>NZ_CP192601.1:0-2277500 GCF_050632405.1 Sediminicoccus sp. BL-A-41-H5 | reverse complement strand
CTAAGGTAGCGAAATTCCTTGTCGGGTAAGTTCCGACCTGCACGAATGGCGTAACGACCTCCCCACTGTCTCCGGCATGGGCTCAGCGAAATTGAATTCCCCGTGAAGATGCGGGGTACCCGCAGTTAGACGGAAAGACCCTATGAACCTTTACTGCAACTTCGCAGTGGCGCCAGGAAGGGACTGTGTAGGATAGGTGGGAGGCTTTGAAGCATGGGCGCTAGCTTGTGTGGAGCCAACCTTGAAATACCACCCTGTGCCTTTTTGGCGTCTAACCGAGCCTGGTTATCCCGGGCCGGGACCCTGCGTGGTGGGCAGTTTGACTGGGGCGGTCGCCTCCCAAATTGTAACGGAGGCGCGCGATGGTGGGCTCAAGCCGGTCGGACATCGGCTGTTGAGTGCAAAGGCATAAGCCCGCCTGACTGTGAGCGTGACAGCGCGAACAGAGACGAAAGTCGGCCTTAGTGATCCGGTGGTCCCTCGTGGACGGGCCATCGCTCAACGGATAAAAGGTACTCTAGGGATAACAGGCTGATCTCCCCCAAGAGTCCACATCGACGGGGAGGTTTGGCACCTCGATGTCGGCTCATCGCATCCCGGGGCTGGAGCAGGTCCCAAGGGTTCGGCTGTTCGCCGATTAAAGCGGTACGTGAGCTGGGTTTAGAACGTCGTGAGACAGTTCGGTCCCTATCTGCTGTGGGTGTTGGAGACTTGAGAGGATCTGTCCCTAGTACGAGAGGACCGGGATGGACATACCTCTGGTGCACCAGTTGTCACGCCAGTGGCACAGCTGGGTAGCTAAGTGTGGACGGGATAACCGCTGAAAGCATCTAAGCGGGAAACCCACCTCAAAACCAGGTCTCCCCGAGGGCCGTGATAGACCATCACGTTGATAGGTCGCCTGTGGAAGCGCAGTAATGCGTGCAGCTAAGCGATCCTAATAGCCCGATAGGCTCACTACTCCCCAATGCGGTTCGGACCACGTCCGAACACCGCACGCAGCACCAAACCCCACTTCACACACTCATCCCATTCCAACCAATCCCCATCACCACACGAACAGGTTTTCGGTTCGGTGGCCTGGTGCCTATCGCGGAGTTGAAACACCCGATCCCATCCCGAACTCGGCCGTGAAACACTCCAGCGCCCATGGTACTGCCGCTCAAGCGGCGGGAGAGTCGGTCAGCGCCAGGCCACCCAACCGAAAACCTTTTTTTATACCACCGTCACGCGGGGTGGAGCAGCCCGGTAGCTCGTCAGGCTCATAACCTGAAGGTCACAGGTTCAAATCCTGTCCCCGCATCCACTTTGACTGGACTCTCGAACGTTGCAGGAACGTCAGCCCGTCCAGCACGCAACAGCGCGCCAAGGTGGCCGAGCAACTCGATCCTGGGACCGGTCCCGTCCTCCCCACCAGGGTGGACCTCCACACGAGACACCAATTCACGCAGCGCCTCCCGGACCTCCGGCGAGGCGCTTTTTTGCATCTCAGCCCGAAGAGACGTGACCTTGGACCGATAGACCTCCGCGAGGTTCGGATGCAGGGAAGGGGTGGCGGATGCAGCCTCAGCGTCGACCAGAAGGCGCTCCAGCTCGGCCTTGCGCCCCGTAAGCGTGTCCAACCGCCCCTGAAGACCCGGGGCGCGCAGCCCATCAGCGATCGCGTCGATCAGACCGGAAAGCTTCCGCTCCACCGCGCCCAGCTCACGCTGAAGATTGGGCCGCTCGGACGACCGATCGACAGCCAGTCGGTTCCACTCTTGCGTGAACTCCTCTGCGAAAACAGCCACCAGGTCAGGACGCATGAGCTCACTGCCGAGCGCATCCAGGATCCTCCCCTCGAGCGCTCCACGACGCACGCTGCGCCGGTTGGTGCAGGGACCATGGGCAATGGCGACCCTGCACGCCAGGTAGTCCTTGCCGGATGCCTGCATCAGCGCTCCGCAGCCGCCACAAAAGACCCGGCCGGTCAGCAGGTGGAGAGGTCGCTTCTGTTCCCAGAAGCGACGGCGTGTTTGACCGTCATCAGATTCCTCGACCGCGGCGCGTTGCTTGGCGAGTCGAGCCTGCACCTTGTCCCAAAGACCCTGTTCCACAATCCGGAGCTCGGGCACCGTTTCCGTCACAACGAAGTCCTTGGAATTTGCGCGCGCCACCCGTTGGCCCGTCCCGGGATCCTTGACCCAGCGGCGCTGGTTCCACACCAGCTCACCGATATAAAGACGGTTCCGCAAAATGCCGGTATCCCGCAGGGCCTGGCCACGGATGGTGCCAACCTGCCAGATGCCACCCCGCGGATCGGCGGTTCCCTCCCGGTTCAAGGCAGCGGCGATGGACGTCGGCCCCTCACCGGCGGCGAAGCTCTCGAAAATCCGAATCACCACCGCCGCCTGCGCCGGATCGATCTCACGCAGGCCGCGCTCCAGCTCACCGCGGCGGTCCATGGGACCCCGGATCACTCGATAGCCGTAGCACAGGCCACCGCCTGAACGGCCGTCGCGAACACGTCCCTCCAGGCCGCGTCGCGTCTTGTCGGCCAGGTCCTTGAGATACAGAGCTCCCATGGTGCCTTTGAGGCCAACGTGCAGCTCGGAAATCTCACCCTCCGAGAGCGTGATGATCCGAACTCCCGCGAACTGGGCCGCCTTGTGGAATCCTGCCACGTGCTCCTGGTCACGAGGGAGCCGATCCAAGCTCTCTGCCAGGACCACATCCACACGGCCCAAGCGCATCGCCGACATCAGAGCCTGATAACCAGGGCGGAGCGTCGTCGAGCCCGACACGGCATAATCCGTGAAGGTCTCTGCGATCACCCACCTCTCACGCTCGGCGCCCGCACAACAGATCCGAACCTGATCCTCAATCGAGGCATCACGCTGGTTGTCCGTAGAAAAACGGCCATAGACGGCGGCGCGAAGTGGTGCGGCGCCCAGGCGCCTGAAGCGGTGGTCAAAGTGCTGTCCGCGCACGCCGCGCACCTGCGTGAGGTCGGCGGGTACCTTATCGTCCCATCCTCGCTCGGCCGGCATCTCAGCTTTGGCCATTACTGTGACCTTCAGGACATCGCGCACGCCGATATTCCTGCCATCGAAGAGGGCAGGGCAGCGGGTCGGTCGGGAACTCGATCGGATCGCGGCGTTGCGTGGCGCGCCTGGCATGATCGTCAGCGACGATAGGACGGAGCTGACCTCCAACGCCATGCTGCGCTGGCAAGCCAGGGCTGGGGTGCTGTGGCACGACATCGCGCCCGGCAAGCCGCAGCAGAACGGGTTCATGGAACGCTTCAACGGGCGGTTTCGCGATGAATGCCTGAACGAACACCTGTTCGGCAGACTGTCTGCCGCACGCCGGATCATCGAAGCCTGGAGGATCGACTACAACACGCAACGCCCGCACACGAGCCTGAACGGGCTCACCCCCAACGCCTTTGCAGCCCGCCCGCGCAGGGGCATGTAGAGAACAGACCCTGCCCATAAACGAGAACAACTTGGGGGCGGGGTCATACGTCAATTCCTGACAAATGCGGGGCGGTTCACCCGCCCGGTCGAAATAAGGGCCGCTCCATCCCTCGCTACCACCACAAGTGCAGCCGGAGGAAATCGATCAACCTTCGGCTGGCGATCCACCATAGCGGCCGTGGACCTACATCGAGCTTTGCAATCCCACTCATCCCGGGGCGCCACCATTCCGCGCTCGCTTCGCTCTGCGCACGCACGGGAAGCGTGTTTTCCCCGTTCTGCAGACTTGCGAGCGGAACGATACGTGTCACCCGGACGTTGAATGTCATGTCCGGCCGCCCGACAAAGGCGATCTCGCCGGACATCGCCTCGGAGATGAAAGCTATATCGGCCTCATTGACGTTGATCTCCGCGTAAAGCCCTTGCAGGGCTGCCACACGAAAGCCGGCCTCGCCCCGCCGCAGCGGTGCGCCGATCTGCCGGGGCAAGTCGCCCTCGATTACCATGCCTTCCAATGGCGAGCGCACGCTCGCGCTGGCGATGCGATAATCCGTCTGTGCCAGCCTCGCCCTTGCCTGCTCAACCTGCGCGAGGGCAATGCGCATGTCGGCCGCGGCGCCGGCCGCCTGTGCCTTCTGCGCTTCGCGTTCGTGCTGCGCCATGTCAGCCAGAAGCCCCGCGCGTTCAAGCTGCAGGTCCCGGGTCTTCATGACAAACAGGACCTGGCCCGCGGAGACCGGGTCACCGACACGCACGGCCACGCTCTCGATGAAGCCGTCGAATGGTGCGCCCACCTGCGCAAGGCGATCCGTACGCAGCACGAAGGGCGCAGTGATCCGGTGCGGCAGCGGCATCAGGGCCAGGACCGTCAATGCGACTCCCGCAAGCCCGGCCAGGAGGCCACGTCGGCCCCAGCCGGGTCGCAAGATCCCCAGCCCGCGCCCCATCTCATGCAGTATACGGATTGGCAGAAGGCGTTCGGCCGCGTGAAGCTGGGACAAGGGAACGAAGACCTGATCGGCCAGAAGCCGCAACAGCCAAAGATCCGCCGCCGTGACCGGACGCTCAGCGGGATGGATCAGCAGCGCGCCCCCGAAGTCATCTGTCCGGCCAAGCGGGATGAGCACGAGGCTGGTCGCGCCGCGGGCCTCGGCATAGGCGCTTGCGGCTTTCGTGACCGCGCCATCGCCGGGCTCGCCTGGCCAAAGGATCTCCCTCCCTTGCAGCATCGCTTCCTGCGCAGCCTCTTCGATGAGCCGGCTCAGTTCGGTCGAGCGCCCGATGGAGTCCATATGGCTCATCGCTGCCAGCCTCGGCCGCCCGCGGCGCATCCATGAGAGCGACACTTCCTCCGCCTCCAGGCGCGCGCAAATGTCGTCGACCAGGAGCTGCGCCGCAGCGGCGAAGCGACGCGCCGCCAGAATCCGGTCGACGCTTTCAATCAATCCAGCAAGCCGTTCCCTCTCCGCCTCGGCTGTCAGGATGTCGCGCCGCAGGATCGAGGCCTCGGCAAGAAGCTGCACCAAGGGCCCAGCCGTCGAGATGCAACGTTGCAGGTCGGGTGCGTCCAGCAGCAGAAGGGCTGCCAACCTGACCGAACCATTTGATGTGCTGATGGTAAGGCAGGCCAGCGCCCGCCCCGCGCCGGCGGGCCCGCCGCGAAGCAGATGCACGCCGTGGAGAACAGCCTGGTTTGCCGAGGCTTCAAGCAGCCCGGCTGGGAGCGAGAGAATATCGGCTGTGCCATCCACGCCGCCCACCACCCGCCATTCGCCCTGGCCGGCCGGTCGCTCGACCATCAAGGCGGATTGCGCACCAAAGAGGCTCCTGACAGTCGCGATGATGTCAGACCCGATGCCCGTCTCCGGCGCGGGCTTGGCGGCCTGACGAAGCAAGGTGGCGCCGGAGGCGGCGAAGGTGTTGCCGGCGGCCGCGGTTGTCATGAGAATCCCAGTCCTTCGAATTGCAGGTCACTCGTGAGTACGTTCCGGCGCATGGCGGTCCCAAGGCGCGCGGCCTGGCGCTGGGCAAGCCAGAGGAGGAGCCTGCCGACAGGGCCGCATAGCCAAGGAGGGCGCCCCGCCGCCCATTGCAGGAGGCGCTGGCCGCGGGGCGACAGGATCCGGCGAAACACCACATCCGTGGGTGCCAGGAAGCAACGCACCGATCCAGGATCGCCTTGGCGGGCGGCGCGTCCGGCCATCTGGCGGTCTATGCGCCGCAGGTCGTTGGCTTCGGCGATGATCACATGCAGCCCCCCTATGGCTGCGATGCCCGGGTCGAGGGCAATATCCGTGCCTCTGCCAGCCATGTTCGTGGCGACCGTGACGGACTTGGCGGCACCGGCGTTGGCGATGATGTCCGCCTCCTCGGAGGCATCCAGGGCGGTCAGGAGACGCGGTGTCACGCCCTGCTCGCGCAGCAGACGCGCCAGCGCTTCGGCGCCGTCCACGCTGCGTGTGCCGATCAGAACGGGGCGCCCCTGTTGCGCGACCTCCGACGCCTCCCGCGCGATGGCGGCGAATTTCTGTGCTTCATCTGCCATGAGCCTGGTCGGCAGGACGCGCCGGCGTGGTGGCCGATGCGTCGGGATGCGCAGCACCTGGAGGCCGTAGATGGACCAAAACTCTCCCGCTGCTTCCGCGGCCGTGCCGGTCAGCCCGGCCAGATGCGGAAAGAGCCTGAAGAAGCGCTGAAAGCTCCGTCGGCCCACCACCTCCGTCAGGGGGGAGGGTTCAACACCCTCGACCAGCTCCAAGGCCTGATGCAGCCCGTCCGAGAGGCTGCGTCCGACGGCGCGCCGTCCTGTCTGCTCGTCCAGCAGCGTGATCTTGCCGTCATCCAGGACATAATGGCGGCCCCTCTGCAAAAGGAGGCGCGCCGTGAGCGCTTGGCTCACGAGGTGACCTGCCCGAGCCGGTTCCGACCAGGGCGGAGCGAAGCGGCCTAAATCGCGGGCCAGCCGCGCATGCCCCGCATCGGTCAGTTCGGCCCGGCGCAGGCCTTGTTCCAGTCGCAGTTCGGGGCCCGGTTCGAAGCTCGCGCTGATCTCGACCGCGACGCGCATCGCAGCATCGAAGCCGGGGACATGGCGCTCCTGCGCAATGATGAGGGGGGTGACTGCTTCGTCGATCAGGAGGCTGTCCGCCTCATCCACGATGGCGGTGCCCAGGCCGCGAAGGGTTGGCCCAGCCGCATGAGTGCCGCCCAGCATTCGGAGCCCAAGTCCGGCGCGGGCGGGGGTGCGGCCCATCGAGATGGCGTCCCGCAAGAGGTCGGCGAGCATTTCCTTTGCCGTGGTATAGACCACATCCGCTGCGTAGGCCGCGCTGCGTGCCGGCGGAGGATCGGTATCGCGCACCGCGGCTACGGTGAGGCCGCAGGCTCGATAGAAGGCCGAGAAACTGGCGGCGTCGCGATCGGCCAGATAGACGTTTGCGGTCAGCACGTGGCAGGGGCGCCCCGTCCAGGCGGCGAGCGCGGCGGCGACGGCGGCCGTCAGGCTCTTGCCCTCGCCGGTCTGCATCTCGATGAGGAAGCCCAGTTGCGTCGCCATCGCACCGCGTAGCTGCACGGGATACGGGCGCATCCCCGTCGTTCGCGCCGCAACTTCGGCGAGCAGGGCGAGGGCGTCTGGCATGCTGCTGAGCGGGACCGTGCCTGCCCGCCTTATCCCTGCCCGGGCGGCCGCGACGCGACCGTCGAGCTCCACCTGCGTGAGAGTGCCGTGTTGCAGGGCGCGCGCGTGAATGCGCCTGCTGAGCGGACCCAGGGTGAGGGCAAGAAGACGGCGTGGATCGACCAGGCGCTCCGCCTTCCAGATCAAGGCGGCCAAACCCTCGGGGCGCGGCGGTTCAGGCGGGATCAGCGCCGACAGGCGCTCCAGGGGAACACTCAAAGTCGGTAGCGCCGCTGCAGGAATTGCCGGAGACCCTCGATCCAGCCCGTGAGCAGCGGCCGGTCGGGCAGGGTGATCCGCAGGCGGCAGGCACGGCCGTGGTGCAGCCAATGCGCATCCGCGCCGGAGATCCGCCCTTCCAGCCGGAAGACCGGTTCGGCGGCGGCCGTTCCGCCGGGATCATGGCCTAGAACGGCAATGCCGCCGCCGCCGGCTGAACCCAGGGCGGCGTTGGGCAGCCGCTCCACCGCGTGCGGCACGAGCCTCAGTTCGGTCGCCTGGAGGCGGTGGCCTGCCGTGCCACCGCAGCGCAGGCCGGCTTCCGCCAGCGTCGCGCGTGCAATCCGCGCGCTCTCCGTCTGGGGCACCAAAGCCACGACACGGAAGCCATCCGGTGGCAGCATCATGCCAAGCTCGGTGCCGCGCTCGATCCAGCCATGCATCCGCCCATGAATCTCCGGCGCCGCCCAGATGCCACCGGTGGGCGCGCGAATGGTCAGCGCCGCGATATCCGTTTCCGTCTGGTGCAGGAGCGCCTCCAGAGAGCGGCGCCGCTCTCGGATCGGCTCCAGATCAGCGCCACCATCGGTCAAGGCGCGGCGCTCCATCAGGGCATTTCGCGTCAGCTGCTGCCGCAGGCTCTGGCGTTCCAGCAACAGTTCCGGATCGGCGAGGCGGAGCAGCGGCGTTCCCGCGGGATGCGAGATATTGGGCTCGGCCAGGATCGCCTCAAGGCGCCCTCCCGAGGCTGCTGTGACCTCGCTCACGCTCCTGCCTTCGATGCCGGCGGGCAGCGTGCTCCAATCCGGCAGAGGTAGTAGCGCGATGAGCGCCAGCAACCCCGCCGCGGAGCCGCCCAGCCACCAAAGGCGGGTTCCGGATCGGCTGATGCCGGCGGAATTCGCGCGCTCACGCTGCAAAAACGTCAAGAATGGCACTAGCAGGCCGCCAGTGGCGAGGATCACCGCCGCGATGAAGCCCGCCCCGTAATACAAGTCTGCCAGGAACATGGTGATGCCGCCTATGGCGAAGAGCCGATAGGCCAAGGCCGCCGCACCATAGCAAGCGATGCCGCCATGCAGGGGATCCGCCTCGTCGGCTGCGAGGCGGCGGTGCTGGCCCATGATGTGACGGCGGAAGAATTCGGCCAGCGCGGCCGAGCCACGTGCTGAGAGGTTGGGCGTCTCCAGCAGATCCGAAAGCATGTAGTAGCCATCGAAGCGCATCAGCGGGTTGGCGTTGAAAAGCAGGGTGTAGGTAGCCGAAGTCAACATCAGACTGAAGGCCGCGTCGTTGAATGCACCCGGCGGTGTCTCCGCCCAGGCGATCGTGGCCAGTGCGCCGATGAAAAGGTCCATCGCCATGCCGGCCGAGCCCACGGCGATGCGTTGCGCCCGGCTTGCGAAGGCCCAGGCGGAACTCACATCGACGTAGGGCAGGGGGGCGAAGACAATCATCATGACGCCAAGTGTGTGAACCGGCCCTCCGAACCTTCTGCACATGCCCGCATGAGCCAACTCGTGCAGCGCCTTGCCGAGCAGGAACGCCAGGAACAGTGCAATCGGGTCGGGTGCGGCAAAGACCGAGGCGGAGGCGTCCTGCACACGGCCCCATTGGGACACCAGTGTTGTGAGCCCCGCCATGAGGACAACCACCCACAGGGCGAGGCCGAAGGGGCCAAAGATCAACCGCAAGAGAGGGGCCGCCCGACGCAGGGCGCGGTCGGGGTCAAGCAGGGGGATGGGCAGAAAAAAGATGGACTGCAGACGCTGCACCAACGGTTTTGAGTTCCGCTTCCGGCCACGCTCCGCGAGGCGCACGCTGTCATTGGGCGCTGCGAAGGTCAGCAGATTGCGCTGGTACAGGGTCGAGATCAGCGAGACGATCCGGGGCTGCGTGAGGCTCGCAGCTTCCCCGGATCGGTAGGCCTCCTCCCACGCTTCGCCGACGCTTCGGTCCGGACCGAGCCTCTTGAGGAAGCGCCAGGCCTGGGCTGGAACCCTGGCGTGTTCGTTGGTGAGCGGGTCGGACACCAGGTACCAGAGCTCACCTGCGATCCGCCGCGGCGTCGCTTGCAGACGGCGGCGCAAGGTGAGGCGCAATCCGCTGACATAAAGCCAGCGCTCACTGAACATGCGTGCTGGCCACGATATCCGGTACGCGGCGGGGTGGCGCTGGGTTCGTCTCTGCCACGGAGTTTGCCTTACTGCCGACTGCAATCAGGGGCCGGCCCGCATGTTCCACCTGCAGGAGGAAAAGCCAGGCGGCATCACGCAAATCCCGTCGCGTGCCCAGCGCTACCATCTACAATGAAATGGGGGATATATTTGAATAGATTGGCGTATTTACGAGTATAAAAGATAACATTGGAGCCTTTGATGTGCTTTGATCGTGAAAATTGAGAAATAAATACTGCTCTATAGTGGCTTTTTTCGTGGTCTTTGCTAGTGATGGGTGAGGGTTCAGTGCGATGTCTGCCCCGGAAAACCCCAAGATGAAGCGTGATACCGACATGCCCGATGGACATCGCGAGTCACCTCGCCGTCGCCTGATCAGCAATCTGATCGAGGTGCTGGAGCCGCGGATCCTCCTGGCTGGCGATGCTGCGCTGCTGGGCGCAGGAAGTGGTCCTGGCGGTGCGCCCATCGTCGATCAGGCTCCCGTAAGTCCGGGCGGTGCGACTGTCGCGTCGGGTTCTCTGTCGGGTGACCTCTCCGTCCTGTCGGGCGAGTTGGTGGGGCCCATCGATCCCAATGCTTCTGTGGTCACTGTCGAAAAGGGACAAACCCTCGTTGGTACGGGTGAGTACGCCGGCAGCCTGATCAATGAAGGTAATGTTGCGCCAGGCCATTCGCCGGGTCTGAACACGGTTGCCAGCTATACGCAGGTATCTGGTGCCACCCTGTCTATCGAAATTGCAGGAGCAGTCACAGCCGGTACTGATTATGATCAGCTAAACGTAACAGGACTTGCTAAACTGGATGGTTCGCTTTCGATCAGTTTTTTAGACGGATTTACCCCGACGGCCGGCCAGGTCTTCAATGTTTTGAACTACGGATCACGCTCCGGAAGCTTCAGTTCGATCGTCGGCAATGAGTTGCCGGCTGGGATTTTCCTGGATCCGGTCTATGGCCCCAACGGGCTGACTTTGACCGCGACTGCCATTCAGCAGGTCAATGGCTTGGAGTTCCAGTTTGGGGCCAGCGCGTCCGGCGAGGCGGCCGCGAGCGAGTTGAAGCGCATCCTCTCTACCTCTGACAGCAGCGGCACGGTGCTTGGCTCGGGCTGGGTCAAGGCGGGTGGCGTGCGGGTTGCTGGTGACTTCAGCGTCTCCGTAACCTGGGAGGCCGGTCAGGCGGTCGCGGATTTCTCGGTCACCAGTGGCATCGCGTCGCTCGTCGCATCACCCGCGCGGCCCCTGTTGACGGGGGTGACTGGCGCCCTGCGTTCCAACGGTCTGGACGTTGCGGCGAGCCTGTCAGGCACCGCGGGCTCTTCCGTATTGGCCGCCGGGTCGACGCTTACTAGCGCCAGCAATGCCTTCCGCCTGGAGCTCAACACATCCACGGCAGCGGTCAGCCTCAGCAGTGGCGGCAGCGCACGCTCCTTGGCAGCCGGCCTCCTCCCTACGCTCAGCGGCTCGGGCACGCTTGCAACCGGCGGCGCCATGCTGCTGGGTCCGCTGACTCTTGCCTACTCCGCCGACACGTCGAGTTGGGCAGGGAGCTACACGGATTCCAGCGGCTCCATCACACTTCCCGCCGGGCTCTCCCTCCACAATCTGACGAACACAAGCCTGTCCACGCCGGGCTTGGGCAGCTTCACCCTGACCGAGGGCGGCGGCACCTTTGACCTGAAGGGCGCCGCATCCGTGAGTGGCGTTTCGGGCCTGGGCATCTCCGGCACGATGACCGTGTCGCGCAATTCTGTCTCAGGCCTGGTGGAGGTCGCAGGAGATGCGGTCATCACGGCTGACAATCTGCCCAGCTTGAGCGCGAGCATCATCGCGTGGTCGGACGGAGGTATCCTGCACCTCGCCGGAACCGGTGTGACTGGCGATCTTGTGGACATCGGCGGTACGGTGCGTGGCGGCTTCGCCGCGGGCACGCTGGCCCTGAACATCATGTCCACGGGCTATGCCCTGCGCTCGGTCGGCACCTACACGAGCCCGATCATCACGGGCACTACGCAGGTTGCCACACTGGAGGCGAATACGACCGGCGCGGTTGTCTCCTCCAGCCGCAATATGACGGTAGGCGGCAGCACGGTCAGCTTGGCCTTCGACAGCGCCTCCAGGATTTCCCGCATCGCATTGGCCAGCGCGGATGTGACCTTCGACGCGGCCTTCATCAGCGCATTGAACACGTCTGCCAAGAATCTCGAGGCCGTGGCGCTCGGCTCGGTCGCTGTTTACTCGCAGGATGCCAACGGCAATTCCATCACCAGCGGTTCCCTGGACGGCGATGGCGTCGCCGCAACGCTCAATGCCCTCTCCGAGACCATCGATGGCTTCGGCGTCAGCATGGAGGGCCTGCTCCAGGTGAGCGACCTGCTGGCGCTCGGAACCTATATCCAGCGCTATCTGCGGCCCGCACTCGGCTATGCCGCCATCGCTGGCGACACTATCCCGCTCGGCGACGTCACGCCCAGCATGAGCGAACTGGTCGCCTATCTGGAAGCCAACTGGAAGCCCAGCGTCACAGGGATCAACGCTGACGCCCTGCGCCTGACGGTGGATAGCCGCGGCTATGCCCTGGATGTCCAGAGTGCGATCACGCGCGCGCAGCCCATGACGCTTCCCATCACCGCGGGTCTGAAAGAGATCGGCGTTGTGCTGGACAGCACGCCCAGCGTCACACTCGACATTCGCAGCGATGTGCGGCTGGGCTTCGGCCTGGGTTGGGCGGGCACCTCGGCGGCGTTGCGCGTAGACCAGTTCGACTACGCGATTTCGGGCAGTGGCTCAGCGTTACAGGCGACGGGGACCTATGGTGCCTTGGGCATCAGCGTCACGGGCGCGGCCGCGAACCTCAACCTGACAGGCAGGATCGGCGTCGCGGTTTCGACGCCGACCATCACCCCGGCGACGGACGCGTTGAGTGTCACCCTGCCTGTCACGGCCACCCTCGGCGGCACGCTGCTGACGAGCGGCCATTCCACGGCCATCCTGCTGTCCGGCAATCCCGTGAGCGGCAATGCCGTGAGCGCGACGTCGCAGGACTTCACGCCGCTGGCCGGCTTCCGGACCTTGACCGTGGCAGATGCCATCTCGGCCCTGTCCGGTGTGAAGACCGGTCTGATTCAGGCCGCCTCGGCGTCGGCTCTCAAGACCGCACTGCCCTATATCGACGCAACGATCGGCTCGGACGTGAACCTGTCGAGCACCTGGCAGGAAGGTGTGCTCGACCAGATCGACTTCCAGATGCCGCGCGAGGACCTGGTCCAGGGCAGCGGCGGGGAACTTTCGATCGAAAGCGTCACCACGACTGACGCCGCCACCAACAAAACCACAACCACGTCGTATAACTATTTCACCGTCAGCAGCTACGGCGTCGCCTCCTCCGACGGCACCACCAGCACACCCTTCTATGCAGGTCTTAGTGGCAAGGCGATCAGCATCTATGCCACGGTAGACGGCGTCACCAGCCTGGTGGCCACCTACAACATCGACGATGTGGTGCTGACCGGGAGCTTCGCTGGAAAGCGCCTGATCCTTACGGGCGATGTCACCGCGGCGACGGGCCTGACCTATGTCGTCCATGAACAGCGGGAGACGGTCCGGACGCTGCAGGATTGGATTGCAGCTGTTCAGGCCTCCGGCCTCGTGAATGGCAGCATCAGCTATGATGCGGCGACCAAGCAGCTGAACGTCCCGTTGAACATCGCGGCCAGGACCACCAGCGCCGATACCGCGATGAACCTGAACCTTGGGACCACCGAGGTTTCACTCACCACAACCGCCAAGGCTCTCGTTTCCACAACGACGTCCGGCACCGCAACCCAGGTGCTGAGCCTGGTCAGCGAGGCCCTGACCGGCACGGGCAGCGTGACCGAAGGGAGCGCAATCCTCACGACGTCCTCGCCGATCCTGACCACCGCCATGCATGGCGCGATGAAGGTGACCGGCTCAGGCATCACCACCAGCTCCATCCTCGCCGATTCTCCGCTCTGGGAGGTCGCCATCGGCGGCGAGGTCTATGTGATGAAGAGCCTCGACTGGCCCTACAAATACAGCGGTGCCGCCTGGTCCGTGACCGAGGCCGGGCAGCTTGCCGGCGGCAAGGACCTCGCGCTGCGACTCGTCGTGGATCTCGGGAGCCACAGCATCGGCGCCGATGTGCTGATGACAAACAACGAGTCGACCTATTGCTCCTCCCGCGAGGACTTCGTCGGTTGGCTGCTGAGCAAGATCAATTCAGCCGACTGGACCGTCAAAGACAGCAGTGACCCCACGCGGGTGGTCGGCAGCACGTATGAATTCAACGCCAAGCTGCCGATGCTCACGGTGGGCATCGAGAATGGCGCGATCGTGCTCTGGGGGCCGAACAACTTCTCCGTGAAGGAGGCGCTCTATCCGAAGCTGACGATCGCAAGTCCAACGGACGCGCAAATCGAAGCGGAGGCCTTGGCACAGTTGAACGCCGTGAGCGCCAGCACTGCGGCGACATCCGTCACGAACCGCACGATCACGCTGGATCGTGCCGTTGTGGCCAGTGCCACAGACTCTTCCTTCACCATGCGCAAAGCGGGCTCTGGTCTGAGCGCACTCAACATGACGGCAACGACGACCGTCGCGGCAGGTGATTTCTCCGTCACGGGCAATATGGGCTTCCTCGGCATCACCGCTGGTGGAGCAAACACCGATACCTCGTTGGCCGGCTCGGCCACCCTGACCATGGCGCTTGACCGCGGCGCAGCCGCGACCATCAATCCCTCAAGCTTCGTCTACGATGCAGGCAGCGGCACGGTTAGCGGGCTGACCCTCGGCAGGACCGGCCAGGCGGAGCTGCGTATCGGTGGGGTGGCGCTGGCCAGCGGATTCAGCGGCGCGAAGCCTTTCGCCGGCCTGACCCAGTTCGTGGGCTTCGCCCCCAATCTGGACGACCTCACCCCCAGCATCATCCAGCACGACATGGCGGTCCGGCCGGAACTCACCACGCTGTTGGCCGCCGATGCGACCCGCAGCGGGCAAAGGCTGACCGTCTTGCCGTCACTGGCCTCCGGGGACTGGTGGTATTCGGCGCTGAGCTACGCCGACATCGCGGCGGCCGTCTCCGCCGGTGCCAAAGCGATTGCCGATGCCCTGGTGGCCCAGCCCTTCTACAGCCAGCAATTGCCCGGCATCCCCTATAGTGTCGCGGGCGCGAGCCAGTTCGACAAGGCCATTCGCACGGATGCGGCGGAGGCTGTCGCCGCTGGCGCCGGCCTGATCTCCAGCGGCAGGCACACCATCCAGAACGCCGCGGCGCAGATCGCGACCGCATTCGGTCTGAGCACGGATGCGGTCTCCTTCTCGGCGGACAGCAACAGCCTGCGCGTCACCCTGCATCTCGATCAGTCGAAGACGGGCACCTACCTCTTCAACCTCGATGTCGCCACGCTGAAGAAGCTCGCGCCGACCTCCAATTTCGACGGCATGCTTGGCGTCGAGACGATGGTGGACAAGAGCGGGCAGACACCCGTCATGGCGTTCACGTCGTCTCTCGGCACCACGATCGACGTCTCGGTCGAGAAGCTGACAAACCTCACTGGCGTCGAGACCTATCTGCCGACCAATCAGGCGATGACGGTCTCGACGATAACGCCGGGCAGCACCGCCATGGCCTTCGCGGCCAACAGCGCGGTGGTCACCACCGCGATGTACAACGCGCTGGTGACATCTCTGCGGGCAGCGCTGCCAGCCGCTCTTGCCGCCGACCAGCGCCTCAGCGCGACGGTGCGCGGCCTCAAGCTCTCCTCCGAAGCCTCATCCACCATCGCGAGCGAGCGTCAGGCGGCCCTTCTGGGCCTCGCGTCGCGTCTCTCCACGAGCCTCGGCGGCGTCAAGGTCGATCTGACCGCGGGTGACCTCGCTACCGTCGACAGCCTTTCCGGCACCGCGGCCTTCTCGACGCTCCAGTTGCGCACGCCGCTGCGCGACGTCTCCGTGCAGGAGGATGGCACCTCGCTCATGAAGGCGAGCAGCCTGACGGGGACGAGCACGATGGCCTTCGGCGCAGGCAGCGCCGTCGTCACGGACGCGATGTACGATAGCCTGCTGAGCCAGATCTCCACCGCCGTCGGCGGTGGCCGGCCGGCCACCTCCAAGTTCACCGCGACGGTGCTCGGGCTGCGAACCAGCTCCGAAAGCGTGGCGCTCGCCGGGGACCGCCAGGCGGCGATCGTCGCGCTCGCCTCGCGCCTGGCCACGTCACTTGGGATCCAGGTCGAGCTCTTCGCCGGAGGCTATAGCGCGGTTACCGATGTTTCAGCAGCCAACTCGCTGACAAATCTGCGCGTGCTGACCCCCACGACCGCCGGGACAAACGCCCATCTCACGGCTACGGTCCGTGGGGATGAACTGAAGCTGGTCTTCAAGGCCGGCGGCATGGATTTCCACACCACCACGGGCTGGCTGGTGATGGATGGTGACGGTGACGTCGCCACGACGACTGACAAGGCGACCTTGTCAGTGGGCATCAATGCGACCTCCGGTAGCGTGTACAAGCCAGCGACTGACACGCTTGCGAATTTCACCACCGCAAGTGTCACCGGCAAGATGGCATTGTCGCTGCCGCTGATTGTGGATCTGTTGAGTGCCGGGACCAGCGCCAGCACCGCCACCTTCACCGTCGCCACGAACACCGGAAAGCTTGGCGCCTACTTCGCCGAGAAGGCGGGTGCCGAAGTCACGCGCAGCGTGCTGGACATCAGCGCACCGAACCTTGTCGACACCTATGCCGATCTCGGCGGCGACACCACGATTCTGGGCATCCTGAAGGACACGCAGAACTTCAAGGACAGCCTGCAATTCGGCCTGGATGCCATCGGCCTGCAACTCGCCGATTCCATCCCGACCGATGTTCCAATCCTGGGAGATACGGCGCTGGAGGCAGCCAACTGGTTCACCCAGTTGACCGCGCAGTTGATGGGCAAGCTGAACGCCGTGACGCCCGAGGGCGACGTCGTCCTGGCGATTCGAAATGCGCTTTATGCCGCCTTCGGTCCAACCGCCGGCACCACCTGGAATTCTCTCCAGGACACGTACAACGCGTCTGGCGCGGCGACGAAGGACTCCGCGGTCAACACCGACGATATCCTCGTCACCTGGCGCAAGGCGGATGGTACGCAGCTCAGCCGTTGGACCCCCGGCATGGCGGAGCCGACCAGCACTGCGGACGCCATCCAGTTCAATATGATGCTGAAGGGCACGCTTTACGTCGTTGGCAGCAAGCTCGGGCTGTCGCTCACCTCGGGCGACTTCAGCATGGATTTCCCGGTTGGAAACTATGTCGAGAAGAACGCTGCACCGCTCTATGACGCCAACGGAAACACCGTATCCAGCCACGCCAATGGCGGCTTCGCCATTGCGGTGGATTGGGCCTTCAATTTCGGCTTCGGCCTGAGCAAGACCACCGGCTTTTACATCGCTACCGCGCCCAAGACCGAAACCACGACCGGCGGCGTGACCACGGCGGACTACGCCCCCGAGGTAACCGCGGTCCTGACGGCCTATCTGGATGGTGGCATCACGCCAAATGCTGCCAGCAAGGTCGCCTTTGCCAGCGGCAGCGCGGTCGTGACGGACGCAATGTACAATGCGTTGCTCGCGCAGTTGCAGGCGGCACTTGGCACCAGCCTCGGTCCGGCTTCCGAATTGAGCGCTAGCGTGCGCGGCCTGCGTACCGCTGGCGAGACAGCGGCCATCGCCGCCGAGCGCCAGGCCGCGCTGATCGCGCTCGCGAGCCGGCTCTCGGCTTCCCTCGGTATCCTCGTTGAACTGACGGCGGGCGATTCCAATGTGGTCGTCGCCGATGTGGCGAACGAGAACGCTTTCACGAATATCGCCCTGCTGCACTCCAATGCGAGCGGGACCGACTTCAGCGCCTATGGGCCCTTCAATATCTTCCAGGGCTACTTCACGGACAACCGTGCGAAGGGCAAGGCGACCGCCAGCCACATCAAGCTCAGTATCGATGTGGACCTGGTCAGCGCCTATACGGGGACCGGCGCAGCCGCGACATCGACCAACCGCCTGGCGATCGACGCCCTTTATGGCGCGAATGGCGCCGATGTGTTCGCCACAAAAATTTCAGCGGATGTCGACATCGATCTGAAGGCCACCTTCTACCTCTACATGGGCAAGTCCCCCAATGATGACGGGTTCACCAAGACCAAAAAGGGCGAGTGGTATTCGCCAATCAAATCCTACGGGGATCTGAAAATATATTGGAGTCTGAATGGGGATCATGACTATGCCAACGGTATGCTTTACGTTGACGTAGAGAATTTCAAGGTCAGCGTGGGCGATATCGCCAAGATGCTGGCCGTCATCACCCTGCCGATCATGCTGGCGCTCGCGCCCATCGACGCCCTGCTCGCGCCGTTTCTCACCCCGATCAAAGGCCTTGGCTACCTGACGGGTACGCCCGACCCCAATCTGCTCGACCTCCTGAACATCATGCTGGCCATGAAGGGGCTGGACGAGATTCCGGTCTGGGCGCTCAAGATCATCCATCAGGCCTATATGTTCTGCGCCAATATTACCAAGCAGGCCTTCAACGAGAACGCCTTCTTCGAACTTGGCGACATGAAGAACCTTGCCGCCACGCCCTACAAGCAGCCATCGGTGAACCAGGCCGTCCCGGAGGTAGCAGCGGGCGTGCAGGTCCTCTCAGAGATGACCATGGGTTCGGGTGCCGATAGCGGCGGCGCAAAGCACCAGACGGGCCTGCAATTCACCTATCTCACCACGCTCGATGCGTGGTTTGCCATGCTGACAGGCGGGGACTTTACCCTGGTCACGCTGGATCTGCCGCCCATCGGCTATCCGTATATGGATCCGGTCTATGGCAAGATCGCCAGGGGCAGCATGGAGAGCGTGACCAAGAAAAAGCCCAAGGCCGAGGTAGAGGTTGAGCTGGCGCGCATTGTGGTCGGCCCCGTCATGCTGGTTCCGAGCCTCTTTGCTTCATTTTCTCTCGCGTTGGATCTGAGCTTTGGCTTTGACACTTCGGGCATCAACAAGGCCCGCAAGACCGGCAATCCAGCCTGGTTCATGGATGGCTTCTATATCGGTGACGTGACGCCAACGCAGATCGATGGCGCTGGCTCGCTCGTTCCTGGCAGCGGTGGTGAGGAGAAGGCCGAACTCACCTTGACGGTCGATTTCGGTGCCCGCGGTGCCATCGACTACGCGTTTATCCGCGCCGGCGTGGAAGCGATCCTCGAATTCAAGATCAATCTTGACCTGCATGATATCGGTACGCCGAAATTGGAGCTGGACCCAGTCACCAATAAAGTGATCGGCCAGCAGAGTATGGCCGCCGACACAAATACGACTGTTGGCGGACTCAATCTTTACAATAATATACCTGCCTATGAGACTGATGGCCGGATACATATGTCCGAAATGGCGACGATGGTCGAGTATGTCGCTGAAAACAATGCTCCCATTGTTAGCATGATTGCGCCATTTCTGGCCCTGTTCGACCTGAGCATTACGGTAAACTTGCTGCTGAAGCTGTTCGCCGACATCAAGAATCCGCTGACGAATGACTGGAACCGGATCTTCGATCTGACGGTTCTCGACGTCGCGCTCCTGAACATCCCTGTCTACACGGCACCAACCGTCGTGCCGGTGCTCGGTTCGGTCTCGGGTGGCGTGTTGACGCTGAACTCTGGCTCACGCGCGGATGACCGCCGCTGGCTCGACAAGGCCGATGACGGCGAAAGCTTCGAGATCTGGCAGGACGGCAGCAAGACCTGGGTGCTGTTCAACAACACGTGGCTGCAGAGCTTCACCGGCGTCACCAGCATCAAGGCTGACCTGGGGAAGGGTGACGATACCTTCGATGCCTCGCGCCTCACCTCCGGCAGCATCAGCCTGAACATCACGGGCGGCAGCGGCAACGACACGATCACGACGGGCGTGGGTGGCGGCACCATCGATGGCGAGTCCGGCAACGATATCCTTGATGCCAGTCGGGCGACTGTGGCCGTTACGTTGCGCGGCGGCAGCGGCAAGGACAAGCTGCTCGGTGGCAGCGGGAATGATACGCTGGAAGGCGGCACGGGTGACGACCGCATCCTGGGTTACGCAGGTGATGACCGTATCGATTCCGGGAGCGGCAACAACACGTTGCAGGGCGGCGCGGGAACGGACACCTATGCTGTGCCTGACGATTTCGGCGCCACTCAGATCATCGATTTCGAGGAGCTGAGCCACCTCGACTTCTCTGCCATGAAGAACGGGCTGACGCTGCGCGTCAGCGCCAACGGCGTCAGCGGCGCCGCCACGCGGATGATGGGCGATCAGACCGTCATCGACACGCTGCGCAGTGCCGGCCTCCAGGTCAGCACGATCAAGGTCGGCAGTGGGGCGGATACGCTCGTCGTCAGCGTCTTCCCCAACCGGACCGTCTCGATCATCGATGCGGGTGGGGATGACAATTACTACTTCGTGCTCGGCCGGGCTTCGGGAACACTGGCCACCGGCACCTTTGACATCAGCGACCCGCAGGGCAGCTTCGACGAAGTTCAGGTCGAGCAGACCCGCTCGGCCGACGTCCTGAAGCTGGGCACTGGAAGTGTCGCCAATGGACGCGAGGTGATCACCTACAATGCGCTGGTCGAGCGGCTGACGCTGCTGGGCAAGGCGGGCATCTACGCCGCCACGGGCATCACTTCCTTCGGCGGCAATGTCTCCTTCGCCGCGACCACATCAGGCGGCACGATTGATCTTGGCTCAACCGGCCTGCGCGTGGTCGCCAACCAGATCTTCCAGGGCGCGGAGATCCTGGCGGCGCATGTGATCTTCCAGTCGATCAAGGCCATTGACATCACGTACGACGTGACGGCGTTGACCAATGGCTATATCGACCTGGCCACCTTCGGCGGCACCAGCAACACGCCCGATATCTATCTCGACGCCGATCTCTACGTGGCCTCCGGCGGAACCAAGGCTGCTGATGGGAGCGGCTGGGTGCGCATGGAGGCCGCGCAGGGCAAGATCTCGGTCACCAATTCCCACGCCATCAAGGCCGCCGGCAGCCATCTGACCGTGGCCGCGCTGGGCGATATCGGCAGCATCCTTCAGCCGCTGATGACCACGGTGGCCAGCGCTTCGATCTACACCGAAGCCGGCGGCACCGGCAGCCTCTACATGGAGGAAGGTGACGACCTCACCCTGCGCAACGATGCCGTACTGCCGACGGTCGAGAACGCGGGCATCGTCATCACGGCCGCACAGCCAGGGCATTGGGAGACGGCGAACACCTGGGCCGCCTCTGTCACGAGCACCTGGAAGGACATCCTCTCCAACGCCGTCTTGCCTGGCGCGGTCTCCCTTGCTGGCAGCATGAACCTCACCCTGCGTGGGTCCGACAAGCGCCTTGAGGCGACCGCCGAGATCCACGCGGCTGGCGATATCCTGATCTCAGCGGATGACGTGGACCTGCATGCTGGGGTGGGAAGCCTCTCGGGTCCTGGCAACCTGACCATCTACGCCACCAATGATGGCCAGACCTATCTGATCGGCTCCGCAGCCGAGGCTGTGTCCGGCGCTGAGATGAACCGCGACTACTGGGACGAGATCAGCGGCACTGGCCGCGTGGGGAGCATGGCCTTTTCCTCGCGGGATCTGTCGGCGATTGGCACAAGCTTCGCCACAGTCACGCTCGGTCGCCTGAAGAGCACCATGATCGTGGGTGACGTGAAGGATTCTTCCGTCTCCAAGATGACGGCCACCGCCCGCTCCGCGGACTCGCAGGTCGCTGGCTTGCACAACACGACCACGCTGCGCGCTGACATCCTGAACATCAAGGGCGATGTCGAGGCCAACAGCGATACCCTGACGCTCAACGCACGCGTGCTGCAGGTCAATGCCAAGAACGTCCATGATCCGATGGGGCTGCCAGATTCCGGCGCTTCGGCACAGGTTCTCAACGTCAATGTCATCGACCAGGCGATCGTCAGTGGTTGGCTGATCGGTGAGACCGGTCTTGCGGTGAATGTGACCGCCAGTACGGGCGTCGAGGTGATTGATTCCGTGGCCTATGGCATTCTCAGCCTGGCCATCGACAGCAGCGGACTGCTCCGGGTGACGGATGCGGGCGGCACGTTGGACGTGAACGTCAGTGATGGTCTTGAAATCCGCGGCCAGGTCACACTGGACGCCGATGGGGCGTCCATGGCGCTCGAGGCCGGCGGACCGCTGCTGGTGGACCGACTGGGAACAATCTACGCTGAGGGATCAGGAATCAGCATCGCCCTGAGTTCGGCTGATGTGATGCAGGTTGCGGCTGGCGCGTCGATCAGCGCCGGCATCGAATACCTGACTGTGAACGGCGCCCCTGTTGCCACCAAGACCAGTGATCTCGCGACGATCAGCCTGGTCAGTGCAGGCGCGATGCGGCTTGACGGGGCAATCATTGCCAGCAGCGGCCTGACGGTCGCTGCGGGCGATGCGGTGCGCGCCGACCCCAATGCCAGCTATGGCGAGACTGAGAATCTGGCTGACCACCCGGCCTATGGCGTGTTCAATCAGGACGCCTATTTCAGCAATCTCGGTACCGAGCGGCTGACGGCCAGCTCCTTGCCCACGACCAGCGCCATGGGTCGTCTCGACACGGACCTGACGCTCCAGCTTCAGGTCGCGGTCGCTGAGGGCACGATTGCCGCGACCGTCCAACTGGCTGCGGCAGCCACCAGCAGCAATACCACCGTCAGCCAATTGGCCGCTCAGCTGAATGCGGCCCTGCTGGACGCAACCTGGTCATTCGTCGGCACGAGCGGCACGCATACCCTGCTGAGCAGTGAACTGCAGATCACGGTTCAGTCGGATGGCTACTTGGTCTTCGTCGGGCATTCCGAGTTTTCTCTGCTTAGCACGAGCACCGAGACCGCCCAGCTTGGCTTTGTGACAACGTCCGATCTGAGTTCCGTGGGCAATAGCGATCACTATCTGGCGAATTACACCGGCGGTTATGGTCTGCTTGTCGCGGGGACCCTGGGCGTGCTGGCGAATGGCGCCACGCTCGATCTGCATGCCGAGCGCGCGGTGATCATCCGCGCCAATCTCTCCACACCCGGCAGCGATTCCGAGATTCATCTGCGTTCGGCCGACCTCCTGTTCGCGGAGGGATATTTCAACGCCACGCAGGCCATCACCATGAAGGGTGGCTATGACGCAACCGGCGCCAGGGTGGCAACTGATGGTGTGGACGCCAACGGCAAGAGCGTGGCCTTCGGTGAGAGCAGTCGTTTCTGGACCACGGAAGTCAATGGCGGGATCACCATTCTCGCCAAGGGCGACCTGCTGGTCTCCAGCGAACTCCTGGCCGGCGGCACGGTCGGAGAGACGGGCGCGGTATGGACGGGCAACAACGCCTCCATCGACATTGATGCGGGCGGCAGCGTGGAAATACGTTCCGTCGTGCAGGCGAGCGGTGATATCGCTGTCTATGCGGGCCACACGGGTGCTGATCCTGCGCTGTTGACGACCTCCACGGCGAGCATTGCTGCTGCCGGTCTGGGCGCAGGCACGACCGGCAGCACCGTGACACTTGTCGCGGCGGGAGACATCGAGCTTGCCGGCCGCGTTCTCTCGGGCGGCACGCGCCAGCTCGTCGGCGGTTCACCCACCACGGTGTGGACCACGACCCACAGCACGCTGAACGACTCCTCCATCGTGATCGAAGCGGGGGGCAGCGTCACTCTGGGCAGTGTCGCGCTGGCCGCCAGCGGCAATGAAGTCGAAGTCGGCGTGACGATGGAGGCGGCGAACTCTGTTGAGATCTCAGGTGGCACGGATAGCGCTGGCTTGGGCGTCCGCCATTACGCGGCATCTTCCATCGCGGTGAATAACGCGGCCGGAACCATCACCGTCTCCGGTGAAGGGGATGTCCGTATCTCCGGCCTGCTCGTAGCCGGCGGCAGCATTGCCAATGTACTGGATTCGACCGGCGAGTATCTCGGCCGGAGCATCACCTATGGCGCTGGCGCTTCCCAGATCTTCATCACCTCTGGCGCGCAGGTGCGCATTGCGCAATCGGTGCATGCCGGACAGACCATCCAGATCACCGGCGGTGTGGACGATGTGGATGTCGACGACGTCTGGAGCGGCCGCTCCATCCTGCTGGAGGGCTCGGCAGACCTCAGCACCTCGCTGGATGGCAGCAGCATCTCGCTTTTGGCTGCGGGCCAGATCGACGTGCTTGCGCCAGGCGCGACCTACGAGCTGGTCGGATCGGGTTGGCCGGCGGCGGCTGACGGCGTGCTGGCGCAGGATGTCACGCTCAAGATTCAGGTGGATCATGTCACCCATGTCACTGAGGCCACCATCACGCTGACAGCGGCGGAGACACAAGCGTTTACCGCCACTTCAAGTCTGGTTGCTCTGCTGACCACGAAGCTTGCAGCGGCAAGCTGGAAGGTGGTCGAGCCCCGGCAGAGCGGCCGTGCGCTGAACTCCCCCCATACCTTTGATGCGGCCACGCCTGAAGTCGCCGTTGATCTGATTGAGGGTCACATTCGCTTCCGCGGCCCCTATGTGATCGCACTGCTCACCACCAGCACGAACGCGTCCTTGTTGGGCTTTGTGACGACCTCCAAGCTCATCTCGGAGGAGGCCTTCAGCATCACGGCAGCGGGAACCGGCGCCAGCGTCACCCTCGATGCCAGCCTGGCGGGAGCCCCCCTCGGGCAGTCGCGCAAGGTCTATGTTTCCGGCAAGATTTTGTCGGATAGCGCGATCAACATCACTGCCGGTACGGGTGGGCTCGAGGTCGCTGCCGCCGGTTCGCTTGATGTGCTGGATGGCAGCCTCGTTGTGGATGCGGGGACGGGTGGTTCCATCAGCGGCCGCCTCTCCGCCTCCGGCACCGGCCATGACGTGACCGTCAACGGCACGGGCGAATTGTCGCTTACGGCCATCATCGCCGCCGATGGTGATGTCACGGTGCATCTTCTGGAGGGCAGCGGCGACGGCCTGACGCTGGGTCCAGCCGCGCATCTCTACACCACCAATGGCGGCGCCATCACCATCTCCGCCGTGGGTAACATCGCATTGAAGAGCGAGATCGGTCCCGACAGCACGAATCTGTCCCGACTGACCGTGACGTCCACCCAAGGCAATGTGGCGCTTGATGCGACGACAGGGATCATCGACACCCAGGCGCCCATCAGCATCTCCGGGGCGAGCGTCGACATCAATGGCGTGATCGATGCACAAGGCGTGGATGCGGGCGGCGACAAGGCGCTTTCCGTTACCGCGACCAATGGCGCTGTGAACGTCTATGGGCAGATTTCCGCTTCTGCCGGTACGGCGCGGTTTGCCGCCAATGCGACTGGACCGACGAGCCCGGCCAGCGCGGGCATGTTCACTGTTGCGGTCGGATCCATCACGGCGGAGAGCGTGGTCGTGACGGCGGATGACATCCGCATCGGGACCAGCACGGATTCCGGTGCGGTCGAGGGCGTCTCCAGCGTCTCCCTGACCGCGATCGGTGATTTGTTCGTGGCGGGCGGTACCAGCGCCGCCATAGGCCGTGTCATTGCCTCGGGGATTGGTTCCAGCATCACGCTGGATGCCGGCAGCGTCGACATGCGGGGCGTGGCCCATGCGGGCGCGACCATCATCAGCGGCAATGTTGCTGCCGCCGGCAGCAGCGCGACACTGACGGTGCTAGGGGCCAATCTCTCGCTGGGCTTGGCCGATGGTGGCGCCGCAGCCAATGCCATCGGCGCTCAGCTTCGAGCGACAGGTGCTGTCGCGATCAACATGACCGGGAGCATCAAGACCGGATCAAGCAGCGACATCACCGTGGCCAATCAGGCTGGCGGAACGGGTCGAATCGACATCGATGGCGGCGGCAATGCCGTGCTCGATGGTATCGTCCAGACCTCCCGCGCGGCGGGCGTCATCGAGGCCGACGTCGGTGGCTTGCTGACGATAGATGGCGTGCTGAACGCGGGCGCCAACGTCGATCTGGCGGGCGGTACGGATACGGCGGCCAGCAGCACCGGCTTGCTGCTGTCCGAAAGTGCGAGCCTGGACGTCGCGGAGGATGGCAGCATCACCCTGACCGCGGTCGGGGATCTGCGTGTCGAGGGCGGGATAGGCCCAATCTATGACGACAACGGCATCAGCCGCGTCAAGCCCGCCACGGTCAGCCTGCACAGCGATGCGGATGTCTACGTGTCGAGCGATGTGAATGCGCGTGACGCTGTCATCGTGAGCGGCGACGACATCAATATCCTCGCCGGTGCAACCATGCGCAGCCGTGAGGATGCCGGCACGCTGAAGCTCAAGGCTTCGGAGAACCTGCTCGTTCAGGCTGATGGTGTACTGGCCGCACCGGCGCTGGCGGTGTTGACCGGCCGCCAAGTGAACCTCGACGGCGATATCACTTCGCCGGGCGAAGTGGTCCTGAATGCCGTCAATCTGCTCAGCGTGACGGGCAGCGCCACGGCAACCGGCGGCGCCCTGTCTGCCCGCGCCGGCGTCAGCCTTGGCTGGTCGGAGGGCAAGTTGGCTGGCGTGCTGACGCAGGCCGAACTCACGGGCGGCAGCGTCGATGTCACCGGCGGTGGCACATTGGCCGCGGGGGGCGTGCTGACCATCCTTGCGGGCGACGATGCGAGCTTGGCATCGGCTTCCAATCTCAACGCTGGGACGCGTGATCGCGTCGTCTACAGCATGACGCCCACGACGCTCTATCGTGACATCGTCACGGGCAGCACACGCACGGCGATGGGCACCCAGACCGTCACGGAGATCGTCTGGACCGACACGGTCGAGACGGTGCAGACCGGCACGGATAGCGTCCCCATTGGAACCAGCTACTACACTTTCGATGTGACCTTGACGCAGAGCGCCTATTACAACGGGAAGTCGGTTCGCGAGTACTTCATCGAAGGTATCGACTACTCCAATACGAATGTGACCTGGAGTGGCACGGCGGTTACCGACCGCCGGACGTTTGGCGAATTGACGGATTCGCAGAAAACCAGCGTGCTGAGCTACCTCGGCTACAAGCGCCTCTACGAATTGAGCTACGCCAACTATAAAAAGAACAGCACGATCGACGGCGTGACCACCTCCGTTGCCGCGACGCCGGCCTGGGCCACGCAGCCCGTGACGAAGTCGCTCTCCAGCCTGTCCGGCTGGGAGGGCATCTACATCCAGGCACCGAGCGGCGCGATGGATGACCTGCTGCGCGTGATTTCGCAGGGCAGTGCGACCGTCACGAATGAGACGGTGGGCCGGTACCAGGATACGGCGAAGGTCCGCTACACGCAGGACAGGACGACCACCACCGACAGCACCATGGGTGCGAACGGCGTTGCAATCGATGACTGGGATAACAGCCCGGCGCGATGGGCCGTCAGTTACAACAGCAACGGCAGCCGCAAATTCGAGGTCTATGACGGGCGCGTCGCGGCCGCCGCTGTTTCGCAGGCCAACACGCCGGTCTGGGTCAGCGATTCTTCCTACCGGGACAGTGTGGCGGATATCAACGGCACGAATGTCCGGGCGCAGGCGAGTTATCTGGATACGACACTGACGGTGGCTTCCAGGGTCCAGGTCAGCACCAGCAGCGTTCAGGCGGCGACCGACCCGCGGCTAAGCGCAAACTACGCCTGGGGTGAGTGGCAATACGGAAACGAAGAGCAAATTGGTGGGCCGCGCTCGAATGGGTGGGATAACTATGACTGGAGGACTACCAGCCAAACTGCAAACGAGTGGAAGCAATACAAGACCCGGCAGACCAAAGGTGGTGGCGTCGAAGGTAAATATCGCCGTTATGGCCAGGAGCGCATCGCTAATTGGGATTTCCAAAGCTGGAACTCGGGTACAGTCAACAGTACAAACATAAACTATGATTATAACTGGACGTCAAAGTGGGTAAATATAACAGACACGCGCTCGACCATGTCCTTCGCGGCGGTCTCCCAGTCGTCCGACGTGATGGGGACGCGCCCGATTTATGCGACCGTCACCAAGAAGGCCGCGACCACACAGACACATAGCGAGACCATCTGGGCGGATGTCACCAACATCACCAATACGGCGGAGACGGTCTACACGCGCGTCCAGGATACCCCGCCGCTCAGGGTGGGCTATGGCGAGTTTGGTGGGACCGCGCTGACGGGTTCCAGCATCGTCATCAATGCCGGTGGCCGGGTGAACCTGCAGGGCATCGCCACTGCCTCCCTCGGTTCGATTGCTGTCACGGCGGGCGGCAACCTGACCGTTGAGGGCAAGCTGCCGGAAGGCCGCGTGGCTGCGAACACGGATGCGGCGGTTTCGGTGCTGACAGCTGTGACCGGCCTGACACTGACCTCCGGAGGCTTGCTGACTGCCGGCAATGCCAGTTCCCTCGTGACCACAGGTCTGACGGGGAATGTTACGCTCAATTCCGACAACGACCTTCTTCAGTACGGCGCCATCACCACCGTGGGCGGCAATATCCTGCTCAATGCTGGCCAGGATGGGACTGGCGGCATCACCGGCTCGGTCGCTGCCGAATTGGTCGCGGGCGGCGTCGCGGGTGGGATCAGCCTGACAGCTGGGACCTCCTCCGGCAGCATCAATACTTTCGGCACCTTGATGAGCGCGGCCGGCCAGCTGGCGCTCACGGCAAGTTCCGGCTCCATCAGCGCGACGGGTGAGGCGCTGACCGCTGGCTCCATCGCCGGCCTGGCCGCAACAGGTTTCACGGCCACGGGCAGCGCGGCCACCGCCGAAATCTCGGTGACGGGAACAGGCGATATCGCCCTGATCGGCATGACGGCGATGACCGTGACCTCCGCCACAGCCGCCAATGGTGCTGTGACGTTGCGTGGGCGCGCCGCACTGACCACGGGCAGTGTCAGCGCCACGGGCGCCGTCACGCTCGGGATGGAGTCCAGTTCCGCCACACTGACAACCGGCAATGTCTCTGGCAGCACGATCACTGCCACCTCCGCTGGCGCCTTCAGCCAGACCACGAGCACGGTCTTTACCGCGACCGGCGTGACCATGGTGGTCAATGGCGGTGTCAATCTGACGATGAACGCCAGAGATCTCGATCTCATGGCCGTCGCGGAAGGCGATGTCGTGATCGGGAACACGGGCACGGAGAGCCTGACCCTGACGCGGGTGAAGGCGGCAGACGGAACGGTAGCGGTCACGACCGCGGGCGACCTCGCTGTGACCTCCGTTGCTGGCAGCAGTGCGGTGGGCGCTATCAGCCTCACGTCGAGTGCGGGCGCCATTACCAAGTCCGGCTCGAATGCGGTGCAGGTGAGCGGTCTCTCCGTCGCGCTGAATGCTGCAACGGGCATTGGTTCAAGCGTCGCGGCGCTCACGCTGGAAACGGCCGACATTTCTGCCACGACGACGGCGGGCGATCTCTACCTGGTGGCCGCGCCTGCCACAGGCACCACTTCCTCCGTCCTGGTGCGGCGAGCTGACGCCGATGCCGGCTCGGTGGATGTGAGGTCTGGTTCCGGGGTGAATCTGTCTGTCCGCCACGCCAGTGCCAGCGGTGCTTCGAGCGACCTCACGCTGTATGCCGGTGGCAATCTGGAACTCGTCTATGGAACGGGTTCGAGCTACGGGATCACGGCGGGCCGGAGCGCAACCTTCCACGCAGGTTCCATGTTGCTGCTGGGCAGTGCGGCCAATCCAGTGGTGCCCGACGCGGTGGACACGCTGACCTTCCATTCAGGCAACGCCTTCAGCCTGCCCTCGCGCACCTATGCGGCGAAGAATATCGTCATCGAATCCGACACGAGCGTGAAGATCGACAGCGATGTGACGATGGGCGGCGACAGCTTCTCCATCACCTCGGGCGGCTACATCTCGGTCACTGGCAAGATCCGTGACGCCAGCGGCGCCATGGTGAAGCAGCTGAACCTGACCACCGCGGGCAGCGTGGCCCAGACGGTGGAGACGCGGGATGCGCTGACCGGCGATCTCGTCTATCGGGGCGCGAGCGGCACGCTCTACCGCTATGATGGCGCCTTCTATCAGATCCAGCGCGGCGGCCTGTATCTGCGCAGCGGCATCGAGTTCACCGGCACGGGGGGGGCGTCCAGCAAGACGTTCCTGACCGACACCGCCGACGAAAACTACACGCAGATCTGGGATGTGAGCGGCAGCAGCGTCGGCTCCCAGATCCTGAGCAGCGATGCCCGGTACAACAGGATCGCCATTGGTGGTCTGGTGCGTGACTATGTGAGCAACAGCGACACCGCGAGCGCTGTGGTTACAACCCATCTGGAGTATCTGGGGGATGTGACGCTCGGCCTCGGCAGTCTTGCGCATCAAGAGGTGAATATCTCGGCAACGCTGGCGGGCGCGAAGGTCGAAGTCTCGACCAGCGGCAGCCTCAATCTCGACCTCATGGGGATCACGGCCGCCGCCGCCACGATTCTGACGGCGGGTGGCAGTGTGACGAATGCGGCTACAGGCCGCCCCGAGAAGGATCTGATCACCGACACGCTGACGATCACGTCCGGAAGCGGCATTGACCTTCGGGGAATTGCCAACACGCTGAGCATGACTGTCACCGGGAACGGCAACGCCAAGTTCCGCGATCTCGATACGGATGAGAGCAAGACATTCACGCTGAACACGGCCATCAGGGCGGGCGATGTCTATCTGTCCACCTCAGCGACGCTGCTGGTGGAAAGCGTCGTCCTCTCGACCGATGTCAGCGGCAACTCCGTCACGCTGCGCGGCAATGCCGGCGTGCTCATCGACTGGATCAGCGCTGGCTACCTTTATGGCGCTGTCGAGATCCTGACATCCAACTACATGTATGAGACGGGCTACAACAACGCGACGGGTGGTGACCTCGGGATCGACGTGACGGCCTACAGCTTCAACGCCAGTTCGCTCAACGACAGCAACACTCAGCATATGCTGGAGTTCTACACCAAGACTGCGCCCGTCAGTGGCGGTAGTATCGACAAGATCTTGGTGCTGAGCGGCAATCAGAATTTCGCCGGGGGCGATTTTGCGGGCCTTGTCGACATCACCGTGACGGGAAACCTCACGCTGGATGATGCGATTTCCGCGGGCTCCACCATCACATTGCGGGTCAGCGGCACCCTCACCATCACCAAGGCGCTGGATGCCTATGATGTGATCAGCATTACGGCGGGTAGCATCGTCTTCGCGAATGCCCTCGCTTTGGAAAGCAACGGCTTCGATGTCAGCCTGACTAGCACGGCCGGTGGCATCACCATGGCCGCCAACAGCTCGATCAACAGCGGCGGCGCCAACATCGCCATCGTCTCTGCGGGAAGCGCACTCGTGACCGGCCTTACGGGGGGCACGGTCGACATCACGACGACCAGCGGGTCGGTGAATGTTGCAACCGGCACCACCAGCGCCGCCGTTGTCGCAGACAACGTGAACATCACCTCGGCCGGAGGTATCGGGACCACTGTCGCCTTCCTGATCTCGACGCCAAACCTCGACAGTGTCGTGTCCAACGGCACGACCAATATCCGCATCGAGGAAAGCAGCACGGTCGGCAGTGTGAGCACGAATGGTGGGACGTTCAGCCTGGTCAGCACGGGCACGCTCGACCTGACGGCAGCGGTAAGCGCCGGCGCCACGATGATCGAGGCGGAGGGCGCCGATCTGACCATGGCGGCCAGCAGTTCGATCAATGCAGGCAACGCTTCGGTCAACTTGAAAGCGGCCGCAAACCTCACCTTCTCCGAGCTGACGGGCGGGGTTGTGGCGCTGATTTCCACCTCCGGCGATATCCTGCGCGAGAGTGCCGATGCAACGGTCGTGGCAAGCACTTCGCTCGCGGTGACGGCAAGTGGTGATGGCGGCACCAGCTCCGCACCGATCCTTGCGACCACTCCCATCCTGACAGCCGATGTCGGTGGGGAGTTCGCCATCGAACTCTCCGGCGCCACTTCAGCCGGGGCGCTCAGCATCGATGGTGCTACCATGATCGTTGCCGGTGGCACCTTTACCATGACGGCGGCAGTGACGGCCGCATCGCTGGATCTCACCACCACCACAGGCAGTGTCACCATGGGGGCTGCCGGCTCCATCGCCGCTGGCAGTGGCACGGTGATCATCGACTCCGCTGGTTCTGCCACGTTGCGCGCCGTGACGGGTGGCGCGGTCAGCGTCACCGCCGACGGTGCCATTACCGCGACCGGGGCGACGCGCGCCATCAATGCGGCGAGCCTGATGTTGGATTCCGGTGCCGCAATTGGCTCTGCGGCCAACGCGCTGTCGGTCGCCGCCGATGTCATCACCTCGGTCGTTGCGGTCGGCGATGTCCGCCTTGCCCTGGCAAGCGCAACGAGCCTGGGTGCGACAGATGCGGGCGGGATCATCGACATCGATGCCGCAGACAGCCTGTCCCTGACCGGCAACATAGACGGCACCGCCGTGGACATCACCACGACTGCCGGCAGCCTCACCATGGGGGCGGCCATGACACTGGTGGCCAATGGTGGTGCCGTCACACTGGGCAGCGCCATAAATCTGGGCATCTCCGCCGTGTCTGGCGGCAGCATCACGCTGAACAGCTCAGGCAACATCTTCCGCACCGCAAGCGACAGCGTCGTGAACGTCACCGGCACGCAGCTGAGCGGGACCGCAGTCGACGAGATCGGCTCCGAGGGTCTGGAGTTGCGGGTGGCTGTCGGGACCATCAGCAGCCTGACCTCCACCTCCGCCGGCATGGCCATCCAGGCCACCACGGACACTTCCGTCGGAACACTGCAAGCGGCCGATGTCATCCAGCTCTTGGGCGATGCATCGGTGACCCTGACAGGCGGCATCAGCGGCGTTGGCGTGACGGTCGTGACGTCCGGCGCCGGCGCTGCCGGAGCCTTCACGATGGGTTCCGGCACGAGCATCGCGGGTGGCACGGGAACGGTCAGCCTCGGTATCGGCGGCAACGCGACGCTGGCGAATGTCAGCGGCGATGTCATCACCGTCACGGCGGCGGACAATGTCCTGAAGGCGGGACCTGGCGTGCTGACCGCGATCAGCAGCCTGAGCGTCACCGCGACGGCGGGCGATCTCGGCACATCCTCCGCCAGCCTCTCGATTGTAGCGCCGGCGATATCCAGCGTCCTGGCGGGGGGTGATGCGTATCTCTCGGTCACGGGCAGCGCGACCCTGGGCACCGTGGACACGGGCGATGAGTTCAGACTGATTGCGACGGCCAGCCTCAGCCTCTCCGATGTGGTCAATTCCGATGGTGCGCAGAACATCACCGCCGGCAGCATTCTCTTCACCTCGGCCGGCACGATTGGCCAGGTGACGACGTCCAACGACGCGGTGACATTGAGCGCAACCAGCGGCGGCATCACCATGCTCGCCGACAATTCCCTCGATGCCGGCACCGCGACCGTGACCTTCGATGCCATCGGGGCCGTGACGCTGGCTGGCATCACTGCCGGCACAGCCGATATCACCTCGGGTTCCACCATTGCCACAGCGACGGGTGAGACATCCGCCGTCATCATCGCAACGCATGTGGCCCTTGATGCCGGCAGCAGCATCGGCAGCATAGCGACGCCCTTGCTGCTCACCGCAAGCTATATCGACAGCATCGATGCCGTGGGGCGGGCAGTCATCACCACCACCGGGGCCGTCTCGGTGGGGGCCGTCACCGCGGCGGGCGGCCAACTGACCCTGACCACTGGCGGTGGGTTGACCATGACGGCCGACTCTGCCGTGGGCAGCGCGCTGGTCACGGTGAACAACGGTGATCTGACCATGGGCGCCGGTGTCACGCTGAACGCCGGGGCCGGCAACATCACCTTCGTCTCAGGTGGCGATATCACGATCGGCGATATCGTGGGCGGCACGGTCGTGGTTACCGCGGTCGGCGGGATCCAGGGCGACCCCACGGTGTATCCTTTGGCGGATATCGATGCCGCCGTCTCGCTCAGCATGGAAGCCGGGGCTGATGTGGGCATGGTTGCGGCGCCCCTGCGAATCAAGACGCCCAGCCTGATCAAGCTCGATGTGCGAGGCGCCGCCTATATCGACGGCGAGGGCGCCGCCACGGTGGCCGCCGTGACGACGGATGGCGCCCTGGTCATGCGCCAAAGCGGCACGCTGACCTTCACTGACGCGGTGTCGGCTGCCTCCGCCAGCTTGACGACGACCTCCGCGGGCAGCGTCAACATGACGTCGGCCGCGACCTTCTCGACCGGCGCGGGTGCCATTCATGTCAGTGCGGCCGGCGGTGTTGCACTCCACGGGATGACGGGCGGCGCCATCGACATCACGGCACTGGGGGGCGCGATCACCAAGGTCGGCACCGGCCTTTCCGTGACCGCGACGACGCTGGCCCTCGCAGCCAGCGGCGCCATTGGTGCGTTGGGCACGCCCTTGGCCGTGTCGGCCCCAACCGTCACGCAAGTGACCGCCGGGGGCGCAACGCGCATCAGCGTGACCGGCCCGACCAGCCTGGGCGTGACCAGCGTGGCGGGTCTGATCGACCTGGCGGTCACGGGCCGCCTAGATATCGCGGGCTCTGTGACCTCCTCGACGGCGCAGAACATCGGCATCGCCGTCACTTCGGGCGCCATCGTCATGGCGGCTGGTACCGCCATCGATGCGGGAGCGACAGGCGATGTCACGCTGACCACGACAGGCAGCGGCAACATCTCCGTGACACGCGTGACCGGCGATGATCTGCGCGTCACCGGGGCCGGATCGCTGCTCTCGGTCACCTCGGATGGTACCGCCAACTTCACCGGGACCACCTTCGGCGCAACCCTGGCGGCCAAGGTCGGCGCCACGTCGGCTGCGCCGGTCACCGTGGACGTGGGAACGATCACGGCCGTTACAGCCCTGGCGGGAGCCATTTCGCTCAACAGCAAGTCCGCGGTCAGCATCGGGACGCTCGACGCCTCCGAGGCGATTTCGCTGGTCGCGCAAAAGGCGGTCACCCTGACCGGCGGCATCACGGGCGCGGGCGTGACCGTACAGACCACCGGCATCGGGACGAATGGCGATTTCACCATGGGTGCCGGTGTCCTGCTCGATGCGCGGCCAGGCGCGGCAGCCCTGCCAGGAAATGCGGTCATCACCACGACTGGCACGGCCAAGCTCGCCAATATCAAGGGCGGCGTCATCAGCGTGACTTCGGGCGCGGATGTGCTCGAAACCGACGCTACTTCCCTGATGACGGCAACCGGTAGTCTCGCCATTTCGGCCACAGGGGTGATCGGGACTTCGTTGGCGACGGTCTCCATCGTCGCGCCCAGCATCACGGCGCTGCAATCCGGCGGCAGAATGTTCGTCGATGTGACGGGCAACACGACGCTCGGTCGCCTTGCCGCCGGACTGCATGCCCAATTCTATGTGACCGGCAATGCCGGGGTGACGGGCGCTGTCAGCGGCGGTTTCGTTGACATGAAGTCCAGCGGCGGATCGCTGACCTTGCAGGACGGGTCGAGCCTGGTGGCGAGCACCCGCGCCTTGCTCTCGGCCTACGGAGATCTTGGCCTGTCGTCGGTGACTGCGCCGCTGGTGGATCTCATCAGCACCACCGGCAAGCTGACCGACACGACGGTGGCCGAGACCGCCAACGTGACCTCACCGGGCACCATGACTGTCGCGGTCAACGGTGCCCTGGGTGAGACTGGTCTCGGCGACCTGAATATCGACGTGCGTTACTGGAGCGGCAGTACGGTGGGCGGCGCTGCCTATTTCCAGACCGTGAACCGCATCGACATCACGGACCTGACGGTGCAGGGCTCGGTGAATGCCGAGGCGCGCGGCTCCGTCGGCTTGCTGGGCAGCGTCAACCTCGGCTCCCTCACGCTCAACATCGTGGGCAGTGCGACATCGCTCGGTGACCTGGTGTTCAACGCTGCCGCCCTGCTGAAGACCACGGGCGCCGTAGCTGTTTCCAACACTGGCAGCATGCTCATTGGCCGCATCGAGAGTACCGATATTGTCCTGAACTCCGGCAGCTTCATCAGGGACGTGCGCGTCGGGACAACCGCCAATCTGGTGGCGACCGGTTCCATCGCGATGGATGCCAGGGGGGATATCGGCAGCTCCATCGCCGGGACCAGCCTGGTGGTCACTGCGCCCAAGATCTTGCGCTCCAACTCGGGCGGCATCACCGACATCAATTCCACCGGCACCATGCAGGTGGACGGGATGACCTCCAGCGCCGCCCTCACCCTGACAGGAGATGCGGCACTGACGTTGGCTGGTCCCGTGCGCGGCACCAACGCGACGATCCGCACATTGAGCGGCAATCTGACGATGCTGGCAGCCGGCTCCGTGGATGCCGGCGTGGGCGTCGCGACCGTGACCGCCTTTGGTGATCTCATCGTCAGTCGTGTCGGTGGGGTCGGTGTGGCGCTTGTCGCGGGGGGCGCCCTGACCATGTCCTCCACGGCCACCGCCACAACCGGAACCGGTTGGGTTTCGCTGACCAGTTCCGGCGACATGCTGCTTGGCAAGCTTTCAGGCGGGACGGTCACACTGCGGAGTACGGCCGGCTCGATCCTGGACGGTACCGCGGATGAACTGGCCAATGTGAGCGGCACTTCGCTCTCGATCATCGCGGCAGGCACGCTGGGCGTGACTGGCGCGGGTGACATCGATGTCGCGCTCACCGGCGCGGTGACGGGCAGTTCGGGTGGTGCGGCGTGGCTGGATTCCACATCCGCGCTTTCCATCGGAACCTTCACCGCCGTCGGCGCGATGAGCGCCAGCACGACGGGCGCGATGTCCCTCACCGGCGCACTCTCCGCCGCGGGCATCACGCTCGCGGCTGGCGGCGCGCTCACCATGTCGGCCACTGCAACCATCGCCGCAGGCGCCACTGCCCTGAGCATGACAGCTGGCGGCAATGTCGTCCTGGGCACCATCTCAGGCGGGGCGGTGACCTTGCGCAGCACGGGCGGCTCGATCCTGGAAGCCACCACGACGGAATCGGCCAATGTGACGGCCGCTTCACTCTCGGTCATCGCGGCTGGCACGCTGGGTGCGGCTGCGGCCGGCGATCTTGATATCGCGGTCAGCGGGTCGGTGACCGGCAGTTCGGGTGGTGCGGCGTGGCTGGACTCTACCGCCGCGCTCTCCCTTGGTGGGTTCACTGCGAGCGGCGCGCTGACTGCCAGCACGACGGGGGCCATGTCCGTGACAGGCGCGCTCTCCGGGGCGGGCGTGACACTGACGGCCGGCGGTGTGTTGACCATGTCCGGCACCGCGACCATTGCGGCTGGTGTTTCTGCGTTGAGCATGACGGGGGCCGGCAATGTGACGCTGGGCCGCGTCAGCGGTGGAGTGGTGACCCTGCGCAGCACCACGGGCTCGATCCTGGACGGCACGGCGGATGAGTTGGCCAATGTGACCGGCACTTCGCTCTCCGCCACTGCGGCGGGCACGCTCGGTGCGGCGGGGTTGGATGATCTTGATGTCACCGTCAGCGGTGCAGTGACCGGCAGTTCGGGCGGCGCGGCCTGGCTGGACTCCACATCGGCGCTTTCCATCGGCGCATTCACTGCCACTGGCGCGGTGAATGCCACTACGACGGGGGCCATGTTGCTCACCGGCGCCCTGCGTGCCGGAAGTGGCGCAACCCTCACAGCGGGCGGCGCCCTCACGATGTCTTCCGCGGCGAGCATTGCAGCGGGCAGTTCCGCGCTGAGCCTGACCAGCCTTGGCGACATGACATTGGGGCGGATCACGGGCGGCGCCACCACCCTGCGCAGCACGGCGGGTTCCATCCTCGATGGAACCACCGACGAGTTGGCGAATGTCACTGCCGCCTCGTTGTCGATGACCGCCGCGGCGGCCATTGGTGGAGCGGCCGCGGCCGACCTCGAGCTTACCGTGACGGGTGCTGTCAGCGGCGGTTCGGGCGGTGCGACATGGCTTGCCTCGATCGGCGCACTCAACCTGGATGGCTTCACCGCGTCGGGCGCGCTTGCCGCCTCCGCGACGGGCGCCATGTCGCTCACGGGCGCGCTGTCAGGTGCCGGGGTTACGCTTGCGGCGAGCGGGGTGCTGACCATGTCTTCCGCGGCGACGCTCACTGCTGGAGCCGCGGCAATGTCCCTGACGGCAGGCGGCAACATGACGCTGGGCCGAATCACGGGCGGCGCTGTCGCGTTGCGGACGACAACTGGCTCCATCCTGGATGGGACAGCCGATGAACTGGCGAATGTCACTGCCACGTCACTCTCTCTGACTGCGGTGGCAGGGCTGGGGAGCACAGGCGACGGCGATCTTGACCTTGCGGTGGGGGGGGCTGTGACCGGCAGCGCAGGTGCGGCCGCGTGGCTCGACTCTGCGGGCGCCCTCTCTGTCGGAGCCTTCGCGGTGACCGGAGCACTCAGCGTCTCGACGGCGGGTCTCCTCTCGTTGACGGGTGCTGTGTCTGGCCGGGGAGGCGTGGTCATGACGGCTGGAGGCGCGCTGACCATGTCGTCAACGGCAACGCTCACGGCGGCGACGGCCGCCGTGTCGCTGACGGGCGCGGGGGACGTGACCTTGGGCAAAGTCACTGGTGGTGCGGTCGCTATCCGCAGCACCGGTGGCTCCATCCTGGATGGTACAGCGGATGAATTGGCGAATGTGACAGCCACCTCGCTGTCGCTGATTGCGGATGGCGCGCTTGGCACCATCGGCGGCGCCGGTGTCGCGGATATCGATGTGGCGGCGACGGGCGTGCTGACCGCCAGCGCCAAGGGGGCCGCCTGGCTGCAATCGGCCGGCGCCTTGTCGCTGGGGGCCTTTGTCATCGGCGGTGGGCTGGCCGTCACCACCGGAACAGCGATGACGCTGACCGGCGCAATCCTGGCGGCGGACGCTGTTCTGACCTCCGGGGCAGCGCTGACGATGGCTCCCGCCGGGACGCTGAACGCCGGCGCGGTGACCATGACGGCTGTAGGGAACATTACGCTCGGTAGGGTCGTGGGCGGGGCGGTGACGATCCGCAGCACCGGCGGGTCGATTCTGGATGGGACAGCGGACGAGCAGGCCAATGTCACCGCAACCACTCTCTCCCTTCTCGCCGCAGGCTCCTTGGGGGCGATCGGTGCGGGCGACCTTCAAATCGCCGTGACGGGTGCCGTGGTCGAGACCTTCGGTGCCCGCCAGATGAAATACGTCACCCGGCTGACTGTGTGACGGATATGAAACCCTACTCAGGAGATCAAAATTGAACGACGATATGCGCAAGGATGGCGGCCCCGTGGATGTCATCACTCCTGCAGCGGCACCCGCACAGGAGGCCCCGGACGGAACTCAGGTGCGTGTGCGCTTCGATGACACGCAGATGGCCAGCACCTACGCCAATGTGGCCAGCATCGCGACGACGGCCGACGAGATCATGGTTCTTTTCGGCACAAATCGCGGTTGGAGTGTCGCGGGGGGTGAGATCACGGTCGGCCTGACCAACCGCATCATTATGACACCTTCCACGGCTCGTAGCCTGCTGGACACGCTGACGCGCGTCCTCGAAGCGCGCGCCAAGTAAACATTCGACTCATGACCAGATTTCCGTCCAGCCGGAATTGGCGCAAAGCGAGGCAAGTGGCAGGCTTTCTGCTGCTTGCCGGTGCCTGGTCCAGCACCGCCCTCGCCGAAGCGACCTTGTCCTTGCGGAGCTTTGCCGACTCTGTGCTGCAGACAGATGAAACATTGCTGATGCGGCGCAGTGACGTGGGAATCGCGGCGGCTGATAGCCGGGCAGCACGCGGAGCTTTTGAGCCGGTTGGGTTCATCCTGGGCAGGCGCGATCGCAACTACACACAGAACACCGCGCAACAGCGGGATCAGCGGGCTGGCACGACGGTGTTCAATAGCCGCGTTACGGATTTCAGCGCAGGCGTCGCGACGCGCACGCAAACCGGGGCGGACATTGAAGTCGCATATCGACTCGATCGGTATCGGAACAATCTGCAACCATCGAGCCTCTATGGGCGCGAATACCGGTCCGTCCTGGGTGTCGCCATCACCCAGCCGCTATTGCGCGGCGCGGGGCGCGCGGTCAACACCGCGCCGATCGACATTGCCGAGCATGATCTGCGGATTGCCAACGAGTCGATGCGGCAGGCGCTTCTGCAGCGTCTCATGGAGGCCGTGGTTGCTTATCTCCTGGTGCAGGAAGCAACAGAGCGGGTCCGCTTGCTGCAATCCGGAGTCGAGGTGGCCGAGTCACTTCTGCGTAGTGCCGAACGCATGACGGAGGGCGGCATGCGCGGTTCGGGTGCAGTCGTTGAGGCGCAAGCATTTCGTGATGTTCGCCGCGTCCAACTCGGCCAGGCGCGTCAGGATCTGCTTGACGCGCGCACGGCCATGCGCAGCCTTCTGCTCGGGGAAGGAATTACGGGGTCCGCGCTACCCGCCGCCACATCGATTGGCCCGCTTGAGCCGCTTGTCGATGTGACGCTCCGGGTACCTCCGCAGGACCAGTTGCGGGAGACGGCTTTCAATCTCAGGCCAGAGGTCCGGATCGCGGCCATGCGGATCGCACGCGAAAGCCTTCGGGTGACGATTGCGCAGAACCAGCTCTTGCCACAGCTGAACGTGACCGCCCGTTATGATCTGGATGGCCTTGCCGATTCGGCTGGCAACTCCCTCGATCAGGCGACGCGAGGCCCCTACCATGTCTGGGGGGCTGGCATTGAATTGCGTGTCCCGCTGCAGGGCAATCAGCGTGCCCGTGCTGAGTTGGATGCTGTCCGGCTGCGGCAGGAGCAAATGGAACTGGCTGGCGTTGCCTCCCGGCGGCGCATTGCGAACGAAGTGGAGGCGACCCGTGACGCGGCGTTGTTGTCCATCACGCAGTTGGATGCCCAGCGGCGCCTTCTGCGGAGCCAGCAGGAGTTGTTGCGTTTCGCCCAGGCCCAGTCCGAGGGGGGACGACTTTCGAGTATCGAGCTATTGCGCCGTCGCCTGGACTTGTTCCAGGCCGAGGAGCAGTTGCTGTTGCGCCGGACTGCGGTCATACGGGCCAAGTACGCGCTCGCCTTCACGACTGGGAGGTTGGCGGCGGAGCTCCAACTGGAATGACAATTTCTCGCCTCCGAGGCGCATGCCTCACGCTGCTCCTCCTTTTCGCGGGCCACGCCGCGGCCGAGGAGCTTTGGATTCCGGGCTATACCCGCGCGGCCCTAGACCTCAACCTCGCCCTGCCGGTCAGCGGCCGAGTGGAGGCTCTGGCCGTGCGGGATGGTGACCGCGTCGAAGCCGGCGCCCCTCTCCTGAACCTCGACAATCGGCTGGAGACCATCGAGATGGAGCGCCGCCGCGCGCTTTGGCAAAGCAACGCGGAACTGAATGCCGCGATCGCGCGCCTTCCCATCCTGACCATGCAGCTTCGTTCTGCACGCTCCATCTTTTCGGCGAACGCTTCCATCAGCCGCGAGGAGGTGCAGGCCAAGGAGTTGGCGGTCATCGCTGCGACGAGTGACATTGAATTGCGCCGTGCCGCGAAAGAAGTCGAACGGCTGGATTACGAGGCCGCGCGTGAGGCTCTGGAACGGCGGACGCTGCGCGCGCCCATGGCCGGGCGTGTCGTGCGCATTCTCCGCTACCCCGGCGAGAGCGTGCAGGCGAATGAAAGCATTCTTAGGCTGGTCGACCTGGATCGGCTCCTCTTTGTCGGCGGTGTCGAGGAGCGCGTTGCCGGCAGGCTGCGCGTTGGTGCGCCGGGGTTCGTCATGATGGAGACGGAGCAGGGCGAGGAACTTCTGCAGGGGAATGTCATTCTGATTGCACCTGTCACTGATCCCGCGAGTGGCCTGGCCGAGGTGCGGGTCGAGATACAGAACCCTGACGGCCGGCTGCGTGCGGGCGCCCGTGCGCGCCTGCGCGTCCCTGTGCCGTGAAGTGGCAATCCGCCGGCTTCGGCAGACTGAACATCGTTTCCTGATGTTTGGTCCCGGGATTTGGTGGTGCATTCTTCTCAGCCGAATGGAAGGATGCGCTATGGCCCAGGTTCTCCATGGGAGCGCCACAACGACAGAGGCGATCCGTCGAGCGATACAGCATCGTCAAGCGAGCCTGAGGGCGCTGGCCAGGCGCTCCGGCATCAATCCCCAGACTGTTGCCAAATGGCGCGCCAGGACTTCCGTCAGCGACCGGCCGACAGGGCCGACATCACCGGTCCTCACCATCGAGTACCAGGCCATCATCGTCGCCTTCCGGCGCCATGCCCTGCTGGCGCCCGATGACTGCCTTTATGCGCTGCAGGCTACCATTCCACATCTCACCCGCTCCTCGCTGCACCGCTACCTGCAACGCCACGGCATCTCCCGCCTGCCCGACGTCGCGGGCGAGCCTTCGCCCAACTTCGCAGCGCCGAGGGCAAGCTCTACCTCTTCGTCCCCATCGACCGCACCTCGAAGTTCGCCTTCGTCGAGTTGCACCGCCAAGCCAAGCAGCGCACCGCTCGGCATCGAACACCGCCTCACAAAGCCCAAGCATCCTTGGACCAACGGGCAGGTCGAGCGGATGAACCGCACCATCAAGGACGCCACCGTCCGACGCTACCATGACAGCCGCCACGACGAGCGTCGCGGACACCTCGCGTTGCTCCTCGACGCCCATAACCTTGCCAGGCGGCTGAAGACCTTGAAGGGCCTCACACCCTACCAAACCATCAGTCGGTGGTGGGCCGCAGAACCGCACAGGTTCATCGCAAATCCGCGCTACGAAATGCTGGGACCAAACAGTCTCGTTCAGGCAATCATCCCGCAGGCGTCCGTTGAAGCTCTCGACGAACGCGTTCTGCGTCGGCTTCCCGGGGGCGATATAGTGCCACTCCACCTGCCGCTCCTGCGACCGGCGCAGGATCGAGGTCGAAGTCAGCTCAGTGCCGTTGTCGCTGACCACCGCCAGGGGCTTGCCGCGGAGCGCCACGATCGCGTCGAGCTCACGCGCCACCCTGGCACCCGACAGCGAAGTGTCGGCCACCAGCGCCAGGCATTCGCGCGTGAAGTCATCCACCACGCAAAGGATACGGAACCGCCGACCACAGCCCAACGCGTCGGACACGAAATCCAGTGACCAGCGTTGGTTCGGCCCCCGCGGCAGCACGATCGGCGCCCGAGTGCCCAGTGCCTGTTTCCGGCCACCACGGCGGCGCACCTTGAGCCCTGCCTCACGGTAGAGCCGCAACAGCTTCTTGTGGCTTGGCGCAAGGCCCTCGCGCGCCAGCAAATAGCCCAGACGCCGATACCCGAACCGCCGACGCTCGGCCGCCAGCTCTCGCAAGCGCTGTCGCAGGCCAGCATCGTCCGCCCGGCTCGGCTGATACTGCGCCACCCGTCGGGCAATGCCGATCAGCTCACACGCCCGGCGCTCGCTCAGCCCGTGGCACTCCCGGGCATGGGCGACCGCGCTCCGCTTCGCGCCGGGCGTCACCATTTTTTTGTCGAGATGTCCTTCAGAACCGCGATGTCCAGCATCGCCTCCGCCAGCAGCTTCTTCGGCTTGGCGTTGTTCGTCCGCTACGCGGCCTGACCCTCAAGCGTCCGAAGCCGCTTGGCCTCGGTCACCTCAAGGCAGTCAAACCTGGCCTTCCACTTGTAGAAAGTCACCCCGCTGATGCCGTGTCGGTGGCACACATCCGCCGTCGCCGCGCCGGCTTCCTGCTGCTTCCAAAACCCCAATGATCTGCTCGTCGCTGAACCTGCTGCGCTTCATCCGTCCGTCCCTTGCTGGATCAGACCCAACCGAAAATTGGCGCCAATTCAGGGGAGCCCGTCATGCCCATGACGCTTCAAAGGGAACAGGTCCGTAGTCAGTGACGGGTCTCGTGCGCGGCGCCAAGCCACAAGCGCGCGAGGACTCCCCCAGCGGGCTGCGGTCTGATCTCCAGCTGCCCGCCATGCAATTCTGCGATCCGCCGCACAATGCGCAATCCGAGCCCCGGGCGATCGGCGGCGTTCTGATCCAGCAGCCCCGCACCGCCGCATGCGCGATCGCTCCCGCCGTCGTCGATGACGGCGAGTTGGGCGCCGGGCCCGACGACGACCTGAATGGCTGCCCCCGGCCCCGCGTGCCGGATGGCGTTCTCGACAAGGTTCCGCAGGGCGTTCTCGATCAGTGTCGGGTGCCCCTGGACCGAGCCGCTGCCCTCGGTTTGGAGCGCGAGCTTCTTGCCCTTGCCGAAGGCCAGCGGGGCGAGGGCACCGACGACGTCCCCCGCGAGCGCGGCAAGGTCAACGGCGCTGGGGGCGTCGGGCGTCGTCTCGAGCCGGGCCAGCGCCGTGAGCTGCTCCACCAGCCGGTTCAGTGCCTCGAGATCGGCCTCGACCCGGCGCGCGCGCGGATCGGCGATGTTCTCGAGCTCCAGGCGCGCGATTGTCAGCGGCGTCCTGACCTCGTGCGAGATCGCCGCAGCGAAGATCTTCTGGCTCCGCATCGCCTCGGTCTGTTTGGCAAAGGCGTCCCGGACGGCATGGATCAGCAGCGCAACCTCGCGCGGCAGGTCACGCGTGGAGATGCTGTCGGCGGCGGCCGGGCCCAGTCGGAGGATGCGGTCCCCGGCCTCCGTGACGGGCCAAAGCGCGCGCCTGATTGGCATGATCACCGCGAGAAAGATCAACACGGTTGCGCCGACCGGTATGACGAGATCATCGAGCAGCGCGTTCCGCAGCACGCGCCGGGCCACGCCCTCTGTATCGCCGAGGATCGCGAGGTCGACTTGCAGCGGCTGCGGACCATGTTCGGTGATCTTCCCGCCCACCAACCGGAATGATGAATCGGGAGACTGTCCTCCCAGCCAGAAGGTCGTGCGCGCGTCTTGCACCTGCGGGAACGTCCCGTCGCACTCCGATGAACAGCTCACGAACAGCGTCGCTCCGTCGAGAGTCCGCACGCGGGCGAGGTAGCCGCTGTTCGCGTCCCGGTAGCGCGACATCGCCAGAGGGAGATCATAGACCAGATCGCCATCCGACATCCGAACGCCCTGTCCGAGAGCCTCAGCCTCATGCTCGACGACCAGCCGCCCGACCATGTCAGTGTGCACTGCATGGTGGCGGATGGTGAGGAGACTGTCGGCCGCCGCCGCCAGCAAGGCAAAGACGACGATTCGGGTCCCTACAACATTGATGAGCGACTGCGCCCGCCGCGTCACGGCAAGCATTCGGTCAGCAGGTAGCCGACCCCGCGGACGGTCTCGAGGGACGTGCCCGTGTCACATCCCTCGAGCTTTCGGCGCAGGCGCGACACGGTCAGTTCAACAGCGTTGCTCGAGAACTCCTCGCCGAACTCTGAAAGGCTATGCTCGAGCCGGCGCTTCGCGACGACGCGCCCTGCCTCCCTCATCAACGCCTCCAGCACGCTCTTCTCACGGGTCGTCAGGCCGAGGTCCTGGCCGTCGCAGGTAACCCTGCCCTGTGCGCTGTCGAATGCGAGCCGGCCGAGGGTCATCACCGGCATCACCGCTAATGGCGAGCGGCGCAGGAGTGCCCGGCAGCGAGCGAGCAACTCGGCCGCGTTGAACGGCTTGACGAGATAGTCGTCGGCGCCGCTGTCCAGCCCGGCGACGCGGTCCTCCAGGGCGCCGCGCGCGGTCAGGACAAGGACGGGCGCCTTGGTCCCGAGAAGACTGATGCTCCGCACCAGGTCGAGGCCATCCCCATCCGGCAGCCCGAGATCGACGAGGTAAAGATCATAGGGCGTGGTTGCGATGACCTCGCGCGCGTCGGCAGCCGTGTCGACAGCGTCGATGTTCCACCCCGCCGCATGCACCGCATCCGACAAGAGTTGACGCAGACGGGCTGCATCCTCGACCAAAAGAAACCTCATGAAGCCAGTTTACGAGTGATCTGGCTCACGGGGTTAGCTGTCGTCGGCTCGAGATTTGGTGATTTTGTCGGCTATGCTGCCGGCCGAGGACGCCATGTGATGACCGCCAAGGATCCAGACGGCGACCAGTGCTTTATCATCGCGGCCCCGCCAAGCGCCTCGGAGTTTGTGTCGGTCGCCCGAACCAGAGATCGTGTGCGGCAACGGCCCGGGGAACCTGCACCGCGTGGTTGAACAGAGGCCCGCTCAAGAGCCGCGTGATACCAACTGCATCATCGCTCGACCTGCTGATCCAGCAGGCGACCTGCAGCGATCCGAAGCGTCCCGCTTCTTCGGAGGGGCGCTTCCTGGCCCCACAGCTGCCGGTGAAGTTGGCGAGCGTGCCTGTGGACTGCCGACCCGCGAGAGAGCGATCCTGCCGTTCTGCCGGACCCGCTCGACGACATTCAGTTCGGCGCTCTCAGGCAGGAGGTCCAGCAAGCTGACGCTCCGCAGCACGCCGGATCGCTGGCCGAGTGCCCGCGCACATGGAGTATGCGTGCAGGCGCCGCGCCAAGTTCCAAGCCGCCAACTCGATCGGCCACACCAAAGGCGAGACCAGGCACTTGATGTAGTGCCCTGTCAGGACATGCAGCGAGGATGCGTCGGATCAAGGCGCAGGCGGAGCCTGTATCATCGCCGCCTCCCGGGTCATCACCAACCCCTGTAGACGAGCAGGCGAGGTCGAGACCCTCTTGGCCCTATCTCACGGCGGTGACCACCCGTCATCCAGCGGACAACTCACGCATCCGGCGGCGGAATGCACCCTCGGACTGTCGCGACGACGCGGGGCGGACGCATGAGCGCGCGACGCCACTTCGGCCGGTCGGCATGGGGAACGTCGCCCGCTGGACGCACCGCATTCGGCCATACGGTTCGCCGCCGTCACCAGACTTGGCTCCACAGGGCGCACATCGACAATGGCCGGCGGGCGTGTGCTGGCCCGGATGTTACGGCCAATGGCCTCGTAGTTCTGAAAGGCTTGCTCGTCGCGCACCACAATCCACCCGGGCGCGCCATCGGACGGGCACTCGGCCCGCCGCCGCACCAGATCTGACACGGGTGCGCTGGGATCATGCAGCAGGCGCGCAATATGGGCGCAACCCACGCTCTGGCTCAGGCTCTCTGTCGAAGCGACGGGTTGTATGGTCTGCCCGCCTCCCCTGACAAAGACAGCACTGCGCTCACCCGGGCTGCAAGCGACAAGACCCGCGGCCAGGGCAAGCAGCATGATCCGCACCACTGTCCGTCTCCTTCGTCCGCCGGCCAGGGAAGCGGGAAGGGCTCGCCCTCCCCGCCCCGCCATCAGCAGACTCCGGGACGGGCGCGGCGCTCAGCCGCCGAGGCGGTGTCGCACCAATCGGGGCGCGCTCGCACGAACGTCGCCCCGGGAGCAGCGGAGACGTTGGAGGCAGGCGGCGCCGGCGGGTTTGGCATGATGGTGTTGGCCGGACGGTCCGCCGCGCAGGGCACGCCAGCCACGGCCATCGAGGCACGAATCTCGCTGTTGTGACAGAGCACTTCGGCGGCTGCGCGCGCCAGACCCATCTGCGCGAGCAAGGCGGCATTCGCACGCCGCGTGCAGTCGCGATCCTCGACGCCTGCGCCGAGCGCCATGCCGAAGCCCATCACGGACATCGCGCCGGAGACGGAGACGACGCAAGGGTTGGACGAGAAGATATTCGGCGCAGTGACAGGCGCCACCGTGGTCACGCGACTCACGGTGTCCTGTCGCTCCGGGTTCCCACTGAAGTAATAGGTCGGCGCCGCAATGGCAGCCGCCGAGGCGCCGGCTTCAGAGCCGGACTGCGTCCCCGATTGCACGGTCGTTTGCGCGGATGCGTTGGCGCCAAACCCCAAGGTCAGAACAGCACCGCAGAGATAGAGAGTAAGACGAGTCATCAGACTTTTTCCTGTACAGACGGGCATGTGAGGAGGGAGCCGCCTCCCTCGCTCACACCAACGGCGACGGCAGGCCTGGTTGAACGGGCCGCCGAACTACCGCCTAGCGGGTCCCAAACGGGGCAAGCTGGATCATGCCCGTGAGGCCCAGCGTGCCGGTCGTACCGGCCAGGCCGGCGCCAGTCGTGCCAGCGACGAAAGAGTTGAGCCCGCCGAGGTTCGACGAGCCAAAGCCACCCGAGCTGGCGGAGAACGACGTCTGAGCGTTGCCGCCAAACTGCATCGTGCCGGGGTTGATAAATCCGGTCACCGCCGAGGTGGCGTTGCCCAGGGTTTCGGAAGACACCTGAGACGCCGACATCGAGCCCATGCGGTCACCGATCGTCCCGCCAGCCACCAGCGAGGACCCGTTAACCCAGGCGCCACCGGCCTGGAACCCTTCAAAGCTGCCCCCCAACATGCCGGTCAGGCCGAGCAAACCCGCCGCGCCAAAATTCCCGTGGGAGCTGTTGTCGTCAGCTGAGGCCGGCGCGGCGCTCAGCGCCAGAAGCGGCAAAGTGGCCAGAAGCATTTTTTTCATCGTTTACAGCCTTTTCCGATTGCAGACCGCGCAATGAACACTTTCATCCACCGAGCCCGCGACGAAATAACGAATATTAATTTACCCTAAAATATTCAAGATACTTTCCTTCGAGTTTTGCCGCGTTCACTTCAGGCAAGGATATTTTTGGAGAGGGATTAATATAAAGGCGCTTTTGTGTGGTTTCGCCGTTCTAATTCCGGGTGACGCAAGCGGCTCGTCACCAGATATGGCCCCCGACCGCTTTCGCCGGAGGGATCAAGCCCGCACCATCAACGCTGGACACGGCTGAGTGCGCGCTCGCTCCCCCTTTCCTGCGCTCCGGTTGGAGTCGACCCGGTTTCGTGGACACCCCGAAGCTTGAGATGGAGGTGTTCGAGATGCCGAAGTTCAAAGTGCCTTACCCACCGGAGTTCCGGAGGCAGATGGTGGAGTTGGTCCGATCAGGACGAACACCCGAGGAGCTTTCCAGGGAGATCGAGCCGACGGCGCAGTCGATCTGGAACTGTGTTCGTCAGGCCCAGCGCGACGGTGGGGCTCGCAAGGAGGGCGGCGTGACCAGTCCCGAGCGGGAGGAACTGACGAAGCTCCGCCGTGAGAACCACCGCCTGCGTCAAGAGCGCGACATCTTGGTAAAGGTGGCGGCCGGCGGACATATACGTCCGACCGCGCGGGAGGAAGCCCTGAACGGGTCCTCGAATTCATGAACGCGCACCCAAGCCGAATTCCCCATTGCAACCATGGCGCGCGTGCTGGGCGTCTCGATCTCCGGCTTCTACGCGTGGCGCAGCCGCCCGGCTTCGGCCCCTGCCACGAGCGACGCGGCGCTGCTACGCCGGATCCGCACGATCCATGCCGCCTCGCACGGCACGTAAGGCGCGCTACGCGTGCATGCCGAGCTCTAGGCTGAGGGCACGGCCGTGGCCGGCAAGCGGGTGGCGCGGCTGATGCGCGGCGCCGGGCAGCGCGGCATCTCTCGGCGCCGCTTCCCGGCGACCACGCAGCGGGAGCCCAGCCATCGGCGTGCCAACGATCTCGTCGGCCGTGACTTTCGCGCGGTGGTGCCGAACCGGCCCTGGGTGGCCGACATCACCTGTGTGCTGACCGCGGCGAGATTCCTGTTCCTCGCCGTCGTTCTCGACGTCTGGTCGCGCCCTTCGGCGCGGCGCTCGGGCCGATGGCGCGCTCGCGCCTCAGCGTCGGTTGGGCGATGGCGACGGATCTGCGCACGCGCCTGATGCTCGATGCACTCGACATGGCCGTGACGACGAGGAAGCCACGTCGACGTGGTGCATCACTCTGGCCAGGCCAGCCAATACACGTCAGTTGCCTTCGGCTTGAGATGCAAAGAGGCGGGCGTGCGCCCCTCGACCGGCTCGGCTGGCGATGCGTAGGACAACGCCATGGCAGAGGCGTTCTTCGCCACCCTCGAGTGCGAACCGCTGGATCGGCGTGGCTTCCGCTCCCAGGCAGAGGCTCGAATGGCGGTGTTCGCCTTCACCGAGGGCTTCTACAATCCGACCAAGCGACACTCGGCCCTGGGCTATCTCTCACCCATCGAATACGAAGCCAGAGCCATGCCGGAAGGCAACTGATCCCTACACCCTCACCGTCAGCGGAAGCGGGGCAACTTGATCCGCGACCGGGAAACTGGGTCGCTTTCGGATGGACTTCTCTGCTGAGATTTCCCTGGCTGGGACGAGCGGAGAGCGGTGAAGGCATCGAGGTTTACGGAGGCGCAGAAGGCATTCGTGCTGAAGCAGGGCGCCGAGGGTCTTCCGGTGGCGGAGGTTTGCCGCAAGGTGGGCATCAGCCAGGCGACCTAATTCAACTGGAAGAAGAAGTAAGGCGGCCTGCTGCCGGCTTAGATGCGCCGGCTGAAGCAGCTTGAGGATGAGAACTCGAAACTGAAGAAGATCGTGGCCGATCTGACGCTGGATCGGGAGATGCTGCAGGACGTCATCCGCCGAAAAATCTGAGGCCTGTTCGCAAGCGCAAGCTGGTCGACGGCATGCGGGTGGGCTGGGGCATGTCGATCAGGCGGGCCTGCCGGGCACTGTCCTTCGATACGTCCATGTACCACGACAAGTCGCGTCGACACGGGCAGGCCGGTTTGGAGGAGCGGATCAATGCGATCTGCGAGACGCGTGTCCGATACGGCTATCGGCGCGTGCATCTGTTGCTGCGACGTGAGGGCTGGATGATCAACCAGAAGCGAACTCGCAGGATCACCAATGAGTTGGGCCTGCAACTGCGGCACAAGGCGCCGAAGCGCAGGGTGAAGGCGAAGCTGCGGGATGACCTTTGTGATGCTGTGGCGCCGAATGAAACCTGGGCGATGGACTTCGTGCACGATCAGCTGGCGACGGGAGCGCGGCTGCGCGTGCTGACGGTGGTCGATATCTTCTCGCGCTATGCGGCGGTGATCGACCCACGGTTCAGCTACAGGGGCGAGGATGTGGTGCAGACGCTGGAGCGTATCTGCGCGACGGTGGGCTATCCGAAGACGATCCGCGTGGATCAGGGAACGGAATTCGTGTCTCGTGATGGCGATCTATGGGCCTACGCGCACGAGGTCACGCTGGATTTCTCGCGGCCGGGCAAGCCAACGGACAATGCCGATATCGAGGCCTTCAACGGCCGGTTCCGTGCGGAGTGCCTGAGCACCCACTGGTTCCTGACTCTTGCCGATGCCCGCGAGAAGATGGAGGCTTGGCGTCGATACTACAACGAGGAGAGACCGCACGACGCGATCGGCGATAAGGTCCGCTGTGAGCAGCAAAATCCCGATGGCGCAACCAGCCCGCCGTCGTGACCAGGCCGGAAAACTCCAACTTCCGGCGGTCCAAACTTTGGTCGCGGATCAAACTTCAACTTCCAATGGCACGCGGAAACTCCACCCGGACCACTCGATGGAGGCGGGCCGATCGGAGATCATTAAGCCAATCAATCGACAAGAGTACGAAAAAGGACCTATAAATACGCAATAAATTATCTCGCTTTCCCGCTATCACGCAGATTGTGTGTTTTGTGACGGGAATATCTGGGAAATGCCTGCCGTAGCGTCAGTAAAAAGCCTATTAGCTTGTGATCAGTCTTCGAAAGATGAAAGCGCAATCCGCTTGATCCATGCTGAGGAAACGGCAATCGCCACCATGCCTCGCGGATCAATCGAGTATTTTGTGAATGACGATCCGATTGGCTATTCGATCAAACACTACGGTGGGTGGGCCGAGGCAGAAATTCGCCTGCTGAATGCCCTGGTCCGTGAAGGTGATGTTGTTGTCGATGCAGGTGCAAACATCGGCACCCACACGCTTGCCCTGGCCCGCCGAGTTGGCGTGACAGGCAGGGTCATCGCATTCGAACCGCAGGCAAAAGTATTTGAGCTGCTCAAGCGCAATTTGGCATCCAATGGCATACTTCACGGCGAGGCGATTCACGCCGCTCTCGGCAGCGAGCCGGGTGAAGTGGCTTTCGACGAGCCGTCCTACGGTGCTCACACCAACATCGGAGCAGTCTGCATGCGTGCCGCGACAGGCAGCGGAGAGGGCAGGCTGGTCCGGATGGAGACAATCGACGGCCGCGAACTCGAAGCTTGTCGACTTCTCAAGATCGACGCGGAGGGTATGGGCGCCGCGGTGATTGCTGGCGGAGTGGACACGATTAAACGGGCGCGCCCCGTGGTCTTCGTGGAATGTGATAGTGACGGGGAAGCGGCGGATATCCTCGCCGCCATGCCGCGTGATGGCTATGTCTTATTCGTCGTACGCACCGCGGCCTTCGATGAGCAGAATCACAAACGCAACCAGGATAATGTCTTCGGCCTCGCGCACGAGACCGGACTGCTCTTCCTTCCAGAGGTGGACGCGATGGCGCCACCGACAGATCTTCCTGGTGTCACCCTCATCCGCTGTCATACGCTTGACGATGTTGCGGAGGCGCTGCGCACCACACCGCGTTACGGCGACCGCACGAGCCACGATCGTGACCCTTTGGCCCTGCGGAAGGCGCTCGAAGACCTCGAGGCGCAGAACCGTGACGACATCGCCCGCCTGAGCTTCCGCATTGCCTCCCTTGAGTGGCAGCTGAGGCAAGCAGAATACGGAACCACACCGTCCGTCGCGTTGCTCGAGGAACGGATCCGGGCCATGGAGGGCTCTACGTCTTGGCGGATCACTGCGCCTGTCCGCGCTCTGAAACTGTTGCTGAACCGCAGGCGCCGATGACCGAAGCCATCACCGATAATGATATCGCGCTCGTTGCAGCGAGCGGCCTGTTTGACGCGAACTACTACACCACTCAGGTGGGTATGCTCTTCCATGGGCATGAGGCGGCCATTCGCCATTACCTCACTACAGGCTGGCTGGACTTCGCCGACCCTGGGCCGGCGTTCTCGACAAGTCATTACCTGGCAGATAACCGGGACGTCCTGGATGCGGCCACCAACCCGCTGTTGCACTTTATTCGCTCGGGGAAAGCTGAAGGGCGGCCTGGCACCCGCTGGAACCGTCGCCGCGCGTTGTCGCTACGCCGTTTGGCGGCTCCGCTAGCCCCGACGGAAGCGGAATGGGCAGCTCTGGGACGCCCTTCCACTGACGTGCCAGTCGTTGATGTCATCGTCCCCGTCTACAAGGGGTATGCTGAAACGCTTCGAACACTCCATTCCGTGCTCGCCGCGCCACAGCGGACTGCGTACCGGCTGGTTGTCATCGATGACTGCTCGCCTGAGCTTGCATTGTCCGAGGCGCTTGGAGCACTTGCTGAGCGAGGCTTGATCGAGCTTTACAAGAACGAGCAGAACCTGGGTTTTGTCGCCACCTGCAACCGTGGCATGTCTTTGCGCTCAGATCGGGATGTCGTGCTGCTCAACGCAGACACCGAGGTCCATAACGACTGGCTCGACCGACTTAGGGCCGCCGTACTCCGCGACCTCCGTATCGGTACGGCGACGCCGCTTTCGAATAACGCCGAGATCTGCAGCTATCCTCGCTTCGTGCGCGACAACTGGGCGCAGCTAGAACTGGACGGCGCCACGCTCGACCGCTTAGCTGCCCAAGCAAACGCTGGCTGGACCTGCGACGTACCAACAGGGGTGGGCTTCTGTATGTATGTCCGACGGTCCTGCCTCGATGACGTAGGTCTGCTGGACAGCGAGACCTTTGGTCGCGGTTATGGCGAAGAGAATGACTTTTGCTGCCGTGCATCTGCCCGCGGATGGCGCAATATCCTTGCTGCCGATATCTTCGTGCGCCATCACGGTGGCACTTCCTTTGGCGCGGAAAAGACGAATCGGATCCAGGATGCGATGCGGCAACTCGTCGAGATCCATCCCTGGTACCCCAGTGCCGTCGAGGAGTTTATCAAGGCCGACCCGGTCAAGCCTGCGCGTCGGGCTCTCGATGTGGCGCGGCTCAAGCGGCGCTCTGCCGGTGGCGCGATACTCTTCGTGCTACACGGCCTGGGCGGTGGAACAGAGCAACATGCGCTAGAGATGGCGGCACTGCTGGAAGCTGATGGCACCCCGGTATTCTTTTCGCGGCCAGACGACCGGACCGGCACGCTGTACATCGAAGATCCAGAGACCCTGGAGACACCCAACCTGACCGGCTTCCGCTTCGACGTTGATCTTGACGATTATGCAGCGACGATCAGTGCGCTTGGGGTACGCCTCCTTCACATACACAATATGGCCGCCATGCATCCAAATGCGGCAGACTTCTTTCGCCATGCAGCGCGCCTCGCCGGCATCCCATACGTTGTCACTCTGCACGACTACGGCGCGATCTGCCCGCGCGTTTCGCTTGTCGATCAAAGCGGTGTCTATTGCGGCGAGCCGGAGATCCATATTTGCCGGCGTTGTATTGAGCGCGACGGCTCGATCAACGGGAGGCCTGACATTGCCTCGTGGCGAGCGTCACATGACGCTCTCATCCGGGACGCGCGCCGCGTTTTCGTGCCTAACTCTGACGTAGCGCGGCGGATGCGGCGTCACATGCCTGGCATTCAGTACTTGGTGCGTCCGCACCCGGAAATGCAAGCGCCGTCAGTCGTTACCCGCGTAAACAGCCTCCAGGGGAAGGGAGGCTTGCGCCGGGTTGCCCTACTCGGCGCGATCGGTCCGCATAAGGGTTCGCACCTTTTGGAGCGCGCGGCGGAGTATGTGCGGGCCGAATGCCTGCCAATCCAGTTCGTCGTGGTGGGCTATACGGACCGGGACGCGGCACTGCGCGCCTGCGGTGTCGAGATCACCGGCCCTTATGTGCCTGAGGCCGCAGCGACCATGCTAGCCGATGCCAGCGCGGACTTAGCGTGGCTTCCGGCGGTCGTGCCCGAGACGTTTTCTTACACCCTCACGACGATATTGCGCCAGCGTGTCTTTCCGGTGGTGTTTGACTTTGGGGCGCCAGCTGAGCGGTTGCGTCGCCTTGGTTGGGGTGCGCGCTTGCCGATGGAGTTGATGCTCGATCCTGTAGCATGCGCGCGCGCGTTGCTTGGCGTATCGATCACTCCGCCCCCAATGCTAGAAGAGCCTTATATCGCCTATCCGCACCCACTTCGCAGCTACTACGAAATCGACTCACTCAATGACCATGAAGGTGTGGTCTCGGCAAGCGCTGGTGCGGGTTTGCGTTGAAACCCCTCAGTTCAGCCGCCCTGCGTCCCTTGTATCTTCGTTGACCTTGCTCCCGAATTCTGGGTCGCCCTGAGCTGGAGGGTTCCAGTTCAGGTTTGGTGCTGGGAGACGGAGGGCTTGCGATGAAGCAGTCGAAGTTCACGGATGCGCAGATCGCGTTCGGGTTGCGTCGGGCGGAGGAGGGGACGGCGATCGTGGAAGTCTGCCGCAAGAAGTACGGCGGGCTGAAGGCTTCTGAGATGCGGCGACTGAAGCGGTTCGAGGAGGAGAAGGGCAAGCTGAGGAAGCTTATGGCAGACCTCTGCTTGGATCTGGCGATGCTGCAGGATGTTCTGGCAAGAAAGCTCTGCAGCTTACGCGGCGACGCCGGTTGGTGGATGACGTCCGAAGCGGGTGGAAGGTCTCGACAGGTCGGGCCTGCGCGGTGATCCGGATGGAGCCACCGCCGTACTATTGCCGGTGGCACTGATCGGTCGGATCAAGGAGATCGCCGCGACGCGCGTGCGGTACGGCTGCCGCCGGATCCACGTACTGGTGCGGCGTGAGGGGTGGGCGGTGAACGCAAAGCGGATTTGCCGGCTGTACCGGGAGCTTGGCCTGCAGCTACGCAACAAGGTGCCGAAGCGGCGGGTCAAGGCGAAGCTTCGCGATGACCGGCGACCGCTGGAACGGGCCAATGAGACATGGGTGATGGACTTCGTGCACGACCAGTTGGCGACGGGGCGGAAGATCCGTGTGCTGACGATCGTGGACACCTTCACGCGCTAAGCGCCGGCGATGGAGCCGCGGTTCGGCTATCGGGCGGGAGACGTCGTCGACGTGGTCGAACGCGCCCGGCATGGGCATGCATACCCGCGGGCGATCCGCGTCGACCAGGGCAGCGAGTTCGTGTCACGCGAGTTGGATCTCTGGGCGTACCAGCACGGCGTGACGCTCGACTTTTCGCGACCAGGCAAGCCCACGGACAACGCGCTCATCGAGACGCTGAACGGGAAGTACCGGGCGGAGTGCCTGAACGGGCACTGGTTCATGAGCCTCGACGACGCGCGGGCGAAGTACGCGGCCTGGCGCAGAAACTACAATGAGGTTCGCCCGTACAGCGGGATCGGCAATAAGCCGCCGGCGAGCCTGGTCAAATCGGTCAGCGGTACACGGCCCACGCCGACCGAATAGCGCTGAAAGACGCCTGCCAGGGCGGTCCAAGGATGGGAGCAGGGGGGAAAGGAGGCGGCGAACCGACCAAGTGAAAGGCACCCACGACCGGCGCGAGGCGAGCTTGGGAGAATGGGAGCGGCGCGGTCTAACCGCCACCGGGACGACCCGAGAATAACGCCCGACCTGGGTGCTGGGCGGGGCAGATGCCGCGCGGTCGACATCAAACCAACACCGGCGTGGTGACCTTCAAGACGGCGCCGAACTTCGAGGCGCCCGCCGATGCCGGCGCCGACAATGTCTACAACATCACCGTCACCGCCTCCGATGGCACGCTCTCCAGCGCAGCCCAGCCTGTTGCCATCACCGTCACCAACGTAAAGGGACCGAGCGTCACCTCCGGCGCGACGGCGAGCTTCGCGGAAAACGCCAGCGGCACGGTCTATACCGCCACTGGGACCGACCCGGAGAATAACGCCCTGACCTGGGTGCTGGGCGGGGCAGATGCCGCGCGGTTCGACATCAATACCAACACCGGCGTGGTGACCTTCAAGACGGCGCCGAACTTCGAGGCGCCCGCCGATGCCGGCGCCGACAATGTCTACAACATCACCGTCACCGCCTCCGATGGCACGCTCTCCAGCGCAGCCCAGCCTGTTGCCATCACCGTCACCAACGTCAATGAGGGACCGAGCGTCACCTCCGGCGCGACGGCGAGCTTCGCGGAAAACGCCAGCGGCACGGTCTATACCGCCACTGGGACCGACCCGGAGAATAACGCCCTGACCTGGGTGCTGGGCGGGGCAGATGCCGCGCGGTTCGACATCAATACCAACACCGGCGTGGTGACCTTCAAGACGGCGCCGAACTTCGAGGCGCCCGCCGATGCCGGCGCCGACAATGTCTACAACATCACCGTCACCGCCTCCGATGGCACGCTCTCCAGCGCAGCCCAGCCTGTTGCCATCACCGTCACCAACGTCAATGAGGGACCGAGCGTCACCTCCGGCGCGACGGCGAGCTTCGCGGAGAATGGCAGCGGTACGGTCTACACCGCCACTGGCACCGACCCTGAGAACAGCGCCCTGACCTGGGCGCTGGGCGGAGCAGATGCCGCGCGGTTCGACATCAATACCAACACCGGCGTGGTGACCTTCAAGACGGCGCCAAACTTCGAGGCGCCCGCCGATGTCGGCGCCGACAATGTCTACAACATCACCGTCACCGCCTCGGATGGCACGCTTTCCAGCGCAGCCCAGCCTGTTGCCATCACCGTTACCAATGTGAATGAGGGACCGAGCGTCACCTCCGGCGCGACGGCGAGCTTCGCGGAGAATGGCAGCGGCACGGTCTACACCGCCACCGGGACCGACCCGGAGAACAGCGCCCTGACCTGGGCGCTGGGCGGAGCAGATGCCGCGCGGTTCGACATCAATACCAACACCGGCGTGGTGACCTTCAAGACGGCGCCGAACTTCGAGGCGCCCGCCGATGCCGGCGCCGACAATGTCTACAACATCACTGTCACCGCCTCCGATGGCAGCAACTCCAGCGCGGCGCAGGCCGTCGCCATCACCGTCACCAACGTCAATGAGGGACCCAGCGTCACCTCCGGCGCGACGGCGAGCTTCGCGGAAAACGCCAGCGGCACGGTCTACACCGCCACCGGGACAGACCCGGAGAACAGCGCCCTGACCTGGGTGCTGGGCGGGGCGGATGCCGCGCGGTTCGACATCAATACCAACACCGGCGTGGTGACCTTCAAGACGGCGCCGAACTTCGAGGCGCCCGCCGATGCCGGCGCTGACAATGTCTACAACATCACCGTCACCGCCTCCGACGGCACGCTTTCCAGCGCGGCCCAGCCTGTTGCCATCACCGTCACCAATGTGAATGAGGGGCCGAGCGTCACCTCCGGCGCGACGGCGAGCTTCGCGGAGAATGCCAGCGGCACGGTCTACACCGCCACCGGGACGGACCCTGAGAGCAACGCCCTGACCTGGGTGCTGGGCGGGGCAGATGCCGCGCGGTTCGACATCAATGCGAACACCGGCGTGGTGACCTTCAAGACGGCGCCGAACTTCGAAGCCCCGGCCGATGCCGGCGCTGACAATGTCTACAACATCACTGTCACCGCCTCCGATGGCAGCAACTCCAGCGCGGCCCAGCCTGTCGCGATCACCGTCACCAATGTGAATGAGGGACCGACCGTCACCTCCGGCGCGACGGCGAACTTCGCTGAGAATGGCTTGGGGATCGTCTACACCGCCACCGGCACGGATCCCGATGCCGGCACCAGCCTCACCTGGGCGCTCGGCGGCACAGACGCGGGCCTGTTCAACATCAACGCCGCGAGTGGTGCCGTGACCTTCAAGGCCGCACCGAACTTTGATGCGCCCGCCGATGCCGGCGCGAACAACGTCTATGACATCACCGTCACCGCCTCGGACGGCTCGCTGTTCAGCACCCCCCGGGCCGTCGCCATCACCGTTACCAACGCCAACGAGGACATATTCGTAGGTCCGATGGCCCTGCGTTCCGATGGTTTTGGTGCCGGCGGAAGCGCGGGTGGTTGGACGAGTGCAGATCGCTTCCCGCGCCAGCTTGCCGACGTGAACGGCGACGGTCGTGCCGACATCGTGGGGTTCGGCGACGCCGGCGTCTGGGTGGCGCTGGCAGACGGATCGGGCGGCTTCGGTCAGATGGCGCTGCGTTTCGATGGGTTTGGCGCTGGCGCAAGTGCGGGCGGCTGGGCGAGCGACGATCGCTTCCCACGCCAGCTCGCCGATGTGAACGGCGATGGTCGTGCCGACATCGTGGGGTTCGGCGACGCCGGCGTCTGGGTGGCGTTGGCTGACGGATCGGGCGGCTTCGATCCGATGGCGCTGCGTTTCAATGGGTTTGGCGCTGGCGCAAGTGCGGGCGGCTGGGCGAGCGATGATCGCTTCCCACGCCAGCTCGCCGATGTGAACGGCGATGGTCGTGCCGACATCGTGGGTTTCGGCGACGCGGGCGTCTGGGTGGCGCTGGCTGACGGGTCAGGCGGTTTCGATCCGATGGCGCTGCGTTTCAATGGGTTTGGCGCTGGCGCAAGTGCGGGCGGCTGGGCGAGCGACGATCGCTTCCCGCGCCAGCTCGCCGATGTGAACGGCGATGGTCGTGCCGACATCGTGGGCTTCGGCGACGCGGGCGTCTGGGTGGCGCTGGCTGACGGGTCAGGCGGTTTCGATCCGATGGCGCTGCGTTTCAATGGGTTTGGCGCTGGCGCAAGTGCCGGTGGCTGGACGAGCGACGACCGCTTTCCGCGCCAGCTTGCCGATATGAACGGCGATGGTCGTGCCGACATCGTGGGGTTCGGCGAAGCGGGCGTCTGGGTGGCGTTGGCAGACGGATCGGGCGGCTTCGATCCGATGGCGCTGCGGTCCGATGGGTTTGGTGCCGGCGGAAGCGCGGGTGGCTGGACAAGCGCCGATCGCTTCCCGCGCCAGCTTGCCGATGTGAACGGCGATGGTCGTGCCGACATCGTGGGGTTCGGCGAAGCGGGCGTCTGGGTGGCGCTCGTCGACAATATCTGGATCTGACAGCGCTCAGGCACCAGCGCTGCATCTTCGCCGGGTCGCGACGACCGGACCGCCTGCGCACAGCAGGCGGTCGGTGAAGGCGGTCATGGCATCGACCGGCATCCGAGCTCCGCCTGCTGAACCGGCTCGACGCCTGGCGCTGCATCTCGTTGGCCTGCCGAGTCTGGCAGTTCTCGCGCCCTGGCGCCTTTGACCTTGCTCCCGAATTCTGGGTCGCCCTGAGCTGGAGGGTTCCAGTTCAGGTTTGGTGCTGGGAGATGGAGGGCTTGCGATGAAGCAGTCGAAGTTCGCGGATGCGCAGATCGCGTTCGTGTTGCGTCGGGCGGAGGAGGGGACGGCGATCGTGGAAGTCTGCCGCAAGAAGTACGGCGGGCTGAAGGCTTCTGAGATGCTGCGACTGAAGCGGTTCGAGGAGGAGAAGGGCAAGCTGAGGAAGCTTATGGCAGACCTCTGCTTGGATCTGGCGATGCTGCAGGATGTTCTGGCAAGAAAGCTCTGAAGCCTACGCGGCGACGCCGGTTGGTGGATGACGTCCGAAGCGGGTGGAAGGTCTCGACAGGTCGGGCCTGCGCGGTGATCCGGATGGAGCCACCGCCGTACTATTGCCGGTGGCACTGATCGGTCGGATCAAGGAGATCGCCGCGACGCGCGTGCGGTACGGCTACCGCCGGATCCACGTACTGGTGCGGCGTGAGGGGTGGGCGGTGAACGCAAAGCGGATTTGCCGGCTGTACCGGGAGCTTGGCCTGCAGCTACGCAACAAGGTGCCGAAGCGGCGGGTCAAGGCGAAGCTTCGCGATGACCGGCGACCGCTGGAACGGGCCAATGAGACATGGGTGATGGACTTCGTGCACGACCAGTTGGCGACGGGGCGGAAGATCCGTGTGCTGACGATCGTGGACACCTTCACGCGCTAAGCGCCGGCGATGGAGCCGCGGTTCGGCTATCGGGCGGGAGACGTCGTCGACGTGGTCGAACGCGCCCGGCATGGGCATGCACGAGAACGGTTGGGGGCAGGGCCAACCGTGCCACCAATTCCATGGGCTGGACATTCAGCGCGAGACCGCTGGTGTCGTCGTGGCGACGGGGCGGGAGAAACGGGCAAAAGCTTCGGCGCGCGGACCGATGAACGCCACCTGGCCCTCCTTTAGGATCATGATCTTGTCGACATGATTCAGGATCGAGGGCTTGTGGGTGATGATGACAGCCGTGCGCTTCATCTCCCGCAGGTGCAGGAGTGCCTGGATGAGATGCCCTTCGCCCACCTCGTCCAGGTTGGAATTGGGCTCATCGAAGATGCAGAGCGCGGGCACGCGGTACAGCGCACGAGCAAGACCGACCCGCTGGCGCTGCCCTCCGCTGAGCCGGTTGCCGCTTTCGCCGATGGGTGTGTCATAGCCCTGCGGAAAGGAGAGGATGAGATCGTGAATTCCTGCCCGCTGCGCGGCCTCCACAACTGCCTGGGAGTCCACGACGCCCAGGCGCGCAATGTTCTCCGCCACGGTCCCGTCGAACAGATCCACGTCCTGCGGCAGGTAGCCGATATGGGGACCGAGGTCACTGCGCGACCACTGTGATAGCTCGGCGCCGTCAATCCTGACAGTACCGGCCTGCGTCTGCCAGACCCCGGTGATCACGCGTGCCAAGGTGCTCTTGCCCGAGCCGCTCGCGCCAAGGATGCCGAGCGCCTCCCCTGGTTGGAGATCAAATCCCACGCCCTTGAGCACGGGTGTCGTGCCTCCTGGCGGGGCAGCGACAATGCCTGCGAGGCTGAGTTGGCCCTTCGGAGCCGGAAGCGGCATGCGCTGCGGTTCCTCGCCCGCCTTGTCCAATAACGCGCTCAGCCGCCGCCAGGCGAGTTGCGAGGCGACGACCTGGCTCCAGCTGCCAATGAGCGCTTCAATCGGCGCGAGCGATTTGGCGCCGATGATCGAGGCCGCAATCATCAGGCCCGGCGAGATCTTGCCCTCGATGGCCAGCAAGGCGCCGGCCCCCAGCAAGAGCGACTGGAGGGCGATGCGTACGACCTTGGTCGCATTGCTCAGGATGCCGGCCCAGTCGCTGGCACCCGACTGCAGGCGCAGCGCCTCGTTGTGGCGCGTCATCCACCGCTGCTTGATGACCTCGAGCATTCCCATGGCGGTCATGGCATCGCCGTTGCGCAGGCTGGTCTCGGCGAAATTGGCGGCGGCCGAGCTGTAGCGGTTGGTCTCCGCAAGTCTGCGGCGGGAGGTCCACTCGCTTGCGACAGCGAGGCTCACGAGGATCACGCCGCCACTGAGCGCCAGCACACCCAGGAGCGGGTGCACCAGAAACAGCAGCAGCAGGAACACTGGCGACCAGGGCAGGTCGAAGAAGGCAAATAACCCAGGCCCCGCAACGAAATGGCGCAGCGTCGCCACGTCATTGAGCGGCTGCGTGCGCGCCCCGCCCTGGGAGCGCACATGGTCGCGAAACACGGCATCGAAGGTCACGGGACTCAACAAGCCATCAAGCCGCGCGCTGACCCTGACCAGGATTCGGGATCGCACCACCTCGAGCAGCCCCATCGCGGCGAAGGCTCCGAAGGCGATGCCCGTGAGGGCGGCCAGCGTCGCTTCGGAGCGGCTGTTCAAGACGCGGTCATACACCTGCATCATGTAAAGCGGCGGCACGAGCATGAGCAGGTTGATCGCCCCCGAGAACACGATGGCGAACAGCAGGGGCGGGCGGCAGCGCTTGAAGACGTCGCGCAGGAGGGGTGCGCCGCGGGCGGCACCAGGCGTGGAGGGGAGGGAGGCGGAAGTTGTCACAGGATGCCTCGGGAGAAATGAGTGCGTGCGCTGGCGTATCGGGCGCGACGGAAAGCAAAACGGGCCTGCATGGCGGCGCTAACGCTCGCGCATCGCGCGCCGAATGGCGTCGAGCAGCGGATCGAGCAGGTAGCGTCCGGCGGTGCGCTGGCCCGTGGCAATGCTGACCTCGGCCGGCATGCCCGCCACCAGGCGCCGCTCGGCAATCTTCTCGAGGCTCTGCTCGTCGGGGCGCAGACGCACCTTGAAGAAGGCCAGCCCGCTGCGCTCATCGATCAACCGGTCCGCCGAAACCTGGATGACGTGGCCGGTCAGCGTGGGGAGGGTGCGCTGCGGCAGGGCGGGAAAGCGGATCAGCGCCACCTGGCCCTCATGCACCACCTCGACGTCCTGCACCGCGATCTGCGCCTCGATCACCAGACTGTCCTCATGCGGGACGATCTGCATCAGCGTGCGCCCCGGCACGACCACGCCGCCCGGTGTGAAGACGGTGGAACCCACGACGACGCCGCTCGCCGGTGCGCGGATCTCAAGATGGCTGACAATGTCCTGGCTGGCGATCAGGCGCTCCTGCAACTCCCGCACCGTGTTCTGCGTATCTTGCAGGAGCTTCGCCACCTCCTCCTTGAAGCTGTATTCAAGCTGAAGAATCTGAAGCTCCGCCTCGCCGATCTGCTGCTGCGTGCGGGCTACGGTGGAGAGGTACTCGCCCTGCTCGCCCTGCAGTCGCGCGAGGTCGCGTGACAGCGCAAGCGCCCGCGTCCTCGGAGCATAACCCTGACGGAGGAGCGTATTCACACCGTTCAGCTCGTCCTGCAGGAAGTTGATCTGTCGAAGGCGAGCGCGCTCCTGCGCCGTGAAGCCCGTGATCTGCGAGCGAAGCTGCTGAATGCGCTGCCGAAGCACCGCCACCTGCCCGCGCAGGGAGGAGCGCCTGGCATGCAGGATGCCGGTCTGTCCGCGAATGAGATCCGCTATGGAGGCATCGGAGCGCGCGCGCTCGCGGATTTCCTCGTCCAGCTCCAGATCAGAGCTTTCCGTGAGTTCGGCCCGCAGGCGCGCCAGCAGGACCATGTGGGCGTCCAGCTGCCCGCGCACGATTTGCAGAGCCGCCACGGCGCGAACCGGATCGAGCGAGATCAGGACATCTCCCTCCGCAACTTCCGCACCGTCACGCACATGAATCTGGCGCACGATGCCGCCTTCAAGATGCGCCACATCGCGGCGGCTCGACTCGACGACGAGGACGCCGGCCCCCATGACGGCGCTGTTCAGCGGCGCGAAGGCGGCCCAGCCACCAAACCCGACCACCAGGATGGCAAGGGTCACGATCCCCACCAGGATGGGTCCCCGCGCATCTGTGGGCGCCATGGGGGGGAGGGGCGAGGCCGCTGCCCCCACCATCACGCCCGCTCGGGACTTAGCCACGGGGGATTGAACGCCCACCGCCATACTCATCGGATTTCCGTTCGCTTCACGCCAACACCTGATTGTGCCCGGCCCTCGTTGCCCGCATCCGGAGGCTCAGCGATCGGCCCACGCTGAACGCCGATCAAGCACCCCTAGGCGAAGCCCTGTGCACGAAGCGAATAAGATGAGGACTACGGAGGCGGCAACGGCCATGCGGCGAGATTTTATTTCATATTTGGCGAGTTTTACTTCGTCTCGCCGGCGAGGCAGGTGTTTGCTTGCGTGTACTGCCTGCAGCGGGCCGCTTTGCCGGGCGGGCGTTGGCCGGAACGGTGGGGCGGCATGAGGGTATCATTTCCCCGCATGCCGTCGAGTTCGCCCCGGCGTGCGGGGAAGCCAGTCGTGTCGTGCTCGACCGCCAGGCGACGACGTCGCAACTCGTCGGGGCGCACGGCGGCTCAACGTGATTTTCACCCCGCCCGCGTGACGGATCGTGCGGGCGTCCGGACGATCCTTGGCGCCATTCGCTTGTGCGGGGCCAGGCTGAAGCCCGTGTGTGGCGCGCGGGCTGCGACCTCACGAAACTGGTGAACAAGCCCGTCTTGCCTGGCGTGGTGGTTGGAATTGCTGGCCGCTCCGACAGGGCGGTGGGCATCGAGGCGATGGCCGGCGTCGCCAGTGGCGCGCTGCAGGGCGGTTCCATCGCGCTTCGGTGGCTCTCAAGGGGCCTCTGAACAGCCGAGGTGGCCCTCCCCGGGCTGCCATCAGGTGGCGTTGTCGAGGCGGCAAGAGGCTCGGCCTCACGCCAGGCAGGTGCCGCAAGCCTGATGTCGATCAGGGCGGAGCGCCTCGCGATCCCCGCATGGCCCGTGGACAGGCTTCACCGAGGCGTGTTCGTGCTGGCGTGGCGCGACGCTCCTCATCCTTCGCGATGGCGAAGGCTCGATCAGGACTGTGTTCGCGCGCGCAGAGACCGGATGGCGCCCGCCATTTGAGCCGGTCGAGCGGATTTCGGGCTTCACTGGCGCCCACCTGAGATCCGCCGCATCTCGCCAATAGCCTACCTTACGCCGATCTGAAGCAATATGGCGCGCCGATATCGTTCAAAATCTGACTTGATGGCCTTGAACCGCATTTAATATCGGCCAAACCTGATTGAAATGCAATTAAGCGATCAAACAAGCGCAAAGCTCGCATCAAAAGGCATATCGAATACATAACAGGACAAAATAATGCGATTTGCACGCCAATATTGAATTCCAAACTTCAATACTGTCGGCTACCTGTCAGCGATGATCGCGTTCTATATCGAGCGCGGAAGCCAAGAAGATTCGGAAAAGCAAAGCAATGCCGACACTCAGTCTCGCCGATATTCGGTTCCTTCTCGCCCGCTCCCGGGGCGAGTGGCTCCCTGAGGAGTTGAACGGGCTTGCGCCGCTTGGCCCGACGGGCATTCGCGATGTGCAGGGCGTCGGCAACAACACGCTGGATGCCGCTGCGCCGGGCTTCTGGTTCGGCGCTGCCGACACCCTGTTCACGCGCGATACCTTCAACCGGCTGGTTGAGCCTTCGACGAAGAACGACATCATCTCGGCGCCCTTCGCGAATTCCCCGCGCGGTGCGACCAGCGTCGTGACCATCGGCGACACGACCACCGTCGGTGGCAAAATCGCTGATGCGCTCAACCCGCGCAACATCAGCAACCTGATCGCGGACAGCAGCGCGCCGGTCGGCTTCCAGAGCCTCGACCCGGCTGACCCGAACTACGCCCTCAAGCTTGAACTGAGCCTGCAGGACAACCCGGTGGGGCGGATCTCGCCGGTCTCGGGCGCCATCAATCCGCTCGCCTACAGCAACTGGATGAGCCAGTTCGGGCAGTTCTTCGACCATGGCCTCGACTTCGTGTCGAAGGGCAAGGATGGCCGGGTCTCGATCGAACTCCTGCCGAGCGATGGCCTGTATACGGCTGGCCGGGCGACCACGATCGCCGCCTCGCGCAACAACACCACCAACGTCACCATCGGCGAGGGTTCGACCGACGCCTTGCTGAGCAAGCTGGGCATCCTGGCGGACCAGGGCAAGGCGAGCTGGGCGATCAAGTCGACACTGACCACGCCGGACGCTGGCGCTGTCGTCGATGGCCTCACCTACGCCTATGTCGGCACGCTCGTCCTGAACAACACCCTGATCGAGATCCAGGCCCTCGACGAGGCGGATCTGGTGGCCCAGATCAACGCCTTCACGCCGACGACGGGCGTGGTCGCATCGGCCGCGCCCTTCCCCGCGATCGGCAACCTGGTGCCGGCGGGCTCCTTCAACTTCATGCTGACGCCGGCGCGTGCGGAGAGCTTCAACCAGATCTCGCCGTTCATCGACCTCAGCCAGACCTACGGCTCCGATAAGAGCAAGACCTTCTTCCTGCGCGAATACCAGACGCTCAATGCCGGCCAGACGATCCACGACGTGACGACCGGCCGCCTGGTCAATGCGGGCGCCACCGTCAATGGTGAAGTTGCATCGGGCATTGCGAATTGGGCCCAGATCAAGGCGAACGCGGCCAAGGTCGGGATCACCCTGCATGACGCCGACATCACGGCCGTCCCCATGCTCGCGATCGACCAGTTCGGTCAGCTGATTCTCAGCGCCGATGGCCGGCCGCAGCTGGTGGCTCTGGACAAGGTCACGGGCGAGACCGTCTACGTCACCGACACCACGGTGGCCGAGGGCCTCGTGCTGATGACGACGCAGCATGCCTTCCTGAATGACATGGGAGTTCGGCTGCCTGCCCTCACGGATACGACGGTCTGGGCTGGGCGCGACCTGATCGGCCCCACCAAGGCCGCGCTGGAGGCGCATTACGTCGCGGGTGACGGGCGCCTCAACGAGAATATCGGCCTCACCGCCGTCCAGGAAATGTTCGCCAACGAACACAACCGCGTCCTGACCGATTTGAAGGCGGTGTACGGCTTCACGGGCGACCAGCCGGCCGGTGGCTGGGCCTGGACGGATCCCCTGACGGGCGTGGCCACCAAGGTCACCGCCGAGGAGCTGTTCCAGCAGGCGAAGCTGTTCAACGAGATGACCTACCAGCATCTCGTCTTCGATCAGTTCGTGCGGAAGCTGAGCCCGAACATCGCGGGTTTCGCCGGCGTGGACCCGCTGATCGACGCGCGCATCTCCTCTGAATTCGCCAATGCCGTGTACCGCCTGGGCCATTCGATGCTGCCCGAGACGGTCGGCATGCGGAAAGTCAGCGGTGCGGAAAACATCAGCACGGTCGCGAATTCCGACGTCGTCACCGTGACGATGACGAATCATGGCCTTGCGACGGGGGCCAGCATCACCCTGTCCAGCGTGGACAATAACATCGGGGGGCTCTCGGCAGGCCTGCTGAACGGGACCTTCACCAACATCACCAGGATCGATGCGAACCGGTTCAGCATCACCGTCAACGGGACAGCCACCGCTACCGCGACGGGCGTGACCACGGACAAGGTTCAGATCGACATCAACAAGGGGTTGATCGAGGCCTTCCTGAGCCCGACCTCCTACATCCCGGGCTCCAGCGCCGCCCTGATCACGGATGGCAGCACCGCCCAGGTCGGCAACCGGATCGACGAGAAGGTCACGGATGCCCTCCGTGACAATCTGCTCGGCCAGCCGCTGGATCTGGCCACGCTGAACATCGTGCGTGGCCGGGATGCGGGCCTGCCGACGCTGAATGAAATGCGCGCCTCGATCCAGACGGTGGCGCCGCTCGCGCTGCAGGCGACGCTGAACCCCTACACCAGCTGGACCGGCTTCCGGGACAACCTGAAGGGCAGCCCGCTCGACCAGGCGGCGACGGTCAAGAATTTCATGATGGCCTATGCCAGCGATGACATTCTGACGAAGTTCGCGAGCACCAAGACGCTCACCCAGTGGTACGCCCTCCGTGAGTCTGTCGATGCCGTCGACCAGGCCCTGTATATGGCCACGCTCAAGAACGCGACCGAGGCGGCCTATGCCGACACGGCCTGGATGAGCACCACCGGCAACCGCGACTTCAACCGCATCGACGCCTGGATGGGTGGCCTCGCCGAGCGGGAGGTCCTGGGCGGCATGCTCGGGTCCACCTTTGACGCGGTCTTCGCCATGCAGATGATGAAGCTGCAGAATGGCGACCACTTCTATTACCTGGGCCGCGTGCCGGCGACCGAGTTCTTCATCGAGAACATGGAAGGCGTGATGTTGGCCGACATTGTGATGCGCTCGACCGGCGCCACAAATGTCTATGCCGATATCTTCTCGGTGGCCGACAAGTATGTGCAGATGGCCGACGTCGCGGGGCAGCCCGGCTTCGCCAGCCTCGATGACCTGCAGGCCGCGGTCACCGAACAACAGGTCTTTGATGCCACTGGTGAGATCATCACGGCCTCGATCGGCCGCGCCGGTTACGTCAACGGGGTCTTCTATGGCAATCCCGGTGACTATGTGGATGCCCGCAATGTGCTGAACCCGAACGGCGTCGGCAATGCCAGCGAGCGGATCACCGGCACGGCTGGCAATGATACCGTCTTCGGCCTTGGCGGCAATGACGACATCCGCGGCGCGGGCGGGGCCGACTCGCTCGTTGGCGGCGCCGGCGTCGACTTCCTGTATGGCGATGGCGGCAACGATACGCTCGACGGCGGGATCGACAACGACTTCATGTATGGCGGCGCGGGTAACGACAGCATGCTGGGCGGCCTCGGCATCGATGTGATGTTCGGCAATGACGGCAATGACATCATGTTCGGCGGCGCCGAGGCCGATGTCATGCAGGGCGGCGCCGGCGACGATGTCATGTATGGCGGCGACGGCGTCGTCGACCTGAACGGTGTCCTCGATCCGGATGTGCCGCTCACCGCGGCCCTGCTGGATGATGGCCTGAATGGCGGCGCGGGTAACGACACCCTGTATGGTGGCGGCGGCTGGGATAATCTCGCAGGCGCCAGCGGCCATGACATGCTGGTTCCCGGCGCAGGTGGCCTGGTGATCGGTGGGCGCGAGGTGATGAATGGCGGCGAAGGCGATGATATCTACATCATCCAGGACAGCCTGGCCTTCGTTCACCATGACATCGCCGATAACGGCCTGACCCAGCTGCAACTGGTCAACAAGGGCGCTGGTTTCCGCGTGGGGAATGGCCTTGGCATCGACGAGGTCCGCTTCACCCAGACCGTCGCGGACTCCATCATCCTGGGCGGCACCAATGCGCTCGGCATCGTCTCGGCCTTCAGCGGCATCGAGCGTGTGGTGATCGGCACCGGGACGGCGAACGCGGCCGACCGCACCGGCACGGCGGCCATCAACATCGACGCCTCGCTGGCTGTTCCTGGCCTGAATGTCGGCCTGGAAATGCTCGGCAATGCCGGTGCCAACATCTTTGTCGGCACGGCCTTTAATGACACGCTCGATGGTGGCGCCGGTATCGACATCCTCGAGGGCGGCCTCGGCAACGACACATATATCATTGACGTGGCGACCGACACCGTGGTCGAGGGGCTGCTCGGGGCGGGCACGGACACCGTCATCGTGAACGGTGCCTTCAACTACACGCTCGCGGCCGATCTCGAGAACCTGACGCTGCGCAGCACGGCCCTTGAAGGGACCGGCAACGCCCAAAGCAACATCATTCTCGGCAATGCCAGCAACAACATTCTGCTCGGCCTTGGCGGCAATGACTCGATCGATGGTGGAGCCGGTGCCGATCGCATCAATGGCGGCGCTGGCGTCGATAGACTGACGGGCGGTGCCGGCAACGACACCTTCGTATTCGGAAGCGTCGCGGAGATCGGCAACAACGCCGCGTTCCGGGAAACCATCACCGACTTCGCCGCCGGGGATGTCCTCGACTTCACCGCGATCGACGCCAATACCGGGGTCGCGGGCACGCAGGGCTTTACGCTGGTGCAGGGCGCTGCGCTGGCGCAGACCGCGGCCGGGGCTGGTCAGCTCCGCTACGCCAATGGTGTGCTGCAGGGCTTCGTCAACGCCGACACGATTGCGGATTTCAGCATCAACCTGACGGGAGCGCCGACCCTGACCGGCAGCAGTTTCATTCAGAGAATGTCAGTTGCAGGGCCGGTGGCGCCAGTGGCCGAAGGCAGCACCGGTGTGTCGCAGCATGTGTTCACCGTTTCGGTTCCGACTGCGGTGGGGACCAACACCACCGTCAACTGGGCCGTGACCGGCAGTGGGGCCAATGCGGCCAACGCGGCCGACTTCCAGGGTGGGGTGTTGCCCACGGGGACGCTGACGATCCAGGCTGGCCAGAGCAGCGGCACCATTACCATCTCGGTGGTGGGTGACACGACCGTCGAGGCCAACGAGACCTTCACGCTCACCCTGTCCAACCCCTCGACCGGGATTGTGCTCGGAACCGCGACGGCGACTTCGACCATCCTGAATGATGATGTCGCTGGCTTGCTCCTGAACGGAACGGCCGCCGCCAACGCGCTGAGCGGTGGGGCAGGCAATGATACCATCAACGGCCTGGCCGGGAACGACTTGTTGTCCGGGCTTGGCGGTGCCGATCAGCTGTTCGGTGGCGATGGCAATGACAATCTGGATGGCGGCGCCGGCAATGATACGCTGGACGGCGGGGCCGGGGTCGACTTCCTGACCGGCGGCGCCGATGCCGACGTCTTCGCCTTTGGCGCTGCGATCGCGGAGATCGGCCTCGCGGCTGGTTCGCGTGACACCATCACCGACTTCGTGTCCGGCATCGGACAGGATCGACCTGAGCTTGATCGATGCCGACGCGAATGTTGCGGGGAACCAGGCGTTCACCTTTGTGAACGGTGCTTTCACCGGGCTCGGTCAGGTTCGCTTCGTGAACCAGAACGGCGTGCGGACGCTGGAAGGCAACACGACCGGAAACAACAATGCCGATTTCGCGATCTTGATCGGCAATGTGGCCACGGTCCTGGGCACCGACATCATCCTGTGACCCCCGTGAGGTCGGCCGGACGTTCCGGCCGACCTCAACGAATGGCAACGGCGGCGCGCACGCCGCCGTTGCGACTGCCCCGCCATGAATTCGGTAAACGGTTCTTCGCGATGTGACTGGCTTAACGTCCGGCCTTTGCTCCGGATGTGTTGACGTAGGCTGTGGGGGCCGCCCGGCGGCAGCTACCATCCCCCCCTATCCGCGTGGCTCTGGTCTCGCCTGAGTCCGCCGCGCCCTGGCGTGTCACGCCGATGTGGCGAATCAAGCACCAATGAGACTGCCCGCTATAGGGAAACACGCCCTGCGGCACTCCTTCCCGGCATCCGTCCGGTCTGACGGCAGGGACGATCGGCCGATGGTCTGACCGCGGCGAGTTCCGCCTGCTGCTTCTCCCGTCACCCGCGTGCCGCCGCACCAATTCTGGTTGGCCCGGGCCAGCCGTGACTCAAGCGCATGAGCGTCTTCGGCTTGGTGCGTATGGCGTCGCTCCCGGTGCAACCCCGCACCGGCTGACGCGCCGTCCGGGCACATGGGGACACTTGATCGCGTTCGCATCCCAGCGGCGCTGCGCCTCGAACGGCTTCGGGATCTTTGGCATGAATGGCAAGCCGCTGCGCGTTGCATCTTCCATGCACATCCAAGACCGCGAGATGATGGCCTGGGTCACTGGGTCATGCGCGACGATGAACAGCGCCGGTTGGGTGCCCCCCGGGCATCCCACCAGGCGCAGTGGCCAACTGACAATGCTTCGCCCGCCACCGCCGGTGACTGCATCGCGCCCCTGGAGCCGATAAAACCCGTTGCCACCGTTGCGCCAGCCAGGGGCCCCAACAGCGATGCCGTGGGCGAGGCCAAAGGGTGGGCCTGGATGTTTGGTCCTGGCATTTCGTGGTGCGGATTTGCGATGAACCTGTGCGCTTCGGTGGCCCAGCACCGACAGCTGGCTTCGTCGGGTGTGAGGCCCTTCAAGGTCTTCAGCCGCCTGGCGAAGTTATAGGCGTCGAGGAACAGCGCGAGGTGGCCGCGAAGCTCGTCGTGGCTGCTGCAGTGGTAGCGCCGGACGGTGGCGTCCTTGAGGGTCCGGTTCATCCGCTCGACCTGCCCATTTGTCCAGGGATGGTGGGGCTTGGTCAGCCGGTGCTCGATGCGGTGCTCGGCGCAGGCCAGTTCGAAGCCGTGCGCGCGGAAGATCTCACCCCGATCCATTGCCTCGCGGATGAGCGACGCGGCGGAGGCCTCGTTGCCGGGGGTGGTGAATTGCTGGCCGTTGTCCGCGAGCACGGTGTGGATCCGGTAGCGGACCGCGGCGAGAAGTGGTCGGAGTAAGTCGGAAGCGACGCGGACGGTGGCGCGCTCGTGCTACTGGGCGACGACGAACTTCGAGGTGCGGTCGATGGCGACGAAGAGATGGAGCTTGTCCTGTTCTGTCCGGACCTCGGCGATGTCGATGTGGAAGAAGCCGATCGGGTAGGCCTTGAAGCGTTTGCGGACGGGCTTGTCGCCGCCGGTCTCGGGCAGGCGCGAGATGCCGTGGCGCTGGAGGCAGTGGCTCAGAGACAGCGGTGCAGCGCTGAGCGCGTCAGTTGCGGGATGGTGGGCTGGTGGGCGTAGAGGCAGTCATCCAGCGGCAGCAGGGTGTGTCGGCGGAACGCGACGATGACAGCTTCCTGCTCGGCCGAGAGGGTTGTGGGGCGTGGCTCGGCGGGGCCGGTGCGCCGGTCAGCTACGTGCTGCCTGGCGCGCCACTTGGCGACGGTCTTGGGGTTCACGCCGTGGCGCCGAGCCAGTTGCCTCAGGCTCGCTTGACTATGCTGGATCGCGACGGACAGCCTCTGTCGTGCGGGCGCAGCCGTGAAGAACCTGGCCCATAGCGCATCCCTCCATGCCGGCGAGCAGACTGCATCATCAAAGCCTGGGACCAAACACCTAGGCCGCGGAAAGTCGCATGAAGACCAGAGGCGATATTTGAATACGAAAAAACATGAAACGACAAAAAAATAGCCGAAACAGACGATATGTCCGATAGATCGACAAGTGTCTACGGCCCATTCCTGTATGTGTCGCGCGGTCACGCCTAATCCTGTGCTCCTGGGATTCTGGAAGAGCGGTGGGTCTGATGCTTGCCAAATTGGTTACCATATTGCGTCCGCGCGATGAAATGACATTAATTATTTGCGGTTTTCTGTCTCTCGGGTGCATCGTGGCCGCTGCTGGCGGTGCTGTGGCCAATGAGCTTGGCGGGAACACATCGTGGCAATTTCGTACGCCAGCCGATCGCCAAGTGTCGCTTGGCACCGTGGATTTGATCAATCGGTACCGTGGCAATTATTTCCAGCAGTGGAATAACAGCTATACCTACAACACGTACAACTCGACCTCCTCAGTGGTGAATGGGGATCAGACCAATTGCAGCTTGAACTCAAGCGCGATCGGTAATTCCGGAAGCACGTCAGGTTACGCCTCGACTTCCTCGCCGAGCATTCTCAGCAACCCCTCCACTGGTGCGACGGCGGCAGGCAACCAGACGAGCGGCTCAAGTGCCGGTGGCCTCGGGACCATGACCGCTCCGCTGAATTCGGTTCAGGACAGTTATGGCAGCCCGGTCGGGGCCGCCGTGACGGGTACCGTATCGAGCGCCGGTGTCGGCCAGCTCAACTCAGGCAGTTCATCGAGTTCGCAAATCCTGAACTCCACCCAGAACGCGACGAGCAGCCCCTCGGTGTCGAATGTCTCCGGCAGCTCAGCCTGTGCCGGTGTTGGCGTGCGCCGCTCCAGCAGCAGGTCGCGGTGAAGACCTTAGCAATCCGATGATTCGCCAAAATGCGCGACTTGCCCGTGGCGCGGCCTTGTTCGCGCTCGGTCTTTCCCTGGCCGGTTGTGCCAGCCAGTCGCTGCGCATGCAGGGGCCTGAATCGGCCCCCATCGTTCGTGGCCCTGCCATTACCGACAACAGTACCCTGCTAGAGCCGATGTACGCCTGTTACCGCGACGCCTTGCGCGGGGCGCGCCGATTCCCGGGGGCTGATCCCGGGCCGATGTCCATCTCGGTGGGCGAAGTGCGCGACTACACCGGGAAGTCGAGCATCAATGAAGGCGCTGCCCTGACCCAGGGGGGCACCCTTATGGTCATGTCCGCGCTGGGCCGGTTGGCCCCTGCGGTTCGGATTCATGAACGCTTCGACCCTCGCGTAGGCGAGCTTGAGCTGATCTATGCCGATCGCCGTCAGTTGGGGGACGGGCGGGCCTATGGCGTCCCCGGTCCCGCAGGGCAGATGCAGCGCGTGCCGTGGCTGCCCTATGCGGGCGGCACCATCATGCGGTCGCGCTACTTCATCGTGGGCGGCATCACCGAGCTGAACTGGAATGTGCAGTCCGGCGGTGTCGAGGGCCTCGTCAACGGAGTGGGGCCCGCGGCGCGCGTCTTCACGGCCAGCATCGCGGCTGATCTGCGCATCGTCGATACCAGCAGCCTGGTCGTGCTGCGCACCGTTTCCCTGCAGAAGCAGGTGACAGGCCATGAAGTCGGGATCAACATCTTTCGCTTCTTCGGCAGCCGCTTGTTCGACATCAGCGCTGGCCTGCGCAACCAAGAGCCGATCCAGCTCGCGGTCCGCGCGACGCTGGAGATCGGCGTGCTCGAGCTCCTCGCCTCGGTCAGCGGCGTGTCCTTCCAGCCTTGCGCCGCTTCCGCCGTGGCGGCTGGCATCCTGAGCAGTGGCTACGATGTGGAGACGGTCCGGACGCACGAACCCTCGCCCCAACCGCCGTTTCGGCCGCAGCCCCTGCCGCTGGAAGTGCCCATGAGTGCGCCCCCGCCCAGCCCTCCGGCCGCTGCGCCCAGTGTTCCGCGCGTCGTCAACCGAGGCCGGGGCAATGGCCCCAGCCCCGCCCCGGGCGCGCGCCCGGATGCGGCGATGCGCCCGGCCATCCCTGGCTTCCTCCAGGGGCCGCAATTGCTGCCGCCTCCGGGGTCGCTCAGCCTGCAGCCGGGCGGCATTCGCCCGCCCACGGTCGCCCCCGCTGATGTCTTTCCCGACCCCCAGCGGCGATCCTGCGGCGGGGCTGCGGGACAGGGCGGGCCCGATTGCCCGCCGCCCACGCCACTTGGCGATGGGCCAGCCTCCAACACGAGCGACCCGCCGCCGCCTCCGCGGCCTGTCCGGACGCTCGGTGAAAACGCGGCTCCGCCGGGCGCTTCGCCCAGCGGGACCGCCAGCCTCGCCCCCTTGGGCGAGGCGCCCAATCCGCCCGGAAGCGCGTCACGTTTCAGACAGATGTTTGCGAACCTACCGATGCTCCCGGGATCAGCTTCCCCCCGATGAATGACTTGAGCCTGTCACCCACCACCAACCCATCCATGCGATCAAGGACTATCCGCCCCATGAGCTACAAGCATACGCTCCTCGCCGGGACCTCGATCCTGGCCCTGGTACTCGGCAGCACGGCGCCTGCTGGCGCCCAGAGCTTCGTCTTCGGCAACAGCAGCGCGACTGTCACCGCGACGATCGGTTCCGCCGCGACCGGCACCTCGGCGGGCCTTTCCTCGCAGGTCAACAACGACATCAGCTTGAGCAGCTCGCTGGACTCCAACCAGATCATCACGGGCACCGGTTCGACCACCGTTGGCGGCTCCTCGGCCATGTCGAGCAATGTGATGAGCGCGACGGCGATCGCGAATCAGTTGTCGAACAACACGGGCAACACCTATGTGATCGACCCGAGCTACACGCCCCCGGGCGGGGTCGCCACGCTCGGCACCTCGCAGCTGAACTACAACTCGAACGCGACCACCAACACGGCACGTCTGGGCAATCTCGGCGCGACGGGCAATGCCATCGCCTTCACCGCCAATGATGCCTATGGCGCGCCTGTCGCCCTGAACAGCAACAGCTTCGCGGCACGCGTGAACGGCAACCTTGCGCTCTCCAACCTCTCTGGCGCGGTTCCCCTTGGCGGCTTCTCGACCGGCACCGCCAGCGTCGTGGCATCCGGCGTCAGTGCGGCTCTGGCGCCTGTCGGCACGGATATCATCGTCACTGCACCGGTTTCGCTCTCGAATGTGCAGCAGAACATCGCGGATGCGGGTACGGCCACTCTCCTTGAGGCATCGACTGCCAACACGGCTGTCAGCGCTCTCTTCGCGGGGGCAGCGGGCTTCAACGGGGGGGCGGTGGCGGTGTCCTCCAATGCCGTGACCGCGGCCGCGGCTGGCAACAGCGCAACCGTGGGCCTTGACCTCTCCTCCGCGATCAACCCCGCACTGGGTGGCGGCGTTTCCGTGTTCAGTGCGCAGGGCAACAACGCGGCTTCGGCCAGCACGCTGACCGTCGAGGCGACGAACACCAATACGACGCTGCGCGTGATGGGTCAGGATAGCGCCGGGACGCTGACGCAGATCAGCGGCTCCACCGCCACCCTGGCCGGCAATACGGTCAGCAGCCGTGCGTCGCTGAACGACATCACCTCGCAGACGCTGAACACTTCGGCCACGCTGGCTGCCGGCGGCTCTGCGGGCGGCACGCTCGCTTCGCAGCTGTTCAGCCCGAGCAGCACGTTGCTCACTCCCGGTACCAGCGCTACGACGACAACGATCAACGTCGCCGCCGACTACCTCAATGTTGCCGCCCAGAACAACATCGGTGACACCGCAGGTTCGGTGATCGGCACGGCCACGGTGACCAATTCCGTCATCGGGTTCTTCGGGGGCGTCGCCAATGGCGCGGTGACGGTTCAGGGCAATGCCATCTCGGGCACGGTCCAGGGCAATGTCGCCGCCGTCTCCACGGTGATGCCGCTGGTCTCCGGTGCGGCCAGCAGCGTGACCGGCCTGATGCAGAGCAATGTCAATGCGGCGCTGACCTCCACGGTGGAAGGCGCGCAGATCCGTATCAGCGACAGCTCCGCCCTGTTGTTTGGCAGCAGCGGCACCAGCACGCAGAACCTGGATGTCAGTTCGGCGACCGGCTCTTTTGTAGCGACGGCCGCGGGCAGTGGTTCGACCTTCACCAGCGCCACGCTGAACATCGGCTCCGCGGATACGGCGGCGCTGGGCAACAGCATCCGTGCCACCGCCTTCGGCAACAGCGGCTCGGCCTCGGCCAATCTCGGGCAGACGACCGCGATCGGCAACATCCAGGTCACCGCGTTCGGCTCGACGGGCTCTTCCGCCAGCGCGCCCACCGGTACGCAAATCGAGTCGACGGCGCCCACCTCCGTCATCGTGGCCCAGCAAAATCTGAACGTCGCCGCGACCGCGCAGGTGACGCATTCGGCGGCCAGTGCCGCCAACGGGCTGTTCCAGATCGATGCCTACCAAGGCCTGACGGATGGCGCCGCGACGATTGGCAACAACGCGCTGCGTTCGACGGCGGTAGGCAATTTCGGCGAGGCTTCGGCCACGATCGCCGGCGCCAGCAGCAACACCCTCGCCGGCGGCGTCGCCGTCGGCACCTTCCAGGGGAATGCCGGCAGCTCTGTGAGTGCCTTCCTCGGTGCCAATGTCACCACCACCGTGTCGGGCTCGACCTCTACGACAAGCCTGTCCGGCCCTGTGGCCAGCATTGGCATCGCGGATGGTCTCGCCACATCGGGCTTGGTCAATTCGACGGCGCAGGTGGTGAACAACAGCTTCGCCGCCATCGCCGTGGGCAACTCCGCCATCGGCGCGCTGACCATCCCGGCGGGGACCGTCCTGGGAGGCACGGTTGACACGCTCACGCCGCAATACACCAACACTTCCGGTGCAACGGGCACGTTGACCGGCAGCTATGTCGTTGGCAATGCGCAGGTGAATACGGGCACGTCGGTTGTGGCGACCACCCTCGACGCCACGACCTACACCACGGCGATGGCCTCTACCTCTTCGATCCCGAGCTTCCCCTTGGCCGATGTGGCCTTGACCATGGCCACATCCGGCAACCTCTCCAGCCGCATGAATGTGGGCGCGACGAACTTCACCAACGCCAGCGGCCTGGTGACCGGCAACACCGTCTCCACCACGGGCGTCGCCAATGAGTACAGCGCATCGGTCTCCGGCCCGGTGACAGCGGCCGGTTCCGGCTCCGGCACCACGGCGTCCTATACGGCGCTTTCGCTGGGCAATACCCAGAGCAACACGGCCAATTCGACGGTGACCTCGGCCAATATCGGCAATGCCTTCGTCGTCTCCACCGCCGCCAACGCCACGGCCGCCACGGACGGCGTTTCCACCAATGCGGGTGGCATCAGTGTGAACAGCGTGCTCAGCGTGGCGGGCAATACCGCCTCTGCTGTTGCAACAGGCAACTCCTCACGCCTTGGCGTCACGGGGATTGCGACCTCCGGCTCCGGCACTGATACCTTCGCCGCGACCCTGACCGCAACGGCTGGCGCAACCCAGGCCAGCACGGCCCCGGTTGCGATCAGCAATAACCAGACCAACAGCTACGTTTCCACCGCGACCGATACCCCGGCCATTCTCGCAAGCTCCGTCATGCAGAATTTCGGGGTGAACTTCGGTAATATTTCGACGACCACAGGCAGCACGCTGCAGGTCAACACCAACGCCATGACGGCGACCGCGACGGCGAACACCGCCGATCTCACCGCCACCCTGGCGACCGGGCCGAGCTATCTGGGCGGCATTGGCCTGAACAACATGCAGGGCAATGTCGGCGCGGTGAACACCGTGACCAGTGGGTCCACCACCACGACTTCGAACACCTCCGTTCAGGCGGTTGCCGGCTTCGGCTTCTTCAATGTCGGAACCGGCGTGAGTTCGAGCAGCGGGACGAGCTCCACGATCAGCTATGTCAGCAGCAGCACGGTCTCCGTCTCTGGCAACCGCATGGTTGCCACCGCGACCCAGAACGCGGCCACGCTTTCGGTCACGGCGGCGGCCAGCACCTTGGTGCAGGGGCCGGGGCTGAGCGGCACGTCGCAGGCATCTGCCGGCGCAGCCGGAGCGGCGTCGGCTGACGCCGCCGCCGGTATCGCGGCCGTCAATGTCCAGACCATCGATACGATGGATAGCCGGGCGCTTGCGCGTTTTGGCTTCTTCACGGCCACGGCGGATGCCATCAACTCGACCGTGGCTGTGAACTCGAACGTGGTTGGCTCGATCGCGCGCGGCAATACGGCCGAGACGACGCTCAGCGTGCCGCGGAATGACGGAACGATCGAGGCGTTCAATGCGCAATCCGTATCGGCCGGCAATATCGTTGCGCAATCCTCTGACGTCTTCATGACTGCTTCGACCAATGGCCCGGCCGCGACGACGGTCAATACGCCGGTCTCGGTCAGTTCCAATCTGATCTCGGCGGCCAGCACGGTGAACAACTACGCCGCCACCATGTCCGGCCTTGGCCAGTCTGGTGCGCTTACGCCCACGCAGGCTGATGGCTCCGTCACCACTGCCGTCACGCGTAACGCAGGAACACTGACGCTGGGCAGTTCCCAGATGATCTCCGGCGGAAGGAATGAGGCTGCCGCCGGATCCGTTGACCTGGGGATCTACCTCGCCAATTCGGCGACGACCTCCAGCCCGCTCTCGGTGAATTCGAACACGGTCTCCGCGACGGCGAATGGCAACGTCTCGGCCCAGAGCATCCTGGCGAGTGGTGCCGGTGCGGGTGACAGCCAGGGCGGCATGGGCAACTACTCGGCCCAGGGCTTCGGTCTCTCCACTTCCACCGCGACCAACACCGCGGTTCTTGCCACGGTCAGCACCGTGAATATCGCGGCGCAGGTCACTTGGCAGACGAGCGACTCCACCGCGACCGGTACCATGACCGGCTCGCCCGTCTCGGTGAGCAGCAACTCCGTGTCGGCCACGGCCACGGCCAATACGGCGACGCTCTCCACCGCGTTCAACGGCTCGGTTCGCTCGGCGGGCACCGGTTCGGCCAGCACGGCCTCCAGCGCGAGCGGGAACGTGACGGCTGACTATGCGCTGGCCAGTGTCCAGTCGATGACGGGGAGCGGGGCTTTCGGCAGCTCGCCTACGACAACGCGCGCTGTTGCGGATGTCAGCAGCGTGTCTATTGGCGCGACCCTTGCCAACTCGTCGACCACCGCGAGCCCGCTGAACATCAGCAGCAACAACGTCACGGCCACGGCCAATGGCAATGTCTCGGCGCTGTCGATGATCGGCAATGTCGCGGGCGCCGCTGTCCCCGGCGGTAGCGCCATCCTTGGCAAGCAGGAGATGGACACCAGCCTGGTCTCAGCCACGAACACCGGCACCCTCGTCCGCGGTGTCATGGATGGCAGCGTTACGACAGCCGCCTACATGCTCACCAACTCGCCGGTCACGATCGGCGGCAACATGGTGGGCGCTTCGGCCACGGGCAACAGTGCCAGCCTGAACTCGGGCTTTGCATCCTCGGTGCGCTACAACGGGACCAGCACGGGCAGCGCGTCTTCGACGGCTATGGCCGGTGCTTCCACCGCCAATGGCGACTACGTGCTGCTCAACACGCAGCGCGCCAGCAACTCCACGGTGGCCGCTTCCACCATGGGCGCGACGATCAGCTACGCGGGTGCCGCGACCAACGGGCCCGTCAATGTGCAGGGCAATACCGTCTTCGCCACGGCCTTCGGGAACTCGGCGACGATGGCGCTCTCCGGCGCGCAGGCGGGTGGCTCGATGCAGTCGACCAATTACCAGCAGACCAACGGCACCACGGTGTCCGCGTCGATCTCGGGCACGACGATCGGGGCCAATATGGCCAGCGCCGCTTCGAGCAATGCCCCGGTTAACGTGAACGGCAACGTCCTCCGTGCGGTTGCGGTCGGAAACTCGGCGACCAACGCGATCGGTCGCTGATCCGGTACGGCTGAACGGCGGTGGCCCGGATGGGCCACCGCCAATCCTCCTTCTTTACGGCCTGCTTCTCCAGGCCTTGCCTCGCTGTCTCATTGTCACCGGAGACCTTGATCATGCTTCGTCCCCATCGTTCGGCCAAGCTTCTTGCTCTCGCCCTCTTGCTGGCAAATTCCGTCGGCATTGCTTCCGCGGCTGACCGCGCTGGCGAATATTCGGTTCGCGGTGCCGGTGCGCAGCGTTGCGAGGCGTATGTGCTCGCGGTCAATGAGAACAGGCCCGAACTCGGCGCCTATATCGGCTATATCGACGGCCATCTGACCGCAACGAGCCGACTGACAACGGGCGTCTTCGACGTCAGCCCATTCATTCTGCCTGGCCCCTTCGCGGCGATCGTGGCCAATATCTGCCGCCAGGCGCCAAGCCAGTTGTTTGAAGTCGCTGTGCGCGGGGGCATCGAGGCGCTGGTGCGCGTGCGTGTCGCCGCGGCATCGCCGATCGTCGAGATGACCGTCGACGACAACCGCATGAGCTTGCGCGTGGAAACGCTGCGCGCGGTGCAGGCGCGGTTGCGCGCCCTCAATCTGTTGCGCGAGCAGCCGGATGGACGTTTCGGCGCCTCCACGCAGGAGGCGCTGCGGCGCTATCAGACGGCCAATCGCCTGCCTGTCACGGGTCTGCCTGACCCCGACACGATCATCGCCCTTCTCGTGAGGCAGTAATGCTTCGCGCCAAGGTGCTGGCTTACGCAGCATTGATGTCGATTCTTTCGATGATGCCGGTCTCCGCCGCGGATGTTGCCCTGGGGGATCAGGCCTGGTCGCTCGGCTGTCCGGCCAGCGGCCTGGCGTCGGTGGCCCAGGTCGAAGGCCGGCCGGACGCGACCTTCAGCCGGGTCTATCGCGGTACGGCCAGTGCGGATGGCACCATCTGCCTGGTCGAGATGAACGGCCGCGCGGTGCGGATGGTTCGCCAGGTCATGCGGGAGGGCAGCAGCCTGGCGGACGTCATGCAGGACCGGTTGATCGGCATGTTTCCAGCGCGACCGGGCAGGGAGATCAGTGTGACTGCGTTCCTGCAGGTGGATGGTGTGTCTCCGCCTGTGCAGCAGCAGTTCATGAACAGCTACCGGTATGCCGGACAGCAGTTGCTCATGGTGGGCGGCCGCCAGCGGCGAGTGGCGCTGCTTGTTCACCGGGAGGAGGGCCGCACGAACAGTTATGCGGCGGAATCGCACTACTACTTCGATGTGGATTCGCATGAGTTGCTCCGCTTTGACTATCGCCCGGAGCGTGGCGCGCGGCGCCCGATTTTCAGTTGGCATGTGATGGGGTTGCGGCAATGATGGATTCAGCAATGCAGCGTCTTGCACTCGCCCCGCTGGCGATGGCCGTGTGCGTCACGCTGCCCCTTGGGCAGGCCCTGGCGCAGGCGCGGCCCCAGGGTCAATGGCCGGTTCATGGTGGGACAGCGCCCACGTCCTTCTTCGCAAACGGCTACGCGCAGCCCTTTACTGCCTCGTCGTCGATCGGCATGTCAGGTGTCTCAGTGACGGTCTCGCCGCAGGGGGGTGTCGGCGTGAACATCGTCAACCTCGGCGCATCGCAGAGCCTTGCGGGCTTCGGGCGGGGCTATGCCCCACCTGGCGTTATGGCCGGGCTTACGGGCGTGCCCGGGTTTTCCGGCGGCAGCCTGTTCAGTGCGCTGGGAATGAGTGGCTTGAGCGTGCAGGTCGGTGGTGGCGCTCCCGGTCCTGGCGGTGTGTCCATCAATATTGCGAATATCGCTTTGAACAACAGCTTCTTCTTCGGCGGCGCGCTAGCGCGCGGTCACTATCAGCCCCGTGGCCACTACCATGGTGCCCGGCCCCCGCGGCCGTCGCAGCCCGATGGCGGTAATGGTGGCGGAGGCGATGGCGGCGGCGGCGGCGGGGATGGCGGCGGCGATGGGGGCGGTGGCTACTGAACCTCGCACCCCATGGGACAAGGGTGAGTAGTGCCCCCGCTGCTGCGTCCCTGAGTCGCGGGCGCGCATGGCCTGGGGATGCCGAAGACGGAGCCCGCCATGATCGGCTTTTGTCGCATTCATACAGGGGCCCTGGCGCTCTGGCCCAAGGATGACCACCCATGCAACTGACGCTCCCCTATCTGCTGCAACGGGCCCGTGAACATCTCTCGGCCGGCCAGTCGCAGGCGGCCTCCGGCTATCTTGAGGCGGCGCTGATGCGCGATCCGCGGAACGTCCCCACCATGTTCGAGCTTGGTCGCATCGCGCTGATGCAGCAGCGGCCGGACCAAGCGTTGCAATTCGGCCGCCGCATCCTTGGCCTTGCGCGGGTGGATCGACCGGCGCTTGGCCATTTGCTGGTGGGCAATGCGCAGCGCGCACGAGGCGCGCACGCCGCTGCGGTAACTGCCTATCGCGAAACATTGAGATTTGAGCCGGAGCTGACGGAAGCCATCTGCAATCTGGGCGGGAGCCTGCTGGAAATGCAGTCTTGGCCGGAGGCGTTGTCCCTGTTGTCGGTCGGCGTGCAGAAGGCCCCGGCGGACGCGGCAATGCACGCTAATCTCGGCCTGGCCCTCCTGCAGGCGGGTCGGCGTGAGGACGCGATGGAAGCACTCCATCGTGCCGTGGTGCTTCAGCCCAACCTAGGCAAGGTCTGGCTTGTGCTTGGCGGCATCGTGCTGGAGCTTGGGCGAGTGCCAGAGGCCGTGCACGCCTTCCACCAGGCTGTGCACCTCCTCGATACGCCGGCCGCCGTGGGCGTTGCCCAGTACAATCTTGGGCTGGCCTTCATCCAGCTCGGCAAACGAGCCGAGGCGCTGCTTCTCTTCGCCCAGGCGCTCGAAAAGGCTCCGGACCTCGCTCTCGCAGAAGGGGCCTTGCTGTACCAGGCGCAGAGCCTTTGCCATTGGGACTTGGTGGATCATGTTGTCCCGCGCGTTTTGCAGCGCGTGCGCAGCCATCCGGAGATGGTGGTGGAGCCCTTCTCCGGCCTCGCCATGCCTCAGGCAACGATGCGTGACCACCACCTGATCAACGCTGCCTATGCGCGGCGCATCTTCCCGCCGACTGAGGTGCAGATCGTGCCGCGTGGGCATGTGTGGAACGATGGCCGGGAGCGTTTGCGCGTCGGCTTCCTATGCGGCGAGTTTCGCAATCATCCGATGGGCGTACTCATGGCGGGGCTTCTCGAAGCGCTCGACCATTCGCGGATTGAGGCTGTTGCCCTGACCTACGGCCCGGAAGCCATGGATATCTTCCGGCTTCGCTGTCTGCGCGCCTGTGAGTACCACGTGGAACTCAATCCGCTGCTGGCTGCCTCGATGGAGCAGGCGGCCCAGGCGATCGCGAGCCTGAAACTGGACGTCCTAATCGATCTCACCTGCTACACGAGCGGCACCAAGTCGGAGGTGCTGCGGTTTCGGCCGGCGCCGGTCATTGGGCACTATCTTGGTTTTTGCTCGACCGCCGGCTCAAGGATCTATGACTTCACCCTGCTCGATCCCGTGACCGTAAAGCCGGAGGAAGATGTCCACTTCGACGAGACGGTCATCCGCTTCGCGGAGAGCTATTATCCGGTGCTCCTCCCTCCTGCGGAGCGCCAACTGGTCAGCCGCGCGGATGAAGGCCTGCCGGAGAACGCATTCGTCTTCGTCTCGATGAACCAGAGCCATAAGCTGTCCCGCCTGACCTTCTTGAATTGGTGCAACATCCTGGCGCGCGTCCCCGGCTCGGTGCTGTGGTTGCTGGCGATGCCGGTCGAGGCTGAGGCAGCGTTGCGCGTGGCCATGCAGGCCAAGGGGATCGATCCCGCGCGCCTCGTCGTGGCGGCGCGCGTCGATCCTGAGCGGCATGCGGCCCGGCTGCGACTGGCCGATTTCGGACTGGATACGGAGCCATACGGATCCCACACCACCGCCATGGACTTGCTGTGTGCCCATGTGCCGATGGTGACCACTTTGGGTGAGACGGTTCCCGCGCGCGTGGCCAGCAGCATTCTGCGTGCGGCCGGGCTCGGCAACCTCGTGCTTGCAACGCCGGAGGAGGTGCTCGAGTTTGCGGTACGCTTCGCTACGGATGCGCAGTCCGGCAAGGAGGGCACATTCAGCGCCGCGATCCGCGCCCAGGTCGCGGCAGCTTTCGAGCCTGAGCGCTCGCGTGCGCGGTTGGTCGCACAGGGGCAGGAGTTCTCCGACCTGATCCGCCAGGCCCATCAGGCCGCCACGAGTGCGTGCTGACCGCCTTCATTCGCTTGGGCCCGCGGGTCCGATTGGCATGGTGTATGCCCGGCGCTGCGCGCGGATGGGGCGTCAAACGCAAAGAGCCCCGATGATTTGGCCCAATCCTTCAAGACCCTTGCGGAGCCTGCCTCGCCATGGTCTTGCATCACAGAAGGCGCGATCATGTTAGAAGTCACCATGCTGACCATCGGTGGGAAGGCGCAGAGGCCCTTCTTCCATCGCAACACCCCCGCCGATCGCGGCGTGATCCAGCAGGTGTTCGTCAACCAGGATTACGCGCTGGAGCGTCTGGCCCGCGCCACTGACATCCAGAACCTCTACAACGCTTGCGTGGCCTCCGGCAGGACGCCGCTGATCCTGGATGCCGGGGCCAATATCGGCGCGAGCGCGGTCTATTTCGCAGCCCGCTTTCCGCGGGCCCGGATCATCGCGTTCGAGCCGGAGCCGGGTAACTTCGCGTTGCTCCGTCGCAATACGGAAGGGTTGGAGGTTGCCTTGCGCTGTCAGGCGCTGGGCGGGGTTTCACAACGTGTGTCCATCGTTGATCCTGGCCGCGGGGAGTGGGGCTACATGACCACCTCCCAGGAGGGCGGCAACTGCGAGATGGTCGCTGCCTCGGCTGTCGTGCAGCAGGCCCTGGGTGAGGGGCTTTTCCCGCTCATCGCCAAGGTGGATATCGAAGGCGGGGAGAAGGGCCTGTTTGAACCACCAACCGAATGGGTCTCAACCTTCCCGGTGTTGATCGTGGAACTTCATGACTGGATGCTGCCGGGCGAAGGCGTAGCACTCCCCTTCCTGCGCTGCGTCTCCGCTCTCAACCGGGATTTCGTGCTTCATGGGGAGAATGTCTTCTCGGTCGCGCATGCCCTGGGCTTGCCCGCGGCGTGAGCGTGGGCCGGCACGGAGAGAGAGGACCACTCTCACGATCACGCGGGAGTGAAGCATGCTCCACATGGCCGTCAAATTTTCCCGTCTGAGTTGGGCCAGAGTGCCGTGACGCTTGCGTCTCGGTTCGATAAGGTGTTGAGCGTAGCCAGTGCCGCTCGAGGTGGTTCGATCCGTGTCTTTGGCCCTTGATGCAGCCACGCTCTACGCGGCCACCGCCATCCTCAGCGCGGCGATTGCGCTTGTTCTCTGGAACTCTTGGCGAGTTGAGCGCCCCGCCTTCTCCGCATACTGGACCGCCTGCCTGTTGTTGACTGGCGTGGGGCTGCTTGGCCTGAGCTTCCAGATGTCCGGCGCGCACAGCCCGTTCACCATGCTTGGACCTGTTTGGCTCCTGCTGGCCTTCTCTTGTCTTTGGGCGGGCGCGCGCGGTTTGCGCCAACGGAGCACCGCGCACTGGATCCTAGAGCTTAATCCCATCCATCTGGATCATACCCTGCTGCGGCGAACATGCGCTGACACTCGCGCGGGGTGACGCGGTCGAGAATGCGCCCGATGGCGTTCCACAGGGTGTCGATGGTCCGCGCAGCCTCGCGGCGCAGCAGCGCCTTCAGCTTGGCGAACAGGTTCTCGATTGGATTGAAGTCCGGGCTGTAGGGCGGCAGGTAGAGCAGATGCGCACCCTTGGCCTCGATGAGGGCCCGCACGGCCGGGCCTTTGTGGCTGCTGAGGTTGTCCATCACCACGATGTCGCCGGCCCGCAGTTCCGGCACGAGCGCTTGCTCCACCCAGGCTTCGAAGATGAGCCGGTTGACTGGGCTGTCGATCACGAAGGGCGCGACCACGCCGCTGCTGCGCATCCCGGCGATCAGCGTGGTGGTTTTCCAATGGCCGTGGGGGATTGCCATGCGCAGGCGCTCGCCACGCGGGCAGCGGCCATGGCGTCGGGCCATGTTGGTGCTGGCCCAGCTCTCGTCGACGAAGATCAGGCGCTCAGGATCGAGGTCGAGCTGCGCCTCGAACCAGGCTTCGCGCCGGCTCAGGACGTCGGGGCGTTGCTGCTCGGCTGCGTGCGCGGTCTTTTTTTGCGCGTGTAGCCGCGACGGTCGAAGAAGCGCCAAAGCGTGCCGTAGCCGAAGCGCAGGCCCCGTTCGGCAAGGGCTACGCGCAGTTCCAGCAGCGTCATGTCGCGCTGCGCGTGAAACACTTCGAGGATCGTCTCAGCCTCGGCCTCCACAACATGGCTGCGCCGATCACCACCAAGCGGACCGTGCATCGGCACCGCACCCTCGGCGGCAAGGGTACGCCAGCGGCTGACGCTGGCTGCGCTGACCTTGAACCGCTCGGCCGCCTGGCGGTGCGTGAGGCCTTCTTCCAACACCGCAGCCAGCGTGCGCTGCCGTAGATCCAGTGAGAGCGCCTTCGACATCCAGCCCGGCCTCCACGCTCCGGAAGACAGCGTGAATCAGAAAACAGCCGTTCCGGGAATCCCCACGATTCAGTCAGACCGGATGACGCTCTAGCCTTGCCTGCGGCCACGCTCATGGGCGCCCTGCTGACGGTGGGCGCTGTATCCGGCACGCCCTCGCTCGCCATCGTCATCACTTATTGCGTCATGGCGGGCGGCCTGATGTCCGGCGCGGCGTTCGAGTTGTGGCTGGTTTACCGCGAGCAGAAAATCACAGCCGCGCGTGACCTCGCGCTGGTGGTGGGCCTGGGCGGTGGCTTCTGGCACCTCATCCGCGCCGTGCAACTCGCCTCTGGCGAATACCCGCCCCTTTCCCCCATCTATGGCCTTCTGGCCATGATTCTCCTCACGGTCAGTGGCGGCATCATGGCCGCCCTGGTTCGGGAGCGCGCGGCGTCCAGGAAGCTTGTGTCGCTCCTGGGGACCCGCGCTGATATTGACCGCCTGCATTCCGGCCTTCCCGCCTTGATCTTCCTCCGTGAGGTCTCGGCTGACGGCGCCAGCCGGTTGATCTACCGCGGTGGCGATGTGGCGGCGGTCACCGGCTGGCCGGCTGAATACATCGCCCAGCTCAATGATCTGACGACACTGGCTGAACCTGGCTCCCCGGCGTCAAGCTGGCGCAACAATGTCGCGGATGCTGAGGGGCTGGCCTACGAGTTTCGGCTTCGCCAGCCGGATGGTGGGTGGCGTTGGATGAGCAGCAGCATCCGCATTCTGGAGCGACAGGCGAATGGGAGCGCGCTGGTCGTGGGCTATTGCGTCAGCATCGATGCGCTGCGCGCGGCGGATGCCCGGGCGGCGGCATCGGCCCGATTGACGTTGCTGGGCGACATGGGGATGGGGTTGGCCCATGAGTTGCAACAGCCGTTGCAGGCTTTGTCGCTCGCGGCCGAGATCGCGGCGCTCGGGCTCCGGGAAGGCCGCTCTGAAATGATCGAGCCGCAGCTCCAGGCCATCGTCGAGCAGGCCGCCCGGGCCGCCGCGATCATCACGCATCTGCGCCGCTTCGCCCGCGGTGGCGATGGCGAGGCGATCTTGAGGCCAGTCCGCCTGGCCGACGCCATCAACGGGACCCTGGAGATTGTTCGAGGTGCGCTGGAGCGGGAGCGAATCACCACGGAAGTCAGCCTCGATGGCGCGCCCGAGTTCATTCTTTGCGATGCCGTCCCGCTGGAGCAGGTTCTGGTGAACCTGCTGCTCAACGCGCGTGACGCGCTGGCCCAACTCCCGCCGGGCGCGCCGCGTCGCATTGGGGTGGCAGCCTCTGCCGGCGACTCGGATGAAGTCCGCATCAGCGTGGCCGATAGTGGAGGCGGCATACCCGATCACATCATGAGCCGGATCTTCGAGCCCTTTTTCACGACGAAAGGCCCTGATCGGGGCACCGGCCTGGGACTCTCGGTTTCGCATGGGCTGATGATGGGGATGGGCGGGCGGATCGAAGCCGCAAATGACGGTCCTGGTGCCGTTCTGACCCTGGTGCTGAAGGCCGCCAAGGCGCCGCAGGATGAGGCGCAACCGGCTTCGTGAGAGGCGAGGGGGCGGCGCGAGCCAAGCCGGCCCCCATGAGGCTGCAAGTGAATTCCGTGATCTCAACCCATGCGCGAGCGACAAAACGCCAAATAAATCTGCTTTAATTGTATCGATTGAAATCGCAAAACTGCTTCAAGCCGACAAGGTTACAATAATTCAGTAGTGTTATTGTGAGATTGCGGTGCTAAACAATTGTGACTGGCGTCACTAAAGCAGTATGGAAATAATCATGACGATGACATTTGAACAGCTGCTGTCTCCAATGGCGCAAGATGAATTTTTGGAAAAATACAACAACCAAAAGCCTATGCTGATCCGGGGGGCGGCCGACAAATTTTCGCAGGTCTTGTCGTGGTCCGAGATTCACCGACTTCTCAATATGGATCGGATCTGGACGCACCGCACCATGGTCTTGCTTCTGGATGGTGAAGCCATATCCCCGAAAGAGTATTGTACGGTGACTATAAATGACGGCGGGCGTGTCATCAGCCGGCCGCAGGCGCGGCTCGTGCGGCGGTTTGTACAGCAGGGAGCCAGTCTCGTCCTGAATGACATCGATACCCTCACGCCGGGCATGGCCGCCATTTCACAGGCGCTCCAGGCGGGGGGCCTCGGCGAGCCCTGGGCCAATGCCTATATCTCTTGGAAAGAACGCCGCGCTTTCAATGTCCACGCTGACACGCATGATGTGTGGGTTGTGCAGATCGAAGGCCGAAAGACCTGGAACATCTGGCAGGGCCGATCTCCCTGGCCGACATACCAGAACGACCAGCGGATCCCGTCCAGGGACGAGGATCCGGACAAGGGCGAATTGCTGCACGAATGGACGCTTAACCCGGGTGACCTGCTTTATCTCCCCTGGGGCTGGTTTCATGATGCCTTGGCCGCCAGCGATGCTTCAGTTCACATCACCTACGGTGTGAGACCGCTGAATGGCCTGGATTTGGCCGAGCAACTGATGGACCGCATGGTGAATGACCCGGATTTTCGGCAGCCCATGCCCGTACAGGATGGCAGCGAAACCGCCCGCGCCGCATTGGCGCTGCATGCCGCGAGACTGGGTGATAAACTGGCCGCAATGTGTCGTGCCGGCATAGTGCTGGACGGTTTGCAAGGTACGCTGGTTGGGAAGCACAAGACCTATGGCGGATTTGATCTGCTCCGGGCACGAGGCATCCAGTCAACCGATCGAGGCTGACCGCACCAGCACTGCCTGCCGGCTGCGGCCCTCCCTCATGGCGCGTTGGCGTCAAGTGGGCACGGAGAGAGATACAACCGTTCCGGCACCCATGCGCCGCGCGCGTGCACCAATGCCGGCTTTCCGCAAAGCGTCCATCCAGAAGCGCAGCATATCCGGCTGGGAATCGCCTCCCCTCAGCGTGATCTGAATACCCTTGCGGTATGTGGTGGCGTATGCACGACAGGAGTCGGGCGTCGGCCGCAGTGTCATGACGAGGCCCGCCATGGCAGCCTCGAAATAGTCGCGGTCCCCCAGAATCTCGCCGACGGACGCAAATTCCTTACCACCCAGGATCTGGTTCAGGATCTGCGCGGGATCGAACTTGCTCGCCCAAAGGCCGGGTTCGCGGCCGCAAGCCAACTTGAGGGCACGCATGATCATAAGGGCGCGCTTCAATTCGTCGGACGCCGCCTCTACGCGCTTAAGGGCCGCGGCTTCATGACCAGCGGGCAGAAGGATGAGCGCGGTGTCCACGCTCAACGCAGCCGCCAGCAGCGGCTGGGAGAGATCATGCAACAAATGCTGCATTCGCTCCGCCAGATCCACCGATGCTGACCTGCTCATGCCGGCAGGCTGGCTTCTGTCCTCGATTCCTCTGCGGCGGGGAAGCCGGTGAACACGTAGCCCATTGGCCGGACCGACCGGATGCAGGTGGAGCCTCCAGGGGTGTCAATCTTGAGGCGCAGCTTCTTGACAACCGTATCCACGGCGCGATCCGCGGGTTGGTAGGGGCGGCCAAAAACCCGTTGGCAGATTATGGCGCGAGAGACCGATATGCCAATGGATTCCACCAGCATGCGAAGCGTCTCAAACTCGGCCGTCGTCAGGTGGCACTGCGAGCCATCGGGCCGGCGCAATTCGCGCCTTGAAATGACAAACTGCCAAGGCGAGGCGGGCGCATCGTTCGCACGCTCAACGGACGGGCGGCGCTCACGCCGCAGCACAGCCCGAATTCGTGCCAGCAGCTCTCGAGGAGCCGTTGATTTGTCGATTTCGTCGTCAGCGCCGAGCTCAAGGTTGAGAATGCGGTCAAACGGATCAGATGCGCCCGTCACGACGATGCATGGCAGGTTGGAACGCGGTCGCATCTCGCGCAGCAACTGTGTTCCGGTCGTGTCGCCCAGACGTTGATCGAGCAGCAGCAAGTCCGGGTTATGCTTCAGGATCGCCGCCTCCAGCCCATCTGGTCTCTGGATGGCGGCGACTATGCATCCCTGCGCCTCGAGATATGCCGTGATGGCATCACAGAAGGCAGTGTCATCGTCCAGCAAAAGAATTCTTGGGCCCTGGGTCATGCCGGATTCACTCTACTTCCACTCGTTTCCGATTCGGTTTGAACAACTCTAGGGTCATCACCCGCCAGGAGCACCATGCAAAATTCGGCGCCGCCGGCAGGGTGGTTGCGTGCGCTGATGGAGCCACCGAGACCCTGCATGGTGGTGTGCGCGATCGATAGACCGAGCCCGGTCCCCTTGTCGAAGGATTTGGTCGTGAAAAAGGGCTCGAAGATACGCGGGAGAATCTCTGGCGCAAGGCCCGTCCCGTAGTCCCGGATGCTGATGCTCACGGTGCCTTGCCCTTCATCAGCCGCGGCGGACAGGTCCACTACGCGCGCAATACGGGGTTGATGCAGCAGCGCGTCCCGCGCGTTGATCAGCACATTGACCAGGACCTGTTCCAGGGGCACCCGCCGCGCACGCACGATCAGCGGATGATCGGGAAGGTAGACGCGCAAAGTCACGCCCGCGCCGGCCAGTATGCCGTCCGCGATGCGGCGTGCACCCGCGATCACCTCTTCGAGCCGCATGGACTGGAGCGGCAGTGCGTCCGTATCTGGCTTGCTGAAGTCGCGGAAATGCTTGATCACCTCACGGAGCCGGGCGGCCTGCTCGGCAATGTCTTCGAGGCCGCGCCGCAGGGTCTCGGGCGGCCCGCCCGGCAAGCGCTCGAGCTCCAGGACGGCGATGTCGGCGGCGAGTGCGATCGCTGCCGCGGGCTGATTGATTTCATGCGCGAGGCCCGTCGCCATCTCACCAAGATTGGCCATTTGGGCCGCGGCATGTGCCTTCGCCCTGAGGTTTTGCTCAGCCGTAATGTCGGTAAGTTGGCCGATGATGAGCCTTTCGTGGATCTCGTTGCCGGGCAGGATGCGAGCATGCTCCCGGATCCGGATGAGCGTCTTGTCCGGGCGAAAGCCATTGTATTCGACGACGGCCTCACCGCTGGCAATGATCTGGCGCAGGAAATCGGCCCGCAACGCCAGACCTTCCGAATCGGTCAGCGTGTCGAAGGGGTTGCGCGCATCCGTCTCGGAATATGTGCGACCGGTGATGGCGGCAACCGCCAACTGCGCCTCATGCCAGGCGGGCTCTCCCTCTTCGGGCAAGCTCACGCGATATGCCGCGCCAGGCAAGGCACGCAGCATTTCGCTGGTTTCCTTGCGCGCCAGTTCCGCATCGCGCGCGTGGCGGCGCGCAGTGCGCGCCGCATCCCAGGTCAAGGCAGCGGCGCCCAAGCCAAGATAAGCTGCGAGGCCGCCGGTCAGCGTCTTCCAATAGCCCGCGACATCAAGCTCGGCCCTTTCGCGTGCAATGCTGCGTGGGGCGCTGTGCACCAGGACGGCGGGCCATCCCGGCACTTGCTTCCATGCGACGATCCGCTGCGCCCCGGTCCGCGAGCCGAAGACCAGATCCACCCCTGTCAGTTGGGCCATGAAGCGATGAAGGTTGCCCTCGCCAACGCGTTGACCCGGCGAAAGGCCCCGCGCATCATTGGCTGACAGCACCAACCCGTCCGAGCGGATGAGCAGCACCCGGCTGTCTGGCCTCATGGGGGCCAGGCCCAGATCATTGGAGAGGCCGTTCGGGTCGAGCGATACGACGCTGACCCCAAGAAAGCTATCATCTGGCCCAAGTATGGGCCTGGTGAGCTGGAGGCTGTGACGAAGGCTGGCCCGCCCCCGAAGCGGCTCGCTGATGAAGGGGGTGCGAAGCCCTTCGGCATGCACTTTGAAATGCTCCCGGTCCCGCAGATCGACGGCTCGCCAGCCCGGGACGGTGGACCAAACCAACTGCCCATCGCGATCGATCGTCGCGATCTGGAAGATGCCCGCCCGCTCCTCCCGAGCGAGTTGCGCCAGGTGTTCATCTGCGGTCGGATACTGGCCTCCGGGGTGGAGCACACGCTTCCGATGCGAGGCGGCGGCCAGTTCATGCACCATGGTCACATGATCGAGGCTGCGCTCGAGCAATTGGCTGAACATCTCGACGTAAAGTACGCCCTCGCCACGCAGAACGGCCTCCTTCTCGGCCTGCCTCTCTTCGGTCGCTCGGGTGATGGCCAGGGTGCCGGCACCACCAAGCGCGACAAAGCCGGCGCCGATCCCCAATGAGCCCAGGAGCGTCCTCCGTCCAAATCGACGAGGACGCCCGTTCGCGTGAGCCCCGATCATGTGCCGTTGAGGAGGGGGATAGCGAGACGGATCGCCGCACTACCAGGCGTTCCCGTCCAGGAGGTGACCGTTCCACCGCAATGCGCAACCAAGCGGCGGGCGATGAAGAAGCGAAGCGATTCCTGCGTTCGTGACAGGAAGCTGGTGGTCTCCTCAAATGTGCTTCCGGCAGGGGGCGCCACATCCTGCCCGAGCGGTGAGACGATCACGGTGAAGCTGACGAAGCACCGGCCTTCTCCATCATGCTCCAACTTGGTCTCGTAGCGGAACTGCGACTTGGCCCCCCCCCATTCAGCCGCAGCGTCAAAGCACAAGGTGATCGCCCGGCGGATCCGCAGCGGCGATGCCATAACGATCATCGACACAGCTGCCGGTGGGGATGTGCAGGTGAGGACGGTGCCGTGCTCATGCGTGAAGGATGCCGCCAAGCCATCGACATAAGCGGCGACATCAAAGGCGTTCATCGCGACCGGTTCATCCACCTGAAGCCGGTTAAGTTCCTCGACCAGTTCAACAGCGACCACCGCGTCATTCACGCCATTACGCAACAACTCCAAGCTCTCGGCCTGGGCCTGGGCACTCCGATCATCCGATATCAAGGCCGTACCGCCGGCAATCAGGTTCAACGGAGTTCGCAGCGCATGGGACACGGCGAGGCGCGCCCGCTCCAGATCGGCCAACGGTCGCGATTGTGCCGTGGACAGATTGTGAAAGCGCTGCTCCGCATCCTGAATCTTCGCTTGCAGCATTTGGCGCTCATCGTCGAACCGAGACAGGGCCAATTGGCTTTCGGATGCTGCCCTAGCGTCCTTACGGCGTTTCAAGGCGCGATCTACCGCCCTTTGCACCGCATCGCGGGCCTCGGTCAGCCGAAAAGGCTTTGGCAGGAAGTCCGCCGCGCCGCATCGCAGGGCGGTGGTCGCGTCATCGAGCGTGGCATGGCCGGTGATGAGGATGACTTCCGTCGCTTCTGCCTCTCCGCGCTGATGCGATACGGCCTCGGCCAGCTCGAGGCCGCTGCCGCCAGGCATCCTGATGTCCGTCACCACCACACAAGTTTCGGGTGACTTGCCCAGCGCCTCCAATGCCTCGGTCATGGAATGCGTCACGACCACAGAGAAACCAACCGCCTCCAAACCCAAGCCGAGTTGCCGTGCCACCGCCTTGTCGTCGTCTACAACAAGCACTCGCGCCAAGGTCGCCGAGTCAGTGAGCATGCGTTCGAATTTCCCTTAACAATCATAGTTTGATTTGCTCAAATATCATCCGTATTTCATGAAACGGCTTGGATTTATTTTAGAAAAACGTCAATTAACCATGTCCTAGGATATTTAAGAAGAAATGAAGGAATAATTTTTCTGTACGGAATTGAGGAAGAGCCAGGAATATCGCTGCGGGAGAAAAGCTTCAAGGGGCGTATATGCTTCACAATCACATAAATAATGTCTATTTTTGTCGACATAATGTGTTGTTGCCAAAAATCGCCTAAAGTGCCCGATAATCGCATTATAGGATGCGGTTTATCTGAAAGGGTGGGCGGAATATTGTTTCGCGTAGCGCTAACTGCGAAAGATGTCAGTCAGCAGCAGGCAAGAGATTAATCGGCGCGCTATAGTCGGGCGCGGATGGAGCTTGCTTCTGGACGCGTCGCGTATTGCGGCGGGGCAATTTGCATCAGACGTCGGATGGACCAACTTCAAGCGCCGATTTCCGACTCAGCAAGGCCGGGTGGTGGATACCGGAAACTTGGGCATCTCGTACTCGGAAGGGCAGGCGGTTGGCATGTTCCTTGCTGTTCGCCATCCGGACGTTGAGGTGTTTGGTCGGATGTCGGAGTGGACGCAGCAGAACCTGGCAGTCAGGTCAGAATCGTTGCTTGCCTGGCGGTACCAGCCCGACGAGACCTCGTGACCCTGCCCCCCGGAATGTCCCCGCTTTGACTTGGGGTCCGTCAACAGGAGACGGACGATGAAGCGATCGAGGTTCACGCAGGAACGGACGATCGGGGTAGTCAAGGAGCATCAGGCTGGCGCCACGGCGGCGGAGTTGTGCCGCAAGCACGGCATCAGCGATGCGACGTTCTACACATGGCGCTCGAAATACGGCGGTATGGAAGTGTCGGACGCCCGCAAGCTGAAGGGGCAGGAGGACGATAACGCCCGGCTCACGGTGGAATGCCGTGAGCCGGGCGATCCGGGAGAAAGCCTATTCGCAACGTCGCGTCTGCGGCCTGGTGGGCATGGCGCCGCGGATCTACCGCTACGCGTCGCGGCGGCCCGATGATGAGGGGTCGCGCGAGCGGCTGCGGGCTCTGGCCGGAGAGCGGCGGCGGTTCGGCTATCGCCGCCTGCACATTCTGCTGGCGCGGGGGGGCATTGCGTGAACCACAAGAAGCTGTTTCGGCTGTATCGGGCGGAGCGGCTCGGCGTGCGCAGGCGAGGTGGCCGCAAGCGCGCCCTGGACACCCGCGTGCCGATGGCGTTGCCGCGGGGCGTGAACCAGCGCTGGTCGCTGGATTTCGTCTCCGACGCGCTGGACTGTGTGCGCCGGTTCCGGGTCCTGGGCGTGGTGGACGACTTCACGCGCGAGGGCCTGGCGCTTGTGGTGGACACGTCGCTGTCAGGGCAGCGGGTCGGTCGGGAACTCGATCGGATCGCGGCGTTGCGTGGCGCGCCTGCCATGATCGTCAGCGACGATGGGACGGAGCTGACCTCCAACGCCATGCTGCGCTGGCAAGCCAGGGCTGGGGGGCTGTGGCACGACATCGCGCCCGGCAAGCCGCAGCAGAACGGGTTCATGGAAAGCTTCAGCGGGCGGTTCCGCGATGAATGCCTGAACGAACACCTGTTCGGCAGACTGTCTGCCGCACGCCGGATCATCGAAGCCTGGAGGATCGACTACAACACGCAACGCCCGCACACGAGCCTGAACGGGCTCACCCCCAACGCCTTTGCAGCCCGCCCCGCGCAGGGGCGTGTAGAGAACAGACCCTGCCCATAAACGAGAACAACTTGGGGGCGGGGTCATCGCGCATCCCGGAGGCTACGCCGGCCTGACACCATCAACGCGTGGAAGCCGTCAATCCACCATCGACGACGAGTTCCGTTGCGGTCACGTATTTCGCTTCGTCAGAAGCAAGGAACAGCGCGGCATGGGCCACGTCCCAACCCTCGCCCATCTGGCCGATGGGAACGGCGGCGTTGCGCTTCGCCACGAACCCCTCCAGGTCGCCGCCGGCAAATTGTTCGGCGAGCTTGGCCACCAGCGGCGTGTAGATGAGGCCAGGAAGCACGCAGTTCATGCGGATGCCGCGCGGAGCATAGGTAATGGCGGTGGTCTTGCTGAAATGGATCAGCCCCGCCTTGGCCGCCGAATAGGCCGCCTGGGGCTTGCCCGTGTAGCGAATGCCAGCCGTGGAGGCGATGCTGACCACGGCTCCCTTTCCCTGCTTCTGCATGATCGGCAGCACCGCGTGGCAGCAGAGGAAAGCGCTTTTGAGGTTGATGGCGATCTGGCTGTCCCACAGCGCCTCGTCCATCTCACCGGGGGTAGCGGGTTCGGACTTCCCGACATTGTTCACCAGCACGTCGATACGGCCGAAGCGCGCCATGCAGGCCTCGACCAGCCGCGCCACCTCGGCGGAATCCGTGACGTCGCCCGTCGCGATCTCGCAGGTGCCGCCCTCGCCCTGGATGATCGCCTGCGTCTCGCGCGCCGCGGCTTCGTTGATGTCCACGCCGAAGATGCGCGCCCCCTGCCGGGCAAACAGCACCGCGATCGACTTGCCATTGCCCCAGCCCGGTCCGACCGAGCCGCAGCCGGTCAGGAACACCACCTTGTCCGTCAGCTTGAACATGCGCGCCTACTCGATCTCGATATTGGCGGCGCGAATGACGGGGCCCCACAGCGCCGCCTCCTCCGCGATGAAGCGCGTCGCGCTTTCCGGCGTGGAATCCGTCACCGGCACGAAGGCGATGGCCTCCAGCGCCCGGCCAATCTCGGGCGTGGACATCGCAACGCGAGCGGCAGCGGCCAGGCGCTCCAGCCGGTCCGGCGGCGTGCCGGGGGGGGCGGCCAGGTAGTTGGCGATGCGGGTCACGACGTCGAAGCCGCTCTCGCGCGCGGTCGGCACATCGGGCACCACCGCTGCGCGCTGCTCGCCGAAGACGGAGATGATCCGCAGCTTCCCCTCGCGGTGCTGCGGCAGCAGGGTCGTGAAGGCGTCTACGGCGAAGGAGATCGTCCCGGAGAGAAGATCCTGGGTCAGCGGCCCCGAGCCTCGGTAGGGCACGTGCACCACATCGAGGTTGCCGACCCGTATCCGCAGCAACTCTGTCGAGAGGTGCGGGGCGCCGCCGATGCCCGAGCTGCCATAGCTGAGCCGGCCCGGCTGGGCGCGGATGAGCGCAATCAACTCGGCCAGGCTGTTCACGCCAAGGCGCGGATTGACCGCGAGGGCGAGCGGCGTGATGCCGAGGATGGCGATATGCGAAAACCCCGTCACGGGATCGAACGGCGGCACGCGGCGTGTCAGCGGGCCGGTGATCCCGGCCGTCGGGCTTTGAAAGATCAACGTGTACCCATCCGGTCGGGCGCGATGCACCTCGCCCGAGCCGATGAGACCGCCCGCCCCGCCGCGATTGTCGACGACAACGGATTGGCCGAGCGCCCGCCCGAAGGGCTCGGCAAACATGCGCCCAAAAATGTCGGTGTTTCCGCCCGGCGGGAATGGCACGACCATGCGGATGCTGGAACTGGGGAAAGGCGCTTGCGCATAGGCGGGGGCGGCCAGCAATCCAAGGCCGGCTGCCGCGCGCAGGATCTGGCGCTTCTTCATGGCTTTTTCCTCATGACCCTCTCGCGGGGCAGATGATAGCCAACGCCGCGCGGCCCCGGGTGTCAATGTGAGGGTGAGGTCAGTGGCGTGCCTGATCCGCGACCAGGAAATTGGATCGCCTTTGGATGGAGTTCTCTGCTGAGATTTCCCTGGCTGGGAGGAGCGGAGGCGTGGAAGGCATTCCGCTTGACAAGGGCGCTTCGCGGGCAGCGCTGCGACGAAGAGAGCAGGAGAGGGAGTGGCATGCTGCGTGCAACATGCTGCGTGCAACATGCTGCGTGCAACATGCTGCGTGCAACATGCTGCGTGCAATCGGAGAGGGGGCCGCTGTCGGCTGTCGCCGCTTCGCCCAGCCCGAGGACTTCGCGGCCGATCTGCCTGGCGGGCAGTTCCAGTGTCTGCCTATCCCGGGCCAGTCTTTCTTGGGCACGCTTCGTGTCGTTCGTCTGGGCGATACGGTAATCCAACTCGCCGAGGACGGAGCCCACATCGCCCGCGCCGCCTTTGATCCCGGCATCGTTGGGCTGGTGTTTCTGCGCCGTGGCCATGGCGTTCCCCCCACCCTGAACGGCACGCCGCTCCAGCCCATGCAGGCGCTCCTCGCGCCCGGTGGCGCCGAGTTTCTCGCGCCGGCTCGCCGCGCCTTCTGACGCTCGATCCGGTCGCCGCCGAGGCCCTTGCCGCCCCCTATGCCGGTGCCGCGGCGCTGGTGGATGCCCTGCCCGAGATCCTGGGTCGCCCGGATTGTGCGCGGGTCCTGGCGCTGTCCATGCGCGAGCTGGTCGCGTCGGCCATGAGCAACGACGCCGTCGCGGGCCCGCCGGGACGCGCCACGCGCGAGGCCCTGCGCGTGGTGCACGGCGCCGAGGAGTTCCTGCGCGTTCACCTCGCCTGGCCGATCACCCGTGACGAGCTGTGCGTGGCGCTCGCCGTGTCGCGGCGCAAGCAGCAGGATGCCTTCGTGGCTGTCGTCGGGATGGGTCCCGCCGCCTACCTGAAGATGCGCCGCCTGGTGCTGGCCCCCCGCATCCCACGCTGGCGATCCATGCGGGCCGCGAGGCCGCGCCCGGCGCGACCAGCCAACCCAGGAACATGTCGCTCGCACCCTGCATCAGGCGCCGGCCGCGCACAACGCACTCGCCCGGATGTGCCACGGGGCTCGCGCCGGCATAGGGTTCCAGCACGGAGCGCCGCGCCTCCTTCACCTGGAGGATGAGCGGATCGCCCGAGCCCGACATCAGCAGCACCATGGCGCAGAGCTTGCCCACGCTGCCCACGCCCACCACCTTCATCGCGACATCCACCAGCCGGTAGCGGTCCAGAAGCGCGGCGACGGCGGGCTGCGCCGTCTCCTTGTAGCGGCGGAAGGACTCCGCCACGGAGTCGCGGAAATGGCGGCCGCGCTCATCGTCCAGATGGCAGATCAGGGTCTGCTGGTCGCGGATGCCCGGCTCCGGCCGGCTGCGGATGGCGAGCTTCTCGAACTCCAGCGCGTGGTTCGTGGCCTTGGCGGCCTGCTCCATCTTCGTCTTGTTCTTCTTTCGCCTTCCTCCCCCTCAGAACGCCCAGGACAACGCCAGCGTGCCGCCATGCGCGGTCAGGTTGTTGCTGAATTCGCCCTCGTATTGCAGGCGCAGCGCCAGGTTGCGCCCCGCATAGAGCTGGCCCCCCGCCGAGATGCGGCCGACCAGCCCGTCCATCCGCACCGCCGTCCTGAAGCCCGCTGCACCCGCGGGGGCGCCCAGGAGGCGTGCCTCCTGCGTCCAGCGGTCATTGCTCGCGAAGCCCAGGCCCGCACTGGCGAAGATCCGCAGCACGCGCTCAGGGGCGAGCGCGACGCGGCCGCCGATCTCGATCGCCGGCGTCAGCGTCGCGACCGTGGCCGATGCGCTTGCGACATCGAGGCCGAGGACTCCCGCGCCGCTCTCGCGATAGCCGCCGCTGCGCGCATGGACGACGCCGAGCGTGACCGAGGGACGGAGATAGATATCCTCGCCCCCCACCGTGAAGGAAGCGCGCAGCATCGCGCCCAGATTGGTCAGCCCAGGCCCGCCGCTTGCGACCGCGCTGAAACCGGGCAGCTGGATCGTGCGGCGCGTGTCGAAGGAGCCGCCGCCGCCAAAGGCAACGCCGGAGAAGAGCCACGGCCCCGTCTGGTACTTCAGCGTCACCGCGCCGTAGCCGGCCTGGCCCCGCCCGCTTTCCGTCTTGTCCGCGGTTGAGAGCCGCCCCGCCTCGTAGGCGAGCGAGCCGCCCAGGAACCAGCCCCCGCCCAGCTCGCGCTGGCCGCCCATCTGCCAGGTGCTGGTATCCATGCTGAAGCGCGAGATGCCGTCCGTCGCACCCTGCGTCGCGGTGCGGCCCATCACGCGCGCCCAGACGCATTGGCCCTCGACCAGCATCGCGGTCGTGCCCTCGAAGGCGGGACAGCTGAGTGCGGCATTGGCGAAGGCCTGGCCGCCGGCCACCTGCCGCGCGCCGGGCGCGAAGTTGGTGTCGGGCGAGAGTTGCTGCAGCTGGGTCGCATAAGGGCCGGGGCCACCCAGCGCCGCCGTGTTGCCGAACAGCGCGAAAAACGGCGCGAGCGCCAGGCTCCCGCCCGCATCCCAGGCGGATTGCAGGTGGCCGGCGACCGCCGCCTGGGCGCGGCTCAGCGGGAAGCCGGTCGGCGTGAAATCGGCTGAGGTCACCTTGACCGAGTAGGTGCGGTTGCTCTCGGTGATGCCGTAGCCGAAGACCGGCGTGGGCTCCCCGGTCAGCACGCCCGTGGCGGTGCCCGCCACTGTCAGGAAGGGCAGCGAGATGTCGGGCAGCGCCGTCACCAGCAGCGGGCGCACGCGCCCGTCAAGGATGGCCGCGCCCGCGACCTCGAGCTGGGCGGCGCGGCGCCCGGCGAAGTCGGCCTGGACCGCCATCACGCCGGTCGGCGTCTGGATGAACGCATCCGAAACGCGGGAGACGGCATAGGCAGAGTGCGCCGCGACGCGCAGCGTGCCGGCATTCAACAGGCTGGCCGCGACCAGCGAAGCGCCGGCGTTCAGCGTGCCATAATTGTTGAAGCCGTTCGGCGCGCGATAGGACCCGGTGACCGTCCCGTAGTTGAAGACCGTGCCATAGGTCATCCAGATCGCATTGCCGGACAGCGCGGACACGCTGCCGGGCGAACTGATGCTGATCAGGCTGGACTGGTCGAAGCTGTCCACCGCGATGCCGAGACCCCCGGCACCCGATCCACCCTGGATGGCGGCATTCACCGAAATGCTGACGATCGAGGACGGCAAGGTCGGGTTCGAGGAACTGCCCGAGCTCTGGGCGAAGATGCCGATGGAGTTGGCGCCCGTCGCGCTGATCGGTGCCGACTGGTTCACCGTGACCGTGCCGCCCGGCGCGATCGGGCCGCTGCCGGAGGCCAAGGCATAGCTGCTGGTGCCCGCGACAACCACCCCCAATGCGGCCACCACCAGCCCGCCGCCGCCGCCCACGCTTTGCGCGACAATGCCATGCGCGAAGTCGCCGGTGGTGGTGATGGGGGTCGAGGAGGTGATCGTCACGCTGCCGCCCGCGCCTCCCGGCTGAAAGGTCGAGGACGCGCCGAACTGGCCGGCGGTGACCATCTGAGGCAGGACCCCCGCGCCGGGCACTCCGGCGATGCCGCCGCCACCGCCGATGGATTGCGCCACGATCCCATGCGAGCCGAAGCCGCTGGTGCGGATCGAGCCGCCGGTCAGCGCCAGCGAGACGGTTCCACCATTGCCGACCGCCTGGCCGTAGCTGACATTCTGCGCGCCGATCGCACTCGTCGTCGTGGTCGTGATGTTGGAACCGAAGGCTAGGCCACCGCCGCCGCCGATGCTCTGCGCCACGATACCATAGGCATTGGCGCCGGAGGTCGCGATGGTCAGCGTCGTGTTCGTGGTCTCCACCTGGTTCCCATTGCCGCCGATGCCGTTCGATCCACCGACCGCGATGGAGATCGAGCCGTCGATCGGTCCGAGAAGCCCGGCGGTGAGGGACGATCCGTTGCCCCCGACGCCGCCGCCCCCGCCGATGGATTGCATCACGATCCCCGCGGCCACGTCGCCGAGCGTCGTCACGGTCGTGGTGCCGCTGAGATTGACGGGGCTGCCGTCTCCGCCGCCGCCGCCGCCGCCGGAGAGCGTCGCGCCCACCCGGATCGTGCCCTGGGAGGCGATGCTGCCGTCCACGCCGAGGCCGCCACTGCCGCCGATGCTCTGCGCCAGCACGCCGAAGGCGCCATAGCCCGAGGTCCCATTGGCGGTGTTCGCGCCCGTCGTGATGCTGCTGCCCGGCGCGAAGCTGAGGGTGACGAGACCGCCCGCGCCGCCAGCTCCGCCCGTGCCGCCGACGGAGAGCTCCGTCGACAGGCCGAGCCCGCTGCCCGACGAGGTCGCGACGCCGCCCTTGCCGCCGCCACCGCCGATGGATTGCAGCACCGCGCCGATGGACCAGTCGCCCTGCGTGGCGATGCTCCCCGACTGGTTGAACAGGACGGAGCCGCCATTGCCGCCGGCGCCGCCCGAACCGCCGACGGAAACGCTGGCGTTCAGGGCGAAGGTCGTGCCTTTGACATACACGTTGGTGGCCACGGTGCGGGCGAGGGCCGCCAGGCTGACCAGCAAGATCGGGTTGTCGGACGACGCCTCCGTGCCGGCCGCGCCGCCGATGCCGCCGCCGCCGCCAATGGATTGCAGCACCACGCCCGACGCGTCGCCGCCGCTGGTCCGGATATTGCCCCCGATCGTCGCGCTGACCTGCTGCCCGGCCCCTCCGTTGCCGCCGGTCGCGCCGACCTGCACGCCGAGCGAGCCGGACAGCTTGGGGAAGGTGCCCGGGCCGGCCGAGTAGACGCCGCCGATGCTGAAGCCGCCGCCCTGGCTGGTGCCGCCGCCGCCGCCCACGCTTTGCGCGACGATGCCGTGCGCGCCGGATCCATAGGTCTGCACCAGCGATCCCGCCTGCTGGGAGATGGTCACCACGCCGCCATCGCCGCCAGCGCCGCCCCTGCCACCCAGGCCCAGCGACATGTTGATGTCGCGCCAGCTGCCGGTGTTCTGCGTGTTGGACGAGCCGATCCCGCCATTGCCGCCGCCGCCGCCGATGCTCTGCGCCACGATGGCATTGGCGTAGTCGCCAAGGGTCGTGACGGTGGAGGGGGCGAGCGTGACGGTCACGTTTCCGCCATGGCCGCCATATTGGCTGTCGCCGCCGATCGAGATCGATGCCTGCATGGACCAGGTCTCGCCGCCGGGCGTGCCGCCGGCCTCACCGCTGCCCGGGGAGCCGGAGGTGAAGGCGGCGCGGCCATAGGATATGGTCGAGGCCAGCGTGGAGGAATCGCCACCCGCGCCGCCACCGCCGCCGATGGATTGCAGCAGCAGGCCGTGCGAGCCCTGCCCCTGTGTGATGACCGTGGCATTGTCCTGCAGCGTGGCGGACACCGGACCGCCGCTGCCGCCCGTCCCCCCGGAGCCGCCGATCGAAAGGGACAGCGAACCGGTGTAGCCGACCCCGCTCTCCGGGTTCGGCAGGCCCGCCGCGACAGCGCGCGCCATCGCGGACCCGCCCACGCCGCCGCCGCCGCCGATGGATTGCGCGACGATGCCGAAGGCGTCCACGGGATTCGTGTTGATGCCATAGGCGGTGGATTGGCCGGTGCTGATCGTGGTGCCCGAGAGGCCGACGCTGACGGCCCCCACCCCATCGCCGCCCGTGCCGCCGGAGGCGCCCATGGCCACCGCGACCGACAGCTGGACGCTGTCCGTGATCGAGTAGGCGGATCCGCCCGCGCCACCGCCCCCGCCGATGGACTGGACGACGATCCCCGCGGCGTTCGTGCCGAAGGTTCCGATGCTGCCGCCCGTGGCGTTCAGCGTGACCGGCCCGGCTGTGCCGCCATCGCCGCCCGTTCCACCATAGCTCATCGTGACCACCGTGCCGGCTGCGGTCGCGTTTCCGCCGGTGCCGCCGCCGCCGCCGATGCTCTGCGCGACAAAGCCATGCGCCAGGGCGCCCTGCGTCACGATCGTGCCGCCCGACAGCGTCCCCGTCACCGCCGCGCCGCTGCCGCCACCGCCGGCCGACCCGCCGAAGGAGCCGATCACCTCGTTCGAATCGCCGCCATTGCCGCCGCCGCCGCCGATGCTCTGCACCAGGATGCCCATGGAGGACTGGCCCGCGGTGCTGATGCTGCTGGAATGGATCACGCTCGCCGTGTTGCCGCTGGCGGCGTTGGGCGAGGAACCGCCGACGCCGAAGAAGCCGCCATTGGTGGCACCCGGCGTGCCGCTGCCCCCGCCGATGGACTGGGCCTGGATGCCGATGGCGTTCTGGCCCTGCGTCCTGATGCTGCCGCTGTTCGTGACACTGACCGGCCCGACCGTGCCGCTGGCGCCCGTTGATCCCCCGGGGCCGTAGATGATCCCGGCGCCGTTGCCGCCCGATCCGCTCGTGCCGCTGATGGACAGGGCCAGGATGCCATGCGCGCCCTGCCCGGCGGTGGAGATGGCCGCGCCGCTCTGGACCGTCACGGGGCCGCTGTTGCCGCTGGCACCGCCATCGCCCGGGTTGGTCCCCAGGCCGCCCGAGCTGTTGTTCTGGCTGCCCGCGCCACCCGCACCGCCGACGCTGCGCGCCGCGACGCCGATCGCGCCCGCTCCGCTGGTCGTCACGCTGACGTTGGGACCCAGCTGGATCGTGACCTCCGAGGCATTGCCGCCGGCACCGCCATTGCCGATGCTTCCGCCCAGGTCGACATTGATCGCGCCGCCCGTGCCGCCCGCCCCGCCCTGGGAGAGGGCGTTGATGCCGAAAGCCGAATCCCCATTCGACGCCGTACCGCCGCTGGTGGCGATCGTCACATCGCCCAGGATGCGCATGAAGACGGTGCCGGCCGCCCCGCCGGCGCCGCCCGCGCCGGAATCGCCCTCGGCGGCGGCCAGGTCGCCGCCATTCCCGCCGGTGCCGCCGCGCGACAGCCCGAGGATGGCGGGCGCGCCGCTGCCGGTGGTCGTGATGCCGCCGCCCAGCATCTCGACGCGGACCGGGCCACCCGGGCCACCCGCACCGCCCATGCCTGCCTGCGCGCCGGACTGGAGCGCCTGGGTGTAGTCCTGGCCGGTGCCGCCGGCGCCGCCCTGCGCGATCGCGGCGACGCCGGTCGCCAGGCTTCCGCTCGTGGTGATGCGCGTGTCGGCGAGGCGCGCGATGGTGACGCCCGGCGCCGAACTGGTCGTCGCGATGCTGGAGGCCCCGCCAGCCCCCGCACGGCTGTGATCCTGGCCGATGCCGCTATTGCCGCCGATGCCGCCCCGCGACAGCGCCAGCAGGCCGAGCACGCCATCGCCGCTGGTGGTGATGGTGGCAAAGCGCGCGCTGGCCTCGGCCGCGCCCGCATTGCCGCCTGAGCCACCGGTGGACGAGTCGTAGCCCGCACCACCACTGCCCCCAAGCGCCAGGGCCCCGACGGCGCCGGACAGGCTGCCCGTGGGCCGCGTGCCGGACGCGCTGGCCGAAATCGTGATCGGCCCGTCCTGGCTGCCGGTCACCGTGGTCAAGGCCGCGCCGGCCGAGCCGCCCGGGCCGCCATTATTGCCGCTGTTGACGGACATGGTCCCGTTGCCGCCCTGGCTCAGCGCCAGCACGCCGAAGATGCCGCCGGGCGTGCCGCGCGGCGCGGTGCCGGAGGGCGTCATCCAGGTGGCGGCGAGCGTGACCTTCGCGGTGGTCGTGACCTCGACCTGGCCGGCCGATCCGCCGGCCTGGCCATTGTTGCCGGTGCCGGCATCGCCGCCCAGGCTGCGCCCGGCCAGCGCCCAGTAGCCCTGCATGACATTCGGCGTGAAGACGCTGATGTCGCCGCTGTTGGTCAGCGTGACGGCCCCGGCACTGGCCCCGTTCGTGCCGGTCTGGGTGCCATAGGTCGGGTTGCCGTTCTGGTCGTTTCCGCCCGACGTTACGCTGCCGCCCTGGCCGCCCAGGCTTTCGGCCAGCAGCCCGGCCCCGCCGAACATCAGGCCCGCAGCGATGCCCCCGCCCGAAAAGCTGGTTGCGAACTGGATCGGCCCGCTATTGGTCACATTGACCGTCGATCCGGTTTGCGCGGCGCCCGCGCTGTGGTTGGTGTCGGTATTGGTGTAGTTGCCGCCATCGCCACCCTGCGAGGCGGAGCGGAGGACGTAGGCGGTGAACGGCGTATTGCTGCCGGTCAGCAGCGTCTGGGACAGGGAGCCGCTGTTGGTGAACAGCACCGGGCCGGCCGGACTACCATTCTGGCCATTGCCCGTCGAACTGCTCGTGCCGTTGATCGCGACCAGGCTGAATTCCAGCGCGCCGGCGAAGCCAGGATTCCCGCTTGGGGTCGAGATGACGAAGTTCCCGGTGCTGCTCCCGGAGTAGGTCAAGTTGCTGGCGATCTGCACCTGCAGCGGCGCGTTGAAGTTGCCGGGCGAGATGGTGCAGACATAGGTGTCGCTCTCCGTGGTGGATGCCGCGCAGGAATAGGTCGCGGTCTGCGACCAGGCGGGACCCACGGGCGCCAGCAGCTCCGCGACGGCGAAGGCCAAACCAAGGCCGGGCACGAGGCGATGACGCGGCATGACTTCAATCCCCCAGAGCCTCGGCGCACAAATTAATATATCTTCGCCTACATTAATTTGTAGATCGAGTTGGGGACGGTGTCAGCAGGGCATCTCCCCGGCCATTTTCACCGCGAGCGATAACCGGGTTGGCCCATCCAGGTGACGCTGGGATGCTTCGGTCGGGGGGCATGGCCGCCTGGTCGCGCGCTTTGGCTGACGTGAATCAGGCATGGGTCTGGCCCAGCAGGTGCCTGGTCATTCCACCACGGCGTTTGGGTGCGCCGCCGACATCAGCTGGAGCCCTGCCGGGCGCGCTGGCCGCTCTCGGTCAGGCCAGCACGGCATGTTGGATCCACTTGGCTCGCGGGCGCGGAGCGAGCCCGCCACCGGCAGCATCGACGTGGCCGACCGCGATGCGGGGCCGAGAGCATCAACCGCCTCTGCAAGGCCGAGGTCATTCGCCGGCGCGGCCCCTCGCGCTCGCTCGAACCCGTCGAATGCGCCACCCTCGAATAGGTGGACGCCTTCGAACATCGGCGGCTGCTGGAGCCGATCGGACACATCCCGCCGGCCGAGGCGGAGGCGCTCTGTCACGCCGCACAGGACAATCTGCCCCCGGCCGCATGACTTAAACCAAACCGCCTCCGGCGAGCCGAGGGCGGTTCAAGGCCAGCTCGCCATCCTGAGCATGGACGCGCGGCACGCGGGACGCTATGTTCAGATGGATACAGCGACCCGGAAATCCCGGGCAACCAGGAGCTCCAGCATGCGCCGCCGCACCATCTTCGCCCTGCTGGCTATCGCCCTGGCTGCCCCCATCGGCGCAGCGCGTGCGCAGGAGGCGGTGACGGTCTTCGCCGCCGCCAGCCTGACCGATGCGTTGCGCGAGTTGGGCGGGCAATGGGCGTCGCGCGGCCATCCGGCGCCGCGCTTCTCCTTCGCCGCCTCCTCGGCGCTGGCGCGACAGATCGAGCAGGGCGCGCCGGCCGATCTCTTCATGTCCGCCGATGAGGCCTGGGCGAATTACCTGCAGGAGCGCAACCTGCTGGCGAACGCCACGCGCTCCTCGCCGCTCGGCAATGCGCTGGTGCTGATCGCGCCGGCTGATGCGGCGCGGCCGCTCGCGCTCACGCGCGGCACCGACCTCGCCGCGCTGCTCGGCCCCGCCGGGCGCATCGCGACGGGCGATCCCGCGCATGTGCCGGTCGGGCGCTACGCGCAGGCCGCGCTGAGCTGGATGGGGCAATGGCAATCCCTCGCGCCGCGCCTCGCGCGCGCCGACAATGTGCGCGCCGCGCTGCTGCTGGTGGAGCGCGGCGAGGCACCACTCGGCATCGTCTATGCGACGGATGCGGCGGCGAGTGCGGGCGTTCGCGTCATCGCCACCTTCCCGGCCGAGAGCCATGCGCCCATCACCTATCCCTTCGCGGTCACGCGCCGGGCCGAGGGCAATGCCGAGGCACGCGCGCTGCTCGCCTTCCTCACCAGCGCGGAGGTGTCGCCCACCTGGCAGCGCTTCGGCTTCACCCTCGCCCGGTGACCGGCTGGCTCAGCCCCGAGGAATGGACCGCCGTCCGCCTCAGCCTGGAGGTCGCGACACGCTCCGTCGCCGTCTCGCTCGTGCCGGCGGTGGCGGTCGCCTGGCTCCTGGCGCGCGGCCGCTTTCCGGGGCGCATGCTGCTGGATGCGCTGGTGCACCTGCCGCTGGTGGTGCCGCCCGTGGTGGTGGGCTGGGGCCTGCTGATGCTCTTCGGCATCCGGGGGCCGATCGGCGCGCCGCTGCATGACTGGTTCGGCATCCGCCTCGTCTTCACCACCGAGGGTGCCGCGCTCGCCACCGCCGTGATGTCCTTCCCGCTGATCGTGCGCGCGGTGCGCCTCGGGCTGGAAGGCGTGGATGAGGGGCTGGAGGCGGCGGCGCGCACATTGGGCGCGGGGCCGGTGGACCGTTTCCTCACCGTCACGCTGCCGCTGATGTCACCGGGCATCCTGGCCGGGGCGGTCACGGCCTTCGCGGCGGGGCTGGGCGAATTCGGCGCGGTCATCACCTTCGCCTCCAACATCCCTGGCGAGACGCAGACCCTGCCGCTCGCGATCTACGCCGCCACGCAGACGCCGGGGGGCGAGGCGGTGGCGGCGCGGCTCGCCTTCGTCTCCTTCACGCTCGCCGTCTGCGGCCTGCTGCTGGCGGAGGTGATCGCGCGGCGCATGGGCCGGCTGCTGGGGCGGGCGGCGTGATCAGCGTCGCGCTGCGGCACCGCTTCGGGCGGGCGGGTTTCGCGCTGGATGTCGGCTTCGCGGCGCCGCCCGCTGGCGTGACGACGCTGTTCGGCCCATCGGGATGCGGCAAGAGCACCATCCTCGCCGCCGTGGCCGGGCTGCTGCGCCCGGATGCGGGGCGCGTCGCCATCGGCGAGGCCGTGCTGCTCGACACCGCGCGGCGCGTCTGCCTGGCGCCCGAGCAGCGGCGTTGCGGCGTGGTCTTCCAGGATGCGCGGCTGTTTCCGCATCTGAGCGTCGAGACCAACCTGCGCTACGGCCTGCGCCGGGCGCCGCCGGATGCGGCAGGCCCGGGCTTCGAGGAAGTGGTTGCGCTGCTCGGCATCGGCCATCTGCTCACCCGCCGCCCCGCCGGGCTTTCGGGCGGCGAGCGCCAGCGCGTGGCGCTGGGCCGCGCCCTGCTCGCCCGCCCGCGCCTGCTGCTGATGGACGAGCCGCTGGCCGCGCTGGATGCCGCGCGCCGGGCGGAGGTGCTGCCCTTCCTCGCGCGGCTGCGTGACGCGGCGGGGCTGCCCATCCTCTACGTCACCCACGCGCTGGAGGAGGTGGATGTTCTGGCCGATCACCTGGTGCTGCTGGAGGCCGGGCGCGTCGTCGCATCCGGGCCGGCCGAGGCGCTCTCCGCCCGCACCGACCTGCCGCAACTCGCCGGGCGCCGTGATGCGGGCGTGCTCTTGCCCTGCACGGTGCGGCGCGCGACAGGTGGGCTAACGGCGCTGAGCTTCGACGGCGGGGAGCTGCTGACCACCGCGCGCCCGGGGCCCGAGGGAACGCGGCTGCGCATCCGGCTCCGCGCGCGCGACATCGCCATCGCCACCGAGGAACCGCGCGGGCTGTCCACCCGCAACATCCTGCCGGCGCGCATCGCGGCCATCACCCCGGGCAACGAGCCTGGCGAGGCCTTCCTGCGCCTCGCCGTCGGGCCGACCACGCTGCTCGCGCGCGTCACGCAGGACAGCGTGGAGCAGCTGCAACTGCGGCCGGGCCTGCCGGTCTGGGCGTTGCTGAAGGCCGTCACTTTCGACCATCGCCTGGCCGCCTTGCCGCGGGGCGCGTCGTGAGCCGCGAAGCCATTCCGGCCGGGCAGCTCAGCCTGCGCATCGACCTGCCGAGTGGGCGGATCGGGCCGGGCAAGATCAACCTGCTGGAGGCGATCGAGCGCGAGGGCTCGATCTCCGCCGCGGGGCGTGCGCTGGGGATGAGCTACAAGCGCGCCTGGGACCTGGTGGATGCTCTGAACAAGCAGCTTGGCACGCCCGTGGTGGCGGCGAGCCCGGGCGGGGCGCGCGGTGGCGGCGCCACGCTGACCGAGGCCGGGCGCGGCCTGGTGGCCGATTATCGCGCCATCGAGCGTGCGGCGCGGCGCGCGGCGGTGCCGGGCCTCGCGGCGCTGATGCGGCGCGTCAGGGGCTGACGCTCTACCAGGCCGGGAAGGGCGGGCGCGTCCAGCCTGCATGCGCGGCGATGTCCCGTGCGAGCGTGAAGAGATCCGCCTCGCCGCCATAGCGCCCCACGAGCTGCACGCCGAGCGGCCGGCCATCCGCATGCGGGCGGCCGGGGATGTTCAGCCCCGGATGGCCCACCGCGTTCACCCAGGTGGCGAAGGTGTTCTGGGCCGCCGCATGCCCGGGCTGGCCACCGATCTCGGCCGGGAATTCATCGTCGATGGCCCAGGCGGGAGAGGCGGCGCTGGGGCAGAGATAGACGTCCACATCGCCCCAGTTTTCCGAAACCTGGGCACGAATGGCGGCGAGCCCGTCCAGCGCGCGGACATAGTCCACCGCGCTCATGGCGAGCCCGCGCGTCGCGGCGGCGGCGATGGCCGCGCTCGCCTCCGCGCGCCAGCGATCGGGGTGCATCTCGGCCGCGCGGGCGGCGCCGGCGGCGCTGATCGCACCCCAGACGCGGCGCACCAGCGCCACGTCATAGGGCGGTGGGCACGGCGTGACCTCGTAGCCGGCAGCCTCCAGCAGGCGCGCGCATTCGGTGACGGCGGCCTCGACCTCCGGGTGCACCAGCTCACCCTCATAGCGGGCGAACCAGCCGATGCGCGGGCGGCCGGCGGCGCGCGGCGCGGGCAGGCGCAGCGAGGCGGGGTCGCGCGCATCCGGTCCGGCGAGCAGGCCATAGGCGAGTTCCAGATCGGCCAGCTCGCGCGCGACGATGCCGACGGCCTGGAAATCGATCCCCATGGGCGGGAAGCCGTGCCGCCGCGCCAGCCGCCCATTGGAGGGGCGCAGCCCGTAGAGCCCGGTGTAGCTGGAGGGGATGCGCGTCGAGCCGCCCGCATCGGTGACGATGGAGACGGGCACCATGCCCGCCGCGACGGCGGCGACCGAGCCGCCGCTCGATCCGCCCGGCGTCAGCGTCACGTCCCAGGGGTTGCGGGACTTGCCGTGCAGCGGGCTGTCGGTGCGGCCGGAGAGCGCGAATTCCGGCGTGTTGGTCTTGCCGATGATGACGGCCCCCGCCGCGCGCAGCCGCTCCACCACGATGTCGTCGCAGGGCGGCGTGAAGTCGGACCACAGGCGGCTGCCCCAATGCGCGGGCATGCCCGCCACCCAGAGATTGTCCTTCACCGCGACGGGCACGCCATCAAGCGGGCTGAGGCGCTGGCCCGCCGTCTGGCGCGCGCCGGCCTCGGCGGCGGCTTTCGCGGCACCTTCCGGGTCGAGATGCACGAAGGCGCCGAGCGTGGCATCGGCGCGCCCCACACGGGCCAGCGCGTCCTCCAGCAAAGCGGAGGGCGTGGTGGTGCGGCGCTCCAGCGCCTCGGCCATCGCGGTCGCGCTCAGCGGGGCTTCGTTCGTCATGCGGCGGGGCTTTCCTTTCTGGCGGCGGGGGCGATGGCGAGCATCTCCCTGAGCGCCTGTTCTTCGCGGAGGAGGATGCGCGCCACCTGCTCGACCCGGCGCGGATCGAGCCGTTCGGCGATGGCGATGACGGAGAGCGAGGCGGGCACGCCACCGATGCCGTTGCCCACCGCGATGGCGACACCGCGATAGCGCGCGACGATGCGGCCCGAGGTGATGGCGAAGCCGCGCGCGCGCGTCGCTTCCACATAGACGCGGATGCGCTCGGCGGTGAGGCCATGGCGGCGGTAGCGGCGGGCATTGGCCTCGATCACCGCATCCGCCTCGCCGGGCGGCAGGCTGGCGAGGACCGCGAGCGCCCCGGCGCCGACGCCCAGGGGGCGGCGGTTGCCGATCTCGATGGGCAGGGCCTGGACCTCGAAGCTGCCCTCCCGCCGGTCGAGGCAGAGCGCGTCATTCCCGCTGCGGCTGTTGAGATAGGTGGCGTCGCCCACGGCACGGGTGATGCGGTCCAGCGTGCCGGCGCAGAGGCGGCGCGCATCCATGCGGGGCGCCACGGCCAGGCCGAATTCGTAGAGCAGGGGGCCGAGGCGATAGGCGCGGCTGGCGGCATCGCGCTCCAGCAGGCCTTCCTCCCGCAGCAGCTTGAGCAGGCGGTGCGCGGTGGGCTGCGGCAGGCCCGCGCTGTCGGCCAGCGTCTTCAGCGTCGCGCCATTGCCGCGCGCGGCCGAGACCTCGCGCAGGAGGGAGACGGCACGACGGACGACGCGTGCGCCATTGGCGGGCAAGGCGGGTTCGGTCTTCATCAGAGGCATGCCCCGAAATCCAGCGAAGCCTATCGGGCAGGAGCCACGCGAAAAAGCCGCCTTCGACATGCAATTCCCACAGAGAATTTCACGTGGTGGAAGTGCTCCACGAAATTCCTTGGCATCGGGCCGCCCGCTTCGGGATGCTCGCCCTGGCTTTGCCGCAACCCAGGGAGGACAGGATGACGAGCTTCGCACGCCGTACGCTGATGGCCACGGGCCTTGCCGGCCTCGCGGCCCACGGCGCGCAGGCGCAGGCCTTTCCCAACCGCTCCGTGCGCGTGATCGTGCCCTTCCCGCCGGCCGGCGCGGCCGACGTCATCACGCGACTGCTCTCCGAAGCGCTCTCGCGCGAATTGGGCCAGACGCTGGTGATCGAGAACCGCACGGGCAGCGGCGGGCGCATCGGCACCGAGGCCGCGGTGCGTTCGACGCCCGATGGCTACACCATGCTGATGGGCAGCCAGGCGACCAATTCCATCAATCCCGAGCTGTACCGGGATTCCAGCTTCGACCCCGCGCGCGATCTCGTCCCCGTCGCGCCGGTGGGCGGGGTCGGCTCCATCATCTATGTCCGCAACAGCCTGGAGGTGCGGACGCTGCAGGACCTTCTCGCGCTGGCGCGGCGCCGGCCGGGCGAGCTGACCTATGGCTCGGCGGGCAATGGCGGCGCCTCGCATCTCTCGATGGCGCTGCTGGAGTCCATGGCCGGCATCCGCATGACGCATGTGCCCTATCGCGGCACGGCGCCCGCGACCTCGGACCTGCTGGCCGGGCGCATCGATGCGATGAGCGACCCGATCACGACGGCGCTGCCGCATGTGATGGCGGGCGCGGTGCGCGCGCTGGCGCTGACGACGCCGCAGCGCTTCCCCGCCTTGCCGAACCTGCCGACCGTCGCCGAAGCCGGCGTGCCGGGCTACGAATCCGTGAGCTATTACGGCTTCTTCGCGCCGGCTGCCGTGCCTGCTGAGCCGCTGGCCCGGCTGCGCGCCGCCTGCGCGGCCGCCATCGCCGACCCTGCGGTCGCGCGCCAGCTGGAGGAGCAGGGGATCGTGCGCCTCGGCCTCAATCCCGAGCAATTCGCCGCCTATGTCGCGGCCGACCGCGCCCGCTGGGGCCGCGTGATCCGCGACGCCAACATCACCGTGAACTGAGCCGAAGGAGAGGCCCCATGGAAATCGTCGATCTGAGCCGCGAGATCTTTCACCGCACCCAGACGCACCCTTCGCATCCGCCGGTCATCATGACGGTGTGGAACGACCATTCCGAGAAGAAGGTTGCGGGTGACACGGTCTTCACCAGCAAGGCCATGTCCATCGCCTTCAGCGACCATGCGGGCACGCATGTGGACGCGCCGGTGCATTTCGACCCGCGCCCCGGCGCGCTGTCCATTGACCAGGTGCCGCTCACGAACTTCATCACCTCCGCCTTCTGCATCGACCTCTCCCATGTGCCGCTGAAGCACGCGGCGACGGTGGAGGAGGTGCAGGCCGCGGTGAAGGCCTCGGGCCAGACGATCCAGAAGGGTGACACGGTGCTCATCCTGATGGGCACCAATGCGCGGCTGCTGGGCAAGCCCGGCTATGGCCACGACTTCCCGGGGCTCTCCATCGAGGCGATCCATTGGCTGGCGGGGCAGGGCATCGGCATGTTCGGCGTGGAGGCGATCAGCCCCGCGCCGGAGGGCGAGCTGAACTTCAAGGCGCATATGGCCTGCGCGGAGCTCGGCATCACGCATATGGAATGCCTGGCCAATCTCGAGGCCGTGGTGGGGCGCGGGCGCTTTCGCTTCATCGGCCTGCCGCTGAAGATCCGCGGCGGCACGGCGAGCCCGATCCGCGCCGTGGCGCTGTTCGAATAGCCGGCTAGGGGCGCGCTGCCGGGTGGGGGCGCCCCGCCTCCATCTCGCGCTGGAGGAAGATGTTGAGGAAGGTGCGGATGGCCGCCACGGCGGCCAGCTTGCCGATCTGGTCCCAGCCTGGCGAGATCGCCGTTCCCACGATATCCGCCGCCAGCTGGAATTCGAGCGCCAGCGAGAGGCCGCGCGCCAGGCCCATGCGCACATCGGGCGCGGCGCGCCCCACCGCTTGGCCCAGCAGCCGGCCCAGCGCCAGCATCATGGCGACGAGGATGATGGCGATGCTCACCGCCTCGATGCCGAGCTTGAGCCAGGAGGCGAGCGCGATGACGGCGGCTTCCAGGGCCTCGGGATGGGCGGGGAGGGGCATGCGGCGGCTCCAGGCGGGGAAGCCGTCAGCCTAGGCGCTGATCCGCCGGGGTGGAATCACGGAAGGCGGGAAGCGGTCTCTCCATCCGGAGCGCTCGCGGCCCGGCGCCGATCCTCAAGCGCCCGGCATGGGTGCCATGCCGAGCGCGTGCATGACCTCACCCGTTGCCGCGTGCATCGTCCGGATGACAGGAGAGAACACGCCGCCATGACCGCCCTGCCCATCAGCCGCTTTCCCGTGCCCACGCTGGCGGAGATCCCCGAGGATATCCGCGCGCGCCTGCTCGCCGTGCAGGAGAAGGCGGGTTTCATCCCCAACGTGTTCCTCGTCCTGGCGCGGCGGCCGGAGGAGTTCCGCGCCTTCATGGCCTATCACGACGCGCTGATGGACAAGCCTGGCGAGATCACCAAGGCCGAGCGCGAGATGATCGTCGTCGCCACCAGCAACGCGAACCAGTGCCAGTATTGCGTCGTGGCGCATGGCGCGATCCTGCGCATCCGCGCGAAGGACCCGCTGATCGCGGACCAGGTGGCGATCAATTACCGCAAGGCGGACATCACGCCGCGCCAGCGCGCCATGCTCGACTTCGCGATGAAGGTCGCCTTCGAGGCGCAGGCGGTGGAGGAGGCGGATTTCGCGATGCTCGCCGAACATGGCCTGGGCCAGGAGGAGGCCTGGGACATCGCGGCGATCGCCGCCTTCTTCGGCATGTCCAACCGCATGGCGAATGTGACGAGCATGCGGCCCAATGCCGAGTTCTACACGATGGGGCGCTAACTCCGCGGCGGAAGGCGGTCGCGCACGATGCGCGTGAAGAATGCCACGCCATGCGGCAGCGCCGCATCGCTGAAGTCGTAGCCCGGATTGTGCAGCGGCTTCGAGGCCTCGCCATTGCCGATGAAGGCGAAGCAGCCCGGCGCGTGCTCCAGGAAGCGCGCGAAATCCTCCGAGCCGGTGTGCGGTTCGGCCTGCTCGGCCACGTTCTCCGTGCCCATCACCGAGCGCGCGGCGGCGAGCGCGGCGGCCGTCGCCTCGGCATCGTTGAGGGTGGGGATGAATTCGCGCGTGTAGGTCACCTCGCATTCCAGGCCGTAGCTGGCGGCCGTGCCGGCGGCGATGCGGCGCATCTCCTCCTCGATCACGGTGCTCACCTTCGGGTGGAAGCTGCGCGCGTCGCCCAGGATGCGCGCCAGGCCGGGCAGCGCGTTGCGCGTGCCGTCGGTCAGCAGCTCGGTCACCGAGACCACGGCCGTCTGCGTCGGCGCCACGCGGCGGGAGACGATGCTCTGCAGGTTCATGACCAGCGCGCAGGCGGCCACCAGCGCCTCGCGCCCCTCCTGCGGGCGTGAGGCATGGCCGCCCAGGCCGCGCAGGGTGATCTCGAAATTATCCTCGGCCGACATGATGGCGCCGGCGCGGGTGCGGAACTGGCCGAGCGGCAGGCCGGGCTGGTTGTGCAGGCCGTAGATCTCGTCGAAGGGGAAGCGCTCCATCAGGCCGTCCGCCAGCATGGCGAGGGCGCCGCGGCCCCATTCCTCGGCCGGCTGGAAGATGAAGCGCACCGTGCCGTCGAAGCCGCCCTCTTCGGCCAGCCGGCGCGCCGCGCCCAGCAGCATGGTGGTGTGGCCGTCATGGCCGCAGGCATGCATCACGCCAGGATTGGTGGAGCCATAGGGCAGGCCGGTCGCCTCGGGGATGCGCAGCGCGTCCATGTCCGCGCGCAGCGCGATCGAGCGGTTGCCGCTGCCGCGCGTCAGCGTCGCCACCACGCCGGTGCCGCCCAAGCCCTCCACCACCTCGGTGAAGCCGAACCCGCGCAGGCGCTCGGCGACGCGGCTGGCGGTGCGGCGTTCCTCGAAGCCGAATTCCGGATGGGCGTGGAAGTCGCGGCGCCAGTCGCGCAGCGTGGCCCAGAAGGCGTCATCGGTCGTCATGCTCCTTTCCTGCCATGGTCGTGCGCGCGGCGCCAAGCGGCGCCTGCAACCTTTCCGCCGCCCGGGATTTACGTCCGGGTTGAACGGAGGGATGCCGCCATGTCCGACGAATATCGCGAGGCCGAGGGCGATTACGGCCCGCAGGATGGCAAGCCCGGCTCGCCCGCCGACCGCAGCGCCAAGACGGCCGTGCCTGATAGCTTCCCCGCGAGCGACCCTGTCGCCACAACCCCCGCCGTCGGCGTGCGCGCGATGGAGCTGGGCGAGATGCTGGAGGAGGCGCCCCCGACCGAGCCGGTGGATGCGACGCCGCTCATCGTGCACTTCACCGATACGCTGACGGCCAAGCTGATGGTGGAGAAGCTGGTGCGCGAAGTGCCGCTGGACCGCCGCTGCACCGCGATCTCGGAGGAGGCGGGCGGCGCGGCCGTACTGGAGATCACGGCGGCGGGCGCCGATCTCGGCCGCATCCGGAAGATGCTGGACGCCGACCGCGATGCCGAGGCGATGCCTCCCGTCGGTTGAAGGCAACCGGGCGACGCGTCGCATGTTGCGCAGCCATGTCCCACCGCAGAGACCGCGTCAGCCGCAACACCGCCCCCGCCGTCACGCATCGGATCGAGCGTGCCACGGCGCGGCGCGTGCATGAACTCTCCTCTCCAGCGAACCCGGGCGCATCGCCGGTCGGCTTCGCGCGCTGGAGGAGGAATGGGATGTGGAGCGCGTGCTGGAGACGAATGCGGCCACGCTCGCGCTGGGCGGCTCGCTGCTCGCGATCCTGGTGGATCGCCGCTTCGTGGCGGTGCCGCTGGTGGTGACGGGCTTCCTGCTGCAGCACGCGCTGCAGGGCTGGTGCCCGCCACTGCCCATCCTGCGGCGGCTGGGCGTGCGCACCGCGCGCGAAATCGAGCGCGAACGCACGGCGCTGAAGGCGCTCAGGGGCGACTTCGACGAACTCGCCCGCCTGCGGGAGCGGATCGCACGCGTGAAGGCGGCGCTCTCCGCCGCCTGACGGCGCTCAGCGCGCCGGGCAGGTGTTCAGGCCGAGCAGGCTGTAGAGCGGACAATTGCCCATCAGCCCCGTGGCCAGCGGCACGATGCCGATCGCGCCCCACCAGCCGAGTGGCCCGAAGGCGCCCAGCCCCAGCAGGGCCAGCCCCGCCACGATCCTCAGGCCCTTGTCCAGGCCGCCGACATTCTTTGTCATCCCAACTCTCCGTCCTGATGCGACGCGGACCGCGCCCGTGCCATGGTGGAACTTCCCGGTCTTTTTGCCTTGATCGCGGTCAAGCTGTCGTGCCCGCCAGGGCGCGTCCGGCCCAGGCGACGATGTCGCGTGCGCGCATCGCTCCCGCATGCCGCGCCACCTCGCGCCCGCCCGCAAACAGGGCGAGCGTCGGGATGCTGCGGATCTGCAGTTCGGCGGCGAGCGCCTGGGCCTCCTCCGTCGAGACCTTCACGAGGCGGAGACGCGGTTCCAGCAGCTTTGCCGCCGCTTCGAACTCGGGTGCCATCACGCGGCAGGGGCCGCACCAGGAGGCCCAGAAATCCACCAGCAGCGGCACGCCGGAGAGGCGCAGGTGGCGGCGGAAGCCATCCTCGTCCAGCGCCAGCGGCTTGCCCTGGAAGAGCGGCGCCTTGCATTGCCCGCAACGCGGCCCCTCGGCGAGGCGGGCGGCGGGGACGCGGTTCACCGCGCCGCAGCCGGGGCAGATGACCTGCGGGGCGTCGCTCATCGTGGGGTCTCCGGGATCAGGCGGAACAGCCCCATGCCGCCCAGCATGGCCGCGACGAAGAGCCAGGCCTGCCAGCCGGCGAAGCCGAGGGAAGCGAGCGCCGGCCCGGGGCAGAATCCGGCCAGCCCCCAGCCCAGCCCGAAGAGCACCGCGCCGCCGATGAGGCGCGCGTCAACCAGCCCACGGGGGGGCTGCGCGAAGCCCTCGGCGCAGAGCGGCGCGGTGCGCTGGCGCCCGAGCGCGAAGCCGAGGGCCGCGACGGGAATTGCGCCGCCCATGACGAAGGCGAGGCTCGGGTCCCAGTCGCCCGCCACGTCGAGGAAGGCCAGCACCTTGGCCGGATTGGCCATGCCGGAGAGGATGAGGCCGGCGCCGAAGAGGGTGCCGGCCGCCAGCGCCGCGAGGATGCGTGCCATGGTCTCAGCCCCCCACGACATGGCGCGTGACGAAGACGGTGGCGGCCGCCACCGCCATGAAGATGCCGGTCGCCACCACGGAGCGCGGCGAGAGCCGCGCGAGGCCGCAGACGCCGTGCCCGCTGGTGCAGCCCGAGCCGAGCCGCGTGCCGAAGCCGACCAGCAGGCCGGCGGCCACCAGCGTCACAGGGCCGGCGGCGATGTGCAGCGCCGGCGCGCCGGCCAGCGCCACCCAGCCGAGCGGCGCGCCGATGAGCCCCACGAGGAAGGCGATGCGCCAGCCGCGATCGGCGCCGAGGCTGCCGGCCAGGATGCCGCTGATGCCCGCGATGCGGCCCAGCGTCAGCCAGAGCAGCAGCGCCGCCGCGCCGATCAGCGCGCCGCCGGCGAAGGAGGCGATGGGGGTGAAGCTCGTCATCACAGCACGTCCAGCGGCACCTTGAGGAAGCGCTTGCCATCGGCACCCGGCGGCGGGAGCTGGCCCGCATGCATGTTCACCTGGAGCGAGGGGATGATCAGGCGCGGCATGCCGAGCGTCGCGTCGCGCGCCTCGCGCATTGCGACGAAGGCCGCCTCCGTCACGCCGTCACGCAGATGGATGTTCTCCGCGCGCTCGGCCGCGACGGTCGTTTCCCAGCGGATCTCGCGGCCATTGGGGCCGTAGTCGTGGCACATGAAGAGCCGCGTGGCGGGCGGCAGCGCCAGCACGCGCTGGATGGAGCGATAGAGCGTCGCCGCGTCGCCGCCCGGGAAATCGGCCCGCGCCGTGCCGCCATCGGGCATGAAGAGCGTGTCGCCCACGAAGGCGGCCTCGCCCATCACATGCGTCATGCAGGCGGGCGTGTGGCCGGGCGTGTGCAGCGCCACGCAGGGCATGGTGCCGACATGGTAGGCCTCACCATCGGTGAAGAGGTGGTCGAACTCGCGCCCGTCGCGCCGCCATTCGGTGCCCTCGTTGAAGACCTTGCCGAAGGTGTGCTGCACCACGGTGATACGCTCGCCGATGCCGATCTTCCCGCCCAGCGCACGCTGGAGATAAGGCGCGGCGGAGAGGTGGTCGGCATGCACATGCGTCTCGATCAGCCACTCCACGGTGAGGCCGTGTTCGCGCACATGGGCGATGATGGCGTCGGCCGAGCGGGTGGCGATGCGGCCGGCGGCGTAGTCGAGGTCGAGCACGCTGTCCACGATGGCGCAGGCGCTGGAGCCGGGGTCCTTCACGACATAGCTGATCGTGTTGGTCTCGGCGTCGAAGAAGGGCGTGACGTCGGGGGCAAGGTGGTCGTCGGCGTGGGACATGGGAGGGCCTTTCACAGGGAGCGCCAGATGATGAAGCCGGCCACGACGAGGACGATGCCGGCGAAGATGCGGTTGAGGGTCTCGCGCCCCGCGGCGAGGTGGCGCGCGGCCTGGAGGCCGAGCGCGCCGCCCAGCACGCCGCCCGCGATGAACTCGCCGGCGACGGCCCAATCCACCAGGCCCGAAGCAGCGTAGTTCAACGCCGTCGCCAGTCCGAAGATGCCGACCGCGAGGAGCGAGGTGCCAACGGCGTGCAGCATGGGCATGCCGGTGGCCAGGATCAGGCCGGGCACGATCAGGAAGCCGCCCCCGATGCCGAAGAAGCCCGCGAGCAGCCCGACGCCGAGGCCGATGCCGCCGAGGCGCAGCGCCATCGCGCGCGTCAGCGGGCCCGGCGCCTCCGCCGCGCCGGCCCGGCGCGGGCGCAGCATGGCGAAGCCGATGACCAGCATCATCACGGCAAAGAGCAGGATGAGACGCTGCCCATCCATCATCTTGCCGAGGGTGGAGCCCGCCAGCGCGCCGGCGAGGCCGGTGGCGGCGAAGATGGCGGCCGCCGGCCAGCGCACATGGCCGGCGCGCGCATGCCCCGCGAAATTCACGAAAGCGTTGGCCGAGACGGCGAGCGCGCCGGTGCCGAGCGCCATGTGCGGCGAGAGGCCCACGGCATAGAGCAGCAGCGGCGTCGCCACGATGGAGCCGCCGGCGCCGATCAGGCCCAGCACGAAGCCGACCAGGCCGCCGGAGCCGAGGGCGAGGAAGGCCTCGATCATCGGGCCAGGTCCCATCCGGCCCGGGCGAAGAGCCCGGCCTCGCCCGTGGCGCGCGGGGCGGCGGGCGCGGCTTCGGGCGTGGGCGCCTTCTCGCGCGGGGCGGGCGCCGCGCCGCCGATGGCCGCGCGCAGCGCTTCCAGCACGGCGGCGACGCGATGGTCGGCCAGGCTGTAGATGATGGATTTCGACTCCCGCCGCGTGGTGACGAGGCCCGCCTCGCGCAGGGCGGCGAGTTGCTGGGAGAGGTTGGGCTGGCGCAGGCCGAGCTCGCTCTCGAAGCCGGCAACGGCCAGCTCGCCATCCAGCAGGCGGCAGAGGATGCGCAGGCGCATGGGGTGAGCCAGGGCGCGCAGGAAATCCGCCGCCATCTCGGGATCGCAGCCGAGCGCGCTCATGGCTTCACCGTCTTGCGGGCCCGCGGGGTGGGGGCGCTCTGGTGATACCAGGCGGGCGTGGCGCTGCGCGCGGCCTCCTCCATGGTTTGCGGCGGCGGGCGCAGGCCGGGCTCGCCCGGGCGCCAATCGGCCGGGGTGGAGAGGCCGGAGGCGTCGTTCTCCTGGAGCGCGGCGAGCGCACGCAGGAGCTCCTCCACGCTGCGGCCCGTGCTCATCGGGTAGTAGCTGAGCAGGCGGATGATGCCGGCGGGATCGATCAGGAAGCTGCCGCGCACCGTGGCGGTGCTGGAATCTCCCGGGTGGATCATGCCGTAGGCGCGGGCCATGGCCATGGAGATGTCCTCGGCCACGGGAAAGGGGATGGCCACGCCGAACTCGGCCTCGATGGCGCGCAGCCAGGCGAGATGGGCGAAGACGCTGTCCACCGAGAGGCCGAGCAGATCGCAGCCGAGCGCCTGGAAGCGCGGGAAGGCACGGGCGAGGGCGATGAACTCGCTGGTGCAGACGGGCGTGAAATCGGCCGGGTGGGAGAAGAGCAGCAGCCAGCGGCCGCGGTAATCGGCGAGGCTGCGCTCGCCCATGGTGGTGCGGACGCGGAAAGGGATGGCGGGCCCGCCGAGGCGGGGGGCGGGCGGGACATCCGTGTCGGGGGCTTCGGTGGTCATGGCGGGTCCTTCTGGTTCATTTGATAGATTATAGTTTTGTAGATTGTCAAGTGAAAGGCGGCGCGCTGTGCCGCATGCGTTGCCCCCGCCCGACCCTCCGGAGACCTCCCATGCATCGCCGCGCCGTGATGGCCCTTCCCCTCGCCCTGGCCGGCTCTCTCGCCGCCCTGGGCCTCACCCGAGCCGGTGCGCGCCTTCGGCTCCGGTGATCGAGGCGCGCATCCTGGCGACCGGTGGCGCGGGCCAGGTGGCGCTCTGGGAGGATGTCGCCGGGCGCACGGGGGATCTCGCCCTGCTCCGCGCCATGCGCGAGCGGATTGTCCAGGTGGCGCCCAACACCGGCGCCGCGCAGCAGGCATGGCGTGGCAGGCCGGACGCCTATGATGCCTGGCTGGTCTGGAACATCTGGCAGGTCGCCGCGCCCGAGCTCGCCGACATCGTCGAGATCGAGGAGCCCTTCCGCATCTGGCGCTCGACCGGCACGGTGCTCACGCGGCGCGCGAGGAGGTGCGCCGTTTCGCCGCCTTCCTCGAGGGCCCGGAGGGCGCGGCGATCTTCCGCCGCCTGGGCTGGAGCGGCTGAGGCGTCAGCTCAGCTCGGTCCAGGGGGCGGCGCAGCGCAGTGATGTCGCTTCGGGCTTGAGGGCCGCGTAAAGGCCGCGCGCCGCGCCCTCGACGGGGTGGGGCCGGTACAGGATGCGCGCGAAGCCGAGGTCGCGCAGCAGGGGCGCCATCAGCGGCGGGTTGGGCGCCCAGCCCGAGACCAGCGCGCCATAGGGCATGGCGCGCGTGGTGGCCGTCAGCATGGGCCGCGCCTCGTCCAGCGCCGCCTGCGCCGTTTCGATCAGCAGCACCTGCCCGGTCACCGCCGCCATGCCGCGCAGCGCGAGGATCGGGTTGAAGAGCTGTTCGAAGAAGGCGGTGCCCAGCACGAGGTCGAAGCGCCCGAACTCTGCCGTCAGCGCGCGCGGGTCCAGCACCATCGCTTGCGCCGCGGCACCCGTGGCCTGCAGCGCCAGCATCGTGGCGACGCCCGCCTGCGCGCCGGGCAGGCTCCAGGCGAGATGGTCCGTCACCACGGCGCTCGCCGCGCCCCGCCGCAGCGCGGCCAGGCTGAAGAAGCCGTTGCCGGCGCCGATTTCGAGCAGGGTCATGCCGCCGAGCGGGATCGGGCCGAACAGCGCCTCCGCTTCCGCCTCCAGCGCCGCCTCGGGCCGCGCGCCGGGGGTGACGAGGTCGGTCGTCAGGCGCAGGCTCTGCAGCCATGGCAGGGACGCCACCTGCGCGGCCAGCGTCGCCTCCGTCACGGCCGGAAGTCCCGCATCGCGCCCGCGGCGCCGAGGTCGCGCCACTCCGTCCCGAAATGGGCGTACATCGCGGGCTCCGCCTCCGGCAGGATGGCGGCGAAGATGCCGCGCGTGCGGCTGCCCTCGGCCGGCAGGTAGTGCGGGTGGTCGCGGTAGTAGATGCGCGCGAAGCCGATCTGCCGCAGCAGGTGCAGCATCAGCGGCGGGTTCGGCCCCCACCAGTTGGTGTCGTCATTGGCGAGTGTGCGGCCCGGATAGAAGACCATGGCGGGTTCCGCGCGCTCCAGCGCGTCCTGGTGCGTCTCCACCAGCAGCACCTGGCAGGTGACGGCGCGCATGCGCTGCAGCACGTCGATCGGGTCGAAGAGGTGGTAGAAGACGCCCAGGAAGAGCACGAGGTCGAAGCGGCCGAGCGTCTCGTCCATCCGCGTCGGGTCGATCTGCAGCGTCTCGACCTCGAGGCCGAGTTCGGCCTGGGCGAGGTCGAAGGCCTCGCGCCCCTTGTAGACCGGATGCGTCCAGGCGAATTCATCGGTGGCCAGCACGCGCGCCGCGCCGCGCCGCCTGGCGGCGAAGCTGAAGGCGCCGTTCCAGGCGCCGATGTCGAGGACGGAACGGCCACGCAGGTCGAAGGGGCCGAGCAGCGCCTCCTCCTCGCGCCGCAGGACCGCGAGGCTCTTCGCGCCGGGGGTGACGAGGCCCGGCCGCAGCTCCAGCGAATGGAACCATGTGATGCGGCCGATCCGCCCCAGCAATTCCTGGTCCGACAGGGTGGTCCGCGGCGTCATGCGGCGGGCGGCGGGGTCAGGCTGATCCAGGGCGTATGGAACCCCTCCAGCAGGCCATCCGGCGCCGCGGGGAGGAAGGCGGCGTAGAGCCCGCGCGCGGCGCCCAGCGTCGGGTGGTCGCGGTAGAGCACGCGGCTGAAGCCGAGATCCGTGAGCAGTTGCGTCATCACCGCCGGGTTGGGCGCCCAGCCGAAGACCCAGGAGCCCTCCGGCCCGCCGATCGGCAGCACCTGCCCATGACCCATCATGAGCGGGCGCGGGTCGGAGAGGCCCTCCTGCAGCGTCTCGATCAGCAGCACGCGCTCGGTCACGCTGCGCATGCCGCGCAGCGCCTGGATCGGGTTGAAGAGCTGGTCGAAGCAGGCGGTGGCCATGACGACGTGGAAATTGCCGAAGCGCGGCGTCAGCTCCCGCGGGTCGAGCGGGGCCATTTCCAGTTCGGCGCCGAGCGCATGCGCGGCCCATTGCGTGGCGGAGAGCGCGTCGCTGCCCGGCAGCGTCCAGGCGAGATGGTCGGTCGCCAGCACGCGGGTGGCGCCGCGGCGCAGGGCGGCGAAGCTGAAGGCGCCGTTGCCCGCGCCGATCTCGAGCACATGCGCGCCCTTGAGGTTCAGCGTGTCGAGCAGCGCGGCCTCCTCGGCCTGGAGCTGCGCCTCGGGCTTCAGGCCGGGTGTGACGAGATCGGCGCGCAGGCGCAGGCTTTGCAGCCAGCGGTGGCTGGCGACGGCGGTGCGGAGTTCGGCCTCGCTCACGGCGTCAGCAACCCTTCGATGGCGCCCGGCACGTCCAGGTCCAGCCAGTTGGAATCGAAGCCCCGCACCAGGCTGTCCTCCACCTCGGGCGTGAAGGCGGCGTAGATGCCGCGCGCGCGGCCCAGCGTCGGGTGGTCGCGGTAGAAGACGCGTGTGAAGCCGAGCTGCAGCAGCAGGCTGAGCATCAGCGCCGGGTTGGGGCCCCACCAGTTCGTCGCGTCCTGGTTCAGGATGTCGCTCGGATAGAAGACCATGCCGGGCCGCGCATCGCCCGTCAGGTCCTGGTGCGTCTCGACCAGGAGCATCTGGCGGGTGATCCGCCTGAGGCGCGCCATGACATCGAGCGGATCATAGAGGTGGTAGAAGACGCCCAGGAACATCACCACATCGAACAGGCCCAGCCGCTCGGTGATGTCGGGCGGATCGATCATCTTCGCCTCGACATCGAGGCCGAGTTCGGCGCGGGCCAGCTCGAAGGCCTCGCGCCCGCGCCAGACGGGGTGGTTCCAGGTGTAGCTGTCGGTCGCCAGCACGCGGGCCGCGCCGCGCCGCTTGGCGGCGAAGCTGAAGGCGCCGTTCCAGGCGCCGATATCCACCACGCTGCGCCCCGTGAGGTCGAAGGGGGCCAGCAGCGCCTCCTCCTCCTGCGCCATGATCGCCTCGGACTTGCCGCCCATCGTCGTCAGGCCCGGCCGCAGCGGGATCGAATGCCACCAGTGGAAGGACTGCATGCGCGTGAGCAGTTCGGCATCCGAGAGGCGGGCGGCGGGCAGGTTCATGGCCCGCAAATACCAGAGGCCCGGGGGTTTCGCCATTGACCCGTGGCACACCCCGCCGCACCAATGCGCCATGCATGTCCTGATCCTCGGCGCCGGCGTGACCGGCCTCGCCACTGCTCGCGCCCTGGCCGAGGAGGGCCACGCGGTCACGGTGCTGGATGCCGAGCCCCGCGTCGGCCAGGGGGCGAGCTTCGCCAATGGCGGCCAGCTCTCCTACAGCTATGTGGCGCCCTTCGCGGGCCCCGGCGTCATCGGCAAGGTGCCGCATTGGATGCTGGACCCGGACGGCCCGCTGCGCTTCCGCCCGCGCCTCGACCCCGGGCAGTGGAAGTGGCTCATCGCCTTCCTGCGGGCCTGCAACCCCGCGACCGCCGAGCTCACCACCCGCCGCCTGCTGCTGCTGAGCTACCTCTCGCGCGACCTGATGCGGGATCTGGCGGCGCGGGAGGGCTTCGACTTCGCCTTCGCCCCGGCCGGCAAGCTGGTGCTGCAGCCGGATGAGGGCGCCATGGCCGGCGCCCGCCGCCAGATGGAATTGCAGGCCAGATGGGGCACCGAGCAGCGGGCGCTGACGCGGGAGGAATGCCTGGCGCTGGAGCCGGCGCTGGCCCGCATCGCGCACCGCATCGCCGGCGGCATCCATACGGTGAGCGAGGATGCGGGCGATTGCCGCCTGTTCTGCGAGGGGCTGGCGGCGAGCCTCCAGCGCTCCAATGCCGGCGTCACCTTCCGGCTGGGCCTGCGCGCCACGCAGATCATCCGCGCCGAAGGGCGGGTGCGCGGGGTGGCCACCCCCCAGGGCGTGATCGAGGCGGATGCGGTGGTGTTGGCGCTGGGCGTGGGCGCGCGGGCGCTGGCCCGGCCGCTCGGGCTCGACCTGCCGATCTATCCGCTCAAGGGCTATTCGCTGAGCCTGCCGATCCTGAACGAGCATGCGGCGCCGCGGATCAGCGTGACCGACAGCGCGGCCAAGCTGGTCTATGCGCGGCTTGGCCGGCGCCTCCGGGTGGCGGGGATGGCCGATGTGGTGGGCTATTCCACCGCCTTCGAGGAGAAGCGCCTGAGCAGCCTGGTGCGCCAGGCCCGCGCCGCCTTCCCGGAGGCGACCGATTGGCGCGAATTGAACCCCTGGGCCGGGCTGCGGCCGGCGACGCCGACCGGCCTGCCCATCCTGGGCCGGGCGCCGGGGATGGAGGGGCTCTATCTCAACCTCGGCCCGGGCTCGCTGGGCTTCACGCTGGCCCTGGGAAGCGCCGCGGTGGTGGCGGCCGAGATCGCGGGCCGCGCGCCACCAATTCCCCTGGATGGGTTCCGGATGGGTCCGGTCCCTTGACCCATTGGGCATGCACTGCCAAACACCCCGCGCCCGCGTGAGGTGGGCCAGCCTGACCGGGGTGTCCGGTCGCCCACTGGGTGATTCCGCGGGCTGAATTCCGTTTCGGAACACTCATCCAGCGACAAGAGGCCGAACCAAGCCATGCGCGACAAGGGCGAATACCTGTTCACTTCGGAGAGCGTCTCCGAAGGCCACCCCGACAAGGTCGCGGATCGCATCAGCGACACCGTGCTCGACACCTTCCTCGAACAGGACCCGTATGCCCGCGTGGCGTGCGAAACCCTGGTCACCACCAACCGCGTCGTCATCGCGGGCGAGGTGCGCGGCCCGGCCTCGATCACGCCCGAGTTGCTGATGCACAAGGCGCGGCTGGCGATCCAGGATATCGGCTACGAGCAGGAAGGCTTCCACTGGCAGAATGCCAGCGTCGAGTGCCACCTGCACGCCCAGTCCGCGCATATCGCGCAGGGCGTGGATGCGGCCGGCAACAAGGATGAGGGCGCCGGCGACCAGGGCATCATGTTCGGCTATGCCTGCACCGAGACGCCCGACCTCATGCCCGCGCCGCTCTACTACGCGCACCTGATCCTGCGCCGCATCAGCGAGATGCGCCGCAATGGCGACGTGGCCGTGAAGGGCCTGCTGCCCGACGCGAAGAGCCAGGTCACGCTGCGCTATGTGGACGGCAAGCCGGTCGGCGCCACTTCGGTCGTGGTCTCCACGCAGCATGAGGAAGGCCTGGACCAGGCGCAGATCAAGGCGATGCTGAAGCCCCTGATCGCCAGCAGCCTGCCCGCCGGCTGGATGTGCCCGGACAACGAGCTCTACATCAACCCGACCGGCACCTTCATCATCGGCGGCCCGGACGGCGATTGCGGCCTGACGGGGCGCAAGATCATCGTGGACACCTATGGCGGCGCGGCCCCGCATGGCGGCGGTGCGTTCTCCGGCAAGGACCCCACGAAGGTGGACCGCTCGGCGGCTTACGCCGCGCGCTATGTGGCGAAGAACGTGGTGGCCGCCGGCCTCGCGGAGAAGTGCACCATCCAGGTCAGCTACGCGATTGGTGTCGCGAAGCCGCTCTCGGTGTATTTCGACCTGCACGGCACGGGCAAGGATGTGGACGAGGTGAAGCTCGCCAAGGTCGTCCAGGACTTGGTGAACCTCTCGCCGCGCGGCATCCGCGAGCACCTGCACCTGAACCGCGCCATCTACGTGCCGACCTCCAGCTACGGCCATTTCGGCCGCACGCCGGATGAGGAGAAGGGCACCTTCACCTGGGAAAAGACCGACCTGGTCCCCGCGCTGAAGAGTGCGTTTGGTCGGTAAGGCTCTCCCCACGAAAGCGCGAAGCGCTTTCGTGGGGGCCCCGGATTGGTTTCCGCCTTGCTTGGGCGGTTCATCCTCGCGTGGCAAAGCCACGCGAGGGCCCCAGGGGGCGGAATGGCCCCGTAGGCACGGCCCTCATGACCTCTGACGATCCTGGCGCGACGGGCGATTGGCCCGAGGGGATTCCGCATCGCCTCTATGGGCGGCGGCGCGGCAAGAAGCTGCGCACCCGGCAGGAGAAGCTGCTGGCCGAGGCGCTGCCACGGCTGCGCTACACCGATCTCGGCTTCGCGGCGGGTGCGGATGCGCTGTGGTTCGAGGTGGGCTTCGGCGGCGGCGAGCACACGCTGGCCCAGATGCAGGCCAACCCGAACACCGCCATCATCGCGAGCGAGGTCTATGAGCACGGCCTCTGCTCCATCCTCAGCGAACTCATCCCCGAGGGGGCGGAAGCCACCGCCCCGGCGCCACAGCGCCTGCGTCTCTGGCCCGAGGATGCGCGCGAATTGCTGATGGCGCTGCCGGAGGCGAGCCTCGACCGCCTCTTCCTCATGTTCCCCGACCCCTGGCCCAAGGCGCGGCACGCCAAGCGGCGCTTCGTGCATCCGGAGATGCTGCCCATCGTGGCCCGCGCGCTGAAGCCGGGCGGCATCTGGCGCGTGGCGAGCGACGACCCGACCTACCAGGCCTGGGTGACGGAGGTCTTCGCCGCACAATCCGTCTTCACCGGCGCGGCGCCCGCGACGCAGCGCCCCGAAGGCTGGCCGCCCACGCGCTATGAGGCCAAGGCGCTCGCCGCCGGGCGGCAGCCGCTCTACTGGGAATGGAGCCGCGCCGGCTGAGGCGCGCCCTGCCGGATCGCGCCATGGCCCTTCCAGCGGGGCGAAGCCTGGGCGTAGCATCAGGCATGACCGCCAAGACGCCCCTCCGCCTTCTCGGCCTCGCGCTGTTCCCGCTGTTGCTGGGCGCCTGCGAGGCGGTGGCCCAGGGTGGCGCCCCCGCTGGGGCGAAAGGCGCGGCCACGGCGCCGGCTGGTTGCGACGCCAAGCAGATGATCCTCATCCAGCACGCGGTCTCCGTGGCCGAGCGCCGCACCGCGGCCGCCGTCGCCTTCATTGATGCCGAGCCCTACCACGCGCATGTGCGCGAGTGGTTCGGCACCACGCCCGCGCCCAAGATCCGCGTGCGCCTGGCCCGCACGCTGGACCTGCTGCGCCCGGAGCGCCGCCCCCCCCTGATCTGCGGCACGGCCGAGGCCTGCGGCAACCGCCCCGTCTTCGCCATCGCCAATCTGACGCGGCGGACGGTGATGCTCTGCCCCATGTTCTTCCAGGCGCGGAACGAGGGCGCGGATTCCCGGCCCGGCGTGATCGTGCATGAGATGACGCATCTCGCCGCCGGCACGGGGGACATGGCCTATGGCCGCAGCGCCGCCTTGGCGCTGGCCCGCAAGGAGCCGGACCGGGCGGCGCTGAACGCCGACAACTACGAGTACTTCGTGGAGTTCCTGCCCGACCGCACCGCGGCGCGGCCCGCAACGCGATAAACTGTTGGCGCGGCGCGCCACGGTTCGTGGTTGGCGCGGCGCGCCACGGTTGGTGGTTGGCGCGGCGCGCTACGGTTGATGGTTGGCGCGGGGCGCCATTGCTGGCTAGGCTCCCGGGCAAAGACGTCCAGGGAGAAACACCGCATGCAACGACGCAATCTGCTGGCGCTCGCCGCCGCCGCGCCGCTCGCCGGACCCGCCGCTGCCCAGGCGCCCTGGCAGCCCGACCGGCCGATCCGCATCATCGTCCCCTTCCCGGCGGGTGGCGCCACCGATGTCTGGGCGCGGCTGGTGGCCGAGCCGATGAGCGAGATGCTGCGCGTGCCCGTGCTGATCGAGAACCGCTCGGGTGCCGCCGGCATGATCGGCGCCGACGCCGTGGCGAAGGCGGCGCCGGATGGCCACACGCTGCTCTTCACCATCACGCCGCTGGTGCAGTCGCCCATCGTGCTGGGCAACGCGCCCTATGACGCGGTGCGTGACTTCGCGCCGATCGGCCAGATGGGCACGACGACGCTGATCTTCATGATCCGCAGCGAGTTGCCGCCGAAGACGCTGCAGGAGTTCATCGCCTTCGCCCGCGCGCAGGCCCGCGCGGGACGCGGCCTGACGCTCGGCTCCTGGGCCGCGGGTTCGAGCGCGCATGTCTTCGCGCTGGCCATGAACAACAAGCTCGACCTCGGGATGACGCATGTGGCCTATCGCGGCGAGGCGCCGATGGTCGTGGCCTATCTCTCGCGCGAGGTGGATGCGGGCATCAACAGCCTGACCAGCACGCGCGAGCACATCGCCAGCGGCCGCCTGCGCCCGCTGGCCGCGCTGGGCGACACGCGCGCCGCCAGCATGAACGATGTGCCGACCTTCATCGAGCAGGGGGTGGATGTGGGCCGCGGCTGGTCGGGCTTCGCGGGGCTGCTGGGCCCGGCCAACATGCCCGCGCCGGTGCATGCGCGGCTGGTGCAGGTGTTCCGCGACACGATGCACCGCGAGAGCATCCGCCAGCGCCTGCTGGCCATGGACACCGACCCCGCCTGGCTCGGCCCCGAGGATTTCGGCGCGGCCATCATCCGCGTGCGCGACATCTGGACCGAACTCACGCGCGGGATGGATCTGCAGTTGCGCTGACCGCGCTGGGGCGCCTTCGGCCCTACCGCAGCTTCTCGAAGGTGAAGGTGTTGGAGAGCGCCGACCCCGGCCTGCCGACGAGGAAGCTGTCCTCGCGCAGGTCCCGCAGCACCAGGCCCTGCCAATCGGCCAGCTCGAGGATGGCGCGCTGCGGGATGGCGTGCATCTCCATCTCGGCGCCCGGCGTGCCGGCGAGGTAGGATGCGACCTCGAAATGGTAGCCCTGGATCCAGACGGGCACCTGGAACATGGCGACGCCGCCGGTCCTGAGCGCGCGGAAGGCGTGGCGCAGAATGTTCATCGCCACCGGCGGCGGGCTGTGCTGCAGCACGATGCGCGAATACCAGAAGTCGCAGCTCTCCACCGGCATCAGCCGCTCCGGCGTCACCTGCGTCAGCGTCACATGGGCGAGGCTCGCGGCGCGGAATGTCTCGCGCGCCAGATGCAGGTGCGGGGCCGAGATGTCGAGGCCCGTGACCTCGGGGAAGCGGCGCGCCAGTTGCAGCGTGACGCGGCCGACGCCGCAGCCGTAATCCACGCAATGCCTGAACTGCCCGGCATCGCGCCCGATGCGGCCGAGCGTCGCATCCACCACCTGCGCGTCCCAGGCGCCGGCGCCGTAGAAGGCCTCGAGGTTGTCCGCGATGTTGTGCGGGAGGAAGCGCTCCTCGGTCAGCACGGACCAATGCGGCGCCGTCTCGCCGGCGCGGGTCCAGTAGCCGCCGACCTTCTGCGCCATCAGCGCCAGCGTCGCGGCATCGGCCTCGGTCTCGACATGGTTGGACGGCGCGTCGAGCGAGGGCAGGGCATGCAGGTTGGGGCCCTGGCGCAGGCCGAACTCCGCGCAGCCCGCCAGCGCCTTGCCGAAGGCCTGGAGGTCGGGCCAGGCGGCGATGGCATTGGCGATGATGTCCTCGTCCTCCGGGTCGCGGCCGAGCAGCATCCGGTAGCCGAGGATGACCGCCTCGCGCGTCAGCGGCTCACCCGGCAAGTGCGGCCTCCACGGCGGCGGAGAAGCGGTCGAGGATCATGCCCACCTCGGCCTGCGTCACGTTGTAGGGCGGTGCCAGGATGACGTGATCGCCCCGCAGGCCGTCGATCGTGCCGCCCATCGGGTAGCAGCCGAGGCCGCGCGCATAGGCCTCGCGCTTCACGCGGTCATTCATCTTGAGCGCGGGGTCGAAGACGGATTTGCTGGCGCGGTCCTGCACCAGTTCCACCGCCCAGAAGAGGCCGCGGCCGCGGATGTCGCCCACATGGCGGTGATTGCCCAGGCGCTCGGTCAGGCCCTGTTCCAGCAGCGCGCCCATGGCGTTCACGTTGGCGAGCAGGTTCTCCTCCTCGATCACCTCCTGCACCGCGAGCGCGGCGGCGCAGGCCATGGGGTGCGCCTGGTAGGTGTGGCCATGCATGAAGCCGCCCGAGCCGTCGCGGATCGCGGCGATCACGCGCTCCTGCACCAGGATGCCGCCGATGGGCTGGTAGCCGCCGCCGAGACCTTTCGCGATCACCTGGATGTCGGGCGCGACACCTTCCTGCTCCCAGGCGTGCATGGTGCCGACGCGGCCCATGCCGCTCATCACCTCGTCCAGGATGAGCAGCGCGCCGTGGCGGTCGCAGATCTCGCGCACCTTCTGGAAATAGCCGGGCAGGGCGGTGACGCAGCCGAGCGTGGCACCCACCACGGTCTCGGCGCAGAAGGCGATGACATTCTGCGGGCCCAGGCGCTGGAACTCGGCCTCCAGCTCGTCAGCGAGGCGCTGCACGTAGTCGGCGTCGCTCTCGTCATCGCGCCGGTCACGATAGGCATAGCAGGGCGAGACGTGGCTGAAGGCCTGGCTCAGGATGGGCGCATAGGGCGCGCGGCGCATGGCATTGCCGCCGGCGGCCAGCGCTCCCAGCGTATTGCCGTGATAGCTCTGGCGGCGAGCGATGTAGCGCGTGCGCTGCTTCTCGCCCTTCTCCACGAAATACTGGCGCGCCATCTTGAGCGCCGCCTCCATCCCCTCACTGCCCGAGGAGACGAAATAGGCATGCGTCAGGCCGCCCGGCGCATGGCCCACGAGCCTGTCGGCGAGACGTTCCGCGCTCTCGCAGGAGAAGAGGGCGGTGTGCGCGTAGGTGAGCTGGCCGAGCTGCGCCTGCATCGCGGCCAGCACATGCGGATGGCCATGGCCGAGGCAGGCGACCGCCGCCCCCCCGCTGCCGTCGATGACCGCATGGCCGGTGGATTCCGTGAGCCAGATGCCCTGGCCGGAGACGGCGACGGGCGGCGCCGTCTTGAGGTTGCGATGGACGAGATGGGACGTGCTCATGCGCGAAGCCTAACCCGGCCTCAGGGCGGTGTCAGCACGCCGACCGCGGCGCCCGCCATGCAGCAGGCCAGCGTGGCGGCGAGGAGCGAGGGCAGGCCGAGGGCGACGATGTCGGCCCGGCGCTCGGGGCACATGGCGCACATGCCGCCCAGCATGATCCCGAGCGAGCCGAAATTGGTGAAGCCGCAGAGCGCATAGGTGAGGATGAGGCGCGAGCGGTCCGAGAGCGCGGCCGCGCCGCCGCGCGCCATGTCGAGATAGGCCACGAACTCGTTCACGACGAGCTTCACGCCGAGGAACTGAGCGACCGTGCCGGCCTCGGCCGCGGGGATGCCCATGGCCCAGGCCAGCGGCCAGAACAGCACGCCGGCCACCTGCTGCAACGTGATGCCGAGGAGGGGCAGCAGGACCTCATTGCCCAGCGCCACCAGCGCCACGAAGACGATGAGGCTCGCCATGATGCCAAGCAGGAGCTGCAACCCATCCGTCGTGCCCTGGACCAGGGCCTCCATGGTGCTGGAATAGAGGGGGGGCGCTTCCGCCTCGCCCTCCGTGACCGTGCTGCCCGGGATCATCAGCAGGGCGACCAGCACGGCGGCCGGCGCGCTGATGAGCGAGGCGGTGAGCAACTGCCCCGCCGCATCGGGCACGACGGGGGAGATGATCAGCGCATAGACCACCAGCATGTTGCCCGAGATGGTGGCCAGCCCCGCGACCATGACGACGAAGAGCTCGGAGCGGGTCAGCTTCGCGAGCCAGGGGCGGATGAGCAGCGGCGCCTCCACCATGCCGACGAAGACATTGGCCGCGACGGAAAAGCCCGCCGCGCCGCCCAGGCCAAAGAGGCGGCGCAGCCCATGCGCCAGGCCGCGCACCACGAAGGGCAGCACGCGCCAGTGGTAGAGCACGGCGGAGAGCGCGCCCACCAGCAGCACCAGCGGCAGGGCCTGGAAGAAGAGGATGAAGGAGGCGCCGGGCGAGGTTTCGGCGAAGGGCAGCGGCGCACCTCCCAGATAGCCGAAGACCAGCGAGGTGCCGGCCTGGGTCGCGCGCGCCAGCGCCTCCACCGCGCGGCCGATGAGGGCGAAGCCGGCGCGCAGCGCCGGGATGTGCAGCAGAAGGGCGGCGGCGCCGATCAGGCCGATCAGCCCGCCGGCCACGACGCGCCACGAAGCCTCCCGCCGGAAGCCGCCGAGCGCCCAGGCGAGCAGGCAGAGCAGGGCGAGACCCGCGGCGGATTGGAATTGCAGCGACGTCACGGCAGGGCCTCGTCATCTTGGGGCGCGTCCAAGCCCAGCAGTTCGGCGGATTCCTCGTCGGGCAGGGCCTCGACGGTCCTGAGCTTGCGGGCGATCTGCCGCGTGCGGGTCTGCGCCTCGCCGATCGTGCGCGTCATCGTGCCGGCCTGCTTGCCGAGCTTGTCCAGCACCTCGGCCATCTTGCCCATCTCGCCTTTGGTGGCGGCCAGCAGTTCCCGCACGGACTCCGCGTTCTTCGACAGCGCCAGCGTGACATGGCCGAGCTGGATGGTGCGCAGCAGCGCCGGCAGCAGCGAGGGGCCGAGGATGAGCACGCGATGCGTGCGGCCGATGTCGTCAATCAGGCCGGGGATGCGCGCGACCTCGGCATAGAGGCCCTCGGTGGGCAGATACATCACGGCGAATTCCACCGTGCGCGGCGGGATGATGTATTTCTCCGCGATCTTCTTCGCCTCGCCGCGGATGCGCACTTCGAGCGCCTTGCGCGCCGCGGCTTCGGCGGCGGCATCGGCGGCTTCCCAGGCGTCGAGCAGCCGGGCGTAGTCCTCGACGGGGAATTTCGCGTCCACCGGCAGCAGCACGCGCGTGGCGCCCGTGCTGGGCATCACCACGGCGAATTCCACGACATCGGCGCTGTCCTCGCGCAGGCGGACATTGGCCTCGTAGCCGCCCTCGGGGAGGATGTCGTCCAGCAGGGCGCGCACCTGCGTCTCGCCCCAGCCGCCGCGCGTCTTCACATTGCCGAAGAGGCGCTTGATGTCGCCGATCTGGCCGGTGACGGCCTGGATCTCGCCCATCGCCTTCTGCACGGCGGTGAACTGGTCGATGACGCGTGCGAAGCTTTCATTCATCTGCTTCTCGACCGCGCCGGCGAGCTGTTCGTTGACGCTCTTCTGGATCTCGGCGAGGCGCTTCTCATTCGTCTCGCGCATCTCGGTGAGCTTCTGGTCGAGCAGGTCGCGCGAGCGGTTGGCCTCGGTGGCGAGGCGGTCCAGCAGGGATTTTTCCAGCGCGGCCAGCGCCGTGGTCTGTCGGTGCTGCGCTTCGTTCAGGAGCTTCGCCTGCTCGATGGCGAAGCCCGAGACGGCCGAGCCGAGCGCCGCTTCGCTGGCGGCGAGCGCGGCCTTCACCTCACCGGTAAGGGCACCGAGCCGTTCGCCCTGCCGCTCCTGCGCGGCCTGCAGCAGGGGCAGGGCGGGATCGGAGCTTGGCTTGCGCGCGAGCAGCACGCCCAGCACCGCGAGCAGCAGCACCACGACCAGAACGAGCAACGCCGCTTCAACCGTCACGCCATCCCCCGCGCCGAATCGCGCGAATCATGCCGATTTCCACGAATGCCGGCCAGCCCGAGCGAAAGCGGACCCGCGCCAGCCCTTCCGCCCCCCGTGGCCCTCCGGTGGCTTCGCCACCGGAGGATGAGCCGGCCTCAATGAATCAGCGCCAATCCGGGGCCCCCGCAAAAATGCCGAAGGCGTTTTTGTGGGGATTAATGTCGGAAGTGTCGCATCCCGGTGAAGACCATGGCGAGGCCGGCGGCATCGGCGGCGGCGATCACCTCGGCATCGCGCATGGAGCCGCCGGGCTGGATCACGGCGGTCACACCCGCGGCGGCGGCGGTCTCCAGGCCATCGGCGAAGGGGAAGAAGGCGTCCGACGCCACGACGCTGCCCTTGGCCAGCGGCTCGGGCAGGCCGGCGGCGCGGGCGGCGGCCTCGGACTTCCAGGCGGCGATGCGGCTGCTCTCCACACGGTTCATCTGCCCAGCGCCAATGCCGACGGTGGCGAGGTTCTTCGCGTAGATGATGGCGTTGGACTTCACATGCTTGCAGACGCGGAAGGCGAAGAGCAGGTCCGCCATCTCGGCCGCCGTCGGCGCGCGCTTCGTGACGACGCGCAGATCGGCCTCGGTCACGCGGCCGGCGTCACGCGATTGCGCGAGGAAGCCGCCGGCGACGCTGCGGAACACCATGCCGGGCTCCACGGGGTCGGGCATGCCGCCGGTCAGCAGCAGGCGGAGATTCTTCTTGCGGGCGAAGATGGCGCGCGCGGCTTCATCGGCGTCGGGCGCGATCACCACCTCGGTGAAGATCGCGGTGATCTTCTCGGCCGCCGCCGCGTCCAGCGTGCGGTTGGCGGCGACGATGCCGCCGAAGGCCGAGACGGGGTCGCAGAGCAGCGCGCGGTCCCAGGCCGTCGCCAGGTCATCTGCGATGGCGATGCCGCAGGGATTGGCGTGCTTGACGATGACGATGGCCGGCGGCTCGAACTCGGCGCAGGCCTCATAGGCCGCGTCCGTGTCGTTCAGGTTGTTGTAGGAGAGCTCCTTGCCCTGGATCTGCTTGGCGGTGGCGATGCCCGGGCGGTTGCTGCCATCGAGGTAGAAGCCCGCCTTCTGGTGCGGGTTCTCGCCATAGCGCAGCGTCTGCGCGAGCTGGCCGGCGAAAGCCAGGCGCGGCGGGAAATCCTGGCCGAGCTGGCCGGCGAACCAGGTGGAGATGGCCGCGTCATAGGCGGCGGTGCGGGCATAGGCGGCGGCGGCCAGCTCGCGGCGGAGTTCCGCACTGGTGCCGCCCGTGGCCTCGATCTCTGCGGTGACGCGGGCGAGATGCGCGGGCTCGGTGACGACGACGACATGCGCGTGGTTCTTGGCCGCGCTGCGGATCATGGCCGGGCCGCCGATGTCGATGTTCTCGATGCAGTCCTCGAAGGCGGCACCCTTCGCGACCGTCGCCTCGAAGGGGTAGAGGTTCACGGCGACGAGGTCGATCGGCGCGATGGCGTGCTCGGCCATCTGGGCCACATGCGCGGCCTCGTCGCGCCGGCCGAGGATGCCGCCATGCACCTGCGGCACCAGCGTCTTCACGCGGCCATCCAGGATCTCGGGGAAGCCCGTGTGCTCGCTGACATCCTTCACCAGGATGCCGGCGGCGCGGATCGCCTGGGCGGTGCCGCCGGTGGAGAGGATCTCCGCGCCGCGATCGGCCAGGAAGCGGGCGAATTCCACGATGCCCGTCTTGTCGGAGACGGAGAGCAGGGCGCGGCGGATAGGGAGGCTCATGGTCACAATCCCAACAGGTCGAGCGTGCGGCCCACCACCGCGCTCTCGGTGAATTTCTCGCGGGCACGGGCCAAGCCCGCGACGCCCATCCTCTGCCTGAGCGGCGCATCCGCCGCCAGCCGCGCCAGCGCAGCCCCGAGTGGCGCCACCTGCATGGGCGGGGCCAGCAGGCCGGTCTGCCCATCCACCACCAGCTCGCGGCAGCCGCGGATGTCGGTGCTGACGATGGGCAGGCCGGTCAGCATCGCCTCGATGATGCTCATGGGCAGGCCCTCGAAATGGCTGGGCAGGGCGAAGATGTCGGCGGCCTGGAGCAGGCTGGCGACGTCATGCCGGTAGCCCAGCATCCGCAGGCGCGGGCCGAGGCTGGCGGCGGCGCGGGCGAAATGGGGCGTCAGGTCCTCGCCATGGTCGGAAGCGAGCCGCTCGCCCACCACCCAGAGATGGGCGTTGGGCACGGATTCCATGGCCTCAAGCAGCTCGGGCCAGCCCTTGTGGCGGACCAGGCGCGAGATGCCGATGATGACGCAGTCGCGCTCCGCCACGCCCATTTCGGCGCGCAAGGCGGCGCGCGTCGCGGCGTCGGGGTGGAAGATCGCGGGGTCGCGGCCATTGCCCGTCGCGGTGGCGTCGCGATGGATCCAGAGGCGGCGGGCGTCCCGCGCCTCCTCCTCGCTCACGGTGAGGAAGGTGTCGGTCATGCACCCACCCAGCCATTCGACGCCGAGCGAGAGGCCGCGCCGCCAGAGGGGGCCGGGTTGGTTGAAGAGAAAGCCGTGGCAGGTATAGGCGATGCGCGGCACGCCCTCGAGCTTCGCCGCCGCCCGCGCCAGGAAGCCCGAGATGGGCATATGCGCATGCACCAGGTCGAAGCGTTCCTCCCGCATGATCTGGCGGAGTTGGCTCAGGGCGGGCAGATGTGCGCGCGGGTTCAGGCTGCGCTGCAGGGGCACGGGAATGATGCGGAAGCCCTCGTCGCGCGCCACGTCCAGCAGCGGGCCCTCGGCCGAGATGCCCACCACCTCATGCCCGCGCGCGCGGGCCCCGCGCATTACAGGCAGCAGGAAGTGCCGGAGCGAGAAATCCACATTGGCGAGTTCGAGGATCTTCACGGCGGGCCTGTGATCGGCCCTAGTTTTCGCCGCCTGGAACGACGCGGCTGATGGCCCATTGCACCGTCTCCGCCTCGCCATCCAAGGTGAGGACGATCTGGCTGGAGCGGCGCGGCTCGGCGGCCAGATAGACGCTCTCCTCCAGCTCCACGCGGGCGCCGCGGGCGCGGAAGCGCCAGCCCTGGCCGCCGGAGAGGCGCATCAGCACGCCGCCCTCCTCCTCCTGCAGCACGGCCGTGACGGCGGGGTGCAGGTGGAAGCGGATGGCCCAGGCGGTCCCGGGGCCGGGGAAGGGCTCCAGCACATCCTCGCCGCGCAGGTCGTCGCCGCTCTCGGAGAGGTAGAGGCGGCGGCGATGCACGACGCCATGGGTGCGGCGATAGCCGTCATGGCTGATGTCGAGCCATTGCGCGCCATTGGCCTCCTGCCGCTCGATCTCGACGCGCTCGGGGCGGCGGCCCAGGCCCTCATCGCGGAGTTCGGCGCTGTTCGTGTCGGCCACGGTGAGGGTGGAATGGGCAGCGGTGCCGCGCAAAGCGTCACGCCAGGCGGCATCGGCGGCCGGGGCGGCGCCGCAATTCACGATCAGCCGGTCGCGGCCGATGGACATCTCGAAAGAGAGCGTCCCGGCATGGGCCGAGCGATCCGCGCCGCGCGGCAGGCCGGAGGCGGGGTCGGCCGGGCGGCCGGGCGGGGGCGCGCCGCAATCGGCGATGACCAGCGTGCGGCCGGCGGCCATGCGGTGGAAGCCCGTCTCCTCCAGCAGCATGGGCGCGCGGCCCTTGGCGAGGCCCTGGGCCAGGACGACGTCCACCAGCGCCGGCGCTTCCTCCCGCGTGCTGTTGAAGAGGGCCAGCGACATGTCGCCATGGCGGAAGAGGCGCAGCGCCTGGCCCGCGCGCTCCAGCGCCAGCGAGAGCTGCGGCGGCGAGGCGATGCCCACCCCGTTCAGCAGATTGCGGATCTCGATGAGGTCCTGCAGGGCGAGCAGCTGCACCGCCGGGCTGCGTTCGACATGGCCGCCATCGGGGTGGAATTGCCGCTCCAGCTCGGGGCCGAGGAAGCGCAGGGCGCGCGTCATCCAGGCCTCTTCCTCCAGCGCCACGGCGGCGGCGATGCAGCCCTTGAGCGCGACGAGCCCGCCACGATGCGCTGCCTCGGCCGGCAGGCTGGCGGAAAGGGCACGGCCGTCGAGGGCGAGGCGCTGCAGCAGGGGCTTGCGGAAGGCCTCCTCAGCGGTCGCGGCCAGGAAATCCCAATGGCCGAGCCAGGCGGAGATGCGCGCGGCGGCGACTTCCGGCGCCTGGGCCATGGGCTCGGCGGCGCCACGGGCCAGCCAATCCTCGGTCAGGTCGCGCGCCATGACGCGGGCGGCATCGGTGCCCAGCATGCGCAGGTCACGCAGCCAGGCGAAGCTGTGGGCGGCCTGGCGCCAGAGCACGGGGCCGGCGGCGGGCGTCCAGTCGTTCAGCAGGCGGACGGAGCCCAGCACCTCGAACTCGCCACGCAGAAGGCGGGCGCCGCGGGCGGCATCGCCGGGCCAGAGGTCGCGGAAGGAGCGGGCCGGCGCGTCTGGCACGCGCATCGGCTTGAGGCGCGTGAAGAGGCCGCGGACGTTGCGGAACACATCGGCCATCAGGCGCCCCCCCGGAGCCCGGCGATGGCCTGGGCGTAGTCGGCCGCGCCGAAGACGGCGGTGCCGGCCACCAGCACATCGGCGCCGGCGGCGATGCAGTCGGGCGCCGTCTTCAGCGTCACGCCGCCATCCACCTGGAGCGCGATGTCGCGGCCGGATTCGGTGATCATGCGGCGAAGGGCCGCGATCTTCGGCAATTGGCTCGCCAGGAAGGATTGCCCGCCAAAGCCCGGATTGACCGACATGACGAGGATGAGGTCCGTCAGGTCCAGCACATGGGCCAGGCACTCGATGGGCGTGGCCGGGTTCAGCACCACGCCCGCCTTCTTGCCCAGCGCGCGGATGGTCTGGAGGCTGCGATGGAGATGTGGCCCGGCCTCGGGGTGCAGGCTGATGAGGTCAGCGCCCGCTTCCGCGAAGGCGGCGAGATAGGGATCGGCCGGCGCGATCATCAGGTGGACATCGAAGGGCATGGCGCTGTGCTTGCGCAGCGCCTTCACCAGCCCGGGGCCGAAGCTGATGTTCGGCACGAAATGCCCGTCCATGATGTCGAGGTGCAGCCAATCGGCGCCCGCGGCTTCGATGGCACGGACTTCCTCGCCCAGGCGGGCGAAGTCGGCGGCGAGCAGCGAGGGGGCGATGCGGATGGCGGACATGGGACCCGGAGAGAAAAACGCCCTTCCGGTTAGCCCATTCATCCCCGCCTGCAAACCTTCGCAGGCAGGGATTCGAGGGCAAAATCAGCCCTCGAGGATGCCGCCGCGCGAGCCGCCGATGATCGAGAGGAATTCGCGGCGCGTCGCGTCATTGGTGCGGAACTCGCCCAGCATGCGCGAGGTGACCATGGAGACGCCCGGCTTGTGGATGCCGCGCGTGGTCATGCACTGGTGAGCGGCCTCGATGACGACGGCCACGCCCTTGGGCTTCAGCACGCTCTCGATCGTGTTGGCGATCTGCGCCGTCAACTTTTCCTGGATCTGCAGGCGCTTGGCGTAGGTCTCGATGACCCGGGCGAGCTTGGAGATGCCGACCACCCGGCCATTCGGCAGATAGGCGATATGCGCCTTGCCGATGATGGGAACCATGTGGTGTTCGCAATGGCTCTCCAGGCGGATGTCGCGGAGCACCACCATCTCGTCATAGCCGTCCGTCTCCTCGAAGGAGCGGGCGAGCATCTCGACGGGGTCATGACCGTAGCCGGCGAAGAATTCCTCATAGGCGCGCGCGACGCGGGCGGGGGTGTCCACCAGGCCCTCGCGGTCCGGATCGTCACCGGCCCAGAGAAGGAGGGTGCGCACCGCGGCCTCGGCTTCGGCGCGGCTCGGGCGCTCGATGGCGCTCTGCGTGTCGTCGGCCTTGGCGCTGGCGGGCAACTGGATGTTCATGGCTTCGATCATTCCTGGAGGGGCTGCATCAGCCCCGAGATGGGGCCGCGTCAGTCCTTCGACTTCGCCAGATGGGGCGGCGGCGTGACTCCGCAAGACGTGGGCCTTGCGGAGTTCAGTGCACCCCCCCCTGCTGGTGCGGGCTGTCGAGCGAGAAGGCGGGGACGGCGGCGTCGAATTCCTCGCCCGTTGCGCTCACGATCATGTGGTAGGTGCCGCGCATGAAGCCGGATGGCGTGGGCAGCGGCGTGCCGGATGTATAGTCGAAGCTCTCGCCCGGTTCGAGGATGGGCTGCTCGCCCACCACGCCCTCGCCATGGACGCGCATCTCGCGGCCCAGGGCGTCGGTGATGATCCAGCTGCGCTTGAGGAGCTGGACCGTGACGGAGCTGAGATTCTCGATCTGCACCTTGTAGGCCCAGACATAGCGCCCGGCCTCGCTGTCCGACTGGTCGGCCAGGAAGAAGGGGCGGATGGTGACGCGCACGCCGCGCGTGACGGTGGTGTAGGGCTTCATGCGCGGCGCATCGCGGCGGTGGCGAGGCCGGCGCCGATCAGCATGCCGCCGCCGAGACGGTTGAAGCCGCGGCGGATGGCGGGCCGCTTCACGGCATCCGAGAGCTTGCCCGCCAGCAGGGCGTAGCCCAGCGCGTTCAGCGCACCGAGCCCCACGAAGGTGACGAGGACGATGGCCGCCTGCGGCAGGAAGGCGCTGGCCGGGTTCAGGAATTGCGGCACGAAGGCCACGAAGAAGGCGATGCTCTTGGGATTCAGCACGGTGACCAGGAAGGCGTCGCGGAAGGCGTGGCGGCCGGGCAGTGCCACGGCCTCGCCCACCGGCGCCCGCCAGAGCTTGATGCCAAGCCAGATGAGATAGGCCGCCCCCAGCCATTTCGCCACGGTGAAGGCGGTCGCACTCGCCGCCAGCAGCGCGCCGAGGCCGGCGAGCGATGCGGTGAGCGCCACCGCATCGCCCAGCGCCACGCCACCCACGGTGGGCAGCGCCGCGCGCCACCCGCCGCCGAGCGAGCGGCCCAGGATGAAGACCACGACCGGCCCCGGGATCATCACGGCGATGAGCGAGGCGGCCGCGAAGGCAAGCCAGGTTTCGAGCGTCATGAGCGCATCATGCCACGCCCGGGGCGCGCGGGGCTACTCCGCCGCGCGCAGGCCGGGCGCGCTCACCGCGTCCAGCGCCTCCGCCAGGTCCTCGATCAGGTCGGCCACATCCTCCAGGCCGACCGAGAGGCGCACCGTGCCGTCGGTGATGCCGAGCTTGGCGCGCTCTTCCGGGCCGATCCGCATGTGTGTGGTGGTGGCGGGATGCGTGGCGAGCGACTTGGAATCACCCAGGTTGTTGGAGATGTCCACCACCTGCAGCGCGTTCATGAAGCGGAAGCAGGCGTCCTTCCCACCCTTGATGTCGAAGGTGACGAGCGTGCCGCCGGCCGACATCTGCCGCACCGCCAGCGCATGCTGCGGGTGGTCGGCGCGGAAGGGGTAGAGCACGCGGGCGATCTCGGCGCGCTCGCTCAGGAAATCGGCGACCGCGGCGGCGTTGCGGCACATCTGGTCCACGCGCAGCTTGAGCGTCTCCAGCCCCTTGAGGATGACCCAGGCGTTGAAGGGGGACATGGCGGGGCCGGTGTTGCGGATGAAGGGCATCAGCACCTCCTCCACCCATTTCTTGCGACCCAGCACGGCGCCGCCCAGCACGCGGCCCTGGCCGTCCATGTGCTTGGTGCAGGAATAGACGACGACATCGGCACCCTGCTCCAGCGGCTTCTGCAGGAGCGGCGTGGCGAAGACATTGTCCACCACGACCAGCGCGCCGGCCTCATGCGCCAGTTTGCAGACGGCCGGCACGTCCACGAGTTCCAGCATCGGGTTGGAGGGGCTTTCCAGCAGCACCATGGTGGCCGGCCTGCTGAGTGCCAGCTTCCACTGCGCCATGTCCCCGCCATCCACGAATTCGGCCTGGATGCCGTAGCGCGGCAGCAGCGTGCTCACGATCCAATGGCAGGAACCGAAGAGCGCGCGGGAGGCGACGAGGCGATCACCCGTCTTGAGGTGGGAGAGAAGGGCGGAATGCACCGCCGCCATGCCGGTCGCCATCAGGCGGCAGGCTTCCGCGCCCTCGATGGCGCAGAGGCGGTCCTCCAGCATGGTCGTCGTCGGGTTGGCGAAGCGGCTGTACTGGTAGTGCTCGATCTCGTTCTTGAAGGTCGCTTCCGCCTGCTCGGCATTGTCGTAGACGAAGCCCGAGGTGAGGAACATCGCCTCGGCGGTTTCGCCGTGGTTGGAGCGGTTGAGGCCACCGCGGACGAGTTGCGTGGCGGGACGAAGCTTGCGGGACATGATGAACACCCTCATCCGAAACAAAGACGTCCGGCACCCTGGGCGGGGTGGGGATCACGCCCGCGCATCGCGGGGCGCTCCCTGGGCCGTTTAGCGCGCTTGTTTTCCGCCTGGATCAGGGTGAACCTGAGACAGACGACCCGGTTGGGACCTCGCCGCAAGCTGGCCGGACAAATCGCGAGGGCATGTTGAGGCTTAGACCTGGGGGAGGGGAGCGTCAATCGCCAAGTCATTGACGTGAACGGTTGGGAAATGCGAAGAGTCTCAGGAATGAGCGCGCTCGATCCGGAAGTGGCCACTCAATTGGCCGAAGACCTGCCGCCTGACGTGTTCCGCACGATCATCTCGACCTTCGAGGAGGATCTCACGCGGCTCGCGCAGGAATTGGCCGCGGCCGCGCAGGCGGGGAACCAGGAGGCCTATGAGCGGGCGGCCCACAGTCTGGCGGGTGCGGCGGCCGCGGTGGGCGCCGTGGGGCTGGAGCGCGAGGCGAGGATCGCCATGGACCATCGCCAGCCGGTGCCGCCGCAGGAGGTCCTGCCGCGGCTGCTGACCGAGGCGAAGGCCGCCCTGCAGGCGCTGCACGCCCTGATCCATTGAGCGGCGCGGCCCGATGACCGCGCGCGTCCTGCTGGTCGAGGATACGCCGACCCAGGCCGAGATCGCGAAGATCATGCTGCGCGATTTCGGGCATGACATGCGCCACGCCGAGACCGGCGCGCAGGCGCTTTCCATGGCGCAGGAGTGGCAGCCGGACGCCATCCTGGTGGACCTGATGCTGCCCGACTTTTCCGGCATCGAGCTGATGCGGCGCCTCAAGGCCGCGAAGGTGGACGCGACCTGCATCGTCCTCACCGCGCATGGCTCGGTGAACACCGCGGTCGAGGCGATGCGCGAGGGCGCCACCGACTTCCTGCTCAAGCCCTATGCCGCGGCGCGGCTGCGGGTCACGCTCGACAACGCGCTGGAGAAGCGCGCGCTCCGCAAGGAGCTGGACACGGCGCGGACCGAGCTGGGGCGCGAGAGCTTCGGCGGCTTCATCGGCGCCTCGCCCGCCATGCAGGCGGTGTATCGCACGCTGGAAAGTGTGGCCGCCTCCAAGGCCACGGTCTTCATCACGGGCGAGAGCGGCACGGGCAAGGAGGTGGCAGCCGAGACGCTGCACCAGGCCTCGCCGCGCAGAAACAAGCCCTTCGTCGCGCTCAACTGCGGCGCCATCCCGCGCGACCTGCTGGAGAGCGAGATCTTCGGCCATGTGAAGGGCGCCTTCACGGGGGCCACCGAGAACCGTGCGGGGGCCGCGCGCAGCGCCGATGGCGGCACGCTCTTCCTGGATGAGATCGGCGAGATGCCGATGGAGATGCAGGTGAAGCTGCTGCGCTTCGTGCAGAGCGGCACCGTGACACCGGTGGGCGGCACGCGGGCGGAGGCGGTTGATGTGCGCCTGGTCTGCGCCACCAACCGCGATATCCTGGCCGAGGTGCAGGCCGGGCGCTTCCGCGAGGATCTGTATTACCGCCTCTATGTGGTGCCGGTCTCGCTGCCGCCGCTGCGGATGCGCGGCGAGGATGTGCTGCTGATCGCGCGCCACCTGCTGCGCAACTTCGCGCGCGAGGAGGGCAAGCAGTTCCAGCGCTTCGATGATGAGGCCGAGGCCGCGATCCGCGCCTATCCCTGGCCGGGCAATGTGCGGCAGTTGCAGAATGTGCTGCGCAACGCGGTGGTGCTGCATGAGGGCGAGGTGGTGACGCGCGCCATGCTGCCCGGGCTTCTGTTGCATGGGGCGCAGGCCGGTGCGCCCGTCTCCGCGCCCGTCGCTGTGGCGCCCGCCTTTGCCGCGCCGCTCATCGAGCCGCTGGCCGTCTCGGAGAAGAAGCTGATCCTGGCCGCGCTGGAACACACCGGCCAGGACGTGCCGCGCGCGGCGGCGCTGCTGGAGGTGAACCCCAGCACCATCTACCGTAAGCTGACGGCGTGGAAGAAGGAGGCCTGACGCTGAGGCGTCAGACCATCAGCATGCCGCCATTCACATGGATGGTGGTGCCGGTGACCCAGGCCGCTTCGTCCGAGGCGAGGTAGGTGACGGCCGAGGCCACGTCCTTGGCACTCCCCATCTTGGCGAGCGGGATGCGCGAAAGCAGCGCGGTCTTCTGCGCCTCGTTCAGCTTGTCGGTCATCGGCGTCGCGATGAAGCCCGGCGCCACGACGTTGATGGTGACGCCGCGCGGCGCCACTTCCTGCGCCAGCGCCTTGCTCATGCCGATCAGCCCGGCCTTGGCCGCGGCGTAGTTCGCCTGGCCGGCATTGCCCGTCACGCCCACGATGGAGGCGATGGAGATGATGCGGCCCGCGCGGCGCTTCATCATGCCGCGAAGGGCCGCGCGCGCCAGGCGGAAGGGGGCGTTGAGGTCCACTTCGAGGACGGCGTTCCAATCCTCGTCGCCCATGCGCAGTGCCAGCATGTCCCGCGTGAAGCCGGCATTGTTCACCAGGATGTCGAGGCGGCCATGCGCGGCCTCGATGCCGTCCACCAGGGCGGCGGGGGCGGCGGGGTCGTTCAGGTCGGCGGGCATGACGCTGGCGCGCTCGCCGAGCTGTGCGGCCACGGCATTCAGCTCCGCTTCGCGCCGGCCGGTGAGGACGACATGGGCGCCCTGGGCATGCAGCGCCTCGGCGATGCCGATGCCAATGCCCGAGCTGGCGCCGGTGACGAGCGCGATCTTGCCGGTCAGGTCAAACATGGGGGTCATTCCTTCGTCTCGCGCGCGAAGCGCTTCATCATGAAATAGCGGTGATGGCCGGGTGGGCTGTCCGGCAGCGTGCCGAAGAGGGTGTAGCCGCGCTTCTCATAGAAGGGGCGCGCCTGCCAGCTCAGCGTGTCGAGATAGGCGCCGACGCAGCCGCGCGCCTGGGCCTCCGCCTCGATCCGGTCGAAGAGCCGGGTGCCGAGGCCGCCGCGGCGCAGATCCTCCGGCAGGTAGACCATGAGCACATGCAGCCAGGCGGCGTAGCAATGGGCGTGGATGCCGCCGGCTGGCGCGTCCTCGCCGTCGCGGAAGACCATGAGGCGCAGCGGCTTGTAGCCGTGCTCGCCCACGAAGGGGCCGTTGAAGGCTTCGAAGCCCTTCGCCAGCACCCCTGCCAGCGGCGTCTCATCCGCTTCGGAAAGGACGATGCGCGTCACAGGCTCTTCAGGAAGGCTTCGATGTCGGCCGGGTTGTTGATGGCGAGTGCCGTGGCCTCGGGCGCGTTGCGCTTCATCAGGCCGGTGAGCACCTTGCCCGCGCCGATCTCGGCGAAGCGGGTGCAGCCGGCGGCGACCATGGCGGCCACGCATTCGCGCCACCGCACCGTGCCGGTGACCTGCTGCACCAGCAGGCCGCGGATCACGTCCGGGTCCGAGACGGGGGTGGCGGTGACGTTGGCAACGACGGGCACGGCGGGGTGGGACATGCTGGCCTTGGCCAGCGCCTCCTCCATCACGCGGGCGGCGGGGGCCATCATCGCGCAGTGGAAGGGGGCGGAGACGGGCAGGATCATGGCGCGCTTGATGCCGGCGGCCCTGGCGGCCTCGACGGCGCGTTCCACCGCGGCCTTGGCGCCGGAGACGACGACCTGGCCGCCGCCATTGTCATTGGCGACTTCGAGGACTTCACCTTGCGCGGCCTCGGCGCACATGGCGGCGGCCTGGGCGGCCTCGGCGCCGAGCAGGGCGGCCATGGCGCCCTCGCCCGGGGGGACGGCGGCCTGCATGGAATCGCCGCGCAGGCGCAGCAGGCGGGCGGCGGTCGCGAGGTCGAAGGCGCCGGCGGCGGTCAGCGCGCTGTATTCGCCGAGGCTGTGGCCCGCGACGAGCGAGACCTGGCGGGACATGTCGAAGCCGCCCTCCTTGGCCAGCACGCGGCTGACGGCGACGGAGACGGCCATGAGCGCGGGCTGGGCATTGGCGGTGAGGGTGAGTTCCTCGGCCGGGCCCTCGAACATGAGGCGCGAGAGCTTCTGGCCCAGCGCGTCATCCACCTCCTCGAAGGTCTCCCGGGCGAGGGGGAAGGCGTCGGCGAGGTCGCGGCCCATGCCGGGGGCCTGGCTGCCCTGGCCGGGGAAGACGAAAGCGAGTGACATGGCGGTTCCATGATGGACGTGTGACGGACGCCCCTTCGCGCCCAAGGGGACGGGAGTCAACCTGGGCGCAAGCGGGATGCAACGCGGGGGGCGGGCGGAGGAACGCGGCCCCTCCCAAACCGATCCGGCCGCGCGCTGGGACGGAGAGTGGCTGGACCTCCCAAACCTATCCGGCCGCACAGCGGCCGGCGCCGCCCAACCGACCGAAGGGCCGGGCGGACCCGCGGCGCGGCGAAGCCAAGCCGCCGGAGGCGGCGCCCGGCGCTTGAGGGCGGAAAAAAACCATCGTTCGCGCCGGGCGCTGGTCCCGCTTATTCTGGCGTGAACCCCGAGGCGCGAACGATGGGCCCCCACTCGTCCCGTTCCTGGCGGATGCGGGCCGCGAAGGCGGCCGGGCTCGCCGAGGTGCCGACGTTGAAGTCCAGCCGCTCCAGCGCCGCGCGCATCTCGGGCGTGTTGCCGACCTGGGTGATGGCGTTGAACAGCCCCTGCACGATCGGCGCGGGGGTGCCGGCCGGCAGCAGGGCGCCGAACCACTCATCCTTCGTCAGCGCGGTGAAGCCCAGCTCCTGGAAGGTGGGCACGTCGGGGAAGCGCGGGTTCCGCTGGGCCGAGGAGACGGCGAGCATGCGCAGGCCCACGCCATTCTGCGGCGAGACATCGCCCAGCACGCCCATGAAGGCATTCAGGCGCCCGGCGATCAGGTCCTGCACGGCGGGCACGGCGCCGCGATAGGGCACATGCGTCATGCGGATGTTCAGCGCCTGGGCCAGCATCAGGCCCATGAAGTGCGGGCTGGCGCCGGCGGCGGGGGAGGCGAAGGGGATCTCGTTGGGCTGGGTGCGCGCCCAGGCGCCGAATTCGGCCAGCGTCCGGGCCGGATGGCTCATCGGAACACAAAAGGCAAAGGGGAAGGTGCAGACGGTGCTGACGGGGATGAAGTCGGTCAGCGCGTCATAGCGCACGTCGCGCGGGAAGATGTGCGGCTGCAGCGTCAGCATGGAGGCGGGCGTCTGCAGATAGGTCGTGCCGTCCTTGTCCGTGTCCTTCACGAATTCGACGGCGATGCGGCCGGCCGCGCCCACGCGGCCTTCCACGATCACGTTGGGGGCGTAGACGCCGCGCAGGCGATCGGCATAGAGGCGGGCCACGATGTCCGAACTGCCGCCGGCCGGGAAGCCGATGATGATGCGGGCGTTGCGGGCGACCGTCTGGGCGGCGGCCGGCAGCGCGAGGGCGGGCGTGGCGAGGGCGGCGCCCAGCAGGGCACGGCGGTGCATCGGGATCACGGGCGTTTCTCCATCGAATTTTTGTGGAGAAGCGTTTAACCAATCCCCCGCCGGGAGGCGAGAGCTTGTCAGCCCGCCTCGGCTGGAGCGCGCAGGGTGAGCGCCAGCGCGTGCAGGCCGCCGGCGAATTCGGTGGCCAGGGCCTCGTGCACGGCCCGCGACCGTGCCACGCGGTTCATCCCGGTAAAGGCCTCGCTGACCAGCAGAACGCTGTAATGCGTCTCGCCCCCCGGGGCGGCGCCCGCATGGCCGGCGTGGCGGTGGCTGTCATCCACCACCTCCAGGCGAAGGGGCGCGAAGCGCTGGTTGAGGGCGGCATGGATGCGGTCGGCGCGAGGGGACATGCACGCAAAATCCCAGACCGCGGCCCGCTTGCCAAGTTGTTGCCAATCCGGGGGGGCACACCCATAACGGTCCGATGGCACGCCGTGCGAGCTTCCAACCCCAGACCGACCCGAAGGCGCCCAAGCGGCCCTGCGCCGCGCCGGATTGCCCGGCGGCCGGGGAATATCGCGCGCCGAAGGACCGCGCGCTCCGCGAATATCTCTGGTTCTGCCTGGAGCATGTGCGCCAGTACAATGCCGGCTGGGATTTCTACCGCGGCATGGCGCCGTCGGACATCGAGAGCGCCATCCGGCTCGACACGGTGGGCGGGCGGCCGACCTGGCCGCTGGGGCGTCTGGGCGGCGTGCGGCTCGACCCCGAGCGCATGGCGGACCCCTTGGGCATCCTGCGCGACGCGGCCCCGCGCGAGAGGCGGCGCGCCCCGCCACGGGCCGAGGCTCCGCCCGAATTGCGCGCGGCGCTGGGCTTGCTGGAGCTGGAATGGCCGCTCGACCCGGCCACGCTGAAATCGCGCTACAAGGAACTGGCGAAGCGCTACCACCCCGATGCGAATGGCGGGGATCGCAGCGCGGAAGAGCGGCTGAAGGACATCAATCGCGCCTATTCCCTGCTGCGCCAGAAGATCGGCCGCGCCGAGCCGGCGCATGCGGGCTGACCCCCGCCCCGGCGATGCCCGGGTAGCCCAATCGCATCGGCTGCCCTAACATCATCCGGACCTGCATATGCCCACCCCATCCAACGAAGCGGAAGCGTGATGACCAAGCTGGCCCAGAGCGGCGATGTGAGCCCCACCTCAGCCATCAATATGCCCGACACCACCGTCAATGCGCGCGACGTCTTCGGCGTGGACATCGACATGCAGGTGCCCGCCTATTCGGTCCGCACCGAGCATGTGCCCGAGCTCGACCCCTCCTACCGCTTCGACCGCGAGACGACGCTTGCGATCCTGGCCGGCTTCGCGCACAACCGCCGCGTGATGATCCAGGGCTACCACGGCACCGGCAAATCCACCCACATCGAGCAGGTGGCGGCGCGCCTCAACTGGCCCTGCATCCGCGTGAACCTGGACAGCCACATCAGCCGCATCGACCTGATCGGCAAGGACGCCATCGTCCTGAAGGACGGCAAGCAGATCACCGAATTCCGCGAGGGCATCCTGCCCTGGGCGCTGCAGCATCCCTGCGCGCTGGTGTTCGACGAGTATGACGCGGGCCGCCCGGACGTGATGTTCGTGATCCAGCGCGTGCTGGAGGTCGAGGGCAAGCTCACGCTGCTCGACCAGAACCGCGTGATCCGCCCGCACCCGATGTTCCGCCTCTTCGCGACCGCGAACACGGTGGGCCTCGGCGACACGACCGGCCTCTATCACGGCACGCAGCAGATCAACCAGGGCCAGATGGACCGCTGGAACATCGTGGCGACGCTGAACTACCTGCCGCATGCGCAGGAGACCGAGATCGTCATGGCGAAGCTGGGTTCGACCGACGCCAAGATGAAGAAGCAGGTGGAGGCGATGGTGGCCCTGGCCGACCTGACGCGCGCCGGCTTCATCGCGGGCGACATCAGCACCGTCATGTCGCCGCGCACGGTCATCACCTGGGCGGACAACACGCGCATCTTCGGCGATGTGGGCTTCGCCTTCCGCCTGACCTTCCTGAACAAGTGCGACGAGGCCGAGCGCTCGACGGTGGCGGAATACTACCAGCGCTGCTTCAACGCCGAGATCGCGACGGGGCTCTACAAGAAGGCGGGGTGATGTGACCAAGCAGGACCTCACCCGCCAGGAAGAGTTCAAGCGCGCGACGGCCGGCGTGGTCCGTGCCATCGCGCAGCAGACCGAAGTGCAGGTCGCCTTCCAGCCCGGCCCGGCCGGTGTCTCGGGCAAGCGCGCGCGGCTGCCGCTGCCCACGCGCTCGCTGCCGCCCAATGAAATGGCGAAGCTGCGCGGTGCCGCCGATGCGGTGGCGCTGAAGCTGCGCCATCACGACGAGGCGACGCACGCCGCCCGCGCGCCCGCCCGCAAGGAGGCGCGCGAGGTCTTCGACGCGCTGGAGGATGTGCGCGTCCAGGCCGTGGGCAGCCGCCACATGGCCGGCGTGGCCGCCAATCTGCGCGCCCGGCTCTCGGAGGAATGCGAGGCCGAGGGCTATGACCGGATGACGCGGAAGGACCAGCTTCCGCTGCACACCGCGCTCTCGCTCATGGCGCGCGAGCGCATCTCGGGCGAGCCCGCGCCGGCCGCCGCCACCCGCATCCTCGAGATGTGGCGCGGCAGCCTGGACGAGAAGGCCAGCGCCGCGATGGAGGAGCTGGTCTCCTCCACCGAGGATCAGGAGGCCTTCGCCCGGGCGGCCCGCAAGCTGCTGACGGCACTCGACCTCGCCGAGGCCGAGACGGAGAGCGAGGCCGACCAGGACGAGGAAGGCGACGAGGGCGGCGACCAGTCCACCCAGCAGGACCAGGCCAGCGCCGGCGAGGCGCAGAGCCAGGAGCAGGAATCCATGCAGGGCGCCGAGCCCGAGAGCATGGAGGGCGAGGCCGCCGACGAGGAGGCGCAGGACAGCGAGGAAGAGGGCGCGGCCGCCGAGGGCGACGAGAAGCCCGGTGGCCCGCAGGCCCGCAAGGAAGTCCCGCAGACCGACGACACCACGCGCTACCGCGCCTTCTCGACGCAGTTCGACGAGGTGGTGGAGGCCGATGACCTCTGCGATCCGGATGAGCTGACGCGGCTGCGCCAGCAGCTCGACCAGCAGCTGCAGCACCTGCAGGGCGTGGTCTCGAAGCTCGCCAACCGTCTGCAGCGGCGCCTCATGGCGCAGCAGCAGCGCGCCTGGGATTTCGACCTGGAGGAGGGCATCCTCGACGTGGCGCGTCTTGCCCGCGTCGTCGCCAACCCGACGCTCGCGCTTTCCTACAAGCATGAGCGCGAGGCGGATTTCCGCGATACGGTGGTCACGCTGCTCATCGACAATTCCGGATCGATGCGCGGGCGGCCCATCACGGTTGCGGCGATGTGCGCCGACATCCTGGCCCGCACGCTGGAGCGCTGCGGCGTGAAGGTCGAGATCCTCGGCTTCACCACGCGCGCCTGGAAGGGCGGGCAGGCGCGGGAGCGCTGGGTGCAGGAGGGCAAGCCGCGCAATCCCGGCCGCCTGAATGACCTGCGCCACATCATCTACAAGGGTGCCGACGCGCCCTGGCGCCGCTCGCGCCGCGCCATCGGCCTGATGCTGCGCGAGGGGCTGCTCAAGGAGAACATCGACGGCGAGGCGCTGCACTGGGCCTATAAGCGCATCCTCGCGCGCACCGAGCATCGCCGCATCCTGATGGTGATCAGCGATGGCGCGCCGGTGGATGACAGCACGCTCTCGGTGAACCCCGGCAATTACCTCGAGCGCCATCTGCGTGAGGTGATCAAGGACATCGAGACGCGCAACGCGGTGGAGCTCATCGCCATCGGCATCGGGCATGACGTGACGCGCTACTACCGCCGCGCGGTGACGATCGTGGATGCCGAGGAGCTGGGCGGCACCATGATGAAGAAGCTGACCGAGCTCTTCGACGAGGACGCAGCCGAGGCCTGGCATCGGGCATCGGCCGAGCGTGCGCCGGCCATCCTCTGACCGGCATGGCGCGGGGCGTTGCCGCCCCGCGCGCATCGCCTCCCTGTGACATGACCCCATCGCTCCACCGCCGCGCGCTCCTCGCGGGTCTCGCCCTGCTGCCCGGCTGCGCGCGGGCCAGCGCGCCCGTGCTCGGCCCGCCCGCGCGGCCCTTCCTGGAGCCGCTTGGCGCGCTGGCGCTCGACACGTCGCCCTGGGGTTTCGGCGGGCTTTCGGCGCTGCATCTGGCGCCCGATCTGACGCTGACGGCGATCAGCGATCTCGGCCGATGGTGGCGCGCGCCGCTGGTGCTGCGCGAGGGGCGGCTCTCGGGCATCGGCGAGGTGCGGCACGGGCCCTTGCGTGATGCCGCGGGCCAGCCGCTGCGGCGTGGCTCGAATGGCGATGCGGAGAGCCTGGCGCGCCTGCCGGATGGCGATTGGCTGGTCGGCTTCGAGCGGCGCCACCGCATCCTGCGCTTCCGCGACCTCGCGGGGCCCGGCCAGCCGATCGAGACGCCACCGGGGCTGGAGGAAGCGCCCGGCAATGGGGGGCTGGAGGGCCTCGCCATCCTCGCCGATGGGCGCTTGCTGGCGCTGGCCGAGTCGCTGCCCGGTGCGGCGGGGCCCGAGAGCCGTGCGGCCTGGTTCGGCACGCTGAACGGCGGGCGCGTCACCTGGCGGCGGACGAGCTACATCCCCGCAGCCGGCATGGACCCGACCGATGCGGCGGGCCTGCCGGATGGCGGGGCGCTGGTGCTGGAACGGCGATTTTCCATCTTCGGCGGCTTCACCGGGCGGCTCGCGCATCTGCCGGCCGCGGCGCCGCGGGGGGTGGAGCCCCTGCGCGGCGAGACCTGGCTCGACCTGCCGCCCGACGCCCCGGCCGAGAACTGGGAAGGTGTCGCCGTCGCACGGCATGGCGGGCGGACGCTGGTTGTGCTGGTCTCGGACGACAACCAGAGCCCGTTCCAGGAGACGCTTCTGCTGCTCTACGCGCTCCGCTGAAGAGGGGGGCGCTGAGCGATTTCCTCCGGCGTCGCGGCCCAGCCGCGCGTGGTGAGGAAGCGCGCCAGGGCCGGCGAGGACGTGGCGACGCAGAAGGGAATCGCGAGCAGCAGCCCGCCCGCCCAGGGCAGCGCGAACCAGATGGCCCAGGGCGCGGTGAGCGCGAGGAAGGCAAAGGCCAGCACGCCCACCAGCGTATGGAAGCCCAGCAGCCGGGCCGCATCGCCCCAGCCGACATCGCGCGCCGCGCGGTTCTGCGTGGCCCAGCCCATGCGGGCGCCGAAGGGCAGGGCGGCCAGGAAGCGCGCCTTGTTCACGCAGGAGATGGGCGAGAGGATCGTCGTGAAGAGGATCTCCGCCAGCGCGCCGGCCGCGAAGCGGGCGCGGCCGCCATAGCGCGCGGCCTCCCGTCCCTGGAGGAGCACCTGGGCGTAGCCCATGAGCTTGGGCGCATGCTGCGTGACCCAGAACAGCGCCATCAGCGCGGCGAGGTGCGAGGCGCCGACCTCATTGAAGCGGCCCAGCGCGGCAAGGAGGGCGGCGAGCGCGAAGGCCAGCACCCAGAGCGGCGCGCAGAGGAACAGCAGGATCGCCTGGATCAGCTGGAAGCGCGCCATGGCGGAAAGGCCCGGGCGGCGCAGCAGGGGCAGGTATTGCATGTTGCCCGCGGCCCAGCGCAGGTCGCGGGCCATGAATTCCGGCAGGGCGGGTGGGTTGCCCTCCAGGCTGCCGGCCTCCTCCGGCAGGCACCAGACCTCCCAGCCCGCGCCATGCAGGCGGATGGCCTCCACCTGGTCATGGCTGAGGATGGTGGAGCCGTCGGGCAGGGTGTCGAGCTTGCCATGCGCGCGGAAGGGGGCGATGCGGATCAGCGCGTTGTGGCCCCAATAGGGTCCCTTCGGCCCCTGCCACCAGCCTTGGCCGGTGGCCCAGGCGCGCATGCCCGCCCGCATGCCGAACTGGAAGAGGCGCGGGAAGGCCGCCGCGACCGGCCGGCCGACGATGAGCTGCTGCAGGATGGCGATGCGCGGCGCGGCGTCGAGGGCGAGCGCCAGCTTCATCACGGCCGCCGGCGTCATCTCGGAATCGGCGTCGAGACAGAGGAGATAGTCATAGGCGGCCCCCTCATTCTCCAGGAACTCCATGACATTGCCGGCCTTGAAGCCGGTGTTCACGTCGCGGCGGCGGAGATGGATGCGCGCGGCATCCTCCGGGCGCCAGGCGGCCAGCGCGGCGTCCTCGGCGGCGCGGAGGGCGGGGTCCTGCGTATCGGAGAGGAACCAGAGGTGGAAATGGCTGGCTGGCAGCCCATCCAGCAGCGGGCCGAGGGCGGCAAGGATCGGGCCCATCTCCTCGTTGCGGAGGCAGAGGGCGATGGCGGTACGGCCCTCGGGCCTTGGGCGCGAGAGGTCGAGGTCACGCAGCGCGGGCACCACATGGGCCGGCGGATCGCGGGTGAAGAGCAGGATGGCGCCGCCCAGCAGCGCATTCATCGTGGAGAGCGCGATCCAGGGCGTGAGCAAGGCGAGGCAGGCGAGGAAGAGCGCCTCGGGGACGAGAAGGGCCTCCACCGATGGGGGGGTGGGGATGGTGGAGGCCAGGAGCAGGGCGCCGCAAATCAGGGCGCCGAGCCCGAGTGTGGCAATCGGTCGGATGCGCATGCCGCGTGCCTTAGCGGATAATCCGCGCGGGATCACGGCAGGTTTCAGCCTGGAATTCGGCCGCTGCTGCCCCGGGCGGCGTGGGCCTGGGGCGAATAAAAGGGGCCTCCGCTGCGGGAAAAGGGGGGGGATGCGGCGGAGGCCAGGATCAAGGAACCCTGGGTGGGGCGCCTGATCCGAAACCGGGTCGGTCGGGCGAGGCGGTCATGCGGCGGCGCGGGAGGAGGGGCCGCGGCGCCGCAGGACCGTGTGGCCGTCTCGCCGCGGACGGAGGCCTCCGTCGGGCGAGGTGGCGAAACGGGTCAGGCGGCGATGATCTTCCAGGCGACATGACCCAGCACGCCGACCAGGGCGGCGGAGGCGGCGAGGAGGGAGAAGCGCAGCGCCATCAGAACGACCTCACCGCGATTGATCTCAGTACGGTCAGACATTCTCAAATTCCTTACAATAGGAGGTTGCACCTGCCATTCTTATACACGATCCATTAACGAATGAAACCGGAAATTGTGGTTCAGGCGCATTTTGTTTATTTAAAAGACTAATACTCTATTTTTGAGACGTTTTTACTCACCCGCGACTCTCGCCTATGATCGGCATGCAACCCCGCGGGAGCGCGCCATGGACCAGAACCCCCCTCCCAATGCCGCCGCCCTGGGTCGGCTCTATGCCGAGATGGCCCCGCGCCACCTCTACCCGCTCTGGGAGGTGCTGCACGGCCTGGTCACGCCCGTGCCGCGCTCCGCCGCCCAGCCCGTGCTGTGGCACTATGCCGAGGCGCGCGATTTCCTGATGCGCGCGGGTGGCCTGATCAGCGCGGAGCAGGCGGAACGCCGCGTGCTGATCATGGAAAACCCGAGCCTGCCGGGCTCCTCCTGCGCCACGCCCTCGCTCTATGCCGGCCTGCAGCTCATTCTCCCCGGCGAGGTCGCCCCCTGCCATCGCCACACCCAATGCGCGCTGCGCTTCGTGATGGAGGGCGACGGCGCCTTCACTGCGCTGGATGGCGAGAAGGCGATGATGCGGCCCTTCGACCTCGTGCTCACGCCCAATTGGCAATGGCATGACCATGGCAACACCAGCGCCGCGCCGATGATCTGGCTCGACGGGCTCGACATCCCCATGGTGCGCTTCTTCGAGACGAGCTTCGCCGAGCGCCTGCCGGACTCCGCCCATCCCGAGACGGCGCCGGCGGGGGATACGCTCGCGCGCTATGGCCGCAATCTGCGGCCCTTCGCGGGCACCGCTGCCGCGCGACGGCCGGCGCGATTGCCGCTGTTCCACTACACCTTCATCGAATGGCGCGCGGCGCTCGGCGCCATCGCGGCGCATGACGCGCCCGATCCGCATCTCGGCCACGCGCTGGAATTCACCAATCCGGCGGATGGCGGGCCGATCATGCCCACCATCGCGGCGCATGTGCGGCTGCTGCCGGCGGGCTTCACCACGCGGCCGCGGCAGGCGACCGATGGCACGATCTTCGTCGTCGTCTCCGGGCGTGGCACCGCGCGCATCGGCGGGCAGGACTTCGCGTTGATGGAGCGGGACTGCTTCGTCGTGCCCTCCTGGCAGGCGCTGGAGCTGGAGGCGGCGAGCGAGCTGGTGCTCTTCGGCTATTCCGACCGCGCGGCGCAGGAGAAACTTGGGCTTTGGCGCGAAGCCAGGGCATAAGGGCCGCCCGCTCAAAGAGGAACTTCGCGCGGCTGCTGCGCCGCCTTCCGCCATGCTCCGTCTCACGCGCCTCCGCCTTACGCGCTACCGCTCCTACGCCGCGGCGGAGCTGCGCTTCGACGCGCCCATGCTGGTCTTCACCGGGCCCAATGGCGCCGGCAAGACCAACCTGCTGGAGGCGATCAGCCTGCTTGGCCCCGGGCGCGGGCTGCGCGGCGCCCGCATCGGCGAGGTGGGCATGCAGGGCGGTGGAAGCTGGAGCGTCTCCGGTCATTTCGACGATGGGCTGGGCGGCTTCGAGATCGGCACCGGCAGCCTGGAGGAGGGCAGCGCCGACCGCCGCGCCTTCCGCCTGGATGGCGAGAAGATCCGCGCCCAGGCGGAGCTGGCCGAGCGCGTGGCGGCCGTCTGGATCACGCCGCAGATGGACCGCCTCTTCCAGGAGAGTGCTGGCGGGCGCCGGCGCTTCCTCGACCGTCTGGCGATGGCGCTGGAGCCGCATCTGGCGCGCGAGGCGACGGCCTATGAGGCCGCGATGGCCGGCCGCAACCGCCTGCTGCAGAAGGGCCGCGCCGAGCCCGCCTGGCTGGCCGCGCTGGAGGATGCGATGGCGCGGCACGGCATCGCCATCGCAGCCTCCCGCCGGGCCCTGGTGGCGCGGCTGAACGTGGCCCAAGGCGCCGTGGCCGAGAGCGCCTTTCCTGCCGCGATCCTGGCGCTGCAATGCCCGGCGGCGGCGCTGCTGGAGGAGATGCCCGCACTGGCCGCCGAGGACGCCCTGCGCGCGGCCTGGGCCGCCTCCCGCCCGCGGGATGCGGCGGCCGGGGCGACCCTCAGCGGCCCGCACCGGGCGGACCTGCTCTTCACCCATGCGGCCAAGGCCATGCCGGCCGGGCTCTGCTCGACGGGCGAGCAGAAGGCGCTGCTGATCTCGACCGTGCTGGCCCATGCCGGGCTGATCGCGGCCGCGCGCGGCTTCGCGCCGCTTCTGCTGCTGGACGAGGTGGCCGCCCATCTGGACGAGGCGCGGCGCGGGGCGCTGTTCGCGGCGCTCGCGGCACTCCCCGCGCAATGCTTCCTGACGGGCACGGATGCGGATGTGTTCGCCCCCCTCGCGGGTCGTGCCGGGCATTGGCGGATCGCGCCCGGGGAGGCCCATCCTTCGCCCCTGTCCCTGCCCGCGTAAATCGGGCATAAACCCTAGGTTCTGCCAAAGGTTTTCCGATTCCCGATGACCAGCGATTCCCCGACCGGTGGTGACACGCCGAATCAGGTTTCCGACGCCGACTACACCGGCGCCTCGATCACCGTCCTGCGCGGCCTGGAGGCGGTGCGCAAACGCCCGGGCATGTATATCGGCGACACGGATGACGGCTCGGGCCTGCACCACATGGCCTTCGAGATCATCGACAATTCGGTGGATGAGGCGCAGGCCGGTTATGCCAGCCGCGTGGATGTCGTGCTGAACGGAGATGGCAGCGTCTCCGTCACCGATGACGGGCGCGGCATCCCGGTGGACATGCACCCGGAGGAAGGTGTCTCCGCGGCCGAGGTGGTGCTGACGCGGCTGCATGCGGGCGGCAAGTTCAACCAGAATTCCTACAAGGTCTCGGGCGGGCTGCACGGCGTGGGGGCCGCCGTGGTGAACGCGCTCAGCGAATGGATGGAAGTCCGCATCTGGCGCGGCGGCATCGAGCATTTCATCCGCTTCGAGCAGGGCGATACGGTGCAGCCGCTGAAGGTGATCGGTCCGTCGGATCATCCGCAGGGCACGCAGGTGACGTTCAAGCCCTCGGCCGCGACCTTCACGCAGGTGGAGTATGATTTCCACATCCTGGAGCGGCGCCTGCGCGAACTCGCCTTCCTCAATTCCGGCCTCGCCATCACGCTGCGCGATGACCGCCACGTGCCGGCGCAGAGCGCCGAGTTCAAGTTCGATGGCGGCCTCGTCGCCTTCGTCGAATGGCTCGACAAGGGCAAGGAGCCCCTCTTCAAGCCACCGATCAGCGTGATCGCGAAGGAAGGCGACGGCATCCGCGTCGAGCTCGCGATGTGGTGGACCAATTCGCCGCGCGAGGTGATGCTCTGCTTCACCAACAACATCCCGCAGCGCGATGGCGGCTCGCACCAGGCGGGCTTCCGCCAGGCGCTGACGCGCATCGTCTCCAAATACGCGGAAGACCTGGCGAAGAAGGAGAAGATCGAGCTCGCCGGCGATGACATGCGCGAGGGGCTGACCTGCGTGCTCTCGGTGAAGGTGCCGGACCCGAAGTTCAGCAGCCAGACCAAGGACAAGCTGGTCTCCTCCGAGGTGCAGCCGGTGGTGCACATGGCCGTCGCCGATGCGCTCTCGCACTGGTTCGAGACGCATCCGAAGGAGGCGAAGCTCGTCCTCGACCAGGTCGTGCTGAGCGCCGTCGCCCGCAAGGCGGCGCAGCTGGCGCGCGAGAAGGTAGGGCGGAAGAACGCGCTCGACATCTCCACGCTGCCCGGCAAGCTCGCCGACTGCCAGGAGAAGGACCCGACGAAGAGCGAGCTCTTCCTCGTCGAGGGTGACAGCGCGGGCGGTTCGGCCAAGCAGGGGCGCAACCGCGCGAACCAGGCGATCCTGCCGCTGAAGGGCAAGATCCTGAACGTGGAACGCGCCCGCGTGGACAAGATGCTGGCGAGTGCGGAAATCGGCACGCTCATCACCGCACTCGGCACCGGCATCGGCACCGGCGATCCGGCGAAGGGCGGCTTCTCGGCCGACAAGCTGCGCTACCACAAGATCATCATCATGACGGACGCGGATGTGGATGGCTCGCACATCCGCACGCTGCTGCTGACCTTCTTCTTCCGCCAGATGCCGGAGCTGATCGAGCGCGGCCATCTCTACATCGCGCAGCCGCCGCTCTATCGCGCGAAGCGCGGCCAGGAGGAGCGGTACCTGAAGGATGACCGCGCGCTGGAGGACTACCTGATCGAGAAGGCGACGGGGGGCGCCCGCATGACGCTGGCCGATGGCCGCGTGGTGACGGGCCAGGAACTGGCCGAGATCGTCGAGGGTCTGCGGCAGACGACGTCGCGCATCCGGCGCCTCGCGGCGCAGGTGCCCGTCGAGATCGTCGAGCAGGCGGCAATGGCCGGGATTCTCACGCCCGACGTGCAGCGCGCGCTGGAAGGCGCACCGGATTTCGTGACGCGCCTCGATGCCATGGCGCCGCCGGCCGAGCGCGGCTGGAAGGCCTCGGTGGATGAGGCCGGCATCCACATCCATCGCATGGTGCGCGGCGTGGCCGAGCGCCACACGCTGACGGCGGCCGCCCTTCGCAGCAGCGAGGCGCGCTGGCTGGATGACCGCCGCGCCAAGCTCGCCGCCGAATTCGCGGCGGGTGCGACGCTCGCCTTCGAGGGGAGCGAGGCCGCGGTGCGCGGCCCGCTCGCCGCCTTCGACCGCATCCTGGCGCAAGGCCGCCGCGGCCTCTCCTTCCAGCGCTTCAAGGGCCTGGGCGAGATGAACCCCGACCAGCTCTGGAAGACCACGCTGGACCCCGCCGTGCGCACGCTGCTGCAGGTGCGCGTGGATGACGCGGAGGATGCGGAGAGCGTCTTCTCCACCCTCATGGGCGACGTGGTGGAACCGCGCCGCGACTTCATCGTGGGCAATGCGCTGAAGGTGGCGAACCTGGATGTATGATAGACTTGGCCGATTGATATGATTGGCATTGCGTAGTTCTATCTATCGGTGGCCGAGGGCATCGTGTCGCTCGTGGAGGATGATCTCCACATGGACAGGAGACGAGGCCATGACCCTGATCGCCAGGACCACCGCCTGCGCCGCCGCCCAGGGCCTCCCGACCTATTGCAACAACACGCTCTACACCAACTCGCTCTAGGCTCGAGACTCATTCAGCACCAGCAGATGATTGCGGCTGCGATGGCGACGGCCGAGGCGCAGTTGTTGGCGAGCTTGTCGTATCTGGTGTGGATGCGGCGCCAGTCCTTCAGCCGGCTAAAGGTTCGCTCGATGGCGTTTCGCGCTCGGTAGGCAGTCTTGTCGAAGGGATGGAACCGCCTGCGGGTGGGGTTGTTCGGGATGACCGGCAGGGTGCCCCGCTCGGCGAGAAACGCACGCAGGCCGTTGCTGTCATAGGCCGCGTCGGCCAGGAGCTTGGCTGACGGGGGCAGGCGGGCGAGTAGGTCGTGAGCGGGGCGCATGTCGCCCATCTGGCCGGGCGTCACGACGAAGGTGAGAACGCGGCCCGTGCCATCGGTTACGAGGTGGATCTTGGTCCCGCGACCGCCGCGGGAGCGGCCAATGGCCTGGAACTCGGCCCCCCTTTTCCGCCCGCCGCCGCGCGCTGTGCCTTGGCTGTCGTGCTGTCGATCAACTGCAGACCACCTGGCGTCGCCTGTACCAGCGCGGTCAACATCTGCGTCCAGATGCCGCGCTGCGACCAGCGGTGATAGCGATTGTAGATCGTGGTGGGCGGGCCATAGATCCGAGGGCAATCCTGCCAGCGGCCGCCATGCTTGAGCATGTGCACGATCCCGCTGAGCACACGCCGGTCGTCCACCCGACGTGCCCCGGGCTGGTTCTGCGGCAGGAGCGGCGCGATCGCTTCCCACTGCCGATCCGTCAGCCAAAACCCATGCGCCATCCGCGTCGCCCCCCTGAACGAAGGCAGCGAATCACATCGCAACGTGTCGAAGCCAGACCTGATTGGGTTTGGAGCCTAGGTGTTTAGTCCCGGCATTTGGTGGTGCGGATTTTTGTTGAATCGTTCGGGCGTTTCTGCCCACGTCCTGCAGATGAACTCGTAGGGTGTGAGGCCGCGGAGGCGCTTAAGGCGGCGGGCGAAGTTGTAGGCGGCGACGAAGTCGTCGAGGTGTCGTCGCAACTGCTCGTGGTTGTCGTAGTGGAAGCGCTTGACTGTGGCGTCCTTGATGGTGCGGTTCATCCGCTCGACCTGACCATTCGTCCAAGGATGATTGATCTTGGTGAAGCGGTGCTCGATGCCGTTTTCCTGGCACCGCATGGCGAACATGTGGGTCATGTAGCGCGCCGTCGGGCCGTCGGCGTAGCGCGGGGCAAAGCGGAATTGGATTCCGTTGTCGGTGAGTACCGTATGGATGCGGTAGGGCACGGCGGCGATGAGGGCCTCTAGGAAGGCGGATGCCGTGACGCGCGTGGCGCTCTCGACTAGTTGGACGAAGGCGAACTTGCTGGTGCGGTCGATGGCCACAAACAGATAGAGCTTGCCTTCTTCGGTCTGCACCTCGGCGATGTCGATGTGGAAGAAGCCGATGGCGTAAGTCTTGAACTTGGCCTTGGACTTCTTGTCGCCCTCGACCTCGGGCAGGCGCGAGATGCCGTGACGCTGCAGGCAGCGGTGCAGGGCGGAGCGGGTGAGCTGCGGGATAGTGGCCTGCAGGGCGTAGAGGCAGTCGTCCAGCGGCAGCAGGGTGTGACGGCGGAAGGCGACGACGATGGCCTCCTGCTCGGGTGACAGCGTGGAGGAGCGGGCGTCTCGCGGCCCGGTGGGCAGATCGGTGACCGAGGTGCGCTTGCGCCACTTGGCGATGGTCTTGGGGTTCACGCCGTAACGCCTGGCGAGTTCTCTCAGGCTCGCTTGACTATGCTGGATCGCGCGACGGACCGCCTCTGTCGTTGTGGCGCACCCATGGAGAATTTGACCCATAGCGCATCCTTCCATTCCTTGGAGAAGACTGCACCATCAAAACCCGGGATCAAACACCTAGGCCAATCTGCACTCCGATGGGCGCACGGCGCAGGTGCGGTATCATGGCCAGTTCCAGAACCGCAGCGCCCGCGCGATGACGGCGAACATGCTGGCCGTCCGCGAGATCATCATCAACAACATCCGCTTCCCGGTCGTGCGCCACATCGCGACGCTTGACCTGAACGCCTGGGAGCAGAAGGACGTGCCGTTCCTGATGATCCGCGTGAACAACCCGGCCGGCACGGGCGCGCCGAGCGCGGTGGATGTGGGCCGCGCGATCCGCTTCACCTGCACCATGCGATGAGCCCATGCGGCGGAACCACAAAAGGGCCGGCCGCGTGACGGCCGCCCTTTTTTCGTGCGCGGCTCCGCCCACGACATCCCTTGCGCGGCTCCGCCCACGACATCCCTTGCGCATCATCCCACGACGAAGCGCGCGCTGCTGCCCCTGAGGCCGGGCGTCACCTCCAGCCGCGCCGCGATGCGCGTCTTCAGCTCCGTCACATGGCTGATGATGCCGACCAGGCGTGAGCCGCCCTGCAGGCCGGCCAGCACCTCCATGGCCTTGTCCAGCGCCTCCTCGTCCAGGCTGCCGAAGCCCTCGTCGATCAGCAGCGTGTCCACCGGGCGCGCGCCGGCATGGGCCTGCACCGTCTCGGCGAGGCCGAGCGCCAGGGCCAGCGCCGCGCAGAAGCCCTCGCCGCCCGAGAGCGTGCCGGCGGGGCGTGACTGGCCGGTGTGTTCGTCGAAGACTTCGATCTCCAGGCCGACGGCGATGTTGCCCCGGCTCGGTTCGTCCCGCCGGGCCAGGTGATAGCGGCCGGCCATCATGCGGTGCAGGTGGGCATTTGCCGCGGCCAGCGCCTCGTCCAGCAGGCTGGCCAGGACGAAGCCCTCGAAATCCAGCTTGCGCGCATTGTCGCCCCTGGTCTGCCGGCGCAGGGTATCGAGCATCGCGTGGCGCTCGCGCGCGGTGGCGAAGGCGGCGTCGGCCTCCTGGATGCGTTGCAGCAGGCCCGCCGATTGCCCCGCGCGCTCGCGCGCCTCGCCTTCCAGGACGGTTGCGGCGCGGGCGGCTTCCTGGGCGGCCTGCCCCGCGGATTCCAGCGTGGCGAGATCGGGGGCGGCCAGGCCCGCCACATCCTGCGCGGTGCGTGCGGCCGTCGCGCGCGCCAGTTCGAGCTGAAGGCGGAATGCCTCGAGGCGCTGGGCCAGTTCCTCCATCGCGGCGGGGGCGAGGCGCGCATCGGCATAGGCCTGGAGCGTCGCGAAGCCCGCGGCCTCGCAGGTCGCGCGCATGCGCGCCTTGCCGGCCTCCAGCGCGGCCTGCGCGGCCTCGGCCTGGGTCACCGCCGTGGCGGCGGCGGCCTCGGCGGCGTGCCATGCGGCGCCGGCGGCCGCCTGTTCCTTGCGGTCGCGGTCGAGGGCGGTGGCGAGAGCGCTGAGCGTCGCCCGCGCGGCGGCGAGGGCGCTGGCCAGCGCCCTCTCGTCGCGCGCCTCGGGCGGCAGGTCCGCAAGGCGCGCCGCATGCGTGGCCTGGGCGGTGGTTGCGGTCTCCAGCGCCGTCGCGCGGGCCATCTCCGTCTCGTTCAGCGCGGCCTCGGCGGCGCGTCGTGCGTCCTCGGCCTGTGCGAGGGCGGCGTCGAGCGCGGGCATGCGCTGCGCGGCTTGCTCGGCGGCCTGCAGGGCGGCCTGCGCGGCGGCGAGGGCGCCCTCCGGCAGCGGTGCGACGAGGCGGCGCGCGAGGTCCTCGCGACGTGCGGCGGCGGCCTGCACCTCGCCCTCGGCACGGGTGTGGCGGGTGCTGGCCTCGAGATGCGCGGCGCGGGCCGCTTCCGCCCGCCGCGCGGCCGCCGCGCGGTCCTCGCCATCCGGCGCGGCGGGCGTGGCGGGGTGCGGGTGATGCGTGCTGCCGCAGACGGCGCAGGCTTCCCCCTGCCGCAGTTGCAGCGCGAGTTCGCCGGCCGCGGCGGCCCAGGCGGCCGCATCTGCGGTGGCGCGGGCCGCCTCGGCCTCCTCCAGCGCCGCGGCCGCTTGCGCCGCCTTGGCCTGGGCCAGGGCCAGCGCCTTCTGCGCGGCGAGCCACGCGGCCTCGGCCTGTTGCAGCGCCGCCGCGTCCTCGGCCTGCTGCGCGGCCTGGTTCATGGCGGCGCGGCGCGGTTCGAGCTGGGCGGCGAACATCGCCGCCTCCTGCCGGGCGGTCGCGGCGGCCTCGGCCTGACCGCGCGCGGCCTCCAGCCTCGCGCGGGCCGCATCGCGCGCGGTGGTGGCCCGGGTCAGTTCCGCGTCGGCCTCCCGCATGAGGCGCGCGAAAGCACCAAGCGACGCGGCGCGGTCGCGCAGCGTGTCCAGTTCATGCTGGCGGCGCGTGGCGGCGTCTTGTTCCGCCGCGCGCGCCGCTTCGTCGCCCAGCGCGCGTTCTGCGGTGTCGCGGCGCGCGCGGGCCTGTTCCGCCGCCGCCCGTGCGGCCTCAGCGCGCGATGCGGCTTCCTGCGCGGCGTCGCGCGTGGCGCGCAGCGTGGCTTCCTCGCCCGCCAGCCCTTGCGCGCGGCGGGCGGCGTCGAGGCGTTCGCGCTCGGCGTCCATGGCGGGCGCCTCGGCCTCGCGTTGGGCGAGCGTGGCCTCGGCCTCGGCGGCAGCCTTCAGCCGCTCCGCGCTGCGGCGGCCCTCGGCGAGGGCGGAGGTGGCGGCCTGGGCCAGCGCATGGGCGGCGGCGGCGGCGCGCCTTGCCTCTTCCAGCGCGGTCACGTGCTCGGCGGCCTGCGCGGCGGCGGCCTCGGGCGTCTCGGCCTTCGCCTCGGCCAGCAGCGTCTCGCGCTGGGTCTTCGCCTCGCCCGCCGCGATGCGCGCCTCGCGCTCCATCGTCTCGAAACCCGCCTGGATCCGCTGGTAGAGCGCGGTGTGGAACAGCGTGGCGAGGATGTCCTGGCGCTTGTTGGGTGCCGCCGTGAGCAATTCCCGGAAGCGGCCCTGCGGCAGCAGCACTACCTGGCGGAACTCGTCGGCCTCGTAGCCCAGGATATCCTTGATGCGGTCGGCCACGGGTGTCGTCTTTTCGGCCAGGACGGCGAGCGTGCCATCCGCGCCGCGCTGCCAGAGCGTGACCTGCGGCGCGCGCTGCACCGGCTTGCCGCGCGTGCCGGTGATGCTCTGCGCGGGCGTGCGGCGGATGCGGTAGCGCCGCGCGCCCAGCGTGAAGTCGAGCTCGACGAAGGTCTCGGTCGCGGGGGTGGCGTGGTGGCTGCGCAGGTCGCTCGCGCCACGCTCCTCGCCGCTGCTCTGGCCGAAGAGCGCGAAGCAGATCGCATCCAGCAGCGTGGTCTTGCCCGCGCCGGTGGGGCCATGGATCAGGAAGAGGCGGTGCGGGCCGAGCTCGGAGAGGTCGAACGCCTGCTCGGCCGCATAGGCGCCGAAGGCGGCGAGGCGGAGGATCTCGGGGCGCATCTCAGCGCTCCCCGGCCAGGGCGGCCTGGATGGCCTGGATCGCGGCGGCGCGCTCCTCCTCGGCCAGTTGGCCCGCGCCGATGGCGGCGCGGAAGGCCATCAGCGCCTCCAGCGGGTCCTGCGGCATGCGGGCGCCGGTCGTGCCGCCGGCCTCGCCCGTCGTGAGCGGGGATTCGAAGCGGAGCTCCAGCACGGAGGGGTAGCGCTCCTGCAGCAGCGCCTTGGCGCCCAGTTGCCGGTCGGTGAGGATGACCTGCAGCCAATCCTCGCGGCCCGGGCCGTCCGCGGCGGCCAGCACATCGGCCAGCGTGCCGCGGATCACGCGGAGAGGGTGGCGCGGCGTCAGCGCGATCTCCTCGGCGGTGACGTGGCCGGTGGCGTCCAGCTCCACCAGCGTCACGGATTTCGCGCTGCCCGCTTCGGAGAAGGAGTAGGCGAGCGGCGAGCCGGAATAGGCGATGCGGCCCTCCGCCATGCTCTGGCGGCGATGCAGGTGGCCGAGGGCGGTGTAGTGGAAGCCCGCCAGATGCGCCGCCGAGACGGCGCCGCTGCCGCCCACCTGGAGCATCCGCTCGCTCTCGCTGGTCAGGCCGCCGGAGACGAAGGCGTGCGCGACGACGACGCTTCGCGCGCTGCGCGGCGCGAGGCCGCGCAGATGCGCCGTGACGGCGGCGAAGCCCGCATCATGCGTGGTGATGCCCGCCTCCGCGCCGAAGAGCTGGGCGAGGAGCGCCGGCGTGCCGTAGCCGGCGGCGAGGATGGAGACCGGGCCATGCGCGTCCTCGAAGGGGAAGGCGCAGCCCATCGCGCTGTCGCAGATATGCAGGCCCGCATCGCGCAGCAGGCGGGAGCCGAAGGCGAGGCGTCGCTCGTCATCGTGATTGCCCGCGATCATCACCACGGGGATGCCGAGGCCGCGCACGATGCGTTGCAGCACCTCGTCCAGCAGTTCCACGGAATCGGCTGGCGGCAGGGCGCGGTCATAGATATCGCCCGCCAGCAGCACGGCGTCGGGCTTCGTCTCGCGCAGGATGTCGAGGAAGGCGCCGGTGAGCAGGCGCTCCTGCTCGGCGTGGAAGGATTGTCCGCAGAGCGCGCGGCCCAGATGCCAGTCCGCGGTGTGAAGAAGGCGCATGGTGGAACACTCTTGCTGAGGGGGCAGGATACCAGAGGCGCGCGACGCTGGTCAGTCGCGCCGCAGCAGGGCTTCGGCCAGGGCGGGCAGGTCATCGGGCCAGTAGCGCGGCGGGCGGGGCTGCAGCGCGCCCAGTTCCTCGATCGGACGGCAGGACTGGATCGCCATGCGCCAGCGCATCGGAACAGCGGTGCTGCCCTGCGCCGCGCCGAGCAGCGCGCCGCAGATGGCGGCATTGGTGTCGGTGTCGCCGCCCTCGGCGACGGTCCGCACCAGCGCTTCCTCGAGCGGCGTGCCCTGCGCCAGGTGCCGGAACGCGTTCTGGAAGGCGATCCGCACATAGCCCTGCTGGTGCGTGAAGCTGGCGGGCCCCTCGCCCTGCCGTGCCAGGTTGAGCGTCAAGCGCAGCTCGTCCGGCGCATCATGCTCCAGCTCGGCCTCGGCCGCCTCGAGCATCGCGGCGGCGTCGCCCCCGGCGAGGGCGGTGGCGATGGCGGCGACGAAGCCGGCGGAAGCGGCCTCGCACATGACGTTGGGGTGGGTCAGGGCGGCTTCGTCCCGCGCCGCTTCGGCCGCCGCCACCGGATCAACGGCCCAGAGTCCCATGGGCGCGCAGCGCATCAGCGCGCCATTGGCGCGGCTGAACATGTTGCCAGCGCGACGGGCGGCTTCAGCCACCTGGCCCTCCGGTGCGCGGGCCGCGGCGGAGAGCGCCTGGGCCGTGGTGCCGCCGATGTCGAAGGGGTGGGAGGCGTACCAGCCGGCATAGGCGATGGCCACCGCCTCGGCCGACCACGTGGCCCGGCCGGCCAGCGTGCGCGCGAGGTCGAGCGCCAATTCGCTGTCATCCGTGGGTTGGCCGGCCATGGTGCTCCAGGTGCCGCCATCGGCGAGGTCACGCAGACCCTGGGGGTGGCGGCGGGCGATCTCGGCCGGCGTCTTGAACTCGACGAGGGAGCCGAGCGAGTCACCGGCCACCTGGCCGAAGAGGCAGCCCAGCGAACGGTCCAGCGCCGCATCCCAGCCGCGGCGCGGCCAGCCGGGGCTGGTGCGGGGCGGCAGGGGGCTCGCGGCGCCGATGGCGCCCCAGTCGCGGCCGGAGAGCTCGCGCGCCACGCCTGGCGCCGCCCCGAAGCAGCGATGCGCCTGGCTTTCACCGCCCTCGCCGTAGGTCACGGGGCGGCCGGCCTCGTCCAGCAGCACGCCGCCCGCGCCGCGGAGCAGGGCGTGGCCGGCCGCGTAGTCCCAGCCGCTGGTCGGGATGACGGAGGCCGCGGCGGTCGCATCCCCGGCGGCCACGCGCGCCAGTCGATAGGCGATGGAGGGGTGGGCCACGAAGCGCGCCGGATACAGTGCGCGGCCATTGCCGAGCGGGAAGCGCGCGGCGGCGGGTGCCATCAGCACCACGTCGCCGGCCGAGAGGCGCGTGCCCGCCAGGCGATGCCGGCAGGGCGCGCCGTCGCGCAGCAGGTGCTCCAGGCCTCCCGCCCAGGCGATGGTGTCGGGTCCGCGATCGGGCGGCAGGGGTGCGTGCACCACGCCCAGCACGGGCCGCCCCTCTTGCAGCAGCGCGATGGAGACGGCGCTGCCCCGCTGCCCGGCGAGGAAGGCGCTGGTGCCGTCCTGCGGATCCACCAGCCAGCAGAAACCATTCCCGGGACCGGGGGCGACGCCCGTCTCCTCGCCGCGCCAGGCGGCGGGGAGCAGGGTGAGCAGGGCGGGGCGGAGCATGGCCTCGATCGCGTCATCCACGGGCGCATGGCCGCCCGCGCCGCGCGGGCCCAGGGCGCGGGTGAATTCGGCGGCAAGCATGCGCCCGGCCTGCTCGGCGAGGGCGATGACGGCGGGCAGGAAGCGGGGCAGCTGGATCATCGGTTCTCTGGCGACAAAGGGGGGAGGGGCCGTCAGGCCGGATGCGGATGACGAGGCGGGGTGCGTTCAGCCGTGCCGGCGCCTCGGCACGCGCGCCGGGGCCACGGCTCCGTGTCCACGGCGCTCACGCCGCGCCGCCTTCCATGTCCAGCAGCGTGGCGCGCATGCCTGCGGCGAGCAGGGCAAGCGCGGCGGTTGCGCCCTCGCCCGTGCAGCGCGGGGCGTTGGGCGTCGCGTTCCGATACACCGTCGCGCTGCCGGCGCTGCCGCTGATCCATTGCCAACCATGCGGCCGCGTGGTGGCCGCGTCGTCGGTCAGGGCGGTGTAGCGCGGGATCGCCACCCACTCCTCCTCCCAGCCGTCGGGGCCGAAGAGGCGGTAGTGCCAGCCGTCACCCTGGCGCGTGATGTATTCCGCGCCCGCGGGCAGGTAGAAGCGCGCGATCTCGGCATCCAATTGCCGGTTCGGGCCGATCTCGGCCTCGACGCGGGCGAGCAGCGCGCGGAGGGCGGCCTTGCGCTCCTCGGTCATGCGGCTTCCCTTCGGGCCTCGGTCGTGCCCGGGAGGGCGCGCTGCGGGGCCGCCGCCGGGGGCGCGCTCACGCTGTGGCCGATCAGGCGGATGATCCTTGTCTTGGCTGGAAGACCGCGATCCGGATCGGCCCGGCGATGATCGATGCGCTGGCCCTGATCGGCCGACAGCGCGCGCCGGCGCGGCAGCCGCAGGCCCGTCTCTGCGACGCCTCGGGGCAGGAGGGCGGGAAGCGGGTGCATGGGGGTGGCTCAGGCCCCCACGCGGGTGACGAGGCGCAGCGCATTCAGCCGGGCCAGTTCCTCGTCCCGCTCGCGGGAGAGGGCCTGCATGCGCTCGTTGCAGGCGGCGCGCTCGCCGGGGCCGCAGCCGGTGTCCACGGCGCGGATGCGCTCGTCGAAGATGCGCCGCGTCTCGGCCTGGCGCTGGGTGAAGAAGCTTTCGCGGCTCTGTTCGGTCGCGAAGGTCTCGGGGGGCAGCGCGAGGGTGAGGCTCGCCGGGTAATAGGAGAGCGCGCCCGAGGCGGCATCGATGCCGAAGCCGATCAGCCCGCCGAGCAGGACATTGCCCACGGTCATGCCCTGGAACTGTGCCGTGTGGCTGGCCACGCCGGGCAGGTGGCCGGGGCGGCTGCAATTCACCGCGATGTCGCGGGTGGACTTGCTCACGGTGACCGTCCCCGGCGTCGGATTCACGACGGCGATGACGCCGCCATCGCGCGAGAGGGTGCAGCTGGCGCCGGGGGGCTCCGTCATCACCGCGATGCTCTGGCTGGTGCCGGTCGTGATGGTGGCGCAGGCCGGCAGCAGGGCGACGAGCAGCAGCGCGGGAAGCAGGCGTTTCAAGGGGTTGAGCATGGGCAAATCTCCTCCTCTCGCTTCCGGAGGGTCCGAAAGCGTTGCGTCGTGACGAGTCTGGGCCGGTTGATTGGTCCGCGTATTTTTTATTCGTATTGTGCAAACCACGTCAACATAGTTTCTATGCGCATGATCGGCAGCGAATCGGTTCCGTCCCGCCCGCCCGACCTCCGCTGGAGCCAGGAGGCGCGGCTGCGCGCCATTGACCTCGCCGCCTTCTGGGAGGGGCGGGTGAACCGAGCCGCGCTCATCCGCCGCTTTGGGATTTCGGTGCCGCAGGCGACGAACGACCTGCGCGACTACCAGGCGCGGGCGCCCGGCAATCTGCGCTACGACACGCGGGAGAAGACCTATCTGGCGGGGCCGGATTTCCGCCCCCTGTTCGGCGAGCCGAGCGCAGAGGCCTGGCTGCGCGATGCCGAGGCGCGACATGGCCTTCCCGTGGAGATCATGCCGCTGCCGGCGCGCCGGCTGGACCCCTGGCTGCTGCGGCGCCTGGCCGAGGCGCAGCGCGAGGGGCAGGCGCTGCATGTGCTCTACCAGCCGATGAACCTGCCGGAGCCCGCCTGGCGCTGGATCTCGCCGGTGGCCTTCGCGAGCGACGGGCTGCGCTGGCACCTGCGCGCCTGGAACCATGGTGCGGGGCGGCACGAGCACCTGCTCTTCCCGCGCATGCTGGAACTGGGCGAGGCGCGCGCGGCAGGGCCGCTGCCGGAAGATCCGGATTGGGAGCGGCGCTTCGCGGTGCGGCTGCGGCCGGCCTCACGCCTCAACGCGGCGCAGCAGCGCGTGGTGGCGGCGGATTACGGGATGGAGGGCGGCGAGGCGGTGGTGGAGGTGCGCGTGGCGCTGCTCTTCCTGTTCCGCCGGCGCCTGGGCCTCGATCGCGGCGATGGGCTGGTGGAGGTGGCGAATGCGGCCGAGATGGCGGCGGTGATGGCCGGGGCCGATGCGCGCTTCAATGGCGGGGGCGAAGGCTGATCGCGCTCATCGGCGCCACCGATTGGACCGGGAGGAAGGGGGCTGGCCATGCCGCGACGGCAAAGAGGATGCTCCGATGCCGGAACCCCGATTCCCCACCGGCTCCGCCGCCACGGTCGGCGCGCAGCAGGGGTTCACGCTGCTGCGCACCATCGTTGGCATCCCGCCCGGCGGCCACGGCACGGTGGCGTGCGTGACCCCGGGGGGGACGCGGCGCTTCGGCAGGGCGTTGGGCCGACCACAGGCCCGGCGACGGTCAGCAACGGCCATGTGAGCCAGGTAGCCGCGATTTTTCCCTGCCCCACGTGATGGAGCCGGGCCGCGTAGAGGTTCAGGAGGGAGGTTGGTAGCGGCGAGCGGACTTGAACCGCTGACCCCGGCATTATGAGTGCCGTGCTCTAACCAGCTGAGCTACGCCGCCAACGCGGGGGGTCGTAATCGTCCCCCCGGAAACTGTCAACCGAAGCGATGCGGTTCACCCGCGAAGAGCGGCTCCGGTCGCCTTCACGACGGCGGCCACGATCTTGGCCGCCACGGCCTCGATCTCCGCATCGGTCAGCGTGCGCTCGCGCGGCTGGAGCGTCACCTGGATGGCCAGGCTGACCTTGCCTTCCGGCAGGCGATCGCCCGCGTAGCGGTCGAAGAGCGTGACGTCGGTGATCAGCGCGCGCTCGGCGCCCGCGGCCGCGCGGGTGAGCTTTTCCGCGGGCACATTCGCATCCACCAGGAAGGCGAAGTCGCGCCGGACCGGCTGGAAGGCTGAGAGATCGGGCGCGGATTTCCTGCGGCGCTTGGGCTCGGGGATCGCGTCGAGGAAGACCTCGAAGGCGACGCTGCCGGCCGGCAGGTCGAGCGCCGCGCAAAGGCGCGGATGGAGCTGGCCGAAATGGGCCAGCACCACCTTCGGCCCCTGGCGCAGCACGCCGGAGCGGCCGGGATGGTAGTAGCCCGGCGCATCGGTCGTGACCTGGAGCGCGGCCATGGGGACGGCGAGCGCCTCCAGCACCGCCAGCGCATCGCCCTTGGCGTCCAGCGCTTCCACTGGCCGCGCAGGGGCAGCCCAATTGGCGGGCGTCGCGCCCGCGCGCAGGCCGCAGGCCATGGCGAGCTGGCCGTTGGGCGTCGTGTCGCGATAGCCGCCGCCCAGCTCGCAGAGCGCCACATCGGCGAAGCCGCGCGCGGCGTTTTCCGCCGCCGCCAGCGCCAGCGAGGCGATCGGCGTGGGGCGCATCTGGTCGAGGTCGGACGCGATCGGATTCTCGAGGCGCAGGCTCTCGGGTGTTTCGCCGAACATCGCGGCCACGCGCTGCTCGATGAAGCCGTAGGTCACCGCCTCCTGCATCCCGCGCGCGGCCATGACGCGGCGGGCCAGCGCGGCGCGCACCTGCTTCGCGTCGAGCGCGGGCAGCGGCACGGGCGAGGCGACGGGCAGCGAGACGGAGGGCACGGCGTCCAAACCGCCCAGGCGCAGCACTTCCTCCACCAGGTCGCATTCCGCCTCCACGGCGGCGCAGCCCTCGGCGGCGATGCGCGCGCGTTCGGCCTCCAGCGTCGGGTCCTGGTCGAGATGGATGGCGGCCGCGATATCGTTGCGCCAGGGCGGCACGGCGACCGTCACCTGCGTCTCATCGCGCTCGGTCGCGGTGAAGCCCAGCGCTTCCAGCCGTTCCACCGCGAGGTCGGGCGCGATGGCCAGGCCACCGAGGCCGGCGAGGCGCTCGAAGCGCAGTGTGGCGGTGCGCCGCCAGGCGGGGGCGTGGCCGGCCTCGCTGACCGTGCTCGCCTCGCCGCCGCAGAGCTCGATGATCATCGCTGTGGCGGCATCGAGCGCGGCGGGCGGCAGGGACTGGTCCAGGCCGCGCTCGAAGCGGGCGCGGGCATCGGTGAAGACATTGTGGCGCCGGCCGCTGAGCGCCACGCGCACCGGGTCGAAGAGGGCGCACTCGATGAAGCATTCGGTGGTGCTCTCATCACAGCCGGAATGCTCGCCGCCGATGATGCCGCCCAGCGCCTCGGGGCCCGCGGCATCGGCGATGATGCCGTCCTCCTCGGTCAGCGCGTAGGTCTTGCCGTTCAGCGCGGCCAGTTCCTCGCCCGGGCGGGCCATGCGCATGGCGAGGGTGTTGCCCTTCACCTTGGCCACGTCGAAGACATGCAGCGGGCGGCCGAGGGCGAAGGTGAACCAGTTGGTCACATCCACCAGGGCCGAGATGGGGCGCAGGCCGATGGCCGTCAGGCGGTCCTGCAGCCAGGCGGGAGAGGGGCCGTTCGTCACGCCCCGCACGGCGCGGCCGAGCACCCAGGTGCAGGCGCGTGGGTCCTCGATGCGCCACTGCAGCGGCGTCTCATAGGCGGGCGTGATGGCAGGCGCGGCCCAGGGCTTGAGGCGGCCGAGGCCGGCGGCGGCGAGGTCGCGCGCCACGCCGCGCACGCTGAGGGCGTCGCCGCGATTGGGCGTCACCTTGATCTCGATGATCGGGTCGTCGAGGCCCGCATAATCCACGTAGCGCGCGCCGAGCGGCGCGTCCTCGGGCAGGTCCACGATGCCGGAATGGTCGTCGCCCAGGCCCATCTCGCGGGCGGAGAGCATCATCGCCTCGCTCTTCACGCCGCGGATCTCGCCGGCCTTGAGCGTGATGCCGGTGCCCGGGATGAAGGCGCCGGGCAGCGCGGCCACGCCCAGCATGCCGGTGCGCGCATTGGGCGCGCCGCAGACGACGGAAAGCTCGCGCCCATCGCCCACATCCACGCGCAGCGCGCGCAGGCGGTCGGCATTGGGGTGCTGCACCGCCTCGATCACGCGGGCGATGCGGAAATGGGCCAGCGCGGCGGCGCGATCCTCAATGCCTTCGACCTCGATGCCGATGGCGGAGAGGGTGGTGCTGAGCTGATCGAGCGTGGCCTCGGTCTCGAGATGCTCACGCAGCCAAGAGAGCGGAAACTTCATTTTCTAGGCCCTCAAACGCGTCGTGCGGAGGCACGCCGTTGGCGTGACGCGGCCGCGTCCGCGGCCTTGGCTTCGCCGCGCGACGGGCGCGCAGATTGGGAGGTCGGTTGGGCGGCGGCGGTCGCTGTGCGAGCGCATTCGATGTGGGCTGTGCTCGCCATCTCACACGCCCTCATGGAGCGAGGCTGGCGCCAGCGGGTTGGTTCCGTAATGCGAGAGCCAGCGCGCGTCGCCCTCGAAGAAGGGCCGCAGATCAGCCATGCCGTGCTTCAGCATGGTGATGCGCTCGATGCCCATGCCAAAGGCGAAGCCCTGCCACTCGCGCGCATCCAGGCCGCAATTGGCGAGCACGCGGGGATGCACCATGCCGCTGCCCAGGATCTCCAGCCAGTCGGTGCCGGCGCCGAGTTCGCCCGTCTTGCGGTTCCAGCCGATATCCACCTCCATCGAGGGCTCGGTGAAGGGAAAGTAGCTGCTGCGGAACCGCACCGGCAGGTCCGCGATGCCGAAGAAGCTGCGCAGGAAATCCGTGAGGCAGCCCTTGAGATGGCCGAGCGTGATGCCGCGATCGATCACCAGCCCCTCGACCTGGTGGAACATGGGCGAATGCGTCGCGTCATGATCGGCGCGATAGGTGCGGCCAGGGGCGATCACGCGGATGGGCGGGGCCTGGCCGATCATGGTGCGGATCTGCAGCGGCGAGGTCTGCGTGCGGAGCACGGTGCGGCGGCCGTCGATCAGGCCGGGCAGGTAGAAGGTGTCCTGGTCCTGCCGGGCAGGGTGGTGGTCGGGAATGTTGAGCGCCGCGAAATTGTACCAGTCGCCCTCGATGTCCGGGCCTTCCACCACCTTGAAGCCCATGGCGCCGAAGATTGCCGTCAGCTCCTCGATGGTGCGGGAGATGGGGTGGATGCCGCCGGTCCCGCCGGGTGCGAATGGGCGCGGGGGCAGGGACATGTCCTGCGTCTCGGCGGCGAGCTTCGCATCCAGCGCGGCAGCTTCCAGCACGGATTTCCGCGCCTCGATGGCGGCTTCGAGCTGGAGCTTCAGCGCGTTCACGGCGGCGCCGCGCTCCTTGCGCTGCTCGGCCGGGATGGCGCCCAGGCCCTTGAGGAGGGCGGTCAGCGCGCCGGACTTGCCAAGGACCGCGACGCGCACGGCATCGAGTGCGCGCAGGTCGCCGGCGGCGGCGAGGTCGGCTTCGGTGCTGGCGGCCAGCGCCGCGAGATCATCCGACATGGAGAAACCCTTGTTTGAACGAAAAAGGGGCCGCGAACGCTCGCGCGCCGCGGCCCCTGGAACCTCGTCGTCCGACCGCGATCAGGCGGTGGGGCGGGCGGCCTTGGCCTTCTCGACGATGGCGGCAAACGCCGCCGGCTCGTCGAAGGCGAGGGCCGCGAGCACCTTGCGGTCCATCTCGATGCCGGCGGCCTTGATGCCCGCGATGAACTGGGAATAGGTCATCCCATGCTCACGCGTGGCGGCGTTGATGCGCTGGATCCACAGGCCGCGGAAATCGCGCTTCTTGTTGCGGCGGTCGCGATAGGCGTACTGGAGCGCCTTCTCGACGCGCTGCAGGGCCGCGCGATAGGTGGTGGAGCTGCGCCCCACATAGCCCTTGGCGAGGTCCAGGACCTTCTTGTGACGGGCATGGGCGGTCACGCCGCGCTTGACACGAGCCATATCTGTTCTCCTTTCCGCGCTTTACCGGGGCAGCCCGTAGGGCAGCCAGGTCATCACCGTCTTGGCATCCTGCGGTTCGAGAACCTGGGAGCCGCGGTTCTGCCGCTTGGCCTTCTGGCTGCGGGCGGAAAGGCAGTGGCGCTTCTTGCCGGGGCCGGCCATGACCTTGCCGGTGGCCGTGATCTTGAAGCGCTTCTTCGCGCTCGAGGTCGTCTTCATCTTGGACATTCGGGCCCTCCTGTCGGTGGGTTGGGCTGCCCCTGGCTCTCGCACCATGCGAGGGAGGCAAGCATTCCCGCTCGCCGGGCTGTCCAACGGCCGCGGCAAGGGAGGCGGGTCTTTAGCGGGGCCGGGGTTGGAAGTCCAGGGGGCGGGGCGGGATCGTCGTCAGGAGCTTTGGCCCCGAACCTCTGGGGCGCCGCGATCCAGCGCCAGCATGCAACATGCGGTGACCAGAGAGCCCGCCGCCATCACCCCCAGCGTGATCCGCCAGGCGATCAGCGAGCTGGCTCCGCCCAGCAATTGCAGCACCACGCCACAGGCGATGATGGCCAGGCAGGCGGCCAGATTGGCGGAGGCGGCCAGCAGCGCCAGTGCCGCCCCCCGCTCGGCCGGGCTGACGCGCGCGAGCAACGCCGGCGGCAGCGAACCGGCATCCGAGAAGATGAAGCAGGCATAGAGCACGCTCAGCGCGAAGACCATCCAGAACGGCGCCGTGAGCAGCACGGCCAGCCCCATGCCGATCACCACGGAGAGCCCGGCTGCGATGGCGATCACCCGATGCCGCCGCCCCGCTTCCGCGCGCCGCGCCACCCAGGTGCTCAAGGGCATGGCCAGCAATCCGGTGAAGGCCGTCGCGAGTGCCAGGTTCAGCCATGTCAGGCCTTCATTCCCGGGCTGCAGCACCGCAAAGCCCAGCAACGCGACCCACCAGGTGCGGAACGCCATCCCTTCCCAGGAGTTTCCCGCGACGGAGGCGAGGACCAGCACGACGCCGCGGGTCCGGTACACCTTCCCCAGCCGCGCCAGCAGTGCGCCTTCGGAACGGGCGGGGCGCGGCGAGGGCATGCCCATGCCGACCACCAGCATGGCGAGCCCCGCCGCCACGGCCGCGCCGAGAAAGGCCGCCTGCCAGCCCAGCGCCCATTGCAGCGCGCCCGAGACGGCGAAGGAGGCCGAGAGGCCCAGGGTCAAGGTGGAGACATGCACGCTCGATCCACGGGATTGCTGCTCCGGCGGCAGTGTCTCGAGCAGCAGGCGCAGCCCCGGCATGTAGATGCCCGCCATTCCCAGGCCCGAAAGCGCACGCGACAGGACCAGCGCCGGATAGCCCGCATCCAGGAAGGGAAAGAGCAGCCCGCCCGCAATCCCGAGCATGCCGCCCAGCATGTAGAGTTGTCGCGGCCGGCGACTGTCGGTCAGGGCGGCGAAGATGGGCGAGCCGATGGCATAGGCCAGGAAGAAGGCGCCGCCCGCCACCCCGGCCTCGGCTTCCGAGAAGCCCGTGCCGGCCATCAGGGCCGGCAGCACCGCAGCGTAATTGGCAAAGCCGATGACGTTCAGCACCAGCGCCGCATTCATCAGGAGAACCGGCGAGAAGAAACCGGGCGAAGACCGGGCGCTCATGCCGGCACAAGAACCACGCCCATGCCAACGCGGCCGAAGGCGCCGTCGAGGTCCAGCAGATCGCCATAGCCGATGCCAAGCCCCTGGCGCCGCCAGCGGGTGAAGGGTCGCACGCCGATCCAGTCCCCGCGCGGGGCGCGGTCGAACTGGACGGAGAGGTCGGCATTCGGAAAGGCCGGCACAGGCGAAGGGCCGGGCTGTCCGGGCCGGGCCAGGCCATGGGCGAAATCCGCCGGCCCCAGCGCCGCGACGAAGGGCGAGACGCCGCCCGGCAGCAAGGGCACGGACCAGCGGAACCAGACCGCGCCATCTGGCGCGCGCCGGCCTTGCAGCACATCCATGATCCAGGGGCCGCCATGGGCCGCCGTCCCCGGGCGGAGCGGCAGGCTCTCCGGATCGGGCGCCGGGGGCGGCGTCTCGGTGCAGAAATCCTCGGCGAGGGCGGTCACCTCCATCTCCGTGGCCAGCGTCATGCTGCATCGCGCGGTGAGCCGGCCCTCGGCCGTCACCGTGGCATCCAGCAGCGACAGCCGTCGCCCGGCCTGCACGGGCGTGACGGTGACCAGGAGCGGCACGCCAATGGGCGTGGGCCGCAGGAAGTCCGCGCGGAAAGAGAGGGCGCGTGCTCCGGATGCGGCGCCGGCGGAGGCCTCGATGGCGGCCGCCATCAGCCCGGCGACGCTGCCGCCATGCACCCCGGCGAAGGGGCCGCGGGCGAGGGGAGTGGCGCGCCAGATCCCTGGTTCCAGGGCCTCGAAGATCGGGACGGTGCTCATCGCGTCATTCAGACGGCTGGGCGCCCAGCCGACAAACGAATAGATTGCCGTTGAGATGAATGAGGCTCATGTCAAACTCGCCAATCTGCCGCTCGCCGCGCTGCGGGCCTTCGAGGCGGCGTCCCGGCTCGGCAGCTTTCGCGACGCGGCGGCGGAAGTGGGGCTGACGCCCTCGGCCGTCAGCCATCATATCCGCCAACTCGAAGCGAGCCTGGGCACGACGCTTTTCCTGCGCCAGCACCGCAAGGTCGTCGTGACGCCGGCCGGGGCGGAGTTGGGCGCGGGGCTGGGGCGGGGCTTCGCCGTTATTGCCGCCGCCTACGCCAGCGCCCAGGCCCCGCGCGGGCCGCTAGTGGTCTCGGCCGCGCCGGATTTCGCGGTGCGCTGGCTGATGCCGGCGGCGAAGGCCCTGGAGGCGGAAGGAATCACGCTCCGCATTGAAGCCAGCACGCGCCTGGCGGATATCGCCGCCGGCGAGTGCGACGTGGCGATCCGCCTCGGTCCCCGCCCCGCTTCGCCGCTGGTGAGTGAGCGTCTCGCCAGTTCGCCCGTGGTGCTGCTGGGTGCGCCGGCCCGGCTGGCGGACGGGCCCGGCCTGGCGCCGGAAGAGATTGCCGCGGGGCCGCTGCTGGGCCTGAGCATGCGCCCGAAATTCTGGACGGAGGTTCTGGCACGGCTGGGGCAGCCCCCTCCGCCCCGGGCCGAAGCCGTATTCGACAGCCTGGATGCCGCGCTACGTGCGGCGGAGGCGGGCCACGGCTTCACCTATGCGCCGGAGATGCTCGTCGCGGAGCACATCGCGTCCGGTCGGCTCGCGCTGGTGCATCCGCGGCGCTTCGGTACGCGAACGGCGTGGAGCTACTGGTTCACCACTCGGCCCCAGAGCTTCGACCAGCGGGCCATCCGCCGCCTGCGCGACTGGCTGCGCACCGCCCTGTCCGGCAAGGCTGCGGTTGCCCCGGGGAGCGCCGGAGCGGAAGCCCGCCGCGGCAAAAGCATCATTCAGGCCGCCTGACGGCCGGCCCGGCGATGTTCGGCAGGAGTTGCGTCGCCGGACCTGGCGTCGCGTCTGACGGCGCCGCAACAGCGGGCGTGGCGACGGGCGCGGGATCCGGTGCCGGTGCCAGGGCGGGCACGGCTGGAGGCAGGGGCTCGGCCACCGGCGCGGGGGGCGGCGTGGCCGGTTGCGGGCTCGGCCCCTGCCCGCCGATCGGCGTCATGGGCGCATCCGGCGCGCGGGGGCTGGCGGGCCGGCGCTGGCCCGCGCGCGCCGGCGGCTCGGCCTGGCTCGCGATATAGTCCGGCACCACGCGCGCCTGGTTGCCCGCGATCACCAGCACGGCCGTGCCGAGCGGGATGGGCACGGGGTCGCGCTGCGTGACGGAGATGAGTTCGCCGTCGCTGTTCTTGCGGATGATGTACTCCACGGCATCGGTGTTGGCGGTGGTGCGCTCGGCCGCAGTGCCAACCAGGCTGCCCAGCAGCGCGCCGCCGACGGCGCCCAGCGCCGTGCTGACCGAATTGCCCGCTGCCGCCGCGCCGCCGATGGCGCCGCCCGCCGCCGCGCCGGCGGTGGCCCCGGTCTCCCCGCCCGCCGCGATGGCGACGCGGCGTGAGCCGACGACCGTGCCCTGCTGCACGGGATTGGCCTGCTGTACGGCGCGCGCCGCATACTCATTGGCCGAGTAGCTGCTGCCGCAGGCGGTGAGTGCGCCCAGCGCCAGCAGGGCGGCCAGGCGGGGAAGGGGGGAGGCGGTCATGCGGCCAGGACATAGGCCCCCCCACCCCTTCGCGCCAAGTCTTTAGCATGTTGCGGATCGTGACCAACCGCGGTTGGTCACGATCCGGACTTCGCCGAGAGGCTGATTCGCGTCCCGGGTGATTTCACCCGGGACGATCAGACTCTATATGCCTTCCATGCAAGTCCCCTTCCTCAAGATGCATGGCCTGGGCAATGACTTCGTCGTCCTCGACGGGCGTCAGGAAGCGCGTGCCCTGCCGCCCGAGACCATCCGCTGGGTGGGGGACCGGCATCGCGGCGTGGGCTTCGACCAGCTGATCACGCTGGAGCCCGCAAGTGGCGATGCGGATGTCTTCTTCCGCTTCCACAATTCCGACGGCACCGAGGCCGGCGCCTGCGGCAATGGCACGCGCTGCGCGGCCTCGCTGGTGCTGGCGGAGACGGGGCGCGAGCGCATCGCCATCCGCACCATCGCCGGGCTGCTGGGGGCGGAACGCCTGGCCGACGGCACGGTGCGCGTGGACATGGGCCCGCCGCGCCTGGGCTGGGCCGATGTGCCGCTGGCACGCGAGATGGACACGCTGCATGTGCCGATGGAAGCCGATGGCGTGAGCGATGCCGCCTGCTGCTCCATGGGCAATCCGCATGCGAATTTCTTCGTGCCCGACCTCGATGCGCTGGATGTGTTCCGCATCGGGCCGGAGCTGGAACACCACCCGCTGCTGCCCGAGCGCGCCAATATCGGCTTCGTGCAGGTGCTGGCGCGGCATCACCTCCGGCTCGTCGTCTGGGAGCGGGGCGCGGGCTATACGCTGGCCTGCGGCTCGGGCGCCTGTGCCGCGCTGGTGAATGCGCGGCGGCGCGGGCTGGTGGATGCGCGCTGCACGGTGACGCTGCCGGGCGGCGACCTCATCATCGAGCAGCGCGAGGATGGCCATGTGCTGATGAGCGGCCCCGTCGCCACCTCCTTCAAGGGTGAGCTCACCCTTGCCGTCTGATCGCTGGAGCGCCGAAGCGCGCGGAAGCGTGGATCAGCCGGCCAAAGCGGCTGAAGCGCTCACCTTCGGCTGCCGGCTGAACCTGGCCGAGAGCGAGACCATGCGCGGTCTCGCCGCGCGGGCCGGCTATGCCGATGCGCTGATCGTCAACACCTGCGCCGTGACGGGCGAGGCGGAATCCCAGGCGAGGCAAGCCATCCGCCGCGCGGCGCGGGAGCATCCCGGCCGGCCCATCCTGGTGACGGGCTGCGCCGCGCAGATCGCGCCCGAGCGCTGGGCTTCGCTGCCCGGCGTGGTCCGCGTCATCGGCAATGGCGCGAAGCTCGACCCCTCGGCCTGGGCCGCGCCGGTGGCGGCGATCGAACGCGCGGCGCCGATGGGCATCGCGGCGGGCGGTGGGACGCGCGGCTTCCTCGCCGTGCAGCAGGGCTGCGACCATGCCTGCACCTTCTGCATCATCCCGCAGGGCCGCGGGCCCGCGCGGGCACTCTCCATCGCCGAGGCGGTGGCGGCGGCGCGGCGCCTCGCGGAGCGGCATGCGGAGATCGTGCTCACCGGCGTGGACCTCGCGAGCCACCCCGAACTGCCCGCGCTGATCCGCGCCATTCTGCGCGAGGTGCCGGAATTGCCGCGGCTGCGCCTCTCCTCCCTCGATCCCGCCGCGCTGGATGAGGCGTTCTGGCGCGCCTTCGCCGAGGAGGCGCGGCTGATGCCGCATCTGCATCTCTCGGCGCAGCATGGGCATGACCTGATCCTGAAGCGCATGAAGCGGCGGCACAGCCGCGCCGACCTGCTGCAACTTTCCGCCCGCGCCCGCGCTCTGCGTCCGGATGCGGCGTTGGGGGCCGACCTCATCGCCGGCTTCCCGACCGAGACGGAGGAGCAGCTGTGCGCGATGCTGGAGCTGGTGGCGGAGGCGCATCTCGCCTTCCTGCACGTCTTTCCCTATTCGGCCCGCGCCGGCACGCCCGCCGCGCGCATGCCGCAGATTCCGATGGCGCTGCGGCGCGAACGCGCGGCGCGGCTGCGCGCGGCGGGCGAGCAGGAGCGCGCGCGCTTCCTCGCGGGCCGGGTGGGCCGCATCGAGCACAGCCTGATGGAGGCCGATGGCATGGGCCATACGGAGCATTTCGCGCCGATCCGCGTGGCAGGCGCCGCGCGCGGCAGCCTGATCCGCGCGCGCGTCACGGGCCAGGATGGCCGCATGCTGCTGGCGGAGGCGGCCTGATGGCGCTGCGTGATCTCTGGGGCAAGCTGACCGGCAAGGCGCCCGCCCCCGCCGAACAAAGCGGGGTGCCGCAGCCGCCCGCGCCGCCCGAGCCGGTGCAGCCGCCCACGCCGCCCGAGACGCCGCCCGCTGCGCCCGAGCCGGTCCGCGAGCCGCCACCGCCTGAAGCGCCGCCGCCCAGCCTGCCGCCGGCCGAGATCCCGCCGCCCATCGAGGCGCGCGCGCCCGAGCCGGAACCGGCGCCCGAACCCGCGCCCACGCTCGGCTTTTTCGGCCGCCTCAAGGCGGGCCTCGCGCGGTCCACCGCCAAGCTCACCGATGCCATCGGCAGCGTCTTCACCAAGCGCAAGCTGGATGACGCCGCACTCGAGGAACTGGAGGAGACGCTGATCGCGGCCGACCTTGGCGTCAGCGCCTCGGGCCGCATCGTCGAGAGCTTCCGCCGCACGCGCTTCGGCCGCGAGGTGACGCCGGAGGAGGTGAAGGCCGCACTCGCCGAGGAGATCGCGACCATCCTCGCCCCCGTCGCGCAGCCGCTGGTGGTCACACGCGGCCACAGGCCGCATGTGGTCCTGGTGGTGGGCGTGAACGGCACCGGCAAGACGACGACCATCGCCAAGCTGGCCGAGCAGTATCGCGCCCAGGGGCTGAAGGTCTGGATGGTGGCGGGCGACACCTTCCGCGCCGCCGCCGTCGAGCAATTGCAGATCTGGGGCGAGCGTACGGGCGCGCATGTGGTGGCGCCCGCCAAGCCCGGCGCCGATGCCGCCGGCCTCGCCTTCGATGCGCTGCGCGATGCGCGCGCGGCGGGTGCGGATGTGCTGCTGGTGGATACGGCCGGGCGGCTGCACAACAAGTCGGCGCTGATGGAGGAGCTGCGCAAGGTGGTGCGCGTCCTCAAGCGCGACGATGCGACCATCCCGCATGACACGCTGCTCGTGCTCGATGCCACCACCGGCCAGAACGCGGTGAGCCAGGTGCGCGTCTTCAAGGAGATGGTGGATGTGACGGGCCTCGTCGTCACCAAGCTCGACGGCTCGGCCAAGGGCGGTGTGGTGGTGGCGCTCGCGCAGGAATTCGCGCTGCCGGTGCATGCGGTGGGCGTGGGCGAGAAGGCGGCCGATCTGCGCCCCTTCGAAGCGCGGGATTTCGCGCGCTCCCTGGTGGGGCTGGACGAGTAGGCGCGCCCTGACCAAGCTTGCCGCCAGACCCAAATCCTTGGGAATGGGGGAGGCAAGCATGCTCGAAATCGAAACGCCCGCCGACATGGCGAACTGGGTCGGCAAGAAGCTCGGCACCAGCGAGTGGTACACGGTGGACCAGCGCACCATCGACCTCTTCGCCGAGGCGACGGGCGACCACCAGTGGATCCATATCGACACCGAGCGCGCGGCGCGCGAACTGCCGGGCGGCAAGACCATCGCGCATGGGTTCCTCACGCTCTCGCTGCTGCCGCGGCTTTCGCCGCTGGTCTATCGCATCAAGCATCGCTCGCGGGCGCTGAACTACGGCAGCAACAAGGTGCGCTTCACGGCGATGGTGCCCTCCGGCTCGCGCGTGCGGCTGCACCTGACGCTGAAGGCCTGCGAGCCGATCCCGGGCGGCGTGCGGCTGACGATGGAGAACGAGATGGAGGTGGAGGGGAACACCCGCCCCTGCCTCGTCGCGGAGACGCTCAGCCAGGTCTACGACTGAGCGCGCGGGCGCTCAGCGGAAGCCCCCCTTAGCGGAAGCCTTGCGTGAAGCTCGTGGTCCCCGTCGGGAAGCCGGAGGCCGGCCCGGCGGGGAAGCTCGGCGTGCGCGCCGGGCCGGCGATGGGCGGCAGCGAACTGGGCGCGCCGGGCAGCGGGTTGGGGCTGGGCACGACGAGGCCATAGCCGGGCAGGGGCTGGCTGGCGGTGATGACCGGCAGCGCCGGGCTGGGGGCGGCGGCCTGGACGGGCGCTGGGCCGCTCGGAAGCTCCTGCCGGGTGATGACGGGCAGTCCCGGCGCGGCCGCGGGTTCGGCCGGCGCGGCCTGGGGCGCAACCGGCGGCTCGACCGCGCCGCTTTCCAGCCGCGGCAGCAGCACCATCGGCGAATCATCCGGCGCCGGCATGCGGCGCGCGGCCGGCGCCGCGGCCACCAGGGATTGCCCGGGCGGCGGCGCGAAGAGCGGCCGCGTGGTCATGACCGGGGTCGGCGGCAGGATGTTCGCATCGGCGGCCTGCCAGGAGGCGGCGGCGGGCTTGTCCTTGTCGATCGGCGGCAGGGCGGCGGCGAAGCCGAGGGCGGAGCCGGTGCTGCCGGCCTCGCCCGGCGCTGCGCCCCGGCGGTTGCGCGCGGTGCGGGCGGGGGGTGGTGGCGGCGGCGCGCTGGCTGCGGCCAGCGGCGGCACGTTGTTCGGCGCGATGCAGCGGAATTCCAGGCGGTAGTCGCTGGAGCCCACCTGGCTGTTGGTCATCAGGAAGAGGCGCCCATGCTCACCGCAGAAGCTCTGCGCCTGGGCCAGGCCGTCCGCCACCGCGGCCACGCCGCTGACATTGGCGCGCGCCAGCACGAAGGCATCCCCGCCCGTGGGTTCGATCCCGGCATTCTGGCCGGCGCAGGCGGCCAGCAGGGCGGCGGGCAGGCTCAGGAAAAGGGGCCGTCTCATCGCATCATCCCGATCCATTCCGTGGCGTCTTAACCCGGCCGCGCGGCTTGCGCCAATTTGTCCCGCCCAGGAAGCCGTGCGGGGCCCCGCGCGCCCGGCGGATTCCCGACGCCGCCTGGCATGCTATAGCGGACGCAACTGGAGGACCAAGACCATGCGCCGCCGCAGCCTTCTCGCCGCCCCGCTTCTCGCCGCCCCCGCATTCGCGCGCGCACAGGAGGCCTGGCCCACGCGCCCCGTGACCATGATCGTCCCCTGGGCGCCGGGCGGCTCGAACGACGTGGTCGCGCGCCTCTTCTCGCCGCAATTCGAGGGGCGGATGGGCCAGCCCTTCCTGGTGGAAAACCGCCCGGGCGGCGGCGGCTCGGTCGGCATGGGGGCGGCGATGCGCGCCAGGCCGGACGGCCAGACGCTCTTCGTCTCCTCCGCCTCCAACCATGTGTTCCACCCGCTCATCTCGGGCGAACTCGGCTATGACGTGCGCGAGGCCTTCCACGGCATGGCGATGTGGGTGGACGTGCCCAATGTGATCGCGGTCCATCCCTCGCTGCCGGTGCGCAACGTGCCGGAGCTGATCGCGCATATCCGCGGCATGCGGGGGGGCATGAGCTTCGGCTCCTCCGGCGTGGGCTCCTCCAACCACCTGGCGGGCGAGCTGTTCCGGATGCGCACGGGCCTCGACATGACGCATGTGCCCTATCGCGGCGGCGGCCCGGTGCTGAGCGACCTGATCGCGGGCACCATCCAGCTCGGCTTCATGAACCTGCCCACCGTGATCCCGCCGGCCGAGGCCGGGCGCATCCGCATCATCGCCGTCTGCACGGCCGAGCGCGTGGCGCTGCGTCCCGACCTGCCCACGGTGAGCGAGGGCGGCGTGCCCGATTACGCCGTGCGCTCCTGGACCGGGCTTTTCGCACCGCGCGGCACGGCCCCGCACATCATCGCGCGCATGTCCGCCGCCTCGAAGGAGGTGATGGAGGTGCCGCAGATGCAGGCCCGCCTGCGCGACCTGGGGAGCGAGTCCATCTGGATGGACGCGCCGGCGACGGACCTCTTCGTGCGTGAGGAATATGCCCGCTGGGCGCCGATCATCCGCGCCGCCGGCATCAAGATCGAGTAGGCCCGTTCCCCAATGCCGCGAGCAGGTGGTCCGTGAAGAGGGCCGGGTTCTCGGCGAAGGGAAAATGGCCGATGCCGGGCATCATGGCGAAGCGCGCGCCCTGGATCTTCGCCGCCGTCTCGGCCGAGTGCTCGGCCGTGCAGGAATAATCATATTCGCCGGTGAGCATGGTGAGCGGGCAGCGCGACGTATCGATCCGGTGCACGCGGTCCCGCGCGTCCCAGTCGCCCGAGTAGAAATGGATGTCGCCGGGGAAGGTGCCGCAGCCGCCCTGGCTGTAGTGCCACCAGATCTCGGCGGCGCATTCGGCCGGGGATTGCGGCGCCATGAGGCCCTCGATCCATTCCGGCGTGAAGATCGCGGCATTCACGCGCGGGTGGTCCGGGAAGGGGGTGCGGCGGCCCTCGATATGCTCGGAGGATTCGCAGGCCACGATATGCGCGAAGCGCTCCGGTGCGCGCAGTGCGATCTCGAGGCAGATCTCGCCGGACATGGAGGCGCCGAGCAGCACGGGGTTCCCGGTGAAGCCCCAGGCCTCGCGGAAACCCAGGATGAGTTCGGCATAGAGATCGGTGGTGAGGCGCCAGGCGCCGGGCTCCACGATGGCGGGCGAGCGGCCATGGCCCGGCAGGTCGAAGGTGGTCAGCGCATAGCCGGCCTCGGCGAGGCGCTGCTCGCTCATCAGCCGGTGGAACTGGCGTGAATCCGAGCCCGCCGTGTGCATGCCGAGGATGGGGCGGCCCGTGCCGCTGCTCTCGCCGTAGAGGACGTAGTCGCGCCCCTGCGCGCGGACGGTGACGTAGCGGCCTTGCGCGGGCGGGCAGGGCTTGGGCGTGCCCAGGCGCGGGCGGAGCGAGGCGGGAGCGGGACCGCGCTCGCCCCGCGCGAGCCAGCGGCCGATGTCGAGCACGCGGCGGATGAGGTGCACATGCTGCGCCCAGGCGAGCTGGTCGCCCTCGGCCGAGAAGTCCGCCACGCGCATGCGCATGGCCAGCAGGTTCTGGTGATGGCGCGCGGGGATGGGCTGCAGGAAGCGGCCCCAGCTTGCGGCGCTGGCCGCGAAGCGGGTGGGGGCGTCCTCGCCCTCGCTGAGCGTCACCTGGCCGTCGCGGAGGTCGAGGGTGATCGCGCGGCCGGGCTGCACCACGGCGAAGCGGCCCTCGGCGCCGGGCAGGCGGTGGCGCAGCGTGCCGTCGATGTCGCAAGCCGCCTGCCAGGCCGCGAGCGCGCCCTCGGTGCCGAGCCAGTCCCAACCGTGATCCATGCCGTCCTCCCTGATCCTTCCGGCATGTTCGGCGGCGAGGCGCGCGGCGGCAACACCCCCGCTTGAAAGGGCGGGCGGGGCGCGCGAGCATCCGCGCCATGAAACTCCCTGCCCACAACCGCTACGCGCACAGCGCGATCCCCTCCCGCCCGGTCTATGACTGGCCTGGCGGCAAGCGCCTCGCGCTGCTCGTCGTGAACAACATCGAGCATTTCGCCTTCCGCGCCGGCCTCGGTTCGGACAGCACGAGCCTCTCGCCGGTGCAGAACCAGCGCAGCTATGCCTGGCGCGACTACGGCAACCGCGTGGGCCTGTGGAACATGCTGGATGCGCTGGATGAGCTGGGCATTCCGGCCGCGCACAACATCAATTCCGCCGCGCTGGAAGCCTGCCCCGAGATCGGCCCCGCGTTGCGGGCGCGGGGAGATGAGTTCATCGGCCATGGCCGCAGCAATTCGGAGCGGCAGGACATCCTCTGGGAGGAGGATGAGCGCCGGCTGATCGAGGAAAGCCGCGACGTGCTGGCGCGCCATGCCGGCGTGGCGCCCAAGGGCTGGCTCGGCCCCTATATCGCGCAGAGCGGCGTGACGCCGGACCTGCTGCAGGAGGCGGGCTTCACCTACGTCATGGACTGGCCGGCGGATGACCAGCCCTTCTGGATGAGGACGCGCGGCGGGCGCATCCTCTCCGTGCCCTATTCGGTGGAGCTGAATGACAGCCCGGCGCTGATCGCCCGCCAGCACAGCGCGCGCGAATTCGCCGAGATGATCACGGACCAGTTCGACGAGATGCTGCGCCTTTCCGAGAAGCGGCCGCTGGTGTGCAGCATCGTGCTGCATCCCTTCATCCTCGGCCAGCCGCACCGCCTGCGGCCACTGCGCCAGGCGCTTCGGCACGTGATGGCGCATCGGGACCAGCTCTGGGTGACGCGGCCGGGCGAACTGGCCGAGTATGTGGCGGGCTTGCCGGCGGGTGTGGTGCCGGGATCGGAGGCGTGATGCGCGATTTCGAAGGATATGGCCGCAATCCGCCCGACCCGCGCTGGCCGAATGGCGCGAAGCTGGCGCTCAACTTCGTCATCAACCATGAGGAGGGCGGGGAGGAGAGCTTCCCGGATGGCGACCCCCGCAGCGAGAACGCGCTGACAGAGGGCAGCACGGCGCCGGTGAAGGGCCGGGACCTCGCCGCCGAGAGCATGTTCCAGTACGGCAGCCGCGTCGGCTTCTGGCGGCTGCATCGCCTGTTCACCGAGCGCGGCCTGCCCTGCACCGTCTTCGCCGTGGCCCGCGCCCTGGAGCGCACGCCGCAGGCCGCCGCCGCCATGCGCGAGGCCGGCTGGGACGTGGATGGCCACGGCCTGCGCTGGGAGATGCATATCGGGATGGAGGAGGCGGAGGAGCGCCAGCGCATCGCGGACGCCACCGCCCTCATCACCCGCATGATCGGCACGCCGCCGCTCGGCTGGTACACGCGCTACGCGCCGAGCCTGAACACGCGCCGCCTGCTGGCCGAGGCCGGCTACCTCTATGACAGCGATGCCTATGACGACGAGCTGCCCTATTGGCGCGACCTGCGCGGCACGCCGCGCCTCGTCGTGCCCTACAACCTCGCGCACAACGACGTCCGCTTCCAGCGCACGGCGCTGACCACGGGCGAGGAGTTTTTTCACTACATCAAGGGCGCCGTCGAACTGCTCCTGTCGGAGCCCAACGGGCGGATGCTGAGCGTGGGGCTGCACAACCGCATCATCGCGCATCCGGGCCGCGCGACGGGGCTGGCGAAGCTGCTGGACTGGGTGGCGACGCAGCCGCAGGTCTGGGTGTGCCGGCGGGGCGACATCGCGCGGCACTGGATCGCCGAGCACCCGCCTGGAAGGTGACCGGCCCGGCGCCGGTCACCCCTTCCTTGCCGCGCCCCCCGGCCCCTGGGCAACCGGATGGCCGCCGCACCGTTGACCCGCGTGAATCGTCCCGCTCGCCCTAGCGGCGGGGGCGGTGAACCATCGGGCCAGGGCGCCGGGTGCGAATGCCGCATGCCCTGGCGATCAGGAGATCGCGGCCATGGACGCCATCGCGCCTCCAGCTTCCGCTGCAATGCGCGGCGATGTCCCGGGCGGTGCCAGGGCCATCCCCGATGTTCGCTGAGGCGACCGGCCGGCTCAGTGAACTGGGGGCCGCGACGCTTGAGGTGCTGCCGCGGCTCATCATCGCGCTGATCGTCTTCGGGCTCGGCTACATGCTCCCGCGCGGGGTTCGGGTCGGTGTGGGCAGGGCGCTCGCGCTTCGCCAGGCTTCGGCCGATGTCGCGGGGGTGCTCGGCCGCATCGCCGGTGGCGTCTGCGCCTTTCTGGGTTTCCTGGTCGCCGCCTCGGTCGCCTTTCCCTCGGTCTCGGCGGCGGATCTCTTCAACCTCCTGGGCATCGGCGGTGTCGCCATCGGCTTCGCCTTCCGGGACGTCCTGCAAAATCTCCTCGCCGGAATCCTGATCCTGCTGACGCGCCCCTTCCGCATCGGCGACCAGATCCGGCAGGGCGGTGTCGAGGGGACGGTGGAGGATATCCGGGTGCGCGCGACCGTGCTGCGGACCTACGACAACCGCCGCATCCTCATCCCCAACGCCGCGCTCTTCACCAACCAGATCGAGGTCATCACCGCCTATGAGCGCCGCCGGCTCTCCTTCGCGATCCTCCGCGAAGAGCGCCAGGCCCGCGAGCGGGACGGCCGGGATCCAACCCCGCCGCGGGGTGCGCAATGAGCCATCATCTCCGGGAGAGGCTGGAGGCGCTGGGCGATGCCTTCTGGCTGCGTCCCGCGCTGCTGGTCCTGGCCTGCGTCCTGCTCGGCGAGACCTCGGTCTGGGTGGAACGCGAGGGCGGGGGCGGCCTCGTCATTCCCGACGCCTGGCTCTACGCCGGGGGTGAGGCGGGCGCGCGCTCCCTGCTGGGGGCGGTGGCGGCCTCCACCATCGGCGTTGCGGGAACGACCTTCTCCATCACCATCGCGGCCCTCTCGCTGGCTTCCGCGCAGATGGGGCCGCGCCTGCTGCGCAACTTCGTGCGGGATGCGGGCAACCAGATGGCGCTGGGCGTCTTCCTCGGCACCTTCGCCTATTCGCTGGTCGTGCTGCGGACCGTGCGGTCGCTGGAGGAGGGGGCCTTCGTCCCGCATCTGGGCGTCACCGGTGCGCTGATCCTGGCGCTGCTCTGCGTGGGCACGCTGGTCTGGTTCGTCCATCATGTCGCGACCGGCATCAATGTCGAGACGGTGATCGCGGTCGTCCATGACGATCTCATGGCCGCGATGTCGCGTCTCACCCTGGCAGAACCGGCGGACGCCGCCGCGGCGCCACCGGCCGGGGGCCGGCCTGTGACGCTGGAGGCGACAGGCTACCTCCGGAGCCTCGACGAGGAGGGACTGGCCGACTGGGCCGCGGGCGCCGGCGTGACCCTCACGCTTCTCGCGCGGCCCGGCGACTATCTCTTCCCCGGCGTGCCGATCGCCCGGGTCATGTCGGCGGGGCCGCAGGGCGACGTGGAGGCGGCGGAGCGACTGCGCGCCGCGCTGACGACCGGCCCAAGGCAGGCGGCGGCGCAGGATGTGGAATTCGCGGTGCGGCAACTGGTCGAGATCGCCATCCGCGGGCTCTCCCCGGGCGTCAACGACCCCTTCACCGCGGTGGCGGTGCTGAATCACCTGGGCGCCGCGCTCTGCACCTGCCGGGACCGCCACTTTCCCGGGCCGGCCCTCCACCGGGATGGCCGCATCGTCCTGTTCCGCCGCGTGACCGATTATGACGGGCTGACGGATGCCATGTTCCACCTGATCCGCCTGAACGCCGCCGGCTCCGCCGCCGTGCTGATCCGCCTGCTCGAGGTGCTGGCCGCCGTGCTCGAGGTCGAGCGCGACGCGGGGCGCCGGGCCGCGCTGCTGCGCCATGCCGGCCTCGCCCATGCGCTGGGTCGTGACACGCTGCGCGATGCCGCCGCCCTGGACGACCTGGATGCGCGGCGCGACGCGACGCTGGCCGTCCCATGCCCGGCCGCGTGACCCGGAGCCGGAGCGCATCTGGCGCAAAACCCGCGAAGCGTTACAAATTCGCGCCATGAGCACCCGCATCGCCCAGCGCGCCCTTTGCCTCGATGACTTCGAGACCATGTCCCGCCGCCATCTGCCACGCCCGATCTTCGGCTATGTGGCGGGCGCCACCGAGCGCAACGCGGCGCTGGCCGACAGTGCCAGGGCCTTCACCGAATACGGCTTCGTGCCGCGCGTGCTGCGCGACGTGTCGAAGCGCAGCACCAGGGCCACCATCTTCAACCGGGAATGGGCGGCGCCCTTCGGGATCGCGCCCATGGGGCTCTCGGCGCTGGCCGCCTATCGCGGCGACATCGTGCTGACCGAGGCCGCGAAGGCCGCGAACATCCCGATGATCCTCTCCGGCTCCTCGCTGATCCGTATGGAGGAGGTGATCGCGGCCAACCCGGACACCTGGTTCCAGGCCTATCTGCCCGGCGATGCCACGCGCGTCGAGGCGCTGGTGGACCGCGTGGCGGCGGCGGGCTTCGGCACGCTGCTGCTGACCGTGGACACCGCCGTGCTGCCCAACCGCGAGAACAACGTCCGCAACGGCTTCTCCACGCCGCTGCGGCCTTCGCTGCGCCTCGCCTTGGACGGCATCACCCATCCGATGTGGTCCATCAACACCTTCCTCAAGACGTGGCGCCTGCATGGCATGCCGCATTTCGAGAACAGCTTCGCCGAGCGCGGCGCGCCCATCCTGGCCAGCAATGTGCTGCGCGACTTCACCGCGCGGGACCATCTGAACTGGGAGCACCTGGCGCTGATCCGCCGGCGCTGGCCGGGCTGGCTGATCGTGAAGGGCGTGATGCACCCCGAGGATGCGGCGCGCGCCGCGGCCGAGGGCGCGGATGGCGTCATCGTCAGCAACCATGGCGGGCGGCAGCTGGATGGGACGTCCGGCCCGCTGCGCGTGCTGCCGGAGATCAAGGCGGCGGCGCCGAACATCACGGTGATGCTGGATGGCGGCATCCGCCGCGGCACCGACGTGATGAAGGCGCTGGCGCTGGGCGCGGATTTCGTCTTCGTCGGCCGTCCCATGCTGCATGCGGCGGCCGTGGCGGGGCGCCCGGGCGTGGACCGTGCCATCGCGCTGCTGCTGGGCGAGCTGGAGCGCAACATGGCGCTGCTCGGCGTGAACACGCTGGCCGAGCTCACGCCCGAATGCCTGGTCCGCGTGGCCGGCCCCTGAGCGCGGCCGCGCCGCGAGGCTGATTCACATCCTTGGTGATTCCACCAAGGATGATCAGGCTCTACGCCGCCTTCACCTCGGCGAGGAAGCGGCCCAGCTCGGCCTGGGTGGAGCCGGCGTAGCACGAAAGCTCGCCCGCCGCCTCGTGCACCTGGCCCGCCGCCCGGCCGGTGGCATCGGCCAGGCCGTGCACATTGCCGATGCTGTCGGTCACCATCCGGGTGGCCTCGGCCACGCCCTGCACATGCTCGCTGATGGCGCGCGTGGCGCCTTCCTGCCGTTCGACCGACCCGGCGATGGCGGCGGTGATCTCGCTCACCTCGCCCACGGTGGCGGCGATGCCGCGGATGGCCGAGACCGCATCGGTCGTCGCGGTCTGGATCTGGCCGATCTGCGAGGCGATCTCCTCGGTGGCCTTGGCGGTCTGCTCGGCCAGCGTCTTCACCTCGCCGGCGACGACGGCGAAGCCCTTGCCGGCTTCGCCCGCGCGGGCGGCCTCGATCGTGGCGTTCAGCGCGAGCAGGTTGGTCTGCGCCGCGATCTGGCGGATCAGCGTCACCACCTCCGTGATGCGGCTGGCGCCGGCGGCAAGGTCGCGCACCACGCCATCGGTGCGGTGGCTTTCGGCCACGGCGGCGTCCACCACGCTGCGCGACTGGCCGACCTGCCGCGTGATCTCGGCGATGGAGGCCGCCAGTTCCTCGGCCCCGGCGGCGACGCTCTCGATGCTGGCGCGGCTCTCCTCCGCGGTGCGGGCGATGGCGCCTGCCTCCGCCTGGCCCTGCTCGGCCGTGCCGGTCATGGCCGCGGCATTGGCTTCCAGCTCGGTCGCGGCGGCGGCGAGGGCGCCGACCAGTTCGCCGACCCGCGCCTCGAAGCCGTCGGTGGCACGGCTCAGCGTCTCGGCGCGGGCGAGGCGGGCGGCCTGGGCCGCCGCCTGCTCGGCCGCGAGGCGCTCGCCCTCGATCAGGCCGTCCTTGAAGTTCTGCACGGCGCGGGCGATGGCGCCGATCTCGTTCGCGCGCTCCCGGTCGGGGATCTCGACGGTGAGGTCGCGCGCGGCGAGGCGATCCATCGCCGCGGTGGCGCGGGCGAGCGGGCGCAGGACGAGGCGCTGTGTGGCGAGGAGGCCGCCGGCCGCCAGCAGCAGCGCGAATGCCAGCAGGGCGAGGCCGCCGAAGAGGCCCCAGGCGGCGCGGGCATCGGCCGCGCGGGCATGCGTCACCATGGACTCGAAGGCGGCGTTGGGCAGGGTGTTCACGCTGGCCAGCCCGGCCACCTGCGGGTCGCGGAAGGCGGCCTGCTCGACCTCGGCGCGCTGTCCGCGCAGCAGGACCAGCATGAGGGGCTCGCGCTGGGCGGCGAGCGGGCCGGTGACCATGGGGGTCGCGGCGGCCATGGCCTCGCGCAGGGGGGGCGGCAGGAAGGTGTCGGCCTGCTGAAGCTGGGCCCAGCCGGCATCCACCTGGCCCTGGGCGCGCAGCGCGGCCCGCGCCTCCTCCGGCGTCCAGCCGCGGCCCGCGCTGATGGCGGAGGACATGGCCAGCGCGACATCGCCCACCGCGCTGCGCACCATCCAGCCGGCGCGGCGGATGCCGATCAACCGATCCACGACGGGATCCTTCCCGAGGGCGAGGTCCTCCACCGCCTGGGTGATGGCGAGCAGCCCGTTCACGTGACCGAGGCTCGTCTCCGCCCAGCGGCGCGAGAGATCCTGCGGCCGCTGGTCGCGCGGCAGGCGGAGCGCGGCGTCCACGGCCTGTCGGAGCTCCTGCACGGAGGCGCGGCTGCGCTCCAGCCGCTCCGCCTCCTGGCCGAGACCGGAGGCGCGCAGCGCGGCGATGGCGATGGTCGTCGCCGCTTCCGCCTCGGTACGGCGCGGGCGGATGCGGGTGCCCTCCGGGTCGGGGGCGGGGCCGGCCAGCGCGGTCAATGTCTCGCCCCGCTCCAGCCGCATGGCGGCCGCGGCGCGGAAGAGGTCCCGCCCCGCCTCGGCCATCTGGACGATGCGGGCCGCCTCGGTGTGGCGGTTCCAGGCACGCCAGCTCAGTTCGGTGGCGAAGCCGAGGGTGAGAAGGGCCAGAAGGCCAATCACCGCGCCCAGCAGGGTCCGGATGGAAAGGCCTTCAAGGGCGCGGCGGATCATGGGGCGGGCTCCGGTCGAAGTCACGGCGCCCGATGCTAGGCGGGTGGGGTTACCCGGCGGTGAACGCCCTCACTCCCGCCAGGGGTGCTGGTCCCAGAGCGCCTGGTAGTTGCGGCGGAGCGCGGTGAGCTCGGCCAGGTATTCGGGCGGCGCCAGGAAGCGCAGCGGCAGGTTCTGCTGCGCGGCGGCCGCCTGGAAATCGCTGTCCGCCACGGTGCGCTGGACGGAGAGGGCCAGGCGCGCCTGCACCTCGGGCGGCAGGCCGGCGGGTGCGGCCATGCCGCGCATCGAGCCCTCCACCACGTCGAAGCCGAGTTCCCTCAGCGTCGGCACCTCGGCGAGCGGGGCCCAGCGGGTCGCGCCCATCTGGGCCAGCGGCTTGAGCACGCCCTGGCGCATTTCGGCGATGCCCTCGGCCACGTTCATCACCGCCACCGGAATGGCGCGGGACATGAGGTTCTGCTTCACCTGGGCGGAGCCGCCGAAGGGCACGTGCAGGAAGCGCGCGCCGGATTTGCGCTCCAGCGCCAGCATGGCCAGGTGGTCATCCGAGCCGACGCCGGTGGTGCCATAGCCGATGGTCTCGGGCTGGGCGCGGGCGGCGGCCAGCAGGGCGGCGAAGTCGTTGATCGGCGAGTCGGCGCGGACCCAGATGCCGCCCGGATCATCCACGATGTTGCCGATCAGCGAGAAATCCTCGAGCCGGAAGCGCGTGCGGCGCTCGATCGGCAGGGTGACGATATGCGGCGTGTTGATGAAGCCGATGGTGAGGCCATCGGGCCGCGCACGCGCGAGTTCGGTGAAGCCGATCTCCCCGCCGGCGCCCGGGCGGTTCATCACCACGACGGATTGCCCGAGGTCGCGCTCCATGAAGCGGGCGATGGTGCGGGCCGCGAGGTCGGTGCCGCCGCCGGCCGCGAAGGCGACGATCATGGTGAGCGGTCGGTCCGGCCGCCACTCCTGGGCCTGCGCGGGCAGGGTGAGCAAAGCGGGGGCGGCGAGGAGGGCGCGGCGGGTCGTCATGGCGGAGATCCGGTCAAGAAAAAGCCGGCCGCCGCGGGTGCGGGGCCGGCTGGAAGGGTGACAAGCAATATCTCGGGGCCAGGGCCTCAGTCGGCGGCGAGCGCCATCCGGCTGCGGTTCAGCACGGAGAGGACGTGGTCCTCGGCCATGCCGCTGATGGTCTCGACCTGCTCCGGCGTGAAGACATGGCCGGCGCCGGGGATGGTGCGGTAGTCGATGGCGACACCCTTCTGGGTGTTCAGCTTGTCCACCAGCTTCTGCACCGTGTTGACCGGCACCAGCTCATCCTCCTCGCCATGCAGGATCATGCCCGAGCAGGGGCAGGGGGCGAGGAAGCCGAAATCATAGTGGCTGGCCGGCGCGCTGATGGAGATGAAGCCGCCCATCTCCGGGCGGCGCATCAGCAGCTGCATGCCGACATAGGAACCGAAGGAATAGCCGGCGGCCCAGAGCATCGAGGCGTTGGGATTCACCGTCTGGAGGAAATCGAGCGCGGCCGCGGCATCGCTGATCTCACCGATGCCGCCGTCATAGCGGCCCTGGCTCTTGCCGACGCCACGGAAGTTGAAGCGCAGGACGGAGAAGCCCATGGCCTGGAACTTGCCGTAGAGGCTGTGGACGACGCGGTTGTTCATCGTCCCGCCATGCAGCGGGTGGGGGTGGAGCAGGAGTGCCACGGGGGCATTGGGGCGCTTGGCGTGGTGATAGCGGCCTTCGAGGCGGCCATCGGGCCCGGCGAACATGACTTCAGGCATCGTGTCCTTGTGTCCGTTTCTTCGGTTGGGCAACGCGATGGGGCTGGGGGAGCCCCGCCGCGCTGCCGAATCTGCGGCCAATGCCCGGCGTCTGACCGGTCCGCTGCCTGTCTGCCCGCCCTGGCCCCGTGGGTGGGGAGGGCGAGGCAGACGGGCAGCAGCCGGCCCGCATGGGCGATCCCGACGCGAAGTCCTGCCACGGCATGCACGCTTGACGTGCGCCGTCGCTGCCGGCACCCTCTTGCCCTTCCGGAAAGCGCCCGGTTCGGCAGGGAACGCGCGGATCCGCCCGAAAAAAAGCAATTTCGGTCGGAAAAACAATCGCTTCAAGAATTATCCCGGCTCACTCCGGGACAACGCGCGCATCATACGCATTCACGGTTGCGTTTCATAATGGATTCACACAGCGAATTGCATGGCTGGGTCCGTCTCATTGCATGGCGCGCCAATTCGCATGCGGAATCTTTCCCGCGCCCCGGTTTTTTGATGCAGACTGTCGGCTGACATCGGGTCATCCCGTGAAAATCGCGACCGCGAAGCGGCGCTTCGCCTCAGGCGCCCCTCCGCGACTCTGGTCGTGGACGGCGCCCGATGCGGTTTGAGGAAGGAGTGCAGGCCATGCGCCTGTCAACGCGCGGCCGATACGCCGTGATGGCGATGGTGGAGCTGGCGGCCCGGCAGGACCGCACGGCCAAGCCGCCCACCGCCAAATCCACCCCGCCCGTCAGCCTGGCGGAGATCGCGGCGGCGCAAATGCTCTCCCTGGCCTATCTGGAACAGCTCTTCGGCCCGCTGCGCCGGGCGGGACTCGTGGCCTCCGCCCGCGGGCCGGGTGGCGGGTATCGCCTGGCGCGGCCGGCGGAGCAGATCAGCATCTCCGCCATCGTGGATGCGGTGGACGAACCCATCCGCGCCACGCGGTGCGAGGATGGGGCGCCGGGCTGCATCGCCGGCCGGCGCTGCATCACCCATGATCTCTGGGCCGAACTGGGCGAACAGATCCGCCTCTTCCTCGATGGGCTCACGCTCCAGGACGTGGTGCAGGGCCGCGTTCTGGGCCGCGCCGTCGCGCCCCAGCCGGTGGGCGCGGAATTGACGCGCGTCTGATCCGGCGGGAAAGGGCAGGGCGATGACCCTGCCCCTCGACCTCGACGCCAATGCCACCGAACCGCTGCGCCCTGGTGCGCGGGCCGCGCTGCTGGCCGCGCTGGAGGGAGGCGGCAATCCCTCCTCCGTGCATGGCGGCGGGCGGGCGGCGCGGCGCGTGATCGAAGTCGCGCGCCGTGCGGTGGCGGCGCGCTTCGCCGTGGCGCCGGGCGATGTGGTGTTCACCTCGGGCGGCACCGAGGCCAATGCGCTCGCCGTTCATGGGCTGGGAGCGGGCCGCCGCATCCTGGTGGGGGCGACCGAGCATCCGGCGGTGATGGCTACCGCGCCGGCCGCGGAAATCCTGCCCGTGCTGCCCGATGGGACGCTGGACCTGCCCGCGCTGGAGGGCGCGTTGGCTGTGGGCGGGCCGGCGCTCGTCTGCGTCATGGCCGCGAACAACGAGACGGGCGTGCTGCACCCGCTGGCCGAGATCGCGCCGCTGTGCCGCGCCCATGGCGCTCTCCTGCATGTGGATGCGGTGCAGGCGGCGGGGCGCATGGCGCTGGACCTCGCCGGCTGGGGGGCGGCGAGCGTGGCACTCTCCGGCCACAAGCTGGGCGGCGTGCCGGGGGCGGGGGCGCTGATCCTCGCGCCGGGGCTGCATCTCCCGGCCCTGATCGCGGGTGGCGGGCAGGAGCGCGGGCGGCGCGGCGGGACGGAGCCCCTGCCGGCCATCGCATCGCTCGGTGGCGCGCTGGAGGAGGGCTATGATGCGCCGCGCATCGCGGCCCTGCGCGATGCGATCGAGGCTGGGCTGCGCGCACTCGATCCGGGCATCGTGATCGCCGGCGCCGGGGCGCCACGCCTGCCCAACACCACGCTCGCGGTGCTGCCCCGCGTGCCGGCGGAGACGCAGGTCATCGCGCTCGACCTCGCCGGTGTGCGGGTTTCGGCCGGGGCGGCCTGCTCCTCGGGGAAGGTCACCGCCTCGCCCGTGCTGCGGGCGATGGGGTTCGGCGCCCAGGCAGGAAGCGGCATCCGGATCTCCTTGCCCTGGAACGCGCCGGAAGAGGCGCCGTCGCGCTTCCTGGCGGCCTATGGCGCGATGCTGGCGCGACTCGGCCGCGCGCGCTGAAGCCTCAGACCGGGAGGCGGAGGCTGCCCAGCAGGGTTGCGAGCGGGCCGCCGGATGCCTCGGTCCCGGCGGTCGAACCTGCCCGTTCGGGCGCAGGCGGGCGTTCGCCGCGCAGGGCGGCGGCGGAAGGCGCGGGCGAAGGCGCTGGCATCATGGAAGCCGAAGCCCTCGGCGATGCGCGCGATGGAGCTGTCGCCGTTCGCCGCTTCGGCCAGCGCGGCATGCACGAGGCCAAGCCGGATCCGCTGCACGTGATGCGCGACGCCGCCCTCCGGCTCCATGATGCGGTAGAGCGCCGAGCGGCCGAGCCGATGGCGTGCATCTTCCGCGGCCTCTGCACCTATCCGCATCTTGCGGCGGCGGGCATCGCCGGCAGCCCGGATGATGCGAGTGACCATGCGCTGGCGGCCGCGGCGGGCGAGGTGCTCCAGCGGTGCGAGGCCGAGGGGCGCGCCACGACCGACCTCGCCCGCGCGGCGCGGGCGGCGGCCCATGGCGCGGTGGATACGCTCCTGGTGGAGCTGGAGGCGGAGGTTCCCGGCATGATGGGCGAGAATGGCGCCATCAGCTTCGGTGGGACGGAGGGCGGCCTGACGGAGGAGATCGCGCGCCGGGCGCTGGAGACGGGTGCGCATGTGGTGGTGACGCAGGCGGTGCGGATTCCGGGCGGCGGCCACCTCGCTGCGATCCTGCGCTATCCGGTCTGAGGAACAGGAAAAGGGGGGCCGAAGCCCCCCGATCCGGTTCAGCGCGTGGGGACCGGCGGGTCCTGGCTGTAGTCGTAGAAGCCGCGGCCCGTCTTGCGGCCATACCAGCCGGCCTCGACGTATTTCACCAGCAGCGGGCAGGGGCGGTACTTGCTGTCCGACAGCCCGTCATAGAGCACCTGCATGATGGAAAGGCAGGTGTCGAGGCCGATGAAATCCGCCAGTTCCAGCGGGCCCATCGGGTGGTTGGCGCCGAGGCGCATGGCCGTATCGATGGAGCGGATGTCGCCCACGCCCTCATAGAGCGCGTAGACCGCCTCGTTGATCATCGGCACCAGGATGCGGTTCACGATGAAGGCGGGGAAGTCCTCGCTCGTCGCGGTCTGCTTGCCCAGGCGCTTGGCCAGCGCATCCACCGCGCGGAAGGTCGGCTCATCCGTGGCGATGCCGCGGATGATCTCGACCAGCTTCATGATCGGCACGGGATTCATGAAGTGCATGCCGATGAATTTTTCCGGCCGGTCCGTCCCCGCGCCCAGGCGGGTGATCGAGATCGAGCTGGTATTCGAGGCGACCATCGCCGAGGGCTTCAGATGCGGCACCAGGGCCTTGAAGACCTCGCGCTTGATCGCCTCCTTCTCGGTCGCCGCCTCGATCACGAAATCCGTGCCGCTGAAGCTGGCGTAGTCCGTGCTGGTGGTGATCAGCGCCAAGGCCGCGTCGCGCTGCTCGGGCGTGATCAGCTTGCGGCCGATCTGGCGCTCCATGTTGCGCGCGATCGTGGCGACCGCCTTGTCGAGAGCCACCGGCGCGATGTCCACCATCGCGACCGGAATGCCCGCCAGCGCGCAGACATGGGCGATGCCATTGCCCATCTGCCCCGCCCCGATGATGCCGACCGAGGCGATCTCGGGGATGTCGAGCAGCGCGTCCGGCATGTCGGCGCTGCTGGCGATGCGGACCGACATCAGGCGGGCTTGCCGAGTTCGGCTTCGAGCTCCGGCAGGGCCTTGAACAGGTCACCCACGAAGCCGTAGTCGGCCACCTGGAAGATCGGCGCCTCCTCGTCCTTGTTGATGGCGACGATGATCTTGCTGTCCTTCATGCCGGCGAGATGCTGGATCGCGCCCGAGATGCCGACGGCGATGTAGAGGTCCGGCGCCACGATCTTGCCGGTCTGGCCGACCTGGTGGTCGTTCGGCGCATAGCCCGCATCCACCGCGGCGCGCGAGGCGCCGACGGCGGCGCCCAGGAGGTCCGCCACCTTCTCGATGAGGTGGAAGTTCTCGGAGCTGCCCATGGCGCGGCCACCGGAGACCACCACCTTCGCGGCGGTCAGTTCGGGGCGCTCGCTCTTGCTCACCTCGGCGCCGACGAAGCTCGACGTGCCGGGGTTGGCGGCGGCGGCGACGGCCTCGACGGCGGCGCTGCCGCCCGTGGCGGGCACCGGGTCGAAGCTCGCGGCGCGGATGGTCATGACCTTCTTCGCGTCGCTGCTCTTCACCGTGGCCAGCGCGTTGCCGGCATAGATGGGGCGCACGAAGGTGTCGGCGTCCACCACGCCCGAGACGTCGCTGATCGGCTGCACGTCGAGCAGGGCGGCCACGCGCGGCATCACGTTCTTGCCGGCGGCGGAAGCCGGCGCGACCAGGTGGTCATAGGAGGGGGCGAGCTGCACCAGCAGGGCGGCCAGCGGCTCGGCCAGGCGGTTGGCGAGCGAGGCGTCCTCGCAGAGGAGGACCTTCGTCACACCCGGCATGGCGGCGGCGGCCGGGGCGGCGCCGGCGGCACCTTCGCCCAGCACCAGCACATGGACTTCGCCCAGGCTGGCGCAGGCGGCGACGGCGCTGCGCGTGGGCTGCGAGACGGCGCGGCCGTCGTGGTCGGCGAGAAGGAGGACGGCCATCTCAGATCACCTTCGCTTCGTTGCGGAGCTTCTGCACCAGCTCCTGGATCGAGCCCACCTTGGCGCCGGCCTGGCGCTTGCCCGGCTCCTCCACGCGCAGCACCGTCAGGCGCGGCGTCGGGTCCACGCCGAGATCGGCGGGCTTCACGGTATCAATGGTCTTCTTGCGCGCCTTCATGATGTTGGGAAGCGACGCATAGCGCGGCTCGTTCAGGCGGAGGTCGGCCGTCACGATGGCGGGAAGGGTCAGCTTCACCGTCTCCAGGCCGCCATCCACCTCGCGCGTCACGGTGGCGGAGCCGTCGGCGATCTCGACCTTGCTGGCGAAGGTACCCTGGGGCCAGCCCATGAGGGCCGCCAGCATCTGGCCGGTGGCGTTCATGTCGTCATCAATGGCCTGCTTGCCGAGGATGACGAGGTCGGGCGATTCCTTGGCGATGATCGCCTTCAGGATCTTGGCGACGGCGATGGGCTCGAGCGTGCCGTCATGCTCGACCAGGATGCCGCGATCGGCACCCATGGCCAGCGCCGTGCGGATCTGCTCGGCCGCCGCGGCGGGGCCGGCGGAGACCGCGATGATCTCGGTGGCGATGCCCTTTTCCTTGAGGCGGACCGCTTCCTCGACGGCGATCTCGTCGAAGGGGTTCATGGACATCTTCACGTTGGCCGTCTCAACGCCCGTGTTGTCCGCCTTCACGCGGACCTTGACGTTGTAATCAACCACCCGCTTGACCGGGACGAGGAGCTTCATGGCCGGTTGCGCCTTCTTTCCTGACTGGCTTTGCTGCACTGCCGAATGACGGGCGACCCTAGCCACGCCTTGGGGGGAGGGCAAGGGAGCACCCCTTAATCTGGAGGGCTTTCCAGAAGGGCAAGGAGGGCGGCCACGCGCGCCTCCGGCAGGTCCCGGATGCTGCGGGCGAGGCGATTGGCCAGTTCCGTGGCGAGCGGCGAAAGCCCGGCCGTGTCCACCACCACGCGGGGATGGGAGAGGCGCGCGAGGCGCACCAGTTCCTCGGCATCGTCCCAGATCAGGCCGAAATGCTCGTTCACCTGATGGATCAGCCCGGCCGAGGGGCGGCCGCGCTTGCCGTGCTCCAGCGCCGAGAGATAGGCGGGGGAGACATGCAGCGCGGTGGCCAGCTCGGTGAGGGAGATGCCGTGCTGCTCGCGCAATTCGCGGAGGCGTTTGCCGAAGGGGGTCACTTTGCCGCCCTCAAGCGCCGGGCGCTCCCTCCGGTCGCTTGGCTGCGCGCCTCAGGCATGCCGCGCGGGCGGGCAGGGTGGTCGCCGCGCGCCGGCCGCCTTGCGGCCGGATTCGTGGGGCATGGTTTCCCGCCTCCGGGGCTCACTTCACCCTCCGCAGCAGGAGATGCACGGCGCCCGCATTGGATTTGTGCGGATGCGCGGCGCCGAGGATCAGCGGGCGCAGATGCGGCGCGTTCAGCCAATGCGGGAGCTCGCGGCGCAGCACGCCGCCCTCCGTGCTGCTGCCCTTGCCGGTGACGATGCAGACCACGCGCGTGCCATCCGCGTGGCACATGCGGAGAAAATTCTCGACCGCCTGATGGGCGCGGGCGGCCGTCATGCCGTGCAGGTCGAGCTTGCGCTCGGGCCGCATGGTGCCACGGCGCAGATCGCGCCAGCGCCGCGCATCCAGGCCGGAGGGCTGGGCGCCGACGCTGATCTCGGGCGGCGGCAGGCGGGGCTTGGGCGGTGGCGGCGCGGGCTCGGCGGCGCGGGGCGGGGGCGTGATGGTGATGCTGGGCGGCGCCTCGGGCATGGCGCGTCCGGGCAGGGGGCGGATGGTGCGGGCGACGGCGGCCCAGACGGCCTTGTCCTCGGCCGTGAGGCCGCGGCGGCGCTTCACGCTTTCGCCGAGGGGTCGTCATCCACCAGGATGATGTGCAGCGCCCTCGGCCCATGTGCGCCGAGCTCCAGCGTCTGCTCGATATCGGCGCTGCGCGAGGGGCCGGTGACCCACATGATGTTGCGGGGCATGAAGCCGCCGGTCTGCTTGTCCTTGCGTTCCTCGCGCAGCAGGTCCCAGGCCTCCTCATAGGCGCCGACGACGCGGCTCGCGCGCAGCACCACCATCTCGGTGTCGGGCAGCAGGTTCAGCGTGGTGGGGCGATGCGGGTCGGAGGGGAGCATGAGCGTCCCGGTCTCGGCCACGCCGGCGTAGCCGTGCTGCAGGCTGACGAGGTCGCTGGGCTGGCCCTGGCGCGTCTCGATCTCGAGCATCGGGTGATCGGCCCATTTGATGCGCTTGAGCTCGGGGTGCGGCGCCATGGCGAAGCGGGCGGGCAGGTTTTGCGCGGCGAGATAATCGGCCACCGCCTGCGGCACGGCGGTGAAGCCCGGCACGCGGGCGACGGTGCCGAATTCCTTCTCCACGTTGCGGATGAAGAGCGCGATCTGCTCGGGCCGCGAGACGCGGGAGCGCGCGGGGATGAGGTGGCGCGGATGGGTGGCAAGCCGCCCTTCCAGCATGGCGCGCTGGTCTTCCGGCAGGGGGCCGCGCTTCAGGCCGCGCCGGATGGCGCCGAGGATGGCCTCCTTGCTCATCGGGAGCCTCCCGCGCGCTGGCGCTTCGCGTATTCATCCATGAAGGTCCGGCCCTGCGGCACGGGCAGGTCCCGCCCCGCGGTCCAGCCTTGGGCCAAGGGCAGCGACTTGAAGGCGCCCTTCTTGCGGCCGAGCCAACCGAGGGCCCCGATGCCGAGGCGCGAGGCGAGGCGATACATTCCCGGCCGTTTCGCGAACCAGGCCCAGATGCCAAGCCCGGTGCGGACGCCGCCAGGCTGGAGGTGCCGCTCGAACTCGCGCTCGCGCCAGTGGCGCATGAGCTTGGGCAGCGGGATCTTCACCGGGCAGACGCTCTCGCAGCGGCCGCAGAAGGTGCTGGCATTGGGCAGGTGGCCCGCCTCCTTCACGCCGATCAGGCTGGGTGTGAGCACGGAGCCCATGGGGCCGGGATAGACCCAGCCATAGGCATGGCCGCCCGTGGTGCCATAGACCGGGCAGTGGTTCATGCAGGCGGCGCAGCGGATGCAGCGCAGCATCTCCTGGAACTCGGTGCCCATCATGTTGGAACGGCCATTGTCCAGCAGCACCACATGGTATTCCTCCGGCCCGTCCAGATCGCCCTTGCGGCGGCCGCCGGTGGAGAAGGTGGTGTAGACCGAGAAATCCTGCCCGGTGGCGGAGCGCGCGAGCACGCGCAGCAGGCTCGTCGCATCCTCCAGCGTGGGCACCACCTTCTCGATGGAGGCCAGCGCGATGTGCACGCGGGGCAGCGTCTGCGTCAGGTCGCCATTGCCCTCATTGGTGACGATGACGCTGCTGCCCGTCTCGGCGATCAGGAAATTGGCGCCGGTGATGCCGACATCGGCGGCGAGGAATTTCTGGCGCAGGCGGGTGCGCGCCTCGGTGAGGATGTCGCGGCGCTCGTGGAAGACGCGGTCGGGGTCTAGGTCGGTATGGGCGCGGCGGAAATCCGCCTCCCAATCCTCGCGGTTCAGGTGGAAGGCGGGCGCGATGATGTGCGACGGGATCTCGCCGCGCAGCTGGATGATATATTCGCCGAGGTCGGTCTCGACCGGCGTGATGCCGTGCTCTTCCAGGTGATGGTTGATGCCCATCTCCTCGGAGATGATGGACTTGCCCTTGGTGACGGTCCTGGCATTGGCCTTGCGGCAGATCTCGAGCACAGCGGCGCGGGCTTCCTCGGCCGTGCTGCACCAATGCACATGGCCGCCGGCGCGCTCCACATTCTCGGCGAATTTTTCCAGGTAGAAGTCGAGATGGGCCAGCGTGTGGTTCTTGATGTCCCGCGCCGTGTTCCGGAGCTGCTCGAATTCCGGCAGGCCGGCGACGGCGGCGGCGCGGCGTTGCAGGAAGGCGCCCTTGGCGGTGCCCAGCGCCTTTTGCAGCCCGGCATCGGCCATCGCCTTGCGGGCGTTTTCCTTGAATTGCGGGGAGGTGCTGTTCATGCGCGCCATCATGCCTGTGGGCGCCCGAGGGGAATGCTTCGGGCCGGAGGCAGCTTAACAGGAACCACGCCATTGCGGGAGGCTTCCCCCGTGCCGCGCGGCGGGCCAAGCTTCACGCCGAAGCCGGGCCAACCGGCGCCGACACGGGAGACGACCATGCAACGCCGCCAGCTGCTGACCGCCGCCACGCTTCTCGCCACGCCGGGCCTTGCCCGGGCCCAAGCCGGATGGCGGCCGGACCGGCCGATCCGCGTCGTCGTGCCCTTCGCGCCGGGCGGTACCACGGATGTGGTGGCGCGCATCATGGCAGAGCCCGTCTCGCAGATCATCGGCCAGCCCTTGGTGGTGGAGAACCGGCCAGGTGGGGCAGCGGGGCTGGTGGGGACGGATTTCGTGGCGAAATCCACGCCCGACGGGCACACCATCATCGTGCACAGCAATGGCCACGCCATCGCGCCCGCCCTGGTGGCGCGCATGCCGTTTGACCCGGTGGCGGATTTCGCGGGCGTCAGCATGTGCGGGCGGGTGCCGCAGGTGCTCTGCGTCAATCCGCGCCTGCCGGCGCAGAACCTGGCGGAGCTTCTGGCGCTGATCCGCGCCAATCCGGGGCGGTATCACTTCGCCTCGGCGGGCATCGGCACGGCGGTGCATCTCGGCGGCGAGATGTTCCGCGCGGTCAACCGGCTCGACATCGCGCCGGTGCATTATCGCGGTGGCGGGCCGGCCATGCAGGGGGTGATCACGGGCGAGGCGCTCTTCACGGTGGACCCGATCGCCTCCGCGCTCGGGCATATCCGCGGCGGCAATGTGCGGGCGCTGGTGGTAGCGGGTGCGGAGCGCGCCCCGACGCTGCCCGACGTGCCCTCGGCGAGCGAGCTGGGCATGCCGGAATTCGCGGTGGATGCCTGGATCATCGCCATGGCGCCGGCGCGGACGCCCGCGCCCGTGGTGGCGGCGCTGAACGCGGCCTTCGCCCAGGCGCAGCGCCAGGCGGCGCAGCGTCTGGCCGAGCAGGCGGTGATGCCCATGCCCGACCTGAACACGCCCGAGCAGATCATGGGCTTCGTGCGCAGCGACATGGCGCGGTATGCGGCCGTCATGCGGGGCGCTGGCATTCGGCCGGAATGACATCCAGGACCAGGGCGCCCTGCTTGCGCCCGGAATCCACCAGGGCGTGCGCGGCGGTGATCTCGGCGAGCGGCATGCGGTGGCCGATCACGGGGCGGAGCGCGCCCTGCGCGGCCAGGTCGCGGATGGTGAGCAGGTCGGCCTGGCGGCCGGGGGCGTAGCCGCAAAGCACGCGCGGGCCGGGGCGCAGGCGCGTGGCCAGCATCGCGCCCAGTTCGCGCGTTGCGAAATTCACGAAGACGTGGCGGCCCTGTGGCGTGAGGATGCGACGCACCGCGCGGAGGGATGTGCCGCCGACCGTGTCAAGCACGATGTCGTATCTGGCGCCTTGCGTGGTGAAGTCCCCGGTCTCGCGGTCCAGCACCTGCTGCGCGCCCAGATCGCGCAGCCGTGTGGCGTGTCGCGCGGAGGCGACGGCGGTGACGGCGAGGCCGAAATGCCGTGCGAGCTGCACCAGATAAACGCCCACCGCGCCACCCGCGCCATGGACCAGCACGCGCTCGCCGCTGCGGGCCTCTGCCACGTCGCGCAGGAAGACCAGCGCGGTCAGCGCGCCGAAGGGCAGGGCGGCGGCTTCGGCGTGGCTGAGGCCGGCGGGCTGGCGGGCGACGCAGCCGGTTTCGGGCATGGTCAGGTATTCCGCATGCGCGCCGCGCGGGGCCAGGCCGAAGGCGCGATCGCCGATGGCGAAGCCGGTGACGCCTGGGCCGAGTGCCTCCACCACGCCCGCGAATTCCATGCCTGGAATGGGGTGGCGCGGCCGTGTCAGGCCGTAGATCAGGCGCAGCGGCAGCCAGAAGATCCCCGCCCCGCGGCAGCCGCGCAGCCGGGCATCGCCGGAGGTGACGGTGCTGGCATGGACGCGGATGCGGATCTCGCCCGGGCCGGGCGTGGGCATCGGCGCTTCGCCGAGGGTGAGGCTTTCGGGCGGGCCATAGCGGCGCCAGAGGGCGGCTTGCATGGCCCAGCTCTAGGCCCCGCCCATGCATGCGGAAATTGCGAAAATCCGTATTTCCTTTATGCGTTTTCGCATGGATTGGCGCAGCGCCCGCTTCGACTGGAACCACGCAAGGGCCTTCCTCGCGACGGCGGAGGAGGGCTCGCTGTCCGCCGCGGCGCGCACGCTCGGCATCACGCAGCCCACGCTGGGACGGCAGGTGGCGGCGCTGGAGCGGGAACTGGGCGCGGTTCTGTTCGAGCGTGTGGGGCGCGGGCTCAGGCTGACGCCGGGGGGCGAGGCGCTGCTCACGCATCTGCGCGCGATGGGGGAGGCGGCGGCGCGCTTCTCGCTGGCCGTGGCCGGGCAGTCGGAGCGCATCGAGGGGCGCATCCGCATCACCACCACGCATGTCTATGCGGCGCATCTGCTGCCGCCCGTCATCCTCGCGCTGCGCGCGCGGCATCCGGGCATCGAGGTGGAGATCGTCGCCGAGAACAGGCCGACCGACCTGCTGCGGCGCGAGGCGGACATCGCCATCCGCAACTATGCCTCGACGCAGCCCGACCTCGTCGTCCGCAAGCTGCGCGATGATGCGGGGCATTTCTACGCGACGCCCAGCTATCTGCGCTCGATCGGCGAGCCGCGCGATGCGGCGGCGATGGCGCGCGGCGTCTTCATCGGCTTCCCGACGCCCGAGACCATGGCGGCGGCTTTGCAGGCGCGGGGCTATGCGCTGACGCCCGCGCATTTCCCCCTCACCTGCGAGAACCATCTGGTGCAGTGGGAGTACGTGAAGCAGGGCGCCGGCATCGGCCTGATGACCGAGGCGGTGGGCGATGCCGAGCCCCTGGTGCGCCGCGTGCTGCCGCGGGCGCCGGCCATCCGCTTCCCCATGTATCTGGCCGCGCACCGAGAGCTGCATGCGAGCCGGCGCATGCGCGTGGTGTTCGACGCGCTCGTGGCTGCCCTGGCGCGGACCCCCATGGACGATGCCTTGCGGTGACGCCACACTCGCGCCCTTCCCAGGGAGCGACGCGCATGGCCCATCTCAACATCGGCAGCCTGATCTTCGATGACCTTGATCAGGTGGACCTCACCGGCCCGCATGAGGTGCTCTCGCGCCTGCCGGATTCGACCTGGAAGATCTACGCCAAGACCATGGCGCCCGCGCGCGACATGAAGGGCCTGCGCATCCTTCCCGACGCCCTGCTGGAGGAGGCGCCGCAGCTCGACGTGCTGCATGTGCCGGGCGGCTTCGGCGTGGATGCGGCGATGGCGGACCCCGTGATTCTCGAATGGGTGCGGCGCCAGGCGCTGGGCGCGCAGGCGGTCTTCACCGTCTGCACCGGCGCGCTGTTGCTGGGCGCCACCGGCCTCTTGCGCGGCAAGCGCGCGACGACGCATTGGGCGAGCCACCACATGCTGCCGATCTTCGGCGCCACCGCGGTGAATGAGCGCGTGGTGGAGGACGGCAAGTTCGTGACGGCCGCCGGCGTCACCTCGGGCTTCGACGGCGCGCTGCATCTCGCGGCCAAGCTGCGGGGCCCCGAGGTGGCGCAGGGCATCCAGCTCTACATGCAGTATGACCCCCGCCCGCCCTTCGATTCCGGCACGCCGGAGACGGCGCCGGCCGCTCTCGTCGCTTCCACCCGCGCCGCGATGTCGGCAGTGCTGGAGCGGCGCGAGAAGGCGGTGCGCGCGGTGGCGGCGGCCTTCCCCTGAATCATTCCAGGGAAGGATTGCGAGGCGGTAATCCTTCCCCCATCTGGGGTGGCATGATCCGCCGCCTTACCCTTTTCGCCCTGATCTTCCTCGGGATGGACATGCCGGCCGCGAGGGCCGAGCCCGGGCTCCTCGCCGCTCTGCGCGAAGGGGGGCTCGTCATCTTCCTGCGCCACACGGAAACCGGCAGCACCGCGCCCGACAACCTGACCGCCGTGATGGGCGACTGCGCCACGCAGCGCAACCTGGACGAGACCGGCCGGGCGCAGGCGGTGGCGATCGGCACGGCCTTTCGCGAGCTGGGCATTCCGGTGAGCCGGGTGCTCTCCAGCCCCTTCTGCCGCACGCTGGAAACGGCGGCGCTGGCCTTTGGCGGCGCCGAGACGGAGAACGCCCTCTCCCTGCCGCGCCACCTGGATGAGGCGGCGCATCGCGAGATGGGCGAGGCGCTGCGCGGCCTGCTGCCCGAGCCGGGCTTCGGGGGCAACTGGGTGCTGGTCGGCCATTCCTACCACATGATGCGCGCCGGCGGCCCGGCGCCGCAGCCGCAGGGGGCCGCCGTGGTGATGCGGCCCGAGGGGCAGGGGCGCTTCACCGTGCTCGCCATCCTGCCGCCCGATGGCTGGACCCGGCTCGCACGCCAGCGTTTCGCCGAGGCCCGCTGATGCCCGCGACCGCCCCCTATGCGGCGCTGCTGCTGCGCGTGACCATGGGCGTGCTCTTCCTTGCGCACGCCTTTGTCTGGAAGATCTGGACGGCGGGGATGGTGCATGTCGTCCCCTGGTTCGTCAGCCAGGGCTATCCGGCCTGGTTCGCCTGGTTCGTGACGGGGCTTGAGGCGCTGGGCGGCATCCTCCTCATCCTGGGCTGGCAGACGCGCTGGGTGGCGCTGGTGCTGGCCGGGCTGATGGCGGGCATCGTGCGCCAGCAATTCGGCAATGGGTGGATCTACAGCTCGACCCATGGCGGCTGGGAATATCCGGCCTTCTGGACCATGGCGCTGATCTCGCTGGCGCTGCTGGGGCCGGGGGCTTTTGCATGGCGGGGGGGGGGGCCGCCAGGGCGTAGCCGTCAGCCGAGGGCCAGCGGCAGAAGGCTGAGCACCAGCAGCACCGCCATCACGATGTTGAAGGCGCGCAGGCGGGCGCCCTGGCCCAGAACATGCCCCGCCGCGCGGCCGATCCAGGCCCAGAAGAGCAGGCAGGGCATGGAGACCAGCGCGAAGACCGCCGCGATCACCAGCGCCTGCGGCAGGATGGGCTGGCCGGGCACGGTGAAGGCCGGCAGGGCGGCGAGGGCGATCATCCAGGCCTTGGGATTCACCCATTGGAAGGCGGCGGCGCCGAGGAAGCCCAGCGGCGGCCGGGCCGGCGCATCCGGCGTGGCGCCCACCGGCGCGCTCGCGATCTTCCAGGCGAGCCAGAGGAGCCAGGCGGCACCCAACGCCTGCATCGCCCGGTGCAGGCCGGGAAGCTGGGCGAAGGGCAGGCCGAGGCCGAGTGCCACGGCCACGATCATCGCCGGGAAGCCGAGCGTGATGCCCAGCATGTGCGGCATGACGCGCGCGATGCCGAAGCGCGCGGCGCTGGCCGTCACCATCACCGTGTTGGGGCCGGGCGTGCCGGAGGTGGCGAGCGCGAAGCCGATGAGGGCGAGGGCCTGATCCATGCCCCGAGCCTCGCTGGCGGCGGGCCGATATGTCAAATGCACTGACGTAATGGTGCTGCCCAAGAAAAAGGGGGCCTCGCGGCCCCCTTTCCCATCTCTTCGCCGTGGCGAAGGGATTACTCGCGCGTGGCGGCGCCCAGCTCGGCGACCAGCTCGTCCTCGAGGGTGATCTCCTCCTCGCGGGCGATCTCCTCGCCACGGGCCTGCTTCTCGGCCTCTTCCGGCGAGCGGGCGACGTTCACGACGACGGGGAGCATCACCTCGGGGTGCAGCTCGACGCGGACCGTGGTCAGGCCCAGCAGCTTGATCGGCGCATCCACCAGCACCTGCGAGCGGTGCACGGTCAGGCCGGCGGCGGTGCAGCCATCGGCGATGTCGCGCGCGGAGACGGAGCCATAGAGGTTGCCGCTCTCGCCGGCGGAGCGGATGAGGACGATGGAGAGGCCCTCCATGCGCTCGGCCACGCGCTCGGCCTCTTCGCGGCGCTTGAGGTTCTGGGCCTCGAGCTGCGCGCGGTCGGCCTCGAAGCGGGCGAGGTTCGCCTTGGTGGCGCGCACGGCCTTGCCGCCGGGCAGCAGGAAGTTGCGCGCGTAGCCGGGCTTCACCTTCACCAGCTCGCCCATCTGGCCGAGCTTGTCCACACGCTGCATCAGGATGAGTTCAATCATGGCACGCCTCAGATCAGGTTTGGGGCGGCATCGCGCGCCGCCGAATTTGGTCATAGAGACCCACGCCGACCATCAGCGGGGCCATAATCTGGAGAAAGAGCAGCATCAGCAGGTAGAAGCCGATGAGGAAGGCGAAGCGCCCGGGGCGCCCGCGCAGCAGCCGGTGGATGCTGGCGACGCCGAGCAGGAAGACCGGAACCAGCAGCAGCAGCATGGCGGAGAGGGCCACGGCACCCCCCACCAGCGCCCAGAGGACCAGGCCCACCAGCGGCAGCGGCAGATACCAGCTCGGCAGGCGAAGATCCTCGGCCGGCGGGGTGGCGTGAAGCGCCAGGCCCTGCCGGGTGAGAAGGTTCTGCGCCGCCGCGCCATTGCCGACCATCAGCAGCGACATCCAGAAGCCGGCGGCCGCCGCCTTCACCTGCGCGATCTGCCCCACCATGCCCTCGGGCATCGCGATGCCCATGCGGCGCACGCCCATCTCCACCGCGGCCCGCATCTCGCCCTCCAGGTCGGAGACGGAAGCCGCGAGCAGCCCCAGCACCACCACCGGCCAGATGCCGAGGATGGCGAGCGGGAGGGAGAGGTCCATGCGCCCCGCCTGCACGGAGGTGGCGGTGATCAAGGCCACCGGCACGCCGAAGACGGCGAGGAAGACCGCGAGCCCCAGCAGGGAACTGCCGAAGAGCACGGCGATGGCCGCGATGCCGATGGCGAAGATCGCCGTCCGCGCGCCGAAGGCGAAGCCCGCCGCGAAGAGCGGCAGCGGCGTCACCCAGAGCAGCATGCCCCCCAGCGGCATCCCGCGCATCGCCCAGAGGGCGAGCACGGCCGCGCACAGCCCCGCCGCACCCGCCGCGAGGGCGCCGGGCTGGCCGAAGACCCCGCCTGGAGTTGCGCTCTGTGCCACCGGGCCGCCTCGGTGTCAGTCGTTGATCACGTAGGGCAGCAGGGCCAGGAAGCGGGCGCGCTTGATGGCGTTCGCCAGCTCACGCTGCTTCTTGCCGCTGACGGCGGTGATGCGGCTGGGCACGATCTTGCCGCGCTCGCTCAGGAAGCGGGACAGGAGGCGCACATCCTTGTGGTCGATCTTCGGCGCCTGCGGGCCCGAGAAGGGGCACGACTTGCGGCGGCGATAGAAGGGGCGGCGCGCGCCGACGGCGGCGCGGCGATTGGCGATGTTGGGTTCGGCGGTTTCGCTCATCGGCTCACATCTCGTCGTTCAGGTTGAGGTCCATCTCGTCGCGCGGACGAGCCCGGAATTCCTCACGATCGTCACGGCCACCGGCGGCACGGCCCGAGCCGAAGCGGCCGGCGGGCTTGGGCCCACGGAAGCCGCGCTCGCGGTCACGGTCATCGGCGCGCTTGGCGAGGATGGCGGAGGGCGCCTCGGGGTCGATCTCCTCGACGCGGATGGTCAGCTCGCGCAGCACATCCTCGTTCAGGCCGAGCTGGCGGACGACTTCCTGCATGGCGGCGGCGGGGGCGTTGATGCCGAGGAGCATGTAGTGCCCCTTGCGGTTCTTCTTCACCTTGTAGGCGAGGCCGCGCAGGCCCCAATACTCGCGCTTGACGACGGCGCCGCCGTGCTCGCCGAGGGTCGTGCCGATATTGTCGGCGATCGCCTCGACCTGCTGCTGGGTCACGTCATTGCGCGCGATGAACACGCATTCGTAGAGTGGCATGATCTCTCCCTATGGCTGCTCAGCCCTGGCGGCCGACGGGGATCGTGGCGCGCAAGCGGGCATAGCCGCGGGCGTGCCAACGCCGGCGGCAGGGTGGCGCGCATAAAACACGCCAAGGCCGGCGAGTCCATGGGGGAAATTCGCCCCGCAAGCCTGCCATGCGCGGGCGCTTAGCGGCGGCGCGCCTTCCGGCCGGCATCCACATAGGTGCAGCCATGCGGCGGCAGGTCGCCGGGAAGCACCTCGATCTCCGGCGCCTTCTCGGGCCATTCGGCGCGGGGAATCTCAAGGCGGGCGGCGGGCGGGATCCGCATCCAGACCCAGCCATCCATGGGCTCGCCCGCGCGCCAGGTGAGCTTCAGCGGGCGGCGGCCGCGCCGAGGGATGATGATGTGGCTCTCGGGCTGCTGCTGGAGCCCGTGCAGTTCGGTCCGGGGCATGTTCGTCTCCTGTGCGCCGTCCTTGTGGCATGGGGCCGCCCGCCGCGCGTTGAGGCGCTGCAAACCGGGCGCCTTCAGCGTGCCTCCAGCATCTTGCCTTCAGCGTGCCTCCAGCATCTTGCCTTCAGCGTGCCTCCAGCACGCGGCCCATGAAGCGGGTGATGCCGCGCTGCCAGCCCCAGGCGATGGCGGCGGGGCTGTCGGCCCCGGTCAGGATCACGCTGTCGCGCCGGGCGGGCAGGGCGGCGTCCAGCCGGGCGCGGGCGGCGGCGTCGCCGGCCAGCAGCGCGGGCGTGAAGCGCAGGCGGAGCTGCAGCCCGTCCAGCGCCGCCGGCCGTAGCAGGCGCAGCAGATCCGGTTCCGCCTCATCCAGGGCGAGGGCCCAGCCGCGTGCCCCGGCCAGGCGGCGCAGCAGGGCGAAGCCGGCCGGATCGGCCAGGACATCCGCCGCGGGGATGCCGAGCAGCACCCGGCCGCGCCCGGCCGGGCCGAGCAGTGCCTCCAGCCGCAGGAACTCCGTCTCCAGCACGCTGGCGAGGCTGAGCGGCAGGCAGGCGTCGCCCAGCGCCCGTGCCTCCTGCGGGCGGGCCAGCTCGGCCAGCATGCGGCGCTCGGCGGCGATGCGGAAGCGGCGGGCCAGCGGGGGGGCGGCGGTGATGTCCCGCCCCGGCAGCACGGCGGCGGCGAGGTCGGGCAGGAAGGGGCGCAGCTCGGTGAAGAGGGGCAGGGGCTCGGCATCGCCGGGGGCGAGGCGCCAGATGGCCTGGCGGCGCAGATAGGCGGCGAGGTTGGCGGTGGCGAGCGCGCGGGCCGCCGCATCCATCTCGGCCGCGCCGGGTGGCGGCAGGCCGCTGGGCGGGGGCGGGGCGGGCTCCTGGCCCGGGTCATCCAGGCCGAGGGCGGCCTCGACCACGGTCAGCAGCCGTGCCGCCTCGGCCGGCAAACGCATCACCGGCAGCAGAGTCTCGGCCGGGATCTCGGGCAGCAGCCGGGCCAGGCCGCGCCGCGTCTCCTCCAGATGGTCGCCCGGCGGGGGGGAGAGGGCGACGAGGTCGCCGCCCGGCAGCTCATAGAGGCGGGCGCGGGTGGGCCGCAGCAGCGGCTCCAGCGCCTCGCGCACCAGGCGGTCGTGCCGCGGCTCGCGCAGGCGGGCCGGGATGAGGGAGAGGCGGACATGCAGCACGCGCCGCTCCACGCCGGAATTGACGCAGTCCCGGGCCAGGGCGGCGAGCGCCATGGCATCGCGCGAGGTGGCGGCGAGCTCCGGGGCGGCCAAGGGCGGCGGCAGGGGGGAGAGCGCGTTCATGCCACGCCCTCATGGAGAATCCCCGGCATGCGGCACCAGGCGGGCACCGGCCGGCCGAGGGCGATGAGGCGGGCCGGCAGCAGGGGCGGCGGCGCGGCGGCGGCGGGGATCACCCAGGTGATCTCCGACAGGTCCATCAGGGCGGGAGCGGCGGCGTCATTCGCCAGCAGGCCGATCGCCCAGCCCGCCGCGCGGAGCCCCTCGGTGGTGCGGGCGAAGGCGGCCGGGGCGGCGAGGGCGGAGAGGGGCAGCAGCGCGAGCGGCCCGTCCGGGTCGCCGGGCCGGCCGGCCCGCAGCGCTCCGCCGGAGAGCCCCGCCAGCGGCAGGTCCAGGATCAGGCGCAGGCCGGGGCGCAGCGGCGGAAGCTGGCCGCGCGCCGCGGGGTCGGTCAGGGCGGAGAGCAGGCGGCGGCAGAGCGCCTCCCGCGCCATGGCCTCCAGCTCGGGATCGTCGAGGCCGAGCGGGGCGGGGCCGAGGCGCTGGGCCACCGGCGCGCCACCCGCGCCGGTGGCGAGCAGGGTGAGGCGCGCGGCCTCGCCGATCGGCAGCCGCGCGACATGCGCCTCCAGCGCCGCGAGGCTCCAGGCGGGGGCGGGCGGGGCGAGGGCGGCAGCCTCGGCGCGGGTGGCGAGGGGCTGTTCGGCCTCGGGCAGGGGGAAGGTTTCGGGCGGCAGGCCGGTGAGATCCGCGATGGCCTGGGCGGCGCGCCGGGCGGGGGCGGGGGTGGGGGTCAGCAGCAGGTCCGCGCCCGGCAGCGCCAGGACCTGGCCGCCGCCCAGCACCGCCGCCTCCTCCAGCAGGGCGCGGGCCACGCGGCGGGCGCCGCGCGGGCCCCGGGCGGGCTGCAGCACCGCGAGCGCGCCGGCCGGCAGGCCAGCGACGGCGCTGCGCCAGGCGGGATTCTGCGGGGGCGGGTTGGTCATGCGGGCGGCACCTCCTGCGCCAGAACAGGGGGATACCGGCCCAAGGCTTAATCAATCTTTAGGCGCCCCCGATCACCATGATCGTCACAATCTGTTGCGGTCGCCGCCCCGCCTGGGCTACCCAAAGGCGACATGCCAGCCAGGTTGCCCCCCGCCTCGACCGGACGAGACGCCGTGACGCCCGCCCAACTGGCGGATGCGGTGCGCGCCATGGCGCGCGGCGCCGTCCTCGTCGTCGGTGATGCCATGGTGGACCGCTACGTCCATGGCCATGTCAGCCGCATCAGCCCCGAGGCGCCCGTCCCTGTCCTCACCGTGGAACGCGAGGTCGTGCTGCCGGGCGGCGCGGGCAATGTGGTCCGCAACCTCACCGCGCTGGGCGCGGCCGTCGCCTTCGTCTCGGTGGTGGGGGACGACAATGCCGGCAGCGACCTGACGGGCCTGATCGGCGGTCAGCCGCGGGTCGAGCCCTGGCTGCTGGTGCAGGGCGGGCGGACGACGACGACCAAGACGCGCTTCGTCTCCGGCGGGCAGCACCTGCTGCGGACCGACCGCGAGCAGGCGGCGCCGATCCATCCGCGCCTCGCGGACCGGCTGGTGAAGATCGCCTCCGACGCGGTGGCCGCGACGACCACGCTGGTGCTGTCCGACTACCGGAAGGGCGTGCTGGCGGGGGATATCCCCGCGCGGCTCATCGCCTCGGCGCGCGCGGCCAATCGCCGCGTGGTGGTGGACCCCAAGGGCGGCGACCATGGCCGCTTCGCCGGCGCCGACCTGATCATCCCCGAGCCCGAGGAACTGGCCGGTGCCACCGGCATGCCGGTGCATGACGAGGCGTCCGTCGCGCTGGCGGCGAGCCACCTGCTGCGCGCCCATAATTTCCGCGCGGTGCTCGTGCCGCGCGCGCCGGACGGCCTGACGCTGGTGGAGCGCGAGGCGGATGGCAGCGAGACGGTGCGCCATTTCCGCGCCGAGGCGTCCGAGGTGCATGACCCGGCGGGCGGCGGCGATGCCGTGGTGGCCGTGGTCGCGGCCGGCCTCGCCACCGGGCTTTCGCTCGCCGCCGTGGCGCGGCTGGCGGCACTCGCGCTGGGCATCGTCAGCCGCAAGTCCGGCATCGCGCCCGTGCGGTCGGAGGAATTGCTGGAAGGCCTCGCGCCGGGCCGCAGCGCCATGCGCAAGCTGGTCTCCCTGCCGCTGGCGGCCGAGGTGATCGAGCGCTGGCGGCATCGCGGCTGGCGGATCGGGCTGCTCCAGGTGAATGGCGCGCCCTGCCCCGAGGCGATGACCGAGCAGGCGCGCCGCTGGTGCGACCGCCTGCTGGTGGGCGTGCAGGATGAAGGCGAGATGGCCGGGCTGATGGCCGCGCGCCCCGAGGTGGACCTGGTCGCGATCGGCGCCGACCATGGCGGCGAGGACCTGCTGCGCCTGCTGCGGCCCGACGTGCTGGTGGCGCCCACGCCCAATGAGGCGCTGGCGGCGCTGCTCAATGAATGGGGCGGCGAAGTCCGGGCGGTCTGAACCGGGGCCGCCGGATCACGGCCGCCGGACCGCCTCCATCCCCGTGACCAGCATCACCTGCTGCGAGCGCCGGCAATCGGGTTTGCCCTGGCAGGTGGGGTGCGGCACGCGGCCCGGCTTCCAGCTCAGCGCCACCCGCTGGCCGAGGAGCGGGCCGGCCTTCTCGCACATCTCGAACTCCGCCATCCAGCTGCGGCTTCGATTGGCGTCGTCCCGGATGCGGAGGTAGCAGGCGACGTCGCCGGCTTCGGCGCCTTGCAGCAGGCCCTGCGCGGGGGGCGGCACCTCCTGCGCCGCCAAGGGCCGCGCCATGGCGGTGCCGGCGAGAAGAAGCAGGGCGAGCCCCGCCGCCTTGATGGGATGCATGCGAAAATCCCCCTCGTGGTCGAGGCCGCCAGCGCAGCGCGAAACGCGGGTTCGCGCAACCTGTTGCGCGACCCGGCGTTGCCCCCGCATGACCCCCGAGGACAAGCCGCGCACCATCACCACCGACGAGGCGCGCCAGGGCCAGACGGTCCGCATGACGCGCTACGTGCTCGGCTTCGGGCTGGTGCTTGTGGTGATCGCCTTCGTGGCCGCCTGGGTGTTCACGCCGGGATGACCGCCCTCAATCCAGCACGAGGCTGAGCGAGCGGACGACCGCGCCATAGGCCTCGCGCTCCCCGCGCTGCAGGGCCAGCAGCGCGGCCGGGCTGGTGGGTTCGGGTTTCGCGCCCTGGGTCCGCATCACCTCGATGAAGGAGGGGGCCCGCATCGCCTCATGCGTGGCGGCGACGAGGCGGGCCAGCACCGGCTCGGGCGTGCGGGCGGGGGCATAGAGCGCCTGCCAGAGGCCCATGGGCATGTCGAAGCCCTGCTCCTTCAGCGTCGGCACCTGGGGCAGGAGTTCGAGGCGCTCGGGCGCCACGGTGGCGATGACGCGGATGCGGGCGTCGCGCGCGAAGGATTCGGCATTGCCGGCCCCCAGCATCATCACGTCCACCTGGCCATTCATCATCGAGAGCACGGCGGCAGGCGGGCCGCCGAAGGGCACGTGCAGCATCTCGATCCCCTCGCGCTGGGCGAGGCGGAGGAAGGCGAGATGCGGCGTGCTGCCCACCCCCCAGCTCGCATAGGTGAGCTGGCCGGGGGCGGCCTTGGCCGAGGCGATCAGGCTCGCCATGTCGGTCACCTGCGGGCGGGCGGGGCCGGCGATCATGGCGAAGGGCACGCTGGTGACGAGGCTGATCGGCGCGAAGTCGCGCTCCGGATCATAGGCGAGGCGGCGATAGGTGAGCGGGTTGATGGATTGCGTGTCCACGATGCCGAGATAGAGCGTGTGGCCGTCTGGCGCCGCGCGTGCCACGGCGGCCGCCCCCACGCCACCGCCGGCGCCGGGCCGGTTCTCCACCACCACCGGCTGGCCGAGCACGGTGGCGAGCGGGGCGGCCAGCGCGCGGGCCACGATGTCATTCGTGCCGCCGGGCGGGAAGCCGGAGACGATGCGGACGGAGCGGTCGGGGAAGGCCAGGGCCGGGCGGGCGGCGAGAAGCGCCGGGGCCGCGAGCAGGACGCGGCGGGTGGTCATCGTCATGCGGTGCATCCCTTCGAGGGTGCGACCGGCGTCTCCGGGCCTGAGGGTCGCTTGGCGCCGCGCCCTGGGTCAAGTCCGCGGCCCGGGATTTCCGGGCGCGCGCATCCGCGTTAGGCTCGGCCCATGCTCATGATTCCCGCCAGCCGCGCCAATGTTTACACCGGCAGCCCGCTCGACCGCTGCTCCGGCCAGCGGGACGATGAGGGCTTCATCACCGCCGCGCTGGCCGATGAGGCGGCGCTCTTCGTGCCCGTCTGGCGCTCGCGGAGCCTGATGCTCGGCGTGGAGCAGGGCCGGCCCGAGGCGGTGCTGCTGAGCCGCGGCGGGGCCGAGGCGGTGCGCATGGCCGGCGGGCCCTGGGCCTTTCTCGGCCTGTGGGACCAGCGGCCGGTCTTCGCCGTGGATTGCTCGCACGCCGATGACCCGCTGCCGCTGCTGCCCGAGGGGATGGGCGGCTTCTCCGACCTGCGCGGCGTGGCCGGCCTGCTGCCGGAGGGCGAGGCGAGCGTGCTGGCCCATGCGCGCGGCCTGATGCATTGGCGGGTGAAGAACCGCTATTGCGGCGTGTGCGGCTCCGTGACCGAGCCGCGCAGCGCGGGCAACGCCCTGCAATGCACGGGCTGCGGCGCGCAGCATTTCCCGCGCACCGACCCCGCCGTGATCATGCTGGTGGTGCGCGGCGATGCCTGCCTGCTCGGCCATTCGCATCGCTTCCCGAACGTGACCATGTATTCGACGCTGGCCGGCTTCGTGGAGCCGGGCGAGAGCTTCGAGGAGGCGGTCCGGCGCGAGGTGATGGAGGAGGCTGGCATCCTGGTCGGCCATGTGAGCTATCATTCCTCGCAGCCCTGGCCCTTCCCGGCCTCGATCATGATCGGCTTCCACGCCGAGGGGCTGAGCGAGCAGATCACCATCGACCCCGACGAGCTGAAGGATGCGCGCTGGTTCACGCGGGACGAGCTGCGCCGCCACCAGGAGCTTGGTTTTTCCCTGCCGCGCGCGGATTCCATCGCGCGGCGCCTGATCGAGGATTGGCTTTCGGCATGAAGATCCTGCCCCGCCTTGCCGCTCTGCCGCTGCTGGCCGCCTGTGGCGGGCTTGAGCCCGTGGCGGCGCCCCCCATCATGAATGACCCGGCCTGCCGCGCCGAGGCGACGCGCGGGCCGGAGCGCGATGCGGCGCGGGCGTCGAACTTCACCAACCAGACGCAGGTGCGCTTCCTGCAGAACCAGGAGAACGAGGCGGAGCGCCGCCTCTATAATGACTGCCTCCGCCGCCGCGGCCTGCCGACGCCGGGCGGGGTGGAAGCCGTGCAGCGGAGCTGATGGCGCGGGGCACCCGAGCGGCCCTGCGAATGGAAAGACCGCGCTACGAGGATCCGCGCCGGATAGGCGCGGCGGAATGCTTCAGCATTCCGAAGCCAAGCGCGCGGAGCGCGCGCCCGGCGCTTGAGGGCGCTAATAGTATCTCAATTCCCGCGCCTTGCCGCCGAAGATGCGCCAGATGAAGAAGGTGTAGAGCCCGATCATCGGCAGCACGGCGAGCGCGCCGACCAGGATGATCATCAGCGATTCCGGCGCGCTGGCGGCGGCGAAGATGGTGAGCCGCTCCGGCACCACATAGGGCCAGAAGCTGTAGGCGAGCCCCTGGAAGCAGAGCACGAAGATTGCGGCCGTGGCCGCGAAGGGCACCCAGTCCAGGCTGTGGTCGGCCCGCGGGAAGCGGCGCAGGAAGATGTGCAGCAGCAGGAAGAGCGCGCCGGTGGCCAGCGGGATGGGGGCGAGCGCCAGCGTGTCCGGCATGGTGAACCAGCGCTCGAAGATGCGCGGGCTGGCGATGGGCGTGGCCGCGCTCACCGCCAGCACGCCGGCCCAGCTGACATAGAGGGCGCGGCGCGCCCAGCGGGCGGCGAGCAGCTGCATGTCCCCCTCGCCACGCCAGACCAGCCAGCAGGCGCCGATCAGCGCATAGGCGGCCACGGTGAAGAGGCCGGTGAGCATGGCGAAGCCGAAGGCCAGCCAGCCCTCGGCGAAGCCCAGGATGTAGCTGCCGAGCATCCAGCCCTGGCTGAAGGCGGCCAGGATGGAGCCGCCCTGGAAGGCGATGTCCCAGCGCGGCTTCTGCGCGACGGGCGCCTTGGCGCGGAACTCGAAGGCCACGCCGCGCAGGATGAGGCCCATCAGCATCAGCGCCACGGGCACGTAGAGCGCGGTGAGGATGATGCCGTGCGCGGCCGGGAAGGCCACGAGCAGCAGGCCCACGCCCAGCACCAGCCAGGTCTCGTTCGCGTCCCAGAAGGGGCCGATGCTGGCCACCATGCGGTCCCGCATGGCCTCGTCGGTCGTGCCGCGCAGCAGGATGCCGACGCCGAGGTCGAAGCCGTCCAGCACGGCATAGAGCAGCATGGCGACCGCCATCAGCACCGCGAAGGTGATGGGCAGCCAGGCGCCGGGAGGGAGGGTTTCCATCGCGCCTTACTCCGCCGGCAGGGGCTTGAGGGGGTCGTTGCCGCCGAGCTGCTCGGGCTCGGGCGCGGCGGGGCGGCGGGCCAGGTGCATCAGCGTCAGGATATAGGCCAGCAGCAGCGCGGCGTAGAGCGCGAGATACATGATGAGCGAGCCGAGGATGGTGGTGGCCGCGACCGGGCCGGCCGCCTCGCCCGTGCGGAGTATGCCGGTGACGAGCCAGGGCTGGCGGCCGATTTCCGTCACATACCAGCCGGCGAGGGTCGCAACCCAGCCGGAGAAGGTCATCACCACCAGCGCGCGGGCCAGGGTGGGCGTGATGCCGCGCTTGCGCAGCGTCCAGACCCCCCACCAGGAGACGAGCAGCATGAGCACGCCGACGCCGACCATGATGCGGAAGGCGAAGAAGACGGGCGCGACCGGCGGGTGGTCATTGCCGAATTCGCTGATGCCCTTCACCTCGCCATCCAGCGAATGCGTCAGGATGAGGCTGCCGAGCAGGGGGATCTTGATCTCGTACTTGTTGGTCTGGGTCTCGGCATCCGGCACGGCGAAGAGCACGAGGCCGGGGCCGCGCTCGGTGTGCCAGATGCCCTCCATGGCCGCGATCTTCTGCGGCTGGTGCTTCAGCGTGTTCAGGCCGTGCATGTCGCCCGCGAACATCTGCACGGGGATGAGGATGGCGCCCAGCACAACGCCCGTCTTCAGCGCGCGCACCACGCCCGGCGAATGGTCGCCGCGCAGCCAGCGCCAGGCGGAAAGGCCGGCCATGAGGAAGGCGACGGTAAGGCCCGAGGCCAGCATCATGTGCGCCAGGCGATAGGGCATGGAGGGGTTGAAGATGATCGCCATCCAGTCCGTCGCGTGGACCACGCCCTCGCGGATCTCGTAGCCCGTGGGCGTGTGCATCCAGGAGTTCAGCACGATGATCCAGAAGGCCGAGGCGCTGGTGCCGCCGGCCACCAGCAGCGTGGCCAGCGTGTGGATGCGGTTCGGAACACGCCCGTAACCGAAGAGCATGACGGCGAGGAAGGAGGCTTCCAGGAAGAAGGCGGTCAGCACCTCATAGGCGAGCAGCGGGCCCGCGATATTGCCCACGCGCTCCATGAAGCCCGGCCAGTTGGTGCCGAACTGGAAGGACATGGTGACGCCCGAGACGACGCCGAGCGCGAAGCTCAGCGCGAAGACCTTCACCCAGAACTTGTAGGCGTCCATCCAGGCGGCATCGCCCGTCTTGTCGAAGCGCAGCTTGAGGAAAAGCAGCACCCAGCCCAGCGCGATGGTGATCGTCGGGAACAGGATGTGGAAGGAGATGTTGGCCGCGAACTGGATCCGGGCGAGGAGGATGGGGTCCATCGTGTTCAGGCCTTCTTCGAAGGGCGGTTGCGGCGGGTGACGATGTCCTGGAAGCGTTCGGTCGCCTCCAGCACGCGGGCGACACGGCCGCCCAGCTTGAGAAGTGCGATCAGTCTTTCATCCGGCAAGGATTTCACATCATCCATCCAGCCGGTGAGAAGCGAAATCACCTCCAGCAGGTTCTCCATGCGCCCCTGGGCGTGCTCATCGGCGCGGGTCGCGGGCTTCTGCATGAGCACGTCGCGCAGCAGGGAGAGCGTGGGGTCGATCTCCCGCTTGCGGCGTTCTTCCGCGAGGATGCGGACGATCTGCCAGACGTCGTCGGGGGTGGTGAAATGCTCGCGCCGGTCCCCGGGCAGGTGCTGGAGCTTCACGAGGCGCCAGGTCTCCAGCTCCTTCAGGCCCATGGAGACGTTGGAGCGGGAGAAACCCAGCTGCGCCACGATGTCATCGGCGCAGAGGGGGCGGTCCGAGAGGAAGAGCAGGGCGTAGATCTGCCCCACGGTGCGGTTGATGCCCCAGCGCGAGCCCATCTCGCCGAAATGGAGGACGAAGGCGGCGGTGGCGGGGGGCAGGTCCATGAACGTCAGTATGTTCAGGAATTTCTGAAAATCAAGGTAAGACGGTCGGACATTCCGCAGGCGGTCCGGCCGGGTTGGATCAGCTTTTCCGGGGGAAAGCGCCGGGGCGGGCCGGGGCCCGCCCGCGCGGGGCGTCAGAGGTTGGGGAGGTCTTCGGCGAGGATCGAGATGGTGACGTGATAGGTCACTTCGCCATCCTCGGCGTCGCGGTCCACGGTGCCGATGGTCTCGGCGCCGGCGAGGACCTCGACCGGGCCGTTGCGCGTGGCGGCGGCGCGGATCATCAGGTTGGAGCTGCCGAGCAGCTTGCGGAGATGGGCCTGGACGGCCTGGATTTCAGCGGGCTTCATGCGGTGCGGCTTAGACCCGTGCGCGGGTGTTGGCAAACCATTCAGCCCGCCCGTTCAGGCAGGTTTCATGGGGCGGCAGGCGCCGGGCAGGCGGGCGGCCTCAGCCATCACGCCACCGGCCAGCACCACGCCTTCGCTCCGCACCGGCAGGCCCGCCGCGGCCAGCATCTCCGCCGTCCAGCTGTTGCAGGTATAGGCCAGGCTGTAGCCCCGCGCGGCTGCGTGGAAGCGGCGGTTCGGACGTGACTCGATGAGGGGCAGGCCGGGCGCGAAGCTCGCCAGCAGGGCGGGGCCGAGCGCCTCGGGCGCGGCGGGCAGGCGCAGCGCGCGGGCGGGCGGGGCGGGCCAGGCGCTCACCTGGATCGCGGCCGGGCCGGGGATGGGGCCGGTGAGCCACTCGGCGGGGCCCGGCCGCTCCGCCAGCACGAAGTCGCGCTTGCCGAAGCCGAAGAAGACCAGCGCGGCCTCGGGGAAGATGGCGGCGAGGGGGAGCGGGAGCGCCTGCGGCGGCAGGCCGATCTCGGTGTGCCAGCCGGCATCGAGCAGCCAGAGCGCGGGGCCGGGGGCGCCGGTGCAGCCGGGCGGCGGTTCGGGCGCGGTGGCGCAGGCGGGCAGCGCCAGCGCCGCCAGCAGCAGCCCGCGCCGCGCCGGTTCAGGTGACGCGGTCCAGCTCCGCATCGCTCATGCTGCCGGGCACGATGGTCATGGGCACCGTCATGCGCCCGGCGAGCTTGCCGGTCAGCGCCGTCACCAGGGGCCCTGGGCCCTTGGCGTTGGCGGCGGTGGCCAGAACCAGGATGGAGATTCGCGGGTCCTCCTCCAGCAGGGCGAGCAGCTCCTCCGCCACCTTGCCCTCGCGCGTGATCAGGACGGGCAGGCCGCCGGTGATGTCGCGCACCTGGGCGGCGAGGCCGGCCAGCGTCGCCTCGGCCTCGTCGCGGCGTTCCTCGGCCATCATGGCGCCGATGCCGGCCCATTCGCTCTGCTCGACCGGCTCGACCACGCGCAGCAGCGCCACGCGCCCGCCGGATTTGGCGGCGCGCAGCGCGGCGTAGCGCAGGGCCACGGCGCGCTCGGGGCTGTCATCCACGACGACGAGGAAGACGCGGTCCCGGCGCGCGGTTTCGGCGGAAGCCTCGGTCATCAATTCCTCCGGAAGAGCACGCTGCCGAGCCACCCGGCAAGGGCCGCCAGGATGATGCAGATGAGAGCGTAGATCACCGGCTGCCCGCGCGCGACCCTTTCGATCTCGGCGGCCGTGCCCACGCGCTCGACGATGAAGCCCAGCTGCTCGGTCGCCACCACGCGCCGGGCGCGCACCAGCATGACCTCGACGCGGTAGGAGCCGGGCTGGACGGTGGAGGGCAGCGGCAGGCGCAGGTTGAACAGGCGCGAGCCCGCGATCTCGATGGGCTGCGCATCCTCCTGCCAGAGGTTCGCGGATTGCTTGAGCGAGACCAGGGCCCGGCGGAAGCCCGGCGCGCGGGCGCCGGTGGAGACGAGCGGGATGGTGGCCAGCCCGATGCCGCGCGCCTGGCGCACATCCTCGGGCAGGAGGAGGGAGGCGGGGCGCGTGCCGGCGACGGCGTAGAAGCCGGGCACGTCCTCGAAGCGGGCGGAGGGGCCGTTGAACCAGAGGCCCAGCACCTCGACCTTGCGGCGGACCACGAAGGGGCCGGAGGGGCCGCGGGCGAGGACGATGACCTCATCGCCGCCGGGGCCGAGCGGTTCCTCGGTGCTGCCGAAGACGAGGATGCTCTCACCCACGAAGGCGGTGGTGATGGCGACGCGCTCGGTGGAGAGGCGGGCGACGAGGGGGGAGGGCTGGGCGAGGGCGAGAGTGGGCAGGAGGAGGAGGAGCAGCGCCACAAGCGCGGCCAAACCGGCGCCACCCCACAAGCCGATCGCCGCTGACGAAGGATCCGGCCGAAAGGCGGCCGGCGCCGCCCAACCGGGCGCATGGCCCGGAGCAACAGCCGCGCGGCGAAGCCAAGCCGCCGGAGGCGGCGCCCGGCGCTTGAGGGCATAAAAAAATCTCTGGCGGGTGCCCATCACCAAGCTGGCCCGACGGAGAACAGATTGGCCGGCACCCGCCACAGATCCCAGAGCAGCGAGCCGGCGACGCCCAGCACCAGCAGGCCGAGCAGCGCGCGCGTCTCCTCGCCGCGCAGCTTGCCGCCCATGGCGGCGCCGAATTGCGCGCCGGCCACGCCGCCCAGCAGCAGCAGCAGGGTGAGGACGATGTCCACGCCGCCCACCTGGATGGCCTGCAGGAAGGTGACCGAGGCGGTGACGCAGACCACCTGGAAGAGCGAGGTGCCGATGACGACGGCCGTCGGCATGCCGAGGATGTAGATCATCGCCGGCACCAGCATGAAGCCGCCGCCGACACCCATGATCGCCGAGAGGATGCCGATGACGAAACCCACCGCGAGCGGCGGGATGATGGAGATGTAGAGGCGGCTCTTGCGGAAGCGGATCTTGAGCGGCAGGCCATGCGCCCAGGAATGGTTGTGCAGCCGGGCCTGCTGCTTGCGGGAGCGGCGGAAGATGGCGCGCACGCTCTCCATCACCATCAGCGTGCCGACGGCGCCCAGCACCACCACGTAGAAGATGGCGACGGCCGCATCGACCTGGCCCGCGCGGCGCAGCAGGGCGAAGATCTGCACGCCCACGACGGAACCGACCAGGCCGCCCGCGACCAGCACGCCGCCCATCTGCCAGTCCACGTTCTGCCGCCGCGCCTGCGCGATGAGGCCGGAGACGGAGGCGCCCAGCGTCTGGTTGGCGCCCGAGGCGACGGCGACGGTGGAGGGAATGCCGATCAGCATCAGCACGGGCGTCAGCAGGAAGCCCCCGCCCACGCCGAACAGGCCCGAAAGCCAGCCCACGACGAAGCCGATGCCCACCAGCATGAGGGCATCCACGCTCATTTCGGCAATGGGCAGGTAGATCTGCAAGCGACGCGAACCGGTGGAAGAGAAGCGCCAGACTTCACCCGCAATGATGGCATGGCAAGGGCAGAAGGCGCTTCATGCGGGATCGGCTTGCGGGGAGCGGCGTTTCCGCCACAGAAGGAAGGGTGATGTTCGCCCGCCGCACACTGCCCGCCCTTCTGGCCGCCCCCGCGCTTCGCCCCGCCGCCGCGCAGGTGGCCACGCGCATGGCGCTGCTGCACCTGAACGACTTCCACAGCCGGCATGAGCCCATCGCGGCGACAGCGGCGGCGTGCCGTGCCGGGGAGACCTGCTTCGGCGGCTCCGCCCGCATGGCGACCGCGATCACCGAGGGGCGGGAGGCGGCGCGGGCCGATGGCCGCGCGGCGCTGCTGCTGGAGGCGGGCGATGCCTTCCTCGGCAGCCTCTTCTTCACGCAGCATGAGGGCCAGGCCGAGGCGCAGGTGCAGCGCGCCTGGGGCGTGCAGGGTTTCGCGCTGGGCAATCACGAATTCGACCTGGGGCCGGAGGTGCTGGCCCGCTACATCGCCGCCGTGCCCTTCCCGGTGCTCTCGGCCAATCTGGACGCGACGGCCGAGCCCGCGCTGGCCGGCAAGGTCTGGCCCACCATCGCCTTCCGGCGCGAGGCCATGCGCGTGGTGGTGGTGGGGCTGACCACGCCGGACACGCCGGGCATCTCCTCCTCCGGCCCGAATCTGCGTTTCACCGACCCGATGGAGGCGGCCAACCGCGCGGTGTGGGAAGCGCGGCGCGAGGGGCCGGCCACGGTGGTGCTGCTCTCGCATCTGGGCCTCGCCCTGGACCGGCGGGTCGCGGCCGAGGTGTCGGGGGTGGACGTGATCCTGGGCGGCCATTCGCACACGCTGGTGGCGCCGCCCCTGGTGGTGGAAGGGCCGGACCGGCCGGTGACGATCGTGCAGGCGGGCGCGCATGGGCGCTGGCTGGGGCGGCTCGACCTCGATCTCGCCGCCGATGGGCGCGTCGCGCTCGCGCAGCAGCAGATGCGCGAGTTGACCGCGGACATCGCCGAGGATGCGACGGTCGCGGCGCTGGTGGCGCAGCTCGGCGCGCCGCTGGAGGCGCTGCGGCGGCGCGTGGTGGGGCGGCTGCCGGCGGCGCTCAGCAACGCCGCCTGCGGTTCGGCGCCCTGCGAGATCGGCATGCTCGTGGCTGAGGCGATGCGCGAGGCGGCGGGGGCCGAAATCGGCTGGCAGAATGGCGGCGGCGTGCGGGCCGGGCTGCCGGGCGGCGAGGTCACGATGAATGACGTGCTGGGCGCGCTGCCCTTCGGCAACACGACGGCGCGGATGGTGCTGCGCGGGGCCACGCTGCTGGAGGCGCTGGAGAACGGGCTCTCCCGCCTGCCGGGCTCCTCGGGGCGTTTTCCGCAGACGGCCGGGCTGCGCTTCACGGTGGATGCGGCGCGGCCGGTGGGCCACCGCGTGGTGGCGGCCGAGGTGCGCGAGGCGGATGGCAGCTGGCGCGCGCTGGAGCCGGGGCGGGCCTACAGTGTCGCCACCAACAACTTCCTCCGCCGCGGCGGCGATGGCTATGCGGTCTTCGCCAATGCCGCGCTGGAGGCGCGGGATGACGGGCCGGCGCTGGATGACCTGCTGGCGCGGGCGCTGGGGCGCTCACCGTCCTGAACATGCAATTCCGGCGTGACATCGGGCGCGCGCCAGGGCCAGGATGCATGCCACGGCGCGTAAAGTCGCCGCGAGGAAGGCATCCATGATCATCACCCGACGCTCGACGCTCGCCCTCCCGCTGGCCGGCCTGGCCGCGCCCGCCCTCGCGCAGAACCGGGGCGACCCGAACGTGCTCCGGGTGAAGCTGTTCGGGGACCTGCGCGCGCTCGACCCCTTCATCTCGCCCGAATACATGGCCCGCAACCATGGCTACATGGTCTATGACACGCTCTTCGCGCTGGACTCGAAGCTGCGCCCGCAGCCGCAGATGGTGGAGAGCCACAGCGTCAGCGCCGACCGGCTGACCTGGGAGTTTTCCCTGCGCGAAGGCCTGCGCTTCCATGACGGCGCGCCCGTCACCAGCGAGGATGTGGTGGCGTCCCTGCGCCGCTGGGCGATCCGCGACGGGCATGGCGCGCAGATGCTGGCCGATGGCAACACGCTGGTCGCCCTGGATGCGCGGCGCTTCCGCCTGACCTTGCAGCGGCCCTGGGCGCTGGTGCTGGACGCGCTGGCCAAGCCCTCGGGCCTGCCGGCCTTCATCATGCCCGCGCGTGTGGCCGCCACGCCGATCACGACGCCGATCACCGACCCGACCGGCAGCGGGCCCTACATGCTCCGCCGCGAGGATTGGCGGCTGGGCGACCGCACCACCTATCGCCGCAACCCGGATTACCGCCCGCGCGTCGAGGCGCCGGACGGGCTGGCCGGCGCCAAGCTCGCACGGATCGAGCGGGTGGAATGGGTGGTGCTGCCGGATTCCAGCAACGCGCTGAACGCGCTGCAGACGGGCGAGCTCGACATCTTCGAGGAACTCCCGCCGGACCTCTTCCCGGTGGTCGCGCGCAACCGCAACCTCCGGCTGGCGGCGCAGGATGCGGCCGGCGTGCAGCCCATCTTCCGCATGAACCAGGTGGTCCCGCCCTTCGACAATCCGCGGCTGCGCCAGGCGATGCGGCTGCTGGTGGACCCGTCGGAGATGATGCCGGCCTATATGACCGACCGCGAGCGGTGGCGGGATTGCCGGAGCTTCTTCCCCTGCGCCTCGCCCTTCCACACGAATGAGGGCTGGGTGACGCCGAACCTCGATCTGGCGCGCACGGCCGTGCAGCAATCGGGCTATGACGGCACGCCAGTGGTGGTGCTGGATGCGCAGGACAGCACGATCAGCAGCACCTTCGCCCGTGTCTCGGCCGACCGGATGCGCCGGGCGGGGATGAATGTGGACCTCCAGGCGATGGACTGGGCGACGCTGGTGACGCGGCGCCTCTCGAAGAACCCGGTGAACCAGGGCGGCTGGAGCCTCTTCTGCTCGGCGCCGGCCGCGGTGGATCTGATGGACCCGGTGAGCCATATCGCGCTGCGTTCGGCCGGCGCCCGGACGGCGCTGCCCGGCTGGCCCGATGACCCGGAACTGGAGCGGCTGCGCGACGCCTTCGCCTTCGCCGCGACCGAGGAGGAGCGGCGCGCCATCGCGGTGCAGACCCAGCGCCGCGCGGTGGAGAGCGTGCCCTATCTGCCCTTGGGGATGATGAGCCTGGTGCGCGGCCACAGTGCGAGGCTGGCCGGGATCCTGGAGGCCGCGATCCCGGTTTACTGGAACATCACCAAGGCGGGCTGATTGACCGGAGATGCAGGAACCTCAGGTTCTTGCCGGGGTCGAGGGGCAGAGCCCCTCGTCTACTCCGCCTGGATCCGCAGCGAGGCGACGACCGGCCGGAGTGCGGCCACCTGCGCATGCACCATGGCCGTGAAGTCGGCCGTGGAATTGCCGCCCGGATCGGCGCCGAGTTCATCAATCCGCGCGGCCAGCGGCGGGTGGCGCGCGGCGGCGGCGATCTCGGCCTGCAGGCGCACCAGCACGGCCTCGGGCGTGCGGGCGGGCGCGAAGAAGCCGTTCCAGCCGAGGATCTCGGCGTTCGGGAAGCCCTGCTCGCGCACCGTGGAGATCTCCGGCAGCAGGCGGTTGCGGCTGGTGGAACGGATGGCGATGGGGCGCAGGGCACCGCTGCGGATATGCGGGATGCCGGTGGAAAGCTGGTCGCCGCCGAACTGGATGCGGCCCACCATCAGGTCCTGGACAAGGAGCGAGGCGCCGCGGAAGGGCACGTGCTCCATCTCGAAATTGCCGTCGCGCTTCAGCACCTCGCCCACCAGGTGGCCGGCGCTGCCGGGGCCGGTGGAGCCGTAGAAGGGCGGGCGGGGCTGCGTGCGCGCCCAGGCGATGAATTCCGGCACGGTGGTGGCGGGAACGGAGGGGTGGACCATCACCACCGTCGGCACCAGGGCGCCCAGGCTGATGGGGGCGAAGTCGCGCTCGATGGAGTGAAGGGCGCGGTTCTGGAACTCCATCACCGCCGAGGTGGAGGAGAAGGTAGAGTTGTGGAACAGCAGCACCTGGCCGTCGGGCGTGGCCTTGGCGACGAGGTCGGCGCCGATGGAGCCGCCGCCACCGCCCCGGTTTTCCACCAGCACGGGCACGCCGAGCGTCTCGCTCAGGCGGTTGCCGTAGAGCCGGGCCAGGATGTCCGTCGTGCCGCCGGCGGCGAAGGGAACGACGACGCGGATCGGGCCGGTGGGCGTCCAGCTCTGGGCTCGGGCGACGAGCGGTGCGGCGAGGATCGGGGCGGCGAGGAGCGAACGGCGCTGCATCATTCGACGCGCATCTGCAAGGACTGCACCAGCGGCCGCATGGCGGCGATCTGCGCATGCACGGCCTGGCCGAATTCCGCGCTGGAATTGCCGCCGGGCTCGGCGCCCAGCTCCTGGATGCGGGCGGCGAGCGGCGGGTGGCGCGCGGCGGCGGCGATCTCGGCCTGGAGGCGGACCAGCACCGCCTCGGGCGTGCGGGCGGGGGCGAAGAAGCCGTTCCAGCCCAGCATCTCGGCATTGGGGAAGCCCTGTTCCCGCACCGTGGCCACATCCGGCAGGGCGGAGGCGCGGGTGGCGGAGAGCGTGCCGATCGGGCGCAGCGCGCCGCCGCGGATATGCGTGAGCGAGGAGGAGAGCTGGTCCCCGCCGAACTGGATGCGCCCGGCCAGCATGTCCTGCACCAGGGGGGCCGCGCCGCGGAAGGGGACATGGTCCATCGGGAAGCGGCCATCGCGCTTCAGCACCTCGCCGATCAGGTTCATGGTGCTGCCGGGCCCGGTGGAGCCGTAGAAGGGGGCGGTGGGCTGGGCACGGGCCCAGGCGGCGAATTCCGTGAGGTTGTTGGCCGGCACGTCGCGATGCACCAGCAGCATCATCGGCACATTGGCGCCGAGGCTGATGGGGGCGAAGTCGCGCTCGATGGAATGCGGCGCGCGGTTCGCGAATTCCAGCGCGGCCGTCGTCGTGCTGAAGGTGAGGTTGTGGAAGAGCAGCGTCTGCCCGTCCGGCGCGGCCTTGGCCACGACGTCGGCGCCGATGGAGCCGCCCGCGCCGCCGCGATTTTCGACCACGACGGAGACGCCCATCGTCTCGGTCAGGCGCTGGGCGTAGAGGCGGGCCAGGATGTCCGTCGTGCCGCCGGCCGGGAAGGGCACGATGATCCGGACGGTGCCGGTGGGCGTCCAGGCTTGCGCGTGCGCGATCGCGGGCGCTGCGAGCAGGGCGAGGCTCAGGCTACGGCGGGACAACATGGATCCGGCATCCTCCCAGATGGCGCCGGCTTCATGATTCGTCCGGCTGCGAAGGGGGAGCTTGGATGCGGGAGGCGGCGGGCGTCAACCGGTGCCGGAGAGGACCCAGGCGGTGAGGACGATGGCGCCGGAGACGGCGGCGGCTTCCAGGCTGAAGCGCAGAAGGTCGGCCGCCTCGCGCCAGCGGCTGGCGCGCGGGACCCTGCTGTCGTGCCTGGGATCACCCTGCATGTCCGACCTCGCCGGTTGGAGAACCGGCATATAAGTCGGATGACGGGGGCGCAACAAGTCGCAAATGATGCGACGTGGTGAAAAAACCGGCCGGCGGATCACCCGCCGGCCGGGCTTGCCTCAATGGCCGGCATTCTCGCCCGAGAAATCGGGCGCTTCGAGGCCCGAGGCCTCGAGCTGGCGGACCAGCTGGGCCTTCAGCCGCTCCAGCCCGGCCTCGGTCTTTGCCTCGCAGCGCGCGACCAGCACGGCCTGGGTGTTGGAGGCGCGCAGCAGCCACCAGCCATCCTCGCTCAGCACGCGCACGCCATCCACCGCCTGGACCTGCGCGCCCTCGGTGGCGAGGCGGCCGCGGACCTCCTCGATCACCTCGAATTTGCGGGTCTCGTCGCAGTTGAAGCGGAGTTCGGGGGTGTTCAGCACCACGGGCAGGGCGGCGCGCATCTGGGCCAGGCTTTCCGGGCTGCGGGCCAGGATGTCGAGCAGGCGGACGCCGGAGTAGAGCGCGTCATCGAAGCCATACCACTTGTCGGCGAAGAAGGTGTGGCCGGACATCTCGCCGGCGAGCGGGCAGCCGGTCTCGGCCATCTTCTGCTTGATGAGGCTGTGGCCGGTCTTCCACATGAGCGGCTGGCCGCCGGCCTTCGCCACCTCGTCGAAGAGCACCTGGCTCGCCTTCACATCGGCGATGATGGTGGCCCCGGGATGCGCCTTCAGCACATCGCGGGCGAGGACGACCAGAAGCTGGTCGCCGAAGAGCATGTGCCCCTCGCCATCCACCACGCCGATGCGGTCCGCATCGCCGTCGAAGGCGATGCCGAGATCGGCGCCCTCGGCCTTCACGCGCGCGATGATCTGCTCGAGGTTCTTGAGCACCGTGGGGTCGGGGTGGTGGTTCGGGAAATTGCCGTCGATCTCGCCATTGATCACGACATGCTTGCCCGGCAGCTGCTTCACCAGCCGCTCCGTGATGGCGCCGCCCGAGCCATTGCCGGGGTCCCAGACCACGTTCAGGGTCTTGGAGCCGCCCGCGTAGTCCTGGACCATGCGGGCGATATAGGCCTCGCTCACATCCACGTCGCGCGCCGTGCCGGGCTTCTCGGGCACCACGTCACCGGCAGCCGCCATGGCGCCCAGCGTCTGGATGTCCTTCCCGAAGAACGGCTTCTTGCCGATCATCATCTTGAAGCCGTTGTAGTTCGGCGGGTTGTGGCTGCCGGTCAGCATCACCGCGCCATCCGCCTTCTGGTCGTAGCTCGCGAAATAGAGCATGGGCGTGGGCCCGCAGCCGATGCGGATCACCTCCATGCCCGAGGCGAAGAGGCCGTTGACCAGGTGCATCTGCAATTCGGGCGAGGAGAGGCGGCCATCCCAGCCCACCGCGACGCGATGCCCGCCCGAGCGGGCGATGATGCTGCCGAAGACGCGGCCGATGGCGAAGGCATCGGCCGGGTTCAGCGTCTGTCCCACGATGCCGCGAATGTCGTATTCGCGCAGTGAGGTCTTGTCGAAATGGTGTTGGAAGGCGGCCATCAGGGTCGTCCGATCGAGGAATAGGTGAAGCCGGCCTCGCGCAGGGCGGCGGGGTCGTAGATGTTGCGCAGATCGAGCACGACGCGGCCCTTCATCTGGCCGGCGAGCTTCTCGGGCGCGATGTTGCGGAATTCGTTCCACTCGGTGATGACCACCAGCGCCTCGGCTCCGTTCAGCGCGTCCAGCGCGCTGCTCGCGTAGTGCACGCCGGCCGGCAGCAGCGGTTTGGCGAACTCCATCCCCTGCGGATCGAAGGCGCGGATGACCGCGCCGGCGGCGGCGAGCTTGGGCACGATCTCGAGCGAGGGCGCGTCGCGCATGTCGTCCGTCTCGGGCTTGAAGGTCAGGCCCAGCACGGCGATGGTCTTGCCCGCGACGCTGCCGCCGCAGGCTGCGATCACGCGGTCCGCCATCGCGATCTTGCGGTCGTCATTCACCGCGATGGTGGCTTCGACCAGCCGCAGCGGCGTGCCGAGATCCTGGCCGGTGCGCGCAAAGGCCAGCGTGTCCTTGGGGAAGCAGGAGCCGCCATAGCCGGGGCCCGCATGCAGGAACTTGCGGCCGATGCGGCCATCGAGGCCGATGCCGCGGGCCACCTGCTGCACATCGGCGCCGGCCTTCTCGCAGAGATCGGCGACCTCGTTGATGAAGCTGATCTTCATGGCGAGGAAGGCGTTGGCGGCGTATTTGATGATCTCGGCCGTCTCGAGGCCGGTCGCCACGATCGGCGTCTCGATCAGGTAGAGCGGGCGGTAGAGGCGCTTGAGCACGGCCTCGGCGCGTTGGCCGGCCTCACCTTCCTCGATGCCGATGACGACGCGGTCGGGGCGCATGAAGTCGCCGATGGCGGCGCCCTCGCGCAGGAATTCCGGGTTGGAGGCGACGGCGATGTCGAGATCGGGGCGGGCGGCCTTGACGCGGCGCTTGACCTCGCGCCCGGTGCCGACGGGGACGGTGGATTTGGTGACGAGGACGAGCGGGCCGCGGGCGGCGCGGGCCACCTGCTCGGCGGCGGCGAAGACGTAGCTGAGGTCGGCATGGCCGTCGCCGCGGCGCGTCGGCGTGCCGACGGCGAGGAAGACGGCCTCGGCGCCGACCATGGCCTCGTCCAGGTTGGTGGTGAAGGTGAGGCGGCCTTCGCGGGCGTTGTCGGCGACGAGATGGTCGAGGCGCGGCTCGTAGATGGGGATGCGGCCGGCCTTGAGCGCCTCGATCTTGGCGGGATCGGTGTCCACCACCGCCACATCCACCCCGAACTCGGCAAAGCAGGCGCCCGAGACAAGGCCAACATAGCCCGCGCCGATCATCACTATCTTCATGCTCTCAGCCTCTTCCGAGAATACGCGCCAGAATCACCGATCGCGATTAACGATAGCTGTCGAGGAAGCGCCGCACGGCGGGCGCGATCTCGGGCCGGGCGAGCGCGAAGGCGATCTGCGCCTCCAGGAAGCCCACCTTGTCGCCGCAATCGAAGCGCCGGCCTTCGTAGCGCAGCCCATGAAAGGGCTGGGAGCCGATGAGCTTGGCCATGCTGTCGGTGAGCTGGATCTCGCCGCCCGCGCCCTTCTCCATCTTGGAGAGATGGCCGATCACCTCCGGCATCAGCACGTAGCGGCCGATGATGGTGAGGTTGGAGGGCGCCTTGTCCACCGGCGGCTTCTCGACCAGGCCCTTCACGGAAACGAGGCGCCCCATGTCCTTCTCGATGTCGAGCACGCCGTATTTGTTGACGCGCTCCATCGGCACTTCCTCGATGGCGACGACATTGCCGCCGGTCTCGGCATAGGCCTCGGCGAGCTGGCCGATGCAGGGCTTGTCGCACTGCATGAGGTCATCGGGGAGGAGGATGGCGAAGGGGTCGTCGCCGATGAAGGCGCGGGCGCACCAGATGGCGTGGCCGAGGCCGAGCGGCACCTGCTGGCGGACGGTGAGCAGGCTGCCGGGCGTGATGGCCAGCCCGCGCAGCTCCTCCAGGATCTCGGTCTTGGCGCGCTCCTCCAGGGTTTTTTCCAACTCATAGGCCACGTCGAAATGCTCGACGATGCTGGTCTTGCCGCGGCCGGTGACGAAGCAGAACTGCTCGATGCCGGCGGCGCGCGCCTCATCCACCGCGTACTGGATCAGCGGCCGGTCCACGACGGGCAGCATCTCCTTGGCCAGGGCCTTGGTGGCGGGCAGGAAGCGCGTCCCCATGCCTGCAACGGGCATGACGGCCTTCTTCAGCGGCTTGGGCATCGGATCTTATCCCTAAATGTCGACAAACGACGTGTTGCCACGCCCAAGCCCGTGGCGACAAGCCACGCCCTTCGTCGCCGCGCCACGCCCGGCTTCAGTTTCCGTTGCGGGCCACCTGTTGGGCGCGCGGCGCGGCGGGGGGTTGGGTGGTGCGCACCGGCGTGCGGGGCGCCGCCGCCGGGCGGCTCTGGGTCGCGGGCTGCGACGCGGGGCGGCGGGCGCGGTCGGGCTGGCTGGCGGCCGGGCGCGGGGCGGTTGCGGGGCGCGTCGCGACCGGCCGGGTGGTGGAGACGTTCTGCACGCGCGGCTGGCCCTGCGTGGCAGGGCGCGTGGCGGTCTGCACGCGGACGCGGCGCGGGCCGGGGCCGACGGTCGGGTCGCGCCCGGCGACGACGCGCGGCGCGGCCGAGGCCATGACCGGCACCGAGCGAACGCCCATGCGCTGGAAGCCGTCATCCAGCAGCTCCGCCATGTGGTTGTTGCGCTGCGGCCATGAGGAGCCGCCGAAGACCACGCCCACGAGGCGCACGCCCTCACGTTGGGCGGAGGTGACGATGTTGAAGCCCGAGGCGTTGATGAAGCCGGTCTTGATGCCGTCCGTGCCCGGATAGTCGCGCAGCATGCCGTTGTGGTTGCGGATCATGCGGTTGCCATGGGCAAAGTACTGGACCGAGAAATAGTGGTAGTGGTCCGGGAAATCCGCGATGAGGCGGCGGCCAAGCAGCGCCATGTCGCGCGCCGTCGTCACCTGCTCGGGGTCGGGCAGGCCGGAGGCGTTGCGGAAGGTGGTGCGCGTCATGCCGAGCGAGCGCGCGCGCATCGTCATGGCGCGGGCGAAGGCGTCCTCGTCGCCGGCCAGGGCCTCGCCCACGGCGGCGGCGATGTCATTGGCCGAGCGCGTGACGAGCGCGAGGATGGCGGTCTCGGTGGAGATGCTGCCGCCGGCCGGCACGCCGAGCTTGGAGGGCGGGCGGGAGGCGGCCTCGGCGCTGACGCGGATGGGCGTGCCGAGGTTGAGCCGGCCGTCGCGCATCGCCTCGAACAGCATGTAGAGCGTCATCATCTTGGTCAGCGAGGCGGGGTGGCGCGTCTCGTCCGCGTTGGCGGCGCTCAGCACCTGGCCGTTCCGCGCCTCGACGACGAGGGAGGCGTAGCGGTCGCGCGTGGTGATCTGGGCGGAAGCGCCGCTGGTCCAGCTCACGCAGAGGGCGAGGGTGACCGCCAGGGTGGCGCGAGAGAATAAAGAGATGATCATTCGGTTCCCCAGCCGCGTGCCGGTGTCGCCTCCCCCAAGGCTCAGTCGGCACGCTCACGCTCTGTCCTCAAAGAAACAGCCAAGCGGCCATTTGTCCATCCGTTTCGCGCATGGCCGGGCCGCGACGGGCTTTTGTGCACCGCACAAAAAGTTCTTGCATTGGTCCGGGCGCGGTCCTAGATAGGCACCATGCTGCATTGCAGCAAAACACGGGCTTCCAGCTTTCCTTCCCGGATTGGCTGACCGGCCCAATCGAGAAGGAAGATGACCATGGCCACCCAGGCTGACATGAAGAAGGCGATGAGCCAGGCCGCGCAGACCGGCGCCGCCACCGCGAAGAAGCTGGTCGAGGACACCACCGTCCAGGCCCGCGCCGCCGTCGAGAAGACGATGGAGACCGCGAACAAGACCGCGGGCGACATGCTGAAGGCCGCCGAGGAAGCCGCCGAGTTCGGCCGTGGCAACCTCGAGGCGCTTACCAAGGCCTCGCAGCTCTATGTGACCGGCGTGCAGGACCTGTCCCGCCAGACGATGGCGATGTTCCAGGCCTTCTCCGAGCACACGATCGAGGGCGTGAAGGCGCTGTCGAGCGTGAAGAGCATGAAGGAAGCCGCCGATTTCCAGGCCTCCTTCACCAAGACGGCCTTCGAGCGCGCCGTGAACGACACCACGAAGATCTCGGAGGCCGCGATGAAGCTGGCCGAGGCTTCGATGGAGCCGATCTCGGCCCGCATGACGCTCGCCATGGAGAAGATGGCGAAGCCGATCGCGGCGTAATTTTCGCCCTCAAGCGTCATGCCGCAGGCATGCCTTCGCATGACGGGCGCGCGCTCCGCGCGCTTGGCTTCGGATCGCTGAAGCGATCCGGCTCGGCTAGTCGCCTCGCATTCTCGTGGGGCGGTGGCCGGGTTTGCCGGGCCTGGCCTGAGGGTGATCACCTGATCCTGGGGGCTTCGGCTCCCTTGCTGGAACCCGGCCGCTCGTGCGGCCGGGTTTTTCGTTTCGGCGCGAATCGCCGCGGGCTAGAGCCGGGCCGCCGCCGCACCCTCGTTTTTCGCGCGCCAGGGCCGCTTTCCGCATTTCGTTGCGGTTATTCCGCCACCGGATGCGCCAAACCCCTTTCCGTGGGGCCGCCGCAACCGATATTCTGCCCCGCGTACACCCGCGCCAGACTGTGATGGATGGGACCACCGGAACGTTATGATGCAGCCGATCACCATGTCCGATCCGGATAAGCGCGATGGCGATGGCGGGCCCGCCACCGGCGTCGTCGTCAAGCCGCGCCCGAAGACCAAGAAGCCGGCGATGTACAAGGTGCTGATGCTGAACGACGACTACACGCCGATGGAGTTCGTCGTTCACGTCCTGGAACGCTTCTTCCAGAAGAACCGCGATGAAGCCACGCGCATCATGATGCATGTGCATCGCCGCGGCGTCGGCGTCTGCGGGGTCTATACCTATGAGGTCGCGGAGACCAAGGTGACGCAGGTGATGGATCTGGCCCGCCAGAACCAGCACCCGCTGCAATGCACGATTGAGAAAGAGTGAGACGAGAGACTATCACCGTGGGTCATGAAAATTTTGACATGACCTCCGGGGTGTGACGGCAAGGGAGCGCCACCACATCATCATCAATCCGCCATGTTCCGATCCTCGGATCTGGCTTTCTCCAGTGGGAGCGTTGATCCATGCTGTCCCGCAACCTTGAGCAGACGCTCCATCGCGCGCTTGGCCTCGCCAATGACCGCCGCCATGAATATGCCACCCTCGAACACCTGCTGCTCGCCCTCGGCGACGACGCGGATGCCACCACCGTGCTGCGCGCCTGCGGCGTGGATGTGGACCGGCTGAAGCGGGAACTCACCGAATTCCTCGACAAGGACCTGGCCGGCCTGGTCAGCGACCGCACGGGCGACCCCAAGCCGACCGCGGGCTTCCAGCGTGTCGTGCAGCGGGCCGCCATCCACGTGCAGTCCTCCGGCCGGGATGAGGTGACGGGCGCCAATGTGCTGGTCGCGCTCTTCAGCGAGCGCGAGAGCCACGCCGTCTATTTCCTGCAACTGCAGGATATGACGCGCCTCGATGCCGTGAACTTCATCAGCCATGGCATCGCCAAGGCCCCCGGCCGCTCGCAGCCGCGCCCCGTCCAGGGCCAGGCGCCGACGCCGGAGGAGAACGCCGGCAAGGAGGAGCGCGAGGAGAAGCCGCGCGGCGGCAACCGCAACCAGGATGCGCTCAGCACCTATTGCGTGAACCTCAACAAGCGCGCCCAGGCCGGCAAGATCGACCCGCTGATCGGCCGTGACCATGAGATCGAGCGCACGATCCAGATCCTCTGCCGCCGCACCAAGAACAACCCGCTCTATGTGGGCGATCCGGGCGTGGGCAAGACGGCCATCGCCGAGGGCCTGGCCAAGCGCATCGTGGAAGGCGACGTGCCGGAGGTTCTGGCCAAGTCCACCATCTATTCGCTGGACATGGGCAGCCTGCTGGCCGGCACGCGCTATCGCGGCGATTTCGAGGAGCGACTGAAGGCCGTGGTGAATGAGCTGGAGGCCCAGCCGGGTTCCATCCTCTTCATCGACGAGATCCACACGGTGATCGGCGCGGGCGCCACCTCGGGTGGTGCGATGGATGCGTCGAACCTGCTCAAGCCCGCCTTGGCGCAGGGCACGCTGCGCTGCGTGGGCTCCACCACCTACAAGGAATACCGCAACCACTTCGAGAAGGACCGCGCGCTGGTGCGGCGCTTCCAGAAGATCGACGTGAACGAGCCCACGGTCGAGGATGCGGTGAAGATCCTGCAGGGTCTGAAGACCAATTACGAGAAGCACCACAAGGTGAAGTACACGCCGGAGGCGATCCGCGCCGCGGTGGAGCTCTCGGCCCGCTACATCCATGACCGCAAGCTGCCGGACAAGGCGATCGACGTGATCGACGAAGTCGGCGCCTCGCGCATGCTGGTGCCCGAAGGCAAGCGCAAGAAGACCGTGACGCTGAAGGATGTGGAGGAGGTGGTGGCGAAGATCGCCCGCATCCCGCCCAAATCCGTCTCGGCCGACGACAAGGAGACGCTGCGCACCCTGGAGCGCGACCTCAAGGGCATGGTCTTCGGCCAGGATCGCGCGATCGAGGCGCTGGCGGCGGCCATCAAGCTCAGCCGCGCCGGCCTGCGCGACCCCGAGAAGCCGATCGGCAACTACCTCTTCTCCGGCCCCACCGGCGTCGGCAAGACGGAGGTGGCGAAGCAGCTTTCGAAGACGCTCGGTATCGAGCTGCTGCGCTTCGACATGTCCGAATACATGGAGCGGCACAGCGTCAGCCGCCTGATCGGCGCGCCGCCGGGCTATGTGGGCTTCGACCAGGGCGGCCTGCTGACCGACGGCATCGACCAGCATCCGCATTGCGTGCTGCTGCTGGACGAGATCGAGAAGGCGCACCCGGATCTCTACGCCATCCTGCTGCAAGTGATGGATCACGGGAAGCTGACCGACCACAACGGCAAGACGGTGGATTTCCGCAACGTCATCCTGATCATGACGACCAATGCGGGGGCCGCCGACATGCAGAAGGCGGCCATCGGCTTCGGCAGCGATGTCCGCAAGGGCGAGGACGAGGAGGCGGTGAAGCGCATGTTCACCCCCGAATTCCGCAACCGCCTGGACGCGGTGATCCCCTTCGCCGGCCTCTCGGCCGAGATCGTGGCGCAGGTGGTCGAGAAGTTCGTGATGCAGCTGGAGGCGCAGCTCGCCGACCGCAACGTCACGATCGAGCTCAGCTCCGCCGCCAAGGAATGGCTGGCCGAGCGCGGCTACGACCCGCTCTATGGCGCGCGGCCGCTGGCCCGCGTGATCCAGGAGCACGTGAAGAAGCCGCTGGCCGAGGAGCTGCTCTTCGGCAAGCTGGTGAAGGGCGGCGCGGTCAAGGTGAACCTGGTGGATGGCGCGCTCAGCTTCGACATCGCCGAGCCGCCGCCGGCCGCCCTGCCCAAGCCCGAGGGCGATGGCGAGGCGGAGAAGGAACCGGAGGCGACGGCCGAATAAGCGCCACGCTTCGGCTTGCCTCCAGGGCCCCGGTGGGAAACCATCGGGGCCTTCTGCATTTCAAGGGACGCTACGCCAATGACCGAAGACACCCGGATCGAGGATTGGGACAGCTACAGCGCCGGGCTGCGCGCGCGCGGGAAGGAGCTTTCAGCGATCCATCCCGAGCTGATGAAGGGCTTCGGGGCGCTCTCGCGCGGGGCTTCCACCACGAAGCACCTGGATGCGAAGACGCGGGAGATGATCGCGCTCGCGGTCGCCGTCACCACGCGCTGCGAGGGCTGCATTGACGCCCATGTGCGAAAGGCGCGCGCCGCCGGCGCGAGCAAGGAGGAGGTGGCGGAGGCGCTGGGTGTGGCCATCGCGCTGAATGCGGGGGCGGCGCTGACCTATTCGCTCCATGTGCTGGATGCGATGGATGGGGCGACGGGGTAAGAAAAAGGGCCTCCGGTGGCTGGGGCCTCAGGCCCCAGACGCCATCAGAAACCGGGTCACCGCAGACCTGACCCCAGTATCCGCCAGGCCGGGCCAGCGGGCAGGCGTCGCGAGCGCCACCACGGGGCCCAGATGGCCCATGCCGGGGATCACAACATGGCGCACCGCACGCCAGCCGCCACGGCGCTCTCGGTCAGGATGCGCGAGTGATAGGGGCCAACGATGGGGGCGGCCGCGCCATGCACCAGCAGCCGGGGTGGCGCCTCGCCCGCCCGCAGGGGCCGAGGCGCCGCCTGGATGCGCGCCTTGGGGAAGATCTCGGGCGGCGAGACCTCGTCCCGCCGGAAATCATTGGGGCTGGCCCAGCCGATGAAGCCGCCGACCAGGCTCTGCACGCCCCAGGCCGGGTCCAGCGCCACGCAGCCCGCGTTGAAGGCGCCGGCCGAATGGCCCATCGGCACGAGGGGGCGCTGCGGCTCGCGCGCCGCCAGGGCGCGGATGGCGAGCGCCGGATCCTCGACGAAACCCGGGAACGCCACCTCCGGCCAGGGCCGGTAGTCGGGGATGGCGACAAGGCAGCCCATCGCGGCGAGCGGAAAGCCGAGGAAGCGGTCATCGCCGCGACTCCCGGCCCGCCGGGCGGTAGGGCAGGCCCGCCTCGCGCGTGACGTCGCCGGCGGGTGTCCGGGCATTGGCGAGATCGGTCGCGGAGCAGCCGGTGAGCGACAGGCCGGCGAAGGCAAGCAGCGCGCGGCCGGGCAGCATGGCATCCATACGCCCCGCGCCACGCCCTGGATGCGGAAGCCCTACCGCCCGATCGCCTGGTAGGCGGCCAAGGTCGCCATATCCAGCAGCTGGTTCACGCCCGCGCCGGTGGGGACGATCTGCGCGGGGCGGGAGAGGCCCATCAGCACGGGGCCGATGGTCGTGGCGCTCGTCAGATGCGGCACGGCCTTCGTCAGGATGTGCGCGGCATGCAGGCCGGGCATGACCAGCACATTGGCCGGCCCCGTCAGGCGGCAGAAGGGGTAGAGGCTGGCGCGGAGATTGGAGTCCAGCGCCACCTCGGCGCTCATCTCGCCATCATACTCGAAATCCACGCCCTGCTGGTCGAGCAGTTTCACCGCATCGCGCAGGCTGCCCGGGATGCTGCCCTTGGGGTCTCCAAACGTCGAGAAGGAGAGGAAGGCGACCCGCGGCGTGAGACCCAGGCGCCGCGCGGTGGCCGCGCTGCGCGTCGCGATGGCGGCGAGTGTGGCCGCATCCGGGCGCTCATGGATGGCCGTGTCGGCCACCAGCACCGTGCCCGAGCGGCGGGCGATCATCATGGTGAGGCCGAAGAGAACGCCCTCGGCGTCGAGCGCCATGCGCACGCCTTCCAGCGCCACGGAATAGCTGCGCGTCTCGCCGGTCAGCAGCGCGTCCGCATCGCCCTGCGCCACCATGCAGGCGGCGAAGACGTTGCGGTCATTGTTCACGAGGCGCAGGCAGTCGCGATACAGGAAGCCGTCGCGCTGCTTGCGGGCATAGAGCCATTCCGCATAGCGCGTGTTGTCGGAGGAGACGCGGGCATTGTGGATCTCGATCCCCTCCGGCAGGCGCACGCCCAGCGACGCCACGGTGGCGTTGATCCGCTCCTCCCGCCCCACCAGCACGGGCGTGCCATAGCCCGCGTTCCGGAAGGCGATGGCGGCGCGGATCACGCTCTCCTCCTCGCCCTCGGCGAAGACGACGCGGCGCGGATTCTCGCGGACGCGCTCATGGATGGCTTCCAGCGCATTGGCGGCGGCATCCAGGCGGTTCGTCAGCTCGCGGGCGTAGCGCTGCGGGTCCACCAGCGGCTTGCGCGCGACACCCGAGCGCACGGCGGCTTCGGCGACGGCGACGGGCACGCGGCTGATCAGGCGCGGGTCGAAGGCGTTGGGGATGATGTATTCGGGGCCGAAGACCAGGCGCTTGCCGGCGCCGGAGCGGGCCACCTCCTCCGGCACCGCTTCGCGCGCGAGTTCGGCGAGCGAGCGGGCGGCGGCGATCTTCATCGCGTCGTTGATCGTGCTGGCGCGCACGTCGAGCGCGCCGCGGAAGATGAAGGGAAAGCCGAGGACGTTATTCACCTGGTTCGGATAGTCCGAGCGGCCGGTGGCGATGATGCAGTCGGGCCGCGCGGCGCGGGCCTCTTCCGGCGTGATCTCGGGGTCGGGATTGGCCATGGCGAAGATGATGGGCTTCTCCGCCATCGCGCGGATCATGTCCTGCGTGAGGGCACCCTTCACGGAGAGGCCGAAGAAGACGTCGGCGCCCTCCAGCGCCTGGGACAGCGTGCGGGCCGAGGTCTCGACCGCATGGGCCGATTTCCACTGGTTCATGCCCTCGGTGCGGCCGCGATAGAGCACGCCCTTGGTGTCGCACATGGTGATGTTTTCGGGCCGCATGCCCATGGCGCGCAGCAATTCCGCGCAGGCGATGGAGGCGGCCCCCGCGCCGTTGATGACGAGCTTGGTGGTCGCGAGGTCGCGCCCCGTGAGATAGGCCGCGTTGATCAGGCCGGCGGCGGCGACGATGGCGGTGCCGTGCTGGTCATCATGGAAGACCGGGATGTCCATCAGCTCGCGCAGGCGCTGCTCGATGACGAAGCACTCGGGCGCCTTGATGTCCTCGAGGTTGATGCCGCCGAAGCTGGGGCCGAGGAACTTCACGCAGTTCACGAATTCGTCGGCATCCTCGGTGTTGAGGCAGAGGTCCATGCCGTCCACATCCGCGAAGCGCTTGAAGAGCGCGACCTTGCCCTCCATCACGGGCTTCGACGCCAGGGCGCCGAGGTTGCCGAGGCCCAGTACGGCCGTGCCGTTGGAGATCACGGCCACGAAATTGCCCTTGCTCGTGTAGTCATAGGCCAGGGCCGGGTCGCGGTGGATGTGCAGGCAGGGCTCGGCCACGCCGGGGGAATAGGCCAGGCTGAGGTCGCGCGCGGTGACGAGCGGCTTGGTGAGGCGGGTTTCCAGCTTGCCGGGGCGGCCCTCGGCATGCATGGCCAGCGCCTCCTCGCCCGTCACCCGCGCGGTGCGCGTATCGGGGGTCGCGTCTTGGCGCTTGTCACTCATTGGGTTCGCTTCCTCATCCCGGGCATTGGAAGCTTTCATTTAACCCCCGGCGGGGAGGAAGCGAAAGCCGCCCCTTCGCGGGGCGTCCGGCCTCGGCTATGCCGGAGGCGTGTCCAGTCCTCGTTCCGCCGATGGTGCGACGCCCGCGATGGCGCAATGGTTCGCGGCCAAGGCCACGGCCGGGGCCGCGCTCGTCTTCTTCCGGATGGGCGATTTCTACGAGCTCTTCCACGAGGATGCCGAAGCCGCGAGCGAGGCCTTGGGCATCGCGCTGACCCATCGGGGCGAGCACCAGGGCCGCCCGATTCCCATGTGCGGCGTGCCGGTGCACAGCCATGAGGCCTATCTGGCGCGGCTCATTCGCCGCGGCTTCCGGGTCGCCATCTGCGAGCAGACCGAAACCCCGGAGGAGGCGAAGGCCCGCCGCGCCGCCACGCTGAACCGCGAGATCATCCGCGTCGTCACCCCCGGCACGGCGACGGAGGAGGCGCTGCTGGACGCGGCGCGCCCGGCCTGGCTGCTGGCCCTCGTCCCTGGGGGCGCCGCCTGGCTCGATGTGACGACCGGATTGTTCCACACGCAGAAGGGGGCGGAGCCGGCGGCGCTGATCGCCCGCCTGGCGCCGGCCGAGATCCTGGCCGAGGAGGCGCTGGGGATCGAGGGCGCCATCCCCGCGCTCCCGCCCCGCGATGCGGAAGGCCGGCTCGCCGCCGCGCTGGAAGCGGGCTCGCTGGATGGGTTCGGGCAGTTCAGCGCGGAGGAGGTCGCGGCCGCCGCCATGGCCGTCGAGTACGTCCGGGCGGTGAACAATGGCAGCCTGCCGCGCCTCTCGCCGCCCGTGCCGGAGGGGGCGCGCGGCGTGCTGCTGCTGGATGCGGCGACGCGGCGCAGCCTCGACATCCTGGAGGGGCCGCGCGGGGCCTCGCTGCTCGCGGCCGTGGACCGCACGCTGACCGGGCCGGGGGCGCGGGAATTGGCGGCGCGGCTGGCGGCCCCGCTGGATGACCTGCCCGCGATCCGCGCGCGGCATGACGCGGTGGCCGCACTCCGCGACGACAAGGCGCTGCGGGCGAAGCTGCGCGCCGCGCTGAAGGGCGCGCCCGACATGGCGCGCGCGCTGGCCCGCATCAGCCTGGAACGCTTCTCGCCCCGCGACCTCGGCGCCATCCGGGACGGGCTGCAACGCGCGGCGCAGCTCGCCGCCGCGCTGGCAGGGGACACGCCCGCCCTGCTGGCCGAGGCCGTGGCACCACTGGGCGCGGCGCCGGCCACCGCCGCCGAACTCGCCCGCGCGCTCGCCGCCGACCTGCCCGCGCGGCTGGATGACGGGGGTGTGGCCGCCCCCGGCTATGATGGCGAGCTGGATGCGCTGCGCCGCCTGCGGGACGATGCGCGCGGCGCCATCGCCGCCATGCAGGTGGAGCTGGCGCAGGCCTGGGGCATCGCCGCGCTCAAGATCCGGCATCACCAGCAACTGGGCTACCTCGCCGAGGTGCCCTCCGCCGCCGGCGAGAAGCTGTTGCGCGCGGCCCCCGCCACCGCCACGGGCGATCTGGCGCCGATCCATCGCCAATCCATGGCCAATGCGCATCGCTTCACCTGCGCGGCGCTGGCGGCGCTCGACCGCAGGTTGTCGGAAGCGGGCGAGCAGGCGGCGAAGCGCGAGCGGCTGGTCATCGCGCATCTCCGGCGGATGATCCTGGCCGATGCGGAAGCGATCGCCGCCGCCGCGCGGGAGATGGCGGCCCTCGACGTGCTGGCCGCGAGCGCGGAACTGGCGACCGAGGGCGCCTGGTGCCGGCCGGAACTCACCGAGCGGCCGGATTTCGCCATCGAGGCCGGGCGGCACCCGGTGGTGGAGGCGGCGCTGCGCCGCGCCCGTGGGCCGGCCTTCGTGCCCAATGACTGCGACCTCTCGCCCGGGCGCCGGCTCTGCCTGCTGACGGGGCCGAACATGGCCGGCAAGTCCACCTGGCTGCGACAGAACGCGCTGATGGTGATCCTGGCGCAGGCGGGGCTGTTCCTGCCGGCCGCCGCCGCGCGCGTGGGGCTGGTGGATCGCCTCTTCAGCCGGGTGGGTGCCGCGGATGACCTGGCCGGCGGGCGCTCCACCTTCATGGTGGAGATGACGGAGACGGCCGCCATCCTCAACCAGGCCGGGCCGCGCAGTCTCGTGGTGCTGGACGAGGTGGGGCGCGGGACCGCCACCTGGGACGGGCTGGCCATCGCCACCGCCGTGCTGGAGGCGCTGCATGACCGCATCCGCTGCCGCACCCTCTTCGCCACGCATTTCCATGAATTGACCGCGCTCGCCGAGAAGCTGCCGGAGCTGCGGCTTGCCGCCATGCAGGTGCGCGAATGGCGGGGCGAGGTGGTGTTCCAGCACGCCGTCGCGGCGGGGGCGGCCGAGAAGAGCTGGGGCGTGCATGTGGCCAAGCTGGCGGGCGTGCCCGCCCCGGTGCTGCGGCGCGCGGCCGCCGTGCTGGCCCAGCTGGAGGCGCGGGCGGCGGCGGGGGCGGACCCGCTGGCGGGCGAGATGCCGCTCTTCGCGCGAGCGCCCGCCGCACCCACGGACCCGCTGCGGGCGGCGCTGGCGGGGCTCGACATGGACAGCTTGTCACCCCGCGAAGCGCTGGAAGCGCTTTACAACCTGAAGGCCCTCGCGGAGGGCAAGGAAGCTCTGTAGTGTGACGGTCATGAAGACCGCGATGGCCGAAATGGCCGAGCAGAGCCTGCAGGACCAGCTGCTTCCCGGCGGCGCGCCGATCGCGCGCGACCTGGCGCTGGGCCTGTTGCGCCGGGAGCTCGGCCGCATGCAGGGCCAGGTGCAGCGCGCCTTCGAATCCCACGAGATCCAAGGGTTGGCCGCCGCCCGTCGCCTGGGCCATCACATGGACGCGATGATGCTGGTGATCCAGGATTACGCGGCGGCGATGGTGCCGAGCAAGGTGGGCGCGCGCGCCGTGGATTACGCGCTGCTGGCGACCGGCGGCTATGGGCGCGGCGTGCTGGCGCCCCATTCCGACATCGACCTGTTGTTCCTGACCGATCGCGAGCCCGGGCCGCGCACCCGGCGCATGATCGAATTCATGCTCTACCTGCTCTGGGATCTCGGGCTGAAGGTGGGGCACGCGACGCGCAGCCCGAGGGAATGCATCACCGAGGGGCTCAGGGACGCCACCATCCTGACCGCGCTGGTGGATGCCCGCTTCCTGGCCGGCGATGACCTGCTCTTCGCGGAGTTCCTGGGCGAATTCGCCCGGTTGCGGGAGGAGGGTGGCCTCGCGCCCTTTCTCGCCGCCAAGCGGGCCGAGCGCGCCACGCGCCATGCGCGCTACGGCGAGAGCCCCTTCCTGGTCGAGCCGCATGTGAAGGAAGGCCGCGGCGGCCTGCGTGACCTGCAGACGCTCTACTGGCTCGCGCGCTACGCCTTCGGCGTTTCCCGCATGCCGGAGCTGGTGGGGCCGGACAGCCCGGGCGGCGGCCTGCTGACCGAGGGCGAGGCGCGGGCCGTGAAGCGCGCCTGGGACTTCCTCTGGACGCTGCGTTTCCACCTGCACTACGTCACCGGCCGCGCCGAGGAACGCCTGACCTTCGATCTGCAGCCGGTGGTGGCCGCCCGCATGGGCTATACCCGCCACGGCACGCAGGACGGCGCCGAGCGGCTGATGAAGCACCTCTTCCTCACGGCGCGCGAGGTGGTCCGTCTCTCCCGCGTGCTGGAGCCGGCGATCGAGCGCGCCGCACTCGGCCCGCCGGCGACCCGGCGCGGCGGCGATGAGGGGCTGGCGGAACTGGGCCTCGCCTTCGCCGACGGCAAGCTGGTGGCGGCCCCGCCGGACCGCGATTTCGGGCGAGAGCCCGTCCTGATGCTGCGCATCGTCAAGGCGGCGCGGGACCGCGGCCTCGACATCCATCCACTCGCCATCCGCGCCCTGATCCGCCATTCCCGCCGGGCCGACCGGCTGCGCGGCGACCCGGAAGCGAGTGCGATCTTCATTGACCTGCTGATGGGCAAGGACGCCGCGAAATGGCTGCGCCTGCTGAACGAGGCGGGCTTCCTCAGCCGCTTCGTGCCCGAATGGGCGCGCATCGTCGGCCTGATGCAGTTCGACACCTACCACGTCTTCACCGTGGATGAGCACACGATCGAGGCGATCGGCGTGCTGAAGCAGGTGGAGCAGGGCGACCTGCACGAGATCGCGCCTGTCGCGACCGAGCTGATGGGGCAGTTGCAGTCGCGCCGCGCGTTGTTCGTGGCCACGCTCCTGCACGACATCGCCAAGGGACGCGGCGGCGACCACAGCGAGATCGGTGCGCGCCTCGCGCAGGAGATCTGCCCGCGCCTGGGCATGAGCGCCGAGGAGACGGAGACCGTCTCCTGGCTCGTGCTGCATCATTTGCTGGTGAGCCAGACCGCGTTCAAGCGCGACATCGAGGACCCCAAGACCATCCTCGACATCGCGGACCAGGTGCAGTCGCCCGAACGCCTTCGCCTGCTGCTGGTGCTGACGGTGGCGGATATGCGCGCCGTGGGGCCGCGCGTCTGGAACGCCTGGAAGGCGACGCTGCTGCGCGAGGTCTATTGGCGCGTGAGCGAGGTTCTGGCCGGCGGCATGACGGTGCCCGAGCGCGATGTGCGCGTGGCCCGCGCCAAGGAGGCGGCGGCGGCGATGCTGCCCGGCTTCAGCAAGGCCGAGGCCGAGATGTTCATGGGCCTCGGCTATCCCGGCTACTGGCTCTCCTTCGACGCCGAGACGCATGCGCGCCATGCCGCCATGATCCGCGAGGCGGAGGCCGAGCAGGCGCCGCTCACCGTCCGCACCCGCGTGCTCGCCGATCGCGGGGTCACGGAAGTCACCGTCTATTGCAGCGACCATCCGGGGCTGTTCAGCCGCATATCCGGCGCGCTGGCCGTGGCGGGCGCTTCCATCGTGGATGCGCGCATCCACACGCTGACCAACGGCATGGCGCTCGACACCTTCTGGGTGCAGGACAGCGCGGGCGGGCTGTTCGATGCGCCGCATCGCCTGGCACGCCTCGCCGTCCTGATCGAGCAGGCGCTGTCCGGGCGGCTGAAGCTCGCCGCCGAGATCCGCAAGGTGCGGCGGGAGCCGGCGCGGCTGGCCGCGGTTACGGTGCCGCCGCGTGTGGTGGTGGATAACTTCGCCTCCAACACCCACACGCTGATCGAGGTGAATGGTCGCGACCGTCCCGGCCTGCTGCATGACGTGACGGCCGCGATCAGCGAGCAGGGGCTGCAGATCGCCAGCGCCCACATCACCACCTATGGCGTGCGCGCGGTGGACGTCTTCTACGTGAAGGATGTCTTCGGGCTGAAGGTGGAAAACGAGCGCAAGCTTGGCCCGTTGCGCGCCGCGCTCCTGGAGGCGCTGACGCCGCCCGATGCGCCGGGGGGTGGCCCCTCGCCTTATCGCGAAGCGGCCGCGCCGAGCTGATGATGCCAGGCCCAGACCAGGGCCCCGTCCCCAGGAGAGGGAATGCAAGGGACGTGTCCTTTGCCGGGGTTCAGGGGCGGAGCCCCTGATGTTCCGCGCCATCGCCACCGTCGGCGGCTGGACCATGGTGAGCCGCGTGCTCGGCTTCCTGCGCGACATGCTGATCGCGGCGAAGCTGGGTGCGGGGCCGATGGCCGATGCCTTCTTCGTGGCGCTGAAGCTGCCCAATCTGTTCCGACGCCTCTTCGGCGAGGGCGCCTTCAACGCGGCCTTCGTGCCGGCCTTCGCGCAATTGCTGACGCAGCGCGGGCCGGCGGCGGCGCAGGCGCTGGCCGAGCGCATGGCGACGCTGATGGTGCTCTGGCTCGCGCTGCTGACGGGGCTCGGGCTCATCTTCATGCCGCAGCTGATGCAGGTGCTGGCACCGGGCTTCGTCGAGCGGCCGGAGAAATTCGCGCTGGCCGTGGAGCTGACGCGGATCACCTTCCCCTACCTGCTGCTGATCTGCCTGACGGCGCTGGTGAGCGGCGTGCTGAACGCGCTGGGCAAGTTCGCGGCGGCCGCGGCGGCGCCGATCTTCTTCAACCTGCTCTCCATGCTGGCGCTCTTCGCCCTCGCCCCCTTCGTGGCGACGCCCGCGCATGCGCTGGCCTGGGGGGTGACGCTTTCGGGCGTCGTGCAGCTCGCTTTCGTCTGGTGGGCGTGCAAGCAGGCGGGCATGGCGCTGAACCCGGTGCAGAGCCCATCCCTGGCGCCCGAGGTGCGGCAGGTGCTGCGGCGCATGGGGCCGGGGCTGGTGGGGGCGGGGGTGACGCAGCTCAACCTCGCGATCGACGTGATCATCGCCTCCTTCCTGCCGGCGGGGGCGGTGTCCTTCCTGTATTATGCGGATCGCGTGGCGCAGCTGCCGCTGGGGGTGATCGGGGCTGCGGTGGCGACCGCGCTGCTGCCGCTGCTGGCGAAGCAGATCCATGCGGGCCAGCCGCTCTCGGCGCATCGGAGCCTGAACCGCGCGCTTGAGATCTCGCTGGTGCTGGCGGTGCCGGCGGCGGTGGCGCTGGCGGCACTCGCCCTGCCCATCCTGGCCGCCCTGTTCCAGCGCGGCGCCTTCGGGCCGGCGGAGGCGGCGGCGACGTCGCGCGCGCTGATGGCCTATGCGCTGGGGCTGCCCGCCTTCGTGCTGGTGAAGGTCTTCGTCCCGGGCTTCTTCGCGCGCGGCGATACGGCGACGCCGGTGAAGATCGGCCTCGCTTGCGTCGGGCTGAACCTGGCGTTGAACCTGGTGCTGATGGGGCCCCTGCAGCATGTGGGGGTGGCGCTTTCCACCACGCTGGCCGCCTGGGCCAATGCGGGGCTGCTGGCCTTCGTGCTGCACCGCCGGCGGCATTGGGTGGCGGACCGGCGGCTCAGGCGCGCGGCCCCGCGGCTGCTGGGATCGGCGCTCGTCATGGGGGCGGTGCTGCTGGCGCTGGCGGCCTGGCTGGCGCCGGGGGCGGGGCTATGGGGCGTGGTGCTGCTGGGCGTGATCTGCGTGCTGGGGGCGGCGGCCTATTTCGGGGCGGCGCAGCTCTCCGGGGGGCTGGATTTGCGCGACATCCGCCGCCTGATGCGCCGCAAGGCTTGACCGGCGCGCCCAGCCGGGCAAACCCTCAGGCCGTCATTCACACAGGTTTCGTTTCATGCAGCGCGTGTTTTCCGGCATCCAGCCTTCCGGCGTTCCCACCCTCGGCAACTACCTCGGCGCCATCCGCAACTGGGTGCCGATGCAGGACCAGCATGAGAGCCTGTTCTGCATCGTGGATCTGCACGCCATCACCGTCTTCCAGGAGCCGGCGCAGCTCCTCGCCCAGACGCGCGAGATGGCGGCGACGCTGCTGGCCTGCGGCCTCTCCCCCGAGAAGTGCATCCTCTTCGTCCAGAGCCATGTGCCGGCCCATGCCGAGCTCGGCTGGATCTTCAACTGCGTGGCACGCCTGGGCTGGCTGAACCGGATGACGCAGTTCAAGGACAAGGCCGGCAAGGACCGCGAGGCGGCGAGTGCGGGCCTCTATGTCTATCCGAACCTCATGGCGGCCGACATCCTGGCCTACAAGGCGACGAGCGTGCCGGTGGGCGATGACCAGCGCCAGCACCTGGAACTGGCCAACGACATCGCGGAGAAGTTCAACCACGATTACGGCGTGCAGCTGTTTCCGCGCATCGAGCCGCACATCATGGGCGTCGCCGCCCGCGTGATGAGCCTGCGCGACGGCACGAAGAAGATGTCCAAATCCGATGCCTCGGACCAGTCGCGCATCAACCTCAATGACGACAATGACGCGATCGCGCTGAAGATCCGCCGCGCAAAGACGGATGCGGAGCCCATCCCCGGCCATATGCAGCAGCTCGAAGCGCGGCCCGAGGCGCGGAACCTGGTCGGCATCCTCGCCGCCATCACCGGCACCCTGCCCGAGAACGTGCTGCGCGAGCATGAGGGCCAGGGCTTCGGCCGCTTCAAGGAGGTGCTGACCGAGGCGCTGGTGGCGCATCTCTCGCCCATCCGCGCCGAGATGCTGCGCCTGCTGGAGGACACGGCCTCGCTCGACGCCGCGCTGCGGCGCGGGGCGGAGAAGGCCGAGGCCATCGCCAACCCGATCCTCGCCGAGGTGAAGCAGGCGATGGGCTTCCTGCCGCGGCGGTAGGGCGCCTTCCGCATGCGCCGAAACCGCCCTCCTCATGGTGTGACGCTCCGCTTCACGTCGTGGCCGCTGCCGGCCACGGACGATCGGAGCTAGGCGATGGCGCTGCTGCCCGGCGATCCCGTTCCAAACTGGTTCGCGGCCTCCGACACCAATCCGCGCTACAGCCTGCAGGCGACGGGCGGGCGCTGGGTGCTGCTGGGGGTGCTGGGGAGCGCGGCGTCGCCCGAGGCCATGGCGGCGCTGCGCGATTTCACGGCGGGCGCGCTGGAGGTGCTGGATGCCAACCACCGCGCCGCCCTGCTGATCAGCGCCGATGCGGAGGATCGCGCAGGCGCGCGCGTGCCGCAGAACCTGCCGCATTACCGCGCCATCTGGGACGCGACCGGCGGGGTGACGGCGGCGCTGGAGGGCCCGGGCTGGCTGTTGCTGGACCCCACGCAGCGCCTCTTCGCGCGCTGGCCGCTGAGCGAGACGGCGGCCATGCTGGCGCTGGTCGCCCGCCTGCCGCCGCCTGCGCTGCATGCCGGCGTGGTCGCGCCGGCCCCCGTGCTCGTCGTGCCGCGCATCTTCGAGCCGGAGCTGTGCCGCCTGCTCATCGCGCGCTACCGGGAGGCCGGGGGGGAGCGCTCGGGCTTCATGCGCGATGTGAATGGCCGCACGGTCGGCGCGCATGACCCGAGCTTCAAGGTCCGGCGCGATCATCTGATCGAGGATGACGCGCTGCGGGCCACGCTGCGCGGGCGCCTCGCGCAGCGGCTGGCGCCCGAGATCCAGAAGGCCTTCCAGTTCCGTGTCACGCGGCTGGAGCGCTACCTCATCGCCTGCTACCGCGCGGATGAGGGAGGGCATTTCTCCGCGCATCGCGACAATACGACGAAGGGCACGGCGCATCGCCGCTTCGCCGTCACCGTCAATCTCAACGCCGAAGAGTTCGAGGGCGGAGACCTCGTCTTTCCCGAATTCGGCACGACCGCCTATCGCGCGCCGACCGGGGGCGCGGTGGTGTTTTCCTGCTCGCTGCTGCACCAGGCGTTGCCGGTGACCAAGGGCGAGCGCTTCGCCTTCCTGCCCTTCCTCTATGACGACGCAGCGGCGAAGATCCGCGAGGAGAACCTGAAGTTCCTGGGCGAGGCGTCAGGCGGCGGCTGATTCCCCGCTCAGCCAGGCGCCGGCGATGGTGCCGGCGAAGCGGCTGTGACAGGCCTCGCCCGCGAAGCGCAGCCGGCCATCGCCGAGCGGGGTCGCGAGCGTGTCGCGGGAGGCGTGATGGCCCGGCCGGGCATGGGTGTAGCTGCCGCGGAAGAGCGGGTTCTCGCCCCAGTCGGTCACCAGGCACTCGCCGAGCACGGCGTCCACGCGCGGGCCGAACATGGCGGCGAGGTCGGCGCGGGCGGCGGCTTCCGTCGCGACGGGGCCCTGGCGGGACAAGTCCCAGGCGCGGGCGCCGCCGACGAAGCCGAAGATGTGATCCGCGCCGAAGGGCCAGAAGATCCAGCTCATCGGCGGTTCGGCGCCCGGCGTCACCGCGCGGCGGGCGGTGTGGAAGGGCGCGATGCCCAGGCGATCGGCGCCCTTCGCGCGAAAGGCGATCTTGGTCAGCAGCCCCATGGGCAGGCCGGCGATGGCGGCGCGCGTCGCCGCCGGCAATTCGGGCGTGAAGGCGATGGAACCCGCCGCCAGCACGCCGTTGGAGACGGTGACGATGGCGCGGCCGGCGCGCATCTCGCCCCAGGCGCCGCGCGCGACCACGCCCCCCTGTCCCTTGCGGCCGGACCAGTCGAGCTGCGTCACCGCATGGTTCAGCCGGATCGGCAGGCCCTCGGCCAGGCGCGGGACGAGGCCGCCCACGCCCTCGCGCGGGAGGAGGTTCGGGCCGTCGAGGTCGGTCTTCACATAGTCTTCCAGCGAGATGCCGGTGAGTTCCATCGCGTTGATCTGCGAGCCCAGCCAATGCGCGATGGTGGCATCCCAGGGGCCGGCTTCGGGCGCCGCGCCCATCACGCTGCGATCGGGCGTGAGGGGGGCGGCTTCCAGCGCATCCTCGAAGGCGCGGTGGGCGCGCCAGTATTCGGCGAATTCGGCGCGGGTGGCGAAGCGGTCGCCCAGATGCAGGTGCCGCTCGCGCACCGTGTCGTGGTCCAGGTGCTCGCCCACGAAGGCCGTCAGCGGATTGTCGTGCGCCTGGTGCAGCCAGGTGGCGCCGAGGTCGAGCGGCGCGCCCAGGGCGCGGGTGGTGAAGGCGCGGCCGCCGACGCGCGCGCCAGCCTCCAGCACCACGCAGCTTTGGCCCCTGGCGATCAGCGCGCGCGCGGCGGCGATGCCGGCGCAGCCCGCGCCGATGATGAGGACGTCTGGATCAAGGCCGTGCATGGCGGCATCATAGGGCAAAGCCGCGCGTGCGGCTCCCTGAAGGAAGGCGCCCATGCTGCAAGCCCCACCCGCCGAACCCGGCATGCGCGAGGAGGAGGTGGACACCCCCGCCCTTCTGCTCGATCTCGACGCCTTCGAGCACAACCTCGACACCATGGCGGGTTTCCTGGCGCCGACGGGGGCGAAGCTCAGGGCGCATGCGAAGACCCACAAGTCGCCGGTGGTGGCCAGGCTGCAGATGGCGCGCGGCGCCATCGGGCAATGCGTGCAGAAGGTGGGCGAGGCGGAAGCCCTGGCCTGGGGCGGCATTCCGGACATCATGGTGACGAACCAGGTGGTCGGCGCGCGCAAGCTGAACCGGCTGGTGGCGCTGGCGCGCATCGCGCAGGTCTCGGTCTGCGTGGATGATCCGGCGCAGGTGGCGGCGATCGAGGAAGCCGCGGCGGCGGCGGGCGTGCGGATTCCGGTGCTGGTCGAGATCGACGTGGGGGGTGCCCGCTGCGGCGTGCAGGCGGGCCCGCCGGCCGTGGCGCTGGCGGAGGTGATCGCGGCGTCGAAACACCTGAGTTTCGGCGGCATCCAGGCCTATCACGGCAGCGCGCAGCATATCCGCGAGCCCGAGCGCCGCGCGGCCGCCATCGCCGGCGCCGTCGAGGCCTCGCGCCGCACGGTGGAGCAGCTGCGCCAGCGCGGCCTGGATTGCCCGGTGGTGGGGGGTGCCGGCAGCGGCAGCTTCCAGCATGAGGTGGCGAGCGGCGTCTACACCGAGATCCAGGCCGGCTCCTACGCCTTCATGGACGCCGACTACGCCCGCAACATCGATGCGCCGCCCTTCCGCCATGCGCTGTTCGTGCTGGCGACGGTGATGAGTGCCGCCACGCCGCACATCGCGGTGGTGGATGCCGGCCACAAGGCGGTACCGACCGACAGCGGCTATCCGCTCATCGCCGGGCGGCCCGGCGTGAATTATGTCGGCGCCTCGGACGAGCATGGGAAACTCACCGTCGAAGATCCCGCGCTGCGGCCGCGCCTCGGCGAGAAGCTGCGCCTCATCCCCGGCCATTGCGACCCGACGGTGGACCGCTACGACTGGTATGTCGGCGTGCGGAAGGGCCGCGTGGAATGCCTCTGGCCCGTCGCGGCGCGGGGTGCGATGGCCTGATGGCGGCACCCCCTCCCTTCGGCGTGGGCCGCGCCAGGCCGCAGGACCGGATGGACCACTGGATCGCGGCGGTGGCGCCCGGGCGGACCTTCCTCGATCTCGGCGGCATCCGCGAGCGCAGCGGCAATGAGCGCGCGAGCTGGGCGCAGCGTTGCGGCGCCGCCGATGTCGCGATGGCGGATCTGCTGCCGCTGGACCATGAGCTCTGGGAGCATTTCCGCGAGCAGACCCGGCTGCACGGCGTGCGCGACATCGACTTCCGGCCGGAGGTGGATGTGGACGCGGCGGGCTTCGGGGCGAAGCTCGGCCGCTATGACATCGTGAGCGCGCCGCTGCTGCTCTATCACGCGCCCAATCCGGTCCATACGCTGCTGAACCTGCGGCGCGTGGTGGGGGAATACCTGATCGCGGGCACGGTGGTGGTGCCGGATGAGGTGGAGAATGCCGAGGGGCGCGTGGCCTTCCCGGAATCCTCCGCGCTGTTCCTGCCGGCGCTGCGCGGGCGGGAGCGCGCGGTGATGCGGCGCTACTACCTCGACCGCTTCGGCCTCGACCTCGACACCCATGCGCCGGAGAGCGATGGCGCCACCATGCCCTATGTGACGAAGGGCGCGCCGAGCCCCTGGCCCTATTGGTGGTTCTTCACGAAATCCGCCTTCGAGCGCGCGCTGGAACTGCTCGAGATGCGCATCCTGGACCGCCACACCTGGCAGGACCACGCGCATTTCGTCTTTCTCCGCCGCAAATAGCGATGCGCGCGCGCCGCTGGCTCCGGCCCCTGGCGCTGGTGGTGGCGCTGCCGCTCGTGCTGCTGGAGGTGACGCTCTGGGCGTGGCTGACCGCGCTCGGGCGGTTGCTGGGCCGTCTGCCGCTGTTCGCGTGGCTGGAGGCTCTGGTGGCGCGGCTGAGCCCGAACGCGGTGGTCGCGGTTTTCGTCGTGCCGTTCATCCCGGCCATTCCCCTGCTGAAGTTCGGCGAGCTGTGGCTGCTGCGGGAGGGGCATTTCATCTGGGCCGCGGTGGTGATCATCGGCGCCAAGGTGGTGGGGGCGGCATTCTCCACGCGGGTGTTTGCGATCGCCAGGCCCAAGATGCTGCAGGTGGCGTGGTTCGCGCGCGCCTATGGCGTGGTGATGGGGCTGGTGGAACTGGGGCACCGCATGCTGGAGGCGTTGCCCGGCTGGGTGGCGGCGCGGGCGGCGGTGCGGGGATGGACCGCGCGGGCGCGCGCCTGGATGCGGCGGGCGCGGGGGCCGCTGGGGCGCGGCGTGGCGGCGGCGCGGCGGTGGTTCAGGAGGAAGTGGGGGTAGGGGCTCATGGGGCCGCACGGCGGCCGGCGCCGCCCCACCGGACGAACGGCCCGGCGCAACAGTGGCACGGTGAAGCCAAGCGCGCGCAGCGCGCGCCCGGCGCCTGAGGGCGCTTCCAAACTCATCCGGCCGCACGGCGGCCGGCGCCGCCCCACCTGACGAATGGCCCGGCGCAACAGTGGCGCGGCGAAGCCAAGCGCGCGCAGCGCACGCCCGGCGCCTGAGGGCGGCAAACTAAGCCAGCGCCACCCGCCGCGCCTTGCGCATCTCCTGCCAGAGCGCGGTCGCCACGGCGAGGCCGAGGCAGGAGGCGGCGGCGACGAAGACGAAGTCGGGCTGGCCATGGTCCAGCAGCCAGCCACAGGCGATGGGGCCGACCATGCCGCCGATGTTGAAGCCCGTGCTGACCACGCCGAAGACCGCACCCGCCTGGCCCGGGGGTGCCGCGGCGCGCACCAGCATGTCGCGCGAGGGCATGATCATGCCCGAGAGGAAGCCCGAGACGCCCATGACCAGCATGAGCGGCAGCGGCGCCCAGGCGATGAGGCCGGCGACGAGGAAGAGCACGGCGGCGCAGCCGAGGCCCGCGGCCGCGACCAGCCCGTGGCGCTTGGTGCGGTCCGCCACATGGCCGCCGACGAGGACGCCGATGGCGCTCATGGCGAGCCATGCGGTGAGCGCGATATTGCCCGCGGTGAGCGAGGTGCCATGCGCCGCGTTCCAGGCGGAGACGGCGAAGCCCTGGATGCTGGAGTTGGAGAGCGCCAGCACCACGAAGAATCCGAGCAGCGTGAGCACGGCCGGGCTCAGCACGCGCGGCGCGCCGGCGGCGGGCCTGGGGCGGGCGGGCTGGATGCGCTCGGAGAAGGCCTCGCGCAGCAGGGGCAGGGCGGCGAGCGGGCCGAGGAGGCCCGCCACGATCAGCGCGAAGCTGACGCCGCCGAGGCTGGCCGCACCCAGCATCAGCGCGGGGGCCACGGCGCTGCCGGCATAGCCCGCGAAGGTGTGGAAGGAGAAGGCCCGGCCCACATGCGCCTCGCCGATCGAGGAGCCGAGGATGGCGTAGTCGGCCGGGTGATAGACGGCGTTGGCGAGGCCGGCCATGGCCATCGCCACCAGCAGCCAGGCATAGCTGCCGCCGAGGGCGGCGAGCGCGAAGGCCGCGCCGCCCAGCAGCAACCCGGCGACGAGGGCGCGGCGTGGGCCCACGCGGTCCACGAGGAAGCCCATGGGTGCCTGCGTGAGGGCGGAGACGATGTTGAACAGCGTCAGCGCGAAGCCGAGCTCAAGGAAGGAGATGCCCATGCCGTCGCGCAGCAGCGGAAAAAGCGGCGGCAGGACGAGGATATGGACGTGGCTCACGAAATGCGCGCCGGAGACGGAGGCTAGGATGCGGCGCTCCTCGCGGGTGAAGGCGGACATGCTCAGTGCGCCTCGGCCCAGGAGCTGCCATGGCCGACCTCGACCAGCAGCGGCACGCGGAGTTCGGCCACATCCTCCATCACGCGGCGCAGGATGGCGCCGGCCGGCTCGATCTCGGCCTCGGGGACTTCCAGCACGAGTTCGTCATGCACCTGGAGCAGCATGCGGGACTTCAGGCCGGCTTCGCGCAGCGCCGTCGGGACACGCACCATGGCGCGCTTGATGATCTCGGCGGCCCCGCCCTGGAAGGGCGCGTTGATGGCCTGGCGCTCCGCGCCCGCGCGCAGCATGGGGTCCTTCGCCTTGATGTTCTGGATCCAGAGGCGGCGGCCGAAGGGCGAGAGGACATAGCCATGCATCCGCGCCTCCTCCTTCAGCCGTTCCATCTCGGCGCGGATGCCGGGGTATTGCGCAAAATAGGCGTCGATGATGCCGCGCGCCTCGCCGGCCGGGATGCCCAGGCGCGCGCCGAGGCCGAAGGCGCTCATGCCGTAGATGATGCCGAAATTGATCGTTTTCGCCCGGCGTCGCGCTTCCTTGTCCACATTCGCGGGATCGAGGTGGAAGATTTCCGCGGCCGTGCGGCTGTGGATGTCCTCGCCCTTCGCGAAGGCCTCGCGCAGGGTGGGGACTTCCGCGAGGTGGGCGAGGAGGCGCAGTTCGATCTGGCTGTAGTCGGCGCTCATCAGCACATGGCCGGGCTCGGCCACGAAGGCGCGGCGGATGCGCATCCCCTCCTCGGTGCGGATGGGGATGTTCTGCAGATTGGGCTCGGTCGAGGAGAGGCGGCCGGTGCTGGTGACGGCCATGGCGTAGTCGGTGTGGACGCGGCCATCGGGCGCGATCTGCGCGGCGAGGCCCTCGACATAGGTGGATTTCAGCTTGGCGAGCTGGCGCCATTCCAGCACGACGCGCGGGAGTTCGGCGCCTTGCGCGGCGAGGTCCTCCAGCACCGCGGCATCGGTGGAATAGGCGCCGGTCTTGCCCTTCTTGCCGCCCTTGAGGCCCATCTCGTCGAAGAGGATCTCGCCCAGCTGCTTGGGGCTGCCGACATTGAAGGCGCGGCCGGCGAGCCGGTGGCACTCGGCCTCCAGCACGACCAGTCGCTCGGCGAAATCCTGGCCGATGCGGGCGAGTTCGGCGCCATCCACGCGCACGCCGGCCTGCTCCATGCCGGCCAGCACGGTGATCATGCGGCGCTCCACCTGCTCATAGAGAGCGAGGGCGCGCTCGGGGCGCAGGCGGGGGCGGAGGTGGTGCCAGAGGCGGAGCGTGACGTCGGCATCCTCGGCCGCATAGGCGGTGGCGCGGTCGAGCGGCACATGCGCAAAGCTGATGCGCGCCTTGCCGGTGCCGGTCACCTCGTCGAAGGAGATGGGCTTGTGGCCGAGATGGAGCTGCGAGAGCTCATCCATGCCATGCCCATGCGCGCCCGCTTCCAGCGCGCAGGAGATGAGCATGGTGTCGTCCACGGGGGTGACGGCGATGCCGCCGTTCTGGGCCTGGGCCAGCACTTCGAGGTCGTATTTCGCGTTGTGCAGCACCTTGAGCACCGCCGGGTCTTCCAGCAGCGGACGGAGCGCGGCCATCGCTTCCTCGAAGGGGATCTGCGTGGGCGTCTCGGTGAGCATGTCCGCGCCGGCATGGCGCAGCGGAATGTAGCAGGCGCGGCCCGGGGCCACGGCGAGGCAGACGCCGACCAGGCGCGCGGCGAGCGCATCCAGGCTGTCCGTCTCGGTGTCGAGCGCCACCACGCCCGCCTCGCGCGCCAGCGCCACCCAGCGCTGCAGCGCCTCGGCCTCCGTCACGCAGTCATAGGGGCCGAAGCTGGCGGTGGTGGGCTCGGGCGCGGCGGTGCTTTCGACGGGGCGCGCGCGTTGCGGCGCGCCGCCATCGCCGAGGCCGAGGCGCGCGGCGAGGGACCGAAAGTTGTTCTCGGCGAGGAAGGCGCCGAGGCGGGCGGGCTCGGGGGCTTTCGCGCGGAGGTCCTCGATGGGGCAGGGCAGCGGCGCGTTGTCGTCCAGGCTGACCAGGCGCAGCGAGATGCGCGCCATCTCGGCATGCGTCTGCAGCAATTCGCGCCGCTTGGGCTGCTTGATCTCGCCCGCGCGGGCCAGGAGGGTTTCAAGATCGCCATATTCGGCGAGCAGCGTGGCGGCCGTCTTCACGCCGATCCCCGGAACGCCCGGCACATTGTCCGTCGCATCGCCAGCCAGCGCCTGGACCTCGGCCACCTTGTTGGGCGGCACGCCGAATTTCTCCAGCACCTCCGGCTCGCGGATCGGCTTCTGCTTGATCGGGTCCAGCATGATCACGCGCTCGCGGATCAGCTGCATCAGATCCTTGTCGGAGGAGACGATGGTGACGCGGCCGCCTTGCGCTTCAAACGCCTTGGCGTAGGCGGCGATGAGGTCATCCGCCTCGAAGCCGGGCAGCTCGACCTTGGCGACGCCGAAGGCCTCCGTCGCCTCGCGGATCAGGGCGAATTGCGGGACGAGTTCCTCGGGCGGCTCCGGGCGGTGCGCTTTGTATTGCGGAAAAATCTCGTTGCGGAAGGTGGTGCGCGCCGTGTCGAAGACGACGGCGATATGCGTGGACACATTCTGGCTGAGGAAGCGCTCCAGGATCTGCGCGAAGCCGAAGACGGCGTTCACCGGCGTGCCGTCCGGGCGCGTCATCGGCGGCAGGGCATGGAAGGCGCGGAAGATGTAGCCGCTGCCGTCGATCAGGATCAGGTGCGGGTCCGCACCCGGCGCGCCTTCAGTGGTGGCCGTCATCGCCCGCACCATCCTTCAGGCGATAGGTGCGCGAGCAATAGGGGCAGGTGACCTCGTTGTGCTCGATCCGCATCCAGATCAGGGGATGGCCCCCTGAAAAAGAATTGGGCGCGTCCTTGCCGCCGTCGCAGCTCACGGAGCGGCTCTCCACCAGGGTCACATCCTCGGGGGTCACGCCCTCGACGGGGTGGGGGGCATAGCCGGTCATCTGCGGGTCGCGCATCAGCGTGTTCATCCTTGGCCGCGTGGTCGCCATGAGCATAAACCGCTGGCCAGGGATGGGCCAGCGGGCCATATCCGAGGGGCATGAAATTGCTGGCAGCCCTGTTCCTCGCGCTGATCTCCCTGGCCGGTTGCTCGCCCGTGGTCGTGCCCGCCGGGCCGCCGGTGCGCGAGGCGGGGATCGAGCCCTTCGTGGCGCCGCCCTTGCCCTGGATGCCGGTGCCGGCCTGGGCCTTCGCGCCCTCACCCCCGCCGCCCGAGCCCTCGGGCCCGCGGCCGGAATCCTTCCTGGTGATGCCCGACGGCGCGCGCCTGCCGCTGCGCGTCTGGCGGCCGGAAGGCCCGCCGCGATTCGTGGTGCTGGCGATCCATGGCCTGGCGGATCACGGCGGCAACATGCTGCTGGAGGGCGGGCCGATGCTCGCGGCGGGGGGCGCGCTCGTCTACGCCTATGACCAGCGCGGCTTCGGCTGGACCAGCCCGCGCGGCTATTGGGCCGGGGCGGAGACCATGGTGAGCGACGCCAATACCGCGCTCGACCTGATCCGCGCGCGGCATCCGGGCGTGCCGCTCTTCCTGCTGGGCGAAAGCATGGGCGGCGCCGTGGTGCTGGCCATGCGGCGCACCGATGTGGCGGGGATCATCCTCTCCTCGCCCGCGCTCTGGGGGCGCGCCTATATGCCGAGCCTGCTGCGCGGGCTGCTCTGGACGGCGGGGCATGTGCTGGGGCCGGTCGCGCTGCCGCCGAGCGCGCCCAACATCTCGGCCAGCGACAATCGCGAGGCGCTGCTCCGCTTCGGGCGCGATCCGCTGACGCTGCGCGATGTGCGCTTCGACATGGTGAAGGGGCTGGTGGACCTGATGGACCAGGCCATCGCCGCGCTGCCCGAGTGCTGCCGCGCCGTGCCCACGCTGGTGATGGTGGGCGGCAATGACCAGGTGGTGCCGACACCGATCGCCCGGCGCGCGCTGCGCGATGCGCGGGTGCCGCGCGTGGCGCTCTATCGGGAGGGCTGGCACCTGCTGCTGCGCGATGGCGTGCGCGAGCAGGTGGCGCGGGATGTGCTGGCCTTCCTGAACGCGCCCGACCGGCCCACGCCGCGTGAGGCGGATGGGGCGGCCTGGATCGCGCGGACGCCGGATTGAGGCAGGTTACGTCTCCGCGCCGCCATTCACCGCCAGCATCTGGCCATTGATGAAGGCGCCCTCGTCGGAGGCGAGCAGGCGCACCATCGCCGCCACTTCGGAGGGCTGGCCGAGGCGGCCCACGGGCACGCGCACCACCATCTCCTGCCGGTGCGCATCGGGCGCAACATCCTCGTCATCCGAGGCGATGGGGCCGGGCGAGATGGCGTTCACGGTCACGCCCTTCGGGCCGAATTCCTTGGCGAGCGACTTGGTGAGGCCCCAGACGCCGTGCTTCGCGACGGAGACGGGCGCGCGGCCGGCATAGCCATGGATGGCGTTCATGCCGGCGAAGTTCACGATGCGGCCCCAGCCCGCCTCCAGCATGCCCGGCAGGCAGGCCTGGGCGAGCCAGACCGCGGCGTCCAGGTCCACCGACATCACGCGGCGATAATCGTCCTCGGTGAGGTCGAGGAACCTGTTGCTGGGGCGGAGGGCCGCGTTGTTCACCAGCACATCCACCCGGCCGAAGCGGGCGATGGCTGCCTCGGCCAGGCGGCGGCAGGTGGCGCGGTCGCCCACATCGCCCATGGCGACATGCGCCTCGACGCCGAGCGCACGGGCTTCCTCCGCCACGCGCTCGCAGGCGGCCTGGTCGCGCGAGCCGTTGATGACGACGTTCATCCCCTGCTTCGCGAGCGCGAGCGCGACCGCGCGGCCGATGTTGCGGCCGGCGCCGGTGATGAGGGCGGTACGTGTCATGGGCGTCTTCCTTCCGGTGGAGCAGTCGCGAGGGCCGGATTCTCCGGCCAGTCATGCTTGGGGTAGCGGCCGCGCATGTCCTTGCGCGCATCCGCCCAGCCGCCCTGCCAGAAGCCGGCGAGATCGGCCGTGATGGCGATGGGGCGGCCCGCGGGCGAGAGCAGGGCCACCTGCAAGGGGACGCGGCCTTGGGCCAGCGGTGGCATGCTGCTCAGGCCGTAGAGGTGCTGGGCGCGGGCTTCGAGCGTCGGGATCTCGGCGGTGTAGTCCACCGCGGCGCTGCGCCCTTGCGGCAGGGCGATGCGCGGCGGGAGCGCGGAGTCCAGCGCGCGGCGCAGCTCGTGCGGGAGGAGCATGGCGTGCAGGTCGAGCGACTTCAGCTCGGCGAGCTTCGTCATCCCATTGCAATAGGGGGCCAGCCATTCCTTCGCCGTGGCGGTCAGCGTGGCGTCGCTCACATCCGGCCAGGCTGCGCCTTCCAGGGCGTGCATGCGGGCGATGCGGGCGCGGAACTGCCTGGCACTCTCACTCCAGTCGAGGTCGCGCAGGCCGCGTTCGGCGGCGGCTTCGGCCAGCGCCTCGGCCATCGCCGCCGGGTCGGCGCCCGCGAGCGGGGTTTCCTCGAGGATGAGCGGGCCGAACATCAGGCGGCGGCGGGCAAGGACGGCGCCGGCGCGGGCGTCGAAGCTGGCGCCCTCCACCGTCACGAAGCGTTCGGGGAAGCGGGCTTCCAGCACGGCGCGCGCAAGGGGCGCGGCCATGCGGATGCGCGCCTCGGTGCCCTTGAGTTCCAGGTCGGCCACGGCGAGCAGGCTCTGCTTGGCCAGCGGATCGGCGCTGGAGAGCCGCGCGCCCTGGCCGGAGGCGAGGCGGAAGGCGCCATCCATGGTGCCGCGCTTCAGCGCGATACGGTCGGGGAAGCCGGCGGCGAGCAGCGCGCCAGCATCGCCCTCGGGCGGCGTATTGCCATGCACGCCGAGGCGCCGGCGATGCAGCGCCGCCGCACGGCGGATGGCGCGGAGCGCGATGCCGTCGCTCTCCGCATGGGCATGGCCGTGCAGCACGTCGAGGCGCAGCGTGATGTCGGCGGGCGGTTCGCGGCCGCGCAGCGGATCGCGCTCCTCCAGCAGGGCGGCGAGATCGGCGGCCAATGCGGCTTCGCCCTCGTTCTCGACGGCGCACATCATGCGGGCGAGGCGTGGATGCGTGCCCATGCGCGCCATGCGCTGGCCCGTTGTGGTGATGCGGCCCTCAGCGTCCAGCGCGTCCAGGTTGCGCAGCAAGGCGCGCGCGGCGGCGATCTGGCCGGTGGGCGGCGGGTCGAGGAAGGCGAGCGTCGTCGGATCGGCGCCCCAGGCGGCGCAGTCGAGCACCAATCCGGAGAGTTCCGCTTCCAGCATCTCGGGCCGGTCCTGCAGCGCCATTCCGCGCTGCGTCGCCTCGCTCCAGAGGCGGACGGCCACGCCGGGCTCGGTGCGGCCGGCGCGGCCGGCGCGCTGCTCGGCGGCGGCGCGGCTGATGCGGACCGTGACCAGGCGCGTGAGGCCGGTCGCGCCATCCAGGCGCGGCGCGCGGCGGAAGCCGCCATCCACGACGATGCGCACGCCGGGCACGGTGAGCGACGTCTCGGCGATGCTGGTCGCCAGCACCACGCGGCGGCGCGGGCCTTGGGTGAGCGCCTTGTCCTGCTCGGCGGGCGAAAGCTCGCCATGCAGGGGCAGCACATCGGCGTCGAGGCCCGAGAGGCGTTCAGCGGTGCGGCGGATCTCGCCCCAGCCGGGGAGGAAGGCCAGCACATCGCCCGGCTCGCGCGCCATGATGCCGCGGATGGCCACCGCCATGGCTTCCGGCAGGTCGCGCGGCTCGGTGATGTCGCGCTTCACATGCTCGATGCGGACGGGGTGGGCGCGGCCGGCGCTTTCGATCAGCGGCGCGTTGAGCAGGCGGGTGAAGGCGCCGCCATCGAGCGTCGCGGACATTGCCAGCAGGCGGAGCTCGGGGCGGAGGCCGGCCTGCAGGTCGAGGCAGAGGGCGAGGCCGAGATCGGTGTCGAGATGGCGTTCATGCGCCTCGTCGAAGATGACGGCGGCGACCCCTTCAAGGCCGGGGTCGGATTGCAGGCGGCGGACGAGAAGCCCCTCGGTGATGACCTCGATGCGGGTGGCGGCGGAGATGGCGCGGTCGAGCCGGGTGGAGAGGCCGACGATGCCGCCCGGCTGCTCGCCCAGCAGGGAGGCCATGCGGCGCGCGGCGGCGCGGGCGGCGACGCGACGGGGTTCGAGGACCAGCAGTTTCTGCCCGCGCGCCCAGGGCTCGTCGCGCAGGGCGAGGGGGACGAGCGTGGTCTTGCCGGCACCCGGTGGGGCGACGAGCACGGCGTTGCTGCCTTCGCGAAGCGCATCGCGCAGCGCGGGCAGCGCCTCTTCGACGGGGAGCGTCATGGCGGCGCCAGTCATGCCCAATAAAACAGGCCGCAGAGAGATCGAACCGCGCTTGGAGGATGCGAAGGCGAACAGCCGAGCCGGAAAGCTTCAGCTTTTCGAAGTCCAGCCGGCGCCCCGGCGTCTGAGGGCGGAAAAAATCTTCATTCCCAGCCTTCGGCGACCGCCTTGCCGATCATGGTGCCGCTCTCCACGAGCTGGTGGCCGGTGGCGAGATTGGCGGCGTTGATGCGGCCCAGATGCCGCGTCATCGTGTGCCGCATCCTGCCCTGCTCGATCAGCGTCGCGACCTCGTTCAGCAGCAGGTGCTGCTTCGCCATGTCGGGCGTCTTGTAGATGGCGCGGGCGAACATCCCCTCCCAATGGAAGCTCGCGGCCTTCGACTTGAGGCGGCCGATCTCGATGGTGTTCAGGTCGTCAATGGCGCAGAGCGCGCCTTGCGGGGCGATGATCTCGCAGAGCGCGCGCCAGTGCCTGGCCGTCTGCGTGGTGGAGAAGATCCAGGGGATCTCGTGGCCGAGCGCGCGGGCCTGGGCCACGAGGTCGGCGCTGTGGTCCAGCACCTCATGCGCGCCGAGCGCGTGGCACCAGTCGCGCGTCTCGGGGCGGGAGGCGGTGGTGACCACGGTGAGGTTCGTCAGCTGGCGGGCGAGCTGCACCGCCATGGAGCCCACGCCGCCCGCGCCGCCGATGATCAGCACCGCGCCCTTGCTCTCGCGCGTGATCTTCAGGCGATCGAACAGCGCCTCGTAGGCGGTGATGGTGGTGAGCGGCAGGGCGGCCGCCTCGGCGATGGAGAGGGTCTTGGGCTTGCGGCCGACGATCCGCTCATCCACCAGATGGAATTGCGCATTGCTGCCCGGGCGGTTCACGGCGCCGGCGTAATAGACCTCGTCCCCCTCCTGGAAGAGCTGCGCCTTGTCGCCCCTAGCGCGCACCACGCCGCAGCAGTCGAAGCCCAGGATGCGCGGTTCGCCCGCCGGATCGGCCGCCGAACGCAGCTTGGCGTCCACCGGGTTCACCGAGACGGCGCGGACCTCCACCAGCAGGTCATGGCCGCGGGGCGGGGCCGGGTCGGGCAGGATGAGGTCGAGCAGGGCGTCCTCATGCGTGGCGGGGTGGCAATGGGTGTAGGCGACGGCCTTCATGGCGGGCATTCCCTGGACGGATTTCTTTCGCCAGTCATACGCGAAGGGCTGACAGGGCGCGAGCGCACCCCTAATCATGGATGCCCCGTCATCAAGGAGCCATGTGATGCAGGATCTCGCCTTCGCGCGCCGCGCCGCCATGCTGGGCACGGCCGCGGCCGCCACGCTTGCCGCCACGCCCATCCCCGCCGCCGCGACCGGCGTGCCGCCGCAGCAGGGCGCGAACCCGCCGCGCTTCCAGCGCCTCAAGGTGGGCGATGTGGAGGTGACGACGCTGCTGGATGGCGCCATGCAGGGCCAGGCGTCGAACATCCCGAACTTCTTCCCCGACAGCACGCCCGAGGCGATCGCACCGCTGCGGGCGCGGGCCTTCGCCATCGAGGCCGGGCTGCACCAGCCGGTCGGCGCCTATCTGCTGAACACGGGCCGCAACCTCGCCATGATCGATTGCGGCGGGCATTCGAGCTTCATCCCCACCACCGGGCAGACGCTCGCCGCGCTCCGAGCCAGCGGCTACACGCCCGAGCAGGTGGACACGGTGGTGCTGACGCATATCCACCCCGAGCATGCGCTGGGGCTGAGCTATGACGGTGTCACGCGCAACTTCCCCAATGCCGAGATCGTCGTCACGCAGATCGACCACCAGTTCTGGACCGACCCGGCGATGGAAAGCCGCGTGCCCCAGGGGCAGCGCTTCATCGAGGCGGCGCGGCGTGCCATCCGCCCCTATCAGGGCCGCATCCGCACCACCGAGATGCGCGCGGGGCTGGAGGTGATCCCGGGCGTGTTCATGGACCCCGCCCCCGGCCACACGCCCGGCCATGTGAGCTACCGCGTGACGAGCCAGAACCAGTCCATCTTCATCTGGGGCGACATCGCGCATCAGATGGTGATCCAGCTCGCCCGGCCGCGCTGGCGCGTGGGCGTGGATGTGGACAGCGCGATGGGTGTCGAGAGCCGCGTCCGCACGCTGGACATGCTCGCGGCGGAGGGGATGCTGATGGGCGGCGTGCATGTGCCCTGGCCGGGCTTCGGCCGCATCATCCGCGATGGCGAGGGCTTTCTGTATGTGCCACGGCCGGCGCAGTTCACCTGAGGTGATCTCCACCTGACGTGATCTTCACCTGACGCGGGTCATTTCGCGGTTGGCGCGGGCCCGGGGAATGTGCGGAGAATGCATCTTCCCCCGGAGCCCGCCCGATGAAACCTGCGACCCTCGCCTTCGGCTTCCTCTGCGCCGCGCTCGCCGTGTTCTTTTTCCACCAGGCGGTGATCGGCTTCTACCACGGCATGGGCTGGGGCCCGAACCCGCCCTTCCGGCAGACGCCCATCCCGCCGCTGGGCGTGCCCCAGATCTGGAATGCCTGCTTCTGGGGCGGCATGTGGGGCATCCTGTTTGCCGTGCTGGAGCCGAAGCGCCCGGCCGCCATGCCGCTCTGGCTCTTCGCCGTGCTCTTCTGCCTCGTTCTGCCGCTGGTGGTCGGCGCGTGGGTGCTCGTGCCGCTGATCAAGGGCACGGCGATGTTCGCCAATGGCAACACGACGGCGATGCTGCGGAGTGTCGGCATCTACTCGGTCTGGGGTGTCGGGCTCGCGATCTTCTGGCGCGGGCTGCCGGCCGTGTTCCGGAAGGCCTGATCAGGCGACGGGCGTCAGCACCGGCCGGCCCGCGAAATGCGCCTGGAGATTGGCGACGACGAGCGATGCGGTCGCCAGGATGGACTCCGGTGAGCGGCCGGCGATGTGCGGCGTGATGATGAGGTTGGGCAGCGCGCGCATGGCCTCCGGCACCTCGGGCTCGCCATCCACCACGTCGATCGCCGCACCCGCGATGCGGTTCTCGCGCAGGGCTTCGATCAGCGCCGCCTGGTCCACCACGCTGCCGCGGCCGATGTTGACGAGGTAGCCCTGCGCGCCCAAGGCATCGAGCGCCGCCGCATCCACGAGATGCCGCGTGGCCGCGCCACCGGGGGCTGCGATCAGCAGCACCTCCGCCCAATCGGCCAGCGCCTGGGCGGAGGGCAGCCACCGATGGGCCACCCCCTCGCGCGGGCGGCGGTTGTGATAGGCGATCTCCATGCCGAAGCCGCCCTGCGCGCGGGCCGCGATCATGGCGCCGATCTCGCCCAGTCCCAGGATGCCGAGGCGCCGCCCGCTCACCATCGGGCGGGGCCAGCGCACGCCCATCCATTCGCCGGCCTTCACCGCGGCATCGAGGCGCGGGATGTCGCGCAGCAGCGCCAGCATCAGCGCCATGGCGTGATCGGCGACGGAGGGCGCGTTGGTGCCCGGCCCATGCGTCACCACGATGCCACGGGCGCGGGCGGCGGCGACATCGATGGTCTCGGTGCCGACGGCGATGGCGCAGATGATCTCAAGCCTGGGCAGCGCGTCCATCTCGGCCGCGGTGAAGCCGGTCGCGCCATTGGTCAGCACGCAGCGCAGATCGGGCATTTCGGCGATGGCCTTCGCGCGGGCCTCGGGGCCCAGGGCCACATGCGGTGCGAAGCCGCCCTCGGCGATGCGGGCGAGCCGTTCGGCGTCGAGCGGGTTGAGGACGAGGAGCGGGATCGGGGACATGCCCCTTTCTCCGGCGCGAGGGCTGGCCTGTCGAGAGGTTGCGCTGGATCATGGTCATGGCCGAGGCTGCGCGGCCAGGCTGGGGTCAGGAAGGACACGCATGCGCATCGCCCTGCTCGCGGACATCCATGGCAACCTGGAAGCGTTGGAGGCCTGCCTCGCCCATGCGGCGGCGCGCGGGGCGGGGCGCCTGGTCTTCCTCGGCGACCTGGTGGGCTATGGGGCGGACCCGGAGGCCGTGACCGCGCGGGTGCGCGCGCTGGATGCGGTGACGCTGCGCGGCAATCATGACGAGGCGGCGCTGCATGGGCCGGTCGGCTTCAGCACGCTTGCCGCCGAGGCGATGCGCTGGACGCAGGGGCGCCTCGATGCGGCGGACAAGCAGTATCTGGCGGGCCTGCCCTACACGCATGAGGAGGAGGACCGCCTCTACACCCATGCCGACGGATCCGATCCGGGCGACTGGCGCTATGTGACCGATGCGCGGGAGGCGCGGCGCAGCCTGGAGGCGACGACGGCGCGGCTCACCTTCTGTGGCCATACGCATGTGCCCGCGCTGTTCGGCCTGACGGCGACGGAGAAGCTGCTGCACCACCGCCCGATGGATGACCTGATGCTCCCCCTGCTGCAGCCGCGCCGCTGGCTCGGCGTGATCGGCGCGGTGGGCCAGCCGCGCGACGGCAATCCGGCCGCCTGCTACGGGCTGTTCGACACGGCGCGCGCCGAATGCGGCTGGATGCGCGTGCCTTATGACATCGAGGGCGCGGCGCGGAAGATCCGCGCGGCGGGCCTCCCCGAGGCGCTGGCCGCGCGCCTCTTCGAGGGGCGCTGAGCATGCCGCGCCAGGCCGGGGCGTTCATTCTGGGCGAGGTGGTGCACAAGGGCGGCATGGCCGTGCTGCGCGAGGCGACGCATCCGGCGCATGACATGCCGATCCTGGTCAAGCTGCCGCTTGTGGCGGAGGGCGAGGACCCGGCGGCGATCGTCAGCTTCGAGATGGAGCAGATGATCCTGCCGCGCCTGGAAGGCCCGCATGTGCCGCGCTGCCTGGGCGTGGGCCATGAGCCACTGCCCTGGATCGCGATGGAGCGCATCCGGGGCGAGACGCTGCTGCCGCTGCTGGACCGGCTGCCGCTGCCCATCGCCGAGGTGGCGGAGGTGGGGGCCATGGTTGCCGAGGCGCTCTGCGCGCTGCATCGGCAGGGTGTCGTCCATCTCGATGTGAAGCCGGGCAACCTGATGCAGGCGGATGGCCGCATCGTCCTGCTGGATTTCGGCCTGTCGCACCACGCGCACCTGCCTGACCTGATGAGCGAGGAATTCCGCCTGCCCTATGGCTCGGCGCCCTACATGGCGCCGGAGCAGGTGATGGGCATCCGTGGCGACCCGGCGTCGGACCTGTTTGCGCTGGGGGCGCTGCTCTACGCGCTCACCACCGGGCGCAACCCCTTCGGCGATCCGCAGCACATGGCGCATATGAAGCGCCGCCTCTGGTGGGACCCGCCGCCGCCGCGCGCGCTGAGGCCCGACTGCCCGCCCTGGCTGCAGGAGATCATCCTGCGGAACCTGGAGGTGGAGCCGGCGCGCCGCCACCCGACGGCGGCGCAACTCGCCTTCGACCTGCGCCACCCCGAGCAGGTGAGCCAGACGGCGCGGGCGGCCAGGCTGAAGCGCGACCCCTGGACGGCCCGCGTGCGCCGCCGCTTCCACCCGGACCACCAGCCGCGGCTGAAGCGCGACGCCATCGCCATGGCGCAATCGGGGGCGCCCATCATCATGGTGGCGGTGGACCTGGGCGGCATGACGGCGGAGCTGGCGGGCGCGATGCAGGGCATGATCACGCAGATCATGGCGACGCTGCCTGGCGCGCGCGTCGCCTGCGTGAACGTGCTGGGCCTGAACCGCCTGCGGCCCGACATGACGCTGGACGAGGAGGGCCGCAACAAGCATCTGCAGCGCCTGCTGGAACTGCGGCACTGGTCGGCGCCGCTGAAACTGCCCGAGGCGCGGCTGACGCATCACGTGCTGGAGGCGACGAGCCCCGCCGCCCCGCTGCTGGACTACGCGCAGCAGAACCGCGTGGATCACATCATCCTCGGCGCCCGCGCCCAGAGCCTCGGGCGGCGCGTGCTGGGCAGCGTCGCGGCCGAGGTGGCGCGGGACGCGCCTTGCTCGGTGACGGTCGTGCGGCTGCGCGCGGTGTAGGTCATGCGGCTGCGCGGCATCTGCAACCGGGCGTAAGCGGCGGCGTTCCTTCCCCGACTCACACAGGGGAGAGCCCGTGATGCGCAAGATGTTCCGATGGAGCTTCGTCATCGTCCTGGCCGGCGGGCTTGCCGCCTGCGGGCAGACGACGGGCGACCGCGCCCTTTCCGGTGCGGGGCTCGGCGCCGCGGCCGGCGCCGGCGTCGGCGCGCTGACCGGCACGAGCGTCGTCGGCGGCGCCGCGCTGGGTGCCGCCGCGGGCGGTGCCACCGGCGCATTGACCTCGCCCAACACCGTCAATCTCGGCCGCCCGGCCTGGCGCTGAGCCCACCTCTTCGAAAGGAATTCCCATGTCCTACAAGCAGATTTCCGAGACCGTCGAATCCCATGGCCAGGATGCCGCCGAGGAGCTGGCGCGCCTGCGCTCCCAGGTGGAGACGCTGATGAATGAGCGCGTGACGCCCATGCTCAGCTCCGTCGCCAGCTCGGCGGAGCACGCCGCCAAGGTCGCGACCGATGAGGTGCGTCACCAGACCGAGCGGCTGACGGATGCGGTGCAGGACAAGCCCCTGGCCGCCATCGGCGTGGCCGCGCTGGCGGGCTTTGTGCTGGCTGCCCTGTTGCGGCGCTGAGGATGCGCGCCCTCCGTCTGCTCTCCACCGCGGCGCAGGCGGAGGGCCTGCTGCTGCGCCGCCAGGGCGCCCAGCTCGGCCGCGCGGCCGTCCTGGGCGCCGGTGCGGCCGGGTTCGGCATCGCCATGCTCATCCTGCTGCACATGGCGGGCTGGCTCTGGCTCGCGGATCGCTACGACGCCGTGCAGGCCTGCCTGCTGGTGGCGCTCGCCGATGGCATCCTGGCGGTGATCCTGCTGCTGATGGCGCGCGGCGGGCGGGACCATGTGGCCGAGGAGGCGCGCGAACTGCGCCAGCAATCCGTGGCCCTGCTCACACAGCCCAGCGTCATCCGCCCCGATTGGCAGCGGCTGGCCTTCACGGTCGGCGGTTTTCTGCTCGAACGTGCCCTGCGCCGCCGGCGCTAGGGCATGATGCGTTGAGGCGGAATCGCCGAAACGCTGAATCATCCTCTCAGCAAAGGCTGGACCGCTCGGCGTGAACGCAGCGTGGTCTAGCCGGCGAGCTCGCGCGAGCGGGCGGTCGCGGCCTCGATGGCCTCCAGCATCAGCGCGGGCCAGGCTTCCTCGCGCATCAGCACGGCGAGCGCGCGTTCCGTCGTGCCCTTGGGGCTGGTCACGTTGCGGCGGAGCTGCGCCGCATCCTCCTGGCTTGCGCCCAGCAGCGCGCCTGAGCCCGCGACGGTGGCGCGCGCCATGCGGCGGGCGAGGTCCGGCGGCAGGCCCTGGGCGAGGGCAGCCTGCTCCATCACTTCGGCCAGGAGGAAGACATAGGCCGGGCCGCCGCCGGAGACGGCGGTGACGGGGTCGATCAGACCCTCCTCCACCACCCAGGCGGCCTCGCCGATGGCGCCCAGCAGGCGGTCGCTCAGCGCGCGCTGCTCGGCGGTCACGCCCGGTCCGGCGCACGCCACGGTGAATCCCAGGCGCAAAGCGGCCGGCGTGTTCGGCATGGCGCGGATGATGCGCGCATCGCCGCCCAGCATGGCGTTCATGCCGCCGATGGTGCGGCCCGCCATGATCGAGAGGAAGACCACGCCGGGCCCCGCCAGATGCGCCAGCGCGGGGAGCGCATTCGGCGCCTCCTGCGGCTTGGTGGCGAGGATGATGGCCGCCGGCGCGAAGCCCGCCGGGATTTCCGCGATGCTCGCCACATGGCGCACGCGGCCGGCGAAGGCGGCGACGGCGGCGGCGTTCGGTTCCACCACCACCGTCTCCGGCGGCAGTCCCAGTTCGAGCCAGCCGGCCAGCATGGCGCCGCCCATCTTGCCGCAGCCGATGAGCAGGAGAGGGGGAAGGGCGGTTTGGGTCATGGGCGGGTTCCTGGCGATCTGGCGCGAGTGTAGCGGCTCGGGCGCGGCTCCGGGAGGGCGGGCTGACCTGGATCAATATGGCCGCGCATCCTTCGGCGGATGGTGCGGCAGGCGGCACGGGAAACGCTCTTCATGCATACCGGCGGCGGCTCGCGCAAAGACGCGCGCTTGCCTGATGCTCCCTTCCGCCGGCGCGTGCCGTCGGCCGGCGCGGCGGCCCTCGCCGCCCCATTCCTGGTGCGCGCGGCCCAGGCGCAGCGCCCGCTGGGCGCCTTGCCCTGGCAGGAGGGGCTGACGCCCGTCCTCGTCGAGGAAGGCGTGCGCTTCGACCTTCCCGGTGTCGCGATCGGCACGGCGGAATACGCCGAGGGGCCGACCGGTTGCAACGTCTTCCACTTCCCCGAGGGCGCGATCTGCGAGGTGGATGCGCGGGGCGGCTCGCCCTACGGGCTCGAGGTCGGCACCGGCGTCGCGCGGGAGTTGTTCGCCGAGCGGCGGCGCGCGGTGGTGGGGGCGATCGGCCTCGTGAGCGGCGCCACCATCTTCGATCATGTGCGGCGGGACACGCTGGTCTTCCCTGGCCAGCGGCTGGGGGCCGCGGCCTTTCGCGCGGCGCGGCCGGGCCGTTTCCCGGTGGGGGCGCGGGGCGCCGGCAGTCCGGCCTCCATCGGGCAGATCGGCAGCCGGCGCTTCCGGCCCGAGCAGGGCGGGCAGGGCTGCGCGGTGGGGAAGATCGGCGCTGCGACCATCGGCGTCTTCACCGTGCTCAATCGGCTGGGCGGCATCTTCGACCGGCAGGGGCAATTGCTGCGCGGCTTCATGGTTCGCGAGACGGGCCAGCGCCGCCCGCTGGAGCACATCATGCGCCATCACCCGGAGGAGCTGGGCCTGGTGCAAGGCACGGCGGGCAGCGACACCACCATCACGGCGGTGATCATCGACGGCGCCGTGCCGGCCTGGGACCTGCGGCAGCGGGGCCGGCAGATCCACGCGGCGATGGCGCAGGCCATCCGCCCCTTCCACACGCCGCTGGATGGCGACGCGCTCTTCGCCCTCTCGACGGGGCGGGAGCGGCTGGCGCTGCCGGCCGCCGAGGTGGGATCGCAGCTCGCGCTCGATGCGGTCTACAGCGCGATCCCGGGCTGATCAGCAGGTCACGCGAAGATTCAGCACCGCGACATTGGCGGACCAGGCGGGCAGCGCCGACATCTCGGTGGGGATGATGACGTAGGCGATCTCCTGGCTCTGGCCGGGCGCGAAGCTGTAGCGCTGGTTCGGTGCCGGGGGTGCGCCGGCCGGCTGCGGGTAGCTGATGATGGGCGCGATGGCCGGGCCGTTGTTCTGGATGACGACGTTCAGGCTGACCCAGCGGGGGTCGTTCGTGCGCGCGCCATAGACCCGGGTCGCCACCAGCTGGCCGTTGCACCAGCTGGGCATGCCCTGCGCGGCGGCGGGCAGCGCGCCGGCGGGTGTGGTGGCGAGGAGGGTGGCGGCCATCAGGGCAGCGGCGCGAAGGGGGCGGAGCATGGTGGGCTCCATTCCGGTTGGCGGCTGGCGGTTCATCGGAGGGGTGCGCAAGCCACCGAGATCTGCGCCCAGGACACATTGGAGCCGATCTGGTTGGGTGCCGTGAAGCTCAGGCTCTGCCCCGCCGCCAGTTCCACGATCACGGCCGCCTGATTGGCGACACCGGCGACGCTGGACACGATCGGGCCGCCCCGGTTCAGGAGCATCACATGCAGGTCGCTTCATGGTCCCGGCATGTTGGGTGGCGGGTTCACGGCCGGCGTGTAGGAAACCTGCGTCGCGACGATCTGCCCGCCGCAGAAGGTGGTGCCGACACGCACGAAGGTGAGGCCCTGCGCGGCCGCCGGCTGGCTGGCGAAGGCGGCGAGGGCCAGGGCTGCGGCGAGAAGTGGGCGGTACACGGGATGTCTCCTTCCGGGCCTGGCGGAGGGTGCGCGACGCGCGGCGCGGCGTCCAATCGGCGGCGCCGATGCGCGGCATAGGCCGCTCGGCGGCTTAAGTTTCCCTTCATGGCGGCGTTGTAACCGAGGGGCGACTCAGAAAGGTGCCTTCGCCATGTCGCTCTCCCGTCGTCTCTCCCTGATGCTCGGCGCGCTGCTGCTGCTGTCGTTGATCGGCGCGGCGGCCACGCATCTCCTGCTCGGCCGTGCCGGCGCTGATTTCGGCCGCAGCCAGGGCGCGGCGGACCGGCTTTCGCGCGTGCTGCAGCTGGAGATCGACCTCACCTCGGCGCGGAACCAGATCAACATCTGGCTGCAGCGGGCGAACCCGGCGCAGGTGCGGGCGGCGGATGAGTTCCTGGCGCGGCTGGACAGCGGCGCAGCCGGCCTCGCGCAGGAACCGGCCTTGAGCGAGGCGCAGCGCCAGCAGCTCACGGCCTTCCAGGCGGCGCGGGCGGGCTACCTCAATTCCTGGCGGCAGATGCAGGAGATCGTGGCGCGCCGCGTGGCGGCCGAGGGCGAGATGATGCGCGCGGGCGATACGCTGTTCCAGGGCCTGGGCGGGCTGGCGGCGAATGAGGCGGAGGCGGTGGAGCGGCCGGCCATGGCGGCGCGGGTGGCCGCGCTGCGCTACCGCCTGGACCCCCAGCCCGAGCAGCGCGACGCGGCGCTCCGCGCGGCCGAGGCGGCGGCGCTGGCGCTGCGCCGCGCCGCCATCCCGCCCGCCTCGCCCGTGGGGCAGAGCTTCAACACCTGGCTGGGGGCGACGCAGACCATCATCAACCAGTCGCAGCGCTTCGCGGAGGTGCTGGTGGATTTCCGCGCGCAGGGCAATGCCATGTCCGCCGCCATCGCCGAGCTGCGGCGGATGGAGGGTGAGGCCGCGCAGACCGCGAAGGCGGCGGCCGCGGCGGGCCTGAGCTCGACCGAGCGGGTGGCGCTGCTGGCCTCGGTGCTCGTCATCCTGGGCGGGATCATCTGCATCATCGCGCTGATCCGGGCCATCGTGCCGCCGCTGCGCGGCATCAACGCCGCGATGGCTCAGGTGGCGGGCGGCGATTTCAACGCGAGCATCCCCTTCCTGCAGCGGAAGGATGAGCTGGGCTCGATGGCGCGCGCGCTGGCCGTGTTCCGCGACGCCCAGGCTGAGAATGCGGCGCTGCGCGCGACGCAGGAGCGTGAGCGGGCCGAGGCCGAGGCGGCGCGGCTGGCCGCGCTGGTCGAGATGGCCGAGCGTGTGGAGCGCGAGGCGGGCGCGGCGGTGGAGGAGGTGCAGGCCCGTGCGGGCGGCATGTCCGAGACGGCCGAGGCGATGGCGGGCCGCATGCGCGAGGCGGCGCAGGCGAGCGAAGTCGCGACGCAGGCCGCCGGCCGCTCGCTCGACAATGCCCAGGCCGTGGCCGCCGCGACGGAGGAGCTCTCGGCCAGCGTGCGCGAAATCTCGGAGCGGCTGGCGGGTGCGAATGCGCTGACGCGGCAGCTGAGCGAGCGGGGCGATGCGAGCCGCGCGGTGATCGCGGGGCTCTCGGAGGGCGTGGGCCGCATCGGCGAGGTGGTGCGGATGATCTCGGCGATCGCGGGCCGCACCAATCTGCTGGCGCTGAACGCGACGATCGAATCCGCGCGCGCGGGCGAGGCGGGCAAGGGCTTCGCCGTGGTGGCGAGCGAGGTGAAGGACCTGGCCGCGCAGACCGCGCGCGCGACGGAGGAGGTGGGCCGGCAGGTGCAGGAGATCGGCCAGGCGACGGAGGGCGCGGTGCGCGCCGTAAGCGAGATGGCGGAATCCGTGGGCGAGATGGACCGCATGGCGACCTCCATCGCCGCCGCCGTGGAGCAGCAGGCCGCCGCCACGCGCGAGATCGCGGCGCGCGTCTCGGATGCGGCGCAGGATGTGCGGGCGGTGTCCGACAGCCTCGGGGAACTCAGCCGCACCACGGTGGAGACGGCGGCAAAGACGGAGGCGATGCAGGACAGCGCACGGCAGACGCGGGAATCGGTGGAGGGCTTCCGCGGCTCGCTGGTGCGGATCGTGCGGAGTGCGACAGGCTGAAGCGCCGTCGCAACCGCCGGATGGCGCGGCGCGCGATTTCGCGCTTGGGTGCGCGCGTGGCGATGCTGGGGCGGATGCGTGACGGCGATAAACGGGCCCCGGATGGGCGGGCGGGAATGGGCCATGCTGATCGCCCTCTCGGTGCTGTGGGGCGGTTCCTTCTTCTTCGTCGGGGTCGCGGTGCGCGAGGTGCCGCCGCTGAGCCTGGTGCTGGCGCGGGTCGGCATCGCGGCGCTGGCCCTGTGGGTGATGCTGGCGTTGACCGGAATGCGCATGCCTCGGCAGCCGGGCCTTTGGGCGGCGTTCCTTGGCATGGGGCTGCTGAACAATGCGCTGCCCTTCGCGCTGATCGTCTGGGGGCAGCAGCATATCGCGAGCGGGCTGGCCGCAATCCTGAACGCGACGACGCCGCTCTTCACCGTGCTGGTCGCGCATCTGCTCACGGCGGATGAGCGGCTGACGCCGGCCAAGGCGGCGGGGGTCGTGATGGGCCTGCTGGGTGTGGCGGTGATGCTGGGCGCGGAGCTGCTCGGCGGGCTTGGCGCAGGGCTGGCGGCGCAATTGGCCTGCCTTGGTGCGGCGCTGAGCTATGCGTTCGCCGGCGTCTTCGGCCGGCGCTTCCGCCGGATGGGCGTGCCGCCGCTGGCGAGTGCGGCGGGGCAGGTGACGGCGTCGAGCCTGATCCTGCTGCCGCTGGCGCTGCTGGTGGACCAACCCTGGGCGCTGGCCATGCCGGGCCCGGCGAGCTGGGCCGCGCTGCTGGGGCTGGGGCTGCTCTCCACCGCGCTGGCCTATGTGCTGTATTTCCGCATCCTCGCCGTGGCGGGGGCGACGAACCTGTTGCTGGTGACCTTCCTGGTGCCGGTGAGCGCGATCTGGCTGGGCGCGCTGGTGCTGGGCGAGCGGCTGGAGGCACGGCATTTCGCCGGCATGGCGCTGATCGGCGCGGGGCTGGCGCTGATCGATGGGCGGCTGCTGCGCCGCCGCTAGCCGATCTGCTTGTGGAAGAACAGCGTGTCCCAGGCGCGGCCCTCGGCATCCAGCGCATAGCCCGGCACGCGGCCGGATTCCTGCCAGCCCAGGCGGCGGTAGAGCGGTGCGGCCAGGTCATCCGCGCGGGTGTCGAGCGTGAGGAGGCGGCGGCCCAGGCGCTGCGCGGCCTGTTCGGCGCGGCGCATCAGGGCCTCGCCCAGGCCCTGGCGGCGGAATGCGGGGTCCACCAGGAGCTTCGCGACTTCGGCGCGGTGCGGCTGGTTCTCGGGGGTCGCGAGGTCGAGCTGCACGGTGCCGGCGAGCTGGCCTTCGACCCAGGCGGCCAGCAGCACGCGGTGGCCCTGCGCGACATCGGTGGAGACGCGCTTCCAAAAGGCGCGGGCCTTGGCCGGCGCGAGTGGCGGCAGGTAGGAGACGCTGGCGCCATCCGCCACGCAGGCGATGAGGATCTGCGCGAGGCGGCGTTCGGCGCTCGCGGCGGCCGCGGCGTCGAGCATTTCCACCACCAGGCCGCGGCAGGGCTTGGCGTAGCGGAATTCGAGGGATTTCGAGAGGTCGTCCAGGATGCGGATGGCGCCCTGGCGGACATAGCCGGCCTTCTCATAGAAGGCGTGGGCGGCCTCGAAGCGGGTGTCGGTCCAGAGGACCATGCGCTCGGCCCCTTGCGCGCGGGCATGGGCTTCGGCGGTGGTGAGCAAAGCCTGGGCGAGGCCGGTGCCGCGCGCCGACTTCGCCACATACATGCGGCCGATCTCCCAGGCCTGGTCCTCGCGCAGCGGGCGCGTGGCCACCATGCCTTGCCGGTCTTCGGCGAGCCAGAGGCGGCCGCCGAGGGCGGCGAAGTGGCTGGCGAGGGCACGGAGCTCGGGCAGCTCGCCATCCACGTCGAAGATGACGCCGGGGAATTCGGCCCAGGCGTCGCCGATCAGGCGGATATAGGCGTCCGCGTCCTGGTCGGTTCCGTCACGGAGCATCACGTCAGCCCGCGGCAGAACTCCTGGATGCGGCCGCAGGCCTCGCGCAGGCTCGCCATGTCGGTGGCGTAGCTGATGCGGATATAGGGCGACATGCCATAGGCGGCGCCCTGGACCACGGCCACGTGGGCCTCGGTCAGCAGCGCCATGGCGAAGTCGCTGTCGGTCTCGATCTTCGTGCCGCCCTTGCTGGTCTTGCCCAGGCAGCCGGCGATGTTGGGGAAGACGTAGAAGGCGCCCTCAGGCTTGTGGCAGGCGATGCCGGGGGCCTGGTTCAGCATGTCCACCACCAGGTTACGGCGCTCGCGGTATTCGGCCGCGCGCTCGCGCACCAGGTCCTGCGGGCCGTCCAGCGCGGCGGCCGCGGCGGCCTGGCCGATGGAGGAGACGCCGGAGGTCGCCTGGCCCTGCATGTTGAACATGGCGGCGATCAGCTCCTTCGGCCCCCCGCAGAAGCCGATGCGCCAGCCGGTCATCGCATAGGTCTTGGACGCGCCGTTCACCGTCAGCGTGCGGGACTTCAGGCGGGGCTCCACCTCGGCGATGGTGCAGAACTCGAAGCCGTCATAGACGAGGTGCTCATACATGTCGTCCGTCATCACCCAGACATGCGGGTGGCGCATCAGGACCTCGGCCAGGGCCTGCATCTCGGCGCGGGAGCAGGCGGCACCGGTCGGGTTGTTCGGGAAGTTCAGCATCACCCACTTGGTCCTGGGCGTGATGGCGGCTTCCAGATCCTCGGGGCGGAGCTTGAAGCCGTTGTTCTGCGGGCAGGAGATGGTCACGGGCACGCCGCCGGCGACCTTCGCCATGTCGCCATAGCTGATCCAGTAGGGGGCGGGGATCACGACCTCGTCGCCCGGGTCCACCGTCGCCATCAGGGCGTTGAAGATGGATTGCTTGCCGCCATTGGTGATGAGGATCTCGTCCAGCGCGTAGTCCAGGCCGTTGTCGCGCTTGAACTTGCGCTGCACGGCCTGTTTCATGGCGGTGGTGCCGCCCTGGGGCGGGTATTTCGTGTCGCCCTTCAGCGCCGCCTGATGCGCGGCCTCGATGGCATGGGCGGGGGTGTCGAAATCGGGCTCGCCGGTGGTGAGGCTGATCACCTTGTGGCCCTGCGCGGCCAGTTCGCGCGCCTTGGCCCCCATGGCGACGGAGGCGGAAACCTTCACATTGGCAAGGCGTTGGGCGAGGGCGGGCATTCGGGCAGTCCTGATGTTGCAAGAGGGGCGCGAGCTTAGGCCCGGCACCCGGGCGCGCCAACCCGGCACCCCTGTTTTCAACCCCTGTTTTCCAGGGCACGGGTTTCCGCTAGACGCGCTCCCCATGCGTCACTTCCTCGACTTCGAAAAACCCATCGCCGAGCTGGAAGGCAAGGTGGAAGAGCTGCGCCGGGCGACCGATGCGGGCGGGATCGACGTGGCCGAAGAGGTCTCGAAGCTGCGGGACAAGGCCGAGAAGCTGCTGGCGGCCACCTATGCCAAGCTCACGCCCTGGCAGAAGGCCCAGGTGGCCCGCCACCCGGAGCGCCCCAAATGCCTGGATTATGTGGGCGCGCTGATCGAGGAATGGACGCCCTTGGCGGGTGACCGCGCCTTCGCCGACGACGCCGCCGTGATCGGCGGGCTGGGCCGGTTCCGCGGCCGCGCCGTGGCGGTGCTGGGCACCGAGAAGGGGCGCGACACCGAGACCCGCGTGAAGCACAATTTCGGCATGGCCAAGCCCGAGGGCTACCGCAAGGCGCGCCGCATCATGGAGCTGGCCGGGCGCTTCGGCATGCCCATCATCTCCTTCGTGGACACGTCCGGCGCCTTTCCAGGCATCGAGGCCGAGGCGCGCGGCCAGGCGGAGGCCATCGCGCGCTCCATCGAGGCGGGGCTCTCCGCCCCCGTGCCCTTCGTGGCCACCATCATCGGCGAGGGCGGTTCGGGGGGCGCGATCGCGCTGGCCGCCGCCGACCGGGTGCTGATGCTGGAACATGCCATCTATTCGGTGATCAGCCCCGAGGGCTGCGCCTCCATCCTCTGGCGCGACGCGGCGCAGGCGGCCACCGCGGCCGAGGCGCTGAAACTCACCGCCGAAGACCTGAAGCGGCTCGCGCTGATTGATGCGGTGGTGAACGAGCCGCTGGGCGGCGCGCATCGCGACCCGGGCGGCACGATGGAGACGGTGGGCGAGGCGGTCTGGGCCGCGCTGGAGCCGCTGCTCAGCCTGGACGGCGCCACGCTCAAGGCCCGCCGGCGCGAGAAGTTCCTGGAGATGGGCCGCAGCGCGGTGGCCTGATGGACCCGCTCGAAGCGCGAAGGGCGTTCTTCCGGGCCTTTCCCACGATCGCCATCGCGATCTTCGTCACCGCCATTGACCAGACGATCACGGCCACCGCGCTGCCGGCCATGGCGGCGCAGTTCGGCGTGGTGGAGCGGATTTCCTGGGTCGTCGTCGCCTATCTGATCGCGGCGACCATCGCGGCCCCCATCTTCGGGCGGCTGGGGGATGCCTATGGGCGGCGGCCCATGCTGTTCATCGCCTTCGCCTTGCAGGGCCTCGGCATGCTGGCGGCCGGGCTGGCGCCGAGCTTCGAGGCGCTGCTGGCCGGGCGCGCGCTGCATGGCTTCGGGGGCGGCGCGCTGCTGACGCTGGCCATGGCGCTGATCGGCGAGTCCGTGCCCGCGCGGGAGCGGGGGCGCTACCAGGCCTATCTGGTGGCCTGCTTCATGGGCGCCTCGGCCGCCGGGCCGCTGGCGGGCGGGTGGCTCACGCAGAGCTTCGGCTGGCGCTGGGTGTTCCTGGCCGGCTTGCCGCTGATCGCGGTGGGGTTCGCCATGGCCTGGCGGCTGCCGAAGCGCGGGCTGGCCGGGGGCAGCTTCCGCTTCGATGCGGCGGGGACGGCGCTGTTCACGCTGTTCGTGGCACTTCTGCTGCTGATGCTGGACCGGGCGCAGCGGATGAACGGGGCGGATACCCTGATCGCGCTGGGGTTCGGCGTGGCGGGGGCGGTGGCGCTCTGGGCGCTGCTGCGCATCGAGCGCGTGGTGCCGGACCCGCTGCTGCCCCTGCCGGTGCTGACGGACCCGGTGATCTGGCGGACCAACCTGCTGGCGGCCTGCGTCTCGGGCACCATGGTTTCGCTGATCTCCTTCCTGCCGCTCTATCTGAGCGTGGTGCGGGGTGTGCCGATCGCGACCGTGGGCGCCATGCTGCTGCCGATGAGTCTGGGCGGCGGGACGGGGGCGCTGATCTCGGGCACCTTCCTGGCGCGGACGGGGCGGAACATGCTGCTGCCCTCGCTCGGCCTTGTTCTGGCGACGGTGGTGCTCTGCGTGATGGCCTTCGGCGCGGGGCGGATTTCGCTGACCTGGTTCCCCTGGCTGCTGGCGCTGTCCAGCCTTGGCTTCGGCTGCACCTTCCCGGCGGTGCAGACCACGGTGCAGGTGGCGGCGGGCGCGGCCCGGCTGGGGGTGGCCACGGCGAGCGTGCAGTTCATGCGGAACCTGGGCGCCGCGGCCGGGACGGCGGTGCTGGGGGCGCTGATCTTCGTGGCCTTCGCGCTGGCGGACCCGCTGGTGGCGGAACGCTTCGCGGCGGCGATGCGTGGGGGGCGGGAGGCGCTGGGGAACCTGCCCGCCGCCGAGCGCGCGGTGATGGCGGAGGGGCTGGCCATCGGGTTCCGGGCGATGTTCGCGGGGGCGGCGGTGATGACCGGGGTGGCGGCGGTGCTGGCGTTTCGGGTGCCGCTCAGGAGGGTTTAGATGATGCCGCTTTGTCGCTACATTTCGGAAGCAAGTTGGCGCTACTATATCGCTTCACCGATAAGGTGAACCGAGCTTGCTCTCTTATCGTAACGTCTTCAGGGCGGCTGGCATACAGGAGTTTGACTGCATGACGGACGAACGAAAGCGGAAACCTCCTCCAGCGCCAGGCAAATCATTCGGCGAGGCGATTGGGCTTCTTCAGACTGACGTGAATGAAATTTCTGAAGCCCACCAGAGCCTCAAACAAACGAGAAAGGAAACGCAAAAGTATGTCGAGGAGCGCAAAAGCAGCATCCGAAGCGGAGCTCGGCGATCCACCGTCAGATTTTGTCCTTGATTTTCTTTACCACGATGCTCGGCGCGTCGCATCGTTCCTTGCGCAATTCGATACTTCTGGCCATTTGATCGGCCTAAAGCAATCTGAGACCGTCTCCGAGAGCGAAGGGGAGGAAGGGACCATACAAGCCACCGCGAACGCGTTGGTAGCCCGAGCCGCGGGGACATTTATCCAGCGTCGCAACTCTTCGGGTGGAGAAGCCTCAGAACGAACTTATGATCCGTTTTGGGTTAATGCTCTAACATTTTTGGATTTTTTGACCGAACGCAATCTAATTAATCGCGATATTACTAAGGCCAGAATTGGTCAATTTGTATTGGGGACTGGCCCACTTCTAGTGGCAGACCTTTCTTTATTGAAAATTATTTGGAATAATCCCACCTTAAAAGCACAAAATCTCGAAACTGAATTGAAAGCGATTGTATTTCCAGAAAATTGCACTGAAGAAATGCAGAAGACAATGCAGCGAGAGGTAGAGCTTGGTCACGAACTCATTCCAGGTTTGCCTCATAATCTGCAAGCAAGACTAATTGACAAATTCGCAAACATTTGGTGTGGACTATCAGAGGACTCTCTTGTTGGAAGTGCCGCAGACATCGCCTTGAAGCACGGCGCGGTAGTAGGAGGCGCATGGAACATTCTCGGCATTCTTGATGCAGTGCCGTACAATCCGAATGCTACTACCGAAGACGGGCGGCCATTTATGGAATTTGTTTCTGATTTGGCGGGGCCAGGCGGCGGTCGACAAGCGCTTAACCTCGCACAGATAGCCCGGAACTCGATGGGACGGCCAGAACGCTATTATGGTGTCACGCCACTGTTGATCTACCGTCAGATAGAGGGCGCCCCTTCATCTCAAGCAGGTCCATCGGCGCCAGAAAAATAGCCCGGTATCATCTTGGGGCGGGGGATGATCGGCATTCGTCGGATCCAACGCCTCCGCGAACGGTGCGCCAGTAAATCACCTAAAGATCTTTTGTTCTTGTTTTGTTCCCTGCTTCGCGCTACAATCTCCCATGCGCGACGAACTCGACCTCCTCCTCCCCGCCATCTTCCGTGAGCCCAGGGTCTATCCCCGTGGCCCGCGCCCCCGGCGGCCGTCCTGGATTCTCGTGCCTTATGACAAGCTGACGGATGAGCAGTGGACCGTGCTCTCCATCTACCTGCCCATGCCGACGCGCGGGCGGCCCTGTGACCAGCGGGCGCGGATGGATGCGATCTTCCGGGTGGCGGCGACGGAGGGGCCCTGGCGGGATCTGCCGAGGGCTTATGGCCAGGGTGCCTCGGTCGCGCGGCATTTCCGGCGGCTGACGCATTCGGGCGTGTGGGAGCGGCTGCTGGTGGCGCTGGCGGCCGCGCGGCCGGGTTCGGTGTTGCGGCAGCTGGAGGGGTTGATCTGCCGGGCGGCGCGGCGGGCCATTCGCCTCCGGGGCATTGCGCTGATCGCGCTGGTGCGGCGGTTGGGGCTGTTCCGCGCCTTGCCGGGGCCGCCCTTCATGATGCCGGACCCGGATTTGTCCGAAATCATCCGTCGCATGCCCATCGCCGCGCAATTCGCGAAGTGGCGGGAGGATCTGGCCGGCATGCTGCGCATGATCAAGGCGCTGAAGGCCCTTCACAGCCTCGCCGGGGGCCGAAGATACATCCCCCGGGAGGTCCGCGAGGCCTGGTTATGACGAAGGTGCAGGAAACTGAGTTTCCTGCCGGGGGTCGAGGGGGCAGAGCCCCCTCGGTCACTTGCGCGCCCGTATCAGCACGCCCCGCACATCCGCGCCCTTTTCCTGCCTCAGCACGGCGTCCTCCCTGCGTTCCACCGTCAGTCCCGCCTGGGTGGCGAGGTGGGTCGCGTGGTCCGGGTTGTGGCGGAAGCGCATCCCTTCGCCGAGCGCCACGGGGTCCGTGCCCGTCTCCAGGCTGAAGAGGGCGGTGCCGCCGGGCTTCAGCGCGGTGGCGATGGCGGTGAAGGCGGGCGTCAGGTCGCCCAGATAGTTCAGCACATCGGCGGCGGCGATGAGGTCGTAGCGGGCCGGGTGTTTCGGCAGGAAGTCGAGCAGGTCGGCCTCGTGCAGGGTGGCGTAGAGGTTGCGGGTTCGGGCCTCGGCCAGCATGCGGGGCGAGAGGTCCAGGCCCTCCAGGCGGCTGGCGTGGGGCTTCAGCGCCAGGCCGGAAAGGCCGGTGCCGCAGCCGAGGTCGAGCACGCGGCCCAAGGGGGGATTCTGCGGCAGGCCCTCGATCAGCGCGGCGAGGAGGGCGGGGGTGCGGTAGCCCAGCGCGCCCTCCAGCTCGGCATCGAAGCGCGGGGCGAAGGCGTCGAAGAGGTCCCGGACGTAGGCCGCGGGGGCGCGGTCGGGCAGGGGGGCGGCGCCGAGGGCGGCGAGGAGGAAGCCCGCCTGCTCGGCGAGGCGGCCGGTCACGCGCAGCGCTGCGGCGCGGGCGAGGTCGGGTTTGTTCGCCTCGCGGGCGGCGTGGGCGAGGGCGAGCCAGGGCTCGGGGGCGTCCGGGTGCAGGCGGGTGGCGGCGTCGAGCGGGGCGAGGGCGGCCTCGGGCTGGCCGGCGGCGGTCAGCGCCTGGCCCAGGTTGCGGAGGCTGATCGTGTCCTGCGGGTTGAGGCTGGCGGCGCGGGAGAGGGCCGTGATGGCCTCGGCGAGGCGCCCGGCCTCGGCCAGCGCGGCGCCCTGGTTGGCGAGGAAGAGGGGGCTGTCGGGGACGCTGGCCACGGCGCGGGCGGCATGGGCCAGGGCGGCGGGGAGGTCGCCCTTCTGGCGGGCGGCCACGCCCAGCAGGTTCTCGGCATCCGGGTGATGGGGGGCGAGGCGCAGCGCGCGGCGGTAGAGGCTGACCGCCTCGTCCAGGCGGCCTTCGCGGTGGCGGGCGATGCCGCGTTGCAGCAGGTCCTCGGCGGTGGTCATGGCGTCACGGGTGGGGGCTGCGTTCCATGCATGGCGGATAGACAATCCGGCGGCGGGGGACCAGTCGGTTTCCGATTGCAAAAAAGTTGAACATGACGAAGAAGCCATCACTTCACGGCCACCCCAAAAAACTCCTGAGGAGGATCGCATGACCCGTCTGACCCGGCGCCAGCTGCCGGCCCTTGTCGCCGCCGGAATGGCGGCGCCGGCCCTCGCTTCGGCGCAGAGCTATCCCACCCGCCCCATCACGATCATCGTTCCCTTCGCGGCCGGCGGCCCGACCGACACGGTGGCCCGCCTGCTGGGCGAGGCGATGGGGCGTGACCTCGGGCAATCCGTGGTGGTGGAGAATGTCGGCGGCGCGGGCGGCACGCTCGGCGCGCAGCGCACGGCGCAGGCGCGGCCGGATGGCTACACGCTGCTGGTGCACCACATCGGCATGAGCACGATCCCGACGCTGTATCGGCGGCTTGCGTACGACCCGATCAACGGCTTCGAGACGGTGGGCATGATCACCGAGGTGCCGATGACGATCGTGGCCAAGCGCAACATCGCGGCCAATAACCTGGCGGAGCTGGTGGCGCTGGTGCGGCGCGAGCGGGACAAGATCAACCTGGCCAATGCGGGCGTGGGTGCGGCGTCGCACCTGTGCGGGCTGCTGTTCCAGCAGGCGATGAACGTGCCGCTGACGACGGTGCCGTATCGCGGCACGGGCCCGGCGATGAACGATCTGGTGGCCGGCACGGTGGACCTGATGTGCGATCAGACGACCAACACGACGGAGCACATCCGCGCCGGCACCATCAAGGCCTTCGCGGTGACGACGAACAACCGCGTCGCCTCGCTGCCCGATGTTCCGACGGCGATCGAGGCCGGCATGCCCGGCTTCGAGGTGAGCGTGTGGCATGGGCTCTACGCGCCGCGCGGCACGAACCCCGAGCTGGTGACGCGCCTGTCGCGCTCGCTGCAGGTGGCGCTGCGGGACCCCGGGCTGGTGCGGCGCTTCGCGGACCTGGGCACCGAGCCGGTGCCACAGGAGAAGGCGACGCCGGCGGCGCACCGCGCCTTCTGGACGGCCGATGTGGCGCGCTGGCGCCCGGTCATCCAGGCGGCCGGTCAGTTCGCCGACTGATGGGCGCGGCCGGGGCCTCGATGAGGCGGAACCCGGCCGGCACCTGGAACAGCGCGGGGTCCGCCGAAATCATGCGGATCCCGCTCTGGCGGGTTTCGAGAATCACCGGCCCCTCGGGGCCGGGCTGCAGCTGGCGCGCCTCCAACAGCACGCCGTCCCGGCGGCAGAGATGGCGTGCCACCTCATGCCATTGCCCGCTCTCGCCCTGCATTTCCTGGATGAGGAGGATGCCGGCGCGCTGCGGCTCCTGCCGCTCGCGCCGCGCGGTCGGGGCGGGGGGCGGCGGCATGCGGAGCGCCACGGGCGGCGCGGCATTGGTGGTGAAGACGGCGTTGAGGCCGGGCGTCATGAGCGTGACGAGGCGGGCCTCGCCCGGGGCGGGGGTTTCGAGGCGCAGCTTCGGCCCGGACTGGAACATCTGCGCGGTGACGGGGGGCGCGGAGCCCCAGCTGGTGACCCGTGTCGCGGTGTAGCTCGGCTGCCCGAAGCGCGCGCAGCGCGGATCGGCCATCGCGAGGCCCGGCCAGAGCAGCAGGGCGAGGCAGGGAAGGGCGCGCATCAATAGGGGATCGGGAAGCTGGTGAGCGGCATGACCATGCCCTGGATGGCGCGGGCGGTGGTGGTCTCCACCGAGACGCCGTCGCGCACCGCCTGGAGGGGGGAGGTGTTGGGCAGCCCCTCGCCCCGGCGCCAGACGGCGAGCACGGCGCCGGTGAATTCGCGGCGGAACTCGTCATCCAGCATGGTGACCTGGCCGCGGATCGGGTCGGCCAGGTAGTGGAACCCCTGCTGCGAGGCGCGGAGCACGGAGAAATGCTCCCACTCGCCCTTGTTGAGATGGATGATGACGGGGCCGGCGATGCGGGGCAGCTCACGCGGCTGGATGCGGGCGGCCTGGGCCGCGAAGCCGAGCTGGCCGGCGGCGAAGATCAGGTCCTCCAGGGAGAAGCCCGTCTCCTGCTTGCGCTGCCATTCGGCCTCGGTCGGGTAGCGGCGCATGAGCATCCCGATGACCTCGGCCTCGCTGGTGGGGCGGCCGAGGTATTGGGTGAGCAGCGTGGCGAGCGAGGCGCTGCCGCAGGAGAATTCCAGCACCTGACGGACGACGTTGCGGAAGCGCAGGGCCTGCCAGGGTTGCGGCCGGCGCATCAGCGGCTCCTGCGCGAGGGCCGGGAAGGGCGCCAGGGCGGCGAGGGCGAGGAGGGTGCGGCGTGAGGGGCGCATCGTCAGAACCTGTAGCGAAGGCCGAGACCGACCTGGACATTGGGGCTTTCGGACACGAGGCCCATGCCGAGCGAGGGCTCGATCCAGAGGCCGGGCGCCAGGCGCTGCACGAGGGAGAGGCGGAAGACTGCGGCCTCGCTCGCGGTGGCGCGGTATTGGATGGAATTGGCCTGCAGCGCGGCCGTGTAGTTCCCGATGAAGGTGAAGCCGAGGGTGGAGCGGTCGCTGAGCGCGAAGCTCACGCCCGCATTGTAGCTGATGCGCCAGCCCGGCCTGAAGGTGATGCCCGACTGCTCCACCGGAAAGGCGTATTCATAGGCGACGCCTCCGAAGAGCACGAGCGGGTCCATGGTCTTGAACATCTGCACGCCGCCGCGCAGCGCCCAGGCCGCGCGGGTGGAGATGAACTGCGTGATGTCCACCGGCACCTGCTGCGGCGTGATGCCCTGGGCCGGGTTCACGAAGGGCGAGGGGCCGGTGGGTGTGACGAGGGCCGCGGTGAAGACGGCGCCGGGGCGGTATTCGCGCTCGCCCCAGCCGCGGATGTTCACCTGGGCGGTCACGTCACCCATGGCGCGTGTCTCGCGATCGGTCACGAAGGTGGGCGAGAGCTCGAAGGAGCGGGTGGCGATGAAGAAGGGGAGGGTGATCGCCGCCTCCACGCCGTCAAGCAGGCCGACGCGGCCGGTGAGCACGGCGGAGCCGCTGCGGTCGGTGGAGACGGTGCGCCGGTCGCGCAGATAGCCGAGGTCGAGCGAAAGCTCGGCCTTGCCGGGGCGGAGTGTCACGGCCTGGTCGCGGAAGACGAAGGCCTCCTGCGGGATGTCCTCCTCGCGCGGGTCGCGCAGGCGCGCGGCGGGCTCGGCGGGGGCGGATGGCGGCGGGGCTGGCGCGGTGGCGACGGGCGCAGCCGGTGCCGGCGCTGCCACGGGACGGCCGGGCGCGGGGCGGCTCGCGCGCTGCGGCGCGCGCTCCAGCTGCTCCAGCCGCTGCTCCAGCAGGCGGATGCGCTCCATGAGGGCGGCGCGGTCGCCGTCGGACTGGGCGATGGCGGGAAAGGCCGCGCTCCCGAGGAGGAGCGCGGCGGGAAGGATTGCCCTCTTGGCGATGCGGGGCCGGACATCCTGTCGGCGCGATGGCATGAGGCGGCTACATGCCGGCCGCGGAATAGGCCGCAGCCCAGGCGCTGTAGAGATGCGCGTAATAGGCATACCAGGCGGCTGCGCTGTACCAGGACTGCTCCTGCCACGAGCCGCTCGCCGAATAGTAGCGGGCGTAGAACGCGAAGACATAGGCGCTGTAGGAGAACGACACGGCGAGGCCGCCAAAGTAGTTGGCAAGGTCGCCGCGCGCCGTGATGTCCCGCGCCGCCTCCTGCGAAATGGCCTCGATGGTCGCCCCCCCGAAGATCGGGCTGCGATCGGCCCAGGCGGGGGTCTGGAAGAGGGCGGCGAGCGTGAGGCTGGCCGCGAGCCAAAGTCGGGAGAACCGGGTGAGCATCATGAGGGACCGTCCTTTTTTGGGGGTCCCTCACGCTATCGAGGCCGGCTTAAGACAAGGTGAAGCGGGGGCTTCAGCCCGGCGGATAGAGATCCGCCCGCGTCAGCGGCAGGCCCGAGGGGCCGCGCGTGCGCTTGGTGGCCACGGTCTGGAAGATGCAGACCGTGCCGCGCTCGAAGGCCAGCGCGCAGCCGGCGAGGTAGAGCAGCCAGATGCGGGTCTTGGCCGCTCCCACCTCGGCCTCGGCCGCCTTGCGGTTGGCGTAGAGGCGCTCGGTCCAGATGCGGCAGGTGCGGCCGTAATGCTCGCGCCAGTTCTCCGTATCGTGGATCTCGAAGCCGTTGCGCTCCATCGAATCCGTGCTGCCTCCGATGTGGTCCAGCTCGCCGCCCGGGAAGATATAGTTCACCAGCGCCGCGAATTCCGGGCGCTTCTTCCTGAACTCCCGCTCGTTCTTCTTCATCGGCCGCGCGATGGCGTGGTGCAGGTAGATCCCGCGTGGGCGCAGAAGGTTGCGGATCTGGCGGAAATAGCCCTCGCGGTTGTCGAGGCCGATCGCCTCATACATCCCGATGGAGGCGATCTTGTCGAACTCCATCCCTTCCAGGCTGCGGAAATCGCGCAGCTCGATCGTGACACGGTCTTCCAGACCCAGGCGCTTCACCTTCGCCACGGCGAAATCATACTGCGCCTGGCTCAGCGTCACGCCATGGGCCTTGGCGCCATAGTGCTGCGCCGCGTGGCAGACGAGGCCGCCCCAGCCGCAGCCGATGTCCAGCATGCGGTCGCCCGGCTGCAGGCGCAGCTTGCGGCAGATCATGTCGAGCTTGGCCTGCTGCGCCTCGGCGATGGTGTCATTGCCGTTCGGGAAGTAGGCGCAGGTGTAGACCATCTCGGGGTCGAGGAAGAGCGAATAGAACTCGTTCGAGAGGTCGTAGTGGAACTGGATCAGCGCCGTGTCGTCGCGGCCTTCCTCGAAGCGCGCGGTCTGCGCGCCGGCATAGGCGTGGCTCGGGTTCGGCGTGCCCGGCCCGAAGAAGAAGGGCAGCAGCGCGCGGAAGGCGGCGAACTTGTCGATCTGCTTCAGCAGGCCCCGCGTGCGCCGGTTGCCGATGCGGTCCGAGAAGGCGAGCAGGCTGCCGCCCTCCAGATCGATCTTCCCCTCGGCCATCAGGTCGAAGAGCGTCGGCGTCTTCGGCTTGCGCAGCAGCCGCGTGATGGCGGACGGGTCGTTGATGGCCAGCGCCAGGTCGCCGCTCCAGCGCGAGCCGAGCGGCACGGCCTCGCCATCCCAGAGGCGCACCGCGAGGTCGAGCTCGAGCTTGCTGCCGAGATCGGCGATCAGCCGGCGCAGCGCCGCGATCCGGCGATCCGGCGTGGCAAGGGGAGAGGAGGGGGGTTCGGGCGCCATGGTGGCGCCCTCTTAAGCGCAAGCCCCGCCGCGCGAAAGGGTGCGGCGGAATACCCCCTCAGCCGACCTTGCGCATCACGAAATCGGCCTTGGCCGCCCCGCAATCCGGGCAGGACCAGCTCTCCGGCACGTCCCGCCAGCGGGTGCCGGGGGGCAGGCCATCCTCCGGCGCGCCCTTGGCCTCGTCATAGACATAGCTGCACAGCTCGCATTCCCAGACGTGGAACGGTTCCTCGGCGCCCATGCGGCCCTCCCTTGATCGGGGGTGAGCATCGGAAGCAGGTCGCGCTTCCGTCAAGCCCGGGCGGCATGGCAGGCTCGATCCATGCCGCTCGACCACATCGCCCTGCTCCGCCACAGCCTCGCCGTCGCCCGCCGCGCGCGGCAGAACGGCAAGCACCCCTTCGGCGCCATCCTGGTCGATGCGGAGGGCCGCGTGCTGATGGAGCAGGAGAACGCCTTCGACACCGAGGGCCGCACCGGCCATGCGGAGACGGTGCTGAGCCGCCGCGCCTGCGCTGCCTATACGGCGGAAGAGCTGGCGCGGACCACGATGTATGTGAGCGCCGAGCCCTGCGCCATGTGCGCCGGCAGCCTCTACTGGGCCGGTATCGGCCGTCTGGTCTATGCGATGAGCGAGCACAAGCTCGGCCGCATCATCGGCCCGCACCCGGACAATCTGACGCTGGACCTGCCCTGCCGCACCGTCCTGGCCGCCGGCCAACGGACGGTCGAGGTCATCGGCCCGCTGCTGGAGGAGGACCCGGAGGCGGTCGCGCTGCACGACGGCGCCTGGGATCATTAGCGGGGAAGCTCATACCCCATCACCGCCTCCTCCCGCAGCACGCGCTGCACGGCGGCGCGCTGCATCACGCGGTCGTGATGGGCGATGAGTTCGAGGGAACTCCCCCGGCTCCAGCGACGCGCCGCCCCGGAAGCGCCAGAACAGGCGGAACAGGTGGATATCCGCGATGGAATAGGCCGCGCCCAGCGCATAGGGCGCGCTCCCGAGCCGCGCCTCGGCCTGCGCCCAGATCCCCCGGGCATGCTCCAGCCCCTGCCGTCGCGCCGGATGCACCGTGGCCGCCAGGAAGCTCATCCAGGAGATGGCCCGCGCCTCGGCCATCAGCCCCTCCGGCAGCAGCTCCGCCTCCGGGTGCCGGCGCGCCAGCCAGAAGAGGATGGCCGCCACCTCCGTCAGCGGCCCCTCGGGCGTGAGCAGCAGTGGCACCTGGCCGGCCGGGTTCAGGGCCAGGAACTCCGGCGCCCGCGTCTCCCGCCCCGCCAGCGAGACCTGCCTCGTCGTGAAATCCGCCCCCACCTCATGCAGCGCGATATGCGCGGCCATGGAGCTGGAGCCGGGCGCCAGGAACAGCGTCAGCACATCCAAGCCCTCCCCATCCGGACCGTCATGGGATAGAAGCCGCGCATCCCCCTCCTTCCCTGCAGGACCGAGCCATGCCCGCCTACCAGTATGTCTATGTGATGAAGGATCTGACGAAGTCCTATCCGGGCGGCCGCGAGGTCTTCAAGGGCATCACGCTCTCCTTCCTGCCCGATGCCAAGATCGGCGTGCTCGGCCCCAACGGCGCCGGCAAGTCCACGCTGATGAAGATCATGGCCGGCATGGACAAGGATTTCGGCGGCGAGGCCTGGGCGGCCGACGGCGCCCGCGTGGGCTACCTGGCGCAGGAGCCGCAGCTCGATCCCACCAAGACCGTGGGCGAGAACGTCCGCGCCGCCTTCGCCACGCTCGAAGCCCAGCTGAAGCGCTTCAACGAGATCAGCGAGCGCTTCATGGAGGAGATGAGCGAGGAGGAGATGAACGAACTCCTCGCCGAGCAGGGCACGCTGCAGGAGGCGATCGACGCCGCCGATGGCTGGGAGCTGGACCGCCGCGTCGAGATCGCGCTCGACGCGCTGCGCTGCCCGCCGGCGGAAGCCTCCGTCGAGAAGCTCTCCGGCGGTGAGCGCCGCCGCGTGGCGCTCTGCCGCCTGCTGCTGGAAAAGCCCGACCTGCTGCTGCTGGACGAGCCGACCAACCACCTGGATGCCGAGAGCGTCTCCTGGCTCGAGCACACGCTGCGCGACTATCCGGGTGCGGTGCTGGTCGTCACCCATGACCGCTACTTCCTGGACAATGTGACCAACTGGATCCTGGAAGTGGATCGCGGCCGCGGCTTCCCCTACCAGGGCAACTACTCCTCCTACCTCGAGGCCAAGCGCAAGCGCCTGGAGCAGGAGAACCGCGAGGACACGGCGCGCATCCGCACCCTGGCCGCCGAGCAGGAGTGGATCGGCCGCAGCCCCTCGGCCCGCCAGGCCAAGAGCAAGGCGCGTATCGCCCGCTATGAGGAGCTGCTGGAGAAGAGCCAGGAGAAGGGGCCGGGCGAGGTCGAGATCCTCATCTCCCCGCCGCCGCGCCTCGGCAACACCGTCATCGAGGCGGAGGGGCTGCGCAAGGCCTATGGCAATCGCCTGCTGATCGACGATCTCAGCTTCAAGCTGCCGCCGGGCGGCATCGTGGGCGTCATCGGCCCGAACGGCGCGGGCAAGACCACGCTGTTCCGCATGATCACGGGCCAGGAGACGCCCGATGCCGGCACGCTGCGCATCGGCGACACGGTGAACCTCGGCTACGTGGACCAGTCGCGCGACAGCCTGGATGACAAGAAGACGGTCTGGGAGGAGATCTCGGGCGGCGACGACACGATCAACATCGGCAAGCGCTCCATCGCGTCCCGCGCCTACACCGCCGCCTTCAACTTCAAGGGCGCGGACCAGCAGAAGCGCCTGGGCGTGCTCTCGGGCGGTGAGCGCAACCGCGTGCACCTCGCCAAGATGCTGCGCGTTCCGCACAACGTCCTGCTGCTCGACGAGCCGACCAACGACCTCGACGTGGACACGCTGCGCGCGCTGGAAGAGGCGCTGATGGAATTCGCCGGCTGCGTGGTGGTGATCAGCCACGACCGCTGGTTCCTCGACCGACTGGCGACGCACATCCTGGCCTTCGAGGGCGACAGCCATGTCGAGTGGTTCGAGGGCAACTTCCAGGCCTATGAGGAAGACAAGCGCCGCCGCCTGGGGGCCGCCGCCGACCAGCCACACCGCATCAAGTATCGTCCGCTGGTCCGGTAGGCGATGCTGGAGACGGCCCATGCGCCCGGCGTGCTCGTCGTCGGGCCGGACGAGGTGGGGATCGCCTGCCGCTACAAGGCGGGGCCCTTCGCGCGCAGCACGGATGAGGGCGGCCATGCCGATGCCATCCTGCCGCGCGGCGTGCCCGTGGGCTATTACGCGCGCACGAAGCGCGACCGGCGCCTCGCGCTGATCGCCCCGGGCATGGTGCGCGACGCGGCGGCCCTGCTGCGCGACCGGCCGGAATACATGCGAGCCACCGAGGCGCGGGCGCGCATCTGCCCTACCACCTTCTGCATCCTGCGCGTGGGCGAGTCCCGCGCGGCGGACTTCGTCACCGTCTGGCAGGAGATCGCGGCGAGGCCGCCGCTCTTCCTGGCCGTCGGCGGCAATTGCGCGCAGGTGATCGCGGGGGCGCTGATCCGCATCGGCGCCATGCCGCGCGGATGGGTGCGGCCCGGCAGCCCGGACGGATTGTTCCGCGCGCTGCACGCGGCGGCGCCCCTGGCGCGCATCGCCACCGGCTATGCCGAGTTCGAGCCGGATGAGGCCGGCGGCTACCTGATCCGGCTGGAAGGCTGAGGCCGTGTCCCAGGTGCTCGGCCAGCGGCGCAGCATCACCACGCCGCGCCTCTCCTTGCTGCCGCCCGGCCCCGAGCACCTGCCGGACCTCATCCGCCTCAAGGCGGATGAGGCGGTGTTCGGCTACATGCTGCATGGCACCCGCACGCCGGAGCGCACGCGCGAGGAGCTCGAGGATGACATGGATTTCTGGCAGGTGCGCGGCTATGGCACCTGGAGCGTGTTTCTCCGCGAGACGGGCGAGTTCCTCGGTATCGCGGGGCTGATGGAGCGGCCGGACGGGCGCGGGATCGCCGTGCGTTTCGCGCTTTGGCCCGAATGCCGCGGTAAGGGCTATGCGCGCGAGGCGGCCCGCGCCGCGCTGGAATTCGGCCATGCGGTGGGATTGACGCGCATCATCGGCGTGGCGCGGGAGACGAACCTCGCCTCCCGTGCCGTGCTGGCCGATTGCGGCATGCGCGAATGCGGCGAGTTCCAGCATCGCGGCCATCGCATGGTGGTGTTCGAGAGCCTGGCGAAGGGCTAGCCCGGCTTCGACGCCTCGAAGGGAAGGATGGTCGCACCCTCCTGCGGGACGAGGGGGAGGACGGTCTCGCCCGGCGCGGCCCGCGCCGCCTCTGCGATCTGGCGCGCGTGCCGGTCGAATTCCGAGAGCATGATGAGCGTGTTGCTCCGCGCGCGCCGCACATAGGGCGCCCAGAGCAGGGCGGCGCTGCCGCGCTCCTCCGGCGCGAAGGCGGCGAGGCCGTCGAGATCGGCGTGCAGCGTGCGCATGGCCTGGGCCGTGCTGCTGCCGGCGGCATAGCCCTGCAGGCGCAAGCGAAGCCGGAGCGCCTGGGCGCGATGCAGCAAGGGCGGGCCCTCGCGCCGCAGCAGCGCGATGACGTGGGCGACCGTTTCCTGCGTGCCGGAGAGCAGGGCGTGATGTTCGGCTTCGTGCGTTTCCAGCGCTTCCATGCGCTCGAAGACGCTTTCCAGGGCCTCCAGGCTGCGGGCCATGGCGTGCAGCGCCTGGCAGGTGCGCTGGATGAGCGGCTGGAGCGCGGCCGGCTCCGCCGCCTGCGTGGCGGCGGCGGGTGGTGCTTCGGCGCCCTCGGGGGCGGGCGGGTCGGCGGGGAGGCTGTGCGGCATGGGCTTTTCCCGATCTCTCACCACGGGTCCAGGCTGGCCCACGGCGCCGTCCTTCGCGGCAGTCGCCCGGGGTATGCGCGGGAAAAGGTAAAGCCTTCGTGAAGGCAAGTCAGAGGAGGCGCAGCGGTTCGGCGCTGGGCTCCGGGGCCAGGGCGCGCGCGCCGCAGGCGTGGAGGAAGGCGGCGATCGCGTCCATCTCGGCGGCGGGGCGCGTCACGTCGTGGAAGGGGTCCTCGGCAGGGCTGCCGGGCGGCACCCAGATCACCGTCTCGTAGCGCGCGCGGGTGAGCAGCACGCGGTAGGTGTTGCGGATGAATTCCTGTTCCGCCGCGCCGTTCACCTGCTGCCAGCCGCGCCCGGCGAAGCGCCGGCAGCGCCAGCCCTCCGGGCCGCGCATCAGGTCACCACCCCAGGCGAGGCCCACCGCGTCCAGTTCCAGCCCCTGGCAGGCATATTCGGTGGCCGCGACCTCGAGTGCGTCGGAGGCGCGGATGTCCGGCCAGCGCTCCAGGAACCAGGCAACCGGTTCCTCGGTTCCGATCAACTGCGCGTCGAAGCCTTCGGCACGCAGGCGCCGCGCGCCGGAGGAACGCACGAAGCCCGCGCGGCGCAGCCCCGGCGTCCAGCCGCGCAGCGCGGTCCGGGCGGCATCGAGCGAGCGCGTCACGAAATAGGGCACGCCGCCCTCCCGCTCCGCCACGGCCTGTGCGCGCGACGCGTCTCCGCGCAGCACGGCATCCACCCAGGCGGCGCCCGCTTCGCTGCGCACGCTGCGGATGGGCACGGTGAGATCGAGCGCGTCATCCAGCGTGAGCCACGGGCCGGGGATGAGCCGTTGCGCCGCCTCGGGCGCCGCCAGGCTGCGCGGCGCGGCAACGGCGCGCCAACCTGGCGTGGCGGCGATGACGCGCCCCCATTCGGCGAGCCCGGCCTCGCCCGTGTTGATCTCCTGCCCATGGCCGATGAGGGCCACGATGGCGGCGAAGCCCTCATGCCGGCCCATGATGGCGAGCGCGTGCGCGGGCTCGCTCATCGTCAGCACGCTCTTGCGGCGCTGCGTGTCGCGCCCGGCCTGGGCCTCATCCCAGGCGCGCTGCGCTTCGTCGAAGATGATGACGCGCTCGGCCGGGGGCGTCGTGGCATGGGCGTTGTCCGCCAGGAAGCGGTGCACGTTCTGCAAGGCCTGCGCCGTCTCGTGCCGCGCCTGACGCAGCTTGCCGGCACGCTGTCGGCGCGTCGGGTCATGGCTCGGGCCCAGCGCCAGGTCGAGCCCCGCACGGTCGCAGGCCAGCGCCTCGCGCAGCACGGCCACCAGCGGCGCATTGCCGGTGAGGAAGGCGGTGCCCTCGCGCCGGTTTTCGCCGAAGACGACATTCAGGCCGCACAGCGTCTTGCCCGCCCCGGGCACGCCGGTGACGAAGACGACCACGCGCTCCTGCCGCGCACGGGCCTGCTCCAGCGCGCGGAGGATGGCCTGCGTCGTGCGGGTCAGGTTGTCGGTGTCGGCACGGGCGGTGGCGATGTCGGCCACGCTGTTGCGCGCGAAGAGGCGCGCCGCCGCTTCCACGATGGTGGGCACGGGCCGGTAGGGGGCTTCGATCCATGCGGCGGGGTCGAGCGCCGCGGCGCCCTGCGGGATGGCGTCATGCAGGGCTGCCAGGCGCTCGCCGAGTGCCGCGCCGTTGCAGTCGGCGACGGGCGCGACGCCGGGTGTGGGCAGGCCGAACTGCAGCGGCGGCAGGCGCCGCGCCTCGGTCGAGACCAGCACCGGCAGGATCGGATGCGCGCGGCTTTCCCCGTGGAAGTCCCACAGGTCCTGCGCGTAATCCTCCACCTGCGCGCGGTCCGCCGGCGAGAAGGCGGTGGCGCCCACCTTGAACTCCAGCACGAAGATCGCGCGCGGCGTGACCAGCACGGCATCAATGCGCTTTTCCAGCCGCAGCATGTCGTACTCGAAGGCGATCCGCGCGTCCGCCCAGCGCGGCCCGGCGAGCGCCGCCTGCAGCAGCTCGACCTGCGTCACCCAGGCCCGAAGCTGCGCCGGTTCCCCGCTCAGCCGCCGCGCCATCTGCGCCGCGGCCAGCGCGGCCGCGATGCCCTCCGCCGCGCTGCGGAGCAACTCAGGGACGGTCAGGGCGATCCAGGGGCGCATGCCGGGGCATGGTGGCAGCTTTCCCCCGTCCCGGCCAGGTTGCCAGCAGCAGGCTTGTCATCATCAGCGCGAAGCCGGCCACATGGATCAGTCCGAAACCCTCGCCGAGGAAGAGCACCGCGGTCACCGCCGCACTCGCCGGCAGGAAGGCCGTGAAGACGCCCGCCGTCGCCGCCGGCACGCGCTTCATCCCGGCATACCAGAGCAGCAGGCACAGCACGCTCGCGGTCAGCGAATGGAACAGCAGCAACGCGAGCAGATGCGCGTCCGTCAGCGCCGCGATGGCGGCATAGCCGGGTGCGGCGAAGGGCAGCAGGAACAGCGCGGAAAACGCCTGCATCCAGAGCGACGCCGTGATCACGGGCACGGCCCCCGCCACGCGCCGCGCCAGCAGCACATAGATCGCCTCGCCGCAGACGCCCAGGAACACCAGCAGGTTGCCCAGCGCGGACCCGCCGCCGCCGCCGCCGAGCCGCGCCAGCGTGATCGCCGCCATGCCGAAGCCGGCCAGCCCCGCCGCCAGCCATTGCCGGGGCGAGAGCCGCTCGCGCAGCCAGAGGAAGCTGCCCAGCGCGACCACCGCCGGCAGCGTCGCCAGAACCAGGCCGCCTTCGAGTGCGGAGGTGAAGCGCAGGCCCGCCAGCAGCCCCGCATTGTAGAGCGCGGTGCCGAACACCGCCTGGAGGAAGAGGTTGCGCTTCACCGCGCCCGGCACGGCCACCCGCCCCTCGATAAACCGCGCCAGTGGCCAGAGCACCACCACCGCCAGCGCGCAGCGCAGGCAGGCGATCATCGCGATGGGCAGCGCCTCGGCCAGCAGCTTGGCCACGCCCACATTGGCGCCGACCAGGATCATCGCCAGCGCCAGTTGCCCGTAGGCGAGGATCATCTGCGCGAGACGGGCGCGTTGGCCCGCCGGGTCTGCCGCGGCACGCCATGCGGCAGCGCGGCCACATCCAGCGCGCGCTCGGCCTTCGCCACGACGCGCCCGGCCGGGAAGGCGGCGCGCTCGTCGTCATCCCGCATCTTGAGGATATAGGCGACGTGCCGCGGCATCACGTCGAGATGCGCGCCGATGTCCCGGAAGGTCACCACGCCGCCCTCCGGGATGCTGGCCATGATCGTCAGCACATCCGCCTTGATCCGCGCGAAGAAGGGCGACTTCGCCATCAGGCCTCGCCCTCGCGGCGATAGGGCGAGAGTTCCGCCAGCTCCGCCATGCGCTCCTCGATGGCGGGCCGCTCATGCTCCAGGAAGCGCGCCACCGCATCCGAGAGGCCGCGATGCGCGATCAGGTGCGCGGAATAGGTGGTCGCCGGCAGGTAGCCGCGCTGGATCTTGTGCTCGCCCTGCGCGCCGGCCTCGACGCGGCCGATCCCGTGCTCGATCGCGAAGTCGATGGCGCGCAGGTAGCAGAGCTCGAAATGCAGAAAGGGCACTTCCTCGTCGCACCCCCAGTTGCGCCCGTACAGCGCCTCGCCGCCCAGCAGGTTCAGGGCGCCCGCCACCGGCGTGCCGTCGCGCTCCGCCCACATCAGCACCACGCGCTCGCCCAGCTTCTCCCCCAGCAGCGGCCAGAAGGATTTCGTCAGGTAGGCGCTGCCCCAGCGCGCATCCACGGTGTTGCGATAGAAGCGATGGAAGGCCGCCCAATGCGCGGGTGTGATCTCCGCGCCGCGCAGCGTCCTGAGCGTCAGCCCGCTTTCGGCCACCGCGCGCCGCTCGCGCTTCAGCGTCTTGCGCTTGCGGCTGGAGAGTGCGCCGAGGAAGTCGTCGAAGTCGGAAAAACCCTGGTTCTGCCAATGGAACTGCACGCCGATGCGCTGCAGCCAGCCGGCCTCGCCCAGCGCCTCCCATTCCTCCCGCGTGCAGAAGGTGATGTGCGTGGAGGAGAACTTCAGCGCCGCCATGGCCTGCGCCAGCCCCTGGGCGAGGGCCGCCACCGGAACGCCCGGCCGCCGCAGCAGGCGCGGCCCGGGCACGGGGCTGAAGGGCACCGCCACCTGCAGCTTGGGGTAATAGCGCCCGCCCGCCTGCTCATAGGCCTGGGCCCAGCCATGGTCGAAGACGTATTCGCCGTAGGAGTGCGACTTCGCATAGGCCGGCGCGCAGGCCACCAACTCACCCCCTGCATCCCGGAGCGCGAGATGCTGCGGCAGCCATCCGGTCTTGGCCGAGGCGCTGCCGCTTTCCTCCAGCGCCGCCAGGAAGGCGTGGCTCACGAAGGGATTGTCGCCCGCGCAGGCATCCCACTCGGCCGCCGGGATCTCGGCGATGGCGGGATGCAGGGAGAGGCGCAACTCGGGAGAATCCATCGCCCCATAATGGGGCGAAACCCGGATTAGGCCAGTTCGAGAATCGCCTCGACCTCGACCGCGGCCCCGCCCGGCAGCGCCGCGACACCCACCGCGCTGCGCGCATGCCGGCCCGCATCGCCGAACACCGCCACCGCGCAGTCGGACGCGCCGTTGATCACCGTCGGCTGGTCGCCGAAATTCGGCGTGGAATTCACATAGCCGGTGATGCGCAGCACGCGCGCGATGCGATCGAGGTCCCCGCCCGCGGCCACCTTCGCGTGCGCCAGCACCGAGAGGAAGCATTGCTGCGCCGCCGCCTTCGCCTCCTCGATGGAGACGCCCGCCCCCAGATGCCCCACCGGATGGATCGCCCCATCCTTCCGCGGCACCTGGCCCGAGACGTAGATGATCTTCCCCGAGACGGTGAAGGGCACGTAGTTGGCGATGGGCGCGCCGGCCTCGGGCAAGGTCAGGCCAAGCTCAGCCAGGCGCGCTTCGATCTTCGACATCAGGCGACAACCCTCAGATTGCGTTTCGGACGTTCGGCCACCGTCGGCAGGTCGAGCGGCAGCAGCGGCGATTGCTCCGCCGCGCGGGAGAGGCTGCCCGGCGCCACATCCTCGGCCTCGGGCTGCGGCAACGCGCCGCCGAGATAGTCCATGGCCAGCCGCCGGAAGGCCCAGTCGAGCACGGAGGTCGCGCGGGGAATATCCGGGTCGCCCTCCACCGCGCCGGCCGGGCCGAAGCGCGTATAGGCGAAGGCGTCCACGTAATCCGCCAGCGGCACCCCGCGCGCGAGGCCGGCCGAGACCGCCTGGGCGAAGGCATCCATCAGGCTGCGATAGGCGGCCCCCTCCTTGGACAGGCTGAAGGCGATCTCGCGCAGCGCGCCACCCTCCTCGGCGGTGCGCAGCGCCACGCGATGCCCGCCCACCGTCACATGGAGCGTCTGGCCCGACTGGCGCCGCAGCGCCGGCTTCGGGGCGGGGGCGGGGCGGGGGGCGGCGGGCAGCGCCACCGGCCCGGGCGGGGCCGCGTGCAGGAAGGGCGCGACGGCGGCCTGCATCGCCCGGCGCGAGGCCTGGCTGACGGGGCCGAGCAGCGCGGCGACGCGCGACTGCGGCGCGCGCATCGCGGCGCGGGTCGGCACATCCACCACGCCGGTCGGCGTCTCGACGGCGCGGGTGGCGCCCGGCGCGGGCGCGATCCCGGCGGTCTCGGCCCCCAGCAGCGCCTCGGCCGCATCGGCGGGGGCGAGGGCCACCAGCGCCTGGTGGCGCAGCCCGGGCGAGGCCATGGCGGCATCAAGCGCCGCGCGGGCGGCGGCGGCGAGGCCGGGAACCGGCGTCTGCATCGGCGGCTCGGGCCAGATCAGCGCGATGGGCTCGCGCGCGCCCAGGCGCTCGGCCATGCGGCCGCTCTGCGCCTCGGCCGCGCCCCGCGTCAGCGCCGCGATGCCGGCAGCCACCTCACGCGCCTCGGCGCTGTCATAGGGAAGGCCGAGGCCGGCCAGCAGGCCAGCAAGGTCGGCGAAGCCCAGGCGCAGCCTGGTCGCCTTGCCGCCCGTCACGGCGTCCAGGAAGACCACGGCCAGCGCGCAGGCCTCGGCATAGCCCTCGAGATCCAGGCCCCCCTCGGGCTCCAGGAAGGCGGGCAGGTTCAGCACGAAGCGCGGCTCGGCCTTGGCGTCGCCGCGCCAGCATTCCGCGCCCGGCGCGCCGCGCCGCGTCAGCAGCAGGGCACGCCAGCCCTCGGCCAGCTGCGGCGCCTCGGCGGGCGTGATCAGGCCGGCCCTCTCGCCGGATTTGAGCGCGCGGGCGATCCAGGACTCGGCGATGCGGGGTAGGGCGATGGGCCGCTCCCCCGGGATCAGCGCGGCCAGCGCGGCGGCGGCGTCATCCTCCCAGGAATCGGGCAGGGCGACGGCGCGGCGCGGCGCGTCGGGGTCCGCGCCGATGCGGGTGCGCCTGAGCGCGACCCCTTCCCACAAGCTTCCAGCGATGCGTGCCATGGGCGGCAGCCTAGCCCGCGGCCCTTCCCCCGGGAAGCCGCATGATGTGGCCAGAACGGGAACGGCCCACAACATCTTGTGGAAAACTCCCATGCCCCCGAACGGCCCCGGATGCTTTGCCGCGCCGCGGAATTGTGGGAAGATGCGGCATGTCCACGATCGATCTTTTCCTCACCCGCATGACCAGCCGCAAGGTCGGCCGGGATGAGGCCGGCAACACCTATTACGAATCGCGCCGGCCGGATCCGGTCTATGGCCGCACGCGCCGCACCGTCGCGCTGGCCCGGGGCCTGGACTCCTCCATCGTGCCGCCCGAGTGGCACGCTTGGCTGCACCACACGACGGATGCGCCGCTGCCGGCGGCGAAATACCCCTGGCAGAAGCCGCACCAGCCCAACCTGACCGGCACGCCGGGCGCCTGGCGGCCCAAGGGCCATGACTATGCGGGCGGGCAGCGCCGCGTCACCGGCGGCGATTATGAGGCCTGGACGCCGGGCGGCTGACAGTCCATCTGTCCCCGCATGGAAAAGCTGATCGCATGAAGTCCCGCAGCCTCGCCGAGGTGTTGACGGGCGCCGTGGTCCTGGTCTGCGCCGGGGCCTTCCTGGCCTATGCCATCCTGCATGGTGGCCGCGCGCCCCAGGCGGACGGAATCGCGCTCACCGCCGAGTTCGACCGCGTGGACGGGCTGAACCAGGGCGCCGATGTGAAGATCGGCGGCGTGAAGGTCGGCTCCGTCAGTGACCTGCGGATTGATCCGCGCAGCTTCCAGGCGGTGGTGACGCTGCGCGTCCGCCGAGACCTCGGCCTGCCCATCGATTCCTCGGCCGAGGTCACCTCGGAAGGGCTGCTTGGCGGCAAATACGTCTCGATCGTGCCCGGCGGCGCCGACCGGCTGCTGGCCGATGGCGGCCGCATCACTGAGACGCAGGGCTCGGTGAGCCTGGAGAGCCTGCTCGGCCGCTTCATCTTCTCCGTCACGCAGATGAATGCCGGCAATGGCGCCACCGCCGCCGAGGCCGCGCCGGCCACGCCGCGATGAGCGCGCCGCCCGTCCTCTGGCCGGGCAGCGACGGCCAGCCCATCTCCTGCCGGGAGAAGGTCAAGCTCTTGCTGGAGAACCACGCCGAGGCCACGCAGGTGCTGCGCGACGCCTTCGAGGACGCCGTGCTGATGGGCGTGGATGAGGCCGCGATGCGCGCCATCCTCACCGACATCATCGCCACCCTGCCGAGCCCCCGCCGCAAATGAGCGCGCCCCGAATGGCCGTGTGGCGCCCCGCCCTGCTGGCGCTGCTGCTCGCCGCGCCGCTGCCGGCTGCCGCGCAAGAGTGGGTGCCGCGCCGCGTGGGCGAGATCCAGGCGCTCGACAAGGTGAATGCGCGTGTCGCCACGTTGCGCGCGACGGTGGGCGAACCCACCCGCTTCGGCACGCTCACCATCACGCTGCGCGCCTGCCATGCCCGTCCGCCCGATGAAGTGCCCGACGCCGCCGCCTTCCTCGATGTGACGGATGAGCAGCGCGGCGGCGGCAACCCGCAGGTCTTCCGCGGCTGGCTCTTCGCCGATGCGCCGGCCGTGAACATGTTCGAGCACCCGGTCTACGACCTGCGGATCCTCAGCTGCCGCTGAGCCCGCCCTCACCGGCGAGCAACCGCGCCTCCAGGGCACGGATGCGGCGCAGTAGCGGCGTCTGGGCGCCCTCCACCAGCTCATTCACATAGTCGAGCGAGACGGCGGGCGAGAGCGCGGGCGCCGGCGGCACCGTGCCGGCCAGCCGGGCCTCCAGCGCCGCGATGCGCTCCGTCAGCTCCGCCCGCAGCCCCGCCAGCGTGGCGCCGAGCGCCATGATCTCGCCGGCCAGCGCCGATTGCTCCGCGGCGGCGGCCGCCTCGCGCGGCGCGGCGATGGCGGCGCGCAAGATCTCGGTGCGCAGGCGCAACTGTGCGGCCAGCGCCTGTTCGGGCGGCACGGGGCCCGGCGCGTCCATCCGGATGCCGGGCGGCCGCTGCCGCGCCTCCTCGGAATTGAGGAAGCCCTGGACCAGTTCCGCCCGGAGCTGCGGCCGGCCGGCGATGAGCCCGAGGTGATGGGCGAAGCCCGCCTCGTCCGGCCAGCGACCCAGCGCCGCCAGATAGAGGTTGACGAGGAAATCCTCATCCGTGCCGTGCAGCAATTCGCCGAGGGCGATCATGCCGCGGCCTCGCCCGCCGGCAGGACGCCCAGTCGCGCATAGAGCGCGCCCAGGCGCTCGGCATAGCGTTCGGGGCTGAAATACGCGGCCCGCTTCGGGCCCGCCGCCTCCAGCCCCCGGCGCAGCTCGTCATTGCCGTCCAGCGCTTGCAGGGCCTCGGCCAGGGCGCGGGTGTCGGTGGGGGAGACGGTCAGCGCCGCGCCTCCCACCACCTCGGGCATGCAGGAGGTGTTGGAGGTAAGCACCGCCGTGCCCGCCTGCATCGCCTCCACCGCCGGCAGGCCGAAGCCCTCGTAGAGCGAGGCGAAGCAGAGCGCGCGGGCGTGCCGCACCAGGATCTCGACGTCGAGCTGCGGGACGTAGCCGATGTAGCGGATGCGCCCATCGGCCGAGCGCGTGCCGCCCGCCTCGGTCAGCAGGCGCAGCTCCTGCTTGCCCTGATGCGCCATGCCGCCCACGATGATGAAAGGCAGCTGCGAGCCGGAGGCGATATAGGCATCCAGCATGCGGGCCAGGTTCTTGCGCGGCTCGATGCGCGAGAGAAAGAGGAAATAGCCGCGGGGCTCCAGCTGGTGGGCGCGGCGGAGCCGCGCCACCGACATCTCCTCCGCCATGGCGAACATGGGCGGGAAGACGGCCTGGTAGGTGTTGGTCACGCGCTCCTCCGGGATGCCGATCTGCTCGATCAGGTCCCGCCTGGCATGCTCGGAGACGGTGACGATGTGCTCCGCCCGCTGGCCGAGGCGGCGGACGGTGTTCAGCCAGTTCGCCTTGAAGTCCAGCGTGGCCCAGGGCAGGCGCAGCGGGATCAGGTCATGTACGGTGTAGATGTTCCGCGTGCCGGCCAGGCGGATGGGGTGGATGTGCGTCCAGTGCATCAGCGCGGGGGGGCTCGGCGCCCGGACGGTCATGAGGTTGCGGCGCACGGCGAAATGGAGCTGCGCGCGGCCGAAGGCGTCGTCCACGTTCCACAGCTCATCCACCTCGGGCAGGTTCGCGGTCGCGAAGGTCTCGTAGGTGATGGCGGACATGGCCGCCGTGTCCACCATGCGCGAGAGCGGGATGGGCTGCGCCATCGGCCCGCGCGGCTCGCGCAGCAGGCCGATGAAGCGCTGGTGCAGCGGGCGCCCGGGCAGGACGCGCGCGTCGAAGAAGCGCACCTCGCGCTCCGCCGGGTCGGCGATGGAGGGCAGGGGGCGGCCATAGAGCATGCCGAGCGAGACGCCCATGCGCCGCAATGTCGCGGCATGGCTGCGGGCGTAGGTGGTGATGCCGGTGCCGTGGGAGAGGGTCAGGGGGAACCCGTCTGTCCAGACCCTGGGATGCTGTTCCGACATCTTCGCAACTTGCCTTTCGCGGCTTGTCGGGACAAGGGTGATTGGGCCTTGGTGTGCCATGAAATCACCGGGATTGTGAGGGAAGGCGTTGGGGAGGTTCTGAGAGGTCGGTGATGAGCGTTCCTGACATTGTTCCCGTGATCCTTTCCGGCGGCACGGGCAGCCGCTTGTGGCCGCTGTCGCGCGAGTCCAACCCCAAGCAGTTCTGGCCGCTGCTCTCCGATCAGAGCATGGTGCAGGAGACGGCGCGCCGCGCGGCCGGCCCGGGCTTCGCGCCGCCGGTGGTGGTGGTGGGCGAGGCGCATCGCTTCCTGGTGGCGGAGCAGCTGCGCGACGCGGGCATCGCCAACCCGCAGATCGTGCTGGAGCCCGAGGGGCGCAACAGCGCGCCCGCCATCGCGGTCGCCGCGCTGCTGGTGGCCGAGGCGCAGCCTGACGCGGTGCTCTGGATCATGGCGGCCGATGCCGCGATCGGCGATGTGGCGGCGCTGCATGCGGCGTTGGAGCGCGCGGCCGTGGCGGCGCGCGGCGGGCGCATCGTCACCTTCGGCATGCGCCCGACCGAGGCGCATACCGGCTTCGGCTACATCGAGCTGGGCGAGGCGCTGGCCGAGGTGCCGGGCGTGCAGGCGGTGCAGAGCTTCACCGAGAAGCCCGAGCGCGCGACGGCCGAGCGGCTGGTGGCGGGCGGGCGGCATGTCTGGAACAGCGGCATGTTCGTGGCGACGGCGGGCACCCTGATCGCCGAGCTGCGCGAGCATGCGCCGGCCGTGCTGGCGGCGGCGCGCGCGGCGCTGGACGGCGCGATGCGGGACCTGGACTTCATCCGGCTGGGCGCGGAGGCGTTCCGCGAGGCGCCGGCGATCTCGATCGACTATGCGGTGATGGAGCGCACGCGGCATGCCGCGGTGGTTCCGGCGGATCTGGGCTGGAGCGATGTGGGCAGCTGGGACGCGCTATGGGAGGCGACGGCGAAGGATGCGGCGGGCAATGCGGCCAAGGGCCCGGTGGAGCTGCTGGACGCGGAGGGCTGCTACGTGCGCTCGGAGGGCATCCTGACGGCGGTGCTGGGCTTGAAGGATGTGGTGGTTGTCACGACAGACGACGCGGTGCTGGCCTTGCCGCGTTCGCGCGCGCAGGATGTGAAGCGGATGGTGGAGCGCCTGAAGGCGCGCGGCCTGAAGCAGGCGAGCGAGCACCGGCGGATGTACCGCCCCTGGGGCCATTACGAGGGGCTGATCATGGGCGACCGCTTCCAGGTGAAGCAGATCGTGGTGCGCCCGGGCGGGCGGCTTTCGCTGCAGAAGCACCATCACCGGGCCGAGCACTGGGTGGTGGTGAAGGGCACGGCGCGGGTGCATCGGGATGCGGAGAGCCTGCTGCTGTCGGAGAACCAGTCGGTCTACCTGCCGCTGGGCTGCGTGCACCGGCTGGAGAACCCGGGGATGATCCCGCTGGCGCTCATCGAGGTGCAGGTCGGGTCCTATCTCGGCGAGAACGATATCGTCCGGCTCGAAGACAATTACGGGCGAAGCTGACGCGCGGCGCCAAGCTCGCGCTGCCCCCGGAGAAGACCCCGAGAGAAGAGACGGATGGCCGAAACTCGCTTCGTGGTGGACCTGACCGACCTCCTGGAGTTCCTGACGCATTTCCGCACGCCCATGGGCGTGGCGCGCGTGCAGATGGCGCTGCTTGAGGCCGGCCTGGCCCTCGATGAGGATCCGCTCTTCGAACTGACCGCCTTCTCGGCGGAGCAGGGGCGCTTCGTGCAGTTCCCCGCCGCCCTGCTGCTGGCGCTGATCCAGGGCGGGCGGCAGGGCGGCGGGCTGGACGAACCCGCCTGGCTCACCCTGCAGGAGGCGCGCGCCACGGCCTGCCGTGAGGGGGCGGCCTTCGCCTTCCACCCGGGGGACCGGCTGCTCGCCCTTGGCCTCACCGGCCGCAACCCGGTCCAGCTCCGCCGCCTGCGCGAGGTGCGCCAGGCGCATCGCGTGCTGGTCTGCGTGCTGTTCTACGATGCCATCCCGCTCGCGACGCCCGAGCATTGCGAGGCCAGCCTGTCGCGCAGCTTCGCGGAGCATTTCCTGGGCCTCTGCCTGCAGATGGACCGCGCCGTGGCCATCAGCGACTGCGCGGCGCGGGATTTCCGCCTCTGGCAGCGCCGCATGCTGCCGCATCTGGACATCCCGGTCGGCGTCATGCCGCTCGATGCCCGCTTCCCGGCGCTTTCCGCGCCCGAGCCGCCCGAATGGCCCGAACGACTGGCCGATGGCCGGCCTTTCGTGCTCTGCGTGGCCACCATCGAATCCCGCAAGAACCACGCGTTGCTGCTGCATGCGTGGCTCACCCTGCTGCGCCGCCATGGCGATGCGGTGATCCCCGACCTCGTGCTCGTCGGCCGCCCGGGCTTCCTGGCGGAGCCCGTGCTGCACCTGCTGCAATCGGCGCCCGAGCTGCGTCGCCGGGTGATCCACCTGCAGGATGTCGGCGACGCGCTGCTCGGCCAACTCTACGAACGCTGCCTCTTCACCGTCTTCAACAGCTTCTACGAGGGCTGGGGCCTGCCCGTCACCGAGGCGCTGGCCCATGGCAAGATCCCGCTGACGCCCGACCACACCAGCCTGCGCGAGGCGGGCGGCGCCGCCGCGCAGTATTTCTCGCCGCAGAGCGAACCCGAGCTGGCCGACCTCGCCTGGAACCTGATCCGGGACCCCGCGCACCGCCAGCACCTGGAATCCAAGATCGCCGAACGCGTCCGCATCCGCAGCTGGCGCGAGGTTGCCGAGGGCCTGATCGCGACCCTCTCGGCCGAGGCGCCCGCGCTGCCGGATCCGGTGCGCCGCCTCTGGTTTCCGATCGGCGAGCGAATCGTCTTCGAAGAACCGGCGGTGCCCGATCTCCCCGCGCTCATGCGCCCCTTCAGCCTGCTGCACCAGCTCCTCTGCGAGGGCGAGGGCTGGGCCGAGCAGGAGCGCTGGGCCATCGGCGCCGGCAGCGGCCCCGTCCTGCTTCGCCTCCCCCTCGGCGCGCCGGCGCCGGATGGCCTCGTCCTCACGCTCGAGATCGCGGCTTCCGTCACCGTGCCGGCCCAGTTCCGCCTGCGCGTCCGCCGGCCGGAAGAGGCGCCAGGGCCCTGGCTCATGGAGGAGATCCCGACCGGCCAGCTGCAGCTCGTCCGGCTCGACATCGCGGCCTGCCAGGCGGGCGATCTCCTCATCGAGTTCGACACCGGCCCGCCCGTGCCCGGGGAGGGCCGCCGGCCGCGGATCTTCTTCACCGGCCTGATGCTCTGCGCCGCCACCGACCACGCGGCGCAGCTGCGCTACCTCTCCGCCCGCTCCGGCATCCGCAGCCCGCGCCCCGCCTGAGCCCGCTGGACCTCGGCGCGCGCCGGATGGATCATCCCGCCGCACGCGAGAGGGGAATGCGCATGAGCCGACACATCATCGAGGCGGTCCAGGCCTGGCAGCCGGAGCTGGCGGCGATCCGCCAGGACATCCACGCCCATCCCGAACTCGGCATGGAGGAGGTGCGGACCGCTGGCCTCGTCGCGCGCCACCTGCGCGAATGGGGCGTGGAGGTGACGGAAGGCGTGGGCCAGCTCGGCGTCGTCGGCACCATCCGGGGCACGCGGCCGGGCAACCGCACCATCGGCCTGCGCGCGGACATGGACGCGCTGCCCATCCCCGAGCAGACCGGGCTGCCCTATGCGTCGAAGAACCCTGGCATCATGCATGCCTGCGGCCATGATGGGCACACGACGATGCTGCTGGGCGCGGCGCGCTGGCTCTCCGGGAATCGCGACTTCGCCGGCACCGTCCACCTGATCTTCCAGCCGGCCGAGGAAGGCCGCGGCGGGGCCCGCGCCATGCTGGCCGACGGCCTGTTCGAGCGCTTCCCCTGCGATGCGGTCTACGGCCTGCACAATGCGCCGCGCCGCCCCGCCGGCCATTTCGCGATCCGCCCCGGCCCGACCATGGCGGCGGCGGACCGCTTCACCGTGATCTTCCGCGGCACCGGCGGGCATGGCGGATCCACGCCGCATCTCGCCACCGACATCACCATCGTGCAGGCGCATTTCGTCCTCGCCCTGCAGACCATCATCGGCCGCAACGTGGCCGCCAAGGATGCGGCGGTGCTGAGCGTGGGCGCCATCAGCGCGGGCAACCACATCGGCGCCAACGTCATGCCGGCCGAACTCACCATCAGCGGCACCGCGCGAAGCTATACGCCGGCGGTGCGGGACCTGCTGGAGCGCCGCATCGGCGAACTCGCGCACGGCCTCGCCGCCGCGCATGGCTGCACGGCCGAGGTCGAGTATCGCCGCGGCGTGCCGGCCACGGTGAACCACCCGGAGCAGACCAAGGTGGCCTATGCCGCTGCGGCCGCCGTGGTGGGCGAGGCCGCGGTGGACCCCAACCCCGACCCCAGCACCGGCGCGGAGGATTTCGCGCTCATGCTGGAGCAGCGCCCCGGCGCCTTCATGTCCATCGGCGGCGGCGCGCCGGATGGTTCCTCGCCCGCGCTGCACACGCCGCTGTTTGACTTCAACGACGCGACGATCCCGCTGGGTGTCGCCTATTGGGCGAGCCTGGTCGCGCAGGAATTGGGCAGTCCCGAGGGCTGAGCGCGATCTGCCGGGTGCGGGCCGCGCGGCAGGACTCGCATTGCCACGCAACCCTGCTATGTGTCCGGGTAATGGTGGGTTGAGAACTGAACACCGCTTCGATGCGCTGGGAGAATGGCAATGGGTGAAGACGATCTGCGCCAGATGATCGGGCGCGTGAAGAACGGCAGCCTCTCGCGCCGCGGCTTCATTCGCCGCATGGCGGCGGTGGGCCTGACGGCGCCGATGGCGACGCAGTTGCTGGCGATCGCGGGCGCCGGTTCCGCCCAGGCCCAGGGCAGCATGCCCGCCTATCGCCCCACGCGGCGCGGCGGCGGCGGCCAGCTCAAGGTGCTGTACTGGCAGGCCTCCACCCTGCTGAACCCGCATTTCGCGGTCGGCACCACCAACCAGGATGCGAGCCGCGTCTTCTACGAGCCGCTGGCCGGCTGGGCGGCCGATGGCACGCTGCACCCGGTCCTCGCGGCCGAGATCCCCTCGCTGGAGAATGGCGGGCTTTCCGCCGATGGCCGCTCGGTCACCTGGAAGCTGAAGCGTGGCGTGAAGTGGCATGACGGCCAGGATTTCTCGGCCGATGACGTGATCTTCAACTGGGAATACTCGCGCAACGCCGCCGTCGCCGCCGTCACTTCCGGCAGCTATCGCGACGTGAACGCGGTGAAGGTGGATGACCACACCGTCCGCGTCGAATTCGCGCAGCCCACGCCCTTCTGGGCCGATGCCTTCGTGGCTGCAACCGGCCAGCTGATTCCGAAGCACCTGTTCCAGGCCTTCAACGGTCCGAACTCGCGCGACGCGCCCACCAACCTGCGCCCCGTGGGTACCGGCGCCTACAAGTTCGTCAGCTTCCTGCCGGGCGACACGCTGCGGGCCGAGCTGAACCCCAACTACCACATGAACAACCGCCCCTTCTTCGACACGCTGGAGGTGAAGGGCGGCGGCGACGCGGTCTCGGCCGCGCGCGCCGTGCTGCAGACGGGCGATTTCGACTATGCCTGGAACCTGCAGGTCGAGGATGACCTGCTGAAGCGGCTGGAAGCCGCCAATCGCGGCCGCGTGAACATCGTGGAGAGCGGCGGCATCGAGTTCGTGCAGCTCAACGTCACCGACCCGAACCGGGAGATCGACGGCGAGCGCTCGCATGCCAGCACGCAGCACCCGGCCTTCTCGGACCCCGCGGTGCGCCAGGCCATGGCGCTGCTGATCGACCGCAACGCGCTGGAGCAGTTCATCTATGGCCGCGGCGGCCCGGCGACCGCCAACTTCCTGAACAACCCGCCGCGCTTCACCTCGCGCAACATGCGCTGGGAGTTCAACATCGCCCGCGCGAACGAGATCCTGGACGCGGCCGGCTGGGTGCGCGGGCGGGACGGCATCCGCGCCAAGAACAATGTCCGGCTGCGCTTCATCTACCAGACCTCGGTCAATGCGCCGCGCCAGCGCACCCAGGCGGTGTACAAGCAGGCGGCGCAGCGCGCGGGCATCGATCTCGAGCTGAAGTCGGTCACCGCCTCGGTGTTCTTCTCGTCGGATGTCGCGAACCCGGACACCTTCACGAAGTTCTACGCCGACATGCAGATGTACACGACCACGATGCCGCAGGCGGATCCGCAGCGCTTCATGAACCAGTACGTCTCGTGGGAGCTGTCCACCCGCGCCAATTCCTGGCAGGGCCGCAACATCGTGCGCTGGCGCAACGACGAATACGACGCCGCCTTCCGTGCCGCGGAAAGCGAGATCGATCCGGTGAAGCGCGCCGCCCTCTTCATCCGCATGAACGACCTGATCGTGGGCAGCAACCACATCATCCCGCTGGTGAAGCGCCCGCTTGTCAGCGGCAGCGTGAACAATCTCCGCCATGTGCTGAGCGGCTGGGACGGCACCTTCTGGGCGCTGCAGGACTGGTGGCGCGAGACCTGATCGCCCCGTGGCCCAGTATCTTCTCCGCCGCCTGCTGATCGCGATCCCGAGCCTGCTCGGGATCAGCGTCATCCTCTTCACCGTGCTGGCGCTGGCGCCGGGCGACCCCTTCGAGGAACTGGCCACCAACCCGGCCATCCCGCCTGAGGTTCGGCTCGCGCTGCGCGCCAGCCTCGGCATCGATGACCCGGTGCATATCCGCTATTTCCGCTGGCTCACCTCGATGCTGCAGGGCGAATGGGGCTTCTCCTTCGTCAGCCGCGTGGATGTGGACCAGCTGATCCTCCAGCGCCTGCCGGTGACGCTGGTGGTGATCGGGCTGTCGCAGGTGCTGGCGCTCGCCATTGCGCTGCCGGTCGGCATCATGGCGGCAACCAGGCCCTATTCGATCTTCGACCAGGTGGCGAACACGCTCGCCTTCGTCGGCTTCTCGCTGCCCACCTTCTTCACCGGGCTGCTGCTGATCATGCTGTTTTCCATCCACCTGGACTGGCTGCCCTTCGTCTATCGCGCGCAGATCGACGCGACGGGCTGGCAATGGTGGTGGGAGCACATCAAGCAATCCATCATGCCCATCGCGGTGCTGGGCCTGTTCCAGGGCGCGGCCTGGACGCGCTTCGTGCGCTCGGCCGTGCTCGACGTGGTGCGCCTCGACTATGTGACGACGGCGCGCGCCAAGGGCATCCCGGAGCGGCGCGTCATCAACCGCCATGTGGTGCGCAACGCGCTGATCCCCGTGGTGACGCTGGTGGCGCTGCAGATGCCGGCGGTCTTCGGCGGCGCCATCGTGACGGAGCAGATCTTCCGCGTCCCCGGCATCGGCTCGCTGCTGATCTCGGCGGTGCTGGCCAATGACACGCCGGTGATCATGGCGGTGACCTTCGTCTTCGCCTGCCTCGTCATCTTCTTCAACCTGCTCGCGGACGTGATCTATGGCTGGCTCGACCCCCGCATCAGCTACAGCTAGCGCCGGGTCCGCCGGGACCGTTCGTCGCGCTCCGGTGACCCCGGCGGGCGAGGCTTGGCGCCGCTTCCGCAAGCACAAGCTCGCGGTGGGCAGCGCCGTGGTGCTCGGCCTGATGATCCTGGCCGTGCTCTTCGGCCCCTTCTTCTGGACCGTGCCGATCGACGAGATCGACTTCACGGCACGCCTTCAGGGCCCCTCGCTGGAGCACCCCTTCGGCACGGATGACCTGGGGCAGGACCTGCTGGCGCGTGTGCTCTATGGCGGGCGCATCTCACTCGCTGTGGGCTTCGCCGCGATGGGTGTCGCCGTCACTGTCGGCGTGCTGGTCGGCGCCATCGCCGGCATGTCCAAGGGCCCGGTGGATGTGGCGCTGATGTGGGTGACGGATCTCTTCCTCTCGCTCCCGCAGCTGCCGCTGCTGCTGCTCATCATCTACCTGTTTCGTGACGCGCTGGCCGAGGTGGTGGGGCAGGAGCTGGGCGTCTTCATCATGATCGTGGCCGTGATCGGCCTGTTCAACTGGATGCAGGTGGCACGCCTGGTGCGCGCGCAGTTCTTCTCGCTGCGCGAGAAGGAATTCGTGGAAGCCGCCCGCGCGCTCGGCGCCTCGCGCGTGCGGATCGTGGTGCAGCACATCCTGCCCAATGCGCTGGGCCCCGTGATCGTCGCCGCCTCGATCGACGTGGCGGGCGCGATCCTCGCGGAATCCACGCTCTCCTTCCTCGGCCTCGGCTTCCCGCCGGATACGCCGACCTGGGGGCGCCTGCTCTTTGACGCGAAGGACAACCTGGATTTCGCCCCGCATTGGGCGATCTTCCCTGGCCTCGCCATCTTCCTGACCGTGCTGACCATCAATTTCGTGGGCGATGGCCTGCGGGATGCGCTGGACCCGAGGCGCGTGCAGTGAGCGCCTCGGCCCCTCTGCTCGACATCTCGGGCCTGAAGGTTCACTTCAAGACGGATGACGGCATGGTCCGCGCCGTGGATGGCGTGGATATCTCGGTCAACCGCGGCGAGACCGTCTCCATCGTCGGTGAATCCGGCTGCGGCAAGACCGTCACCGCGATGACGGTGTTGAAGCTCATCGCCATGCCGCCCGGCCGCATCATGGCCGGAAAGATCCTGTTCGAGGGACGGGACCTGGTGCCCATGGCGCCGGATGAGATGCGCGCCATCCGCTCCAAGCAGATCGGCATCGTCTTCCAGGAGCCGATGACCTCGCTGAACCCGGTCTATACCGTGGGCCAGCAGATCGCCGAGACGGTGCGCCACCACGAGGGCCTGTCCAAGCGCGCCGCCTTCGACCGCGCGGCGGAGATGCTCTCGCTCGTGCAGATTCCGAACCCGCAGAAGCGGGTGCATGACTATCCGCACCAGTTCTCGGGCGGCATGCGCCAGCGCGTGATGATCGCCATGGCGCTCTCCTGCAACCCGAAGCTGCTCATCGCCGACGAACCGACCACGGCGCTCGACGTCACCATCCAGGCGCAGATCCTGGAATTGATGAACGAGATGAAGCAGCGCCTCGGCATGTCCATCCTGCTCATCACGCATGCGATGGGCGTGGTGGCCGAGACCTCGCAGCGCGTCATCGTCATGTATGCCGGCAAGGTGGTGGAGGATGCGACGGTGGAGAACCTCTTCGCCAATCCGCGCCACCCCTATACCCAGGGGCTGATCCGCTCGATCCCGCGCATCGACCTCGCCGCCACGACGCACACGAGGCTGGAAGCGATCCCCGGCACGGTGCCGAGCCTGCTCAACCCGCCCGTGGGTTGCCGCTTCGCCGCGCGCTGCCGCTTCGCGACCAAGGCCTGCACCCTGGCCGAACCGCCGCTGCGTGAGGTCGCCCCCGGGCACAAGGTGGCCTGCATCCTATGACCCAGCCGCTCCTCAGCGTGAAGAAACTGGTGAAGCGCTTCCCCGTGAAGGGGGGGCTGCTGCGCCGCACGGTGGATCACGTGCATGCCGTGAGCGGCGTCAGCTTCGACCTTCAGGCCGGCGAGACGTTGGGCCTGGTGGGGGAATCCGGCTGCGGCAAATCCACCACCGGCCGCCTCATCCTGCGTCTCATCGAGCCGACCTCGGGCGAGGTGAATTTCGAAGGCCGCGACGTCACGGCACTCGATCATGAGAAGCTGGGCGATCTGCGCCGCGACATGCAGATCATCTTCCAGGACCCCTTCGCCTCGCTCAATCCGCGCATGACGGTGGGCAGCATCATCGCCGAGGCGCTGATCATCCATAAGCTCGCGAGGACGGCGCGCGAGCGCGAGGACCGCGTGGTGGAGCTGCTGGAGACGGTGGGCCTGAACGCCGACCACATGCGCCGCTTCCCGCATGAATTCTCGGGCGGCCAGCGCCAGCGCATCGGCATCGCACGCGCGCTCGCCGTGAAGCCCAAGCTCGTCATCTGCGACGAACCGGTGAGCGCGCTCGACGTCTCCATCCAGGCGCAGGTGGTGAACCTGCTGGAGGATCTGCAGGAGAAGTTCGGCCTCACCTTCCTCTTCATCGCGCATGACCTCTCGGTGGTGGAGCACATCAGCGACCGCGTGGCGGTGATGTATCTCGGCCGCATCGTCGAGATCGCGAGCGCGCGCGACCTCTACACCAACCCGCTGCACCCCTACACCGAGGCGCTGCTCTCCGCCGTGCCCATCCCGGACCCCACGGTGAAGCGCCAGCGCATCATGCTGAAGGGCGATGTGCCGAGCCCGCTGCGCCCGCCCTCGGGCTGCCATTTCCACACGCGCTGCCCCATCGCCAATGCCGGTCAGTGCCGGTCCGAGGTGCCGGAGCTGCGTGAGGTCTCGCCCGGCCACTGGGTCTCCTGCCACTTGCGCGGCTGACCGCACGGCCCGACATGAGCGGCAGCACAGGAGCCCCTCGCATGACCGACGCCCCCGAATACACGCCCCCCAAGGTCTGGACCTGGGTGAAGGCCAATGGCGGCCGCTTCGCCAACATCAACCGCCCCATCGCGGGCCCGACGCATGAGAAGGAGCTGCCCATCGGCAAGCATCCGCTCCAGCTCTATTCGCTCGGCACGCCCAATGGCGTGAAGGTGACGGTGATGCTGGAGGAGCTGCTGGCCCGCGGCCACGCCGATGCCGAATACGACGCCTGGCTGATCCGCATCGGCGAGGGCGACCAGTTCGGCTCCGGCTTCGTCGCCGTGAACCCCAACTCCAAGATCCCCGCGCTGATGGACCGAAGCGGCCCCAAGCCCATCCGCGTCTTCGAATCCGGTGCCATCCTCATGCACCTCGCGGAAAAGTTTGGCGAATTCCTGCCGACCGAGACGGCGGCCCGCGCCGAGACGCTCTCCTGGCTCTTCTGGCAGATGGGCAGCGCGCCCTATCTCGGCGGCGGTTTCGGTCATTTCTACGCCTATGCGCCGACCAAGCAGGAATACCCGATCGACCGCTTCGCCATGGAGGTGAAGCGCCAGCTCGACGTGCTGGACCGCCGCCTGGCCGAGAGCGAGTACCTGGCCGGCTCCGACTACACCATCGCCGACATCGCCGTCTGGCCCTGGTATGGCGGGCTGGTGAAGGGCTGGTCCTACGGCGCGGCCGAGTTCCTCTCGGTGCATGAATACAAGAACGTGCTCCGCTGGGCCGACCAGATTCACGCCCGCCCCGCCGTGAAGCGCGGCCGCATGGTGAACCGCATGGTGGGCGAGCCCGAGGGCCAGCTGCGCGAACGCCACGACGCGAGCGACTTCGACACCAAGACGCAGGACAAGATCGAGGCGACGGGAGGCTAGACCGCGCTACGTTCACATGCGTTCACGCCGCGCGGTCTCGCCTCTGCTGACAGGATGATTCGGCGTCTCGGCGATTCCGCCTCAACGCATCATGCTCTGGCTTCCCAAAGCCGGCGCGGCGCGGCAAGGATGGGCCTCCCCTGACAGCGAGTCCCGCCCTTGCCCGCGCTGCGCATCGCCACCTGGAACATCAACTCCGTCCGACTCCGCCTGCCCCTGCTGGCGGATCTCGACGCCGCACTTCGGCCCGACGTCCTCTGCCTCCAGGAAACGAAATGCCCGGATGAGCTCTTCCCGCATGACGGCATCAGGGCACTGGGCTTCGAGCACGTCATCGCGCGGGGCATGAAGGGCTATAACGGCGTCGCCATCCTCTCCCGCATTCCGTTCACGGCGCGCGCGGGCGATCCGGATTGGTGCATGAAGGGCGATTGCCGCCATGTCGGCGTGACGCTGGCACTCCCTTCCGGCCCGCTCGACCTGCACAATTTCTATGTCCCCGCCGGCGGCGACATTCCGGACCGAGAGGCCAATCCGAAATTCGCCCACAAGCTCGACCTCATCGCCGAGGCCACCGCCTGGTTTGCCACGCATGCGCCGCTGCGTCGCTCCGTCCTGGTGGGCGATCTCAACATCGCGCCGCTCGAGCATGATGTCTGGTCGCACAAGCAGCTGCTCGACGTCGTCTCCCACACGCCGATCGAGGTGGAGGCGCTTGCCGGCTGGATGCGCGCGGGCGATTGGCATGATGCGCTGCGCCATTTCGTGCCGGCCGAGCAGAAGCTCTACACATGGTGGTCCTACCGCGCGAAGGACTGGGAGGCGGCGGATCGCGGCCGGCGCCTCGATCACGTCTGGGTCAGCCAGGATTTGCGCGGGAGCCTCGCCAGCCATCAGATCCTGAAGCCCGCGCGCGGCTGGGAGAAGGCCAGCGACCACGTGCCCGTGATGGTGGAGATGACGCTGTGACCGCCTGGGATTTCGTGACGCTGGACGTCTTCACCGACACGCGCTTCGGCGGGAACCAGCTCGCCGTCTTTCCCGATGCGCGCGGCCTGACCGATGCGCAGATGCAGTCGCTGGCCGCCGAGCTGAACCTGAGCGAGACCACCTTCGTGCTGCCGCCGGAGAAGCCCGGCAACACGGCGCGCGTGCGCATCTTCAACCGGGTCGCGGAGATGCCGTTTGCCGGCCACCCCAATGTCGGCACCGGCTTCGTGCTGGCCGACCGCGCGACGGATGGCCTGCTCCGCTTCGAGGAGATCGCGGGCCTGGTCGAGGTGACGGTGCAGCGTGACGCGGCGGGTGTCGTCATCGGCGCAGAGATCGGCGCCCCGCAGCCGCTCACGACCGGGCCCGAGATGCCCCCCGCGCTGGTCGCGGGCTGTGTCGGCCTGGCGGAGTCGGATGTGGTGACGGCGGCGCATCGCCCCGTCATGGCCTCGGTCGGCAATTCCTTCGTGCTGGCGGAAGTCACGCCCGAGGCGCTGGGGCGCGCCAAGCCCGACCTCGCGCGCTTCGCGGCGGCGGCGCTGGAATTCCCGCATCTCGGCCCGCGCCGCCTCCCGCTCTATCTCTACGCGCATGCGGGGCAGGGGCGGCTGCGCGCGCGCATGTTCTCGCCGCTTTCGGGCACTGTGGAGGATGCGGCGACCGGCAGCGCGGCCACGCCGCTGGTGGCACTTCTGCTCTCGCTCGGCAGCGCGCCGTCGCTGCGCCTGGAAATCACGCAGGGCGTCGAGATGGGCCGGCCCAGTCTTCTCAGTGCCACCGCGTATCGTGCGGCCGATGGCGTCCGCGCCCGCGTCGCCGGCCGCTGCGTCCCCGTCTTCGAGGGCCGCTTCAGGCTCTGATCGAAGGTCCAGGAAACTGAGTTTCCTGGCGGGAGAGCACGAGAGGGCAGCGCCCTCTCGTCCGTCTACCTCGCCGCGCTCCGGGCCAACCCCAGCACCACCTGCCGCGCCACCGTCTCATCCGGCAGGCCCGTGGTCTTCGCCTGCCGCTCCGCCCGCAGCAGCGCCGCGCCCAGCGCCTCCAGCCGCGCCACGGACCAGCGCGAGAGGGCCCGCGTCATCGCGGGCTTGGCCTTCCAGAAGACCGGCGGCCTGAGCGCGCCCACCGCTTCATCGGCCGAGGCCCCGCCTTCCATCGCCAGCCGCGCCATGTGCAGCCGCTGCGTGTGCCGCAGCGCGGCCCGCAGCACCTGCACCGGATTCGCGCCCTCGCCGAAGGCCTTGGCGATGGCGCGGTCCGCCACCGCCACCTCGCCCAGCGAGGCCGCCATCAGCGCCTCGTCCAGGTCCAGCATGCTGCCTTCGCCGAGCAGTTCCATCGCATCCTCGACGGTGATCCGCTGACCCGGCTCTGCATGCAGCGCCAGCACCTCCAGCGCGCGCCGCATGGCCATGCGGTCCTCGCCCGCGCGCTCCGTCAGCCAGTCCAGCGCCGCCGGCTCGGCCGCCGCGCCCAGCTCGCCCAGGATGCGCGTGATGGAGGCGGTGAGGTCCCGCCCGCGCTCGGCATAGCATTCGATCACCTGGCCGCGCGGATCGGCCGCCACCAGCGCCTTCAGCTTGGATTTGCCGGTGAGCCCTGCGCCCTCGATGATGACCAGGCCCGGCCCCGGCCCGGCCAGCGCGGCCTTGACGGCCTCGGCCCAGGCATCGCGCGGGTCGCGGATGCGGATCGCCATCCGCCCGCCCATCAGCGGCACGGCGGCCGCCTCACCGGCCAGCGAGCCAGGGTCACGCGCCGCCTCGCGCGGCGGTTCCACGATGCAGATCGGGTCATCGCCCGCCACCGCGCGCACCAGCGCTGCGGCGCGTTCATTTACCAGCCCGGCATCATCGCCGATCAGCAGCACCACCCGGCATTCGCCCGGCGGGTCAGCCAGGAAGCCAGCAAGCCGTCGCGGATCGAGCTTCGAGACCATGGGTCAGGTCGCGGCGGGGGCCGACATCCGGCGGCGCAGCGCCACGGCGACGCCAACGGTGACACGCTCGCTCAGCTCCGCCACCAGGCGGCGCTCCATGTCCTCGCGCGAGGCGTCGGAGGCGAAGAACTGCAGGTTGGGCAGGTTATAGGCATCCACCGTGCGGGCCGAGCCGCGATCCACCACCTCGCGCGGCACGGATTGCGTGGCCAGCACCCAGCTGGCGGTGGCGACGACGCGCACGCGGGTGGCCAGGCCATCCGTCTGGTAGCCCAGAACCTCGGTCGCGTAGATGAGCCGCACCTCCAGGTCATAGCGCGCCTGTATGCCGGGCCGGCTGCCTTCGAGCTGCCGCTGCAACGCGCGGCGCATCAGCTGCCCGTTGCGCTCGGGGATGAGGCCCACACGCACCGCGGCCAGGGCTTCGGCCAGGCTCGGCTCATTCGCCGCGATCGCAGCACCCGTGCCGCCCTCGCCATTCGGCCCATAGAGCGGACGGAAGCCGCAGGCGCCCAAGGCCACCAGGGGGGCCAGCAGCGGGGCGGTGAGGAGGGCGCGTCTAGATGACAAGGTTGACCACCCGGCCTTTCACATGGATGCGCTTCTTGACCGGCTTGCCGTCCAGTGCGCGGATCACGTTGGGCTCGGCCTCGGCGAGAGCAAAAACCTCCTCGTCGCTCGCGTCCACCGAAACCTCGATGGTGCCGCGCAGCTTGCCCAGCACCTGCACGGCGAGCGTCGCGGTCTCGGCGCGCAGCAGGGCCGGGTCGGCCTCCAGCCAGGGCAGTTGCGCGACCAGCCCGCGGCCCGGATTGAGCAGCGCCCAGATCTCCTCGGCCAGGTGCGGCATCATCGGCGCGCTGAGGCGCACCAGCGCCTCCATCGCCTCGCGCCGCGCGGCGAGCGGGGCGGCCGCGCTGTCACCGATGGAATTGGCGAGTTCGTGGATCTTGGCGACGGCCACGTTGAAGGTGAAGGCCTCGAGCGCCTCGGTCACGGCGGCGATGGCGCGATGCGTCGCCTGCCGCAGCTTCTTGCCCACGGCTTCGTCAGGCTTGTCCGCTTCCACCATGTTCTGCGCGAGGCGCCAGATGCGCCCGATGAAGCGGCTGGCGCCGGCCACACCGGATTCCGACCACTCCATGTCGCGCTCGGGCGGGTTGTCGCTCAGGATGAACCACCGCGCCGTGTCCGCGCCGTAGCGGTTGATGATGGCGCCCGGATCCACCGTGTTCCGCTTCGACTTGGACATGCTTTCGATGCGGCCGATCGTCACGGGTTCTTCCGTGCCCTTCACCACCGCGGTGCCGTCGGCCCGCTTCTCCACCTCTTCCGGGTAGAGCCAGCGGCCATCGGCGCCCTTGTAGCTCTCATGCGTGACCATGCCCTGGGTGAAGAGGCCGGCGAAGGGCTCGTCCAGCTTCACATGGCCGGTCGCCTTCATGGCGCGGGTGAAGAAGCGGCTGTAGAGCAGGTGCAGGATCGCGTGCTCGATGCCGCCGATATACTGGTCCACCGGCAGCCAGGCATCCACGGCCGCGTTCGTGACCGGCTGCGTGGCGCGCGGCGAGCAGAAGCGCGCGAAATACCAGGAACTGTCCACGAAGGTGTCGAAGGTGTCCGTCTCGCGGCGCGCCGTCTTGCCGCAGGAGGGGCAGTTCACATGCCGCCAGGTCGGGTGGTGGTCCAGCGGATTGCCCGGCTTCGAGAAATCCACATCCTCGGGCAGCACGACGGGCAGCTGGTCCGCCGGCACCGGCACCACGCCGCAATCATCGCAATGGATTACGGGGATGGGGCAGCCCCAGTAGCGCTGGCGGCTGACACCCCAGTCGCGCAGGCGCCAGTTCGTGACACCCTGACCCTGGCCCAGCTCCTCGATGCGCGCGATGGCGGCGCGCTTGGCGCCGGCCACGTCCAGCCCGTTCAGGAAGTCCGAGTTGAAGCTGACGCCATCCTCGGTGAAGGCCTCGTTGCCCACGGTGAAGCTCGCCGCGTCCGCGAAACCAAGCCTTGCCAGCTCCGCTGGGGGCGGCAGCACGACGGGCGTCACCGAGAGGTCGTATTTGCGCGCGAAATCCAGGTCACGCTGGTCATGCGCGGGGCAGCCGAAGATGGCGCCCGTGCCGTATTCCATCAGCACGAAATTCGCGATCCAGACGGGGTATTCGCGGCCGTTGAAGGGGTGCTTCACGGTGAAGCCCGTGTTGAAGCCCTTCTTCTCGCCCTGCTCGATCGCCACTTCGCTCGTGCCCATGGCGCGGCATTCGGCGATGAAGGCGGCGGCCTCGGCCGAGTGCTGCGCGGCGGCGGCGGCCAGCGGATGTTCGGCGGCGACGGCGAGGAAGCTCATGCCGAACAGCGTGTCCGGCCGGGTGGTGAAGACCTCCACCTCCTCCTGGCCGTCAACGGGCGCGGCCAGCTTGAAGCGCACCCTGGCGCCCTCGCTGCGGCCGATCCAGTTGGCCTGCATCAGCCGCACACGCTCGGGCCAGCGGTCCAGCCCGTCCAGCGCCTCCAGCAGCTCGGGCGCGAACTTGGTGATGGCGAAGAACCACTGGCTGAGCTTCTTCTTCTCGACCGGCGCGCCGGAGCGCCAGCCCTTGCCGTCGATCACCTGTTCGTTGGCCAGAACGGTGCCGTCCACCGGGTCCCAGTTGACCCAGCTCTCCTTGCGCTCGACCAGGCCCGCCTGCAGGCAGTCGAGGAAGAGCTTCTGCTGCTGGCCGTAATACTCGGGATCGCAGGTGGCGAATTCGCGCTCCCACTCCAGCGAGAGGCCCATGCGCTTCAACTCGGCGCGCATGTTGGCGATATTGGCGTAGGTCCATTTCGCCGGGTGCGTGCCACGCTCGCGCGCCGCATTCTCGGCCGGCAGGCCGAAGGCGTCCCAGCCCATCGGGTGCATCACCAGATGGCCCTGCGCCCGCTTGTAGCGCGCCACCACGTCGCCCAGCGTGTAGTTCCGCACATGCCCCATGTGGATCTTGCCCGAGGGGTAGGGGAACATCTCCAGCACGTAGTATTTCTTGGCGCCGGCCGGCGGGACGTCGGGCACGGAGAAGCAGCGCGCCGCCTCCCAGGCCTGCTGCCAGCGGGGCTCGGCGGCGGCGAAATCGTAGCGGGTGTCGGTCTGGATGGGCTGGGGCGTATCGGGCATGATGGAAGGTGAATAGAGCCCTCGGCCGGGCATCTCAAGGCGGCGGGCGGTCTTGCCGCGCGGCTATTTGTGGCAAACTTCATCCCATGCGCTGGCTGTTGATCCCCCTGCTGCTGTTGAGCACCCTCCCGGCCCGCGCGGATGAGGCGGCGCACGCCCGTTTCTTCTCGGCCCGCAGCATCCCGGTGGCGCTGCCCTCCACCGGCCTCTCCATCTCCTTCACGCAGCACTACCGGGGCGCGGTGCCCCATGCGGCCTTCGCCTTCGCGCAAGGCACGGATGGCCGCGCCGCCTGGTCCCTCGTGTCCGGCCATGACAGCCCGGAGGAGGCCGAGCGCGCCGCGATGGGCAATTGCAACCGCCAACTCAGCCGCATGCGGGGCGAGGGGGTGGGCAGTCCCTGCCGCATCCTCGCCGTGGATGGCGACCTCCGCGGCCCCGATGGCCGCCCCCAGCCCGGCGCGCCGAGTGTCAGCCCCGAGCGCGGCGGCCTCGGCCCCTTCACGCGCAGCCCCTTCCATCTGCATCGTGGCCCGCGCTCCGCGGAGGGCGCCGTGATCTGGGCGCATGGCTATGGCGGCGCCGAGGAAGACCAGCGCGGCCATGCGCTGCCGGGCATCGTCACCCCGCTGAACGAAGCGGGCTTCGATGTCTTCCGCTTCGACCGCCACCCCGGCGACGACAACCTCTTCGTGACCCTCCCGCGCCTGGTCCGCGCCCTGCCGGCGCTGCGCGAGGCGGGCTACCGGCGGATCATCCTGGGCGGGCAGTCGCGCGGCGCCTGGCAGGCCATCCAGGCCGCGGCCGAGCGGCCGGACCTGGTGGATGCGGTGCTGGCCGCCGCCCCGGCGGCGCATGGGGAGCGGCCGGAGCAACGCGCCCTGGCACTCGAGGATTTTCGCCGCGTCGTCGCGGGGCTGGATGAGCGGCGGACGCGCCTCGCCGTCATGCTCTTCGACCGTGACGAGTTCGACCCCTCGCCGGAAGAGCGCGGCCAGATCGTGGCGGCGCTGGCGCAACGGCGGAGCGTGCCGACGCTGGCCCTCTGGGCCACCGGACCCGCGCGCGGCCACTCCGGGGTCTCGGACTGGCGTTTCACCCGCGATTACGCCGGCTGCGTGGTGACGCTGGTGCAGGCGCCGCCCCCGGCCGCCCCGCGCGGCTTGCGGCGTGAAGGCTGCGGCGGCGGCTGAGGGACTTGCTCCCCATGCGTTCATTGTCTGACAAAAACTGAAGAGCAGGTCATGACCGCCCCGCCCGGGGCGGCAAAGAGCGCATCTCGCAAGGAAGGTTTTTTCCTAAAAACCGGACAATCTTTTCCACGCATGGCCCGATGACGAGCGAGAGTCACGAGCGGAGAACGAGGAAATATCGTTGATTCCAAGGCTTCAAGGTTGACCTTGGGAGCCGGCCTTAGCGTGTCGCAAAAAAAATGTCTCATGGATTGTTACCTCGTTGGGAAGCTTGACCATAAGTCTCAAAAAATGTAAAAATCGCCTTAACGGGAGTTTAGCGCCGCCCCCGCGGCAGTCCCGTCCGGAGACAAAAACATGTCTGCTCGCCCGATCGTCTCGTTCCTCGCCGGCTCCACGGTAAATGCCCCGATCGGTGGGCAGCAGACCCTGACGGTCCGCTTTGACAACGTCCCGGACAGCGCGCCCGGCTCCAATGTCGGCTACTCGCCCTACATCAACCTCGTCCTGCCCACGAACGGCGCGGATGGCGCGGGCTTCGGCAGCGCGGGGGCGACCTCCAATGACGGCGTGATCTTCCAGGGCGCCACCTATCTCGGCGCCGCGCTCGAGCAATGGGTGATCGAGTTCCCGGCGAGCGGCACCGTCACCCACCCCTTCAGCAAGGATGCAGCCGGCAACCCGCTCACCGTCACCGGCACGCCGGGTGAGACGCTGGTCGTGCTGCGCCTGCCCTTCGGCAGCTTCACGCCCGACCAGACGGCCGCCGATGTGCAGGTGAAGCTGCAGGTGTCGAGCTCGGCCGACCTCGGCACCCCGCTGAATCTCCAGGCCAGCGGCGGCTTCGCCTACGGCCTCGATCCGCTGGTGAACCCGGCGACCGATTCGCCGGTCTTCGGTCCGAGCGCCAGCCTCGCCATCAACCCCACCGTGATCGCGGTGGATGTGGATTATGTCGGCCCCGAGCAGGAAACGGCCACCGGCCCCTCCTATCCGCGCGAGTGGCTGGTGAAGGCGCTGATCGCCGATGGCCAGACCATGACCGGCCTGACGCTGCGCGACACCATGCCGGACGGCACCTTCATCAAATCCGTCTCCATCGTGAACGGCACGGGCACCACCAGCTTCGACAATGCGACCGGCGAGGTCACCGCCAACTTCACCGGCAGCTACACCGGCGGCGTCGGCGGCGTGCCCACGCTCAAGATCGAGTTCTACGTCCCCGAATTCCTGCGCGATGGCGTGACCCCCGTGCTCGATCCTGTGACGGGCGCCTTCCGCGTGCTGGAGAACAACGCCCGCCTGGATGCGACCTGGGACCCGACCGATGCGCGGGACCCCATCCAGGTCTTCGCCCTCAACCCCGTGGGCCCCGAGGATGTGATCACGGCGAAGTCCATCGCCGTGCAGAAGTCGGTCGTGCCCGTCACCACGCTCAAGGCCGGCGAGAACCTGGAATGGACGCTGGACGGCCAGGTTTCCAACTACTTCAACATGGACGACCTGGTCCTCATCGACAAACTCGGTGACGGGCAGGTCTTCGACGCCTCCAGGCCCGTCACCATCACCATGCGTGAGGGCGGCGCCACGCTGTTCAGCGGTGTCATCGCCGCGGCCAACATCAATGTGGTGCGCGACGCCGCGACCGGCATCTCCACCATCACCTTCAATGTCTCGCAGGAAATGCGGGACCGAGGCATTGACGACGTGCTGAACGGCCGCCCCGGCGGCGTGGAGAACCAGGCGACCGTCCTGGTCAAGTTCCAGAGCACGATCGAGCAGAGCTACATCTCGACCAGCCCGGCGCCGTCGAACGAGCCGCTCGTGGACCAGGGCGACCCGCTCGCCAACGGCATTGATTTCGGCGGCGTGGTGGATGAGCACGATAACTACAAGGCCGACCAGAGCGGCGCCGGCGTCACGCTGCCGGTGAGCAACGTCTCCAAGGCCATCTACGCCATCAACGGCAACACCGCCTTCACGCCGGGCCCCGTCTCCGCCGGCGATGCCATCACCTTCCGCCTGAAGCTCGACATGCCGCTGACCGGCGCGCATGACGTGCAGCTGCGCGACTACCTGCCGCTGCCCGTGCTCAAGGCCATCTCGGGCATGACCTTCGCCGATCTGGTGAACGGCGCGACGCCCGGCGTGAACCAGGCCAAGTGGGGCCCGGGTGCCACCTATGACAGCTCGGGCGATCCCACCACGCTGCCCAGCATCAGCTATGACAGCGCCAGCAATTCGCTGACCTTCGATTTTGGCGACGCGGTGGCGCCGGGCAACCCCTCCTCGACCATCGACCTGCTCTTCACCGTGGTGGTGGGTGATGAGGAATTCGGCGACGGCCTGCTGCTGACCAACCAGGTGACGAGCACCGAGACCAACAGCTTCGGCAAGGAATTCCAGGACAACGCCATCGTCCAGTTCGTGCTCGGCGAACCCGAGCTGAACATCAAGAAGGGCGTCATCGCCGACACCAACGCGGCGGCGGCAACGACGGGCACGGTCGGCCCCGTCGCCTTCACCGCGCCCGGCAGCGCGGGCAACCGCTTCAGCGGCACCATCAACAGCACCAACCTCGACCTCACGCCGATCGACGCCAACCTGAACGGCGCCGATGCGGGCGACCGCGTCTCCTTCGCCATCGTTGTCGAGAACACAGGCTCCTCGCTCAAGGGCGCCTTCGACGTCCTGATCCATGACACGCTGCCGCCCGGCTTCGAGATTCCGGCGGGAGGGCTGAACCTGCGCGTCACGGACGGCGCGGGCAATGTGCTGACCTATACGCTGGTCGGCGGCGGGCTGTTCGACACGGCGGGCGGCCTGCGCCTGGACGACGCGACGAACAGCGGCAGCATCGGCGCCTTCCACGCGACGAGTGGCGACAACATCGTCGTCATCACCTACGACCTCGAACTGGTGGACAATGTCGCGGCCTTTGGCGCCACCCTGACCAACACCGCCACCATCGAGCACTTCGCCGCCATGGAGGGCGGCATTGACCGTACGCCTTATGCGCCCGGCGGCACGCTGACCGACACGGCCGTCGTCACGACGCAGATGCCCACCATCGTGAAGGCCGTCTTCTCCACCAGCGAAAGCCACACGGGCAAGCTGGCCGGCAATGACAGCCTGGACGACGTGACGATCGGCGAGACGGTCACCTACCGCATCACCGTCACGGTGCCGGAAGGCCGGATGGCCGATTTCCGCGTGGAGGACTTCCTGCCCACCTCCGACACCTCCGGCGGAGGCGTGATGGAAATGCTGGCGGCGCGCTTCGTGGGCGTCACCGGGCTCGGCGCCGGCAGCGTCTTCGACGACACGCCCGTCATCACCCTCTCCGACACCGATGGCGTCAACGGCAACGATCGTGCGACCTTCGCCTTCGGCGACGTGCTGAACGCCGCCGACACGCTGGGAACCCAGCCCGCCACCGTGACCCTGGAGGTGGATGCGCGCGTCAAGGACAGCGGCCAGAACCAGCGCGGCGACGTGCTGTCCAACCTCGCCGTCGTCAGCGCCGCCAATCCCAACAGCGCCGGCGGCCGCATCCTCGCCAGCGCCTCCGCGGATATCGAGGTGGTGGGGCCCAACGTCGTCACGACCAAGTTCGCCTCCGTCTCGTCGGCCGATGCCTTCGACACCATCAACTACACCGTCCGCGTCACCAATTCCGGTGTTCCCGCCGCCGGCGCCGGGAACGCCGATTTCACCGCCCGCGCCTGGGATGTCAGCATCAGGGACATCCTGACGGATGTGCTGGCCGATGCGACGATGACGGGCAATGTCACCATCGGCGGCCTGGCGGCGGGCCGCATCACCGATCTGACCGCGGGCAACCTCCAGGATGTGGACTACCTGGTGGATTACCTGGACCCGGGCGAGACCGTCACCATCACCTACAGCGTGCGGGTGGATGGCGATGCTGATGCGGGCGAGACGCTGGTCAACACCGCCACCGGCGTCGGGAGTTCGATGGACGGGGTCGCCCCGGATGACCGCGAGAGCACGAGCAGTGCGACCCGGACGGTCACCATCGCTTCGCCCGTCGTCACCAAGACGGTCATCGCGACGTCGAACGCGGACACCGGGACGGCCCGCTTCGGCGGCACGCGGCAGGATGTCGCGATCGGCGAGGAGATCACCTATGAGATCACCGTCCGGCTGCCCGAGGGCGACAGTCCGAACCTGCGCATCACCGACCTGCTGGAAGACCTGACCTCCAGCGGCAACGGCACGCTCTCCTATGTGGCGGATTCCCTTGAGGTCGTCTCGGTCGGGACGGGCCTCACCACCTTCGCCGGCGGCGTTGTCCCGGTCCCCACGCTCACCACCTCCTCGCCCGGCATGACGGCGGGCCTCGACCAGTTCGTCCTGAACTTCGGCGATGTCCGCAACACGGTGGTGAATGCGACGACGGCGGATGAGGTCATCACGCTGCGCATCAAGGCCGTGGTGAACGACGTCGCGCAGAACAATGACGGCGACAATCTCCGGAACACGGCCAGCGTCAACACCGGCACCTCCGGCAGCGCCTCCACCGCGGTCAGCGGCTTCGTGGAGATTGATGTCGTCGAGCCGCTGCTGATCATCGACAAGTCCTCGACGCTCGCCGCCCCCGGCCAGCCGCTCGATGCCGGCGCGCTGGTGAACTACAGCATCACCATCCGCCACGACGCGAATTCCGACGCGCCCGCCTATGACCTGGCGCTGACCGACCTCGTGCCCACCGGCATGCAGCTCGTGGCCGGCACGCTCGCCGCCTCCGTCGGCACCATCAGCCATGTGGGCAACGCGATTTCCTGGAGCACGGATCGCTACCTGCTGGGTGCGCCCACCGTCACCATCACCTACCAGGCCCGCGCGCTGGATACGGTGACGCCCGGCCAGGTGCTGGCGAACACCGCCCGCCTGACCTACGACACCAACCCGGCCGACCCGGTGAACCCGCTGAACCCGACGGCCGCCGAGGATCTCGCCAGCCGCAGCTACAACATCCAGGATACCGAGAGCCGCACCGTCGTCCTCGCGCCCACCATCGACAAGTCGGTGATCGCGACCGGCGATGCCAATACCGGCTCGGGCTTCGGCAATGCCGCCAATCCCGATGCGGCGCCGGGCGAGACCGTCACCTATCGCCTCACGGTCACGGTGGGCGAGGGGACGCAGCGGCTGATCATTTCCGACACGCTGCCCAACGGCCTGATCTTCGAGAGCGCCTCGGTCGAGAGCATCGGCGCCAGCATCAGCGACTCCGCCCTGGCCGTGGGTTCGGGCCCGATCACCTTCCCGGGTGGGGCCTATGCCTTCGACTTCGGCACCATCGTCAATGCCGCCGACAATGACCGTGATGCGGGCGACACCATCACCATCCTGGTCAATGCACGCGTCGCGACGACGGCGACGGCCGGCAGCACGCTGACCAACACCGGCGTCGCGCAGACCTTCGGGCCGGCTGTCGGCAATCCCGGCCTCGCCACCGCCAGCGATCCCGCGGCGATCGACATCGTCCGCCCCGACCTCGTCATCGCGAAGGACGTCATCGCGGGGCAGGGCGGCGATGCCGGCGACCTCGTCACCTACCAGATCAGGCTCAGCCATGCCCCGGGCAGCACCTCGCCCGCCTATCTGGTCAATCTCTCCGACATCATCCCGGCCGGCGTCACGCTGGTGGCGGGGACGGCCACCTCCACGGCCGGCACGGTGACGGAGACGGGCGGGAATATCGGCTTCACGCTCAGCCAGTTCCTGCTGAACGCGGCGCCCGTCGTCATCACCTACCAGGCACGGCTGGCCGGCAACATCGTGGATGGCCAGGCCATCACGAATACGGCGAGCGTCACCTACAGTTCCGCCCCCGTGCTCGGCGTCTCGGTGACCGAGACCGATCCGGCGGTGCTGACGACCGATATCGTGAACACGGTGGTGAAGACGCTGGTCTCCACCTCGCTCGGCGCCACGGTCGGCAATGCGGTGGGCATCGGCGAGGAGGCGACCTTCCTCGTCACCGCCACGCTGGGCGAGGGCTCGCAGCGCATCATCCTGCGCGACGTGCTGCCCACGGGGCTGGACCTCGTCAGCAGCGAGCTGGTGTCGCTCGGCGGGATCACCGGCTCGTCGCTGAGCGTGGGCGCTTCCGGCACCTATGATGCCGCGACGCGCACCCTCTCCTTCAACCTGGGCGACATCAACAACGCCTTCGACAATCTCGTCACCGTGAATGACCAAGTGGTGTTCAAGGTGGTGGCGAAGGTGGCCGACATCGCGGGCAACACGGCCGGCAAGCTGCTGGACAATTCCGGCCAGGTGGTTTCCGCCGCTCCGGTGAACCCCTATGCGGTGGCGCCTGGCTCCTCGCTCACCACGGTCAGCGAGAACGAGGCGGTGCAGGTGGTCCGCGCCTCGCTGGGCGGTATCGCCTTCACCGACTTGAACGGCAATGGCCAGCGCGGCGTGGGCGACACGGCGCTGGCGGGCATTACCGTGACGCTGCTGAACGGCGACGGCACGGCGACCGGCCGCACGGCCGTGACCGGTCCGGATGGCTCCTACCTCTTCGACGGTCTGATCCCTGGCAGCTACCGCGTCCGCTTCGACGAGGGCGGCGGCTTCAAGCGCACGCTGGACAATGTCAACCCGGACGCGACGGACAGCGACGCGGTGCAGGCCACCGGCATCACGCCCGTCTACACGCTGGCCAATGGCGACAATGTCCGCAACGTGGATGGCGGCTTCTACAAGCTCGCCACCATCGGCGACCGCGTCTGGGAGGACATGAACGCCGACGGACTGCAGAATGACGGTGCCACGGGCATCGTCGGCGCCACAGTGCAGCTGCTGAATTCGAGCAACGCCGTCATCGCCACCACCACGACCGGGGCGGATGGCTTCTACCAGTTCACCGGCCTCATCCCCGGCAGCTACTCCGTGCAGGTGCTGCCCCCGGGCTTCACCGCCTCGACGCAGAATGCGGGCGCCAATGCCAATGAGGCGACGGACAGCGACGTGAACGCCACCGGCCGCAGCGACGCCTTCACCCTGGTGAGCGACCAGAGTGAGGCGCGGCTGGATGCCGGCTTCTACAAGGGTGCGAAGCTCGGCGGGACGCTCTTCGAGGATGTGAACGGCGATGGCCTGCAGGGCGGCCCCGGCGAGGGCGGCATCGCTGGCCGCGTCGTCACGCTGCTTGACGCGTCGGGAAATTCGACCGGACGCACCGCCGTCACGGATGCGAACGGCAACTACCTCTTCGACGATCTGCGCCCGGGCACCTATTCGGTGCAGTTCGCGCCGAGCGCGGCGATGCCCTTCACCAAGGCGAATGTCGGCGGCAACAACGCGGTGGACAGCGACGCCAATGTCACCACCGGCAAGACCGAGACGGTGACGTTGGCCTCGGGCGGTGATGACCGGACGCTTGATGCGGGCGTCTATCGCCCGGCCTCGATCGGTGACCGCGTCTTCGAGGACATGAACGGCAACGGCCAGCAGGATGGGGGCGAGCCCGGCCTCGCCGGCGCCACCATCCGCCTGCTGAACGCCGATGGCACGCCCGTCGCCGGCGTCTCGCCCATCATCACCGATGCGACCGGCGGCTATAATTTCACGCAACTCGCGCCTGGCGATTATCGCGTCGAGATCACCCGCCCCGGCTACCTGCCGACGTTGAAGGACAGCGGCGCGGATGGCTCCGACAGCGACATCGCCGCCAATGGCCGTACCGATGTGGTGAACCTCGTCTCCGGCGAGGTGGAAAACACGGTGGATGGGGGCCTCTACCGCGTGGGCTCCATCGGCAATTTCGTCTGGCTGGATGCGAACAACGACGGTGACCAGGACCCGGGCGAGCTCGGCGTCGCCAATGTCACGGTGCGGCTGCTGCGCGCCGATGGCACGCCGACGGGCCTCACCACCACGACCGACGCGGCGGGCGCCTACAGCTTCACCAACCTCGCCCCCGGCGAGTACCGGGTGGAATTCGTGGCGCCGCTCAACCGCGCCCTCGGCAAGCAGGACCTGGGCGGCAACGACGCCCGCGACAGCGATGCCAATCCCGCCACCGGCCGCACCGGCATCATCAGCCTCGAATCCGGCGAGAATGATGACAGCGTCGATGCCGCGATCGTCGAGCTCGGCGCGCTGACCGGACGCGTCTGGGTGGATCGCGACGGCGACGGCGTGGAAGAGGCGGGCGAGGCCTCGCGCGCCGGCATCACCGTCAACCTGCTCAACGCCGATGGCACGCCGACCGGCCGCACCACCACCACCAATGCGGGCGGCGAATACCTCTTCGACGAGGTGGTGGCTGGCAATTACCGCGTGCAGTTCGTCCTGCCCCCGGGTCTCAAGCTCACCCTGCAGGACCAGGGCGGCAACGACACGGTGGACAGCGACCCGAACGCCACCAGCGGCGTGACCGGCCTGGTCTCCGTCGTGCCGGCGACGACGACGCGCGACGTGGATGCGGGCGTCTATGTCCCCGCCAGCCTGGGCGACCGCGTCTGGCATGACCTGAACGCCAATGGCGTACAGGATTCGGGCGAGGCCGGCCTCTCCGGCGTCACGGTCCGGCTGCTCGCGGCGGATGGCGTGACGGTGATCGCCAGCACCACGACCAATGGCAGCGGCCTCTACAGCTTCGGCGACCTCGCCCCCGGCCAGTACGGCGTGCGTGTGGTGGCGCCCTCGGGCTACGAGACCTCGCCCCTCGACCAGGGCGGCAATGACGCGACGGACAGCGACGCGAACGCCACGGGCGTCATCGCGCCCACCATGATCTTCTCGGGCGATGCCCGGACGGATCTGGATGCCGGCCTGTTCCAGCGCGTGGCCATCGGCGACCGCGTCTGGATGGACAGCAACGGCAACGGCCTGCAGGATCCGGGTGAGGCCAATGCGCGCGGCGTGACCGTGCGGCTGCTGGATGCGGGCGGCACCGTCATCGCCACCACCGCGACGGACGCGAACGGGGCCTATAGCTTCGCCAACCTGTTGCCCGGCACCTACAGCGTCACCTTCGTGCCGCCGGCCGGAACGGTGCTGACGACGCGCGACGCCGGCAACGACACGCTGGACAGCGACGCCCATGCCAGCACGGGCCGGACGAGCCAGATCACGCTCACCTCCGGCCAGGTCAACAACACACGCGATGCGGGCCTGCTGCTGGCCGCCTCCATCGGAGACCGCGTCTGGTCCGACCTCGATCGCGACGGTCAGCAGGACGCGGAGGAGCCGGGCATCGGCAATGTCACCGTCCGCCTCATCTCCTCGACCGGCACGGTGCTCGCCACGACCACCACGGATGCGGGCGGCTTCTACAATTTCGGCAATCTGCGCCCCGGCAGCTACAGCGTGGAGTTCGTGACACCCGCGGGCTTCACGCCCACGACGCGGGACACCGGCAATGACGCGAGCGACAGCGATGCCGGGACGGGCGGCCGCACCGGAAGCTACACCCTGGTGCAGGACCAGGACCTGACGACGGTGGATGCCGGCTTCGTCCCTGATGTGGTCGGCGCCTGCGAACTGCCGACCACGCTGCTGACGCCGGGCGCCGACAACACGGTCGGCACCGCGGGCGCGGACCACATCGACGGCCTGGCCGGCAACGACGCCATCCAGGGCCTCGACGGAGACGACTGCCTCCAGGGCAATGACGGCGATGACGCGGTCTTCGGCGGCAACGGCAATGACAAGGTGCAGGGCGGCCGCGGCAACGACAATGTCCACGGCAATCGCGGCAATGACGTCCTCTTCGGCGGCGATGGCGATGACGTGATCGAGGGCGGCGACGACAACGATTGGGAGGATGGCGGCGCCGGCAACGACAACATGCAGGGCGAGCTGGGCGACGACACCATGTTCGGCGGCTCGGGCAATGACAGCATGACCGGCAACGAGGGCGATGACATCGTCATCGGCGGCGCCGGGAATGACGACATCCGCGGCTCCATCGGCCGCGACACCATGGCGGGCGGCACCGACACCGGCACCATCCGCCTGGTCTCGGGCGCCTTCACCAACGTCGTCATCGGCGACAGCGTGCAGGGCGATGCGGGGCCTGACAGCTACATCTACCAGCGCGGCGACGGCGTGGACATCCTCTACGCCTTCAACGCGGCCGAGGGCGACACGCTGACCATCTACGGGCACAGCGCGCCGACCGCGATCGGCACGTGGAACACCATGCCGGTGCTCTATTTCGGCGAGAACAGCGCGATCATCCTGCACAGCTACCAGGGCCCGCCGCTCACCATGGGCGGGCCGCTGCCGGGCATCACCTTCGTGCCCGGCACGCCGGAGGCGCCCCTCCCGGCCGCGCGTGCGCCGATCCAGGGCGGCGTGGGCGACGACAACCTGACCGGCACCGCGGGCCATGACCTGCTCGAGGGCCTGCAGGGCAATGACACGCTCGTGGGCGATGCCGGCGACGACACGCTGGAAGGCCAGCTCGGCGATGACCTGCTGCTGGGCGGCGCCGGCGCGGACCTGCTGGATGGCGGCGCCGGCACCGACACGGTGAGCTTCGCCGGCACCAATGCCGCGGTCACGGCCAACCTCACGACCGGCCTCGGCACCCAGGGCTTCGCCAGCGGCGATGTCTATGTGGGCATCGAGAACCTGATCGGCGGCGGCGGCAGGGACAGGCTTACCGGCGATGGCGGGGCGAACCGCCTGGAGGGTGCCGGCGGCAACGACACGCTGGCCGGCGGCGGCGGCGATGACACGCTGGTCGGCGGCGCCGGGCAGGACAGCCTGACCGGCGGCGGCGGGGCCGACCGCTTCGTCTGGACCGCGCTGACCGAAACCGCGGCGGCGACGCCGGACCGCGTGGTGGATTTCGCCTGGGCGGAAGGCGACGTGCTCGACCTCTCGGCCATTGACGCCAACCTCTCGCTGGCGGGCGACCAGGCCTTCACCCTGGTGGCGGGCAATGCCTTCCTTGGCGGCGGCCAAGGCTCCATCCGCCAGTCGCAATCCGGTACCGATACGCGCATCGAGATCGACCAGGGCGATGGCGGCGCGGCGGAGGCGGTGATCCTGCTGACCGGCCTGCATGTGCTGGTGAATACGGACTTCGTGCTGTGAGTTCGGCCCGGCGCGGGGCAGTCATGCCCCGCGCCGGGGCCGTCCCGCCGGAATTCATGGAGTTTTCCCGGCCGGGATGACTGGCCCGGGCGCGCCCATTGGCGCAGTATGGCGGCATCCGATCCGCTCCAGGAGCCCGCCGCCATGAATGAGATCAGCGTCCCGCGTCCCAACAACCTCGACGCCTTCTGGATGCCCTATTCGGACAACAAGTACTTCAAGGATCAGCCGCGCCTGCTCGCCCGGGCCGAGGGCATGCTCTACTTCACGCCCGAGGGCCGCGAGATCCTGGACGGCACGGCCGGCCTCTGGTGCTGCAATGCTGGCCATGGCCGCCGCGAGATCACCGAGGCGATCCAGAAGCAGGCTGCCATCCTCGACTTCGCGCCCACCTTCCAGCTTGGCCACCCCATCGCCTTCGAAGCCGCCGCCCGCGTGGCGGAACTGGCGCCCGAGGGGCTGGACCGCGTCTTCTTCACCAATTCCGGCAGCGAGAGCGCCGACACCGCGCTGAAGATCGCGCTTGCCTATCAGCGCGCGCGCGGCCAGGCGCAGCGTGTGCGCCTGGTGGGGCGTGAGCGCGGCTATCACGGCGTGGGCTTCGGCGGGATGTCGGTGGGCGGCATCGGCCCGAACCGCAAGCAGTTCGGCGCCATGCTGCCCTATGTGGACCACCTGCCGCACACCCACCTGCCGGAGCAGAACGCCTTCTCGAAGGGCCTCCCTTCCCATGGCGCGCATCTGGCCGATGAGCTGGAGCGCCTGGTGACCCTGCATGGCGACACCATCGCCGCCGTGATGGTCGAGCCGCTGGCCGGCTCCACCGGCGTCCTGGTGCCGCCCGTGGGCTATCTGAAGCGCCTGCGCGAGCTTTGCGACAAGCACGGCATCCTGCTCATCTTCGACGAGGTGATCACGGGCTTCGGCCGCATCGGCACGCATTTCGGCTCCGAGCGCCTGGGTGTCACGCCCGACATCCTGACCATGGCCAAGGGCCTGACCAATGCCGCCGTGCCCATGGGCGCCGTCGCGGTCAAGAACGAGATCTACGAGACGATCGTGGGCGGCACCGCCGCCGGCATCGAGTTCTTCCACGGCTACACCTATTCCGGCCACCCGCTGGCCGCCGCCGCCGCCCTCGCCGCCATCGACATCCATGTGCGCGAGGACCTGCCAGGCCGTGTCCGCGCCATCGAGGATTACTGGCAGGAGGCGGCGCATTCCATGCGCTCCGCCCCCAACGTGATCGACATCCGCAACCACGGGCTGATCGCGGGCATCGAACTGGCGCCGCTCCCCGGCAAGCCCACCGAGCGCGCCAACCGCGTCTTCCGCCGCTGCTTCGATGACGGGCTGCTGGTGCGCGTGACGGGCGACATCGTGGCCCTCAGCCCGCCGCTCATCATCGAGAAGAGCCATGTGGACCGCATCTTCACCACCCTGGCGGATGCGATTCACAAGGAAGCCGCCTAACCCTTCCCCACCTGATCCCGAAGCGCGCCCTCGACCTCCCCGGAGGCCGGGGGCGTCTTCGTCTTGGGCTTCCTGTCGCGACTCGCGCGCTCGCTGTGGGAGGCCACCTCGTCGGCGCCCTGGCCCGAAAGGTCGCTGCTGCGCGTGTCATGCGGGCCGACCTTGGCGCTGCCCGGCACATGCTTGGCGGGGCGCCGGGTCACTTGCGCCGCCTCATGCCCGAGCCACCGCGCTTGCCGCCGCCATCCTGGGCGTTGACCGTGGCCCAGGCCCGCCGTTCGGCCTCCGGCTCCGGCATGCCGCGCGCCTTGTAGCCCTCCTCGATGTGTTCCGCCTTTCGTTTCTGTTTGTCGGTGTATTTCGCCTTGGAACCCCTGGCCATGTCCGCCTCTCCCGCCGAGGTCTTGCAACGCGGGGCTGCCCTGCGGGTTACAGGCCCCCCTTGGCCTTCCCCGCCGGGCCAGCCCATATAGGCGCCAGAACAGTCGCCCCCCTTCGCGGAGCCCGAGCCCCATGTCCGACCAGATTCCCGTCACCGTCCTCACCGGCTATCTCGGCGCCGGCAAGACCACGCTGCTGAACCGCATCCTCACCGAGCAGCACGGCAAGAAATTCGCCGTCGTCATCAACGAATTCGGTGAGCTGGGCGTGGACAATGACCTCGTGGTGGATGCCGACGAGGAAGTCTTCGAGATGAACAATGGCTGCATCTGCTGCACCGTGCGCGGGGACCTGATCCGCATCCTCTCCAACCTCATGAAGCGGCGCGAGAAATTCGACGGCATCATCGTCGAGACCACGGGCCTGGCCGACCCCGCGCCCGTCGCGCAGACCTTCTTCGTGGATGAGGATGTGAAGCGCGCCACCAAATTGGATGCGATCGTGACGGTGGTGGACGCCAAGCACCTGCTGGCCCGCCTGGAGGACAGCAAGGAGGCCGAGGAGCAGATCGCCTTCGCCGACCTCATCCTGCTCAACAAGATGGACCTCGTCAGCGAGGCGGAGGCCACCGAGGTCGAGCGCCGCATCCGCGCCATCAACCCGATGGTGGAACTGATCCGCAGCACCAAGTCCGACGCGCCGATCGAAAGCGTGATCGGCCGCGACGCCTTCAACCTCGAGCGCATCCTGGTGCGCGAGCCCGATTTCCTCTCGGGCGAGGATCACCATGAGCATGACAGCGAGGTGAACTCGGTCTCCTTCGAGGTCAGCCGCCCCATCGACCCCGAGAAATTCAACACCTGGATGACCGACCTGCTGGCCGCCAAGGGCCAGGACCTGCTGCGCACCAAGGGCATCCTCGCCTATCCCGGCGAGGACCGCCGCTTCGCCTTCCAGGCTGTCCACATGGTCGCCGATGGCGACTATATCGGCCCCTGGAAGGAGGGCGATCCGCGCAAGTCCAAGATCGTCTTCATCGGCCGCGACCTGAACCGCCCGCAGCTCCGCCGCGGCTTCGAGTCCTGCCAGGTGGAAGCCTCGGCGTGAGCGACGCGGCGGATATCGAGTTCCTCCTCGGCCAGCGCGGCACCTCGCAGGAATTCGGCGCCTGGGTGATCGGCCTCGCCTTCGGGCGGGAGGGGCGCTCCCTCCATGCCGGCCTCGGCGACGGCACGGTTCGGGTGGCGCAGGTCGCCGCCCCCACGGAGTGGCTGACGGTCGAGGCGCACAAGGGCGCCGTCATGTCGCTCTGCGCCGATGCGAAGGATGGCGCGCTGACCGGCGGCGATGACGGCCGCGTGATGCGGATCGCGCCCGACGGCACCGCGACCGAGCTCGCCAAGTTCGGCAGCAAATGGGTGGAGCATGTCGCCGCGCATGAGAGCGGCGTGCGCGCCGCGGCCGTCGCCAAGGCCGTGCATGTGCTGGACGCCAAGGGTGAGGTGGTGAAGTCCCTCGCGCATCCCTCCACCGTCGGCGGCATCACCTTCGACGCCAAGGGCAAGCGGATCGCGGCCAGCCACTATAACGGCGCTTCGCTCTGGTTCGTGAACGCGAAGGAGGACAAGCCGCGCGCGCTGGAATGGAAGGGCAGCCACGCCGCCATCGCCATGCACCCCGAGGGCGGGCATGTCGTCACCGCCATGCAGGAGATGTCGCTGCATGGCTGGCGGCTTGCCGATGGCCAGCACATGCGCATGTCGGGCTATCCGGCCAAGACGCACAGCCTCTCCTTCAGCAACAAGGGCAAGTGGCTCGCCACCAGCGGGGCCGAGGCGGTGGTGCTCTGGCCCTTCTTCGGCGGCGGGCCCATGGGCAAGGCGCCGACCGAGCTCGCGGGCGGCGATGGCGTGATGTGCACGCGCGTGCTCTGCCACCCGCAGCATGAGATGGTCGCCGCCGGCTTCGAGGATGGACTGGTGCTGCTGGCCGACATCAACACGGGCCGCGTGCTGCCGGTGGCGCCGCCGGGGCAGGGGGGTGTCTCGGCGCTGGCCTGGAACCCCTCCGGCTCCCACCTCGCCTTCGGGACCGAGAGCGGTTTCGTGGGCCTGCTGGACCTCTCCGCCCGATGAGCGCGCCGCTTCTCGTCACGCCGCGCCTCACCATGCCGGCGCTGGGCCTCGGCACCTGGCCCATGAAGGGCGCGGAATGCCAGGTGGCGGTGGAGAGCGCGCTCGCCCTCGGCTACCGCCACATCGACACCGCCGAGATGTACGGCAATGAGGAGGCGGTGGGCGCGGGCATCGCGGCGAGCGGCGTCGCGCGCGGCGAAGTCTTCCTCACCACCAAGATCTGGCATGACAAGCCCGATGGCGCTTCCTTCCGCGCCGCCTTCGCCGCCTCGCTCGAGCGGCTGCAGCAGCCCTATGTGGACCTGCTGCTGGTCCATTGGCCTTCGCCCGCGCTGAACCTACCCTCGGTGCTGACGGCGCTCGCGCACATCCATGCCGAGGGACTGGCGCGCGCCGTCGGCGTCTCGAACTTCCCTTCCGCCCTGCTGCGGGAGGCCCTGGCGCTCGACATCGCGCCCATCGCCTGCCTCCAGGTGGAGCAGCACGCGATGCTGGGGCAGCAGACCCTGCTCGACATCACCCAGCCCGCCGGCATCGTGATGACGAGCTACACCCCCCTCGGCAAGGGCGAGGTGCTGGAGCACCCGGTGCTGACGGGCATCGCGGCCCGCCATGGCGCGACGCCGGCCCAGGTGGCGCTGGCCTGGCTGCTCTCCAAGAGGCTGGTCGCGGCCGTCCCCAAGGCGGCCAGCGCCACCCGCCAGGCCGAGAATCTGGCCGCGGCGAAGCTCAAGCTGAGCGAGGCGGACCTCGCCGCCATCGCCGCCCTGCCCAAGAATCGCCGCTTTGTGAACCCCGCCTTCGCGCCGGCCTGGGATTCGCCGGACGCGTGATCCAGATGTCGCGCGCCCCGCGCTGCGGCATTATGCTGGCCTGAAGGCAGGAGGGAGGCCCCAACGATGTCGCAATCCGAGGAAGAGGGCGAGGAATTCGATCTCGGCATCAGCCTGGAGATCGTCGCCACCGTCGTGGACCTTGCCAATGCCGTGCAGGACGCCGAGGAGGGCCTGCTGAGCGGCGAGGATGACGAGGAAGAGGACGACGAGGAGGATGAAGAGATCAGCGAGGAGATGCTGACCGACTTCATCGACGAGTTGAACGAGGAGCAGCAGGTGGCGCTCATCGCGCTCGCCTGGATCGGCCGCGGCGACTACGAGCCCGAGGATTGGGAGGAGGCGCTGAAGATGGCCGCCGAGCGCAATGCCCGCGGCGATGCCAGCACCTACCTGGCCGGGATGGAAGGCCTGGGCGACCTGCTCAGCGAAGGTGTCGGCGCCTTCGGCCTCGCCATCGAGGAAGTGGAGCGCTGAAGCCTTAGGCCACGCTGCGTTCACATGCGTTCACGCCGCGCGGTCCAGCCTTTGCTGAGAGGATGATTCAGCGTTTCGGCGATGCCGCCTCAACGCATCATGCTCTAGCTTCCGCGCGGAAACATCTCCGCCTCGATCATGGCGCAGATGGCATGGCCCAGCACCTCATGCCCCTCCTGGATCGAGGGGGTCACGCTGCTGGGCACGCGGATCGCGATCTCCGACACGGCGGCGAGGTCCGCGGCACCCGGCCCATGGCCGGTGAAGCCGATGGTGACCATCCCGCGCTCCCGCGCCGCGCGCATCGCGGCCAGGACATTGGGCGAGCGGCCGGAGGTGGTGAGGCCCATCAGCACGTCGCCCGCCTGGCCCAGCGCCTCAACCTGGCGGGCGAAGACGCGCTCATAGCCATAATCATTGCCGATGGCGGTCAGGATGGAGCTGTCCGTCGTCAGCGCGATGGCCGGCAGCCCGGGGCGGTCGTAGTAGAAGCGGCTGACCAGTTCCCCCGCCCAGTGCTGCGCATCGGCCGCGCTGCCGCCATTGCCGCAGATCAGGATCTTGCCCCCGGCGCGCAGGGCCGCGACGCAGGCGCGCGCGGCGTCCGTCGCGGCGGCCTGCAGTGGGGCATCCGCCTCCATGCGCGCGAGCAGGGCGGCCGCGGCGCGCAGCGCGCCAAGGATGCTGGGTGTTTCGGCCATGGGGATCAGCCCTCCGGACGGCGTCTCACGGCGCCTCGTAGCGCGGCAGCCAGTCGAGATCCGCGCAGAACAGGAATTCATCGGCCCGGTCCGGCCGCATCAGCGCGCGGTGCAGCGCGGCGTTCAGCCCCACCTCGTCCAGGATGGGCTGCGGCTCATGCGCCGCGTCGAAGGCCACGCCATGCGGGAAGGCGGCGAGGCATTCGGCCAGCAGCTCGCGCGGGCCGGGTCCGGCTTCGGCCAGCAATTCGGGGAGGTCGAAGCGGACCAGCGCCATCGTCCCGCGTTCGCGCAGCCAGGGGGCGATGACCGGCGCCTGGCGCGCCGCGCCAGGCTCGTTCAGCCGGAGCAGGTCAAGCCGTGCGGGCTTCTCGCGCTCCATCATGGCGGCGACGGAGCCCATGGCGGTGGCCCGCATCGCCACGCGATCGAGGCCATTGTCGGTGAGGTTCTCGGAGAGGGAGGCGGCGCGACGGAGCGAGCCCTCATGCGCGATGATCATCGCATGGCCAGGCGCCCCGGCGGCGAGGCCGAGCGTGGTGACGCCGATGCCAGCCCCGGCCTCGACGATGACGCGGCCCTCACCCTCTTCGGCCCAGGCGGCGCGCAGCAGGGCCGCGAGGCGGGGAGCGGTGCCGGGGGCTGCGATGAATTCCGGCTCGCGGCTGTCGCCCTTCAGGCTGAACTCGCGCCCCAGCAGCCGGATGCCGCGTTGGCGCGGCCCTTCCGGGCGCGGCAGGCGGGACTCGATGGCGGGGCAGGCCAGCAGGAAACGGCGCAGGCTGCGCAGGCTCGGGTGGAGCAGCAGCAGCGCCTCGATCTCGGCCGCATCCGCCACACGGTCCGTGCCGAGGAGGAGGCAGGCCGCGGCGGCCTCTTCGGTCGCGCGGGTTTCCGCCCAATGGCCGCGCTCGACGAAGCCCGACATGGCGACCGCCGCCATTTCCGGGCTGGTCAGGATGCCGTCGCGCAGCCCGCTGAGATTGGTGGCGCCACACCAGCCCTGGACGACCGTCTCGTTCTCCGGGTCGCGCCCCAGCAGGAAGCGATAGGCCCAGCGCACCACAGCGGGCGTGAGTTCCGCCGTCATGCCGCTCATCCCCAGCGCTCCAGCCAGCCGAGATCGTCGCAGAGGATCAGGTCATCCACACAGTGGCGCTCGGTCAGCACGGTATGGAGCACCCAGAGCAGTCCGTCATGATCCCGGATCGGCAGGGGGCGCCCATCCGGGCCGAAGGCGACCATGTGCCGGAAGGCGGCGTGCCATTCCTCCAGCACCTCCATGGGGTTGCGCGCGCCCGCCGTCATCTGCGTCCAGGTGTTGAACTCGGTGAAGATGATCGGGCGGTGGCGGGCGATGTTTTCGCTCGCCCCCAGGATCGCCGGGGTTTCGCCGCCCTCGACATCCAGCTTGAGGAAGTCCAGCCGCTCGACGCCGAGCTCGGCCAGCACGCTGTCGAGCCGGCGGACCGGGACCTGCTTGAACACCGCCCCCGCGGTCTGGGTGCGGCTATGCGCCTCGGCCAGCGCGCTGGTGGCCGCGTTGCGCGCCCCGCAGCGCAGGCGGGCGAAGCCGTCCCGCTCGGCCAGCGCGCAGGTCAGCACCCGCGCCTGCGGGAAGTCGTTGGCACCGAGATTGTGCCGCAGCAGCGGCTGGCTGCGCTCGTCCGGCTCGAAACACAGGAGCTCGGCGTGATAGGGCGCCGCCGCGCCCATGACGAGGCTGGTCACGCCGATATTCGCGCCGACATCCGCCAGCACGCGCCCGGCGCCGCCATCGGGGAAGGCGGCCTGGATCAGCCGCGCCAGCCGCTCGAGGCTCGGGTCCACCGGGCCGGCGACCAGGTCGTTCCAGTAGCCCTCCGGCCCGTCGCCGCGCAGGACGAAGCTGCGGTCGAGCACGGTCAACCGGTGATCCTGCAGGGCGACCGCGGCAGGCGCGGCGGGCGCTGCCTGCGTGGCGAGCGGCTCCGGCTGGCCCCAGGGCGTCTGCTCCGCCAGTTCGCGCAGTTCGGGGGCCGCGAGGAAGGCGCGGCGGAAGCTCAGCAGGTCAGGGTGGGCGGCGAGTTCCGCCTGGATGTCGGCCTCCGTCGGCGTCGTGTCGAAGCGCAGCAGCCAGGCGGCACGGATGGCGGCGGCGCCGAGCGGCGAGACCGCCCAGGGGCCATAGGCTGGCGCGCCCGCCCGCAGATGCGCCTCGGCCTCGGGCGCGCGGACGAAATAGTTGAGGATCAGCCGCCCGTCCCGCAGCGAGGCCCAGTGATGCAGGACGGCATCGTTCTCGGCCTCGCGCCCCAACAGGAAGCGATAGGCCCAGCGTACGGCCTCGACGTAGGAAGTCGGCGTCCCGGAACGATCCATCCCGTTCTTTTCCGCGCAGGCCCCCGTGGCGTCAAGCGATCTCCCGGATCAGCTTGCGCCGCACGGCGGTGCCGAAGGCGTCGAAATCCTCGGCCACGATCATGAAGGCGCCGGTGCCGCCGATGACGCTCTGCTGGAAATACTGGTCGAGCGGAACTTGCGGCATGCGGCCGAAGGTCGGCCGGTCGTTGATGATGGGCAGGCCGTTGATGACGATGCCCTGGGCCACCGCCTCGTCCCGCGCCAGCTCCGCCGGCCGCCCCGAATTGTTCACGCCGTCGCCAGAGACATCGATCACCCTCCGCGTCCCCTCGAAGGGTGCCTCGGCCAGCACGCGGCGCGAAAAGTCGATGCCGCCCGAGATGGAGGTCCAGGAGAGGGAGGCGCGCGGCGCCTCGGCGAGCGCCGAGGCCCAGGCTTCAGCGTCCGCCTGGTTCGCGATGCGCGTCCAGGGCAGCACCAGGCGCTGGTACTCGAAGCCCGCCCATTCGACATAGGCGAGGCCGATGGCGCCGATCATCCCGCGGCGGATCACCTCCACCACGCGCGGGTCGCTCACCGCGTTGCGGTAGCCCTCGCGTTGGAGGCGGGCCTCGTCCTCGTCAATCGAGCGGCTGACATCCACGGCCAGCACCAGCAGCACGTCCACCGGTTCCGGCGGCTGGGCGCGAGCGCTGAGCGGCAGGGCGGCCGAAGCGGCCAGAAGGGAGCGACGACGCATGGCGTTCGACCTCGCGCGCGGGAACGCCCGTATCAAAGCCTCCCGGACGGGAAAAACGCAATGCCTGGTTGCATGCCCCCGCCAGGTTTCACCCGAGCCCGCGCAGCACGGCCGTGCAGACGCGCTCCACCTCGCCCTCCTCCAGATAGGGGTGCATGGGGAGCGACATGACCTGGTGGCACAGCGCCTCGCTCACCGCGAGCGGCGGGGCGGCGGAGAGGGCGGCCGCATGGCTGGCCGCATAGGCCGGCTGATGATGCAGCGGCTTCGGGTAATAGACGCCGAAGGGGATGCCGTCCGCCTTCAGCGAGTCCTGCACGCGGCTGCGCTCGGCCGCATCGTGGCAGCGGATGGTGTAGAGGCCCCATGCCGACTGCGCCTCGTTCGACACGCGCTGCAGCGCGACGCGGCCGGCCAGACGCTGCCCGTACCAGCCAGCGATCTTGGCGCGGTCCGTCAGCTCCTGCGCGAAGAGGTCCATCTTGCAGAGCAGGATCGCGGCCTGGATCGTGTCCAGCCGGCCATTCATGCCGATGCGCAGCACCTCGTAGCGCCCGCCGCCCTCGCCATGGGTGCGCAGCGAGCGATACAGCGCCGCCCGCTCCTCGGAGGGCGTCAGGATCGCGCCGCCATCACCGTAGCAGCCCAGCGTCTTGGTCGGATAGAAGCTCAGCGTCGTCGCGTCCGAATGCTGGCCGAGCGATTTCCCGTGCAGCGTGGCGCCGAAGGCCTGGGCCGCGTCATCCAGCGTGAACATCCCATGCTTCGCCGCGATGGCGCGGATGCCGTCCCAATCCGCCGGTAGGCCGAAGAGATCCACGCCGACGATGGCGCGCGGCCGGAGCTTGCCCTCGGCCAGCACGAGGCCGATGCGGCGCTCGAGATCGGCCAGGTCCATGTTGAAGCTCTCGGGGTCCACATCCACGAAGACCGGCGTGGCGCCCAGCACCAGCGGCACCTCCGCCGTCGCGGTATAGGTGAAGGCGGGCAGGAACACCGCGTCGCCACGGCCGATCCCCTCGGCCATCATCGCGATCTGCAGCGCATCCGTGCCGGAGGAGACGCCGACAGCATGAACGCCGGAGAAGGCGGTGAGGCGGGCTTCCAGCTCGGCCACTTCCGGGCCGTTGATGAAGCGGCCGGAGGAGATGACATGCGCCACGCGGCGGTCCAGCTCGGCGCGGATCAGCGCCTGCTGCGCCTGCATGTCGAAAAGGGCGATGGGCTTCTGCGTCTGGGTCATGCGCGCTTCGTGAGCCACCGGCCGCCGGGGATCAACCCCCCGGCGATTCAAGCCGTGTGACGGAAGGTGTCAGGCGGGGATCAGAGGCCGCTCTTCTGGACCGCCTTGCCGTCCTGGTGATCGAATTCCGGCACGAGGCGCGCGAGCTGCGCCAGCGCCATGCGCCCATGCCCGCCGCGCGCGGCCGCCGCGATCTCGTCCAGCGCGCGGCCGACCAGCGCGGCATCGGCGGTGCGCGGAGTCGCCACCAGCAGGCCGTCGAACTGCGTGGGGCGCGGCGGCTCCTGCCCGTGGAACATTTCCTCGAAGAGCTTCTCGCCGGGGCGAAGGCCGGTGAAGCGGATCTCCACATCCTCATCCGGGCGCAGGCCGGCGAGGCGGATCATGCGGCGGGCGAGGTCCACGATCTTCACCGGGCTGCCCATGTCGAGCACGAAGATGCCGCCCTCGCGCAGTTCGGGCGGCGCGTCGTCGCGGTCCACGGCGCCGACCACGGCGGCCTGCAGCACCAGGCCCACCGCCTCGCGCACCGTCATGAAGTAGCGGCGCATGTCGGGATGCGTCACCGTCAGCGGCCCGCCGCGCTCCAATTGGCGCCGGAACAACGGCACGACCGAGCCGGTGGAGCCCAGCACATTGCCGAAGCGCACGGTGATGCAGCGCATGCCCTGGCTGCTGGCGCGCGCCTCGCGGTCCAGCGCCTGGCAATACATCTCGGCCAGGCGCTTGGAGGCGCCCATCACGCTGGTCGGGTTCACGGCCTTGTCGGTGGAGATGAAGACCATGAGCGTGCAGCCCACGGCGCGGGCCGTATCGGCCACGATGCGCGTGCCATGCGCGTTGGTCAGCAGCCCCTCCAGCGGGTCGTTCTCCACCATCGGCACGTGCTTCAGCGCGGCGGCGTGGAAGACCAGCTCGGGCTTGATCTCCTCCATCAGGCGCCGCATCCGCGCCTCGTCCCGCACATCGGCCAGCATGGCGCGGCGCGGCACGGCGGGATGGCGCTCCGACAGCTCGAGGTCAATCTCGTAGAGCACGTATTCGCCGTGATCGAGCAAGGTGAGCATGGAGGGGCCAAGGGCCGCCACCTGGCGCGCCAGCTCGCCGCCGATGGTGCCGCCGGCACCCGTCACCAGCACGCGCCTGCCCTGGACGAGGCGCGCCATGCCCTCGCGGTCGAGCGGTACCTGCGGGCGGTCCAGCAATTCCTCGATGGAGACGGGGCGCAGATCGATCCGCGCCGCCTCATCCGCGCTGCGCGCCGCATGGCCGAGCGAGGTGGGCTGCGGCGCACGGCGGATGGGCACGCCGTGGCGATCGGCGGCGTCTAGCACCACCTCCAGCGCCGTTCCGTTCAGGTCGGGCGAGGCAAGGACGAGCAGGGCGGGCAGGCGCTGCTCGGCGCGCAGGCGCTCCAGCACCGCATCCGTCTCCTCCAGTGTGCCGAGGATGGGATGGCCCTGGATGCGCCGGCCCGCCTGCCGCGAACGACGCGCAAGAATCCCCTGCACGCGATAGGCCGGCTGGCGCTGCTGCGCGAGCGCGCGGATGAAGAGGTCCGCCTGGTCCACCCCGCCCACCACCAGCACGGGCTGGGTGGCGCCTTCCTCCGCCGTGCGCCGGATGGTTCGCAGCCGGCCGATCAGCCGGGGCACGCCGAGCAGGCCGGTCAGCGCCACCGCATGCAGCGCGGGAAAGGCCAGGTTGGGTGAGTGCCAGAGGCCCGTGAGCCAGAGCGTGCCGGTAAACAGAAGGGCGGCGGCGGTGCAGGCGCCCAAAACGGCCAGCAGGTCCTGCACACCGGAATAGCGCCAATACTGTTGTGGCAGGCCGAGCGCCCAGCCCGGCGGCACCAGCGCCAGCACCGCCAGCGGCAGGGCCGCCGCCCACCAGCCGGCGGGCGGCACGCTCCCTGGTCCGGCCAGCGCCAGGGCAAGCGGCAGCGCCAGGAGCGCGAGCGCCGCGTCCAGCGAAAGGTTGAGCAAAATCCGCGTGGGGGCCCTGGCCATGGGGCGCTTATAGGCCGTTCCGGCCCCACTCTCAAAGGTCACGGCTTGGCCGGCGCGGCTTGCCGCATGAAATTCCTCGCCTATCCTGCCCGTCTCGCAACAGGGGTGCAGCATGGCGCAGGTGGATACGGACCGTTTCCTTCGGGATCTCAACGAGCTTCGGAAGATCGGCGCATACAAGACCGGCGTGCACCGCCCGACCTTCTCGCCCGAGGACATGGAAAGCCGCCATTGGCTGATGGAGCGGATGCGCGAATGCGGCCTGGAGGCCTCGATCGACGGCATCGGCAATGTCTTCGGCCGCCACAAAGGTCCCGGGCCGCACCTCCTCGTCGGCAGCCATATCGAGAGCCAGAACCAGGCCGGCTGGCTGGATGGCGCGCTCGGCGTCATGGCCGGCGTGGCCCTGGCCCGCGCCGGCCTGCCGGTGGATGTCGTGGCCTTCGCCGATGAGGAGGGCCATTACGGCAGCTTCATCGGCAGCCGTTCGCTCATCGGCCTGCTGGAGGAGAGCGAGATCGACACGCTCACCAACCGCTACCACGGCAAGCCATTGCGCCAGGCGCTGAAGGAAGCGGGCCTGGAGGGCCTGCCCCGCCCGCGCCTCGACCCCGCCCGCTACAAGGGCTTCTTCGAGATGCATATCGAGCAGGGCACGCAGCTCGAATCACAAAATCTCCGCAGCGGCGTGGTCACCGGCATCGTCGCCATCTGGCAGTTCCGCATCGTGATCGAGGGCATGCAGGACCATGCCGGCGGCACCACCATGGCCGAGCGCAAGGACGCCGGCCTGACCGCCGTGCGCATGCTGGCCCGCATCGACCGCGAATTCCCGATGATCTGCGGCCCCCGCACCGTCTGGACCTGCGGGCGCATCGCGCTGGACCCCGGCGCGCCCTCCATCATCCCCGGCCGCGCCGAGGTGCTCTTCCAGTTCCGCGACATCGACACCGAGGTGCTGGAGCGGCTGGAGCGCTGCATGCGCTCTGTCGTGCAGGAGATGAACCGCACCGAGCGCACCGTCAGCACCGTGGAGGTGATGAGCCGCAGCAAGCCCGCCCCCTGCGACCCCGCGATGCAGGCCGCCCTCGCGGACGCCGCGACGAAGCACGCCAATGGCCAATGGCAGCACATGCCGAGCGGCGCGGGGCATGACGCGCAATACATGGCCCGCGTGATGCCGGCCGCCATGCTCTTCACCCCCTCCATCGCCGGCATCAGCCATCATTGGGCCGAGGACACGAAGGAGGAGGATCTGGCGCTCAACATCCGCATCATGGCCGACGCGGCGGAGGCTTTCCTCCGTGGCTGACGTGGACACCGCCCGCTTCCTCGCGGACCTGCACGAGCTGCGCCAGATCGGCAAGTTCAAGACCGGCGTGCATCGCCCGACCTACACGAAGGAGGACATGCAAAGCCGCCACTGGCTCATGGACCGCCTGCGCGAGGTGGGGCTGACGCCGAGCATGGACGGCATCGGCAATGTCATCGGGCGCCATCCCGGCCCGGGTCCGCATCTCCTCGTCGGCTCTCACCTCGAAACCCAGAACGAGGCGGGCTGGCTGGACGGCGCGCTCGGCGTCCTCGCTGGCCTGGCGCTGGCCCGCGCCGGCCTGCCCGTGGATGTCGTCGCCTTCGCCGATGAGGAAGGCCATTACGGCACCTTCCTCGGCAGCCGCAGCCTGATCGGCGACGTGACCGAAGCGCAGATGGACGCCGCGAAGCACAACATGACCGGCAAGCCGCTGCGCGAGGCGCTGCGCGAAGCCGGCCTCGAAGGCCTCCCGCGCGAGCGCCTGGATCCGTCCCGCTACAAGGGCTTCTTCGAGCTGCATATCGAGCAGGGCACGCAGCTCGAGAATGCCGGCCTGCGCAGCGGCGTCGTCACCGGCATCGTCGGCATCCGCTACTTCAAGATCACCATCATCGGCCAGCAGGACCACACCGGCGGCACCACCATGGCCGAGCGCAAGGATGCCGCCGTCGCCGCCATGCGCGTGCTGAGCCTGATCGATGAGCGCTTCCCGATGCATATCGGCGAGCGCACCGTCTGGACCTGTGGCCGCATCACCCTCGAGCCCAACGCGCCGCACATCATCCCCGGCAAGGCGGAACTCGTCTTCCAGTTCCGCGACATCTCGGAGGAGGTGATGGACCGGCTGGAGAACCTGCTCCACCGCATCGTGCAGGAGGTCGGCCGCCGCGACCGCTGCACCCTCAGCGTGGAATGTCTGAACCGCTCGCCCCCGGCGCTTGCCCACCCCGCCATGCATGAGGCGCTGCGCCAGGCGGCGACCAAGCACGCCAACGGCCAGTGGCAGCCCATGCCGAGCGGCGCCATCCACGATGCGCAACTCATGGCGAAGATCCTGCCCACCGCGATGCTCTTCACGCCCTCCATCGGCGGCATCAGCCACCATTGGGCGGAGGATACGAAGGAAGAGGATCTGACGCTGGCGTTGCGCATCCTGGCAGACGCCGCGGAAAGCTATTTGAGGCAGTAAAGAAAGGGCTTCCGGCGGCTGGGGCCGAGAGGCCCCAGCCGCCACGACTAGGCCCAGGCCGGCAGGGACGCGCCCAAGGGTTCAGCCGGGCGCGACCACACCGCGGGTGTCAAAGACATGCGCGCCGAATGGGGCAGGTGACGCACCACGCCGAAAGGACCCTCTTCCGCCACCAACGAGGGCGCATGCGGCACGGCACCGAAGCCCTCGATCCGCCCCAGGCTCCGCAACCACAACCCCGTCCGCGCCAGCGTCACCCGCACGCGCCAAGACCCACCCTCGACCGCCCGGCGATGCCACGCGGCCACAACGCCCAGCGCCAGCAAATACCCCGAGGCGTGATCCAAGGGCTGGCATGGCAACACCTTCGGCGCCGCAACACCCGCCGCCTCGGCCTCCGCGACATTGAAGCCCGTCGAGGTCTGCACCAGGCTGTCAAAGCCCCGCTTGTTCGCCCAGGGCCCGCCCCAGCCATAGGCGCACAACTCGCCCACCACGATCCCGGGATGCCGCGCGGCCAGCGCCTCGGCCGAAAATCCCTTCGCCGCCAGCGCGCCCGCGCGATAGGACTGCACGAAGGCATCGGCCCCCGCCGCCAGCCCATCCAGCCGCGCCGCATCCCCCGCATCGCGCAGATCCAGCGTCGCGCAACGCTTCCCGCGCCCGGTATCCACCACCAGAGTCGGGATGCTTGGCAGATGCGGCCCCGTGATGTGCAGCACCTCGGCCCCATGCACCGCCAAGCCCCGCGCCGCGACCGGCCCCGCGATCACGCGCGTCAAATCCAACACGCGGAACCCCTCCAGCGGCCGGTTCGCCACGGCGGGCAGCGGCCGCGGCGACGCATCGCCGATGCGCTCGATGGTCAGCAGCGGCGTCGTCGCCAAGTGCTGTGCCTGGGGATGCGCATCCCATTCCGCGAAGCTGCGCATGGCCGAGACGCAAAGCCCTGCCGCCGTCGCCTCCGTCTCGAAGGCGATGGCCTTGCGCCGCGCAAGCGCCTCGGTCACCGCCGCACGGTCATAGGCGCAGCCGAGCAGCTTCAGGATGCCGTCACGGTGATGCGGGAAATTCGTGTGCAGCCGCACCACGCCGCCATCCGCCGTCCCATAGGCGCCCGCGATCGCATCCCAGGGGTCGGCCGGCGGCGTGTCGCCGATCCGCAGATACCGTTCGGAATGGAACTCCGCCGCCGCATCGTCCATCGCAACCGCGACGCGCTGCATCGCCCCACCCCGCGCCGCATGCAGTGAAGCCACCGCAAGGCCGAGAGCGGCGATGGAGGCCTGCGCCGCCTCGCCGATGCGGAAGGAGGAGGGCAGGGCGGGGTCCGCCCCGGTGAGGTCCGCCTGCGCGGTGAGGCCGGGCTCCAGCCCCGCGCCCGCCAGCAGGTCAGAGAGCGTGCTCACTTCGCCGCCAGATGCGCGCGCCAGCCACCACGCGCCGTGATCTCGGGCGCGTTCGCCACGCCCTCGCTCTCCGCCTGGAAGCCCAGCACCGTGCTGCCATCCTCGAGCGTCACCCGTCCGAAGCCGAGCGGCGGCGGGATGGCCGCGAGGAAGGGCCCGATGGAGGCCGCCGGCAGCGCCCAGATCTCGCCCAGGATTGAGGCGCCGCCGGTCGCCGCCCGCACCATGCCGGGCCGGTTGCCGAGGTCGAACAGACGGTAGGTCGGCGCCGTCCGCGCCGCGCGCAGGAACCGCCCGCCGAAGCCCAGCACCTGCCCGTTCAGCGGCAGGCCCGACATATGCGCGCCGATGCAGAACAGCCCGATCTCATCCGCCGCCATCTCGGCCGGTGCGGGCGGCTTCGGCCCCAGCCCCGCCGCGTGATGCATGGCGGCCCCGATGCCCGCGAGCCGCCCTTCGCTGAAGGCGGGCCCCACCAGCGTGATGCCCGCCGGCACGCCATCCGCACGGAAGCCCGCCGGAATGGCCAGCGCCGAGAGATCGCAGAGATTCACGAAATTCGTGTAGGTGCCGAGGCGGCTATTCGCCGCGATCGGCTCCGCCGCCAGCGTGGCGAGCGCCGGCACGCCCGGGCAGGTCGGCAGCAGCAGCGCGTCGCATGTCGCGAAGAGTTGGCGCGCCAGCAGCCGCGCCTCGGCCGCCGCATGGAAGTCATCGAAGGCATCCACGGTGAGCCGCCCAAGGCCGCCCTCCAGGATGCTCCGCGTTACCGGATGCAGTGCGTCCGGTCGCTGCGTCACCCAGTCGCGCAGAGCCGAGGTCCGCTCGGCCACCCAGGCGCCGTCGTAAAGGCGGCGTGCCACATCCAGGAAGGGCGCGATGTCCACGCGCGTGATGGCGGCACCCATGGCTTCCGCGCGCGCGACCGCGCCGGCGAAGAGCGCGGCGTCATCCGGTGTGTCGAAGACGAGTTGCGCCTGTTCCGGCACGGCGATGCGCAGCACCGGCGGCGCCGCCTCCATCGTGCGCCATCCCGCGGGGGCGGCGCGGCTGTAAGGATCCGCCGCATCCGGCCCGGCGGCGACGGCGAGCACCGCCGCCGCATCCGCCACGCTCTGCGCGAAGATGGAAATGCAATCGAGCGAGCGGCAGGCGGGCACCGCCCCACGTGTCGGGATCAGCCCCAGGCTCGGCTTCAATCCCACGATGTTCTGCGCCGCCGCCGGCACGCGGCCCGAGCCGGCCGTGTCCGTGCCATAGCTGAAGGCAGCGATGCCCGCCGCCACCGCCGTCGCCGAACCGCTGGAAGACCCACCGGGAATCAGATCGGCCCGCACCGCATTGCGCGGCGTGCCATAGGGGCTGCGCGTGCCGTTCAGCCCTGTGGCGAACTGGTCGAGATTGACCTTGCCCAACAGCAGTGCGCCGGCCGCCAGAAGCCGCGCCACGGCGGGTGCGTCCTCCGCCGGCATGCGGAAGAAATCCGGGCAGGCGGCCGTCGTCGGCAGCCCGGCGGCGTCGATATTGTCCTTCACCACGAAAGGCACGCCATGCAGCGGGCCCGGCGGCAAAGCCGCCGCCCGCGCCAGCAACTCCTCGTCCGGCACGGTCGCCAGGAACAGCGCCGGATCGTTGAAGGCCCTGATGCGGGCCAGCGCCTCGCGCGCCACCTCCACCGCCGAGCCACCGGCGGCGTAGTAGGCCGCCAGCGCCTCCAGCGTGAAGGCGGCGGGCGGCCTCATCGCAGCAGCTCGGCCGCGAGGCGCAGCAGCGCCCCATCCGGCCGGCGCAGCGCCTCGAGCACACGGAAGTGATCGGCGCCGGGCACCGGCCAGAGCGGCCCTGGCGCCTGCGCCTCGCTGCGCAGCCGGTGGAAGTCGCGCGACTGGCGGCACAGCTCCGGCAGCTCCGACGCGCCATAGGCGATGGCGATGGGCTTCTGCACCACCGGTCGGCGCATGGGCGAGAGCTCGACCAGCTCCTCATCCGTCAGCTTCAGCGCGGCGTTCAGGTAGGTGTCGCGGATCGGCCCCAGCTCGAAGATGCCGGAAATGGCAATCGCCGCGGTCACGGCCGGATGCTCGGCCCCCAGCGCCGTCAGGTGCCCGCCCGCGCTCCAGCCCGTCAGCACGATCGGCCCCGCCAGCCCATGCTCCGCGCCATGGGCCGCGAGCCAGTCGAGGGCCGCATGGATCTGGTAGACGATGCGCGTCAGCGTCACTTCGGGGCAGAGGCTGTAGCCGCAGATCGCGACATTCCAGCCCATGGCCAGCGCGCCTTCCGCCATGGCCGCGAAATCCTCGCGGCGGTTGCGCTGCCAATAGCCGCCATGGATGAAGGCCAGCGTCGGCGCCTGCGGATCCGTCCCCGCGTAAAGGTCCCATTGCTCGCGCTCGCTCTCGCCATAGGCGAGGTCCAGCGCCTTGGCATGCGCGCTGCGGAAGGCGGCGGAAGCCTGGTTGCGCTCCTCGATCAGGCTCGGCGCATCGGGCACCGCCTCGTTGTTGTTGTAGGCGGAATCACGTTCGCGCTGGGTCAGGCTGAACCAGTTCGACTTGGTCATATCGGCACTCATGCGGCTTCCCACCAATCCAGGATCTCGGCCCCCTGAGCGAACACCGCCCCGGGCCGGCTGGCAATGGCATCGAGTGTCGCTTCCAGCACGCCGATCCGGTGCGGCACGCCGGAGATATAGGGATGGACGGCGAGGCCCATCACCTTGCAGCCCTCGGTCTCCGCCTCGGCCAGCAGGCGGTCGAGCTGCGCTAGCGTCCGCACCTGCAATTCCTCCGCCTGGTGGTGCTGCACCATGATCATCGGAATGTCGTTCAGCTCGACGGAATAGGGCATGGACCAGATGGGGCCATGGCGCGTCTGCACCGGCACCGGCACGTCATCCACCACCCAGTCGGCGCAATAGCGGATGCCGTGTTCGGCCAGGATGTCGGTGGTGTCGAGCGTCTGCGTCAGGCCGGGGCCGAGCCAGCCCACCGGCGGCTTGCCGGTGAAGGCGCGGATGGTCTCCACCGCCTCGCGCACCATCTCGCGCTGGTCGAGGATCTGGTGCGTCGGGATCTGCTTGAAGCCGTGCCCCATGAACTCCCAGCCCGCATCGCGCGCCGCACCCGCCACGCGCGGATAGGCGTTGCAGACATTGGCGTTGATCGAGAGCGTGGGCCTGATGCCGCGCTTCTCGCAGGCCTTGAACATGCGCCAGAAGCCCACGCGCATGCCGTATTCATGCCAGGCCCAGTTGGCGACGTCGGGGACCACCGCCACACCTGTCGGCGCCGGCAGCACCTGGCGCGGCATGGGGCGCTCGATGCCCCATTCCTCGATGTTGATCACGAAATAGACCAGCACCTTGGCGCCGTTCGGGCCCGGCCGCGGCGCGCGATCCTGCGGGGCGGCATAGGCGATGCGATCGGTGGGCTTCAATGATGGCCTCCCAGCATGGCGGCGAAGTGGCGGCGCAGCATGTTGAAATCCGGATCCGTCGGGTCGCGCGGGCGGGGCAGGTTCACCCGCTCATCCGCGACGATGCGCCCCGGCCCGGACGACATGACCACGATGCGGTCCGCCATCAGGATGGCCTCCTCGATCGCGTGCGTGACGAAGATGACGGTGAGCTTCGTGCGCTCCCAGATCTCCAGCAACTCCTGCTGCAGGTTCTCGCGCGTCATCGCGTCCAGCGCGCCGAAGGGCTCGTCCATCAGCACGACCTCCGCCTCATTCGCCAGCACGCGCGCGATGGCGACGCGCTGCTTCATGCCGCCCGAGAGCTGGTGCGGATAGGCCTCTGCGAAGCGCGTCAGCCCCACCATGTCCACGAAGCGCTTCGTCGTCTCGGCCACTTCCTTGGCCGGCCGCCCGCGCGCTGCGGGGCCGAAGCCCACATTCTTGGCCACGGTCAGCCAGGGGAAGAGGCCGTAATCCTGGAAGACCATGCCGCGATCCGGCCCCGGCTCGCCGATCGGCTTCCCCCACATGTCGAGCTTGCCTTCGCTCGGCGTCTCGAAGCCGCCGATCATGCGCAGCAGTGTGGATTTCCCGCAGCCCGAGGGCCCGATCAGGCAGACGAACTCGCCCTTGCGGATGGAGAGCGTCGCGTCCTGCAACGCCACGATCTCCTGGCCCTGGAAGTCGAAGCGCTTCGTGACATGCGTGATGTCGAGGATGTTGAGCGGATCAGCCGCCATGTTGGGGGCTCCAGCGCAGCAGGCGCTTGCCGAGGAGTTGAACGGCGTAGTCCGAGAGGTAGCCGAGCAGCCCGATGGTGATCATGCCGCTGATGACGATCTCGGTGCGGGAGAGCTGCCGCGCCTCCATGATGATCGCCCCCAGGCCCGTCTGCACACCCGTCATCTCGCCCACCACGATCACGACCCAGGCGAAGCCGAGGCCCAGGCGCAGCCCGGTGAAGATGGAAGGCAGCGAGGCCGGCAGCACCACCTTCCAGAACAGCGCGGAGGGGGAGGTGCCCAGCATCCTCGCCGCCTCGAAAAGCCGCGGCTCGACATTGCGGACGCCGAAGATGGTGTTCACCAGGATCGGGTAGAAGGCCCCCAGGAAGACCAGGAAAAAGGCCGAGCGCGGCCCGATGCCGAAGACGATCATGGCGAGCGGCAGCCAGGCCGTCACCGGGATGGGCCGCATCAATTGCAGCGTCGGGTCCAGCAGCGCGCGCACCAGCCAGATGCGCCCGATCATCATGCCGAGCGGCAAGGCAAGGGCCGCCGCCAGCGCGAAGCCGCCATAGACGCGGCTGATGCTGGCCAGCGCGTGCTCGGCCAGTGTGCGCGAGTAGAGATCGTCCCAGACCCCGCCGAAGGCGAGGTCCCAGAGCTGCACGCCGACATCCATCGGCGGCGGGATGAGGCTGAAGGGCCGCCCCGCCGTCGAGAAATGCCAGAAGGCGAGGAAGAGCAGCGGCGCGCAGAGGGCGAGCAACAGCCCGCGCGCGCCGCCCAGACCCGATTGCGTGCTCACGCCGTGCGCGCCAGCTCGTCCGAGAAGCGGGTGTTGAAGAAGGTGTTGAAGTCGGGGATGGCGCGGATCTGCTGCAGCTCCAGCATGTGCTGCGCGTAGGTCCGGCTGCGCTCGACCATCTGCGGCGTCATCCGCCAGTTGAGCTCCACATTCTCGATGCTGATCTCCAGCGCGGGGCGCTGCATGCCCAGGCGTTGCACCGCCATCTCGATCGCCGCCGCGCGGTTGGAGGAGGCGAATTCGGACGCCCGGCGATGCACGCCCAGCATGGTGGCGCAGAGCGCCGCATTGCGCTGCGTCGTCTCGAAATGGGTCGCGAAGATCATGTTCAGCGTGCCCATCGGCGTGGAGTAGGGGAATTCCACCACCTTGCCGATGCCCGTCACCTGGCTGATGCCCGGGCCGGGCTCCGCGCCCACATAGGCGTCGATGTCGCCGCGGGCCAGCGCCGCATGCATCTCGCTGAAGCTGACGCGAACGCTCGTGATGTCACGGATGCTCATCCCCTCCATCCGCAGGCGCTCGCGGATGAAGACCTCCTGCGTCGAGCCGGGCCAGATGCCCACGCGGCGGCCGCGCAGGTCGGTCAGCGTGTTGATCGGCCCATCCTTGCGGGCGACCACGGCCATGCCCTTGTCGCAGCAGGAGCCGATGACGGTGACGGGCTCGCGCGCCGCGGCCCCCAGGATGCCGGCGGCGATGCCGAAGGCGCCGAAATCCACGGAGCGGGTCACCACCGCGTTCTTGCCCTCGGTCGGGCTCTCGAAGGGGATGACCTCGATGGTCATGCCCTCGGGCATGAAGCGGTCATAGAAGAAGGGGGTGATGGAGTGGATCAGCCGCAGCGCGCCCATCCGCACCCGCGTGCCCTGGGCGGCGACGATGGCCGGCGTGGCGAGAGTGGCCGCGGAGGCGGCCAGCAGCGTGCGGCGGTGAAGGCTCATGGTCGGGCGCTCCCATCTATGGTTCGTGCCAAGTGGCGTTCGATGGGGGCGGTTTTTGGCCGCGGGAGGGAGGCCGGCAAGGCCGATTCGGGGGCTCACACGCCCCCGCGATCCGCGATCTGCCTCCCGCACGGGCAGCGCGCCCATGCGGGAGGCAATGCCTCAGCCCGTGATGACCCGGATGGGTGCGCCCGCCTGGAAGGCCTCGATGGCCTCCACCGCGCCCTGGAAATAGGCGCGGTAATTCTCCTCCGTGACGTAGCCCAGATGCGGCGTCAGCACCGTGTTGGGCGCCTTCAGCAGCGGGTGATCGGCGGGCAGCGGCTCGATGTCATAGACGTCAATGCCCGCGCGGATTCGCCCGGCATGCAGCGCCTCCAGCAGTGCCGGCTGGTCCACCAGCGGCCCGCGCGAGGTGTTCACCAGCATCGCCCCCGGCTTCATCGCGGCGAGTTCGGCCGCCCCCACGATGCCGCGCGAACGGTCCGAGAGGATCAGATGCAGCGTGACCACATCCGCCTGGGCGAACAGCTCCTGCTTCTCCACGCGCGTGGCGCCCACGGCGGCGGCCGCTTCGGCGGTGAGGTTCGTGCTCCAGGCGATGACCTTCATGCCCAGCGCCTGTCCCACCTTGGCGACCCGTGTGCCAAGCTTGCCGAGGCCCACCACGCCCAGCGTGCGGCCCTCCAGCCCCTGGCCCAGGGCCGTCTGCCACTTCCCCGCATGCAGCGCGCCCACCTGCTCCGGGATGCGCCGTGCCAGCGAGAGGATCAGGCCCCAGGTGAGGTCCACCGTCGGCGCGCCGAAGCTGGGCGTGCCGGAGAAGACGATGCCGCGCTCGGCGCAGGCCTCGGCGTCGATGCCGCGGTTGCGCTCGCCCGTCGTGATCAGCAGCTTGAGATTGGGCAGGCGCTCGATCAGCGCGCGCGGGAAGGGCGTGCGCTCGCGCATGGCGAGGATGGCGTCGAAGGGCATCAGGCGCTGCACCAGTGCCTCGCGGTCGGCGATCGTGTCGCGGAAGACGGTCTTCTCGATGCCCGGCAGCCGGTCCCAGGGGCCCATCGAGAGAGTGACGTCCTGGTAGTCGTCGAGAATGGCGAGGCGCTTCAGTTCGGGCATGTCGTGCTCCCTGGGGGTCAGTCGGTCAGGGCGCGAAGGGCATTGAGAATCACCGCCACGTCAATGGCCTCCTGGATCAGGGCGCCCTGCACGGGCGTCAGATACCCGAAGGCCGCCAGCACCATGCCGAGGCTGGAAAGCCCGATGCCGATGGTGACGGATTGCAGCGCGATCGCGCGCGCGCGCCGTGCCGCGGCCAGCGTTCCGGCCAGGCGCGAAAGGCCGTCCACCAGCAGCACCGCATCCGCCGCCTCGGCCGCCGCCGCCCCCTTGGTGGCGACGGCGACGCCGACATCCGCCGCCGCCAGGGCCGGCGCGTCGTTCAAGCCATCGCCCAGCATCAGCACCGGGCCGTCGGCGCGCGCGGCCGTGATCAGCGCGACCTTGTCGGCCGGGCTTTGCCTGGCATGCGACGAATCGGCCCCGATGGCGGCCCCCGCCGCCCGCACGGGCGTGCCGGCATCGCCCGAGGCCAGAATGATGCGGCGGATGCCGGCCGCGCGCAGCGTGGCGATGGTTGCCACCGCATCGGGCCGAAGCTGGTCGGCGAAGACGAGCGTCGCCACCTGCGCCCCGTCCACCGCGATCGCGCAGCGCATGGCGCCCTCCGGCCCCTGGCCCACGGGCAGGGCGGGGGCGCCGGCCAGCGACTCCACCCAATGCGCCCCGCCCACCGCGACGCGCCGGTCTTCCACCAGGCCGGTCAGCCCCTCGCCCGGCACCTCGCTCACCTCCTCCGGCACGCTGAGCGGGAGCCCGCGCGCGCGGGCGGCGGCGACCAGCGCGCGCGCGATGGGATGCTCGGACGCCTGGTCGAGCGAAGCGGCGAGGCGCAGTGCCTCATCATCGCCGGTCATCGCCACCAGCGCCGGCGCGCCCGCCGTGATGGTCCCGGTCTTGTCCAGCACCAGCACGCGAATCCGCGCCATCGCCTCCAGCACCGCCGCCGATTTCACCAGCACGCCGAGCTTGGCCGTACGCGACAGCCCCGCCAGCAGCGCCACCGGCACGGCGAGGATGAGCGGGCAGGGGGTGGCGATGACCAGCACGGCCAGCGCGCGCTGCGCCTCACCCGTCAGCGCCCAGGCGCCGCCCGCCATGGCGAGCGTGAGCAGCAGGAAGCCGACCGACCATTGGTCGGCGAGGCGCGCCATCGGCGCCCGGCTGTCGGCCGCCGCCCGAACCATGCGGACAATGCCGGCATAGGTGCTGGCCGCCGCATCCGTCGTGGCCCGCAGGTCGAAGGCGTCGCCCGCATTGGCGCAGCCGGAGAGCATCGCCTCGCCCTCGCTCACGCGAACCGGCATGGGCTCGCCGGTCAGTGCCGCCGTGTCGAGCATGGCCATGGGCGAGGCCAGCACCCCATCCACGGGCAGCACCGCGCCGCGGCGGATCAGCAGCACATCCCCCACCGCGATCTCCTCGATGGGGATCTCGGTCAGGGCGCCATCATCATGGCGCAGCGCGGTGCGGGGCTGGCGCGCCAGCAGCGCCGTCATCTCGGCGCCGGCACGCCTGTGGGCGTAATCCTCGAGATACTGCCCGCCCGCATACATCAGCGCGACGATGCAGGCGGCCAGCGGCTCGCCCATCGCGAGGCCGGCGGCCATGGCCAGGGCCGCGATGAGGTCGAGCCCGAAGGCGCCCTGGCGCAGGCTGCGGATCATCTCCGCCACCAGCAGCACCAGCACGGGCAGGGTGCCCATGGCGAAGGCGATCTCGGCGCGTCCGCCCAAGCTCCAGAGCAGCCCGCCCGTCAGCAATCCCAGCAGCGGACAGGCGACGAGCAGGCGCCGGTCCGCGAGCGGGTTCACACCCGCACCGCCTCCCCGGCGGCGCGCAGCGCGGCCGGCAGCGGCACCGTTTCGGATTGCGCGGCGCGCTTCACATAGACATGGGTGAAATGCCCCTCCGCCGCCGCCACATCCTCGCCATTGCGGAACAGCGCCAGCGCATAGGTGATGGAGGAGGTGCCGAGGCGGCTGACGCGCAGCCCGCCCGTGATCTCATCCGGGAAGGCGAGCGGCGCGTGGTAGCGGCAGCCGGTTTCGACGACGAGGCCGACATGCTCGCTGCTTTTCAAATCCAGCACGCCATGCGCCAGCAGGAAGCGCGCCACCAGCGTGTCGAAGAAGCTGTAGTGCTGGACGTTGTTCATGTGCCCGTAGATGTCATTGTCCATCCAGCGGGTCGGCATGGGCAGGAACCAGCGGTAATCGGCGCGCGTGCCGGGGGGCGCCCTCATGCGAGGGCCTCCGTCACCACCGCTTCGTCCACGCAGAGGTCGAAATCCGGGATGTGCGGCAGGGCGCCCGCGCGGATCATCGCCTCGCCCAGCGCCTGGAAGGCCGCGCGCGGCATGTGCGGCCCATCGGTCCAGAGGCCCGAGGCCTGATACCGCGCCACGGCACGTTCGCGAGTCGCGAGCGGCAGGTCCGGGAAGCGGGCCTCCAGCAGGGTGGCGATCTCGGCCGGGCTCGCCGTCTCCATCCAGCGCAGCGTCTCGGCCAGCGCCCGCACCATGCCGCGCATCGCCTCGCGTCGGGAGGCCAGCGTCGCGCTCGTGCTGTAGAGCGAGCTATAGGCCATCGGCCCCGTGCTGGCCTGGCTGAACCAGACGGCGCCGCCCGCCTCCTCCACCTGGGAGGCGAAGGGCTCGAAGACCTGGATGGCGTCGAGCTTGCCCTCCAGCAGCGCCGCCACGTTCTCGGCCATGGTGCCACCCGCGCGGTCCTTGACCTTCCGCCCGCCCGCGCGGGCCACCGCATCGGCCAGGCACCAGACGGGGGTAGGAACCTCGGTCACGAGTCCCAGCCGGAACCCGTTCAGCTCGGCCAGGTGCAGCCCCTCCCGAGCCGAGCGTCCGGCGATCAGGAAGGGGTCGCGCATGATGACGGCGCAGAAGGCCGTGAGCGGCGAGGCAGCGTCCGCCGCGCGGTGCTGCATCACGCGCATCGGCCCGCTCCAGGCCAGGTCGGCACGGCCGGCCAGCACGGCCTCGGCGGCGAGGGTGGGCGTGCCGGCGGTCTCCATCCTGAGGTCCAGCCCGTTCCGGGTGAAGGCGCCGCGCGCCTCCGCCAGGTAGTAGGGGGCGTAGAACAGGGCGCGGAAGGGCTCGGCAAGGATCAATGTCTCGGGCATGTGGGCAGCATGCGGCGGATTCGGCACGGATTCCACTCCCGCACCCGCAGTTGGGGCTTCGCTGCCGGCGCGCGGGCGGCTATCAAACCCCCTCACCAGTTTACCCGGGAAGCCCTTGGACCCCATGACCGCCGACGCCAGGCCCACCTCTGGCCTGCCCACCGAAACCTTCCGGCTGCGCGGCAGCAACTACAGCCTGCTGACCCTCCGCCTGCTGACGGGTGACGTCGCGGCGGTGCTGCCGGCGCTCGGCGACCAGTTCCGCAAGGCCCCCGGCTTCCTGCGCTACGCCCCCATCGCCATCAGCCTGGATGATCTGGGCGGCGAGCAGGTGGATTTCCCCGCCCTTGTCGCCGGGCTGCGCGCGCTGGAGATCCTGCCGATCGGCGTGGTGGGCGGGCCGCAGCTGCTGCGCGCCGCCGCCGCCGGCGCCGGCCTGCCCACGCTGCGCCCCGCCGGCCAGCGCGAGACGGAGGTGGAGGCGCCCTCGCCCGTGGCAGCCCCCGCCGTCGCCATCCCGGCGCCCGAGCCCGCGCGGCCCGCGCCCGCCGCGCGCACCATGGTGGTGAACCAGGCGGTCCGCGCCGGCCAGCGCGTCTATGCCGAGGGCAGCGACCTCGTCATCGTCGGCCCCGTCAATGCGGGCGCCGAGGTGATCGCGGACGGCAATATCCACATCTATGGCGCGCTGCGCGGCCGCGCGGTCGCGGGTGCCAGCGAGGACAGCGAGGCGCGGATCTTCGCGCAGAGCTTCGACCCGGAGCTGGTCGCCATCTCCGGTCTCTATGCGGTGCGCGACGGGGTGCCCCCCGCCGTCATCGGCCGCGGCGTGCAGGTGCGCCTCGACGGCGAGCAATTGCGGTTCGACCTCTTTGGCTGAACCCAGGATCCATTCACGAGGGAAGACAACATGGCGCAGGTGATCGTCGTCACATCGGGCAAGGGGGGCGTGGGCAAGACCACCAGCTCCGCCGCCTTCGCCACCGGCCTCGCGCAGCGGGGCAAGAAGACCGTCGTCATCGATTTCGACGTGGGGCTGCGCAACCTCGACCTCATCATGGGCGTCGAGCGCCGTGTCGTCTTCGACATCGTGAACGTGGTGCAGGGCGAGGCGAAGCTCTCCCAGGCGCTGATCAAGGACAAGCGCGTGGAGGGCCTCTCCATCCTCCCCGCCTCCCAGACGCGCGACAAGGACGCGCTGACCAAGGAAGGCGTGCAGGGGATCATCGAGGAGCTGAGCAAGGACTTCGACTACATCCTCTGCGACAGCCCCGCCGGCATCGAGAAGGGCGCGCTGCTCGCGCTCTATTTCGCCGACCAGGCCATCGTGGTGACGAACCCCGAGGTCAGCTCGGTGCGCGACAGCGACCGCATCCTGGGCGTGCTGCAATCCCGCACCCGCCGCTCGGAGCAGGGCAAGGACCCGGTGAAGCAGCATCTGCTGCTGACCCGCTACGATCCCGCCCGCGTCGAGCGCGGCGAGATGCTGAAGCTGGATGACGTGCTCGAGATCCTGGCCATCCCGCTGCTCGGCGTGATCCCGGAGAGCGAGAGCGTGCTCAAGGCGTCCAACTCCGGCAACCCGGTGATCATGGATGCCGAGAGCCAGGCCGGCCAGGCCTATGCCGATGCGGTGGCGCGCTTCCTGGGCGAGGAAAAGCCGCACCGCTTCCTCGAACCCGAGAAGAAGAAGGGCTTCTTCGGCAAGCTCTTCGGCGGGAGGGCGGCATGAGCTGGCTGAACTTCTTCCGCAAGGAGCGCGAGACCAAGGGCACCGCCGCCGCCGCCAAGGACCGGCTGCAGGTCATCATCAGCCATGAGCGCGTCAGCCGCGGCCAGGCGGACTTCCTGCCCAAGCTGCAGCAGGAGCTGGTGGCCGTCGTCGCGCGCTACGTCGCGATCGACCCCGCGAAGGTCCAGGTGAACCTGGAGCGCGGCGGCGATTTCTCCACGCTCGCCATCGATATCGAGCTGCCGGGCCCGGCCGCCGTGCCGGGTGGCCGCGCGGCGTGACCCCTGAACTGACGGCCGCGACGGAGTTCGCCGCGGCGCATGAGACCCCCTGGCCGCGCGACATCCTCGCGCATCTCGAAGGCGGCTATTTCGAAGGCCCGCCCGACAATGCCGTGATCGGCCCCACCGCCCCGCGCGGCGGGCCGAACGGCGTGATCTACCAGCACGGTCAGCGCGTTGCCGAATGGGGCGACCCCAGCCGCGCCGACATGACCTTCAGCGTGGCCAAGAGCTACCTCGCCATGCTCGCCGGCCTCGCCGTACAGGACGGGCTGCTGCCCGATCTCGATGCGCGCGTGAGCGAGCGCGTGCCGCATGAGACCTTCGCCACGGCGCAGAACGCGCCCATCACCTGGCGGCATCTGCTGACCAACACCTCCGAATTCGAGGGCACGCTCTTCGGCAAGAGCGACCTGATCGACCGCGGCCGGAACCTGGGCGTGGAAGGGCAGGGGAAGAAGCGCAGCCCGCGCCCCATGCAGCCGCCGGGCAGCTATTGGGAGTACAACGACGTCCGCGTGAACGCGCTGGGCCTCGCGCTGCTGCACCTCTTCCGCCGGCCGCTGCCCGAGGTCTGGGCCGAGCGGATCATGGCGCCCATCGGCGCCTCCTCCAACTGGCAATGGCGCGGCTATTCCACCTCCCAGGTCGAGATCGACGGCCGGATGATCGAGAGCGTCTCGGGCGGCGGGCATTGGGGCGGCGGCATCATCATCAGCGCGGAGGACCAGGCGAAGATCGGCCTGCTCGTCGCGGCCGATGGCGAATGGAACGGCAAGCGCATCCTGTCCAAGGAATGGCTCGATCTCTGCCGCACGCCCTGCGCGCTCAACCCGCATTACGGCTTCCTCTTCTGGCTCAACACCGGCGGCACGAAATGGCCGGCGGCGAGCGAGCGGGCGGTCTGCTTTTCGGGCGCCGGCGGCAACACCACATGGATGGAGCCGGCCGAGGGCATCGTCGCCGTCTCGCGCTGGCTCGATCCGGCGCATCTGAACGGCTTCATGGGGATGGTCCGCGCGGCGCTCCGGAAATAGGGCTTGCGCGCGGCCCGTGCCGGTGAAGACACTGCGGGCGCATGAGCCTCGCCCGCATCGCCACCTTCGCCTTCGCCGGCATCAACGCCGTCCCGGTGGAAGTGCAGGTGCAATTGGCACCGGGCCTGCCCGCCTTTTTGCTGGTGGGCCTGGCCGATAAGGCGGTGGGCGAATCGCGCGAGCGGGTGCGCGCCGCGCTCACCGGCCTCGGCCTCGCGCTCCCGCCCAAGCGGGTGCTGGTGAACCTGGCCCCCGCCGACCTCGCGAAGGAGGGCAGCCATTACGACCTGCCCATCGCGCTCGCGCTCCTCGCCGCCATGGAGGTGCTGCCGCGCGAGGAACTGGCCGGTTTCGCCGCGCTCGGTGAACTCTCGCTCGACGGCGCGATCCTGCCCGTGGCCGGCGTGCTGCCCGCGGCCCTTGGCGCCTCCCAACGCGGCCTTGGCCTGATCTGCCCGGCCGCGCAGGGTGGCGAGGCCGCCTGGGCCGGGCGCGGCGAGGTGCTGGCCCCGCCCGACCTGCCATCCATCCTCAACCATTTCCGTGGCGTGCAGGTGATGACCCCGCCCGAGCCGCCGCGCCTGGAGCGCGAGGCCTGGCGCGGCCCCTGCCTCTCCGAGGTGAAGGGCCAGGAAAGTGCCAAGCGCGCGCTCGAGATCGCCGCCGCCGGTGGGCACAACCTGTTGATGATCGGCCCGCCCGGTGCCGGCAAATCCATGCTCGCCGCCCGCCTGCCCGGCCTGCTGCCTGACCTCACGCCGGGCGAGGCGCTGGAGCTTTCCATGGTGCATTCCGTGGCCGGCCTGCTGCGCGACGGCAGGCTGATCACGCGCCCGCCCTTCCGCGAGCCGCATCACTCGGCGAGCCAGGCGGCGCTGATCGGCGGCGGCGCGCGGGCCCGGCCGGGCGAGATCAGCCTCGCGCATCATGGCGTGCTCTTCCTTGACGAATGGCCGGAATTCCCGCGCCCCGCGCTGGAGGCGCTGCGCCAGCCCATGGAGACGGGCCGCGCCGTCATCGCCCGCGCCAACGCCCATGTGGAATATCCCGCGCGCTTCCAATGCATCGCGGCGATGAACCCCTGCCGCTGCGGGCATCTGGGCGAGGCGGGGCGCGAATGCTCCCGTGCGCCGCGCTGCGGCGAGGAATATGCCGAGCGCCTGAGCGGCCCGCTGCTGGACCGGATGGACATCACGCTCCAGGTCCAGGCCGTGCCACCGGCCGAACTCTCCCGTGCGCCGGCCGGCGAGACCACGGAGCGCATCGCCGCCCGCGTGCAGGCGGCGCGCGACGTGCAGCGCGCGCGCTGGGGCGAGGATGGTCCGCGCCACAACGCCGCGGCCGATGGCGCGCTGCTGGAGGAACGCGGCGGCCTGCTCCCCGAGGCTCGGCAATTGCTGGAACAGGCGGCCGAGCGGCTGGGGCTTTCCGCGCGCGGTTTCATCCGCAGCATCCGGCTCGCGCGCACCATCGCCGATCTCGCCGGCAGCGCCGCCATCCAGCGCGCCCATGTGGCCGAGGCGCTGGCTTATCGGGGCCGCCGCCGAGGCAGCTGACACTTGTCCTGACAGGTCGGCGTGACGCGACCGCCCAAATGGGGCTACACCCCCGGGCGTGATTCGCGTGCCCCTCCTTGCCCTGCTTCTGCTGATGGCCGCCCCGGCGGCCGCGCAGCCCGTGGTGGCGCAGAACCACATGGTCGTCGCCTCCCACCCGCTGGCGGCCGAAGCCGGCCAGGTCATGCTGCGCGCCGGCGGTTCGGCCGTGGATGCCGCCATCGCGGTCCAGGCCGTGCTGACGCTGGTGGAGCCGCAATCCTCCGGCATCGGCGGCGGCGCCTTCCTGCTGCATTGGGACCCCGCCAGGCGCGAGCTCGCGGCCTGGGACGGACGGGAGACGGCGCCCGCTGCCGCCCGAAGCGACCTTTTCCTCCGCGACGGCCGGCCGATGGATTTCTTTGACGCCGTGGTGGGCGGCCGCGCCGTCGGCGTGCCCGGCGTGGTCCGCATGCTGGAGGAAGCGCATCGCGCCCATGGTCGCCTGCCCTGGGCCGATCTCTTCGCCCCCGCCATCCGCCTCGCGGAGGAGGGGTTCGACATCTCCCCCCGCCTGGCGCAGTTGCTGAGCGCCTTCGGCGGCTCGCTGCGGCGTGATCCGGGCGCGCGCGCCATCTACTTCACGGCCGAGGGCGCGCCGCTGGCCGAAGGGGCGCGGCTGCGCAACCCAGCGCTGGCCGCGACGCTGCGCGCCATCGCGGAGGAGGGGGCCTCCGCCCTGCATCGCGGCCCCATCGCGCAGGACATCGTCCGCGCCGTACGCGGCCACGCCAATCCGGGGCTGATCACGGCGGATGACCTGGCCGGCTACGCGCCGGTCCGCCGCGCGGCGCTGTGCCTGCCGTATCGCGCCTATACGCTGTGCGGCCCGCCGCCGCCTTCGGGCGCCGCTGTGGTGCTGCAGATCCTGGGCTTGCTCGGCCATTTCGAGGTGCCGGCGCTCGACCCCAACGGCCTCGACGCCGCCATGCTGCTGGGCGAGGCCGGGCGCCTCGCCTTCGCTGATCGGAATCGCTTCATGGCCGACCCGGGCTTCGTGCCGGTGCCGGTCAGCGGGCTGCTGGACGGCGCCTACCTGACCGGCCGTGCGCAGATGCTCTCGCCCGACCGCGCCATCGGCGCGCCGCAGCCCGGCAATCCCCGCCGCTTCGGCCCGCCGCTGGCCAGCCAGCCGCCGCAGCCCGAAGGCGGCACGGCGCATATGTCCATCCTGGATGCCGAGGGCCGCGCCGTCTCCATGACCACCACGGTGGAGAGCGCCTTCGGCTCCCATGTCGTGGTGCGCGGCTTCTTCCTGAACAACCAGCTCACCGATTTCTCCTTCCTGCCGGAGCTGGACGGCCGGCCGGTGGCGAATCGCGTGGAGGGCGGCAAGCGGCCGCGCTCCTCCATGTCGCCCATGCTGGTCTTCCAGCAGGGGCAGCTGGAGGCGGTCGCGGGCTCGCCCGGCGGGGCGCGCATCATCGGCTATGTGGCGCAGGCCCTGGTCGCCATGCTGGACTGGAACCTCGACCCGCAGGCGGCCGCCAGCCTGCCGCATGTTGGCGCGCTCAACGCCATGACCGAGGTGGAGCGCGGGACCGCCGCCGCCGGCCTCGCGCCTGGGCTCATCGCGCGCGGCGCGCCGGCCGAGGCGCGGGAGATGAATTCCGGCCTCAACCTCATTCGCATCCAGCGCCAGGGCGAGGCGCGGCGCCTGCTGGGCGGCGCCGATCCGCGCCGCGAGGGGATGGTCGCCGGTGACTGAACACGCATGAGCCGCCGCATCGCACGCTTCCTCTCGGGCCTGGTCGAGACCGCCACCCGCCCCATGCGCCCGCGCCGCGCCGAGGCGACGCGCGCCCTGGTTGCCGAGATGCTGCTCCAGCGCCTGACGGTGCCGACCGCGGCCGGCCCGCTGCGGGTGGAATGCCCCTCCGCCCGCGCGCTGCATGATCCGCAGGGCTTCGGCCAGGACGAGCCGGAGACGGTGGCCTGGATCATGGGCCTCCCGGCGGGCTGCGTGCTCTGGGACATCGGCGCCAATATCGGCCTCTACAGCCTCTTTGCCGCCAAGCGTGGCCTGCGGGTGCTGGCCTTCGAACCCTCCGCCTCCAGCTTCGCCGCCATGGTCCGGAACATCGAGATCAACCGCTTCGATGACCGCATCAGCGCCTATTGCCTGGCCTTCGCCGAGCACATGTCGCTCGTCACGCTGAACATGGCGAACACGGCGGCCGGCCACTCCATGCACAGCATCGAGGCGCGGGAGGGCGGCTTCCGTCAGGCCGTGCCGGGGTTCTCGGTGGATGAGTTCATGGCCCGATTCGCGCCCCCGCCGCCGGACGCCATCAAGCTCGACGTGGACGGAATCGAGCCCCTGATCCTGCGCGGCGCGATGGCGACGCTCAGCCAGCATGTGCGCGAGGTGCTCGTGGAAATCGACGGCGCCAATGCGGCGGCCGGCGGCAATGGCATTCCCGAATTGCTGGCCGCGGCCGGCTTCAGCGAGGCGCCAATGGATGGCGCCGCGCGCAACCGCCGCTTCGTGAGAGCCTAACCCGCGAGCGTCGCCGCCAGCGCCTCCGACAGGCCCACGCTGGGCGCGATGCTGCTCAACTGCCGCGCCGCCGTTGCCGTCTCGGCCGCCTCGATCGCGCAGCGCAGCCCGTCCAGCACCGGCACCGTCACCTGCGGCGCCACCAGCGCATCAAGTCCGACCAGCCCCGCGCCGCCCAGCAGGATGACGCCCGCGCCGCGCGCCACCTCGCCGCGCGCGGTTTCCGCCAGCAGCCCGGCCGCCTTGGCCGGCTCGCGGGCGATCATGTCGCCAGTGGGTGGAATGGCGGCGACGCGCACCTTGTCCGGCCCCAGGCCGCGCAGCAGGAAGAATTCCTCCAGCATCGGCACCCAGGCGGCGCCGCCGGTCAGCACGCCCACGCGTGGCGCGATCCGAAGGGCCGCGAAGATCGCCGCATCCGCCATGCCGAGGATGGGGATCGGAAAGCACTCCCGCGCCGCCTCCAGCCCCGGATCGCCGAAACAGCCGATGATGGCGGCGTCATAGCCTTTGGGATTGTCGCGCCCGATCTCGCTCGCCAGCGAATCGAGCACCGCATGGGCCGCGACGGCCGAGGCGGCGCGCGAGGCGATGTAGCGCGCGCCGAAGCGCGCGGTCATCGGCACGATCTCATGCTCACACATGAGCCGCGCCCCTTGCGCCATGCGCTCGGTGATGGCGGGATCAGTGTTGCCGTTGAGGAGGAGAAGCTTCATCGGCGGGCAGTTGTGCCCGGGCCTTGGGCAAAGGCAAGGGGGGCGGGTGCGATGACCCGGCTCAGGACGCTTGCCCCACCGGGCTGCTTCGGCGCTAAGTAGGCCGGTGAGGAAACCCCAGACAGGGATCAACGACATGCGTTTGCGTCACGTCATCATGGCGGCCTTGCTGCCGCTCAGCCTTGCCGCCACAGGCCCCGCCGCCGCGCAGGGCACGCTGCGCATCGGCATGACCGCGGCCGACATCCCGCTGACCCATGGCCAGCCCGACCAGGGCTTCGAGGGCAATCGCTTCACCGGCATTCCGCTCTATGACGGCCTGACCGCATGGGACCTGAGCCGGGCCGATCGCCCCTCCACCGTGATCCCGGCGCTCGCCACCGAATGGACGAGCGACCCGAACGACCGCACGCGCTGGATCTTCCGCCTGCGCCCCGGCGTCACCTTCCATGATGGCAGCCCCTTCAACGCCGATGCGGTGGTCTGGAACGTCCGCAAGGTGCTGGATCGTGAGGCGCCGCATTTCGACCCGCGCCAGGTCGGCGTGACGGCGACGCGCATGCCCACGCTTCGCCGCGCCGAGAAGATCGACGACATGACGGTCGCGCTCTTCACGAGCGAGCCGGACAGCCTGCTGCCGATCAATCTCACCAACCTCTTCATGGCGAGCCCGACGCATTGGCAGGCGCTGCGCACGCAGCACCCGACCGCCGAGGCCACCTGGAACGCCTTCGCCGCCAACCCCTCCGGCACCGGCCCCTTCCGCCTGACCCGCCTCGTGCCGCGTGAGCGGGCCGAGATGGCGCGCAACGACAATTACTGGGGCACCAAGGCGAAGCTGGACCGCGTGGTCCTGCTGCCCATCCCCGAAGCCTCCGCCCGCACCGCGGCCCTGCTCTCGGGCCAGGTGGACTGGATCGAGGCGCCGTCCCCCGATGCCGTGCCGCAACTGCGCTCGCGCCAGATGCAGATCGCGTCCAACCCGCAGCCGCATGTCTGGCCCTGGCAGCCCTGCTTCCTCCCCTCCTCCCCGCTGTCCGATGTGCGGGTCCGGCGCGCGCTGAACCTCGCCATTGACCGCGAAGGCCTTCGCACGCTGCTCGGCGGCATGATGCAGCCCGCACTCGGCACCTATCCGGCCGGCCACCCCTGGGCGGGCAATCCGAGCTTCCAGATCCGCACGGACAAGGCCGAGGCGCGCCGCCTGCTGGCCGAGGCCGGCTACGGCCCGCAACGCCCGCTGAACCTGCGCGTGCAGATCAGCGCGAGCGGCTCGGGCCAGATGCAGCCGCTCTCGATGAACGAGTTCCTGCAGCAGGACCTGCGCACGGTCGGCGTCAATGTCGAGTTCGACGTGATCGAGTGGAACGCGCTGTTCACCAACTGGCGCAATGGCTGCGGCCATGCCTCGGCGCGCGGCGCGCATGCCACGAATGTCAGCTTCTCGGCGATGGACCCGTTCTTCTCGCTGGTGCGCTTCTACGACAGCAAGATGGCGCCGCCCGTCTCCAACAACTGGGGCATGTTCAACGATCCGCGCTTCGACCAGATGGTCGCGGCCGCCCGCACCTCCTTCGACCCGGCTGAGCGCGACGCGGCGCTGGCCCGCCTGCATGCGGCCGGCGTGGATGAGGCGCTCTTCATCTGGATCGCGCATGATGTGGGCCCGCGCGCCATGAGCCCGCGGGTGCGCGGCCATGTCCAGCCGCAGAGCTGGTTCGTGGATCTGCGCCTGCCGCATATCCAATGATCCCCACGAAATCGCTTCGCGCTTCCGCGGGGGCCCCATTCGGGCGCCCGCCTTCCACGCCGGGCTCCTCCTGGCGAGGCCAAGCCTCGCCAGGGTTCCGGGGGGCGGAAGAGATTTCGCATGACTTGCTGACCGGAGGGTGGGCCTGATGTTTTTCTACCTGATCAAACGGCTCATCTACGCGATCCCCATCGCGCTCGCGGTGGGCTTCGTGTGCTTCATGCTCGTGCAGATCGCGCCGGGCGATCCGATCAACGCGATCGTGCCGCCCGACGCGCCGCAGGAGGTGGTCGAGCAGGTGCGGCGCGACTACGGCCTGGACAAGCCGCTGCCCGTGCAGTTCGGCCTCTGGCTGATGAAGGTGGTGCAGGGCGATCTCGGCCGATCGCTCGCCACCGGCCGTCCGGTCTGGAGCGACCTGCAATCGGCCATCGGCAACACGCTGACGCTCGCTTTCGCCGCCTCGCTCATCGGCTTCGTGCTGGGCTGCATCCTCGGTGGCCTCGCCGGCACCTTCCGTGGATCGCTGCTGGATCGCATGGCCGTGACCACCGCCGTCGCCGGCGTCTCGGTGCCGCATTACTGGCTCGGCATGGTGCTCGTCGTCATCTTCTCGGTGCAGCTCAACTGGCTGCCGGCCATGGGCGCCGGCCCCGGCGGTAGCGCCGACTGGGCCTGGGACTGGGAGCACATGCAGCACCTGATCCTGCCCGCCGTGACCCTCTCCGTGATCCCGATGGGCATCGTGACGCGCACCGTGCGCGGCATCGTGGCCGAGATCATGAACCAGGAATTCGTCGTGGCGCTCCGCGGCAAGGGCCTCACCTCCTGGAACGTCTTCGTCCATGTCGTGAAGAATGCGGCGCCGAACGCGCTGGCCGTCATCGGCCTGCAGCTTGGCTACCTGATGGGCGGCTCGATCCTGGTGGAGACAGTGTTCTCCTGGCCCGGCACCGGCCTTCTGCTGAACAGCGCCATCTTCCAGCGGGACCTGCCCGTGCTGCAGGGCACCATCCTCGTGCTGGCGATGTTCTTCGTGGCGCTGAACCTTTGCGTGGACCTGATCCAGACCGCCCTTGACCCCCGGATTAAGCGAGCCTGAGCATGAGCACCTCCGCCGCCACCGCCGAGCTCGCCATCCAGGCGAAGACCGCCGTCCTCCGATCCGAAGGCTATTGGGCGGGCGTCTGGAAGCGCCTGAAGCGCGACCCCGTGACGATCTTCTGCGCCAGCGTGCTCTTCGTCATGCTGATGATCATCGTCTTCGCGCCCTACATCGCGCCGCATGACCCCTTCCAGGGCAGCATGATCCGCCGCCTGCGTCCCATCGGCACCGAGAACCATCCGCTCGGCACCGATGAGCTGGGCCGCGACATGCTGACGCGCCTGATCTATGGCGGGCGCCTCTCCTGGTTCATGGGCATCGTGCCCGTGGCGCTGGCCTTCCTGATCGGCACCTTCCTCGGCGTCATCGCGGGCTTCGTCGGCGGGCGCACGAACATGCTCATCATGCGCGTGACGGACGTGTTCTACGCCTTCCCCTCCGTGCTGCTGGCCGTTGCCATCTCCGGCGCGTTGGGGGCGGGCATCATGAACGCCATCCTCTCGCTTACGCTCGTTTTCGTGCCGCCCATCATCCGCGTGGCGGAGAGTGTGACCACCGGCGTGCGCAATCTCGATTTCGTGGATGCGGCGCGCGCTTCCGGCGCCTCGGCCGTGACGATCGTGCGCGTGCATGTGCTGGGCAATGTGCTGGGGCCGATCTTCGTCTATTCGACCTCGCTCATCTCGGTCTGCATGATCCTGGCCTCGGGCCTCTCCTTCCTCGGCCTCGGCACCCGGCCGCCGGAAGCCGAGTGGGGCCTGATGCTCAACACGCTCCGCACGGCGATCTATGTGCAGCCCTGGGTCGCGGTGCTGCCCGGCGTGTGCATCTTCGTGACCTCCATCTGCTTCAACCTCGTCTCCGACGGGCTGCGCCAGGCGATGGATGTGAAGGGCTGAGACTTGCGGCGCGGCTGCGGCCGCGCCAGCTTCCGGAATGGGCGCGGCAACCCTCCGGCGGGTCGCCGCGTTCCATACGGTCGCAGCAAGGAGTCCCAACGTGAACCGTCGCCGCCTGATCGCCCATCTCCCAGCCCTGGCCGCCCTTCCTCTGCTGCCCCACGCCGCCGAGGCCGCCAGCCGGCGCGAGATCGACGCCGAGGTGGCGATCGCGCTTGAGACGCTGCGGGGCATGGATCACGTCCGCCCGCTCTTCCAGGCCGCGCATGCCATCCTGGTCTTTCCGCGCATCATCAGCGGCGGCTTCATCGTGGGTGGCCAGTATGGCGAGGGCGCGCTGATCCGCGGCCGCACGACCGAGGGCCATTACCGCATTGCCGGCGCCAGCTTCGGCCTGCTGGCCGGCGCGCAGACCGCGGGCATCGCCATGTTCTTCATGAACGAGGCGGCGCTCCGGGCGCTGATGAACGCCGATGGCTGGGAGATCGGCACCGGCCCCAGCGTGGTGGCGCTCGACCAAGGCTTGCAGGCCAATGTCAGCATCACGACCCTGCGTGAGCCGGTCTATTCCATCACCTTCGGACAGCGCGGGCTGATGGCGGCTCTTGCGCTCAACGGCACGAAGATCACGCGCTTCCGGCCTGAGTAGAGCGCCCGCTCAGAACAGCTTCGGCGCGACCCATTTGCGGAAGCCCTCGCGCTCGCCGAGGCGGGCATACCAGGCGGCGAGGCGCGGGAAGTCGGGCATGCCCTTCACCCGCACCTCGGGCCCGAACCAGCGGCGCGCGTAACAGCCGAGCACGATGTCGGCCAACGTGAAGGCCGCGCCCTCGATGTAGTCCCGCCCGTCGCCCAGGCGGCCTTCCAGCATCGCCCAGCAGCGCGCGCTGTTCTGCACCGCGGCCTCGACGGCCTTCATGTCCCGCTTCGCCTCGGGCGTGCGGACCATGTTCCAGAAGAGGTCGCGTTCGGCCGGTGAGAGGGTGGAGAGCTGCCAGTCCAGCCAGCGGTCCACGCTGGCGCGCGGGCCCGCCTCTTCCGGATAGAGGCCGCGCGCATCGCCGCCCACCATCATGCAGAGATAGCGGCAGATGCTGTTGCTCTCCCACAGCTCGACGCCATTGTGCCGCAGCGAGGGGATGCGGCCATTGGGGTTGAGCGCGCGGTATTCCGGCGTGTCCACCACGCCATGCTCCATGCCCGCATCCCGACGCTCATAGGGCTGACCCAGTTCCTCCAGGACCCAGAGGGGCTTCCAGACATTCACGCTGTTCACGCGGCCAAAGAGCTCGATCACGATGCGGGGTCTCCTGAACCTTGCGAAGGGGGCAACGTCACCTTGCCGCCTTCTCCCTCGTTCCGCCAGGGATACGAGCCGCGCCGGGAGGTGAGGAATATTCCATGAAACCGCCTCAGCTGCACCGGGTTGCGCCCCTTGGCTGCCGCTCCTTGCATTACGCCGCCTTTCCATTCCGCCCTGCCGCTATACGCGCGAGCCGGGCCGGTGGATGCAGCGCTCGTCCGCGATCCGCGCTCAGCCGCGCGGCGCTGGCTTGGCCTTCGCCTCGAAGCGCCAGGGCGAGCCGCCGTCATCATTCGCATCCAGCCTCAGCCGGTGTTCCAACGGCGGGAAGGCGCGGCTGCGGCAATCCGCCCGGTCGCAAAGCCGGCAGGAGAGGCCGATGCCCACGCGCGCCGTCGTCAGGTCCAGCCCATCGGCATAGACCAGCTCCGACGCGCGGGAGATGTCGCAGCCGATGGCCACGACATGCGTGGGCGAGGGTTCGCCCCAGCGTGGCGTCGGGCCATGCACGGCCTTGGAGATGCAGAGGAAGGCCGCGCCATCCGGCAATTCCGCCGCCTGCACGCGCACCTGCTCGGGCGTGCCGAAGGCGTGGTGCACCACCCATTTCGGGCAGCTGCCGCCAAAGCGCGCGAAGGGAAAGCCCGCCGCCGCGAAGCGCTTCGTGACGTTGCCCGCGGTGTCCACGCGCAGGAAGAAGAAGGGCACGCCCCGATGCCCCTCGCGCTGCAGTGTGGAAAGCCGCTGCGCCGCCTGCTCGTAGGAGACGCCGAAGCGCGCGGCGAGCTTCTCCACATCGTGCCTGAGCTCGCGCGCCGCATGCAGGAAAGGCAGATAGGGCATGAGCAGCACGGCCGCCGCATAGTTCAGCAGCCCGATGCGGATGAGCTGCGTCGCCTCCGTGCTGGAGGGCGGTTCCTCGCCCAGCGTCGCGTCCACAACCTCGCGCGCTTCCAGCAGCATGAGCTGGAAGGCCATGCGGAAGCCGCGGGATTCGCGTGGCAGCGATTCCGCGAGCCAGAGGTCCCGCGTGCGCGGGTCGAACCGGCGGTCGCTCTCGGGCATGGGCGCCACCGTCACGCGCACGCCATGCGCGTTGCGCAGCCGCTCGGCGATGGCGTGGTTCATCTCGGCGGGTGCGGCGCGCAATTCCGCGCCCAGCTTCTCGCCGAAACGTTCGAGTTCGGGGAAGTGGTTGCCGCGCTCGTGGAAGAAGTCGCGCGCCTCCTCCGTCGGCAGCAGCATGCGCCGGCCGGAGGGCAGCGCAATGCCAGAGCTGTCCTCGCGCGCCACGCGCCAGGCGCGATAGAGGGCCAGCACGCCGCGCGAGGCATTGGGGGCTGCCGCCGCCATCGCCTGCAACTCGCCCTCCGGCACGGAATCCAGGCCCAGCACCGGATCGCCGAGCACCTCGCGCAGCCCCGCTTCGAGCTGCCGTTCCGTGTGACCGGAGAGGGCCGCGAGATCCACGCCTAGCGCCTCGGTCAGCTTGAACAGCACGGCGGCGGTGACCGAGCGCTGATCATGCTCGATCAGGTTCAGATAGCTGGCCGAGATGCCGAGGCGCACGGCGAGCGCCTGCTGCGTCATGCCGCGCTCGGTACGGATGCGACGAACGGTGCGGCCGATCAGCGGGCGGGCCATGGCGCTCTCCTTTTACACGATTGACTAAATCGGGCTCTGAAATGTCGCCGGATGGACAGTCTTGCCGTGTTCCAGCCAGTTTCGCGCGTGACTTCGCGCGGTGCAATGTCAATCTTTCACAGGTCGCCAAGACCTGAGGAGATTTTCCGATGCGCCCCGAAACCACCAAGCTGACCGCGCCCGACGGCATGCCTCCCGGCTCGGGCGGCGACCCCGGCCGCTTCGACGGCATCCGGCGGGACTATGCGCCGGGCGACGTCGCCCGCCTCGCCGGCAGCTTCCGCACCCAGCACACGCTCGCCGAGATGGGCGCCCGCCGCCTCTGGCACCTGCTCCGCACCGAACCGCAGGTGACGACGCTGGGTGCCATGACCGGCATGCAGGCGCTGCAGCAGGTGAAGGCGGGGCTGAAGGCGATCTATCTCTCGGGCTGGCAGGTCGCGGCCGACGCCAATTCGGCCAACACCATGTATCCGGACCAGTCGCTCTATCCGGTGGACAGCGTGCCCAACGTCATACGCCGCATCAACAACGCGCTGAAGCGCGCCGACCAGATCGCCACCATGGAGCGGCATGACGGGACCGGCGATGACCGCACGCATTACATGGCGCCGATCATCGCCGATGCGGAAGCCGGTTTCGGCGGCGCGCTGAACGCCTATGAGCTGATGCGCGCGATGATCGAGGCGGGCGCGGCCGGCGTGCATTTCGAGGACCAGCTCGCCAGCGAGAAGAAATGCGGCCATCTCGGCGGCAAGGTGCTGGTGCCGATCAGCCAGCATATCCGCACGCTGAACGCGGCGCGCCTCGCCGCCGATGTCGAGGGTGTGAGCACCGTCCTGCTTTGCCGCACCGATGCGGAATCCGCGCAACTGCTCACCAGCGACGTGGATGAGCGCGACCGCCCCTTCCTGAGCGGCGAGCGCACGCCCGAGGGCTTCTTCCGCATCAAGGCCGGCATGGGCAAAGCCTACGCCATCGCGCGCAGCCTGGCCTACGCGCCCTATGCCGACCTGCTCTGGTGGGAGACCTCGGACCCCGACCTCGACGATGCGCGGGAGTTCGCGGAGGCGATCCACGACCAATTCCCCGGCAAGATGCTGGCCTACAACTGCTCGCCCAGCTTCAACTGGCAGCGGAAGATGGGCATCGAGGCGGCGGCCCGGTTCCAGCGCGAGCTGGGCGCCATGGGCTACAAGTTCCAGTTCGTGACGCTGGCCGGCTTCCACAGCCTGAACCTCTCCATGTTCAGGCTGGCCCGCGGCTACGCCGAGCGCGGCATGGGCGCGTACAGCGAATTGCAGCAGGCCGAATTCGCCGAGGAGGTGAACGGCTTCACCGCGGTGCGTCACCAGCGCGAGGTGGGTGTGGGCTACTTCGACGCCATCGCGAATGCCGCGAGCGGCGGGAAGGCCAGCACGACGGCGCTCAAGGACAGCACCGAGGCTGCGCAATTTGTTTAGTGCCCTCAGGCGCCGGGCGCGCGCGTCCGCGCGCTTGGCTTCGGAACGCTGAAGCGTTCCGCCGGGCCTGTTCGGCCCGGATTCCCGGAACGCACTGCTTGTGACTGCCAAGGTTCAACCATCTGCCCAAGGAGACACCACGATGAACGACAACCATGATGACGGCCTGGTCCATTCCCACAACTACGCCTGCAGCGAGCGCGGCCGCATGGCGCATCGCCCGCTGACGACGCGACCCGAGGAATTCGACGACGGCCTCGTCCATTCGCACAACTATGCGTGCGGCGAGCGCGGCCAGCCTGCGCATCGCTGAGGCCCGCGCTACCCCTCCAGGGAGCGCCGCAACAGCCAAGCATGGGCGCCCGGCGCGTAGTAGTCGCGCCGGCGCCCGGCCTGCTCGAAGCCGGCCTTGGCATAAAGCGCCATGGCCGGCTGATTGTCCTCGGCCACCTCCAGGAACATCACCCGCGCCCCCGCCGCCGCCGTCACCACCGCGGCCGTTTCCACCAACGCCTCGCCCAGGCCCTGGCGGCGATGATCGGGATGCACGGCGAGCGTTAGGATCTCCGCCTCGTCCAGCACGCGCCGCGCGAGGATGAAGCCGCCCGGTGCTGTCAGGCCGACCACGCCTTCCATGCCAAGCAGGGTCGCGATCGTCTCCGCATTCCAGGCCGCGCCGGGCGGGAAGGCGGCCGCGTGCAGCGCGGCGAGCGCAGGCGCATCCGTGGCGCTGGCGGTGCGGAGCTTCACGTCGTGGCCGGCGGCTCGACGTAGAGCGGCTCCAGCGCCAGTGCCGGCCGCTCGCCCCCAAGGCGCTGCAACGCCACGCGCGCCAGCGCCGCCGCCTCGATCCGCCGCGCATCGCCAAGCCCGGCCGGCCAGCCGCGCGCCAGCATGCGCGCGACCGCGCGTGGCGCGCCATCCCCCATGATCCAGGTCATCGCCTCGGGCCGGGGCAGGGCGGCTTCCGCCACCACGCAAGGCGGCGCGTCCGGTCGCTCCAGGAAGAGATCGCCGCGCCGGTTCTCCGTCACCGCCCAGGCGGGGTGGTCGCTCATCGCGGTCAGGGCCTCGCCCGTCGTCACCGGCACCACGGGGATGCCGCGGGCGAGCCCGATGCCCTGCGCCAGCGCAATGGCCGTGCGCAGCCCGGTGAAGCTGCCCGGTCCGACGCCGACGGCGACGGCCTCCACCTCGCCCTGCAGCACGGCCTCCACCAGCGGCGGCAGCGCGGCGGCCTGGCCATGCGCGCCGTCATGGACGCGCTCCATCAGCACGTGCTCCGCCTCCACCAGGGCGGCCAGGCAACGGGAGAGGGCGGCGTCGAGAACGAGAAGGCGCATGCCCCCGCTTGGCACCAAGCGGGCGGTCAGGGCAAGCGGCGCAGCCAGGCCCGCAGCGTGATGAGCGCCGTCAGCCAGCCGATCACGGCGGCCGCCGGCGGCACCAGCGCGAGCAGCGGCCAGGGCAGGTCGGAGGGCAGGGCGTCGCGCGCCAGCACCACGGGCAGCGCCTGCATTGCCAGGAACCAGAGCGCCGGCAGCGCGATGCCAAGGCCCCCCAGCGCGCCCAGGAAGCAGAGCCAGCCCAGCCGCCGCGCGAAGCGCCCCGCGATGTCGGCGTCGCGTGCGCCCAATTCGTGCAGGATGACGATGGTCTCCCGCCGCGCCGCGATTCCCGCCCGCGTCGCAACCGCCACCAGCGCCGCGCCGACCAGCCCGATCAGCCCCAGCATGGCGAGCGACAGAGCCCGCAACCCATCGGCCAGCCGCATGGCCAGCCGCACCGCCTCGCTCCGCAATTCGAGCTGCGCGCCGGCAATCCCCTGCACCGCCTCCAGCAGCGGCTGGTGATCGGCCCCGGCCGGCAGGGTGATGGCGAGCATGCGCGGCAGCGGCAGGCTCGGCACCTCGCCGAGCCAGGGGGCGAGCAATTGCCGCAGCCGTTCATCCGGCACGGGCGTGACGGAGGTGACGGAAGGCAGCGCCTCCAGCCGCGCGATCACCGGCTCGGGCGCCGTCTCGCGCGGCAATTGCAGCAGGAGCTGCCCGGCCTCGCCCTGCTGCCAGCGCTCGGCCAGCCGTCCCGCGCCATCGGCGCCGGCGATGGCGAGTGCGGCCAGCAGCGCCATGGCCGCGACCAGCGCGGGCAGCAGCCGGTCGGCCAGCGCCCGGCGCAGCCCGAGCGGATCGCGCCCCTTGAGGCGCCGGCCCTCAGCCATGGCTCACCAGCCGCCCGGCCTCGAGCCGGAGCGTGGGAGCGGGGTATTCCTCGGGCAGTTCCTCGCTATGGGTGGCGACGATCACCGTCGTGCCCATGCGGTGCATCTCCCGCAGCAGGCTGATGACGCGCCGCGCCTGGGCGGCGTCCAGATTGCCGGTCGGCTCATCGGCCACGAGCAAGGCGGGGCGCGCCACCACCGCGCGGGCCAGCGCCAGGCGCTGCTGTTCGCCGCCCGAGAGGGTCGCGGGCGGTGCCTCGGCGCGGTCCAGCAGGCCGACCCAGCGCAGGATTTCGCGCACATCGGCGGCCAGCCGCGCCTCGGTCAGCCCCTGGATGCGCAGCGGCAGTGCGGCGTTCTCATAGACCGAGAGATGCGGGAGCAGCCGGTAATCCTGGAAGACCACGCCGATGCGCCGGCGCAGCGCCGGGAAGGCGCGGCGTGGCAGGCGGCGAATGCGCGAGCCCAGCACCTCCACCTCGCCCTCGGTCGCGCGGAGCGAGAGGCTGATCAGGCCCAGCAGGCTCGACTTTCCCGCGCCCGAGGGGCCGAGCAGCCACGTATAGCTGCCCGGCGCCAGCGCGAAGCTGACATCCGACAGCGTCCAGTAGCCGTCGCCCTCCGGATAGCGCAGCCCGACCTGGGAGAATCGCACCATGGCCCGAGTTTCGCAGCGGCGTTCAGGATAAAGCAAACCGGCGGTTGCAGGATGCGGCCTGCCTTGGCACATGCGACACTGAGATGGATATTGCCTGCCCGAATTGCGCCGCGACCTATCGCGTTCCCGAGGCGCTGGTCGCCCAGGGCAAGCCGCTGCGCTGCGCCGCCTGCGGCGAGACCTGGGTGCCCGAGATGCCGCCCATCGAGGACGCGGCGCACCAGGAAGCGCCTCCCACCGAGATCCACGCGCCGGAACCGGCGCCGGCCGAAGCCGCAGCCGCCGAGGCCCCGGAGGCGCAGCCCGAGCCGGCGCAGCCCACGCCAGAGATACCCCCGAGCCCGCCCGCGCCGGCGCGCCCCGCCCCGCCGCTTGCCCCGCCGCCGCTTCATCCGCCCGTCCTGAGCGGCCGCGCCCCGGGGCTCCGGTCGGGCGTTCCGCTGCGCCTGGCCTGGGCGGCGAGCATCGCCACGCTGCTGATCGCCCTGGCGGGCCTTGCCTTCTATGGCGATGCGATCGCCGCCGCCTGGCCGCCCTTCGCACGCGTCACCGCCCTGCTGGGCGGCTGAGACGGCCTCAGGCCGGGACCGCCTCGGGCAGGGTGACGCCCGTGCGGTAGCTGCCCTCGCTCGCCGGGGCGTAGGGCAGCACCAGCGAGAGAAGACGGTCATCCTCGCGGATCACCAGATCCTCCGCTTCCAGCGCCGCCAATGTCCCGGCGATGGCCGTGGCGGGATGCGCCGCACCCAGCGCCTCGATCAGCGCCGCCTCCGTCACCGGACGGTCCGTCGCCTCCAGCACCGCCCGGGAGAGTGCGTCGAGCGCGTGTTCGCGCCGGCGCCCGCCGCGGCTGTCCAGCACCACCACGCCGCCACCCTCCAGCGGCCGCAGCACGTGCAGATGCGCGAAGAGGTCGTTCTGCGGGATGCCCCAGGCCTTCACCGTGTCATGGATGCGGCCGTAGCTCTGTTGCAGGTGCAGGGAATTCTCCCAGCCGCGCTCGAAATAGTAGCAGAAATCCCCGTAGCGAAAGCCGGTGCGCTCGGCGTAGTCGCGCGAGAAGATCAGCTCATAGGTCGGCCCATGCGCGGCGGGCGGGATGCCGAAGCGCTCGGGTGTGGCCTGCAGTGGCGCATAGCGCGTGACCTGCACCGGCACGCAGGAAACGGGCGGGTCGAAATGCGCAAGCTTGGGCAGCAGCGCCTCCATCCGCCGGTATTCGGGCAGCGTGTCGTCCGGGAAGCCGTAGAGGATGTTGTAGAGGATGCGGATGCCATATTTACGGCCGAGCTTCAGCGTGAAGACGTTCTGGATGGCGGTCACGCCCTTGTCGATCCGGCGCAGCACCTCGCTGCTGAAGCTCTCGATGCCGGGCTGCACCTCATGGAACCCCGCATCGGCCAGCAGGCGGAAATGCTCCTCCGTCACGTTGGACTTCATCTCGCAGCTCAGGATGAACTTCGGCTGCTCGGCCGCCAGCATCGGCAGCAGCGTCTTGTAGAAGCCGTGCGGCAGGATGTAGTCCGAGAAGCGGAAGCTTGAGGTTCCGTGCCGCGCGCGCAGCGTGCGCAACCCCTCCAGCACCGTCTCCGCCGCGCGATGGCGATAGGCGAGGTCCGGCTTGTCGATGCCGCAGAAGACGCAATGGTGCTTCGCCCCCCACCAGCAGCCGCGCGAATTCTCGACCGGGATGGAGGCGGGTGTCAGGTCCACCTGGCATTCGGCCGAGAGCCGTGCCGTGTCGGCGAAGAAATCGCTGTAGTCCGGGATCGGATTGGCATCGAGATCGGCCTTGGGCGCGGCCGGCGTGGCCAGGATCGCGCCATCGGCGCCGCGATGCAGGATGCCGCGCACCGCGGCGAGCGGTCGCGCGCCGCGCGCGGCCTCGGCGAGGTCGAGGATCGTGGTCTCGCCCTCGCCGGTGCAGATCGCATCCACCCATGGGTGGCTCTGCATCACCATGCTCCCCGTCGGGTCGCGCACGGCATAGCCGCCCAGCGCCACCAGCTTCTCCGGCGCGCGCTGCTTCACCAGCTTCGACAGCGCCAGCGAGGCGATGGTCTGGTCGAACATGCAGGTGAAGCCGATGAGCCGCGCGGGCGAGGCCGCGATCTCCTCCGCCCAGCGTTCCAGCCAGCGCGGAATCGCCTGGGCCCGCAGATGCAGCAGGCGCTCGATCACCTGGTCCACCGAGCCCACGCGCTCGGGGTCGAGCGCGCCGGCGAAGGCCAGGTCCTCGGCCTTCACGCGCAGGTGCCGGCGCTGCGTGTCCGTCACCACGGGGTCGAGCGTGTGGCTGAACAGGAAGTCGTTCAGCGCATAGACGACGCTGATGCCGTCATAGGTGCTGGCCTTCAGGAATTCGAGGGCGAAGAGGTTCAGGTGCATCACCCGCGCCTCGACGCCCTGCCGCGCCAGGATCGCCTTGAGCAGGGCGAGGCCGAGCCCCGGCTCGATCACATTGGTCCAAGGCATGCTGACCAGCAGGATCTCCGGCTCAGGGCGGTCCTGCCAGGGCTGGGGCAACAGCGCATCCATGGCGCGGCTAGAACTTCTCGAGGCCCGAACGGTCGCGGATGAGATTGTCGATCGGGTTCATCTGGCCGACGAAGAGCGTGCCGACGGCGATGCAGACGCCGGCCCAGATCACGCCCGCCGCGATGGCCGTGCCGCCATCCGAAAGCCGGTCGGCGAGCGACCCGCGGCCGCCGACGGCGATGATCTTCTCGATCGCCGCCTCGCTGATCTTCACCTTCAGCATGTCCGCCACCGCCTGCGGCCGGTCGAACCAGTCGGTGGTGAAGCGGCCATCCTTGAGGACGGCGTGGAACATCTTCATCACCTCCTGGTCCACCGGGTCCTTGATGCGGGCCAGGTTGGAGGGGGCGAGCAGTTGCAGCGCCTCGGCATTCTTGGCGCTGAGCTTGATGCCGAGTTCCTTCGCGACGGCGGCCGGCTTCTCGAAGAGCTGGGTGAGGTCCCGCCCCCCGGCCTTGGCGGTGCGGATCAGCTCCAGCACATCGGCCTCGATCACGCCCTGGCGGACAAGGTCCTGCGGCTCCTTGATGGGGCGCGGCGGCCAGGGGAAGGGGATGGGCGGCTTGCCGGTGCTGCCGCAGGTGAACCCGCCATCATCGCTCTGGTAGATGATGGCGCGGTCGGGATTGAGCGCCCCGTACTGCCCCTCGGCGATCTCGACCGCCAGGTTGGCGGCGCCGATCGCCATCTTGGAAAGCTTGGATTGCAGGGCGCGCTCCGGCGCGGCGGCCAGGGCATGGACGAGGCGGCCGGCCGCCTTGATCGAGGAGAGCAACTCCGGCTTGAGGGGGGGGATGGGCAGGACCCGCTCCGCCGTGAGGAGCAGGGCCCCTTGGGTGCCGCCACCGAAGATCATGAGTGTTTTCATCTTGCCGCCCTCCAAGCGCGTTCGGGATGATTCCCTCTCGATGCAATGTCGAGTTGTATGGTTGGAACGAATGCAATCATGAATATTGCGATCGTTACAACCTAAAATTGTATCTCGCTTTCGATCGGACCTGGCCCCTCATGCGAAAAAGGCGGCCTCCAGTCGCCTGGAGGCCGCCCTTGTGACCGGTCGGGCCGGTTGGTCCGCCTGGGTCAGGCCGTCCGGGCGGCCTGCGCCCGGCCGAGCAGGCGGGAGACGTCCAGCGCATGGGCGCCGGCGCCGAGGCCCGCCTGGACCAGCATCGCCGCCGTCAAGAAGGCCGGGAATTCCCAGCCGCCTTGCGGCGCCGAGAAGAGCCAGCCATTGCCGGCATGCATCGCCGTGGCGCCGATCAGGATGGGCAGGCTCAACAGCGCCGCCGGGCGCACCAGCACGCCGGTGATGAGCGCGATGCCCGCCGCCGTCTCGCCGAAGGCGACCACGGCGCCGAGGATGGGCGGGAAGCCGATCGAGCCGAAGAAGCCCATGGTGCCGGCCAGGCCGAAGACGCCGAGCTTCAGCCAGGCGCCGTGCGCCAGCATGATCGCGCCGAGGGAGAGCCGCAGCAGCAGGGCGGCATAGGGGGTGGTGACCTGGGTGGAAGGCATCGCTGAAATCTCCTTGGGAAAGCCGGGTTCCGATGGCCGCAAGCTGCGCCTTCGAAGCGTGGCCTTCCAATCGCGGCTTGGAACGGAGATCATCACGCCGGTGAATGACGGGGGCGCCCGATGACCGAACTCTCCCAGCTCGACCTCAACCTCCTGCGCGTCTTCGACGCGGTGGCGCGGGAGCGGCACGTGACGCGCGCCGCGCACCGGCTGAACCTCTCGCAGCCGGCGGTCTCCAACGCGTTGGCGCGGCTTCGCGCGGCGCTGGGCGATGAACTCTTCCTGCGCCGGCCGGGTGGCGTGGAGCCCACTGCGCTCGCCACCGCGCTCGCCGTGCCGGTGGCCGAGGCGCTGGACCGGCTGGCCGATGCGCTGGCCGTGCAGGCGCCCTTCGAGCCGGCCACGGCGCGCCGCGTCTTCACCGTCGCCTTCTCGGAATATGCCGAGGCCGCGCTGGCGCCGCGCGTGCTGGAGCGCATGGCGCGCGAGGCGCCCGGTTGCCTGCTGGCGATCCGCCACGCCGACCGCACCAATGCCGAGGCGCTGCTGGAGCGTGGCGAGGCGCAGCTCGCGATCGCCGTCCTGCCCGAGCCCGGCGCGCTCTACACGCGGCTGCGCCTGCTGCCCGAGGCATTCCTCACGCTGATGCGCGCCGACCATCCGCTGGCGGAAGGTGAGCTCACGCTGGAGCGATTCACCTCCGTGCCCCACCTGCTGCATTCGCCCAATGGCTCACGCGATGGCGCGGTGGATGTCATCCTGGCGGCGCAGGGGCTCTCGCGCCGGCTGGGCGCCGTCGTCGCGCATCTCTCGGCCGTACCGGAGATCCTGGAGCGGACGGAGATGATCATGACGCTCTCGGCCCGCCTCGCGGCGCAGATGGCGACGGGCGGCCACCTCATCACGCGCGAGCCACCGATCAATGTGCGGCACACGCGGCTTTCCATGATCTTCCACCGCCGCTTCGAGGGCGACCCGGGCCATGCCTGGCTCAGGCGCCTCCTGCTGGCGGAAGCGCGAGAGGCCTAATCCAGCCTGAGTCCCAGCCGCTGGATGATGGGCTGCCATGTCGCCGTCTCCTCGCGGATCAGGCGGCCCATGGTCGCGCGGTCCTGGTAGCGCGGGATGATGCCCTGCGCGCTGAAGATGCCCTGCACGCCCGGGTCGTTCACCGCGTCCCGGATCGCGTTCTGCAGCGCGATCAGGATGGGCTCCGGCGTGCCCGCACGACCCACGAAGCCCTGCCAGCCGCGCACGACAAGGTTGGGCATGCCCTGCTCGGAGGCGGTGGGCACATCGGGCATCAGCGGGTGGCGCTCGGTGCCGCCCAGGAAGGCGATCGCGCGCACGCGGCCCGAATCCACCTGCGGCTTGGCCAGATTGATGCCGTCGATCATGAACTGCACGCGCCCGCCCAGCATGTCCTGCAGCGCGGGCGCGCTGCCGCGGTAATGCACCACCTCGATCTGCGTGCCGGATTGCGCGGCGAAGAGCTCGAAGGCCAGCTGCGTGATCGAGCCCTGGCCGGCCGAGCCGAAATTGAGCTGGCCGGGGCGCGAGCGGGCGAGGGCGATGAATTCCGGCAGCGTCCGCACATTCAGCTCGGCCGGGACCATGAAGAAGAGGCCGCCCACGGTGGCGAGCGCGATGGGTGTCAGGTCCCGCGCGGAATCGAAGGGCAGGTTGCGGTAGAGCAGCGGGTTCACCGCGATCACCGCATTGTTCACATGGCCGAAGGTGTATCCGTCGGGCGCGCTTTTCGCCACGGCATCGAGGCCGAGATTGCCGTTCGCGCCGCCGCGATTTTCCACCAGCACCGGCTGGCCCAGGCTCTCGCTTATGCGCTGTGCGATGGGGCGCGCGACGAGGTCCGAGCCGCCGCCCGGCGGAAATCCGACGACGAGGCGAATGGGCCGCGTCGGGAAGGCCTGGGCGATGGCGGGGGCCGCCAGGACCGGGGTGGCGAGCAGGGCGCGGCGCGGGATGTTCATGCGTTCCTCCGGGAATTTTCCCGGGAGGCTCGCACGAATCCCCGCCCCGTCAAATCACGGCTTTCGCAGCACGCAGCGCACGACCTCGGCCAGGCCCTGGTGGCGCGGGCCTTCATCCAGCCGCACCGCGCCCTCGGTGAGTTCCATCACCTCCAGCCCCGAGAATTCGCGCTCGACGATGGCGCGGTTCCAAAGCAGGGCCGGGATCTTCGGCCCGCCCGAGCGGCGCCCCTCCTGCGCCGGCGAGAAGCATTCCAGCACGAGCAGGCCGCCCGGCTTGAGCGCGCGCAAGCAGCCCGCGGCGGCAAGCGCGCGATCCTCGGGCGGGAGATGCAGGTAGATCCAGGCGATCAGGTCGAACTTCGCCTCCGGCCAATCCCAGCGGGCGACATCGGCCTGCCGCGCATCGAGCTCGACGCCGCGTTTCGCGGCGAAATCCCGCGCCTTGGCGACGGCCACGGCGGACCAGTCGAGGCTGGTGACGGCAAGCCCGAGCTTGGCGAGCCAGACGCCGTTGCGCCCCTCGCCATCGCCCACGGCCAGCGTCGCCATGCCCGGCCGGAAGCGCCAGGCCTGGGCGCGGAGGTAGTCATTCGGCGCGGTGCCGAACTGGAACTCGCCGCCCGTGTAGCGTTCATCCCAGGCGAGCGACGTGCTCATGCTTCGCCGCCCTTCCGATTCAGACCTTCGCGCTCTTCGGCGCTGCGGTCATCGGAAGGGGGTTCCCAATCCGGCGGTGCCAGTTCGAACCCGTCGAAGGTGAAGGCAGGGGCAACCGTACAGCCGCAGAGCACCCAGCCGTCGCGCGGCGCGGCCGCCTGCCACATCCCGCGCGGGACCATGGCGAAGGGCCGCTGCCCGGCCGCGAGATCGGGGCCGAGGAGAATGGTCTTCACGCCCTTTCCGTCGGAAAGCCGAAGCTCCAGCGCGCCCCCGCCGTACCAGTGCCAGCCCTCATCGGCATCCACGCGGTGCCAATGGCTGCGATCCCCCGGCGTCAGCAGGTAGTAGATCGCCGTGCTGTGGCCCCGGCTGCCATCGGCCGGGCTGTGGCGGAAGATCTCGGCGAAATACCCACCCTCCGGATGCGGGCGCATGCCAAGCTGCGTGATCAGCCCGCGCGGGTCGAGATCGCGGTCGGTCAGCCTCATCCGGCCGGCACCGTCTGGGCGAAGATCGGGTTCGCCATGTGCGCGTCGTAGAAGGCGAGCAGCTTCGGCCGCCCTGGGCGCCAATCCTCCTCGCCGAAGCGGAAGTCGAGATAGCCCAGCGCGCAGACCAGCGTGAGTGTCCCGATGTTCAGCGCGGCCGGCACGCCCTCCGCCTCCAGCAGGTCGAGCGTGCGGAACACCGCGGCCTTCTGCCGCGCGATGGTGCCCGCGCGCGCCTCTTCCGCCGGCAGCAGGGACTGCCCGCGGCGCAGGACGGCGGCGGTGAGGATGCCATCGGCGAGTGCGGCCAGCCGCAGCGCCGGCCAGCGCGCCTCGCCCGTCGGGTAGAGCTTGGTGGCACCCCCGATGCTGTCGAGGTATTCGCAGATGAGCGGGCTGTCGGGCAGCGTCATCCCCGCATCCGTCACCAGCGCCGGCACCTTGGAGAGCGGGTTGTCCGCCAGCAGATCGGCCCCGCTCGCATGCGGGTTGGTGGCCACGCGCTCGAGCGCGATGCCGTGATGCATGGCGGTCGCCACCACCTTGCGGACGAAGGGGCTGGCGGCGGAGTAGTGGAGTTTCATCGGAAGCTGTCCTTTCCGGCGCGCCGCGCCGCGAGTTCGGCCACATCCTTCGCGCGCACGAAGGGGTTCACCGCGCGCTCCAGGCCGAGGGTGGTGGGAATGGTGGGCTGCCCCGCCTCGCGCTGCGCCTTGGCTTGCACCGAATAGGCCATCAGCGCCAAGTTGTCCGGCTCGACCGTCAACGCGTAGCGGATGTTGGAGAGGGTGTATTCATGCCCGCAATAGACGCGCGTCGCATCCGGCAGCGGCGCGAAGGCGGCGAGGGAGGCGAACATCTCGGCCGGCGTCCCTTCCAGAAGCCGCCCGCAGCCGACGGCGAAGAGCGTGTCCCCGCAGAACAGCGCATGGTCCGCGGCGAAGCTCCAGGCGATATGGCCGCGTGTGTGGCCGGGGCTGTCCAGGATGGCGGCCTGGCTTTCGCCGAGCGCGAAGCTGTCGCCCGGCTTCACCGCGACATCGAGCGGCGGCAGCCGCGCCGCGTCATTCGCGTTGCCCGCCACCTTGGCGCCGAAGCGCTGGGCCAGTTCGGGAATGCCCGCGATGTGGTCGCCATGGTGGTGGGTGATCAGCAGCCAGTCGAGCCGACCGCCTTCCGCCATGACGAAATCCGCGATGGGCGCCACCACGGCCGCATCCATGACCGCCGTCATTCCCGTCGCCTCGTCGCGCAGGAACCAGGCGTAGTTGTCCTCCAGGATCGGAATGGGCTTCACGATGAGGGTCATGGGTACTCCCTTGGGGCATTTTCATGCCCTATATCCTCCGCATGAGCGGTGAGGTCCACGGTCTGGCGGAGTTCTATCGCGCGCCGCTCGGGCGGGTTGCCGCGCGGCTCCTGCGCGGCCGCCTCACGGCGATCTGGCCCGACCTGGCAGGGCTCGACCTGCTCGGCCTGGGCTGGGCCGAGCCCTACATGGCGCTCTGGCCCGGCCGGCCAGGCCGGCGTCTCGCCTTCGCCCCCGAGGGCCTTGGCCCCTTGCCCGGCTCGGCGCAGGTCCAGGACCGCCACCTGCCGCTGCCCGACCGCTGCGTGGACCGCATCCTTCTGGTGCATGCGCTGGAGGCGAGCGAAGGCGCCTACGCGTTGCTGCGCGAATGCTGGCGCGTCCTGCGCGACGATGGCCGGGTGCTGGTGATCGTGCCCAACCGCCTGGGCAGCTGGGCGCTCTTCGACCACACGCCCCTCGGCCAGGGGCGGCCCTACTCGCGTGGCCAGCTTGAAGGGCAGCTCCGGCGCCAGATGTTCGCGGTGACGCGCCGCGATTCGGCGCTCTTCGTGCCGCCGCTGCCCTGGGCCTTCGCACTGCGTGGCGCCCGTGTCTGGGACCGCATGGGCCGCGCCGTGCTGCCGCGCCTCGGCGGCGTGACCCTGATCGAGGCCGAGAAGGACCTCTTCGCCGCCATGCCGGCGGGCGCGCCGGCGATCGGTCGGCGCGTCGTGGCGGAGCTGCCGGCCGGCTATGCGAGGGTTACAGGAAGCGCCCAGGATCGGTGATCCATTCCTCCCGCTCCCAGGCGAGGAATCCGCGCGTGACCCTTGCGGCCATATAGAGCCAGGTGAGGGCCAGCAGCGGCTCCATGAAGCCGATGCCCGCCGTGGCCAGCGCGCCCGCCACGCCCATCACCCCCATCCAGAAGGTCCGCACCGCATAGGCATGCTGCGAGGACCAGGCCGTGCCCCGCGCGCGCCCCCAGAGATGCGCGAGCAGCCCCGCCGCCAGCCAGGGCAGGCCCAGCGCCAGCCCCGCACCGAAGAGGATGTTGATCCAGAGCACGCGGCGGCCGGGGTTCATGCGCCCTCGGCCAGCTCCAGCGCGCGGGCATAGACGCGCTTGCGCGGCAGGCCGGTGGCGGCGGCCACATGCGCCGCCGCGTCGCGCAGCGTCATCCGTGCCATGGCGGCCTTGAGCGCCGCATCGAGCGTGTCGGCGCTGGGCTCGGCCGGCGCCGGCGCGGGCCCGACGCAGAGCACCACCTCGCCCCGTGCCTCATGGGCCGCGTAATGGGCGGCGAGGTCGGCGAGCGACCCGCGCCGCACCTCCTCGAAGCGCTTCGTCAACTCGCGCGCCACGGCGGCCGGGCGGTCCGCGCCCAGCCCTTCGGCCAGGGCGGCCAGCGCCTCCGCCACGCGGTGCGGCGCCTCGTAGAAGATCAGCGTGGCCGAGAGGCCGGCCGCCTCCATCGCCGCGATGCGGGCGATCTCGGCCGCGCGGGCCGCGGATTTCGGCGGGAGGAAGCCGTGGAACAGGAAAGGGTGCGGCGGCAGGCCCGAGAGGGTGAGCGCCATCACCGCCGCATTCGGACCCGGGATGGCCGAGACCGGCACGCCCGCCGCGATCGCCGCCCGGACCAGCCGGAAGCCGGGGTCCGAGACCAGGGGCGTGCCGGCATCGCTCACCAGGGCCAGGTTCTCGCCCGCGAGCAGGCGCGCAACCAGCCGGGGGGCCTCGCTTTCCTCGTTGTGGTCGTGCAAAGCGAGAAGCGGCGCGGAAATGCTGTGCCGGGCGAGCAGACGGGCGGTGACTCTGGTATCCTCGCACAGGATGGCGCGGGCCTCGGCCAACGCCTGCTGCGCGCGGGGGGAGAAATCCGCCAGATTGCCGATCGGCGTGGCCACGAGCGTGAGGCCCGGGCCGGGCTTGGCCGGGGCGGAAGGAGGGGGTTCGGATGGGTCGTCGGTTTCCATGGGGGGTCGCCCTGGCCTCCCTCTGTCTTGTGCTCATCGGCTGCGCCCCGCAACCCCCGCAGCGGGATTTCCGCCGGCCGCAAGCCGCCGTGCAGCCCTGGACCGCGCCCAATGCCACGCCCGCGGGCGGCACCCTGCCCGTCGGCCTGCTGCTGCCGCTGACGGGCGGCAATGCGCCGCTTGGCCAGGCCATGCTGAACGCGGCGCAACTCGCGCTTTTCGACCAGGGCGACCGGCGGGTGGAGATCCTGCCACGCGACACGCGGGGCACGCCCTCGGGTGCGGCCCAGGCCGCCCAGGCGGCGCTGGCCGAGGGCGCGGTGGCGCTGGCCGGGCCGCTCACGCTCACCGAGACCGCGCAGGCGGTCGGCGCCGCGGGCGGGCGCGTGCCGGTCTTCGCCTTCACCTCGGATGAGACCCAGGCCGGCGCCAATGTCTGGGTGCTGGGCATCACGCCTTCGCAGCAGGTGCGGCGCATCGTGGGCGCGGCCGCCGAGGCGGGGGCGCGCCGATTCGCACTGCTGGCGCCCGATGACGCCTTCGGCCAGCGCCTCGCCGTGGCACTCCGCGCCGCCGCGCAGAGCCTGGGGGCGCCCGCGCCCACCGTCATCCTCGTCTCCAACCGGGGCGATATGACCGCGACCGCGCAGCAATTGGCCGGCAACCCGCCCGATGCGGTGCTGATCGGCTTTGGCGGCCCCGGCGCGAGGGCCGCGGCCCATGCCATCGCGGCGGCCTTCCCGGGCAACCCGCCCCGCCTGCTGGGCACCAGCCTCTGGGCGACCGATTCGACCTTGGGGCAGGAGCCCGCCTTGGCCGGCGCCTGGTTCCCCGGCCCCGATCCCGTGGGCCGCGCCCGCTTCGATTCGCAATATGACGCGGCTTTCAACGAGCGCGCGCCGCGCCTCGCGGGGGCAGCCTATGACGCGGTGGCGCTGGCCGCCCGCTCCGCGCGGGAGGGCGCGCCGCCGGTCGGCGCCGCCTTCATGGGCGCGGATGGCCCGATCCGCCTGCTCGAGGCAGGCAGCCTGAGCCGCGGCCTCGCCGTCTTCGCGGTCCGTCCGGGCGGCGAGCCAGAGATGGTGAAGCCCGCGCCGTTGCCCGGAGGCCCCGGCAGCTGAAGCCCCGCCGGCTTCTCCTCACCACCGCGCTCATCGCCGGCGTACCTGTCCTGGTGCTGGGCGGACTGATGGTGACCGGCCATCTGGCAGCCGGGCCCGCGCTGCTCGGCACGGCGCTCTGCCTGGCGGCGGGCTTCGCCCTGGCCTGGTCCTGGCTGGCCGGGGTGGCGCGGCTCAACGCCGCGCTGCGCCGCGCCGCCGAGGAGCAGGGCCCCTTCAGCGCGCCCTTGCCCGCCCCCCGCCTGCCGGCCCTGGGCGAAATCGAGGAGGGGCTTGCGCGCCTCACCCGCTCGCTTCAGGCGCGTGCCGAACTGGTGGGCCAGTTGCGCGCGGCCGACCAGCAGATCGTCGAGGCGCTGCCCGACCCGCTGATCGTCCTCGCCGCCGACCGCGCGCCGTTGCGCGCCAACCAGGCCGCGCGCCGCCTCTTTGGCCTGGTGGGGGAGGGGCTCTCACGCGGTGACCTCGGTGCGCTGCTGCGCCATCCCATCCTCGCGGCGGCGCTGGACCGCTGCCTGGCCGATGGCGGACCCCAGGCGGTGGAACTCGCGCTGCCCGGCGCCGTCACGCGCGACCTCTCGGGCCAGGTCATGCTGATGCAGCCGCCGCTGGCCGATGGCGGCCGCCTCGTCATCATGCTGGCCGACCGCACGGCGGCGCGCGCGGTGGAACGCATGCGGGCCGACTTCATCACCAATGCGAGCCACGAACTCCGCACGCCGCTCGCCAGCGTCATGGGCTTCATCGAGACGCTGCGCGGCCCGGCGCGCGACGACCCGGAGGCGCAGCAGCGCTTCCTCGCCATCATGGCCGAGCAGTCGGAGCGCATGCGCCGCCTGATTGATGACCTGCTCGGCCTCTCCCGCGTCGAGATGAGCGAGCACCAGCCGCCCTCCGAGACGGCCGACCTCGGCGACCTGCTGCGCGCCGAGGCGGCGGCGATGGAGCCGCTCTACGCGGCGCGCGGCGTGCGCCTTGTTGTCGCGCTGCCGGAGGGCCCGCTCACGGCGAGCCCGGCCGATGCCGATCAACTGGGCCAGGTGGCGCGCAACCTGCTGGACAACGCGTTGCGGCACGCCCGCGCCGAGGTGCGGCTTGCGGCCGAGCCGGCTCTGTTCGGGGGGCGCGAGGGCGTGGCCTTCAGCGTGCAGGATGACGGGCCGGGTGTCGCGCGCGAGCACATCCCGCGCCTGACCGAGCGCTTCTACCGCGTGGACAAGGCCCGCGCGCGCGGGGCGGGCAATACGGGCCTTGGCCTCGCCATCGTGAAGCACATCCTGACCCGCCATCGCGGGCAGCTCGCCATCGAGAGCGAGTTGGGCGCGGGGGCGACCTTCCGCGTTTGGGTGCCCGGCGGATGAGCCTGACCGTCGCGGTGGAAACGCCGCGCCAAACCGCGGTGGCGGCGCTGCTGCGTCTTTCGGACGAGATCGCCGCGGCGCTCTACCCGGGTGAGCCCCGCCGTGCGCTGAACCCGGCGACGCTGGATGCGCCGGGCATCCATCTCCTGCTGGCCCGGCGGGATGGCTTCGCCGCCGGCTGCTGCGCGCTCATGGAGCAGGCGGACGGCACGGCCGAACTGAAGCGCATGGTGGTGGACCCCGCACATCAGCGGCAAGGCGTGGGTGAGGCGCTGCTGAGGGCCGCCGAGGCGGTGGCCCGGGCCCAGGGCGTCACGCTGCTGCGGCTCGAGGTCGGCACCCGCAACGGCGCGGCGGAGGCGCTGTATCGCAGCGCGGGCTTCACCGACTGCGCGCCCTTCGGCGGCTATCGTGCCTCGTCCATCAGCCGCTTCCTCGAGAAGCGGCTGTAGCCGTCACTCCGCTGGCACGCCCTCCAGCGTATGGCTGCCCGCGCGGTAGCGATGGGTGGAGGCGCCGAAGGCGATCAGGTCGCCGGCCGCGTCCCGCACCTCGCCGCGCGCGAAGAAGATGTTGCGCCCGGCACTGACCAGCCGCCCCTCCGCGATCAGCACGGCACCCAGCTTGCCCTGCCCGGTGAACCGCGTGTCGAGGTCGAGCGTCACGGCATGCCGCTTGCGCCCCGGCGTCGGGCAATAGAGGCCGGCGAAGGCGTTCACCTGGTCCAGCAGCGCCAGCATCACGCCGCCATGTACGATCCCGGAGCGATTCGCGTGCTGCGGCCCGGGCGTGCAGACGAGGCGGGCCAGGCCCTCCTCCCAATGCTGCATCTCGATGCCGAGCAGGCCGTGGAAGGGGGAGAGCGCCTGGGCGCGGATGTGGTCTGGCAAGCTGTCCATGGCGCCGACCATGCCCGCGCCCTCAGGTGATGGAAAGCTCCTGCAGCGCAGCCTCGGTCTCGGCGAAGCTCGGCATGAGGAAGGAGGGCGCGACCTTGCGGCCCGTCTCGACGGAGACCTGCGGCGCATTGCCGTGCAGATGGGCCACGAGCACGGCGCGGATCACCTCGTAATAGGCGGCCTCCTCCTCGACGATGCCCTTCAGCCGGGAGGCGAAGGGCCCCATCATGCCATAGGCCAGGAAGATCCCGAGGAAGGTTCCCACCAGCGCGCCGCCGATCATCCCGCCCAGCACCGAGGGTGGGCTGTCGATCGAGGCCATGGTCTTGATCACGCCCAGCACGGCGGCGACGATACCGAGCGCTGGCAGCGCATCGGCGGTGCTCTGCATGGCGTGGGAGGGGTGCATCTCCTCCTCCTTCAGCTTCTTCAGCTCGCGCGCCATCGTGTCCTCGATCTGGTGCGGGTCATCGGCGTTCATGCCGATCATGCGCAGGTAGTCGCAGATCAGGTCGGTCGCGTGGTGGTCCTTCTGGATCTTGGGGAACTTGCTGAAGGCGGGGCTCTCGTCCGGCCGCTCGATATGCGGCTCCAGCGCCATGGCGCCCTTGGTCTGCGCGAGCCGCACGAAATAATAGAGCAGCGAGAGGATTTCGGTGTAGTCCTCCTTCTTGAAGCGCGGCCCCTTCAGGATTTTGCCAAATCCGCCCAGCGTGTGTTTCACGTCATGCATGGAATTGGCCATGAGGAAGGTGCCCAGCGCGGCGCCGCCGATCATCATCATCTCGAAGGGCAGGGCCTTGATGATGATGCCGAACTTGCCGCCGGCGAGCATGTAGCCGCCGAACACCATGATGAACACGACGACCAGGCCGAGGATCGTGGTCATCGGGCGGGCTCCGCTTGGCGCAACAAGGTGATGGCGACGCGGCGATTGCCGGCGGCCTGGGGTTGTTCGGGCAGCAGCGGCGCGCGGTCGGCCATGCCGGTGACGCCCTGGATGCGCGATTCGGCGACGCCCGCCTCGCTCAGCAGGCGGCGGGTGGCATTGGCGCGCTCGGCGGAGAGGTCCCAGTTGCTGCGGGCGCCGCCGCCGCGGAAGGGCGTGCTGTCCGTGTGGCCGGTGACCTGGATGGGGTTGGGCAGGCGGGCGGCGGCCTGGGCGACGCGCTGGATCATCTGCCGCGCGCGTTCGGTGGGTTGGGCGCCGCCGGTCGCGAACATGGGCTGGCCGTCGGCCTCCAGCAGCTGCACCCGCAGTCCCTCGGGCGTGATCTCGACCAGGACCTGGCGGGCAAGCTCGGCCAGCGCCGGGTCCGCCAGGAAGGTCTGGCGGAGCGCGTCGGCCATGTCCTCGAAGCGCTCCTGTTCGGCGCGCGCGGCCTCCAGCCGGCGGGCGGCCTCGCCGGTCAGCGGTGGGGCGGGCGGGGCGGGGGGCGTGGGCTCGGCGCTCGCCTCATGCATCGAATCGGGGCGCGGGTCGCTCACCGAATCCACGCGGGCCGCGCGGCTGTCCTCTTCGCCGGGCGGGCCTGGGATGCGGCGGGTCGGCTCGGCGGGGCGGTCGCTTTCGTCCTCCTCCAGCTCCTGCTCGGTGGGGCGGGGGCCCCGCTCCAGCCGGATGGCGCCGGTGTCGGAGGCCATGTTGCCCGCGCTGTGCGGCGTCATGCCGCCGAAGGGCTGCCCGGTGCCCGAGGCGCCGGTGGCGAGCGCGTTGGAGGGGTTGAAGAAATCGGCGATGCCGCGGCGCTGTTCCTCGGTGGTCGCGTTGAGCAGCCACATCAGCAGGAAGAAGGCCATCATGGCGGTTACGAAATCGGCATAGGCGACCTTCCAGGCGCCGCCATGATGCCCATGGCCGCCCTCCTCGATCCGCTTGATGACGGTGATCCCGCCATCCCCCTTGCCACGCTTGGCCAAGCCACACCCCATCAGCGGCGTCCTGCCGCGCGGGCAGTTTGCCGGCGGGGGGGTTAACCGAGGGCTAAGGCCCGGAAGAGATGGCCGTAATCTGGTGAAGCTTGAAGTGAACGGCCGAACTGCTGCAACGCGGGGCAGAAATTCCAAGTTGCGGGCTTGCCACGGCGCGCGCGGCAGCCTAGTCCGCCCCGCACGATCATGGTAACCGGCCCTGCGGAGCCTGACCGATGGCTCCAGGGGGGAATCCCGGCTGGACCCATGGGAAGCTTCCTAGGGACCGCTGGCAGCAGGAGAACAGAGTAATGAGCGAGACCGCCGAAAAGGTTAAGAAGATCGTTGTCGAGCATCTGGGCGTCGAAGAGGCCAAGGTGACGGCCGAGGCTTCGTTCATTGACGATCTCGGCGCGGACAGCCTCGACACGGTCGAGCTGGTCATGGCCTTCGAGGAGGCCTTCGGCGTGGAGATCCCGGACGACGCGGCGGAGAAGATCCAGACCGTGAAGGACGCGATCGAGTTCATCGAGAAGCAGCAGGCCTCGGCCTGACCTGCCGCGCCTGACGCCTCGACAGGGATAGGAACGCCACGTGTTCGCGCAGGGTCATGCGCCGCGCCGCGTCGTCGTCACCGGCATGGGGATCGCGAGCCCGCTTGGGCTCGGGATCGACAATGTCTGGAAGCGGCTGATCAACGGCGAAAGCGGCATCTCCAACATCCAGTCCTTCGACGTGAAGGACCTCCCGGCGCGGATCGCCGGGCAGGTTCCGGCCGGCGTGAAGGCGGACGGCCGGCTTGACCTCGCCGAGTGGATCCCCGTCAAGGATCAGAAGAAGATGGATCGCTTCATCCAGCTTGCCCTTGTGGCGGCTGTGGAGGCGATCGAGACCTCGGGCTGGATGCCGGAGGATGAGGCCGGGCGTTGCGCCACGGGCGTGATGATCGGCTCGGGCATCGGTGGTCTGGAGACGATCCAGGAGGCGGCGACGCTGGTGGCCGCCGGCCGCACGCGGCGCCTTTCGCCTTTCTTCATTCCCTCCGCCCTGGTCAACCTCGCCTCGGGCCATGTTTCCATCCGCTACGGCTTCAAGGGCCCGAACCATTCGGCCGTGACCGCCTGCGCGACCGGCGTGCACGCCATTGGCGATGCCGCGCGCCTGATCGCGCTGGGCGACGCCGATGTGATGGTGGCCGGCGGGGCCGAGGCCGCGATCTGCGAACTCGGCATCGGCGGCTTCTGTGCGGCGCGTGCCCTGTCCACCAAGTTCAACGACACGCCGACCGCCGCCTCCCGGCCCTGGGATGCCGACCGCGACGGCTTCGTGATGGGCGAGGGCGCCGGCGTCCTGGTCCTCGAGGAATACGAGCACGCCAAGGCGCGCGGTGCGACCATCCATGCCGAGGTCATCGGCTATGGAATGAGCGGCGACGCCTATCACATCACCTCGCCCGCCGAGGATGGCGATGGCGGCTTCCGCGCCATGAAGGCCGCGCTGCGCGATGCCGGCCTGACGCCGGCGGACGTGCACTATGTGAACGCCCACGGCACCAGCACGCCGCTCGGCGACGACATCGAGCTCTCCGCCGTCGAGCGCCTCTTCGGCGATGACGCGAAGGGCCTCGCCATGTCCTCGACCAAGTCGGCGACGGGCCACCTGCTGGGTGCGGCCGGTGCGGTGGAGGCGATCTTCTCCATCCTGGCCGTCCGCGACAATGTGGCGCCGCCCACCCTGAACCTGGAAAACCCCTCGCGCGAGAGCCCGATCGACCGCGTGGCCAAGGTGGCGCAGGAGCGCAAGATCGACGTGGCGCTCTCCAACAGCTTCGGCTTCGGCGGCACCAACGCCTCGGTCATCTTCCGGGGCGCGCCCTAGTCTCCCATGCCCCGCCTGTTGAAGCTGGCCGGCGCCGGGCTCCTGGCCCTGGCCGTGCTGGCCGGCGGGGCTTTCTGGATGGCGGTGCAGCGCATCGCCGCCCCCGGGCCCTTGGCGGAAGCCACCAACCTCGTCATCCCGCGCGGCGGCACCGAGAGCATCGCATCCGTGCTGCTCCAGGCCGGCGTCATCACCGATCCGCGCCTCTTCGCCTTCGCCGCCTGGCGCAGCCGTGACGACGGGCCGCTGCGCGCGGCCGAGTTCACCTTCCCTGCCCGCGCCTCGATCGCGCAGGTGCTGGCCGTTCTCCGCGAGGGCCGGCCCGTGCAACGCCGGGTGACCATCCCCGAGGGCCTGACCGCACGGCAGATCATGGCCCTGCTGGAGCGCACGGAGGGCCTGACGGGCGACGTCCCGCCATTGGCCGAGGGCGCCGCCCTGCCCGAGACCTATGCCTTCACCTGGGGCGACAGCCGCGCCTCCGTGGCGCGCCGCGCCGTGGCCGCCATGGACGCGGCCCTGGCCGAGGCCTGGGCCGCGCGCGCGCCCAACCTGCCGCTGGCGAACCCGCGCGAGGCACTCATCCTCGCCTCCATCATCGAGCGTGAGACGGGCGTGGCGGGCGAGCGCGCGCTCGTGGGTGGTGTGTTCGTGAACCGGCTGCGGCGCGGGATGATGCTGCAATCCGACCCCACGGTCGCCTATGTGCCGGGGCAGGGGATGCCACTCGACCGGCCGCTGACGCGGGCGGATCTGGAGCAGCCGCACCCCTTCAACACCTACCGCATCCGCGGGCTTCCGCCCGGCCCCATTGCCTCGCCAGGGCGGGAGGCGCTGCGGGCCGCGACCCGCCCGGCCGAGACGGAGTTCCTCTATTTCGTCGCCGATGGCACGGGCGGGCATGCCTTCGCGCGGACGCTGGAGGAGCACAACCGGAACGTCGCGCGCTGGCGCGCGCTGAGGTGACGCGTGCGCTGGCGCGCGCTGGGGTGGTCCGCCCTACCGCACCCGGTCCCGCCAGGCGCCCGCCGCCGCGCCGATGATGGCGCCCGCCAGCACCGGCCAGGGCTGGCCGAGGCCCAGGACGTGCGAGGTGGTGACTGCCGCCACCGCTGCGACGGCCCATGGGAAGATCTCGCCCGCGCCGCGCCAGAGGGGCACCATCAGCGCCACCAGCGTGGCGACGCTCGCAAAGAAGATCGGGTGGCCCGGCGGCAGGGCGATCAGGGCGGAGAAGGCATGGCCTAGGCCGGTCATGCTCATCCAGAAGATCCAGAAGGTCAGGCCCACGCCCAGCAGCAGCGCCGCATCGCGCCCGCCTGCCCGCTGATCGGCGATGGAGATCGCGAAGCTGTTGTCCACCAGCGTCGCCAGCGTGCCCCAGAGCTTCAACCCGCGGAGCTTGTCGAGCCAAGGGGCCAGCGCGGCCCCCATGGGGGCCAGGCGCAGGTTGATGACGAAGGCGGCGAGCGTGGCACCCAGGATGGGCGCGGGGTCGGCCCAGAGTTCCAGGGCCACGAGCTGGCTGGTGCCGGCGAAGACCAGGGCCGACATGAGCATGGTCTCCAGCAGGGAGAGGCCGCGCGCATCCGCCAGCACGCCGACGATCAGGCCGAACGGCGCCATGGCCGGCACCATCGGGAGAGAGATCCGCACGCCGCGCCAGAAGCCCTGGCGGGTGAAGACGATGCGGCTGCCGCTCATCGGGCCGCGTCCAGCATGCGCTCGGCCTCGGGCCGGGAAAGCGCCAGGGCGCGGCGCGCCACCTCGCCGCTGAAGCCGGCACGGGCCAGGCTCGCGAGCCATTTGCGGCGCGTCTCTGGCTCGGGCGCCTCGGCCGCGAAGGGGCCGAAGCGGCGCTTGCGGCAGAGGATCAGTGCGGCCGCGAACTCGCCGGGCATGTCCTCCTGCGCCAGTGCGGCGCGCGCCGTCTTGGCGGCGACACCCTTGGCCGCGAGGTGCGCGAGGGTTGCCCGCGCCGAGCGGCCCGAGCCCTGCAGTCGCCGTGCACGGGCCTGGGCAAAGAGGGCGTCATCCACCGCGCCGGCCTGCACCAGCCGGGCGGCGATGGCCGCCGCCTGGGCCTTCGCCGCGGCGGCGGTGGCGGCGATGGCCTCCGGCTCCTGCCCCTCGGCCGCGGCTTCTCGCGCCCAGCGGCGGATCCGGTTGCCCAGCACGCGCCGCAGCCCGGCCTCGGTGGTGGCGAAGCGGGCCAGATGGGCGAGCGCGGCCTCGCGCAGCGCGGTTTCGGTGATCTTGGGCATGCGTGACTTAGGCGTGGCAGCGCAGTGCGAAGAAATCCAGCCCTGCCATGCGAGAATCCGGTCGCGCAGCGGCGGGCGCCGCTCAACCGGTCTCTTGGCCCCAGCGCAACCGCGGCGCGGCGAAGCCGGGCGCGCGGAGCGCGCGCCCGGCGCATGAGGGAATCAAATCACGAAATGCAAAGGCTCGGTCACCGGCCGCCGCAGCCCGGCCGCCGCCGCGCGCTTCAGCAGGTCCTCCAGCGTCAGCCCCTTGAGGCGCTTCGCGGTCGCGGACTCCAACTCCTGCCAGAGAGGGGCGGTGACCAGCGCGGCCAGCTTGCCGGGGGGATCGGCCGGAGGTTCATCCTCCGTGACCGCGGCGATGATCTCGATCAGCGGCACCTCGCGTGGGGCGCGGGCCATGCGGTAGCCGCCGCGCGGGCCACGCAGCGAATCGAGCAGACCGGCCCGCACCAGGGATTGCAGCAGCGGCTCGATCCCGCGTCGCGCGGCCCCCAGGCGCTCGGCGATCTCGGCGGCACCCGTCACCTCGCCCCCACGCCCGGCGTGGAAGGCGATGTCGAGCGCGATGTCGAGGGCGAGGAGCCCGCGATCCTGGCGCAGCAGCATGTCCTGAAATTCTCCCGCTTTCTCGCGTAGAATAGCGCAAAATGGCCGACGATCCAGCCATTGGCGGGTCATGGGCAGGGATTTTTGTGGTATCCGGCACGCATGGACGCCGAATCGCCCCCTACCCGCCATCGCCTGCGCGCCAGCATCCTCGACACGGTCGGTGAGACGCCGGCTGTCCTGCTGCCCCGACTGATGGCGGCCGAGGGGCTGAAGGCCCGGCTCGCGCTCAAGCTGGAATTCTTCAACCCGGCCGGCTCGGTGAAAGACCGCATCGGGCTGGCCATGATCGAGGCGGCGGAAGCGGCGGGCGAGATCACGCCCGAGCGGTCCGTCATCATCGAGCCCACTTCCGGGAACACCGGCATCGCGCTCGCCTTCGTGGCTGCCGCCAAGGGCTACCGGATCGTCGTGGTCATGCCCGACGGCGCCTCAATCGAGCGGCGCAAGATGCTGAAGCTGCTGGGGGCCGAGCTGGAACTCACGCCGGCCAAGCGCGGCATGGCCGGCGCCATCTCCCGCGCCGAGGAGATCGTGGCCAAGACCAAGGGCGCCTGGATGGCCCGGCAATTCGACAATGGCGCGAACCCCGACATCCATGCCCGCACCACGGCGGAGGAGATCTGGCGCGACACGGCCGGTGAGGTGGACGTGGTCATGGGCGGCATCGGCACCGGCGGCACGCTGACCGGCATCGCCCGCGTGCTGAAGCCCCGCAAGCCCGGGCTGCGCGTCATCGGCATCGAGCCCGCGGAAAGCGCCGTGCTGAACGGGGATGAGCCGGGGCCGCACCGCATCCAGGGGATCGGCGCCGGCTTCTGTCCCGGTGTTCTCGACCTCGCCAGCCTCGACGGCGTGGAGCGCGTGGCCGAGCGCGAGGCCTTTGCCGCCGCCCGGCAGGTGGCGCGGCTGGACGGCGTGCCGGTCGGCATCTCGTCCGGCGCGGTGCTGCACGCCATGATCCGCTTGGCCCGGGAGCCAGGGATGGAGGGCAAGCTCATCCTGGGCATCGCCGCCTCCTTCGCCGAGCGCTACCTCTCGACGGAACTGTTCGAAGGTCTTTAGTCGGTGGCGAAACACCCCCGGCGCTGCTATCTTCCCGCTACCCCCCGGCTTCCCCCGTGCCTGCCCCCGAAGGCCCGGTCCCTGTTGCGCGTCCCTTTGCCGAGGCTCCGATGAGTGATTCGACCGCCGGCTTCAGCCGTTTCGCCTCGCCCGCCGTCAAGCAGGCGATCGGACGGCGGGTGAATGAGATCCTGGGCATCCTGCTGGGCTTCGCGGGCCTTGCGCTGCTGGTCGCCGTCGGCACCTATCACCCGGGCGATGCCTCCCTCTCCACCGCGACGAGCGGGCCCACGCGCAACCTGGCCGGCCCGCTGGGCGCCCTGGTCTCCGATGTGCTGTGGCAGGCCTTCGGCTGGGCCGCCTATCTGCCGGGCGCCGTCCTGCTGGGCTGGGCGCTGCGCATGATCACGCAGCTCGGCGTCAGCCTGCTGCCGGCGCGCATCGTGGCCCTGATGATCGCCGCGCCCATGCTGGCCGCGCTCTTCGCCCTGCTGCCCGGCACAGATTCCGGCGTGGCCGGCCCGTTGCTGTCCGATGCGCTGCTGCGAGGGCTGGAAGGCGCCTTCGGGCCGCTCGGCCGGCTCACCGCGCAGCTCGTCACCGGTGGCTTTGCGGCGATCTTCATCTACCTGGCCTTTGGCGCCTCGCCGAGCGACTGGCGCCGCGCCGCCCGCGTCACCGCCGATGCGGCGCTGGCCACGGCCGATACCGCCGCGCGTGGCGTGGGGGAGGCCGCGGTCTATGGCGCGCGCAAGCGCCATCTGCTGGTGCGCCCCTTCGTGGCCCTCGGTGGCCTCTTCCGCCGCAAGCCGCGCCCGGCCCCGGCGGCCGATCTGATGGACGTGCTGAAGGAGGCCGACCGCGCCGCCGCCACGCCGCACATCGCCCCCTATGTGGAGCCGCCCGCGGCCGCTCCCGTCGAGCAGCGCCCGAAGCTCCGTCAGGAACCTGAGGTCCGCCCCGCGCCGCGCAGCACGCCCCGCGTCGCCCCCACCGCCAAGCCCAAGGCGCCGCCCGAGCAGGCCACGCTCGACCTGCCCGTCGAGGGCTGGCGCACCCCTCCGCTCGACCTGCTTTCCCCCACGCCGCCCCGCGTGGCCGGCGGCCCGAGCCCCGAGGCGCTGCAGGCCAATGCCCGCATGCTGGAACAGGTGCTGAGCGATTACGGCGTGAGCGGCGCCATCACCGAGATCCGCCCCGGCCCCGTCGTCACGCTGTATGAGCTGGAGCCGGCGCCGGGCACCAAATCCTCCCGCGTCATCGGCCTGGCCGACGACATCGCGCGCAGCATGTCCGTGGTATCCGTGCGTATCGCGACCGTGCCGGGCCGCAGCGTGATGGGCATCGAGATGCCCAATGTGAAGCGCGAGACGGTCTGGCTGCGGGAGATGCTGACCAGCGAGGAATACCAGCGCGCCGGCGCCTCGCTGCCGCTGATCCTCGGCAAGAATATCGGCGGCACGCCCATCATCGCCGACCTCGCGCGGATGCCGCATCTGCTGATCGCGGGCACCACGGGCTCGGGCAAGTCGGTCGGCATCAACACCTTCATCCTCTCGCTGCTCTACAAGCACAGCCCGGCCGAATGCCGCTTCATCATGATCGACCCGAAGATGCTGGAGCTCTCGGTCTATGACCGCATCCCGCATCTGCTGGCCCCTGTTGTGACCGAACCGCCCAAGGCGATCGGCGCGCTCAAATGGACCGTGCGCGAGATGGAGCGCCGCTACCGCGCGATGAGCCAGATCGGCGTGCGCAACATCACCGGCTACAATGAGAAGGTGGTCGCCGCCCTCGGCCGCGGCGAGGTGCTGACCCGAAAGGTGCAGACCGGCTTCGACCCCGAGACGAACAAGCCCGTCTTCGAGGAACAGGCGCTCTCGCTCCAGAAGCTGCCCATGATCGTCGTCGTCATTGATGAGATGGCGGACCTGATGATCGTGGCCGGCAAGGAGATCGAGGCGGCGGTGCAGCGCCTGGCGCAGATGGCGCGCGCGGCCGGCATCCACGTCATCATGGCGACGCAGCGGCCCTCGGTGGATGTCATCACCGGCACCATCAAGGCGAATTTCCCGACGCGCATTTCCTTCCAGGTCACGAGCAAGATCGACAGCCGCACAATCCTGGGCGAGCAGGGCGCGGAACAGCTGCTGGGCCAGGGCGACATGCTCTTCCTGCCTGGCGGCGGGCGGATGACGCGCGTGCACGGCCCCTTCGTGGCCGATGCCGAGGTGGAGCGCATCACCGACTGGCTGCGCGAGCAGGGCGAGCCGGATTACGTGGAAGAGGTGACCGAGGTGGAGGAGGATGGCGAAGTCGGCCTCTCCGGCATCGCTGCGGCCTCGGATGCCGACAAGTCGCTGTTCGACCAGGCGGTGGATGTGGTGGCGCGCGAGGGCAAGGCGAGCACCAGCTTCATCCAGCGGCACCTGAACATCGGCTACAACCGTGCCGCCAAGCTCATCGAGCAGATGGAGAAGGAGGGGATCGTCAGCCCCGCCAACCATGTCGGCAAGCGCGAGATCCTCGTGCGCCGAACGGAGCGCGACGACTGAGGCTCAGGCCGCGAAGCGTGCGCTGCGGCCTGTCTCAAAGTAGCGCCGCCGGAAATCCTCGATGGTGCGGATCAGGCCGGCCTCCAGCGGGATCCGCGGCTCCCAGCCGATCGCCGCGCGCGCCTTGGTGATGTCGGGCTGGCGCTGACGGGGGTCATCCGCCGGCAGGTCACGGAATTCAATGCGCGAGGCGGAGCCTGTCAGGCGCAGCACCTCCTCGGCCAGATGTCGGATGGTGAACTCGCCGGGATTGCCGAGGTTCAGCGGTCCCGTCCCGGCGCTGGCGGTTTCCATGAAGCCGACCATCCCCTCAACCAGGTCATCCACGAAGCAGAAGGCGCGCGTCTGCTCGCCATCGCCATAGAGCGTGATGGGCTCGCCCCGCAGCGCCTGCATGATGAAGTTGGAGACGACGCGCCCGTCATTGGGGTGCATGCGCGGCCCATAGGTGTTGAAGATGCGCACCACCTTGATCGGCACCTTGTGCTGCCGGTGGTAGTCGAAGAACAGCGTCTCGGCGCAGCGCTTGCCCTCGTCATAGCAGGCGCGGGGGCCGATCATGTTGACGTTGCCGCGGTAATCCTCGGGCTGGGGATGCACCGTCGGGTCGCCATAGACCTCGCTGGTCGAGGCCTGGAGGATGGGCACGCGCAGCCGCTTGGCGAGCCCCAGCATGTTGATGGCGCCGATGACGCTGGTCTTGGTCGTCTGCACCGGATCGAACTGGTAATGCACGGGCGAGGCCGGGCAGGCGAGGTTGTAGATCTCATCCACCTCCACATAGAGCGGAAAGGTGATGTCGTGCCGCAGCAACTCGAAGAAGGGGTCGCTCAGCAGATGCGCGATGTTCTCGCGCGAGCCGGTGAAGAAATTGTCCACGCAAAGCACGTGGCAATTCCGCGCCAGCAGCGTCTCGCAGAGATGCGTGCCGATGAACCCGGCGCCGCCGGTGACGAGGACGCGCTTTCGGTCACGACGCATGGCGTTCTGCCCCTCCGAGGATGGATCGCGCCCTGGGGCGCGCATCCCGGAGGATCGGCGCGGAAGATGAAGAAAGCCTGAAGCGTCAGACGGGCTTGGTGATCGCCGTCAGCTCGGCATTGATGTCCCAGAGCACGGCGCGGATGTCGGTGGCGCCGCGTACTGTCACGCGCTCGGTGTGCATGGCCTGATAGGCCAGCGCGTGCTCCCGCGTGGTGAAAGCGTAGAGCCCGCCGGCGCGGCCCGCCGCCGCATCCTCGGTCCAGATCTTCCAGACCAGGCCCGGCGTATCGGCCGCGATGGAATGGGCGAGGGGGCGGAGCAGCGCGTTCCGCTCCGCCCCCGGCGCCGGATAGGGGGGCGGCGCCGTCGCGAAATCCATCTGAAGAACGACGGTTGGCTGCCCGGCCGATTCACGGCTTCGGGCTTCGCCCTCCGCCGATCGGACGGGATCGGCGCCGCCCATCGCTCAGCCCTTGTAGGCCACGGTGCGCGTGACCTGCTCGCCCAGGCCCGCAATGCCGACCTTCACTTCCTGGCCCGCCTTCAGGAACCAGGGTGTGGGCTTCTTGCCGAGGCCCACGCCGGGCGGCGTGCCGGTGAAGATCACGTCGCCGGGGAAGAGCGTGATGCACTGGCTGACATAGCTCACCAGCTGCTTCACGTTGAAGATCATGGTCTTGGTGCTGCCATCCTGCTGGCGGACGCCATCCACATCAGCCCACATCTTCAGGTCCTGCGGGTCGGGCACCTCGTCCTTCGTGACCATCCAGGGGCCGAGCGGGCCGAAGGTCTCGAAGCCCTTGCCCTTGTCCCAGGTCGGGCCGCGCTCGGCCTGCCATTCGCGCTCGCTCACGTCATTGCCGACGGCGTAGCCGGCCACATGATCCATCGCGGCCTCCTCCGTCACGTAGCGGGCGGTGGTGCCGATGACGACGCAGAGCTCGCATTCCCAGTCGGTCTTCACCGAGTTCTTGGGGATGATGATGTCGTCGTAAGGGCCGTTCAGCGCGCCGAGCGACTTGATGAAGACGATCGGCTCCTTCGGCACGGCGGCCCCGGTCTCGGCCGCGTGGTCGGCATAGTTCAGGCCGATGCAGATCAGGTTCTTCATGCCGGTCACGCAGGCGCCGATGCGCGGCGAGCCGGTGACGGCGGGCAGCGTGGCCGGATCGATCTTGGCGAGCTTCGCCAGCACGCCCGGCGCCAGCGCATCGCCATTCACGTCCGGGATGACGCCGGAGAGGTCGCGGATGGTGCCGCTGGCATCGAGCAGGCCGGGCTTTTCCTGGCCCTTGGGGCCGTAGCGGAGCAGTTTCATGGGGTTTCCTCCTGAATCGGGCGGCGGGAGCTTGCCCGCAAATGGCGCGGGCGCGAAGGGTGGCGCCTCAGTGGAAGACTCGGCCGGAATCGATCACCACCGTCTGGCCCGTCATCGTCTCGGTCCGGCACATGGTGACGACCATCTCGGCGCAGTCGTCCTTGTCGGCGGCCTTGCCGAGCAGCGCGCCGGCGGCCGAGCGCTCGATCTGCTCGGGCAGCAGGTTCGCCGTGGCGCGCGTGCCCTCCAGCAGGCCCGGTGCCACGCAGTTCACCAGCACCTGCGGGGCGAGGGCGACCGCCATGCACTTCGTCAGATGGATCAGCCCGGCCTTGGAGACGGCATAGGCGATGGAGGAGCCGCTGGGCCCGAGCCCGGCGACGGAGGCGATGTTGACGATGCGCCCGGCCCCTTGCGCCTTCATCACCGGGGCCACGGCCTTGGTCAGGCGCATGGGGCCGGTGAGGTTCACCGCCATGATCTTCTCCCACACTTCCTCGGTCAGGCCGTCCAGGTCAGGGAAGGGGATCGCCTTGTTGAAGGCGGCGTCGTTCACCAGGATGTCGAGGCGCCCGAAGCGCGCCGTCACGGCCGTGACCAGCGCCTGCACGGCGGCCGGGTCCGTGATGTCGCAGCCGAAGGCCGCCGTGTTCACCTGGTGGCGGGCCGCGATGTCGCGCGCCACCTGCTCGGCCTGCTCGCGGCTTTGCGCATACATGACGGCGAGATGCACGCCCTCACGCGCCAGCGCCTCGCAGATCCGCTGGCCGAGGCCGCCATTGCCGCCGGTGACCAGCGCCACCTTGCCCTTGAGTTCCATGTCGCTCCCTCCCTGATCAGGCAGGGAGAGTGCGGCGCAACCCGCCCGTGCGTCCAGCCGGGCCATGCGCGCGAGACGGCTCGTTCAGTAGAGATTGGCCTTCAGCCGCGCCGGAGCCGCCTGATCATACTCCGCCGGGTCGATTCCGCCCCTCTTATGGGCTGCGATGAGTTGCCCCATCGTCGGCACGCCCTCCGGCCGAGGCCGCCCGGCCCAGAGGCCCGAGCGCATGAAGGCCTTGGCGCATTGCATGAAGATCTCGCGCACCTCGACCACCAGCACCGTGGTCGGCGTCTTGCCCTGGGCAACACAGCGGGCGCGGAGTTCGGGATCGGTCGAGATGGTGGCCAGCCCATGCAGGCGCAGCGTCTCGTTCACGCCGGGCACGAGGAAGAGCAGGGAGACCCGGTTGTCCTCCAGGATGTCACGCAGCCCGTCCAGCCGGTTGTTGCCCTTGCGGTCGGGCAGCATGACGCGGTGGTCGTCCAGCACCTCGACGAAGCCTGGCGCATCGCCGCGCGGGGTGATGTGGTTGCCGCGCGCCCCCTGGGTCCCCAGCAGGCAGAAGGGCGAGGCCGCGATGAAGGCGCGGGTCGGCGCATCCAGCCGATCCGTGGATTTCGAGGCGGCGACGGGCGTCACCTCGTCATAGAGGGAGAGGAGCTGGTCGAGGGAGCTGACGGCATGCGGGTCCATCCCCGCATGGTGGCGAAACCCGGCGCCCGGCGCTATACCCCCGTCTTCAACCGATTTCTGAAGTGACCATGGCTGGGCATTCACAGTTCAAGAACATCATGCACCGCAAGGGCGGGCAGGACGCCAAGCGCGCCCGCGCCTTCGCGAAGATCAGCCGCGAGATCACGGTGGCGGCCAAGCAGGGCCTGCCCGACCCGAACCACAACCCGCGCCTGCGCGCCGCTCTGGTGGCGGCCCGCCTCGCCAACATGACAAAGGATGTGGTGGACCGCGCCATCAAGAAGGCGCAGGGCGTCGGCTCGGGCGAGGATTATGTCGAGGTCCGCTACGAGGGGCGGGGCCCCGGCGGGGTCGCCATCATCGTCGAGGCGCTGACCGACAACCGCAACCGCACCGCGAGCGACCTGCGCTCCATGTTCGGCAAGGCCGGGGGCGCCATGGGCGAGACGGTGGCGTTCCAGTTCGACCGCGTGGGCGCTCTGCGCTTCGGCGCGAATGTCGCGGATGCCGACACCATGCTGGAAGCCGCCATCGAGGCCGGCGCGCAGGATGTGAGCAGCACCGCCGATGGCCATGAGGTGCTGACCCTGCCCGAGGACCTCAACACGGTGCGCGACGCGCTGGAGGCCCGCTTCGGCGAGCCCCAGGCCGCGCGGCTGGAGTGGAAGCCCAACCTGACCGTCGATCTGGACGAGGAGGCCGCCGCCAGTGTGCTGAAGTTCATCGACGCGCTGGACGACCATGACGACGTGCAGCAGGTCTATGCCAATTTCGAGGTGAGCGACGCCGTGATGGCGAAGCTCTCGGGTTGATGTGATCGGCGGCGTTCGCATTCTCGGGATCGACCCTGGTCTGACCCATACGGGCTGGGGGGTGATCGAGAGCGCGGGCTCGCATCTGCGCTTCGTGGCGGCCGGCGCCATAAGCACCGGCACGGTGGATGAGCTGCCGGCGCGGCTCGTGCAGATCCACAACGCGCTGTCGCACCTGATCGGCGAATGGCGGCCGGATGAAGCGGCCGTCGAGCACACTTATGTGAACAAGAACCCGGCCGCCGCACTCAAGCTCGGCCAGGCGCGCGGTGTCGCGCTGCTGGCCCCGGCCATGGCGGGGCTTCCGGTTGCGGAATACCAGGCGATGGAGGTGAAGCGCGCCGTCGTCGGCACCGGCCATGCCGACAAGATCCAGGTGCAGGACATGGTGAAGCGCCTGCTGCCCGGCGCGGTGCTCAGGCGCGCGGACGCGGCCGATGCGCTGGCCATCGCCATCTGCCACGCGCATCACCGCGGCACGCGGAACCTTCTCGCGAGGCTCGCGCAGGCATGATCGGCATGCTCACCGGCCGTGTGGATGGCGTCGCCGACGGCGCCTGCGTGCTCGACGTGAACGGCGTGGGCTACCTCGTCGCCTGCTCCCGCAAGACGCTGGACCGGCTGACGGCGCGGGACGGCGTGCAGAAGCTGCTGGTCGAGACGCGTGTGAGCCAGGACGCCATCACCCTCTACGGCTTCCTCGACGCCGCCGAGCGCGAAGCCTTCCGCGCCCTGATCGAGGTGAAGACGGTGGGTCCGCAAAAGGCCCTGCTGGTGCTCTCCGGCCTCTCGCCCGAGCAACTCGCCCGCGTCATCGCCGCCAAGGAGCGCAAGAAGCTGGCCGAGGTGAAGGGCCTGGGGGCGGCCACCGCCAACCGCGTGATTGACGAGCCGGCGATGCAGAAATGGGCCGTGGGCCGCGCCACGCCCGAGGAGGATGGCGGCGGCGTGACGCTGGCCCCCGTCGCCCCTGAAAGCCCCGAGGCCGATGCGGTGAGCGCGCTGCTCAACCTCGGCCTGAAGCGCCCCGAGGCGGAGCGCGCCGTGGCCCGCGCCAAGGCGCAACTGCCCGCCGGCTTCGACCTCAACGCGCTGATCACCCTGGCACTGCGGGAGTCGGCCCGCCATGTCTGAGCGCCTGACCGGCCGTGAGCGCCAGGAGGAGGATGCGGGGGAGGCGAGCCTCCGCCCCCAGCTCCTCAGCGAGTTCACCGGCCAGAAGCTGCTGCGCGAGAACCTCTCGGTCTTCATCCAGGCCGCCTCCGCGCGCGGCGAGGCGCTGGACCATGTGCTGCTGCATGGGCCCCCCGGCCTCGGCAAGACCACGCTCGCGCAGATCGTGGCGCGCGAGATGGGTGTCGGCTTCCGCGCCACCTCGGGCCCGGTGTTGCAACGCGCGGGCGACCTCGCCGCCATCCTGACCAACCTGCAGCCGCGCGACGTGCTCTTCGTGGATGAGATCCACCGGCTGCAGCCCGCCATCGAGGAGACCCTCTACCCCGCGATGGAGGATTTCCAGCTCGACCTCATCATCGGCGAGGGGCCGGCCGCGCGCACCGTCCGCATCGACCTGCCGCCCTTCACCCTGGTGGGTGCGACCACGCGGTCCGGCCTGCTCTCGACGCCGCTCCGCGACCGCTTCGGCATCCCGCTGCGCCTCAACCTCTACACGCCGGAGGAGCTTTTTCGCATTGTCCGGCGTGGTGCCGAGAAGCTCGCCTTCGCGCTTTCGGAGGAGGGGGCCAGGGAGATCGCCAACCGCTCGCGCGGGACGCCGCGCATCGCGGGCCGCCTCTTGCGCCGCGTGCGGGATTTCGCCGTGGTCGAGGGCCGCGTGGCGGACCGTGCCATGGCGAACCTGGCGCTGGAACGGCTCGAGGTGGACGCCAAGGGCCTCGATGCGATGGACCGCCGCTACCTCCGCCGCATCGCCGAGCACCACAATGGCGGCCCGGTCGGCGTCGAGACGCTCGCCGCCGCCCTTTCGGAAAGCCGGGACACGCTGGAGGATGTGGTGGAGCCCTTCCTGATCCAGGAAGGGCTGGTGCTGCGCACGCCACGCGGCCGCATGCTGGGCGAGGCGGGATGGCGCCACCTGGGCCTGACACCGCCGGCCGGAAGCACCACGCAGCCCGATCTCCTGGATGGTCCAGCGTGAAGAAGAGTTACGAACACCGCCACTCCATCCGGGTCTATTTCGAGGACACGGATGCCGGCGGCGTCGTCTATCACGCCAATTACCTGCGTTGGGCCGAGCGCGCGCGCACCGAAGCCCTGCGCGACATGGGCCTGCCCCATTCCGAAATGCAGCGGCTGCATGGGTGCTTCCTGGTGGTGCGCCGCGCCGCCGTGGAGTATGCACGCCCGGCGCGGCTCGATGACGAGGTGGTGGTCGCCACCCGGATTCGCCGCGCGGCCGCAAGCCTGCTGCTGGTGCAGGAGGTCTTTCGGGGGGAGGAGACATTGGCCGTCATCGAGGTGACGCTCGCCTGCGTGGATGCGGCGGGCCTTGCCCCGCGGCGGCTGCCCGAACCCTGGCTGGGCGCGCTGCGCGCCCGGATCGCAACCGACGAAGCTTCACGACCCGGAGGCATGGCCCCTTGAAGTATCTCCTCGCCCTTCCGCTTCTGCTGGCCGCCCCGCTCGATGCCCTGGCGCAGGGCGTCTCCTCCGCGCCGCTCGCCGCCCCCGCGCATGACCTCTCGCTGATGGGCCTCTTTCTGCAGGCCGATTGGGTGGTGAAGGCGGTGATGATCGCGCTGCTGCTGGCCAGCGTCTATGTCTGGGCCATCGCCTTCGAGAAGTTCACCGCGCTCAAGCGCGCCAAGCGCGAGGCGGACGAGTTCGAGGACCGCTTCTGGCGCGGCGGCAGCCTGGATGAACTGTACCGCGCCCAGGGCGACAACCCGGCGCACCCCATGGCCTCGGTCTTCGTCGTCGGCATGCGCGAATGGCACGCGTCAACGGCCGCCGGCACCGGTGCCATGATGGTCGCCGGCACGCGTGAGCGTGTGGAGCGCGCCATGGCGGTGACCATCCAGCGCGAGATGGAGCGCCTCGAGAAGCGCATGACCTTCCTCGCCTCCACCGGCTCGGCGGCGCCCTTCATCGGCCTCTTCGGCACGGTCTGGGGCATCATGAACAGCTTCGCCGCCATCGCCGGCATGCAGAACACCAGCCTCGCCGTCGTGGCGCCCGGCATCGCGGAGGCGCTCTTCGCCACCGCCATCGGCCTGGTCGCCGCCATCCCGGCGGTGCTGATCTACAACATGCTGGCCTCGCAGATGGGCAAGTTCGCCGGGCGGATGGAGGGCTTCGCCTCCGAGTTCGGCGCGATCCTGGCCCGCCAGACCGAGGCGGCGGCGGCGGCACCCCGCGCCGCGGCGGCGGAATAAGCCCATGGCCGGCCCCCTGATGAAGCGCGGCGCGGGCGCCCGCTACCGCCCGATGGCCGAGATCAACGTGACGCCCTTCGTGGACGTCATGCTGGTGCTGCTGATCATCTTCATGGTGGCCGCGCCGATGATGACCACCGGCGTGCCGGTTGACCTGCCCCGCACCACCGCCCAGCCCCTGAACCAGGAGCAGGAGCCGCTGACCATCAGCGTGGACCCGCAGGGCCGCATCTTCCTGCAGGAGACGGAAGTGCCGCTGGAGGGCCTGGTCGCGCAGCTCCAGGCCATCGCCCGCAACCAGCCGGCCGGCGCCGCCCCGGGAACCCCGCAGGAGCGCCGAATCTTCGTCCGTGGCGACCGCGCCATCAGCTATGGCCGCGTGATGGAGGTGATGGGCACGATCAGCGCCGGCGGCTTCACCCGCGTGGCGCTGCTGGCCGAGCAGGCCAACCCCACGGCGCGCCCCCCCGCGCCGCCGGCCGGCGCGCGCCCGAACACTCCCGCGAACCCGTCCGCCACCCCCCCGGCGCGAGGCCAGGCCCCGCGCTGAGCCATGATCCGCATTCCCTCGCTCGCGGCGCAAAGGCCCCTGGGGCCGGGGCGCCGCCTGCGCCCCGGGCGCTGAGCCATGGATGACGGGCGTTTCCGCCTCTGGGTCGGCATCTCGTTCGGCGCGCATCTTCTGGTGCTCGCGCTGATCCTGCTCGAGCTGGCGCCCAAGCGCCTGCCCGAGCCGACGGAGCAGGCCTTCGCGGTCGAATTCGCCCCGGCACAGCAGGCTCAGGGTGACACGCCCGCCCCGCGCCCGGCGCCGCCCACGCCCGTTCCCGCACCCCCCACACCGACGCCCGAGCCGCCCGAGCCGCCCCGCAACGCGCCGGTCGCCCCGCCGCCGCCGCCGCCCCCGCCGCCGCCCGCCCCGGCCGCCACGCCGACGCCGCCCAGCCAGGCCGCGCGCCCGGCCCCCGCGACCCCGCCGCCCGAGCCCGCGCCCTCGCCCGTGCAGGTTCCGCCGCGCCCGCAGCAGCAGGCCCAGGCGCCGACGCCGCCCAGCCCGACACCGCCGCCGCCCACGCCTGCGCGCCCCGCGCCGCCCCTGCCGCTGCCCCCACCCCCGGTGCCTCCGCCGCCCGAGCCCGCGCGCACGCCCGGCACCGGCCAGACGCCGCCCGTGCAGCGGCCGGAGGATCGCAGCCAATCCGTGCTGAACACGCTGGAGCGGCTGCGCCAGCAACAGCAGCAGCAACAGCCGCCGACCGCGCGCGCCAATCCCTCGCCCGGCTCGCCCCAGCAGGGTGGCGGCGCGCCGCAGGGCACGGCCAACCTGACGGCCGCCGAGCGCGCCGGCCTCGCCGACAAGATCGGCGAGTGCTGGGCGGTGGATGCGGGCGCGCCCAACATCCAGAACATCATCGTGGAATTGCGCGTGGTGACGGATGCAGGCGGCACGGTGCGTGAGGTGCGGCCCAATGGCGCGGTGCCGACCGAGCCCCGCGCCCGCATGGTCTTCGAAGCGGCGCGCCGCGCCCTGCTTGACCCGCGCTGCAACCCGCTGCCCCTGCCGCGAGAGCGGCTGGACGCGCTGCGCAACACGGTGTTCCGCTTCAACCCGCGCGAGTTGGGCCTGCGCTGAGCAGCCTCAGGGCGCGGTGCAGCCGAGGAAGCGCAGGCTGACGGTGGATCCGGCCAGCGAGCCGCCGAAGGGATGGAAGCCTGCGAGCGTCGCCATCTGGCCGCCGCCGATCAACCCGGAGATGTTGCCCGACTTGCGCTGGTTGTTGCCGGTCATCGTCACTTCGATCGTGACCCGCGCGGCGCTCGTGGCGCGGTTGACCACGACGAAGCGCAAGGAGCTGAGCGTGCTGCCCGAATGCGTGACCTCCACCACCCGCATGTCGCAGCCATTGCTGCGGTTGCCCGAGATGGACAGGCCGGTGCCCGTCCAGCTCGTCTGCGCCTGGGCCGGGCCAGCCAGGAACGCCAGGCTGAGGACCAGGATTCCGGCCGCGATCAGCGTCTTCATGGGATGCCTCCTTCGGCCCAACATTGCGCCGCGTTAAGGCGTTTCCTCAAGGCCATGCCACCGATCCCCCTGATCGGCCGCACCAATCGCCCGCTGCCGCGTTGGGCCAGCACCGCGCAGGGAGAGATTCACCTTTCCCCCAGAATCGGGCAGAAGTGGCCAAGGTTCGGAGTCTGTCCAACATGAGCACGATCAACCGCCGTTCGCTTCTCGCCGCAGGCCTCGTCGCCCCCGGCATCTGGGCCACGCCTTGGCCGGCCAGCGGGCAATCGGGCCAGCCGACGATCGTGGACATCACCCGCGCCCGCACCGAGCCCATCCCGATCGCCATCCCCAACATGGCGGGCACCGGCAGCGAGGGCGCGCGGCTGGGCGCCCAGATCGCGCAGGTCATCACCAACAACCTCCGCAATTCGGGCCTGTTCCGCCCGGTCGAGCGCGCGGCCTTCATCCAGTCGCCCGAGGCGGCCGCGGCCACGCCGCGCTTCCAGGACTGGCGCGTGATCGGGGCCGTCGGGCTCGTCACCGGCCGCGTGGATGCGAGCGGCGACCGCCTGCGTGTCGAGTTCCGCCTCTGGGACATCCTGCCCGAGCAGCAGGCGCTGGGCACCGCCTACAATGCCAGCCTCTCCAACTGGCGGCAGATCGCGCACATCATCTCGGACGACATCTACAAGCGGATGCTGGGCGAGAACGGCTATTTCAACACCCGCATCGCCTATATCGCCGAGACTGGGCCGCGCGACCGCCGCACCCGGCGCCTGGCCATCATGGACCAGGATGGCGAGAACAACCGCTTCCTGACCGATGGCCAGTTCCAGGCCCTGACGCCGCGCTTCCACCCGAACGCGACGCAGATCGCCTTCATGTCCTACCAGCGCAACGAACCGCGCGTGTATCTCTTCAGCCTGGAGAGCGGCCGGCAGGAGGTCTTGGGCAATTTCGGCGGCATGACGCTGAGCCCGCGCTTCTCGCCCGATGGGCGCAGCGTCGTGCTCTCCGCCATCCGTGGCGGGGACGCGAATATCTTCATCGTGGACCTCGCCTCGCGGCGCGAGCGGCAACTGACCAACTCGCCCGGTCTGGACGTATCGCCCTGCTTCTCGCCGGACGGCACGCAGATCGTCTTCAACTCGGATCGTGGCGGCGACCAGCAGCTCTATGTGATGGACGCGGGGGGCGGCGGCGCGCGGCGCATCTCCTTCGGCAATGGCCGCTATGCCACGCCGGTCTGGTCCCCACGCGGTGATCTCATCGCCTTCACCCGCATCTCGCGGGGGCAATTCGCCATCGGCGTGATGCGCCCCGACGGCTCGGGCGAGCGCATCCTCTCCGAGGGCTGGGCGATGGAAGGGCCGACCTTCGCGCCCAATGGCCGCGTCATCATGTTCTACCGCGAGAGCGCCGCGCGCGATCAGCGCGGCGCCGGCTATTCCGCCCGCCTTTCCTCGATCGACATTGCGGGCTTCAATGAGCGACAGATCGTGACCCCCACCGACGCGACGGATCCGAGCTGGTCGCCCCTGATCAGCTGAGCCGGCGCGGGAGATTCCCTGTCACGGAGTGTGACCATGCGGCGTTTGCGCAGCTTTCGCCTTGATTGCGCCATGCGGCGAATGTAGGGGACTGCCTCATCATTTTGCGATTGGCGCGTCCCGCCGCGGGCGAATCCTGGACGCCAGCCTTTCGGAGCCATCGAAGGAGATGACCATGGCCGCCACAAAATCCCTCCTCGCCGCCATCGCGGCCGCGGGCCTGCTCGTCGCCTGCTCGTCCGACAACGACACCGCGAACACCGGCGGCGCGGGCGCCGGCGCCGGGCAGATCCGCCCGGGCAGCCAGGAGGACCTGGTCGCCAATGTGGGCGACCGCGTCCTCTTCGACACCGACCGCAGCAACATCCGCGCCGACCAGCGCCCCGTGCTGGAGCGCCAGGCGCGCTGGATGGGGCAGTACCCCTCCGTGCAGGTGATGGTCGAAGGCCACACGGATGAGCGCGGCACGCGCGAATACAACCTCGCCCTCGGCCAGCGCCGTGCCAATGCGGCGCGCGACGTGCTGGTGGCGGGCGGCGTGGCCGGCACGCGCATCACCACCATCAGCTACGGCAAGGACCGCCCCGAGGCGCTCGGCTCCAACGAGCAGGCCTGGGCGCAGAACCGCCGCGCCGTCACCGTCGTCCGCTGAGCGGGTGAGGGGGCGTGTCGGCGTTTCCGGCTGAGCGCGGCCCGCGGCTGCGCGTCCTGGCGGCGGGCCTGGCGGCTGGGCTGATGGCCCTCTCCGGCCCGGCGTTCGCGCAGATGGACAGCCGCGAGGGCATCGCGCTGCAGAACCAGATCCTGCAGCTGCGGCAGGAGCTGGAGCAGCTGCGCAGCCGTGGCGGCTCTGCACCGGCCCCGGTGGCCCGCGGCGGTTCCGGCGGGGGCGAGCTGGTCGGCCAGCTGCTCGACCGCGTGAACACGCTGGAGGAGGAAGTCCGCCGCCAGCGTGGCCGCCTGGATGTGCTGGAGAACCAGAACCGCCGCCTCGGCGAGGACATCGAAAAGCTGCGCGGCGACATGGATTTCCGCCTGAGCCAAGGTGGCGGTGGCGGTGGCGGTGGCGGTGGTGGCGGTGGCGCGCCCGCCGCGCCCGCCCGCCCTGCGACCCCGCCCACCACCAGCACCGCCGCCGCCGCGCCACGTACGCCCGAGCGTGCGCTGGCCGAGGGGCAGGCCGCGCTTGGCCGCCGCGACTTTGGCGCCGCCGAGGCCGCGGCGCGCGAGGCGCTGGCCGGCCGCTCCGGCGCGGCGACGGTCGCGGGCCAGATGCTCCTGGGCGAGGCGCTGATGGGCAAACGCGACTTCGGCAACGCGGCCATCGCCTTCAACGAGGCCTATACCCGCGCCCGCACCGGGCCCCGTGCGCCCGAGGCGCTGATCGGCCTGGCCGGCGCCTTCCAGGGCCTCGGCAACCGGCGCGAGGCCTGCGACACGCTGAACGACCTCCGCAGCCAGTTCCCGAACCTCTCGGGGGCGATGGCCGAGCGCGCGAATGCGGCGCGGCAGCGGGGGCAGTGCCGGTAAGCGAAGACGAGGGGCGCTGCCCCTCGACCCCGGCGAGAACCTCAGGTTCTTGCATCTCCGACCTTGAATTCGCGGCCCTCATGGCCCCGTTGGGGCCATTTGCCGACTTGATCGCCGTCGGCTGCTCCGGTGGGCCGGACAGCCTGGCCCTCACGCGGCTCGCCGATCGCTGGGCGCGTGCACGGGGCGCCTCCATTCTCGCGCTGATCGTCGAGCACGGGCTGCGGCCGGAATCCGCCGCCGAAGCTGACGCGACCGCCGCCGCCCTTGCCGCGCGCGGCATCGCCACCCGCGTCCTCCCCCTGGTGCTTCCCCCGGGCCCCCGGCTGCAGGAACGCGCCCGCATGGCCCGCCGCGCCGCCCTGCTCGCCGCCTGCCGTGCGGCCGGGGCGCCGCACCTTCTCCTCGCCCACCATGCCGAGGACCAGGTGGAAACCATCCTGTTCCGGGCTCTGCGCGGCAGTGGCCCGCGCGGCCTGGCCGGCATGGCCGCGGTGACGGCAGCGCCCGAGGCCTTGATCCTCCGTCCGCTGCTTGGCCAGCCCAAGGCCCGCCTCGCGGCAAGCCTCAAGGGCTGGGGCATGGACCCGGTGGATGATCCTTCCAACCGCAACCCGCGCTTTGCCCGCGCCCGCCTGCGCGATGCCGGGCCGGGCCTGCTCGATGCAATCCCCTTTGCCCGCCGCCGGGCCCGCCATGCGCGGGAGGAGGCGGCGCGGATGGCGGCCGCCGTGCGCCTCCTGCCCGAAGGCTGCGCGGCGCTGGACGTGGCGGCGCTGGGCCAGGACCGCGTCGCCTGCCGCGTCATGGCGGCGCTGATCCGCGCCATCGGCGGCCGTGCCCATGCGCCAGCCGAGGCCGCGGTCGCCGCCCTGCTCGCGCGCGGCACGGGGACGCTGGGCGGCGCCCGCTGGCTCCCCGGCGGCCGCTGGCTGGTGCGCGAGGCCGCGGCGGGCGGCTGGGACGCGGCGACGGGCCTCTGGGACGGCCGCTTTCGCCTCCCGGCCCCGCCCGCGGGCCATCATTGGGGGCCGCTCGGCGCCGGTGCCGCCGGCTTCCGCGCCCGCTTCCGCCACCTGCCGGCCGCCGCCCTGGCCGCGCTTCCGGCGCTGCGACGCGAGGCCGATGGAATGCTGGCCCTGGTGCCGCATCTGGCCTACGATGCGCTTGGATCTGCACTTCTTGACCCACTCTACTTCGCGCCGCTCGCCGGGCCCGTCACCGAATGTCACCCTTCAGGTGATTTTCATGGCCCCCGGGCATTCTCTCGGGGGGCGCCGACACCATGTTCACCATATGCCGGATCTGAGCCCGGCGAAGGGGAATGCGACACGTGAGCAATTTCGGCCGCAACCTGGCCTTGTGGGTGATCGTCGCGCTGCTGCTGGTGGCGCTGTTCAACCTGTTCCAGCCCTCGGGCACGAGCAGCCGCGCCCAGATGCAGGTGGCCTACAGCGACTTCCTCAACGAGGTGAACGCGGGCCATGTGCGGGATGTGGTGATCCAGGGCCGCACCGTCTCCGGTCAGCTGACCGATGGGCGCAGCTTCACCACCTTCACGCCGGAGGATCCGGCGATGATCTCCAAGCTGACGGAGAAGGGCGTGCGCGTGGTCGCGCGGCCCGAGGAGAGCGAGGTGAACCCGCTCTTCCAGATCCTCATCAGCTGGTTCCCGATGCTGCTGCTGATCGGCGTCTGGATCTTCTTCATGCGCCAGATGCAGGGCGGTGGCGGCCGCGCCATGGGCTTCGGCAAGTCCAAGGCCAAGCTGCTGACCGAAAAGCATGGCCGCGTCACCTTCGAGGATGTGGCCGGCATCGACGAGGCCAAGGCCGAGCTGGAGGAGATCGTGGACTTCCTGCGCGACCCGGCGAAGTTCCAGAAGCTCGGCGGCAAGATTCCCAAGGGCGTGCTGCTGGTCGGCCCGCCCGGTACCGGCAAGACGCTGCTCGCCCGCTCCATCGCGGGCGAGGCCAATGTGCCCTTCTTCACCATCTCGGGCTCCGACTTCGTCGAGATGTTCGTGGGCGTGGGTGCGTCCCGCGTGCGCGACATGTTCGAACAGGGCAAGAAGAACGCGCCCTGCCTGATCTTCATCGACGAGATCGACGCGGTGGGCCGCCATCGCGGCGCCGGCCTCGGCGGCGGCAATGACGAGCGCGAGCAGACGCTGAACCAGATGCTCGTCGAGATGGACGGCTTCGAAAGCAACGAAGGCGTGATCATCATCGCGGCGACCAACCGGCCGGACGTGCTGGATCCCGCGCTGCTGCGCCCCGGCCGCTTCGACCGGCAGGTGGTGGTGCCCAACCCGGACGTGAACGGTCGCGAGAAGATCCTGCGCGTGCATATGCGCAAGGTGCCGCTGGCGTCCGACGTGGACCCCAAGACCATCGCCCGCGGCACGCCCGGCTTCTCCGGCGCCGACCTCGCCAACCTCGTGAACGAGGCGGCTTTGCTGGCCGCGCGCACCAGCCGCCGCACCGTCGGCATGGCCGAGTTCGAGGCGGCGAAGGACAAGGTGATGATGGGGGCCGAGCGCCGCAGCCTCGTCATGAGCGAGGATGAGAAGCGGATGACCGCCTATCACGAGGCGGGCCACGCGCTGGTGGCGATGCACGAGCCCGAATGCGACCCTGTCCACAAGGCCACGATCATCCCGCGCGGCCGCGCGCTGGGCCTGGTGATGAGCCTGCCCGCCGGGGATCGCTACTCCAAGCACAAGTCCAAGATGACGGCCGAGCTCGCCATGGCGATGGGCGGCCGCGTCGCGGAGGAGATCGTCTTCGGCGCGGACAAGGTGAGCAACGGCGCCTCGGGCGACATCAAGATGGCCACCAACATGGCCCGCATGATGGTCACCGAATGGGGCATGTCGGACAAGCTCGGCATGGTCGCCTATGGCGAGAACAGCCAGGAGGTCTTCCTCGGCCATTCCGTCACGCAGTCGAAGAACCTCTCCGAGGAGACGGCGCGGATCATCGACAGCGAAATCCGTGGCATCATCGACCGCGCCTATGCCCGCGCCACCCAGATCCTGACCGACAACCGGGACGAGCTGGAGCGGCTGGCCAAGGGCCTTCTGGAATACGAGACGCTCTCGGGCGACGAGATCCGCACGGTCCTGCGCGGCGAGCCGGTGGTGCGCAACCGCCCGGATGAGCCGACCTCGGCCGGGCGTGGCAGCGTGCCGAGCGCGGGCCGCAACCCGCGCCCCGACACCGGCGGCGGGCTGAACCCGCAGCCGGTGGGGTGATGTCCACCGAATGGCTGGAGCCGCTGGGCCTGTTGCAGGGTCCGGCGGCCTTTGCAGCGCTACGCGATGGGCTCGCCCTGCCACTGCAGGGCGGGCCCTTTGCCTTCACGCTTGTGCGTGAACCGGCCGGCGCGGTCCTCGTGCCGCCCGACGACCACCCGGCGCTGGAGCGGCTGACGCGTCCCCTGCAACCCTTCGCCGGCATCGAGCGCCATCGCGCGCGCCCGCTCGTCATGGGCATCGTGAACTGCACGCCGGACAGCTTCTCGGGCGACGGGCTGGGGGCCGCGCATGACGCCGCCATCGCGCAGGGCCATGCCATGCTGGAGGCGGGCGCCGACATGCTCGACATCGGCGGCGAGAGCACGCGCCCCGATGCCGCGCCCGTGACGCCGGAGGAGGAGCAGGCGCGCATCCTCCCCGTCATTCGCGCGCTGGCCAAGGCCGCGCCGGTCAGCGTGGACACGCGCCACGCCCGCACCATGGCCGCGGCCCTCGAAGCCGGTGGCGAGATCGTGAACGATGTGAGCGCGCTGCGGCATGACCCGGAGGCGGTGCGCGTCATCGCCCAGGCGCGCTGCCCCGTGATCCTCATGCATATGCGCACGCTCGATCCGCGCACCATGCAGAAGGAGGTGCGCTACGAGGATGCGGCGCTGGAAGTGGCGCGCTTCCTGGAAGGGCGCGTCGCGACGCTGGAGGCGCTGGGCATCCCGCGCGGGCGCATCTGCGTGGACCCCGGCCTCGGCTTCGGCAAGCGGGTGGAGGACAACCTCGCGCTCGTCGCGCGGCTGCCGCTGTTGGCCAATCTCGGCTGCACCATCCTGGTCGGCGCCTCGCGCAAATCCTTCATCGGCCGGATCACCGGCGTGGCCGAGGCCGGGCAGCGCATGCCTGGCAGTCTCGGCATCGCCCTGGCGGCGGCGGCCCAGGGGGCCCATCTCCTGCGCGTGCATGACGTGGCGGAGACGGTGCAGGCGCTGAAATGCGCCGAGGCGGTGGCCGTCGGTTTCGAAGAGGGCTGAAAATGTCTGAATGGCTGCCCCTCGGGGTTTTTTTCCTGGCCTGCTTCGCCACCGCGGCCTCCGGCGCCATCTTCGCGCCGGGCGAATGGTATGAGCGGCTGAAGAAGCCCTGGTGGAACCCGCCCAACTGGCTCTTCGGCCCGGCCTGGGGCGTGCTGTTCATCATGATCGCGGTGGCGGGCTGGCTGGTCTGGCGGCAGGTGGGCTTCGGCCTCGCCATGTGGCTCTACGGGCTGCAGTTGGTGCTGAACTTCGCCTGGTCCGCCCTCTTCTTCGGCATGAAGCGGCCTGACCTCGCGCTCTATGAGCTGATCGCGCTGTGGTTCGCCATCCTCGCCTGCATCTTCGTCTTTGCGCCCATCAGCCCCTGGGGCATGGCGCTGATGATCCCCTATATCGCCTGGGTGAGCTTCGCGGGCTGGCTGAACTACACGATGCTCCGGCTGAACGGTCCCCGCCCGGCCTGAGCGCAACGTCAGCCCGGGGGCGGCGTTCGCCTTCTTGTGAAACGCGTCACAAGGAGGCCTCGGATGCCCATTCGCCATGCCCTCGCGGGCCTGCTTTTCCTCGCCACCCCGGCAGTCGTTCTGGCGCAGGCGCCGGCCGGCCTCATCTACAGCCAGGCGCTCTCCAGCGGGGTGACTGCCATGGTGCAGGAGAAGCTGCAGCAGGCGGGCGTCTATTCCGGCCGCGCCGATGGCGTCTGGGGCCCGGAAAGCCAGACGGCGCTGGAGCGCTTCCAGCAGACGCGCAATCTCCAGGTGACGGGCCAGCTCAACCAGGCGACGGCGGCCACGCTCGGCATCCCGCCGGGCGAACTGCTCTCCAGTCGGAATGCGCCCGCCGCTGCTGCCGCACCGCCGGCGCAGGAGACGGTGAGCCCCGCCGTGATCCGCAACGTGCAGCAGCGGCTGCGCGCGCTGGGTTTCTATCGGGGCGGCGTGGATGGCGTCTGGGGCGCGGGCACCCAGGCCTCGCTGGAGCGCTTCCAGCAGGGCCGAGGGCTGCAGGCGACGGGGCAGGTGAACCCGCTCACTCTGCAGGCGCTGGGGCTTGATCCGAATGCGCCCGCGGCGCGTCCGCGTTAGGCGCGAACCAGCCGCATCGCGAAGAACCCATCCATCCCCATGTCGGGCCGCGTGCGCATCGTCCCCGCGGCGGTGGCGCCGATGCCGGGCAGTTCCTCGTCGCGGATGGGATCGAGCCGCATGCCCTCGGGGAGATGCGCCAGATGCGCCTCGCCCTCCTCGGCCTGGAGCGAGCAGGTGGCAAAGACGATGCGCCCGCCGGGCTTCAGCAGCTTGCAGGCCGCCACCAGCAGGTTGCGCTGCTGCGCCGCCAGCACCGCCACATCCTTGCTGCGCTTGAGATAGGGCACGTCCGGATGGCGGCGGATGGTGCCGGTCGCCGTGCAGGGCGCATCCAGCAGGATGGCGTCGAACAGCGCCACGGGCTTCCAGCCGATCACATCCGCGTTCACCAGATCCGGCATGAGCTTCAGCCGCGCCATATTCTCCCGCAGGCGCGGCATGCGCGACGCCTCGCGCTCCACCGCCACCACGCGGGCACCGGCGGCGGCGAGCTGCGCCGTCTTGCCCCCGGGGGCGGCGCAGAGATCGGCCACCAGCTCGCCCGGCTTCACTGCCAACAAGCGCGCGGGCAGGGCGGCGGCGGCGTCCTGCGCCCATAGCTCGCCCGCCGCGAAGCCGGGTAGCTCGGTGATGCGCGTCCCGGCCGGCATGCGCGCGGTGCCGGTCGGCAGCAGCGTGGCGCCCTCGGGTGGCGTGGCGCCGGGCTTGAGCGAGAGGTCGAGCGGCGCCTCGTTCCGGTGCGCGGCGGCGATGGCGCGCACCGCCGATCCATGCGCCGCATGCCAGGAGGCCCAGAGCCAATTGGGCGTGTCCAGCCGCTCGGCGTCCAGCTCCTCCAGCGCAGCCGCGCCATGCTCGGCCACGCGGCGCAGCACGGCGTTGACCAGCCCCGCCAGCGGCCGCGGCACGATCGAGACGGCGGCGGAGACGGCCGCATGTGGCGGCGTGCCCAGCAGCAGCAATTCCGCCGCGCCGATGCGCAGCGCACGCAGGGCGGGGGCAGGGGGCTGACGGCGCAGGAAGGGTTCCATCACCGCATCCAGGCTCCCCAGGCGGCGCAGCACCGTGGCGGCGATGCGGTGCCCGGCCGCCTTGTCGCGCGGCTCGATGCTGGCCGGGATTCCATCCAGCGCCTCCTCCAGCGCACGGTGCTGCTCCAGCACGGAATCCAGCAGGCTGTCGGCGACGCGCCGGGCGGGTGAGATGCTCATCCCCCGCTTTATGGCCGTGCCCGGCCCCCCGTGCTAGACGCGCGGCGACATGACGACCCTCGCTCCCCGGATGGACCGCTGGATCAGCGGCATCGGCGCCCGCGCCCAGGCCTGGCCGCGCCTCGCGCTGGTGCTGCTCTGCCTGGCACTCTTCCTGCCCGGCTTCTTCGTGACCCCGGCGACGGACCGCGACGAGAGCCGCTTCTCCCAGGCCACGCGCCAGATGGTGGAGACGGGCGACTACATCCACATCCGCGTCGGCGAGGAGGAGCGCAACAAGAAGCCCGTCGGCATCCATTGGGCGCAGGCGGCGAGCGTGCATCTGCTCGAAGCCACGGGGTTGGGCACACGGCGGGACATCTGGGCCTATCGCGTGCCCTCGCTGCTCGGTGCCATTCTCGCCGTGCTCGCGACCTTCCACTTTGGCCGCGTGCTGGTGGGCCGCCGCGCCGCGCTGCTGGCGGGTGCCATGCTGGCCGGCTGCATGGTGGTGATGGTCGAGGCGCATATCGCCAAGACCGACGCCGCGCTGCTCGCCACCATCACCGCCGCCATGGGCCTCTTCGGCGCGGCCTATCTGCGGCCCGAGCAGTTCACCCCGCGTCACGCCGCGGCCTTCTGGGTGATCCTCGGCCTTGGCGTGCTGCTGAAGGGGCCGATCGCGCCCATGGTGCCGCTGCTGGCCGGCATCACGCTCGCCATCAGCGACCGCAGCGCGCCCTGGTTCCGCGCGCTGCGGCTGCTCTGGGGCCTGCCCCTGATGCTGCTGATGGTGCTGCCCTGGATGGTGGCCATCGGCATCGCGACCGAGGGCCGCTTCTTCGCCCAGGCCATCGGCGACGACATGCTGGGCAAGGTGGGCTCGGGCGATGAGAAGCATTGGGGCCCGCCCGGCTTCTACCTGCTGAGCTTCCTGATCGCCGCCTTCCCCGCCGGTTTCCTCGTCGTCCTCGCCGCCGCCGGCGCCTGGGGCCAGCGCCGCCAGCCCGTCACGCGCTTCCTGCTGGCCTGGATCGTGCCCACCTGGCTGGTCTTCGAGGCGGTGGCCACCAAGCTGCCGCACTACACCATGCCGACCTACCCGGCGCTGATGCTGCTGGGTGCCATGTGGGCGATGGACCCGCTGCGGCGCGAGCCGCCGCGCTGGCTGGTGCGTGCCATGAAGGGCGCGATCGCCGGTGTCGCCTTCGGCATCGGCGTGGTGGCCCTCGCCGTGCCCTGGTTCGTCACGCGGCATGAGCCGTTGGGCGCGCTGCTGGCGCTGCCCTTCGCGCTCCTACTCACCTGGCTTGTCTGGCGCGAGATGAGCCGCGCGGCCTGGGCGCGGGCCGCGGTGCTCGGCGTGGTGGCCGCCATCCCGCTCTATGCCAGCATCATGCAGTTCACCTTTCCGCGCATCGAGGCGCTGTGGATCGCCCCCCGTCTGGAAGCCGTGCTGGCGCGCGAGGCGCCGGGGCTCGACCCCGCGCAATTCGGTATCACCAGCCATGCCGAGCCCTCCACCCTCTTCCACATCGGCGGCGCGCTGCGCCTGCTGCGCCGGGGCGAGGATGCCGCCCGCTTCCTGGCCGAGCGCCCGGGCCGCGTGGTCGCCGTCGGCAATCGCGCGCTGGATGACTTCAACCGCGAGGCCGCGACGCTCGGCATCACGCCGCGCCAGATCGGCGAGGTCGCGGGCTTCAACTATACGCGCGGGCGGCCCATCACGCTCAGCCTCTTCAAGGTCACGACCCCATGATTGATCTCGTCACCTCCTGGGTGGCCGCCGCCGGCTATCTCGGCGTCTTCGCGCTGATGTTCCTGGAGAACCTGTTTCCGCCCATCCCGTCGGAGCTCATCATGCCCTTCGCCGGCTTCGCCGCCGCGCGGGGCGAACTCTCACTGCTGCTGGTGATCGTGGCGGGCGTGGTGGGCACGCTGGTCGGCAATGTCGTGTGGTTCGAGCTGGCGCGCGCCTTCGGCGCCGACCGCACGCGCCGCCTCTGCGAGAAATACGGCCGTTGGATCGGCGTGCTGCGCGAGGACCTGGACAAGGCGGAGGCGACCTTGCGCCGCTGGGGGCCGCTCGCGGTCTTCCTCGGCCGCATGATGCCGGGCATCCGCACCGTCATCTCCATCCCCGCCGGCCTGATCGAGATGCCGCGCCTCGTGTTCTATTCCTGGACGGCGCTGGGCAGCACCATCTGGGTCGGCGCGCTGGCCCTGCTCGGCTACATCCTGGAGGAGGGCTACCAGCACATCGAGGGCTATGTGGACCCGATCGGCAAGGTCCTGGTGCTTCTGGTGGCGGGCCTGTTCTTCTGGCAGATCATCCGCATCTGGACGCGCAAGCCGCCCGCGGCCTGACGGTTACATTCGAACGACTTTGTTTCTTGCATCAGCGGGGGCGGCGCGGGCCTATGGGCCATTCTTGAAGGAGTGGACCCGTGACGCTGACCCTGCCCCGCCGCCTCCTCCTCGCCGCGCCCGCCGTGATCACGCTGCCCGCCGCGGCGCAGGTCGTGCGCACGCCAGCGCAGATGGAGGGGCCCTATTACCCGCGCGCCATCCCGGCCGATGCGGATGACGACCTGCTGCAGGTGGCGGGCCAGCCGCGGGCGGCCCGTGGGCAGAGGCTGCTGCTGGGCGGCGTGGTGCGTGGCCGGGATGGCGCGCCGATGGCCGGCGCCCGCGTCCAGATCTGGCAGGCCGATGTCGCGGGCATCTACCTTCATCCCGGCGATGCGCGCGTGGCCGAGCGCGATCCTGGCTTCCAGGGCTATGGCGCGACGCGCACCAGCGAGGCCGGGGCCTATGCCTTCCGCACCATCCGCCCGGGCCTCTATCCCGGCCGCACGCCGCATATCCATATGCGCATCACCTCGTCCGACGGGCGGCTGGAACTGACAACGCAGGCCTATTTCCCCGACTCTCCCGGCAATGACCGGGACTTCCTGCTGCGTTCGCTCTCGGCCGCCGATCGCGCGCTGCTGATGGTGGCGCTGACGCCCGTGGATGACGGCGCGCGCGGCCGCTTCGACATCGTTCTGGGCTGAGCGCCCGTCACGCCTCGCGCGTGTAGCGGAAGTTGCAGTGGGTGGCCCCGCCCATGATGGTCTGCGTGCGTTCCAGCTTCAGCTTGGGGTCGTAACCCTCGCAGAGCGCGCCATCCCGGTTGCAGGAGAGCACGGCGCCGAGCTTGCCGAGGCCCATCTCGCGATAGGTCTCGGCGTAGCGGCAGCGCGTGACGTTGAAGTCGTAGTGGTTCTCGTCCTGGCGCAGCACCTCGATGCGCAGCGCGTCATCCAGCTTCCAGCGCTCCATCGCATCGGCGAAGTGCTGGATGCTGGGCTGATCCGTCGTGGCCGCGATGGCGGCCCCCGCTTGGCGCGCCAGCTTCACGATGGCGCGCGAGAGGATCTCCGTCGCCTGCTCCTCGCCCAGCGTGGCGGCCATCTCCTCGAAGATGCCCTTGGCGAAGGCCGCTTCGATGCGGCGCTGCTCGAGAACGGAGAGGGTCATGCGGGGCTCCTGCCAAGGGTTGCCACCGCAGCTTGCCGCAGCTTCGCCACTCTGCCCATCCGCGGCTTGCGGGTGGGACCGGCGCGCGCCAGCATGCGGCCAGCATTGCAGGAGGGACCATGTCGGCCACGCAGATCGCCCGTTTGGGCGGGTTTCGCTTCATTCCGGGCGTCTACCAGTATTCCGCCGGCGTCGCCGCCGAGCCCGGTTTCCGGCTGGAGCGCGTGCGCTTCGCCGAGCCCGTGCCGATGGCCGAGGGCTTCGAGCGCATTGCCGCCGTGCTGGAGGCCGCGGGTCGGCCGAAGCAGGCCTTCGCGGCCTGCGAGCTACGCTCGCCCGAGCCCTTCACCGAGGCGGGGTTCGAGGCCTTCAATCGCGAATACGGCGCGGTGCTGACCGAATGGGGCATCTTCCAGGACGGGCTGAACCCCATCGCGCGCAGCAATGTCTGCCCCGAGTTGCACAAGCCGGCCTCGCCCAGCTTCCACGCCTTCACCTTCACCGTGCCGGATGCCGCCGCCGCCCCCTCCTTCGTCGTCGCCGGCAGCGGGGAATCGGCCGAGGGCAAGGGCACCTACCGAGACAACACCGTGGCGCTGGGCGACATCTCGCCCGCCGGCATGCGCAAGAAGGCGCAATGGGTGCTCTCCGAGATGGAGCGCCGGATGGCCGGGCTCGGCTTCACCTGGGCCGGGACCACCGGCGTGCAGGCCTATACCGTCCACGACGTGCACCCCTTCCTGGCGGAGGAGCTGGTCGCGCGCGGTGCCGCGCGGCACGGGCTGACCTGGCAGTTCTGCCGCCCGCCGGTCGTGGACCTGGAATACGAGATGGATTGCCGGGGCGTCTTCACCGAGCGTGTGCTGCCCCAGGGCTGACGCTCATTTTTGTCGCCATGGCGCAAAAACCCGCCCTGGCGTGCTTGACGCATGGCGGGGGCCGCGCCGCATGATTGGGTGCCGCCCCGAAAGGATCCCGCCATGCCGAAGCTTTCCCGCCGCGCCGCCGCCCTCACGCTGCTCGCCACCCCCGCGCTCGCGCAATCCTGGGCGCCCACACAGCCGATCCGGGTGATCATCCCCTTCACGCCGGGCGGCACGATGGACACGGTGGTGCGCCCCGTGCAGCAGATCCTGCAGCAGGAGCTCGGCCAGCCCATCATCATGGAACACCGCCCGGGGGCGGCGACCGTCATCGGCACGCAGGAGGTGATGCGCGCCCCGGCCGATGGCCACACCATGATCATGATCGCCAACAGCTTCGCGGCGAACATCACGCTGCGGCCCAGCATGCCCTACAACTCGCTGCGCGACTTCGCGCCGCTGGCCATGGCGACGGTGGTCCCGCATGTGCTGGTGGTGCACCCCTCCGTCGCGCGGGATTTCCCGGCCTTCATCGCCGCCGGCAAGCGGCCGGGCGCCAATCTCGCCTTCGGCTCCTACGGCATCGGCACATCGAACCATCTGGGTGGCGAGCAGTTCCGCGAACTCACCGGCATCGGCGCCACGCATGTGCCCTATAATGGCGCGCCCCAGGCCTATACGGACCTGATCGGCGGGCGGCTGCAATTCATGTTCGCCAACCTGCCCGACGTGATCCAGCCCGCGCAGGCCGGGCAGATGCGCCCCATCGCCATCTCCGCCGAACGCCGCGTGCGCGAATTGCCCGATGTGCCGACCATGGCGGAACTCGGCTTCCCGCTGGTGCTTTCCGACAGCTGGTTCGGCCTGATCAGCCGCGCTGACGTGCCGGCGCCGGCGCGCGCGCGGCTTGAAGCGGCCTGGCTCGCGGCACTCACACGGCCCGAGGTGAAGGGCCGCCTGGAAGAGCTCGGCTTCACCGTGCTCGCCAAGCCGGGCGCCGAATTCGGCACGGAGATCCGCCGCTACGCGGACACCTACGCGCAGGTGATCCGCGCCAACAACATCCGCGTGGAGTAACCCCCCATGAGCACGCCGCTGGAACACATCTTCGTCGAGGGGCAGTGGAAGGTCGCAGCCCCCCTCTCACCCGCCGTGAAGGTGGGCAACCTGATGTTCATCTCGGGCATCCCCGCCTATGACGAGAAGGGCGCCCTCGCGGTGGGGGACTTCCCCGCGCAGATGAAGCAGACCATGGCGACCATCACCGGCATCCTGAACAGTGTGGGTGCGGGCTGGGACCGTGTGGCGAAGGTGAACGTGCTGCTGACGCGGCGCGAGGATTTCGAGGAGATGAACCGCATCTACGCGGCGCACTTCCCGGATGGGAGATATCCGGCGCGCACCACCGCCATCGTCTATTCGCTGCCGCGCCCGAACTTCCTGCTGGAGATCGAGGCCGTCGCCGTCCTCGACTAACGCCGAGGCAGCCAGCGATAGCCGGCCATGCCGGCGAGCAGGCAGAGCGCCATCAGGGCGAAGCCGGCGCGATAGCCGGCCTCGCCATCGCCCACCGCGCCAACCGCCCAGCCCACCAGCACCGGCAGCAGGGCCGAGCCCAGCACCTGGGCCAGGTTCACGGTGGTGACGCCGCGCCCCACCAGCGCCTCGGGGAAGAGCGCGCGGCCCTGCGTCACCAGCAGGATGGAATAAGCCGAGAAAAAGCAGCAGAGCATCAGCAGCGTGACCGCTGCCGCCAGCGGCAATTCGGGCCAGAGGGCAAGGATCACCAGCGTCCCCACCACCGTCCCCGCTGAGGTCAGCACCGCCGCATCCCGCCCCAGCAGCCGCTCCAGTGGCGGCACGGCCAGTTGCCCGGCCGGCACGGCGAGCCCCATGGCGAGGATGACGCTGCCGCGCGCCGCCGCATCGAGCCCATGCACCGCAAACAGGTAGGGCCCGGCCCAGAGTGCCAGCAGTGTCGCCATCGTCGCATAGGCGAACGTGTGCAGCGCCAGGATGCGCGGCAGGCCCGGCGTGGCCCAGACGGTGAACTGCCCGGCCAGCACCTGGCCCAGTGTTTCCCGCGCCAGGACCCGTGGCGGCGCATCCGGCGGGTCATCGGCGGCGAAGCGCCACCAGATCAGCCCCACCAGAAGCATCAGCGCGGCCGAGAGCAGGAAGGCGCCGCGCCAGCCCATCACGCCCGCCATCACGGCCAGCGGGGCGCCGGCGGCGAGGATGCCCGCATTGCTCCAGGCGAAGATGGAGGAGAGAGCGCGGGTCAGGCCCGGCCCCTTGTGCCAGCGCCCGGTGAGGAAGACCGCCGCCATGAAGCTGGCCCCGCAGCCCAGGCCGAGCAGGAAGCGCGCGGCGAGGAACTGGGGCCCGTCCTGCGCCAGCCCCTGCGCCGCCGCCCCCAGCACGGCGAGGCCGGTGAGCCAGAGCACCAGCCGCCGCGGCCCGATGCGGTCCAGCATCACGCCGACCGGGATCTGCGCCACCATCAGCGCACCGAAGAAGGCGGTGTTCGCTGCCCCCAGGGCCGCCGGGCCCATCCCGAGATCCACGGCCAGTTCGGGGGCGATGACGCCCACCGCCGCGCGATGGAATTGCGAGGCGCCGGTCATGGCCGCCAGCGCCACGGCGACGCGCGCGGCCGGGGTCATGCCCTGCGCTCCCCAGGCGCCGGGCGGGCCGCGGCGCCTGGCCCCGAGAGCCGCCCAGACCAGCCTCTTGCCGCAGGCCTCACAACGCCATCCCGAATTCCGCCGCGAGCGCCCGCGCCCCTTCCGGCGTGCAGGCGAGGCGCCGGCGCTGCAGCGTGTCCGTCGCGCCCGGCTCGATGCGGGTCAGCCAGTGGCGGCGCAGCATCATCGCCGTCACTTCGCGCCCCAGGCCGCCGGCCAGATGCGGCCGCCGTTCGGACCAGTCCATGCAGTCACAGGCGAAGCGGGGCGCGCAGCGCGCGGCAGGCAGGTCCACGCCGAGAGCCGCCAACCGCGTCTCGCCACGCGCGGTCAGGTCCCAGCCGCCGGGGGCCGCCTGCATCCAGCGATCCCCGGCAAGGCGCTCATGCAAGGCGACGCCAAGGCGGCCGGCGAGGTGGTGCCAGCACAGCCGGCCCTGCCGGAAGGCCTCGCCATGCGGCCAGGATCTGCGCGGGCTGGCCTGCGGGAGGGCGATCAGCGTCTCCAGCGCGGCCGCCACTTCCTCACCGGCCAGGCGGTGGTAGCGGTGGCGGCCCTGGGCATGGACGGCAATGAGCCCAGCCTCGGCCAGCGCCTTGAGCTGCCCGCTTGCCGCCGCCGCCCCGATATTCGCGACGCGCGCCAGTTCGCCCGCCGTCAGCGCCTCGCCCGGCAGCAGGGCCTGGAGCATGGCGGCGCGGGAGGGATCCCCGATCAGGGCGGCGATGCTGGCGAGGTTGGGCATGCGGAGTTCCGGGTGACTGACGGCTTGCAGCCTAGCCGACCACAGGCGGGCATGTTTCGGAACCCGCCGAACCCTCGCACCCGATCGGGTTTCCCGGCAGGATGCGCCCATGCGCCTCCTCCTCCCGCTCGTCCTGCTGCTGCTGGCCCTGCCCGCCGCCGCCACCGAGCTCAAGATCGCCAGCTGGAACATCGCCTGGCTGACGCTCCGCCCCGCCCATGACCCTGACCTGCCGCGCGGCCTCACGCCCCGCCAGCCGGGCGACTTCACGCTGCTGGCCGATTACGTCCGGCGCCTTGATGCCGATGTGGTCGCGCTGCAGGAGGTGGACGGGCCGGAGGCCGCCGCGCGCATCTTCAACCCGCGTGACTACGCCTTCTTCTTCCCCGATGAGCGCGACATCCAGCGCACCGGCTTCGCGGTGAAGCGCCACATCCGCGCCATCCGCAACGCCGACCTGGCCGAGCTGGATCTGGCACCCACCGCGCGCTTCTCGCAGCGGCGCGGCACCGACATCACGATCGAGCAGGAGGGGCGGATGCTGCGCCTCCTCTCGGTGCATCTGAACGCCGGCTGCCGCGAGGGGCCGATGGATCCGGGGCGGGGCCGCGAATGCGACAATCTCTCCCGGCAATCCGCGGTGCTGGCGGGCTGGGTCGCCGCACGCCGGGCCGAAGGTGCCGCCTTCGCCGTCCTGGGCGACTTCAACCGCCGCATCCCCGACGCGCGGGATGATCTGCTCGCGCAGCTCACGCGCGCCGCGCCGCTCGTGCGCGTGAATGACGGGCTGGGCAATCCCTGCTGGGCCGATGCGCGGGGCGGGCGGCCCTTCATCAGCCACATCTTCCTGGGCGGGCCGGCGCAGCGCTGGCTGGTGCCTGGCAGCCTGCGGGTCCTCGTCTATGCCGAGCGCGACCCCGCGATGCGGGACCGCCTGTCCGACCACTGTCCCATCAGCTTCCGCGTCAGGATGAACTGAGTTGCACATCTTCCTTCGCGTCACGCTGCCGCTCGCCTTCGTGAATGTGCTGAACCAGGCGAGCCGCGCGATGCTGGCGGTGATCGGCCCGCTGCTCGCGCTCGAATTCTCGCTCTCCGCCTCCGATCTCGGGCTGCTCGCGGCCGTGCTCTTCGTCGCCTACGCGGGGGCGCAGCTTCCTGTCGGCGTGGCGCTGGACCGCTACGGCGCCCGGCGCGTGCAGACCGTGCTCGCCGCGCTCTCCGGTGCGGCCTTCCTGCTTTGCGCGCTGGCCGATGGCGTGGTGATGCTGGGCATCGGGCGGTTCCTCACGGGCATCGGCATCGCTGCCGGGCTGATGGCGATGCTGAAGGCCAACACGCAGTGGTTCCCCAAGGCGCGCATCGCGGCGATGACGGGCAGCGGCATCTTCATCGGTGGCCTGGGCGGCATGATGGCGACGCTCCCCTTGCAGGCGATGCTGCCGCTGGTGGGCTGGCGCGGCGGCTTCGCCGTGCTGGCGGTCATGTCCTTCGCCATCGCCGCCTGGATCTGGATCTCGGTCGCGGATGCGCCGCCCGGCCATGCGAAGCCGCCCACGCGCGGCCTGGTGAGCGAGGTGAAGGCCTTCGGGCCGATCTTCACCAACCCCTATTTCACGCGCTTCGTTCCCGCCATCATCGTGCTGTCGGGGCTGAACTTCGTCTATCAGGGGCTCTGGGCCGGGCCCTGGCTGCGCGATGTGGCGGGCTTCGACGCGGAAGCCAGAGCGATCGTCCTCTTCGCCTATGCCTGCGGGATGGCGGGCGGCAGCCTCGGCAACGGCCAGGCGGCGAGCTTCTTCCAGGCACGCGGCCATTCGCCCATGCTCGTGCCCTGCATCGCCATGGGCGTGCAGATCTCGCTCCAGGCCCTGCTCATCTTCCACCCGCCGATGAGCCTCTGGGCGCTCTGCCTCGTCTGGTTCATCTTCGCCTTCTCAGGCTCCGCCGGGCCCATGGGCTATGCCGCCGTCGGTCAGCGCTTCACCGCCGAATTCGCAGGGCGCGTGGCCACCGCGATCAACGGCTCCATGCTCGTCCTGGTCTTCATCCTGCAATACGTGATCGGCGCCATCATTGACTTCTGGCCGCGCACCGCCTCGGGCGGCTGGGACGCGGCGGGCTATGCCTGGGCGATGGGCCTCACCCTGGCGCTGCAGGCCGGCACCATCCTATGGGCGTGGCGCCTGCACGCTTTCCGACGGGGGGCACTGGCATGAACATCGCGGAGCTCGACATCGACGTCGAGAAGATCCTGGCACGCTATCGCGTCGAGGACGGCAAGGGCTTCCGCCTCAAGAAACACGATCCCGGCGACACGGCGGGCCTCAAGCTCGACAAGAAGGATGCGGCAGAGCTGTTGCAATACGGCGTGGACCGGCTGAGCGCGCAGCAGGACATGCTCTACGCGCAGGATCGCTGGTCCGTGCTCTGCCTGTTCCAGGCGATGGACGCGGCGGGCAAGGACGGCACGATCAAACACGTCTTCTCCGGGCTGAACCCGCAGGGCTGCCATGTGGTGAGCTTCAAGCAGCCGGGCCCGGTCGAGCTCGACCACGACTTTCTCTGGCGGCATGTGAACGCGCTGCCGACACGCGGGCAGATCGGCATCCACAATCGCAGCTGGTACGAGGAGGTGCTGGTGGCGCGCGTGCATCCGCGCGTCCTCGCCGGCCAGAAACTACCCGAGGCGCTGGTGACGAAGCACATCTGGGACGAGCGGCTTGAGGACATTGCGGGCTTCGAGCGCTACCTCGCGCGGCAGGGCGTGGTGGTGCTGAAGTTCTTCCTCAACATCTCGAAGGCCGAGCAGAAGAAGCGCTTCCTCGCGCGGCTGGACGAGCCCGAGAAGAACTGGAAGTTCAGCGCGAGCGACGTGGCCGAGCGGCGGCACTGGGACGCCTACATGGACGCCTATGAGCGCGCGATCCGCGCGACCGCCAAGCCCCACAGCCCCTGGTATGTCGTGCCGGCGGACAACAAGTGGTTCACGCGCCTCATCGTCGTCGCCGCCATGAACCGTGCGCTGGCGAAGCTCAAGCTGCATTATCCGGCGGTGACGGAAGCACAGCGCGCGGCGCTGGCGGAAGCGCGGGCCGCACTCGCATGACGCTCTATTTCGGTTATGGCTCCAACCTCGATGCGCGGGACTGGAATGCCTTCTGTGAGCGCTGGGGCTTCGTGGGCGCCGAACTGGTGCCTGTCTCGACCGCGCTGATGCTCGACTGCGAACTGGCCTTCGACCGCTATGCCGCCTCCCGCCGGGGTGGCGCGCTGAACCTGCGCGACCGGCCCGGCCAGGCCGTGGAGGGCGTGGTGTTCCGCGCGAACCGGGCTGCGCTCTATGCGCTCGACCGCAAGGAGGGCGCGCCTGCGCATTACCAGCGGCTGGATCGCCACGTGGTGCTGCCCGACGGCCATGTGCTGCCGGTGATGACCTATGCCGGGCCGAGCCAGGGCTATCATGCGCCGCATGCCGACTATGTGGGCGTTGTGCGGCGCGGCCAGGCGGCGCATGGCATCGCGCATGACATGATGGAGGCCGTGGCGCGCGATGCGGCGCCGTCGCTCACCATCCGGCACCTGTTCGTCTATGGGACGCTGATGCAGGGCGAGGCCAATGCCCATCACCTGGAAGGCATCGCGCGGGCACCGGGCCGCGTCGCTGGGCTGCTGCATGATTGCGGCGCCTATCCGGCTTTGAGCCTGGGGCCGGGCGAGGTCCATGGCGAGGTGGTGGAGTTGCCGCTCACGCGCCTGGCCGGCATGGACGCTCTGGAGGATGCGGCGCCCGGTGGCGCGCCGGGGGGCATGTATCGCCGGAGCGTGCTGCGCGTGCTGACGGCGGCCGGCGTGATCCGTGCCTATGCCTATGTGATGGATGAGGCGGCGCGGTTTCCCGTCATCAGCGGCGGCGACTGGCGCAGCGTGGGCAAGCGGCACGCGGCCTGGGCGGCATATGCGGCGCGATCAGGCAAGGATGAGCGAACTGGCGGGGCGTAGTTCACTGAGAATGAACGGTCTCTGCGACCGCACTCCAGCGCTGGGACCCGGTCGCGAGCTGACGCGACCCTGAACTTCTCACGATGCTCTGCGCAAAATCTCAGTCATCCCTTCAATCGCGCGCTCGACTTCTGCCGCTTGAATTGCGGCAAGTGTCGTCTGATTTTCCGCCGATGCCTGCGCATAGGCAATTTCAATATCGGTCCACAGATCCTCCAGCCTTTCCATGTCAACAGACCGCTCCTGAGAAAGGTCATGGATCTGTGCCCAAAGCCGATCCAAAAGGCCTGCAAGGCGAAGTTGGCCCGTTTGAAATTGGCTGATGGTGTCCAAGACATCCTTTGGCGTGGTGCGGCCGTGGTGTGCTGCATTGATGGTCATGCTGGTTGCTCCTATCGCCTGGGGGCCGTGCTGCGCGGTATGGCGGCAATCACAGTGTTCGTCCTCGGATCAACCACCACCATGATTCAATTCACCGGATCCCAATAAAGATTTGCGCCCCTACTGCTTCGGATGAGATTTTCTGCCCGAACGGCATTTTCAACGGCAGATGGGGACAGACCTCTGCCCTGCATCCGGTCAAGGGCGTGGCCTGAATACGGTCGCCCCCGAATGTCGGCCGGTGGATTTGTCCCACGATCAATCTCAATGGGGCTGCGTAGCCGCCCAACTGGATCTTGCGGACCCGGTAACCCTTGGCCGTAGCCTGGAGGCACGCTTCCCCTGTCCTGAACGGCAATCCGCGACCCGTCACTCTCTTCCCCGCAATCTGGGTTTGCACGAGTGTAGGCTGATACTGACTCCTGCTTGCCATTTCGAACACGGGTGTGAGCGCCGACAGATGCGATGCAACTCTGAAAAGGCGCTCCGCCCCTCGCTGCAGCCTGCGCCAAAGCTCTGAGGGTGTTACGATCCGGCATCGCGGCGGGTGACGATGCGGCCATGGAAACCCTCCTGCTGCGGCCTATTTTCCTATCATAGGTTACACATTAGGTAAAGAACAAAATAGGAACTCAATTAGGTGCGGCCTTGAAATGGGCCGGAGGAGAGGCTTGAAATTGTGCGGCAGCGAAAAACTGCGCGGCACAGCGAAATTCTGTGGACTGGCGGAAGAGGTACGACCGGCTGCAAACGCTGCCTCCCAGGTTTTTGCTCATCTTCAACGGTTGCCCGAGTGGATGCGCGAACCAGAGCGAAACGCGGCGTAGCGGTGCGAACCAGAGCGAAACTGGCGGAGGAGGCGCGTCCGGTTACAAACGGTCCCTCGCAGGTTTTCGCTTGGCTTCGATGGTTTCCGGAGTGGAAGCGCGTGCCAGAGCGAAAAGCAGCGTAGCGGTGCGAACCAGAGCGAAACTGGCGGAGGAGGTGCGACTCGGTACAGGCGGTCGTTGCGGCGTTACCTCGTGCGGCTGACGCGGCTACCGTCGCGCAGCGTGCTCGGCGGAAACAGGACGACGGTCTCGCCCGCCGTCGCGCCGCCGGATATCATGGCACTGCGGGCCGCGCGCCCCGCAACCTCGACTTGTCGCTCGCGCGCTACGCCGTCCTGAACGATATAGGCCGCCCAGCCTGCGCCCCGCCGAAAAAGCGCGCTGACCGGCACCAGCACAGCGTCCTCGATTGCCTCCACCGTGATCCGCGCATCCACGCGGAACCCGTCGCCGAGCGCAGCCCAGCGCTCTCCGGGGCTGACGAAGTCGACCACCACCCACACCCGCTGCTCCTCGACGCCGAGCGCCGAGACCCGGGTAAAGGCGCCAGGTTCGACCCGCCGGACGCGGCCTTCCAGCGGCGCCGGCCCGCCCCACCGCTCGATGGCAACCGGCGCGCCTGGGCGGATGCGGACCGCCTCGGTGGTGAGGACGTCCACCACCACTTCCAGGTCCGTCGGATCGCCGAGTTCGAGCAACGACGCGCCGGAGGCGACGACCGCCTCACTCTCCTGCAGCACGCGCAGCACGCGCGCGGCGATGGGCGCGCGCACCTCATGACGCTCCGGGCCGTCCACCGGCGCGTCGGCCGATGCAAGAAATGCACGCGCCTGGTCCAACTCGTGCTCGGCGGCGTGCCTGCGCCGTTCCGCCACCAACATGTCACGCGCGGCCGTGCGCTCGGCCAGGTCCGCACGCTCCAACTGCTGAAGCGGCGCCGCGCCTCGCGCGTGCAGGGCTCGCACCCGGGCAGCATCCGCCTCGGCCTGAGCCTGCTGGGCGGCGGCGCGCTCCACCAGCACACCGGCCTGCTGCAACATGGCCTCCGCGGCGCCGACACGCTCCTGCGCCTCGCGCCGCGCGCGAGGGCTGAGCAGTGCCGAAGGCGCGGCCAGGATCTCCGCGACCAGGTCGCCGCGCCCGAGCGTGTCGCCGGCGCGCACGCCAAGCCGCAGCACGCGCCCGGCGACGGGGGCGGAGACGACATAGCGCTCGCGCACCCGCGTGCGGCCATCCTCCTCGACCACGGCCTCGAAGCGGCCGCGCATGACCTGCTCCGTCTCGACGGGTACCGGCCGCTGGCGGAAGGCAAGGAGCGCGCCGCCTACCGCCAGAAGGACGAAGGCGGCGATTAGCGCCCGGCGGAGATGCCGCCCCACCGCTCAATCCCTCGCCTTCAGGGCGGCGACCAGGTCCAGCCGGTCGATGCGCCGCCGCACCACCACAGCGCTGGCGAGTGCCGCGCCCAGCACGACGATCGCGGCCGTGGCGAAGGTGGCCGGGCTGATCGCGGCAGGAACATCAAAGCTCTCATTGTCCCGCGCGCCCAGGATCAGCGCGACGATCCATTGCGCCAGGAAGAGCCCAAGCGGCACCGCGATGAGAACGGCCAGCGCCAGTTCCGCGAACAGGATGCGCGCCACCTCCTGTCGCGTGAAGCCGAGGACCCTGAGGCTCGCCATTTCCCAGCCCCGCTCCTGCAGCGCGACGCGCGCGCTGTTGTAGACCACGCCGATGGCGATAATGACGCCGAAGCCGGTCAGCGTCACCGCGCTGGTCAGCACGAGGCCTGCGATTACCTCGTCGAAGACGCGCAGCCAAACCGCCTTCACACTGGTGGCCGCGACGCGCGGTCGTTCCGCCAGTTGCTGCCAAAGCGCCTGCGCCGCCTGGGCGTCCACGCGCAGCGCGACATGGGAGACGAGGTCGTCCTCGCGCATCAGCCGGTTGAGCGCGCCGATCTCGATCAGCGCGCTGAACCCGATGATGTCCTCGACCAGCGCGGCCACCGGCAGGTCATGGACGCGGCGCGCGCCTTCCAGCACCTCGACCTGCACGACGTCGCCTTCGCGGACGCCGAGTCGCTCGGCCAGCCGCCGGCTGAGCGCCAGGCCCTGCTGCGGGATCGGCACCGGGCGGAGATCGGCATCCCGAGGAACACGAAGCTCCGCGCCCTCCGGCAGACCAGTCAGGGGGAGAAGGCGGCTGCGCTGCGCAGCCCGAAGCCGCACCGGCACGATGCGATGGCCCTCAGCGGCGAGCACGCCGGGCAGGCGCGCCATCTCCCGCACGGCGCGGGAGGGCCGCGGGTCGGTGAGCGCCACGAAGGCATCGCCGCGCTCGATGCGGTCGAACTGCAGCTCGACCATGCTTTCCATCGCGTCCCACCAGAACAGGCCAAGCACCACCATCGGTACCGCCAGCGCAATGCCGAGGACAGTGAGGAGGGTGCGCAGCGGGCGACCGAGCAGGCCGCGCAGCGGGATCTTCGCCCTGGCCCCGACCTGGCGGCCCCAGTGGCCGAGCGTGCCCCCGCCGAAGGCGGGCGGGCGCGGCGGGCGCAATCCCTCGGCGGCGGGCAGGCGGAGGATCCGCCGCAGCGCGGCCAGCACGCCAAGCAGCGCCACCGCGAAGCTGGCCGCCGCCGCGAGCAGGGGCAGCCAAGCCGGCAGCAGGTAGGGCATCTCCGGGAAGCGGAAGAAGGGCCGGTAGTTGCCGAGCATGCCCGCGCCCATCCAGGCCCCGGCCGCGATCCCGAACACCGAGCCCAGCGCACAGACCACGGCGACGAACTTCGCGTAGTGGGCGGCAATCGGAAAGGACGGGTAGCCCAGCGCCTTCAGCGCCGCGACCTGCTCGCGCTGCGCCTCCACCATGCGGCCCAGCACGACGTTCAGCAGGAAGGCGGCGATGCCGAAGAAGACCAGCGGCACGGTGACCGCAAGCGTGCGCTGCTCGGCTAGCTCGTCCTCTAGGAAGCGATGCGAGGGCTGGTCGCGCCGCCCGTAGGCGCCGCGACCGCCCCAGTGCTGCAGCAGCAGGTCGAGCTCCGCGATCACCGCGGGCTCCGACGCGCTGGGGGCCAGGGTCAGCACCACTTCGTTGAAGGCGCCCTGCATGTCGAAGGCGCGCGCCGCCCCCTCCTCGTTGACCCAGAGCACAAGGAAGCCGCGGTCGTCCGGCAGGGGATTGCCAGGGCGCGAGGTGAAGACGAACTCCGGCGAATGGGCAATGCCGGCGATGCGGAAGCGCTCGCGCCGGCCGTTCAGGATGACGGCGATCTCGTCGCCCGGACGCACCTGCCAGGCCTCCGCGAAGGCTGCATGGATCACCGCCTCGTCGTGTCGTGTCGGCTCGGGCAGCCGGCCGGCAAGCAGCCAGAGCCGGTTGAGCGCCGGTTGCTCCCCATTGGCCGGAAGGGACAGCACGCGCCCGGCGACCGGCACCGCCGCCCCGGGCCAGTCCACGCGGGCCTCGCCGCCGACGCGCGCCTCTGCGAGCGCCACGCCCGGAATCTCCCCGATCCGCGCTAGCAGCGTGCGGGGCGCCCGCTTCACCACGGCATAGACCTCCGCGAAACGGCTCTCCGCATAGAAGGTCTGCTGCGCAATGCGCAGGGAGAGAAAGCTGCTGACCGACATCACCAGGACCGCGACGCCGGCGCCGATCAGCAGCGCGATGGTCAGGACTTGGCCGCGGAGCGCCCGGACATCGCGCAGCACCTTGCGGTCCAGTACCCTCACCAGACAAGCTCCTCAGGTGCGCAACGGTTGGCATTCGCCTCGATCGACACAATGCGACCGCCACCCATGCGCAGCACCCGGTCGGCCATGCCGGCGATCGCGGCGTTGTGGGTGATGACGACCGTCGTGGCGCCTACCTCGCGGTTGGCCCGTGCGATGGCCGAAAGCACGATCTTGCCCGTCTCGACGTCGAGCGCGCCGGTGGGCTCGTCGCAGAGCAGGGCGTCGGGCCGCTTGACGATGGCGCGCGCAACAGCGACGCGCTGCTGCTCGCCGCCGGAAAGCTGGCCGGGGAAATGGTCGAGCCGGTGCGAAAGGCCGACCAGCGCCAGCGCCTCCTCCGGCCGCATCGGATCCTGCGCGATCTCGGCGACGAGCTCGACATTCTCGCGCGCGGTGAGGCTCGGGATCAGGTTGTAGAACTGGAAGACGAAGCCGACATGATCGCGGCGATAGGCCGTCAGCGCCGCCTCGTCGGCTCCCGCGAGTTCGTGGTCCCGCCAGGACGCGCGGCCGGAGGTCGGGGCATCCAGCCCGCCGAGGATGTTGAGCAGCGTGGATTTGCCGGAGCCCGAGGGGCCGAGCAGCACCACGAACTCGCCCGGCAGGATGTCGAGGTCGAGGTCGCGTAGTGCATGGACCGTGGCGTCGCCGCCGCCGTAGCTCTTGCACAGGCCACGCGCGATGAAGACCGGGGGCACGCCGATGGAGCGCGTATCACTGGTCGGGCGCGCTAAGTCGGCCATATTGGGCATCGCCATGGTGTGGAGGATGCCACGCTTCATGACCGAGTGGCCAAGATCCCGCCGGGCGAGTTTACCCTCAGGCGCGGCCGTTCAGCCTTTCCGCTACGGCAGCAAATCGCAGAGCATGCTGTCGCCGGCCTCGAATTGGCGCCGCGGCACCGCTTCTTCGTATTCAACGTCGGGATGGTCGGATCCATCATCCGATCTAGCCTGGGCGGCGCCCGCACCGGCTAAACGACCGTGCCGAATAGCGCGCCGATGCCAGCCGTCAATGCCATCGCCAGCGCGCCCCAGAAGGTCACGCGCGCGGTGGCACGCAGCACATTGGCACCGCCCGCCTGGGCGCCGATGGCACCCAGCAAAGCCAGAAAGGCCAGTGAGGCGCCGGAGACGATCCAGACAAGCAGGTGGGTGGGCGCGACGACCACCATCAGCAGGGGCATGGCGGCGCCGACCGCGAAAGTCGCCGCCGAGGTCAGTGCGGCCTGGATGGGCCGTGCGGTTGTGATTTCGGATATCCCGAGTTCATCCTGTGCATGGGCGCCGAGCGCGTCCTTGGCCATCAACTGCTCGGCGACCAGCCGGGCCACGTCGCGGTCCACCCCGCGCCGAACGTAGATATCGGCCAGTTCCTCATGCTCGAAGGCGGGGTTGTCCCGCAATTCCTGGGTTTCCCGAGCGAGGTCGGCCTGTTCCGTGTCGGATTGGGAACTAACCGACACGTACTCGCCAGCCGCCATCGACATCGCACCGGCGACCAGGCCGGCCACGCCGGCGATCAGGATGTCGCTCTGGGTGGCCGCGGCGGCGGCCACGCCGACGATCAGGCTGGCGGTGGAGACGATACCATCATTCGCCCCCAGCACCGCCGCCCGGAGCCATCCGATGCGCGAGACCAGATGGCGTTCCGGATGCAGGTGGAGGCGTGGCATGACGTCTTCCTTGTAGCTGCGGCTTGGCCGACCGGGATCGCAAGTCGTTGCTGCCCGTGCTGCGCCATCAGGGCCGGCGGTCTGGCGCAGCTTCAGGCGGCCTCGGTGTGACGATGAACAGCATGAAGCGCGCCAGCGGACGCTTGAACAAGAACAGGTAGGCGACGTGAAGGCCGACCAGAATCATGAGGAAGTTCGACAGTCCCTCATGCAACTCACCGACGATGCCGTCCTCCTGCTTTCCACCCCGTGCTTCTAGGTCGCGGCGGTGTTCACGGTTATCGTCGCGTGCCTGCGCCTCGGTCACGACAACGCTGGTTGCCATGCCGAGCGTCCTGCCGCGATCCATGGCGATCCCGGTTGCCGTCGCCAGGATCAAGCAGGCGGCGATGCCCGCCAACAGCGTCTTGCTGATGGCCGGGTGGGTAAAGGCATTGCCGAACGTCATGCCGTCGAACTGCGGATAGAATCGCGACAGGCCCAATTGCCGAAGACCGGAGACTGCCGCGACGATACGGCCACCGATGATGACCGCGATCGCGTAACCCAGCACCGCGTGGATCGTGCCCAGCTCGCCTGTCAGAAACGCGGCGATGACCAGAATGCCAAGCGCGGCGTGGTAGGCCCGCAGGCCCTGCATGATGGACATGATGATCCTTGAGGAAAGGCTGGGAGAGCGTTGACGGGCAAGTCTACTCGTGGCCGGGACGGATATCCTTGCGCGACATCAACCTATCGGTCCGAGATGTGGAGGAAGACTGGGCTTCGGGGCGATGACGCTGTGCCCATTTATCGCGTTGTCCTCTTTGGACGTTCACGGCACCCGCCGCCTCTCGTTCCCAGCCAGTGAATCCTCAGCTTCGATTTTCACATGGACGAGCGACAGCCGCAGGTAGAGCCGGCGCCGGCGAACGATCGGCCACCAGTCGTAGAGGAAGATCTCTACCGGTCGCCAGTTGGCGACCCATCCCAGGATGATCAGGCCCTCGCCCAGAAAGCGCCCCAGATACCCCGCCCCAAGCAAGCCGCCGGCGCCCGTCCCCAGGGCGATGCACAAAGCCAGGACCGCGAGGCCGATAGCGAGTGATGCGCGGCCCCTCCGGAACAGGTCGCGGAGCTCCCAACCCAGGACTTTCGACCGGTAGGCGAAGTAGTTGCGCATCGCCTCTTCGATGTGCAGCGCTTCGGCTCGCTGTGCCTCGGCGGTCGGGAGATGAACGATGATCGATATATCATGGCCCCTAGCGATCTCTCCTGCCCAGCCAACGATGTACTCTTCAACGGCTGCGTCGAGATCCCGCTCGCGAAACGGCAGAGGATCGAGCGTATGGAAGATCTGCCCGATGTCTTTGACACGCAGCTCGATGGGACCAGCCGAGTGCGTGCTGTCTCGCATTTCGAGCGCGCCTGTTCGGGAGGGTGAGCCCGATGCCCCCAACCCTAGAACGTGCCGCGCAGGAGTAGCGGCATCGGGTCAAGCTTGTCCTTAACCGCCGTCACCCCCGGCACCGCTTGTGCCAGCACCATCAGGCCCTGGCGCATGGTCTCGGAGCGTGCAAATCCATACAGAGTAACGACGCCCGCGGCTACGTCAGGGTATACCCAATATGTGTCCACCCAGGGCTGCTCGCGCATCGCGGCGATGACGCCGCGCAGAATGGCGCCGTCTCCAAGATTGCGCTCAGGGCTAGGCACTGCGCGAAGCACCGCTCGCAAAAGATCGGCGCGGCTGACGATGCCGACCAGCCGGTTGCCGGCCAGCACCAGCACCCGGCGAATGCCGTGCATCTCCATCAATTGCGCGATGCGTTCAGCAGATTCGCCTTCTGCAACACTCACCAATTCAGCCGACATCACATCCCTCGCGCAGGCTCCATGCGCCTTTGCGAAGCGCTCTATCAGCGGCTTTGTCCCGGCGAAGAGCTGCAGAAACCAGCCGAACGGGCCGGGTGGCTGATCTGCCAGGCGGCGGATGAGGTCACCCTCCGTGACGATACCGAGCGGGGCACCATCCGCATCCACCACGGGCACTGCGGAAATGCCGCGAGCGGCAAGCAACTCCGCCAATGCGGTCACTGGCGTCTCGGGCGGCACCACAACCAGATTGGTCGACATCAGCTCTTTGGCATGCATGGTAGCCTCCGGATTTTTTTGGCCGAGCTGATTGCAGCTAGGCAGACAACACTGGCGAGTGGCTGGCCGACCGGCAGCGACGAACTATGCGCAGAAAGCGGGAAAAATGTCTTTGCGCAAAATCAACGCCCTGAAACGCCAAATAGTCCAAAAGCGGCGCGATGGATTTTGCAGCGATTTATTTGTCGGCAGCCGAGCTATTTTCGGGCGAGTTCACCCACTCGTGGGTTGGACGGGGGCGACCATGCTGCCCGTTCGCATTCGGCGGATCGGCATGGCGCACCACAAAGGAAGTCCGCCATGCTGGATGTGCCAAAGCACGCATCGCCCGTTCCGGGCCTGAGCGAGCAGGAGGCGGAGGCTCGCCTCAAGGCGGATGGCCCCAACGAACTGGCGCGCACCGGCCGGCGAACGCCATTCCGGATCGTGGTCGAGGTCCTGCGCGAGCCGATGCTGGCGCTGCTGCTCGGCGGCGGCGTGCTCTACCTGCTGCTCGGCAGCCCGGAGGAGGCGCTGATCCTGCTCGGCTTCGCACTCTTCTCCATCATCATTACCGTGATCCAGGAAGGCCGTACCGAGCGCGTGCTGGAGGCATTGCGCGACCTGACCAGCCCGCGCGCGCTCGTGATCCGCGATGGAGAGAGAAAGCGCGTCGCCGGCCGCGAGGTCGTGCGCGGGGATCTGGTGGTGTTGGCGGAGGGCGACCGTGTGCCGGCCGATGCCAGGCTGATCGACGCCAGCGACCTGCAGACCGATGAATCCCTGCTGACAGGGGAATCGGTGCCGGTCCGCAAAGCAGTGGGTGCTGCGTCGGCATCAGCGCGTCCGGGCGGTGATGACCTGCCGCAGGTCTTCTCGGGTAGCCTGGTGGTGCGCGGCCACGGCATCGCCGAGGTGACGGCGACCGGCCCGCGCAGCGAGATCGGCCGAATTGGCCAGTCACTGAGCGCCCTGGAGACGGAGCCGCCGCGACTGCGAGCGCAAATGCGCCGGCTCGTGACGCTCTGCGCGATCTTCGGCGGCGTGGTCAGCCTGGCGGCGGTGGTGCTCTACGGCACGCTGCGGGGCGGCTGGCTGGATGCATTGCTGGCGGGCATCGCCATCGGCATGTCGATGCTGCCGGAGGAGTTGCCGGTGGTTCTCACCGTCTTCATGGCGATGGGGGCCTGGCGTATTTCCAAGGCGCGGGTTCTGACGCGGCGTGCCGCGGCGATCGAGACGCTCGGCTCCGCCACCGTGCTGTGCACCGACAAGACCGGCACGCTGACGCAGAACCGAATGACCGTCGCCGAAATGTGCCTGCCCGACGGCACGGCCTTTCGGCCGCCGGATGGCGCGCTGCCGGCGGAGTTTGCCTTGCTGGCCGAAACCGGACGGCTGGCCAGCGCGCCGCAGCCCTTCGACCCGATGGAGAAGGCCTTCCATGCGGTGGCTCAGGGGCTGCCCTCGCCCGCTCTGGATCTCGTTCGCATCTACGGCCTACGGCCTGGCCTGCTGGCAATGACGAATATCTGGCGTTCAGATACGAAATCCATCGTCGCAGCCAAGGGCGCGCCCGAGGCAATCGCAGCGCTTTGCCACCTGGACCCCACCGCAGCCGCCGAGTTGACCGCCCGGACCGAGGCGCTTGCCGCCAAAGGCATGCGCGTGCTGGCCGTGGCCCGCGCCGCTCTGGACGGGCAGGCCTGGCCGGAGACCCAGGACGGCTTTGCCTTCAGCCTGCTGGGCCTCGTCGGCCTGGCCGATCCATTGCGGCCGGGCGTGACCGAGGCTGTCTCCGAGTGCCGCACAGCCGGAATCCGCGTCATCATGATCACGGGCGACTATCCCACCACAGCCGCGGCCATCGCGCGCCAGGCGGGGCTGGACGCCGAAACCATCGTGAGCGGCGAAATGCTCGCCGCCATGGATGATGAGACTCTTGCGCAAACGGTACGGACCGCGACGGTCTTCGCCCGCATCATGCCGGAGCAGAAGCTGCGCATCGTGGCCGCGCTGAAGGCGGATGGCGAGGTGGTGGCGATGACAGGCGATGGCGTGAATGATGCGTCCTCGCTGAAGGCCGCGCATATCGGCATCGCCATGGGTGGCCGCGGAACGGATGTGGCGCGCGAAGCATCGTCGCTGGTGCTGCTGGACGATGATTTCGGCGCGATCGTCGCGGCCGTGCGGCTCGGCCGCCGCGTTTTCGACAATCTGCGCAAGTCGATGGGCTTCATCGTCGCGATCCATGTGCCGATCGCGGGATTGGCCCTCCTGCCGCTGGTCTCTGGCCTGCCCATCCTGCTCTGGCCGATGCACATCGCTTTCCTGGAGATGGTGATCGACCCGGTCTGCACCTTGGTCTTCGAAGCTGAGACGGAGGAGGAGGGCATCATGCTGCGCCCACCGCGCGACCCCGCGGCGCCGCTCTTCTCAGCCGCGCTGATCGGGTGGAGCCTGTTGCAGGGCACGGTCGTGCTGGCATTGTCCGCCGGGATCTATCTGCTGGCGTTGGATCGCGGCATGCCGGAGGCCGAGGTTCGGTCGCTGGCGTTCTTCGCCCTCGTGCTTGGGATCATCGGCCTGATCTTCGTGAACCGCTCCTTCAGCGCGTCCATCGTGACAGCCTTCCAGCGGCGCAACGCGGCGCTGCGTTGGGTGATGCTGTCGGTGACGGCAATGCTGAGCGTCACGCTGCTGCTGCCCTTCGCGCAGCGCATGTTCCGCTTCGGCCCACTGCATTTGGATGACATCGCGCTGACGGTGGCTGCGGGGTTGGCGACCATCCTGGTCCTGGAGCTCCTGAAGCCGCATTGGCGCAAGCGCCTGATGACATGACGGCGCTCTGGACCAGTTTCGCCGTCGCGCTGGGCATTGGGCTGCTGATCGGGCTGGAGCGGGAACGCAGCAAGGGCGAGGGCCCGACACGGCGCCCAGCCGGCATTCGAACCTTCGCCTTGGCCAGCATTCTGGGTGCTGTGGCTTTTCATCTGGGTGGGACGGTGCTGTTGGCGGTCGCTCTGGCTGGGGTGATTGGTCTGACAGCCACGTCCTACATCCGGGGCCACGAGACGGATCATGGGCTGACAACCGAGCTCGGCCTGCTGGCGATGCCCCTGCTGGGTGCGCTTGCCATGGTCAGCCCGCTGCTTGCGGCCGCCTTGGCGGCGGCTGTCGCGGTTGTCTTTGCCGCGAAGGCACCACTGCATGGCTTCGTGAAAGGTGCGCTGACGGATGCCGAGGTCAAGGACGGCCTGATGTTCGCCATCGCCACCCTCGTCATATGGCCTCTGGTTCCTGATCGACAGATGGGGCCGTTCAACGCCATCAATCCGCACAATGTCTGGTTGCTCGTCATTCTCATGCTGGCGATCGGGGCGGCTGGGCATGCCGCCACCCGTCTTTTGGGCGCTCGATATGGCTTGCCGGTGGCGGGGCTGGCTGCCGGCTTTATCTCCAGCACGGCGACGATTGGTTCGATGGCGGCGCGGGTGGTCAAAGACCCGGCAAGCATGGGCCCAGCCGTGGCCGGGGCGGCGTTCTCGACCTGCGCCACCTTCTTGCAGATGGCGGTCCTGCTGTTCACGATCAGTCAGGCAACCCTGGTTGCGATGGCGCCCATGCTGGTCGCAGGAACGCTGGTTGCGATCGCCTATGCGCTTGTCTTCGCGATGCGTGCGTCGGCATCGCGGGATATCCAGGATGGTGAGCCCGGCAGGGCGTTCAGCCTGGGTCCAGCGCTCGGACTGGCCGCCATGATGGCTGTGATGCTCGTGGTGTCGGCTGCGATGAAGGATTGGTTTGGCGAGGCGGGCGTCATCGCGGGCGCCGCCGTCGCCGGAATCGTTGATACGCATTCTGCTGGCATAGCCGTGGCGTCCCTGGTGGCGACGAGCGGTCTATCGGCTGACGCCGCCATTGCGCCGATCCTTGCCGCAATGACGACCAATGCAGCCGCCAAGATCGTGATGGCTATCAGCCTAGGGACGCGTGGCTTCGCCCTGCGCATTGTTCCCGGTGTCGTGATCTCCATGTTGGCCGCCTGGACGGTCGCCGCGGTGATGCTGAAATGGGGTTAGAAGTGCCGGTGGCTCCGGCGATCTTTGGTGCGCCATCGTATCACAAAGCTCAGAATCCGCACGGCTGAGCAAGGCGGTGTCGGACCTGGCGCTCGAGAAGGTCATTCTCAAGGAAGCCGCATCGGGAACGTGGTCAGCCCCGCGCGACGGAGGGCGCGCGTCGAACAGTCGTGCGCGAGCTCGGCGTGTTGGAGCGCAAGGCCTTTGGGGTAGTGGGGCAGCACAGATCGACGCAGCGGAGGGCGCCGCGTGCGGCGGAGGACGAAGCCGCGCTGACGGCGGACATCGTTGATCTGGCGAAACGCTATTGTCGGTATGGCTATCGGCGGATCATCGCCTTGCTGCAAGACGCCGGCCGGTCGGTGAACCGTCAGCGGGTGGGACGGATCTGGCGGCGTGAGGGGCAGAGGGTGCCGCATCGGCAACCGAAACGCGGCAGGCTGTGGTTGGCGGACGGCTCGGGTAAGCTACGCGGCGAGCTGCTGAACGGCGATGTATTCAACACGCTCAGGGAAGCCCAGGTGCTGATCGAGGAATGGCGCCGGCACTACGACAGGGTCCGGCCGCATTCGTCGCTGGGTTACCGCCCGCCTGCTGCGGAGACAGTGCCAATGGCCAAGTCGCAGATCGGCTCAGGAACAGGCGCGGCTGCGATGGCCCACCAAAATTCGGCCTGGAACACTCGATGGGCGCTGGTCAGTGCGCGCAACGCGACCCGAGCAGCTCGGGGAGCTTCGCGACCGAAACGGCCTGTAAGGCGAATTTCGCGGTCAGCGCTGGACCCGCGGAGGTGATCCGGCCAACGATGGAGACGGCCAATACGGAGCCTCGCGCCATGCGTCACGCCTTGCCCTCGCGCCGCCGTCATCAAGCGGCCTGTCGCGCGCAATGAGCGGCTGGCCCGAGCGGTTCCTCTGGGGGCCTCCACCTCGGCTTTCCAGGTCGAGGGCGGGACAAGCGCCGAGGGGCGTGGCGAATCGATCTGGGATGCCTGGGCGCGCGAGCCCGGCAGGATGCGCGACAACGAGACGGGCGAACCCGCCGCGGGCCATTACGCGCGCTGGGCCGAGGATGTCGGCTGGTTGTCAGCACTCGGCGCGCGGGCCTATCGGTTCTCCATCGCCTGGCCGCGCGTGCTCCCGGCGGGCGGCGGCGCGGTGAACGAGGCTGGCTTTGGTTTCTACGAGCGCCTCACCGATGCGCTGCTTGCCGCTCGCATCGAACCGATCATCTGCCTCTACCATTGGGACCTGCCGCAGGCGGTACAGCAGCAGGGGGGCTGGCCGGCGCGCGATACCGCCGGGCGCTTCGCCGATTATGCCGCTATCTGCGCCGCGCGCCTGGCCGATCGTGTCCGGCTCTGGGCCACATTCAACGAGCCCAATCTCTTCACCATGCTGGGCCATCTGAGCGGCGCGCATCCTCCCGGGCTGGCCGATCGGAACGCCTATCTGGCGGCGCTGCATCATGTGAACCTGGCGCATGGCGAGGCGACGCGGGCCATCCGCGCCGCCCGCGCCGATGCGCTGGTGGGCTGCATCCACAATATCCAGCCAGTGCGCGCGGTGGCGCCTGAGGATTCTCACGCTGCGCTGATACTGGACGCGCTGTGGAACCGCGCGCTGGCCGATCCGCAACTGCGCGGGCACTACCCGGCGGAACTGGCGGAGGCGGTGGCGCCGCATCAACGCGCCGGCGACATGGCGCGTATCCGCGCGCCGGCAGACTGGTTCGGCCTCAACCACTATTCACCGCTCTACGCCAAGGCCGACCCTGCCGCACCCTTCGGTACCGGCTTCGGTGAGGCGCCGGCGGACGGAACCCCGGCTACGCCGATCGGCTGGCGGATCGAACCCGCGGCCCTGCGCGACACCATCCTTGACGTGCATCGCCGCTACCGCCTGCCGATCATCATCGCCGAGAATGGCTACGGCGCTGAGGAGGATGGCATCGACCTCCAGGATTCCTGCCGCATCGCCTACCACCGAGACTACATCGCGGCCATGCAGTCCGCGATGGCGGCTGGAGCGGATGTGCGGGGCTATCTCGCCTGGTCGCTGCTCGACAATCTGGAATGGGCCTCTGGCCGGCGCATCCGCTTCGGCCTGATCCGCGTCGAGCCGAACACGCTGGAGCGCCAACCCAAGGCGTCCTTCGCCTGGTACCGGGCGCATATCGCGGGCGCGGCATGAGGCGCGCCCGGTGAACGCTGCCGCACCGTAATCCACGGTGCGTGTCCTTCTGGCAATCTCCGCGCATTGGCTCGGGCGCTGGCGGACGCGGCTGGCGATCCTGCTGATGCTGTCGCTGACCGCGATGCAAGTGGTCATGGCGGTGGCGTTCAACCTGTGGAACGCGGCGCTTTTCGATGCGCTGGAGCGGCGCGATGTGGCGGCGCTGTGGCATGCGGTCGGTCTCTTCGCCCTGCTGATATTCGCTATCCTGCTGACCAATGCCGCGCAGCTCGCCGCCAAGCGCGGGCTGGTGCTCTCCTGGCGGCGTGCTTTGACCGAGCGGCTGCTGGCCACCTGGCTCGCCGAGGGGCGGCACTGGCGGCTCGGCCAGATCGCCGACGGGCCCGACAATCCTGACGGCCGCATCGCCGAGGATATCCGCGTCGCCACCGAGCATGGCGTCGAGCTGGTCTCCTCGATCTTCTACAGCAGCGGCCTGCTTGCGGCCTTCGTCGGGATCCTGTGGTCGCTCTCGGGCATGGTGGAGATCCTGGGCATCCCGGTCCCTGGGCATATCGTCTGGCTGGCTGTGCTCTATGCCGCGGGCGGCGCGCTCGCCGCCTTCGCGCTGGGTCGGCCGCTCACGCTGGCCACCGAGGCCCGGCAGCATGCCGAGGCCGATCTGCGCTACGCCCTGGCGCAGGCGCGTGGGCATGACGAGGGCATGGCGCTGGCCCGCGGCGAGCAGGTGGCGCGTGGTGGGCTGGCAGAGCGGTTCGAGACGCTGGCCAGGACCTGGCACCGGCAGACTAGCGGCCTGCGCAACCTGATGGGGTTTCAATCCGCCTGTGTCACCGTCTCGCCGATCTTCCCCCTGCTTGTCGCGGCGCCGCGCTACCTTGCCGGCCACTTGACGCTGGGTGGGCTGACGCAGACCGCGCAGGGCTTTCAGCAGGCGGTAGCAGCACTCTCCTGGCCGGTGGAGAACACCGCGCGGCTGGCCGAGTGGCCAGCCTCGGCGGAGCGCGTCCTGGCCCTGGTCGACGCGGTGGATCAGGCGGAAGGCCAGCCCGCGGGCCTGGAGCTGCGGACCGAAGGTGAGGCGCTCGTGCTGGCCGGCGTCACGCTCCGGCTGCCGGATGGCAGTGCGCTGGCCGCGCCGATCGATACCAGCATTCCACGAGGCGCGCTGGTCGAAGTGAGCGGGCATGCGCGTGGTGTGGAGGCGCTCTATCTCGCCATCGCCGGCCTTTGGCGCTGGGGCGATGGTGTTCTGAGCATGCCCTCGCCGCTGCGTGTCGCGGCCCTGCCGCGCCGGCCCTGGCTGCCGGCGGTGGCGCTTTCGCGGCTGCTGACGCCGACGGGCGGTGCCCCGCGCGAGGCGCTGGTGGCGACGCTGGAGGGCGTGGGACTGGCGCCGCTGGCTACGCAACTCGATGAAACCACTGATTGGGAGAACGCGCTGAACGAGCCGGACCGCATGCGCCTTGGCTTTGCGCGGCTGCTGCTGGCGCGCCCGGATGTCGCGCTGATCGCCGATGTCGCGAGCGTGCTGGATGAGGGCGAATTGCGCCGGCTGATCGGCATCCTGACGCGCGCCATCCCACATGCCATCGTGCTGGCCACCGAGAATGGCGGCCTGCACTTCCCGGCGCGGCTGGAATTAAAGCCGGCGGTGGACATTCCGCGCGGCCCCGCGGCGCGGGCCACGGCACGGCAACGCGACTTCCGGCTGGTGGACTGGCTGCGCCGCGGCTTCGGCCACCGCGAGAACTGAACGCTTCCCAGGCTCAGTGAGCCGCCTCTGCCTCCGCTACCCGGCGCGCCGCGGTGACGAAACCATCGGGATTGAGCGAGATGGAATCAATGCCGCATGCCACCAGGAAGGCTGCAAAATCCGGATGATTGCTCGGTGCCTCGCCGCAGATGCCGACCTTCACGCCGCAGGCATGGGCGCGGCGGATCACGTCGGCGATCATCCGCTTCACGGCCTCGTCCCGCTCGTCGAACAAGCCGCGCAACTCGGCACTGTCGCGGTCCACGCCAAGCACCAGCTGCGTGAGGTCGTTGGAGCCGATCGAGAAACCATCGAAGCGCGCGGCGAATTCCTCGGCCAGGATGACGTTCGAGGGGATTTCGCACATCACGTAGATCTGCAAACCATTCTCGCCGCGCTTCAACCCGTGCTCCGCCATCAGCGCCAGCACGCGGTCGGCCTCGGCGGGCGTGCGGCAGAAGGGGATCATCAGGATGATGTTGTCCAGGCCGATCTCCCCGCGGGCCTTGACCATGGCGCGGCATTCCAGCGCGAAGCCCTCGCGATACCGCTCGCTGTAGTAGCGCGAGGCGCCGCGCAGCCCGAGCATCGGATTCTCCTCGGCCGGCTCGAACGCGGCGCCGCCCAGCAGATGCGCATATTCGTTGCTCTTGAAGTCGGACATGCGGACGATCACGGGGTTGGGATGAAACGGGGCCGCGATGCGCGCCACACCGCGCGCCAGCGTCTCCACGAAGTAGCTCGGCTTGTCGCGGAAGCCGCGCGTCAGCGCCTCGATCTCGCGCCGCGCCGCCCGATTGGTCACGGCCTCGAAGCGCAGCAGGGCCATCGGATGGGCCTTCACCACGGCGCTGATGATGAACTCCATCCGCGCCAGCCCGACGCCCCGCGTGGGCAGCCGCCAAGCGCGCAGCGCCGCCGCCGGGCTGGCGATATTCAGGAGCATCGCGGTCTTCGTGCGCGGGATCGCGGCGAGGTCGATGTCGGTCGCGCTGAAGTCCAGAATCCCGTCATAGACCTGCCCTTCCTCACCCTCCGCGCAGGAGAGCGTGACGGACTGGCCGTCCTGCAACAGCGTGGTCGCGCGCTGCGTGCCGATGACTGCCGGGAGGCCGAGCTCGCGGCTGACGATGGCCGCATGGCTGGTGGCGCCGCCATGGTCGGTGATGATGCCCGCCGCCTTGCGCATGAGCGGCACCCAGTCGGGATCGGTCGCCTCGGCCACCAGCACGGCGCCCTGGGGGAAATCCGCGATTTCGTCGGGGCTCCGGGCCACGTGGACCGGCCCGGCCGCAATCGCCTCACCCACCGCCGCGCCACGGAGGATTGGCGCAGCCCTGGCCTTCAGACGATAGCTCCGCAACACCGGCGCCGCGCGCCCGCTATGCACCGTCTCCGGCCTCGCCTGCAGGATCCAGAGCGCGCCATCGTCGCCGTCGCGCGCCCATTCAATGTCCATCGGCCGGCCGTAATGTCGCTCGATGGCGACGGCCCAGCGTGCCAGACGGAGGATGTCGGCATCCTCGAGCACGAAGCGCGAGCGCTCGTGCAACCGGGTCGTCACCAGCGCGGTACGTGCGCTGCCGCCGCTCGCATAGATCATCTTGCGCGCCTTGCCGCCGCAGGTCTTGTCGAGGATCGGCACAAGCGCCGGGTCGTTGAGGGCGGCCTTGAACACGAGGTAACGGTCGGGATCGACCTGGCCCTGCACGATCGGCTCGCCCAGCCCCCAGGCGGCGCTGATCACCACCACGCCGGGAAAGCCGCTCTCGGTATCGATGGTGAAGATGATGCCCGAGCCGCCGAGATCGGCCCGCACCATGGCCTGCACGCCGATGGAGAGCGCCACCTGCATGTGGTCGAAGCCCTGCATTTCGCGATACGCAATCGCGCGGTCGGTGAACAGCGAGGCGTAGCAGCGCCGGCAGGCCTCCAGCAGCGCGCGCTCGCCTTGCACGTTGAGGAAGGTCTCCTGCTGGCCGGCGAAGCTTGCATTCGGCAGGTCCTCGGCCGTCGCACTGCTGCGAACGGCGACGGCGGGTTCGGCTAGGCCGCGACGCCGGCCGAGTTCGCGATAGGCCGCGCGTATCGCCTGGGCCGTCTCTGCCGGGAACTCGCCTTCCAGGAAGAGCTGCCGGATGGCCTCGCCGGTCTTCTGCAGGTTGGCGCTGCCGGCCTGGTGCGCGGCAAGCGCCGCCCGCATCGCCGGACCGATGCCATTCGCGGTGACATAATCGTGATAGGCGCGGGCGGTGGTGGCGAAGCCCGGCGGCACCCGCACGCCGGCAGCCCCAAGCGCGCCGATCATCTCGCCGAGCGAGGCGTTCTTCCCGCCCACGCGCGGCACATCGGCGGCGCCCACCGCCTCAAGCCACACTAATGGCGGGTCATCTCCTCCGGGGTGGGCGGATGCAAGTACGGCCATGGCTGATCCCTCCGGAAGTGAGCAGAGCATCATCCACGCGAAGCGCGACCGCATTGATCCGGATCATGGTGCCGCGCACCGTCACCGTGTTCCGCTGCCGCCCGACGATCAACGCTCCGATGCAGGGAGACAAACCCATGCCTAACGCGGTCGAATGGGCGCTCGTAGCCGATGCCCGACACGTGCGCCTCCTGGAGCGGCACGGCGGCGCGGCCTGGGCGGAGCGGCCCGACACCATATCCGCGCCCGACAACCCCGCCTCGCACGAGCACGGCACAGAGCGCCCGGGGCGCGTTCACGAAAGCGTCGGCAGCGCGCGCCATGCGATCGAGCCGCGGCAGGATCCGCATCGCGCGGCGGAGGCCAGCTTCGCACGGCACGTGGCCGATGAACTCGAAAAGGGCGCCGCGATGGGGCGCTATGACAGCCTGGTGCTTTTGGCGCCGCCGGTTTTTCTTGGCGACCTCCGCAAAGCGCTTGGTGCTGCGACGCGACAGCGGCTGCGCAGCAGCCTCGCCAAGGACATCGCGCAGGCCAGCCTCGCGGTTATCATTCGCCAACTGGACGAGGTGCGCCCTGCCTGAACAGCGCCCCGTATCGCACAGCCCCGGCCAGTGGTCGGGGCGTGCCGGGCTGATCTTCGCTACGGTCGGCTCGGCGGTCGGGCTCGGCTCGATCTGGAAGTTCCCCTACGAGGTCGGCGAGAATGGCGGCGGCGCCTTCGTGTTGATCTATGCCGTGGGACTGCTGGTGGTCGTGCTGCCGCTGATGCTGGCGGAATTCGTCATCGGCCGGCGCGGCGGAGGCGATGCCATGGCGAGCATCCGGCGGCTGGCCGAGGCGGCCGGAGAGGCCGCGGGCTGGCGCTGGCTGGGCGCGCTGATGCTGGCCGCAGGCTTCGCGATCCTGAGTTACTACGCGGTGATCGGCGGGCTCACGCTGGCCTATGGCGCGCAGGCGATGGGCGTGGGGTTCGGCGGGCTCGACGCGCCCGGCGCGGCCAGGCTTTTTGCCGCGCGCAGCGGCGACCCGCTGGAGCTGGCCGGATGGCATGCCCTGTTCATGGCCCTCACCGTGGCGATCGTGGCACGCGGCATCGAGCGCGGCATCGAGGCGGCCTGCCGCCTGCTGATGCCTGTGCTGGCCGCCATCATGCTGCTGCTCGCGTTGCATGGTGCGGCGAGCGGCGAGTTCGCCCGCACTGCGGAGTTCCTGCTGGCACCACGGCTGGAGGCGATGACGACGCGCGCGGCGCTGGAGGCGCTCGGCCTCGGCTTCTTCTCGATCGGCGTGGGGCTCGGCGTGCTGCTGACCTATGCCGCGCATGCGCCGCCCGGCACGTTGCTCGGCACCGTAGCCCTGGCGACGTTGGCGGGCGACACGGCGATCTCGCTGCTCGCCGGCTTCGCGGTCTTTCCGCTGGCCTTCGCGCATGGGCTGGACCCCGCGGCCGGCACCAGCCTGATCTTCCTGACGCTGCCCATCGCCTTCGGCCAGATCGCGTCGGGCGGCCGGATCGGCGGTGCCTTCTTTGCGGCCCTCGCACTGGCTGCCCTGGCCTCGGCCATCGCCTTGCTGGAACTGGTGGTGGCGCCGGCGATCCGCTGGACCGGCTGGTCCCGGCCGACCGCGGCCATGGCCGTGGGCCTCGCCTGCTGGGTCGCGGGCCTGCCCAGCGCGCTCTCCTTCGGGCTGTGGCGCGAGGTGCGGCCGCTCGGCTTCCTGCCGGGATTCGCTGATGCCGGCATCCTCGAGGCACTGGACCGCGTGACCTCCAACCTTGCCCTTCCGCTGGCCGGCTTCCTGCTGGCGATCTTCGCCGCGCGCCTGCTGGGCGCCCGGACGCTGGCCGCGGAACTCGGCTGGCCGCCGAGGCGCCTGGCCGCACTGCGGGCGCTGCTCGGCTGGGGCGTGCCGGGGCTGATCCTGGCCGTGGCCGCACTCGGCCACCTGCCCAGATAGGGGTATCCCATGCCCGCACCACTTCTCCTCGCCCTGCTCGCGCTCGCCGTGCTGGCACCGGCCCTGCTCGGCTGGGCGCTCGTCGGACCGGCGCGGCCGTGGCGGGACGAGGTGGCCGGCGCCCTGGCGCTCGTCGGCTTCGCGGCGCTGTTGCTGGAATTCGTCTTGTCCGGCCGCTTCCGCGCTGTCTCAGGTGGCGCCGGCATCGACCGGACGATGCGCTGGCACCAGTTGGCTGGCCGGATCCTCGCGGCGCTGCTGCTGCTGCATCCCTTTTTCTACACTCTGCCGGACGGCCCGGCCTTCCACCGCCCGGATGACCTGACGCACGCGACCTGGCTCGGTCTGGGCAGCGCGGCCATCGTGACCGGAATGCTCGCCTGGTTCCTGCTCGCCCTGCTGATCGTGATGGCAATCCGCCGCGACGATCTGCCTTATCGCTATGAAACCTGGCGCGGGATGCACGGGCTGGGCGCCCTGCTGGTCGGCGGGTTTGGCCTACATCACGCGCTGGCGGCGGGGCGCTATGCCACGCACCCGGCCGTCGCGGCCGCGCTGTGGGCGCTGACGGGCCTCGCGTGGCTGACCCTGGTCTGGGTCTACCTCGTGCGCCCGCTCGCGCTCTCGCGCCGGCCTTGGCGGCTGGCCGCCGTGACACCTTCGGCACGGGCGATCTGGGAGGTGGTGCTGGAGCCGGTCGGCCATGCCGGGCTGGACTTCCATGCCGGCCAGTTCGCCTGGCTGAAGCTCGACCGCGGGCCCTTCGCCCGGCGCGAGCACCCCTTCTCCATCGCCTCCGCCCCGGCCGAAGCAGGGCGGCTGCGCTTTCTCGTGAAGGAGATGGGGGATTTCACCCGCGGCATCGGCGCGCTGCCCCCAGGCGCGCGCGCCTTCGTGGACGGGCCGCATGGTCATGTGTGCCTCGAGGGGCGAACCGAACCAGGGATCGTCTTTCTCTGCGGCGGCGTCGGGGTCGCGCCGGCGCTTTCCATGATCCGCGAGGCGGCGGCGCGCAGAATGCGGCGGCCCATGCTGCTGCTCTATGGAAATCGCGTGGAGGCGCAGATCCTGGTGCGCGGGGAACTAGCGGCCCTGGCGGCAGAGGGCTGGCTCGAGGTGGTGCATGTGCTGGGCGAACCGCCCGCCGGATGGCGCGGCGAGACCGGCCAGCTCGACGCCGCGCTGATCACGCGGCGCTGCGCCACCGCGGCGGCGGCGGGCTGGCTGTTCGTTCTGTGCGGCCCGAAGCCGATGCTGAAGGCGGCGCAGACGGCGCTTCGTGGCCTTGGCGTGCCGGGCGCGCGCATCCTGGCCGAGCGCTTTACCTATGATTGAGTGTCCTGTCCGGACCCACCCTGATCAGTTCGGCATAGCTCCCGGATAGCGTCCGCGCTGATGGTGTGGATCTGACAGGCTGCTAGCGCAGGAGGCTAGCACGGGCGCCGTCCTGCAGGGCACTCGGCGGGAACGGCACGACGCTCTCGCCAGGCGCCAAGCCCGCGGCGACCACCGCGCGTCGCGCAATGTCGACCGATCAGGTTGCAGAATTGGAACGCCAAGCCGACGTGGCCGCTCCGGTAGGCCGTCAGCGCCGCCTGGTCGGCGCCAGTGAGTTCATGGTCCCGCCACGCCGCGCGGCCGGTTGTCGGGACGTCGAGGCTGCCCAGGATGTTCAGCAGCGTGGACTTGCCTGAGCCCGACGGGTCCAGGAACACCACGAATTCGCCCTGCAGGATGTCCAGGTCGAGGTCGCGGAGGGCATGGATCGCGCCATCGCCGCTCCCTTAGGTCTTGCACAGCCCGCGCGCGACAAAGACCCGGGTCGCACCAGCCGAGCGGAGGTCGCCGGCCAGTGGCGCGCCGTCGGCTGCCGCCGTCATGGGTGTCCGACGCAGCGTGACATGCCTCGCGCGATGGTGGCATTGGCATCCTGCTCCACCAGAACCTCACGGCCCTGCGCCACCAACTCCCGCAGCGAACCGGGCACGAGGCCGACGCGGTGTTCGCGGATCTTCACCTCCTCGGGTACGCCGATGCGCATGTCCTGGCTCCTGTAAGGCGGCGACTCATGCGAACCGCCGCCGGCAAGGGTGGGGACGCCTGCCGGAATCACTCGGTTACGGCGGCGCTCAGCGCGGTCCGGATGCTGGCGGGCAGCACCGAGAGCACCTTGGCGATCTGTCCGTCATCGACATGCTGCGACAGGGTGCGGAAGACCGAAGCCGTGATCGTGGCCGGATCCTTGTGCGTCTGGCCGAGATGCCGGCTCAAAAGATCAAGAAAATCCTCGATGTCGCGCACCGGCACGGCGTGCGGCGCAAGGTGCCATTGTTCGAAATACGCGCCGCGCACCAGCAGCGGCAATTGCGCGCCCAGATGCACGGCCACTTCGATCGGCAGTCGATCGCGGAGCGTGCGGAGCACGGCGCCGAGCGCATGCCATGCTGCCTGCCGATTCGGCCCGACTTCTTCCATGATCTCGTCGAGCCAGATGTTGGTGGTCTGGATGGACTTGTCCCAGACTTCGAGGCCGGTTGCCGCCATGGCTGGAGCTCCTTCAGGTGGACCCGCCCACGGCAGGCTCAGGCAAAGGTTGCGCCAATCCGGCCCGCGCTGCCTTGCGCTGGCTCAAGGCGAGCTTGCGATGGGGCGCGGGCGGCCCGAGTTCATCGCGCCGTTGTCGCGCCCCGCATGTGATGCGGATCAAGGCGCGCTGCGTTCGGTGGCCTAGATTGAATCGGGTTCAATCTCTTCGTGGAGGAAAAAATGCCGATCAAGGACATTCTGGTCCACCTCGACGCCTCGCCCGCCTCGGGCCCGCGGCTCGATTTCGCAATGGGGCTCGCGAAGCGCCATCAGGCCCATCTCATCGGCCTGTTCATCATCGACATCGTCCCGCCGTTTTCCGCAGGGGCCGATATGGGCGGGGGCAGCGCCATGGCGGAGTTGCTCATGCAGATGCGCGAGGATGCCCTGACGGAGGCTGCAAGCGGGGAGGCTGCCTTCCGGGATCTGCTTCGCCGCGAAGGCCAGGCCGGCGAATGGCGTCAGGCGGAAGGAATGACCTCTGCCCTGCTCGCGGTGCATGGCCGCTACGTGGACCTCATCGTGGTCGGACAGCCGGAGCCGAAGGCGTCGAGCATGGCGGTCGAGGCAGCGTTGTTCTCCACCGGAAGGCCGATCCTTCTCGTGCCCTATACCGGCCCCGCCAAAAGCCTCTGCCGCCGCGTGCTCATCGCCTGGAACGGCAGCCGTGAGGCGGCGCGCGCCGTGAATGACGCGCTCCCTATTCTTGCCGGTGCGGAGAGCGTCACCTTGTTGGTGGTTGATCCGAAAACCGGGCCGAGCGACCATGGAGAGGAGCCGGGGGCCGACATCGCGCTGCATCTCGCACGCCACGGCGTGGGGGTGACGGTGCGGCGCGTGATGGGCGACGATGTCGGCGTGGGTGACATGCTGCTCAATGAGGTGGCCGATCTCAGCAGCGATCTGATCATCATGGGTGGCTATGGCCATTCGCGGCTACGTGAACTGGTGCTGGGCGGCGCCACGCGCACGCTGTTGCGACAGATGACCGTGCCGGTTCTGATGTCGCATTAGCAGGTTCCTGCGGCGGCACAATGCTGGGAAGCAGCCGGCGGAGCGTGCGGGCTTCCACGGGCTCGACCTTTACGACATGACCGCCTCCATTGCGGCAGTGCTGACCTGTCTCGACAAGATCGATCGCGAGGCAGCCGAAGTCGCGCGTCGGCGCTATGGCTGTCTCCGAACCCGGGTCACGCGAACCCGCCGCCTATGGGCGCGAGGCGCTGTGTCACCAGGTCGGAGTGGAACGCTTCTTGTTCGATCTGCGCTTTGGCCGGAATGACGCCATGCGGAAGGCCCTGAGCACCAAGCGGCTCGAGCGCTACATCGGCGTCATCTATCGGCCCGAGACAGAGCGCTGGCGGGAGGCAAGATGTGCTGGAACATGGCGATCCGATCATGAGCGATGATGGGGCGACGCGGGATCGCGCCATGACCAGCCGATGCGACAGGCGGCCCACTCGCCCATCAGATACTCCGCCGGATGTGCTGTTCTTTACCCTCGCAAACTACCGAGATGTGCGTCAGCGGGAGCGACGCGCGCGGCACGCGCGGGCGCCGCGCCCATAGTGCTCTCGCTACGGCTTCGCTCGTCTGGACTGACAAAGCGCGAGAATTTCTCGATGCTGCACGAACGCGCTTCGCACCGACTTCTCCGCGCGCGCGAGAGCGGGAGGCGTCACGCCTGGCCAGCGCGGCTGGCAAGCCGTTTAAGCGTTTCGGCCGCGACCAGGTAGCCGAGCACCAGCGCCGCAATCACGGCCAGCAGCACGCCCGGCAGCGGCGCGAAGCCTAGCATCGGCGCCAGCGGGCCCAGCGCCAGCGCGAAGGCCAAGGCGAGGGCAGAGAGCGACGTCGCGATCAGTGCTGGATGGGGGCGCGCCGCCTTCCATGCGCGGCCACGGGTGCGGATCAGGAAGATCACCAGCACCTGCGTCGCCATGCTCTCGATGAACCAGGCGGTGCGGAATTCCTCCGGCGTGGCGCCGAAGCCCCAGAGCAGGATGCCGAAGGTCGCGAGGTCGAGGACCGAGAAAAGCGGCCTCATCATCAGCGTGAAGCGCAGCACCGCGGCCATGTCCCAGCCATGCGGCTTCGCCACATCCTCTGCATCCACCGCATCGAAGGGAATGCCCATCTCCGACAGGTCATACAGCAGGTTGTTCAGCAGGATCTGCGCCGGCAGCAGCGGCAGGAAGGGGATCATCAGCGACGCCACGGCCATCGAGAACATGTTCCCGAAATTGGAGGAGGTGCCCATCCGAACGTATTTCATGATGTTCGCGTAAGTCCGCCGCCCTTCCTCCACACGATCCGCCAGGACGCCGGGATCGGGCGCCAGCAGGATCAGGTCGGCGGCCGCGCGGGCGACTTCGGTCGCACCTTCCACCGACAGCCCGGCATCGGCGGCGTGGATCGCAGGCGCGTCGTTGATGCCATCCCCGATGAAGCCCACCGTATGGCCATGCGCCTTCAGCGCGAGGATGACCCGTCGCTTCTGGTCCGGCGAAACACGGGCGGAGAGGTCCACCTCCTCGACCCGCGCGACCAGGCAGCAGCCGCTTGCAGGGCAGGCCAAGCCAAGCCAAGCGAGGCGACCACATGAAGCAGTACTGGCGCCGCATCGCCAGAGACGATCTTCACCCTCACGCCCAACGCGCCAAGCCGTGCAATGGCCGTGGCAGCGGACGGTTTCGGCGGGTCGAGGAAGGCGCAAAAGCCCGCAAACACCAGCCCGGCCTCGGAGTCAGGCCCCTCGATGGTCTCGCACTCCGGCATCGGCCGCCAGGCGATGCCGAGCAGGCGCAAGCCCTCGCCACCCCTGGCCGCGGCGCGCGCGAGCAGATCGGCGCGCGTGGCCTCTGTCATCGGCAAGGACGCGCCATCGGCGCCTTCGACAGCCGTGCAGGCGGCCAGCACGGCCTCGGGCGCACCCTTGACGACCAGCAGCCGCTGGCCCTCCCCTTCGCACAGAACCGAGGAACGCCGCCGTTCAAAGCCAAACGGCGCCTCTGCCAGCGCGCGCCATCCCGGTGGGGCCGGATTGGCTAGCAGGATGGGGCCGCATCAAGGTGATCGCTTTCCAGCACCTGCAGCCGCCGGCCGATCGAGTTGGCCGGCATGATGTCAGCGGGGAGCATGCGCACGAAGCATTCGCCGCTCTCCACCACCGCCCGCATGACCAGCGCCTGCAGGCCGTAGAGGTCGAGCCGGCCCTCCGCATCGCAGGCGGTGCTGTCGGACCAGCGCCGCCAGGCCTCGGCGTGCGGCTTGTCGGGCCAGCGCGTCGTGATGCCCGCGCCCACCGCGTTGCCCGTCCAGAGATCGACGATGCGGGCGGCATAGGGGTCGTTGCGGACGGCATCGCGGGCGCGGCGCGCCACGGTGGGTGCGGCGGCGCCGACCTCCGCCGTGGCGCTGCCGCCTGAGGCTGCCCAGCTCGAGGCGCGCGTGTCCTGCGCCGCGGCATAGCCACGCAGGGCGTGCCAGGCATCCCGAATGCGCCCCATCACTTGGTTCCCTCGCGCGAGAAGCTGGCGAAGGTGACGCCGGGGCGGCGCGCGGCGGCGTTCTCGGCAGCGTGCAGAACGGAGAGGGCGCGGCCGAGTTCATCGAGCGAGCGATATTCCACGGTGCGGCCGTCGAAGGTCACGCGCGTGGTGCCGCCGGTGAAGGCCGCGGCCAGGACGGCGGCGCGGGTGCCGGCAGGCTGCGCCAACGCCCAAGCGAGGACGGTCGGGTCCATGGTCGTCCTCCCTCAGCAAAGCCAGTTGCTGCGCGGTGCCAGCCAGCCACGAGGGCGCTCGCTGTTGGGTGCCGGCTCGACCTGCGACGGCGGTGATGGGTGAGCGACATTCCCGGCGGTGGGAACTTCGCTCGGTCGCAGCGGCGCATCGGCGACCTGTGCGCCCTTCATGAACACCACGCGGCGGGCCGGATGCACCGCCGAGAGCGCATCCATCACGTCCTTCAGGTAGGGCGTGCGGCTGGTGCGCCAGGGGGCGGGTTCGGCGGAGGCGCGGCTGCCAAGCATGCGGTGCCGCTCGGCCCATTCCGAGACAGTGAGTTGCGGTGGTGGGCGGAGCATCGCGCCGACGCCGCGGCGTACATGCTCACGGCTGCGGAGACCGATCCCCTCCGAGACCTGCGGGATCGAAGCGATCGGCCGCCTCCGTCAGCAGGTCGTTGATGTGGCTCTGCAGGATCGTCTGCAGCAGATGCGGATCGACGCTGATCTCGGCGGCGATCAGGCCTGCCACGCGCGCGGGCCAGTTCAGCAGCGCGTCGCGCATCGTGCTGCCGATCTCGTCGAGGGCGGCGTTGGCCTCGGTGACATCGACCAGGCGGCGCTTGGTCTCATCCAGCGAGAGGCGCTGCGCCTCCACCTTCAAGGCGAGCTGCGCGACCTTCAGCCGGGCGAAGGGCGTGCCCTCGGCGCTGGCACCACTGGCCAGGGGCGAGCGGGCGGGATCGGCGGTCTCGGTCAGGCGGCGGCGGGTCTTGTCGATATCCCACTGGCCATCCGGCTCGCGGGTGATGCGGCCCGCCCGCTCGGCCTTGTGGATGGCGGTGTCGCTGACGCCAAGGCGACGGGCGGCCTCGCGCGTGGAGGCGGTCAGCTCGGGCATTGCGGCGACCTCCCGCCGCACAAGGATGGACTACGCGCGTGCTTATCGGGGGCGCAGTGCGTGCTGACGGGCGGCTTCAAAGGCGTTGATGGCGGCGGGCCAATCCAGCGTGGCGCCGTCGCCGAGCATCTGCACCGGCGCGAGCGCCACGCGGCGGCGCGACCAGTAGTTTCCGTCCAGCGTGGCGAGCCATCCCGCCAGCCCCTGCGCGGCAAGTGCCGCGGCGGCGGCTTCGACCTCTGCCTCGCTCGGCGGCGCGGCGCGGCCCATCGTCACGTGGCGGCCGTCCTGCGCCAGGATGATCCAGCGGCGCTCGGAGGGCATCAACCCTCCTCCTTCTCGGTCTGCCAGGTGGCGTAGTCCGCCGTGGCGAAGATGCCGCGCCCGTCGCTGGCGGTGCAGACCTGGATCGTGGCGCGACCCACGCTGTCGGTACTGCGCGGCGCGGTGGCGAGAAGCTGCTGCCAGCCGGCGCGGTCCTGCGGGCCTTCGGCGGTCTGGTGCGGGAGGATGGTGGTGGTGCTCATCGTCGTCTCCGTCTCGGCGGGGCGGGATGCCCTGCGCGTGACGGACGATTCGCGCTGTGCCGGGGCGCAGCCAACTCGATAAAGCGCCGGGAATCTGGATGATCCCCGGCGCTCCCGATGATGTTCGAGGCTGTGGCTGAGGCGCTTCACTCGGCCAGGACGTAGATCGTGAAGGAGCCCTTGGCGCCGGTCTTGTTGGGGCCGACCTGGCGGATGCGCTCGCGCACCTCCACCGCGTGGCCCTTCTTCTTCAGCCCGGCGAAGAAGCCGCGGACCGTGTGCTGCGCCCAGCCGGTGGCCTCGGCGATCTGTGCCACCGTCGCGCCCTCGGGGCGGCGCAGCATGGCCAGCACCTGCTCCTGCTTCGTGCCCTCGCGCAGCTTGCGCGGTGCGCCGGGCTCGCGCGGCGTGCGGGTCGGCTTGCCGGCGAGCTGGGTGCGCAGAGCTTCGATCGCGCGGGAGATTGGATTGTCCGTGGCGTCCTGCGCAGGGCTCGCGTCCCAGGCATCGAGGACCCGCTGTGCAGCGTCGCGCAGGCTGGCGCGCGGCGTTGCGGCGCGTGCCGCCAGGGCCTGGTCGAGCATCGCGATCTCCTCGGTCAGGGGGGCCGCCTGGGCGGCTTCGTTGGCGGGCGCGGGGCTTTCCCCCGGCGCGTCGTCCGGCGCCACCGTGGGCGCCGTGGCAGGCACGCTGCCCTCGATGCCGGAGCAGTCGGGCTCGCCGGCCCCAGCGTCGCCCTCGTTCGGGTCGATGCCGATGGCGCGCAGCCCCTCGTCGGTGATGCGCGCCACGATCCAGGTGCCGTCGTCGTCCTGCCGCCAGCCCAGGCCGACATGCTCCCGCGGCGCGTTGATCTCGGTGAGCAGGCTGTTCTTGATGAGGCTGCGGAACACCGCGTTGCGCGCTGCGGCCGGCAGGGTCTTCGGCGCGCGGGCGAGGCCCATCTCGTGCTGTGCGGCGGCGCTCAGGATCACGCGCTGGCTGTCGGAAAGCTTGGTCATCGTGGTGGTCTCCGGATCCGGGCGCCGGTCATCGGCCCCTACTGCCGGGAGCCCCACCGGGCAGAACCCGGTCGGGGCGGTGCGGGAGTGGCCTGCGTCAGCAGGCGTATTCGCCGCGGCGGAAGTGCTGGTCCGCGATGTCCTTCAGCTTCGCAGTGGCATCCGAAAGCCAGGCCGCTTCGCCCCAAAGCACCGTCTCGGGATCCGCGCCGAAATGGTCCGCACTGGCCTGGGTGAGTTCGGCGAGAAGGGCGTCGAATTCGGCCTTCTTCGCCACGAAGGCAGCCAGGCTCTTCTCCTGGTTGCGGGCGGCGCGGGCTTCGCGGTCGGTCATGGTCGTCTCCGTCGTGGTGCAGGGCGGGGTGCTCTGCGTGTGACGGACCATTCGCGCTGTGCCGCGCACGAGCCAAGCAAGATGCAGCGGCTCGGAATTGCTATGTTTCGGCGGTCTGGATCACATCATGATCGTGCTGGCCGTCGGCCTGAAGCGCCTCCCGGCGCACATCATTCTTGCCAAATTTTGCCAAACCTGGGTATCGTATGGCCCATGGGCACCATGAACGTCTCCCTGCCGGATGGGCTGAAATCCTTCGTGGATGAGCAGGTCGCCGTGCGTGGCTACAGCACCAGCAGCGAGTACGTCCGCGAGCTGATCCGAAAGGACCAGGAGCGCGAGCGCCTGCGCGGGCTGCTGCTGGACGGCGCGGCATCCGCTCCGGCAGCGCCGGCGGATGACGCCTACTTCAACACGCTCCGCCGCCGCGTCCGTCAACCGCAGGCGTGACCGCCAAGCCGGTCATTCCGCGAGAGGCGGCACAGCGCGACATCGACCAGGCCATCGCCCACTACGTGGCGGACGCCGGCGAGCCGGTCGCGCTGGCCTTCATTGACGCCTTGGAGCGGGCGTTTCGGCGGATCGCGCAGCATCCGGCCGTGGGCTCGCCACGCTATGCCTTCGAGTTGCGGCTGGAAGGGCTGCGCGCCTGGCCACTCCGGCGCTACCCGTATCTGGTGTTCTACGTCGAGCGGGAGGACCACCTCGACGTCTGGCGGGTGCTGCATGCGCAGCGCGACATCCCGGCCTGGATGCAGGAACCTGAGGCTCAGTTGCCGCACGGTTGAACTTGGGCGTTACCCATGGCGGAGCTGGTTTCCTTGGCTCTCAGCACAGCGATATCGGCGAAGATGCGATCATCGCCCTCCAGCATGGCCGCTTCGCCCGTCGTCTCCTGCCAGCGCCGCACGATGACATCGGCATAGGCGGGATCGATCTCCAGCAATACGGCGCGCCGCCCCGTGTGCTCCGCCGCGATCATGGTGGTGCCCGAGCCGCCGAAGCAGTCGAGCACCGTGTCGCGCGGCTTGCTGCTGTTGCGGATGGCCCGCTCCACCAGCGCCACCGGCTTCATCGTCGGATGCAGGTCATTCCTGGCCGGCTTGTCGAAGTGCCAGACATTCCCCTGGTCGCGCGCACCGCACCAGTAGTGCTGCGCGCCAGCTTTCCAGCCGTAGAGCATCGCCTCGAACTGCTGGTGGTAGTCGGCGCGGCCGAGCGCGAAGGTGTTCTTCGCCCAGATGATGGTGCTGGACCATTTGCCGCCCGCCTCCTGCCAGACGCGATGCAGCGTCGGCCATTCGGAGGAGGACATGCAGACGTAGCAGGCGCCCTTCGTGACCGAGAGCAGATTGGCCAGCGCGGGCCGCAGGAACTCGGGAAAGCCACCGCCGAGCGCGTCATTGGCGATGGTCATCTTCGCTGCGGTGCCGCCCTCGTAGGCCACGTTGTAGGGCGGATCGACGAAGCCCATGTCCGCCAGGTGACCGGCGCCGAGGGCGCGCTGTACATCCTCGATCTTGGTGGCATCGCCGCACAGCAGGCGGTGTTCCCCGCAGCGCCAAAGGTCGCCGGTGCGCGTGACGGGCACCACGGGCCGTGGCGGCGCATCGTCGGCATCATCGCCGAGACCAGCGTCGGCAGCCGCCAGCAGCCGGTCCAGCTCCATGCCGGAGAAGCCGAGTACGTCCAGGTCGACCACCGCCTCGTCGCGGATGCGCGCGATCTCGGCGGCAAGCAGCGCTTCGTCCCAGCCCGAGTTCAGCGCGATCTGGTTGTCCGCCAGACGCAGCGCACGCGCCTGCGCGGGAGAGAGATGGCCGAGCCGCAGGACCGGTACCGAGGCCAGCCCCAGCTGCTTCGCCGCCATGACGCGGCCGTGGCCGGCGATCAGCACGCCCTCGGCGTCCACTAGCACCGGGTTCACGAAGCCGAATTCGGCGATGGAGGCCGCGATCTGCGCCACCTGCGACAGCGAATGCGTGCGGGCGTTCTCGGCGTAGGGGACCAGCCCCGCCACCGGCATGGCGGAGACCACGAGATCAGGCTGCACTGGCTGTGACCTCCTGCCTCGCTGCGGCGACGGCGTCGTAGTCGCGGCCATCGTCCGTCAGTGTTACCGGCATGTCGGGATGCAACATCCGCCAGCGGGCGATCGCCAGGTCGACATAGGCTGGCGCCAGCTCGATCGCCCGCACGCGGCGGCCGGTGCGCTGCCCTGCGATGATGGTGGTGCCGGCGCCAGCAAAAGGCTCGAACACGACGTCGCCGTCGTCGGCATAGGCGCGCATCAGGAAGTCCGGCAGGGCGACGGGGAACACCGCGGGATGCTCCGTCTCTATGCCACGGGCCTTGTGCCGCGTGATGCGCAGCACGTTGTCCGGGATCCTGGTCTCCTGCACGCCCTGGCCGGCATGCTGCCATTCGCCGACGGTGCCGTCCTTCGCGCGGAGGCCACCCTTCTCGGAATTGACGTGCCCTGCCCAGCGGCAGGGGATGATCTTGTTCGGGCGGCGGGCCTCGCGATTGAAGTGGAACAGAAGCTCGAATGCGGGCGACAGCCGCCCGTTCCAGTCGCCTGGCAGGCCGGGTCCCTGGTCCCAGGTGTACAGCCCGAAGCGCCGCCAGCCGCGGGCGCGCATCCAGTCGAGCCAGGCGGCCCAATAGGGCTGCCATTCATTGTCGCGATGGATCAGCCCGAGGTTCACCAGCACCTGGCCGTCCGGCCGCATGGCCGCGTCGAGATGCTGGAAGACACCCTGCATCAGCGCGTCCCAATCCGTGACGCCGCCGGTCGTATAGTCGCGCTGGTTTCCGTAGGGCGGGGAGGTGAAGAGCAGCGCCGCGCGGTCTGCACCCATCACGCGCGCCACGCTGGCCGCGTCGGTGCTGTCGCCGCAGAGCAGGCGGTGGTCGCCCAGCAGCCAGAGATCGCCAGGGCGCGTGACGGCTTGGCGCGGCGGCTCCGGGTCGGCATCGGCGGGGTCCTCCGCCGGCGCATCCTCGGTGACCGCCGCGCCCGCCGCACCGCCCCCCTCGGCGGGATCCGCGGACAGAGCCTCGGGCGCGTCGCCGTCGGACACGGCATCTCCAGCCGCCGCGAGGATGTCCGCGAGTTCCCCCGCCGAAAAGCCGAGCGTGCCGAGGTCGATGTCCGGCACTGCCTGCACCGCGGCGAGCGCATCACGCAGCATCGCCTGGTCCCAGGTCGCGTTCTCCGCGATGCGATTATCGGCGAGGCGCAACGCCTCCTTCTGCGCTGCGGACAGGTGCCGGAGCACGATGGTCGGCACCTTCGCCATGCCGAGCGCCGTCGCTGCCTCAAGCCGGCCGTGGCCGGCGATCAGCACGCCGTCCTCGTCCACCAGCAGCGGGTTGGTGAAGCCGAAGGCCAGCATGCTGGCCTTGATCTGCTCCAGCTGCTCGGCGCTGTGGACGCGGGCATTGCCGGCATGCGGGCGTAGCTCCGCCACCGGACGCAGCACAATCTTCGCCGCCATCCAGGGGAGCGTCATGATGCCATCCGGTTTGCAGGGCCGCGGCGCGGCGTCGGTTTGCAGCTAACGATTTGAAGCCGCGGGGAAAGGCTGCAAACCGCAACCCATATTTTCGGCCTGGCGCTAGCGATGTTGCGCGCTTCCGCCCCCCGCATACAGCGGGGCCGGGAAGGAACCATCGGCTCGAGAGCCACTGTCTCGTCTGAGCGACGCTGCGGCTCTTGAGCCGCGCTGCGGTCGCACCCTTTCCAGGTGTCCAGATGATAGGCCGTGTGGATTTCGGTGCGCAACGCGACATTCTTTCGCTGCGCTACGCATGATTGCGCTGCGACGATTTTTCTTCGATCGACGCGCCGCTCATCACGCCGCCCTCGTCCGCGGCACGAGCCCGAAGTGCCCCGCCAGAACGCTGAGCGTCGCCACCAGCATCCCCTGCGCCTGCGGAGGAGCAACGGGGCGCCCGCCCCATCCCTGGCGCATCGCCCACTCGCGCACCGACATCTCCAGGCCGACGACGTGCCACGCGCAGGAGCCCGCCGCGCTGTCATGACCACCAAGCGCATCCAGGGCTGTCCCGATCTTGCGGCGTGCGTCCATGTGATGGTCGGACAGGGTGTCGGCCGTCTGGCCTGGCAGGCGGACCAGCACCGACTTCGACATGCCATCCAGGGCGGCGCTGCGGAACAGGGCGCGGAAGTAGCCACCAGCATCGTGCATCTGCTGGGTGATCGTCCCGTTCGCCAGCATCATGCCCAACGTGTCCACGGCACGCCGATGCTGCACGGGGCTGCCCGTCTCGGGATCCGCGTCGCGGATCGGCTCACCAAAGCCGCCATGCTGAAGCCGCCACTTCGAAGGGCCCATCGCTTCCTTCTGCTTTGTGGTTTTCGCTTTGCGCTTACCGGCCATGAATCTTCTCCTGCTGCCGAGGGCCCCAGCGGCGCACGGCTTCGTTCTGGATTGCCTGGCGCAGCCAGGGATCGGTGATGTCCTCGAGGTGCAGCGAGACGACGCCCTGCTGCAGCCACACGCGGCGGCGCAGCATTTCCATCTCAGGCACGGTGGTTGCGCTGCGGCTTCTGCGGTCGAGGGACGAGCGGGGCGGCAACGGCGCGCCAGGCATGCTCATGCCTGCCTCCCCCGACCGAGCTCTTGAAGAGTGGTGAAGAGTCGAGGGGGTGAGAGGGGTCTAACTATTTGATCAATATAACTATTCAATTCTTCAAACTCTTCAAAGGGTCTCTCTCCCCCGCACCCCCGCCCGGGCGTCTGCATACGCCCGCGTGAAAAGTTGAATTGTTGAAGAGTCCCGTTTTCTGCGGGTTTGCGCGCGTCATGCAGCATCACTCTTCAAGCCCTCCTGCGGTTCGGTGGCGATGATCCAGCTGGTGCCCGGGCCCGACGCGTTCTGCGTGACCTCGATCGCGATCTGCTTGCTGTCGAGCAGCGTGGCGATGGCGTCCTCCCGCTCGGCCTTCGAGAGGAACTGTGTCTTCCGGACGAAGGCGCTGCGGCTGATCCGGCCGGCCTTCCGGATCACCTCCAGGACCTTCTTGATGCGGGAATGCGCGGGCGTGTCGGCGACGAGACGCTCGGCTTCGCGCAGCAGCGTGCCGATGCAGTGCTCGACCAGCGCTGAGGCCCAGGTGACGTCGCGGGCCTCCGTGATGGGTCGAGAGGGATCACGACTGACCGCTGCGATCATCGCCAGCTTCGCCGCGTTCTCCGCGTATCGGCCGAACAGGGCGGTGGCGTAGGTGCCACGGTGCGATCGTAGGAGGTCGGTGGCCTCACGCCGCACGCGAGCCATGGCTGCTTCGGCGTCCGGGGTCAGCGGCACCGTGTAGGCATGGATCGGCGCCGAGGATTCCATGGCATCGGCGATGTTCCCGCCGTGGCTGTGGCCGGGCACACCGCGGGCGATCCCCTGCAGCGCCGACACAAGCGCCGGCGGCGGATCCATCGGCGCCGGAGTCTCATTGCGCTCCGGGTAGTCGTCGTCGGTCAGGAAGACCAGGAAGCGCGCGATGGAGCCGTCCGCCAGCGCGCCACCTTCCAGCGCCGTCCACAGCGGGCCCGGGACGGTGACGCCCCAGATGCAGGCGCAGGGCTGCTCGATGGTGACGCGCGGCCGCGCCTTCTGGTCGGCGTATTCCGCGCCGATGTAGGGCTCGGCGGCTGAGGTGTAGAGCTTTGTTAGCTCCGACCAGATGGCCGCCTTATGCGCCGGCGCGCGCTGGTTCAGGACCAGCTTCAGGAACTGGCCGAATTCGTCCACCTGGAACAGTCGGGCCGGATGACGCTGCAGGGATGTGAGCAGGCCGGCCGAGGAGGCGAGGTCCTCGCCGCCGAGGTAGCGGTCCAGGCCCGCGGCATAGATCGCGCGCTTCGCGCATCGCCGGGCGTGGTCCTTGCCGCCACCGCTGTCGGCGATGCCGATGGCGTAGACGTTGCTGCGCAGGTCGGTCGGCGTGCGGTAGCGTCGGCCGGCGATGGCGCCGACGAGGCAGACGGCGGCACCGAGCGAGAGGAAGGGCTGCGGGCTGACGGCGCTGGCCGTGGCGTAGTCCACGAACATGCGCAGCGCGCCATCCACCTGCAGCAGCTCGGGCGGGACGCGATAGGGCTTCGGCGGGGGCGCGATCGGCAGCGGCGCGACCGCGACCTTTGCCAGCAGGCCCGCCGCCGGATGCGGCTGTGCCGCCTGCTCGGCTGCGGTGCCGTTTAGCGTCAGGGCGGGATCCGGCACCCAGCCGCGCTGCTCGGCGAGCCAGTAGATCTTCCCGGCGCCGACGCTGTGCGGCCGCAGCGAGGCCCAGCGCCGCTCGGGGGTGTCCGATCGGCCTGACTGGCCCGACTTCCCGGAGCGCCGCGACCAGTCGAGCCAGAGGTCGCGCCCTTCCTCGCCGATCGCGGCCTTGATGGCGGCGCCGACAGTGATCCACTCGTTGCCCGGCAGGTCGTCGTTCGGCAGCCATGCCAGGGCTGCGGCGATGGCATCGCCAGTCCCCTTCGGGTCGCTGGGGCCGCGCCAGGTGCTGGTCGGTGCGTCCGCCAGGATCGAGTTGACCCGGACCTCGTCCGGGACGAGCTGCCAGGCGGCGTCCAGGAAGGCCGTGCAGCCGGCCTCGTCCACCACCGGCAGCCGGGACAGCGGCAGCTCCACGAGGCTGTCCTCGGGCCACTCATAGGGGCGACCGGTGTCGGGGTGCACGGCATAGGCGACAAATTGCTGACCGCGCGCCAGCAGCTCGAGGGGGTGGCGCTTCCGGCCCGCGAAGGGGGTGGACGCGCGATAGACCAGCAACCGCTTCGGAGCACGGCCGATGCGCAGGCAGGGCGTATCGCCCAGCATGGAGGTGGCGAGCTCGGCGATCTGGATGGCCAGCGCGCCATCCAGGATGTCGATGTCGATGCCCACCACGGCGCCAGTGGCGATGCCGACACCGCACCCGGGCCAGCGACGCCAGATGTCCACCTCGAAGGGCTTCGTCGGCCGGTCGCAGTGCCGCGCCCAGTCGGGATAGGGCGACCACTCTCCGCCGGTGAAGCGTCCCGGCACCTTGGTGCCCGGCATGAAGGGGATGACGGAATAGCCATTGTCGACCAGCCGCTCGCCGTAATCGGCCATGAAGGAGGGCTGGGTCATGAACGACCACCCGCCGCGAGCGGCGGTGCCGGATGGCGACCCTGATCCAGCAGGCGCGCGAGCTCGTCCTGGTAGGCGGTGATGATCACCTCCAGCAGCGTCAGCCACTCGGCCTCTGTCAGCACCGCGAGGTCGGTTTTCCCGATGCTCTCCAGGTACTCCCCCGCCATGGGGCTGGCGGCCGCGATCGCGGCAATCTCGTGCTCGTCGGGATCAACCACGCCCCACCTCCGGCAGAGCGCGTTCATGCAGCGCATGGAGCAGGCCGGCAGCGGTTCGCTGGTTCGCACCCGCGGATCGAACCAGCCGAAGCCGCGGGCGGTGCGGAGGCGACATGCCGCGCATCTCACACGAACCTCGCGGCGGCGATTTCGGTGTACTGGCCGGCCGGCCGCACCTGGATCGCGATGGGACGACGCAGCTGGTCGAGCTGTGCCAGCGCCGTATCGACGGTCGCGGGGGGCGGCAGATTGCCGGCACGCCGCCGCCACCAGCCCACCGCCTTGTCGCGCGGAAAGCCGGTGTGCTCGAAGCAGACCCATTCGCTGTGCCGCGCGAGGCCGCATTCGTAGGTGACGCGCATCAGCGACCGCACCTTCCCGATCCGGCATCTCGCACATGCCGGCGTCGTGCCGGTGCTGTTGACCACGCACTCCCACGCGCTCGATCGCGCAGATCGTGCTTTCGGCGACGACGGCCGGCGTCGCGCGCCGCAGGCGGCGATGCAGGAATACCTGAACGCCGAACCCGCCGCCCTGTGGGGGGTAGTCGCCAACGGCAACCATCTACGTCTCCTGCGAGACAACCCATCGCTGACCCGGCCCGCTTATGTCGAGGTCGATCTCGAGCGCATCTTCGAGGAGAGCCTGTATCCGGACTTCGCAGCCCTGTTTCTCATGGCGCATGCGAGCCGAACCGCGCCTGGCGCCGGCGGCATGTCCGGCTGTTGGCTGGAGCGCTGGCGTCTTGAGGGGGCGAAGACCGGCCAACGCGCGCTGGAACGCCTGCGCGCCGGTGTGACCACGGCACTGCGCGAACTTGGCTCGGGCTTCGTCGAGCACCCACAGAACGACGCGCTACGCATTGGGCTTCGTGACGGCACGGTGAGTGCCGACATCCTGCATCAACAACTGTTGCGCTTGGTCTATCGGCTGCTGTTCCTGTTCACGGCAGAAGAGCGCGATCTGCTGCATGCACCGGATGCCACGCCAGAGGTCCGTGCCGTGTATGCGCAGGGCTATGGGCTCGGCCGGCTGCGCGAACGCGCGCGGCGACGTCGCTACTATGACGGCCATTCCGATCTGTGGACCGGTCTGACGGTCACCTTCAAGGCGCTCGCCCGAGGCGCACCACCGCTCGGACTGCCGGCGCTTGGCGGCCTGTTTGAAGACGAGCAGTGCCCGCTGCTGGATGCCTGCGCGCTGCCCAACAAGCGGATGCTCGCCGCGATCTATGCTCTCGGCTATTTCGAGGACGGTGGCAGCCTAGCGCGGGTGAACTACCGTGACATGGGCACGGGGGAACTCGGCTCCGTCTACGAGAGCCTGCTCGAGCTGCACCCCGTGGTTCAGGTTGAGGTGAAGCCATGGACCTTTGGCTTCGTCGGTGATGCGGCCGCGGGTGATGCGCGTGCAACCGAGCGCCGCCTCTCTGGCTCCTACTACACGCCCGACAGCCTGGTCATCGAACTGCTCCGTGCGAGTCTCGACCCGCTGATCGAGAAGACCTTGGCGGCGAACCCGACCAATCCGAAGGAGGCCTTGCTTCGGCTTCGCATCATCGACCCCGCCTGCGGTTCCGGCCACTTCCTACTGGGCGCTGCGAGACGCCTCGCGGATGCGGTCGCGCGGCTCGACATGGAGGGCGATCTGCCAGACGAGGCGGTGCGCCGGCGCGCCCTGCGTGATGTGGTGCGTCGCTGCATTTACGGCGTGGACCGCAACCCACTTTCGGTCGAGCTCTGCCGAACGGCCCTCTGGATCGAGGCCATCGAACCAGGACGCCCACTCTCCTTTCTCGACGCGCACATCCGCTGCGGTGACGCGCTGGTCGGCGTCACGGACTTCAAGCAATTGGCGACGGGGATCGCCGACGACGCCTATGAAGCCTTCGTTGGTGATGACAAGGCGGCCGCCACAATCCTGCGGAAGCTGAACAAGGTCGAACGGGATTCGCCGGCGCCCTCCATGGACCTTGGCTTGCGCCTTCCCACCGATCTGGCAGCCGGGCTCGATGCTCTCTCGGCAGAGCCGGACGACGATCTCGCTGCGATCAAGCGCAAACGGGAGCGATTCGAGGCGCTGCGCTCAGGCCCGGTGGGTTGGCGGCTGAAGTTGGCGTGTGACATCTGGACCGCCGCCTTCTTCGCCGAGAAGCAGATGGGCGAGATTAAGGGCCGGGAGCTCTGCCCGACCACGGGAGCGGTTTGGCGCTACCTGCAAGGCGGCACGCTCTACGGCCCCCTCGTGGCGGAAGCCGACCGTCTTTCCCAGCACTACCGCTTCTTCCACTGGCCGCTGGAATTCCCCGACGTCATGCGCGATGGGGGCTTCGACCTGATCTGCGGCAATCCCCCCTGGGAGACGACCAGCCCGGACGCGAAGGAATTCTTCGCAGCCTACGATCCGCAGGTGCGCTTCATGTCGAAGGAGGAGCAGACCGTTGCCTTCGAAGAGCTGAAGCAGAATCCCGGAATCCTGGCGCGGTGGGATGCCTACCGGCGTTCCCTGTACACGCAGACCAACTTCTACAAGTGCAGCGGCCGCTACCGCCTCTACGCGCCGGGCAATCTCGGCAAGGGCGACCTTAACGTCTACCGCATGTTCGTCGAGACCGCGCTGGACCTCACTCGCCCCGGGGGCTGCGCGGCGCAATTGGTGCCCGAAGGGCTCTACAGCGGAGCCAATGCGGCGGCGATCCGCGGCGCGATGTTCGAACGCTTTCGTCTGGATCGGGTCGTGGGCTTCGAGAACTCGCGTGGCATCTGGTTTCCCGATGTGGATACACGCACCAAGTTCTGCCTGTACGTCGCCTGGCCGGGTGGCAAGACCGAGGAATTCCGTGCCGCGTTCCGCGTGAACTCGGAGCAGAAGCTGGCGGAGATGGCGGAGGGGCGCATGCTCTCCATTCCGGTCAGCATGGTGCGTGAGTTTGCGCCCGAGGCGATGGCGGTGATGGAGATCGCTGCACAGCAGGACATCGACATCTGCCGGAAAATGTACGCGCGCTATCCAAAATTCGGCGAACGCATCGCGGGCCAGCCGAACCGCATTTACATGCGGGAAGTCGATATGGGCACCGATCGGGAGTTGTTCCCGGAGGGCGCCGAAGGTCTGCCGCTGTTCGAGGGGCGGATGGTGGACCTCTACGACTATCGGGCGAAGGGGTATGTGTCCGGCCGAGGTCGCTCGGCGGTTTGGCGCGACATGCCTTTCGGCCAACCAGGAAAGTCGGTAGTGCCGCAATGGCAGGTACCACCGAATTTGGTGCCGGATAAGCTGCTTGGGCGGATCAACCAGTATAGGATCGGCTTCTGCGACGTTGCGAGCCCGACGAACGAGCGGAGTTTGATTGCGACGTTGATCCCGCCCGATGCGATCTGCGGCCACAGCGTCCCAACCATCGCCTTTGACAGCGCTGTCCCGGCGGACTTCCTGCTTTGGCTTGGTATCGCGAATAGCCTGACGATGGACTTCCTTGTCCGAAAGCGAGTTGCGCTGCATTTGAGCTACACGGTCATGGACGCCTTGCCGTTCCCTCGCGGCTGGCACCGCACGCCGTCTGCCGAGGCCATCATCACCCGCGCCTACGCGCTCGCCGCCTGCGGCGCAGAGATGGAGGACTTCCGACGCACCGCACCAGGCTCGCCGGGCATTCCAACCGGACTTGTGCCCGTGGAGGATCCCGCTCAACGCGCCCAGCTGATGGCGGAGATCGACGTGCTGGTCGCGCGCGAGGTCTACGGCCTCGACCGCGACGACCTGCTGTTCCTGCTTGACCCGGACAACATCCTTGAGGCCGATGCCGGCGTCGAGACCTTCAAGGCGCTGCGCAACCGGGAGAACCGCGAGCATGGCGAGTATCTGACTCAGCGCCTCGTCTTGGAGGCCTGGGATCGCTTGCCTGCAGCGACCGATAGCGCCGTCGGTGGCAAGGGGCCTGGCGATGTCCGCACTTGACCTGACTCCGCTCGATCAGATCGCCGAATCAGATCTCCAGGCGCTGGTGAGCAACGGTGCGTCTGAGACCGTCAGCCTTGAATTCAAGGAGACGACCTACGGCAGCGCCGACGACGATAAGCGCGAGTTCCTGAAGGACGTGACAGCACTCGCGAACACGAGTGGCGGGCACGTCATCATCGGTATGGCGGCAGTCGACGGCGTGGCGACAAGCCTTCAGCCGATCACGACACCGTCGGCCGATCAGGAGAAGCAGCGACTGGAGAACATGCTGTTGGCGGCAGTCGAGCCGCGCCTGGTCGGCCTGCAGATGCGAGAGGTTCCGGTCACGGGCGGCTATGTGCTGGTGCTTCGCGTGCCACGGAGTTGGAACCCGCCGCACCGTGTCACCTTCAAAGGGCTAGAGCTTAATCCCATCCATCTGGATCATACCCTGCTGCGGCGAACATGCGCTGACACTCGCGCGGGGTGACGCGGTCGAGAATGCGCCCGATGGCGTTCCACAGGGTGTCGATGGTCCGCGCAGCCTCGCGGCGCAGCAGCGCCTTCAGCTTGGCGAACAGGTTCTCGATTGGATTGAAGTCCGGGCTGTAGGGCGGCAGGTAGAGCAGATGCGCACCCTTGGCCTCGATGAGGGCCCGCACGGCCGGGCCTTTGTGGCTGCTGAGGTTGTCCATCACCACGATGTCGCCGGCCCGCAGTTCCGGCACGAGCGCTTGCTCCACCCAGGCTTCGAAGATGAGCCGGTTGACTGGGCTGTCGATCACGAAGGGCGCGACCACGCCGCTGCTGCGCATCCCGGCGATCAGCGTGGTGGTTTTCCAATGGCCGTGGGGGATTGCCATGCGCAGGCGCTCGCCACGCGGGCAGCGGCCATGGCGTCGGGCCATGTTGGTGCTGGCCCAGCTCTCGTCGACGAAGATCAGGCGCTCAGGATCGAGGTCGAGCTGCGCCTCGAACCAGGCTTCGCGCCGGCTCAGGACGTCGGGGCGTTGCTGCTCGGCTGCGTGCGCGGTCTTTTTTTGCGCGTGTAGCCGCGACGGTCGAAGAAGCGCCAAAGCGTGCCGTAGCCGAAGCGCAGGCCCCGTTCGGCAAGGGCTACGCGCAGTTCCAGCAGCGTCATGTCGCGCTGCGCGTGAAACACTTCGAGGATCGTCTCAGCCTCGGCCTCCACAACATGGCTGCGCCGATCACCACCAAGCGGACCGTGCATCGGCACCGCACCCTCGGCGGCAAGGGTACGCCAGCGGCTGACGCTGGCTGCGCTGACCTTGAACCGCTCGGCCGCCTGGCGGTGCGTGAGGCCTTCTTCCAACACCGCAGCCAGCGTGCGCTGCCGTAGATCCAGTGAGAGCGCCTTCGACATCCAGCCCGGCCTCCACGCTCCGGAAGACAGCGTGAATCAGAAAACAGCCGTTCCGGGAATCCCCACGATTCAGTCAGACCGGATGACGCTCTAAACCGCTACTTCTTTCGCCACTCCTCGGGCGTCTATGAGCCAAGCGTCGATCAGCTTCGGGCTGTCTTTTTGGGAGGCGCAGAGCGGGAGCGCCAGCTTCTCGAATTCCGATTGGATCGGCTGAGCAGGCTGCGAACCGGTGAACGAGGCCCGCGCGTTCGCGGGGCCGGAAAGCTTGTCGTCCAGGTCGTCCCCTTCGTGGCGCAGCAGCAAGGCTTCGCATTGCCGAGCGCCGAAGTCGCATACCAGACCTTTCGGCCGCCAGCCGCCAGCGCTGGCCTCGAATGGTTCCATAACTTTGAAGGCTTAGTCATCTACTCCGCAAGCGGACAGCAGGCTGACGGTACCACCACGTACACTCAGATATTTCACACGGGCGCTGTGGAGCTGGTTCGTGGCGGCTACGTCTTCGACCGAGATTTCGCAGGCGCGACATGGCGCTTGATCGGTACTCAAGCAGTGATGCGCGACTTGTTCGGCAGCGTAGCGCGCGCCGTGATTGGCCTGCTCAAGTGCGGCGCCGAAGCGCCATTCGTCGTGATGATTTCGCTCCTCGACGCTGCGGGCGCTCGGCTAACAGTCACGGATCACGATCTCGACGAGGCCCGTCCTCTTGATCGCCCCGATCTCCTCTTTGCACCAGTGGTCGTCACGGCCGATGATCTCCAGGGCCACTGGTCTGCCCGCCTTGCTCCAATCGCGGATTCCTTATGGAATGCCTTTGGTTATGAGACGTGTCACGTCTTACGTGATGCAAGCGGCACGTGGACCGGACTTCCGGGCGGGTGGCGATGATCCGCGGGCAGGAAGCGCGGACACTCGTCCGGTCACCGTGGCTGATGCGACGATCTGCAGGCGTGCCACTCGGTCTGGTTAGTTAAAGGCCAGTGCCGTTCTCCCGCACGCTGCGTTACGAGATTGAGCCGTCGCATTTGCGACCCGCGCTGATCACTGGCGACATAATAACGATCGACACCCCCAGCTTGGCGGTCAGCGCGACACGAGAGTTGAGCCAAACGTCACCTGTCCTGATAGGTCTGGGGCCGGCCATCCACGATCTGCTGGCGCCTGGGCGTGCAGAATGGCGCTGGCGGGACAGCGGTCCAGGAGTGGGCCGAGAGGTTCGCCGGGCGATGTCCGGCCTCTTCGGTCGGTTCATCGCGCGCTGGTATCTCGAGACCCATCACGGGGCGCGCGCATTCGTTCCGATCGACCGGGACACCTTTACGTTCCGCCTCCCGTCGATGGGGTTCTCGTTCCGCGTGAACCGTCGGCCTGGTGAGACTTCAGACCTGCCCGACTGGGTCTGGGCGACGCCACCCGCGGCACCGGGAGGGCCGCCAACCGGAGGGTTCCTTGAGGCCAAGGGGACCTACTATCGGAACCAGCTGCTGCGCAGCCTTGACGGCGCGCACACGCAGCTTCGCCAATTGACCGTCGAGTACAGCGCTTCGCCCTCCGGGCCCTGGATCCCGCTACAGACGAAGGGATGGGCCGTAGCCTCCGGCTGGGCAACCGCAACGCCCATCAAGCGTGGCTTCCCCGACCCCATCCTACGCGTGGAAGACCCCGTCGAGGATGGCGCGGTGTGGACCGAGCAACTTTCGGAGGCGTTCTTCGAAGGCCTTCGCCGCCTGCAGATGGCCCAGAGCCTCGCCGGGCTGGGTGCCCGGCGTCGCGCCATGCGAATCCTCGGGACGATGGGACGGCCTGACATCCCTCTTCCCAGCGACAGCGGCCAGCGTACCGGCGTCTGGCGCGTCAAGACTGAAGGAGCGGACGCACGGACCATCATCGGCATCGAAGTGCGATCGCTGGCAGGTGCCGGCGATGCCGCGCCGGTGGTGGCTGGCATTGATGAGCAGGCTGCCGAACGTGCAGAGGGATTTCAGCCCGCATCAACTGAGCGGGTTTTCGCCGAACCGGACGAGTTCGTGATGGTTCGCGCTGATCAGGCCCAGCGCATTCGCGACGAGGCGCAAGACTAAATGATGGAAGAGCCGTAGGGCACGGTCGGTCTGGGCGGTTGGCGCCGCGGCGCTGATACTCCGATCCCTCTGGAAGCCCGTGCAGGCGTTGCGCGATCACGACATTCGCAGTCCGTGCGACCAGGGGGTTCATGTTCCGGATCTCAACACGACGGCGAAATGTGCTCTCGCCCAGCTCGGCCGCGAGGCGTCCAAGCAATTCATCCAGGAAGGATGATGCGGCACCGTTGATCCCAGCAAAATCGATGATCAGCGGGGAGTCGAGGTCTGGCAGCAGGGCCATGATCTTCCGCCTCAGCGAAGCAGCCGGTGCTCGGGCCCGGGCGCTGACAACCTCATCGCGAACCATTAGACCAGCAGTCTCTGCGGCTTCAGCCTGCTTCCCGATGAAGTCGAGTGCGGTTCCCGCGATGAACGTGTTTCGGAGGTCGATGGGCCTATCGAGACGGAAATTCAGCACCACGCCCGTTCCGAGAGCACCCGGTACCTCGACGTAGCCTTTGTCCTGTCCGGCGAGGATGCGGAACATCGCATTGCCCGACCAAACATGCAGGTCGCCCCTATTCTCGACCACGATCTCACGCGTACCGGCCAGGCCGTTGCCCTGTCCAACTTTCGGGTCGCGGGTCACGCCGCGCTGCAACGCCTTGGCGATTGCCTCGCCGTCACTGCCGGTGGTGATGGACGATGCCAGAGATTGCCGGATGCCAATGCCCTGATCGACGACCGCCAGTTCGAGCCGTTGGCGCTGCGCATCAATGCGGGCGAAAAAGACGCCGGGGGTGGCAGCCGAGGCGTGGAGTTCGACATTGTCGGTGACCTCATTCGCTGCCCACTCGATGGCAGGGATGACGGAGCGCGGCTCGGCCGCGTGGCGCAGGACGAGATCGCAAAGGCTGTTCACCGCCTGCCTGCCTATCGGACAGCATCCAAGCTGCCAGCAGGGCCACCGCCCCGGGCGTCGGGGAGCTGCCCGCAGCGAAGCGGAAGGTCGCGCCGGCCATCCCGCCCTTTCGGGCCCGAGCCTTCCGCAGACCACCGAGGATTCCCGCCGGATCGACCCGGCCGGTGAGTTGCACGAGTGACACTGCGATCCTTGGACGAGCATGTTGAGCCGGAACGGCGGGGCGCAGCTCGCGCTGCAGCGCATGCCCGCAAGGTAGCTCATCGTCGCTCAGGCAGCGATCCTGGCACAGACATCGGGCCTTGTGCGGTCCCACTGGTAGTCCGCCACGCCAGCACCATCGGGGCCAAACACTGCCGTACCAAAGTGTTCGCTCTCGAAGTACGGATTTCGGGCAAGTGGGGTTCGAACCAGAGCAAGCGCTCACCGCGCTGAAACCGGCTTTTTACCTAGGTTTCTGCGTTCCGTACTAAAACGCCCAAGTCAGGAGGTCCGGAGAGAAAGGGCCTCCGGAGAGCCATTTCCGGCCGTCTCCGGCTCGGACCAGTCAACAGGTCTGCCCCGAGAACCCCAGGAAACCTGCCACTCAGCGCGGCGGCCGATCTGGCGGGGAGCACGGCTCGTATGGGAACTGGCGGAGAGGGTGGGATTCGAACCCACGGTACGCTTGCACGTACTCCGGTTTTCGAGACCGGCGCGATCGACCACTCTGCCACCTCTCCGTCTGCCCGGTTGAGGGCTCCCACCCTATCGGTGGGCGTGGCCGCGCCTAATTGCCCGGATGGGCGCAGGGATGCAAGGGCCCCGTCCGCGCTGGCGCATGAGAATCGGCACGCTCGCCCCGGCAACGCCGGCCGTCCCCCCGCGTTCCCCGCAGGTCGGCCAGCAGAGGTCCCCGCCATGCCCGCAGATCCGCATCACCAAGCGCCGCACCGGGTCCCCACCGCCCGCCCCGGATGACCCGCGGGCGCGCCTGGGCGCTCGGCTTCGGCGGGCTCGCGCTCGCGCCGGCGCTTGCTGTGCTGGCGCTCGGCCTCGGCTGGTTCACGCCGTGGGCAGCCCGCCTCGCCTCGGCCCGCCTGGGCCGGCCGGTCACCATCCAGCATCTCGCCCTCCATCCCGGCCGCGTCACGCGCGTCACCCTCACCGGCATGACGATCGCCAACCCGCCGGGCTTCCCCGAGGAACCGCCCTTTGCCCGCATCGCCACGGCTGAACTCGCCCTCGACAGCTGGGCCAGCCTGCGCGAGCGCGCAGCGCGGATCACCGCCCTCACCCTGACGGGCGCCGAAATCACGGCGATCACGCGCGCCGATGGGGCCAGCAATCACGGCCTCAGCGGCGCGGGCGGCGGCGGGCTGCCCATCGGCGCCCTGGAACTGCGCGATGCCCGGCTGCACATCTTGCATGCGCCGCTCGATGCCGACTTCACCATCACCGCGGGCACGACGACCGAGGGCATCGCGGGATTGCAGGCCGAGGCCGCCGGCCACTACGCCGGCGCGCCCATCACGGCGCGGCTCGTGGGCGGCTCGCTCGTCGCGCTGGCGCATGCTACCGCGCCCTGGCCCGTCACGCTGGAGGTGATGAACGGCACAACCCGCGCCCTGTTGCGCGGCACACTGGTCAATGGGCTGGAACTGGCCGGCGCCGATCTGCGGCTCGAGCTCTCCGGCCCCGACATGCGCTTCCTGCGCCCGCTCACCGGCGTGCCGATCCCCAGCACGCCAGCCTTCCAGCTCGCCGGCAGGCTCGGCTACGGGCCCGAGGGCTTTCGCTTCACCGAGATGGAGGGGCGCATGGGCCGGAGCGATCTCGGCGGCAGCGTGACGGTGGACCCGCGCGGCACGGTGCCGCATGTGACGGCGGACCTCACCTCGCGCCAGCTCGACCTGGCCGACCTCGCGGGCTTCATCGGCGGCGAGCCGGGGCGCGGCGTGCCGATCCGGCCTGACACCCCGCGCACCGGGCGCGTGCTGCCCGATGCGCCGGTGAACCTCCCGCTGTTCCGCGCCGCCGATGTGGCCGCCCAGTTCCGCGCCGCCCGCATCCAGGGCGAGAATTCGCCCTTCGACAGCCTCGACGTGACGCTGGAGCTGAAGGACGGGGAGCTCACGCTCAAGCCGCTGCATGGCGCCGTGGGCCGCGGTGCCGCGCTGGTCACCGGCACGCTGGCGCCGAACGAGGAGGGGGGCGGTGCGGGCGGCGCTCGATGTCACGCTGCAGCGCCTCGACATCGGAAGGGTGATGCGCGCGCTGGGCGGCAGCGGAGCCGGCGCGCTGGAAGGGCGCGGCCGGATCGAGGCCACCGGCCGCTCCACCGCGGAGCTGCTGGCACGTGGCAATGGGGGTCTGGGCCTGCGCATGGCGGGCGGCGACCTGCGCGCCGTCGCGGTGGATCTCGCCGGGCTGCGGCTCGGCCATGCCATCTTCTCGGCCTTCGGCCTCCCCATGCGGACGGCCCTCGAATGCTTCGCCGCCGATTTCGTGCTGCGGGACGGCGTGCTGCACACCCGCCTCATGCTGCTCGAAACCAGCGACGCGCTGCTCCATGCCACCGGCACCATCCGCCTCGACCGCGAGGTGCTCGACCTGCGCCTGCGCAGCGAGGCGAAGCGCTTCACCGTGGGCTCGCTCCCCACGAGCCTCGCCGTCACGGGGCGGCTGAGCGACCCTTCGGTGGCGCCCGTCATCGTGCAGGACCGGGGCGGGGAGGGGCTTGGGAGCGTGCTGGATCTCGCGCTGGCGCCGCTCTCGCTGCTGCCCATCATCGAGTTCGGCATCGGCGACGATCCGCGCTGCCGCGCGGCGATCGCGCGCACGCGGGCGCGCCCCGAACGCCCGCGGCCCCAACGCCAGCGCCCCTGATCCCGGCTTCGCGGCAACGGTGGCGCCCCCTGACCGTTGGGCGCTGATGAACCGCCTCGCCACCGACCCATGTCGCCACGCGTGAAGCTCCCGCGCTTGCGCACGGCCCGCTTGCGCCGCGCCACGCAGCGCCTCGGCCAGGCCGCCATGCGCTGGATGAACACCGCGCTCACCCCGGTGTTGGACGCGCCGCAGCCCCCTGCGCGCCGCACGGGGCAGGGCCTCGCCGAGGTGGCGCGCTTCGGCTCCAACCCTGGGCGCCTCAGCATGCTGGTCTTCCATCCGAAGCGGCAGCCCCCGCCCGGCGCGCCGCTCATCCTCCTGCTGCACGGCTGCCGGCAGGACGGTGCGGCCTTCGCCATGCAAAGCGGGTGGATGGCGCTCGCCGAGCGGCTTTCCATCCCGCTCGTCATCCCCGAGCAGAGCGCCGCGAACAACCGCCATCGCTGCTTCCGCTGGTATGAACCGGCGCAGGGCGGGCGCGGCACGGGCGAGGCCATGTCCATCCGCCAGATGCTGCGCCATGCGTGCCAGGGATTCGGCTCCGACCGCCGCCGCGTCTTCATCGTCGGCCTCTCGGCCGGCGGCGCCATGGCGGCCGCCATGCTCGCGGCCTATCCGGCCGTCTTCGCGGCAGGTGCGGTGGTGGCGGGGCTGCCGGTCGGCGCCGCCACGACGCCCGCCATGGCCATGCTCCGCATGCGCCGCGCCGCGCCCTTCACCACCGGCCCTGGGCTGGCGGCGGCCGCGCGCGCGCGGGCCAATCCGCGCCCCGGCCGCCCCTGGCCGCGCCTTTCGATCTGGCAGGGCGAGCAGGACCGGGTGGTGGACCCCGCCAATGCCGGGCAACTCGCCCTCCAATGGGCCGCGCTGCATGGCTGCGCTGACCCGCCAGCCACCGACGAAGCGCCCGCCCCGGGCCTGCGCCACCGCGTCTGGCGCTCGGGCGGCCGGCCGGTGGTGGAACTCTGGATGCTGGAGAGCCTGGCCCATGGCTACCCCGTGTCCCCAGGCCACGGCCGGGCTGGCCCCTGGATGCTGGAGCACGGAATCCCCGCGACGATGCATATCGCCGCATTTTGGGGACTCGCCTCCGAATGATCCGGAAAGCACGTCCAGAGGCGCGCTCGGGACCATGCATGCCAGGAGCGCCCATTGCGTCGCTGCATTCCGCGCAAATCGGGTGCAACGTGCAGGGGGCTGCCGCGTTCCATGCCCCGCCACGCCCCAGGGAACACACCCATGCCGCGCCTGCAGATCACCCACCGGACCGAATACGCCTATCAGCGGCCGGTCGGGCTGCTGCGGCACCGGCTTCTGCTTCGGCCGCAGGACAGCCACGACCTCCGCCTCCACGCGGCCACGCTGACCGTGGACCCGCCGCCCAAGGACCGCGTCTGGGCGCATGACGTGTTCGGCAATTCCATCTGCCTGCTCGACTGGCCCGGGGATCTCCAGACCGAGCACCTCACCATCGTTTCGGAGCTGGAGCTGACGCATTATCCCTCCGGCCTTGGCGTCCCGGCCACCTCGCTCGACCCAGCGGCCGAAACCTACCCCTTCTCCTACCCGGCGGCCGAGATCCCGGATGTGAGCCGCCTGACCGAGCGGCAATACCCGGACCCGGGCGGCAGCGTGGATCGCTGGGCGCGCCGTTTCGTGACGCCCGAGGGCGATGCGCCGATCCGCACGCTGGAGGTGCTGTCGGCGATGACGCGCGCGGTGAAGGCGGAGTTCACCTACCGGGCGCGTGAGGCGGAGGGCACGCAGCTGCCGGCGGAGACGCTCCGGCTGCAAAGCGGCACCTGCCGCGACTTCGCGCTGCTGATGATGGAGGCGGCACGCAGCCTTGGCTTCGCCGCGCGCTTCGTCACCGGCTATCTCTATGACGCGGATCCCGATCCGGATGCCGCGGGCCAGCAGGGCGCGGGCGCCACCCATGCCTGGTGCGCCATCTACCTGCCGGGCGCGGGCTGGGTGGAATACGACCCGACCAACGGCCTGCTTGCCGGCGACAATCTCGTGCGCGTCGGCGTCTCGCGGGCGCCGGAGCAGGCCCTGCCGGTGAGCGGTGGCTTCGTGGGCGATGCGCAGGATGCGCTGGCGCTGCGCGTGGGGGTGGAGGTCCTGCTGCTCTCGGAGGGGCCCTTGGCCGCGGCCGCCTGACGCCGGACGTGGTGCGGGAGGCAGGCATGCATTGGCTCAGACGCAAGGCGAGCGCCCTCCCCTTGGCCATCTGGGCCGTGATCGGGCTTGTCCTGGCGCTGGTGCCGGCCGCCTTCGTGCAGGTGCTGCTGGAGCGCGAGGCGCGCATCGAGCGCACGCAGCAGCTGGGGGAGCAGGCGATGCGCTTCGTCCGTCTGGTCGGCCAGCAGCAGAGCAGCATGCTCGAAGGCGCAAGCCAGCTGCTGAGCAGCATGGCGGCGCATGACGCGATCCGCGCCATGCAGCCCGATCCGGAATGCGACGCATTCCTGGCTCGCATCGTCGCCGCCAATCCACGCTACCTGACGGCCACCCTGTTCGACCGCCAGGGCCAGCCGGTCTGCGTCGCGCATGAGGCTGCGCGCGCCATCAATGTGGCAGACCGCCCCCATTTCCAGGAGGTGCTGCGCAGCAACAGCTTCGAGATCGGCACCTATTCCATCGGCCGCGCCACCGGCCAACGAAGCTTCCACCTCGCCGCGCCGCTCCGTGACGATGCCGGGCAGGTAATCGGTGTGCTCGCCCTGTCGCTCTCGGTGGACTGGCTGATCCGGGAGCTGCAATCCATTCCGCTTCCCCCGGGGAGCGCTTCCACCATCGCGGGTCGTGACGGTGTCGTCCTGGCCCGCTCGCTCGATCCGGAGCGATTCGTCGGCCGTATGATGCCGCAGATCGGCATGGCGGTGCTGAACGCGCCCGCCCCCGGAATCATCGACGCCCCCGCGCTGGACGGCGTGCGCAGGATCGCCGCCTATCTGCCGGCCACGGTGGAGCCGCTCGGCCTCTTCGTGACCGTCGGCCTCGAGACGACCGCGCTGCTGCGGGATGCCGTCTATGCCGACCGGCGCGCGGCGCTGATGATCATCGGCTCGCTGCTGCTCACCTTCATGCTCGCCGTGCTGGTCTTTCATGGCGCGGTGGAGCGCCCGGTGCGCCGCCTGCTCGCCACCGTGCGCAACTGGGAGGGGGAGGACTGGTCCGCGCGCGTCGGCCCCATCGCGGGCGGCCGGGAATTCAGCAAGCTCGCCGAGGCGTTCGACAGCCTGGCCGAGAGCGTCGCGATGCGCGAGGCGGCGCGTTTGCGCGCGCAGACCCGCATGCAGGCGGTGGTGGCCGTGGCGCCGCAGATCGTGCTCACCGCCGACCAGCACGGGCAGGTGGATTGGACGAACCGCTACTGGGAAGAGCTGACCGGCCTCGGGCTCGCCGAGAGCCGAGGCGATGGCTGGCTCGCCGCCGTCCACCCCGAGGATCGCGAGGGGGCGGCGGCCGCCTGGCGTGAGGCGTTGGAACGCGTGGCGCGCGGCGAGTTGGAGCAGTTCTCGCGCGAGATGCGCATCTGTAATGCGGCGGCGGGGCATTGGCGCTGGTTTCTCTTCACCGGCGCGCCCATCCGCACGACGGCCGGCCGGCCCGCCGCCTGGACCGCCGTCGGCCTCGACTACCACGAGCGTCGCCAGGCCGAGGCCGACCGCGCCGAGACCGCCGCCCGCCTGCGCGCCACCTACGAGAGCGCGCCCGTCGGCCTCTGTCTCTTCGATCGCGAGCTGCGTTACATCGCCATCAACGAGATGCTGGCCGACGCCAACGGCTTCCCCGCCTCCGCCCATCTCGGCCAAACCATGGAGGCGATGGCGCCCGAGGCGGCCATCGAAGTCGGTCCCATCCTGCGCCAGGTGCTGGAAACAGGCGAGCCGGTGCAGGCGGTGGAGATGGGCAGCCTGATGCATGGCGAGAGGCGCTCCTGGCTGTGCAGCTATTTCCCCGTGCGCGACGAGCAGGGCCATGTCACCGGCGTCAGCGCCGCCGTCGTGGACATCACGACGCGCAAGCGGATCGAGGCCTCCGAGCGCATGCTCTCGCGCGAGGTGGACCATCGCGCGCAGAACGTGCTGAGCGTTGTGCGCGGCCTCGTGCGCCTTTCGGCGGCGGAAGCGGATGACGATTTGCCGGCGCTGATCGAGGTGCTGGAAGGGCGGATCGCCGCGCTCAGCCGCGTGCACAACGTGCTGGCGCAGGAACGCTGGGTCAGTGCCGAGCTCTCGGCAATCCTGCGGCAGGAACTGGCGCCGGTGCGCGGCCAGGTGGCGATGGAGGGGCCGGCGCTGCGTCTCGTGGCCGATGCGGCGCAGCCCTTCGGCCTCGTCGTGCATGAGCTCGTGACCAACTCGATGAAGTATGGCGCCCTGTCGAGCGTGGCCGGCTACCTGACGCTGCGCTGGCATGTCTGCGGGCAGGAGGTGCTGCTCGACTGGATCGAGGCGGGCGGCCCCGAGATCACGGCGCCGCCGGTGCGCATCGGCCTCGGCTCGTTGTTGATCGACGCCAATGCGGGCGCCCAACTGGCCGGCCACATCGAGCGGCGCTGGCTGCGTGAGGGGCTGCACTGCGTCCTGACCATGGGCGCGAGCGCCTTCGCCGGTGAATTGCGGCCGGACATGCCGGCCCGCGCCGGCGTCCTGTCAGGCCGCCGCGTGCTGGTGGCCGATGACCAGCCCGAGCGCGCCGCCGCCCTCGTGGCCACCCTCCGCGAGGCGCGCTGTGAGGTGATCGGCCCCGCGACCTCGATCGAGGAGGCGCTGGCCGCTCTGGAGCGGGCGCGGGCGGTGGATGCGGCGGTCTTGCCGGCGACCCTCAAGGGGGTCTCGGTGCAGCTGCTGCGCGAAGCCCTGGACCGGCGGGCGGTGGCCACGCTGAACCTCCACGCCTCCGGCTCCCTCCCGCGGACGGGCGAGGCAAGCCTGCCCGAGCCCAGCAGTTCGGCCGAGCTGCGCCTGGCGCTGGCCGCCCTTCTCGGCCTGCAGGCGGCCGTGGAGCGGACCGTGGCCTGAGGGGCGCGTCACGCGCCGCCGGCCGGGTGATCCGAGGCCTCCTCGATCCAGCGGTCCACCTGGCTGACGAGGCCCGGCAGGCCGATCACCCAGGGCAGCGCCATGCCGTCATCCGCAAGGGCTTGCTCCGCCTCGTCGCTCGCGGCGAAGGCGATGAAATGGCCGGTCAGCCGCCGCGCGGCGCGCAGGGCGCGCAGCAGGCGCTGGCGCGGCGGGCGCGTGGCGGCGACCAGCAGCGTGACCACGGGGGCGGGAGCCTTTTCGGGCCGCAGCGTGGCGGCATGGCCGGTCTCCAGCAGGGCGGCGACGACCAGCTGGGTGGTGGCACGGTCCAGCGCCCCGGCGACGGGCAGGACGAGGATGTCCGCCTCCCCATCCGGCTCGTCGGCGTAGGGCTCCAGCACGCGCACCAGCGTGCGGGAGGCACGGATGGTGAGCGCGGTGCCGAAGGATTCATTGCCGCGTTCGCTGCCGACCTGCGCGATGGCCGGCAAGGCGAGCTGATCCAGCGCGGCCTGCACGCCCTGGCGGGCCATGGCGGCGCCCAGCAGCGCGCCGGCGCCCCGCGCATCCTCCGCCAGCACGCGCTGGTAGAAGCGGGCGGCCGGGGGCAGGGGCTCGGCGTCGCCCAGCAGCACGTCGAGAAAGCCGAAGGCCGGCACGTGGCGGCCGATGATGACCAGGCAGGCCGTCATCGCGGGCGCCAGGATCAGCCCGACCGGCCCCCAGAGCACCGCCCAGAAGGCGGAGGAGATCAGCAGCGCGAGCGGTGTCACGCCCGTGCTGGCGCCATAGATCCATGGCTCCAGCACATAGGTGATCGTGATGTCCACCAGCGCGAAGAGCGCGAGGACGAGCAGCACGGTGGCCCATCCCTCCGTCGTCGCGAAGGCCAGCAGCAGCGGAAACAGGACGGAGAGCGGCGCGCCGAGGAAGGGGATGAAGCGCAGCCCGAATCCCAGCACGCCCCACAGCGGGGCATTGGGAATGCCGAGGCCCCAGAGGCCGAGCCCCATGCAGAGTCCGAACAGCCCGTTCACGGCGAGCTGCATGAGCAGGAAGCGGCCGATCCGCACCGTCGCCTCCGTCATCGCGCCCGTCGTCCGGTGCAGCTCATGCACGCCGGCGAGGCGCAGCGCGCGATCCCGCACATCCTCGCGCTGCACCAGGATGAACGCCATGAGCAGCAGCGTGATGGCGAGCATGGCCACGGGCGCGATGATGACCAGGCCGAGCTCGGCCAGCGTGCGCAGCGCGCTCTGGCCGTCGCTGACGACGGCGACGGTCATGGCGGCGGGCGCTGCCTCCGGCCTGTCCAGCGCGGTGCCGAGGCGGCGCAGCAGCAGCATCACGCCCTCGACAGGGCCGGAGCCCTGGCTCAGGCTCTCGAGCTTGCCGCGCAGAACGCTCTCATAGGCCGGCAGTTCGGTGGCCAGGGCCAGCGCCTGCGTCAGCACCACATAGGCGAGCCCGCCGAAAAGCCCCAGCACGAGCAGCAGCACGAGCAGCACGGCCAGGATGCGCGGCAGGCCGCGCGCTTCGAGCCATTCGGCCGCGGGCAGGGCGGCGATGGTGAGCAGCAGCGCAAGCGCGAGCGGCGCCAGGATCTCATGGCCCAGATAGAGCGCGACGATCACGCCTGCGAGCAGCAGGAACCGCCCGCCGCCACCCTCCGTCGCGCCGGGTTCGGGGGGGCGGAACGGCGCCATCGCGGTCTCCTTGCTGAACTTCGCTGCAACGCGCCGCGCCGTGTGGCGTTGCGGGCGGGGAAGGAGCCGAGGCCGATGGATCAGCTGAAACCTGACAGGGACATGCGCGGTAACGGGGCGGACGGTTCCGCGCTTCGGGCCGTGCTCGCCGATACGGCGGTGCTGCTGGCCAAGACGCAATCCTGCCACTGGAACGCGCAGGGACCGGCCTTCTACGCCATCCATGAATTGACCGAGGCGCAGTACCAGGAACTCTTCACGGCGCTCGACGTGCTGGGCGAGCGCTTGCGCGCCGTGGGCGAGGCAGCCCCGGACGGGCTCGGCGAGATGCTGGAGCATGCGAGCCTGGCGCCCGGGCTGGGCGAGGCCGCGATCCCCGCCGCCGTCGCCGCCCTCGCCGCCGATCACGCGCGCCTCGCGGCCCGGGCGCGCGAGGGGGCGGAGGAGATGGAGCGCGCCGGCGACGCCGGATCGCACGATGTGCTGATCGCGCGCGTCCTCGCGCATGAAAAGGCCGCGTGGCTGCTGCGCAGCCATTTGGGGCCGCGAATGGAAGCCGGAGGATGATGATGATGTTAGACCCACAGCGCGATCCGATGCCGGGCGACCGCCCGGTGCAGGCGCAGGTCGAGGAGGTGATGGACCGCCATGTGACGCCCGCGCTGGGCGAGGTGGTGGGCCAGGTGGAATTCGTGGTGCAGGAGGCGGGCGAGGAACTGCGCCACCAGTTGCAGCGCCTCGCCGAGACGGTGCGCGCGCAGCCGCTCACCGCGATCGCGCTCGCGGCTTTGGCGGGCTTCGTCTTCGCACGTCTGACGGAGCGCTGAGCGCGCAACGCGGCGCGCCGCGCGGTGTTCATCCCCTGTGCGGTTCCAGCCCCCAAGGTCCCGCACGGGAACCCAGAGGAGAGATCCAGATGCACCACACCCCCATGGCGCCTGCCTTGATCCGCATGACCCTGACGGCCGCGCTGCTCGCCGCGCCCGGCCTCGCTTGGTCCCAGGCGCAGACGCAGCCGCCTGCCGGCCCGTCCTCCACCATGCCGCAGGCGAGTCCGACACGGCCCGTGAATCCCGCGGCGGACCCGGCGACGACCACGCGCAGCGCGCCGGGCGCGACGCCCGGCACGACCACGCCCGGCGCCAGCCTGAACCCGCCGGGTGGCACCGCCACGGCGGGCTCCATCGCCACGGCACGGCCGCGGATGAGCCAGATCATCGGCAGCCGCATCTACAACGACCGCGACCAGAATGTGGGCGAGGTGGATGACATCCTGCTGACGCCGAATGGCCCGGTGGCGATCGTCCAGGTCGGCGGCTTCCTCGGCATCGGCGGGCGGCTCGTCCAGATGCCGCTGAGTGAGGTGCGCTGGAACGCCGAGCGCGAGCGGCTGATGCTGCCGGGCGCGACGAAGGAGATGCTGGAGACCCGGCCGGCCTTCGAATACGACGCGGCGCAGCGGCGCCGCTGAGCGAGGGCATGTCCTCACGGGAGCCCGCGGCGCAGGCGCCGCGGGCTTTCTCGCGTCTACAGCACCCCGAACAGCCAGAGCGCGATGATCACGGGAATGGGAATGCCGATCAGCCAGAGCAAGGCGCCACGCATGGGATTTCTCCTGGGTTGAACAGCAGCGGGAACGCGGCGCCTCGGCCTCGGTTGCGGCGGCAACCAGGGGCGCGGGGCCGCGTTCAGCCCTGCATCACCAGGAACCCATGGAAGGATGCGATGATGACGCTGCTGCGAAACCTGGCCCTCTCCGCGCTCTTGCTCGGCACGGTCGCCTGCACGGATTCCGGCGGCGGCAACCCGCCCGGCACCGCCGCGACCCGTGCGCTGGACCGCGCGGCCGGCACCAATACCTCGGGCGCCTATCCGGCGCAGTCGGATGGCACGCCAGCCAATCCGCCGGGCACCGCCACGAACCGCGCGGTGGATCGCGCGGCCGGCACCAACACCTCGGGCGCCTATCCCGCACAGTCGGACGGCATGCCGGGCAACCCCCCGGGCACGGCGGCCAGCCGCGCGATGAACCGCGCCACCACGCCCGCCACCCGCTGAGGGCCTCGCGCCGAGAGCATGCGCGCCGCGCTGATCGTGAACCCGGGGGCCGGCGCCTTGTCCGCCCTCGCCGCACCCCGGGCGTCCCTGTCCCGGGCGCTGCGCGAGGCGGGCTTCCTTCTCGGTGACCTTGCCGAGGAGGCGCCCCTCGACGTGCAGTGGGACGAAGTCGAAGCCTGCGATGCCGAGGTCGTCTTCGTCGCGGGCGGCGATGGCACCCTGCGCAGCGCCGCCGCGCGCCTGCTCGATCGGCGCCTCGCCCTGGCGCCGCTGCCCGGCGGCACCATGAACCGCGTCTGCGCCCGCCTGGGCCTGCCGCGCGATCCGCTGGACGCTGCCGCCGCATATCGCCCCGACTTCTTCACGACGCTGGATGTCGCCAGCGCCAATGGCGAGGTGTTCCTCTACCAGAGCATCGTGGGCCAGCCCTCGCGCCTGATGCGCTTTCGCGAGATGCAGCGCGGCGCCGGCCTCACCGGCTGGGCGCCCGTTCTGCGCGCGGCCGCGCGCGGGATGCTCCGGCCGCCTGGCCAGGGACTGGCACTTCGCACCGGGCCGCGCGGGCGCATCCGGGGCCATGCCGCGGTGGTGACGCTGCCCGCCCCGGGCGAGCCGCCACTCCTCCTGCTCGACCTCGCACGCCCGGCCGGCCCGGTGGCGCGGCTGCGCCAGGCCATCCGCTGGCTGCGCGGCGGGCTGAGCCGCGATGCGGAGGTACGAAGCTTCCTCGGCCGGCGCTTTGTCGTGCATGGGCCAACCCCGTGGCTGCGCCTGAGCCTGGATGGTGAGATGCACCTGGTGCCGGGCCCCGTGCGCTTCCGGCTGCACCCCGGCGCGCTCCGCCTGTTGCCGGCGAAGCGTGTGGCGTGATGGCGCGCATCGCGCATCTGGCCGATCTGCATTTCGGCGAGGGCGATGCCGCCGCCGCCGCCATGCTGGCTGCCGACATTCGCGCGCAGGCGCCAGAGGCGGTGGTGGTGAGCGGCGACCTCACACGCCGCGCCCGGCCGCAGGAGTTCCGCGCGGCGCTGACCTTCCTGGAGGCGCTACAGGCGCCGCTTCTGGTGGTGCCAGGCAATCACGACATCCCGCGCGACGACGTGCTGGCGCGCTTCCTGCACCCGCGCCGCCGCTGGCACGCCGCACGCTCCAGTGCCTGGCGCGACGGGCTGATGCTGCCCGGCCTGCGCCTGATCGGCCTCGACAGCGTCAGCCGTGCGCAATGGCATCTCGACTGGGCGGCGGGCGCCCTCCCGGCTTCGCGCCGCGCGGCGCTCGGGGCCGCGCTCGCCCTGCCGGACGGGGCGATGACGATTGTCGCCTGCCATCACCCGCTGCGGCATCCGCCCTGGGCCATCCGCCGGCGCGTGCCGCGCCATGCCGAGGCGACCATCACGTTGCTGCGCGACCATGGTGTGGCCGCGCTGCTCTGCGGCCACCTGCATCGCGCCGTCGCCATGCGATTGGGTGTGGATGGTCCCTTGCAGGTGGTGGCGCCGAGCGCGCTTTCGCCGCGCGGTGCGGGCTTCGCCAATGGCTGGAACCTGATCACGGCGGAGGCGGGGCGCTGCTGCGTCATCCTGCGCGAACGGGGCGGTGGCGGCTGGTCGGCCCGTCCCCTTGAAGCGGCCTAACGCCTCGGCCGCCGCCGCGTCCATTGCCGCCGCGTGCCTTCCCGTCGCGGGCGCGAGAAGCGCGCGCCGCCCTCCGCCCGTACCAATGTGAGCGTGCGCTCGTGGAAGGCCGAGAGGCCGGGGCGATGGCCGATGGAGATCAGCGCGGCCTCTGGCAGTTCGTCGAGCACGAGCTGCATCATCGCATCCTGGTTCGCCTCATCGAGCGCCGCCGTCGCCTCGTCCATGAAGATCCAGCGGGGGCGGTGCAGCAGCAAACGCGCGAAGGCCAGGCGCTGCTGCTCCCCCAGGCTCAGCACGCGGTCCCAGCGCTCGTCCTCGGCCAGGCGACCTGACAGGCGCTCCAGGCCCACGCGGGCCAGCGCGTCGCCCTGTGCCTCCTGCGGGAAACCGTCCTGCGGCGCGGGATAGCAGAGAGCGGCGCCGAGCGTGCCGAGCGGCAGGTAGGGCCGCTGCGGCATGAACATCATGCTGGTCCGGGGCGGGATCACGATCTCGCCCGCCCCCCAGGGCCAGAGGCCGCCGATGGCGCGGAACAGCGTGGACTTGCCCGTGCCGGATTCGCCCTGGATCAGCACGCGTTCGCCCGCGCGGATCTCGGCCGAGGCATCGGCGATCACCGTCGTGCCATTGGCGAAGGCGACCTCGAGGTTGCGAAAGATCAGCGCGTCTTCGTCGCCCTCCGTGATGGTGATCGTGGGCTGGTTCGGGTCCTCCACCAGCGCGTCCAGCTCCTCGATCAGGTCGCGGAAGACGACGATGCGCGAGACGGCGCTGCGCCATTCGGCGATGCGGCCGAAATTGTCCACGAACCAGTTGAGCGCGCCCTGGACCTGGCCGAAGGCGGCGCCGATCTGCATCAGGCCGCCCAGCGTGATGGCACCTGAGAAATAGGCGGGCGAGGCGACGATGGTCGGGAAGATCATGGCCAGCGTGCCATAGGCGCTGGTCAGCCACATGAGGTTGCGCTGGCTCCGCATCAGTCCGCGCACCGCCCCGGCCACGCTGCCGAAGAGGCGCGTGAGGCCGCGCTGCTCATCCGCCTCGCCGCGGATGAGCGCGATGCCTTCGCCGCTTTCACGCGCGCGGTTCAGACCGAAGCGGAAATCCGCCTCCGCCGTGGTGCGCGCCACGTTCAGCGGCACCAGCGGCCGGCCAACGATCCAGGTGAGGAAGGTGCCGAGCAGCGCGTAGGTGAGCGCCGCCCAGACCATGTAGCCGGGGATGTCGAACTCGCGTCCCGCAATGCTGAGGTGCAGCGCGCCCGAGAGCGTCCAGAGGATGCCGATGAAGGCGGTCAGCATCAGGAGGGAGTTCATCAGCCCCGTCGCGAAATCCACCGCGAGGTCGGTCGCGACCCGCACATCTTCTGCGATGCGCTGGTCCGGATTGTCGGCGCCGGTCTGCGCCATTTCCAGCTGGTAGTGCCGCCCCTCGCGCAGCCAGACCTGCAGCAGGTGCCCCGTCAGCCATTCGCGCCAGCGCAGCTGGATCAACTGCTTCATGTAGAGCTGGTAGACGGCGACGCTCATGGACAGGGCGGCAAGGCCCAGGAAGAAGAGAATCTGCGCCCGGAAGGCGCCGCCGTCGCGGTTCTCCAGCGCGTTGAAGAAGTCGCGGTTCCAGATGTTGAAGCGGATCTGGATCGCGACCTGCGCGAGCGTCAGCAGCACGAGGCCTGCGAGCAGCCAGCGCGCGCGGCCCCGATTGGGCGCGGTCAGCCAAAGGCGGAAGGTGCCCATGAACGCCAGCACCGGCGAGCCGGCGGCCGGGGTCTGTCCCGGGGTCTGGGGCGTCGTGGCTTCGGTCATCCGCGCGGGACGGGCTGCAGGCTGTCCATCGCGCGGCCGATCGAGAGGGCGTCGAGCGCGACAAGTCTGTCACGCCGCGTGCCGAGCCCCTCTGCGGCCAGCGGCTCGCCGGGCTTCAGGAGATCGCCCAGGGCGCGGTGGGCCGCGACCGGCAGCCGGATGGCCCCGCCCTCGGCCAGCACCACGCCCATGCCCTCGCCGCGCGGCGTGAAGAGCGGGCAGAGGATGCGCCCGGAGAGCTGCAGTGGCTCCCGCCCTGGCTCATGCGCGACGAACCAGGCGGGTCGCTCGACGAAGCCGAGCGGCTCCGAATCCGACTTGCCCCAGGCGAGCATCAGCACCACCGCCGCGTTGCGGGCGCGGATGCCCCAGACGCTGATCGGCGCACCCGGCTCGATCGCCGTCATCAGCGCCTCCGCCTCCGAAGAGGCGAAGACGAACTGCGTCCCCTCGCGCAGCAGGCCGCGATCCACGGCGCCGGCGGGGGTTGCGATCCAGCGCTCCAGGCGCCCGCTATAGGAAGGAAGCTGCGTCGGGTCGAACCAGAGCGAGGCCCCGCGCTGCGCGGCGGCAGGCGCCGCGAGCAACAGTGCGGGCGCCATCAGCACCACGCGACGGCGCGGCCTCACATCTCCCATCCCGCGCCGGTGACCAGCGCCAGGGCGAAGAGGGCAAGGAAGACGAAGAACATCAGGCGCGCCGTGCCGTCCGCCGGGCTAGCGGCGCCGCCGAAGCCGAATGCACCGGAGATCAAGGCGACCAGCAGGAAAATCATGGCCCAGGCCAACATGACCGGTCCTTTCAGGCGTCACCCTTGGCCGGCGCCTTGAGGGGGAAGGGCGGAGGCGGGGCGCCCTACCCCCAAGGCGGCAGGGCAGGCCCCGCGCGATCCGCGGCGGCACCGCGTCACATGGAGCGCTGGCGCGCCTCCCACGCCTTCACCTGCGTCTCGGCCTCCTCCTTCGCGATCCCGTATTTCTGCTGGATCTGGCCCACCAGCTGGTCGCGCCGGCCTTCGATCGCCGTCAGGTCGTCATCGGTCAGCTTGCCCCATTGCTCCTTCACGGAGCCGGTCAGCTGCTTCCAGTTCCCCTTGATCGTGTCCCAGTTCATTTGCGTTCTCCTCATGGCCGCGAGATCCGCGGCACCTTGGGGAAAACGCGCCTTCCTGGGGGCGGTTGCAGGGGCCTCAGGGCAGCGGTACGACGCCCGCGCTGATCGCCTGGTAGGTCAGCACCGCCAGCATGAAGCGGTCGAAGGGCTTCCGCATGACGAAGGCGGGCTCGATGCCCTCCGCGGTCAGCAGGTCCTCCGGGTAGGCGGTCACGAAGATCACCGGCACGGTGATGCGCGTCAGGATCTCCTGCACGGCGCGGATGCCGTTGCCGCCTCGGCCGAGATTGATGTCGGCCAGGATCAGCCGCGCATCGCCCTCGGCGGCCAGGCGCACCGCATCCGCCTCCGTCGCCGCGACGCCGATGACCGTGTGCCCGCAATCCTGCACCAGCATGCGCAGGTCCATGGCGATGATCGGCTCGTCCTCGATGATCAGGACGCGGGTGACCACGGCGGAGCGGATGGCCTCGCGCGCTGCGGCGATGCGGGCCTCCGCCTCGCCCTGTTCAAGCCCGGTGACGCGCGCAGCCTCGGCGGTGGTGAGTTCCTCGATGGTGGTGAGCAGGAGCAGGTGCCGGGCCAGCGGCGGCATGCCCGGGCCCGCAGACAGCCCGGCGGTGAGGGCCGTGATGGCGGAGAAAAGACCGAGGCGGGGCGGCATGTCCTCCGGCAATCGCGCGGCGGCGCGGGCCACCATCTCGTCGCCAGGGCCCTGCGCCCCCGTCAGCGCGCGCGCGAAGCGGCGCGCATAGGGGAGGGCCGGGAGCAACTCGGAGGTCTTGGGCAAGTTGGGGATTCCCATGTCAGGACGGGACGAAGCCGCGGGCAGGTCGCGCCGCGTGCCGGAGATTCTGCAACCTCATGTCGTCATGCCGAATTCCATCGCGAGCGAAACCCGGGGCGTGGCCCAAGGTTGCATGGCATTCGCAGGAATCCCAATTTATGAACAAAAAGACATGCATCCACGGCCGACCTGGCGGGTTTCTCCAGTCTCGCATTGTGAAGGGGGCCTTTTTGCATGACCCATCAAACACCAGATCGTGACGAGAGCCGCGCCGCGTCCCAGGAGTCTGCCACGATCGATTTCCATGACCTGATGATGGCGGCCCTTCCTTCGCTGCGCCAGCAAGCCTTGGCTCTGACGCGCAACCGCGCCGATGCCGACGACCTGGTGCAGACGGCCGTGGCCAATGCGCTGTCCGCCCGCGCCTCTTTCGAGCCGGGCACGAATTTCCGCGCCTGGATGGGCAGCATCCTGCGCAACCGCTTCCTCTCCGACTGCCGTCGACGTCGGCCGACCGCCTCGATCGAGGATGTGCCGCCGGCTTCGCTCGCCCGCAGCGGCGGGCAGGAGGAAAGCCTCGCGATGAAGGAACTGCACCACCACCTGGCACGCCTTCCCGCCGACCAGCGCCTGCTGCTGCTGATGATCTCCGTGCAGGGCGTCTCCTATGAGGATGCCTCGGCGCAGATGGGCATTCCGGTCGGCACGCTGAAGGCGCGTGTCTCCCGCACGCGGGCGCAGTTGAGGAACTGGATCCTGGGGGAAGGGGCCGCGCGGCCTCCGGGAAGGGAGGAGCGGCCGAGGATGCCGCTTGACGGACCGCTCCCGCGCAAGGCAAGCCGAGCCTCGCGGCCCGGGGGCGCGTCCCCGGGGATGTGGCTCACCTAGGAGGTGGCTTGCCCAAGGACCACGACAATTCCGGCAAGGAGAAGCGGCTGATGTCTGCGGCTCGGCAGAAGGCCCGGCGCACGCGCGACGCGGCGCCGGACGCGGCCTTCGACCTCTGGCTGGATCGCGGGCTCAACTCCATGTTCGGCAAGGTCGCTGAAGAGCCGATCCCGCCCGAGTTGATCGCGATGATCGAGAAGAGCCGCAAGGGCGGCTCCTGACCCTTTGCTCCGGCCGGTGACTTGCGTTTTGCAAATTGGCTGGGGGCACCTTGCATTTTGCAACGCATTCTTCGGCGGTCTCCCCTGGCATGTGGCGAAGCGGCCGGTTTGGTTCTCATGAAATCAATCGGTTAGGCGTATGGCCCGGCGCTTGCTCCTTGGGGATCAGACCACCCCACCCGAAGGAGCACCCCATGTCCCAGATGACTGAAGCCGCCCGCGGTGACCTCGCCCTGATCGTCCTGCGCCTGGTCGTGCTCGGCACCGCCAGCACCCTGGTTGGTGTCCTCGCGCACATCGCCTGGCGCGCGATCTCCCAGTAAGGCCCCGCACGCCGCAACCGCAACGCCAGGCCCCACCCGGAGACGTCCTCACCCGGGCCCCTCCCTGGCGGATCAACGACCCAGCAATCCCCTGAGCAGGTTGTTGATGGCAGGCTGCGACGAACCGGGCGGAGCGGGTGCCACTTGCGGCACCGGCCCTTCCCGGCCCCCCCGGGCGATACGCAGCGTCCCCGCGCAATCCGGTATCGCAACTCCCCCGGCCCCCCCGCCGGGCGCCCCCAGCAGACTGCCCACCGCCCCCTCGGTCAGGGCAGCAAGTTCCAGGCGCGGCGCCGCCAGCGTTCCCCCGAGCGGGATCGGTGCCCGCACCCGGACTCCGGCCAGCCGCAAATCCCCCTGCATGCGGATGGCCAGCGTCTCGTCGCGCAGACTCATCCCCCCCTCGCCGGCGAGACGCCCCGCGGCCCCATCCAGATAGAAGGCGCTGAAGCGCACAAGGCCGCGGTCCGCTTCCCCCCGCAAGGCGAGGCAATGCACCGGCACACCGGCCGCGAAGCCCGGGATCTGCGCCAGCGCCTGCGCCGGGCCGCCGCTCAGCCGGCCCTCCACCACCGCCAATCCGAAATGCCCGGTGGCGCTCGCCGCCACGGCGCGCCAGTCGGCACCCTCCCCGCGCAAATTCACGTCGAGATCGGTCCGGCCGGTCAGCGGGCTCGCGAGGCCGAAGGCGCCGAGCAGCGCCGCCGGGTCGAGTCCCTGGCCGCCGCCGCGGATCTGCACCGCGGGTGCGGCGCCGGTTGCGTCCGCCGCGAGCGTCAGCGAGAGCCGCCCGCCCGGCAAAGTGGCCGCAAAGGGCTCAAGCCGTGCCCGGCCGCCGGCATTCACGAGGCGGCCTTCGATGTGGCGCAGCGTGAGCTCGCGTTCGATCACCTCACTCAGCGTGAAGGCGAGGTCCGCATCAAAAAGGCGCAGCGCGGCGAGGTCGAGCGGGGTGTCCGGGATCACCCGGCCAGACGCAGGGGACGGGGCGGCCGGCGCGGCTGGAGGAGCCGCCGATGCCGGTGGCGCCGAGGCTGTCGGCGCGGGGGGAAGCCGCAGCGCGGTCAGGTCGAGCCGGGAGGAGGTGATCCGACCGGCGACGGCGGGGCGTGGCGCCCAGCGCCATTCCAGTGCGCCCGCCAGATCGCCCGCCGAGGAGGCGAGCGCGAATTCCCCGAGGCGCAGGCCCTCACCGAAGAGCGGGCCCAGCGCCGTGACGGCGGCACCGAGGCGCGCCTCGCGCAGCGGTGGCAGGGGGCGGCCCGCCAGGGCGGACAGACGCCCCAGGTCCGGTGCGGCGGCCGAAACCCGAAGGGTGCCGGGCCATTCGCCGGTCAGGCTCGCCGTCGCACCGCCGGCCGCGAGCCGCAGCGCCAGCGGCGCCGGCGTGCCCGCGATCAGAGCGAGCGGCCGCGCCTCGGCCGTCAGCGTCACCGCCTCGCCCCGGAACCGGCCATTCGCCTCCAGGGTAAGGGGTGCGTCCTGCCCCATCTGGATGAAGCGCGCGGCGGTCAGGGTAAAGCCGGCGACCTCGCCGCCCGTGGCCTCGCCATCCAACCCGGCCAGCCGTGCCGTGCCGCCCGTGACCTCCAACGCCGCGCGCAGCGTGAGGCCGGTCAGCGCCGGCAAGGGGCGCCCGGCCAGCGGCGCCAGCCCATCGAGGCGCGGGATTTCGGCGCGCAGGGCGGCGCGCCAGTCGCCATTCGCCTGCTGCCCCTCCGCCGTCAGCCGGAGGCCAGGAAGTGTCGCCGTGAGCTGGAAGGGCCAGGGGGCCGGGCCGTTCCAGGCGGCGGGGGCACCGAGCCGTCCTTCGATCCGCGCCTCGGTGCCGCGCGCGGCCAGCGTCCCCGCGAGGTCGAGCGAGGCGCCGGGCCCGCTGCCGGTCAGCCGCAATTCGGGCACCCGCCAGGTCTCGCCGCCTGCCGTTACCTGCCAGTCCCGCAGGGTGACGGCGCGCAGGTCCAGCTCCATGGGGCGGACGGGCGCGGCCTGGGGGGCGGGGCTGGCCGGCGGTGCCGCTGGCGCGGCGGGGCGGGCGAAGCGCCAGTTCTCGCGCTCCAGCAGGAGCCTGCCGCCCTCGAGGCGCAGATGGGCGAGCTCGACGCGGCCGGAGAGGAGGGGCAGCAGGGCAAGGCGGATGTCCGCCTGGGCGATCCGCAGCATCTCGGGCGCGCTGCCGCCCGGCAGATTGGCCAGCACCAGGCCCTCGGCTGCAAGGGTGGGGGTGAGGGCGGGCGTCAGGTGCAGGCGCCCCTCGATGCGGAAGTCCCGCCCTGTGGCGCGCTGCACCGCCTCGACCACGCGCGGGCGGAAGGCGTCGGCGTCGAAGAAGAGCAGGAAGGCGGCCAGCGCCAGGAGCGGCAGGGCCAGGATCAGGCCGAGCGCGAGGAGAAGCGCGCGCCTCATTTGCTGCGGCGGGGCGGGCGGGGGGCAGGGTTGTCGAAGCCGAAGAAGCGCATGGTCTCCTCGAAATGCCCGGGCGGTGCCGCCATGACCTCAAGCGTGCCGCCCTCGGGATGCGGCAGGCGCAGCGCGCGCGCATGCAGGTGCAAACTGCCCGAGAGCCCCTCCAGATGCGCGGCCTGGCCGCCATATTTGCCGTCGCCCAGGATGGGGGTCTTGAGCGCCTCGGCGCAGTGGACGCGCAGCTGGTGGGTGCGGCCGGTCTGCGGGCGCAGCTCCAGGAAGGCCGCGCGGTGCTTGGCCGCCTCCAGCACCTGGTAGTCGGTCACGGCGCGCATCCCGGCCGTGCCCTTCTCGGCCGGTGCGGTGCGCTCGCCGCCGCGGCCCGCCGCCTGCGCGCCGACGAGGCGCATCAGCGGCATGGAGATGCGGCCGAGCGCGATCTGCGGCTCGCCCACCACCACGGCCCAATAGGTCTTCTCCATGTCACGCCCGCGAAAGGCCTTGGCGAGATGCGCGGCGGCGGAGACGGTGCGCGCCACGACCAGCACGCCCGAGGTGTCGCGGTCGAGCCGGTGGACGAGGCGCGGCTTCTCGCCATCCTCGGCCAGCGCCTCCAGCATGCCGTCGAGATGCTTCTTGATGCCCGGGCCGCCCTGGACCGCGAGGCCGGGCGGCTTGTTCAGCACGATCAGGCTGTCGTCGCGGTAGAGCACCATGGCGTGCATCTCGGCGACGGCCGCGTCCGAGAGCGGGCGCGGTTCGGCCTTGGGCGCGGGGGCCGTCGGCATCGGCGGCACGCGCAGCTCCTGGCCGGCGAGCAGGCGGGTATTTGCCTCGGCCCGCTTGCCGTCCACGCGGATCTGTCCGGTTCGGAGCATCTTCTGCAGCGCCCCCTGGGTGAGGGCGGGGAAGCGGCGCTTCAGCCAGCGGTCGAGCCGGGTGTCGTCTTCCGCGGGGGGGACTTTGAGCGTGGTGATGGACATGCGCGCCCTCTAGCAGATTTTGCCGGGCCAGGCGTGTACGTCGCGATGGGCTGCCGCGCATGGAACGCGGCTTGCAGGGTCGTGCCATGCGGTTCCATGCTGCCAACAATCATGGAAGGCAAAAAAGGAGAACTACCATGCAACGCCGTTTTCTCGTCGCCGCCCTGCCGGCTGTCCTCGCCGCCCCCCTGCTCGCTGGCTGCGTCTCCGAGCAGCGCTACGACCAGCTGCAGGCCGCCTACAACCAGCTCCAGGCCCGCTACACCGCCGATGAGGCGACGATCCAGCTGCTGGAAGGCCGGCTGAAGGTCACGATGACCGACCGCATTCTCTTCTCCTCGGGCGGGTACCACATCGATCGCCGCGCGCAGGAGGCGCTGGGCAAGATGATCCCGACGCTGCAGGGCCTGCAGAACACGCGCATCATCGTCGAGGGCTACACCGACACGACGCCGGTCGGGCCCGAACTGCGCCGCCAGGGCATCAGCACCAACCTCGACCTGTCCTCGCGCCGGGCCGACACGGTGGCGGACAGCCTGATCCGCCAGGGCGCGCCGCGGAACCTGGTCTCGGCCGATGGGCGTGGCGAGGCGAACCCGATCGCGTCCAACGACACGCCGGCCGGGCGCGCGCAGAACCGCCGCATCGAGATCACGCTGGTCGGCCCCGGGACCTGATTTCCCGCAAGGATGTGCAGCGGCCGCTTCCGGGAGGGGGCGGCCGTTTGCGTGTCTGGATCTCGCGTGTTGGGAGATGGTGCCGACTCGGGGAATCGAACCCCGGACCTACTGATTACGAAGTCGGCTAAAATGCTGCAATTTCAATAGGATTTCCAAGAGAGATGCGGCAATGGTTGTCGGTTGCCACCTTACAAGCGCGGCTCTACACCGCGCGCGGTAACGGTGTCCGAGTTGAGGTCTAACGCGGCCCTGGTCTGGTTCGAGACCTGTGCGTCGACTTAAGCGGACTGCGCCTTGTCCGCGTGGGCAAGGGCAACACGCTGTCCACGCCCAACGGCTGGCCGGGTGGCGGCACTGTTTACGCCTCGGTGAATGAGTGCAAAAGTTGTATGCGATCGCAATTTTGTAGGGGAGAGAGAACGCGCGTGCCGCTGCCGCCTTTTGACATGCGCGGGTTGTTGCCGCCGTTCATCGGTGCAGACGCCGCTACACACGACCGTTCACCCTACGTGTCCACAATGTCGGAGCTCGGGGCATCCCTGGGGACCACCCCCGAACGGCGCCATCTGCTGCGGAATTTGATCGCCTACCGTGCCCTGATCGCCAGTGACGGGTACACCTCAGGTTTCCAATTCATCGACGGCAGCTTCGTGGAGAACATCGAGGCGTTGGCCGGCAGGCCGCCGGGAGACATCGACGTTTTCAGTCTCCTTGATGCACCGACGAAGTATCTAACAAATTCAGTATCCTGGCAGACGCATGGTTTGCCATTCTGGCAGCACGAAATCGCCAATAGGAACCACAATAAGGCGCGCTTCTCCCTCGATACATACGCGCTACTTTTCCAGGAACTGCAGCCCATGGGGCTGATCCAGGCGACGATCTATTGGTATAGCCTCTTCTCACACCAACGTAATACGTTTGCCTGGAAAGGCTTCGCTACGATCCCGTTGGACCCGGCGGGCGACCAAGTGGCTCTCGCTGCGTTAGGGACAACCTAATGCCCACGCTCCTGTCCATTGAGGCGCTGCAAGCCGACCGGCTCTACGTCGAACAGCAGCTTCTGGCGGCTTCCGCGAACCCGTGGGGAACCAGCCGCCTCATGTGGGAGAACCGGCTAGCGGAAATCGATGAGCAGATGCGTGCATCCAGTCTGACGCGCGCGAATCATGCCTCGGTCGCGCTGATATTCGACGGCAACCCCGTCATCGGGTCTGGCGACATCCGCCTCGATTTCACAACCCAGGCTCTGGATAGCTACCAGAAAATCGTATCGCTTTCTCTGGCGTCTGCGCTTTCCGAGGCGCTGCCCCTGCGTGGCCGCCTGCCTGGTGCTGACCTTTCGCGGCTGTTTATCCGAGACATTGTCAGGGGATCCATGGGGTTCATCCTAGAGGAAGTTTTGCCGGATCAGACGGAATTGGTTGAAACGCGGCTGAAGGATGCTCTCGAACGAAGCACAGAACTCATCTCCGTCTTAAGCCGGGCGGAAGAAGATGAATTTGCTCATACCATCGAGAAAACCCCGGCTCGGCTTGTCGCCGCCGTGCAGGGGTTTGCGAAGCTGCTCCGAGACTCTGGCGCAAGCACGAAGATCTTCGGGGACATGAATAAGGTAGAATTGTCTCTGGAGGACGTGAGGCGCCTTACCGACAGGCTAAACGAAATTGAGGTTAAGGAAGAGCTGGCGCCTATTGTCGGAATTCTTCTAGGAGTTCTTCCAGATTCGCGAGAATTTGAGCTACGTTTACCGGATGGTGAGGGAAACATCCTTCGAGGTTCGGTTTCCGAGGATTTGGCGTTCAAATACACTTCCGATACCGCCTTTAAGGACAAGTTACTTCTCCAGCCTGTGCGTGCGCACATCAACACGGTGAGCACTTTCCGAAACGGCCGGTTGGTGAAGGAACGTCGCGTGTTGGAGGCTCTGGAGGCCGCGCCGCAGGACGGTTTGCTCCTCCCTGGGCGGTGACCCTGTCGCGCAGCGAAAGCTCGCGGCACCGTACTGGCCACAGTTCCAAGGCCGCTGTCCTGCGGCTAACGCGGCCTAAGTTACTGAAAAAATGGTGCCGACTCGGGGAATCGAACCCCGGACCTACTGATTACGAATCAGTTGCTCTACCCCTGAGCTAAGTCGGCGCCCTTGGTGGCGCGGTCCATAGCGCCAGCGGCGCCGCCTGTCCATCGCCCCGGCTGGCTTTTCCTGTCTTCGCAGCCGGCATGCGTGACCCTATGTCAGCGCGACCCTCGGACGGATGCAGAACCCATGGCCCTTGAGCCCGATCTCCTTCTCGATCGCCGCCGGCTGAAGCGGCAGCTCGGCTTCTGGCGCGCCGCCCTCATCCTGGGCGCCGTGCTGGGCGGCGCCGTCCTGATGGCGGACAGCCTGCCGGAGAACCCTGCGCTGGGCGGAGAACACATCGCCCGCCTGCCGCTGAACGGCACGATTACCGACAATCGTGATCTCGTGCGCCTGGTCGAGCGTGCGGGCCGGGACTCGCAGGTGCGGGCGCTGCTCGTCTCCATCGACAGCCCCGGCGGCACGGTGGCGGGCGGCGAGGCGCTGCACACCGCCATTCGTGGCGTTCGCGCTGCGGGCAAGCCCGTCGTCGCCGTCATGGGCGGCACCGCGGCCTCGGCCGGCTACATGGTGGCGCTGCCGGCCGAGCGCATCTTCGCGCGCGAGGCGACGCTGACCGGGTCGATCGGTGTGATCCTGCAATCCTTCGAGGTCTCGGAGCTGATGGAACGCCTGGGCCTGCGCGCCGAGGCGCTGACCTCAGGCCCCTTGAAGGATCAGCCGAGCCCCTTCCGTCCGCTGACCGAGCAGGGCCGCGCCTCGCTCAATGCCGTCGTGCAGGACATGCAGAGCCAGTTCGTCGCCATGGTGGTGGCCGGGCGCAACATGCCCGAGGAGCGCGTGCGTGAAATCGCCGATGGGCGCGTGATGACCGGCCGCCAGGCGGTCACGCTCGGGCTGGTGGATGCGATCGGCGGCGAGGCCGAGGCGCGGCGCTGGCTGGCCGAGACGCATGGCCTGCCCGCCGAACTCCGCCTGCGCGATCTCGACCCGCGCGGGACGGCGGAACGGGTGCTCTCCATGGCGTCGCTCCGTCTCTGGGAGGGGGCCGTCTCAGTCCTGCGGGCTCAGGGTTGGTGGCCCGGGCATATTCTTCCCCGCTGAGACGGCACTCAGCCCTTGCAAAACCTTCCAACTCGGCATGCTATACGCCCGGGCCGTTGCTTGAGGGGACCATGACAAAGAGCGAACTGATCGCGCATCTCGCCATGCAGCACCCTCATCTGCGCCTGCCGGATGTCGAGGCCGTGGTCAGCACCATCTTCGAGGAGGTCAGTGCCGCCCTCGCGCGCGGGGATCGCGTGGAGCTGCGCGGCTTCGGCGCCTTCACCACCCGGCGGCGAGACCCGCGCCAGGGCCGCAACCCCCGCACGGGCGAGGCGGTGGCCGTCGCCGGCAAGGGCATGCCGCATTTCCGCCCGGGCAAGGAATTGCGCGCCCGCGTCAATGGCGGGCAGGACCCTGGCGAGGCCGGGTGATCACTTACCTGCTGCCGGCGCTGCTCGCGGTGGCCCTAGCGTTTTTCGCTCTCGCCAATCCTGAACATGTCGCCGTCACCTTCTGGCCCGACGGCTGGGTCGTCGAAATTCCGCTCTGGCAGGCCATTCTGGTTCCCTGCCTCGTCACCTTCCTGGCCGGGGCGCTGACCGTCTGGCTCGCGCATCTTCCGGCGCGGCGGAGTGCGGCGCAGCTGCGCCAAGCGGCTGCCCTGCTTGACGCGGAACTCGCCAGCCGCGATCCCAGGCCCGCCAAGCCGCACTGAGGATGTGTCCCGAGTCATGCTGCATCGCCCGACAGGCCCGGAGGGCCGGCTCATCGTCGCCCTCGACACCCCGAAGCTGGAGACGGCCGAGGCGCTAGCGGGCCGGGTCGCACCCTACGCCGGGCTGGTGAAGCTCGGGCTCGAACTCTTCTGCGCGGCCGGACCGCCCGCGCTGGCGCGGCTTGCCGCGCATGCGCCGGTCTTTCTCGACCTCAAGCTGCACGACATCCCGAACACGGTGGCGGGCGCGGTCGGCTCCCTCGCGCCGCTCGGCGCCTCCATGCTCACGCTGCATGCGGGCGGCGGGCCGGCGATGATCACCGCGGCGCGCAAGGCGGCCGAGGCGGCCGGGCCTGCCCGCCCTGTCCTGCTCGCCGTCACCGTGCTCACCAGCATGGACTCCGAGCAATTGGGCGTGGTCGGCGTGGCGGGCGGCCCGGCGCAGCAGGTTCTGCGCCTGGCCCGCATGGCGATGGAATCCGGCGCGGATGGCCTCGTCTGCTCGCCGCGCGAGGTCTCGCTGATCCGCGACGCGCTGGGCGAGGCGCCCATGCTGGTGGTGCCCGGCATCCGCCCCGCGGGCAGCGCCGCGGGCGACCAGGTGCGGATTGCCACGCCCGAAGATGCGGTGGCGGCCGGGGCCGACTGGATCGTCGTGGGCCGCCCGATCACCGAGGCCGCCGACCCGGCCGCCGCCGCCGCCGCCATCACGGCGGGCCTCGGCCGGTGAGCATCGAGGTCAAGATCTGCGGGGTGAACTCGCCCGAGGCGCTGGCCTGGGCGGCCGAGGCGGGTGCAGACTTCGTGGGTTTCGTCTTCTTCCCCGCTTCGCCGCGCGCGGTGACGCCGGACCAGGCGGGCGCCATCTCGGCCAGCGTGGAAGGCGGCCCGCGCCGCGTCGGCCTCTTCGTGGACCCGGCGGATGCGCTGCTGGAGGCGGCTCTGGCCGCGGCACGGCTCGACGTGATCCAGCTGCATGGCGAGGAAAGCCCCGCGCGCGTGGCCGCGATTCGCGCGCGCTTCGGCGTGCCGGTGATGAAGGCCATCGGCATCGCGACGGAGGCCGACCTCGCGCAGATCGCAGCCTACGCGCCCGTGGTGGACCGGCTGCTGCTGGACGCCAAGCCGCCGCCGGATGCCGTGCTGCCCGGCGGCAATGCCGCGCCCTTCGAGTGGCGGCTCGCGCGGCTGGCCCCGATCCCGAAGCCATGGCTGCTGGCCGGTGGCCTGACGCCCGTCAATGTCGCCGAGGCCATCGCGGCCAGCGGCGCGCCGGGGGTGGACGTCTCCTCCGGCGTCGAGCGCGCGCGCGGCGTGAAGGACGCGGCCCTGATCCGGGATTTCATCGCCGCCGCCAGGGGTTGGGAAAAGCCCGCGCCTTCTATATGACCATGGCGACACGCCAGCTCCCGGGATGCCTCCGTTGAACCAGCTCCTCAAGCCCAACACCTACAAGAGCGGCCCGGATTCCGCCGGCCGCTTCGGCGGCTTCGGCGGCCGCTATGTCGCCGAGACGCTGATGCCCCTCATCCTCGAGGTCGAGGCAGCTTATGCGACGGCGAAGGCCGATCCCACTTTCGATGCCGAGTGGCGCCGCCTGCTGAAGGATTATGTGGGCCGCCCGAGCCCGCTCTGGTTCGCCGAGCGCGTGACGGAGCACTGCCGCGCCAAGGCCGAGCCGGGGAAAGGGGCAAAGGTCTATTTCAAGCGCGATGAGCTGAACCACACCGGCGCCCACAAGATCAACGCCGTGCTGGGGCAGATTCTGCTCGCCAAGCGCATGGGCAAGAAGCGCATCATCGCCGAGACCGGCGCCGGCCAGCATGGCGTGGCGACGGCCACCGCCTGCGCGCTGTTCAACCTGCCCTGCACCGTCTTCATGGGGGCGACCGACGTCGAGCGGCAGCAGCCCAACGTCTTTCGCATGAAGCTGCTGGGGGCCGAGGTCGTCGCCGTCACCTCGGGTGCCGCCACGCTGAAGGACGCGATGAACGAGGCGCTGCGCCACTGGGTCGCGAATGTCGAGGACACCTACTACTGCATCGGCACGGTGGCCGGCCCGCACCCCTATCCGATGATGGTGCGCGACTTCCAGTCGGTGATCGGCGCGGAGACGCGCGTGCAGATGCAGGAGGCCGAGGGCCGCCTGCCCGACCTGCTGGTGGCCGCGATTGGCGGCGGTTCCAACGCCATGGGGCTTTTCTATCCCTTCCTGGATGACGCCTCGGTGCAGATGCACGGCGTGGAGGCCGGCGGCCACGGCATCGAGACCAAGACGGGCCATGCGGCGAGCCTCACCGGCGGCCGCCCCGGCGTGCTGCATGGCAACCGCACCTATCTCCTGCAGGACGAGTTCGGCCAGATCCTGGAAGGCCATTCCATCAGCGCCGGCCTCGACTATCCCGGCGTCGGCCCCGAGCATTCCTGGCTGCATGAGCTGGGCCGCGTGCAATACGTGAACGCGACGGACAAGGAGGCGCTGGAGGCCTTCCAGCTCTGCTCGCGCCTCGAGGGCATCATCCCCGCGCTCGAGCCCGCGCATGCGCTGGCCCACGTGCTGAAGGTGGCGCCGACGCTCCCGGCCGAGACGCTGATCGTGATGAACATGTGCGGCCGCGGCGACAAGGACATCTTCACCGTCGCCGGCCATCTCGGAGTCAAGTTGTGAGCCGTATCGCTGCCCGCTTTGCCGCGCTGAAGGCCGAGGGCCGCGGCGCGCTGATCCCCTTCCTCGAAGCCTATGACCCCGACCCGGCCACCAGCATGGCCATCCTGCGCGGCATGCCCGCCGCCGGCGCGGATCTGATCGAGATCGGCGTTCCCTTCACCGATCCCATGGCCGATGGGCCGATCATCCAGCTCGCCGGGCAGCGCGGGCTGAAGGCGGGTGCGACGCTGGCCGGCACGCTCGCCATGGTGCGCGACTTCCGCGCCGAGGATGACGCGACGCCCGTGATCCTCATGGGCTACCTGAACCCCATCCTCTCCTACGGCGCGGATCGCTTCGTCACCGATGCGGCGGCGAGCGGCGTGGATGGCCTGATCGTCGTGGACATGCCGCCCGAAGAGGCGGAGGTGCTGGCCCCGGCCGCGATGGCGGCGGGCATGGACATCATCCGCCTCGTCGCCCCCACCACGGATGACGCGCGGCTGCCGCTGGTGCTGAACGCCTCCTCAGGCTTCGTCTATTACGTGGCGATCACCGGCATCACCGGCACGCGCAGTGCGGACCCGGAGGCGCTGCGCGCCGCCATCCCGCGCATCCGCGCCCATACCGACCTGCCCATCGCCATCGGGTTCGGCGTGCGCACGCCGGAGCAGGCGGGCTTCGCGGCCAAAGTCGCCGATGGCGCGGTGGTGGCGAGTGCGCTGATCGATACGCTCGCCAAGTCGCTGGACGAGCAGGGCCGCGCCAAGCCGGACAGCGTCCGCCAGGTGCTGGACCAGGTGCGCGAACTGGCCGCCGCGGTCCGGGGCTGAGCATGGCCCTGGCGGCCCCCCACCCGATCGGGGGGGCGCTTTGGAACTGACCCTTCCGACCCTGGTCGCGCTGCTGCTGGCGGGCGCCGGGATCGGCCTGGCCGGGGGGCTGCTCGGGATCGGCGGCGGCGTCATCGCGGTGCCGGCACTGCTCGAAATCCTGTCCCATCTGCCGGTGGAACAACGTCTCCCGCTCGCCATCGGCACAGCGCAGGGGGTGATCCTGCTCTCGGCCATCACGGCCGTGCACGCGCATGCGCGGGCGGGCAGCGTGGAACGTGGTCTGCTGCGCGCCTGGCTGCCGGCGATGATCCTCGGCGGGCTGGTGGGCGTATTCGCCGCACCCTTCGCGCCGGTGGTGCTCTCGCTGCTGGTCTTCGCCGCCCTGGCCGCCGGGCTCGCCACAACGCTGGTGCTGGGCTTGGGCGTGCCGGCGGAGGGGGGCTTGCCGCGAACCCCCTGGGGCTGGCTGCCGCCCGGCCTGATCGGGTTTGCCTCGGCCGCGCTGGGGGTGGGGGCAGGGACCTTGAGCGGGCCTGTGTTCGGGCTCCTCGGCATCGGGCTGCACCGCGCGGTGGGGGCGGGCGCGGTGTTCAACCTGGCCATCTCGACCCCCGCCACGCTGGCGGCCCTGGCGGGCGGGCCGTGGTCGATCGCCGCGCTGGGGCAGGTCAGCCTGCCGGGTCTCGTGCTGCTGGCCGCGCCGGCCATGCTGGTCGCACCCGCCGCGGCCCGGCTGAGCCGGCGCCTGCCGCAACGCGCGCTGGCCTGGGGTTTCGGGCTGTGCCTCTACGCGATCGCCGCCCGTGTCGCTTGGCGGGCACTGGTGGGCGTTTGAACGCCGCTACCCGCCCACGAACTCGCTCGCCTTGTAGCCCTGCGCAAACAACAGGCCCCGAAGATCCCCATGCTCGATGCGGTGCCGTGCCGCCGCGGCCACGCTGGGCTTGGCGCGATAGGCGACACCCATCCCCGCCGCCTGGATCATCGCCAGGTCATTCGCGCCATCGCCGATGGTCGCGGCCTCGGTCAGCGCCAGCCCATGCGCGGCGGCGAGGCGCTTCAGCGTGGCGAGCTTGGCGTCGCGGTCCAGGATGGGCTGGCCCACCTGGCCGGTGAGCTTGCCGTCTTCGAGCAAGAGCGTATTGGCGTGGTGCTCATGGAACCCCACCAGCTCCGCCACGCGGCCCGTGAAGAAGGTGAAGCCGCCCGAGACCAAGGCGGTGCGCGCGCCATGATGGCGCATGGTCGCCACCAGCTCGCGCGCGCCCGGCATGAGCTCCGTGGCCTTCCAGGTTTCCTCGAGCGCCGAGGCGTCCAGGCCCTTCAGCATACCGACGCGTTCGGTCAGCGCCTGCTTGAAATCGAGCTCGCCATTCATCGAGCGGGCGGTGATCTCGGCGATCTTCTCCTTGAGGCCGGCGAAGGCCGCGATTTCGTCCAGCGTCTCGGTGGTGACGATGGTGCTGTCCATGTCGGCCAGCAGCAGCTTCTTGCGGCGCCCGGCGCGGGGTTGCGCGATGAGGTCCAGCGCTGCCTCGCCCAGCGCGCCGCGCACGGCGGCGATGGCCTGTTCGGCAGCGAGTGCCTGGAAGGGCAGGTCAGCTGCCTCGTCCTCGGCGAGCCATTCCACGGCGTCGCAATCCGCGCCAAGCGCCATCAGGGCGGCGCGGGCGGCGTTCACATGGGCAGGTGCCAGGGCACCGGGCGGGGCGATCAGGGTCAGGACATGGGGCATGGCGGCCGGACCATGCCGGGGGCGCGCGCATGACGCAACCGGACCCCGCGCCTCTGCGGAAGGCCCTGATCATCGCGGGGCCCACCGCCTCCGGGAAATCCGCGTTGGCGCTGGAACTGGCCGAGCGCTTCGGCGGCACCGTGATCAATGCCGACGCCATGCAATGCTATCGCGAGCTGCGCATCGTCACCGCCCGCCCGCCGCCGGAGGATGAAGCGCGTGCGCCGCATGCGCTTTACGGCGTGCTGCCGGCGGCCGAGGCGGGCTCCGTCGCCTGGTGGCGCGAGGCGGCGCTGGCCGAGATGGCCAAGGCCCGCCTGCCCATCCTCTGCGGTGGCACGGGGATGTATTTGCGCGCCCTCACCCAGGGGATTTCGATCCTGCCGGAGGTGCCCGCCGAAGCCCGCGAGGAAGCCCGCGCCCGCTTGGCGGCGTTGGGCTCCGAGCAGTTGCATGCGCAACTCCACCCCGAGGATGCGGCGAAGCTTCGCCCCTCCGACAGCCAGCGCATCGCGCGCGCGCTGGAGATCTTCCTCGCCACCGGGCAGAGCCTCGCCGCCTGGCACGGCGCCGCCCCCCGCCTGCCGCCCGCCCGCTACGACTTCCGCGCCATCCTGCTGACACCCCCGCGCGAGCAGCTGCACCCGGCCATCATCGCCCGCTGGGCCATCATGCGCGCGCAGGGCGCGCTGGAGGAGGTGGGCGCTCTGGTGGACCAGGGGTTGGACGCCCGCCTGCCCGCCATGCGCGCCCATGGCGTACCCGAACTCGCGGCCGAATGGCGCGGCGAGATCAGTCGCGCCGAGGCCGACCGCCGCGCCATCGCCGGCACCTGGACCTATACGCGCCGGCAAGCGACCTGGTTTCGGCACCAGGAATTGGTGGCCCCCTCAGCGACGCATAGGATCAATGCGCGAATTGCGGGTCTGACGCAACTTTCAGAAAGAAATCACCCCGAAATCTTCGCGTTTCTTCAATCTGGCGGTTGACGCGCCGGGTCCAGGCCCGTAAGCCTCCGCCGTCAGATCACAAGAGAGTGCCATGTCCACGACCGCAGCCCCCGCCGCCGACACCGCCCTGCAAAGCGGCGCCGAGGTCGTCCTCCGCGCGCTGAAGGACCAGGGCGTGGATGTCATCTTCGGCTATCCGGGTGGCGCCGTCCTGCCGATCTATGACGCGCTGTTCCAGCAGAATTCCATTCGCCACATCCTGGTGCGGCACGAGCAGGCGGCGGTGCACGCGGCCGAGGGTTATGCACGCTCCACCGGCAAGGTCGGCGTCGTGCTCGTCACCTCCGGCCCCGGCGCCACCAATGCGGTGACGGGCCTCGTGGATGCGCTGATGGACAGCATCCCGGTGGTCTGCCTCACCGGCCAGGTGCCGACGCACCTGATCGGCAATGACGCCTTCCAGGAAGCCGACACCACCGGCATCACCCGCCCCGCCACCAAGCACAACTACCTGGTGAAGCGCAGCGACGATCTCGCCCGCGTCATGCATGACGCCTTCTATGTGGCGAAGTCCGGCCGCCCGGGCCCGGTGGTGATTGATCTGCCCAAGGACATCCTGATCAAGCCCGCCCCCTATGTGGAGGCGCCGGCGCCGAGCGCGCCGCACCGCAGCTATCGCCCGGTGACGCAGCCTGACGCCGCACGCATCCAGGAAGCGGTGCGCCTGCTGAAGCAGAGCCATCGCCCCGTGATCTATGCGGGCGGCGGCGTCATCAATTCCGGCCCCGAGGCCTCGCGCCTGCTGCGCGAGTTCGTGCACCTGACGGGCATGCCCTGCACCAACACGCTGATGGGCCTCGGCGCCTTCCCGGCCACCGATCCGCAATTCATCGGCATGCTGGGGATGCACGGCACCTACGAGGCGAACCTCACGATGCATGGCTGCGACGTGATGCTCAACATCGGCGCCCGCTTCGATGACCGGATTACCGGCCGCCTCGATGCCTTCAGCCCCGGTTCGAAGAAGATTCACGCCGACATCGACCCCTCCTCCATCAACAAGAACGTGAAGGTGGACGTGCCGATCGTGGGCGATGCCGCCGCCGTCCTCGCCGCCATGATCGAGTGCTGGAAGAGCGACCCGACGCCGGTCGCGAAGGAGGCGCAGCTCGGCTGGTGGCGCCAGATCGACGAGTGGCGCAAGCGCGACTGCCTCGCCTATGTCCAGCAGGGGCCGATCATCAAGCCGCAGCACGCGGTCAAGCGCCTCTACGAGATCACGAAGGAGCTGGGCCGCGAGACCTTCATCTCGACCGAGGTGGGCCAGCACCAGATGTGGGCCGCGCAGTATTTCGGCTTCGACAAGCCGAACCGCTGGATGACCTCGGGCGGGCTCGGCACCATGGGCTATGGCCTGCCGGCCGCGATGGGCGTGCAGATCGCGCATCCCGATGCGCTTTGCATCGACATCGCGGGCGAGGCCTCGATCCTGATGAACATCCAGGAGATGGGCACGCTCGCGCAGTATCGCCTGCCGGTGAAGGTGTTCATCCTGAACAACGAATACATGGGCATGGTGCGCCAGTGGCAGGAGCTGCTGCATGGCGGCCGCTACTCGGAATCCTACAGCGATGCGCTGCCCGATTTCGTGAAGCTGGCCGAGGCGTTCCACGCCCGCGGCCTGCGGGCTGAAACCAGCGACCAGCTGGATGACGTGATCCGCGAGATGATCGCCCATCCCGGCCCGGTCATCGCCGATATCTGCGTGGCCAAGGACGAGAACTGCTTCCCGATGATCCCCTCGGGGGCCGCGCATAACGACATGATCCTGGGCCCGGGGCAGGAGAAGAACGCGGCCGCGGTCACCGATGCTGGCAAGGTGTTGGTGTAGGGCGCGCGATCGCTCTCGCAGGGAAATTCGGGCGCCGCGCGCCATGCGGTGCGCCCCTCAAGTCTCGGATGGATGACGGATGTCTGGAACGAATACGCGCACGGCCACGATCGCTGTGCTGGTGGAAAATGAGGCCGGCGTGCTGGCCCGCGTCATCGGCCTCTTTTCCGGCCGTGGCTACAACATCGACAGCCTGACCGTCGCCCCCGTGGATGACGAGGGGCGCCTCTCGCGCATCACCATCGTCACCTCGGGCACCGAGATGGTGATCGAGCAGATCAAGGCGCAGCTCGACCGCCTCGTCCCCGTGCACCGGGTGCATGACCTGACGATGGAAGGCCCGCACCTGATGCGCGAACTGGCGCTCATCAAGGTGGTGGGACGCGGCGAGCAGCGCGTCGAGGCGCTGCGCCTGGCCGATGCCTTCCGCGCCCGCGTGGTGGATGCGACGACCGAGAGCTTCGTCTTCGAGATGACCGGCAATGCCGACAAGATCGACGCCTTCTGCGGGCTGATGCGCCCGCTTGGCCTCAGGGAAGTTTGCCGCACGGGGGCGGTTGCCATCGCGCGCGGCACGGCGCACATGGCGGCGTGATTTTTTTCTATCTGGACTGACAGCGAAGAGGAGCGCCCAAGATGCGCGTCTATTACGATCGTGATGCCGATGTGAACCTGATCAAGGCGAAGAAGGTCGCCGTGATCGGCTTCGGCTCCCAGGGCCATGCCCATGCCATGAACATGCGCGACAGCGGCGTGAAGGAGGTCGTGATCGGCCTGCGCCCGGGCGGTTCGTGGAAGAAGGCCGAAGCGGCCGGCTTCAAGGTGATGTCGCCGGCCGATGCCGCCAAGTGGGCCGATGTCGTCATGGTGCTGACGCCGGACGAGCTCCAGGGCGACCTCTACCGCGAGCATCTGCACGAAAACCTGCGCCCCGGCTCCGCGCTCGCCTTCGCGCATGGCCTGAACGTGCATTTCAACCTGCTCGACCCGCGTCCGGACATTGACGTGTTCATGATCGCGCCGAAGGGCCCCGGCCACACGGTGCGCGGCGAATACCAGAAGGGCGGCGGCGTGCCCTGCCTTGTGGCCGTCGCGCAGAACCCCTCGGGCAATGCGCTCGAGATCGCGCTCTCCTATGCGTCCGCCGTCGGCGGCGGCCGTTCGGGCATCATCGAGACGACCTTCAAGGAAGAGTGCGAGACCGACCTCTTCGGCGAGCAGGTGGTGCTCTGCGGCGGCCTGGTCGAGCTGATCAAGGCCGGCTACGAGACGCTGGTCGAGGCCGGCTACGCCCCCGAGATGGCCTATTTCGAGTGCCTGCACGAGGTGAAGCTCATCGTGGACCTGATCTACGAGGGCGGCATCGCGAACATGAACTACTCGATCTCCAACACGGCCGAGTACGGCGAATACGTGACCGGCCCGCGCATCATCACCGCCGAGACCAAGGCCGAGATGAAGCGCGTTCTGGATGACATCCAGACCGGCAAGTTCGCCCGCGACTGGATGCTGGAGAACAAGGTCAACCAGGCGAGCTTCAAGGCCACCCGCCGCCGCCTGGCCGAGCACCCGATCGAGGAAGTGGGCGCCAAGCTGCGCGCCATGATGCCCTGGATCACCAAGGGCCAGCTCGTGGACAAGGCGCGGAACTGAGCCAGAGGCTCAGTTCGCAAGCTCCTCGGCGATCTGGCGCGTGCGCCCGATCGCCGTCGAGACCTGGCCGATGGCCCTCTCGATCTCGCTGATCCGGCCATCGGCGTCTTCCATCGCGGCCAGCGCGCTGCCCATCGTGTTGGCCATGCCGGCCGAGACGGCCCGCTGTTCCTCCACGGCCGCGGCCGTGATCCCCACGCTCTCCGTGATCGTCGTCATCGAGCTGCGGATGCCGGAGACGGCGCCAGCCACGCTCTGCGATGTCGTCTGAAGGCCGTCGATCTCCGTCCGGATCTGCTCCGTCGCGCGGGCCGCCTGCAAAGCCAGGCTCTTCACCTCCGAGGCGACGACGGCGAACCCCTTGCCCGCTTCACCGGCGCGCGCGGCCTCGATGGTCGCGTTCAGCGCCAGCAGGTTGATCTGGCTCGCGATGCTGCGGATCAGGTCCACGATGCCGGTCATCGCCTGGGCCGCTGCGGCGAGCTCATCCGCGCTCTTCGCCACCTGCACGGCCTGGTCCAGGCCCGAGGCCGCCGCCTCGCGCGTGCGCGCCATGGTCTGCGCGATCTCGCCGGTCGAGCTTGCCAGCTCCCCGCTGCTCGCCTCCGCATCGCGCAGGTTCCCCACCGTGGCGGCGGTGGCGGCGGACGCCCCCGTGGCCGATTGGGTGGATTGCCCGACCGCGCCCTCGATCTCGGCGATCTGCTCGCGGAGGTTCTGCTGCATCTTGACCTTGCGCGACGCGTCCACCGCGAACTTCACGACTTTCGTCACCTGGCCCTTCTCGTCCACGATCGGGTTGTAGGCCCCCTCGATCCAGACGACGCGCCTGTCCTTGGTGATGCGGCGGAAGCGGGCCGCGCGGAACGTGCCGGTTTGCAGCGCCTCCCAGAGCGCGGCGTAGTCCGGCAGGTCCGCCTCGCCCGGCGGCATGAAGATCCGGTGGTTCTGGCCGACCACCTCGGCCTCGGTGTAGCCCATGACCTCCAGGAAGATCGGATTGGCGCGCAGGATCGTGCCGTTGGTGGCGAACTCGATCACCGCCTGGCTGCGGTTGATCGCCGCCAGTTGCGCTGCGTAATCGAGGTTGAGCAGGCGGTGCCGAGCATCCGCCCATTCGACGACGAAGCCGAGCCTGGCGCCCTTGTCGGAGAGGGGGGAGACCAGCAGGTCGAACTTGCGCGTACCGACCGTGATGGTGGCCGCATGCGGCTTGGCCAGCGCGGCCAGCATGCCGCGTTGATGCGCCGGCTTCTTGTGGAAGATGTCGATGTTGCTGCCGATCAGCCGGTCCGGGTCGAAGCGCGGCAGCTCCCGCTTCAGCTCGGCCGCCGCCTCTTGCATCAGGGACATGGCGGCGGGGTTGACGTAGGTGATGTTCAGCTCGGGATCGGCGAGCATGACACATGCGCCCAGGGCTTCCAGGACAGCGATCTTGGGTGCCGCATTCTCGACGGCGGGCGCTCTCAGGAACATGCTCGTTTCTCCGGCATCGTGCAGCCCGCGAGGGCTGACCCCGCCCGATAGGCGGACGACGTAAAGAAAGGGCTAACCGGCGCCGGCTAGCGCACCCTGATCTGGACCACATCCGGGTCCACCCCCGCCACCATGCCCGCATTCACGACGCGGATGCGCCGCGCCGCGATGCCCTGGCCCATGATCGCGCGCCGAACCGCCGCAGCCCGGGCGCGAGCGATCCCGAACGCCATCCGTTCGGCGTGGCTGGTGATGGTGACGATGGCGCGCGGCTCTGCCCTCAGGCGTTCCAGGATCGGGGCGAGTTCCGCGTATTGGTCCGCGTCGAGCCCCGTAACGCCGCGCGCGAAGCGCAGCAGCACCTGGCGGCGGTCGGGCTCGGGCAACTGGATCAGGGACGTCCGCGACAGGGGCCGAGGCAGCGACGCATCGCGTTTCGCCGGTACCGCGAGAGAAGGCGCGAGGAAAAGGCCGGCGGCCATGGTGCCGGCGATGAGCCTGCAAGGCATGGGAAACTCCGGGCGTGTGCAGACCAACACCCGGAGGCGGGGGCGGTTTCCCGCCCCCACTGGAATTACCGCTGGCCGCGGTCCACGCGGACCTCGACGCGCCGGCTCTCCAGGCTTTCGAAGCCTGGGGTGGCGCCGCGGTAGAGGATGCGGATGCGGTTCCGCGGCACGCCGTTCTCGACCAGCGTGTCGGCCACCACGCGCGCCCGCAGGCGCGAGAGGATCATGTTGGCCTCGGCCGAGCCGCGCGGGTCGGCATAGCCCACCACCAGGACGGGCACCCGCGGGTTGGCCTTGATATAGGTGGCGACTTCGGCGAGGGCGACGCGCGCCGGCTCCTCGAGGAATGCGGACCAGGCCTCGAAGAAGATCGGCAGGGCGCGGTTCGGGTCCACCTGCGGGGCGGGCGCGGCGGGGGCCGGCGCGGGCGGGGCGGCGGTGACGGCCGGGGCCGGGGTCTCGGCGCAGGCGGCCAGGGCCAAGAGGGCGGCGCCGAAAGCGGCTGGGGTGAGGCGGCGGGACATGGGCTCTTCTCCTGGATCGTCCGGCGAATCGGCGGCGGTCCCGTGTCTTTTGCTACAGTGGCGCGCCGCTGTCACCGCTTGACCCCGTCCGCGCGCCGTTGAAGCTGTGCCTCATGAGCAAGACGCCCGCCCCCGACCCCGTTTCGCCCCATGTCATGGCGCCCGGAACCACCTATCCGCGCGACCTGCGGGGCTATGGCGCCAACCCGCCCGACCCGCGCTGGCCCAATGGCGCGAAGCTCGCCCTCTCCTTCGTGCTGAACTACGAGGAGGGCGGCGAGAACACCGTGCTGAACGGCGATGCGGGCTCCGAGCTCTATCTGCATGAGGTGCCGGGCGGCAGCCCCACGCTGGGCGAGCGCAACCGCACGGTGGAGACGCAGTTCGACTACGGCGCCCGCGCCGGCGTCTGGCGCGTCATGCGCCTCTTTGCGCAGCGGGGCCTGAAATTCACCGTCTATGGCGTGGGCCGGGCGCTGGAGCTGAACCCGGAGGTGACGCGCGCCTTCGCGGCGGCGGGCCACGAGGTGGCGAGCCATGGCTGGCGCTGGATCGATTACCATGGCATGCCTGAGGACGAGGAGCGCGCCGAGATCGCCCGCTGCGTCGAGACCATCGAGCGGCTGACCGGCAGGCGCCCGGTCGGCTGGTACACGGGGCGCATCAGCCCCAACACGCGCCGCCTCGTCGCCGAGCATGGCGGCTTCCTCTACGACAGCGATTCCTACGATGACGACCTGCCCCACTACATCGAGGTGGCGGGCAAGCCGCAGTTGATCATCCCCTACACGCTCGACGCCAACGACATGAAATTCGCAGTGCCGCCGGGCTTCGGCGATCCGGATGGCTTCGAGCGCTACCTGCGCGATGCGGTGGAGATGCTGCGGGCGGAGGGGGCGGCCGGCGCGCCCAAGATGATGAGCGTGGGCCTGCATTGCCGGCTGGTGGGCCGGCCCGGGCGCGCCGCCTCGCTCGCCCGTTTCCTGGACCACTTGGTGGCCTGCGGCGATGTCTGGGTAGCGACGCGCGAGGAGATCGCGCGGCATTGGTGGGCGACACATCCGCCGAAATGAGGGAAGGGGGGCAGTGCCCCCCTTCGGAGGCGACTAATCCTCGTCGCTGAAGCGATGCGCGAGGCCGGCGAGGGCCGCGCCGATCATCGGCGCCACCCAGAAGAGCCAGAGCTGGTGCAAGGCCGTGCCGCCCAGGACGATGGCCGGGCCGGTGCTGCGCGCCGGGTTCACCGAGGTGTTGGTGACCGGAATGCTGATCAGGTGGATCAGCGTCAGCCCCAGGCCGATGGCGATGGGCGCGAAGCCAGCCGGCGCCCGCTTGGAGGTGGAGCCCAGGATGATCATCAGGAACATGAAGGTCATCACCAGCTCGGTGACGAAGCCGATGGCCATGCTGTAGCGGCCGGGCGAGGCATCGCCATAGCCATTGGCGGCGAGGCCCTTGCTGACATCCCAGCCCGGCGCGCCGGAGGCGATGGCATAGAGCAGCATGGCGGCCAGGATGGCGCCGCCCACCTGGGCGACCATGTAGGGGATCGCCTCGTCGGCGTCGAAGCGGCCGGCGCAGACGAGGCCCAGCGTCACCGCCGGGTTCAGGTGGCAGCCCGAGACATGGCCGATGGCATAGGCCATGGTCAGCACGGTGAGGCCGAAGGCGAGGGCCACGCCCAGCAGGCCGATCCCCACCTCGGGAAAGGCCGCGGCGAGCACGGCGCTGCCGCAACCGCCGAGCACGAGCCAGAACGTCCCCAGAAATTCAAAACCGAGCCTTGTCGGCATACCATGCCTCCTCGTGGATTATTCGTCCCAGCCGGGACCACGCTACACGTCATTCACGCCCAGAGAGAAGAGGGCATGTAAATGGCTGATTCCGCTACTCGGTGATACGCTCGATCCGGTTCACCCGCACCACCTCGCGCCAGCGGGCGACTTCGCTCTGCACATGCTGCACGAAACGCTCGGGCGGACCGCCCTCCGGCCGCGCGCCGAGATCCTGCATCCGGGCCTGAACCGCCTCATCCGTGAGCGCCATGTTGAGGAGCTGGTTGAGGCGCGCCACCACGGCCGGCGGGGTGCCGCGCGGGGCCATGTAGCCGAACCAGGGCTCGATCACCGCATCGCTCATGCCCGCCTCCTCCAGTGTGGGCACATCGGGCAGAGCCGCGTCCCGTGTGCGGCCGCTGACGACGAGCGCGCGCAGTTGCCCGCCGCGGATGGCGCCGATCAGGGTGGGGGTGTTCTCGAAGAACATCTGCGTGTCGCCGGAGATCACGGCCTGCATGCCCGGCGCGCCGCCGCGGAAGGGAACGTGTGTCATCTGCAGGCCGAGGCGGCCGTTCAGGAACTCGCCCAGCAGGTGGTTTGAGGCGCCGAAGCCGGAGGAGGAGAAATTGACGCGCGGCCCCTCCCGCTTCGCCCAGGCGACAAACTGCTGGAAATCGCGCGCCGGGTGGTCGGGGCGGACCACCAGGGCGTTCATCACGCTGGCACTCCAGAAGACCGGCACCAGGTCGCGCTCGATGTCGAAGGGCATGCGGGCGTAGATCGCGGCGTTGATCGCGCAATTGCCGATGGTGCAGGCGCCGAGCGTATAGCCATCCGGCGCCGACTGCGCGGCCGCCGCCATGCCGATATTGCCGTTGGCACCGGAGCGGTTCTCCACCACCCAGCGATGCGGCAGATCGCGGCTGGCGCGCTCGGCCAGGATGCGGGCAATGAGGTCGGTGGCGCCGCCCGGCGGGAAGGGGAGGATGATGCGGACCGGCCGGTCGGGCTGCCATTCCTGGGCCTGGGCGGCGGGCAGGGCGAGCATCAGGGCGCAGATCGCCATCAGGCTGCGGCGCATGGTGTTCCTCCGGTTTTGTTGCCGTGCAGCTTGGCCGGCCTCGCGCCCCGCGTCCATCGCCGATATCCCCGGCTTGATCCGCCCCCCGTCGCACCCTATGCTGATCCGATGGCGATGATGACCGCATGCGTGATGCTGTCCGCCGGGCTCCTGGCTCTCCAGGCCCGGGCGCTTCCGCTCGCCCTTCTTCCGCTTCGACTTTCCCGCCCCTGGGTGTGACACGCGGCCGCGCTCGGCCCGCACCACTCAGGGGACCCTGAACCATCAGGGGCATGCACCGGAAAACGTCGAACCTTCACGAGATCGCCATGAGCATCAATCATCCCTCCTTCGGCAAGCTCGAAGCCGGCCGCATCATCATCTTCGACACGACACTGCGCGACGGTGAGCAATCGCCCGGCTTCTCCATGAACCTGGACGAGAAGCTCCGCATGGCCGAGGCCCTGCATGAGCTGGGTGCCGACGTGCTGGAGGCGGGCTTCGCCATCGCGAGCCCCGGCGATTTCGAGAGCGTGCAATCCATCGCCAAGCGCTTCTCCAAGGATGGCCCGGTCATCGCGTCCCTGAGCCGCGCGAACGCGGCCGACATCCTGGCCTCCGCTGAGGCGACCAAGCCCGCCGCCCGTCCGCGCATCCATATCGTGCTCGCGACCAGCGACCTGCACATGCGCGTGAAGCTGCGCATGACGCGCGAGGAGGTGCTGGAGCGCATCACCGAGAGCGTGAGCCTGGCCCGCAACCACGCGGCCGATGTCGAATGGTCCGCCGAGGACGGCTCGCGCTCCGACCTCGACTTCCTGTGCCGCTGCGTGGACACCGCCATCAAGGCCGGCGCCACCACCATCAACATCCCCGACACGGTGGGCTATTCGCTTCCCGCCGATATGGGTCTCATCTTCTCGACCCTGATCAACAAGGTGCCGGACGCGGACAAGGTCATCTTCTCCGCGCACAACCACAATGACCTGGGCCTGGCCGTCGCCAATACGCTGGCCGCCATCCAGGCGGGCGCGCGGCAGATCGAGTGCACCATCAACGGGATCGGCGAGCGCGCGGGCAATGCGAGCCTGGAAGAGGTCGCGATGGCGCTGCGCACCCGGCATGACGCGCTGAAGCTTCGCACGGGCATCGAGAGCAAGCGCATCCTGCGCACTTCGAAGCTGCTGGCCACCATCACCGGCTTCGATGTGCAGCCGAACAAGGCCATCGTCGGCCGCAACGCCTTCGCGCATGAGAGCGGCATCCACCAGGATGGCGTGCTGAAGGATGCGAGCACCTACGAGATCATGACGCCGGAATCCGTGGGCTGGACCACGAATTCCATCGTGCTCGGCAAGCATTCCGGCCGTGCCGCCTTCCGCGACCGGCTGAAGACGCTGGGCTACGAGGTGGGCGACAACCAGCTGAACGACGCCTTCAAGCGCTTCAAGGATTTGGCCGACCGCAAGAAGGTCGTCTACGACGAGGATATCGCGGCCCTGGTGGATGACGAGGTCGGCCGCGGCAATGACCGCATCAAGCTGACCGGCCTCAACGTCTCGACCGGCATGGGCACCAAGCCCATGGCGACCATCGCGCTGGATGTGGATGGCGAGCGTCGCGACGGCATGGCGATGGGCGATGGCGGCGTGGACGCCACCTTCAACGCCCTGCGCGCCGCTTTTCCGCATGAGGTGAACCTCAAGCTCTTCGCCGTGCAGTCCGTGACCGGCGGCACCGACGCCCAGGCCCGCGTGACCGTGCGGCTGGAAGAGGCCGGCAAGCTGGTGGACGGGCAGGGGGCCGACACCGACACCATCGTCGCCGCCGCGCGCGCCTATGTGCATGCGCTGAACAAGCTGCTGGTGAAGCGCGAACGGACCGAGCCGCCGCCGGTCGCGGCCATGGCGGCCTCGGGCGACTGAGGCCGGGAGCCGGGGCAGGGGGGGCTGAAGCGGGGCCACCGCTTGCCCCGGGGGGCGCTTGGCGCTACGCCACTTCCTCACTCCCCCCTCCCCCACCCGCTGGAAGGCACTCGCATGTTCTCACGCCTGTTCGGCTTCCTCTCCGCCGACATGGCCATTGACCTCGGCACCGCGAACACGCTCGTTTACGTGAAGGGCCGGGGCATTGTGCTGAACGAACCCTCCGTCGTCGCGATCTCGGACAATCGCGGCCGCAAGCAGGTTCTGGCCGTGGGCGAGGAAGCGAAGCAGATGCTGGGCCGCACACCCGGCAACATCGCGGCCATCCGCCCGCTGCGGGACGGCGTCATCGCCGATTTCGAGGTGGCGGAGGAGATGATCAAGCACTTCATCCGCAAGGTGCACAACCGCCGCAGCTTCACCTCGCCCCTCATCATCGTCTGCGTGCCCTCCGGCTCCACCGCCGTCGAGCGCCGCGCGATCCAGGAGAGCGCCGAGAGTGCCGGCGCCCGCAAGGTGCTGCTGATCGAGGAGCCGATGGCGGCCGCGATCGGCGCTGGCCTGCCGGTGACTGAGCCTTCGGGCTCCATGGTGGTGGATATCGGCGGCGGCACCACGGAGGTGGCGGTCATCAGCCTGGGCGGCATCGTCTATGCGCGCTCTGTCCGCGTCGGCGGCGACAAGATGGATGAGGCGGTCATCAGCTATATTCGCCGCACCCATAACCTGCTGATCGGCGAAAGCTCGGCCGAGCGGATCAAGATGGAGATCGGCGCCGCGGCGCCTCCCTTCGACGGCGAGGAAGGCCCGCTGACCGAGGTCAAGGGCCGGGACCTGATGAACGGCGTGCCCCGCGAGGTGGTCGTGAGCCAGCGCGAGATCGCCTATGCGCTGCTGGAGCCGGTCACGCAGATCGTGGACGCGGTGAAGGTGGCGCTGGAGAACACGCCGCCTGAGCTGGCTGCCGACATCGTGGACAAGGGCATCGTGCTGACCGGTGGCGGCGGATTGCTGTACCGGCTGGATGAAGTGCTGCGCGATGCGACAGGTCTGCCCGTTGTGGTGGCAGAGGAGCCGCTGAACTGCGTGGCCATGGGCACCGGCCGCGCCCTGGAGGAGCTGAAGCGGCTTCGCCAGGTGCTCACATCGATGTACTAAAGCTCTGGACTCCCGTTCCGAGTCCTGCTGACTGGTCCTGAGCCATATCGGTGCCACGGGGCATGATGTCGCCGTGTGCCAAGTCCTGATCCCCCAAGGGGCGGAGCTGCCGTGATCCGTCTGAGTATCCCGTTGCGACAGGCATTGGCCCGGCTGTCCCTGCCGGTGCTGATCGCTGCTGCGTTCGGGATCATGCTGCTGGGAAAGGCGGATGCCGTTCTGATCGAGCGCGCGCGAATGGCGCTGGCCGACGCGCTTTCGCCCATCTGGAGCGCCGTGCAGGAGCCCGTCTCGGCGGTGCGCGGCGGGGTACAGGAAGCCCAGGCCCTGTGGAACATGCGCGCCGAGAACGCCCGCCTCACCGAGGAAAATGAGCGCCTGCGCCGCTGGCAGGCCACCGCGCTCGCGCTGGAGGCCGAAAACGCGCTGCTGCGCCGGCAGCTCGCCTGGGTGCCGGACCCCGCGCCGCAATTCCGCACCGCCCGCGTGGTGGCCGATGCCGGCGGCACCTATGCCCGCGCCGTGCTGCTGGCGACCGGCCCGCAGCACAATGTCCGCAAGGGGCAGATCGCGCTGGATGAACGTGGCTTTGCCGGCCGCGTGACCGAGGTGGGCAGCCGCTCGGCCCGTGTCCTGCTGGCGACCGACATCAACAGCCGCGTGCCCGTGACGCTGGAGGGCAGCCGCGCGCGCGCCATCATGGTCGGCAACAACACCGCGCGCCCGCGGCTGCAGCATTGGCCCGAGGGGATGCTCCCGCGCGAGGGTGATCGCGTGGTCACGAGCGCCCAGGCCGGTGCCTTCCCGGCCGGCCTGCCGGTCGGCGTGGTGCGCTGGACCGAGAGCGGGGCGGTCGAGGTTGAGCTTTTCGCGCATCTGGAGCGGCTCGACGTGCTGCGTCTTTTCGATTTTGGGCTCTCCGGCATCCTGCCGCCGGAAGCGGTCGCCCGGCCCGAGCCGCGCGGACGGCGCTGAGGCCATGGTCTCCAAGGGCCGGCCGGAGCCGCCCATGGGCCTGCTCCGCCGCCTCGACGCGGCGGCGCGGGCGGGGTTTCCGGGAATGTTCACCGCCCTGCTGATCATCTTGGCCGCGGTGCCGGTCGGGATGCCGGGGATCGTCGCCGCCGTGTCGCTGCCCTGCATTTTCTTCTGGACGATCTTCCGCCCGGCTGCCATGCCCGCGCCCGTGGTGTTCGCGCTCGGCCTCCTGCAGGATCTGCTCTCCTTCGCGGCGCTTGGCACGGGCGTGCTGACGCTGCTGATCCTGCATGGCGTGACGCTGCGCCTTCGCGACATCCTTGCGCGGCAATCCTTCCTGGCGAATTGGCTGGTCTTCTGCGGTTTTGCCGCCTGCGCCGTGGCGTTGGGCTGGGCCTTGCAAGCGATCCTTGGCTGGATGCTGCCGCCGGCCGCGCCCGGCCTGCACCAACTCGGCATCGCGGCTGGGCTCTATCCTGCACTGGCCTGGGTGCTGTCCCGCGTGCACACGGCGATGCAGCGCGCGGAGACGGCGCTATGACCCAGGCGAAGGGGGTCTTCATCGAAGCGGCCGGCCGCAGGACGGCCGGCCCCCGGCGCTTGAGGGCGCAATGAAGTTTCCGCGCATCTTCCGTCGGACCAAGGGCGGCATTGAGAACTTCTCCATGCGCGGCGTGAAACGCGAGGAGGAGGAGCGCCGCGGCGTCTTCACCCGGCGCGCGCTGCTGCTGGGCAGCGTGCAGCTCGGCGCCTTCGGCTTCCTCGGCTACCGGCTGCACAAGCTGCAGGTCGAGCAGGGCGAGCGCTATGCGACCCTGGCGGAGGAGAACCGCCTCTCCGCCCGGCTGATCTCCCCGCCGCGCGGGCGTGTGCTGGACCGCAACGAGCGCGTGGTGGCCGGCAACCGCCTGAACTGGCGCGCCCTGCTGGTGGCCGAGCACACGGCCGATGTGGGCGCCACGCTCGAGACCTTCAGCCGCATCGTCCCGCTCGCCGACCACGAGCGCGCCCGTGTGGAGCGTGACGTGCGCCGCCGCCGGCGCTTCGTTCCCGTCATCGTCCGCGAATTCCTGACCTGGGAGGAAATGGCGCGCATCGAGGTGAATGCGCCCGACCTGCCCGGCATCCTGATCGACGTCGGCACCACGCGCATCTATCCGGAGGCGGAGCACCTGGCCCACATTGTGGGCTATGTGGCGCCCCCCGCCGAGCGCGACATGGATGGCGACCCCCTGTTGCAGCTGCCCGGCATCCGCGTCGGCCGTGCCGGCATCGAGCGCCACCACGACCAGGTGCTGCGTGGCCGCGCCGGCGCGGTGCAGCTCGAGGTGAACGCGGTCGGCCGCGTGATCCGGGAGCTGGACCGCCGCGAGGGCATGCCGGGCCAGGACATCGAGATCAGCGTCGACGCCGAGCTGCAGAAGGCGCTGCGTGGCAAGATCGAGGAGGGCACCTCGGTCGTCGTCATGAACGCCCGCAACGGCGAGGTGCTGGCCATGGCGAGCCAGCCGAGCTTCGACCCCAATGTCTTCAACTCGGGCGTGAGCAGCGCGCAGTGGCGGCAATGGACCGCGAACCGCGCGACGCCGCTGATCAACAAGGCGACGAACGGCCTCTATGCGCCGGGCTCCACCTTCAAGATGGTGGTGGCGCTGGCGGGGCTCGAGGCGCGCGTGATCACGACGGGCGAGCGCATCAGCTGCCCCGGCCATTTCGATCTGGGGGACAGCCGCTTCCATTGCTGGAACCGCAACGGCCACGGCGCGGTGGACATGCGCGCCGCCATCAAGGTGAGCTGCGACGTCTACTTCTACGAGCTCGCCAAGCGCCTCGGCATCAACCGGATCGCCGCCATGTCGCGCCGCTTCGGCCTGGGCGTGGATCTCGACATCGAGTTGCCGGGCGCGCGGCGCGGCCTGGTGCCCACGCGTGAATGGCGCGAGGCGCAGGGGCGGCCCTGGGCGCTGGGTGACACGGTGGTGCACGGCATCGGCCAGGGCTTCTACCAGCTGACGCCGCTCAGCCTCTGCACCATGACGGCGCGGCTCGCCACGGGGCGCGCGGTGCAGCCGCATCTCACGCGCAGCATCGGTGGTCGCCCGGTGCGCGGCAGCCGGCACGAGGATTGGCCGAGCATGGGTATTCCCGATCGCGACATGCGCCTCGTGCGCGAGGCGATGTGGGCGGTGGTGAACGAGCAGGGCGGCACGGCGCTGACCTCGCGCCTGCCCGGCGGCTACGGCATGATGTCGGGCAAGACGGGCACGACGCAGGTGCGGCGCGTGACGCGCGAGCAACGCGAACGGGGATTCAACGTCAGCCAGGTGCCGCGAGAATGGCGCCCGCACGCGCTCTTCGTCGGCTATGCCCCGCACGACAATCCGCTTTATGCGGTGAGCGTCATCGTCGAGCACGGCACCTCGGGCTCCGGCACGGCGGCACCCTTGGCGCGGGACGCGCTGGTCGAGACCTTCAATCGCTTTCGCCAGGCCCCGCCAGGGCCGCGCGTGGCGGATACGGGACGGCGGACGTGATGGAGGAGCGGCCGACAAGCGCGGTTGGCCACGCTCTCGCGCGTCTCCCCGGCATCCGGCCGCAAGGCGGCGTCCGGCCCCTGAGGGCAAAATAATGTCCACCGTCTTCGAGAAGCGGCTGCTCACGGGCGATCGCGGTGCCGGAATCCTGCAGAAGCTCTGGCAGATCCCATGGCTCTTCGTACTGCTGCTCTGTGCGGTCGGCAGCATCGGCTATGTTGCGCTGTATTCGGCCGGGAGCGGCAATCCGGATCTCTATGCCACCAAGCATGCGCTGCGCTTCGGCTTCTGCCTTGTGCTCATGCTTTGCATCGGCTTCGTGGACATCCGGCTGATCGCGAAGCTGGCCCCCGTCGGCTACATCGTCGGCGTCGGCCTGCTCGTGCTCGTCGCGCTGCATGGCGAGGTGGGGAAGGGCGCGCAGCGGTGGGTGGATCTGGGACCGCTGCAGCTGCAGCCCTCGGAACTGATGAAGATCATGCTGGTGCTCGCGCTGGCCGCGTGGTTCCACCGGGCGAGCTGGGATCGCGTGGGCAATCCCTTCTTCCTGGTGATCCCGGCCATCCTGGTGCTGGTTCCGGTGGGGCTGATCTTCAAGCAGCCCAATCTCGGCACCTCGCTGATCACCGCGGCGCTGGGCGGGGCCATGTTCTGGGCGGCGGGCGTACGCTGGTGGAAATTCGCGGCCATCATCGGGGCGGCCGTGGCCGCCGCCCCCATCGTCTACGACAACCTGCGCGACTACCAGCGGGCGCGCATCACCACCTTCCTCGATCCCGAGAGCGACCCGCTGGGTGCGGGCTACAACATCATCCAGTCGAAGATCGCGCTGGGCTCCGGCGGTCTCTGGGGGAAGGGCTTCCTGCAGGGGACGCAGGGCCACCTGAACTTCCTGCCCGAGAAGCAGACCGACTTCATCTTCACCATGATCGCCGAGGAATTCGGCCTGGTGGGCGCCATGGGCACGCTCGCGCTGCTCATGGGCATCGTCGCCTTCTGTTTCCTGGTCGCGCTGCGCTGCCGCCACCAGTTCGGCCGGCTGCTCGCGATCGGGCTCGGGATGAACTACTTTCTCTATATTTTCGTGAACGTCGCCATGGTCACGGGCAGCATTCCTGTGGGCGGCGTGCCGCTTCCGCTCATCAGTCATGGCGGCAGCGCCATGCTGACCACCATGATCGGGTTCGGGCTTCTCATCAGCGCCTGGGTGCACCGGGACGCCGAATTCGGCCCGGCGCAGGATTGAGGACCAATCCGCGCCGGCGCCGTGGGCTTACTGCGCGGTGCTGGCGCGCTGCAGATAGGCGAGCAGGTCGTTCAGCTGCTGCTCATTGCGGATGCCCGCGAAGGACATGGAGCCGCCGGGAACCACCGCCTTCGGGTCCGTCAGATAAGCGCGCAGGTTGGCCTCGTTCCAGGCCAGGCCTTCACCCGCCTTGGTGCGCATCGGCGCGGAATAGCGGAAGCCTTCCACCGCGCCCGCGGCCCGATCCCAGACGCCGTAGAGATTCGGGCCCACGCCGTTGCGGCCGCCCTGATTGATCGTGTGGCAGGCCCGGCACTGGTTGAACACCCGCTGCCCGGCATCCGCATCCTGCGCCATCGCGCCGCTCATCGGCGCCAGCGTCAAGGCAGCCGCCGCCATCATCCAAACCCGCATCAGAACATCCTCCATGCACGTGTGCTGCCGTGTTTAATGGGCATTCCTGACCTTCGTGCAATACCCTGGACATGCTGGCAAGTTCTTACTGGAAAAGGACCGGGCGGGGATGGACGGGCCACGGCATCCGTCGGATCACGGGCGGCGCATTCCAGCGGAGGCATTGATGCGGCCCGACACGACGACGCAGCGCCAAGGGGGGCGGTGATGGGTGAATTCTTCGCCTCGGGCCGCGTCGCGGACCTGATCCTGCTGATGCTGGCGCTGGAGGGCGTGGCGCTGGGCACCTATCACCGATGGACAGGGCGGGGCATCGCGTTGCGGAGGCTTCTGCCCTTCCTGCTGGCCGGGGCGGCCTTCGCCCTCAGCCTGCGCGCAGCCTTGACGGGGGCCGGCTGGCCCCTCGTCGCACTGCCGCTGATGGGTGCCTTCGGCGCCCATCTCTGGGACATCGCCGCGCGCTGGCGGCGATAGCCGGCCTTATTGGCCGCCGACCTGACGCAGATAGGCGATCACGTCGCTGATGTTCTGCGCATTATCCTTGAAGCCCGCGAAGGACATGGTGCCGGCCGGAACGACCGCCTTGGGGTCGGCCAGGTAGGCGCGCAGATTGGCCTCGTTCCAGACCAGGCCCTCGCCGGCCTTGGCGCGCATCGGCGCGGAGTAGCGGAAGCCCTCGATGGAGCCGGCCGCGCGGCCATAGACGCGGTAGAGGTTCGGGCCCACGCCGTTGCGGCCGCCTTCATTGGCGGTGTGGCAGGCGCGGCACTGGTTGAAGAGGCGCTGGCCGTTCTCGGCATTGCCGGCGGGCGCGTCCTGCGCCAGGGCGGCCAAGGGAGAGAGGGCCACAAAGGCGGCGGCAAAGATGATGGAGCGCATGCGCGGGAGTCTCCTCGGTGTGGGGCGTGGCCAAAGCCTAGCCAGCGCGTTGGAATAACGCCCCGAATTCGCCAGAGACAACTTTCGGTTGGATGACGTTTGCGCAACGGTCCTTGTGGCGTCAGCGCCACGCGCGGCGCACCCGCAGGAAACCGCGGTAGCCCAGCTCCAGCAGGGGCGCCACCACGGGCAGCGCCGCGATCCGGCCCAGCCAGGCCCAGCCGGGCAGGGCGCTCCAGAGCGCTGCGAAGGCGGCCGCTCCGCTGGCCATGCTGCCATCGGCGCGCCGCACATGCATGCGGGCCAGTGCCGCCTCGCGCGTCAGGCCTGGGGCGAGCGGCGCATCAGGCCGCGAGACATCCACGAAGCACAGCGCCTCCGCCCCCTCCGCGCGGCGATAGGCCGCGATCTCGCGCGAGCAGACCGGGCAGGCGCCGTCGTAATAAACCTCGGTGCGGGCGGTTTGATCCATGCCGCGCAGATGGTGGGCTTGCCGCTTCCCGCAACCGGGCGATATGGCGCGGCATGCAAAGCTACCCTGACTGGCTGATCGCCGAACTCCGCTCCGACCATGCCGGCGAGACCGGCGCCGTGATGATCTATCGCGGCATCCTGGCCTTCTGCCGGGACGAGACCCTGCGGGACTTCGCCCAGCGCCACATGGCGACCGAGCAGGGTCATCTCCGCCTGATCGAGGAGGTGCTACCGAAGCACCAGCATTCCCGGCTGCTGCCCATCTGGCGCGTGGCGGGCTGGATCACCGGGGCCCTGCCGGCGCTGTTCGGGCCCCGCGCGGTCTATGCGACCATTGATGCCGTCGAGACCTTCGTGGACCACCACTACCAGCAGCAGCTGGACCGCCTGGATGCGGAACAGATCTTCCCCGAGCTGCGTGCGATGCTGGCGCGGTGCCAGGAGGAGGAGGTGCATCACCGCGACGAGGCGCGGGAGATGCACGGCGGCGTGGTGGGCGCCCTGGTGCGCGGCTGGGGCAGGCTGGTCGGCTTCGGCAGCGAGGCGGCGGTGCATGCGGCGCGGCGCATCTGAGGCGTGTCGGGGCTGATCGCCTATCTCACCCTCGCGGCTTCCGCCTTCGTGGCGGCCACGGTTTTTCCCCTGCAGTCCGAGGCGGTTCTGGTGGGCCTCATGCTGGCGGGCGAGCAGCCGGTCTGGGCGCTGGTCCTGGTCGCCAGTGTCGCGAACACGGGGGGCTCGGTGGTGAACTGGTGGCTGGGCGGCGTGATCCACCGCTACCGGGACCGGCGCTGGTTCCCGGCCTCGCCCGAGAGGCTGGCCCGGGCCGAGGGCTGGTATCGCCGCTGGGGGCACTGGTCTCTGATGCTGAGCTGGGCGCCCATCATCGGCGACCCTCTGACGGTGATCGCCGGCGTGCTGCGCGAGCCACTCTGGCGCTTCCTGATCCTGGTGGCCCTGGCCAAGACCGGCCGCTACGTCACCCTGGCGCTGATCACGCTGGGCCTCACCTGAAGATTGCCTTGGGCGCGGCAAGTGTCACATGATGTTGACATGCTCCAGCGCTCTCCCGACTTACGCCCCCATGCCATCATCATCGGCTCCGGCTTCGGCGGCCTGGCCGCCGCGGTGCGGCTCGGTGCCAGGGGCTACCGCGTCACCGTGCTCGAGAAGCTCGATGGCCCGGGCGGGCGCGCCTATGTCTACCGGAAGGATGGCTACACCTTCGACGCGGGGCCCACGATCATCACGGCGCCCTATATCCTGGAGGAGCTCTGGACGATCTGCGGCCGCAAGATGTCGGACGACCTCGACCTGCGCGCGATCGACCCGTTCTATAAGATCCGCTTCGACGACGGCGAGAGCTTCGCCTGCACGGCCGACCTGGATGCGATGCGCGCAGAGGTCGGCCGCATCTCGCCCGGGGATGTGGAGGGCTTCGACCGCTTCATCCGTGACAGCGAGGCGATCTACAAGGTCGCCTTCGAGGAGTTGGCGGACCAGCCCTTCCACCGCTTCACCACCATGCTGCGCGCCATTCCGAACATGCTGCGGCTGGGCGGCTACCTCACCGTGCACCAGAAGGTCGCGACCTACTTCAAGAACGAGAAGCTGCGCATCGCCTTCAGCTTTCATCCGCTGCTGATCGGCGGAAACCCCTTCACCACGACCGCCTATTACTGCCTGATCGCCCATCTTGAACGGCTGCACCGCGTCCATTACGCGATGGGCGGCACGGGTGCCGTGGTGCGGGGCCTTGTCGGCCTGGTGGATCACGTCGGCGGCACCATGTGCTACAACGCCGAGGTCGCGCAGATCACGGCGGAGCAGGGCCGTGCCACCGGCGTGCGCCTGGCCTCGGGCGAGCACATCGCCGCGGATGTCGTCGTCTCCAATGCCGATGTGGCGTGGACCTACAGCAAGCTGCTCTCTGAGACGCCGCGCAAGCGCTGGACGGACCGCAAGCTGGGCCGCGCGCGCTACTCCATGTCGCTCTTCGTCTGGTATTTCGGCACGACCAGGCGCTTCGAGGATGTCTACCACCACACCATGGTGCTGGGGCCGCGCTATCGCGGATTGCTGAAGGACATCTTCACCACCAAGCGCCTGGCCAAGGATTTCAGCCTCTACCTCCATCGCCCGACCGCGAGCGACCCGTCGCTCGCGCCACCCGGATGCGATGCCTTCTACGTCCTGGCGCCGGTGCCGCACCTCGGCAGCGGCACGGACTGGCGCGCGCAGGCCGAGCCCTATCGCGCCGCCATCCAGAAGCGCCTGGAGGAGACGGTGATGCCGGGGCTGGGTGACGTCATCGCCACCTCGCACATGCTCACGCCGCAGGATTTCCAGGACCGGCTGTCCTCGGTGAATGGGGCGGCCTTCTCGCTGGAACCCCAGCTCTTCCAAAGCGCCTGGTTCCGCCCGCACAACAAGAGCGAGGAGTTGGAGGGGCTCTACCTGGTGGGCGCGGGCACGCATCCCGGTGCCGGGGTGCCGGGCGTGATCTCCTCGGCGCGGGTGCTGGACGAGATCGTGCCCGATCCGGTTCCGTTGCGTCAGCCCGCGTAGCCTGCCGTCGCCGCGCGCCGCGCGCGGAACTGCAGCGCCACCTTGCGCTGGTGGTACAGGATCAACGAGATGCCCGTGACGAGCGGGATGGACCAGAGCCCTGGGTGCAGCGCGAGTTCAGGGAAAATCCGCACCGAGCCGAAGGCGAAGAAGGCCGTGTAGACCGAGATACCAGCGCCGACGAGCGCCTTGATATGCTCGTCCAGCCAATCCTTCTCGCCGCGCACCGGCTTGTAGAGGAAGCGCAGGTTGGTCCCCGCGGTGGCGAGACCCACCACCGTCAGCCCGATCATCAGGAACTGGCCGATGAGCCAGCCCTGGATGGCGCAATTTACCGCCGCCGCGATCAGGATGTACTGCAAGGCGATGTTGAGCGGCGTCAGGTTCTTCGCGTGGTCGCGCCGGTTCTGCACGCAAAGCCAGCCATACCAGGCGAGGTTGATGGTGAGGATGCCCATGTGCAGCATCAGCCAGCCGAAGATGCCGCGGATGAAGGGCGCGTCGAACATGCCCTCCAGATGCGGATGCGTCGCCATCGGGTCGGTGATGGTGAGCAGGCTCATGCAGACCGCGAAGCTGCCGGTGAAGAGCATGCAGATGGTGAAGACCTTGCCCCAGCGCTTATGGTTCACCCCGCCTTTGCGGCCTGCAACCGGCACCCAGAAGGCGATGGCGCCGATGCTGCCGGTGATGATGTGCAGCGCGATAAGCACGTGGAAGACATCGAGCATGGATGGGCGACCCTGACCTTCACAATGACAATGCGACTTGACACATAGGCTTGTAAAGCGGGAACGTCATGTTGTTCGCGCGCGTCGGGGATGGCTTTGAATGGTTTCAGAATCAGTGCTTTATGAGCCCCCGCGCCCGAAGCCCCTCTCGCCCGTCCTGGCCCTGATCCGCGCCGCGGCGCGCGGCGACGGCGATCTTCTGAGCCTGCTGCCGGCCGAGGCCTATCGGATGGCGATCGGCCCGCTCGGCTATTCGCGGCGCTCCATCGTCATCGTGAATGCGCCGGAGCTGGTCCGCACCATCCTCTACGACACCAAGGACATCTTCCCGAAGAATGACCTGATGGTGGATGCGCTGGAGCCGCTGGTGGGCAATTCCATCTTCGTCTCCAGCGGCCCCGAATGGCGCCGCCAGCGCGCGATGATCGACCCCGCCTTCTCCATGATGCGCGTGAACCGGGCCTTCGCGCCGATGCGCGCCGCCGTGGATGATTGCGAGGCGAAGCTGGACGAGGAGGGCAACCTCTTCTCGCTCGATCTGCTGATGAGCCATCTGACGGCGGATGTGATCTGCCGCACCGTCTTTTCGACCTCGCTCGCGACCCAGACGGCGCATGATGTGTTCGAGGCCTTCACCGTCTTCGAGCGCAGCGTGGCGCAGGTGGAGTATCGCCGCCTCATCATGGACCCGGCCTTCAAACCGGTGGCGCAGAAGCCCGCGGTGCTGGAGGCCTGCGCCAGAATCCGCGGGCATCTGGGCGACCTGGTGGATACGCATCTCGCCGAGGGCCACAGCTTCGATGACATCGCGACGGCGGTGATCGCGGCGCGCGACAGCTTCGACCAGAAGGCTTTCACGCGGAAGGAATTGCTGGATCAGTTGGGCGTGCTCTTTCTGGCCGGGCACGAGACCTCGGCCAGCGCCCTCACCTGGGTCTTTTTCCTGATCGCGACCCAGCCCGATGTGGTGCGCCGCATCCGCGCCGAGGTGGCGGAGGTGGTGGGCGATGGCGAGGTGGAGTTCGAGCACACGCGCCGCATGCCGTACATCATGAACGTCTTCCGCGAGACGCTGCGCCTCTACCCGCCCATCACCTTCCTGCCGCGCGTTGCGCTGGAGGACACCATGCTGGGGGAGCGGCGCATCAAGCGGGGCGCCATGCTGATGGTCGCCCCCTGGATCCTGCACCGGCACGATCTCTACTGGCGCAACCCGCATGTCTTCGACCCCGACCGCTTCCTGCCCGAACGCAAGGAGGAGCTGACGCCCGGCGCCTATCTGCCCTTCGGCATCGGCCCGCGCGTCTGCGTGGGTGCCGCCTTCGCGCAGACGGAAGCCGCGCTGATCGTGGCGCGGCTGATCCGCCGCTACGACTTCCATCTGGAGGAGGCGGACAAGGTGCGCCCGGCCGCGCGCCTCACCACGCGGCCAACGAAGCAGATCATGTGTCGCGTCACACGCGCGGGACAAACCTCGTGACCCGCGCCGGATGACGCGGACGGTCCTGCTCACGCTGGGCCGCCTGCCCAAGGCGCTCGACATCGCGCGCAGCTTCGCGATGAACGGCTGGCGCGTGGTGATCGCGGAGCCCTTCAAGCGGCATCTGGCCGGCGCCTCCAACATGGTGGCGAAGAGCATCCAGGTCACGGCGCCCGCCATCAGCAAGCGGCGCTACCTGGAGGAACTCGCCGCCATCGTGGCCGCCGAGGGCGTGGAACTGGTCGTGCCCGTCTCGGAGGAGACGATGCATGTCACCTTCCTGCGGGAATTGGTGCCGGATCACGTCCGCATCTTCACCATGCCTCCGGACGCGTTGCTGCCAGCCTATGACAAGCACGGCTTCATCCACCTCGCCGAAGCGGCGGGCGTCAGCGTGCCCGAGACGCATGCCATCGGCACGGCTGGCGCCGATGCCCTCGCCGCCGGCGGCCCCGTGGTGGTGAAGCCCGTGCATTCCTGCTCCGGCCGTGGGGTGCGCATCCTGCCCGCGGGCGGCGCCCTGCCCGATGAGACGGGGAGCGTCGTCCAGCGCTTCATCCCGGGTGAGGTGCATTCCTCCTGCTCCGTGGCGCATGAGGGGCGGGTTCTCTCCACCGTGATCTATCACGGCTCCCTCTTTTCCGGTTCCGTCGCCATCGCCTTCGCGCGCCTGCGGAATCCGGCGCTCTTCGAGGCCTGGATCGAGCGCTTCGTCGCCCATGTGAACTGGACGGGCTTCATCTCCTTCGACTTCGTGCTGGATGAGCATGGAATTCCGCACGGCATCGAGTGCAATCCACGCACGACGAGCGGCCTGCACTTCTTTGAGACGGCGGATATCGCGCCCGCTATCCTGGAAGCCCGGCCGCCGCGCCACCGCGCTGCGCCGCAGCTCCAGCAGTTCTATTCCTGCCTGACCGAGACGCAGAAATCCGTCCTCACGCCGCGCAAGTTCCCGCACAACCTGAAGGCTTTGCTCACCACGCCCGACGTCACCTGGGATGCCCGCGACAAGCGCCCTTTCCTGACGATGACCTGGACCTCGTGGGAGATCATCCAGCGCGCGATGAAGGCGGGGACGACCTTCGGCGAGGTCGCGACGCTGGATGTGGGCTGGTACGAGGGATAGAGCGTCATCGCCTCTGGTCGCTTCACCAGAGGCGTGCATCAGTCTCTCGACAGTTTTTAACCCAAGGCCGCGATCACCCGCCGCGCCACTTCCGTGGTGCCGTCTCGCCCGCCAATGTCGGGTGTGCGCAGCCCTTGGACGAAGGCCTGGTCGACCGCTGTGCGGATCTCGCCCGCCGCCTCACGCAGCGCCTGGCCACCGCCGCGCATCGCCAGCCATTCCAGCATCATCGCCCCCGAAAGGATCATCGCCGTGGGATTGGCCAGGCCCTTGCCCGCGATGTCCGGCGCCGTGCCGTGGCTCGGCTGGAACACCGCATGCTTCGCGCCCAGATCGGCCGAGGGCGCGAAACCCATGCCACCGATCAGCCCCGCCGCGAGGTCGGAGAGGATGTCGCCGAACATGTTCTCGGTCGGCAGCACGTCGAAATCCCAGGGGCGGCGGATCAGGTCCAGCGCCATCGCATCCACGTAATGCGCGTCGAACGTCACGGTCGGGTATTCGACCGCGACTTCGCCGAAGACCGCGCGCAGCCAGGCGAAGGCGCGGAAGACATTGGCCTTGTCCACCAGCGTGACGCGCCCCGGGCGCCCAAGCCGCGCGGCGCGCTCGGCGGCCAGCTCGAAGGACATGCGCGCGAGGGCAAGCGAGGTCGGGCGCGTCAGCCGCAGCGTCTCCTCGGCCATGTCAGGGGTGACAAGCCCCTGGTCCTTGGAGAAGAACAGACCCTCGGTGCTCTCGCGCAGGATCACGAAGTCGATCCTTTCCGCGCGCGGATCGCGCAGGGGCAGCGGCACGCCCGGAATGGCGCGGATCGGCCGCACGCCGCCGAAGAGGCCGAGGCGCATGCGCAGCGTGATCTGCGGCGCCAGCTCCGTCCCATCGTCCCGGCGGATCCCCGGCCAGCCCATCGCACCCAGCAGGATCGCATCCGCATCCCGCGACCGCGCGAAGACCTCCTCCGAGAGGTCTTCGCCCGTGTCGCGATAGGCCATGGCGCCGGCCCGATGCGCGGAGAAGCGCAGGCCGAGCTTGTGGCGCCGGTCCACCGCCTCCAGCACGGCGAGGCCCGCTTGCATGACTTCCGGCCCGATTCCGTCGCCACCCAGGACCGCGATCTCCAAGCTGTTCATCGGCTTGCCCTTCCCCTCAACCTGTCGCCAAGCTACGCCCCTCCGAAGGGGCGGCAAGCCCCATCGCCTGGAGGAGACACCGATGATCGCATCCCGCCGCGCCCTGCTGGCGGCGCCCGCCTTGCTGCCGCTCACCGCGCGTGCCCAGGGCGCCTGGCCTGATCGGCCGGTGCGCATCATCGTGCCCTTCCCGCCCGGCCAGGCGGCGGACACCTTCACGCGCCTCGTGGCGGAGCAGCTCTCGCAGCGCTGGCCGCAGCGCGTCGTGGTCGAAAATCGCGGCGGCGGAGCGGGTGCGCCGGCGCTGGAGGCCGGGGCGCGCGCCGCACCCGACGGCTACACATTGACCGCCGGCACCTCGGGCACGCTCGGCGTCAACCCTTCGGTGCTGCAGCGACTGCCCTATGACGCGGAGCGCGACTTCGCCGCCGTCAGCAACATCGCCATGGTGCCCCTGCTGCTGGTGGCGCACCCGAGCTTCCCGGCCCGCACCGTGCAGGAGATGGCGGCCATGGTGCGCGCCAAGCCCGGCGAGGTGAACATTGCCTCGGCCGGGCCGGCCACCAGCCAGCACATGGCCACCGAGCTGCTGCAGCTGCGCACCGGCCTGCGCTTCAACATCGTGCATTACCGTGGCTCGGGCCCGGGGATGGCCGACCTGCTGGCCGGCAATGTGCCATTGATGATGGACAGCGTCGCCAGCGCGCTGCCGCAGATCCAGGGCGGGCGGGTGCGTGCGCTGGCCGTGGCGCAGCCGCGCCGCGTGCCCCAGTTGCCCGATGTGCCGACCATCGCGGAAACCCTCGCGCCCGGCTATGAGGCGGCGGGCTGGAGCGGCCTCGTGGCGCCGGCCGCGACGCCGGCGGAAATCGTCCGCCGCATCTCCGCCGATGTGGGCGCCATCCTGCGCGAGACGGCGATGCAGGAGCGTTTCCTCTCGATGGGCGCCATCGCGGACCCCGGCACCCCCGCTGAGTTCGCCGCCTTCATCCGCGCCGAGATCGTGAAGTGGCGTGAGGTGGCGCGCGCCGCCAATGTCAGGCTGGACGGATAGAACATGATCCGCCGGAGCGGGATCGCTGAAGCGGTGGATCATCCGGTCGGCAAGGTCAGATCGTGATCCCGCTGCGACGGATCACGATCTGAACCTCAACGGGCGTCCAGCAGCCGGTCGATGTCGAGCGTGGAGCGCCGGCCCAGCTCGGCGCCGCGCTCGGCCAGGAAGGCGTTCATCGCGCGGCGCCCCTCATCGCGCAGCATGGTCAGGAAGGGCCACTCGGCGTTGAGCTTCGAGGATGCGCCGAGCTCGGCCACGCGGTCCGAGCGGACGAGGTGCAGGCGCATGCTGGCCCAGTGCCGCGCTTCCGGGTCATCGATGCGCGCCGCCGCGCGCCGCAGCAGCGCGATCATCTCCAGCTCCTTGAGCAGCACCGCGTTGAAGGAAACCTCGTTCAGCCGGTTCAGGATGTCGCGTGCCGCGCGCGGGATGCCCGGGCGCTGCACCGGATTGATGCCGACCAGGATGGTGTCGTCCGAGACGCATTCGCGGATCAGCGGCGTCATGGTCGGGTTGCCGGCAAAGCCGCCATCCCAGTATCCATCGCCCTCGATCTCCACCGCCTGGAACATCTGCGGCAGGCAGGCGGAGGCCATGAGCACCTGCGGGCTGATCTCGGCATTGCGGAAGACCCGGCCACGCCCGGTGCGGACATTGGTGGCCGTGATGAAGAGCTTGATCGGCGCTTCCGAGAGGCGCCCGAAATCCAGGTTCTCCGCCAGGATCTCGTCCAGCGGGTTGGCGGCGGCGAAGGGCGTGTCATAGGGGGAGAACAGGCGCGACATCACGTCCATCGCCACATAGGCAGGCGAGGAATCGAGCGTCCAGCGGTCCAGCATCATGTCGAGGGGGCCGCGCTTGAGAGGGCTGAATGTCGCGGCGCGGGAAACACTGCGCCAGAATTTCTCCAGCGCCTCCCGCGCGCCCAGCGCCCCATCCACCGCATGGCCATGCGCCAGCACGGCCGCGTTCATCGCACCCGCCGAGGTGCCGGAGATCGCCTCGATCTTCAGCCAATCCTCCTCCAGCAGGCGGTCGAGCACGCCCCAGGTGAAGGCGCCGTGGCTGCCGCCGCCCTGCAGGCCGAGATCGATCAGCAAGGGGTCGCGCCTCGCAGCCGGCGCAACGGCGGGGGCGGGCTTGGCGTTCGGGGATCGGGCCATGAAGTCCTCGTGTCAGGCGGGGCCGGGGTCGCGGCCGGAGAGCAGGTCGGCCACCCAGCGGGAGCGGGGGAATTGCTGGCAGATGGTGAGTGCGGCGATCAAGACCGGAACGCCGATGAAGGCTCCTGGAATTCCCCAGAGGAAGGAGCCGAGGAAGACCGCCAGCAGCACCATGAAGGAGGAGACCGCCAGCGTCTTTCCGGCCAGCAGCGGCTCGATATAGCTGCCCGAGACGGTCTGGATCAGGTTGAGGCTGACGAAGACCACCAGCGCCACCTCCCAGGAGGCGAATTGCAGGATGGCGAAGATCGTCGGGAAGAGGGTCGCCACCAGCGGCCCGATGAAGGGAATGTAGTTCAGCACGAAGGCGATGACGCCCCATTCGGCCGCGAGGTCGAGCCCCATGAAGCTCGCGAAGCCCCAGACGCAAAGCCCGGTGACGACGCTCATGATGCTGCGCACCAGCATGTAGACGCGGAACTTCTGCGCGGTGAGTGCCGCGGCGCGCAGCAGGGCGGCGGGCGTCTCGCCCGGCATGCGGGCGATCTGACGCTGCACCACTTCCACCTCGAGCAGGCCGAGCACGAGGAAGACCACGGTGACGATGGTGAAGCTGACGATGCCCTGAAGCTGACCCGTCACTTCCTGCGCGATCCGCACCAGCCAGCGTGTGTTGAAATTCTCGGCGAAGACGCTGGCGACTTCGATGCCCTGCGCCGCCAGGAAGGCGAGCTTCTGCGCGTAGAGGGCCTGCAGTTGCGCGGAATTGGCGACGACCCATTGCGCCACGCCCCCGAAGGCCCAGGCGATCAGCAGCGCCATGCCGACCAGCGTGACCAGCGCCACGGCCATGGTGAGAAGCATAGCGACCGGCCCGGTCAGCAGCCCGGCGAGGCGCCGTTGCAGCGGCCAGACCAGCGCGATGGCAAAGACCGCGAAGAGGATCGGCACGACGAGCGACTGCGCCAGCACCATGGCGCCCGCCACCAGGATCGCCGCGCATAGGCCGAGCAGCATGGGAGGCTCCTTCCGGCCGCGGGAAGCCGCCGGCCCGACGAAGGTTTGTATCGCATGGCTTTTTCGCGCTGCACAACAAGCGCGCAACAGGCTGGGATGCTGGGTTCAGCGCGGGGACGGACTTTCCTGGCGCCAGCCGGTTCATTGAGGCATAGTGATGAAATAAATTCCACAATAACAAGGAGACCCGACATGGGCGTGGAATTCGCCGCCGAACGCCGGCTGCTCAGCGAGGAGGAATTCGCTCCCGTCGTCAGCAGCCACTACCCCGAGCTCGCCGCCCTGGCGCATGAGGATCTGGTGGGCCTGGCGCGCTGGCTGCGCGGCCAGCATGCGCGCGCGCGGGACATCATCCGCGGCCGGCGCCGCGTCCATCGTGGCAAGACCGAGGCGCGCGGCACGGCGGGCGAGACGGCGAGCGACCGCGGCCTGCTTGAGAAGAAACAGGTCTTCGCGCGCGGGCTGAAGCGGGTGAATGCCCGCCTGGCCGCGATCCGCGCCGAGGCGAAGCGGGCCGAGGCGACGTCGGCGCTGCAAGCCGCGCTGGCCCGCCGCCAGGCCACGCAGCCGCAGCATCCGGGCGCGGGCGCCACGCCGGCCGCCGGCGCCGCCTCGTTGCCCAACCGGAAGCGGCGCGGCATCATCACCGGGGGGCGCGTGGGCAGCGTCTCCCAGGCGGGGCGCGACGCACAGGCGGCACGGGACGCGCGGGGCTGACGCCCCTACTGCATGAACCAGCCATGGCTCACCACCAGCGACTGGCCGGTGAGCGCGTTGGAGCCGAAGGCGGCGAAGAACAGCGCCGTCTCGGCCACATCCTGGACCGTGGTGAACTCCCCATCCACGGTCTCCTTCAGCATGATGTTCTTCACCACCTCCGCCTCGGAGATGCCGAATTCCTTGGCCTGCTCGGGGATCTGCTTCTCCACCAGCGGCGTGCGCACGAAGCCCGGGCAGATGACATTGGCGCGCACGCCGTGCTTGGCCCCTTCCTTGGCCACGGTCTTGGCGAGGCCGATCAGCCCGTGCTTGGCGGTGACATAGGGCGCCTTGAGCTGTGACGCCTCCTTCGAATGCACCGAGCCCATGTAGATGATGCTGCCGCCACCCGGCCGCGCATACATGTGCCGCAGCACCGCGCGCGTGGTGAGGAAGGCGCCGTCCAGGTGGATGGCGAGAAGCTGCTTCCACTTGTCGAAGGGGAATTCCTCCAGCGGCGAGACGACCTGGATGCCGGCATTGCTGACCAGCACGTCAATGCGGCCGAAAGTCGCCAGCGCCTCGGCCACGCCCGCTTCCACCTGCGCCTCGTTCGTCACGTCCATCGCGACGCCGATCGCGCGGTCCTGCCCGCCCATTTCCAGCGCGGCCGCATCGGCTGCCGCCTTGTTGAGATCGGCGATGACGACCTTCGCACCTTCCCGCGCGAAAGTGGCGGCGATCTCCTTGCCGATGCCGCTCGCAGCCCCGGTCACGATGGCGACCTTGTCCTGCATCCGCATGGTCAGCTTTCCTTTCCCGGGTTCAGGTAGTCATGCACCACCCGGCCGAGGCCGAGCGTCAGGTCGGCCAGGATATGCGTGGCCGAGACGATCTCCAGCACGGGCAGTTCGGCCACCGGCGCCAGCGCATGCGGCATGAGGGAGAGCGCGCCGGGGCCGCTCCAGGCGCCCTTCAACGTGACATCCTCCAGGGCATATTCCACCAGCTCGCAGATGCGGGGCGTGCCATCCACATGCGGGATGATCTTCAGCAGGAAATTCGGCGTGAGCATGGAGGCCAGCACCGCCGCATGGTCCGCCGCGCGATGCTTGAAGCCCATGGTGCCGGTGGCGATCCGCACCGGCCCGTAGTCGAGCGTGCCGATAAGCGTATCCACCTCCGCCTTCAGGCGCGGCTCGGCCAGCTTCTTGGGGAAGCCCCAGAGCTCGCGGCCACCGGCGATCGGCCCTTCGTCGTTGAGGAACATGCAATGGGTGTAGCCACCCTGCCGGCCCTGAAAGGAGACGGGGATCACCTGCCCGCTCTCGGTATAGTCGCCGAAGCCGGTCGAATCGGGCATGCGGATGAACTCGTACTTCACCAGCGGCGCCTCCACGACCAGCGGCGCGGGTACGAGCGCCCGCAGCTTCTCGGGGTCGGTGCGGTAGGTGATGATGAGGTATTCGCGGTCCACGAAGCGATAGGGCCCGGGCGGGTAGGCGGGGCTCGTCAGCGGCATGGCGAAGGCCTTCGCCCGCACCTCGTCCTCATTCATGGTCAGACCTCTCCCTGGTCGGTGGGGGCGCGGGGCGGGATGTCCTGCGTGTGGCGGAAATCGAAGGCCTGGAAATGCAAGTCGCCCGGCGGGCGCTGGAAGATCTCGGGGTGGCTCAGCGCCAGCTCCGCATCGGCGCGGCCCGTCTGCCAATGCTCCACCATGCTGCGGCGGGAGAAGTTGTAGTCCTTCGAATCCGCCTCATAGGAGGGTGAGCGGTAGATGAGCTGCACCACGTTGTAGACCTTCCGGTCGGCGAATTCGCGCAGCATCTGCGCCTCCTCGCTCTGGCAGGCCTCGGGCGGCACGTCGCGCAGCAGCACGGAGAGCGCGCCGCGGATGTTCTGCAGGCGCTTCAGGTGATCCGTGCTGGCGCGGGTGCGGCTGGAGAACTGGATTTCCTTCTGCCGCACCGCGACCTCCGTCAGGTCGCGCGGCAATTCCCCGCGCGCACTCCAGAGGTCCACCTGGAAGGCCAGCGTGTCGCGCCGCTTGCGCGCCTCCACCAGCCATTGCAGCGGCGTGTTCGAGACCAGGCCGCCATCCCAATAGAATTCGCCATCAATCTCGACGGCGGGAAAGCCAGGCGGCAGCGCGCCGCTTGCCAGGATGTGCTCGGCGCGGATCGTGTCGGTCTCGGTGTCGAAATAGGTGAAGTTGCCGGTGCGGACATTCACCGCGCCGACGCTGAAGCGCATCCCGCCCGCGTTGATCCGGTCGAAATCCACCATCTCTTCCAGCGTGGATTTGAGCTTGCCCGTGTCATAGAAGCTCGTCGCCCCATCGCTGCCGGGAAACTGCGCGAAGGGCGGCGGGAAGCGTGGCTCGAAGAAGCCGGGGGCGCCCGTCACCAGCGCCTGCGCGGCGCCCCAGCGGTCCATCGCCTGGTGCAGGATGTTGCCGGCCTTGGGCGGCGTTTCGCCGAAGATGGCGCGCGAGAGGTTGGAGATGGGGCGCTCGGTCACACGCTCCCAGAAGGCGTGCAGCCGCGCCACGCGCGTCTCGGGTGGGTTGCCGGCGATCAGCGCCGCATTCACCGCGCCGATGGAGATGCCGACCACCCAGTTGGGCATCACGCCTGCCCCGGCCAGCGCTTCATAGACGCCGCCCTGATAGGCGCCAAGCGCGCCGCCGCCCTGCAGCAGCAGAGCGACACAGGCGAAGCCCTGGGGTGTCGGCACGGCCTGGATTTTGGGGGCGGTCGGGGATTTGCGCTTCCGGCTGGGCGCAGCGGCCATGGGGTCATCCTTGCCTGCGTGGGCAAGTATTGAGCCACGCCCTGCGGCGGATGTCACGGCATGATCCGGGTCAGTCCCGTGACAGCTGGCCTGACTCGCGTGCGGCATAGACATCGCCGCTATTGGCCTCGGCCGGCAGGTCGGAGAGCCATTGCGCCATCGCCTCCGCACCCACCGCGTGAGGGAAGACCCATGCCATGCTCTCGCCAAGGCAGGCGTTGAAATGGCTGAAGCCAAGGGTGGAAAGGCGCTCCAGGCTTGTTTGCGCCACGCCACGCTGGATGGTGGTGAACTCGAAGGACAGCGCGCGCGGCGCGTGGGACAGGCCGGCCAGCACCTCCGCCTCCCAGCCCTCGACGTCGATCTTCACGAAATCGGGCATGCCGTGGGCTGCGATCAGCGCATCCAGCGTGGTGCGGGGCAGGGCGATTTCCGCATCCCAGACCTGGCCTTCCCAGCCCGGCGCGCCATCCGCGGCGGCGATGAAATCCGTGCTGGCGGTGGCGACGGTGGGGTTGGCGCTGTTCAGGCGCAGCACCGCCTCGCCCTCGCTCGCGCCGATCAGGGTCTGCACGAGGGTGAAGCCCGGCGTGCCGCTGAACATCAGGCGCAGCGCGCGGGCCAGGCGGGGCTGCGGCTCCACCGCGACCACGCGCGCGCCAAGGCGCAGGAAGCTGGCCGCACGGTCCCCCACATGGCAGCCGACATCGAAGGCGAGGCCGCCCGGGCCGAGGAAGCGCTGGTAGAAGCCGTCCAGCACGGGCCGCCGCTCGGGCGCGTGATAGAGGCGCAGGCTGCGCCCGATGGCGGCGGCGTGGCTCACGGGTGGAAGACGAGCGCCGCACCAGCCGCATGTGCGGGCGGCACCATCAGCGCGCCGCCGGGCAGCTCCACCAGCGGCAGATGGGCCAGCAGGCGGCGCACGGCGGCGTTGCCGTCGCTGGTCTGCACCCAGAAGCCCGCCATGAAGGGCAGGTCAGGGATCGCGACGCCCGGCAGCGTGGCCGGAAGATCCTCCGGCGCGGAGATCGAAACCCGCGTCTCCATCGCCGGCGCCTGCGGGCCGGCGACACCCGCGCCGCCCGGGAAGCGCAGCAGGAAGCCGCCCGCGCCGCGCGGCTCGATGACGAGGCCGGTCAGCTTGGACAGGCGCGCCGCCGTCACCGCGGGCTCCGCGCTTACCAGCAGCAGCTCGGTCAGCGCCACCGCCTGATTGGCGTGGTCCATCCAGCGCTCCTGCCAGATCAGCCCGGGCGTGTGGTGGGTGATGAGCTGAAGCCGCCCCTCCGGCGCATCCGGATAGGGCAGGCGCGAGAATTTCGCGCGCGGCCCGTCGGGCTTGTCCACGGGGCGCTCCAAGTGGGCGACGCCGGGGATGGGAATGCCCGCGCGCCGCATGCGCGCGAGATTGGCCTCCGCGTCGTCCATCCCCATGGCGAGGATGTGCAGCCCCTCGTAGCGGGCGATGAACTTCGACAGGCCGTTGTCGAAGCGGCCTGGCTCCAGGATCGCCAGCAGCTCGATATAGCCGTGCTTCAGGAAGGCGCAGCGATTGCCGGTGGCGTAGAGCTCGACCGGCGCATCCGGCGTCGGCCGTCCCGATTGCTGCGCGATGGGCGAGAGCGAGAAGCCCAGCGCCTCGAACTGCGCCGTCATCGGCCCGAGATTTTGCGCGCAGATGCCCACATGGTCGAGCGCGAGGGCGGTGCTGGTCATGCCGGATTCTCATATTTGGGCAGGAGCCATTCGGCAGGTTCGGCCATGGCGCCCCGATACCACTCATCCACGAGGGGATGCGCCCGCACCGCCGCCATATAGGCCTGGCTCGTCGCCGAAAGCTCCGGCTGCCAGGTGAGGAAGCGCGCGACCACGGGGGCGTACATCACATCCGGGATGGTGAAGGCGCGGCCCATCAGGAAGGGGCCGCCATGCGCGGCCAGCGCCTCGGCCCAGATGGCCTCGATGCGGGCGATGTCGGCCAGCGCGCCCTCGGTGCGGCCCCGGCCGGGGAAGGTGCGGCCCAGGTTCATCGCCATGGCCATGCGCAGCTCGCGAAAGCCCGCATGCATCTCGCTCGCGATGCTGCGGGCATGGGCGCGCGCCTTCCGTTCGGCCGGCCAGAGGGCAGGGGCGAACTCCGCGCAGTATTCGGCGATGGCGAGGCTCTCCCAAATGCGTGCACCCTGGTGCTCCAGATAGGGCACGAGGCCGCTGGGCGAGTTTTCCTGCACGGCGGGGCTGCCCTTGCCGCCGGTGCCCGCGAGCGGGAGGACCACCTCCTCCACGTCGAGCCCGGCCAGCTTCACGGCCAGCCAGCCGCGCAACGACCAGGAGGAATAACGGCGATTGCCGATGAAGAGGCGACCTTCGGCCATGATGCAGTCCCTGATTCCGTCCAGGCATTTTCGCATGCAAGCGAAAGGCTGGCGACACCCCCGCGCCACCCGTTACCAAGGCGCGTGATCCGTCCGCTCGCCCTGCTCCTGCTGCTGATGGGCCCTGCGCTGGCGCAGGATGTCCCGGCCGCCCGCCGCGCCGCCGAAGCCGAGCGCGCCGCCGCCGCCCAGGCCGCTGAGCGCGCAAGGGAGGCAGCGGCACAGGCCCAGCAATTGGCGTCCGAGCGCATCGCCGGCGCCGCCCGTGTGCAGGCCGCCGAGCGCGCGGCGCTGGCCGCCGGAACTCGCGCCGAAGCCGCCCGCCGGGCCGAGGCGGAGGCGCGGACCGAGCAGGAGCGCATCGCGGCCGAACTCGCTCCCCTCATGCCGCTGCTGATGCGGCTCGCCGCGCAGCCCGCGCCCATCCTGCTCGCCGCCCCCCTGCCGCCAGCCGAGGTGGCGATGGGCCTCGCTGCCCTGCGCGCCATGCTGCGCGAGGCGCAAAGCATGGCCGAGGCGCTGCGGGCGGCCGAGGCGCGGGCGGCGGAGGAAGCGCGACGCTTCGCCGAGGAGCGCCGCCAGCGCGGCTTGGCCGAGGCCGAGGCGCGCCAGGCCTCGATCCAGCTCGACCGGCAGCTCGATGCGGCACGGCAGCAACTCGCCGAGCGTAGCGCCGCCGAGCGCGCCGCCGCCGCCCGGGCCGAGGAGGCGGTGGCGCGCGCGCAAAGCCTGGAGGAGGCGATGGCCCGCCTTGAGCGGGAGCAGGCGCGCCGGGCCGAGGCCGAGCGGCGCGCGGAGGCACGGCGGCAGACCGCGGCCGAACGGCGGCTTGCCGCCCGTCGCCCGGCCGAGCCGCCGCCGGAGCCCGCGCCCGTGCCCGTGCCTTCGGCCGGCTCGTCCCAGCCCGTCGCCGGCCGGCTGGTACGCGGCTTCAACAGCCCGGGCGAGGGCGGGCCGGCGAAGGGCCTGACCTTCGCCGCCTCGCCTGGCGCGCGCGTCACCGCGCCCTGTGGTGGCAGCGTCGCCTTCGCGGCGCCCTTCCGCAGCTATGGCCGCATGGTGATCCTGGATTGCGGGCAGGGGCAGCATCTGGTGCTGGCGGGGATGGAGCGGCTGGACGTGTCAGCCGGCCAGCGCGTCCAGGCCGGTGAGCCGCTCGGCGTCCTGCCCGGCGCGGGTAGCCCCACCCTCTATGTCGAGCTGCGGCGGCGCGGCGAGGCTGTGGACCCGCGCCCGCTGGTGCGCGCGGGCGCTTGACGGCTCCGGCCGGACGGGCCATCCGCCACCGAAACCACAAGGATCGCCCCATGCCGCAGCCCGCCCACCCCGCCGCCGTGAACGGCCTCACCCTCGCCCAGGCGGAGGCCATCGCTGATGCCGCCCTCGCCAAGGGGCGCGAGATCGGGCTGCTGCCGCTCTGCGTCGTCGTGCTCGATGCGGGCGGGCATGTGAAGGTGACCAAGCGCGAGGATGGTGCGAGCCTGATGCGGCCCGAGATCGCCATGGGCAAGGCCTATGGCGCGCTGGCCATGGGTTTCGGCACGCGTGAACTGGCGCGCCGCGCCCAGGCCATGCCGGGCTTCACCAATGCCCTCTCCGACCTGACGGGCGGCCGCGCCGTGCCCGTGCCGGGCGGCGTGCTGGTGCGCGACGCGGCGAACATCCTGCTGGGCGCCGTCGGCATCTCGGGCGACGCCTCCGCGCAGGACGAGGTCTGCTGCATGGCGGGCATCGAGGCCGCGGGGCTGGTGCCCGACAACGGCGACCCGGCCTGAGCTTCGTCCAGCGGCTGATTCACGTCTTTGGTGATCTCACCAAAGACGATCAGGCGCCTACCTGTCCGGCTGCCCGGGCGCGAATCCGCCGCCATCCGTCGGGCGCAGCGCCTCGAACATCTCGGTGACGGCAGAATAATCGCGATAGCCGCAGCGCGCGAGCGGCACCGCCGCCAGCGTGTCGAACCGGCCATCGCGCAGATAGGCGTCGGCGATGTGCACGCCCACCACTTCGCCGATGATCATCCAGCCCTCCAGCGCGCGGCCCGAGGCATCCCTCAGCTGAAAGGACTGCGCCACGCGGCATTCGAGCGAGGCGGGCGAGGCCGCGACGCGCGGCGCCTTCACGATGCGGCAGGGCGCCGTCTCCAGCCCCGCCGCCTCGAACTCGCTCTCGCCTGCCGCCAGCGCGCCGGAGGAGATGTTCATCGCGTCGAAGAGCGGCCGGGTGCAGAGGTTGAACACGAACTCGCCGGTCGCGATCGCATTGGCCGCGCTGTGCTTCATCGTCTCGCTGGTGAAGCAGAGCATGGCGGGGCGGGAATGCACCGCGTTGAAGAAGCTGTAGGGCGCCAGGTTGGGCCGCCCCTCGGCATTCAGCGTGGAGATCCAGCCGATGGGGCGCGGCGCCACGATGGCCTTGAAGGGATCATGCGGCAGGCCGTGGCCGAGGCGCGGTTCATAGAACATGGCAAGTCTCCAAAACTGGCAGTGCGCCCGCAATCTGGCCCCGGGCGCGACGCCTGGGAAGCGGGTTGCGCGGAGCGGAAATCGGGCCCATCTCCTCGCCGCGCCAACTGGTGGCGCGAATCCGCGTTAGGCTTGGGGTGGCTTCTCCCGAAGAGACGCTCTGGAGGACGATCCGTGTTCAAGGTTCTGTACCGCTTCTCGGGCCACAACTACGCGACGCGCATGGAAGGCGGCGGGAAGTTCTCCGAGGGGCAGCTGCAATTCCTCACCATCCCGCGCGTCGGCGAGCATGTGCAGATCCTCGACCACAAGAGCATGTCGGTCGCCAATTCCCGCACCATCGATCCGCAGCACAACGGCACTTATGTGGTGGAGCGCGTGACGCACAGCCTCGTTGAGAACACGAACGAGATCGTGCTCAGCCTGCGCCGCGACTGGTGACGAGCCCCGCCTCGCGCGCCTTGATCTGCATCGCAAGGAATTTCGAATAGATCCGGCACTGGGCGAGGCTGCCGGCGGTGAACCACAGCCCTTCCTGCGCTGTCGGCCGCCACATGTTGCGGAGTTCTCCGCCTTCATCGAAGCCCCAGACGGGGCCCGCGCGCTCGGCCACCGCATCGCCCAGATAGGCGCGCACCGTCTCCTGCTGGTTCTTGTAGCCGGTGGCGAGCACAAGCAGTTCCGTCGGCACCACGCGCCCATCCTTCATGCGAAGCCCCTCGGGCACGAAGCGGTCCACATCGGCGTCGTGCACCAGGCCGATTTCGCGCCGGGCTATGAGGTCCGAGCAGCCGACATTGAAGTAGTAGCCGCCGCCGCGCTCCAGGTACTTCATCTGGAAGCCCATCGAGCCCTCGTCATTGTCCAGCCGGAAACCCACGGCGGCCAGCGAATCCAGCAAGGGCTGGTCAAGCTTGCGCGAATGCGTCGTGGCGCGGCGATAGGCCTCGCACAGCACGGGATAGGGCATGGCGGTCGCCAGCAGGTCGCAATCGCGGATCGGCAGGCCTTCCGTGTAGATGGCATAGACGCGCTGCGCTTCCGCGAGGCTCACGATATAGGTCGGACTGCGCTGGATCATGCTGACCTTGGCACCCGAGGCGTGCAGATCCTGCGCCACGTCATGCCCGGAATTGCCGGTGCCGAGCACGAGCGCGGGCCGGCCCTTCCACTCATGCCCCGCGACATACTCGCCCGAATGCATCACGGTGCCGGCGAAATCCTCGAGGCCCGGCAGCTTCGGGCGGATTGGGATGCTGCTGACGCCGGTCGCGAAGACGATGTGCCGCGGCCGCATCACGCGCATGCTGCCATCGGCGCGCTTCAGCATCACCTCCCAGGCGTCGCCGACGCGCTGGCCCGAGACCAGCTCGGTGCCGGTCCAGAAGTTCAGCTCCATCGCCTCGACATAGAACTCGAACCAGTTGGCGAGCTTGTCCTTGGGGATGAAGACCGGCCAGGTGTCGGGGAAGGGCAGATAGGGAAGGTGGTTGACCGAGGTCTCGTTGTGCAGCGTCAGCGCGTGGTAGCGTTTGCGCCAATTGTCGCCGATGCGCGCGGCGCGATCCACGATCAGCGTGTCCACGCCCATCTGGCCGAGGCGGGCCGCGATGGAAAGGCCGGCCTGGCCGCCGCCCACCACCAGCACCGCCGGGTCACGGTCTTCATAGGCGCGGGCGCGGTTGCGCTTGTCGAGCCAGTTCTCGCCCCCGAATTCGCGGCTGTAGTCGGGCAGTTCCACCTGGCCTTGCCCGGTCATCTCCTCCAGCGCGGTGAGCAGCGTCCAGGCCCGGCCCTCGACCAGCCGGGCGACGCCCGAGCCCGCGCCATGTTCCGCATCGAAGGCGAAGATCACCTCCAGGCAGTCCACGCCGGCGCGCTGCACGCGGCGCGGGGCCGATCGGGCCGGGTCGAGCCGGAAGTTCTTCGCCCGCGCGCCCTGGAGGGCCTTGGCGATGGCGGCGGTGCCGGAGGTGGTGCGGATATCCCAGCCGAAGGCCAGCAGGTCCCGCCAATGGCCATCGGGCTGGAACACGGCGCCGAGATCGCCCGAGGCGAGTGCCGCCTCGAAGGCGCCGAGCCAGGCGGTGGCGCTGGCGGTGTGGTCCATGGCGTTCATGGCATTCTCTCCCTCGTTGGAGAGGAAGCCCACAGGCTTGAGGGCGTCGCGTCAAGCCGCGCGGCCCCGGCTGTGCCTCCACCAGCGCCGCGAGCTGTTGCATCTCGCGGCGCATCGGCGGTGTTCAGCCGACTTCGAGCAGTTCCACGTCGAAGACGAGCGTCGCGTTGGGGGGGATCACGCCGCCCGCGCCACGCGCGCCGTAGCCGAGCTCGGGCGGCAGGACCAGGCGGCGATGCCCACCCACCTTCATGCCGACCACGCCGCGGTCCCAACCCTGAATCACATGGCCTGCGCCCAGCGGGAAGCGGAAGGCCTCGCCGCGATCGCGCGAGCTGTCGAACTTGCGGCCCTTGTTCTCGGGCGCGGCGGCATCAAAGAGCCAGCCGGTGTAGTGCACCGCGACGGGGCGCCCGGCAGTGGCCTCGGGGCCCGTGCCCAGCGTCACGTCGGTGAAGAAGTCGGTCATGTGGAATCTCCAGGTGGGGCGGGGGCCAGCTTCAACAGCGAATGGGCCCCCGCGCGGAGGCCTGTATCAGCGCGGCGCTATTTCGGAAATCAGCAGCTGCGCCGGCACGCCGGAGCCGCGGCCGTAATGGCCGATCCAGATATCATACTGCCCGGATTGCGGGCGGGTGAAGACGATGCCCGGATCCGTGCCGCGGAAGTCGTCGTTGCAGATCCACTTCCCGTCGGGAAGGTTGATCACGAGCGTGACATCCGTGCGCGCCGTGGCCGAGATGTAGAGTGGCAGCCCACCGCCCGCGCGATAGTTCAGGCGCACATCGGGCGGGGTCGCGATGGAGCCGACGCAGCCCGGGCCACCGATGCGCTCGGCCGGGATGTTGCCGCCGGCGGTGATGTTCACGACCGTCGGATCGGGCGCGAAGTTGAAGTTGAGGTTCAGCGTGCCGAAGGATGGGCGGCGGTTCACATCCTGCGCGACGACGCTGCCCGCTGTCATGGCGAGGGCGGCGGCCGCGATGGCCAGGGCGCGTGGAAACATGGAAGGGGCTCCCTCGGGGTTGTTGGCGAGCGGTCGCTGTTGTTGGCAAGGCGAGCGTCCATCGCCGCGCGCGATCTTGCAAGACGAAGCTTGCCGCCCGGTGAAGGGCGGGCCAGCTTCAGCGCGCCTCGCGCCGCCAGGCGAGGATGGCAACGCCCAGCAGCAGAGGCAGCATGAGCCAGGGCGGCAGCAAGGGGAGGGCCGCGATGCCGGTGACGGTGTGGTCCTCGCGCTTGCGCAGCCCGATCCAGCCTGAGCCCTGCGCGTCCCGCCCAGCGGCGACGGCGCGAATCTCTGGCAGGCTCGTGCCCTCGCCCACCCAGCGTGCGGCGCCGCCCGTGGCGTTCACCACCGCCTGCAGCCGCGTGGGATCGGAGCGAAGATCGGCGAATTCGGGCGGATTGGCGGGCATGGCGGCGGCGAAGGCCTGGCGGCGGCCGTCACTGACCTGCCAGAGGCCCGGCGACTCGGCCGGCGCCTCGGTGCCGGCGCGGCCGCCCGTGCCCGGGTTGAGCGGCACGCGGGAGCTGGTGCCGTCGGGCGCTGTGATCGTGACCTCGGGTGGAGCCGCGGCATCGAGGCTGCGGCGCGCGATGAAGAGGCGCCCGGCTTCGATTCGCGCCGTGAGGTCCTCCTCCTCCAACTCCGGTTCGCGCATCAGCCAATGCGCGGTGCGGCGGAGCAGTTCCTGTTGCGGCCCGCCGCCATCATGTCCGCGCGACCAGAGCCAGATATGGTCGGACAGCATCAGCGCCACGCGCCCTTGGCCCACGCGGTCCAGGATGAGCAGCGGCGCGCCGCCGGCCCCTTCCATCAGCGTCGCCCCCGCGCGCGGGTCTGTGCGGATCGTCCGGTACCAGCGGCCCCAGCTTGGCTCCGCCGTTTCGGTGTTGCCGCCGGGCATGCCCTCCGTCACTGGGTGCCGCGCGCCGGCGCCGCTGATGCGCGGGCGATAAGCCTGCTCGATGATGGCTTGCTGCGGGTTCAGGGGACGCGCGGGCAGCACCGCGCCCAGAGGTGTCGCAGCGAGGCTGGTCGGGCCCACGAATTCCGGGCCGACCGAGAGCAGCAGCGCGCCGCCAGCGCGGACATATTCCGCGATGTTGCGCATGTAGCTGGGCGGCAGGATGCCGCGATTGGCGAAGCGGTCGAAGATCACGAGGTCGAATTCGCGCAGCTTCACCTGGAAGAGCTCGCGCACCGGGAAGGCGATCAGCGCGAGTTCGTTCAGTGGCGTCAGGTCATCCTTCTCGGGCGGGCGGAGGATGGTGAAGTGGACGAGATCCACGCCCGGATCGGCCTTGAGCAGGCGGCGCCAGGTGCGTTCGCCCGCATGCGGCTCGCCCGAGACGAGGAGCACGCGCAGCCGGTCCCGCACGCCATTGAGCGCGACGACGACGCGGTTGTTGACGTCGCTCACCTCGCCCGGTCGCGTCTCGGCGACGAGGTCGATCACGGAGGGGCCGGCGCGTTCGATGGGGAGCGTGATGCGGTGCTCGCGCCCGATGGGTACGGCCTCGGTGATGGGGGCGGCGCCGTCGCGGCGGAGTGTCAGTTGCGCAGTGCCTTCCCCGCCGCCGCGCACGCCCAGGTCCTCGATGATGAGGCGCAGTTCGACCGTGCGGCCGACGATGCCGAAGCCCGGCGCCTCGATCAGGCGGATGCGGCGATCCGTCTCGCCTGCGCGGCCGGGCATGAGGAGATGGAGCGGCACGCCCTCGCCGGGTGCCCAGGCTCCATCGGCGGGCACGTCATGCACCTGTCCGTCGGAGAGCAGCAGCACGGCGGCGAGGCGCGCGGCCGGGATGTCGGCGAGCGCGCGTTCCAGCGCGGCGAAGGCGCGGGTGCCCTGGTTGCCGCCCTCGGGGATGTCCACCACCCGGAGTTCCACGTCCCGCATGCGGCCGATCCGCGCCTCGATCTGCCGGCGCGCGGCCTCGATGCCAGCGGCGTGGGTGCTGGCCGCGCGCGTGCTGTCGCTGCGGTCCACCAGCAGCAGCGCGATGTCTGGCCGCGTCTCGCGCGTTTCCTCGACGAGGCGCGGCTGCGCCAGCGCGCCCAGGATCAAGGCGAAGGCGAGCGCCCGCCACCAGACGCCCCGCGCGCGGCGCAGTGCGGCCGGCAGCAGCGCGAGTGCGCAAAGTGCCGCAAGCCCGCCCAGCAGCCAGAGCGGCAGGATCGGCGCGAAGTCGAAGGCGAGCGAGGTATTCACGAAGAAGCCCTCACGATGCGCGAAGCCCCATCAGGTTCATGACGCCCTCCCAAGGTTCCGCCCCCCGGCAAGGCGTGCGGCTCCGCCGCGCGCCCCGCGAAGTCCCCCCAGGCACAAGCGCCCGGCCGGGGCCCCGCGAAGACGCGCAGCGGCTTTGTGGGGAACGCAGTCGGGGCCCCCGCGAAGACGCCGAAGGCGGGTTCGTGGGGAGCATCAGTTTCCGAGCCTTTCCAGGATGGCCGGCACATGTACCTGGTCGCCCTTGTAGTTGCCGGTGAGCGCGTACATCACGAGGTTCGCGCCGAAGCGATAGGCCAGGATGCGCTGGCGCGCGCCACCCGGCACCGCCGCGTGCAGGTTCTGCCCGCGCGCATCCACCGCCCAGGCCCCCGCCCAGTCATGCCCGCCGATGACGACGGGCGAGACGCTGTCATTGGCGCGGTCCTGCTCGCGGCTGACCCAGACCGTGCCGCCGGCGAAGCGGCCGGGCAGTTCGGCCAGCAGGTAGAAGGCGCGGCGCAGGACGTGTTCTTCGGGCACGGGCATGAGCGGCGGGATGGCGAGGCCCTGCGTCACGCGGCGCAGAGCCTGGCGCGCACCGGGCGCGAAGCCCTCGCCTGAGCCCTCGTCGCGCGTGTCGAAGAGGATGATGCCGCCGTTGCGCATGAAACCGTTCAGCGCCGTGGTCGCCGCGGGGTCCAGCGCGGGTGCGTCGGGCCGTACCGCGAAGTAGAGCAGGGGGTAGAAGCTGAGGTCGTCGCGGCCCGGCGTCACGCCCATGGGCTCGGCCAGGGTGGCGGCGGTGCGGCGGTTCACGAAGTCGGACAGGCCGACCAGCCCCTGGCGGGTGGTTTCGTCCAGCGCCGCATCGCCGGTCAGGACATAGCCGAGGCGGGTGACGAGGGCGGATTGCCCATCCTGCTCCTGCGCGATGGCGGGCGCTGCGACCAGCAGCAGGGCGAGTGCGGCGGCGCGGGCCGGCAGCAGCAGGCCCCGCAGCCGGAGCGAGACCAGCAGGTCGGCGGCCAGGATCAGCAGGGCGGCGGCCAGCAGCCAGGGGCCGAGGTCGCGCTCGGCCGGGATGGTGGCGATGCTGCGCAGCGTGGTGCCGGCGGGCGGCTGCGCGTGCAGCGTGGGCGCGGGCAGGGTCTCGCCCAGGTTCACGGCGCGGCGATAGCCCTCGCCGCCCGCCGTGCCATACCAGCCGGGTGGGTGGCGCGCGGAGATCACCACCTCGCCCGTGGCAGGCAGGGGCTGCGCGCCGGGCGGCGGCGGCACGGCGCGGCCGAAGCCGTCCAGAGCCTCCAAGGGCGCCAGCATCGCCTCGCCTTCCGTCCCCGCCACGCCGCCCGAGAGGGCAACGAGGCGACGCAGCATCTGGACGAAGAGGCCGGAGAGCGGCAGGTCCGACCATTCGGCGGTGGCCGTCACGTGAAACAGCACGATCCGCCCCGCGCCGCGCGTCTCTGCCGTCACCAGCGGCGTGCCGTCCGCGAGGCGCGCCCAGACGCGTTCGGCCAGGCGCGGCGAGGGTTCGGCCAGCACCTGGCGCTCGATGGTGACCTCGGCCGGCACGGCGAGGCCGGCGAAGGGCGAGCCCTCGGGGAAGGCGGCCAGGCGCTGCGGCTGCTCCCAGGAGAGGGAGCCGCCCAATTGCCGCTCGGCGCGGAGTTGCACGGGCAGCAGCGGATCAGGCCGCTCGGCCAGGCGCGCGCCGGCGAAGCGGATCAGCAGGCCGCCCTGCTGCACGAAGCGTGTGAGGGCGGCGAGCTCCGGCCCCTCGGCCACCGGCCGGTCTGCCAGGATGAGCACGGAGATGGGGCGTGCCAGAAGGCGCTCCACATCGCCGCGCCGCAGCTCGGCGAAGGGGTTGAGGGCGCGCTCCAGGTAGAAGAGGTCGCCGATCAGGGGCGCGTCCGCGCCTTGCTCGGCGCCGGGCAGCAGACCCACGGGCCGGCGGCGGAAGCGCTCATCCAGCAGGACCACGGCGCCGGGGCCGTTCTCCTCGGCGAGGTCGAGGCGATGGACGCGGTTGCGGATCTCGGTTGGCAGTTCCAGCACCGCCTGCGCTTCTGTGGCGCCGGCGCCAAGCGCGAAGCTGGTGCGGGCGAGCGCCCGGCCATCCTGGGCGCGGGCGATGAGGTTCGCCTCGCCCGGGACCAGGACGGGGGATTGGCGGAGCGTGGCGATGAGCCGGTCGCCCTCGGCGCGGGGCGGGGTGAGCAGCCGGACCGGGCGTTCCTCGGCGCGGGCGAGGGTGAGGTTGGGGCCGAGGCGCGCCATCAGGGCGTCGGCCGCCGGTCGGTCGTGATGGGCGAGGCCGTCCGAGAGGTAGAGCGCGGAGAAGCGCCCCGGTTCGTTGCGCGTCCAGGCTTCGAGGGCGGCCAGCGCCGCGGCGCGCTCCGGTGGCCAGGCGCGCGGGCGGAGCGCGGCGAGGCGGGGGGCGAGGTCGCCCACCGGCATGGGGCCGATGACGCGGGGCGGCGCGGCGCCCTCGCCGGGTGCGGTGGTGAGCAGCGCACCCGGCCGACCCTCGCGCCCCGCCCGCTCCAGCTCGGCCTGGGCAATGGCGATCCGCAGTGGCCAGTCGGGGCCGGAGGCCCAGCCATCATCCACCACCAGCAGCAGCGTGCCCGCCCCCCCGGCATCGCCGCCCGGCCCCAGCACGGGGCGGGCGAGGCCCAGGATGAGCAAAACGGCGGCGGCGATGCGCATCAGCAGCACCCACCAGGGCGTGCGGGCGGGCGTTTCCTCGGCCAGCGGCAGATCGCGCAGCAGCATGGCGGCGGGGAAGTCCATCCGGCGCGGCTGCGGCGGCGTCACGCGCAGCAGCCACCAGAGCAGCGGCAGGGCCGGCAGGGCGAGCAGCAGCCAGGGGGCGGCGAAGCTGATCATTGCGGAGCCAGCGCCTGCCACAGCGCCAGCAAAGCGGCATGCGGCGGATGGTCGGTGCGGTGCGTCGAAAAGCCCCAGCCGGCGGCGCGGGCCATGGTGGCGAGGCCCGCGCGATGCGCGGCCAGGCGTTCGGCATAGAGTGGGCGGATGGTCTCCACCCGGGGGATCAGCAGGGGCGCCTCGCCCTCCAGCCCATCGAAGCGGATGCGCCCGGCATAGGGCAGGGTTTCCTCGGCCGGATCCATCACCTGCAGCATCTGGCCGCGCACCGGCCGCGCCGCGAAGCTGGAGAGCGCCGCCTGGATCTCGGGGATGGGCTGCAGGAAATCACCGATCATGACGAGGCGCGCATGGCGCGGCACGGAGAGATCGGGCGTTTCCTCCGCCTTGCCGCGCAGCAGCGCCATGGCCAGGGCCGGCAGGGCCGCGCGGCCCATGAAGGCACGGCGGTCCCCCTGCAGCAGCCGCACCCGCTCGCCACCACGCAGCAGCAGGGACGCCAGCGCCAGCAGCAGCAAATCTGCCCGCTCCGCCTTGGTCTCCAGATCACGCCCCGAGCGCCATTGCATGGAAGCGGAGGGATCACGCCAGAGCAGCACGGTCTGTGCCGCCTCCCATTCCGTCTCGCGCACGAAGAGGCGGTCCGCCTTGGCGCTCTGGCGCCAATCCACGCTCGTCGCCGCATCGCCCGTCGTATAGGGCCGGAATTGCCAGAAGGCGTCGCCATGGCCGGAGCGGCGGCGGCCATGCACGCCCTGCATCACGGTCGCTGCAATCCGCTCGGCCGCCACGATGAGGGGCGGGAGACGTGCGGCGGCCGCTTCTGCGCGGGCCGGGGTCGCCAGCTCAGCCAAGGCTGGCCTTCAGCTCGGCGATCACATCGGCGAGCTTCACGCCATCGGCGCGCGCGGCGAAGGAGAGCGCCATGCGGTGGCGCAGCACGGGCGCGGCCAGCGCCAGCACGTCATCCAGGCTGGGCGACAGGCGGCCATCCAGCACGGCGCGGGCGCGGGTGGCCAGCATCAGTGCCTGCGCGGCGCGCGGGCCGGGGCCCCAGGCCAGGTTCTCCCGCACGCTGGGCAGGCCGTCGGCGCTGGGGCGCGCGCCGCGCACCAGCTTCATGATGGCACCCACCACCTGCTCGCCCACCGGGATGCGGCGGATGAGTTGCTGTGCGGCGATCAGCTCCTGCGCCGTCATGGCGGGCGTGGCGCGGGCCTCGCTGGCGCCGGTGGTGGCGAGCAGCATGGCGCGCTCGGCCTCCTCGCTCGGGTAATCCACCTCGATCTCCAGCAGGAAGCGATCGAGCTGGGCTTCCGGCAGGGGGTAGGTGCCCTCCTGCTCGATCGGGTTCTGTGTCGCCAGCACGTGGAAGGGCTCGGGCAGGGCCATGACCTGGCCGCCGATCGCCACCTTGTGCTCCTGCATGGCCTGCAGCAGGGCGGACTGGGTGCGGGGCGAGGCGCGGTTGATCTCGTCGGCCATCAGCAGCTGGCAGAAGACCGGGCCGGGCAGGAAGCGGAAGGCGCGCTTGCCGTCGGCGCCTTCCTCCAGCACCTCGCTGCCCAGGATGTCGGCCGGCATCAGGTCCGGGGTGAACTGCACGCGGCGCTCGTCGAGGCCCATCACCGTGCCCAGCGTCTGCACCAGCTTCGTCTTGCCCAGGCCGGGCACGCCCACCAGCAGCACATGCCCGCCGGAGAGCAGGGTGATCAGCACCTGATCCACCACCTCCTCCTGGCCGAAGATCACGCGCCCGATGGAGGCGCGCGCCTTCTGGAGGCGGGCGCCCAGGGATTCGATCTCCTTCATCAACGAATTGCTGTCTGCCACTTCACCCATGTGGTTGCTCTTCCCATATTGACGAGGTGCGGGGGGCGATGCTGCGCTGGGTGTCATCGCCGAACCACACGGTGGATTGCCAGGGAAGACTATGCCGCCCCATCGCCGGATCAAAGCATCGAAAATGACACCCGCCCCGGAATGGGCGCGCCGGAGTGATGTTTCCGTGAGCAACCCACCATGCGATGCCCCGCAGCGGCCGCCGGCTGGCGCGAAGCGCGACTGCGGCAATCTGGACATGCGGATCGCGCGTGACGGCACCTGGTTCTACAAGGGCAGCCCGATCGGCCGGAAGGAGCTGGTCTGCCTCTTCGCCAGCGTCCTCAAGCGTGAGGAAGACGGCAGCTACATGCTGGAGACGCCCGTGGAACGCGGGCGTATCGAGGTCGAGGACGCGCCCTTCATCGCGGTCGAAATGGTCTGGCGCGATTGCGAATGCGGCGGCGCCGTCCGGCAGTGCCTGAGTTTCCGCACCAATTGCGACGAGGTGGTGCCGGCCAATGCCGAGCATCCGATCCGCGTGCAGCTCTGTCCCCGCACGCGCGAGCCGCGGCCCTACATCATGGTCCGTCCGGGACTCGAGGCGAAGATCAACCGCGCCGTCTTCTACGAGATGGTCGCCCTCGCCGTCACCGAGACGGTGGATGGACGGGACCTCATGGGCGTCTGGAGCGAGGGCGTCTTCTTCCCGATCGATGAGGCAGTGGCGGACCCCGTGCTGGCGGCGGAGTGAACGCCGCCTCGCTCCGCGCGCGGCTGAGCCACCCTGGTTTCCTCGATTCCCTGCCGCCCACCACCAGCGATGACGGCGTCCTGCCGGGGGGGAGCGCGATCAAGCCGGCGGCCGTGCTGGTCCCGCTCATCCTGCATGACGACGCGCCGTCCGTGCTGCTCACGCATCGCGCGGCGCATCTCACCAATCACGCCGGACAGGTGAGCTTTCCCGGCGGCCGGATCGAGCCGGGCGAGACGCCGGAGGCCGCGGCCTTGCGCGAAAGCGCCGAGGAGATCGGCCTCGATCCGCGCCTGCCGCAACTGGCGGGGCGCATGCCCAGCCACCGCACCGGCACGGGGTATGAGATCACGCCCATCATCGGCCTGCTGGAGCCGGGCTTCACCCTGACACCCGACCCGGCCGAGGTCGCCGCTGCCTTCGAGTTTCCGCTGGCCATCCTGCTCGACCCCGCCGCCCCCCGCCGCGAGCGGAAGGAGTGGAAGGGGCGCATGCGCGAATACTGGGTCTGGCCACATGGCGAATATTTCATCTGGGGTGCCACGGCCACGATCCTGGTGAACCTGGCGCGCGGCCTCAGGGAGGCCTGATGGCCGTTCTCCTGGAGTTCTCGCTCTTCGCGCTGCCCTTCCTGGCCTACCTGGTCTGGTGGCGGGTCTCGGGGCGGAAGCCGGGCCATGAGCCCTCGCGCCGGCTGCTCGTGCTGGCCGCGATCGGCGTGGCATGCGGCGTGGCCGGGGCGCTCTATTATGGCCTCTCCCGCAGCTTCGAGCGCGGTGAGACCTACGTCCCGGCGCGGATCGAGGGGGGCGTGATCACCCCGGGCGAGGGCGTCTCGCGGTGAGCCTGCCCGGCTATCTCCGCGCTGAGGGTCCGCAGCGTGTCTTCGCCGCCCTGCATGGCGCCCGCGCGGTGGGCGGCTGCGTGCGGGACGAACTGGCCGGCCTGCCGGTGCATGACCTGGACATGGCCGCCCCCTTCCCGCCGGAGGTGATCGCCGAACGGTTGGCGGCAGCCGGATTCCGTGTCTTCGAGACGGGGTTGAAGCACGGCACCGTGACGGCGGTGCTGGGCGGCTCGCCCATCGAGGTCACGTCGCTGCGCCGCGACGTGGCCACGGATGGCCGCCACGCCGAGGTCGAATGGACCACCAACTGGAATGAGGACGCCGCCCGGCGCGACTTCACCATCAACGCGATGTCCATGGGCGGGGATGGCGTGCTGCACGACCCCTTCGGCGGCCAGGCGGACCTCGCCGCGCGGCGTGTGCGCTTCGTTGGGGAGGCGGACCAGCGCCTGCGCGAGGATTACCTCCGCGCCCTGCGGTTCTTCCGCTTCCAGGCGCGCTATGGCGGGCCGGTGCCGGATGCCGAGGCGGTCCGCGCCATCCGCGCCGCCGTGCCTGGCCTCGCCCGCCTCTCGGCCGAGCGGGTCTGGAGCGAGATCAAGCGCCTGATGGCCGCCCCCGACCCGCGCGAGGCGCTCAATCTGATGGCCGAGATCGGCGTGCTGCCCGCCGTGCTGCCCGAGGCGGGCGCGGCCGCGCGGCTGGACTTCGCGCTGGCGCGCGGCGTGGCCGATGTGATCCTGCGCATCGCGCTCCTGCTCCCGGTCGGCACCGATCTCACGGCGCTGGCGTCCCGGCTGCGCCTCTCGGGCGAGGAGGCGGCACGCCTGCGCGCGCTGCACGCCATCGCCGAGGCGCCCGCGCCATCCGAGCGCGATCCGGACGCGCTGCGGCGCTTCACCGCCCGCGCGCGCATCCGAAGCGAGGCCGCAGGGCCTTCCGAAATCCTGCTGGTGGCGGCCGCCGCGAACCCCGGCGCCGACTACACCGGCCTGCTCGACGCCATGCCGCCCGGTCTCGGCCCCGCCTTCCCCTTGCAGGGGCGCGATGCGCTGGCACTCGGCCTGCCGCGTGGCCCACGCATCGGGCAACTGCTCGCCGCCGTACGGGACTGGTGGCTCGCGGGCGGCGCCCGGGCGGATCACGCCGCCTGCCTGGAGCGGCTCCGCCAACTGGCCCTCCGGGAAACTTCCTGATAGCGGGTCGCCGCATGAGCAAGCCCGCCGCCTCCCTCCCGCTGATCCGCCGCTTCTGGCGGGAGCACCTGTTCGAGCAGAAAAAGCGCCTGGCGCTGGCCGTGCTGTTCACCATCGGGCTCGCGGGCATCACGGCGCTCTATCCCATCATCATCCAGCAGAGCTTCGACAAGTTCGGCCAGGGCGACACCAGCGTCCTCTGGATGCTGCCGCCGCTCATCATCCTGGTGACGGCGCTGCGCGGCGGCTTCATGTATCTCCAGCAGATCACGATGCAGGGCGCCGTGCTGCGCAGCATCGAGCATCTGCAGAACAGCCTCTTCGTCGCACTCACCCGGGCCGACTACGCGACGGTGGCGGCCGAGGCGCCGGCGCGGCACGCCAGCCGCTTCACCACGGACGCCACCCAGATCCGCGAGGCGCTGACGCGCAGCGTGAACGGCATGGGCGATGTGCTGACCATCATCGGCCTCGTCGCCTCGATGATCTGGCTCGACTGGGAATTGGCGCTGATGGCGGCCCTGCTCTACCCCATCGCCGCCTGGCCGATCATCACGCTCGGCAAGCGCATCCGCCGCGCCTCCTCCGGCATGCAGGACCGCGTGGGCGAGACGAATGCCCTGCTGAACGAGAGCTTCGCGGCCGCCCGCGTGGTTCGCACCTATCGCCTGGAAGCGCAGGAGGAGAGCCGCGCGCAGAAGGCCTTCGCCGAGCTGCGCGCCAGCCTCTACCGCATCACCTCGACGCGCGCCCGCGTGGACCCGATCCTGGAGGTGCTGGGCGGGATGACCGTGGCGCTCGTGCTGGCCTTCGTCGGCTGGCGCGTCTCCAGCGGCATGGGGACGGTCGGCGAATTCACCGGCTTCGTCGCCGCCGTGCTGATCGCGGCGCGGCCGGTGCGTTCGCTGGGCTCGCTGAACGCGGCGCTGCAGGAGGGCCTGGCCGGCCTCGCCCGCGTGTTTTCCATCATGGACGAGAAGCGGACCATCACCGAGGCGCCGGACGCCGTGGCGCTGCCCGCCGGGAAGGGTGAGGTGGTCTTCGACCGCGTGGCCTTCCGCTACGCCGGGAGCGCGGCCAGCGCCATCACGGAGCTGAGCTTCACGGCACAGCCTGGCCAGACGGTCGCCCTGGTCGGCCCATCGGGCGCGGGAAAATCCACCGCCATCACCCTGCTGCCGCGCCTCTTCGACGCGACGGGCGGGCGCATCACGCTGGATGGCGCCGACCTCAGCGCGCTGAAGATCGCCTCGCTCCGCGACTCCATCGCCTATGTGGGGCAGGAGGCGGTGCTCTTCGACGACACGGCCTTCGCCAATATCGGCTGCGGACGCCCGGGTGCGACGCGCGCCGAGGTCGAGGAGGCCGCGCGCGCCGCCCAGGCGCATGGCTTCATCGCCGCCCTGCCGCAGGGCTATGACACGCCGCTCGGCCCCTCCGGCGGGCGGCTCTCGGGCGGGCAGCGCCAGCGCGTGAGCCTGGCCCGCGCCCTGCTGCGCAACCCGCGCGTGCTGCTGCTGGACGAGGCGACCAGCGCGCTGGACGCCGAGAACGAGGCCGCTGTGCAGGCCGCGCTGGAGACGCTGCGCGCGGGCCGCACCACGCTGGTGATCGCCCACCGCCTCGCCACCGTGCAGAAGGCGGACCGCATCGTGGTGATGGAGGAAGGCCGCGCCATCGAGCAGGGCACGCATGCCGAGCTGATGGCGATGGACGGGCTCTACGCCCGGCTGGTGCGGACGCAGGCCTTCGTGGCTGAGTGACGATGACTGCGAGAGGGCGCTGCCCTCTCGCGCTCTCCCGCCAAGAAACTCGTTTCTTGGATCTTCAGGCGCTAGGCCGCGACGATCCCCTCAGCGCGGGCCATCGCCACCCAGTGGTCACGGAAGCCGGCCACGAAACGCGCGAAGTCCGGGCCATAGAGCGCGGGGCTGCGCGGCGTCGAGGCGAATTCCGCAAGCCGCGCCTGGATGGCGGGCGTGGCCGCGATGGGCGGCACGGCGGCGATGATGCGCTCGGCGATGGCAGGCGGCAGGCCGCGTGGGGCGCTGATGCCGATCCATTGCGTGTGAGTCGCCTGGCCATAGCCCAGCTCCGCCAGCGTCGGCACATCGGGGAAGCCCGGCACGCGCGCCTCGGCGGAGGTGGCGAGCATGCGCAGCGAGCCGTCGCGCAACTGGCCGACCAGCGTGGTGATGGGCGCGTTCAGGCAGTCGGTCTGCCCGGCCATCAGGTCCTGCAGCGCTGGCGCCGTGCCGCGATAGGGGATGTGGTCAAGCTGCGTGGCCCGCGCCGCGCGCGCCACTACGGCGCCCGTGATGTGCTCGGCCGAGCCGACTCCGGACGAGCCATAGCGCACGGGGCGCGAGCGTGCGGCCTCCAGCAATTGCGCCATGCTGGTGAAGGGCGAACGCCCCAGCACGACGGTGACCGTCGGCGCCTCGGCCAGCATGGCGAGATGGGTGAAATCGGCCACCGGATCATAGGGCATGCTGGGCAGCACGCCCGGCGCGAAGCCGAAGGGAATGGCGTGGGAGATGGCCAGGGTGAAGCCATCCGGCGCGGCCTTGGCCACCACATCGGCGCCCAGCGTGCCCGAGGCGCCGGTGCGGTTCTCGACGACGACGGAGGTGCCGAGCGCCTCGCCCAGCGGCGCGGCGTAGAGGCGGCCGATGGCATCCGCGAGGCCGCCCGCCGGGAAGCCGGCCACGAAGCGGATGGGCTGGCGGTTGGGCCAGGCGGCGGTCTGGGCCTGCGCGGCGGTCGCGGCCAGCAGGGCCGGGGCAGCAAGGAAAAGGCGGCGTTGCATCAAGTTTGGGCTCCTGGAGGCGGCATTGCCTGCCCCGCGCGCCGTCCTGCCTGTCTGAGCGGGGCGCTGGGGCATTCGCGGCAAGGGGGGAGCAAGCGGCATGCCGCCGGGCTAGGATGGCGCCATGCCTCCCCCGCCCGACTCCCTCATGGCCCGGCTGCTCGATGGGCCGATGGCCCCCGGCCGTCTCGCCTGGATCGGCCTGCGCCCGGCGCGCCGCGCGCCTGTGCATGCGGTGGAGGTCGCCACGCTGGCGCCCGGCCAGGGCCTGGACGGGGATCGCTGGAAGGGTGCGATCACGGGCGGGCGGCAGGTGACGTTGCTCGCCGCCGCGCATCTCGCCGCCATCGGCGCCTTCCTGGGCCGCGCGCCGCTGCCGCCGGAGGTGCTGCGGCGCAACCTCGTGATCGAGGGCGTGAACCTGTTGGCGCTGAAGGGCCGCCGCTTCCGGATCGGTGATGCGCTGCTGGAATACAGCGGCGAATGCCACCCCTGCTCGCGCATGGAGGAGGTCCTGGGCCCCGGCGGCTACAACGCCGTGCGCGGCCATGGCGGCATCACCGCGCGCGTGATCGAAGGTGGGGCGATCCGGCTGGGCGATGCGGTCGCCCGCGTGGAATAGGCGCTACTTCGCCGCCACGCCCTTGGCGATGGGCGGGATGAACTGCGCTTCCGTGTCCCAGGGAAAGAGGATCCAGGTGTCCTGGCTCACCTCTGTCACGAAGGTGTCCACCAGCGGCTTGCCGGCCGGCTTGGCGTAGATCGTCGCGAAATGGGCGCGGGGCAGCATGGCGCGCACCACCTTGGCGGTCGTGCCCGTATCCACCAGGTCATCGATGATCAGCCAGCCCGCGCCATCGCCCGCGGCGGCGGGCGGCTTCTTCACCTGCGGCTCGCCCTTCGTCTCCTCGTCATAGGTGACGATGCTCACCGTCTCGATGATCCGGCATTCCAGCTCGCGCGCGATGATCGCGGCCGGGATCAGCCCGCCGCGGGTGATGGCCACCACGCCCTTCCAGGGGCCAAGCTCCAGCAGGCGCCAGGCCAGCGCCTTGCTGTCGCGGTGCAGCTGGTCCCAGGTGACGGTGAAATAGCGCTGCGCCATCAGAACATCCTTCCGCCATCGGGCACGTGAAGATCGGGCTTGAGCAGGACGACCGCGCCATTCTCATCGGGCACGCCCAGCACCAGCACCTCGCTCATGAAGGGGCCGATCTGGCGGGCGGGGAAATTCACCACCGCCACGACCTGCCGGCCGATCAGCCGGTCCGGCGAGTAGTGCACCGTGATCTGCGCCGAGCTTTTCTTCACGCCGAGCGCGCCGCCGAAATCCACCCAGAGCTGGATGGCCGGCTTCTTCGCCTCCGGGAAGGGCTTGGCCTCCACGATGGTGCCGACACGAATGTCGATCCTCTCGAAATCGAGGTAGGTGATCGTTTCCATGGGCGGGCGCTATCGCATTTCCGCCCGGGAGGCGAGAGGGGGCCGGGTTCCCTGAAGAGCCGGGTTCGGCCAGAATAGACGCGAAACGTTTTGCCTGTTCGAGGAAATGTCCTGATGCGCGACTTACACGCCCCCGGCCGCAGCCCTGTCATCGCGGCGCGCGGGATGGCCGCCACCTCCATGCCGGCGGCCACGCTGGCCGCGCTCGACATCCTCCGTTCGGGCGGCAATGCCATGGACGCGGCCATCGCCGCCGTCGCCGTGCTGGGCGTGATCGAGCCGCAGAGCACGGGCATCGGCGGCGACTGCTTCTGCCTCTACAGCCCGGCGGGATCGGGCAAGGTCTATGCCATCAACGGCTCCGGCCGGGCGGGCCAGAACTACTCGATGGAGAAGCTGCACGCGGCCGGCGTCACTTCGCTCGTGGACACAAGCCCGCATGTGGTGACCATCCCGGGAGCGGTTTCGGCCTGGGAGGCGCTGAACGCCGCGCATGGCCGCAAGGGGCTGGATGCGCTACTGCAGCCGGCCATCCGTTTCGCCGAGGAGGGCTTCCCCGTGCTGGAGCGGGTGGCGGCCGACTGGGCCGATGCCAAGGGCAAGCTGGCGGCGAATGAGGCCTCCGCGCGCCACTACCTGAAAAACGGCGCCGCCCCGGTCGAGGGCGACATGATGCGCTTCCCGGCGCTGGCCAAGACGCTGCGCGCCATCGCCGCCAAGGGGGCGCGCGGCTTCTACGAGGGCGAGGTCGCGGCCGACATCGTGAAGAGCCTGAACGCACTCGGCGGCATGCAGACGGAGGAGGATTTCGCGAACGCGCTGCGCGGCGCCGAATTCGTCGAGCCGATCAAGCGCGCCTGGAAGGACATGGAGATCTACGAGTGCCCGCCCAACGGCTCGGGCATCGTGACGCTCATGATCCTCGGCATGCTCGAGACCTTCAAGGCGCCGGAAGCCGGTCCCATGTCGGCCGAGCGCCTGCACCGCCACATCGAGGCCGCGCGCCTCGGCTATCGCGACCGCGACACCTGGATCGCCGACCCGACCCAGGTGGATGTGCCGGTCGAGACGCTGCTCTCCGACGCCTATCTGCACGGCATGGCGAAGAACATCAGCGACGCCAGGGCGATGGCTGAACTGCCCTGGTCCGACACGCTGATGCCCAAGCACAAGGACACGGTCTATCTCTGCGTGGTGGATGAGGAGGGCAATGCCTGCTCCTTCATCAACTCGCTGTTCAAGAGCTTCGGCTCGGGCATCCTGGCCGAGGGTTCGGGCGTGATGCTGCAGAACCGCGGCTTCGGCTTCCGCATGCAGGAGGGGCACCCGAACTGCATCGCGCCGGGCAAGCGCCCGATGCACACCATCATCCCCGGCATGGCGATGAAGAATGGCCGCGCCGTCATGCCCTTCGGCGTGATGGGCGGGCATTTCCAGCCCATGGGCCAGACGCTGCTGCTCTCCAACATGTTCGACTACGGGATGAACCCGCAGGCCGCGCTCGATGCGCCGCGCCTCTTCCCCGAGGACGGCAAGATCCAGGTCGAGCGGCACATCCCGGCCGAGACGGTCGCGAAGCTGAACGCGCTCGGCCATGTCTGCGAGCCGATCGCGAAGCCGCATGGCGGCGGCCAGGCGATCTACATGGACCATGAGCGCGGCGTGCTCATCGGCGGCAGCGATCCCCGCAAGGATGGCTGCGTTTTGGGGTATTGATTTTTCCGCCCTCAAGCGCCGGGCGCCGCCTCCGGCAGCTTGGCTGCGCGCCTCAGGCATGGCGCGCTGGGCCAATAAGTCAGTCGCCGCGCGCCGGCCGCTTTGCGGCCGGATCCTGTGAAGGCGGCTTGCATTCTGGGAAGTGGAGACTGTCTTGACCGAGCCCTGTGATCTCACCGCCCTTGAGGCCCGCCGCATGATCGGCGCGAAGAAGCTCTCCGCCGTGGAGCTTCTCGATTCCTGCCTCAAGCGCATCGATGCGGTGAACCCCGCCGTGAACGCGATGACGGCGATGGATGCCGACGCCGCCCGCGCCACCGCCAAGGCCGCCGATGCCGCCACCATGAAGGGCGGGAAGCTCGGCCTGCTGCATGGCCTGCCGCTCGGCATCAAGGATCTGGAAGCGACGAAGGGCCTGCGAACCACCTGGGGCAGCCCGCTCTTCGCCGACCATGTGCCCGATCATGACGAGGGCATGGTCCGCCGCCTGCGCGAGGCGGGCGGCAATGTGCTCGGCAAGACCAACGTTCCGGAATTCGGCCTGGGCGCCAATAGCCGCAACGTCGTCTGGGGCGCCACGGGCAACGCCTTCAACCCGGTCTACAACGCCGCCGGCTCCTCCGGCGGTTCCGCCGTGGCGCTGGCCACCAACATGATCCCGCTCGCCTCGGGCAGCGATACGGGCGGCTCGCTCCGCAACCCCGCGGCCTTCAACGGCATCGTGGGCTACCGTCCCTCCAGCGGCCTCGTCCCCAGCGAGCGGCGCGGCCATGGCTGGTCGCCCCTGCCCATGCTGGGCCCAATGGCGCGCAACGTGCCCGACCTCGCCCTCATGCTCGGCGCCATGGCGAGCGACGATGTGGCGGATCCTCTCGCCTACAGCTTCCCCGGTGTCGCGATGCGCGAGCGGCCGGAGCTCTTCCACCCGGTCCGCTCGGCCGACCTCGCTTCCATGAAGCTCGCCTTCACCGAGGATTTCGGCTTGGCGCCGACCGAGAGCATCGTCCGCCGCGCCTTCCGGAAGGTGGTGGCGGCCGTGGCGCCGATGTTCGCCCGCGCGGTGGAAGCGACGCCCGACGTGTCGGGCGGTGACGAGGCCTTCGAGGTGCTGCGCTCGGTCAATGTGCTGGCCGCGCATGGCGAGAAGGTGGACAAGACGCCGCATCTCTGTGGCCCCAACATGCACGCCAATGTCGAAGAGGCGCGGCGCTATACCTTCGCCGACAATTCGGCGGCGCTGACGCGGCAGACGCAGATCTACCGCAACTTCCAGGCCTTCTTCGCCGAGCATTCCGTGCTGATCAGCCCTGCCATCTGCTGCTCGCCCCGGCCCTGGCGTGAGCTGTATCCGGCGCTGATCGACGGCAAGCCGGTGCGCACCTATTTCCACTGGCTCAGCCTCGCCTACTACGTGACGCTGACGGGCCATCCGGCGATGAGCCTTCCTGTGGGCGTGGACGAGAAGGGCTTTCCCTTCGGCCTGCAGATCGTGGGCCCGCGCGGCGGCGATGCCGTGGTGCTGCAGGTGGCCGCCGCGATCGAGGCCGCCTTCGCGGGCGATGCCGAATTCGGCCGGCCGGTGCCCGATGTGGCGGCGCTCGCCAAGGCGCCGCCCATTGCCGGCATGGAAGCCTTCAGGACCTGGGACTGAGGCGCGCCTACCAGTAGGCGCGGCGCGGCGGGCGATAGCCGCCGTAATACACCGGCCGGCCGTAATAGGGCCGACCATAGGCGGGGCGCCCGTAATAGGCCGGGCGGCTCGGCTGGCTGGCCGCGACGCCGACGGCCACCGCCGCCACGGCGGCGCCGGCGGCGAGAAAGCCGGTGGCGACCGGGTCATAGCGGCCATAGGCGTCGGTGCAGGCGGTGAAGCCGAGAAGGCCGGTGAGGGCGAGGGCAGGCAGGAGCTTGCGCATCGTCAGGGCTCTTTCCAGAGCATCAGCCTGGCGTTTTCGGGCGCCGGGCCGGGAGGGGGGTCCTTGGTCCTCTGGCGTGCAGGAAACAGCCGCTCCGTGGCGGGAGCGGGGAGCAATCAAGGCATTTCCGCCACAAGCATGGCGTGATTGCCTTGGATGGCGGGGCGCCTCGCGCAAGTTTCCTCCGCGCGCACCAGAAAGCGCCCCGAGGCGAGCGCTCTATCCGCGCGCGCCGGAGAAGGCCCCGAGGCGGGCGCTCTATCCGCGCGCGCCGGAGAAGGCGTTGAACGTTTGCAGCGTGTAGGTGTCCTTCACGCCCTTCACGCTCTGCACCCGCTCGACCACGAAGAGGCCGATATCCTGGTCGGGCTCCAGGTAGAATTTCCCCAGCAGGTCATATTGGCCGGAAACCGAGTGCATCTCGGAGAGTTCGGGGATGTTGTCCGCCATTTCGCGCGCCACGCGATAGGCCTGCCCCATCTCGCATTTCACCATGACGAAAATCGCGCGCATGCCGCCGGCCTCCCGAAGAGTGCCTCAACATGGGCGAGGCGCCGGCGGGCGTAAAGGCACTGCACCAGACGGCCTGGTTTGCTAGAGAATTTCGATGAGCCGACCAGCATCCGCCCAACCTTGATGGGAACGCAGATTCTCCTGCTGCTGATGGGCAGCGTGGCGCTGCTGGTCTGGGGCGTGCGGATGGTCCGTACCGGCGTGCTGCGGGCTTTTGGCGCCCCCCTGCGGCGGCTGCTGGCCGGGGCCGCACGGCAGCGCGCGGGGGCCTTCGCGGGCGGCGTCCTGGCCGCGGCTGCGCTGCAATCCTCCACCGCCGTCGCCGTCATCATCGGCGGCTTCGCGGGGCAGGGGCTGATCGGCACGGCACCCGCGCTCGCCGTGCTGCTGGGCGCCGATGTCGGCACCGCGCTGGCCGCGCAACTCCTCGCGGCTGATGTGAAGTGGCTCTGGGCCGTGCTGCTGGCCTTGGGCGTACCGCTTTTCCTCACCGCCAACGGCGAACGCCGAAAGGGCGTCGCACGGCTGATGATCGGCCTCGGCCTCGTGCTGCTGGCCCTTTCCCAGATGGGGCTTGCCGCCGTGCTGCTGCGCGAATCGCCCACCGTGCGCCTGGTGCTGGCGACATTGGGGGCGGAGCCGCTGCTGGCCTTCCTGCTCGCGGGATTGCTGACCTGGCTGGTGCATTCGAGCCTCGCCATCGTGCTGCTGGTGATTTCGCTCGCCGCCTCGGGGCTGGTCGGGCCTGGGCTCTCGGTCGCGCTGGTGCTCGGGGCCAATGCGGGCGGGGCGGCGGCGCCCTTGCTGGCGCTGGTGGGTTCCGGCCCGGCGGCGCGGCGCGTCGCGCTGGGCAATCTGGGCATGCGCGGCGGCGTCGCCGTGCTGGCGCTGCCGCTGGCCACGCCGCTGGGGCAGGGGCTGGAGTGGCTCCTCGCCGCGCCGGGCCTGCGTGTCGGCATGGCGCATCTGGGCTTCAACCTGCTGGTTGCGCTTGTTTTCCTGCCTCTGGTCGGCCTCGTGGCGCGGCTGCTGGAGCGCCTGCTGCCCGCTGCCGCATCTGGCCCCGATGCGGATCAGCCCCGTCACCTCGACCCGAGCGTGCTGGATTCCCCCGCCGAGGCTCTGGGTTGCGCCATGCGTGAGGCGATCCTGTTGGGCGAGCGGGTGGACGCTATGCTGGCGCAATCCTGGGCCGCCATCGAAACCGGCGAAGATGAGCGCATCCGCGCGGTCGAGCGTGCTGATGACGCGGTGGACCGGCGGCACGAGGCGATCAAGCTCTATCTCGTCCAGGCCTCGCGCGCCGAGATGTCCGCTGAGGAAAGCACCCTGGCCGTGGGGATTCTCGGTTTTGTCATGAACCTCGAGCATGTGGGTGACATTCTCGACAAGAACCTGATGGAACTGGCGGCCAAGCGCGGCCGCCTCGGCCTCTCCTTCTCCGAGGAGGGGCTCGAGGAACTGCGCGCGCTGCATGCCCGCATCATGGAGACGATGCGCCTCGCCCTGAACGTCTTCACCACGCGGGACCTCGGCCTCGCGCGGCGTCTCTTCGCCGACAAGGCGGGGCTGCGCGCATTGGAGCGCGAGGCCGCGGGGCGGCATTTCGACCGGCTGCGCGAGGGCCGCTCGGAATCGCTGGAGACCAGCGCCATTCATCTCGACATGATCCGTGACCTGAAGCGCATCCATGGCCACTTGACCGCCGTCGCCTATCCCATCCTGGAGGCGGCGGGGGAGCTGGCGGAGAGCCGGCTCCGGGCGAGATCGGAATGACCCGGGCGCGGGCTCGGGCCGGGTTGGACTGCCCAGGATTGCGGCATCGGCCGCGCCATGCCCTGCTATGCGCGGCCGGCGGTGCGTTACACCCGGTTGCAGGAGGAGTTAGATTGCCCTGATGGACGCTCTCGATCCCAAGCCCGACCGCGGTGGTCCCGCGCAGCCCCTCCTCGCCGTGAAGGGGCTGGTCAAGCATTTCCCGCTGAAAGGGGGGCTGCTCGGCCGCACCCAGGCGGTGGTCCGAGCCGTGGACGATGTGGAATTCGACGTGGTGAAGGGCGAGACGCTCGGCATCGTCGGCGAATCCGGCTGCGGCAAGTCCACGACGGCGCGCCTTCTGATGCGCCTGCTGGAACCCAATGCCGGCACCATGATCTTCGACGGCGAGGCGGTGGGGGAGAATGCCCAGGCGGGCGGCCTGACGCTGCGCGAGTACCGCCGCCAGGTGCAGATGGTCTTCCAGGACAGCTACGCCTCGCTCAATCCCCGCCTGCCGATCGAGGAGACGATTGCCTTCGCCCCGCGCATCCATGGCCTCTCGGCCGATGAATCGGTGGTGCGCGCGCGGGAATTGCTGGCCGCGGTGGGCCTGGCGCCCGAGAGCTTCGCCCGCCGCTATCCGCATGAGCTTTCGGGTGGTCAGCGGCAGCGCATCAACATCGCGCGCGCGTTGGCGCTGCGCCCCAAGCTGGTGATCCTGGACGAGCCGGTCTCCGCGCTGGACAAGTCGGTCGAGGCGCAGGTGCTGAACCTGCTGGTGGACCTGAAGGCCGAGTTCGGCCTGACCTATGTCTTCATCAGCCACGACCTGAACGTGGTGCAGTACATCAGCGACCGCGTGCTGGTGATGTATCTGGGCGAGGTGGCGGAGATGGGGCCGGTGGGCGCCATCTATGACCGCCCGGCGCACCCCTATACCCGCGCGCTTCTGGACAGCCGCCCCTCCATGGACCCCGCCAAGCGCCGCACCAAGCCGCCGCTGACGGGCGATCCGCCCAATCCGGTGAACCCGCCCTCCGGCTGCCGCTTCCGCACGCGCTGCGGCCATGCCGAGGAGGTCTGCGCCGCCCGCAAGCCACTCATGGCGGATCTGGGTGGCGGGCATATCGTTTCCTGCCACATGGCCACGCCCGGCAGCGGGCATTCGCAGGCCGGGAGTCTGGCGGCATGAGCGCGGCGCTGAAGCCCAACACGCCGCCGCTGGTGAAGCTGCGCGACCTGCATGTGACCTTCAAGACGCGCGACCGCACGGTGCATGCGGTGAACGGCGTTGATCTCGACCTTGCCGCCGGCGAGGTGCTCTGCATCCTGGGCGAGTCCGGCTCGGGCAAGTCCGTCACCCTGCGCGCGCTGATGCGGCTGCTGCCCAAATTCGCGCAGATCAGGGGCGGCATCGAGGTGAATGGCCGCGACGTCAACGCCATGAGCAACAGCCAGCTCGCGGATTTCCGCGGTGGCGAGGTGGCGATGATCTTCCAGGAGCCGATGACGGCGCTGGACCCTGTCTTCACCGTCGGCCGCCAGATCGCCGAGACGGTGCAGCGGCACGAGGGCGTCTCCCGCGCCACGGCCGATGCCCGCGCGCTGGAACTGCTGGAGCTGGTGCAGATTCCCTCGGCCAAGCGGCGCCTCGCCGCCTATCCGCATGAGCTCTCGGGCGGGTTGCGGCAGCGCGCGATGATCGCGGTGGCGCTGGCCTGCCGCCCCAAGCTGCTGCTGGCCGACGAGCCAACCACGGCGCTGGACGCGACCGTGCAGATCCAGGTGCTTCTGCTGCTGCGCGAGCTTCAGGAAAAGCTCGACATGGGGGTGATCTTCGTGACCCATGACCTCGGCGTGGCGGGCGAGATCGCGGACAAGGTGGCCGTCATGTATGCCGGCCGCGTGGTGGAGGAGGGGCCGGTCTCGGGCCTCATGGCCGGTCCGCTGCACCCCTATGCCCAGGGCCTGCTGGGCGCCACCGTGCATCCGGGCATGCGCGGCAAGCGGCTGACGACCATCCCGGGCGCGCCCCCCATGCTGGACGTCGCACCCACCACCTGCGCCTTCAGCCCGCGCTGCGAATATGCCGAGGCCGCGTGCACCGCCGGCGTTCCGCCGCTGGTCGAGGCGTCGCCCGGCCGTTTCGCACGCTGCGTCCGCGTGCAGAAGGGCGTGTGATCCATCGCAGCAGGCGCGGCGTCCGCCGCGTGGAGTGACGAGCGCGCGCGCCTGATCTAGCCTCCCCTCCGATTCCAGAGGGGAGCAAGCAGGATGGCGAAGGCGCCGAAACCGAAGACCACCGAAAAGGCGAGCGAGCGCAGCGGCGGCAAGCTGCTGGCCGACGCCCTGGTGGCCAATGGCGCGACGCATGTCTTCGCCGTGCCCGGCGAGAGCTATCTCGACCTGCTGGACGGGCTCTACTCCGTCCGCAACCGCATCGAGCTGATCACCTGCCGCTTCGAGGCCGGCGCCGTTCATATGGCCGAGGCCCATGGCAAGCTGACGGGCCGGCCCGGCGTCTGCATCGTGACCCGCGGTCCGGGCGCCTGCCATGCCGCCATCGGCGTGCATGTGGCGCAGCAGGACAGCACTCCGATGGTGCTGTTGGTCGGCCAGATCCCCCGCGAAGAGACGGATCGCGAGAGCTTCCAGGAGGTGGATTACCGCCGGATGTTCTCGCCCATCGCCAAGTGGGTGACGCAGATCGACGACGCGCACCGCATCCCCGAGATCATGGCGCATGCCTTCGACGTGGCGGTCAGCGGCCGCCCCGGCCCGGTGGTGGTCGCCATCAGCGAGGAGATGCAGAAGCACCTCTCCGCCGTGCCGGACATCGGCCCCGCCGATGTGGCGCCGGCGCACCCCGCGCCGGATTCCATCCCCAAGCTGATGAAGCTGTTGGCCAAGGCCGAGCGCCCGCTCGCCGTACTCGGCGGCAGCCGCTGGAGTGCGGAGGGCCGTGCCGCCATCCGTGACTTCCTTGTGGGCAACGACATCCCGACGGCCGTTTCCTTCCGCCGGCAGTCGCTCTTCGACGGGACGTCCAAGCACTATGCGGGCGATCTCGGCGTCGGCGCCGATGCGGCGCTGGTGGCGGCCGCCAAGGAATCCGACCTCATCCTCGCCTTCGGCACCCGCATGGGCGAGCCGGTGAGCCAGGGCTACACGCTGCTCGACATGGCGGGTGCCACCCCCATCGTGCAGGTCTATCCGGAGCAGTCGGAGATCGGCCGCGTCTATCGCCCCGCGCTCGGCATTACCAGCGACGTGAACGCCTTCGCGCTGGCCATCCAGAATGAGAGGGTGAAGAAGCCCAAATGGGCGGCCTGGCGGAAGCAGGTCCGCGCGGCGCGTGAGGCGCAGGCGGTGGCCCCCGAATATGAGGGCCCGCTGAACCTGGCGCGCGCCCTGCAGGCGCTGGAGAAGCTCCTGCCCAAGGACACGATCTTCACGACGGATGCGGGCAATTTCGCCACCTGGCCCAGCCGCTTCATGCATGTGAAGGAGGCGCAGGAATTCCTCGGCCCGACCAATGGCGCCATGGGGTATGGCGTGCCGGCGGCCATTGGCGCGGCCATCACCTACCCGGATCGGCAGGCGATCTGCTTCGTGGGCGATGGCGGATTCCTGATGACGGGCCAGGAGATCGCGACCGCCTTCCACCACAAGGTGGCGCCCATCATCATGGTCTTCAACAACGGGATGTACGGCACCATCCGCATGTACCAGGAGCGCGTCTATCCCGAGCGCGTCTCCGGCACGGAGCTCACCAACCCGGACTTCGCCCGCTTCATCGAGGCCTTCGGTGGCCATGGCGAGGTGGTGACCGCGACGGAGGAGATGGTGCCGGCCTACAAGCGCGCGGTGGCCAGCGGCAAGCCGGCCATCATCGAGGTGCGGATGAACCCGCAGCAGGTGACGAACCGCGCCACCATCGCGGAGTTGCGGGCGCAGTCCACCGGCAAGAAAAAGTAGTCCAGGGGCGCTGCCCCTGGACCCCGTCGAGGGGCCTGCCCCTCGGAACCCGCCTTTGGTGATGCCACCAAAGGCGATCAATCGCTGGTCAGTCCAGATGCGCCTCCAGCATCCACAGCGCCTTGTCGAGCATGCGCGAGGCGCCGGTGAAGAGGTCCGCCGTGTCGGCGTCGCCGGCTTCGGCGGCGGCATCAATCGCCTTGCGGGTGGTCTCGGCCAGCGCGGCGTAGCGCTCGGCCAGCGCCGCCACATGGGCCATGCCATCCCGCAGATCGGCCGGGTAGGGGGCGAGGCGCGTGGCGGTGCCCACCGCCTGGGTGGTGCCATTCGGCGTACCGCCGAGCTGGACGATGCGCTCGGCCACGTCATCCACCGCCTCGCCCATCTGGCCGTAGAATTCCTCGAACTTGGCGTGCAGCGCGGCGAAATGCGGGTCGCGTACGGTCCAATGCGCCATGCGCACGCCGTTGGTCAGGTCCATCAGGTCCGCCAGGGCGGCGTTGAGCAGGTCCACGCTGGTCAGGCGGGAATTCTCGCCCAGGGTGTTGCGGGTGCGGGCAAGCTTGGCCATGCATCGAATCTCCATCCTGCGATGGCATGGATATGGGGAGCGTCGCGTCGCTTTCAGATGACAAGCGCGTCATGTCGTGGCAGCGTCCCGGCATGGCTACGCGCATCTCGACCTATGCGGAGTTCTGGCCCTGGTACCTCAGCGAACATGCAGCGCCGCTGACGCGCCGGCTGCATGCGGTGGGCACGGGGCTTGGCCTGCTGCTGCTCCTCGCCGCGCTCCTGATCGGCCCGTGGTGGCTCATCCTCGTCGCGCTGGTCGCGGGCTATGGCTTCGCCTGGGCCTCGCACATGGTGGTCGAACGGAACCGCCCGGCGAGCTTCCGCCATCCCTGGTGGTCCCTCATCTCCGATTTCCGCATGGCCTGGTGCATGGTGAGCGGAACACTGGACGAGGAGCTGCGGAAGGCCGGCGTCACACCCGCACGTTGACGTAGCGCACCGCCTCCGGCCCACCGTCGCCCACATGGAAGGCGGCGGCGCGGGCCAGCGTCACGCGGTCCTCATCGGAGAGCCGGCCGGCTTCGCGCAGATGCTCGGCCCAGCTCTCGATGGCCCAGAGCTCCACCCAGCGATCGGGATTGGCGATGTCTTCGTAGAGCCGCCAGGTGGCCGCCCCCCCGCGCAGGCGCACGAGGCGGCACTGGGCCATCACGGCGAGGAAGGCGTCGCGGTCTGCGGCCGGCACCTGGTAGCGCACCACCTCCAGCACGCGATTCGCGCCCTCATGCAGCAATTCGCGCAGTTCGGCCGCGGCCGGGGCGGGGCGGACGAGCTCGACCGCGGGCGGTGCGCTCGGCGCCTCGGCGTCGAGCGTCCAGTGCCGCACGAGTACGGCGCCGATGGCGGCACCCAGCGCGAAGAGGAACATCGCCCAGGTGACGCCGACCTGCCCCGCGATCCAGCCCGAGAGGGCGGAGCCCGCGGCCAGCGCCCCGAAGAAGCACATCTGGTAGATGCCGATGGCCCGCGCCCTCACCCAGGCCGGGGCCGCCATCTGCGCCGAGGCCTGGAGCGTGGAGGCGGCCGAGATCCAGGACACGCCGTAGAGCATCATCCCGAGGGCGGCGAAGCTCCAATGGTGCAGCAGCGCCAGGATCGCCATGGCCAGCGCCCCGATCAGCGAGGCCCAGAGCACCATGCCGGAACGGTCCAGCCGCCCGCGCAGGGCCGGCAGCAGGAAGCCCGCCGCCACCGCGCCCACGCCCATGCAGCCCAGCAGCAGGCCGAAGGATTGCGGCCCGAGGCCCAGCGTGTCCCGCACCAGCAGCGGCAGCAGCCCCCAGACGGCCGAGCCGAAGAGGAAGAACACGACCGCGCGGATGATCGCCGCATGCATGGCCGGTGTGGCGGCCACGAACCGCGTGCCGGCCCGCACGGCGGAGAGGAAATGCTCGCGCGGCATGCGCGACGAACTGGGCGCGCGCTTCCAGGCGAAGAGGGCGGCCACCATCACCATCAGGCAGGCGGCGTTCAGCGCGAAGGCGGCCCCCATGCCGAACCAGGCGATGGTGAGCCCGCCGATGGCAGGGCCGATGGCGCGCGTGATGTTGAAGCCGATGCCGTTCAGCGCGATGGCGCTGACCAGGTCGGTGCGGGGCACGAGTTCGGGCGTCGTCGCCGCCCATGCCGGGAAGGTCATGGCGAGGCCGGCGCCGAGCGCGAAGGTCAGCGCCACCAGCCCCCAGGGCCCCAGCGCGTCAAGGCCGCTGAGGATGCAGAGCAGCAGCGCCGTCCCGGCCATCCAGAGCTGCGCGCCGATGAGAAACAGGCGCCGGTCCATGATATCGGCCAGCGCGCCCGCCGGCAGCGCCAGCAGGAAGACCGGCAGCATGGAGGCGGCCTGGACCAGGCTCACCATCATCGGCGAGGGGTCGAGGCTGGTCATCAGCCAGCCCGCCGCCGTGTTCTGCACGAAGAGCCCGATGTTGGAGGCGAGGTTCGCCAGCCAGAGCATCCGGAAGGCCGGATGGCGCAGGGGCGCCAAGGCGGCCGGGTTCTTCATCAGCTGACGGCGAATTTCACGGCACACAGCGCCGAGAGCACCCAGACGGCGCCGTGCACCTCCCCCGCGCGGCCGGCCAGCGTCTTGATGCCGGCATAGGCCAGGAAGCCGAGGCCGATGCCGGTCGCGATCGAGAAGGTGAAGGGCATCGCCAGCACGGTGAGCATGGCAGGGAGGTACTCGGTCTCATCCCCCCAATCCATGGATTTCAGCGCCTGCGCCATCAGGCAGGCGACAAAGATCAGCGCCGGCGCCGTGGCGAAAGCGGGCACCGAGGCTGCGATGGGGGCCAGGAACAGCGCCAGCAGGAAGAGCGCGGCGACGGTGAGCGCGGTGAGCCCGGTGCGCCCGCCCTGCTGGATGCCGGCGGCACTCTCGATGTAGCTGACCGTGGGCGAGGTGCCGAGCGCAGCACCCCCCATGACCGCCCCGGAATCCGCCAGCAGCGCGCGGCCGAGCTTGGGCACGCTGCCATCGGGCCGCATCAGCCCCGCGCGCTGCGTGGTCGCGATCAGCGTGCCGGTGTTGTCCAGCAGGTCCACCAGGAAGAAGACGAAGACGATGCTGACGATGCCGAGCGAGAGCGCGCCGGCGATGTCCATCTGCAGGAAGCTCGGCGCGAGCGAGGGCGGCGCGGCCACGACGCCGTGGAAGGTCGTCAGCCCGAAGGGAATGCCGGCCGCGGCGGTGACCAGGATGCCGATGACGACCGAGCCCTGCACGCCGCGCGCGGCCAGCGCCGCGATCAGCAGCAGCCCCCCGCAGCCCAGCAGCACCGGCGTGGAGCCGAGGTGCCCCATCGCCACCAGCGTCTCCGGGTTGGCGACGACGAGGCCGAGATTCTTCAGCCCGATCAACCCAAGGAACATGCCAATCCCGGCCGCGACGCCGAGTTTGAGCGAGACCGGGATGCCGCCGATCAGCCATTCGCGGATGCGCAACAGGCTGAGGATCATGAAGATCACGCCCGAGATGAAGACGGCGCCCAGCGCCACCTTCCAGTGGATGCCCATCGCGCCGACCACGCCGAAGGCGAAATAGGCGTTGATGCCCATGCCCGGGGCGAGGGCGATGGGATAGTTCGCCAGCAGCCCCATCAGCGCCGAGCCGAGGGCCGCGGCGAGGCAGGTGGCGACGAAGGCGGCACCCGGATCCATGCCAGCGGCGGCCAGGATCTGCGGGTTCACGATCAGGATATAGGCCATGGTGAGGAAAGTGGCCGCCCCCGCCGCCATCTCGCGCCGTACGGTGGTGCCGTTTTCCGTGAGGGCGAAGAATCGTTCCATCTCGGTGCTCCGCGTGAATCCGGGTTCGCTCTGTTTACGCGGAATTGCGCCGCATGCCTCCTGGGCGAAGCGGATGCCCGCGGCCCCGGGACGGCATCGCTGCGCGGATGTGCAGCCGGCCCGGTGCCGTGCCTGCGCCTTGGGCGGTGCCTAGGCGTCAGGCGGGTTCGGGCAGGCCGAGCAGCCCGCGCAAGGCCGTGGCCGGCGCGGCCAGTTCGGCAAGGGTGGTGGCGTCCAGGACGGCGAGGAAGGCTGACCGCGCCTCTGCCAATCGGTGTTGCAGCACGCAGGCGGGGGTGATGGCGCAGTTGCCGCCGGCGAAGCAGGGCACGAGGTCGAGGTCCGGCTCCATTCGGCGGACCACCTCGCCCGCGGTGATGCTCGCCGCGTCGCGGGCCAGGACCAGGCCGCCGCCGCGCCCGCGCAGGGTCCGGACGAGTCCCGCCTGGCCCAGCCGGTGCGCCACCTTCATCAGATGCGCCTCCGAGATCGCGTAGGCGTGCGCCACCTCGGCGATGGTGGCACGGCCTTCGGGCTGCACGGCCAGATGGATCAGCATGCGGAGGGAGAAATCGGTGAGGGAGGTCAGGCGCATCGCAAAAAGATACATGTTCGATGTTGCTTTGCAAGGCGTCGGGAGGATAAGGTATATTTTACGTAGATCTTATGAGGCTCCCATGACCCCCGTCACCCTGTTCCTCCTGCCCGGCAACCTGGTCAGCGATGCGCTGCACATCGAGGCCGAAGACAGCCGGGTCATGACCCGAACGCTGGTCAACATGCTGTTCTGGAACCTCTGCGCCGTCCTCGTGGTGCTTCCCTTTGTCTGAGGTGCGCGTGGCGCCCGGGGCGGTGAGCGAGGCCGAGATCGCGCGCCTCGTCGCCCGTTTCTATGAGCGGGTCCGCGAGCACCCGACCCTCGCCCCCGTCTTCGCCGCGGCGATCGGCGAGGGTGCGGCCGAATGGGCGGCGCATGAGGCGAAGCTCTGCCGCTTCTGGTCATCGCTGATGCGCCGCAGCGGTGCCTATCACGGCGACCCCTATGGCGCGCATCTGCGCCTGCCCGGTCTGACGCCCGGCATGTTCAGCGATTGGCTGGCGCTGTTCGAGGCCTGTGCCGCCGAGACGCTGCCGCCTGAGGCGGCGTCCGCCTTCGGGGAGCGCGCCGCGCGCGTGGCGCGGAGCCTGCGAATGGGCATCTTCGAGCGCATCGGCGCCTGAGAGACCCTCGCCGAGGAGAGGTGCGTCCCAACGCGGCACGCCCATTGCATGCCAGCAATGCGCATTGCGAATGGGAGATCGCCTCATGCTGGACATCCGCCGCCGCTCACTGCTTGCGGCCCCCGCCCTGATCGGTGCCCTCGGCGCCAGCGAGGCGGAGGCGCAGCAGGCCCAGCCGCTTCGCATCGCCATGTCCATCGGTGATGTGCCGCGCCTCTGGGGTGGGCCGGAGGCCGGCTTCGAGGGTGTGCGCTTCGGCTCCTACTTCGTCTATGACAGCCTGACCTTGTGGGATCTCTCCCGCGCCGACGCGCCCTCCACCCTGCGCCCCGGGCTCGCCACCTCCTGGCGGGTGGACGAGGCGGATCGCCGCCGCTGGATCATCGAATTGCGCCAGGGCGTGAAGTTCCATGACGGCTCGCCCTTCGACGCCGATGCCGCGATCTGGAACCTGGACAGCATCTTCAACGGCAACGCCCCGCAATTCGAGGGCACGCGCTCGGGCCTCGTGCGCGGCCGCGCCACCTCGGTCGGCAGCTATGAGAAGCTCGACACGCACCGCATCGCCATCACGACGCGCGAGGTGGACGCGACCTTCCCCTACCAGATGGCCTTCCTCTGGTTCGCCTCGCCCGCGCATTGGCAGGCGATGGGCGGCGACTGGCAGCGCTTCGCCATGAACCCTTCCGGCACCGGCCCCTACAAGGTCACCTCTGTGACGCCGCGCCAGCGCGCCGAACTGGAAGCGAACCGCGATTACTGGGAGCCCGGCCGCGTGCCCAAGGCGCCGCGCACCGTTCTGCTGCCCATCCCGGATGGGCCGGCGCGCGTGGCGGCCTTGCGCGCCGGCCAGGTGGACCTCGTCGAATCCCTCCCCACCGACACCATCGCGCCGCTGCGCGCCGCCCGCTTCCAGATCGTGCAGAACGCCTATCCCCATATCTGGGCCTGGCGCCTGAACGTGACGGAGGGTTCTCCGTTTGCCGATCTCCGCGTGCGTCAGGCGGCCAATCTCGCGGTGGATCGCGATGGCATCGTCTCCCTCCTCTCGGGCGCCGCACAGGCCGCCCGCGGCAAGGTGACGCCGGATGACCCCTGGTTCGGCAACCCGCAATTCCGCCTGCGGCATGATGTGGCCGAGGCGCGGCGGCTGATGACGGCGGCGGGCTATTCCGCCACGCGGCGCTGCGCCATCAGCGTCATCATGCCCATCTCGGGCGGCGGCCAGATGGTGCCCCAGCCGATGAACGAGGCGGTGCAGGCGGGCCTGCGCGAGGCCTTCTTCGACGTCAGCTTCCTGCCGGTGGATTTCGCCACCGCCATCAATCAGATGCGTGCCGGCGCGCGCGACCCCGCCTCGCGGGGCGCGCATGCCATCAACGTCGCCATCCCCTCGATGGAGCCCAACACCGGCTGGCTGATCTATGACAGCCAGCTCTCCAACCCGCGCGGCATCAACTGGGGCTACTACAATTCCCAGGCGGTGGACGCGCAACTGCGGGTGGTGCGCAACAGCTTCGATCCGGCCGAGCAGAGCCGCCAGATGGCGCAGCTGCACAATATCCTGATCGACGAAGCGGCGCTGCTCGCCGTGGTGCATGACCTCAATCCGCGCGCGCTCAGCCCGCGCTGCCGCGGCTTCGTGCAGGCGCGGAGCTGGTTCCAGGACTACACGCAGATCAGTCTGGCGTAACGCGCATTTGCCCGGGGCGCGCATTGATCTTGCGCATGTCCCGGCGCGCCAAACTTGGCATGATGCGGGGGCCGCCTCCCATTCCGGGGGGCGGTCCCTGTCTGCACGAGGAAACGCGCGAACATGTCCGCCGCCATCCGCCTGAAGGCCCTCTGACCCATGGCCGAGATCGACCACATCGTCCTCGGCGCCCGCACCCTCGAAGAGGGGGCGGATTTCGTCACGCGCCTGCTGGGCGTGAAGCCGCAGCCCGGCGGCAAGCATGAGGGGGCGGGCACCCACAACATGCTCCTGGGCCTCGGCCCCGATTGCTACCTCGAGATCATCGCGCCCGACCCAAGCCAGCCCGAGCCCGCCCAGCCCCGCCTCTTCGATCTGGACGACCCGGCGACGAAGCTGATGCTGGAGGCGGAGCCCCGGCTGCTCGGTTGGGTCGCGCGTACGCCGTCCATGGATTCCGTGATGGCGCGCCTCGGCCCGCGTGGCGGGACCGTGCGGGACATGAAGCGGGGTGACCTCTCCTGGCGCTTCGCCGTGCCGCCGCAGCGGCAGGACATGGACAACCTCATCCCGCCGATGATCGAGTGGCGGGGCGAACGCGCCGGCCGCCACCTGCACGACAGCCATTTCCGCCTGACGGCGCTGGAGGCCGAGCATCCTGAGGATGAGGCGCTGCGCCGCGCGCTGGACGACCGCGGTCTCGGCGCCGCGCTCAAGGTCAAGCGCGGGCCGCATCCGCGCCTGATCGCCCATTTGCATGGGGCGGATGGCAGCGAGCACACGCTGACCAGCGCCTGAGAGGGGCGGGAGGCCCCTCCTCGCCGCGATCAGGTCGTGCTATTTTGCGTTTGATGTCATTTTGGGCGCAGAAATCCGATATGAGGCGCCTGCGTCGGGCGGTAGCGCCAGACGCTGGCCGGCGGGAAGTTGGCCATCGTAAAGGCCAGGCGGCGAGCCGTGAGGCCCAGCCGCCTGTACGGCAGTGGCGAGGTGGCGCAATAGGAATAGAGCAGGAAGCCGCGCCCTGGCGCCACGCTTTCCACCGCGTCGCGGAAGGCCGCCTGACGCTCCAGCGGCAGCAGCACCAGCGGTATGCCGCAGATGGCGGTGCCGATGCGGCCGTGCATATGGGCGGGCAGCGCGCCCTTGAGGTCGAAGGCGTCGCCGCAGATCACGTTCACGCCGGGCAGGCTCTCCCGCAGGAATTCCGCCATCTCGGGCACGATCTCGACGACGACCAGCCTCTCGGCCGGCACGCCGGCGGCCAGCAGCGCCGCCGAGATGACGCCGGTGCCCGCGCCCAACTCCAGCACGTAATCGTCCGGCCCCCGTTCCACCGCCGCCGCGATCCTCTGGCACAGCGCGGGCGAGGAGGGGATGATCGAGCCCATCTGCAGCGGGTTTCGCAGCCAGCGGCGGAAGAACAGGCTTTTGTTCGCGTCCGGCGCCGGCCGGTCCAAGGTCATATCAGACACATCACGCTCCTGTTGCGTTGCGTGCCTGACCTGAGGGGAAGCACTGACCGATGACCGCCCGCGTCCTTGCGGTGGATGACATCGCGGCCAATCTCCGCCTGCTCGAGGCCAAGCTTCAGGCCGAGTATTACGAAGTCCTGCTTGCCTCCAGCGGCCAGGAGGCGTTGACGACAGCTTTCACGCAACTGCCAGACGTCATTCTCCTGGATGTCATGATGCCGGGGATGGATGGCTATCAGGTGTGCAGCGCGCTCAAGGCGGATGCACGCACGCAGCACATTCCCGTCGTCATGGTGACGGCGCTGACCGACAGCAGCGAGCGCGTGCGCGGACTCGAGGTCGGCGCGGACGACTTCCTCTCCAAGCCGGTTGATGACGCGACGCTCTTCGCCCGGCTGCGGGCGCTGCTGCGCGTGAAGCAGGTCCAGGATGCCTGGCGCCTGCGCGCCGAGACGGCGCGCGAGCTGGGCCTGGAGAGCGGCGCGCCGGAGCCCGCGATCTCGGTCGCCAATGCGCGCGCCATGATTCTGGCCGAGGTGCCGGAGGAGATGGCCGCGGTCCGCCAGGCGCTGGAGGCGGATGCCATCAAGACAGTCTGCGTGACCAGCATCGAGGACGCGCAGAAGCAGCTGGCAAAGGGCGAGTTCGACCTTGCCCTGCTGGCCCTGCCGCCGGATGCGACCGAGGTGCTGCGCCTCGCCTCACGCCTGCGGGCGCAGAACAACACGCGCGACCTGCCGTTGCTGCTCCTGGCCGACACGGCCCAGAAGACGCAGGTGCTGCGCGGCTTCGACCTCGGCGCCAATGACCATGCCTTCCGCCCGCTCGACCCCAATGAGCTGCGCGCCCGCGCCCGCAACCAGATCCGCCGCAAGCGCTACCAGGAGCGGCTGCGGACCGAGCTGGACCGCTCGCTGGAGATGGCCGTCACCGACCAGCTGACGGGGCTGCGCAACCGCCGCTACGTCCGCCGTCACCTGGACGGGCTGCTGCGCACCGAGGAAGCGGCGGTGCTGCTGGTGGACATCGACAAGTTCAAATCCATCAACGACACCTATGGCCACAATGTCGGCGATGTCGCGCTGCGCGAGGTGGCCGAGCGGCTGCGCGTGCAGCTGCGCGCGGCGGACGTTGTGGCCCGCTATGGCGGCGAGGAATTCCTGGCCGTGCTGACCGGCGCGCCCAGCGCCTATGCGCTGATCGTGGCCGATCGCCTCCGCGAGGCCATCGCGGCCGAGCCGATCCGCACGGGGGATGTGGTTCTGCCGGTGACCATCAGCATCGGCGTGGCCGTGGGCGGGCCTGGCGTGCCGGCGGACCAACTCATCGGCGCGGCGGATGAGGCGCTGTACCGAGCCAAGCGCGATGGCCGAAACCGGGCCTATCTCGCGGATCCCGACCTCGACAAATCCGCCCAGTAGCGGGTCACGAAAAAAGGCGGCGCCCGGTCCGGGCAGCCGCCTTTTTCATGGGCTGGCGCGGGTCTAGGCCCGCGCCCAGGCCTTACTTGATCTTGCCTTCGCGATAGACGACGTGCTTGCGCGCCTTCGGATCATACTTCTTGAGCTCGAGCTTGCCGGTGGCCGTGCGGGTGTTCTTCTTCGTCACGTAGAAGTGGCCCGTATCGGCGCTGCTGATCAGCTTGATGAGGATCGTATTGGCCTTGGCCATGGTCTTGTCTTTGCTCTGCTCTGCGTTGGGTACGCGTGAGTGCGCCGGGCCGGGGGCCGGTGCTGGAATGAAGTCGCGGTTCTAGCGCCCTCGCGCCGGGCGTCAACCCTTTCGTTTGCGCCCGCCCCGCATGCGGGCCGGCGCGCCGCCCATCATCAGTTCGAAGACGAGGCTGCCGGTCTGGGCATTGGCCTCGCGCAGGCGGGCCTCCACCTCGTCGGCCAGGCGGATCACCTGGCGGGAGTGGCGGCCCACCACGCTGCGCTTGTCCTCCGCCACGATCCAATGGTCCTGCGGCAGCGCCTTCATCGGCACGAATCCCGAGGCGCCTGTCTCGTTCAGGGTGACGAAGACACCGAAGGCATGGATGCCGGAGACCCGGGCCGCGAAGGTCGCCCCCACCCGGTCCGCCAGATAGGCGGCGAGGTAGCGGTCCACCGCGTCCCGCTCAGCGGCGGCGGCGCGGCGCTCGGTGGCGGTGATGTGCTCGGCGGTTTCGGGGAATCGGGCGGTCTCGGGCTCCGACAGGCCATCGGGGCCGAGTTTCAGCCCGCGGATCAGGGCGCGATGCACCAGCAGGTCGGCATAGCGGCGAATGGGCGAGGTGAAGTGGGCGTAGCGCGGCAAGGCCAGGCCGAAATGCCCGATATTGTCCGGGTCATAGGCGGCCTGGGACTGGCTGCGCAGCACGGTCTCATTGACCATCCTGGCCTCCGGCATCTCCTTCACGCGTTCCAGCAAGCGCTGGAAATCGCGCGGCTGGAGCTGGCCGACCGGGTTCAGCGAAAGGCCCAGTGTCGCCAGGAATTCCTTCAGGGAATTGTACTTCTCCTCCGAGGGTGGTGCATGGACGCGGTACATGCAGGGCTGCCCGAGCCGCTCCAGCTCCTCCGCCGCGCAGACATTCGCGGCGACCATGAACTCCTCGATGAGGCGATGGCTGTCGAGCCGCGCGCGGGGGATGACGGCGGTGACATTGCCTTCGGCGTCCAGCATCACGCGCCGTTCGGGCAGGTCGAGGTCCAGCGTGCCGCGCCGCTCACGCGCCGAGAGCAGGGCGCGGAAGGCGCCATAGAGCCGGCCGACATGGCCCTCGGGCAGGCCCTCCAGCTCCTCCTGGCCATCATGCAGCGCCTGGATCTGTTCATAGGTGGTCCGCGCGAAGCTGCGCATCAGGCCGCGGCCGAATTTGTGGCGCGTCTTGGCGCCCGCGCCGTCGAAATGCATCTCGACGAAGAGGCAGCCGCGCTCCTCCTGCGGCTTCAGGCTGCACCAGCCATTGGACAGCGCCTCGGGCAGCATGGGCACGACGCGGTCGGGGAAATAGACGGAATTGCCGCGCGCCCAGGCATCCCGGTCCAGCGCGGAATTGGGTGTCACGTAATGCGCCACGTCGGCGATGGCGACGATGATCTTCCAGCCATCCCCTTCGGGCTCGGCGAAGACGGCGTCGTCGAAGTCGCGTGCGTCCTCGCCATCAATCGTGATGAGCGGCGTCTCCCGAAGATCGGTCCGCTTGGCGAGCGGTACGGCGCGGGCGCGCTCGGCCTGGTCCTCGGCTTCCGCGGTGAAGAGCTCTGGGATGCCATGGGCGTGGATGCAGATGAGCGAGACGGAGCGCGGCTCGCCCAGCTTGCCCAGGCGCTCGACGATGCGCGCCGGGCGCAGGCCGAAGCCGGTGGAGGGCAGCGACTCCGCCAGCACGATCTCGCCGCCATGGGCGCCGCCGGTCTCGCCGGGGGGGACGGTCCATTCAGCCTTGTGGCGCCGGTCGGTCGGGATGATGCGGCCATCCTGGAAGACGCCGAGGATGCGGCGCTGCTCCTCGCTGCGGCCCAGGCGCTTCAGGGTGCGGCCCGCATATTTCTCGCCGGTGATGTGGCGCAGCTTGGCCAGCACGCGCTCGCCCGGCGCCAGCGCCGTCTGGCCGCGCCGCTCGGGGTGCATGTAGATCACCGGCCGGCCCTCGCCCTCCCAGCCGATGGGGCGCGCGATCGGGTCGCCATCCGGATCGGTGCCGAAGACCTCAACCACCATGGTCTCGGGCAGGCGGGTGGGGCGGGGCGCCTCGGGCCGCCCGGGTGCGGCGGGTCGGAAGCGGGCGCCGGGGGCGAGGTTGGGCGGCGGCGTGGGCACCGGAACCGGCGCTCCGGCGGCCTCACCCGCGAAGGTGCGCTTGCCGACGGGCTTGGCGCTGCCCTCGATCTTCATCTCCGAGAGCAATTGCCGCAGCGCCGGCCGCTGCTCGGTCGCCAGGCCGAAATGCCGCGCGATCTCGGTCTTGCCGATGCGGCCGCCGGTGGTGGCGAGGAAGGCCTTGATCTCAGCCTTGGAGGGCAGGGGGGCCCCCTTGGGCGCCGCCTTGCCCTTGGCGCGCCCGGCTTTTTTCGGCTTCGCCGCCTTGGGGGGCGGAGGCGCCAGGCTCAGATCATCCGCCCGGCGCTTCGCATTCGACTTGCGGGCCTTGTGCCCCTTCGCCGGAGGCCCGCTGCGCGGCATCTCAGCTGCCCGCCTTGGTCTTGGCTGCAGGCTTTTTCGCGGGCGCCTTCTTCGCGGCGGGCTTCTTGGCGGGGGCCTTTTTGGCCGGAGCGGCCTTGGCTGCCGCCTTCGTCGCGGGCGCCTTCTTCGCAGCGGGTTCGGCCGCCTCGGACTTCTTCGGCGCGGCCTTCTTCGCCGGCGCCTTGCGGCCGCCCTTGCCCTTCATGGGCGGCAATTCCTTGCCCTTCTCGGCCAGCAGCGTCACCGCCTCATCCAGCGTCACCGCCTCCATCTCCGTGCCACGCGGGAGATTCGCCACGCGCGTGCCATGCATCAGGAAGGGCCCGAAGCGGCCGCGCCGCACCTCGACCGTGCCGCCCTTCGGGTGATCGCCCAGCGTAATGCCGCGCGGCTTGGCGTTCGCCAGCAGGTCCACCGCGCGGTTCAGGCCGATGGTCAGCGGGTCATCGTCGCGGTCCAGCGATTTGCTGAGCGCGCCCATCTTCAGATAGGGCCCGAAGCGGCCAAGGTTGGAAGTGATCTCCTCGCCTGTCTCGGGATGGACCCCCACCACGCGCGGCATGGAGAGCAGCACCAGCGCCGTCTCCAGAGTCATCACCTCGGGGTCCATCCCGCGCGTCAGGCTGGCGCGCCTGGGCTTGGTGGGCTTGCCCTTTTCATCCACGCCGGCCTCGCCGAGCTGCGCGTAGATGCCGTAGGGGCCACGCCGCAGCGAGACTTCCAGGCCCGTCACCGGGTCAGTTCCCAGCACGCGCACGCCATCGGCCAGAACGCCGCCGCCCTCGCCCTCGGCGCCCGGCACCGCGAGCGGGCGTGTGTAGCGGCATTCCGGATAGTTCGAGCAGCCGATGAAGGCGCCCGTGCGGCCGAGCCGCAGCCCGATCCGACCCGTCGAGCAGGAGGGGCAGGCGCGCGGGTCGCCGCCATCGGCGGGCTTGGGGAAGAAATGCGCGCCTAGCTCGGAGTCGAGCCTGTCGATCACGTCGCTGATCTTGAGATCCTTGGTGGCGTCCACCGCGGCGCGGAAATCGTTCCAGAAGGCGTGCATCACCGCGCGCCAATCGGCGCGACCGCCGGAGATGTCATCCAGCTGTTCCTCCAGCCCGGCGGTGAAGCCCGTATCCACGTAGCGCTCGAAGAAGGCGACGAGGAAGGAGGTGACGAGCCGCCCGCGGTCCTCTGGGATGAAGCGGCGCTTGTCGAGCTTCACATATTCGCGGTCCTGCAGGACCTGCAGGATGCTGGCATAGGTGGAAGGCCGGCCGATGCCGAGCTCCTCCATCTTCTTCACCAGCGAGGCCTCGGAATAGCGCGGCGGAGGTTGGGTGAAGTGCTGCGTCGCCTCCACCGATTGGCGCTTCACCGGGTCCTTCTCGCGCATCGGCGGCAGGATCCGGCTGTCTTCATCCGCATCATCGGCCGCATCGTCGGTGTCCTCGCGGTAGAGCTTGAGGAAGCCGTCGAAGGCGATGACGCTGCCGGTGGCGCGCAGCCGTGTCTTGCCGCTGGGCTCCACCAGCTCGACCGTCGTCTGGTCCAGCTCGGCCGATTGCATCTGGCTGGCGACGGCGCGCTTCCAGATCAGCTCATAGAGCTTGCGCTGCGGCTCGCTCAGATAGGGCGCGACCGCTTCCGGCGTGCGGGTCACGTCGGTCGGGCGGATGGCCTCATGCGCCTCCTGCGCGTTCTTGGCGCGGCTGGAATATTCGCGCGGCGCGACGGGCAGGTATTCCTCGCCGAAGGCGCGCTTGATGTGGCCGCGCAACTCCTGGATGGCCTCGCGCGCCATCTGCACGCCGTCCGTCCGCATATAGGTGATGAGGCCGACCGTCTCGCCGCCGATCGTGACACCCTCGTAGAGGCCCTGCGCCGTGCGCATCGTGGCCTGGGCCCCGAAGCCCAGCTTGCGACTGGCTTCCTGCTGCAAGGTGCTGGTCTGGAAGGGTGGCGGCGGGTTGCGCTTGACCCGCTTCTTCTCGACCGAGCCGACCGTGAAGGATGCGGCCTCGACCTCGGCCTTGGCCGCCATGGCCGCGGCCTCGTTGTTGAGGTCGAACTGCTCGAGCTTGCGGCCCTGGTGATGCGTCAGCCGCGCCGAGAAGGGCGCACCGGCCGGCGTCAGGAAGCGGCCCTGCACGGTCCAGTATTCCCGGGCGATGAAGGCCTCGATCTCGCTCTCGCGCTCGCAGATCAGGCGCAGCGCCACCGACTGCACGCGCCCGGCCGACTTGCTGCCGGGCAGCTTGCGCCAGAGCACGGGGGAGAGGGTGAAGCCCACCAGGTAGTCGAGCGCGCGGCGGGCGAGATAGGCCTCGATCAGCGGCGTGTCGAGCTGGCGGGGATGCGCCATGGCGTATTGCACGGCGCGCTTCGTGATTTCGTTGAAGGTGATGCGCTGGACGTTCACGCCCTTCAGCGCCCCCGAACGCTCCAGCATGTCCTTCACATGCCAGGAGATCGCCTCGCCCTCGCGATCCGGGTCGGTGGCAAGGTAGAGGCGCTTGGCGCCGCGCAGCGCGCTGCTGATGGCGCGCATCTGCTTCTGGCCGCGCTCATCCGCCTCCCAGTCCATGGCGAAGTCTTCTTCGGGCCGGACCGAGCCATCCTTGGCCGGCAGGTCCCGCACATGGCCGAAGGAGGCGAGGACGCGGAAATCCCCGCCGAGATATTTCTCGATGGTCTTTGCCTTGGCGGGGCTTTCGACGACGACGATGTCCGTCACTTCTGGTCCTTCGGGGCCTGGATTCAGGCCAGTGCCACCCGGTTCCCGGGCAGGGTTTCGATGCGCCCGGCCAATTCCAGTTCAAGCAATATGGCCGAGAGCTGAGAGGCCGATAGCTGGCAGCGCCTGCCCAACTCGTCAACCGCTATCGGAGTTGCACCTATCATTTCAAGGACTTGTGCCGATGGGCCGGTCTCGGGAGGCGGTTCTTCCATGGCATCGGGGGGTGTTTCCGGCAATTCGGCGAGGCGCAGGATGGGCAGCGCGGCCGGCGCCTCGGGCAGAAAGGCCAGCACATCCTCGGCCGTTTCGGTGAGCCGCGCGCCCCGCCGGATGAGGTCGTTGGAGCCGCGGCAGCGCGGGTCGAGCGGGCTGCCGGGCACGGCGAAAAGCTCGCGCCCCGCCTCGGCGGCGAGGCGGGCGGTGATGAGCGTGCCCGATTGCAGCGCCGCCTCGATCACGACGACGCCCAGCGACAGCCCGGCCACGATGCGGTTCCGGCGCGGAAAGTGCCGGGCGAGGGGGGCGGTGCCGAGCGGCGCCTCGCTGAGAACGAGGCCGCCCTCGGCCACGATGCGGGCCTGGAGGGACGCATTCTCGCGCGGGTAGGGCCGGTCCAGCCCGCCGGCGATGGCGGCGATGGTGGTGCCGGAGCGTAGCGCACCCGCATGGGCGCCGGCATCAATGCCGCGCGCCAGGCCCGAGATGACGGCGATGCCGCGCACCGCCAGCGCATCGGACAGGTCCTCGGCGAAGCGGCGGGCCATGCCGCTGGCATTGCGGGCGCCCACCACGGCGACGCCGCGCTGGCCGAGTGGGGCGAGGCTGCCCTGTGCGGCGAGGACCAGCGGCGCATCCTCGACCAGCGCCAGCAAAGGCGGGTAGTCGGCGTCATCCTGGAAGAGGAGGCGGGCGCCCATGGCCTCCAGTGCCTCCATCTCACGCAGCGCCGCATCGCGCGGATGGGCGCGGGGGCCGAGGGCCTCCAGCGCGGCCTCGGCGCCGCCATGCCGGGCCAGCAGGCGGCGATGCAGCGCGGGGCCCACACCCTCGGTCCGGGCCAGGCGCAGCCGCGCGAGGGACATTATTTCCCCTGGCCGATGCGCGGCTCGGTGCGGGCGATCAGGCGCTGGATGTTCGCCTCATGCCGCATGATGACATAGACGGCGATGATGGTGATCGAGACCGCCGCATCGAAGCGCAGCACGGCGAAGGCGGTGATGGCGGCGACCACCATGGCCGAGAGCGCGCCGACGGAGGAGATGCGGGACGTCGCCGCTCCCACGATCCATCCCGCCGCCGCTGCCACGAAGACCCCCCAGCCCAGGCCAAGGAAGACGCCGAGCGCGGTGGCGACCCCCTTGCCGCCCTTGCCGCCCAGCCAGGGCGGATGGCAATGGCCGAGCACGGCGGCGAGGGCCGCCATCGGCGCATTCGCCGCGCCGAAAAGCCAGGTGACCAGCACCACCGCCAGCACGCCCTTGCCGAAATCCAGCAGGAGCGTCGCCGCCGCCAGCCATTTCTTGCCGGTGCGCAGCACATTGGTCGCGCCGATATTGCCCGAGCCGATGCTCCGGATGTCCCCCAGCCCGGCAGCGCGCGTCAGCAGCAGGCCGAAGGGGATGGAGCCGAGCAGGCCCGCCAGCAGGGCCGCGAGGCCGGTGGAGAGGATGCCGTCCATCAGCCGAAGACCTTTCGCCCGGCTTTGATCGTCGCCATCACGCGGCCCTCCAGCGCTCGGCCGTCGAAGGGCGAGTTCTGCGCCTTGCCCGGCAACTGGCCGGCCTTCACCTGCCAGGCGCGGTCCGGCCAAAACAGGCAGAGATCGGCCGGCGCACCCACGGCGAGGCGCCCCGCCTCGATGCCGAGCAGCGCGGCGGGCCGGTGCGTCATCAGCCCCAGTGCGGTCAACAGCGGCAGGTTGCCGCCATGGACCTGCGCGAGCGTCACCCCCAACAGGGTGGCGAGGCCGACGCCGCCCGCCTCGGCCTGGGCGAAGGGCAGGCGCTTGTCATCCGCGTCGCGCGGCTGGTGGTCTGAGGCGATGGCGTCGATCGTGCCATCGGCGAGCGCGGCCAGCACGGCGAGCCGGTCCTGCTCCCGTCGCAGTGGCGGGCTGAGCTTGGCGTAGGAACGGAAATCGCCGATCGCCGTCTCGTTCAGGTCGAAATAGGGGGGCGCGGTGTCGCAGGTGACGCGCAGCCCCTCGGCCTTGGCGGCGCGGATCAGGTCGAGTGCCGCGCCCGTGCTGACATGGCCGAAATGGACATGGCCGGAGGTGAGGCGGGCGAGCGCGATATCCCGCGCCACCATGATCGCCTCGGCCGCCGCCGGAATGCCGGGCAGGCCGAGCCGCGTGGCGAGCTCGCCCTCGGTGGCGGAGCCGGTGCCGGCCAGCGAGGGGTCCTCCGGGTGCTGCACCACCATGGCCCCGAAGGCCCGCGCATAGGACAGCGCCAGGCGCATCAACCGCGCCGAGCCGATGGCCTTGGCGCCGTCGCTGAAGCCGGCGGCACCGGCCTCGCGCAGCAGGCCGTATTCGGAGAGGTCCTTGCCGGCGCAATGACGCGTCGCGGCCGCGTAAGGCAGCAGGGTCAGGCTGCCCGTCGCCTCGCCGCGGCGGATGATGAATTCCACCAGCGCCGGGTCATCCAGCGCTGGCTCGGTGTCGGGCAGCAGGGCGAGGGTGGTGATGCCGCCGGCCGCTGCCGCCTGGGCCGCGCTGGCGATGGTCTCGCGGTGCTCGGCGCCCGGCTCGCCGATGCTGGCGCGCATGTCCACGAGGCCGGGGCAGAGGCAGGCGCCGCCGGCATCCAGCACCGGCACGCCCTCTGCCGGCGCGCCGGTCAGGCTCGCGATGCGGCCATTCTCGATGAGGAGGGCGCCGGGGGCATCGAGGCCGCTTGCGGGGTCGAGCAGGCGGGCATTGGTGATGAGGAGGTTTGCCATCGCCCCCGTTATAGCCGGGGCCGCGCGCGCTGCCACGGGGCTGGACGGCGTCTCAGCCAAGGGTCTTTTCCATGAAGACGCGCCGGTGGCCATGCTGCTCGGCCCGGTGCGTCTCGCGATAGCCGAGACGCGTGTAGAGCAAAATGTTCTCCACCATCTTCTCGTTCGTGTAGAGCCAGATCCGCGCATGGCCGCGGCGCCGCGCCTCGTCTTCCGCGAAGACCATCAGGTGGCGGCCCTGGCCGGTGCCGCGCGCCTCGGCCGCGATGGCGATGTTGTCGAGCAGGAGGCCCTCATCCGTGTCCTCCAGCACCAGCGCGCCGATCGGCTTGTCATCCACTTCCAGAAGCCAAGCCTCGCCGGCGGCGATGCGCGCCGCGTAGTCATCGGTCATCGGCGCGGGTTCCCGGCCGAGGCGTGGGACGTAATGGGCATAGGCGGCGCGGACCAGGCTGCGAAGCGTCTCCGCCTCGCCCTCCCGAGCCAATCGAATCAAGCGTTCCGCCGAAGATCGCGTGAGAGCACGTCCAGCACCGCCATGCGGACGGCCACACCCATCTCCACCTGCTCGCCGATCACGCTGCGCTCGGGGTCATCGGCGATCGCACTGTCGATCTCGATGCCGCGGTTCATGGGGCCGGGATGCATGACGATGGCATCCGGCTTGGCGCGGGCGAGCTTGGCGGCGTCCAGCCCATAGAAGCGGAAGAACTCGCGCGGGGAGGGGACGAGGCCGGCATTCATTCGCTCCTTCTGCAGGCGGAGCATCATGACCACATCGGCGCCTTCCAGGCCCGAGCGCATGTCGTGATGCACCTCCACACCGAGGCGCGCGCATTCGGAAGGGATCAGCGTGGGCGGGCCCACCACGCGCAGCCGCGCCCCCATGGCCGAGAGCAGGTGGATGTTGCTGCGCGCGACGCGCGAATGCAGCACATCGCCGCAGATGGCGACGATCAGGCCCTCCAGCCGTCCCTTGCGGCGGCGGATGGTGAGAGCATCCAGCAGCGCCTGGGTCGGGTGCTCATGCGTGCCGTCGCCGGCGTTGATCACGGCCGCGTCCACCTTCTGCGCCAGCAGCGCCGGCGCGCCGGACTGTGCGTGGCGGATCACCAGCAGGTCCGTGTGCATGGCGTTCAGCGTGGAGGCCGTGTCGAGCAGCGTCTCGCCCTTGTTCACGCTGCTGGTGGAGACCGACATGTTCACGATGTCGGCGCCCAGGCGCTTGCCGGCGAGTTCGAAGCTGGTGCGGGTGCGGGTGCTGTCCTCGAAGAAGAGGTTGATCAGCGTGCGGCCCTTCAGCAGGTCCCGCTGCGTCTTTCCCTGGCGGTTCAGCAGCGCGTAGTTCTCGGCGAGGTCGAGCAGGCCCGCGATATGCGGCGGCTCAAGCCCTTCGATGGCCAGGAGGTGCCCCGTGGGCAAGAGGGGATAGGAAAAGCCGCTCATGGGCCTCTCATGTAGCCCGGGGGACGCTTGCATCCAAGGCGGCCTGGAGCATGTAGGCCGCCGCCGCCGAATCCACCGCCGCCGCGCGCCGCTTCCGGGTCAGGTCGGCCTCCGCGATCATCATCCGGTTCACCGCGGCGCTCGACAGGCGCTCATCCCACATGGCGCAGGGCAGGCCCGCCGCCTCGCTCAGCGCCAGGGCCCAGTCGCCGGCGGCCTGGGCGGCCGGGCCGCGCGTGCCGTCCATGGAGAGCGGCAGGCCCACCACCAGCCCGCCCACGCCCTGTTTCTCTGCGATGGCCCGGATTTCGGCGGCATTCGTGGCCAATTTGGCGCGCTTCAGGCTGCCATAGGGGCTGGCCAGCATCAGCGTCACGTCGCTCAGCGCCAGGCCGATCACCTTCGCCCCCGGGTCGAGCCCGAGCAGTCGCGCGTGGCGGGGCAGCAGGGCCCGCAGATCGGCCATGTTGATGAGAGGCATGCTGGGCCTTATGGTCCGCCCCCTTCACGAACGGAAGAGTGGTTTCCCATGTCGCTTGATGCCGCGACGGTGCGTCGCGTCGCCAATCTTGCCCGGTTGCGCCTGGATGATGCCGAGGTTCCCAAGCTCCAGGCCGAGATCAACGGCATCCTGGGCTGGATCGAGCAATTGCAGGCGGTGGACACGGAAGGCGTCGAGCCCATGGCCGGCGGCTCGCCCAACCCCGTGGCGCTGCCCTGGCGCGCCGATGCCGTGACCGATGGCGGCCAGGCGGATGCCGTGCTGCGCAACGCGCCCGACCGCGAGGGCGAATATTTCGGCGTGCCGAAGGTGGTGGAATGATGCGCGCGACCGACCTGACCATCGCCGAGGGCCTGAGCGCGCTCGACAAGCGCGAGATCAGCGCCGTCGAGCTGACGGAGGCCTTCCTCTCCGGCATCGAGCGGCTGAACCCGCGCCTCAACGCCTATATCACCGTGGCCGGCGAGAGCGCGCTGGCCTCGGCCCGCGCCTCGGATGCGCGCCGCGCCAAGGGCGAGGCGGGGTCGCTGGAGGGCATCCCCCTCGGCATCAAGGACCTGTTTGCCACCGAGGGGCTTCGCACCACGGCAGCCAGCAGGATCCTCGGCGAGTTCGTGCCGCCCTATGAGAGCACGGTCAGCGCGAACCTGAAGCGCGATGGCGCGGTCTTCCTGGGCAAGCTGAACCTGGACGAGTTCGCCATGGGCTCCTCCAACCTCACCAGTGCCTTCGGCGGCGTCGAGAACCCCTGGTCGCGCGCCAATGACCCGGAGAAGCGCCTGGTGCCGGGCGGCTCCTCGGGCGGTTCGGCGGCAGCGGTGGCCGCGCGGCTCGCCATGGGCGCCACGGCGACGGATACCGGCGGCTCCATCCGCCAGCCGGCGGCCTTCTGCGGTATCGCCGGCATCAAGCCGACCTATGGGCGCTGCTCGCGCTGGGGCATCGTGGCCTTCGCCTCCTCGCTCGATCAGGCGGGGCCGGTGGCGCGCTCCGTCGAGGATTGCGCGATCCTGCTGCGCAGCATGGCGGGCCATGACCCGAAGGACAGCACCAGCGCCAACCTGCCCGTGCCCGATTTCGCCGCCGCCTGCGGGCGTTCGGTGAAGGGTCTGCGCATCGGCGTGCCGGCGGAATATACGCTGCCGGGCCTGGCGCCTGAGATCGACGCGCTGTGGCAGCAGGGGCTCGACTGGCTGAAGCAGCAGGGGGCCGAGATCGTGCCCATCAGCCTGCCGCACACGAAATACGCGCTGCCCACCTATTACGTGGTGGCGCCGGCCGAGGCCTCCTCCAACCTCGCGCGCTATGACGGCGTGCGATACGGGCTGCGCGTGACGGAGCGCGACTCCGATCTGCGCGACCTCTATGAGCGCACGCGCGCGGCGGGCTTCGGCGCCGAGGTGCGGCGGCGCATCATGATCGGCACCTATGTGCTGAGCGCCGGCTACTACGACGCCTATTACCTCAAGGCGCAGAAGGTCCGCGCGCTGATCGCCCGTGACTTCACGAATGCTTGGGAGAAGGTGGACGCCATCGTCACGCCGGCCACGCCCTCTGCGGCCTTCCCGATGGATGAGAAGCAGGATGACCCTGTGACCATGTATCTGAACGACGTCTTCACCGTGACCGCCAACCTGGCGGGCCTGCCCGGGCTTGCCGTGCCGGCCGGTCTGGACGCGCAGGGGCTGCCGCTGGGCCTGCAGGTCATCGGCCGGCCCTTCGATGAGGAAACCGTGTTCGCCGTCGGTGCCGCGATCGAGCGCGCGGCGAACTTCACCGCCAAGCCGCAGGTGATGGCATGAGCTACACGATCCAGGGCGAGACGGGTGAGTGGGAGGTCGTCTGCGGCCTCGAGATCCATGCCCAGGTGCTGTCCAAGTCGAAGCTCTTCTCGGGTGCGGCGACCGCCTTCGGCGCCGAGCCGAACAGCCAGGTGAGCTTCGTGGACGCGGGCTTCCCCGGCATGCTGCCCGTGATCAACGAGGAGTGCATCGCGCAGGCGGTCCGCACCGGCCTCGGGCTGAACGCGAGGATCAACCTCTGGTCCCGCTTCGACCGGAAGAACTATTTCTACGCGGACCTGCCGCAAGGCTATCAGATCAGCCAATACGCCCACCCCATCGTGGGCGAGGGCGTGGTCGAGATCACGTTGGGCGATGGCAGCGTGAAGAAGATCGGCATCACGCGCCTGCACCTGGAGCAGGATGCGGGCAAGTCGCAGCATGACCAGCACCCGGCCAAGTCCTTCATTGACCTGAACCGCAGCGGCGTGGCGCTGATGGAGATCGTGAGCGAGCCCGACATCCGCTCGCCGGAGGAAGCCGGCGCCTATCTGGCCAAGATCCGCCAGATCACGCGCTACCTCGGCACCTGCGATGGCAACATGGATGAGGGCTCGATGCGGGCGGACGTGAACGTCTCCGTCCGCCGCCCGGGGGAAGATTTCCGTACGCGCTGCGAGGTGAAGAACGTCAATTCCGTGCGCTTCGTCATGCAGGCCGTGGAGGCCGAGGCGCGGCGACAGATCGAGGTCTGGGAATCGGGAGGCACGGTCGAGCAGGAGACGCGCCTCTTCGACACCGCGCGCGGTGTCACACGCTCCATGCGGAGCAAGGAAGACGCGCATGACTACCGTTACTTCCCCGACCCCGACCTCCCTCCGCTCGTCTTCACCCAGGATTGGGTGGACCAGCTCAAGGCGACGCTGCCTGAACTGCCGGATGCGCGGCGCGCGCGCTACATCGCCTTGGGTCTCTCGCCCTATGACGCGCATGTGCTGACCATCGAGCGCGAGACGGCGACCTATTTCGAGGCGGTTCTGGGCCCAGAGGGAGGCACCCGGCGGGATGCCAAGACCGTCGCCAACTGGCTGACGGGTGACGTCTTCGGCCACCTGAACAAGCGCGGCCTCGGCATCGAGGAGAGCCCTGTCGGGCCCGCCGCGCTCGCCGAACTGCTGGACCTGATGGCCAACAAGACCATCAACGGCAAGATCGCCAAGGATGTCCTCGAGATCATGTTCGAGGAAGGCAAGGGGGCTGCCGCCATCGTGGATGAGCGCGGTCTGCGCCAGGTTGTGGACTCCGGCGCGATCGAGGCGGCGGTGGATGCCGTACTCGCGAACAATGCCGCGCAGGTCGCGCAGTATCGCGGCGGCAAGGCGGGGCTCTTCGGCTTCTTCGTCGGCCAGACGATGAAGGCCATGGGCGGCAAGGGAAATCCCGCCTTGGTGAACGAGGTGCTGAAGGCGAAGCTGGGCGAGCCGGGCAGCTGAGGCTGCGCCCCGCCGTTCAGTTGGCGGGGCCGTCCTCTTCCTCGCCTTCCTCTTCCTGGTCATCCTCCTCGATGTCGTCGAGGTTCATCACCTCGGCGTCGCGCACCACGGCCATGCAGGCCGCGAAGGTTTCCAGGAACCACTCGCGGTCGCCATCCTCGTTCTTGCCCTCCGCGGTGGAGATCATGCGGAGCAGGGCCAGCGCCACGGCGGCGTCGCTGTCGCCCTCGATTTCGATCTTCACATCCGACATGCGGCATCCCTCCCGGTTGGTGCGCGAAGGGTAACGCCCGGGGCGGGCCCGCGTTACCGCAGCCCGATGACAATTCAGCGCGTGAGGCGATCGATCAGCCGGTGATTGGCCCGCCGCGTCATGCCCGGGATCAGCAGCGCATCCACCAGCCACCAGAGGAGGATGAGGCCGATCCCGGCATAGCCGATCAGCACCAGCGTGAAGAGCGCCGAGACCGCGAAGAGCGCCAGCATGATGAGACCGCTGACCCAGTAGCCGAGATACATGCGGTGCACCCCGCCATAGCCCAGGAAGAACCAGATCAGATAGGCGACGAGGGCCGAGCGCTTGTCCGCGTCGTAGCGCAGACGGGTCAGCGTGTCGTCGGAGGGACGGGAGGTCATGCGGTCTTCCAGGGCTGGGGGATGCTTCCGGGGCGGCGAAGTGGCATTCTGCCGGCAACATCCGTCCGAAAAAAGGCACACCGATGACGATCGAATTCCACACCTGGAACACGCCCAACGGCCGCAAGATCAGCGTGGCGCTGGAGGAGATGGGCCTGCCCTATACGGTGGTGCCGGTGGACATCAGCAACAAGAAGCAGTTCGAGCCGAGCTTCCTCGCCTTCTCGCCCAACAACCGCATCCCGGCCATCAAGGACCCCGACGGGCCGGGCGGGCAGCCCATCACGGTCTTCGAGAGCGGCGCGATCCTCTACTATCTCGCCGAGAAGACCGGACGCTTCATGCCGAGGGATTTGCGCGCCCGCGTGCCGGTGATGGAATGGCTGATGTGGCAGATGGGCGGCTTCGGCCCCATGCCCGGCCAGGTGCATCACTTCCTGATGCAGCCCGAGGGGCCGGCCCGAGACTACGGCTTCAATCGTTACCACGCCGAGACCAAGCGCCTCTATGGCGTGCTGGACCGCCGCCTCGCGGGGCGCGACTTCGTGGCGACGGAGGGCGAACCCAGCATTGCCGACTTCGCCATCCTTGGCTGGGCCTGGCGGCATGAGCGGCACCAGGTGCCCTTCGACGACCTGCCGCATGTGGCGGCCTGGTATGAGCGCATGATGGCCCGCCCGGCGACGGCCCGCGGCTTCGAGGTGGCGCTGAGCTGAGACCGTTTGACGGCGGGGGGCTTGGCCTGTATCAGGCCTCTTGCATACGCCGTGTGAACTTCAAACTCCTGCGGAGGGGTGGCCGAGTGGCCGAAGGCGGCGGTTTGCTAAACCGTTAGAGGGAGATAATCCCTCTCGTGGGTTCGAATCCCATCCCCTCCGCCAGTTCCCTAGGTTTTCTGCGGGTTTTCGGGTCGTTTTGTTCCGTTCCCCACGAAATTCCCCACTACACCTGCTCGGCTAGGTCGCATGGACAAACCGGGTCCATAGGCGGATCGAGGCGAGAGCGGCGAAGCCGAGGAAGCTGTCGGCGGTCTGGTCGTAGCGGGTGGCGATGCGGCGGCTGTTCTTCAGGCGGTTGATGAAGCACTCGATGCGGCTGCGGAGTGCGGATAGGGGACGGCTGACGCTGGGCTGGACGTGGCGGTTCCGCTTCGTCGGGGTTTCCGGCACGGCACCACGGTCGCGCAGGTTCCGCCGTATCGGGTCGCTGTCGCGCGCCTCCGTCAGCGCCTCGTAGTTCGCGCGGTCGGCCTCCTGCCCAGCGGTCACATGCAGGGCGATGGGCAGGCCATGCGCGTTGCCGCGGCTGTGGAGCTTGTTCGTGAAGCCGCCTCGTGAGCGCCCAAGACCCTGGCGATGAGTCCCGCCCCCCTTCCGCCGGCGGCGCAGTGGTGCGCCCGGATGCTGGTGCTCTCCATCATCTGCGGCAGGTCGGCATCTCCACCGCCATCGGCCAAGGCCACCAGCATCACGTCCCACGAGCCGGATGCAGTCCAGCGCCGGAACTGGCGGAATGCCGAGTTCCAGTTGCCGAGTTCAGCGGGCAGGTCACGCCACGGCACGCCGGTGCGCGCCACTCAAAAGATGGCGTCCAGCACCCGCTGGTGATCGCGGGCGGGCCTGCCGCCAAGCGGGCCGGCCGACACCACAAAAGATTCGAAGAAAGACCGCTCCTCGTCCGTCAGCAGCCCGCGGATCAACGCCGATCTCCATGCCTGAGATCAGCCTGGAATCACGCCCGAGGCGCGATGGGAATCCTCAAGTCGCCAGTTGGTCCACGCGACCCATGCCAGCGCGGAATGCGGCCGTACCCGGTTGTCGTGCCGGTGCTGGTTCTCGATCAGCACCTCAGCCTGCCGCAGCTTCGCGCCAATCTCCTCGGGCGTTTGCGTCTTCTTCCGCATCATCCCAGAACCTCCCCCCGCTGCCACCGGACGACATAACCGGCGAACCGCTTTTAGGGGGCAGGCCAGCCGCCACGCGCCGCCGCGTCTTCGACATGGCGGTGGCGGACTGGCTGCTGCTCGCCGGGATGCACATGAACGTCCGGGGCTTCGGCCACATCCGACGCAACGCAGCGGGCCATCACCCGGCCAGCGCGCCATGGCATCCCTTCCTCTGGCCGCGAGGCTGATTCACGCCTTTGGTAATGCCACCAAGGGCGATCAGGCTCGGACCTAAAACAGTCCCTCGATCCGCCCGGCCTCATCCAGCCGGATGGTCTCGGCCGCCGGCACGCGGGGCAGGCCGGGCATGGTCATCACGTCGCCCGTGATGGCGACGACGAAGCCCGCGCCCGCCAGCAGCCGCACGTCCCGCACCGGCAGCACATGATCCACGGGCGCACCCAGCGCGGTCGGGTCGGCCGAGAAGCTGTATTGCGTCTTGGCGATGCAGATGGGCGCCGCGCCGAAGCCCATCGCCTCGAAGCGCTTCAGCTTCGCCAGCACCGCATCCGGGATCGCCACGTCCCGCGCGCGGTAGATCTCGCGCGCGATGGCGCCGACCTTGTCCGCCAGCGGCATCGCATCCGGGTAGAGCGGCTGGAACGCCGCCTCCTTCGCATCGAGCCGCCGCATCACGGCATGCGCCAGCTCCACCGTGCCGGCCGCACCGTCCGACCAATGGGTGCAGAGGATGGCCTCGGTGCCGAGTGCCGCCATCGCCTCCTGCACGGCCTTGATCTCGGCCTCCGTGTCCGCGGTGAAGCGGTTCAGCGCCACCACCGGCGGCAGGCCGAATTTCTTGATGTTCTCCACATGGCGGGCGAGGTTCGCGACCCCGCGCTTCACGGCCCCCACATCCTCGCGGCCGAGATCGGCCTTGGCCACGCCGCCATGCATCTTCAGCGCGCGGATGGTGGCGACGATCACGCAGGCATCGGGGGAGAGGCCGGCGAGTCGGCACTTGATGTCGAGGAATTTCTCGGCGCCGAGGTCGGCGCCGAAGCCAGCCTCCGTCACCACCACGTCTGAGAGATGCAGGCCCAGTGTCGTCGCCATCACCGAATTGCAGCCATGCGCAATATTGGCGAAAGGCCCGCCATGCACGAGGGCCGGCGAGCCCGCGAGCGTCTGCACCAGGTTCGGCGCCAACGCATCGCGCAGCAGCACCGCCATCGCGCCATCGGCCTTGAGGTCGGCCGCCGTCACCGGCTTTCCGTCGCGGGTGGAGGCCACGATGATCCGCCCCAGGCGCTTCTGCAGGTCGGCCAGGTCATAGGCGAGGCAGAAGGCCGCCATCACCTCGCTGGCCACGACAATGTCGAAGCCATCCTCGCGCGGGAAGCCATTGGCGGTGCCGCCGAGCGAGCCCACCACGCTGCGCAGCGCGCGGTCGTTCATGTCGAGCGCGCGGCGCCAGGTGACGCGGCGGGCGTCAATGCCCAGCGCATTGCCCCAGTAGATGTGGTTGTCGATCATCGCGGCCAGCAGGTTGTTGGCGGCCGTGATGGCGTGGAAATCCCCGGTGAAATGGAGGTTGATGTCCTCCATCGGCACCACCTGCGCATGGCCGCCGCCGGCGGCACCCCCCTTCACGCCGAAGCAGGGGCCGAGCGAGGGTTCGCGCAGGCAGATCATCGCGCGCTTGCCGATGTGGTTCAGCGCATCGCCGAGGCCCACGGTCGTCGTCGTCTTGCCCTCGCCGGCCGGGGTCGGGTTGATCCCGGTGACGAGGACGAGCTTGCCGAGCGGTCGGTCGTGCCGGGCGCGGGCCACGAAATCGAGGCCGATCTTGGCTTTGTACTTGCCGTAGGGCTCCAGCGCCTCGTCCGGGATGCCGGCGCGCGCCGCGATCTCGGCGATGGGGCGCAGCGTGGCGGCGCGGGCGATTTCGAGGTCAATGGACATTCATGTTCGCTCCCGTAACGCGGCGGATATGACCGGAAGAGGTTGTTTGGACAAGCCGGGCCTGAGCCGGCAGGATGCGGCCAAACAGGAGGAGCCCCGCATGCTGAACCGCCGCACCCTGCTCGCTAGCCCCGCTTTGCTGCCCGCGCTGGCTCAGGCGCAGCCCTCGGCCGATTGGCCGCAGCGCCCCGTGACCATGATGATCCCCTTCGTGGCGGGCGGGCCCTCCGACATCACCGGGCGCGTCATCGCGGCGCGTCTGGGCGGGCTGCTGGGGCAGACGGTGGTGGTCGAGAACCGGCCCGGCGCCAATGGCGCGGTGGCGGCGCAGGCCATGGCGCGGGCGGCGGCCGATGGCCACACGATCATGACCGGCTCGATCGGCGTCTATGCTATCAACAAGGCGCTGCGCCCCAACCTGCCCTATGACCCGGTGCGGGATTTCGCGCCGATCACGCTCGCGGTCACCACGCCCAATGTGATGGTGATCAACCCGCAGCAGGTGCCGGCGACCGACTATGCCGGCGTGCTCGCCTGGCTGCGCGCCAATGGCGGCCGCGCCTCCTACTCCACCTCGGGCGTCGGCTCCTCCGAGCATCTGACGATGGAACTCTTCAAGCTGCGCACGAACACCGAGGCGACGCACATCCCCTACCAGGGCGGTGCCGCGGCCGCGACGGCGCTGCTGGCGGGCGATGTGCAGCTCACCTTCCAGAATCTCGGCACGGTGGCGCCGCACATCGCGGCCGGCCGGCTGCGCGCCGTGATGGTGACGAGCGCGGCGCGCAACGCGACCGTGCCCGATGTGCCGACGGCGGCCGAACTGGGCCTGTCGGATTTCGTCGTCACCTCCTGGCAGGCGGTGATGGCGCCGGCGGGCGTGCCGGCGCCCATCCTGGCGCGGCTCGAGGCCGCCTGCATCGAGGCGCTGCGGCACCCCGAAAGCCGGCAGCGGCTGAACCAGATCGGCTTCGACGTCGTCGCATCCAGCGCCGCCGAGTTCCGGCGCTTCCAGGAGGCGGAGCTGACGCGCTGGCGCGGGGTGGTGGAACGCGCGCAGATCCGCGCGGAATAGGGCCGCCGCGTCCCGGTCCTGGGGCGCCCGCAACCTTCCCACGCTCCCTTGAACCAGCGCAATGCAACATGCGTTCGCCTCGGTAAATTTTGCCTCAGCGGCAGGGGCTGCACAGAGGAAGAGGCAATGAAATCCTGGGGAAAATGGGCTGCAGCCGCGATGATGCTGGCGGGGGCCGGCACCGCGATGGCGCAGGAGGTCGAGCTGCGCGGCAAGCGCACGGGCGACTTCATGATCGGCTTCGGCGCGGTGGGCGTGCTGCCCACCAATGGCGGCAATGTCAGCCTGATCGGCGGCACGCCGCAGGCCAGCAACGCGGCGAGCCCGCTGCTGGACGGCACCTATTTCTTCACGCCGAACATCGCGCTGAACCTGATCGCCGCCACCACGCGGCACAAGCTGACGGTGACGAACTCCGCGCTGGGGACGGTCAATCTCGGCACGGTCTGGGCGCTGCCGCCGACGCTGACGCTGCAGTACCACCTGATGCCGCAATCGCGCATCAGCCCCTATGTGGGTGTCGGCCTGAACACCACCTTCTTCTACGGCTATGGCGGCAATCCCTCCGCGCCGGTCAACCGCGTGCGGGTGGATGCCACCGTGGGTGTCGCGCCCAATATCGGCGTGGACTACGAGATCGCGCCGAACTGGCTGCTGAACCTCGATGCCAAATGGATCCTGATGCAGCCGGATGCGAGCGTGAACAGCGGCTTGATCCGCGCGCAGGCGAACATCAATCCCTTCGTGATCAGCGCGGCGGTCCGCTACCGCTTCTGAGTGATCTCACAGGGGCAGTCGAGCCAGGCTGCCTCCCGGATGCGGGCGGAGAGCGCCCGCATCACCTCGGGCGGCGTCGCACCCGCCGCCCGCAATTCCTGGCGCTGCCGCGCCAGTACATCCAGGTGCGATTCCCACTCCGGGCCGAAGCGCCGCTCGAGCCAGGCGCGCAGCGCGGCCGCCATGGCCGGCGCGCCGCCGCCCGTCGAGACTGTCAGCAGCAGGTCGCCACGGCGGATGAGCGCCGGCACATGAACGTCGCAAAGATGCGGCACATCCTCGATATTGACCGGGATGCGGCGCGCGCGCGCCGCGGCGGCGAGCGCCTCGCCCTCCGCCTCGTCGAGGCCGGCGCCGAAGACGAGGCGCGCGGCGTCCAGCGCTGCGTCATCGGGCTGCGTCGCATGCAGGGTGAGCGGCAGCCCCGCCGCGTCGAGCAGGGCGCGGCGCTTTTCGAAGGCCGGGCCGCGGCCCACCAGCAGCACCGGCGTGGCCTTGGTGAAGACCAGCGGCATCATGCGGCGAGCGCCGTCTCCGTCAGCGCGCGGCAGGCTTCCGGCCCCTGGCGCGTGCAGAAATCGCCGAAGCCCTCGCCGGCGACGCGCCAGGCCGCCCAATGCGCCAGCAGCGGCGCGAGGGTGGCGCCGACGGCCTCCATCGGCACCTTGTCCGCCACCGCGAAGCTGAGCCGCGTGCCGGCCAAATCCCCACCGACAAAGAGCGTGTAGAGCCCGGGCGCGCGGCCCACCACGCCGATGTCGCCCTGGTAAGGGCGGGCGCAGCCATTGGGGCATCCGGTCAGGCGCAGCGAGATGCGCTCGCCCAGCAGGTCCAGGCGCTCCAGCTCGCGCTCCACCTGGGCCAGGATGGGCTGGCGTACGCGCTCGCCCTCGGCCAGCGACTGGCCGCAACTGGGCAACGCCACGCAGGCCATCATGGCGCGGGCGATGGGGGTGAAGGCCGCAGGCAGGGGCACGGCATTGTCGCGCAGCAGCGCTTCGAGCGCGGCGCGATCGGCCTCGGCCACGTCGGAGAGGAGCAGGTCCTGCCCGGGGGTGGCGATCGGGTTCACGCCGAAGCGCTTCATCGCCTCGCGCAGCGTGGCGCGCAGCGCGCCCGCGATGCGCCCGGAGGGAATGTGCAGGCCGAGCCACCAGCGGCCATCGCCCTGGGGGTGCCAGCCGAGGTGATCGGGCACCGTCAGGCGGGGCAGGGGGGGCGCGGGGCGCAGGGGGCGGCCCAGATTCTCGGAAAGCCGGGCGCGGGCCCATTCCACGCCGCGCTCGGCCAGCACGTATTTCAGGCGGGCATGCTTGCGGTCGCTCCGGTCGCCATGATCGCGTGAAAGGCGGACGACGGCCTCCGCCATTTCCAGGACTTCCTCGGGGCCGATCAGCGCGGCGGCGTCGGCCAGGCGCGGGAAGGTGGCGGGCTTGTTGTGCGTCATCCCCATGCCGCCGCCGATGGTCACGATCCAGCCCTCGGGATGCATCACGAAGCCGAGGTCGTTCGCCAGCACATCGGCGCTGTTGTCGTCGGGGTGGATGAGGGCGATCTTGAATTTCCGGGGCAGATAGGTGGGGCCGTAGAGCGGCTCCTCCTCCGGGGCGGATGCGGCTTCCTCGCCCAGGAAGATCTCGTGATGGGCGCGGCTCTTCGGCAGCAGTGCGTCCGAGAGGCGGCGGGCCTCCGCTTCCAGCCGGGCGTGGATGGCGTCACGCCGGGGCGCGGGCGAGGTGATGACGTTGCGCACCACGTCGCCGCAGGCGGCCAGCGTTGTCAGGAGCGTCGCGTTGATGACCGCGACGGAGGCACGCAAATTTTCACGCAGGATGCCGTGAAATTGCACGCCCTGGCGGGAGGTGAGGCGCAGCGTGCCGTCGGCGAAGGCGCCGGCGAGGTCATCCAGCGCGAGCCATTGCTTCGCCGTCAGCCGCCCGGCGGGGGCACGGACGCGGACCATGAAGGACCAATCCTTGTCCTCGCCCGCCTGCTTGCGTGCGGTGGCGGTGTCGCGGTCGAATTGCTCGTAGGTTCCGTGGAATTTCAGCAACGTATAGGCAGCCTCGGAGAGGCCGCCCTTGGCGGCTTCCGCGCCCAGTTCCGCGTCGAGCGGGCCGCGCAGACCGCGGCTCGTGGCCTTGATGGTCTCGGCTCCACTGGGTTTGGCCTGCGTCATTTTCCAAAATCCTGCCGTAAAACACCTGGACCCGCTTTCCGCATTTATTTACGTTGACGTCAAGCAGAATTTCAGGAATCAATCGCTTATGATCGTGCAATCATCCTCCGCCCTCGCCGGATCGCATTTCCCGCCGGGCGAAGTCTGGCTCTGCGGCGCCGGCCCAGGAGATCCGGAACTGCTCACGCTGCGCGCCGTTCAGGCGCTGGGCCAGGCGGATCTGATCCTGCACGACTCGCTGCCTGGCCGAGGCGCGCTGCGCCATGCCCGCCGCGCAGCCGAGATCGTGGCGGTGGGCAAGCGCAAGGGTGCGGCCCCGGTGCCTCAGGCCAAGATCAATGCGCGCCTGGTCGCCGGCGCGCGGGCCGGGCTGCGCGTGCTGCGGTTGAAGGGCGGCGATCCCTTCACCTTTGGCCGCGGCGGTGAGGAGGCGCTGGCCTGCGCGGGCGCCGGCATTCCCTGGCGGGTCATTCCCGGCATTTCGGCTGGCATGGCGGCGCCCGCCGCGGCCGGTATCCCGATCACGCATCGTGGAATGGCCTCCGCCGTCACCTTCGTGACCGCGCATGACGAGACGGGCGCGCTGCCGGATCTGAACTGGACGGCGCTGGCGCAATCGGGGGGGACCATCGCGGCCTTCATGGCCGTGTCGCGCCTCGATGAACTGGCGCTGCGGCTGCTGGCCGGCGGGCTGCCTGCCGCGACGCCCGTGGCCCTCATCTCGCAGGCCAGCCTGCCCGGGCAGGCGGTGCTGCACAGCACGCTCGGCCAATGCACGCTGGAGGCACGGCGCGTCGGCCTGCCCACGCCCGCGATGATCATCATCGGCGCCGTCGCCACCCTTGGCCGTCCGGCCCTCACCCAGACCCTGGAAGGATTGCGCCATGCGCATGGTTGATTGGAGCGAGGCCCAGAATATCGAATTCTTAACCCCGGAACCGCCGCCGCCGGTTCAGGATTTGCCCGAGGAACCCTGGCTGCCCGCCTGGGATGTGACGCTCATGACTGTCGCGGCCTTCGCCCTCATTGCGCTGGCCGCCCTTACGGAGATTGGATGATGACTTTGCAATACGGTGCCCCGCTCTCGCTCGGCCAGATCGCGCCCGATTTCGAGGCAGAAACCACCGACGGCCCCATCCGCTTCAGTGACTGGGCGAAGGACAGCTGGGTGGTCTTCTTCTCCCACCCGCGCGACTTCACGCCGGTCTGCACCACCGAACTCGGCGAGGCCGCGCGCCTCAAGCCGGAATTCGACAGGCGTGGCGTGAAGGTGATTGGCCTGAGCGTGGACCCGCTCGACAAGCATGACGCCTGGGCCGAGGACATTCACCAGACCCAGGGCACGGCGCTGAACTTCCCGATGATCGCCGACCAATCGAAGCATGTCTCGCAGCTCTACGGGATGATCCATCCCGAGGCCGATCCCTCCATCACCGTCCGCACCGTCTATGTGCTGGACCCGGCGCGGAAGGTGCGCCTCACGCTCACCTATCCGCCGAGCACGGGCCGCAACTTCCACGAGGTGCTGCGCGTGATCGACAGCCTCCAGCTCACCGACAGGCACAAGGTGGCGACGCCGGTGAACTGGCAGCCGGGCGATCGCGCCATCATCGTGCCTTCGCTGTCGGACGAGGAGGCGGCGAAGCGCTTCCCGCAGGGTTGGAAGGCGGACCGGCCCTATCTGCGCTGGGTTGAACTCAAGGAATAGCCGCGTCGCACGAAACGCCCGCCTCGCGTCCTTGCAACCCTGGGGTGGGTGTTCCGGCGTGCATGCGCGGGAGCGTTGTGCGGTTTCGCTTTGCGCGCGGTGCAGCGGGCGTTAATATTTAAACGCGACATCAAAAAACCTTGAGAGGCACCGCCATGACCCGACTGCTCGTGCCGGGAAGCGTCAGGTCCGACCGTCTGGGCGGCCCCCTCGACGACCCGTTCCGTCCGCTCGACATCTGGGGCTTCGGCGGCAATGACACGCTGGTGGGTGGTCTCGCGGCCGACATCCTGCGCGGCGGCACCGGCCATGACGAACTCTCCGGCGACGCCGGGGGCGACCTCCTTCTGGGCGAGGACGGGCAGGATACGCTGGCCGGCGGTTATGGCGATGACACGCTGGATGGCGGCAACGGGCATGACGTTCTGCAGGGCGGCGAAGGCGCCGATCTCCTGCTGGGCGGCGCCGGGCAGGACACGCTCGATGGCGGCGCTGGCGATGACGCGCTCCATGGCGGCGATGGGCATGACCAGCTCACCGGTGGCGCCGGCGCCGACCTCCTGTCGGGTGGCGCCGGGCAGGACACGCTGGCCGGCGGTGACGGGAACGACACGCTCGATGGCGGGGACGGGCACGACCAGCTCTCCGGCGGCGCGGGGCAGGACGAGCTTTTCGGCGGCGCGGGCCAGGACACGCTGACCGGGGGCGCGGGCGATGACCTGCTGGATGGTGGCGATGGCCACGACCTGCTCTCGGGCGGCGAGGGTCATGACATCCTGCGCGGCGGCGCGGGAAATGACAGCCTGAATGGCGGCAGTGGCCGCGACACGGCCCGGTTCGACGGCAACCTTGCCGGTTATCGCATCACCGATCTGGGCCAGGGCCAGGTCGAGGTGCGGAACCTGACCGGCGCCGAGGGCCGGGATGTCCTCACGCGCGTCGAACTGCTGAGCTTCGCGGACACCACCATCGAGGTGACCGGCGTGCCGGCCCCGCCCAGCATCACGGGCTTTTCCGAGGATACCGGCCTCGCGGGCGACGGGCTGACGGCGGATCGCAGCATCACGCTGACCGGTAGCGCGGCGGCCCATGCGCTGGTCGAGGTCTTCGCCCAGGGCGTGCTGCTCGGCGAGGCCACGGCCGGGGCCGATGGCGCCTGGTCCTTCACGACGGCGCCGCTGGCCGATGGCACGCAGGATTTCACCGCGCAGGCGACGCGGGGCGGGCTGACCAGCGCGGCCTCCGCGCCGCTTTCGCTGGTGATCGACGGCACGGCGCCCATCGTCTCGGCGCTGGACCTGCTCGCCTCCTCCGACAGCGGCGTACGCGGTGACGACATGACCGCCTTCCGCTGGGTGGATCTGGTGGGCCAGGGCGAGGCGGGGGCGACGGTCACGCTGCTCGGCACCGGCATTACCACCACGGTGGGCGCCGATGGCCGCTTCCAGTTCGGCAATGTCGCCCTCGATCTCGGCCTGAACAGCTTCACCGTCGAGATCACCGATGCGGCGGGGAACAGCAGCCTCGCCGATTTCGGCATCACCCGCGTGGATGATGGCACGACCGACCCGATCCAGGGTTGGAACTGGGTGATGCTGGAGGCGATCCGCATCGGCGGCCTGGTGACGGCGAATGCCTCGCGTCTGCTGGCCCTGGAGAGCATCGCGACCCTCGATGCGATCGCTGCCATCGACGGAACCAGCCCCTTCATGGTCGCGCTTGACGCGCCGGAGGGGATCTCGGCCCCCATCGCCGCCGCCGCGGCGGCACATCGCGTCCTCAGCGTCTACTTCACGGGCAATGCGCAGTCGGCCGTGCTGCAGGCCAGCTTCGACGCGCGCCTGGCGCAGGATCTGGCGCAGCTGGCGCCGGGGGCGGACCGCGATGCGGCGGTCGCCTTCGGCCAGGCCGTGGCCGATGCCGTGATCGCGATCCGCGCGGGCGATGGCCATGACGCGGTGGTGAGCTATGTGCCCGGCACCGATCCCGGGGATTGGCGCCCCACCCCACGTGTCGGCCCGGGGGGCACGGAACTGCCGGGCCGCCCCGCGCAATTGCCGCAATGGGGCGAGATCACGCCCTTCCTGATGGAGGATGGCGGGCAGTTCCGCCCGGACGGCCCGCCCGCGCTGGACAGCGCGCAATGGGCGGCTGAGTTCAACGAGGTGAAGTCGCTGGGCGCCATCGACTCGACGACCCGCACCGAGGAGCAGACAGAAATCGCCTTCTACTGGCGGGACCTGACCAACACCTATACGCCGGCCGGCCGCTGGGCCCAGATCGCCGGCGAGGTGCTGGAGCAGCTCGGTCATTCCAGCGCCTCGGCCGCCCGCATCATGGCCGGCCTGAACCTGGTGGGTGCCGATGGCGCCATCGCCGCCTGGGATGCGAAATACGAGTATAATTTCTGGCGCCCCATCGCCGCGATCCGCGAGGCGGACACGGACGGCAACCCGGACACCATCGCCGATCCGAACTGGCGCCCGCTCTTCGAGACGCCGCCGCATCCGGACTACACGTCCGGCCATGCGACCTGCAGCCTGGCCGCCGCCTGGGCGCTGACCCACCTGCTCGGCGACAACATCGCCTTCACCAATGCCAGCGTTGGCCTGCCGGGCGTCTTCCGCAGCTTCGACAATTTCGTGCAGGCAGGGATGGAGGCGGGCGACAGCCGCATCTATGGCGGCATCCATTTCAGCAGCGCCAATATCGAGGGCCAACAGCTCGGCAAGGCCGTGGCCGATTGGGGCATCGCCGAGTTCCTGCGCAGCGAGGGCGAGGACATCTACGCGCCCATCATCCTGCTGAACACGGCGACGGGCACCCCGCTCAGCGCGCCGCCGGTGCTGAGCGGGCTTGCCTTCGACAACCGCGACGGACTGGACGTGATCCATGCGCGGCTGGATGGCGGGGCGGCGGCGGAGATCGCCCTCGATGCGCTGGGCCGGTTCAGCTTCGACGTGGCCGACGTGTTCGGCCCCATCGCGGATGGCGCCTACAACATCACGCTGGAGGCGGAGGATGCGGTGGGCCTCAATGCCACTCCGGTCACCTTCGCCTTCACCCTGATCGCGTAGCGCCTACGCCCCCTTGCGGTAGGCGAAGGCCTTGGCGAAGCAGTCGAGGATATGGCTGCCCGCCGTGGTCTGCGCGTAGAGCGGCGCCGCGGCGCCCAGGGCGCGCGGATCGATCGGCGCGTTGAAGTTGGGGTCGTGGAAGGTCGCGATGGACATGCGCTCATGGCCCGAGCGGTTGACCACGCGATGCGGCGTGCTGGCGAAGCGGTCATTGCTCCAGCGACCCAGCAGGTCGCCCACATTGACCACCAGCGTGCCCGGCAGCGGCGGGGCGGGAATCCAGGCGCCGGATTGGCGTTCCTTCACTTCCAGCCCGCCGCTGTCATCCTGCCAGAGCAGCGTGATGCAGCCGAAATCGGTATGCGGCGCCACGCCGAACCCTTCGGTGTCGTCGGGCGGCTGCGGCGGATAGAAGACGGCCTGGGTGCGCTGCAGTGGCAGGGTGTAGTGCGGGGTGAAGAAATCCTCCGGCAGGTCCAGGCTGATGGCGATGGCGCGCATCAGGCCGGCGCCGCAGCGCATCATCTCCGCGTAATAGGCCTCCATGGCCGGTTGCAGTTCCGGCACCTCAGCCGGCCACTGGTTGGGGCCGCGCAGCTTTTCGCCGGCGAGCACCACCGGGTGATCGGCTGGCAGGTCGAGGCCGAGGGAGAAGAACTCCTTCAGGTCGGGCTTGGTGGCGCCGGCCATCACCGCGCCGCCGGCCGCATGCCAGCCGCGATGGGCGAGGTTGGCGCGGGTGCGGGCCTTGATCTCGGGGGGCAGGTGGAAGAAGCGGCGCGCGGCGGCGACGGCGGCGGCGATGGTCGCCTCCGGCACGCCGTGATTGCGGATGTAGAAGAAGCCGGGCCCGGTGCAGGCGGCGCGGATCTCGGCCGCGATCTCCCGCAGCCGGTCGCCGCTGCCAAGGCCCGCGATGTCGATCACGGGCAAGCTCTGTCCAGACATCGTCTTTTCTCCTGATCGGGGCGAGGGGTCAGGCAAAGCCCACGCCCTCAGCGCGCAAGCGCTCGGCCAGCAGCGTCTTGGGCACCTTGCCATAGGCGGATTTGGGCAGCGCCTCCCACACCACGAAGCGGCGCGGATGCTTGTAGCGCGCGAGCCTGCCTTCGAGATGCGCGAGAAGTTCCTCTGCCGGTGTCGGCGCGCGCAGCACGAGGCAGGCGACGCCGGACTCGCCCCAGCGCGGATCGGGCATGCCGACCACGGCGCATTCGACCACGGCGGGGTGCGTCAGCAGTGCCTCCTCCACCTCGCGCGGATAGATGTTGGAGCCGCCGGAGATGAACATGTCCGACGCACGGCCGGTGATGTGCAGGAAGCCATGCGCGTCGAGGAAGCCGAGATCGCCCGTGTGGAACCAGCCCTGCCGGAAGGCCTTTTCATTGGCCGGGTCATTCTGGAAATAGCCGGCGAAGACGCCAGGCCCGCGCACGCAGATCTCGCCGCGCTCGGCATGCTGGCCGTCCTCGTCCAGGATCGCGATGTCCATCCCGGTGCGCGGCGCGCCGACGCTGAGCGCGCCGGGGGCGGCGTCGTCGGTGCTGTGCTGGTCGGGGCGCAGGACGGTGATGCAGCCGGTCACCTCGCCGAGCCCGAAATACTGCACGAGGCAGGGGCCGAGCCGTTCCATCGCGCGGAGCTGGTCGGCGCGGTACATGGGCGCGCCGGCATAGATGACGTGGCGCAGCTGGTGCGGCGCGGCGGCGGGGTCGGCCACCAGCATGTTCAGGATCGTGGGCACGGTGAACATGTTCGTCACCCCATGCCGCGCGATCAGCTCCCAGGCGATGGCGGTGTCCAGCCGCTCGCCAGGCAGCAGCACCGAGCGGGCGCCGCGCGCCACCTGGCAGAGCGCATGGATGCCGGCGCCATGGCTCAGCGGTGCGACCACCAGAGAGGCGTCGCGCTCCGTCAGGCCGGGCATGAGATCGGCCAGATGGTTGGTGATGATGAAGCCCATCTGGCCATGCGTCAGCACCGCGGCCTTGGGCCGGCCTGTGGTGCCGGAGGTGAAGAAGAACCAGCAAGGGTCGTCGCGTCCGACCTCGGCCTCGTGGTTCAGCGGCGGGGGCGTCGCCTCGTTGAGCAGCGTCTCGTAATCCGCCTCATGGGCGCGGGCATCGCCCACCGCGATCACCAGGCGGCAACCGGGCGCGGCCTCCTGCACCGCGTCGGCGTGATCCGCGAAGCCATGGTCGCGCAGCAGCGCGCGGGCACCGCTGGCCTCCGCCAGGTAGGCGACCTCGGGCGGGGTCAGCCGCACATTGGTCGGCACCCAGACTCCGCCGATCTTCCAGGTGGCCCAGAGGCTTTCGAACATCGCGTTGCCGTTGCGCGCATGGACCAGCACGCGGTCGCCCTGGCCGATGCCATGGGCGCGGAGTGCGGCGGCCAGCCTGTCCACGCGGGCGTTCAGCTCGGCCCAGCTCCAGCGCTGCTCGCGCCAGATCAGCGCCGGCGCATCGGGCAGTCGGCGTGCCGTCTGGCTCAGCAGGCGGCCGAGATTGGTGGCGGGGATCATGCCCGCACCCCCGCGCCCGCATAGCCGCCATCCACGGGCAGCGCGTGGCCGGTGATGTAGGAGGAGCGCGCGGGATCGAGCAGGAAGAGAGCAGCTTCTGCCACCTCCTCCACACGGCCATAGCGCGCGGCCGGGATGCGGCTGAGCCATTGCGCGCGGGTCGCGGCATCATGCAGGGCCATGACCATCGGCGTCTCGATCGGCGCGGGGCAGATGGCGTTCACGCGGATGCCGTGGGGGGCGAGGTCCATCGCCATCACCTGCGCCATGTTGATGACGGCCGCCTTGGAGGCACCATAGGCGACGCGCCCTTCCACGCCGCGCAGGCCGGAGACCGAGGCGATGAGCACGATGCTGCCGCCCTTGCCACCTGCCACCATGGCGCGCGCCGCCGCCTGCGCGGCCAGGAAGCAGCCCGTGACGTTCACGTCGAGAATCCGCCGGAAGGTCTCCGGCGCGGTGTCGAGCAGGGGCGTGGCGGCCGAGATGCCGGCGGAGCAGACCAGGCCCTGCACATCGGTCAGCCCGCCGATCCATGCGGCCACGGCGCCGGCATCCGTCACGTCGAGCACGTCGCACCCCTCTGCCGGGTTGCGGTCGGCCAGCGCCGTCTCCCAGCCCGCGGCGCGGGCGGCGGCGCCGATGGCCGCCCCGATGCCCGAGGCCGCGCCCGTGATCGCCAGTCGTTTCGCCATCCGTCTCCCTGGCGGGGCGTCTTGCGCGCCCGCCTCCCTCGGCGGCATTGTGGCATCCGAAACGCGGCATGCAAAAGCCGCCTGGAGGAGATGACCCGCATGAGCCTGAAGACCCCCCGTCGTGTTCTTTTGGGCCGCGCCCTCCTGGCCGGTGGCGCCGGCGTTCTTGCTGCGCCGCGCATCGGTGGCGCGCAGCCGGCCTATCGGCCGGAGTACAAGCTCTCCGTCGTCGGCAACCGGCCCATCCCCTTCGCCGAGGGCGCCTTTCAATGGGCCGAGCTGGTGACGCAGCGCTCCAATGGACGCATCAATGTGCGCGTCTATCCCGGCAGCCAGCTCGTGGGCGGCGACCAGACGCGCGAGCTCTTGGCCATGCGCCAGGGCATCATCGACTTCGCGGTGTTCAGCACCATCAATATCGCGCCGCAGGTGCGCGAGGCCGGCATCTTCCAGCTGCCCTTCCTGATGCCCGACCATCGCGCCTTCGACGCGCTGATCAATGGCGAGGTGGGGCGTGACCTCGTCGGCATCATGGACCGGCGCGACGTGACGGCGGTGGCCTTCGGCGAGAACGGCTTCCGCGAGATCAGCAATTCCCGCCGCGCGATCAGCGCCCCGGCCGATCTGCGTGGCCTGAAGATCCGCTTCGCGGCCGGCGCCATCTTCAACGACATCTACAATGGCCTGGGCGCCAACCCGCTGCAGATGTCCTTCGCCGACCTGCAGCCCGCGCTCAGCACCGGCGCGGTGGATGGGCAGGAGAACCCGGTCAACCTCTTCCTCGCCTTCCGCATGGACACGCTGGCGCAGCGCCACATGACCATCTGGAACTATGTGAATGACGCGCTGATCTTCGGCCTTTCCAAGTCCGTGATGGCGAGCTTCACGCCCGCCGACCAGGAACTGGTGCGCGAATGCGCGCGTGAGGCGGCGCGCAACAATATCGCGCTGGCCCGCCGTGGCCTTGGCATCCCCGGCACGGATGACAGCGCGCTGGTGGAACTGCGCAACCGCAATGTGGAGGTGACGACGCTGACGCCCGCGCAGAAGCAGGCTTTCGCCACCGCGCTGCGCCCGGTCTATGAGCGCTGGTCCGGCACCATCGGCAACGAACTGGTGCGCAAGGCGGAAGCCGCCATCCGCGCCGCATCGTGACGCCCGGCTGATGGCCGCCGATTTCGACCCGACGGCCACGCCGCCCGACCCGAAGACGCGCATCCCGCTGACGCTGGAGCGCGTGCTGCTGGCCGCTGCGATGGGCGCCATGGCGCTGATCACAGCGGCGAATGTGGTCACGCGCTACCTCTCCAACATCTCGCTCGCCTTCACCGAGGAATATTCGGTGGCCCTGATGGTGGTGGTGGCGCTGGTGGGCACCGCGCTCGCCACCGCCTGCGGGCGGCATATCCGCATCGGCTTCTTCGTGGACAAGATGAACCCGGGCCGCCGCCGCGTGGCGGAGATCATGGCGCTCGGCCTGCTCATCCTCTGCTTCGGGCTGATCCTCTGGTTCGGCGCCCGCATGGTCTGGGACGAGTATGATTTCGAGGTCCTCTCGCCCGGCCTCGGCCATCCGCAATGGCTCTACACCATCTGGCTGCCGTTGCTGGCCATCCTGGTGATCGGCCGTGCGCTGGGCCGCATCATCCGCCTGGCACGGGGGGAAGAGGGATGATCGGGACCATCCTCTTCCTGATGTTCATGATCCTGCTGCTGGGCGGCGTGCCGATCGGCGTGGCGCTGGGCCTCGCCGGCGCGCTCGCCATCGCGCTGGCCGACCAGACGCTGATGGCGATGCCGACCAACGTCTATGCCGGCATCGCGAAATATCCGCTGATCGCAATCCCGATGTTCGTGCTGGTGGGCTGCGTCTTCGACCGCACCGGCGTCGCACTCCGCCTCGTGAAATTCGCCACCGCGCTGGTCGGCGCCGGGCGTGGCGCGCTGGCATCCGTGGCCGTGCTGGTGGCGATGATCATCGGCGGCATCTCGGGCTCCGGCCCTGCGACGTCCGCGGCCGTGGGCCAGGTGGTCACGCGCGGCATGGTGAAGGATGGCTATCCGCGGCCCTTCATCGCCTCCACCGTGGGTGCCGCCGCCGCGACGGACATCCTGATCCCGCCCTCCATCGCCTTCATCGTCTATGCGGTGATGGTGCCGGGCGTCTCGGTGCCGGCCATCTTCATGGCGGGGATGTTCCCGGGAATTCTGGCCGGTATCGCCATCATCGTGCCCATCCTCATCATCTCCTGGCTGAAGGATTTCGGGGGCAAGAATCCGGAGCGCGACGAGAACTCCGTCTGGCAGAGCTTCAAGGAGGCGATCTGGGGCCTGATGGCGCCCGTCGTGATCCTGGGCGGCATGCGCCTCGGCGCCTTCACGCCGACGGAAGCGGCGGTGATGGCGGTGTTCTACGGCCTCTTCGTGGGCTTCTTCATCTACCGCAGCATGACCATGCGCGACCTCTACGAAATGCTGGTGGAGGCGGGCGAAATCTCGGCCGTCATCCTCATCATCATCGCGCTCGCCAGCGTCTTCGCCTGGTCCACCTCCACGCTCGGCATCGTGCAGCCCATCGCGGGCTGGATCGTGGGCCTGGGGCTCGGTGAGTATGGGACCATCGCGCTCCTGATGGTGGCGCTGGTCTTCATCGGGATGTTCCTGGACGGCGTGTCCACCTTCCTCATCCTGCTGCCGGTGCTGATCCCCATCGCCCGCGCCTTCGAATGGGACCTGACCTGGTTCGGCGTGATCCTCACCATGAAGATCGCAATCGGGCAATTCACACCGCCCATGGCGGTGAACCTGATGGTCTCCTGCCGCATCGCGGGTGTGACGATGGAAAGCACCATCCCCTGGGTGGTCTGGATGATCCTGGCGATGTTCGTGGCCTTGGCCCTCGTCGTCGTCTTCCCGGGCATAGCGCTCTGGCTGCCGCGTGTGACCGGGATGATGTGAACGAAGCGGAGCGGGGGCTTGCCGAAACGCCCCGCCTGCTTCCGAATGCTGCGCAAGAACATCACAGGGAGCGAAGAACCGATGTCCAGCGTGGAAGCCCTGCGCGACCCCAAGAGCCTCACCCGCCTGCTGGCGCCGCGCAGCTTCGCCGTGGTGGGCGTCTCGGCCGAGCCCACGGGCTTCGGCGCGCGCACCGTGCAGAACATGCGGGACTTCGACGGCCCGGTCTGGTGCGTGAACCCGAAATACGCCGGCCAGGAACTGCATGGCCGCCCCTGCTTCGCCTCGGTGGCGGATCTGCCGGGCGCCCCGGATTCCACCGTCATCGCGCTGCCGCGCACGGGCGTCAGTGACGCGGTGCGGGCGCTCGCCAAGAAGGGCGGCGGCGGTGCGGTGATCTATGCCTCCGGCTATGGCGAGACGGACCTGCCCGAGCGCGCGGTGGAGGAGCAGGAGCTGCGCGAGATGGCGCGGCGCATGGGCTTCCCGCTGCTCGGCGCCAATTGCCTGGGCTTTGTGGACCATCGCCAGCGCGTCGGTGCCACCTTCATGCCGGACTACGTGAAGATGACCGCACCTGCCGGTGGTGTGGGCGTCGTCAGCCAGTCCGGCGCGCTCGGCTATGCGCTGATGCAGGCCGCCGAGCGCGGCTTCGCCATGTGCCACATGACCACGGCGGGGAATGCCACGGATCTCGATGTCTGCGACCTCGCGGCCTTCCAGCTCACCATCCCCGAATGCCGCAGCATCGCGCTCGCGGTCGAGGGGCTGCGCGATGCGCGGCGTCTCTTCCTGCTGGGCGAGATGGCGGCGAGCCTGGGCAAGACCATCGTCGTGCTCAAGCTCGGCCGTGGCGAGGTCGGCGCCAAGGCGGCTGCCTCGCACACCGGATCGCTCGCGGGCAGCAGTGCCGCCTGGTCGGCCGGCTTCAAGCGCGCGGGCATGCTCGAGGTGGGCGATTTCGACGCGCTGCTGGAAACGGCGGGCTTCTTCGCCAAGGCCGGGCCGCCCAAGGCCCGCGGCGTGGGCATCGTGACGCCCTCTGGCGGCGCGGGCATCATGGCGGCGGACCACGCGGAATTCGCGGGCCTGCCGCTGCCCCAGCCGGCACCCGAGACGGAGCGCGTGCTGCGCTCGGCGATCCCGGATTTCGGCAGCCCGCGCAACCCCTGCGACCTTACGGCGCAGGTCGCGACCAATCCGAAATCCTTCGAGGACTGCATGCTCGCGATGCTCAATGACGAGCAATACGCGACCGTCGTCTTTCCCGTCGTCTATCACAACCCGGCCCCGGCCGCGACGCCGACCCGCATGAAGACGCTGGAGCCGATGGCGGCGGCCACGGGCAAACCCATCTGCATCGCCTGGATTCCCGAGAGCCTGGAGGGCCCGGGGGCCGAGGCCGTGGATGTCAGCGCCAACCTCGTCCTCTTCCGCAGCATGCGGCGGATGATGAAGGCGCTCAGCCTCTGGTTCGAGCGCTACGACGCGAAGCCCTTGCCGGGCCAGGTGGATGCGCGCGCCAAGGCCGCGGCCGCCGCCATCCCGGCGGGTGCGGCCACGCTGATGGAGGCGGCCGCGAAATCCGCCTTCGCCACGGCCGGCTTGCCGGTGGTGGCCGAGCATCGCACGAAGGACGCCGCCGGCGCTGTCGCCGCCGCCGAGCAACTGGGTTTCCCGGTCGTGCTCAAGCTCGACAGCCCCGATGTCGCGCACAAGACCGAGGTGGGCGGTGTTGAGCTGAACCTTGGAGACGCGGCCGCCGTCACCGCCGCCTTCGGGCGCATCATGGCGGGTGCCGCAAAGCACGCGCCCCAGGCCCGGGTGGATGGCGTGCTGGTTCAGCGCATGGAGGCGCGGGGCGTGGAGCTCATCCTCGGCGCGCGACGCGATCCGCAATTCGGCGTCATGGTCCTGGTGGGGCTGGGCGGTGTGCAGGCCGAGCTCTGGAAGGATGTGGCGCTGGACGTGGCGCCCGTCTCGCCAGAGGGCGCCATGGCCATGCTCCGCAGCCTCAAGGCCTTCCCGCTGCTGGATGGCTTCCGTGGCAGCCCGAAGCTGCCGGTGGAGCAGATCGCCGTCACCATCGCGCAATTCTCGGGCTTTGCCGCCGCGATGGGCGACCGGCTGGAGGAGGCGGAGATCAACCCGCTGGTCTGCCGCCCGGATGGCTGCGTCGCGGTCGATGGTCTGATGATGCTCTCGGCCTGACAGGAAACGTTACCAAGAGCGCGATTCCAGGCGGTTGCATTCTGGTCTATGTTGCGGCGCATGAACCTCCGTCGCCGCCTCGCCTGGCTCCCGCTCGCCGCCTTCCTCGCCGGCTTCCTCCCCGCCGCCCCGAGCCTGGCCGCCGAGCCGGGCTCGGAGCATATGCTCGCGCACCGCGCCGCCTATCGCCTCAAGCTCGACAGCGTGCGGGACAATGCAAGCATCGAGCAGGCGGAGGGCATCATGCTGTTCGAGGTGATCGACGCCTGTGATGCCTGGGCCTCACGCCAGCGCTTCACGCTTCTGGTGGGCGACCGGGACGGCAATATCGTCGAGACCACCTCCGACTACGCGACATTGGAGGCGAAGGATGGCTCCTCGCTCCGCTTCTCGCTGACGCAGATGACCGGCGGCGCCGTGACCTCCCGCGTGGCGGGCGAGGCGACCATCACGGCCAATGGTGGGCGCATCCGCTACCAGGAGCCGGCCGCGACGGAGGAGGAGCTGCCGGCCGGCACCATCCTGCCGATGATTCACACCATTCGCAGCCTGGCGGCGGCGCGCGCCGGGCAGCGCATCTTCGTGGCCCCGCTGTTTGACGGCACCTCGGCCGATGGCGCACAGGACACGACGACCATCATCTCGGGCGGCTGGCTCGCGCCTCAGCCCAATGCCAATTTCCCGCTGCTGGCCACACTCTCCAGCGCACGCATGCGCATCGCCTTCTTCGATCGCAACACCACGGGCCAGGGCGGGGGCGCGGCCACGCCGGATTACGAGGTCAGCATGCGCTACTATGAGAATGGCGTGGCGGATGAGCTGAAGATGGATTTCGGCGAGTTTGTGGTGGATGGGCGGCTCGGCGAGCTGCAGCCCATCCCGTCTCCCTGCTGACTAATCCAGGCTGAAGGCGTCCTTCGGCGGCGGCGTGGGGCGGGAATAATCCATCACGCAGAAGGCGCCGCCCTGGTGGCGGCGGCCCACCGCATCAGGGTGCAGCACGCCCTCGAGCTCCGCCCGATATGCTTCGGCGCTGTCCTGCGGCGCCCAGCCGATGCGATCGCGATGATCCTTGGCCCACCAACTCGCCGGATTGGCCGAGGCGCCCCAGATCACCGCATGGCCAGTGCGTGGCGCGGCCAGGCAGGCCTGCACCAGCCGCGCGAGGTCCGGGTAGGAGAGCCAGGTCGAAAGCGCGCGCGCGTCGCGCGGTTCGGGCAGGCAGGTGCCGATGCGGAGGTTCACGTTCTCCACGCCGTGCTTGTCCCAGTAGAGGCGGCCCATCAGCTCGCCATAGGCTTTCGACAGGCCGTAGAAGCCGTCGGGCCGGAACTGGCAGTCGAGGTCGAGCCGCTCGCCCTGCTCGTGGAAGCCGATGGTGTGGTTGGAACTGGCGAAGACCACGCGCGCCTTCTCGCGCCGCGCCGCCTCGTAGATGTGGTACAGGCCGCGCAGATTGGGGCCGAGGATCTCCTCGAAGGGCTGCTCCACGCTGATGCCGCCGAAATGCAGGATCGCGCCGCAGCCCTCTGCCAGGCGGGCGATGGTCAGTCCGTCATTCAGGTCCGCGCGGGTGAAGCTGCACCCAGCCGGCACCGCGTCCGGAAAGGGTGCGATATCGGTGAGGCGCAGCGTCATCCCGGCGCTGGGCAGTTCGCGCGCCAGCATGCGGCCGAGAGCGCCTGACGCGCCGGTCAGGAGGATGGGTTTCATCATGCGCGTTGTCCTTCCATAGTCAGCCTGTCGCAAATCCAGCAGGACGGCCAGATGCCACGCCACGCCCACCCCACCATCGCCCATGCCGCGATCGCCCTTGAGAGCGGCCGCACCAGCGCGACCGCGCTCGTCGAGGAGGCGCTGGCGCGCGCGGCGGAAGGGGAGGGGCCGCGCGTCTTCACCGCGCTGCACGCCAAGGCCGCGCGGGAACAAGCCCGGGCGATGGATGCGCTGCGCCAGGCGGGTCGCGCGCCGAGCCGCTTCGCCGGCATTCCCATCACCGTGAAGGACCTCTTCGACGAGGCAGGGCAGGTGACGCGCGCGGGCTCCGTCGCGCGGGATGGCGCGAAGCCCGCCCCCGCCCCCGCGCCGGTGATCGAGCGGCTGAATCGCCAGGGCTTCATCGTCATCGGCCGCACCAACATGACCGAGTTCGCCTTCTCGGGCCTTGGCGTGAACCCGCATTACGGCACGCCCTCCAGCCCCTGGGACCGCGCGACAGGCCGTCTGCCGGGCGGCTCCTCCTCCGGTGCGGGTGTCGCCGCCGCTGACGGCATGGGCTTCGGCGGCCTGGGCACGGATACGGGTGGTTCCTGTCGCATCCCGGCCGCGCTGAACGGCGTGGTGGGCTTCAAGCCGACGGCGCGGCGCGTGCCCATCACGGGCGTGCTGCCGCTCTCGCCCTCGCTCGATTCCGTGGGGCCGCTCGCGCGTTCCGTCGGCTGCTGCCAGGTGCTGGATGCGATCATCGCCGGCGCCGAGACGCCGCCCGCGCTGGCGGAGGTGAACCTCTCCGGCCTGCGCTTCGGCGTGCTGAACAACATCGTGGAGGAGGGCATGCAGGGCGAGGTGGCGCGCGCCTATGCCCGCACCCTGGCCCGGCTGGAGGCGGCGGGCGTGAAGCTCGAGGATGTGACGCTGCCCGAGCTGGACCGCATGCCGACGATCAACGCCAAGGGCGGCCTGACGGCGTCCGAGGCCTATGCCTGGCATCGCCACCTCATCGCCAGCGACGGCCCGCGCTATGATCCGCGGATCCTGAAGCGCATCGCGCGCGGCGAGCATATGAGTGCCGCCGATTACCTCGATGTGGTGCAGGCGCGTGCCGAGGTGATCGCCGCCGTGGCGCCGCGCACCGCGCCCTATGACGCGCTGATCTGCCCGACCGTGCCGCTCATTCCGCCCGCCATCGCCGAGGTGGAGGAGGAGAGCGAGTACAACCGCATCAACCTGCTGCTGCTGCGCAACACAACCATTGCCAATTTCCTCGACCGCTGCGCCATCAGCCTGCCCTGCCATGTCCCGGGCGAGGCGCCGGTCGGCCTCATGCTGATGGGCGAGGCGATGGGCGATGCGCGCCTGCTCGCCATCAGCGCCGCCGTCGAGGCGTTGCTGGAGCAATGAGCAAGCTCGAATTCGGCTGGTACCTGCCCAGCAGCGGCGATACGACCAGCTATGCCGACGGCCCGAACGTGGTGCCCGCCGGCACCGAGATGTTCGACCGCGTGGTGCAGGCGGCCGAGGCGGCGGGCTTCGAATACCTGCTGGTCCCCGTCGCCATCCCCTGCTGGGAGGCCTGGGTGACCACGGCCTTCATGGCCGGTCGCTCCAGTTCCATCCGCATGCTGGTCGCCGCGCGGCCCGGCTACATCAACCCCGTGATGCTGGCGAAGATGGTGACGACCTTCGACCAGCTCACCGGCGGGCGCATCGCGGTGAACCTCATCGCCGGGCAATCCGAATCCGAGAATGCGGCGGATGGCATTCGCTACGGCAAGGAAGACCGCTACGCGCTGATGGCGGAGGAGGTCGCCATCATGAAGGCGCTCTGGACGGCCAAGGCGCCGCTGGATTGGGAAGGGCGCTTCCACACGCTCCGCGGCGCGCGCGTGATCCCGCCGCCGCTGCAGCAGCCGCATCCGCGCTTCTATCTCGGCGGTGGCTCACGCCAGGCCTGGGAGATCTCCGCCGCGCATGCCGATGTGCATCTCTTCTGGGGTGACCGGCCGGAGACCGTGGCCGAGCAGATGACCGAGATCCGCGCCATGGCGGCGGAACAGGGCAGGGGGCAGGCGATCGGCTTCGGCATGCGGCTGCAGATCATCTGCCGCGAGACGGAGGAGGAGGCCTGGGCCGCCGCGCATGAACTGGTGCGCGACGTGAGCGAGGAACGGAGTGCCGCGGTGCGCGCCAACATCGCCAATTCCGTCGCCAATCAGCGCGTGCAGGCGCTGCTGGCCGAGACGGGCGGGCTGATCGCGCCCAATCTCTGGGCGGGGCTGGCCCGCGCGCGGCAGGGCGCGGGTGTCGCGATCGTCGGCAACCCCGTGCAATGCGCCGATGTCATCCAGCGCTTCATCGAGATCGGCTGCCACAGCTTCTGCCTCTCTGGCTATCTGCATGACGAGGAGGCCGAGCGCTTCGGCCGCCTGGTGCGGCCGATCCTGGTGGAGCGCAACCCGGGACGCCTGCTGCCGCTCTGAGTGGAAGATCCAAGAAACTCAGTTTCTTGGTGGGAGAGCGCGAGAGGGCAAAGCCCTCTCGCAGGCCTCCTCCTAATCCAGCCGCACATTGTTCTCGCGGATGGCGTTGCCCCACTTCACGCCCTCGCTGCGGATGAAGGTGGCGAATTGCTCCGGCGTGCTGGTCAGAACCTGCGCGCCGAGGCCGCCGAGGCGTTCGCGCATCGCGGGCTGGGCCAGGATGCGATGGATCTCCTGGTTGATGCGCAGGATGATGGGCGCAGGCGTGCCGGCGGGCGCCACCAGGCCGAGCCAGGCCGCCGCATCGAAGCCCGGCATGCCACTCTGGCCCAGCGTCGGCAGATCGGGCTGGCGGTCGGAGCGGTTGGCGGTGGTCAGCGCCAGGGCGCGCACCCGGCCGGACTGGATGTGCGGCAGCGAAAAGACCTCCGTCTCGAACATGAAGTCGAGGCGGCCGGCGAGCAGGTCCGTCAGCACCTGCGGCCCGCCGCGATAGGGCACATGCGTCATGTCGAGCCCGCCGGCGGCGCGGGAGAACATCATGGTGATGAGATGCGCCGTGGTGCCGTTGCCCGGCGTGCCGAAGGTGACCTGGCCGGGGCGCGCGCGGGCCATGGCGATGAGTTCGGCCGGGCTGCGCGCGGGCGAATTGGCGTTCACCAGCAGCACGAAGGGCAGGTTCGCCACCAGCGTGATCGGCGCGAAGTCCCGCACCGGATCGTAGCCGATATTGGAATAGAGGTTGGGGTTGGTGGCGAGCGGCGCGGTGGCCGAGAGCAGCAGCGTATAGCCATCGGGTGCCGCCTGCGCCGCCGCGGCGGCGGCGAGGCTGCCGCCCTGGCCAGGCCGGTTCTCGATTACCATGGACCAGCCGGGATTTTCGCCGAGCTTCTCGGCGAGCAGGCGCGCGATGGTGTCCGTCGCCTGGCCCGGCGGAAAGCCCACCAGGATGCGGATGGGCCGCGCGGGCCAGGCCTGGGCCTGTGCCCGGCCCGCCAGCGCCAGCATGGGGGCGGCCAGCAGTGCCCGCCGGATTTGTCCGTAGCTTTCCATGAGTTTCCCCCAGATGCGGCCCTTGCCTTGAGCCATTTTCTCTCGGCAGAGTATGGGAGGGCTGGATTTGTCCTGGCAACTACGAAGTGGCCATGGACCCCCAGGGAGGACAACGCCATGATCTACGCCACCTCGGCCGCGGCCGCTTCCCCCACGCGTTTCTCGCGCGTGGCACCCGAGGGCGGGCTGCTCTGGCGGACGGATTACTTCGGCCCGCCGCCCTCGCCCAAGGGCTCGAACTCGGTGGACCCGAAGGCCATGGGCGCGCTGGACTATGTCCCGCCAGCGCCGGGCGAGACGCGGCCGCCCCAGGCCTTCCTGGTGGAGCAGGAGGTGAATGCGGTGGTGCACCCGCATTTCCACTTCGTGGACCAGTTCCAGGTGGTCGTGGAGGGCGGCGGCGCCATCGGCCGGCATGCGGTGCAGCCCATCATGGCGCATTTCGCCGGTGCCAGCACCGGCTATGGCCCGATCACACCGGGCGAGGGCGGCCTGAAATACTTCACGCTGCGCGCCAGCGCGGATGGCACGGGCGCGCAATTCCTCCCCGCGTCCAAGGCGCGCATGTCACGTGGCCCGAAGCGCTATGTCCTCGCGGACCCGGTGTTGCCCAGCACGCCGGAGGCGCTGGCCGCGCGGCGCGAGGCGGTGACGGAGATGGTGCTGGGCGAGCCGGATGGCCTCGCCATCCTCATGCTCCGCATCCCGCCGCATGGGCGGCTTGCGGCACCCGATCCGGCGCGCGGCGCGGGGCAGAGCCTCTTGGTGACGACGGGCTCGATCACGCATCGGGGAGAAGTGCTGGGCCGTCTCAGCGCGCTCTTCGTCACGCCCGACGAGGCGGCTTTCGCGGCCGAGGCCGGGCCGGAGGGGGCGGAAATCCTGCTGCTGCAATATCCGCGCGCGGCCGCCTGACGTTCAGACGGTGAACTGCTCCGCGATGATCCGCTCCGAGAGGCTGCGGTCGGGGTCGAAGAGCATGGTCATGGTGATGCTGCGGTCCTCGCGCACCTCGACGCGACGGACGTCTCGCACCTCGGTGTAGTCGGCCGTCGCCGAGACGGGGCGCTTGTCGGGCTCCAGCACTTCGAACACCACCCGCGCATTGGAGGGCAGCAGCGCGCCGCGCCAGCGCCGCGGCCGGAAGGCGGAGATCGGCGTCAGCGGCAGCAGCCGCGCATCCAGCGGCACGATCGGCCCATGCGCCGAGAGGTTGTAGGCGGTGCTGCCGGCGGGCGTGGAGATCAGGACGCCGTCGCAGATCAGCTCCGGCAGGCGTTCCTTGCCATCCACCAGGATGCGCAGCTTGGCCGCCTGGCGCTGCTCGCGCAGCAAGGAGACCTCGTTGATGGCGAGTGCCGCGTGCGTGCCGCTCGCCGAATGCGCGCGCATGCGCAAGGGGTGCAGGTGGGCCGCCTGGGCGGCGCCGATGCGCGCGGGCAGATCCTCCGCGCGGTAGGAGTTCATGAGGAAGCCGACGCTGCCGCGATTCATGCCGTAGATCGGCGGGTTGCGGCCGAGGAAGCGATGCTGCGTCTCCAGCATCAGCCCGTCGCCGCCCAGAGCCACGATCACGTCGGCTTCCTGCGGCGGGTGGTCGCCATAGAGCGCGACAAGGCGCGCGCGCGCCTCCTGCGCGGCGTCCGTGGTGGAGGACAGGAAGGAGATCTTCATGGTCTGCGCCACCGATTCACGCTTCGCGCCTCCAGCGCTCCGCGATCGGGGTGCGTGCTGCGCCACCGATTCACGCTTCGCGCCTCCAGCGTTCCGCGATCGGGGGCGGTCACGCGAGCCGCCGGTGTTCGAGCACCGGCATGTCGCGCCGCACCTTGGCCGTCACCGCCGGGTCAATCCGCGCCGTGGTCCAGCCGATGCCGTCGCTCGCCTTGGCCACCACATGGCCCCAGGGGTCGGCGACCAGCGAATGGCCATAGACCTGGCGCGTGGCGCCACGCTCCTCATAGGCGCCCCAGGAGGCGGCGGCGATGATCCAGCATTGCGTCTCGATGGCGCGCGCGCGCAGCAGCACCTCCCAATGGTCCTTGCCGGTCATCAGCGTGAAGTTGGATGGCACCAGGATCGCCTCCGCCCCCGCGCGCCTGAGCGCCAGGTATTGCTCGGGGAAGCGCATGTCGTAGCAGATGGTGCAGCCGAACTTCACGCCCCCTGCGTCGAAGGTGACGAGCGCATCGCCCGCGCCATAGAGCGCGCTTTCGCGATAGCCGGTGCCGTCGGGGCCGGTGATGTCGAAGAGATGGATCTTGCGGTAGCGCGCGATCTCGCGCCCCTCGGGGTCGAAGACCAGGGTGGTGTTGAAGAATTTCTCCGCCCCCTGCTCGATGATCGAGCCGCCATGGACGTGGATGCCAGCGTTCTTCGCGATGCCGCGCAGGAATTCATAGGCGGCGCCGCCCGTGCCGCCGGGCTCGGGCAGCACTTCCGCCGCCGCCGCCCGCGCCTCGCGCCCGCCGCCCAGGTTGGTCCAGGTCTCGGGGAGTGTGACCATGTCCGGCCTGTCCGCCGCCAGCGCGCTCTCGATCAGGCGGCGCGCCTGGTCGAGATTCGCGGCCTTGTCGCTGGTCTGGTTCATCTGGATGGCGGAGATTCGCATGGCGGGGCCTATCTTGCGGCGGGCGGGACGCGCCGTTCGTCGAGCGGGACGCCGCGGCCGACGCCCCAGCGCAGGAGTTGCGGTTCGAGCATCTCGCTCCGCTCGCCCATCGGGCGTTGGGAGACGAAGCGCACGCGGCCGGCGGTGAGGATCGCGACCTCCATGATCCCATCACGCGGACGGATGGAGAGGAAGGCCTCCTGCTCGCCCACCCCCTCCTGCCGGGCGCCGCGCAGCACCAGCGCCGTGCCGTCGAAGGCGATGGGCGCGACCAGCTGCAGGTTGCTGTTGAGCAGGCGCAGCCCGGGCTCGCCCAGCAGGGCGGCCAGCACGCGGCGCACCGCCGGATCGTTCACCACCTGCGGGGTGTTTGTGGTGCCGATCTGCGCCGAGAGATGGCCGAGCACGCCCTGCTTGTGATCCACCGGCTGGGCCAGCGCCGGAAAAGGCAGAAGCAGCGCCAGGACGCCGGCGCGACGGCCGAGCCTCAAGACTGGCGCGGCCAGGAGATGCGCGGCTCGGCCCGGCCCGTGGGCGCGGGGGGCGCATAGGGCTCGGGGATGGTCGGCGTGGCGTCCCAGGTGTCACGCCGGGGTTCGGACTGGCGCGCGAGCATCACGCGCAGTTCCGCGCGCAGGTCATCGAGCTGCGCCTCGATGGAATCCAGGCGCCCCTTCACCCCGAAGACCGAGAAGGGCATGACCAGCAGGCAGACGGCCAGCAGCAGCAGGATGAGCAGCGCCACCAGCCCGGTCCATTCCGGCAGGCCCGGCAGGGTCAGGCGGGTGACGAGGTCGTTCAGCATCAGCCGCCCGTCACACTCATGTGCCGCGCGACCGCGGGGGCGGAGCGACGGCGGTCGATCACAAAATCATGACCCTTGGGCTTGCGCGCGATGGCGTCGGCGATGGCGGCTCTGAGGCCCTCTTCGCCCAGCGCGGGGTCGCGCAGCGGGGCGCGCAGATCGGCCGCATCCTCCTGGCCCAGGCACATGTAGAGCGTGCCGGTGCAGGTCAGCCGCACGCGGTTGCAGCTCTCGCAGAAGTTATGCGTCATCGGCGTGATGAAGCCGAGGCGCGTGCCGGTCTCCGCCACGTCATAGTAGCGCGCGGGGCCGCCCGTCGTGTGGCTGCTCTCGGTCAGCGTCCAGTTCTGCTTGAGCCGGGCGCGGACGAGGGAAAGCGGCAGGAACTGGTCCGTCCGGTCCTCGCTGATCTCGCCGAGCGGCATGGTCTCGATCAGGCACAGGTCGAAGCCATGCTCGCCGCACCAGGCGAGCATGCGGTCGAACTCGTGCTCGTTCAGGCCCTTCAGCGCCACCGCGTTGATCTTCACATGCAGCCCGGCGGCCTTGGCGGCGAAGACGCCATCGAGAACCTTGTCCAGCTCGCCCCAGCGGGTCGCGGCCTTGAAGGCCGCGGCGTCCAGCGTGTCGATCGAGACGTTGATGCGGCGCACGCCGGCGGCGGCCAGCTCATCCGCGTATTTCGTGAGCTGCGTGCCATTGGTGGTCAGCGTCAGCTCATCCAGGCCGGACCCGATGCGCGAACCCAGGCCCCGCACCAGCGACATGACGTTCTTGCGCACCAGCGGCTCGCCGCCGGTCAGGCGCAGCTTGCGCACGCCGAGATCGATGAAGGTGCCGCAGAGGCGCTCTAGCTCCTCCAGCGTCAGCACCTCGGATTTGGGGAGGAAGGTCATGTCCTCCGCCATGCAATAGACGCAGCGCAGGTCGCAGCGATCCGTCACGGAGACGCGGAGGTAGCTGATATGTCGCCCGAAGGGGTCGATCATGACGGCGTGGAGTCCCGGGATGTTGGCGATTTCACCCCATTTGGGGCGGATCAACCCGCTGTTGCAAGGGTCCCCCGCGAGCCGGGGGCCTTGGCCATCCAGTTCAGCACGCTGGCCGAGAGGCCGACCAGGATCATGACCGGCCAGAAGGCGGCGTAGCTGCCGGTCCAGGCCATGAGCACCGCGCCGGAGCCGGCCCCCAGGAAGCCGCCGATCTGGTGGCTGAAGAAGCAGACGCCGTAGAGCGCGCCGAGGTCCCCCACGCCGAAGCGCCGGGCGATGGCGGCCGAGGTCAGCGGCACCGTGCCCAGCCAGACGAAGCCCATGACCGCGGCGAAGAGCATGGTGCCCCATTCGCTGGGCGGGGCCACCGCGAAGCCCGCGATGGCGAGCGTGCGGACCAGGTAGATCCAGCCCAGGCCATTCTCCGGCTTGATCCGGCTGGAGAGCCAGCCGCAGAACCAGGAGCCCGGGATGTTGAAGAGCCCGATCATCGTCATCGCCACCATGCCGAGCGCGGCGGGCTGGCCGCAGAGCGCGATGTGCGAGGGCAGGTGCGTGGTCAGGAAGGCGAGCTGGAAGCCGCAGGCGAAGAAGCCGCCGGTCAGCAGCGCGAAGTCCCGGTCGGCCAGCGAGCGTCGGGCGAGCGCTGGCAGGCCGGCGAGGCCGGCGGCCGGCGGGCCCTTGCGGGGCGCGGGCCGCCATTCGATGTTGCGCGCGAGCGGGATGATCAGCACGGCCGAGGCCGCCAGCATCATCAGCGCGCCCGCGGCGCCGAAGCCGCCGATGGCCGAGAAGGTGAGCGGCACCATGGCCGCCTGACCCAGGCTGCCGCCGGCACTGGCGATGCCGATGTACTCGCCCCGCTTCTCGGGCGGCGCGAGGCGACCGATGGCGGCCAGCGCCAGGCCCGTGCCGGCGCAGGCCACGCCGAAACCGGAGAAGACGCCGATGCCGATCATCACAGTGGCGTTGGAGGGGAACAGCGCGGGCAGGCCGCAGCCGATCAGATAGAAGACGCCGCCCATGGCCATGACGCGGCCCGAGCCGTGCTTGTCGGCCATCGCCCCGGAGACCGGCTGGCCCAGGCCCCAGGTCAGGTTGTGCAGGGCGACGGCGAGGCCGAAGGCCCAGGGCGCCACGCCGTTCTCGGCCGCCAGCGGCAGCAGCAGCAGCCCGAAGGTCTGGCGGATGCCCATGGCGAGGCTGGAAGTGGCCGCCGCCGCGATGATCGCGACCCAGAGAATGCGCTTGGCGGAATGAACGGCGTCTTGGGACATGTCCGGATGTGACCGAAGCCGCAGCCCTGCCGCAAGCACGGTTGTCGCCGGGGCCGGCATGCACGCGGCGCGGGGGTATGGCGCGGGCGTGTTGCCGCCGGCGGGCCGCTGGCGCAGTCTCTCGCGGTGAATCGAGGAAGGCCCGGCGCCGGCTGGGGAGGGAGAGACAAGATGACAACGCGATGGACCGGGGCCGCTCTGGCCGCGGCATTGGCCCTGGGGAGCGCGCCCGCGCTGGCGCAGGTGACGCCGGATAACTTCGTCGGGGGCAAGACCTCTGACCTCGCCACCCTTTGCGCGGCCGGTCCCTCTGACCCCAACGTGGTCTCCGCGGTGAATTTCTGCCACGGCTACCTGCTGGCGGTGGGCCAGTTCCATGGCGAGCTGACGCAGCGCGGCAGCAGGGTCGGCCCCTTCTTCTGCCTGCCGGATCCGCGGCCGACGGTGGCCAGCATCACGGGCGCCTTCGTCACCTGGGCGGCGGCCAATCCGCAATATGCCGGCAGTTCGGCGGCCGAGGGCGTGGTGCGCTTCGCCACCGCCACCTATCCCTGCCCGCGCCGCCCGGCGCGCCGCGCCTCCTGACGCGAAGGATGAGACAGATGCGAAAGATCCTGATCGTTCCCGTCCTCGCGCTCGCGCTGGGTGGCTGTGAGAACATGTCCGAGACGGGCCGGCTGACGGCGGGTGGCGCGGGCCTCGGTGCGGCGACGGGCGCCATCGTCGGCTCCTTCTCGGGCAATGCGGGCTGGGGCGCGCTGGCCGGTGCGGGCATCGGCGCCGCCGGCGGCTATCTGGCGGGCCGCGTCCGCGAGGCGGAGCAGCAGTCCTGGCAGCGGGGCTATCAGGCGGGCCGCGCTTCGCAATAGCGCATGAAAAAGGGCGGCGGAGCGAAGCCCCGCCGCCCTTTTGCAGGCGTGATCACCCGGCCGATCAGGCGGCGTGGCGGGCCTCCGCCGTGTCGTTGGCCGGCAGCGGGGTCGCGGTGATCGCGGCCGCCGGGATGCCGGCGCGCGTGAGGCCGATGTCAGCGAGTTCGCGGTCGTTCAGGGCGCGCAACTGCTCGATCGTCTCGCGCCGGGTCCGGATGGCGGTCAGGACGGCGCGCAGGCCGTGGAAGAAGCCGGTGATGCGCTGGGCCATGCCGCGGTCGCGCGCCTGACGGGCCTCGGCGATGATGGCGGCGATGCGCTCCGCCTCCGGATTGCGGGCCGCCCCATGGAGGGAGCTGTGGGGCATCAGCAGCGCGGCTTCGGCTGAGGTGATGCGGGTCATGATCTTCTGGTCCTGTTGTGAAGGGCGGCTTGGCCGCCCGGGTGGGGTTGATTTAGGAGATTATTGTGGACGCAGGTTACGCGAAGCTTAAGCTCCAGACATGCTCTGGAAGCATGTCATATTGTGGACACATGTCTTAAAAGCAGGGCTCCAGATGTTAACCAAACCCGATCGCCTCGCCGCCCTTCGCGCCGCACTCGCCGCCCAGGGCGTGGACGGGTTCCTGGTTCCGCGCTCCGATGAGCATCTGGGCGAATATGTGCCCCCCTCGGGCGAGCGGCTCGCCTGGCTCACCGGCTTCACCGGCAGTGCGGGCCTCGCCATCGTGCTGCCCGAACGCGCCGCGGTCTTCACCGATGGCCGCTACACCACCCAGGTCGCCGCAGAGACGGACCCCGCGCTGTGGGAGCGCCGCCACCTGATCGAGGAGCCGCCCGAGGCCTGGCTGCGCGAACATGCGGCCGACCTCAGGCTCGGCTACGACCCCTGGCTGCACAGCGAGGGCTTCCTCAAGCGGCTCGCGGGCCTGAAGCTTGTGCCGCTCACGCCCAATCCGCTGGATGCCATCTGGCACGACCGTCCCGCGCCGCCAGCCGCCGTCGTGCTGCCGCATGGGCCGGACCTGGCTGGCGAGAGCGCGGAGGCCAAGCGCGAGGCGCTGGCCGCCCGGCTGCGCGAGGCAGGCGAGCAGGCGGCGTTGCTGGCGGACGCGCACTCCGTCGCCTGGCTGCTCAACCTGCGCGGTGCCGACCTCGCCCATACGCCCATGCCGCTCGCCTTCGCGCTGGTGCAGGATGATGCCTCGGTCAGGATGTTCCTGCATGCGCCAGAGCGCGTGCCGGAGGCGACGCGCGCGCATCTGGGCAACCGCGTCGCCATTGAGCCGCGCGCCAATCTGCCGCGCGCGCTGGGTGAGTTCGCGGGCCGCGCCGTGCGACTGGATACGGATGCGACGCCCGCCTGGTTCGCCGCGACGCTGCGCGAGGCCGGCGCGCGCGTCATCGCGGGCGAGGACCCGACGCGCCTGCCGCGCGCCACCAAGAACGCGACGGAGCAGCAGGGCGCGCGCCGCGCGCATCGGCGCGACGCGGTCGCCGTCGCCAATTTCCTCGCCTGGTTCGCGGCCGAGGCGCCGCGCGGCCAGCTCACCGAGATCTCCGCCGCCCAGCATCTGCTCAACGAGCGCCGCCGCCAGCCGGGCTTCGTGGCGGAGAGCTTCCCCGCCATCTCCGGCGCGGGCGAGAACGGCGCCATCGTGCATTACCGTGTGACGGAGGCCACCAACCGCCGCATCAACGCCGATGAATGCTACCTGATCGACAGCGGCGGTCAGTATCCGGACGGCACGACCGACATCACCCGCACGCTCTGGAGCGGGCCCGGCCCCGCGCCCGCCGCGCTGCGCGCGCGCTACACCGCCGTGCTGCGCGGGCACATCGCGCTCGCCACGGTGCGCTTTCCCTCCGGCGTCGCGGGACCGCATCTCGATGCCATCGCGCGCCGCCCGCTCTGGGATGCGGGGCTCGACTACGACCATGGCACCGGCCATGGCGTGGGCAGCTTCCTCTCGGTGCATGAGGGGCCGGTCGCCTTCAGCCGGGCCGCGCGCGTGGTGCCGATCCGCCCGGGCATGATCCTGTCGGACGAGCCGGGCTATTACCTGCCGGGGCATTACGGCATCCGCATCGAGAACCTGCTGCTGGCGCGCGACGCGGCGCCGCAGCCGGACCAGACCAAGCCTTTCCTGGAGTTCGAGACGCTGACGCTGGCGCCCTATTGCCGCGCGCTGATGGATGCCGCCTTGCTGACGTCGGCCGAGCGCGACTGGGTGGATGCCTATCACGCCCGCGTGCTGGCCGAGGTCGGCCCCGCGCTGGAGCCGGCCGTCCATGAATGGCTCGCGCGGGAATGCGCGCCGCTGTGACCGCTCAGCGGTAAGGGACGGTCGCGACGGCGTTGTAGGGCGAGCCATCCACCAGCCGCGTGCTCCAGGCGAGATAGACGAGGATGCGCTGCCCCTCGTCCACGAAGCGGTGCACGCGGGTCTCCTTGAAGAAGAGGCTGGTCGAGGCCTCCCAGACGCGCTCGCCACGCTCGCCGCGCCGGACGGCGGCGGTCAGCGCGATCGGGGCGGTCGCCGTGCAGGCGAGGGCGAAGCGCGCCGGGTCTTCCGCGACACCCACCATGCCCGCGATGCCGCCGGTGCGCGCCTGGCTGACATAGCAGACCACACCCGGCACCTCGGGGTCGGTAAAGCGTTCGACGACGACGCGATGGCTGCGCGTGAGGCCGAGATTGGTCAGCGCCGTGTTTACATGGCCGATCTCGGTCGTGCCGTCGGCCCAGGCGGGGCCGGCGAGGAGAAGCAGGAGCAGGGCAGCACGCATGGGGCGGGAACGCCCGCGGGTGGCGCCCGGTTGCCTTACGAGAGTCCCGCCATCTCCCGGAACTCCGCCTCGCTCAGCACGCGCAGGCCGAGCTCGGCTGCCTTGGTGGCCTTGGAGCCGGCATCGGCACCGACCACCACGAAATCCGTCTTCTTCGAGACCGACTTGGTGACCTTGGCCCCCAATGCCTCGGCCCGCGCTTCCGCCTCCTGACGAGAGAGGGTTTCGAGCGTGCCGGTGAAGACCAGCGCCTTGCCGGCGAAGGGATTGTCGCCCGCCTCGGCCGCCCAGCTCTCCTCAGGCGCCACTTCGGCCAGCAGCGCGTCGAAGGCTTCCAAATTTTGCGGCTCCGCGAAGAACTCGACCAGCTCGGTGGCGATGGCGGGGCCGATGCCCTGGATGCTGCCCAGCTCCTCCCGCGCTTCGCTGCCGATGATGCGCGCCGCGATCATCCGTTCGCGCAGCGCGCCGATGGAGTGGTAGTGCCGCGCCAGCAGCTTCGCGTTCTGCTCGCCGATGCGGCGGATGCCGAGCGCGAAGAGGAAGCGCTCCAGCGGCGGCGCGCGCCTGGCTTCGATGGCGTCGAAGAGCTTGCGGGTGGAGAGCTTGCCCCAGCCTTCCAGCGCTTCCAGCTTCTCCGCATGGGTGTGCAGGCGGAAAAGGTCGGCCGGGCCGCGCAGCAGGCCCATGGCGTGCAGCGTGTCGATGCGTTCCTCGCCCAGCCCCTCGATGTCGAGGCAGCGGCGGGAGACGAAGTGCTTCAGCCGCTCGACCGTCTGCGCCGGGCAGATCAGGCCGCCGGTGCAGCGGCGCACCACGTCGTCATTCTCGCGCACCGCATGGCTGCCGCAGGCGGGGCAGGTGGTGGGGAAGGCGTAGGGCGCGGCGCGGCCCGGGCGGTCCGGATCCACCACGGCGACCACCTGTGGGATGACGTCGCCCGCGCGCTGCAGGGTAATGGTGTCGCCCTCGCGGATGTCCTTCCGCGCGATCTCATCCTCGTTGTGCAGCGTCGCATGGGTGACGGTGACGCCGCCGACGAAGACCGGCTCCATCACGGCGCGCGGCGTCAGCGCGCCGGTGCGGCCGACCTGGATCTCGATGCGCAGCAGCCGGGTTTGCGCCTGCTCGGCCGGGAATTTCCAGGCGATGGCCCAGCGCGGCGCGCGGCCGACGAAGCCGAGCCGCGCCTGCCAGTCCAGCCGGTCCAGCTTGTAGACGACGCCATCAATCTCATAGGCCAGCGCCGCGCGCTCGCGCGCCATGCGGGCCTGGAAGGCGGTGGGCGTTTCGGTCAGCAGGTCGGCCGCGCGCTCGGCCACGGGGGTGGAGAGTGGGTTCACCCGGAAACCCCAGCGCTCCAGCGTCTTGAGCCAACCGTGATGGGTGGTGGCCGGCGCCTCGCTGGCTTCGCCCATCGCATAGGCGAAGAGCTTCAAAGGCCGTTGCGCGGTGATGGCGGCGTCCAACTGCCGCAGGGAGCCGGCGGCGGCGTTGCGCGGATTGACCGGGATGGTGACGGCGGGACCGAGCTTTTCTCCGCGCGCCTTGCGCGCCTCGCGTTCGGCCAGCGCGGCTTCCTGCGTGGCGCGGAAGGCCAGGAAATCCGATCGGTCCATGAAGACCTCGCCGCGGATCTCGATCAGCCCCGGGCAGGGGGCAGGGAGTGCGCGTGGAAGGTCGGAGAGGGTGAGGAGGTTGGCCGTGATGTCTTCGCCCTCCGCGCCGTCGCCGCGCGTGGCGCCCTTCACGAAGCGGCCGTCCTCGTAGAGCAGGTTCACGCTCAGGCCGTCGATCTTCGGCTCGGCGATGAAGTTCAGGGCAGCGTCTTCGGGCAGACTCAGAAAGCGCCGGATGCGGGCCGCGAACTCTGAAAAATCCTCGGGCGCGAAGGCGTTGTCGAGGCTGAGCATGGGCGCGAGGTGGCGCGATTTCGCGAAACCCTCGACGGCGCGGCCCGACACCTTCTGGGTCGGGCTCTCGGCCTGCACCAGGGCGGGGTTCTCGGCCTCCAGCGCGCGCAGGCGGCGCATGAGGGCGTCGTAGTCGGCGTCGCTGATGCGCGGCGCATCCTGCTCGTAATAGAGCCGGTCATGCTCTGTGATCTCGGCGATCAGCCGTGCGATCTCGGCTTCGGCGCTCTCGCTCATGCGACCTCCGTCAGGGCCGCGAAGGCCGCGCCCTCCAGGATGAAGCTGTGGGTGCGCGCCTCTGTGGCGCCGATGCCGCGATGGAAGGCCAGCGCCAGCGCATCGCCCTCATCCGCGTCCCACCAGAGGAATTCGCCGCCCTCCGCGGCCGTTGCCTCTGCCAGCGCGGCCACCAGCCCGCGGCCCAGGCCCGAGCGGCGCGCCTCCGGGGCCACGTAGAGGTCGTTCATGATGGCGCCCCAGCGGCTTGCCCCGCTGTCGTAATAGGGGTGGGCGGAGGCGAAGCCCTGGAGCAGGCCATCCTCCTCCGCCACCAGCAGCGTGACCCGCGCATCGGCGATGAGGTCGCGCGCGACGCGCGTGGCGGTGATGCGCTCGGGGTGCAGACCCGGTTCGGTGTTCAGCGCGCGAAGCAGCGCGGCAAGCGGGGCGGCGTCACGCCCTTCGGCGCGGCGGATCAAGCGACACCGTCGAGCAGGCTGGCGGCCGCGGCGCGCGCCGCCTCGGTCACCGTCTCGCCGGCCAGCATGCGGGCGATCTCCTCGCGCCGCGCCGGCACGTCGAGCGGTGTCACGCGCGTCTCGGCCTTGCTGCCGCGCACGGCCTTGGCCACCTGCAGGTGATGCGCGCCGCGGGCGGCGACCTGCGGCGAATGCGTCACCACCAGAACCTGGAGCCGCTCCGCCACGCGGGCGAGCCGCTCACCCACGGCGGCCGCCGTCGCACCGCCGATGCCGGCATCCACCTCGTCGAAGACCAGCGTGGGCACGGGCGAACCGCGCGCCAGCACCACCTTCAGCGCGAGCATGAGGCGCGAGAGCTCGCCGCCCGAGGCGATCTTGATCAGCGCCCCGGGCGTCTGGCCAGGGTTGGTCGAGACCAGCAGCGTCACGCGGTCCATGCCATCGGCGCCCCAGGCCGTTTCCTCGCGCGGCGCGACCTCGATCACCACACGGGCGCGGTCCAGCTTCAGCGGCGGCAATTCGGCGGCGAGCGCCTTTTCCAGCTTGGTCGCGGAGGCGCGGCGGGCGGCGGTCAGAGCCTCCCCCGCCTTGGCGTAGTCGGCGCGGGCGGCGCGGCGCGCGGCCTCCAGCGCGGCGACACGGCCTGTGCCGGCATCCAGCGCGGAAAGCCGCTCGCGCAGGGCTTCCAGATGCGCAGGCAGTTCCACCACGGCCACGCCGTGCTTCCGCGCGGCCGAGCGCAGGCCGTAGAGCCGGTCCTCCAGAGCCTCCAGCCGGCGCGGATCGGGCAGGGCGTCCATGGCGAGGCGCTCGAGCAATGTCTCCGCTTCGGCCAGCGCGTCCTGGGCGGCGGTCAGCGCCGCCAGCGCTGGCTGGGCGGCCTCGTTCGGCGGCGGCAGGCGTTCCAGGGCGCGCACGGCGTTGCGGAGCGCATGGCCGGGATGGGCGGAGCGGCGGTCGCGCGGCTGGATCTCGGCCAGCGCGCTGGCGATGGCCTCGTTGCGGCGCTCGGCCTGTTGCAGCCCCTGGCGCTCCTGCGCGAGGCGCTCCTCCTCGCCCTCCTCGGGGGCGAGGGCGGTGAGTTCCTCCACCGCGTGGCGCAGCCATTCCTCGTCGCGCAGTGCCGCGGCGACGGCGGCCTCCGCCTCGGCGAGGGCCTGTTCCGTCGCCCGCCAGGACCGGTAGGCGGTGGCGACGCGGCCGCGCGCGACCTCATGCGCGCCGAAGGCGTCGAGCAGGGCGGCATGGGTGGCCGGGTCGGCCAGGCCCACCTGGTCGTGCTGGCCCTGCACCTCGACCAGTGTGGCGGCAAGCCGCTTGAGCAGGGCGACACCCACCGGCTGGTCGTTCACGAAAGCGCGGGAGCGGCCATCGGCCTGGAGCACCCGGCGCAGCACCAGGGTCTCCTCCGCCTCCATCCCCTGCTCCGCCAGCAGGGCGAAGGCGGGGTGTCCCTCAGGCGGCTGGAAGACGGCGGCGACGCTGGCCTGGGGCTGGCCCGCGCGCACCAGCCCGGCCTCGGCCCGCATGCCAAGCGCGAGGCCCAGCGAATCGAGCAGGATGGACTTGCCGGCGCCGGTCTCGCCGGTCAGCACGGAGAGGCCCGGCCCGAAATTCAGGTCGAGCCGCTCGATCAGCACAACGTCGCGGATGGAGAGGGAGGCGAGCATGCGCCCGCCCGCTAGAACACGCTGTTCCAGGCCCGCCGGAAGAGGCCGGGACGGTCCCCCGGCGCCATCTGGGCGCCTGGCGTCAGCATGGCGTAGCTGTCCTGGTACCAGGCATTGCCCGGGAAGTTATGGCCCAGCACCGAGGCCGAGCGCGCGGCTTCGTCGCGCAAGCCCAGCGCCAGATACATCTCGGTCAGCCGGTGCAGCGCCTCCGGCACGTGGTTGGTGGTCTGGTAGTCCTCGACCACGCGGCGGAAACGGCCGATGGCGGCGCTGTAGAGACCCTGGCGCATGTAGAATCGGCCGATGTTCATCTCACGGCCGGCCAGGTGGTCACGCGCCAGGTCCATCTTGAGGCGGGCGTCACGCGCATAGGCGGTGTTGGGGAAGCGGTTGGCCACGTCCTGCAGGGCCGTCAGTGCCGTCTCCGTGCCACGCTGGTCGCGCTGGCTGTCGGCGATCTGCTCGTAATAGGCGAGACTGCGGAGGTAATAGGCGTAGGCGATGTCCCGATGGGCCGGGTGCAGCTGGATGAAGCGGTCGAGCGTGCCGATGGCCTCGGTGTAGCGGTTGCGCATGTAGTCGCCATAGGCCGCCATGATCTTCGCGTTGGTGGCCCAGGTGGAATAGGGGTGCTCACGCTCCAGCGTCTCGAAGATATCGACAGCCTGCTGGTAGCGCTGCGCCTGCAGGGCCTCGATGCCGGCCGCGTAGAGCGATTCCGGCGAGCGATCCACCAGACCGGTACCGGCGGGCGGCGTGCGGAACAGGCCGGCGGCCGAGCCATCCCACTGGGTGACGCCACAGCCGGAGAGCGGCAGCGCGAAGGCAAGGAACAGGGCGGCACGAGAGAGTGGGCGCATGTGCGATGAAGGCTCCGATCGGCGGGCTCTATACCATGGGAGCCGCCGATGCGCACAAGTGGGCGGTCAGCGCCGCAAGGACCTCAGGCGGCGACGAGCTTCTCGCGCTCCGCCTCGGCCAGGGTCTGACCGCCGGTGGAACGCCAGTTGCGGCTATCCGCCAGCAGCGCGAGCAGGAGCTGGTTGTTCAGCGCGTGGCCCGAGCGATGGCCGGTGAAGCGGGCGAGCAGCGGGGCGCCGGCGAGCGCCAGATCCCCCACCACATCGAGCAGCTTGTGGCGCACGAACTCGTCCGGGCGGCGCAGGCCGCCGGGGTTGAGGATCATCGGGCCATCCACCACCACGGCATTGGCGAGGCTGCCGCCCTGGGCGAGGCCGGCGGCGCGCAGGCGGGCCACATCCTCGGCGAGGGTGAAGGTGCGGGCATCGGCCAGTTCGCGGCGGAAGCTCTCCACCGAGATGCGCATGGAAAGGGCTTGCCGGCCGATCGCGGTCTCGCCGAAGTCGATGCTGAGCGTGGCGTCGAAGGCGGGCTCGGGGTTCGGCGAGAGTTCGGCCCAGCCGCCCTGGCTATCCTCGACGCGGACGCGGCGCAGCACCTCGATGGCCGCGCGGGGGGCATAATGCTCCACCGTGCCGGCGCAATCGATCAGGAAGAGGAAAGGAGCGGCGGAGCCGTCCAGGATGGGCACCTCGGGGCCGTCCAGCTCGACGCGGGCGTCATCGATGCCGGCGGCGGCGAGTGCGGCCATCACATGCTCGATGGTGCCGACGCGCGCCTCGCGGTTGCCGGGCAGGCCGATCTGCGTGCAGAGGCGGGTCTCCACCACCAGGTCATGCCGGGCGGGGATATCCAGGCCGAGATCGGTGCGATGGAAGACGATGCCGGTGCCGAGCGGGGCGGGCTTCAGCGTCAGCGCGATCATCCGGCCCGTGTGAAGGCCGATACCGCGGCAGCCGATGCTGCTCGCCAGCCGGCGCCGGGTCAGGCCATAGGGGGCCGCGCCGAAACCTTGAGGGCCGTAGCCATGCGTCAATGGAGCGAAACCATCCATGTGTTGAAAGCCCCCGTTTGACCGGACCACGTTTGACCGCAGTGGTGCATCCCCCGCACCTCGTCCGGAGCCAGAATGTGACAGCCGCGATGACATGCCGCCAGTCAAGGGTTGTTTCTCAATATTTCGCCATAACATACTGAAAACATGTCATTTTGATGGTGAGTTTTACGCCCGAATTTCGCCATTTTCGTGCGGGTCCGTATCATCTCGCCGCAAAGCAGCATGCCAGGGCAGGCCCTCGCCGCCGGGCGCGCCCCATATGAAGCATCGTCACGAGGCCTTTCTTTGGCCGGCGTCCGGGACCACAAGAGGCGCATGAACCGACGCCCGCTTCTGGCCCTCCCCAGCCTCCTCCTGGCCGCGCCCGCCGCGGCGCAAGCGCCCGCGCGGCCCTTGCCCGCCCTGACCGAGGCCGACCGTGCCGCACTCGGCCGGATCGAGGCCTATTTCAACGGCATGACCACACTGCGCGCCCGCTTCCTGCAGATCGCACAGGGCGGGGCAGCGGCCGAGGGCACGGCCTGGATCTGGCGCCCGGGCCGCATGCGCTTCGAATACGACCCGCCCGAGCCGACGCTGCTGATCGCCGCCGATGGCCAGTTCTTCCATTACGACCGGCAACTCAAGCAGCCCACGATCGTGCCGCTTTCCTCCACCCCGCTCAGCCTCTTGCTGCGCAACCCACTGCGTCTCTCGGGCGACCTCACCGTCGCGGGCTTCGAGCGGGCGGGCGGGCTGCTGCGCGTGACCGTGCACCGCACCAACCAGGCGGCCGAGGGGCAGATCCAGCTCATCCTGGAGGAGCAGCCCATGGCGTTGCGCCAGTGGGTCGTGCTGGACCCGCAGGGGCGCAGCACGCGCGTCACGCTGACTCAGGTACAGATGGGCGAGCGCTTCGATCCCTTCCTCTTTGCCTTCAACGATCCGCGATTCCGCGAGGAACTTGAGCAACAGCGATGAAATTTCGACGCACCAGGCGTCCAAATGCCTTGAATCCGCCGCATCCGCTTGGTTTGTTGCCATGATGCGACCGATCATTGGCATCTCCTGCTGCGTGAAGGCCTTCGGGATCTTCAACACGCCCAACCACGCCGCCTCCGACAGCTATGTGCGCGTGGTGCTGGGCCCTGTGGGCGGGGTGCCCGTGCTGCTGCCGGCGGCGGGCGAGAGCCTCGCGCCGCAGATCCTACCGCGACTCGACGGCCTGATCCTCACCGGCAGCCGCAGCAATGTCTGGCCCGGGCATTATGACGGCCCCGACCATGCCGAGGGCACGCCCGAGGACCAGCAGCGCGATGCCACCACGCTGCCGCTGATCCGCGCCGCCATCGCCGAGGGCGTGCCGCTTCTGGCCATCTGCCGCGGCATGCAGGAGCTGAACGTGGCCCTTGGCGGCTCGCTCGACCAGCGCATCCAGGACCTGCCGGGCCGGATGGACCATTCCACCCCCTCCGACCAGCCGATCCCGCTGGTGCGCACCGGCAAGGCGCATGCGGTTCGGCTCGCGCCCGAAGGGTTGTTGCACGAACTCGCAGGCGCCACGGAGATGCCGGTCAACTCCCTGCACAATCAGGGCGTGCAGCGCCTCGCGCCGCGGCTCGAGGCCATGGGCTGGGCGCCGGACGGGACGGTAGAGGCGGTGCGCGTCCGCCAGGCGCCGGGCTTCGCCTGGGGCGTGCAATGGCACCCGGAGTATGACTGGGAGAAGGACGCCTTCAGCCGCCGCATCTTCGAGGCCTTCGGCGAGGCCTGCGCGCGCCGCGCCGCTCGCCCGCCGGCGCGCGTGGCGACGCTGCAGGAGGCCGCCGAATAAGGCAAAATTCCGCCCGGATCACGCTTCATTGGAGTCGATTGGGCTTGGCTTCCAACCTATGTCGCGGTATGACTCACACGCCGGCGGTGGTTCATCCGCTGGTGGACGTCCCGATTCCCCCAATCGGCTCGCCCGACCTTTCCGATCGGAAGTATGAACAGTATGGGCGCCCGACCACCCCCCTGGTCGGGCGCTTTCTGTTTGCCCCCATGGTGGAGCCCGGTTCTTTGATTCCGACCAAAACACCCTGGCATCCGCGCCGAAGCCGGGTCAAGGCGACCCGTGCCGCCCGCCGGCAGGTTTCCCACCCGGCAAAGCTGGTCTAGACCTTCCGCGCTGAGGTGACATCACCGAGGCGGTGATTCACCCATCCCGAACTTGGCCTGGCTCCGGTTTCCCGCGGCCGGGCCGCCCGGCCTTTCCGGAAGGAGCGCCCATGCCCGAATATGTCGTCCCGCCCCCCGCCATTTCCGCCGTGCCGATCAAGGGCAGCAGCGCCATGTTCCCGGTGCGCCGCATCTTCTGCGTCGGCCGCAACTACGCCGAGCATGCGATCGAGATGGGCTCGGACCCGACGCGCGAGCCGCCCTTCTATTTCACCAAGCCGGCTGACGCCCTGGTGATCAACGGCGCGGACATGCCCTATCCGAGCGTCACCAAATCCCTGCATCACGAGATGGAACTGGTGGTCGCCATCGGCACGGGCGGCAAGAACATCGCCGTGGCTGACGCGCTGAAGCATGTCTGGGGCTATTGCGCCGGTCTCGACATGACCCGCCGCGACATCCAGAACGAGGCGAAGAAGACCGGCCGCCCATGGGACATGGGCAAGGGCTTCGATCTCTCGGCCCCCATGGGCGCCCTGATCCCCGCCGCCGGCTTCGACCCCTCCCGCGGCAAGATCGAGCTGAAGGTGAACGGCAAGGTCACCCAGACCTCCGACCTCTCCAAGCTCATCTGGTCGGTGCCCGAGGTGATCGCGAACCTCTCCGAACTGGTCGAACTCGCTCCGGGTGACCTCATCATGACCGGCACGCCCGAGGGCGTGGCCGCCGTGGTGCGCGGCGACGTGCTGGAAGGCTTCGTCGAGGGCGTGGGCGAGATCAGGACGAAGATCGTCTGAGACCCGCCGGGCGGTGCGGGTCAGCCCGTGCCGCCCAGCAGCCGGGCCAGCGGGCCCGGCTCCAGCGCGGCCAGAACCGGGTGCGGGCCGAAGCTCTCCCCCGCGGCCGTTTCCAGCACATGGAGCGCGGCGGCCGTGAGCGGGACCGCCGTCTGGCTGGCCCGCGCCATGGCCTCCAGGAAGGCGAGGCCGCCGCCCGTCTCGCCGAGCGGCGGCCGTTGCGCCGGCAGCCCGCCCTGCTCGGTGACGAGCGCTGCGATGCCGGGCAGGCCGCTGCGGCCGGTCGCAGCACCCACCGCGTCGCGCTCCGCCGCCAGGCCGAGCAGCAGCCGGCCCACCGCATGCGGCACGCCCGCCGGCGCCAGAATCCGCGCCGCCTCGATCAAGGCGCCGGGCTCGGCGAGGCTCGCCGCCAGGATGTCCCTCAGCGGTTCGACCGGCAGGCCGAAGAGCCGCTCGGCGAGGATCGCCAGATCCGCCGTCGCTTCGCACGGCAGCCCGCCGAGCCAGAGGCGCGGCCGCAGCGCCGTCACCTCCACCACGCCGTTCGCCCCGCGCGCGGCCAATGCCGGCGGGACGGCGAGCGCGCCCAGGCGCGGCACGAAGCCGCGCGCCGAGGCAAGCTGATGCAACAGGGCCGGGGCCAGGCCCGAAGCGGGCACGAAGAGGATGTCAGGCTCGCCCACCAGCGCGCTGGCCAGGCGTTGCAGGATGGCGGGCTGCGCCACGGGAGGCAGGGCGATGAGGATCGCCTCCGCGGCTTCCGTCGCGCGCCAGAGGTCGGCCGCGACGCGGATGCGCCAGTTCCCCTCCAGCACGCCGCTCGTGGCGAGCTGGTTCCCCAAATGCCGCGTGCCGCCACCCCGCGGCGACCATAGCGTCACATCATGCCCGCGCCAGGCCATCAGCGCCGCCATGGCGCTCCCCGATGGCCCAGCGCCGAGCATGGCGACCCTCATGGCCTCGCTTCATCCTCCATCCGAGGGCGGCACGTTGCGCCGCCGTCCGGCCGCGCCGCAACATCTGTCACGCAGGATTCGCCATCTCGTCATTGCTCTGTGCGCCGACGCGCGATAGCGAGCGCGGCATGAGCACGGACGCGCAGATTCTGCCTAGCCCCGCCAATCCCAGCATGGTCGCCGAGGCCAAGCCGCAGGCGCGCCGCATGAAGCGCGGCCGCCCCCTGCGCTTTCAGCCCCGCCTGCCTGGCCCGCTCTGGAACGATGTGCTGGGCGAGCGGCCGGTGGGCGGGCGCCTGCGCGCGATCCGCCGGATCTCGACCGCGATCCTCTTCACCCTCTTTTGCATCCCCATCCAGGCGGTGCTGCTGAAACTGCCCGGGACGGCCAAGAACCGATTCCCGCGCTTCTATCACCGCACCCTCTGCTGGCTGATCGGCCTGAAACTGCGCGTGATCGGCACGCCCTGCCAGCGGCCGCGCACGCTCTACATCTCCAACCACTCCTCCTGGCTCGACATCCTGGTGCTGGGCGCGACGCTGGATGCGCGCTTCGTCTCCAAGGCGGAGGTGGCGGAATGGCCGCTGATCGGCTGGGTCTCCAAGCTCGGCCGCTCGGTCTTCGTCAGCCGCAACCGCGGCCGCACGGGCAGCGAGGCGCAGGAGCTGCGTTCGCGGCTGGAGGCGGGGGACAGCATCATCCTCTTCCCCGAGGGGACGACGAGCGACGGCGCCCGCGTGCTGCCCTTCCGCTCCTCCTTCTTCTCGGTGGCCGATGCGGCGGAGCGGATCCAGCCGCTCACTGTGGTCTATGACCGGCTGGGCGGGCTGCCGGTGGGGCGCAAGGACCGCCCGCTTTTCGCCTGGTATGGCGACATGGAGACGGGCAGCCATGCCTGGACCCTGCTGCGCCGCACCGGCGCGCGGGTGACGGTGGTGCTGGACGAACCCTTCGCCCCCGATGCGGCGCCCGACCGCAAGGCGCTGGCGGCCCGCCTCGGCCGCTCCATCACCGAGACGGCGGCCGTGCTGCGGCAGAACCGGGAGGTGGTGAAGGCTTGAATCCGCTTGACCAATACGGCGGCGATTTGACAGCTTCGAACCCATGAATGGTCTGCCCCCCTTGCCGGATCGGGGCCGCTCTTCTTGACCGCGCGGCTCAGGCTCCGCATCTGCTCCCGCTGGATCGCTCCAGGGTCTCACCTGTGGGCGGACAGCGAGGACCCCGTATGACCGACATTCTCCCCCCGCCTTCGGGCAAGAAGCGCCTTTTCCTGCGCTCCTGGGGTTGTCAGATGAACGTCTATGACAGCGCCCGCATGGCGGATGTGCTGGCGCCGCTCGGCTATGCGCCGGTGGATGCGCCCGAGGGCGCGGACATGATCATCCTCAACACCTGCCACATCCGCGAGAAGGCGACGGAGAAGCTGTTTTCCGAGCTCGGCCGCCTGCGCCAGTTGAAGCAGGCGCGCGAGGCGGAGGGCGGCGAGATGGTGCTGGCCGTCGCCGGCTGCGTCGCCCAGGCGGAGGGCGCCGAGATCACGGCCCGCGCGCCCTATGTGGACATCGTGCTGGGCCCGCAGAGCTACCACAAGCTGCCCGAGATGGTGGCCCGCGCCGCCCGCACCGGCCGCGCCGTGGTGGAGACGGAGTTCCCCGTCGAGGAGAAGTTCGACTTCCTGCCGGAGGTCAGCGCGCCGCAAGGCGTGACCGCCTTCCTGACCATCCAGGAGGGCTGCGACAAGTTCTGTTCCTTCTGCGTCGTCCCCTACACCCGCGGCGCCGAATACAGCCGCCCCGTCGCCGCCGTTCTGGCCGAGGCGCGCAAGCTGGTGGGGCAGGGCGCGCGGGAGATCACGCTGCTCGGCCAGAATGTGAACGCCTATCACGGCGCGGCGGAGGAGGGGGGCGAGTGGGGCCTGGCGCAGCTGCTGCGCGCGCTCGCCGAGATCCCGGGCCTCGATCGTCTGCGCTACACCACCTCCCACCCGCGGGACATGGATGATGCGCTGATCGCGGCGCACCGTGACATTCCGGCCGTCATGCCCTTCCTCCACCTGCCGGTCCAGTCGGGCAGCGACCGCGTGCTGGCGGCGATGAATCGCGGCCACACGGCGGAGGAATATCTGGCGCTGGTGGACCGGCTGCGCGAAGCCCGGCCCGATCTGGCACTCAGCACCGACATCATCGTGGGCCATCCGGGCGAGACCGAGGCGGATCATGAGGCGACCATGGCGCTGATCCGCCGGGTCAAGTTCGCCCAGGCTTTCTCCTTCAAGTATTCGCCGCGCCCGGGCACTCCGGCCGCCGGCGCGCCGCACCGGGTGGATGAGCCCACGAAGGATCGCCGCCTGCAGGAAGTGCAGGCCCTGCTGCGCGACCAGCAGGCGGAGTTCAATGCGAGCCTGACCGGCCAGACCGTGCCCGTGCTCTTCACCGGGCCGGGCCGCCAGGCGGGGCAATTGTCGGGGCGCACGCCCTGGCTGCAACCCGTGCATGTGCCGGGACCTTTATCGCTCGTCGGTGCCACCGCCCCGGTGTTCATTCGCGCCGGCAACCCCAATTCCCTCGCTGGGGAATTGGCCCAACAGGAGAAGACAGCCGCTTGAGCAACGCCCTCGCCCTGCGCAATCGCCCAGCCTCCCCGCCATCTTCCGAGAGCCGCAGCGTCACGCTGCAATTCGAGGACAACGCGCTGCTCCCCCTTCTCTATGGCGAGCATGACCGGCACCTGGCGCGGATCGAGCAGCGATGCGGGGTCCGATTGGCAAGCCGCGGCAACCGGCTGACCATCACTGGAAGTTCCGAGCGGACGGGCATGGCCGAGCAGGTGCTGCGCGGCCTCTGGCGCGGGATCGAGCGCGGCCAGGCGCCCGGCGCCTCCGAGGTCGAGGCCGCCATCCGCATGGCGGAGGGCGAGTTGGAACAGGACCCGCGCCTGCCGCTGCAGGATGTGCCGCAGATCCGCACCCGGCGCGGCGCCATCGCGCCCCGGACGCCGGCGCAATCGGCCTATATGGAAACGCTCGCCAAGCACGAGATGGTCTTCGGCATCGGCCCGGCCGGCACGGGCAAGACCTATCTGGCCGTGGCGCAGGGTGTGGCCCTGCTCCAGGCGGGCCGGGTGGACCGGATCGTGCTGAGCCGCCCTGCCGTCGAGGCCGGCGAGCGGCTGGGCTTCCTGCCGGGCGACATGAAGGAGAAGGTGGACCCCTATCTCCGCCCCCTCTACGACGCGCTGCATGACATGCTGCCGGCCGAGCAGGTGACGCGGCGCCTCGCGGCGGGCGAGATCGAGATCGCCCCGCTCGCCTTCATGCGGGGCCGGACGCTGGCCCATTGCTTCGCCATCCTGGACGAGGCGCAGAACACCACCCCGGCCCAGATGAAGATGTTCCTGACCCGCATGGGCGAGGGCACGCGCATGGCGATCACGGGCGATCCCTCCCAGGTGGACCTGCCCTATGGGCAGAAATCCGGCCTCGTCGAGGCGATTTCCATCTTGCGGGATGTCCCGGGAATTGGTTTCACCCATTTCGATGAGCGGGATGTGGTAAGGCATCCGCTCGTGGGCCGGATCGTCTCGGCCTATGGGAAGATGGAGGGCGCGCGGCCCGCTTCATCCGAAGCGCGCGGTCGTGTCGCCGGGAAGGAGTTGAATGTCACCGGGAAGTAGTCCGCCCGGCGGGGAGAGTTCCACCGCCGGGCTTGCCGAGGTCGAGGTCATTTTCGCGGCACCCGGCTGGCGTGGCGCCGTCCCCGCAGTGGAGGCCCTGGCCCGCCGCGCGGTCGAGGCAACGCTGGCCGATCAACGCGAATGCGGGCACCTCACCCTCCTCCTGACCGATGACGCCGAGATCCGCCGCCTCAATGGTGGGTTCCGCGGCAAGGAGAAGGCGACGAACGTCCTCTCCTTTCCCGCGCCCTTCGGCAGCATGACGCTGGGTGACCTCGCCGTCTCGCTCGGCGTGCTGCGGCGCGAGGCTTTGGCCGAAGGACGGACCTTGCCGGCACATTTCGCCCATCTCGTGGTCCATGGCACGCTGCACCTGCTGGGCCATGACCACCTGGCCGCGGGCGAGGCGATGCTGATGGAGCGCACCGAGGCGCGCATCCTGCACCGGCTGGGCTTCCCCAACCCCTGGCGCACGCGGTGGGCCGCCTGATGCCTTCCGATCACCAACCCCCCGCCCGCCCGCCCATGATACGCCGCCTGCGCGGCCTCTTCGCCAAGCGCGAGGAAAGCCTGCGCGATCGCGTGGAGGAACTGATCGAGGCGCCAGACGCGTTGGCCCCCGATGGCCGCACGCTCGACCCGCATGAGCGCTCGCTGCTCTCCAACGTGCTGAAGCTGCGGGGGGCCACCGCCTATGACGTGATGCTGCCGCGCGCCGACATCATCGCGCTGCCCGCCGACCTCACGCTCGACCAGGCGGTTGCGGCGATCCAGCGTGAGGGCCACAGCCGCTATCCGGTCTATGAGAACCAGCTCGATGACGTGCTGGGCATGGTCCACATCAAGGACATCATCGCGGCCGTGGGCCGCCAGGCTCCCTTCAGCCTGCGCGCCATCCTCCGCAAGCCGCTTCTGGTGGTGCCAAGCGTGCCGGTGCTGGACCTGCTGCTGCGCATGCGCGAGGCGCGGATGCACATGGCGCTCGTTGTGGATGAATATGGCGGCATTGACGGCCTGATCACCATCGAGGACCTGGTCGAGACCATCGTGGGCGACATCGCCGACGAGCATGACGAGATCGACGCGCCGCAGATCACCGAGCGGGGCGAGGGCGTGCTGGAGCTCGACGCCCGCACCGAAATCGAGAAATTCGAGGCGAAGATCGGCCCGGTCCTGACCGAGGAGGAGCGGAATGCCGACATCGACACGGTGGGCGGCCTGGTGCTGACCATGGCCGGCCGCGTGCCGGCGCGGGGCGAGATCTTCTCGCACCCGTCGGGGCTCGAATTCCGCGTGCTGGATGCCGATGCGCGGCGCATCCGGCGGCTGCGCGTCCGCCGCCCGATCGAGGGTGGGAAGGCGGCCGCCGAATAGCGGGGCTTGCCCGGCGCGGGCGGATGGCCTCCTTCTGCGCCGCATGCCCGCTTTCCTGTCGAACCGTCCCTGGCTGCTGGCCTTCCTGCTCGGCGCATTTTCCGTCCTGGCGCTGCCGCCAGTGCATGCGGTGCCCGTGCTGCTTGCGACGATTCCGGGCTTCCTCTGGCTGATCGGGCGCGCGCCGGGCTGGCGACGGGCGGCCTGGTGGGGCTTCGGCTTCGGCTTCGGGTTCCACCTGGCGGGGCTCTACTGGGTTACGCATTCGCTCTTCACCGATATCGGCCGCTGGTGGTGGCTGGTGCCGGTGGCGGCCCCCGGCATCGCGCTGCCCATGGCGCTGTTCGGCGTGATCCCGGCGTTGGCTGGCTTTCTCCTCCCCACGGGCTGGCGGCGCTGGCTCGGCTTCGGCGCGGCGTGGGTGGCCGCCGAATTGCTGCGCGGCGTGCTCTTCACCGGCTTCCCCTGGAACCTGCTGGGCACCGTCTGGGCCTTCCACCCGCTGCCGCTGCAACCGGCCGCCGTGATCGGCGTGCATGGCCTTTCGCTGCTGACGGTGCTGCTGGCGGGACTGCCCGTTCTGCGCCACCGCGCGGCCTGGGCGGGCGGCCTGGCCGTGCTGCTGCTCTGGATGGGCTTTGGCGCTTGGCGTCTCGCTGGCGATGCCCCGCGGGACCACGCGGTGCGGCTGGTGCTGGTGCAGGGCAATGTGGCGCAGGACACGAAATGGGACCCCGCGCGGCGCATGCCGATCTTCCAGCGCTACCTGGATCTCTCGGGGGAGGGGGCGCGTGCGGCGGTGGCGGCGCATCCGGGCGAGCCGGTGCTGGTCATCTGGCCGGAGACGGCGAGCCCCTTCCTGCTGGCGCAGGATGCCGAGGCGATGCGCCTCGCCGGCGCCACCCTGCCGCCCCAGGCGCTGCTGCTGGCGGGGACGGTGCGGGCCGAATGGGGCGCCGACGGCAGGCTCCAGGCCCTGTTCAACAGCCTCGTCGCCCTCGACCCCACGGGCCGGGCGGTGGGCCTCTTCGACAAGGCGCATCTCGTGCCCTTCGGCGAGTACATGCCGCTTGGCGGCATCCTGCCCATCCGCATGGTGACGGGCGGCGTGGATTTTTCGGCCGGGCCGGGGCCGGAGGTTCTGCGCCTGCCGCACGGCCTGCCCTCGCCCGGGCCGCTCATCTGCTACGAGGTGATCTTCCCCGGCCGGGTGGTGGGGGAGGAGCGGCCCGCCTGGCTGCTGAATGTGACCAATGACGCCTGGTTCGGCGTCTCGGCCGGCCCTTATCAGCATCTCGCCGCGGCCCGGCTGCGCGCCGTGGAGGAGGGGCTGCCCATGGTGCGGGTGGCGCAGACGGGTGTCACCGCCATCTTCGATGCAACCGGACGCGAGCGAGTCCGGTTGGGCTTGGGGGATTCGGGCGTGGTGACAGCCGCCCTGCCGGCGGCGCTGGCGCCGACGGTCTTCGCGCGCGGCGGGCTCTGGATTCCGCTGGCGCTCATGGCGATTTGCTTTTTGTTTTCCGGAGCTTGGCGCCGCTTATCTAACGGTGAGAATAGACGACTTTTTTAGCGCATGATTTTAATTATTGAGAATTCCCAAAAATATTGACGCTTTCTTGGCCGGGAGGTAAACACAACCCTAAGGCTGGGTTGTCGAGGGCGTTGCAATCGCACGTCCGGATCGCTGCATGTGCAAGGATTGCAGGAAAGCTCGGGCCGCCGTGCCGAGAAAGCGACAAAAGTCAGGCGGTAGCGCAACGAGGACCGAGCAGAGGCGCGTTTTGAGATGAGAGAAGCAATGTCGAGCGGCGATACGACCGAGAAGGTTGAGAAGGAACACCGGCCCAGCCCGATTGACGTGCATGTGGGCTCACGTGTGCGCCTGCGCCGCACCCTGCTCGGCATGAGCCAGGAGCGCCTGGGCGAGGCGCTCGGCCTGACCTTCCAGCAGGTCCAGAAATATGAGCGTGGCGTGAACCGCATCGGCGCGTCCCGCCTGTTTGACCTCTCGCGCGTCCTCGACGTGCCGATCAGCTTCTTCTTCGACGACCTGCCCGGCTCGGTCGGCGGCAGCCAGGGCTTCGCCAACCGCGTGGCCGGCTTCGCCGAGACGCAGGAGGGGTTCGGCGACGACACGCTGCACCGGCGCGAGACGCTGGAGCTGGTGCGCGCCTATTACCGCATCTCGGACCCCTCGGTCCGCAAGCGGGTCTTTGACCTCATCAAGGCGATGACGCCCGTCGAGTGAGCGGGCGGGGCTGCGGCCCCGTTGCCGCTTTGCTGGGCGAACGCGCGCGGCTTGCGCAACCCTCGGCGCGCGCCCCGGCTTCCGGGGAACAAACTCACCTTGGTCGGCGGCGCCGCCGGCCCTAGCCTGCCGGCGTTGCCATGGAGCGCGCCCTGATGATCAACCGCCGCCACGCCCTGCTCGCCCCCCTTGTGCTGGCCACACCGGCGCTGGCCCAGCAGGATTGGCCGGCGCGGCCGATCCGCGTGGTGCTGCCCTTCGCCGCCGGCGGCTCCTCCGACATCGCGGCCCGGCTGATCGCGCCTCGCCTCGGCGCGGTGCTGGGGCAGCAGATCCTGATCGAGAACCGCGGCGGCGGTGGCGGCAACATCGCGGCCGAGGCGGTGGCCCGTGCCGCTCCCGACGGCTACACCATCTTCCAGGGCAATATCGGCGTGCTGGCGGTGAACCCCACGCTGTATCGCAGCCTGCCCTTCGACGTGGAGCAGAGCTTCCAGCCCATCGCCCACATCAATTCGGTCGCGAACATCCTCTGCTCGCCCGCCGATCGCCCCTGGCGCAGCGTGGCCGAGTTGCGCGCCGCGATGCTGGCGGCACCCGAACGCATCCGCGCCGGCAATTCCGGCCCCGGCTCGATCGGGCATCTGGCGGTGGTGCAGTTCGATCACCTGGCCGGAACGCGCTCGGTCCATGTGCCCTATCGGGGCGGCGGGCCCATGTCCACGGACCTGATCGCGGGCCATCTGGACTACGCCTTTGCTACCGCACCCACCGTGCTCTCCGCGCTGGAATCGGGCCGGTTGCGCGCCTTGGCCATCGGCACGGCCACGCGCAGCGCGCTCCTGCCGAACCTGCCGACCGTGGCTGAGGCCGGGGTCGCCGGCTTCGAGGTCTCCAACTGGGATGCCTGGCTCTTCCCGCGCGGGGTCGCCCCTGGCATCACGGAACGGATGGCGGCGGCGCTGCGGGCGCTGCTGGCCGATCCTGAGCTGCGCACGGAATTCGCGCGGCGCGGCATGGAGACCATGCCGGCGAGCGGGCCGACGGAGCTTGCCGCCAGCATCCGCGCCGAGACGCTGCGCTGGGCGCCGATGGTGCGCGCTAGCGGTGCGACACCGGATGGCTGATCGCCTCAGTTGCGGCTGAAGCCGATCAGCACCAGGCGGTCCTCGCCGAGATCGAGCCAGGCGGTGTAGCTCCCGACACTGGTCTGGCCCGGCCCGCGGGTCACGACGCCGGTCGCGCGCAAGGGGCGGATCTCGAGCTGGTAGGTGGGGGAGAGCGCCTCGCCGGGCGCGAGCCGCGCCTGCGCCTCGGCGCGCCAGGCGCGCGCGTCGAGATGCACCCAGTTCCGCAGCGGTTCCCGCCGCAGCCAGACTTCATCCAGCGGCGTCACGCTGCCCGTCACGGGCGCGACAGGGAGGCGTATCAGCAGGCCGCGCGGCGTGGGCATCTGCTCGGGCCGCTGCGGCTCGCCATAGCCCGGCTCGGTCCAGGCGACCACCTCGCCGCGCTGCTTCACCACCATCATGCGGAAGTGCATATCGCCCGAGCCGGCGCGGGGGGCGTAATACACGCGGCCCTGGATCTCCCAGCTCAGGCCATCCGGCATGTCGCCGCGGCGCAGCACGGCGCAGCTTCGCATCGGCGTGGGGTCCCGGTAGCCGGGCGTGGGGGTGCAGCCAGCGGGCTGGGCCAGCGCTGGCGCCAGAAACGCAAAAATTAAACTCGCAGCAATGTAAATCACGAGTTGTATCGTCCGGCGAGACGCGGCGCGAAGCAAGATGTTTGGCGCGCCCTTTCGCCCGGCGGTCCAACCGCGCTATGGCTCCTGACAGGAGAGCCCCCGTGAACGCCATCACCGACGCCACCGCGCAACTTCTCGACACCGCCGCCCGCGCCGCCCGCCTGGCCGCGGGGGAATTGGCCCGCGCCGGCACCGCGCCGAAGAACGCCGCCCTGCGCGAGGCCGCCGCCGCCATCCGCGCCCAGGCGCCGGCCCTCCAGGCCGCGAACGAGACCGACCTCGCCGCCGCACCCAACCTCTCCGCCAGCTTTCGCGATCGCCTGACCCTCACCCCCGCCCGCATCGAGGCGATGGCCAAGGGCCTGGAGGAGGTGGCGGACCTGCCCGACCCCGTGGGCCGCGTCCTGGCCGAGTGGACGCGCCCCAACGGGTTGCGATTCCAGCGCGTGGCGCAGCCGCTCGGCGTCATCGGCATGATCTTCGAGAGCCGCCCCAATGTGACGGCGGATGCGGGCGCGCTCTGCCTGAAGGCGGGCTCGGCCGTGCTGCTGCGCGGCGGCAGCGAGAGCGCGCATTCCGCCCGCGCCATCGCGGATTGCCTGCGCCAGGGCCTCCGCGCCGCCGGCCTGCCCGAAGCCGCGATCCAGCTTGCCCCCACGCAGGACCGCGCCTTCGTGGGTGCGATGCTGCGCGCGGCGGGGCTGATCGACCTCATCATCCCGCGCGGCGGGAAGGGCCTCGTCACCCGCGTGATGGAGGAGGCGCGCGTACCCGTGCTCGCCCATGCCGAGGGGCTCTGCCACACCTATGTGCATGCGGCGGCCGACCCTGCGATGGCGCGCGCCGTTCTTCTCGATGCCAAGCTGCGCCGCACCGGCGTCTGCGGTTCGACCGAGACGCTGCTGATCGACGCCGCCGTCGCGCCCACGCTGCTGCCCCTGCTGGTCGGCGACCTTGCCGCCAAGGGCTGCCGCTTTCACGCCGACGCGCGCGCGCGCGCGGTCTGCCCGGAGCTGGACGCCGCGACCGACGAACACTTCGCCACCGAATGGCTCGACGCGGTGCTGAACATCGCCGTGGTGGACGGCGTCGAGGCTGCGCTCACGCATATCCGCCGCTTCGGCAGTGAGCACACCGAGGCGATCATCACCGAGGATGCGGCTGCCGCCGAGGCTTTTCTCGCCGGCATCGACTCCTCCGTCGGCCTCTGGAATGCCTCCACGCAGTTCTGCGATGGCGGCGAGTTCGGCTTCGGGGCCGAGATCGGCATCGCGACCGGCCGCATGCATGCGCGCGGCCCGGTCGGCCTCGAACAGCTCTGCACCTTCCGCTACCGGGTGACAGGTACGGGGCAGGTGCGGGGGTAAGCTTCCGCTTCCCTCGCGCGCTGGAACGGCGGGACCGTGGTCCGCGCTCGCTGGATCACGGTCCCGCCTTGTTGAGAGGATGATTCACCGCTTCGGTGATTCCACCTCAGCGGATCATGCTCTAGTCTCCCGAAAACCCCGGGAGAGACCCAGATGCGCCACCTTCTCCTCGCCGCCGCCGCGAGCCTTGCCATCGCCGGCCCCGCACTCGCCGCCTGCCCGAGCGACGAGGCGGTGGAGGCGCTGTCCCGCGCGCTGCTGACCAATACGCCCGCGCAACCGCTCACCGGCATGACGAGCCTCGCCGATGGGCAATGCGCGCAGGACAAGCTGGTCGCCATCATGGTGCGGCACTGGGGGCGCCCGATCGGCTACAAGGTGGGCCTGACCAACCCCGCCGCCCAGCAGCGCTTCGGCGTCTCCCATCCTGTGACGGGCACGATCTATGAAAGCACCGTCCGCCTGCAATCCGGCGCCGAGGTGCCGGCCCGCTTCGGTTCGGTGCCGACGGTGGAGGCCGACCTCATGGTCCGCGTGCGCGACGAAGCGATCAACCAGGCACGCACCCACATGGACGTGCTGCGCGCCATTGACGTGATCATCCCCTTCATCGAGTTGCCGGACCTCGTGCTCGCTTCGGGCATGGATGGGCCGAACCTGCTCGGCATCAACGTCGGCGCGCGGCTGGGCGTGGTGGGCGAGGCGATCCCGGTGCAGGTGAGCGAGGAATTCGCGGCGCGGCTGGCCAGCATGACCGTGGTCCTCGCCAGTGACCAGCGCGAGTTGGCGCGCGCGCCGGGCACCGCGCTGCTGGGCCACCCGCTGAACGTCATCCCCTGGCTGGCGCAGGACCTCGCCTCGCGCGGGGAGCGGCTGCGCGTGGGCGAGATGATCTCGCTCGGCGGCTTCTCGCCCGCGCTGCCGACCGAGGCGGGGCGGACCTACACCGTCACCTATGACGGGCTGCTGGCCGCGCCGGTCTCGGTGAACGTGCGGACGCGTTGAGGGAGCTTCCGGGCCGCTTCGGCGATGGCAGGCGCCAGCGGATCGGCCTGCTGGGCGGGAGCTTCAACCCTGCCCATGCCGGCCATGCCCATGTGGCGCTGGCCGCCCTGCGCGCGCTCAAGCTCGACCGGGTGTGGCTGATGGTCTCGCCGGGCAATCCGCTGAAGCCGGTGCGCGGCATGGCGCCCTTCGCGGAGCGGCTGGCGAGTGCGCGCGGCGTGGCGCGGGATCAGCGCATCCTCGCCACCGACATCGAGCGGCGGCTCGGCACGCGCTACACTCATCGCACGCTGGCGCTGCTGCGGCGCCGCTTTCCGCGCTCGCGCTTCACGCTGATCCTGGGTGCCGACAACCTCGCGCAGCTGCCGCGCTGGCGGCGCTGGCGGGAGATCGCGCGCGACACGCCCCTGGCGGTGCTGCCGCGGCCGGGCTACAGCCGGCCAGCGTTGCGCGGCCAGGCGGCCTCGGTGCTGCGGCACCGGCGGCGGCGCGCGGCGGCCCTGCACGCTTCGCGCTGGACGGCGGGCGCCCCCTGGTGCTTTGTGCCCGCGGCGGAGCGGGCGATTTCGGCGACCGCCATCCGGGCGGCCTCGGCAGGGGCCGGGCCGCCCAAAGAACCGACGAAGTGAGAGACCGAGCGCATGGCGCGGACACCTGACGAGACCAAGAAGCCGGCCCGCAAGCCCGCTGCTGCCCCGCGCGCTGCCAAGCCCGCGACTGCCAAGCCGAAGGCCGCGCCTGCCCGCGTCAAGGCGGCCGAGGCGCCCGCCCGCAAGCCGGCGGCCAAGGCCGGCGCTGCGCCTGCGCCCAAGCCCGCTGCCGCGCCGGCACGGAAGACCAGTGCCGCGCCTGCGCGCAAGCCAGCCGCTGCGCCCTCGCGCAGGCCTGCCGCTACGCCGTCACGCAAGCCGGCCGCTGCGCCATCGCGCAAATCTCCCGCTGCGCCGTCGCGCAAGGCCAGCGCCAAGCCCGCCACCCCGGCCAAGTCGCCGGCCAGCCGCGCCAAGGGCGCCGAGGCACCCGCCCCCGCCAAGGCCAAGCCCCGCGCCACCACCGCGACCGTGCGTGCCGCCCCCAAGGCCAAGCCCGCCGCAGCCCCCAAGCGCGCAGCCCCCAAGCGCGCCCGCGCGCCCAAGGTCGATCCCAACCGGCTGGAGCGCCTGGTCGAGGCCGCGCGGAAGAGCCTGGACGACGACAAGGCGGTGGACATCGTCGTGCTCGACGTCACCAACCGCGCCAGCTACGCCGACCGCCTGATCATCGCGACCGGCCTGGTCGGCCGGCAGATCGAGGCGATGGCCACGCATGTGGATGACGCCCTGGCCAAGGAGGGCATGCATCTGCGCCGCAGCGCCTTCAGCAAGAGCGAGGAATGGGTGCTGATCGACGCGGGCGACCTTGTCATCCATCTCTTCACGCCCGAGGCGCGGCTGAAGTTCGACCTCGAGAAGATGTGGGGCCCCGACAGCCCGATGGGCGAGGCCGCGCCCGGCGAGCAATCGCCGATCTGACGGGTGAAGGCCCGGCTGGTTACCATCGGCCGCTTCAAGTCGGGCGCCGAGGGCGCGCTTTTCGCGCAATACAACGCCCGGCTGCGCCCGCCGCTGGAGCTGACCGAAATCCCGGAAGCGACAGGCAGCCCGGCCGAGGCGCGGCGGCGGGAGGGCGCGGCGATCCTCGCCGCACTTCCCGCGAACTCCCTGCTGGTGGCGCTCGACCTGGGTGGGGCCGCGCCCAGCAGCGAGGCGCTGGCGCAGCTGACCGGGCGCTGGGAGGCGGCGGCGCGGCCGCTCTGCTTCGCCATTGGCGGCGCCGAGGGGCTGGACCCGGCGGTGACGCAGCGGGCGGAGCACCGGCTCTCGCTCGGGCCGCTCACCTGGCCGCATCTGCTGGTCCGCGCGCTGCTGGCCGAGCAATTGTTTCGCGCGCAATGCATCCGGGCCAATCACCCCTACCACCGCGCCTGGCGGCCGTGAGATAGATCGCGGTCGCATGGCCCTCCCGCCCAACTTCCTCGATGAGCTTCGCGCCCGCACGCCCATGCCGTCGCTGGTCGGGCGGCGCGTGCGGCTGACCAAGTCGGGGCGGAACTGGAAGGGCCTCTGCCCCTTCCACAACGAGAAGTCCCCCTCCTTCTACGTGTATGACGACAGCTTCCACTGCTTCGGCTGCGGCGCGCATGGCGATGCCTTCGCCTTCATCATGCGCGCCGAGGGCGGCGGCTTCATGGAGGCGGTCGAACGGCTCGCGGGCGAGGCGGGCCTGGAAGTCCCCAAGGCCAGCCCCGAGGCCGCCGCGCGCGAGCGCCGCGCCAAGGACCTTTATGGCGTCCTCCAGGCCGCCGAGGCCGCCTATGCCCGGCGCCTGCGCAGCCCCGAGGGGGCGGAGGGCCTGGCCTACCTCAAGCGCCGCGGGCTGACGGAGGAGACCATCGCCCGCTTCGGCCTCGGCTGGTCCGGCGCCGGGCGGGGCGCGCTGCTGGCCGAACTGCGCGAGGAGGGGATCGAACAGCGCCAGCTCATCGAGGCCGGGCTGATGCAGGAGCGGGATGAGGGAAAGGTGGTGGACCTCTTCTTCAACCGCGTCATGTTCCCGATCCGCGACCGGCGTGGCCGCACCATCAGCTTCGGCGGCCGCATCCTGGGCGATGGCCAGCCCAAATATGTCAACGGGCCGGAGACGGTGCTGTTTTCCAAGCGCCGCAACCTCTACGGCCTGGACCTGGCGCGGGAGGGGGTGTTCCGCGGCGCGCGGCTGATCGTGGCCGAGGGCTACATGGATGTGATCGCGCTGCATCAGGCGGGCTTCACCGGCGCGGTGGCGCCGCTCGGCACCGCGCTGACGGAGGAGCAGTTCCAGGCGCTCTGGCAGGTGAGCCCCGAGCCGGTGCTGTGCCTGGATGGTGATGCGGCCGGACAGCGCGCCGCCGCCCGCGCCGCCGAGGTGGCCATGCCCCTGCTGACGCCCGACCACACGCTGCGCTTCGTCACCTTGCCGACGGGTGAAGATCCCGACACGCTGATCCGTCAGAAGGGCGCGCGCGGCTTCCAGACCCTGCTGGACGCGGCACAACCCCTCTCGGAGGCGGTCTTCGGCCTGATCGTGGGCGGCAAGCTGCCCGAGGCGCCCGAGGCGCGTGCCGCGCTGCGCAACCGCCTCACCGGCATCGCCGGCAGCATCCCGGACAAGGCGCTGGCCAGCGAGTTCCGTGGCGATTTCCTCAATCGTTTCTTTGCTTTGTCTCGCGCGCCCGGTAAGCGGGCCGCCCCCCGCCACCCTCGTCCCGTGGCCGATCCGGAGGCCATCCGGGCCGAGCGGGCGCGGATCATCCTGGCGATCTGCATCCACCAGCCGGAGATCTTGCGCGATGCGGAAGAGCCTCTCGCCCTGCTTGAACTGCCCGACGGCCCCGCCCGGCAGGTGAGAGATGCGCTTTTGGCGTGGATCGGCGCCGCCGAACGCCTTGACTCGGCGGAGTTGATCGCCCACCTCGGCCAGAGCGGAATTGCAACAGCCAGTCAATGGGTGCTTCGCGCTGCCGGTCTGCCTCCCGAGGCCCGCCCCGGCGCGCAACCCAGAGAGGCGCTGGACGCTTTCTGGCAGATCTATGGTTTCCTCCGAGGGGAGGCGGAGCTGGCTGAGGACGCTCGGGCAGCTCAAAGGGCGTTCGCCGCGACCAACGACATGGCCGCGCAGAATCGCCTGATCCGCCTGACCGAGGCGCTGGACGCGCTCCGGCGCGGCGAGGCCGAGGAAGCCGACGCGGTATAGGGTAGGGGGATATTTTTCTCCCGCGATGCAAACGGAGTGACGCATGGCGACCAAGACGGCGAGTGGCAGCGATACGGCCGAGGCGCGTGAGGAAGCCGTTGACGGGGTGGTGCTCGACATCACCTCCGCCGCCGTCAAGAAGCTCATCGTGCGCGGCAAGGAGCGCGGCTACGTCACCTATGACGAGGTGAACGCCGCCATGCCGCAGGAGCAGGTGAGCAGCGAGTTCATCGAGGACACCCTCTCCTCCCTCTCGGAAGCCGGCATCAATGTCGTCGAGGCCGAGGAGTCCGAGGAGGGCGAGACCAAGGCCGCCAAGTCCGAGGATGGCGAGGAGAAGGAGGACGAGGAGGGCGGCGGCAATGTGGACGAGGAAAGCCTCGGCCGCACCGATGACCCCGTCCGGATGTACCTGCGCGAGATGGGCAGCGTCGAGCTGCTCTCGCGCGAGGGCGAGATCGCCATCGCCAAGCGCATCGAGGCCGGCCGTGACATGATGATCACGGGCCTCTGCGAGAGCCCGCTGACCTTCAAGGCCATCATCGCCTGGTATGAGGCGCTCAAGGCCGAGCCGCCGCGCATGCTGCTGCGCGACGTGATCGACCTGGAGGCCACCAACGCCGCCGACACGCCCGAGGGCGCGCCGCCCGAGCCCGAGGAGTTCGAGGAAGGCGAGGAGGGCGAGGGCATGGGCCTCTCCCTCTCCGCGCTCGAGGAAAAGCTGAAGCCCGACGTGATCGCCAATTTCGAGGCGATCCAGACCATCTTCACCAAGCTGAACAAGCTCTCCTCCAAGCGGATGGACGCCTATACCTCGGGCGAGGAGCTGGCCGGCCGGGGCGAGAAGAACTACGAGAAGCTGCGCCAGGAGCTCGTGCAGCTCGTCGAGAAGGTGCACCTCCACAACAACCGCATCGAGGAGCTGGTCGAGCAGCTCAAGGGCCTGAACCGCAAGCTGAACACGCTGGACGGCCAGGTGCTGCGCCTCGCGCTCGCGCAGAAGGTGAAGCGCGAGGAGTTCCTGGAGCATTGGATCGGCGCCGAGCTGGACCCGGGCTTCCTGGACCGCGTCTCCAAGCTCAAGGGCAAGGCCTGGCCGACCTTCGCGCTCAAGGCGCGGGACGAGCTGGAGGCCGTGCGCGTCGAGATCGGCGCGATCGCCTCCGCCACGGGCCTGCCGGTGGCCGAGTTCCGCCGCGTCTACAAGACCGTCTCCGCCGGCGAGCGGGACATGAACCAGGCGAAGAAGGAGATGATCGAGGCGAACCTGCGCCTCGTGATCTCCATCGCCAAGAAATACACCAACCGCGGCCTGCAGTTCCTGGACCTGATCCAGGAGGGCAACATCGGCCTGATGAAGGCCGTGGACAAGTTTGAATACCGCCGCGGCTACAAGTTCTCGACCTACGCGACCTGGTGGATCCGGCAGGCCATCACGCGCAGCATCGCCGATCAGGCGCGGACCATCCGCATCCCCGTCCATATGATCGAGACGATCAACAAGCTGGTCCGCACCAGCCGCCAGATGCTGCACGAGATCGGCCGCGAGCCGCAGCCCGAGGAGCTGGCCGAGAAGCTCGGCATGCCGCTCGAGAAGGTGCGCAAGGTGCTGAAGATCGCGAAGGAGCCGATCTCCCTCGAGACGCCGATCGGCGACGAGGAGGACAGCCACCTGGGCGACTTCATCGAGGACAAGAACGCGATCATCCCGCTGGATGCCGCGATCCAGTCCAACCTGCGCGAGGCCACCACGCGCGTGCTGGGTTCGCTCACCCCGCGCGAGGAGCGCGTGCTGCGCATGCGCTTCGGCATCGGCATGAACACCGACCACACGCTGGAAGAGGTCGGCCAGCAGTTCAACGTGACGCGCGAGCGCATCCGCCAGATCGAGGCCAAGGCGCTGCGCAAGCTCAAGCACCCCAGCCGCTCCCGCAAGCTGCGCAGCTTCCTGGAGACCTGAGCGGGCCATGGGGATGAGGCTGGTGGAGCCGACCACCCGCATCGCGGTGGATGTGACCTTCCTGCGCATGGACCGGCGCCCGCCCGGCCCCTTCGCCCATCTGCCCTATGGCCTGAAGGTCGAGACCTGCCTGCCGCGCTGCAGCGTGGCGCATTACCGCGAGCTCTATGCCACGGTCGGCCATGACTATGTCTGGTGGCTGCGGCGCACGCTCTCCGACGCCGAGCTGAATGCGGTGCTGGAGGATCGTGCCATCAGCATCCATGTGCTGCGCGACGCGGAAGGCGACCTGGGCTTCTACGAGCTGGACCGGCGCGGCTGGCCGGTGATCAACCTCGCCTATTTCGGCCTCTATCCGCGCGCGGTGGGGCTTGGCATCGGCATGGCCTTCCTGCAGCACGCGATCCGCGCGGCCTGGGAGGAAGCGCCCGTTGCCCTGACGGTGAACACCTGCACGGCGGACCATCCGCGGGCGCTGCCCAATTACATCAAGGCGGGCTTCACGAAGCTGCGGACGGTGCGCGAGGAATGGCCGGTGCCGGACCGCCTCGGCCTGCCCATCCCGGATCGCTTGCGCATCTGAGGCATCCCGATGCGCCCGGCAGGACTTGAACCCGCAACCAAGCCGTTATGAGCGGCCCGCTCTGACCAATTGAGCTACGGGCGCATGGGACCCTGCTTCTGCGGCGATTCACCACCCGGGATCAACCCCGATGGGTCTCCCCCGATGGATCAACCCTGGGTCCAGCGCCGCGCCTCCCAGAGCGCACGCAGTTCCGCGTCCATCGCCAGCGCCATGGCGCGGTAATCGGCGCCGAGCACCGGGCGTAGCGGCATGGCGAGGCGCTCCGCCTCGCGCAGGAAGGCCGGGTCGGCCAGCATCGCGGTGAAGGCCGCCAGCAGCCGTTCGGTGATTTCGGGCGGCAGGCCGGCGGGGCCCACGAAGCCGCGACTGGCGCTGCCCAGCACATCCACCCCCTGCTCGCGATAGGTGGGCAGGTCCGGCAGGCCCGGCCAGCGGGTCGCGGCGGCCTGGCCGAGGCCGCGCAGCCGGCCTTCCCGTACGAAGGGCAGCGCCTCGCTGACATTCATGGCAGCGAGGTCCACCTGGCCGGAGAAGACCTGCGGCAGCATCTGGCCGATGCCAGGGAAGGGCACATGCGTCAGCCGGGCCCCCGTCGCCGCCTCGAAGCGGAACATGGTCAGGTGGTCGTCCGAGCCGATGCCGGTCAGGCCATAGGTCACCACCTCCGGCCGGGCGCGCCCGGCGGCGATCACGTCGGCCAGCGTGCGATAGGGGCTCTCCGGCCGCACGAAGAGGGCGCAGGGGTCGTCCACCACATTGGCGAGATAGGTGAGGTCCGCGACCCGGTAGCGCACCGGCCGCTCGATGGGGTGGGAGACGAGGCCGGGCATGGTGGTGGCGCCCAGCGCATAGCCATCGGGCGGGGCGTTGGCCGCCGCCTCATGACCCAACTGCCCGCCGGCGCCCGGCCGGTTCACGATGACGAAGCGCGAGCCGGGCAGGAGGTTGGCGAGGAAGGGCGCAACCGCGCGCGCCATGACATCCACGCCGCCGCCGGCCGAGAAGCCCACATGGATTTCGATGGGCCGCGCCGCGGGCCATCCGGACTGGGCCATGGAGGGCCACAGGGGGGCGGAGGCGAGGGCGAGGGCGGCGCGGCGGGTGGGCATGGGGCGGTCCTTCGGGAAGGTGACGCCCCAGCCATGCAAAATTCATGCGAGGTCCGGTAAACGACCCCGCAGAGCGGTCTTACTTGGCGGCCTTGGCGCGCTCCACCGCTTCCAGGATCAGCTTGTGCGCTTCGGCCGCGTTGCCCCAGCCGATGATCTTCACCCACTTGCCGGGCTCCAGGTCCTTGTAGTGCTCGAAGAAGTGGCGGATCTGGTCGAGCGTGATCTGCGGCAGGTCGGTCACCTCGTGCACGTTCACGTAGCGCTTGGTGAGCTTGGGCGAGGGGACGGCGATGATCTTCTCGTCATGCCCGCCATCATCCTCCATCTTCAGCACGCCGACGGGGCGCACGTTGATGACCGCGCCCGGCGCGATGGGGCGGGTATTGGCCACCAGCACGTCGATCGGGTCGCCATCATCCGACAGGGTGTGGGGCACGAAGCCGTAATTGCCGGGATAGCGCATCGGCGTGTGCAGGAAGCGGTCCACGAAGAGCGTGCCGGCCTCCTTGTTCATCTCGTATTTGATGGGCTCGCCGCCGATGCCAACCTCGATGATCACGTTCAGGTCATGCGGCGGATTCTTGCCGATGGGGATCGCGTCGAGGTTCATCAGGGGCTCCAGAGGCCAGGGATTGGGAACAAGCCGCCCTCAAACCACAAAAACCGGCCGGAAGCGAGGGGTGCATCGGTTGCATACCTGATCCGACGCGGCCTAGGCTCCATTCCAATGGTGGCCGTCAAGTAGCCGCCGGAACGGGAAGAGAGGGACAAGATACGTGATCACAGTGACGTTGCTGCTGGTCATCCTGCTTGGGGGCGCCTCGCTCGCCTATGGCTGGATCACGACCAAGGAAATCATGGCCAAGCCCGCCGGCAATGCGCGCATGCAGGAAATCGCGCAGGCCATCCAGGAGGGCGCCTCGGCCTACCTCAAGCGCCAGTACATCACCATCGGCGCGGTGGGCGCCCTGCTCTTCGCCCTGGTCTGGGTGTTCCTGGGGGCCACGGTGGCGGTCGGCTTCCTGCTGGGCGCCGTGCTCTCGGGCCTGGCCGGCTTCATCGGCATGAACGTCTCGGTCCGCGCCAATGTGCGCACGGCCGAGGCGAGCCGCCAGGGCCTGGCGGCCGGCCTCGACCTCGCCTTCAAGTCGGGCGCCATCACCGGGATGCTGGTGGCGGGCCTCGCGCTGCTGGGTGTGGCCGTCTACTTCTTCATCCTCGTCATCATCATGGGCCACGCGATCAACTCGCGCATCGTGATCGACAGCCTGGTGGCGCTGGGCTTCGGCGCCTCGCTCATCTCGATCTTCGCGCGTCTCGGCGGTGGCATCTTCACCAAGGGCGCGGATGTGGGCGGCGACATGGTGGGCAAGGTGGAAGCCGGCATCCCTGAGGATGACCCCCGCAACCCCGCCACCATCGCCGACAATGTGGGCGACAACGTGGGCGACTGCGCCGGCATGGCGGCCGACCTCTTCGAGACCTATGCGGTGACCGCGGTCGCCACCATGGTGCTGGCCGCCATCAGCTTCGGCGATGTGGGCCGCACGGCGGGGATGCTCTTCCCGCTGGCGATCGGCGCGGTCTGCGTCATCACCTCCATCGTCGGCACCTATTACGTGAAGCTGCCGGCCAATCAGTCCATCATGGGGGCGATGTATCGCGGCCTGATGATGACGGGCGCGCTCAGCCTCGCCGTGCTGCTGCCGCTCTCCTTCATCTTCTTCGGCTTCGGCACCACCACCGCCGGCGGCCATACGTTCGGCGCCTTCAGCCTCTGGCTCTGCGGCGCGGTCGGCCTGGGTGTGACGGCGCTGATCGTGATGATCACCGAATACTACACCGGCACCGACTTCCGGCCGGTGAAGTCCATCGCCGAGGCCTCGCAGACCGGCCATGGCACCAACGTGATCCGCGGCCTCGCCGTCTCCATGGAGAGCACGGCGATCCCGGCGATCATCATCATCGCGGGCGTGATCTGCGCGCATGGCCTGGCGGGCCTCTACGGCATCGCCATCGCCACCACGACGATGCTGGCCTTGGCCGGCATGATCGTGGCGCTGGATGCCTTCGGCCCGGTGACGGACAATGCCGGCGGCATCGCGGAAATGGCGGGCCTGCCGCCGGAAACCCGCGTGACGACGGATGCGCTGGACGCGGTGGGCAACACCACGAAGGCGGTCACCAAGGGCTATGCGATCGGCTCGGCCGGCCTCGGCGCGCTGGTGCTCTTCGCCGCCTATACGCAGGACCTCAACTACTTCATCGCGAACCCGGCCGAGTTCCCGTATTTCGCGGGGCTGGGGACGATCGACTTCTCGCTGGCCAATCCCTACGTCGTGGTCGGGCTGCTCTTCGGCGGCCTGCTGCCCTACCTCTTCGGCGGCATGAGCATGACGGCGGTGGGCCGCGCGGCGCAGTCGGTCGTGGAAGAGGTCCGGCGGCAGTTCAAGGAGAAGCCGGGCATCATGGCGGGCACCGAGAAGCCCGACTATGCCCGCGCCGTGGACATGCTGACCAAGGCCGCGATCAAGGAGATGATCATCCCCTCGCTGCTGCCGGTGCTGAGCCCGATCCTCTGGTTCTTCCTGATCGCGGCCATCGCGGGCAAGGGCGCGGCCTTCGCGGCGCTGGGCGCCATGCTGCTCGGCGTGATCGTGACGGGCTTCTTCGTCGCCGTCTCCATGACCACCGGTGGTGGCGCCTGGGACAATGCGAAGAAGTACATCGAGGAAGGCCATTACGGCGGCAAGGGCAGCGATGCCCATAAGGCCGCCGTGACCGGCGACACCGTGGGCGACCCGTACAAGGACACCTCCGGCCCCGCGGTGAACCCGATGATCAAGATCACCAACATCGTGGCGCTGCTGCTGCTGGCGATCCTGGCGCACTAGCGTGCTCCCTGGGAAAACGCCGAAGAGGCGTTTTCCCAGGGGCCCCGGTTTGGCTCCCTTGCTTGGGAGTTTGGTTCATCCTCCGGTGGCGAAGCCAGCGGAGGGCTCCTGGGGGCGGAAGGGCCGGGGAGGGCACAAATGAAGCGGCCGGCGGGGTGATCCGCCGGCCGCTTTTTTGTGCTGGTCCTGTCGGGGCGGCTCTTCCCTCGGTGGCGGAGGCGGCCAGCGCGCACGAAAACGGCCGGCGGATCGCTCCACCGGCCGTCACGATCTGCCTCTCCAATGATCAGCCCCCCGCGGCCCTCCGGTGGCTTCGCCACCGGAGGAGGAACTCAGCGCCCATGACGAAGCGCCAAGCCGGGGCCCCCGCGAAAGCGCCGAAGGCGATTTCGCGGGGAAGGAAGCCGGGGCCCCCGCGAAGACGCCGAAGGCGGGTTCGTGGGGAGTTAGCGGAGGATGATCTCCACCCGGCGGTTCTGAGGCTCGCGGACGCCCATGGCGGTGGGCACCAGCGGGCGTTCGAAGCCGAAGCCCTGCACCGAGATCTCGTTGCGCGAGATCCCGCGCCGGACCAGCTCGCCCGCCACCGCCTCGGCACGACGCACCGAGAGACGCTGGTTGTAGGCGGCCGAGCCGGTGCGGTCGGCGTGGCCCGAGACCTCGATGCGCGTCGAGGACACCGTCCGCGCATTGGTCGCCGCGTCGCCGATGATCTGTCGCGCGCGCTCGGTCAGGTCGGCCCGATCCCAGTCGAAGAAGACCAGGTAGGTCCGGGCCGGGGCCGGCGCCGGGGCGGCGACGGGCTGCGGCGCGGGGGCCGGGCGCGGCTGGTTGAAGGCATAGCGCAGGCCGACCATCACCGAGTGGTTCGCATCGCTCGCGCGCAGCTGGCCACCGGCGAGGCCGAGGCCCGTGGGGCCGATCACCCGCGTGTTGAAGTCGCTCGGCTGGGTCGCGAAGTAGCGATACTCGGCCGTGACCGCGAGGCCGGGGACGGAGGGGATGACGAAGGCCGCGCCGCCGATCGCCTGATAGGCGAACTGGCCCTCGATGGCGCGGGAGCGGAGGGTCGCGCCGCCGGTGGTGGAGGCGCTCACCCCGTCCCATTCGCGCCAGGCATAGCCCGCGCCGCCGCCGATATAGGGGATGAACCAGGGCACGCCCGGAATGCGGAAGTCGTAGAGCAGGTTGCCCATCACGCCATAGGTGCTCTGCGTGCCCGAGGCGGTGTTGCGCAGGCTGGCGCCGGGGAAGCCGCCGATCTTGTCGAGGTCGTTCTGGCGGTAGTTGCCTTCCACCTCGACGCGGAAGCCGTTGCTGAAGCCCCAGCCGATGGAGCCCACGCCGACGAAGCCCGGCTCGAAGATGGCGCGCCCCCGGCCGCCCGCGCCCACGGCGGCGAGGCCGGCGGCGAGGCTGCTGTCGCTGCGCAGCAGGCTGTTCTCCGAGAAGTTCACGCCGGCGCCCGCTCCGATATAGAGGCCGGTCATCACCTGCTGCTGCGGCAGGCGCCAATCGTCGAAGAAGCCGCGGGACTGCGCCGCCGCCTGGGGTGTGGCGAGGAGGGGGGTGCAGGCAAGGGCTGCCCCGCTCAACAGGAGGGTCTTCAGGCGGGTCATGTCATTCTCCAGACAGGGTTGCGTCTGGAAGGGCCAACGCGGGAAGGTCGCGCCGGTTCCGGCCCCGGGCCTTGGGGACGGCGTGCGTGACATAAATGCCACATCCGCGCGCAACCCCGTCATGCACCGAAAGGCTTGCGGCGGCGCACGGGATGCCCCTTCTATCCGGCATGCTACGCGCGCTGCTTCTCCTGTTGGCCCTGGTGCTGGTCCCACTGGCGGGGCGGGCGCAGCAATCGGCGCCCGTGGCCTCGCCGCGGGCTGTGGTGACGCTGCTGGCCGATCGCAGCGCCATCGCGCCCGGCGAGCCGTTCCGGCTGATGCTGCATCAGCGCCTCGCGCCGGGCTGGCACACCTATTGGCAGAACCCGGGCGATGCCGGCGCACCGCCGGAGATCACCTTCGACTGGGCGCGGCCGGGATGGCAGGCGGGCGACCTCCAATTCCCCGCGCCGAGCCGCAAGCCGTTCGGCCCCTTGATGAATTTCGGCTATTCGGGCGAGGTCGGCTTCCTGATCGAGGTGACGCCGCCCGCTGACCTCAGGCCCGGCGACCATGCGACCATCACGGCGGATGCGACCTGGCTGGTCTGCGCCGATGTCTGCATTCCGGAGGAAGGGCGCTTCACCATCGGCCTCGATGTCGCGGCCGCAGCGGTGCCGGCGGAGATGGCGCGCTTCCGCGAGGCCGAGGCGGCGCTGCCCCGTGCCGCGCCCTTCGCCGCGCGCTTCGCCTTCGCGGGCCCGCGTGGCGCGCTGACCATCCAGGGCGCCGGCTTTTCGGCGGCTGCGATCCGCGAGGCGACCTTTTTTCCGGATGCCTCTGGCGTGATCGAGAATGCGCCCGAGCAGCGCCTGACCCGGCGCGAGGGCGAGATCACGCTGGACCTCGTGCGCGGCCCGGCCGAGCCGCCCGCGCGGCTTTCGGGCGTGCTGACGCTGACCGATGCGGCCGGGGTCCGCGGCGCCTACCTGATTGATGCCGCGCCCGGCGGACCCTTGCCGGCGAGCCCGCTGCCGCTCTGGCAGGTGCTGGCCTTCGCCGCGCTGGGCGGGTTGATCCTGAACCTCATGCCCTGCGTTTTCCCCGTGCTGGCGATGAAGGCCATGGCCATGGCGCAACTGGGCGGGGCCGCGCGCGGCGCGATCCGGCTGGAGGCGGCCGCCTATACGGCCGGTGTGGTGCTGGCCTTCCTCGCGGTGGGCGGGGCGATGCTGGGGCTGCGCGCTGCGGGCGGTGGGGCGGGCTGGGGCTTCCAGTTCACCTATCCGGCCTTCGTCGCCGGCATGGCCTGGCTGATGCTGGCCGTGGGCCTGAACCTTTCCGGCGTCTTCCAGATCGGCGGTGCGGTGGGTGCCGGGCAGGGGTTGGCCGGCCGCGGCGGGGCGACGGGCAGCTTCTTCACCGGCGTGCTGGCCGTGGTGGTCGCCACGCCCTGCACGGCCCCCTTCATGGCGACGGCGATCGGCGCCGCGCTGGTGCTGCCGGCCACCGCCACGCTCGGCGTGTTTGGCGCCATGGGCCTTGGCCTTGCCGCCCCCTATGCCCTCCTCGGTGTGTTCCCCGGTGCTGGCCGGTTCCTGCCCCGGCCGGGCGCCTGGATGGAGCGCCTCAGGCAATTCCTGGCCTTCCCCATGTATGGCGCGGCGGCCTGGCTGGTCTGGGTTCTGGCGCAGCAATCCGGGCCGGATGGCGTGCTGGCGGCGCTGGTGGGCGCGGTGCTGATCGCACTCGCCGCCTGGGCCTGGGGGGTGGCGCAGCAATCCGGCCGCACGCCGCGGCGGGTGGGCGAGGCCGTCGCCCTCGCCGCCATCCTGGGTGCGCTCGCTTTGCTGCCCCTGCTCGGCACCGCGCCGCCGGCCGCTGCGGCCGCGACGCGGGGCGAGGCCTGGTCCGCGCCGCGCCTCGCCGAGCTGCGCGCCGAGGGCAAGCCGGTCTTCGTGAACCTCACCGCCGCGTGGTGCATCTCCTGCAAGGTGAATGAGCGAGTCGCGATCCACACCGACGCCGTGCAGCGCGCCTTCGAGGCCGCGGGCGTGGTGCAGCTGACGGGCGACTGGACGCGGGGCGACGCCGCCATCACCGCGCTGCTGCGGGAACATGGCCGGGATGGCGTGCCGCTCTACCTGCTCTATCCGGCGGGGGGTGGCGCGCCGGTCATCCTGCCGCAGATCCTGACCGAGGGCATCCTGCTCGGCGCGCTGCGCGGCTGAGGCTGCCGCTGGCCGCGCAGCGCATTCCGTGGGACATGTTGCGGATGCGGCGGATCGGCTCCTGGCTCTGGCGATGGACAAGGCGGCTGGCCTATGCGCTTGTCGCCGTGGTGTTCATCATCATCGCGGTGCGCGTGGTGGACAGCCAGATGGGCCCGCCGCTCGAGCTCTGGCACACGGTGATCCCGGACGAGCCGCGGGCCGCGCAGATCCAGCACATGGACTGGGGCGCCTATCTGGCCGCCGAGCGGCGCGTCTTCGCCCAGGTGGACCGCGAGGTGACGGCCCGCCTGCCGCCCGAGGCGCGGACGCCGGAAAACCGCTTCCACGCCGGCAGCCCGATCCATGCGCCGCGCTTCGCCCATGATTGGAACCGCTCCTTCGTGCTGGAGCCCGAGGGCACCCCGCGCGGGGCGGTGGTGCTGATCCATGGCCTGACGGACGCGCCCTACAGCCTGCGCCACGTGGCGGAGCTCTACCGCGCCGAAGGCTTCGTGGCGCTGGGCCTGCGCGTGCCGGGCCACGGAACCGTGCCGGCCGGGCTGACCGAGGCGGTCTGGGAGGACTGGACCGCCGCCACCCGCATGGCGATGCGCGAGGCGCGGCGCCGTGCGGGGCCGAGCGGCACCGTCCATATGGTCGGCTATTCCAATGGCGGCGCCCTCTCGCTGAAGCACGCCATGGATGCGGTGGAGGACCCGGCCCTGGTCCGGCCGGACCGCGTCATCGTCGTCTCGCCCATGGTCGGCGTCTCCCCCTTCGCGCGTTTCGCGGGCCTCGCCGGCCTGCCCGCCATGCTGCCACGCTTCGCCAAGGCGGCCTGGCTTTCGGTCCTGCCCGAGTTCAATCCCTTCAAATACAATTCCTTTCCCGTGAACGCGGCGGTGCAGTCCTTCCGCCTGACGCAGGAGGTGCAGGGCCAGGTGCGGCGCCTCTCCCGCGCCGGGCGGCTGGACGGGCTGGCGCCGATCCTGGCCTTCCAGTCGCTGATGGACTTCACCGTCAGCACCCGCGCGCTGGTGGATGATTTCTTCGCCCTCCTTCCCGCGAACGGGAGCGAGTTGGTGATCTTCGACCGCAACCGCGGCACCAAGCTGAGCTTCCTGCTGCGCCCCGTCTTCGACCCGGAGGTGGAGCGCATGATGCCCGACCCGCCGCGCAACTTCCGCCTCACCATCCTCACCAACCGCGACGAGAACAGCCTGGAGATGGTGGCGCGCGTGACGCCGGCGGGCGCCATGGAGGAGGAGGTGATCCCGCTGCCGGGGCTCGTCTATCCGCGGGACGTCTATTCGCTCTCGCATGTTGCGCTGCCCTTCCCGGTGGACGATTCGCTCTATGGGTTGCGGCCCGAGCGGGAGGCCGAGTTCGGCATCAGCCTCGGCGCCACGGCCATCCGGGGCGAGACGGGCGTGCTGGTGATGGCGCTGGATTCGCTGGTGCGGATTTCCTGGAACCCCTTCTTCGGCCATATGGCCGGCCGCATCCGCGAGGCGCTGCCGCCGCGCTGATCCCTCCCTTTGGGACGGGCGGCGCAGGGCTGGGATGGGTGGCCGTTCCCCGGCGCACCGCGGAGTGAGAGATTTTCGCGCCCGCGCGACGGATCGTGTTTCAATCGGTCCGCGCGCGCCCAGCCGGGTCGAACCAGACAGAGGATGCCCATGCCATTGCCCCCGCCCCTCGGCCACGCCCTGCGCGCCTTGCCGTTCGCGCTGCTGGTCCTGGCCGGCTGCGATGACGCGGCCCCGCCGCCGGCGCCGGAGATCCGCCCGGTGCGGGTCATCGCCGCCGAGCGCAGCGCGGGCGGCGACGTGGTGAGCCTGACCGGCACGGTGCAGGCCGAGACCGAGGTGAACCTCGCCTTCCGCATCGATGGCCGCATGACCGAGCGCCTGGTGAATGTGGGCGACCGGGTGCGCCCCGGGCAGGTCGTGGCCCGGCTCAATCGCGACAATGAGGAGAACGGCCTGCGCGCCGCCCGCGCCAACCTGACGGCCACGCGCGGCCAGCTGCGCGAAGCCGAGAACAACTACTGGCGCCAGGGGCAATTGCTGCGCGAGGGCTTCACCACGCGCGTGCGCTACGACCAGGCGGCGCAGCAGCTCCAGACCATCCGCGCCGCCGTGGATGCGGCCGAGGCGCAGGTCAGCATCGCCGAGACGCGCCTGGGCTACACCGAGCTCGTCTCCGACGTGGCGGGCAATGTGACGCAGCGCGGCGCCGAGCCGGGCGAGGTGGTGCAGCCGGGCCGCATGATCCTGCGCATCGCCCGCAGCGAAGGGCGCGATGCGGTCTTCGACGTGCCGGCCCAGGTGAAGGATCAGGCGCCGGCCAATCCGCTGATCGAGGTGAACATCACCGGGCAGCCGCAGATCCGCGCGCAGGGCCGCGTGCGCGAGGTCTCGCCCCAGGCGGATGCGGTGACCGGCACCTTCCAGGTGCGCGTGGGCCTGGCCGAGCCGCCGCCCGAGATGCGCCTGGGCTCGACCGTGACCGGCCATCTGCGCCTGGGCAACACGCCCGGCATCGCCATCCCCGCCTCGGCGCTGACGCGGGCCGATCGCGGCCCTGCCGTCTGGGTGGTGGACCCGGCGAGCGAGACCGTCTCGCTGCGCAGCGTGGAACTGGTGCGGCATGACCCGGCGCATGTGGTGGTGGGGCAGGGGCTGCAGCCTGGGGATCTGGTAGTGACGGCGGGCGTGCAGACGCTGCGCCCGGGCCAGAAAGTGCGGCTGCTGCGATGATCGGCCCCAACCTCTCCGAATGGGCGATCAACAAGCGGTCGCTCGTCATCTACTTCATGATCGTGGCGCTGATCGCGGGCGGCTTCGCCTTCTTCAAGCTCGGCCGCAACGAGGACCCCGCCTTCACCTTCCGCACCATGATCGTCTCCGCGATCTGGCCCGGCGCCTCGATGGAGGAGACGCTGCTGCAGGTGACGGAGCGGCTGGAGCGCACGCTGCAGGAGACGCCGAACCTCGACCGGCTGCGCAGCTACAGCGTGCCCGGCCAGACGGTGATCTTCGTGGACCTGAAGGGAAGCACGCCGGCCGCCATCGTGCCCGACATGTGGTACCAGGTGCGACGGCGCATCGCCGACATCCGCCACACCTTGCCGCAGGGCGTGGCCGGTCCCTTCTTCAACGACGACTTCGGCGACACCTTCGGCATCATCTATGGCTTCACCGCCGATGGCTTCACCCAGCGCGAGCTGCGTGACTATGTGGAGGCCGCGCGTTCCCGCCTGCTGCTGGTGCCGGACGTCTCCAAGATCGAGCTGCTGGGCGCGCAGGATGAGCGGGTCTTCCTCGAATTCTCGACGGAGCGCCTCGCCGGCCTCGGGCTGAACTACGGCGCCATCCTCCAGGCCTTGCAGGCGCAGAACCTGGTCCGCCCCTCGGGCCTCATCGAGACGGGGCAGGAGCGGCTGGCGGTGCGCGTCTCCGGCTCCTTCGAGAGCGAGCAGGATCTGCTGGCGGTGAACTTCGTGATCGGCGAGCGTGTGTTCCGCCTGACCGACATCGCGACCATCCGCCGCGGCTTCGCCGACCCGCCGCAGCCCATGTTCCGCGTGAACGGCACGCCCGCCATCGGCCTTGCCATCGCCATGCGGGAGGCGGGGGACATCCTGGCGCTCGGGCAGAACATCCAGGCCGCCATCGCGGAAATCCGCGCGGGCCTGCCCATCGGCATCGAGGCGACGCTGGTGGCCGACCAGGCGGTGACGGTGGACGAGGCCATCGGCGACTTCATGGAGAGCCTCTGGCAGGCCATTGTCATCATCATGGTGGCGAGCTTCCTGGCGCTGGGCGTCCGCGCCGGGTCGGTGGTGGCGCTCTCCATCCCGCTCACGCTCGCCATCGTCTTTCCGGTGATGCTGCTGTTCGGCATTGATCTCCAGCGCATCTCGCTGGGTGCGCTCATCATCGCGCTCACCCTGCTGGTGGATGACGCGATGACGACCATTGATGCCATGATCCGGCGCCTCGCGGCGGGGGACAGCAAGCGCGATGCGGCGACCTTCGCCTACAAGGCGCTGGCTGCCCCCATGCTCATCGGCACGCTGGTGACCATCGCGGGCTTCCTGCCGATCGGCTTCGCGAAATCCTCGGCCGGCGAATACACCTTCACCATCTTCGCGGTGGTGGGGATCGCGCTCATCGTCTCCTGGTTCGTGGCGGTGCTCTTCGCGCCGCTCTTGGGCATGGCGATCCTGAAGAAGCCGGCCGCTGCGGTGGCGGCCGAGCCCGAGAAGAAGGGCGCCGTGCTGCGGGCCTATACGGCGCTGCTGACAATGGCGTTGCGCGCGCGCTGGATCACCATCGCGATCACGATGGGCGTCTTCGCCGTCTCGGTCTTCGCGATGCAGTTCGTGCCGCGGCAATTCTTCCCCTCGTCCGACCGGACGGAATTGCTGGTGGACATCACGCTCCCGCAGAACGCCTCGATCTTCGCGAGCGAGGCGGCGGCGACGCGGCTCGATGCCGCGCTGGCCAATGACCCCGATGTGGAGCGCTGGAGCACCTATATCGGTCGCGGCGCCATCCGCTTCTATTTGCCGCTCAACGTGCAGCTGGCGCTTCCCTTCTTCTCCCAGGCCGTGGTGGTGGCGAAGGACCTGCCGGCGCGGGAGCGGCTGCACCTGAAGCTCGAACGCCTGATGGCGGAGCAGTTCCCCGATGCGGTCGCGCGCGTCTATCCGCTGGAGCTCGGCCCGCCCGTGGGCTGGCCGCTGCAATACCGGGTGAGCGGCCCGGATGTGGAGAAGGTGCGCGAGATCGCGCAGGAGGTGGCGCGCATCATGGCCGAGGCGCGCGGGTCCCGCCTCACGCATTTCGACTGGATGGAGCCGGCGCGGCAATTGCGCGTGCGGGTGGACCAGGATGAGGCGCGGCGGTTGGGCCTGAGCTCGGCGCAGGTCGCCGCGGTGCTGAATGCGGCGCTGACCGGCACGACGCTGACGCAACTCCGTGACGACATCTACCTGATCAACGTCGTGGCGCGCGCGACGGCGGAGGAGCGGTTGTCGCTCACGACGCTGCGGTCCATCCAGATGCCGCTGGCAGGCGGGCGCACCGTGCCGCTCAGCCAGCTCGCCACCTTCGACTATGAGCAGGAATACCCGCTGATCTGGCGGCGGGACCGCGTACCGACGCTCACGGTGCGCGCGGATGTCACGGCCGGGACGCTGCCGGATTCCGTGGTCGCGATCATGCAGCCGAAGATCGACGCGCTGAACGCCACGCTGCCGCGCAATTACCGCGTGGATCTCGGCGGCATCGCGGAGGAGAGCGCGCTCTCCCAGGCCTCGGTGCTGGCGGTGGTGCCGGTGATGCTGGTGGTGATGCTGACGCTGCTGATGTTCCAGCTCGTCTCCTTCCGGCGGCTCTTCATGGTGCTGGCCCTGCTGCCGCTCGGCATCATCGGCGTGGTGCTGATGCTGCTGGCCTCGGGGCGGCCGCTCGGCTTCGTCGCCATCCTTGGCATCCTTGCCTTGCTGGGCATGATCGCGAAGAACGCCGTCATCCTCATCATCTCCATCGAGGATGAACGCAAGGCCGGCGCCGAGGTCTGGGATGCGGTGGTGCGCGCGGCGTCCTCGCGCCTCAGGCCCATGATGCTGACGGCCATCTCCACCGTGTTCGGCCTGATCCCGATCGCGCCCACCGTGTTCTGGGGGCCGATGGCCTTTGCCATCATGGGCGGGCTGATGGTGGCGACCTTGCTGACGCTGGTCTTCCTGCCGACGCTCTATGTCACGATCTTCGGCGGGCGCCCGCCCGCGCGGCGCTGAGCATGGAGCGTGCCGCCCGCTTCGCGCTGTTTCTCGGCCTCTGGCTGGTGCTGGCGGGCGGGTTTGCGGGGCTGGGCTTCGGGCTGCTGGCGGCGGGCCTGGCCACCTGGGCCAGCGCGATTCTGATGCCGGGGCGGATGCGGCTGGGCGATCCCCTGGCCGCGCTGCGACTGCTGGGCCGCACCGCCGCGCAGACCTTGCTCGCGGGCACCGATATCGCGCGCCGTGCCTTCGACCCGCGTTTGCCTTTGCGGCCTGGGCTGGTGACGCATGCGACAGCGCTGCCGGAAGGCACACCGCGCGACGGCTTCACCGCGCTGGCGAGCCTCGCGCCCGGCGCACTTCCGGCCGGGGTGGAGGGCGATGTGGTGATGGTGCATGCGCTCGACACGCGCCTGCCCGTGGCGCGCGATCTCGCCGCCACCGAGGCGCTCTATGCGCGGGCCGGCCATGGCTGAGGCGCTGCTGCTGGCCGCCGGGCTGATCCTCCTGGCCGTGCTGGCCGGGCTCTGGCGCGCGCTGCGTGGCCCCGGCGCCGCGGACCGCATGATGGCAGCGCAGCTGCTCTGCTCGGGCGGGATCGGTGCCTTGCTGCTGGTGGCCGCCGCCACCGACCTTGCCGGTGTGGTGGATGTGGCGCTGGTACTCGCCCTGCTTGGCGCCTTCGCCTCCGTCGCCTTCGTGCTGGCGGCGCGCGGGCTCGGCCGATGAGCACGCTGCTGACCCTTTTCAGCGGCCTTGCCATCGCGGCGGGCGTCGTCTTCTTCATCGCGGGCAGCGTGGCGCTGCTGCGCTTCCCCGACCCGCTCAGCCGCCTGCATGCGCTGACCAAGGCGGATAGCCTGGGCCTCGGCCTCATCGTGCTGGGGCTGCTGCCCTGGGCGGGGGGGTGGCTGCCTGCGCTGAAGCTCATCCTGGTCTGGGTGCTCGTGCTGCTGGCCGGCGCGACGGCGACGCAGCTCATCGCCGAGCGCCTGCGCCGCGAAGGCCCGCCGCGGTGAGCCTGATGCTGGACCTGATGCTGGCCCTCGCCGTGGTCGGCGTCGCGATCTGGACGTTGGCGGTGCGCGGGAACTTCCCGGCCGTGATCGGCTTCGTCGCCTATGGGCTGCTGCTGGCCCTCGTCTGGGTGCGCCTGGGTGCGGTGGATGTGGCGTTGACCGAGGCGGCGCTGGGGGCTGGGGCCACCGGCGTCATCCTGCTCTTCGCCGTCGTGCGGCTGCGCGGCGGGCGGGCGGAGATTGATGCGGCCACACCCGGCCCGCGCCAGCGCCTGGCCGCCGCCATCCTGTGCGGCGCGGTCGGCCTCGCGCTGGCGGTCGCCGTGCTCGGCCTGCCCGACCCCGCGCCGAGCCAGGCGGCGGCGGTCGCGCGGCATCTGCCGGAGTTGGGCGTCGCCAATCCCATCACCGGCGTGCTCATGGCGTATCGCGGGCTGGACACGCTGCTGGAGGCGGTGGTGCTGGTCTTCGCGGTGCTCGCCATCTGGAGCATGGCGCCGGACCGGCGTTGGGGCACAACACCGGGCCCCCTGTTTCCGGTCCAGTCCAGTGGACCGGTATCCTTGCTGGCGCGGGTGCTGCCGCCCATCGGCATCGTCATCGGCATCTACGTCGCCTGGGTCGGCGCCGATGCACCGGGCGGCAAGTTCCAGGGCGGCACCATCCTGGCGGCCATGGGCATCCTCGCCTGGGTGGCGGGGCTCTGGCGGCTGCCGCCGGTCGCCTCGCGCGGCCTGCGCTGGGTGGTGGTCGCCGGGCCGCTCGCCTTCATCGGCGTGGGGCTGCTGGGCTTCGTGATCGCCGATGGATTCCTCTCCTACCCGCCCACCATCGCCAAGCCGCTGATCCTGCTGATCGAGGCGGCGATGACGCTCTCCGTCGCGGCCGCGCTGGTGCTGATGGTCGCCGGCCCGCCCGAGGGGCGGCGCGCATGACCTACGGCCTCGCCGCCTCGGCGCTGGTGGCGCTCGGCCTCTACGGCCTGGTCACGCAGCCCGCGCTGCTGCGCAAGGTGCTGGCCTTCAACCTGCTGGGCGGCGGCGTCTTCCTGCTGTTCGGCGTGGTGGCGGCGCGCGGCGGCGATCCGGTGCCGCAGGCGCTGGTCATCACGGGCCTCGTCGTCGCCTTCGCGGCGACCGCGCTGGCGCTGGTGCTGGTGCTCCGCCTGTTTCAGATCACGGGTGCCGCCACCATCGCCGAAGACGAGACCAAGCCCTGATGGAGGCGACGCCCGGCGGATTTCTTCTGGTGCTGATGCTCGTGGCCCCCGTCACCGGCCTGCTCATCGGCTTCGCGCAGGGGGGGCGCGCGCCGGAGCGGATCACGCTCTGCCTCGCGCCGCTCGGCGTCACCATGGCGGCGGTGCTGCTGGCGGGCGTGCTGCACGCCCGGGCGCCCGTCGTGGCTTTCGTGGGGGGCTGGGCGCCGCCGCTCGGCCTTGCCCTGCGCGCCGATGGCCTCGCGGCCGCGATGCTGATGACGACGGCGCTGATCATCGCCGCCATCACCCTCTTCGCCCGCGCCGACTACGCGACGGCGCCGGGTGGCACGGAGGCGCGCGCGCCGCTCGCCTTCTGGTGCTTCCTTCTGGCGCTCTGGGCCGCGCTGAACGCGGCCTTCCTGGGCGGCGACCTGTTCAATCTCTTCGTGGCGCTCGAGATGCTGACCTTCGGCGCGCTGGCGCTCGCCTGCCTCGACGGCCGCGCCACGCAGTTCAAGGCGGAACTGCGCTACCTGCTCTTCGCGCTGATCGGCTCGGTGCTCTATCTGCTCGGCACGGCGCTGCTCTACGGCGCCTATGGCACGCTGGACATCCTGCTGCTCTCGCGCGCGGCGCGGGCCGATGCGCCCACCATCGTGGCGGCTTCGCTGATGACGGTGGGCCTGCTCGGCAAGATGGCGCTCTTCCCGCTGCATCTCTGGCTGCCGGCCGCGCATGCGGGCGCGCCGCCGGCGGCCAGCGCGCTGCTCTCGGGCCTGGTCGTGAAGGCCTCCTACGTCCTGCTGCTGCGGCTGTGGTTCTGGGTGATGCCGGCGGCCCTCCTGCTGGCCGTCGCACCCATCCTCGCGCTGCTGGGCGCGGCCGCGATCCTGTTCGGCAGCCTCGTGGCCCTTCGTCAGGCGCGGCTGAAGCTACTGGTGGCGTATTCGACCGTCGCGCAGATCGGCTACCTCTTCCTCATGTTCCCGCTGGTGGCGGGCAGCGCGGCCGAAGTGGCGGAGCGCGCCTGGACCGGCGGCGCGCTGCAGGCCATCAGCCACGCCTTCGCCAAGGCGGCGATGTTCCTGGCGGCCGGCGTCATCGCGCGCGGCATGGGGCATGACCGCATCGCCGAACTGCACGGCGCGGCCCGCGTCGCGCCGCTTTCGGTGCTGGCTTTCGGCCTGGCCGGCCTCTCGCTCATGGGCATCCCGCCGAGCGGCGGCTTCACCGCGAAGTGGCTGCTGCTGCAGGCGGCGCTTTATGCCGGCCAATGGTGGTGGGCGCTGGTCATCGTGGCGGGCGGGCTTCTGACCGGCGGCTATGTCTTCCGTGTGCTGAGCGCCGCCATGCGCGCACCCGCCGCCGGTTTCGCGCCGGCCGCGCCGGTGGATCCGATGCAGGAGCGCGTGGCGCTCGGCCTCGCCATCCTCTCCGTGCTGCTGGGCCTGCTGCCACTCGGCGCCTTCGGGCTGGTGCTGATCGGCCGATGACGAGCCTCGCCCATCTCCTGCTGCTGGCGACCATCCTCACGCCGCTGGCCCTGCTGGCGACGGCCGTCACCGAGCGCGGGCGCGCGCGTCTGCCGGGGCTGCTGGCTTACGCGCCGCTGCCCGGGCTGTGCGCCGCGGTGATCGCCGGCGATGCACCACCGCTGGTGATCTACGCGGATTGGCTGCGTCTCTCGCTCGGCCTCGACGCACCTGGCGCCCTGCTGCTCGGCGTGGCCGCGCTGCTCTGGTCCGCGGCCGGCGCCTATGCCAGCGCCTGCCTGCCGGGGGCCAAGCGCTTCGCCGGCTGGTGGCTGCTGACGCTGGCGGGCAGCCTTGGCGTCTTCGTCGCGGGCGACCTCGTCACCTTCTACTTCGCCTTCGCGCTGGTCAGCCTCGCCGCCTATGGCCTCGTGGTCCATGACGCGACGGCGCGCGCGCGCCGGGCGGGCGCGATCTACCTGGCGCTGGCCGTGCTGGGCGAAGTGTTTCTGCTCTTCGCCTTCGCGCTCTTGGCGGTGAGCATTCCGGGCGAGAGCCTCGCCATCGCCGATGCGGTGGCGGCGCTGCCCAACGCGCCGCTGCGCGACGTGACGATCCTGCTGCTGCTCCTGGGCTTCGGGCTGAAGGCGGGCCTCGTGCCGCTGCATGTCTGGCTGCCCCTCGCGCATCCGGCGGCACCCATGCCGGCTTCGGCGGTGCTGAGCGGCGCCATCATCAAGGCCGGCATCATCGGGCTGATCCGCTTCCTGCCCTTCGAGGGCGGCATCGCGGGCTGGGGCACGGCGCTCGGCGCGCTCGGCCTGCTCACGGCCTTCTATGGCGTGGCGCTCGGCGTCACGCAGCGCAACCCCAAGACGATCCTCGCCTATTCCAGCGTCAGCCAGATGGGCGTGGTGATGGCGGCCTTGGGCTTCGGGCTGGCGGCGGGCGATGCGGGCACGCCGCTCGATGCCGCGCGCTATGCTTCGCACCATGTGCTGGCCAAGGGCGCGCTCTTCCTCGGCGTGGGCGTGGCGCTCGCCACCGGGGCGCGGCGCGCGGCCTGGGTGATGGCGCCCGTGCTGCTGCTGGCGCTGAGCTTCGGCGGGCTGCCCTTCTCGGGCGGGGCGCTGGCAAAGGAGGCGACGAAGGCGCAACTTGGTGCGGGGGTGCTGGGCTGGCTCTCGGCGCTCTCCGCCGCGGGGACCACCATGTTGATGCTGCATTTCGCCGCCCGGCTGCGCGCGGGCTTCGCCGAGTCCAGCGAAGCGCGCGCCGGGCTCGGCCTGATCCTGCCCTTCGCCGTCATGACGGCGGCGGCGCTGCTGCTTCCCTGGTGGCTCTATGCCGCGCCGGTGAACCTATGGCCGGCGCTCTGGCCCGTGCTGCTGGGCGCGTTGGGCTTCCTCGCGCTGCGGGCCTTCGAGGCGCGCCTGCCCCGTCCGCCGGAGGGCGACCTGCTTGTCTTCGCCGAAGCCGCCGCCAGCCGGATCGCCCCCCCGCTGGCCGCCCGCGCCGCGCGGATCGAATCCCGGCTGCGCGCCTGGCCCAGCGCCGGCCTCGCGCTGCTCGGGCTCTTGCTGGCGCTGATCCTCGCCATGGCGCTCGCGGCATGAGGCGCTGGTGGCTCTGGGGCCTGGCCGGCCTGCTGCTGGCCCTGCTGGCAAGCCCCTTCGCGCTGCGCGCCGCCCTGCAGGGCGGTGCCTTCACCGCCTCGCTCGACGCCGCGCTGGAGCGCGCCACCGGGCGCGCGGTCACGCTCGGCCCCATAGCCCTGCGCCTCAGCCTGCCGCCGCAGGTCACGGTGCGGGATGTGCGCGTCGCCAATCTCCCGGGCCTCCAGGCGCCGGATTTCGCCCGCATCGACCAGTTGGCGGTCACGCTCGCCCTGCGCGCGCTGCTGGATGGCCGAGCCGAGATCCTGGACCTACGCCTCGTCGGGGCGGAGCTCTGGCTGGAGCGTGACGCCTCGGGCGCGGCCAATTGGCGCTTCGGCGGTGAGGGCGGTGGCGGCGGCACCATGCCGCCCCTGGTGCGCATCGAATCCTCCCGGCTGCATCCGCCCGATGGTCTGCCTGGGCCGCTCGGCGTGGAGAGCCTCACCATTCGTCGTCCCGCGGCCGGCGTCATCGCGTTGCAGGGGCGCGTGCGTCTGCGCGAGGAGGCGATGCAGGTGGAGGCGAGCCTGGAGGCCGACGCCACCGCCCGCGCCACGCTGGCGGGCGAGGGCTTCAGCCTGGCGGGCCAGGGCCGGGTGGCCGCGAGCTTGGCCGACCCCGCCTGGAACCTCACGCTGACGGCCGAGGTCGCCTCGCCTGCGCGGCTCATGGCGTTGCTCGGCAGTGATGCCGTGCTGCCCGCGCTTGGCCCGCTCAAGGGTTCGGCGCGGCTGGGTCCCGCGGGCAAGCTCTCCGACCTGCGCGTCGAGGCTGGCGCCTCCGAGCCATGGGCCGGCCTCAAGATCGCGCAGGCGGCGCTGACGGCGCCCAGGCTGGACCAGGCGATGACGCTCACGCTCCAGGCTGAGCGCGGCCGCGCGCCCTTGGCGGCGGAGTTCACGCTGCCACCACCGCGCATCGCCTTCACCACCAGCGCGCCCATGCCGGTGACGGCGCGCCTCAGCTTGGGCGCGGCGCGCCTCACTGCACGCGGCGCCTTCACCTGGAGCGACCCGCTGGGCGCGGCCCCCTTCGACGTGACGTTGAACGCGCCGCATCTGGCGCCGCTCGGCCCGCTGCTGGGCGCCGAGCTTCCGGCGCTGCGGCAGGTCGAGGCGCAGGGGCGGCTCTCCCGCGCGGGCCCCGCCGCGCTGCGCTGGGAGGGCGCTCGGTTGAGCGCGACCGGCCTTCAGGCGACGGGCGCCGTCACCATCGGCTGGGGTGCGCGGCCCAGCCTGCAAGGGGCTGTGCAGTTCATCACATTGGATCCGGGCGCGGCCTTTCCCGCCGGCTCGGCGCGGCCGCAGACGCCCGGCCGGGTCATCCCCGACATCGCGCTGCCGGTCGCGGCGCTGCGCGGCTTCGACGCCACGCTCGACCTCACGGCCGAGCGCGTGCAGGCGGCGGGCCTCACCTGGCGGGGCCTGCGCAGCCGCGTGACCCTCGCGGCCGGGAGACTGGAACTGGCGGATTTCGCCGTCACCTCACCGGGCGGGGCGCTGGGTGGGCGGATCGGCTGGGATGTCGCGAGCACGCCGCCGCGCGCCACTCTCGCGCTCCGTTCCGCCGGCCATGGCATCGACTTCGCCGCCATCCGGCGCGAGCTGGGAGCGGGCATCGGCGTGCAGGGCCCGGTGGAGGTGGCGCTCGACCTGCGGGGCGAGGGGATCAGCACGCGAGCCCTGGCGGCGAGCGTGAGCGGTGCGGCCGGCCTGGCCATGGTGGAGGGGCGGCTCTCGCGCGCCGGCATGTTCCAGATCGGGCCGGATCTCACGCGCATCCTGCTGATGGGCCGCGCGCCGCCCGAGGGCGTGGAGATCCGCTGCTTCGCGCTCAGCTTCGCGGCCGAGGCGGGGCTGTTGCGGAGCGAGGCGCTGCTGCTGGAAAGCTCGGCCGGGCGCATCACGGGCAGCCTCGCGGTCAATCTCCGCAACGAGACCCTGGCGGCGCAGCTCCGGCCCGATCTGCGCGTGCTGGGGGCGACCATGCGCGCGCCGGTCGGCATTGGCGGCACGCTGGGGGCACCCCGTGTGGGCGTGGAGCCGGGGCAGGCGCTGGCGCAGCTCGCGGGCGACACGATCGCCAACCGACTGTGGCGCAACAGCACGCTGGAATGGCTGCGTGGCGATTCCGGCGAGCCCGATTGCAACGCGCAGCTGCGCCAGGCGCGGCTCGGCCATGCGGGGCGTGAGGCGGCACCCGCGCCGGCCGTGATCCCCCTCGTGCCGCGCGAATTGCAGGCCCCTGTGCAGGAGGTGTTCCGCGGGCTGGGCGGCCTGCTAGGCGGGCGGCGCTGACGACGCCACCGGCCGCGACGCGAAGAGGTTGAGGCCGAGCCCCTCGGAGAGGAACTTCGTCGCCAATTGCCCGCGCACGCTGTTGCCGGCGGCGTCGAGCGGCGGCGAGAAGACGCCGAGGCCCCCCTTGCCCGGCGCGATGGTGACGATGCCCCCCGCGACGCCGCTCTTGCCCGGCAGCCCCACCGCATATAGCCAGTCGCCCGAATGCTCATAAAGACCGGCCGTCGCCATCACGGCGAGCACGCGCTGGCAGCGATCGGCATCCACCACGCGCTCGCGCGTCACGGGGTTCACGCCGCCATCGGCCAGCGTGGCACCCATCACCGCCATGTCCCGCGCCGTGACGTTCAGCGCGCATTGCCGGGTGTAGAGTTCGGTCGCCTCGTCCGGGTCGGCATAGAGGCGGCCATAGCCGTGCAGCAGCCGCGCGATGCCCTGGTTGCGCTGGTTGGTCGCGGCCTCCGAGGCGTAGACCGCCGCGTCCAGCACGAGGTCGCGCCCGGCGAAGCGTGAGAGACCGTCGCGGATGAAGGCCCATTTCGCCTCGATGCCGGTGCCCGGCACCAGGCTCGTCGTCGCGATGGCGCCGGCATTCACCATGGGGTTCATGGTGCGTTCGGCGTTCAGCTCGATCGCCATGACGGAGTTGAAGGGCAGGCCCGTGGCGTTCACGCCGACGCGCTCGCGCGCGATGCCGCCACCCAGCGCCTCGCAGACCAGCGCGAAGACGAAGGGCTTGGACATGCTCTGGATGGAGAAGGCGTGATCCGCGTCGCCGACGGCGAAGCTGCGGCCATCCACGCCCGCGATGCACAGGCCGAAGAGATTCGGGTCGGCCTGCGCCAGGGCGGGGATATAGTCGGCCAACTGGCCCTCGCGGATGGGGGCGAAGCGCTCCCATGCCTCGCGCACCAGGGCGCGGATCGTCTCGGGCGGCGGCAGGCTGCCGGTTGAGACGGGCATGGCACCCTCCGGCTCCATGCTGTGCAGGCGATGGTCCATGCGTTCCTCCTCTTGGCATGAAAGGCGGATTTCGCGGCGCGTGCCACTGTCGCCCGCGCAAGGAGGGCGCGGCCTGGGACGCAGCGCACGCCCACGGCACGAAATTCCTATTGTTGCGCCCGGGCGCCGCCCTTAGCGTCGATCACGCAAGAATTGCGCGTGATCCGGATCGCGCGCCAGGGACGGAAGGAGGAGACTGCGCCATGCCGGATGCGAAATCTTGGTGGGGAGGCCTCGCGCTGCTGGTCCTGGCCGGCAGTCCTGGCCTGGCGCAGGCGCCCGATCCGCTGCCGCAACTCAGCACCGGCGTGCTTGCGGCGCTGTGCGGCGCGAGCGGCACCGATGCGGATTCGATGACCGCGCAGGGTTACTGCCGCGGCTTCATCGTGGGCGTCGGGCAGTACCACATCGAGATCACGCGGCCGGGCGGCATCATGCCCGCCTTCTGCCTGCCGCAGCCGGCGCCGACGCTGGACTTCGTGCAGAGCTCCTTCGTCGCCTGGGTGGCCGCCAATCCCGACCAGGCGGAGACCAAGGCGGTGGATGGCCTGATGCGCTGGGCCGCCAACACCTATCCCTGCGCGGCGCCCGCCCGGCGCCGTGGCGCGCGCTGACGCGAAAGGACACGCCATGAAGACCCGTCTCCTCGCCCCCGGCCTCCTGCTCCTCGGCCTCGCCGCCTGCGACAGCACGGGGCAGATGACGCCCACCACGCAGCGCGTGGGCGGCGGCGCGGCCGTGGGCGCGCTGACCGGCCTGGCCATCGGCTCCATTTCCGGCAATGCCGGCACGGGCGCCTTGATCGGCGCCGCGGCCGGCGGCGCAGGCGGCTTCGCCTGGGACCAGCACCAGCGTGCGCAGCAGCGTGCCTTCAATCAGGGCGTCGCTGCCGGGCGCGCCTCCTCGCAATGACTTGCGCTGTCGCCCGGCCCCTGGGCGGGGCGACCATCGTGCTCCTGGCGGCGGCCCTTGGCGCGCCGCCGGCGGCGAAGGCCCAAGGGACGGCATCGGGGGCCGACGCCGCCACCATCGCGGAACTCCGCCAGCAGTTGAACGAGATGCGCCGGCGCGACGAGGAGATGCGCCGCCGGATGGAGCAGCTGGAGGCGCTGGTCGCCCGGCAGGCCCGCGCCGCCGCGCCGCCCGCGCGCGCCGCCCGCGCACCGGCCACGCCGCCCGCCGCCACCCAGGCCGATGTCCAGGCCGCGCAGGCCGCCGCGCGGGATGCGCGCGCCGCGGCCGACCAGGCGCAGACCATCCAGCAGAACCTCGCCCGCGCCGCCTTGCCGCCCGCCGGCGGCACGGCGCCCAGCGAGCGCGACGTGCCCGGCCTGCTGCCGCCCGAACCCATGGGCGACCAGACCTCGACCGGCGATGCGCTGCGTTCCGACCTGCCCGGCATCGCCTTCCGCGTCCCCGGCACCGAGACTCAAGTGCGGCTCTACGGCTTCGCCAAGCTCTCCGCCTGGACAGATGCCAATGGCCGCAACCAGACCGACGCGCCATTGCCCGGCGGCATCCCGCTGACCGGCAGCGCCGCCTCCCAGCAGGGCGGCGATTTCGGCATGACGGCGCGGTTCAGCCGCTTCGGCGTGGACACCCGCAGCCTGACCGGCTGGGGCACGCTGGAGACCCGGCTCGAGGGTGACTTCGGCGGCGGCGCGCCGACCTCCTCCAACGCCGTCTTCCGCCTGCGCCAGGCCTGGGGCGAACTGGGCGATGAGCGTTTCCGCGTGCTGGTGGGCCAGGCGAACAGCCTGTGGAACGAGGGCCTCTACGAGACGCTGATCGACGCCACCAACCTCAATCAGTCCTTCATCCGCCAGGCGCAGCTGCGCCTGACGGCGCGCCTCGCCGATGGCCTGACCGGGCAGGTCTCGCTGGAGGCGCCGGACACGCAATACACCTCGGCCGCCGGCGTCTTCACGCCCGGCAGCACGCTGGATGGTGGCGCGAGCCCGGCCTTCAACAACGCGCCCGACGTGCTGGCCCGGCTGAACTACCGCAAGGATGGCCTCGAATTCGGCCTGCGCGGCATGCTGCGGCAATTGCAGATCCGCCCCGCGGGCACCGCCGCCGCGCAGCCCTTCAGCGGGACGACGAGTGCCACGGGTGTCGGCGCCGCGGCGCATGTGCGATTCCCCATGCGCTGGATCTCCGAATCCTTCGGGCCGGATGAACTGCTCGCCCAGGCCTATGTCGGCGAAGGGATGGGGCGCTACTTCGCGGGCAGCACCAATGGGCAGGACGCGCTCTCCAACATCGGCATGCCGGGGCTGACCGGGCGCGTGAGCCTCGACCCCGTGCCGGCCTGGGGGGTGACGGCAGGCTACCGGCGCTTCTGGACGCCGCAGATCCGCAGCAACGTCACATACTCCTTCTCGCGCCAGGATTTCGCGAGCTACGCGCTGGCCTTCGCGCCGGGCTCGGCGGCGGCGACCAGCCTGAACCGTGACATCCAGCAACTCTTCGCCAACATCATCTGGAGCCCCTTCGGCCAGGTGCGGAACGGCGTCTTCGGCTCGGGCTGGCTGGATATTGGCTTCGAGTATCTCTACACCCGGCGCGACCTCTATGGCGGCGCGGCGGCGGCCGGGGCGGGGCAGGCGGGGCATGGCATCGCCAACCGCTTCCTTTTCGCGACGGTCGCCCGCTTCTGAAGTATCCCTCCAGGCGGGTGCGAAGCGTGATGGTTCAGAACTTGCGGTTCCGACCGCTGCGCCGTGCGGCGACGATCCTTCTGGCGGCGTTGCTGATGACCGGCTGCGCGAGCTACCTCCGCCTGGACCCCCCGCCCGCCGCCGAGACCGAGGACATCCCCGTCCTCGGCATCCCCAATGCGCGCTTCTGGTTCGACGCCGACCCGGCGCCGCTGATGCGCGAGGGGCGGATGATGGCCGAGCGCGAGCGGGCCGCCGCGCAGGGCCTGCCGCTCGGCCCGCAGAATTTCCTCGCCCTCTCGGGTGGCGGCGACAACGGCGCCTTCGGAGCGGGCATGATGCTGGGCTGGACGGCCGCCGGCACGCGGCCCCGGTTCAACCTGGTCACGGGCATCTCGGCCGGGGCGCTGATCGCCCCCTTCGCCTTCCTCGGCCCGGATTATGACGAAGCGCTGCGCGATGTCTTCACCGGACAGCGCCCACAGGACATCCTGCTGCTGCCGCACCAGGCCCGGGCGGCCTTCGCCCTCTTCTTCGGCGAGGCCATCGCCGACACCTCGCCGCTCAGCCGCCTCATCGCCCGCCATGCCAATGAGGCGATGCTGGCCGCGATCGCCGCCGAATACGCCAAGGGGCGGCTGCTGCTGATCGGCACCACCAATCTCGACGTGCAGCGCCCGGTGGTCTGGAACATCGGGGCCATCGCGGCGAGCGGGCATCCGGATGCGCTGAGCCTCTTCCGCCGCATCCTGCTCGCTTCCGCCTCCATTCCCGGGGCCTTCCCGCCGGTGCTGGTCGAGGTGCAGCACGAGGGCCGCGTCTTCCAGGAGATGCACGTGGATGGCGGCGCGAGCATGCAGGTCTTCCTCTACCCGCCCTCGGTGAATCCGAGCGGCCAGCGGAGCCAGCGCCCGCGCACCGCCCATGTGATCCGCAACGGGCGGGTGGATGTGGAGGCGAGCCGCACGCCGCGCGGCGTGCTCAGCATCACCCGCCGTTCCGCCGCGACGCTGCTGCACTACAGCGGCCTGGGTGACATCAGCCGCATCCACCTGACCACGCTGCGCGACGGCATCGCCTTTCGCGTGGCCTATATCGGCCGCGAGTTCGACCACCCCCGGCGCGAGCCCTTCGACCCGGCCTATATGCAAGCCCTCTTCGCCTATGGCTTCGAGCGCGGGCGGAGCGGCGACGGCTGGCGGAGCGAGCCCTCCACCGTCGGGATCATGGACACGCCCTGAGGGCTGGGACGCGCGGCCCATGGCCGGGACGCCACGCGCATCCGGCGCTGGCGCCGGCGGGGTAAACTCGGGCAGCATGCATGCGCAAGAACTCGCCCCGGGAGGCCAGATGTCCGAGCTCAACGCCGTCCTCGCCCATATTGATGCCAACATGGATGCCGCGCTGGAGCGCCTCTTCGCCGTCATCCGCATCAAGTCCATCTCGACCGACCCGGCCTACAAGGCCGAGTGCCAGGCCAACGCCGAATGGCATGTGGCGGACCTCAAGGCGATCGGCTTCGACGCCGCCGTCCGCCCCACGCCCGGCCACCCCATGGTGGTGGCGCATGACCGCAGCACGCCGGGCAAGTCCGCGCTGTTCTACGGCCATTACGACGTGCAGCCGGTGGACCCGCTGGAGCTCTGGGACCGCGACCCCTTCGAGCCGACGATCCAGACGCTGCCCTGCGGCACCAAGGTCATCACCGGCCGCGGCTCGGCCGATGACAAGGGGCAGCTCATGACCTTCATCGAGGCCTGCCGGGCCTGGAAGGCCGTCACCGGCAAGCTGCCCATCCCCGTCTCCATCCTGCTGGAGGGCGAGGAGGAATCGGGTGGCGTGAATCTGCCGGGCTTCCTGCAGGCCAATGCGGATGAGCTGCGCGCCGATATCGGCCTGATCTGCGACACCAACATGTGGGATGCCGAGACGCCGGCCATCACCACCATGCTGCGCGGCCTCTGCGGCGAGGAGGTGATCATCCACGCCGCCGACCGCGACCTGCATTCAGGCTTCTACGGCTCGGCCGCGGCCAATCCGAACCGCGTGCTGGCCCGCATCCTGGCCGACCTGCATGACGAGAACGGCCGTGTGACGCTCAAGGGCTTCTATGACGGCGTGCCGGAGCTGGACCCCGCTCTGCGCGCGCAATGGGACACGCTGGGCTTCACCGCCGAGGCCTTCCTGGGCGCGGTCGGCCTCGGCATCCCCGCCGGCGAGAAGGGCTACAGCGCCCTGGAACAGACCTGGTCCCGCCCGACCGCCGAGATCAACGGCATGGGCGGCGGCTACCAGGGCGAGGGCTTCAAGACGGTGATCCCGGCCAAGGCCTCCGCGAAGGTCTCCTTCCGCCTCGTCTTCGACCAGGACCCGCACAAGGTGCGCGCCGCCTTCCGCCAGCATGTGATGGACCGCCTGCCCGCCGACTGCCGCGCCGAGTTCATCGAGCATGGCTCGGGCCAGGCGATCCGCTTCCCGACGGATGACCCGGCCTTCCTCAAGGCGCGCGAGGCGCTGAGCGACGAATGGCCGAAGCCCGCCGTCTTCATCGGCGGCGGCGGTTCCATCCCCGTCACCCACCAGCTCAAGCAGTCGCTCGGCATGGATGTGATCCTGGCCGGCTTCGGACTGGAGGATGACCGCATCCACAGCCCGAACGAGAAATACAATCTGGTGAGCTTCCAGAAGGGCATCCACTCCTGGGCGCGGATTCTCGACGCGCTCTCCCGCTAGCTCCAGGAAGGACCGAGGCCGATGAGCGACGCGACCGCCCCCAAGAGCCGCATGCAGAAGATGCTCGACACGGTCGAGCGGGTCGGCAACCAGGTGCCGCATCCGGTGATGATCTTCATCTACCTGATCGGCATCGTGATCGCGCTCTCCACGCTGCTCGCCCTCTTCGGCGCGGAGGTCAGCTATCAGGCCTACAACCCCGCGACGGGCAATATCGAGCCCGCGACGACCGCGGCGCGGAGCCTTCTTACCATCGAGGGCATCCGCTTCATGTATACCGGCGTGGTGGGCAACTTCATGGGCTTCACCGCCGTCGGCGTCATCATCATCGCGATGGTGGGCGTGGGTGTCGCGGAGGAGGCGGGCCTGGTGAAGGTGCTGATCCGCAAGCTCGTCATCATTTCGCCACGCTGGGCGCTGACCTGGATCCTCACCTTCGTGGGCATCCTCTCCTCGGTCGCCGCCGATGCGGGGTATCTGGTGCTGATCCCGCTGGCGGCGGCGGCCTTCCTCTCGGTCGGGCGGCATCCGCTGGCGGGCCTTGCCGTCGGTTTCGCCTCGGTGGCGGCGGCGTTTCTCGTGAACATCCTGATCGTGCCGGTGGATGGCATCCTGACCGAGATCACCAATGATGCGATCCGGCTGGTGAATCCGAGCCAGACGATCGACCTCGCCTCCAACCTCTGGTTTTCCATCGGATCGGTGGCCATGCTGACGGTGCTGATCGTGCTCATCACCGAGCGCGTGATCGAACCGCGCCTCGGCGCCTATACCGGCGACTACACGGTGCCCGGCGAGAACGTGCTGAGCGACGCTGAGTACCGCGGCCTGCGTTACGCCGGCATCGCGCTGCTGTGCGTGCTGGGCTTCATCGGCCTCTTGCTCCTGCCGCCGGGCGCGCCGCTGCGCAACCCGGTCACGGGCGCGATGATCGAGGGCTCGCCCTTCATGAACAGCCTGATCGTGACGATCGCGCTGATCTTCCTCGTCACCGGCGCCGCCTATGGCAAGGGGGCGGGGACGATGAAGGGCTCGGCCGAGATCATCGCGGCGATCCAGAAGGCGATCGGCGGGCTGTCGGGGCTGATCCTCCTGCTGTTGGTGATCAGCCAGTTCATCGCCTTCTTCAACTATACGAACATGGCCACGCTGGCCGCCGTCTCCGCCGCGAAATTCCTGGAATGGCTGAGCCTGCCCTCCATCGCGCTCATCATCGGCTTCGTCATAGCGGTGATGGGCATCGACCTCATCATCACGGCGGCCATCGCCAAATGGGCGATCTTCGCGCCGGTCTTCGTGCCGCTGCTGATGCAACTCGGCGTGGAGCCGGAGGTGGTGCTGGCCGCCTATCGCGTGGGCGACAGCCCACTGAACGCCATCACGCCGCTCAACGCCTATTTCGCGATGATCGTGACCTTCGCGATCAAGTACCAGAAGGATGCCGGCATCGGCACCGTGATCGCGCTGATGCTGCCCTATGTGATCTGGATCTCAGTGATATGGACCGCCTTCCTCGCGGGCTGGTACCTGCTCGGCATCCCCTGGGGTCTGTGATGCCGTGGGCCGCGTGACGCGCGATGAGCGACATCGCCATCACCTTCGCCATCATCGGCGGCATGGTCGTGCTGTTCGTCTCGAACCGCGTGCCTGTCGCCGTGGTGGCCTTGTGCGCGGCGCTGCTGCTCTACGCCACCGGCATTCTTGACCTGCCCGAGGCGCTGGCCGGGTTCGGCGACACCACCATCCTCTTCATCGCCTCGCTCTTCGTGGTGAGTGCCAGCCTCGATGCCTCGGGCGTCACCGCCTGGGTGGGGCAGGTGCTGGTGCGCCAGGCGGGCGCCAGCCGTGAGCGGTTGCTGCTGCTGACCATGCTTCTGGCCGCTCTGCTCACGGCGATGATCGGCTCCAGCGGTGCGGCGGCGGCCTTGCTGCCGGTGCTCGTGCTGGTGGCGGTGCGGCTGCGCCAGCCGCCGGCGCAGCTGATGATGCCGCTGGCCTTCGCCTCCTATTCCGGTTCCATGCTGGTGCTGACCGGCAGCCTGGTGAACGTGCTGATCTCGGATGCGGCGGTGGAGCAGGGGATGCCCGCCTTCGGCTTCTTCGAGATGAGCCTGGTCGGCGTCGCGCTTCTGCTGGGCCACATGACCATCGTGCTGCTCTTCGGCGCCAGGCTGCTGCCCAGCCGCATGAGCCGCAGCATGCCGGAGGATCTGAGCCGCCACTCGGGCAGGCTCTCCGAGCAATACGGGCTCTTCGAGGATCTTCACCAGCTGGAGGTGGCGGCGGGCTCACCCTTCATCGGCACGCCGCGCGCGGAACTCGAATTGCGGCTGGAGGGGCGGAACCACCCCGGCCTCGGCCTCATCGCCATCCGCGGGCCGGATCGCGAGGGCCTCGCGCGCCACCGGCCGATCGCCGCAGGAGATCTTCTCATCATGCGGGGCGAAGCCGAGGTGGTGCGCGCCTTTGCGCGTGACAGCGGTCTCGCCGCGCGCCGGGCGGGACGGCCGCAACTGAACCAGGCCTTGTTCAACCACGCCACCGGCTTCATGGAGGTGGTGCTGCCGCCGCGCTCGGGCCTGATCGGCGAGACGGTGTTCCCGGGCATGATCACGCCGGGCGGGGATCTCGTCATCCTCGGCATCCAGCGGCGCGGCGAGCGGCTGGGGCCGGGCGCCGTGGCGCTCGCGGCCGGCGACACGCTGCTGCTGCAGGGAGCCTGGGAGGCGCTGGAGGAGCAGGCCGGCGACCCCAATGTGCTGGTGGTGACGGCGCCCTCCACCCTGCGCGGGCAGGCCATCCCGCTGGGCGCCGGCTCGCGCCGGGCCATCGCCATCCTGCTGCTGATGGTGGGGCTCCTGGCCACCGGCGCGGTGCCGAGCGTGGTGGCCGCGCTGATCGCGGCCTGCGCCGCGATCCTGCTCGGCGTGCTCAAGACCGAGCGCGCCTATCGCGCGATCAACTGGAACATCCTGATCATGATCGCCTCGCTGATCCCGCTCTCGACGGCGATGTACAAGACGGGGGCCGCTTATCTGATCGCGGACACGCTCGTCGCGGTGGTCGGCGAGGCCAGCCCCTATGCGCTGCTGGCGGGGCTTTTCCTGCTCACCGCCTGTCTTTGCCAGCTCATCTCCAGCACGGCGACGGCCCTGATCGTCATCCCCGTCGCCATCGCGGCCGCGGGGGCCATGCAGGTTTCGCCGCGCACGGCGCTGGTGACGGTGGCGGTGGCCGCGGCCGCCTCCTTCCTCACCCCCATCGCCTCCTCCGCCAGCCTGATGGTGCAGGGGCCGGGCGGCTATCGCTTCGGCGACTACTGGCGGCTCGGCCTCCCGCTGCTGGGCTGGTCCTTCCTGGTGGCCGTCTTCCTCGTGCCCTTCCTCTGGCCTTTCGGACGCGCCGCATGAACACCGAGCTCGCCCTGGTCCTGCTGCTGCTGGCCGCCGCCATCGTCATGTTCGTGACCAACCGTCCCCGCATGGATGCGGTGGCGCTGCTGATGATCGTCCTGATGCCCTTCACCGGCGTCCTCACCATCAACGAGGCGCTGGCCGGCTTCAGCGACCCTTCCATCATCCTCATCGCCGGCCTCTTCGTGATCGGCGAGGGGCTGGTGCGGACCGGCGTCGCGCGCCGCCTGGGCGATTGGCTGAACGCGACCGCCGGCCAGAGCGAGACGCGCATGCTGGTGCTGCTGATGCTCTGCGTCTCGGGCCTCGGCGCCTTCATGAGTTCGACGGCGGTGGTTGCGATCTTCATCCCCGTGGTGCTGCGCATCTGTCAGAACACCGGCACGGTGCCCTCGCAGCTGATGATGCCGCTGAGCGTGGCCGCGCTGGTGAGCGGCATGCTGACGCTCGTCGCCACCACGCCGAACCTCGTCGTGAACGCGGAACTGGTGCGGCAGGGGGCGGAGGGCTTCGGCTTCTTCACCTTCACGCCCTTCGGCCTCGCCTTCCTCGTGCTGGCTGTCCTCTACATGCTGTTCGCGCGCCGATTGCTGCCCGCCCAGGCCGCGCCGGAGAGCGAGCAGCGCGCCCCCAACCTGCGCGACTGGGTGCGCGAATACGGGCTGGCGGGCCGCGCCTTCCAGCTCCGCATCCGCCCTGGCTCGCCGCTGGCGGGCCAACGGCTGGAGGATCTCAGCTCCAGCATTCCGGGCATCAACCTGCTGGCCATCGAGCAGCCCGCCCGCTTCACCACGGAGGTGATCCGGCCCACGCCGCGGACCGAGCTCGCGGTGGGGCAGGTGCTGCTGCTCGATGTGGTCGCGCCCGGGGTAGACATCGTGCAGGTCGCGACAGAATACGGGCTGGAGGCGCTGCCGCTTGGCGAATGCGGATACTTCACCGACCGTTCCCAGGAATTGGGCATGGTGGAGGCGCTGGTCGCCCCGGAATCCCCCCTGATCGGACAGACGGTCCTGCAGGCGCGCATGCGCAGCGAGACGGGGCTGACTGTGCTCGGCCTCCGGCGCGGGCGCAAGGTGCTGACCGAGGGGCTGCTGGAGGAACGGCTGAGGGGCGGCGACACACTGCTGCTGACCGGCTTCTGGTCGGACATCCGCAAGCTGCGCGGCGATTTCCACGACCTCGTCCTGCTGCGTCTGCCCGTGGAGGAGCGCGAGGTGCTGCCGGCTGCCAGCCGCGCGCCGCAATCCGTCGCGGTGCTGGCGCTGACGGTGGGCATGATGGTGAGCGGCATCGTGCCCAATGTGCACGCGGTGCTGATCGGCTGCCTGCTGATGGGGCTGCTGCGCTGCGTGGATTTCAACAGCGCCTATGCCTCGATCTCCTGGAAGAGCCTCGTTCTCATCGTCGGCATGCTGCCCTTCTCGCTCGCCTTGCAGCGCACGGGCGGGGTGGACCTCGCCGCCGGCGCGGTGACCGCCTTCGCGGGCGATGCCGCGCCGCATGTCGTCCTCGGGCTGCTCTTCGTCATCACGGCCGCCCTTGGCCTCTTCATCTCCAATACGGCGACGGCGGTGCTGATGGCGCCGGTCGCCATCGCGGTGGCCACGGAACTCGGCCTCTCCCCCTATCCCTTCGCCATGATCGTGGCGATTGCGGCCTCGGCGGCCTTCATGACGCCCATCTCCTCGCCGGTGAACACGCTGGTGGTGGGGCCGGGCGGCTATGGCTTCGGCGATTTCGTGAAGGTCGGCGTGCCGTTCACGCTGATCGTGATGGCGGCCTCTCTGGTTCTTGTGCCATGGCTGCTGCCGCTTTGACCCCCAGTTCAGGAATCCGCGCGCCATGAGCGATATCTGGATCATCGCCGCGATCATCTGCGTGGCCGTCGTGCTCTTCATCTGGAACCGCCTGCCGGTGGTCGTGGTGGCCATGGGCACGGGCCTTTCGCTTTGGGCGACGGGCGTGCTCACGCTGAACGAGGCGCTCTCGGGCTATGGCGACCCGGCGGTGATCTTCATCGCCTCGCTCTTCCTGATGAGCGCGGCGCTGGAGCGCACCGGCGTCACCGCCTGGGCGGGGCAGCAGCTCATCGCAAGCGCGGGGGAGGACAGCCGCGCGCGGCTGCTCGCGCTGAACGGGTTGCTGGTCGCGCTGCTGACGGCGCTGATCAGCCTGAACGGCGCGGTGGCGGCCCTGTTGCCGGTGGTGGTGGTGATGGCGGTGCGTCTCAAGCGCGCGCCCTCGCAACTGCTGATGCCGCTGGTCTTCTCGGCCCATGCGGGCTCGATGCTGGCGCTGACCGGCACGCCGGTGAACGTGCTGGCCTCCAACGCGGCCTTCGAGGCCGGCTTCGGCCGCTTCGGCTTCTTCGAGTTCACGCTGGTGGGCGTGCCGCTCCTGCTCGGCACGCTCGCCATCATCATCCTCTTCGGCCAGTTCCTGCTGCCCACGCGCGGCGGCCCCTCCATGCCGGCCGATTTCTCCGCCCATGCGCGCACGCTGGTGGAGCAGTACGGGCTGGCGGACGGCGTGTTCCGCCTGCGCGTCCGCGAGAGCTCGCCCTATGTGGGCGCGGCCACGCCGCTCGATTTCAGCGCCTATCCGGGGCTTCAGGTCATCGCCGTGCAGGAGGGGGACACCGCGGCGCCGCTCAAGCGGGGGTACATCGCCATGGGCGACCACATCCTGGTCCGCGGCGATGCCGAGGGGGCCGCGCGCCTGGCCGCCGACCAGCATCTGGCCTTCCGCCCCGAGGCGGGCGATGCCGAGGCGGAGGAGGCGCTGTTCAACCGCCGCTCCGGCCTCGCCGAAGTGATGATCCCGCCGCGCTCGGCCATGATCGGGCGCGAGGTATTCCCGGGGATGACGACCGATAGCGGGGACCTCATCATCATCGCGGTCCAGCGTGGCGGCGCCGATGTCGGGCCTGGCGCCACGGTGCTCGAGGCGGGTGACACCATGCTGCTGCAGGGCACCTGGAAGGCGTTGGATATCCGGCTGAACGACCCGGAGGTGCTGGTGGTGAACTCGCCCGATGTGGTGCGCCGCCAGGCCGTGCCGCTTGGGCAGGGGGCGAAGCAGGCGCTGATCATCCTGGGCGCCATGGTCTTCCTGTTGGCGACCGGACTGGTCCCCGCGGCCGTGGCCGGGGTGCTGGCCGGCTTCGCCCTGATCCTTGCGGGCGTGCTGACGGTGGATCAATCCTACCGCGCGGTGGACTGGACGACGGTGATCCTGGTCGGCGCCCTGATGCCGCTCTCGGCCGCGATGGAGCAGAGCGGGGCAGCCGCGCTGCTGGCGGAGGGCCTGGTGGCGCTGGTGGGCGATGCCGGGCCTTATGCCTTGCTGGCGGGGCTCTTTGTCCTGACGGCCATCCTGGGCCAGCTCATTTCCAACACGGCGACGGCGCTGATCGTCATCCCGATCGGCGTCGCGGCGGCGATGGGGATGGGGGTCTCGCCGCTGCCGGTGCTCATGAGCATCGCGGTCGCGGCCGCAGCCTCCTTCCTGACGCCGATCGCCACGCCCACCAACCTGATGGTGATGGGCCCGGGCGGCTATGCCTTCGGCGACTACTGGAAGCTCGGCCTGCCGCTCATGATCTGGTTCTTCGTCGTCGCGGTCTTCCTGATCCCGCTGATCTGGCGGTTCTAGGTGTTTGATCCCGGGTTTTGATGGTGCAGTCTTCTCCAAGGAATGGAAGGATGCGCTATGGGTCAAATTCTCCATGGGTGCGCCACAACGACAGAGGCGGTCCGTCGCGCGATCCAGCATAGTCAAGCGAGCCTGAGAGAACTCGCCAGGCGTTACGGCGTGAACCCCAAGACCATCGCCAAGTGGCGCAAGCGCACCTCGGTCACCGATCTGCCCACCGGGCCGCGAGACGCCCGCTCCTCCACGCTGTCACCCGAGCAGGAGGCCATCGTCGTCGCCTTCCGCCGTCACACCCTGCTGCCGCTGGACGACTGCCTCTACGCCCTGCAGGCCACTATCCCGCAGCTCACCCGCTCCGCCCTGCACCGCTGCCTGCAGCGTCACGGCATCTCGCGCCTGCCCGAGGTCGAGGGCGACAAGAAGTCCAAGGCCAAGTTCAAGACTTACGCCATCGGCTTCTTCCACATCGACATCGCCGAGGTGCAGACCGAAGAAGGCAAGCTCTATCTGTTTGTGGCCATCGACCGCACCAGCAAGTTCGCCTTCGTCCAACTAGAGCTTAATCCCATCCATCTGGATCATACCCTGCTGCGGCGAACATGCGCTGACACTCGCGCGGGGTGACGCGGTCGAGAATGCGCCCGATGGCGTTCCACAGGGTGTCGATGGTCCGCGCAGCCTCGCGGCGCAGCAGCGCCTTCAGCTTGGCGAACAGGTTCTCGATTGGATTGAAGTCCGGGCTGTAGGGCGGCAGGTAGAGCAGATGCGCACCCTTGGCCTCGATGAGGGCCCGCACGGCCGGGCCTTTGTGGCTGCTGAGGTTGTCCATCACCACGATGTCGCCGGCCCGCAGTTCCGGCACGAGCGCTTGCTCCACCCAGGCTTCGAAGATGAGCCGGTTGACTGGGCTGTCGATCACGAAGGGCGCGACCACGCCGCTGCTGCGCATCCCGGCGATCAGCGTGGTGGTTTTCCAATGGCCGTGGGGGATTGCCATGCGCAGGCGCTCGCCACGCGGGCAGCGGCCATGGCGTCGGGCCATGTTGGTGCTGGCCCAGCTCTCGTCGACGAAGATCAGGCGCTCAGGATCGAGGTCGAGCTGCGCCTCGAACCAGGCTTCGCGCCGGCTCAGGACGTCGGGGCGTTGCTGCTCGGCTGCGTGCGCGGTCTTTTTTTGCGCGTGTAGCCGCGACGGTCGAAGAAGCGCCAAAGCGTGCCGTAGCCGAAGCGCAGGCCCCGTTCGGCAAGGGCTACGCGCAGTTCCAGCAGCGTCATGTCGCGCTGCGCGTGAAACACTTCGAGGATCGTCTCAGCCTCGGCCTCCACAACATGGCTGCGCCGATCACCACCAAGCGGACCGTGCATCGGCACCGCACCCTCGGCGGCAAGGGTACGCCAGCGGCTGACGCTGGCTGCGCTGACCTTGAACCGCTCGGCCGCCTGGCGGTGCGTGAGGCCTTCTTCCAACACCGCAGCCAGCGTGCGCTGCCGTAGATCCAGTGAGAGCGCCTTCGACATCCAGCCCGGCCTCCACGCTCCGGAAGACAGCGTGAATCAGAAAACAGCCGTTCCGGGAATCCCCACGATTCAGTCAGACCGGATGACGCTCTAGTCGAGAGCGCCACGCGCGTCACGGCATCCGCCTTCCTAGAGGCCCTCATCGCCGCCGTGCCCTACCGCATCCATACGGTACTCACCGACAACGGAATCCAATTCCGCTTTGCCCCGCGCTACGCCGACGGCCCGACGGCGCGCTACATGACCCACATGTTCGCCATGCGGTGCCAGGAAAACGGCATCGAGCACCGCTTCACCAAGATCAATCATCCTTGGACGAATGGTCAGGTCGAGCGGATGAACCGCACCATCAAGGACGCCACAGTCAAGCGCTTCCACTACGACAACCACGAGCAGTTGCGACGACACCTCGACGACTTCGTCGCCGCCTACAACTTCGCCCGCCGCCTTAAGCGCCTCCGCGGCCTCACACCCTACGAGTTCATCTGCAGGACGTGGGCAGAAACGCCCGAACGATTCAACAAAAATCCGCACCACCAAATGCCGGGACTAAACAACTAGACCGTGCTGCGTTCACATGCGTTCACTTCGCGCGGTCTAGCCTCTTGCTGAGAGGATGATTCAGCGTTTCGGCGATTCCGCCTCAACGCATCATGCTCTAGGCTCGAGACTCATTCAGCACCAGCAGATGATTGCGGCTGCGATGGCGACGGCCGAGGCGAAGTTGTTGGCGAGCTTGTTGTATCTGGTGTGGATGCGGCGCCAGTCCTTCAGCCGGCTAAAGGTTCGCTCGATGGCGTTTCGCGCTCGGTAGGCAGTCTTGTCGAAGGGATGGAACCGCCTGCGGGTGGGGTTGTTCGGGATGACCGGCAGGGTGCCCCGCTCGGCGAGAAACGCACGCAGGCCGTTGCTGTCATAGGCCGCGTCGGCCAGGAGCTTGGCTGACGGGGGCAGGCGGGCGAGTAGGTCGTGAGCGGGGCGCATGTCGCCCATCTGGCCGGGCGTCACGACGAAGGTGAGAACGCGGCCCGTGCCATCGGTTACGAGGTGGATCTTGGTCCCGCGACCGCCGCGGGAGCGGCCAATGGCCTGGAACTCGGCCCCCCTTTTCCGCCCGCCGCCGCGCGCTGTGCCTTGGCTGTCGTGCTGTCGATCAACTGCAGACCACCTGGCGTCGCCTGTACCAGCGCGGTCAACATCTGCGTCCAGATGCCGCGCTGCGACCAGCGGTGATAGCGATTGTAGATCGTGGTGGGCGGGCCATAGATCCGAGGGCAATCCTGCCAGCGGCCGCCATGCTTGAGCATGTGCACGATCCCGCTGAGCACACGCCGGTCGTCCACCCGACGTGCCCCGGGCTGGTTCTGCGGCAGGAGCGGCGCGATCGCTTCCCACTGCCGATCCGTCAGCCAAAACCCATGCGCCATCCGCGTCGCCCCCCTGAACGAAGGCAGCGAATCACATCGCAACGTGTCGAAGCCAGACCTGATTGGGTTTGGAGCCTAAAACAGCACGCCCACGATGATGCCGATGGCGATGTTCACCAGCACCGCCACCAGGACGACGGAGAGCGCGAAGCCCATCACGCGCTCCTTCGGGATGCGCATGACGATGGGCGTGCCGACATAGAAGAGGAACAGGCTGTAGAGCCCGCCGGCCAGCGCGGGAATCCAGCCGATCCAGGGGATGATCATGAAGGCGCCGCCCACCCAGGAGGCCGTGGGCGCGAAGGCGGCGAGCTTCATGGCGGCCACGGGGTCCGCCGGCCCGCCGAAGCGGGGCGTCAGCATGGCCACGATCTTCGCCAGCACGAAGACGCCGACGAGCGAGAGCCCCCAGCCCACCAGCGTGCTGCCGATCAGTCCGCCGAGCCCGAGGACGCCAAACCCCATCAGGGCCGAGCCCACCAGCCCGCCCACCGCCTGCAGGGCGGAGAGCGGCACGACGTAGGACTTGAAAAGATCGCCCGTCTCGGCGGGTTCGGCGGCGATGACCTGCCATTCGGCCAACGGGTTCGTCATCAGGCCCTTGGCGCGCGCAACGAGATCCATGCGTTCCATCCTTTCGCAGCGCGCCCTGGCCGGGCGCATGGAAATACTGCGCGCGCGCGATGCGCCGGGGCAAGCGTCACCTTCCGGGCCTCCGGGCGATGGGCCATGCTGCGCCTCAAGAACGAGGAGGGCGTGGCCCATGGAACTGCATCAGCTCAGCGCGCGCGAAGCGGTGGCGAGGCTCAACCGGCGCGAGGTCTCGCCCATCGAACTGGTCGAGGCGGCGGCGGCGCGCATCGCCGCGGTGGAGCCCGCGGTGAACGCCCTGCCGACCCTTTGCCTGGACCGCGCCCGGGATCATGCGAAGCGGCTGATGCGGGGCGAGGGGCGAGAGATGGAGGGCGCGCCCGGCTGGCTCGGCGGGCTGCCCGTCTCGATCAAGGACCTGACCGATGTCGCGGGGGTGCGCACCACCTATGGCTCGCCCATCTTCAAGGACCACGTGCCCGCACGCTCCCACCCGGTGGTGCAACGGATCGAGGCGCGGGGCGGCATCGTCATCGGCAAGTCGAACACGCCGGAATTCGGCGCGGGCGGCTCCACCTTCAACGAGGTGTTCGGCCGCACGCGCAATCCGTGGAACACCTCCCTCACCTGTGGCGGCAGCACGGGCGGCGGCGCCGTCTCGCTCGCGACCGGCGAGGTCTGGCTCGCTCAGGGAACGGATCACGGCGGCAGCCTGCGGCGGCCTGGCACCTATTGCAGCGTGGTGGGGCTGCGGCCTTCGCCCGGGCGCGTGACGCGGGGCACGGTGAACAACCTCTTCGCGCCGCTTTCTGTGCAGGGGCCGATGGCGCGCAACATCCCCGATCTCGCGCTCTTCCTCGACACCATGGCCGGCTGGTGCCCGGAGGACCCGCTGACCTATGACGCCCCGGCCGTGAGTTACAGCCAGGCGGTGGCCGAGGCGCGGCCGCCCCGGCGCGTCGCCTTCACCATGGACTACAACGGCGTGCTGCCGGTGGACCGCGAAACGCGCGCCATCTGCACGGCGGCGCTGAAGCATTTCGAGGCCATGGGCTGCATCGTCGAGGAATATGCGCCCGACCTCGCCGAACTGACCGACGCCTTCCTCGCGCTGCGCAGCCAGAATTTCGTGGTGGATCGCGAGTTGCAGATGCAGACGCATCGGGACCTGCTGAAGCCCGACATCATCTGGAACACGGAGCTCGGCCTGAACGCGACGCCGAGCCGCATCGCCTGGGCGGATCGCGAGCGCGCGGCCTTCTATCGCCGCATGGTGGAGCTGTTCCGCCGCTACGACATCTTCGTCACGCCCAGCGCCGGCACGCCCGCCTTCGACGTGATGCTGCGCAACCCGACCAGCATCGCCGGCCGCAAGCTGGAGAACTACATGGCGGGCTCGATGTTCAATGCGGCGATGACGCTGGCAGGTTCGCCGGCCGTCGCCGTGCCCTGCGGCTTCGACCAGTATGGAAGGCCGGTCGGCCTGCAGATCGCCGCGCCCTCGCGCCGGGACGAGGTGGCGTTGCAGGCGGCGGCGCTGTTCGAACAGGCGACGGGGCTGGACCGGAAACTGCCGATTGACCCGCGCCCCGGCGTGGTGCCGCCTGACGAGGCCTGAGGCTACTCCACGGTGGCGCCCGAGATCCGCACCAGCTCCGTCACGCGCGGCAGTTCCGCCGCCTGGAAGGCCGCGAATTCCTCGGGCGTGCTGCCCACCACCTCATAGCCCAGCTGCTCCATGCGCGCCTTCACGGTGGGTGTGGCGAGGCCCGCCGCGATCTCGCGCGAGAGGCGCAGCACCACCGGCGCGGGCGTGCCGGCGGGGGCGAAGACGCCGAGCCAGGAGTTGAAGGCATAGCCTGGCAGCGCCTCGGCGACCGCCGGGATCTCGGGCAGCTGCGGCGAGCGCGCCTGGCGCGTGATGCCCAGCGCCCGCACCTGGCCGGCGCGCACCTGCTCGATGGCTTCCACGACGGGCGTGAACATCACATCGAGCCGGCCGGAGACGAGGTCCGCCATGGCGGGCGCGCCGCCGCGATAGGCCACCTGGGTGAAGCGGATGCCCGCCTGGTGCTCGAACAGCGCGGCAGCGAAATGCTGCGAGGAGCCCGCGCCGGCGATGCCGCAATTCAGGCTGCCCGGCGCGGCCTTCGCACGGGCGATCAGCTCGGCCGTGCTCTGCACCGGCAGGTTCGCGCGCACCACCAGCAGGCAGGCGCTGAGCGCCACCAGCGAGACGGGCGCGAAGTCCCGCACCACATGGAAGGAGAGGTTGCGATAGAGCGCCTGGTTCGTGGCATGCGTGCCCATCGAGCCCATGACGAGCGTGTAGCCATCGGCCGCGCTGCGGGCCACGTGCTCATTGGCGAGGTTGCCCGCCGCCCCCGTGCGATTCTCCACCAGCACGGATTGGCCGAGGCCGGCCGTGATGGCCTGCGCCACCACGCGCGCCGTGGTGTCCGTGCTGCCGCCCGGCGCGAAGCCGACGAGGAGGCGGATCGGCCGGTCCGGCGACCAGGCCGGCTGCGCGCGCGCGGCGAAGGGCAAGGTGAGCATCAGGCCAAGGCTGCGGCGCTGCATGGGGCGTTCCTCCGAGGGCGCGTCCTTCTGTGTGGCGCGCTTCTGTGACGGGGGCAGCATGACCCAGCGGATGCGCCGGGTCCATCAGCCTCAGTATTCCCGCTCCCAGGTGAGGCCGAGGCGGTCGCCAGCCGGGCCGGTGCTCGTCTCACCCTCGAGGCGCAGGCGCGGCGTCAGTTCCACCTGCACGCCGACCCCCGGCGTGCCGCCCGCCGTGCCCTGGCGGATGCCGAGATAGACGCCGGGCGCCACATAGCCGCCCGCCTCCAGCGCCGCCCGCCCGGCGCTGTCGGAACCGACGCCGAGCCGATCCAGCCCCAGGCCGCGCCGCAGCCGGTCCACCGCGTTCAGCCCCGGTGTGGGCAGGCCGGCGAGCTGGGCCGCGGCCTGGGTGATGGTGACGATCTCGAAGGGCGAGAGGCGCCCCGTCTCGCGGTCGAAGAGCAGGCGGGCCAACGCTTCGTCCTGCGGGAGTTCGGGCTCGGCCGTCACCTGGATCTGCGGCGTCGCCGGGCTGCCGGTGATGGTGAGGTTGATGGTGTGGGTGCGGCTGCGCGCGGTGGCCAGGAAATCCAGGCTCGGCGAAAAACTCGCGGAATCGAAGCCGATCACGCCGCGGGTGAAGTCGAGCCGCCGCCCCGCGAGATCAAAGCTGCCGCGTCGCAGGCGGAAGCCACCGGAGGGGATGGGGGCGGCCACCGTGCCGTGCAGCGTGAGCTCGCCGCCCAGCTCCGCGTCCAGCCCCCGCCCGCGGATGAAGAGGGCGCGCGGGGCGGCGATGGTGACGTCCAGCGCCATGGGCAGGTTGGGCTTGGTCACCGGCGGCGGGGGCGGTGCCGGGGCCGGGCGGCCCGGCGGCATGGGGCCGATCTGCCGGACGGGGGCCAGGCTGGGCACGCTGGCGGGAAGGCTTTCGGGGATGCGGAGCTCGGCCCGGCGCAGCGTGACCCGCCCGGCGAGGCTGCCGCCCGAGAGCAGCGGGCCGTTCAGTTGCAGGTCGGCATCCACCACCGCATCGCCGAGCGATCCGCCGATGGGCCGTGCGGCCTCGGCACGGAGGCGGAATTCGGCGGGCAGGCCCTCGCCCAGCGGCTCGATCCAGCCCTGGGCCGAGAGGGTGCCGCCGCCGCCGGTGCGGCCGCTCAGGCTTTCCACCTGGATGCGCTGGCCCTGGGCGGTCAGGCGCGCCGCGATGGTCTCCACGCGGGTGCCGTAAAGGGGGTTGGCGTAGCTGCCCTCGCTCAGCGTGGCGCCGCCGGCCAGCACCGGCGCTTCGGGCGTGCCGCTGGCGCGCAGGTCGAGCGCGAGGCGGCCCGCCACGCGATCCGGCCCGCCGGCCAGGAAAGGCCGCGCGAGGGCGCCGAGGTCGAGCCGGCCGCGCAGCGCGGCCTCGAAGGGCTGGGCGGGGCCGATCCCGCGCGGCTGCTGCGCCGTGAGGTCGAGCTGGACGGCCGGGCCGGCGGTCACCCGCGCCTCGGCCCTGAGCGCCTCGCCCTGGAGGCGTGCGGTGGCGGTGAGCTGTCCGGGCGGAAGCTGTGGCGCCTGCGGCGAGCGCAAGGCCTCGGCGCGCAGCGTGGCTTCCACCTGCGGCGCGGCCAGACTGCCGGAGGCGCTTGCCTGGGCACTGGCCGTGCCGGTGACGAGGCCGTTGCTGTAGGGGGCGAGCGGCAGCGCCGACAGCTCCGCCCGGCCCTGGATCTGCCCGCCCTCGAGCCGGCCTTGCAGGCTGAGCGCGCCGCCGCGCCGGCTGGCCAGGCGGGCCGCTTCGAGGGTCACATCGCCCGCCTGGGTCACGGTGAGGCGCGTGGGGGCGGCCAGCGTCAGCGCATCCTGGCCCGTCCGCGCCTCCAGCCGGTTCAGCGCGATCCGCGCCGTCTCGCCCGCGAGCGCCAGCTCCCCCGCGAGATTCAGCCCACCCTGCGGCGCGGTGACGCCGAGGCGGAAGCCCAGCGCGTCGAGGCTACCCTCGGCCTCGGCCTGGATGTTCGCGCGGAAGGCGTGGGTGCCGAGGCCCGCGCCCTCCAGCCGGAAGCGGATGCCCTGCGCGGCCCAGCCATCCGCGCCGGGCTCCGCGGTGGCGCTGAGCTCGGCGGCGAGGCGGCCCGTCACGCCCAGCTCCAGCGCCGCGAGGTCGGGCGCGTCCAGCCGGATCTCGCCGGTGAAGGGGCCTGCCGGGAGGTTGCCCTCGGCGCGGCCCGTCAGCCTGGCTTCGGCGAAGCGCGCCTCCAGCCGCTCCAGGCGCAGCGCCTCGCCCGCGCGCCGGGCTTCGAGCTCCAGGCTGAGCGGGCGGTCCTGGAAGCGGGCCTCCGCGGTCACGCGCGCCGCGGTGAGGGAGGCTTCGACGGCGAGGCGGACCGCCTCCAGCGCCCGGCCCTCGGCCTCCAGCCGGTCGGCGTTGAGTCGCGCCTGGATGTGCGGCGCCTCGGACGTGCCGGTCACGCGCCCCTCGGCCTGGATGGCGCCGCCCAGGCCCGGCGGGTCCCGGGCGGTGAGGGCGAAGGTGACGTCGAGCGGCGCCCGGATCGGGCCCGCCACCCGCGCCTCCAGCCTTTCGCCGGTGAGGTGGGCGTCCACCCGCGCCGGGGTGATGGCGGCCTGGAGGCGGAGGGCGTCGCCCAGCCAGGCCTCGGCCCGGCCCAGCCCCTGCGGGCCCTCGGCGTGCAGCGTCACATCGAGCGCGGGCGCGGCGAGGCTGCCGGTGACGCGGCCCTCGGCGGTGAGCGCCCGCCAGCCCAGGCCCTCCGGCAGCCAGGCGGCGAAGGCGGCGGGGGGCGCGGCCGTCAGCCGGAAGCTGGCCGCGAGGCGCTCATCCGCGCCGAGCCCGGCTTCGGCGCTGACCTCGCCGGCGGGCGCGGTCACACTCAGGCGCGGCAGGGCCAGCGCCCCATCGGGCGCGCGGGTGAGGGCGGCGTCGAGCCGCAGCGTGGCGGCGAGCGGCGCGAATTCGGTGGGCAGCAGGCCGGCCGGCGTCGCGGTGCCGGCGAGGCTCAGCGCGATCTCGCCCGCGGGCGAGAGGCTGGCCTGGCCGGTGAAGCGCGCCTCCGCCTCTCCCAGCGTGGCATCGAGGCTCCAGGCGGCTCCGCTGGCCGGGCCATCCAGCGTCAGGTCGAGCCGGAAGGGCGCGGCGGGCAGGCCGGCGAGGCTTGGCACCAGCCCGCCCGGCGGCTCGCTGGCCGCGATCCGGGCGCTGAGGCGCTCGCCATCCAGCCCCAGGTCCAGCGTCACCCGGCCGGGCGCATCCAGCCGCTCCAGCGAGAGATCGGCGGAGAGACGGGCCGCCTCCAGCGCCAGATCGCCGCGCAGCGAGAGGGCGGCGGCCTGGCCCAGCACGGGCGCGCCCAGTTCGAGACGCGCCAGATCCAGCCGCTCGATGCGGATGGGCAGCGGCAGATGCGGCATCCGGGGGACGGCCAGCGGCGCCGGTTCCGCGGATTCGGAGGGCGGCAGGCGATGCAGCGCGATGCGCCGGGCCGCCACCGCCTCCAGCCGGAGGCGCCAGGAGAGAAGGTCACGCCAGGCGAGGCGCAGCTCGGCGCCCTCCACCTCCAGCCAGGTGCCGTCCGCGTCGGACATGCTCAGGCGCTCGACGGCGAGGCGCGCGGGCAATGGGCCGCTGATCCCCTCGGTGCGGAGGCCGGGCACGAAGCCGGCCACGGCTGAAAGCCCCCAGGGGGTCAGCAGCGCGCCCAGCGCCAGCACCGGCAGCAGGACGAGGGTCAGGACAAGGCGCAGCACCCAGCGCATCAGAAGGCCTGCCCGATGCCGACATAGAAGCCGAAGGAGCCGCTGCCCTGCTGCTGGATGAGCGGGATGGCGAGGTCGGCGCGGATCGGCCCGATGCCGGTGTAGTAGCGGAAGCCCAGGCCCACGCCGACGCGGATGTCGTCCATCGGCGCGAAGGATTGCGTGCCGACCGAACCCACATCCACGAAGGCGACGGCGCCATAGCTCTCGCCAAAGCGCTGCCGCCATTCGATCGAGCCCTCGACCAGGCTCGATCCACCCGCGGGCTGGCCCTGCGCCGTGCGCGGCCCGATGGACTGGTAGTCATAGCCGCGCACCGAGCCGCCGCCGCCCGAATAGAAGCGCTGGCTGGGCGGCACGTTGGGCGCGGTGGTGTTCACCAGGCTGCCGACCACGCCCCGCAGCGCGAGGATGCTGCGGCCATCGCCCGTGATGTCGAAATAGGTGGAGCCCTGCACGCGCAGCGGCAGGTAGGCGGTGCTGGCCTGGAAGGCGTAGGACGGGGTGAGGTTCGCCTGGGCGCGCAGGCCTGAGCGCGGGTCCAGCAGGCTGTCCGCATTGTCGAACCGCGCCTGGAAGGCCCAGCCGGCGAGCTGGTACGGCTTGAGGGGGTCTCCCGGCGCGGCGCTCTCGCCGATTTCGGCGATGGGCCCGGTGGTCAGCGTCCAGCGGTCGCCCAGGCGGCGTTCATAGCCAAGGTTGAAGACGAAGGCGTTGCGGTCGTAGCTCTCCAGCCGGTCCCGTACGAGGGCGGGGCCGCCCACCAGCATGCCGTCCCAGCCGAAGGGCAGGGGCTGGCGCCAGGTGAGGGCCGCGCGGGCGTTCAGAAGGTTCGGATCGGTGCCGATGCGGCTCGCCTCGAGGTCCAGGCGCAGATTCTCGGCATTGCCGAGCAGGTTGCGATGCTGCCAGGAGAAACGGACCGAGGCGCCGTAATTGGTTTCATAGGCGGCATTGGCGCTGATCACGCGGAAGGGCCGCTCGCGCACCGTCACCGTCACCGGCAGGCGGCCATTCGCATCGAGCGCGGTCCCCGTGTCGATCCGCACCGAGGCGAAGGGGCCGAGGGCGGCGACATCGGCCCGCGCGCGGGCGATGCGCTCGGGGCTGTAGCTGCGCTCGGCGAGGCGGAGGGCCGCCACGCGGCGCACCACCTCGGGGTTCACGCGCTCGGTGCCGGTCACCACCGGGTCGGCGAAATCGGCGCGGGGCCCGGGCTGGACCTGGAAGGCGAGGTCCATGGCCTGGGCCGGGTGGTCCACCGTGGCCTGCCGTTCGATCCGGGCGAGCGGGTGGCCGTCGCGGCGCAGGCGCGCCAGCAGCGCCGCCTCGGCCGCGAGCACATCCTCGGCGCGGGCGGGCTGGCCGGCGGCGAGGTCGGGCGCGGGTTCACCCTCCACGGTGATCCGGCGCAGCGTGTAGAGGGGGCCGGGCGTGACGCGGATCGCCACCTCCTCGCCCTCCTGGGTGATGGCGAAGCGGGCGGCCCAATAGCCCTCGGAATCGGTCACCGGGCGCAGGCGTTCGGGCTCGGCCGCGATGCGCGCCGCCAGGCCCTCGGCATCGGTGGGGGCCACCTCCTGCAGGGCGATCAGGTTGGAGACGGCGCGCAGCTGGCCGTCCAGCGTGTCATCGCCCGTGGGGACGATGCGGGCGCGGTAGGGCGTCACGCTTGGTTCCTCGGGCGCCGCGGTGGGCGCCGGAACCGGGAGCGGCTGGGGCATCGAAGGCGGGGCAAGCACGAGGGCGAGGGCCAGGACGCCTCCAAGCTGCTGAGTGGTTCGCCCGCGCACACGCCTCTTCCATGGCCGATCCGGCGTCCATATGCGCATGGAAGGGCGGTCTTGTCTCGCGGCCTCAACGCAGCGCGGCGTCGTCGGGTGCGGGCTTGCGCATCAGCACGATGCCGACCACCAGCGCGGGCAGGCCGCAGACGGCGAAGCCGAGGCCATGGCTCCCGGTGAGCCAGAGCAGGGCGGCATAGATCAGCGGCAGCAGCAGCCCGCCCATCTGCCCGAAGGAGAGCACGCCGCCCGTCGCACCCCCGCGCATGCCGGGGGGGGCGAGCCGCGCCGCCTCGGCCAGCAGCACGCCGTGCCAGGACATGGCGGTGGCGCTGAGCACGCAGGCGGTGAGGCCGATCAGGAAGACGGGCCAGGCGGGGCCGTAGAAGCCCATCACCAGCGTGCTCGCCGCCATGCCGAGCGCGAGGCCGCCCATCATCGCGCGCGGGGTGACCGCCGTGCTGCCGAGCCACCCCCACACGATGCGGCAGGGTACGGCCACGAACATCGCCACCGCGAAGATGAAGCCGGCCCCGCTCAGGGTGAGGCCAAGATCCACGAGATAGATGATGAAGTAGGAGGTGAAGACGGTCTGCAGCCCGTTGAAGGCGAAGCAGGCAAAGGAGAGGTTGCGCAGTTCGGCGGTGGCGAGGACCGAAGTGATGGTCGTCTTGAAGTCGGAGAGGTGGAATTGCCGGCTGGGCACGCGGTCGGCGTCGAATTCGCGTCGCGTCGGTTGCAGCAGAAGCGCGAAGAGCAGGCAGGTGAAGGCGGCGACATCGAGCGCCAGTTGCCAGCCGCCCCAATGCGTGATGGCGGGCCCCGCGATCCCGGCGAGGAGCAGGCCGGCCGGCACCGCCGTCTGCTTCACCGAGAAGACCAGCGGCGCGTATTTGGGCGGCGAGTAGCGGCCGAGCAGATGCGAACTGGCCGGCGTGGAAATGGCCGAGCCGCCGCCACCGATGATGGCCGAGAGCGCCAGCAGCACGATCCAGCCGGAGGAGGCGGCGAACAGGCCCAGCGCCAGCAGCACCAGCGCCACCTGGCTCATGCGCAGCGCGCCATGCTTGATGATGAAGCTGCCGCAGCCGAGCTGGAAGGCCAGCGCCGAGACGGCGATCAGGCTGACATAGACACCGACCCAGGCGGGATCGAGGCCGAGATCGGTGATGATGGCGGGCGCGATGACGCTGGGCAGGCTGCGGCCAAGCGAGGCGAAGCTCTGCTGCACGAACATGGCGCCCAATGCCAGCAGCAGAAGATTGGTCTCGCGCCCCCAGCGCATCCGCCTCGTCCTGTCATCGGGGGCCGCGTGATCCCCATGCGGTGGTCAGCATGGGCCGGGCGCGCCCGCGCCGGAAGGGGGCGGCGTGACGGACAGGGTGGCGCATCCCTCATGCGCGCGCCGGCAAGCGCGACGGCGGGGGGGCGAGAGGCGATCCGCCGCGCCAGTCTCCGCGCCGATTGACCCGCCCCGCCGCCACGTCAAAGTGGCGCCGACGAATCCGGGAGCCCGCCATGCCTGACGCCAATCCGCGCATTCCCTTCCAGATGGAGGGCGATGCACCCGCGCTGCCCGCCTACAAGGGCCGCCGCATCATCGTGAATGTCGCGTGCAATGTGGAGCACTGGCCCTTCGACCAGCCCATGCCGCGCGCCATCCTGCCGCCGCCGCACGGCATCCGCGCCGTGCCGGATGTGCCCAACTTCACCTGGGTGGAATACGGGCTGCGCGTGGGCATGCCGCGGCTGTTGCAGCTGTGCGCGGCGCTCGGCATCCGCGCCTCCAACCTGTCCAACGCGCAGATCTGCACGCATTACCCGCGCCTCGCGGAGGCGATGCTGAAGGCGGATTGGGAATTCGTGGGGCACGGCCTCTACCAGAAGGCGCTCGCCACCATCGAGAACGACGCGGAGGTCGTGGCGGAATCGCTTGCCATCATGCGCGGATTCTCGGGCCAGAAGGTGCGCGCCTGGCTGGGTGCCGGCCTGAGCGAGAAGGCCGATACGCCCGAGGTGCTGCGGCGGAACGGCATCGAATTCCTGCATGACTGGCTGGTGGATGATGTGCCGGTCTGGATGACGACCGAGGCGGGGCCCATGCTGTCGCTGCCCTACACGGTCGAGCTGAACGACGTGCCGATCTATGTGGTGGGGCAGCATGCCTCGGCCGCGCTGGCCGACCGCATCCGTGACAGCCTGGCCTATTTCGCGCGCGATGGCTTCGCGCGGACGCGGGTGATGACGGTGGCGCTGCACCCGCATGTCATCGGCGTGCCGCACCGGATGGAGAGCTTCACCGCCGCGATGCAGGAATTGGCCGCGCATCCGGAGGTCGCCTTCGCGACCTCCAGCGAGATCGGCGACTGGTATGCCGGGCTGGTGCCGCCGCCCGCCTAATCCAGCGTGACGTTGGCCTCGCGCGTCAGCCGGCCCACCAGCTCCTGCTGCTCGCGCACGTAAGCTGCGAAGGCGGCGCGGGGCGAGGCGACGGGGAGCATGCCGATGGCGCCCAGTCGCTCGCGCACCGCGGGCTGGGCCAGCGCCTCGCGGATCACGGTATTGAGACGATCGAGGATGGGGTCCGGCGTGCCGGCGGGGGCGAAGACGCCGCCCCATTCGGTCCATTCATAGCCGGGCATGCCGCTCTCGTTCAGCGTCGGCGTATCGGGCAATTGCGGGATTCGCTCGCGCATCGTCACCGCATAGCCCTTGAGCTGCCCGCTCTGCACCAATGCCGTGGAGGAGGCCGCTGTGCCCATGTGGAACTGCACGGTGCCCGAGAGCAGCGCCTGTACGGCCGGGCCGCCGCCCCGGAAGGGCACATGCGTCGCTTCCCATCCCGCGCGCTGCAGGAAGAGCACGGCGGCGTAATGCGCGGCCGAGCCATTGCCGGATGAGGCGTAGGTCAGCGGCTGCCCCGCCGCGGCGCGCGCGCGGCCGAGCGCCATGAACTCCGCGATGCTGTTGGCGGGCACGGAGGGATGCGCCACCAGGATGAGCGGCACGGAGGTGAGCTGCGTCACCGGCGCGAAGCCCGTGGCATAGGAGAAGTTCAGGTTGCGCACGAGATGCGGTGCGGAAGCATGCGTCGAGGCGTCAAACAGCAGGGTGTAGCCATCGGGCGCCGCACTCGCCACGGCGGCGCCCGCGATGGTGCCGGTGGCGCCGGTGCGGTTCTCAATGACGATGGGCTGGCCCAGGCTCTCGGAGAGGAAGGGGGCCAGCAGCCGCGTCGTGGTGTCGATCGCGCCGCCCGGCGGGAAGGAGACGATGGCCCGGATCGGCCGGTTGGGCCAGGCCGGTTGCGCCAGAGCGGGCAGCGGCAAGGCGGCGGCGGCCAGGAGCGTGCGGCGGGCAAGCGGCATGGGACGTCCTCGGTTTCGTGCCGTGCATGATGGGGTGTGCGCCGCGCGCGGCCAACTGAAATCGCGCGGCGCGCTTGTGTCGCGGCGCGTCCGGCGAAAGGATGCCCGGGCTGGAGGTGCCGCGAATGCCGAGGATTGTGACCCGCAACGCCGATGCGCCGCAGGGCGGCTATGATGCCGCGCTGCGCCTGCCGGACTTTGAGCAGGCGCGCGCCGGCTTCGTCGCGGACAGGGACACGCCGCGGGCTCTGCTGGAACGCGGCCTCGAGGTGATCGCCGCGCGCGAGCCGCAGGTTCGGGCCTTCGCGCATCTCGACATCGAAGGAGCGCGCCGGGCGGCGGATGCCGCGAGCGAGAGGTATCGCGCAAGGCGGCCGCTCTCGGCGCTGGATGGCTGCCCTGTCGCCATCAAGGATACGCTGGCCGTGCGGGGCATGCCGGGCGAGATGAACAGCGCGGTTTTCCGTGGCCATGTGGACGGGCTGGATGCCGCCTGCGTGATGGCGCTGCGTGCGGCGGGCGCGGTGATCCTGGGCAAGACTCAGGTGCCGGAGCTGACGATCGGCCGCGCGCCGCCGACGCGGAACCCCTTCGATGCGACGCGCACGGCCGGCGCTTCCTCCAGTGGGAGTGGCGCCTCGGTGGGGGCCGGGATGGTGCCGGTGGCCATCGGCAACCAGACCGGCGGCTCGCTGATTCGGCCTTCGTCGTTCAACGGGATCTACGGCTTCAAGCCGAGCTGGGGCGCGCTGAACGTGGCGGGAATGCATGCCATCGCGCCGAGCCAGGACCATGTCGGGCCGATGGCCGCTTCGCTGGCCGATGCCTGGCGCACCGCCTGGGAGATCTCGGCGCGGGCGGGTGGGCATGGCGGACACCCGGGCCTCACGGGCACGCCGGAGCCACCACGGGCGCTTCGGCCACGGCGCCTCGCCTGGCTGCGCACGCAGGGCTGGGCGGAACTGGACGATGCGACGCGAGAGGCTTTCTCACGCGCGCTGGCGGGGATGGAGCAACACGGCGTCGACCTCGTCGAGGCCGGCAATGACGGCACAATGGCCGAGTTGGAACGCCTGCTGCTGGCGGCGGACCGCATCTCCAACGACATCATCATGTATGAGGCGCGCTGGCCCTATGCCGCCTGGACGGCGGCGCATGGCGAGGCCGCGCTGGGCGAAGCGGTGCGCGCGCGCATCGCGCATGGCCTCACGATGACGCCTGCTGATTACCGCCGTGCACTCGCCGAGCGCGATGCGATCCGCTCGGCCATCGCCGCCATCGGGCAGGGGGTGGATGGCTTCATCACGCTCTCGTCGTCGGGCCCCGCGCCGCAGGATGGCGCGGCAGGCGATCAGGCGGGGGCGCATATGAAGACGGGGAGCCGCAGCTTCCTCTCGCCCTGGTCCATGGTGGGCGGGCCCTCGCTCAGCCTGCCCATCCTGGTCGTGGATGGCATGCCAGTGGGCGTGCAGCTGATGGGCCTTCCGGACCGCGACGCAGCGCTCTGTGCCGTCGCGGCCTGGATCGACGGGTCGTTCAGCGGATGAAGTAGGGCTTCAGGTTCGCGCGCACACGGTCGAGCACGCTGCCCTCGCCCGCGGGCAGGGCGAAGCGTTGGCCGGTGATGGTCTCATAAGCCTCGATATAGACGGCCGCCGTGCCGAGAATGAGATCCTCGGGGATTTCCGGGATCTCGTCCTTGTAGGGATCGCAGCGGGCGGCGACCCAGCTGCGGACGAAATCCTTGTCGAAGCTTTCGGGCTTCTCGCCCGCCTCGAAGCGCGCCTGGAAGCTGGCCGCGCGCCAGTAGCGGCTGCTGTCCGGCGTATGGACCTCATCGGCCAGGATGATGCGGCCCTCGGCGTCGGTGCCGAATTCGTACTTGGTGTCGGCCAGGATCAGGCCGCGCTCGGCCGCCATCTTCTGGCCGCGGGCAAAGAGGGCCAGCGCATAGGCGGAGAGCTGCTCCCACTGCGCGGGCGTGAGCAGCTTGCGCTCCAGGATCTCGGCCGGCGTCAGCGGCGCGTCGTGTCCGCCGTCGAATTCCTTGCTGGTGGGTGTGATGATGGGGGCCGGGAGGCGCTGGTTGTCGCGCATGCCGTCGGGCAGAGTCACGCCATACATGCGGCGCTGGCCGGCCTTGTAGAGCGTCAGGATGGAGGTGCCGGTGGTGCCGGCCAGGTAATCGCGCACCACGATCTCGACGGGCAGGATGTCCAGCCGCTTGCCGATGACCACGTTTGGGTCGGGATAGGCGATGACGTGGTTCGGGCAGATATCCGCCGTCTCTTCGAACCAGAAGCGCGCGGTCTGCGTCAGCACCTGGCCCTTGAAGGGGATGGCGCAGAGGATGCGGTCGAAGGCGCTCAGCCGGTCGGTCGAGATCAGGATGCGGCTGCCATCGGGCAGGTCGTAATTCTCGCGCACCTTGCCGCGGTAATGGTTTGGCAGCTCGGGGATGGCGGCGTCGGTCAGGACGCGATGGGCATGGGGGCGGAGGGCTTCGAGATCCATGCCGCCCCCCTTAGCCCATCCGCCTCACGCTGTCAGCGTGAAGCCCTCATAGCCGCGGGCCGCGACCTCGGCGCAGATCTTCGCGTAATGCGCCATCCCACCCGCATACGGCATGAAGACGCGCGGCTTGCCCGGCACATTGGCGCCCAGATACCAGGAGCTGGAGGCCTGGGGTAGCAGCGTGGCATCGGCGGCGCGGTTCACTTCCGCCACCCAGGCATCGGCCGCCGTCTCGCTCGCTTCCATCCGCGCGATACCGTGCGCGCGCAGATGCGCGATGCAATCGGCGATCCATTCGGCGTGCTGCTCGATGGCGACCGGCATGTTGCATAGCACCGAGGGGCTGCCGGGCCCTGTGATGGTGAACATGTTGGGGAAGCCCGGCACCTGCAGGCCCAGATGGCTGCGGGGGCCGGCGGCCCAGGCTTCGCGCAGGGGAAGGCCGTCGCGGCCCGCGATATTGAGGCGCAGCAGCGGGCCGGTCATCGCGTCGAAGCCAGTGGCGAAGACGATGATGTCCACCTCGTATTCGCGCCCGCCGGTGACGATGCCGCGCGAGGTGATGCGCTCGATCGGGGCGTTCCGGACATCCACCAGCGTCACATTGTCGCGGTTGAAGGCTTCGAAATAATGGCTGTCGATCGGCGGGCGCTTGGCGGCGTAGGGGTGGTCGATATCGGCCAGCAGCTCCGCCGTCGCGGGGTCCTTCACGATGCCGCGGATCTTGCGCTTGATGAATTCCGCCGCCGTCGCGTTGGCTTCCAGGCTCTGCAGGATGTCGCCGAAGGTGGCGCGGAACTGCAGGCCGCCCTTCTCCCAGGCCTTCTCGAACAGCGCCTCGCGCTCGGCCTCGCTGACCGAGAGCGCCGAACGCTCGGCGATGGTGAAGGGGTGGCCGTTGGTGTTGCTGGTCATCACCCCGCGCAGATATTCGTAGTTGTCGCGCACCCATTGGCGGAATTCGGGCGTCAGCGGCGCGTTATGGGCGGGCACGCTGTAATTGGCGGTGCGCTGGAAGACGGTGAGGTGCTTCGCCTGCGCGGCGATGACCGGCACGGCCTGGATGCCGGTGGAGCCGGTTCCGATCTGGCCCACGCGCTTGCCGGTGAAGTCCACGCCCTCATGCGGCCATTCGCCCGTGTGGTACCAGTCGCCCTCGAACGATTCGAGGCCCGGGATCTTCGGCACATTGGCAGTGGAGAGGCAGCCGACCGCGGTGATGAGGTAGGTCGCGGTGAAGCTCTCGCCGCCCGCCGTGCCCACACGCCAGAGATTGGCGGCGGCGTCGTAGCGTGCGCCCGTGACCTTGGTGCCGAAGCGGATGCTGCGCTTGAGGTCCAGCTTGTCCGCCACCCAGTTCATGTAGCGGATGATCTCGGGCTGCTGCGGATAGCGCTCGGACCATTCCCATTCCTGCTGGAGTTCCTTCGAGAACATGTAGCAGTAGGAATGGCTCTCGCTGTCACAGCGGGCGCCGGGGTAGCGGTTCCAGTACCAGGTGCCCCCCACGCCCTCGCCCATCTCCAGCACGCGGACGTTGAGGCCTAGTTTGTCCCGCAGCAGATGCAGCTGGTACATGCCGGAGAAGCCGGCACCGATGATGACGGCGTCCAGTGTTTCGGCGGGCATCATGGTGTCGGGCATGGCATGTGTCTCCTCTGGCCACATGGTTTTGCCATGGGCGCGGCGCGTCAAGTGCGTGCCACGCAGGTCAGACGCGGGCTCACAGTAGAAGTCTCTGACGCCCGCCTTCCGGCGGGCGAGGCGCCGAATGGCGCCCGCGGCCTATGCCGCGAAGCGAAGCGCGCGGAGGCGCGCGCCCGGCGCCTGAGGGGCGGATCGTCCGCGATCCACCGGCAAGGGATTCAGACCTGGAGGTAGCGCGCCTGTACCTCGGGGTCGGCGCGGAACTGCTCCACACTGCCGCGCCAGACGATGCTGCCCTTGTCGATGACCGCGACGCGCGTGGCCACCGCCAGGCAGAAGCGGCTGTTCTGCTCGGCGAGGATGATGGTGGTGCCGAGCTCGCGCAGGCGGCGGATCAGCGCGCCGATCTCCTGCACGATGAGCGGCGCCAGCCCTTCCGAGGGCTCGTCCAGCAGCAGCACGGCGGGGTTGCCCATCAGGCTGCGCGCGATGGTTAGCATCTGCTGCTCGCCGCCCGAAAGCCGGCCGGCCATGCGCCGCCAGAGCGGCTGCAGCAGGGGGAACATCTCGAAGGCGCGGGCGCGGTTCCATTCGCTGCCGCCGAGGCCGACACGCTCGGCGATCTCGAGGTTCTCCTCCACCGTGTGCTCGGGGAAGACCTGCCTGTCCTCGGGCACATAGGCGATGCCGGCGCGGGCAATGCGATAGGGCTTCTGCCCTGCCACATCCTGCCCGCGGATGACCACACGGCCCGCGCGCGGCGGCAGCAGGCCGGCGATGGCCTTGAAGGTCGTGCTCTTGCCCGCCCCGTTGCGGCCCATCAGCGCCAGCGTCTCGCCGCGCTCCACCTCCAGCTTCACGCCGAAGAGCACCTGGCTCGCGCCATAGGCGGCGTCCAGCCCGTCCACCACCAATTCGGTCATAGCGCATGCTCCGCGCCGAGATAGGCCTCGACCACGGCCGGGTTGCGGCGCACCTCCTCCGGTGTTCCCTCGGCCAGCACGGCGCCGTAGCGCAGCACGCGCACGTTCTGCGCGATCTTGAAGACGATATCCATGTCGTGCTCGATGAAGATGAGCGTGAGGCCGCGCGCGGCCCAGAGGCGCTGCACGCGCTCGATCATCCGCCAGCGCTCGTCCGGGCCCATGCCGGCGGTGGGCTCGTCCAGCAGCAGCACGCGGGGTTCGAGCGCGAGGGCCAGCGCGATGTCCAGCAGCTTCTGATCGCCATGGCTGAGGTGCCGCGCCTCGGTGCGGGCGAGGGGCGTCAGGCCGCAGAGCTCCATCACCTCCTCGGCCTTCTGCTTCACATCCGGCGGGGGGAAGGTCTGGAAGAGGCGCGCGGTGCGCCCGGCATGGGCCATGAGGCCGGCCGCCAGGCTGTCCTCCACGGTGAAGGTGGGGAAGAGGTTCGCCACCTGGAAGGCGCGGCCGATGCCACGGCGGACGATCTCGCGCCGGTCGAGCCCGGTGATCGAGACGCCGTCCAGCAGCACCTGCCCGGCCGTGACCGGCAGCTTGCCGGTGATGAGGTGGAAGAGCGTGGTCTTGCCCGCGCCATTGGGGCCGATAATGGCGGAGAGCGTGCCGGGTTCGAAGGTCAGGCTCACATCATCGGTCGCGACGACGCCGCCAAAAGCCTTGCGCAAACCGCGCAGTTCGAGATGGCCGGTCATGGCAGGTTCCCCCGCGCGGGCGGCAGCCCGCCATAGGTCGGCCAGGAGCCCGCGACCAGCCAGCCCGCATCCACCGGCAGGTTGATGCCGGTGATGCTGCGCGCGGCGTCGGAGGCGAGGAAGAGCACGGCCTCCGCGATGTCCTCGGGTGTGACCATGCGGCCTTGGGCAGAGGCGCCTTCCAGCAGGCTCGGGTCGCGCTCGCCGGCCGCGATGGCGTTGGCGAGAGCGGGGGTGAGCGTGAAGCCGGGCGAGACGGCGTTCACCCGCACGCCCGAGCGGCCCCATTCGGCGGCGAGGCAGCGCGTCATCTCGATCACCGCGGCCTTGGCCGGCGAATAGGCGTGCAGCGGCATGGAGCGCATGCCGGCGATGGAGGCGATGGTCACGATGCTGCCCTGGCCGCGCCGGGCCATCCGCGCGCCAAAGGCGACGGAGGAATTCCAGGTGCCGATCTGATCGATGCGGACCACCTCCTCCACATCGGCCTCGCTGAGCAGCTCGGCCCGGAGCGGGCGCTGCAGAACGCCGGCGGAGGTCACGAGGATGTCCACCGGGCCGAGCCGCGCCTCGATCTCGGCGGCGGCTTCGTCATTGGCGGCGCGGCTTCCCACATCCAGCGTCAGCGCCGATCCGCCGATTTCGGCCGCCAGCGCTTGCGCGCGGGCGAGGTCGCGGTCGGTCACGACCACCTTGGCTCCACGCTCGGCCAGCATGCGCGAACAGGCTGCGCCGATGCCGCTGGCGCCGCCGGTGATGACGGCGATGCGTCCCGTGAAGCTCATGGCCGCTTCTCCTTGTGGGCGCGCCATTGCTCGACGATCACGTCCAGCAGGCCCTTGCGCAGCCCGAGCACGATGACGAGCAGGATGATGCCGAGAAACAGGCCGTGATGCTCGGTCAGCGCCGTGATCCAGTCATTCAGCACCAGGAAGATGGCGGTGCCGACCAGCGGACCCAGGAAGACCGAGACGCCGCCCAGCATGATCATGAAGATCGCCTCGCCCGAGGTGGTCCAGAAGGCGAAGGTGGGGAAGGCGCCGGAGACGTAGAGGCTCATCAGCACGCCCGCGAGCCCCGCGAAGGTGCCGGCGATGACGAAGGCCGCCAGGCGATAGCGGAAGACGGAGAGGCCGACGAAGGCCGCGCGGTCCGGATTGTCACGCAGCATCCGGAGCGCGGCACCGAAGGGCGAGCGCAGCACCTGGCGCAGGATGACCGCCGAGACGACGAGGCAGAATACGCCGAAGGCGGCCAGGTGCTCCTGCTGTGCCAGGTCCACGCCGAGGAAGACGGGTTTGGGGATGCCGCCCATCAGCCCCTGGTCGCCGCCGGTCAGGCTGATCCAGGAAAGGATCACCGAATGCAGCAGCATCTGGAAGGCGAGGGTGAGGAAAGCGAAGTAGATCTCGGAGAGGCGCACGCAGAGCGCGCCGACCACGAGGGCCAGCAGCGCCGTGGCCACGAGCGCGGCGAGGATCGCGGCCGGGATGGACCATTGGCCGGTCTGCATCAGCAGGCCGAAGCTGTAGGCGCCCATGCCGAAATAGGCGGCATGGCCGAAGGAGACGAGGCCCGCCGTGCCGATCAGCAGGTTGAGCGAGAGCGCCAGCAGGCCGAAGGTGGCGAAGCGGATCATGAAATCCACGAAGCCGGCCGAGCGCAGCCCGGTGAATTCCAGCCCGATGAAGACCAGCAGCACGGCCAGCGCCAGTGCCGCGTCGCGCGCGAAGCCCATCAGCCGCGCCTCCCGCCCAGGCCGCTCGGCCGCAGGATGAGGACGAGGGCCATGATCACGAACATCGCGCCCTCGACGAAGAGCGGAAAGCCGATCGAGCCGAAGGAGCGCGTCAGCCCCAGGATGAGCGAGGCGGCGAGCGCACCGCCGATGGAGCCCATGCCGCCGATGACGGTGACGATGAAGCTCTCGATCAGGATGGAGACGCCCGCACCCGCCACCACCGAACGGATGGGTGCCGAGAGCGCGCCGGCCGCCCCCGCCAGCCCCGCGCCGATGGCGAAGACCGCGGCGTAGATGATGGTGGTGTTGATGCCGAGCGCGCCCACCATACCGGGGTTGATCGCCACCGCGCGGACGGTGCGGCCGAAGCGCGTGCGGCCCATGCCATAGGCGAGGCCCGCGGCGATCAGCGCCGTGATGCCGAAGAGGATCGCGTAGAAATAGGGCACGATGCCGCCGCCGATCAGGAAGGGCGGCTTCCGGAACTCATCGGGCACGCCCATGCTTCGGAAATCCGCGCCCCAGACGATCTTCACCACGTCATCCAGGATGAGGATGATGGCGTAGCAGACCAGGAGCTGCATCAGCACGTCCTGCCCGTAGATCCGGCTGAGCAGGAAGCGCTCGAAGAGCAGGCCGAGCAGGGCCGCGCCCAGCGTGCCGGCGAGGACGGCGATGGCGAAGCTGCCCGTCGCGCCATAGGCGGCGAGCGCGAAATAGGCCCCCATCATGTAGAGCGAGCCATGCGCGAAATTCACCAGCCCCAGCACGCCGAAGATGAGCGTGAGGCCGGAGGCGACGAGAAAGAGCAGCATGCCGATGGTCAGCCCCGCCGCCAACTGCGTCACGACGCAGGAGAGGGAGGTGACGCATTCGGCCAGTTCGGTGAGTTCCATCGGGGGCTTCCGCGCGGAAAGAGGGGGCAGGGCGGCCGCGCGGCCGCCCCCGGTTCAGGCCGGCAGGGTGGGGCTCAGCCCCAGCCCTTGGCGCGCTTCCACTCGGCTTCGAGGCGCAGGATCATCGCCCAATCGGCCTTCTGCATGTTCTCGACGAAGGGGTCCTGGCTGACGGTGGTGCCCCAGCCGATGGCGTAGCCCACCAGCGTCTGATCCTCGGCGCGCATCGTCACCGTGCGGTCGGCGGCGAAGGGGCTTTCGATGGTCATGCCCTTGAGCTTGGCCGCCACGGCGCGCGGATCGGTGCCACCCACCTGGCGCAGCGCGGTGGTCAACAGGCGCACGCCGGTCGCCGCCTGCCAGGACCAGTTGGTCGGGAAGGTGTTGAAGCGACGGTTGTATTCGGTGGCGAAGGCCAGGTTCGCCGGCACTTCGGGGAAGTTGCGCAGGTAGCGATTGCCCGAATGGACGCCGCGCGGCAGGTTCCGCACCTGCTGCAGCGTCGTGTAGTCGGCCATGTTCACCGCGAAGAACTGCGACTGCGCGAAGAGCCCGAAGATGGAGGCCTGCTCCACGAAGGTGACGAGGTCACCGGCCCAGAGGCAGGAGTAGATGGCCTGCGGGCGGCCCTGGCTGAGGCGCGTGATGTTCTCGGTGTAGTCGGGCTGGAAGAGGCGCGGCCAGGTCTCGCCAGTGACCTGGATGTCGCTGTTGAAGCTGCGCGCGAATTCCACGAACTCGGCCGTGGTGTCGCGGCCATAGGCGTAGTCGGGCGAGATGGTCATCCAACGGCGGAGATTGCGGCTCCGCGCGATCTGCGCGGCATAGTGCCCGCCCGCGATCGAATCATGCACGCCCTGCCGCGCGACGCGGAAGGCGTTCCAGAAGCGCTGGCGGGGATCCGCCGTCAGCGAGGAGGTCTCCGAATTGATGTGCAGCGTGACCGTGCCCGTCTCGCGCACCACCTCATGCACCGCGAAGCCGCCGCCCGAGGCCTCGCCATCGAGGAGGAATTCGCAGCCCTCGCTCGTGATCATCTCGCGCGCGAGGCGGGCGGCTTCGGCGGGCGTGCCGCGGCTGTCGCGCACGACGAGTTCGATCGGGCGCCCGTCCAGGCCACCTGATGCGTTGAACGCCTCAACCTCCATCTGCATCGCGTTGCGCGAGGAGATGCCGAGCTGGGCGACGCGGCCCGAGAGGATGGTGGGCACGCCGACCTTGATGGGCTGGCGCGGCTGGGTGAAGCCAAGGCGCGGAAAGCCTGTGATGGCGGCGGTGGCGCCCGCCGCGCCCAGGAGGCCACGGCGGCGGAGACCCGCCTTGGTGCTGTCGCTCATCTTCGTCTCTTCCCTTCCGTTCGCGGCACGCCGCATTGATTTTTTCGTCGCGCTGTCGCGCTGGTCTATGCCTTGGACGGAGAAACGCTAGGCGGGTGCTCGGCGTGATGTCAATTCGCACGCGAAGGCTTGGCATATGCGCTGAAAGCCCTGTTTACTGGCCGTGCTCCGCATCGCGGGAAAGGCCGTCGCATGGATTTCGCCCTGTTCAACCTGATGTCCCTCAATCACGCGGAGGAGACGCCCGGACAGGTGATGGAAACCACCACCGCCGCCGTGCAGATGGCCGAGGCGCTGGGCTTCGATTCCACCTGGTTCGCCGAGCACCATTTCACCAGCGCTTCCGTCTGCGCCTCGCCGCTCATGATGACGGCGCATTGCGCGGCATTGACGAAGCGCATCCGCCTTGGCCCTGCCGTGGTGGTGCTGCCGCTGCACCATCCGCTGCGCGTGGTGCAGGAGGTGGGGATGCTGCAGGTGTTGACCGGGGGGCGCCTGAACCTCGGCATCGGCACGGGGCACCAGCCGCATGAATTTCGCAGCTTCGGTGTGGACCTCGCGGCACGCACGGAGATCCTGACCGAGGGCTGGGACATCCTGGAACAGGGGCTTTCGACCGGCGTGGTGGACCATGCGGGCCCGCATTATCGGATCCCCGCGACGCCGATCTGCATTCCGAGTGCGATGCCGCCGCTCTATCTCGCCGGCGGCAGCCCGGAATTGCTGGCGCGCGCGGCGCGCTGCGGAGCGACGCCGCTGATCAGCCAGGGCCTGCGCGAGGCCGAGGCCGCGTTGCCGCTGAAGGCCAAGTCCGAGGCCGGCTATCGCGCGGGCGGCTTCGCCGGGCGCGACATGCCGCTCGGCATCCAGCGCTATGTCTTCGTGACGGAAGATGCGGCGGAACAGCGCCAGGCGGCGGAGGGCCTGCTCAAGTTGGCGCGCGCGACCCTCTCGCTGCGTGACGACATCCCCCCGCGTGATGGCGTGATGATGCGCTCCGTCCCCTACGAGGGTGAGCCCAGCGTGGAATGGCTGCTGGAGCGCGCGCCGATCGGCCCGGCCGAAAAGGTCGCGCGCATCCTGGCGCATGACATGCGCGTGCTGCGCCCCTCGCATATGAGCCTCTACATGGGTTTTTCGGGCCTGCCGCAAGGCAGCGTGCTGGCGGCGCTGGAGCGGCTGGGGCGCGACGTGCTCCCGCAGCTGCGCCGCGGCGAGGCCCTGGCCCTGGCGTCCTGACGGGGCCTTGCCGAGAGGCTGTTCACGCCTCTGGCGGTGCCGCCCGAGGCGATCAGGCTCTACTCCACCCGCGCGCCCACACGCTCCACGATGGCGCGCCAGGTGACGAGGTCGCGCGCGAGCCGCTCGCTCGTCGCCGGGCCATCGGCCACGGCCGGGGTGAAGCCCATGGCGACCACGCGCTCCTCGATCTCCTTCTCGCGCGCCACGCGGGTGAAGACCTCCGAAAGCCGGCGGACGATGGGGGCGGGCGTGCGGGCGGGCACCAGCAGGCTGTACCAGGTGGTGCTGTCGAAGCCCGGCAGGTCGCAGGCTTCGGCCAGCGTCGGGATCTCGGGGACGGCGGGCACGCGCGTGGCCGAGGTAACGCCGAGCAGTCGCACGCGGCCCTGGCGATAGGCCTCGATCACCGGCCCGGTCTGGTAGAAGAAGAGGTCCACATCGCCCTGATAGAGTGCCGTGATGGCGAAGGGCCCGCCGCGATAGGGCACGTGCACGAGGTCAAGCCCGAAGGCGACGGCGAATTGCGCGGCGGCGAGATGCGTGGAGGCGCCGATGCCGGTGCTGGCATAGTTCATCCGTCCCGGTGCGGCGCGCGCGGCGCGGATCACGGCCTGGCAATCGGTGAATTGCGGCCGGCGCTCCGGGCTGACGGTGAGGAAGTTCGGCGCCTCGAAGGTCGTCAGCAGGGGGATGAAGTCGGCTTGCGTGTCCACCGGCATGCGCGGGAAGACCGAGGGGCTGATGGAGAGCATGGCCGAGGTCGCGATCAGCACCGTATGGCCATCGGGCGCGGCGCGGGCCGCGTATTCCATGCCGATATTGCCCGAGGCGCCGGCCCGGATGTCGATCACCACGGGCACGCCGAGCTCCTGCTGGACGCGGGCCTGGATCAGGCGGCCATAGATGTCGGGCGCGGTGCCGGCGGGGAAGCCGGTGACGAGCATGAGCGGCCGTCCGGGCTGCGGGAATTCCTGCGCCGTCGTCGCCGCGCCAAGGCCCATCAGGGCGGCGGCGGCAAGGAGCAGTCTCTGAAGCCCATGCGTCATCGAGGAATTCCTTGTTCCGATGGAAACCAGGCCGGCGCCGTTTGCGTGGAGTGTGGAATGATTGCCGCGCCGCTTTCAAGCGCGTTGCGCGCTTTGACGGCGCGCGCGGCGGCGCGATAGCCTCGAAGGTACCAGCAGAAGGATGTCGCGGCATGATGCAGCCCAGGTGCCCCGCCCGATGAGCCGCAGCCTGATCCGCGGCCGCCACGTCATCTGCCGCGCGCTGGACCGCGACCGCGCGGAGATCGTCGAGAACGGCGCCGTGCTGCAGGAAAACGGCGTCATCCTTGAGGTCGGGCCCTATGAGGATCTGGCGCGCCGGCATCGCGTGGATGAGGTGCTGGGCTCAGAGAACCACGTGGTGATGCCGGGCTTCGTCAACGCGCATCACCATGTCGGGCTGACGCCGCTGCAGCTGGGTTCGCCCGACATGCCGCTGGAGCTCTGGTTCGGCACGCGGCTCGCGGCGCGCAGCGTGGATCTCAGGCTCGACACGCTCTACTCCGCCTTCGAGATGGTGGAGAGCGGGATCACCACGGTGCAGCACCTGCAAGGGCGCCTGCCCGTGCCCCTCGCCAACATGGTGACGGGCGCGACGGAGACGCTGCGCGCCTATCAGGACCTCGGCATGCGTGTCTCCTATGCGCACAGCATCCGCGACCAGAACCTGCTGGTGTACGAGGCGGACCAGCAATTTCTGGCGCGGCTGCCGGAGGATCTGGCGCGGGATCTGGCGCCCATGCTGGCGCGGCAACTGGCGCCGCTGGATGACCACTTCGTACTGTTCGACGAATTGCGCGCGCGTTTTGCGGATGACCCGCGCATCGCCATCCAGCTTGCCCCCGCCAATCTGCACTGGTGCAGCGATGCGGCGCTGGAGCGCGTGCGCGAGGCCTGCGAGCGCACCGGCGTGCCGCACCACATCCACCTGCTGGAGACGCAGTACCAGAAGGCCTATGCGCACAAGCGCGGCGGCGTGGGCGCTCTGGAGCAACTGGATCGCGCCGGCCTGCTCGGGCCGCACTGCACGCTGGGCCATGGCGTCTGGCTGACCGAGACGGAGGTGGAGCGCGTGGCGGAGACGGGCACGCGCATCTGCCACAACTGCTCCTCCAACCTGCGCCTGCGCAGTGGTGTCGCCTCGCTGAATCATTGGGAGAAGCACGGCGTGCGCGTCGCCATCGGCATTGACGAGGCGGGGCTGAATGATGACCGCGACATGCTGGTGGAGATGCGCATGGTGCTGCGCCAGCACCGTGTGCCGGGAATGAGCGAGGCGGATGTGCCGACCCCCGCGCAGGTGTTCCGCATGGCGACGGAGCATGGTGCGGCCACCACCGGCTTCGGGGAGAGCATCGGCCGGCTGGTGCCGGGCGCGGCGGCGGACATCGTCCTGCTCGACTGGCGGCAGGTGGCGTTCCCCTTCCTGGACGAGGACACGGATGTGCTCTCGGCCGTCGTGCAGCGCGCCAAGACCGGCGGGGTCGAATCCGTGATGGTGGCGGGCGAGGTGATCTATCGCGACCGCAAGTTCACACGCGTGGACAAGGAGGCGGCGCTGGCGGCGCTCGCCGATCTGCTGAAGCGCCCGCGCACGGAGGAGGAGGAGCGGCGGCGCCTCGTCTCGCGCCGCGTGCTGCCCTTCATGCGCGATTTCTACGCCGACTACCTGCCGAAGACGGAGGCCGCCCCCTTCTACGTGACCAGCGCGCGGCGGTGATCCGCTTCACGCCACGCTGATGCCGGCACTGCGCACCACTTCGCGCCAGCGGGCGAGATCGGCGTTGATGGTGCGCGAGAGCGTGGCCGAATCCGTCGCCTGCACGGTGAAGCCGGTGGCGGCCAGGCGCGCGGCGATCTCGGGGTTGCGCAGCGTGGTGCGCAGCGTCGCCTCCATCTGCTGCTGCAAGGGGGCCGGCAGGCCGCGCGGCGCGACCAGCCCGTGCCAGCTGCCGGTGGTGTAGTCGGCGAGGCCGGCTTCCGCGAAGGTGGGCACATCGGGCAGCAGCGGGTGGCGCTCCGCACTGCCGACCGCGATGGCGCGCAGCCGCCCGCCCTGCACATGCGGCACCACGGTCGCGATGTTCAGCAGCGAAAGCTGCAAGGTGCCCGCCAGCAGGTCCGTCGCCGCGGCGCCGCCGCCGGGATAGGGGATATGCGTGTGCTCGGTGCCGGTGCGCAGCTTGAACAGCTCCATTCCCAGATGCTCGGAGGAGCCGATGCCGGAGGAGCCGTAGGAGGCGCGGGTCGGGTTGGCCTTCAGCCAGGCGATCAGCTCCGTGAGGTTCGTCGCCGGCACGCCGGGATTGACCACCAGCAGATTGGGCGCGCTGATGGCGAGCGTGAGCGCGGTGAGGTCCTGCTCGGGATCAAAGGGCGGGCGCGCATTGAGGACGGGCGTGATGGTCATCAGGCCGCTCGCCGCGATGAAGATGGTGTGCCCATCGGCCGGCTGGCGCGTGACGTATTGGACGGCGACGACGCCGTTGGCGCCGGTGCGGTTCTCCACCAGCACGCTCTGGCCGATCGCGGCCTGGAGCGGCCCGGCGAGTGAGCGCGCCAGCAGGTCCGACGGGCCGCCGGGCACGAAGGGGACGACGATGGAGACGGGCCGCGCGGGCCAGGCCTGTGGCGCGGTTTGCGCCATCGCGCCGCCGGATGCGGCAAGCCCGGTGAGGAACGGAGCGGCGAGGGCGCGGCGGGTGAGGCGCATGGGCTGAGGATCTCCGGCGGGGCCGCGCCCCGGTGGCGCTGCCATGCCGGGCATGGCATGCAAGGGATATGCCGAGGGGGAACGCATGACCGGCGCAAAGATCCGCAATCTCGCCCTGCTGACGGGCGCGATCACGCTCGCTCCCGCCATCTGGTTCGCCGGCACGGCCGCGGTTCCCGCGCTGTTGCGCGAGGGCGCCGTGACGCGCGGCGAAGCGGGCTGGCTGGTGGCGGCGGTGCAGCTCGGTTTCGTGGCGGGGACCATCACCTCGGCGCTGCTCTCGCTGGCCGATCGCTGGCCCTCGCGCGCGCTGTTCTTCGGCGCGGCGACGGTCGCGGGGCTCGGTACCATCGCGCAGGCCTTCATCGAGCCCGCGGGGGTCGGTGCCTATGCGCTGCGCTTCGTGGCGGGGGCAGGGATGGCGGGTGTCTATCCGGTGGCGATGAAGCTGGCTTCCGGATGGGCACGTGGCGACCTCGGACTGCTCATCGGCATCGTGGTGGGGGCGCTCACCATCGGCTCGGCCGCGCCGCATGCGCTGCCGGGGCTGCTGGGCTCGCTGGATTGGCGGCACATCTATCTGGCGGCGGGGGCGTTGGCGCTGGTCGGCGGCGCTCTGATCCTGCCCTTCCGCGAGGGGCCGAACATGGCGAGGCGCCCGCCCTTCAACCCGCGCGCGGTGCTGCTGGCCTGGCGCGACCCGCGGCTGCGCCTCGCCAATGCCGGATATCTCGGCCACATGTGGGAGCTCTATGCCGTCTGGGCCTGGGTCGGGCTGTTCCTCGCGCAGCAGGGCGTGCCCGGTGACGCGGGCGTGCTGACCGCGCTGGTGGTGGGCTCGGGCGCCATCGGCTGCGTGGCGCTGGGCCTGCTGGCGGACCGCTTCAATCGCGCGCGGATGGCGGCGATGGCGATGTTCATCTCCGGCAGTTGCGCGTTGCTCATCGGCGGGACGGCGGGCTGGGCGCTGCCGCTGACGCTGGCGCTGGCGGCGATCTGGGGAGTTTCTGTCGTGGCGGATTCCGCGCAGTTCAGCGCCTGCACCTCCCTCTGCGCGCCGCCTGAGTTGGTCGGCACCATGCTGACGGTGCAGACCTGCGCGGGCTTCCTGCTGACGGTGCCGGCGATCCAGCTCATGGCCTGGGCGGTGCCGGCCCTGGGCTGGGCGTGGGCCTTCGCCATCCTGGGCATCGGGCCGCTGGTGGGGGCGGTCGCGATGCTGAAGCTGGCGCCGCTGCTGCCTCAGCCTTCTCCCAGATAGGCCGTCGCATCAATTTCGACGAGACAGTCGGGCGAGCCCAGGCCGCTCACGATGCAGGAGACGCGGTGCGGCGGGTCTTCCGCGAAATTGGCGAAGTAGACCTCGTTCATCGGCGCCCAGTTTTCGCGGTCCGTCACGTAGACGGTGCATTTCACCACATCCTTCAGCGTGCCGCCGGCGGCCTCGATCAGGGCGCGGATATTGTCGATGGTCTGCTGCGTCTGTGCCTTCACGTCACCGATGGCGAAGCGGCCCTCGCGGTCGCGGCCGGTGGAGCAGGCGAAGACGAAGCCGCCGGCCTTGCTGGCCTGGGCGAAGGGCAAGGCGGGCTTGAAGACCTTGTCGGTGGAGATGGCGGTTTTCGGCATGGGGCGTCCCTTCGGCTTTGACGATGCCCGACCAGTGTGGGAGCGTTTTCGCTCCGCTGCCAGGAGGCTTGGACATGATGCAGGTGACCCGCCGCGCTGCCCTTCTCACTCCGCTCGCCACGCCCGCCCTCGCGCAGATCATCAACCGGCCGATGCGTTGGGTGGTGCCCTTCCCGCCGGGCGGGGCCGCGGATGCGATCGCGCGCATCTGGGCGGATGCCGTCACGACACGCACGGGCCAGGCGATCGTCGTGGATAATCGCGGGGGCGCGAACGGCTTGCTGGGCGTGCAGGCGGTGCTTCAGGCGCCGCCGGATGGCAGCACGCTGGGGGTGCTCAGCATTCCATTCTTCACGGCGCTGCCGATGATGATGGAGCGACCGCCCTATGATCCGGCGCGGGACCTGGTGCCGATCATCCGGCTCGTGACCTCCACCGTGCTGTGCTGCGTCACGGCCGAGCGCGCGCGGGAGCGGGGCTGGACGGATTTCCGGGCCTTGGTGAACGGGGCAAAGCGGCCTGGGGCGCGGGTGGTGAAGGGCTCGGCGGGAAATGGCTCGGCGGCGCATCTGCTGATCGCGACGATTGCCACGCGCTCGGGGGCGAATATCGAGCATGTGGCCTATCGCGGGGGGGCGCCGGCGCTGACGGATCTGCTCTCGGGGCAGATCGACATGGTGTTCGACTTCATGCCGGCCTTGATGCCGCATGTGGCGTCGGGGCGGCTGGTGCCCTTGGCGGTGGGGAGCAACGCGCGCAGCCCCTTGCTGCCCGCGGTGCCGGGGTTGGGGGAGTTTGCCGACCTGAACCTGGGCGATCTGGACATGCAGTCCTGGAATGCGCTGACGGCGCCGCGTGGGACCCCGCCCGAGGTGCAGCGGGCGATTGCGGAGGGTGTGTTGCGGAGTGCGGATGCGCCGGGCTTGGCGGATCGCTTGCGGGCGAGCGGGCTGGTGCTGGCCACTTCGTCTGGCCCGGCGGAGACGGCCGCGCTGATCGCGGCCGACGCCCCCCGCTGGGCGGAAATGGTACGCGTTTCGGGCGCAAGGATCGAATGAACGGGGTCTGGGGCCTGAGGCCCCAGCCGCCGGAAGCCTCTTTTGTTTATCCGGCATTCTGTGGGGTGATGCCCGCGGCCCGTGCCGCCGCCCCCCATTTCTCCATCTCCGCCTGCACGAAGTCCCGGCTTTGCTCGGGGGTGGAGGTCACGACCTCGGCGCCCAGGGTGCGGTGGCGCGCCAGCACGTCCTCGCGGCGCAGCGCGCTGTGCACCTCGCTGACGAGGCGGGTCAGGATGGGCGCGGGGATATTGGCGGGGCCGATGACCATGCCCCAGGTCGAGGCCTCGAAGCCGGGCAGGAATTCGCCCAGGGTGGGGGTGTCGGGGAGTTGGGGGGCGCGAGTGGCGCCGGTGGTGGCCAGCGCCTTGAGCGTGCCGGCCTGGATGTGAGGCAGGGCGGCGGGGACCGTGTCGAACATCACATCCACGCGGCCTGCGATGAGGTCGGGGTGGGCCTGGGTGCTGCCGCGATAGGGGACATAGGTCATCTCGATGCCGGTGCGCTGGGCGAAGAGCACGGGGGCCAGGCGCACCACGCCGGCGGTGCCGGCGAAGGTGAGGCGCCCAGCGGGCTGGCTCTTCGCATGGGCGACGAATTCGACCGGCGTGCTGGGGCCGAAGCTGCGGGCCGCGCACATGACCAGGGGCGTGCGGGTGGTCATGCTGAGGAAGGTGAAGTCGCGCACCGTGTCGAAGGGCAGGCGGTAGAAGGCGGCGTTCACCGGGTGGCCGACGGAGACGAGGCCGAGGGTATGGCCGTCCGGGGCGGATTTGGCGATGACGTCGGTGCCGATCACGCCATCGGCGCCGGCCCGATTCTCGACGGGGACGGCCTGGCCGAGGGCGGCCGCCATGGGCTCGGCGATCAGGCGGGCGGTGATGTCGGAAACGCCGCCCGGGGTGTAGGGCACGATCATCCGGATCGGGCGGCTCGGGAAGGCCTGGGCGCGGGCCTGGGCGGCCAGGAGCAGGGCGGGGGCGGCCAGCAGGCTGGCGCGGCGGGTGATGGTCATGTGGCTTCCTCCGGCGGGGTTGCTCCCCGTTCCGGGGGGAGCTTGGGCCATTCCGGGGGCGGGTGGAAGCCAAACCCGGTTCCGCGCTTTGACTTATGGGGCTTTGGCCCTATCTCCCCCGCATGACCGAAACGCCGCTGAACCTGATCCGCAACTTCTCCATCGTCGCCCACATCGACCACGGGAAATCCACCCTGGCCGACCGGCTGATCCAGTCCACCGGGACGGTCGCCGCGCGCGACATGAAGGAGCAGATGCTCGACAGCATGGATATCGAGCGGGAGCGCGGCATCACCATCAAGGCGCAGACCGTCCGCATCCGGTACGAGGCGAAGGACGGCCAGACCTACACGCTGAACCTGATGGACACGCCGGGCCATGTGGACTTCGCCTATGAGGTGAGCCGGTCGCTCGCGGCCTGCGAGGGTTCGCTGCTGGTGGTGGATGCCTCCCAGGGGGTCGAGGCGCAGACGCTGGCGAATGTCTACCAGGCGCTGGACGCGAACCACGAGATCGTGCCCGTGCTGAACAAGATCGACCTGCCGGCCGCGGAGCCGGACCGGGTGAAGCAGCAGATCGAGGATGTGATCGGGCTCGACGCCGAGGATGCGGTGATGATCTCGGCCAAGACCGGGCTGAACATCGAGGGCGTGCTGGAGGCGATCGTGACGCGTCTGCCGGCGCCGACGGGGAATGCCGATGCGCCGACCAAGGCGCTGCTGGTGGACAGCTGGTATGACAGCTACCTCGGCGTGGTGGTGCTGGTGCGGGTGAAGGACGGGCACCTGCGGAAGGGCCAGAAGATCCGCATGATGTCCAATGGCGCCACGCACACCGTGGACCAGGTGGGTTACTTCACGCCGAAGATGGTGCCCTGCGAGAGCCTGGGCCCGGGCGAGATGGGCTTCCTGACGGCCGCGGTGAAGTCGGTGGCCGACACCAATGTGGGCGACACCATCACCGATGACCGCAACCCTGCCCCGGAGGCGCTGCCCGGCTTCAAGCCCAGCATTCCGGTGGTGTGGTGCGGGCTCTATCCGATCGATGCCGACGACTTCGACAAGCTGCGTGATGCGCTGGGCAAGCTGCGCCTGAACGACAGCAGCTTCCATTTCGAGCAGGAGACCTCGCTGGCGCTGGGTCTCGGCTATCGCTGCGGCTTCCTGGGGCTGCTGCACCTGGAGATCGTGCAGGAGCGGCTCTCGCGCGAGTTCGACCTGAACCTGATCGCGACCGCGCCTTCGGTGGTGTACAAGCTGCGCAAGACCGATGGCGAGGTGACGGAGCTGCACAACCCGGCCGACATGCCGGACATGATGAGCATCGCCGCCATTGAGGAGCCCTGGATCAAGGCCACCATCATGGTGCCGGATGAGCATCTGGGCTCCATTCTCACGCTCTGCAACGAGCGGCGCGGCCAGCAGGTGGAACTGACCTATGTCGGCACCCGCGCCATGGCCGTGTATCGCCTGCCACTGAACGAGGTGGTGTTCGACTTCTATGACCGGCTGAAGAGCGTGTCGCGCGGCTATGCCAGCTTCGACTATCAGATGGATGGCTATGCCGAGAGCGACCTGGTGAAGATCAGCATCCTCGTGAACAACGAGCCGGTGGATGCGCTGGCCTTCATGGCGCACCGGACGGCGGCGGATAAGCGCGGGCGCTCGATCTGCGAGAAGCTGAAGGAGCTGATCCCCCGCCAGCTCTTCAAGATCCCCATCCAGGCGGCGATCGGCGGGCGCGTGATCGCGCGCGAGACGATTTCCGCCATGTCGAAGGACGTGACCGCCAAGTGCTATGGCGGCGACATCAGCCGCAAGCGCAAGCTTCTGGACAAGCAGAAGGAAGGCAAGAAGCGCATGCGGCAATTCGGCAAGGTGGAGATCCCGCAGAGCGCCTTCATCGCCGCGCTGAAGATGGATAGCTGAGTTTCATCCGCCCTGTGGGGCGGCTTCATCTGATTGGAAACAGGTCATGGCCGAACATCGCGGCTGCGTCTTCACGGTCGGTCCCCTCAAGGGCCGGAACAATTGGCGCTGGACGACCTATGACGGCGCGACCTCGGCCGCGAAGCCCGTGAGCACGGGCGAGGTCGTGGGCCAGCATGAGCGGGTGGCGAAGCAGGAAGCCATGGCCGCGATCGACGAGTGGCGGAAGAAGAACCGCGAGTAGCCGTCAGCGGCCGAAAAGGCCGCGAAACCACGCCAGGATCAGGGACAAGAGGCCGGGTTGCGCCGCCGGCACTTCGCCGCGCGCGGCGCGCTCGAGGTTGCGCGCGAAATCGCCGGCCATGGCGGCCACAACGCCGCGCAGCAGGGCAGGGCGCGAGAATTGCGCGAGCGGGCCGGTGAGGCGCCAGCCGAGTTCCACGTCCAGCGCGGTGCCGGCGCCGCTGGGCGTGACGCGCCACTCCACCTCGCCCTCGGCGCCATTCGCACCGTCGCGCCCCTGGCCGCGCAGGCGCCCGGTGCGGGAGGCGGCGTCGAGCGTGAGCGTGCCGAAGCCCGCGAAACGCGCGGCGAAGGGGCCGAGGATGACGGAGAACTCGCCTTCCACCTCATGGCCCTCATGGCGCAGCAGCGTCATGCCGGGCACGCATCCGGCGATGCGGGTGGGGTCGGAGAGGATGGCCCAGGCGTCGTCGGGCGACAGCGCCAGCGTCTCGCTGTGGGTCAGGCGGTTGGGCAGGTCGGTGGCGGCGACGGGGGGCGGCAGCGCCAGTGGCGCCGGGGGCGGCGTCAGAGGCACCTCGCGCTTCGGCAGCGGTGTCGCGGCGGGGCGCGTGGCGGCGACCTCGGCGATGGCGCGGACGATGCCGCGATAGCCGGTGCAGCGGCAGAGATTGCCGGCGAGTTCGTCGCGGATGCGCTCTTCATCCACCGCACCCAGGCGTGTCACGATGTCGCGCGCCGTCATCATCATGCCGGGCGTGCAGTAGCCGCATTGGAGCGCGTGGTGCTTGCTGAAGGCGGCACGGAGGGCCTCGGCCACCGGGTCCTCGTCCAGGCCCTCGATGGTGGTGACCTCCATGCCCGTGGCTTCGTGGGCGTAGAGCAGGCAGGAGCGGGTGGGGACGCCATCCACCATGACGGTGCAGGCGCCGCAGACGCCCTGCTCGCAGCCGAGATGCGTGCCGGTCAGGCCGCAATGCTCGCGCAGCACATCGGCCAGATGGGTGCGGGCGGGGGCGTTGACCTCGCGGGTCTCGCCGTTCACGTTCAGCGTGATCATGCTTCCATCATCGCGAGGGCGCGCCGCACGGCGATGCCGGCGAGGCGCTGGGCTGCGGCGTCGAGCTGCGGCAGGCGGGTGGCGGTGTCCTCGGCGCGGTCGAGCAGCACGGGCGGGCCTTCCACCGCGCCGGCCAGCAGGCGGCGGGGTGTCTCGATGGCGATGCCGATGGCCTTGGCGAATTCACCGATCTTGCGGTTGATCTTGCAGTAGCCCCAGCGCGCGCCGGGTGGCAGGCGCGGGACTTCCACGGCGAGAATGATCTCGCCCGGCTGCAGGGCGGTGGTGAAGGGGGCGAGGATGAAGCGCTCGGCCGGGATGCGGCGGCTCTGGCTGGTGAGGATCGTGGCGCCGAGGGCGGCCATCACGCTCGGCCAATCGGCGGCAGGGTCGGCATGGGCCAGGCTGCCGCCCAGCGTGCCGCGGTTGCGGACGGCGCGATAGGCGATGCCATGCGCCACATGCGGCATGAGGCCGTTGGTCGGGTCCGGCACCACGCCGTCCTCGATCTCGGCATGGGTGGTGGCGGCGCCGAAGCGGATGTGCTCCGCCGTCGCCATCACGCCGCGCAGGCCGGGCAGGCGCTTGAGGTCCACCAGCGTGGCAGGGCGCACCAGACGCAGGTTCATCATGGGCGAGAGCGATTGCCCGCCGGAGAGCGGCTTGGCGCCGGGCTGGGCCAGGAGGGCCAGCGCATCGTTCAGCTCCGCGGGCGATGCGTGGTCGAAGACGGCGGGCTTCATGCGAGCGCTGCCAAAACACGCTCGGGTGTGGCGGGCAGATCCGTCACCTCGCGCCCCAGATGCGCGATGGCGTCGTTGATCGCGTTCACGATCGCGGCGGGCGGGCCGATGGCGCCGCTCTCGCCGATGCCCTTCTGGCCGAAGCGGCTGATGGGCGAGGGCGTCTCCATGTGCAGGATCTCGATATCCGGCACGTCCGACGCGCCGGGAAGCATGTAGTCGGCCAGCGTCGAGGCCAGAGGCTGGCCGCTGGTGTCGTAGGGCATTTCCTCGAAGAGCGCCGTGCCGATGCCCTGCGCCGTGCCGCCCAACACCTGGCCATCGGCGATCAACGGGTTCAGCAGCACGCCGCCATCTTCCACGATGACGTAGCGCGTGAGCGTGACGTGGCCGGTCGCGGCATCCACCTCGGCCTCCACGGCGTGGCAGGCGTAGCTGAAGGTGCCGGTGTCGCGCACCGTCTTGTGGCCCACGGTGCATTCCAGCCCTTCGGCCTGCATCGCCTCGGTCAGGTTCTGCGGCGCGCGGTGGAAGGTGCGGGCGATCTCGGCGACGGTCACGCTGGCGGCCCCCGCGCGCACGGCGCCGTCCGCGAAGACGGCGTCCTTGTCCTGCAGCAGATGCGCGCCCATCGGGATGAGGCGGCGGCGGAGCTCCATGCAGGCCTCGGCGACCGCGCCGCCGGCCATCACGGCGCAGCGGCTGCCCCAGGTGCCGGTGGAATAGGGGGTGAGGGCCGTGTCGCCGTGGATGAGCTGCACGCGCTCCACCGGCACGCCGAGAATCTCGTGCGCCACCTGGGCGAGCGTCGTCTCCATCCCCTGGCCATGACTGTGCACGCCGACGCGAAGTTCCAGGCCGCCATCGGGGGTGAGGCGCGCCTGACAGGGCTCGGCGCCGGGCACGAAGGGGATGCCCCAGCCGTGATAGACGCTGGTGCCGTGGGCGCCTTGCTCGCAGAAGACGGCGAAGCCCTGGCCGATCAGGCGGCCCTGGTCCCGCGCCACCCTCTGGCGTTCGGCGAAGCCTGGCGCGTCCACCGCCTCGGCCGCTCGGCGCAGCGCTTCGGGGTAGTCGCCGCTGTCGAAGATCTTCTTCGTGACGTTGAGATAGGGCATCTGCTCCGGCCCGGGCAGGTTCCGCAGGCGGAGTTCCACCGGGCTGATGCCGGCGGCGCGCGCCACGGCGTCGAGCGTCGTCTCCAGCGCGTAGCAGACGCCGGTCCGCGCCACGCCGCGATAGGGCAGGATGGGCGGCTTGTTGGTGGCCACACTCCAGGTCTTGCAGCGGAAGCGCGGCACGACATAGGGGCCGGGCAGGATGGAGCCGATCTGCGCCGCCTCCAGGCAGGCGGAGAAGGGGTAGGCCGAGTAGGCGCCGCTATCCACATGCGCCTCGCAATCCAGCGCCAGGATGGTGCCCTCGCGATCGGCATGGACGGTGATGTCGTAATGATGCTCGCGGCAATTGGCCTGGGCCGAGAGGCCCTCGCGCCGGTCCTCGATCCAGCGCAGCGGCACCCCGCCGAGCTTGCGGGCGAGCCAGCCGATGGCAACCTCTTCCTGGAGAAGGATGCCCTTGTAGCCGAAGCCGCCGCCCACATCGGGGCTGATGATGCGCACGGCGGATTCCGGCAGGCCCAGGCATTCGGCCAGGCCCGTCTTGGTCACATGCACCATCTGCGAGGAGGTGTGCATCTCGAGCTGGTTGAGGCGCGAATCCCAGCGGGCGACGACGCCTCGCCCTTCGAGGGGCGCCATGTGCTGGCGCGCGGTGCGCAGGCGGCGACGGATGATGATGGGGGCCTGCACATCGCTGATGTCGTCATCCACGACCGCTTGCAGCACGACATTGTCGGGCCAGCCTTCATGGATGGGCGGGCCGGCGCGATGCGCCAGCATGTCGGTGGCGGCGGGGAGTTCCTCGATGTCCAGCGTGATGGCGTCGAGGATGTCCTCGGCTTCGGCGCGGGTTGCGGCCACGACCATGGCGATGGGCTCGCCCACCTGGCGGACGCGGCCCTGTGCGAGGGGCCATTGGTCGGTGCGGCGGAAGCCGGGCAACGCCGAGGGCGCGCGGATGGGCTGCACGTCGGCGAGGTCCGCCATGGTGTAGACCTGCGCGCCCTGCGGCGCGCGCAGGCCGCGGATCAGCCCATGCGCGACGGGGCTGCGGAGGAAGGCGACCTCCCGCATGCCGGCGAGCTGGATATCCCCCACATACTTCCCGCGCCCGCGGAGGAACCGATCATCCTCCTTGCGAGTGATCGCCGCACCGACGCCTTGCTTCACGCAGCGATCGCCGCCGGCAGGATCGGCGCCGTCGCGTCGAACCTCACGCCGCCCTTGAGGCAGAAGGCTGGCTGCAACAGCCGCTCGGCGATGACTTCCGTGCCCTCATTGTCGGCCATCTTGAAGCGCCCGCGCAGGTCATCCAGCACGGAGATGTCGGCCACCGCGCCCAGGCGCAGCGTGCCGATGCCGTCATCCAGCCGCAGCATGGCGGCCGGCCCGGTGGTGACCATGGGCACCACCTTCTCAAAGGGAACGCCGAGCGCGATCAGCTCGCTCATGGCCAGCGTGAGCGAGAAGCGCGCCTTGCCGGTGAAGGGATGATCCTCCTCCGGGTCCGAATGGTTGGCGGGCGTGCCCGGCGGGGCGGGGATGCGCGTGTTGTAGCCGTGCATGTCGGCGCCAAGGGTATCGGGCATGATGCCGGCGTCGAGGCTGATGCGCGCCATCTTGAAGGAGAAGTGGGAGCCATGGCCCACATCCACCTTGAGGCCGGCGTCGAGTGCGGCCTGCACCATGCCGTGCACCTTGCCGGTGCGCCGGTCCACGAAGCCGCCGGGGTGGCGTGTGAAGGGGTGGGCCAGGATGTCGCCGGGGCGGAGCAGGGGGATGACCAGCGGCAGGATCTCGTCCGGGTCCACGCCATTGTTGCCGGTCTCGGGCGTCGGCCAGAGCTGGCCGAAATGGCAATAGACGGGAAGGTCCGCCTCGCGGCCGATCTGCGCGGCCTTTTTCAGCACTTCGAGGCCGTAGCGCGCCATGTTGCCGATCTCGGCATGGGCCTTCACGCCCTTCACCACGTCGGGGTTGGCGCGGGCGGCCTTCACGGTGGCGTCCACATCCACATGCTCGGGGCCGTAGAGCGTGGGGTAATAGTGCCCTTCCAGGCCGCCCACGACATAGGCGCTGATGAAGCTGAAGACGCGGGAATGCGCCGGCTTCACGATGAATTCGCGGAAGCCCGGGAAGGTCATGCAGGAAGCACCGCCCTGGTCCACCAGCGCGGTCACGCCGCTGTGCACGCCCGCCATGTCGGCCGGCAGGCCGAAGCGGCCGGAGACATAGGTGTAGATGTGAGCGTGGGTGTCCACCATGCCGGGCAGGACGATCTTGTCCTTCACGGAGACGACTTCGCGCGCGGAACTCGCGAGGATCTCGGGCTGGATGGCGGCGATGCGGCCTTGGGTGACGGCGATGTCCATGATGCCGTCGAGGCCGGAGGCCGGGCAGACCACGCGGCCGCCCTTGAGCAGGATGTCATGTTGCATGGGGTCTCTCCTCAACATTTCAGCCGGCGCGTGCATTCAGCCAGCAATTCGTGGCCCGGCCAAGGGGAAGCCTGGCCGGGCTGTGGTCCCTAATGCCCGTATTTGCGCAGGATCAGCTTCTCCAGCCCCGCCACCACGCCGTAGAGCACGAGTCCGACGACGCAGAGCATGCCGATCGAGGCGAGGATCAGCGCCGTCTCGGCCTGGCTCGAGGCGAAGAGGATCAGGTAGCCGAGGCCCGCCTGCGCGGTGATGAACTCGCCCACGATGACGCCGATGATGGCGAAGGTGACGGCGATCTTCAGCCCCGAGAAGATGTGCGGCAGCGCATAGGGGAAGCGCACCGAGAGGAATACCTGCCAGGAGCGCGCGGTCAGCGCCTTGCACAGCCGCAGCATGTCGGGCGGCGTGGAGTTCAGGCCGGTCAGCGTCGCGATCACCACCGGGAAGAAGGCGATGAACATCGAGAAGGCAAGGCGCGAGGAGGAGCCGATGCCAAGCCAGACGATGAAAAGCGGGGCGAGCGCGATCTTCGGGATGAGCTGGAAGAAGATCACATTGGGGTAGAGTGCCGCATAGGCCCATTTCGAATAGGCGAGGATGACGGCGAGCGTGATGCCGAGGATGGTGGCCAGCAGGAAGCCGATGGCGGCCTCGGTGCCCGTGGGCACGGCGTGCTGGACCAGGAAGGGCCAGGCCGAGACGATGCGGGCATAGATGTCGAGCGGCGAGGGCAGGATGACCTTGGGCACCTGGTAGAAATCCACCAGGAATTCCCAGAGGCCGAGGACCGTCAGCGCGAAGGCGATGGGCAGCAGGATCTGCACCGCCGGGTGCTTGGCGAGGTCGCGCTTTTCCACGTTCAGGGCCGCCGGGGTCTCGGCGATGATTTGATTGCCACCATCCATCACGCGGCATCCTTGATGCTGTGCTCGATCATGCCGCGCAGGCGGGCCACGATGGCGATGAATTCGGGGCTGTCCTGCACGCTTTCGTCACGCGGGCGGGCGAAGGGAATCGGCACATCGGCCACCACCACGGCAGGGCGCTTGGTCATCACCAGCACGCGGTCGCTCAGCAGCACCGCCTCGCGGATCGAGTGGGTGATGAAGATCCCGGTCTTGCGGTGGCGGGACCAGAGGTCGAGCAGCACCAGCGCCATCTCGTCGCGGGTGATGGCATCGAGCGCCGAGAAGGGTTCATCCATCAGCATGATGGAGGGCGTGTGGATCAGCGAGCGGCAGAGTGCCACGCGCTGGCGCATGCCGCCCGAAAGTTCGCGCGGGCGCTTGTCCATGAAGGCGCCGAGGCCCACGGAATGCAGCAGCTCCTCCGCCCGGGCCACGTATTTCTCGCGCGGCAGGCGCATCATCTTGATGGGGAAGAGGACGTTGTCGCGCGCGGAGAGCCAGGGCAGCAGCGTCGAGTCCTGGAAGACCAGGCCGGCATCGCGGCGCGGGCCGGTCATCGGCTGGCCGCCGATGGTGATGCTGCCGGCCGTAATGGATTCAAGGCCAGCCAGCATCATCAGCAGGGTGGATTTCCCGCAGCCCGAAGGCCCCAGGATGGAGACGAACTCGCCCTCGGCGATGTCCACGGAAACGCCGGCCACGGCCTCGATGGGCCCGGCCGGCGAAGCATAGGTCTTGCGGACCCCGTGAAGGGAGATCATCGGGGGCGCGATCAGCCCAGCATCGCGCCGAAGGGGGCGAGGCGGGTGCGCTGCGCGGCCCATTCGGCCTCGGTCAGCTTCACCCGGCCGGCGAAGCGGTTGGAGATGATGGCCTCCGTGCTGGGGCGCTTGGCGTCGGCCGGCGCGCCGAACTCCATGACGAGGTCGGTCATCGCGTTCCACTTGGCCATGTCGGTCCAGCCGAGGCCGTTCTGGATGGCCTCGGGGGCCAGCATCGTGGCCTGCATCAGGCCCTGGGAGAGGCGCGCATTCTCACGCCCGCCGGAGGTGATGCCGATCTCGGGCACCTGGCGGATGAACATGTCGAGCGCGCGCTCGGGCTCGCGCAGCTGCAGGGCGGCGGCTTCCAGCAGGGCGTCGGTCACGGCCTCGGCCTGGGCGGCGCGGTTCTGCAGCACCTCGGGGCGGGTGCAGATGACGTTGGCGTAGAAGTTCAGCCCGGCCGAGGAATAGGGGATGAAGCGGTGCGCGGCGTTCTGCGCCTGCATGACCGGGATGGTGGAGGAGCCGATGGCGGTGATCGCATCCACCTGGCGGTCGATCAGCGAGCGCTCCAGCACGCGGTTGTCCATCTGCTGGATGGTCACGCTTTGCAGGTTGATGCCGGCACGGCGGGCGAAGGCCGGCCAGAAGGGGAATTCCGCGCTGGTCGGCACGGCGCCGATGCGCTTGCCCTCCAGGTCCTTCGCGGTGCGGATCGGGCTGTCGGCGCGCAGCGCGATGCCCATGGTCATGTCATAGTTCACCGTCGCCATGCCGACGACCGGCAGTTCGCGCGCGGCGGCGAGGATCATGGGGCCGGCGCCGATGATGGCGTAGTCGAACTGGCCCTGGGCCAGCGCCTGGGCGGCGGCGACGGAGCCGAAGCCGCGCGTGACCTCCACGTTCAGGCCGCGGCGGGAGAAGGCGCCCATCTCGCGCGCGATGAAGGCATAGGCCGTCGAACCCTGGGCGAGCCAGGGCAGCGTCAGGCGCAGCGCGGCCTGTGCGCGGACCACATTCGGCGCGGCCAGGATGGCGGTGCCCGCGGCGAGGGCGGAACGGCGGGACAGCGTGACCATGGGCGAGGCCTCCAGGCGGGGAATGTGAACGCGGCGTCATATGCGCGCCAGCGCCGCCGGCCGCAAGCACTTCCGCGGGGCGCCCCGGCGTGCACCAGCCCGGCCATGCCTGAAATCCGGGCAGGGCGCGGAGAGGCTCGCCCGCTTTCACGCCAGCCCGCCCGGAAGCCACGCCGCCGCATGGGCCGCGCCGGCCCTGGCGCGCGGATTGCTTGGCTCGCGCCATCATCCGCTCAGGAGACCCGCCTTGATCCATCTCTCACGCCGTCGCCTTCCCATCCTTGCCGCCTCGCTGCTGGCCGCGCCGCTCGCCGCGCGCGCCCAGACCATTCCGGCCGGCACCGTGCGAATCGTCGTGCCCTTCAATCCAGGCGGCATCAGCGACATCCTGGCGCGCAGCCTGGCGCAGGGGATGACCACCACGCTCGGCCAGACGGTGGTGGTGGAGAACCGGGCGGGCGCCAATGGCAGCATCGGCGCCGGCGTCGTCGCGCGCTCGGCGCCGGATGGCCTGACGCTGCTGCTGGGCGTCACCGACACGCATGCGGTGAACCCGGCCGCGATGCGCAACATCCCCTATGACGCCAATGCCGATTTCGAGCCGATCAGCCTGCTGACGCGCGTTCCCCTGGCCCTCGCCGTGGGGCCGAGCCAGCGCGAGATCGCCGATCTGCGCGCCTTCGTCGCGGCCGCCAAGGCGCGGCCCGGTGCGCTGACCTATTCGAGCTGGGGTGTGGGCAGCACCTCGCAGATCGCCATGCTGCGCATCGGCCTCGCGGCGGGCGCGGAGATGCTGCACGTGCCCTTCACGGGTGCCGCGCCCGCGCAGCAGGCGCTGGCGGCGGGCCAGGTGGATGCGATGGTGATGCCGGCGGGTGCGGCCGAGGCGCTGGCGCGCGATGGCCGGGTGCGCGTGCTGGCCACGCTCTCGCCCCAGCGGCTGCCGCTGCTGCCGAACGTGCCGACCCTGCAGGAGCAGGGCGTGCCGCTGACGACGAGCATCATCCAGGCGATCTTCGCGCCCGGGCGCACGCCGGCCCCCGTGGTGGCCCGGCTGAACCAGGCGATGGCGGCGGCCATGGCCACGCAACCCATGATCGACGTCTTCCGCGCCCAGGCCGCGGTGCCCGAGCACACGACGCCGGCGGCCCTCGCCGCGCTGGTGCGCTCCGAGCAGGAGGCCTGGGGCAACGTGGTCCGCAGCGAGAACATCCGCCTGGACTGACGTATCCCGCTGCGAGGTCTAACCTCGCACCGCGATGAGGGAGTGGAACGCGTGACGCATCTGGAAGCCGATGTGCTGATCATCGGCGCGGGCGGGGCCGGCATGTATGCCGCGATCGAGGCGGCACGGCAGGGGGCGGAGCGCGTCCTGCTGTTGGATCGCAGCCTGATCGGGCGTGGCGGCGCGACCGTGATGGCGCAGATGACCGTGGCGGCCGCGGTGGGCGCGGGCGATCACTGGGAGCACCACCTGGCGGATACGCTGACCGCCGCGCGCGGCCTTGCGGACCCCGCGCTCGCCGCGCTGCTCTGCGAGGCGGGGGCGGAATGCATCCTCGAGATGGAGGAGTGGCGCGTGGGCTGGGCGCGCTCCGGGGATGGCTTCGCGGCCGTGCAGGCGCCGGGGCATGACCGCGCGCGCTGCGTCTATGTGGATTTCCTCAACACGGGCCCCGCCGTCTCCCGCACGCTGCGCGCGCAGGTGCAGCGCGTGGGCCCGGCGATCCGGCGCCTCGGCGAGGTGGCGGTGACCGATCTCGTCGTGCGGGAGGGCGCGGTGACGGGCGCCGTGGCCCTGCATGTGGCGAGCGGCGAGGCGCTGACCATCGCGGCACCCGCCACCATCATCGCGACCGGCGGCCTCACGCGGTTGTATGCGCGCAACAGCGCGAGCGCCAACATGTCGGGCGATGGCTATGCGCTGGCGCTGCGCGCGGGGGCCACGCTGGTGGACATGGAATTCGTGCAATTCTTCCCGATCGGGCATCTGGCGCCGCGGCTGATCGGGATGGACCCGATCATGTGGGACCCCTTCCGCTACAAGCTGGGCGGGCGGCTGCTCAACGGTGCCATGGAGGATTTCCTGGACCGCTGGGGCGGCGATGCGGAGCAGGGGCGCTACAGCACCACGCGCGACCTCGCGACCTATGCGATCACCAAGGAGAACGAGGCGGGGCGCGGCTCGCCGCATGGCGGGGCCTGGCTCAGCTTCACGCATATCCCGGAGGCGGAGCTGCGCGCGGCCTTCGGGCCGGTGGTGGACAAGCTCGCCGCCAACGGCATCGACCTGACGCGCGACTGCATCGAGGTCTCGCCCATCGCGCATTACCACATGGGCGGCGTGCGTGTGGACACGCGGATGCGGACCGATGTGCCCGGCCTGCTTGCGGCGGGCGAGGCGGTGGGCGGCGCCAATGGCGCGAACCGGCTCTCGGGCAATGCGATCACCGAGGCGCTGGCCTATGGCCGCACGGCGGGGCGGGAGGCGGCGCGGGTGGCGGCGAAGGGACCGGTGCGCGGCTTCTCGGCGGGGGATGCGCTCGATCTGCTGCGCGCGTCGGGGCGGGCCGTGAACACGGCGGCGATGGTGGCGCGGCTGCAGCGCGTGATGTCGGCCGATGTCGGGCCCTTCCGCACGGCGGCGGGGCTCGATCGCGCGGCGGCGGCCGTCGCGGAATTGCAGGCGGAGCTGGGCGAAGCACCGCCCGGCCTGCCCGGCCAGCCGCATGATCTGGCGCGGCTCGACTGGCTGGACCTGCGGCAGATGCTGCTGGTGGCGGCGGCGGTGATCCGTGCGGCGCGGGCGCGGGAGGAAAGCCGCGGGGCGCATCAGCGCGAGGATTTCCCCGAGATGCGCGAGGAATGGCGGGTGAACCAGGTGCTGCGCGGCGAAGGGCTGAGCCTCTCGCGCCAGGCGGTGCCGGCATGATGCGCGCGGCCTTGCTGATCCAGCGTGGCGGTCCTGGCGAGACGCCGCGCGAGGAGCGGTTCGAGCTGGAGTTCGAGCCGGGGGAATCGGTGCTGGATGGCTTGCGGCGGCTGCGCGTGAGTGCTGATGCGACGCTGGCCTTCCGCTATGCCTGCCTGAACGCCAATGCGTGCAAGGAGTGCATGATGCTGCTGGATGGCCGCGTCATCTATGCCTGCACGGCGCGGCTGGAGCCGCGCGAGATGCGGCTCGCGCCGCTGCCGAACAAGATGTTGCTGCGCGACCTCGCCACGGTCATCGCGCCGCCCGACGAAAGGCTGTAGCGCTCATTTCCGGGGTCTGGGGCCTCTCGGCCCCAGCCGCCGGAGGCTTACTGTTTTTGCAGCCCGAGGCTGCGCGCCACCTCACCCAGGGCGTTGTATTCCGCCACCATCGCGCGGCCCATCGCATCGCCCACCTTCAGGTCGAAGATCGCACCCTGCGCCTGCATCACCTCCTGGAAGCGCGGCGTGCGGGCGGCGTTGGTGAAGGCCTCGGTCAGCTTCGCCATGCGGTCGGCCGGGATGCCCTGCGGCGCGATCATGCCCCACCAGATGGTGATCGCCATCTCCGGCAGGCCGAGGCTGCCGACGCCCGAGCCTTCCGGCGCGGCCGGGTTGCCGCCCACCGTGGTGAGGAAGTAGCAGCGCGCCGTGCCCGCGCGCACCGCCGGCATGGCGCCGACGAGCGAACCGCCGAAGAAGGTGATGTGCCCGCCCAGGAAGGCCGGCAGCGTCTGCCCGGCACCCTGGAAGGGCACGGTCGTCATCTGCAGGTTGAGCTGGCGGAGGATGCGCTCGACGCCGAGATGCATCACGCCGCCCAGGCCCTCATTGCCCCAGGTGTAGGTGTTGGGCCGGGCGCGGATGGCCGCGATCATGCTGGTGAGGTCGGTCGCCGGGAAATCCGGCCGCGCGCAGAGCGCGAAGGGCGAGTAGCCCACCTGGAAGACCGGCGCGATGGACTGGATGGTGTAGCGGGCGCCCAGCGTGTGCGGCGCCGAGGTGATGGGCGTGTTCCAGACGAAGCCGAGCGTGTGCCCGTCGGGCCGCGCCTCGACCACCTGCTGCACGCCGATGGTGCCGCTCGCGCCCGGGCGGTTCTCGACGATGATGGGCTGGCCCAGCGAGTTGCCAATGATCTCCTGCAGCGCGCGGGCGAAGATGTCGGTGCCGCCGCCCGGATTGACGGGGACGATGATGCGGATCGGCCGGTCCGGGAAGCTTTGTGCCGCCGCCGGCAGCACGAGGCTGGGCAGCATGGCCAGGGCCAGGAACCAGCGACGCATGGGCTCTCTCCTTCACCATGAAGGCTTGAGCTTGGCACGGATGCGCGCCCACGCAAGCTACGGGATTGTCCCATGCCGTGGGAGTCGCATAGTGGCGCTCCATGATGTGGAGGACGTCCATGAAATTGATCGATCTGAGCCGCGAGCTTCACCACAAGGCGCAGCGCCTGCCCAACCATCCGACCATCGAGGTCTATCCCTTCAGCACGCATGACGAGAAGCGCGTGGTGGATGGCTATGAGTTCTCCTCCGCCACCATGGTGCTGCACATGGGCGACCATGGCGGGACGCATGTGGATGCGCCCGTGCATTTCGACGAGACGCCGGGTGCCTTGACGATCGACCAGATGCCGCTGGAGACCTTCTTCACCGAGGCGCTCTGCCTCGACCTCACCCATGTGCCGGACAAGACCGACATCACGATCGCGCATCTGGAGGCGGCGGAGAGGGCGGCGGGCGTCAGCATCAAGCCGAAGGACACGGTGCTGCTCTACACCGGCTTCTACAAGCGCGCGGCAGGCACCGAGGGCTACATCACCGACTTCCCGGGCCTGACGAAGGAAAGTGCCACCTGGCTGGGTGCCAAGGGCATCACCGCCTTCGCCGTGGAATCGGTGAGTCCCGGCCGGCCGGGGCGCAACAATTTCGAGGTGCACCATGTCTGCCGCGACATGGGCTTCACGCATTACGAGGGCGTGATCAACATGGACAAGGTGGTGGGCAAGGGCCGCTTCCGCTTCCTGGCCATGCCGCTCAAGATCCGTGGCGGCACCGGCAGCCCGGTGCGCGCCGTGGCCATCCTGGAAGAGTAGGGCGTTACGTCCCCACGCTGCGGCGGGGCAGGTTCGTCAGATCCTGCGCCGCCATCCAGGCCGGCCCGTCATGGGCGACCCACAGGCTCGCGGCCAGGGCCGCGAAGCCGCGATGGGCGATGAGGTCGGCCTCGCCGAAGCTGTTGCGCGCGGCATTGGCGCAGATCAGCACGCCGAGATATTCGCCCTGCCAGAGGATGGGCGCGAACATCGAGGAACCCGCGCGGAAGCTCTGCAGGATCTTCACGAAGCTCGCATGCAGCGCGGTGTCGCGCAGCAGCATGGGCTGGCGCGTCTTCGCCACCTCGCCCGGATGGCCGAGCTTGATGTCCACCAGCTCGTGATACTGCTCGGGCGCGAAATTCACCGGCGCCGTGATCATGTGGTGCTGCCTGTCGGCCGTGACCATGAAGGCGACGGCCGCGGCGCCGATCGCGGGCGGCGGGGATTCGCGAAAGGCGTTGGGGCGAAGCGCGGCCGAGGGGTCGCCCAGCAGCGCGGGAATGGCGCGCGTGATGGCATAGAGCGCCTCCTCCGGCCCATGCGCCGCGGCGCCCTCGGCTGCGATCCGCGCGAAGCCTGCCATCTGTTCCATGCGTACCCTGGTCCTTTTTCCGTCCGATGCGCGACCTGCCCCGAATTCGGCGGTCCGCGTCGCGGCAGGATGGCATCAGCGCCCGAAAGACCCAAGCGGGCGACCGGAGCGCCGCGTGGCGCCACTCAGCGGGCCCAGGAAACGCCCCAGAGTTCCTCGATGAAGGCGACCTTGTCGAGCGCCGCCCCCTCCACCTTGCGGCGGGTCAGATAGGCGGTCGCGCCGGTCATCTCATGCGCGGTCGCGGCCACGGGCTCCGGCTTCAGGCGGCGCAGGGCGAGGCCGTGGCTGTCCAGCAGGTCGGTCACGTCGCCGAACAGCTTCTGCTTGCGATAGAGCGGGTAGATGTTCACCCGCACCTCGACGGCGAGCACACGGTCGAGGATGTCGCCGCAGCCGCGCAGGACGTCATATTCCGCGCCGGCGGCGCCGATCCGGAGCAGGTCGGGCGGCGGAAGCTGCTGCTGGCGGCTCAGCGTGTCATAGCGCGCCAGCGGGAGCTTCGCCTCGCCGGTCACTTCGAAGCCGGCGGCGTTGGCGAAGGGCTTCAGGCGGCGCAGATCGGGATCGAAGAGGGAGCTCTTCGACGGATCGCGGGTGATGTTGAACCGGGCCGCGCCATTGCGGTTGGACAGGGTGGTGGTGAGCAGCACATGGCGGCCCGGCTCCGGCACGGCGGCCAGCGCGGCCTGTCCCGCCTCCTCCTCGGCATGGCACAGGATCAGACGCAGGCCGTCCTGATGCGGCGCCCAGGCCGGGTCCGAGGCGAGCCCGGTCTGCAGCACGACCAGCCCGTCCGCGGGGGAGGGAAGCCAGCGCCGCTCCAGCGCCTCGATGCGGAGATCGTGGAGGGCGAATTGCGGCTGGCCGGAGCCAGCGTAGCGCGTCCCCGGCTTGCCGAGGCCGAGTTGCAGGGACGGGCTGAAGTTGCGGAAGCGCAGGTCGAGGTTCAGCGCCCCGCCCGCGTCCCTCTCGCACGCGGCTTCCAGCAACTCGGGCCCGGGAGGGGCATGCAGCGTGCCATCCCGCCCGACGCGGGCGATCAGCTTGCCCCCGTCATGCGCGAGGCAGAAATCCGCCGCGGCGCCCTCGAGGGGCTGCAGGCGCACCCGCAGCCGCAGCAGCGCGCGCTGCAGTTCGGGATGCTGGAAAACGACGAACTGATGGCCCGCGCCCGCGCCCTCGGCCAGCAGGAGGGCGCCATGTTCCGCCGCTGTCAGGCTCGCCTTCTGACGCTGGACGATGGAACGCGGCTCCAGGGAGATCAGCATCTGCTTGGCCTTGCCTTTCCGCTTGCGGGCATGACGCCGCGGTCCGCAAACCGGGCGGTGGAATGCTATGCCCAAGCTGTCCGGTGATCGCAACCTGGACGAGTGTTAAGCCCTGGATAAAATCGCATGGGTTGCAAGTTTCCCACGGTCCGGATCCACGCCGATGCCGGCGCCCCTGGGGAGGCGGGCGGATCCGCGCTCGAAGGGCAGGCCCGTCTCGGTGATGTCGGCTGCGATCATGCCGTGGGTCAGGCTGAGGCCCCACTCCATCTCGGGCGCCAGCACGGACAGGTGCAGCGCGGCCGCGTTGCCGATCGCGGTCTCGGCGATCTTGCAGGCGAGCGTGGTCCGCATCCCCGCCTCGCGCGCCAGCGCATCGGCGGCGAGGGTGGGCAGCAGGCCGCCAAGCTTGATGGATTTCAGCCCGAAGCCCGCGGCGATGCCGCGATAGGCGGGGATGTCGGAGAGGTGATGCAGCCCCTCGTCAATGCAGATCGGGCAGGTGGTCCGGGCGGCGAGCTGCGTGAGGCCGGGCTTGTCGTCATCGGGCAGGGGCTGTTCGAGGTAGTCGAGCGTGCCCTCGGGCAGTTCCGCGAGGAATTCGCGGGCGGCCGACAGCGTCCAGGCCATGTTGGCATCGCCGGAGAGATGGGCCTGCGGCCCGAGGGCGGCGCGCAGGCGGCGGATCATGGCCGCATCGGCGCGGGGTTCGGGGCGCAGGCCGAGCTTCACCTTGATGTGGCGAAAGCCCTGGGCCTGGGCGGCCAGCGCCGCTTCCAGCACGGCATCATCCGTGGCGCCGCCGATCATGGCGATGCAGGGGGCCGTGTCACGCTTGCGTTGGCCGAGGAAGTCGCAGAGGGGCAGGCCGGCGCGGCGGGCGGCGAGGTCGAGCAGGGCGGCCTCGGTCGCGCATTTCGCGCCGGTGTTGGAGCGGATGGCGCGGTCGAGCCGGTGGGCGATCTCGGCGGGTGCGGCGAAGGGGGCGGAGAGAAGGGCGGGGCCGAGGTAGCGGCGCGCGACCTCGGCCATGCCGGCCAGCACCTCGCCCGTCATGGTGGGGGCGGCGGAGGCCTCGCCCCAGCCGGAGCGGCCTTCATCGTCCTGCGCCTCGATGATCAGGGTCTCGGCATGGGTGATGGTCTCGCTGGCCAGGCGGAGCGGGTGGTGCAGCGGGATGCGCAGCGGCCAGACATGGAGGGCGGCGAGCGAGAGGGGCCAGGGCGCGGTCATGGCGCGAGCCTAGCGGCGAATGCGCGGCGGCCCAATGGCGGGTCGGAAAGCCGGCTGTCACGGCATGGCTGGCGACGGGTTCGAAGGGTCCGGCCGCGGATGCGGCCGGCGCGCCCGGAGGAACCTTTTGGCCCCGCGTCACTTTCGCGGCGCGAAGCCAAGCGCGCTGAGCGCGCGCCCGGCGTCTGGGGTCCAGAAACGCAAAACCCGCCGCCATGTCTGGCGACGGGTTCGAAGGATCCGGCCGCGAATGCGGCCGGCGCGCCCAGGTGAACCGTTTGGCCTAGCGCCACCGACGCGGCGCGAAGCCAAGCGCGCGGAGCGCGCGCCCGGCGCCTGAGGGCGAATTAAACGCTGTAATACATCTCGAACTCGACCGGGTGCGGCGTGTGCTCGAAGCGATACACCTCACCCCACTTCAGCTCGATGTAGCTCTCGATCTGGTCCTTCGAGAACACGTCGCCGGCCAGCAGGAAGTCGTGGTCGGCGGCGAGCGCGCCCAGCGCCTCGCGGAGCGAGCCGCACACCGTCGGGATATCCTTCAGCTCTTCCGGCGGCAGGTCGTACAGATCCTTGTCCATCGGGTCGCCCGGGTGGATCTTGTTCTTGATGCCGTCCAGGCCCGCCATCATCATCGCGGCGAAGGCCAGGTAGGGGTTCGCACCCGGATCCGGGAAGCGGACCTCGACGCGCTTGGCCTTCGGGCTCGTCGCGTAGGGGATGCGGCAGGAGGCGGAGCGGTTGCGGGCCGAATAGGCCAGCAGCACGGGGGCCTCGAAGCCCGGGATCAGGCGCTTGTAGCTGTTGGTCAGCGGGTTGGTGAAGGCGTTCAGCGCCTTGGCGTGCTTGATGATGCCGCCGATGTAGTAGAGCGCCGTCTCGGACAGGTCGGCATAGCCATTGCCCGCGAAGACCGGCTTGCCGTCCTTCCAGATGGACTGGTGGACGTGCATGCCCGAGCCGTTGTCGCCATAGATCGGCTTCGGCATGAAGGTGGCCGACTTGCCGTAGCTGTGGGCGACGTTGTGGATCACATACTTGTAGATCTGCATGTGGTCGGCCTGCGTCACCAGCGTGCCGAACTTGGTGCCCAGCTCATGCTGCGACTGCGCCACCTCGTGGTGGTGCTTCTCGCCGGCGACGCCCATCTCGATCATGGTCGAGAGCATCTCGGCGCGGAGGTCGACTTCGCTGTCCACCGGGTTCACCGGGAAGTAGCCGCCCTTGACGCCCGGGCGATGGCCCATGTTGCCCTCGGGGAAGTCCTTCATCGAGGCGCCGGGGCCTTCGATGCTGTCGAGCGAGAAGTGGCCGAAATTGCCACCCGTGCCGAACTTCACGTTGTCGAACACGAAGAACTCGGCCTCGGGGCCGAAGAAGGCGGTGTCGCCGATGCCCGTGCTCTTCAGATACTCCTCGGCCTTCTTGGCGGTCGAGCGCGGGTCGCGGTTGTAGCGCTGGCCGGTCGAGGGCTCATAGATGTCGCAGAAGAGGATCAGCTGCGGCTTGGCCGAGAAGGGGTCCATGCAGGCCGAGGCCGCGTCCGGCATCAGGATCATGTCGGACTCGTTGATCGCCTTCCAGCCGGCGATCGAGGAGCCGTCGAACATGATCCCTTCCTCGAAGGTTTCCTCTTCGACGGTGGAGACGTGCTGAGCGGTGTGCTGCCACTTGCCGCGCGGGTCGGTGAAGCGGAAGTCCACGTACTCCACGCTGTTCTCCTTGATCATTTCCATGACCTTGGAGACTGCCTCGGGGGAATTCATCGCCATGTCGTCTCTGTCCTGTTGCCTGCGTCCCTAGGGAATTTTCCCCGCGGGCGTCTCCCGCAGGGCGCCGCATCGCCGGCCAGGGACGCCCCCAGAGCCGGTGTGCGGCGAAACCATCCCGCCCCCTTCGGATGGGGACGGTGAAACCTCAGACCGCGTCCTCGCCCCGTTCGCCGGTGCGGATGCGGATCACTTCCGCGATGTCGGACACGAAGATCTTGCCGTCGCCGATGCGCCCCGTGCGCGCCGCGGCCTGGATGGCCTCCACCGCGCGCTCCAGCATGTCATCGGCGCAGACCACCTCGATCTTCACCTTGGGCAGGAAGTCCACGACATATTCGGCGCCGCGATAGAGCTCCGTATGGCCCTTCTGCCGGCCGAAGCCCTTCGCCTCGAGCACGGTCAGGCCCTGGAGGCCGATCTCGTGCAGGGCGTCCTTCACCTCGTCGAGCTTGAAGGGCTTGATGATGGCCTCGATCTTTTTCATCGCATCCAACATGTCTGTGTCTGGGCGTAACGGGGGCCCATGACGTTTCCCGTTCAGCTCCGGGCGGTCATCCTTGCCGCCGCCCGTGAAGCCGACTGCCTTTTGCACGCGGCGGCCAGAGGGCGCAATCGTGCCCTCGGGGGGTTCGAGCCGGGGCCGACCCCGGCGCAGCCCGAATTGGAGGCAGGCTGCCGCCGATCAAGGCAGTCACCCTCGCCGATCCTTGCGTGGCCCCGGGGGTGGGGCCATGCTAAAGCGCGAGACCTTTTTCCCTCCGCATCCAGGGTTGCCGCCGATGAAGCCGATGAATGAGCTGCTCTCCGCCACGGGCACGACGATCTTCACCGTCATGTCGGCGCTGGCCGTGCAGCATGGCGCGATCAACCTGGGCCAGGGCTTCCCGGATTACGACGGCCCGCCCGACGTGCTGAAGGCCGCCGCCGATGCGCTGATGGATGGTCGCAACCAGTATCCGCCGATGACCGGCGTGCCGGAGCTGCGCCAGGCCGTCGCCGCCGCCAACAAGCGCTTCTACGGCATCGAGGTGGACCCCAATGCCGAAATCGTCGTCACCTCGGGCGCCACGGAGGCCATCACCGCGAGCCTGATGGCCGTGCTGAACCCGGGCGACGAGGTCGTGCTGATCGAGCCGCTCTATGACACCTATGTGCCGACGGTGAAGCTGCTCGGCGCCATCCCGCGCATCGTCCGCCTCAGCCCGCCCAAGTGGGAGCTGCCGCGCGCCGAACTCGCCGCCGCCTTCGGGCCCAAGACCAAGGCCATCCTGTTCAACACGCCGATGAACCCGACCGGCAAGGTCTTCACCGCCGCCGAACTCGCCTTCATCGCCGATCTCGTGACGCGGCATGATTGCTACGCCATCTGCGACGAGGTCTATGAGCACCTGACCTATGATGGCTGGAAGCACATCCCGCTGATGACGCTGCCGGGCATGCGCGAGCGGTCCTTGCGCATCGGCAGCGCGGGCAAGACCTTCAACCTGACCGGCTGGAAGGTGGGCTACGTGACCTGTGACCGGGCGCTGCAGCCCAATGTCGCGAAGGCGCACCAGAACCTCACCTTCACCACGCCGCCCAACCTGCAGCGCGCGGTGGCGGTGGGCCTCGCCAAGGACGATGCCTATTTCGCCTCGCTGGGCAGCGAACTGGCGGCGCGGCGGGACATCCTGGCAGCAGGCCTCGCGGAGCTGGGCTTCCATGTGCTGCCGGCCATGGGCAGCTATTTCGTGACGGCCGACATCCGTTCCATCGGCTTCACCGGCGATGACGTGGCGTTCTGCCGCACGCTGACCGAGGAGGCGAAGGTGACGGCGATCCCGGTCACCGCCTTCTATGCAGGCGAGAATCCGCCCAACCACTATGCCCGCTTTGCCTTCTGCAAGAATGAACGCGTGCTGCGCGAGGCGCTGGCCCGCATCCGCAGCTGGATGGAAGCCCGTCAGGGCGCGCAGCGCGTCGCCGGATGACCGCCATCGCCCCCGAGCCGCGCGGCCACGGCCAGGCGATGGAGGGCGGGCGCAACTCCGGCCCGCGGCTTCCCGCCCGGGAGGATGCGCTGCCGGGCGGCCTGGTCGGGATCGCGCCCGGGGTGGGGCGCTTGGCCAGGGCGCAGGTCCGGCTGACGGCGCGGGGCCGGGCTGTTCTGGGCGCGGGTTGACGCAAACGCCCTGCCGGGCCTATCCAGCGCGCCGTGCGGCGGTCGTAGCTCAGATGGTAGAGCGCCAGGTTGTGGTCTTGGATGTCGCGGGTTCGAGTCCCGTCGATCGCCCCATTCTCCCCGAAATCAGGTCAGCCGATCGCGCCCATGTGGCGCGAGGAGGTCCAGTTCCGGCCCCACCGGCAGGATGCCGGAAGGGTTCAGCTGCCTGTGGCTGAGATAGTCATGGCGGCGGATGTGGTCGAAAGCCACCGTCGCCGCGATCCCCGGCCATTGATAGAGCTCGCGCAGCCAGGCTGAGAGATTCGGGTGGTCCAGGATGCGGCGGCGGTCGCAGCGGAAATGCCCGACATGGACGGCATCGAAGCGGATCAGCGTGGTGAAGAGCCGCCAATCGGCCTCCGTCAGCACTGCGCCCAGTAGGTAGCGTGAGCGGGCGAGGCGCGCCTCGAGTTCGGCCAGCATGTCGAAGAGGGGGCCGATGGCGGCGTCATGGGCGGCCTGGCTGCGGGCGAAACCCGCCTGGTACACGCCGTTGTTGATGGCGCCGATTCCGTCGAAGGCGGAATTCAGCATGCGGATGATCTCGGCGGATTCGTTGCTCACGATCCGCTGCCGCGCCTTGTCCCAGAGCACGGGCACGGTGACGCGGCCGCTGTAGCCGGGCTCCGCCGCGGTGTAGATCTCATGCAGGCGGGCGGCGCCGAGGATGGGGGCGGGCACCACGCCCGGGGCTGGCGCGAAGCTCCAGCCCTGTTCGCCCATCAGCCAATGGGTGACGGAGAGGGAGATCATCTCCGTGAGCCCCTTCAGCGCGCGGAAGATCAGCGCGCGATGCGCCCAGGGGCAAGCCAGGGAGACGATGAGGTGATAGCGCCCGGCCTCGGCCCGGAAGCCGCCCTCGCCGCTGGGGCCCGGCGCGCCGTCGGGCGTGATCCAGTTCCGGAACTGCGAGTCGCGGCGGATGAAGACGCCGGCGGGCGGCGGAGCCGTGTCGTCCTGGGTCCAGCTGCCGTTCACCAGGAAGCCCATGGGGTTACGCCCTGGCCGGGGCGGGTGGCTGGAGGAACTGGCTGGCCACGATGCTGCCGATCACCACCGCCATGCCCAGCATCTGCGCCGGCGTGAGCGTCTGGCCCAGCACCATCCAGCCCAGCAGCACGGCGGAGACCGGGCTGAGCAGGCCGAGGGGGGCCACCACGCCGGGCCCGAGCCGCCCGATGCCGCGGAACCAGAGGATATAGGTGCCCGCCGCGCCGACCAGGCCAAGCCAGGCGAGGCCGAGGGCGGCGCGGGCGTCGAGCGCGGGCAGTTCCGGGTTCCACCAGAGCAGCAGCGGCAGCAGGACGATCCCGCCCGCGGTGAGCTGCCAGGCGGTGAAGGTGAGCGGCGAGACAGGCGGCTGCCACTTGCGCGTCAGCACCGTCCCGGCCGCCATCCCCACCGCGCCGGAGAGGCCGGCCGCGATGCCCCACAGGTCGAGCGCCGCACCCGGCGCCAGCACGAGCAGCGCGACACCCCCCATGCCGGCGAGCGCGGCCAGCACGGCGGCGGGGCGGATCGCGCTGCCCAGCACGGGGGCGGCCAGCAGCAGGACGAAGAGCGGCTGGATGGCGCCGACGGTGGCCGCGACACCGCCCGGCAGGCGATGCGCCGAGATGAAGAGCATCACCCAGAAGAAGGAGAAGTTCAGGATGCCGAGCACGAGCGCGCGCGCCCACCAGACGCCCCAGGGCCATTGCCGGACGAGCAGCAGCAGCAACAGCCCCGCCGGCAGGGCGCGCAGCAGGGAGAGGGCCAGCGAATCCCAGGCGCCCAGGAGCTCGGTCGTGACCAGGTAGGTGCTGCCCCAGATGGCGGGGGCGAGGGCGGTGAGGGCGAGGTCTGCACTGCGGGGCATGGGGTGGGTCCGATTATCTTGACGTCAAGATAAGAGAAACTGTCTTGAGTTCAAGATATCCCGGCGGCACAAGGCGGCATGGATCATCTCGACCTCGTCCTCGCCCAATGGAGGCGTGAGCGCCCGGATCTCGATGTCGGCCCGATGGGGTTGATCGGCCGCGTGCTGCGCCTCTCCCGTCACCTGATGCGCGAGATGGAGGCGACGCTCTCCGCCCATGGGCTGAACTTCGCGAGCTTCGACGTGCTGGCCACGCTGCGCCGGGCGGGCCCGCCCTTCGCGCTTTCGCCTCAGGCGCTGCTGGGCACGATGATGATCACCTCGGGCACCATGACGCATCGGGTGGACCAGCTGGAGAAGGCGGGGCTGGTGCGCCGCCGGCCCAATCCGGAGGATGGGCGCAGCGTGCTGATCACGCTGACGCCCCAGGGCCGCGCGCTGGTGGATGGGGTGCTGGCCCCGCATGTGGCGACCCAGGCGCGCCTGGTGGCGGGGCTGGATGCGGGACGGCGCGCGGCGTTGGCCCCGCTTCTCTCGGCCTGGCTGGCCGCGCTGGAGCCGCTTTCCCAAGACGGGTGAAACCCACTAAACCCGGGACCAAGAACCCTGGAGGAACCCATGTCCCTGCGCCGCATCCTGCTGGCCGGCCTCGCCGCCTTCGCCCTCGCCTCGCCCGCCGCCGCCCAGGCGCCGTGGCAGCCCGACCGGCCGATCCGCCTCGTCGTGCCCTTCGCCGCCGGCGGCGCCACCGATGTGGGCGCGCGCGTGCTGGCCGAGGCGATGTCGGCCCACCTGCCGCAGCCCATCGTCGTCGAAAACCGGGTCGGCGGGGCGGGCATCGTCGCCTCCGAGGTGGTGGCCCGCGCGGCCCCCGATGGCCACACGCTGCTGATCAACAACACCTCGCACTCCGTGCTGCGCCTCGTCGTGCCCAATGCGCCGATCGACGTCACGACCGCGCTCTCGGCCGTCTCCATCCTCTCCGAGATGCCGATGGTCATGCTGGTGGCCAACAACCACCCGGCGCGCGACGTGCGCGGGTTCATCTCCATGGCGCGCGCCGCGCCGGGCCGCTTCGACTATGGCAGCACGGGCGGCGGCGGCACCTTGCAGATGGCGGCCCTCCTCTTCCTCAACGCGGCCGGGCTGCAGCTGAACGAGATCCCCTATCGCGGCGGCGCGCCGGCGACGCTCGACCTCGCGGCCGGGCGCATCGCCATGGTCTTCGACGTGGCGCTGACCGGCGTGCAGACGGCGCGTGGCGGCCAGGCGCGCGCCTTCGCCGTCACCAGCGCCGGCCGCAGCCCGGCCCTGCCCGATGTGCCGAGCCTGCGCGAGGTGGGCCTGGATGCCGAGATGAATGTCTGGCAGGCGATCTTCACGGCGAGCGCCACCCCCGCCCCGGTGAAGGCCGCGCTGCAGCGCGCCATCGCCGCCGCCATGGGCACCGAGGCGATGGCCCGCCGCATGGCCGAACTGGGCGCCGACCGCATCGTCGCGAACACGCCGGAGGAGGCGCAGCGCTACGTCTCGGCCGAGGTGGCGCGGTGGGAGGCGCTGCTGCGCGACCGCATCACGCCGGCGCGCTGAGCATGGCGTGATCGCTTGGCCGGCGCCCGCCGGCTCTGGCATGCTCGGCCGGTCATGAGCACCCCGAGACCGGCCCTGAGCCTGCGCCGCCACCTGCTGCGCCTGGCCATGCTCATGTTGCTGCCCACCCTGCTGCTGGTGGGCTGGCTGACGATGGAGCTGGCGGCCCGCCTGAAGTCGGACACCGAGGCGCTGCTGGCCAGCGGTGCGCGGTCCCGCGCGCTGGCCGTGGAGCGCGAGCTGGAGGCGGCGGTGCTGCTGCTGCAGTCGCTCGCCACCTCGCCCCATCTGGATGGCGGCGAGGCGGGGCTGGCCGCCTTCCATGCCCAGGCGCGCGAGGTGACGGCGCCGCTCGGCAGCTTCGCGATCTTCGCCCGGCGGGAGGAGCCGCGCCGCCAGCTGGTGAACAGCCGCCTGCCCCTCGGCACCGCGCTGCCCGCCATGCTCGAGGATGGCGCCGCCGCGCGCGCGATGCGGACCGGCCAGCCCGCCTTCCGCGAGCCCATGGTGCTGCCCCGGATCGAGCAGAACCTGGCCAGCGTCGCGGTCCCCGTGCGCCGCGACGGGCAGGTGGTGGGCGCGCTGTCCATGCCCATCCTGCCCGCGCGCCTCGCGGCGCTGCTGCGCCAGCCGGTCGGCCAGCTCGGCTCGGCCGGCTTCCTCATCGCGCCACCGGCCGGCCTGGTGGCGAGCCTGGTCTTCGCCGATGGCGCCTCCGAGCCCTGGACCATCCCGCCCGGCTTCATGGCGAGCCTGGGCTCCGCCGCGCGTGGCGTGATCCGCGCGCCGGGTCCGGGGGGCGAGCCCATGCTGATGGCCTTCGAGCGCGTGCCGCTGAACGGCTGGATCGTCATCCTCGCCGCCACCGAGGCGGAGGAGCGCGCGGCCTGGCTGCAACCCGCGCTGAACGCGGCGGCGCTGGCGCTCGGCGTCGTGCTGCTGGTGGCGCTGCTGACCATCCGCTTCATCCGCCGCCTGATCCGCCCCCTCTCGGGCCTGAACAGCGACCGCGCGCCCAAGGGCGGCCTGCGCGTGGCGGAGTTCGAGGCGCTGGCCGTGGCCGTGGCCGAGGCGCGGCGCGCGCCGCTGCGCGAGGCCGAGGCCTCGCGCGAGCTGGTGGCGCAGACCATCGCGCTGGCGCGCGAGGTGGAGGATGACCGGCAGCTGCTGCGCTCGGTCATGGAATCCGTTCCCGACGAGATCTTCGTGAAGGATGCGCGGCTGCGCTACGTCATGGTGAACCGCGAGGTGGCGCGCGTGATGGGCCGGCCCGAGGGCTATGTCCTCAACCGCAGCGACGAGGACCTGCTGGACCCCGAGCTGGCCGCGCGCCTCACCGCGATCGACCGCGAGGTGATGCGCAACGGCGTGATCCACGAATACGAGAGCAGCATGTCCATGCCCGGGCACCCGGGCGAGGAGCGCATCTATTTCGTGGTGAAGGCGCCCTGGCGCGATTCCACCGGGCAGGTGGTGGGCCTGGTGGGCGTGGCGCGCGACGTGACCCGCCGCCGCGCGACCGAGCAGCGGCTGCGCCAGGCGGAGGATGCGATGCGCCGCATCGCCCGCGCCGACACGCTTTCGGCCATGAGCATGGGTGTGGCGCATGAGCTGAACCAGCCGTTGACGGCGGCCGGCAATTTCCTCCGCGCGGGCATGCGCATGCTGCAGGGCGAGCAGCCGGACCAGCGCCGCCTCGCCGCCGCGCGGGAGGCGATGCGCGAGGCGGCGAACCAGGCGCTGCGCGCGGGCGAGATCCTGCGCCGCCTGCGCGACTTCATCGGCCGCGGCGAGACGGAGCAGCAGCTCGTCTCGCTGGGGCCGCTGGTCGCCGATGGCGCGGCGCTGGTCCGCGCCGCGCATGGCGCGGATGCGCCGCAGATCGCGCTCGACCTCTCGGTCTCGGGCTGCGTCGTGATGGCCGACCAGGTCCAGCTCCAGCAGGTCTTCGTCAATCTGCTGCGCAACGCGATCGAGGCAACCGAGGGGCTGGCCGAACGTGGTATCGCCGTCAGCCTGCAAAGGGAGGGGGGGCGTGCCGTGCTGAGCTTCCGCGATGCGGGCCCCGGCCTGCCGGCGGAGGTGCGCGAGCGCCTGTTCCAGCCCTTCGTCAGCACGAAGGAGAACGGCATGGGCATCGGCCTTTCCATCTGCCGCGCCATCATCGAGGCGCATGGCGGACGAATCTCGGCGCCGGCGGGCGAGGGGCGCGGCACGGTGATCCGCATCGAGCTGCCGCTCAGCCAGGCGGCGCTGGCGGCATGAGCGGCGGGCTGGTCCATGTGGTGGACGATGACGAGGCGGTGCGCCGCTCGCTCGCCATGCTGCTCGATTCCATGAGCATCCGCGCCACCACCTACCCGAGTGCCGAGGCGCTGCTCGCCGTGGCGGCGGAGGGGCTGGAGGCGGGCTGCATCCTGCTGGATGTCCGGATGGAGGGGATGGACGGGCTTTCCCTCATCGAGGCGCTGCGCCGGCAGGGCGTCATGCTGCCCGTCGTGATCGTGACCGGCCATGCCGACGTGCCGCTCGCGGTCCGTGCGATGCGGGCGGGGGCGATGGATTTCGTCGAGAAGCCCTACTCGGAGGAGCGCATCCTGGAGGCGGTGGGCAGCGCGCTGACCGCGCTGCGCACCGCGGACCAGCGGCGCGCGCTGGAAATCCAGGCCGAGGCGCAGGTGGCGGCCCTCTCGCCGCGCGAGACCGAGGTGCTGGCCGGGCTCGTCGCCGGCAAGCCCAACAAGGTGATCGGCTATGAGCTCGGCATCAGCCCGCGCACGGTGGAGGTGCACCGGGCGAATCTGATGGAGAAGCTCGGCGTGCGGAGCCTGCCGGAGGCGGTGCGGATCGGCCTGGCGGCGGGGATTTCGCCGGAACGATAGAGCATGATGCGTTGAGGCGGCATCGCCGAGACGCTGAATCATCCTCTCAGCAAAGGCCGGACCGCGCGAAGTGAACGCTTGTGAACGCAGCGTGGTCCAGCTCAGGCCGCCTCGGCCAGCGTCCGCTCCTGCGCGCGGCGCAGATCCACCCGTGCCTTGAGCGGCAGGTGATCCGAGGCGAGGCGCGCGAGTGGCGAGGCATGCGCCTCCACGCCGGCCAGCATGTCCCGCGGATGGGCCAGGATGCGGTCCAGCGCGAGGAAGGGCAGGCGGGAGGGGAAGCTCGGCTCGCCCGGGTCGAGCGGGCCGAACAGGCTCTCCAGCGGCACCAGCGAGGAGGGGATGCCGGGGCGCCACTCGTTCAGGTCCCCCATCAGCAGCGTGGGCATGGGGTTGCCGCCGCGGATCGCCTCCAGCAGGGCCTCGGCCTGCATGGCGCGGTGGCGGCGCAGCAGGCCGAGATGGGCCGCGACCACGCGCACGCGCCCGGCCGGGAGCTGCAGCTCGGCCACCAGCGCGCCACGCGCCTCCGCACCCGGCAGATGCAGGCGGCGCAGGCGGACGAGGCGTGCCTGGCGGACCAGGATGGCATTGCCGTGCCAGCCATGCCCGCCCGGCGTGTCCGAGACATGCAGCATGGTGAGGCCGGTGCGGCGCTCCAGGGCCGCGGCGTTGAGCAGGCCGGTGCGCTGGCCGAAGCGGCGATCCACCTCCTGGAGTGCCAGCACATCGGCCTCCAGCTCGGCGATGACGGCGGCGATGCGGCCGGGGTCGAAGCGATTATCCACGCCCACGCATTTGTGGATGTTGTAGGAGGCGACGGTGAGGCCGCCCTCCTCGCGCGGGGCGGCGGGGCCGGCCGGCTTGCGGCCACGCAGGATCGCGCCGCCCAGCTTGCGCAGGGCGCCGTGGAGTTCGATCGGCAAGGCGGTCCGGGGCAGGCGAGGCGGCGGGCTGGGCATGCGGCTTTCTTTGCGGGAGCCCCCTCCATATGGGAGGCGCGGTGTGGAGCGAAACGTTTTCGCGGCGGTTTGCCAAGAATCCATGAAGGCCGGGTCAGCCGGATTCCAGCGGGATGATGCGGCAGGCGGCGGGTGCTACGGCCAGGCTCAGGCTGGCGCCGGGCTCGGGCAGGGGCGCGTCGGGCGGCAAGGCGAGGGCGACGGGCGCCGTGCCCTCCACCATCAGGTCGAGCAGGGTGGCCGCACCCCGGTAGCGATGGCCGGTGACGCGGGCTTGCAGGGCATTGTCGCCCTCATGCGGCGCGGCCAGGCGCAGCGCCTCGGGGCGGATGAGCAGGCCCTGCGCGGCGGCGACGCGGCGCGGCGGCGGGGTGGCGAGGAGCGTGCCGCCGCTGGTGACGAAGCCGCCCGGTTCGGCGCGGCCCCCCAGCCACAGCGCCTGGCCCAGGAATTCCGCCACGAAGCGGCAGGCGGGCTCCTCATAGACCTCGCGCGGGGTGCCGATCTGCAGGACACGCCCTTGGGACATGATGGCGATGCGGTCGGCGAGCGCCATCGCCTCCTCCTGGTCATGCGTGACGATCAGGGTGGTGGTGCCGATGCGCGTCAGGATCTGGCGCAGCTCGGCCTGGAGCGTGTGGCGCAGCTTGGCGTCGAGGTTGGAGAGGGGTTCGTCCAGCAGCAGCAGGCGCGGATTGATGGCGAGCGCGCGGGCGAGTGCCACCCGCTGCTGCTGCCCGCCCGAGAGCTGCGCGGGGCGGCGCGCGCCGAGGCCCGTGAGGCGCACGAGATCCAGCATCTCCGAAACGCGCGCCTCGCGCTCGGCGCGCGGGATGGCGCGGCGCTTGAGGCCATAGGCGATGTTGTCGGCGACGCTCATATGCGGGAACAGCGCGTAGTCCTGGAAGACGAGGCCGATGTCGCGCGCATGGGGCGGCAGGCGGGTGAGGTCGCGGCCGGCCAGGGTGATGCTGCCGGAATCGGCGCTCTCGAAGCCGGCCACGATGCGCAGCGTCGTGGTCTTGCCGCAGCCGGAGGGGCCGAGCAAGGCGACCACTTCCGCCGCGCCGGCATCCAGGCTGGCGCCGTCGAGCGCGAGGGCCTGGCCGAAGCGCCGCGTGAGGTTCTGGATGTCCAGCATCAGCCGCGCGCCCCCACATCGCCCGCCAGCCGCTCGATGCCGATGCTGCGGTCGAGCAGCAGGAGCAGCAGCAGCGTGGCCGCGAGGAAGACGGTGGAGACGGCGGCGATGGTGAGGTTGAGGTTGGCGCGCATCTCGGCGACCAGCGCGATGGGGAGCGTCTGGGTGAAGGCGTCGGAGAGGAAGAGGCTGACCGCCACCTCGTCGAAGGAGAGGACGAAGGCCATGGCCGCACCCGCCACGATGCCGCTGCGCGCGGCGGGGACGGCCACGTCCCACAGCGCGCGGGCCTCGCTGGCGCCGAGCGAGATCGCGGCCTCGATCTGGCTGCGCTTCACGCCGATCAGGCTGGCCAGCACGGCGCGCAGCGTGAAGGGCAGGGTGATGACGACATGGCCCATGACCAGGCGCGTGAACGGGTCGAAGATGCCGAGCTTCGCGGTGAAGACCAGCAGCGAGAAGCCGATGACGACGGTGGGCACGAATTTCGGCGAGAGGAAGACGGCCTCCAGCGCGTCCCGCCCCGCGAGCCGCGGATCCATCAGGGCGAGGGCGCCCAGCGTGCCCAGCGTGGTGGCGATGAGCGCGGCGACCAGGCCCAGCTGGAGCGAGATGAAGAGCCCGTCCAGATAGGTCGGGTTGCTCAGGAAGGCGCGGTACCAGCGCAGGGAGAAATCCTGCGGCGGAAAGGCGCCGAGGAAGCTGCGGTCGTCGAAGGAGAGCAGGCAGGCGACCAGCAGCGGCACCAGCAGGAAGAGCACGCCAGCGAGCACCGCGAAGCGCGCCATCAGGCGGGCGAAGAGGTCCAGCGCCCTCATCGCGGCACCAGGCGGCGGGCGAGCGCGCTCAGCCCATAGACCACGAGGAAGGCGAGGATCAGCATGGTGACGCCGATGGCCGCCCCGGACGGGTAATTCCCGATATCGGCGAAGCGCGTGTACATCAGGCTCGTCGTGAAGACGACGACGCCGCGGCCCAGCACCAGGGGGGCCACGAAATTGCTGATGCACATGGCGAGCGAGACGAGGAAGGCCGAAACGAGGCCGGGGGCGGCGAGCGGCAGCAGGATGCTGACCACCGCGTCGCTCCGCGTGGCGCCGAGCGAGGCGGCGGCTTCCTCCAGGCGCGGGCTGAGCGCGCGGAAGGTGCCGACCAGCATGAGCGCCACCACGGGCAGGGTGAAGTGCAGCAGGCCGATGCCGACCAGCACCTCGGCATAGCGCGGATGGCGGGGCGCGATGCCGAGCAGCGCGCCGAGCGGTGCCAGCGGGCCGAGGCTGCCCCAGGCCATCTCGATGGCGTAGAGGCGTGCGATCAGGCTCATCACGAGGAGGCCCACCAGCAGCGCGAGCAACGCCTTGCGCAGGCCCGCGCGCGGGCTGCGCACGGCGGCGAAGGCGAGCGGCGCGCCGAGTGCCAGGCTGAGCGCGGAGACGATCAGCCCGATGCGGAAGGTCTCCCAGACGTAGAAGAGATAGGCCGGCTGCAGAAGCTCGTGGTAATGGGCCAGGGTCCAGCCCTCGCCGGGTCGCATGCTGCCGGGGATGAAGGGCTTGAGGCTTTCCAGCGCCAGCAGCGCCACCGGCCCGCCCATCAGCAGGGCCAGCAGCAGCAGGCCCGGCGCCAGCAGCCAGATGTGAATTCCCGGCTTCAACCGCGCCGGACCAGCGGCGTGATCTCCGTCTCCCAGCGCCGCGTCCAGGCATCCACCTGGGTGGACATGTAGGCGTAGTCCGGGATGTAGGCGAAGCGCTCTAGCTCGTCCGGCTTGTAGAAGATGTCGGCGATGGCCGGCGCCGGCGTGGAGTTGATGTTGGTGGGGCCGGAGCCCAGCGGCATGTTGTAGCGCGTGTTGATCGGCGCGGTCGCGAAGTGGTTGGCGAAGCGCTTGGCGGCGGCGACGCGGTTGGCGTTCTCCCCCTTCATCACCGCGAAGCCCTCGTTGAACAGGAAGCCCTTGTTGTCGGGCAGGCGCGTCAGCAGGCGGCAGGGGAAGCGGTCCCGCACCGCCTGCCAGCCGCCGGTATTCCAGAAGGCGACGGAGAGATCGCCCGCGCTCATCGCGTTGATCATCTCGGAATTGTTGGCCACCACGCGGCCGATCTGCCCGCGCTCGGCCAGCTGCTTCAGGAATTGCCAGCCGGGTTCGATGTTGCGCTCATTCCCGCCGCGCTGCATGGCGAGGCTGACCAGCAGGAGGCCCGAGAGGTTCACCGGCACCGGCACGCAGAGCTTGCCGCGGAAGCGGGGTTCCAGAAGCTGCTCGATGCTCTCGATGGGCGGGCCGGTGACGAGGTCGGTGCGGTAGCCCCAGAAGGCGCCGGCGGTGGAAAGCGGCACCGTCATCTTCCGGCCCTGGGCGTCCTTCTTGAAGAAGGCGTCGGGGATGTCGCGGAGTGCGGGCATGTCCGTCTCGCTCACCGGCTCCATCCAGCCGGCTTCCATCATGGCGGCGAAGACCGGGTCCCAGGCGGCGATGAGGTTCTGCGGCACGCGCGGCCAGAGCGGGCGAAGCCGGCCCACCACGGCCATGGCGCCCCCGGCATGCAGCTCCCACTGGATGCGGTCGCCCGTGGCGCGCGTCCATTCCTCGCCGATGGGGCGGCAGACCTCGATCCATTGCGCGCCCCACATGACGACGAGCAGCTGCTCGCCGCGCGGCTGGGCGAAGACCGGCCCCGCGCCCGCCATCCCGGCGAGGCCCCCCAGCAGCGCGCGGCGGTTGACGGCGGGCGAGGCGATGATCCGGGCCATGATGGTCTCCGCGAGGGTTCCGCGGCACGGGGCATGCATAGGCCGTGCCAGCACACCACGTGCCAGTGACCCCGGGAGAGACCTCCATGCAGCCTGACCTCATCCTCACGGATGCGATGCTCGTCACCCATGGCGAGACGCCGATCCCGCGCGCCTTCCTGGCGATGGGCGGCGGCAAGATCCTGGATTGCGGGCCGATGGAGCGCATGCCGGCCACCGATGCGCCGAAGCTGAGCCTGCCGGGACGCCTGCTGACGCCGGGGCTGATCAACATCCACACCCATGCCGTGCTCTCGCTCATGCGCGGGATCGCCGTGGATATGGGCTTCGCGCCCGCCTATACGCCCGGCGTGCCGCATGGGCATGAGATCAACGCCGAGGAGGCGGTGGCGCTGGCGCGGCTGGGCGCCATGGAATCCCTGCTCATGGGCTCCACCGTCATGGTGGACAGCTATGTGCATGGCGAGGTGACGCTGCCCGCCATCGCCGATCTCGGCCTGCGGATCTGGGCCTGCGGGCGGCTGCATGATGTTGATTTTTCGCGCGTGCATCTCGCCGACTGGCGCCACGTCCCGGAGATCGGGGCGCAGCGTCTCGCGGAGGTGGAGGCGCTGATTGCCCAGTTCCATGGCAGCCATGGGGGCAGGGCGCATGTCATCGTGGCACCGCATGCGCCCGACACCTGCTCGGCCGCTCTCCTGCGCCGCGCGGCCGATCTCGCGCGCGATGCGAAGCTGCTGACCACCACGCATCTCTCGCAATCGCAGCTGGAAAACACGGAAATCCAGCGGCGCGACGGCTGCTCGCCCACCCAGTTGCTGGAACGCTGCGGCCTGCTGGATGACCGGCTGATCGCGGCCCATTGCATCCATATGTCACCCGATGACGTGGCGCGCTTCGGCGCCGCCGGGGCGACGGTCGCCCATGTGCCGAAGGGCAATGCGACGGGCGGGGCCATCGCCAATACGCCCGCCTTGCGCGCGGCCGGCGCGCGCATCGCGCTCGGCACCGACAATCTCACGCAGGACATGGCGGAGCAGATGCGCTGGGCGCTGGCCACCGCGCGCATCCGCGTGGGCTCGGTGGGCGAGGGCTGGCAGCCGGAGGATGCCTTCGCGATGGCGACGGTCAATGGCGCGGCCGCACTCGGCAAGTCGGGGCGGCTCGGCCAGCTGGCGCCCGGTTGCGCGGCCGATGTGGTGGCCTGGGATTTCCGCCGCGCGCACCTGACCCCGCTGCTCGATCCGCTGGGCACGCTGGTGCATGACGCCAACGGCCGCGATGTCGAGCATGTCTGGATCGCCGGGCGCCAGGTGGTGGAGGCGGGGCGGCCGACCCAGGCCGACGAGGCCGCCGTGCGCGCCGCCGCGCAGAGCGCCGCCGAGGGACTCTGGGCGCGGGCGCGTGACATGATGGCGGCATGAGCATCCCCTTCCGCCTCGTCGAGAATCTCCGCACCCCCGGCTACCTGCCCTTCTACCTCGGCCTGCATGGCGGGTTCTGGGCCAGGGAGGGGCTGGATGTGCGCATCATCACCGCACCCGCTACCGCCGAGACGCCCCGGCTTCTGCTCGCGGGACAGGCGGATGCCGCCTGGGGCGGGCCCATGCGGGTGATGATGCATCACGACGCCGATCCCGCCTGCCCGCTGGTCTGCTTCGCCCAGGCCGTCGCGCGCGATCCCTTCATGCTGGTGGGGCGCCGGCCCAATCCCGGCTTCCGCTTCGCCGACCTCGTGGGGCTTCGCGTCGGCGTCGCGACGGACGTGCCCACGCCCTGGATGACCTTCCAGGACGACCTCCGCCGCGCGAATGTCGACCCCGCCACGCTGCTTCGCGCGCCCGACCTGCCGATGGCGCAGAATGCGGCGGCCTTCGCGGCGGGCAGCATGGACGTGGTGCAGCTCTTCGAACCCTATGCCGACCAGCTGGTGCAATCGGGGGCCGGCCATGTCTGGCATCGCTTCAGCGACCGCGGCGACATCGGCTACACCACCCTGGTCGCGACGCGCGCCGGCCTCGCCGGAAACCGCCCCGCGCTGATCCGGCTGGTGCGCGGCCTCGCCGCCGCGCAGGAGGCGCTGGACAAGGCCAGCGGCGCGGAGCTGGCCGAGGCCTTGTCCGGCTTCTTCCCGGATCAGCCACGGGAGCAGCTGGAGCGGATCGCGCTGGCCTATCGCGCGGCCGGGCTCTGGGCCCGGACGCCCGACCTGCCGCCCAGCGCCTTCGTGCGGCTGAAGGGGGCCCTTCTCTCGGGCGGCCTCATCGCGCGCGATATTCCCTATGACGCGGTGGCGGATGCCGCATTATCCTCACGTCATCCCAGCTGAGGCCCGACGCCCATGAATGTCAGCCTGCCCGCGATCCCCACCATCAACCTCGGCCGCTTCCTGCGCGGCACCGCCGCCGAGCGCGCCGAGATCGCGGCGACGGTGGCCGAGACATGCCGGCGCGTCGGCTTCCTCATCATCAGCGGCCACTCGCTGGACCAGGATTTCTTCGACCGCGTGGTGCGCGAGAGCTTCGCCTTCTACGACCAGCCGCGCGCGGTGAAGGACCGCTTCCACCCGACGGGCCCGGCGAAGCAGCGCGGCTATCACGGCATGGCGACGCGCGGCCTGGGCCGCACGCTCGGCCAGGATGCGCCGCTCGACCTGCGGGAGAGCTATTTCCTGGGGCCGGTGGATGATCACCGGGCGCATTTCGCGCAGATCCCCGAGGCCGCGACCTCCTATGCGCCGAACATCCTGCCCGACAGCCCGCCCGGCTTCGACGGGACGCTGGTGCAGCTCTATCGCAGCTTCGAGCAGGTGGCGGCCGACATGTACCGCCTCTTCGCCGTCTCGCTCGGCCTGCCGGAGGGGTATTTCGACGGCATGATCCGGCGGCATTTCTCCATCCTCGCCGCGCATCATTATCCGCCGCTCGCCGAGCCGCCCGAGCCCGGGCAGCTGCGCACCGGCGCGCACACGGATTTCGGCGCCATGACCATCCTCGCCATGACCGAGGCGCAGGGCGGGCTGGAGGCGCGGCTGCCCGATGGCAGCTGGGCGCCCGTGCAGGCGAGGCGGGGCGAGCTGGTCATCAACCTGGGTGACATGATGCAGCGCTGGACCAATGACGCCTGGGCCTCGACGCTGCATCGCGTGGTGAACCCGCCGGGTCTCTCCATGGCGTCGTCGCGCCGGCTGTCCGTGGGCTTCTTCGTGCATCCGGATTACGACGCGGCGATCAGCGCGATCCCGACCTGCGTGGCCCCTGGCGAGGCCCCGAAATACCCGACCATCACCGCGGGCGAGCACATCGCGGCCAAGATCGCCCGCAGCCACAAGGGCTGAGGAGCGGGGGCTGAGGAGCGGGGGCTGAGGCGGCGCCTCAGTCGGGCCGGATATTGCCGGTGCGGATCACGCCGCCCCAGCGCGCCCGGTCCTCGGCGATGAAGGTGCCGAAGGCGGCGGGCGTCATGGGCAGCGGGTCGGCGCCCTGGGCGGCCAGGCGCTCCCGCAGGGCGGGCTGCGCCAGCACGCGGTTCACCTCGGCATTCATCCGCTCGATGATGGCGGGCGGCGTGCCGGCGGCGGCGGCCAGGCCGTACCAGCCCACCGCCTCGTAGCCAGGCACGCCCGATTCCGCGACCGTCGGCACATCGGGCAGGGAGGGGTGGCGCTGCTTCGTCGTCACGGCCACGGCCCTGAGCCGCCCCTCGCGGATATGGCCGAGCGTGGCCGGCAGGGTGTCGCAGATGAACTGCACGCGCCCGCCGATCGTGTCGGTGATGGAAGGGCCGCTGCCGCGATAGGGCACGTGCAGCGCCTCCAGCCGCGCCATCTGCAGCAGCAACTCGACGAAGAGATGTGTGGCCGATCCGGTGCCGCCCGAGGCGTAGGAGAGGCGGCCGGGCTGCGCGCGGATCAGCGCGATGAGCTCGGCGAGGTTCTGGGCGGGCACCGAGGGATGCACGCAGAAGACCGAGGCCACGCCCGCGACCATGGCGACGGGCGCGAGATCCCGCGCCGGGTCGAAATTCAGCCGCACCAGCTCGGGCGTGATGGAGAAGGGGCCGGTGCTGGCCATGAGCCATGTGTATCCATCCGGCGTGGCGCGGGCGACGAATTCGCTGCCCACCGTGCCGCCGACGCCACTGCGGTTCTCGACCGTGATGGGCTGGCCGAGGGGGGCGCGCATCTCATCAGCCATGAGCCGCGTCAGGAGGTCCGCCGCGCCGCCCGGGGGGAAGGGGGAGACGAAGCGCATGGGCCGGCTGGGCCAGTCGCCCGTCTGCGCCGCGGCCGTGGCGATGGGCAGGGCGAGCGGGGCAAGGGCGAGATGGCGGCGTCGGATCATGGGGGCATCTCCAGGCTGGAGCCGGTGACCGGGTTCATGGATCGTCCATGTGAGATGAACCGATCGGGCCGTGCCGCTTCAATCGTGATCTGCGCCGCCCGCGCCCCCTCCCGGCCGAACCTGCCTGCGCCGCGCCCAGCGCGCGCTCGCCCTGCCTGGATTTCGACCACATGGCGCCGTCGCGGAAAACGGTTGAACTCCGGCCCCCGCCTCTGCCAGCCTCCCGTCCAGAAAATGACCAGGAGGAAACTGATGCTCTTGACCCGCCGGGGCCTTGGCCTTTCCGCGGCGCTGCTTGCCGCCCCCAGCATCGTCCGCGCCCAGACGGGCGCGATCCGCGTCGTGGTCGGCTTTCCGGCCGGCGGGGGCGTGGATTCCATCGCGCGGCCCGTCGCGGCCCGTTGGCAGGAGCGGCTGGGCCAGCCCGTCGTGATCGACAACCGGCCGGGCAACAATGGCAACATCGCCATGGATTTCGTCGCCAAGGGGGTCGCCGACGGCACGCTGCTCTTCCAGGGCAATGTCGGCAACCTCGCCATGACGCATGCGCTGTTTCCGAACCTGCCCTTCGACGCGGGCCGCGATTTCCGGGGCGTGGGGCAGCTCACCCTCGGGCCGCTCGTCTTCGCCGTGCCGGCGGACAGCCCGATCCGCTCCATGGCCGAGCTGGTCGCCGCGGCCAAGGCGCGGCCGGGGGCGCTGAATTTCGGCTCGGGCGGCTCGGGCGGCGTGCCGCACCTAGCCTTCGAGGTGTGGAAGCGCGCGGCCGGCGTGGACATCGTCCATGTCCCCTATCGCGGCTCGGCCCCGGCCCTGCAGGACCTGCTGGGCGGGCGCATCCAGCTCATGGTGGATGGCTATTCGCTGATGCGCGGCGCGCATGAGGGCGGGCGCGTGCGCGTCATCGGCATCACCTCGGCCGAGCGGCATCCGCAATTGCCGGACGTGCCGACGGTGAAGGAGAGCGGCCTCGACTGGGTCTTCACCTCCTGGCAGGCCATCGTCTGCCCGGCGGCGACCCCGGCCGCCGTGCGCCAGCGCCTGGAGGACCAGCTGGCGCGCACCTTCCGCGAGAGCGACCTGCCGGCGGTGCTGACCGGGCTGGGCACCTTCCCGCGTTTCGCGCCGGGGACGGAGGTGGACCGGCTGATCCGCGAGGATCGCGCGCTCTGGACCAGCGTGGTGCGGGAGGCGAACATCAGTGCCGATTGAACATCACCTGCACCGCGCCGCGGTGGCTCGCCGCGCGGCCCTCGCGCTGCCCACGCTGCTCCTGGCGCGGCCCGCCGCCGCGCAGGAATATCCGAGCCGGCCCGTGCGCGTCGTCATCGGCTTTCCGCCCGGCGGCGGCGTGGACATCGTGGCCCGGCTCATCATGCCCCGCCTCTCCGAGGCGCTGGGGCAGCCCTTCCTGGTGGAGAACCGCGCGGGCGCCAATGGCAACATCGCCATGGACGCCGTGCATCAAAGCACCCCGGATGGCTACACGCTGTTCTACGGCAATGTCGGCAACCTCGCGGTCACCAACGCGCTCTACCGCAATCTCAGCTTCGACACGGCGCGGGACTTCGTGCCCATCGGCCAGACGATGGAGAGCTTCTCCGTCATCGCGGTGAATGCCGAGCTGCCGATCCGCACATTGCCCGAGCTGATGGCCTATGCGCGGGCCAATCCGGGCCGGCTGAACGGCGCCTCCGCCGGGGCCGGCGGGCCGACCCACCTGGCGCTGGAGCTGTTCAAGCGGCAGTTCAACCTGGACATCGTGCATGTGCCCTATCGCGGCTCCGCGCCGGCCATCGTGGATCTGGCCGGCGGGCGGGTGCAGATGATCATTGATGGCTATTCGCTGATGCGCTCGGCGGTGGAAAGCGGCCGGGTGCGCGTGCTGGCCGTGACCGCCGCCCGGCGCGAGGCGCTGCTGCCCGACATCCCGACGACGGCGGAGGCCGGCGCGCCGGGCTTCGAGGCGGGAAGCTGGCACATGCTGACCGCACCCCGCGGCACGCCCCAGGCGGCGCTGGACCGGCTGGAGGCGGCGCTGGGCCGCGCGCTGGGCGAACCCGCGCTGGTGGCCGCGATGGCGCAGCAGGGCGTCGCCGCGCGCTTCCGCAACCAGCGCGACGCGGCCGCCTTCTTCACCGCCGAGCGGGAGCGATGGACGCGCGTGATCCGCGAGGGGAACATCACGGTGGAGTGAGCCTCAGGCGCTGACCGCCACCCGCTGCAGCAGCGGCAGGGTCTCCGCCGCGATCGCGGGCAGGGCGTCGAGGTGCGGCGTCACGTCCTGGCCGGCGCGGATCGCGCGCTGGAGGCGGTCAATGCCGGTGGTGAGGCGCTCTGCACCGAGGCTGCGGGCGGGCTCCATCACCATATGCGCGGCCTGGCGCATGCGCGTCACGTCACGCGCGATGCGGGCCTCGGCCAGCACGGCGCAGCCCTCGCGGATCTCCTCCACCATGTCGTGCATGGCATGCGCGGCGAGCGCGCCGAGATCGGCGAGCGAGCGGCGCAGCGTCGCCTCGTTCACCAGGGGCGGCTCCTCGGGGCGGGGCTGCGTCATGGCGGGCAGGGCGCTGCGCCAGGAATGGCCGGCGACCAGGTCCTGCATGGCGGCGAGCAGCGCGTCGCGGTCAATGGGCTTGGCGAGGTGGCCATCCATGCCCGCCTCGTAGCAGGCCGAGATTTCCTCCGGCAGCGTGGAGGCGGTCACGCCCAGGATGGGGACGCTGCCCTTGGGGGCGGGGAGCATGCGGATGCGGCGCGTGGCCTCCAGCCCGTCCATGCCCGGCATATGGACGTCCATCAGCACGATGTCGAAGGCGTGGCCCTCGACCGCGGTGACGGCGGCCGCGCCGCTGCTGACGAACTCCACGCGATGGCCGGCGGGCGCCAGCAGCGCCTGCACGACGAGGCGGTTGGGCGCCAGGTCATCGGCCACCAGCACCAGCAGGCCCCGCATGTCGGGATGAAGCGGTGCCGGCGGCGGCATGGGCACGGGGGCGGGGCGCTCGGCGAGCGTGCGCAGCGGCAGTTCGAGCCAGAAGAGGGCGCCCGCCCCCGGCTCGCTCTCGCAGCCGATGGCGCCGCCCATGGCGGCAGCGAGACGCGCGGTGATGGCGAGGCCGAGGCCGGTGCCCAGGCCCGCGCTCTCGCCATGCGGCGAGATCTGCGTGAAGTCGCGGAAGAGGAGGTGGCGCTTGTCGGGCGGCACGCCGGGGCCGCTGTCCTGCACCTCGATCCTGAGCCCCTGCTGGCCGCGCGCGAGCGGCCGCACGCGCAGATCCACCCGGCCGCCATCGGGCGTGAACTTGATGGCGTTGGAGAGCAGGTTCAGCAGCATCTGGCGCAGGCGCATCGCATCCGCCTCCACCATCTCCGGAATGGCGGGCGAGAGGTCGAGCGCGAGGCGCAGTCGCTTGCGGTCCACATCGGGCGCCATCAGCCCCACGCAGGCCTCGAAGAGCGGATGCAGCGCCACGGGGCGCAGGTCGAGGTCGAGCTGGCCGGCCTCGATCTTCGTCAGATCCAGCAGGCGGTTCACCAGCTCGCGCAGATGGGTGCCGGCGTCGTGCAGCAGGCGCAGCTGGTCGCGCTGGGTGTGGCCGAGCTTGTTGTCGGACATCAGCGCCTGGGCGAAGCCGAGCATGGAGTTCAACGGCGTGCGCAGCTCATGCGACATGCGGGCCAGGAACATGCCCTTGGCCACGTCCTCGGCATGGGCGGCGTCGCGCGCGCGTGCCAGCTCCTCATTCGCGCGCTTGAGTTCGGTGATGTCGGTCCGGATGCCGATGGTCCCGCCATCGGGCGTCATCCGCTCGGTGATGAGGATCCAGCGGCCATCGGGCAGCAGGGATTCGAGCGGCGGGCCCTTGCTGCGGCGCCAGCGCACCATCTCGTCGATGGCGGCCTCGATGTCGCCGGTGAGCTGCGGGAACTGCCCGCGCAGCGCGCCCTCGCGCATGATGTCGCGGAAGGAGGCGCCCTCGCGGATGAAGGGCGCGGAGAGCGCATACATCTCGCGGAAGCGCTGATTGCAGATCACCAGGCGATCATCCGGGCCGAAGAGGACGAAGCCGTCGCTCATGCTGTCCAGAGCATTCGCCAAGGTGGTGCGCCAGCGGTCGCGGTCGCCCTCGCTGCGCTCGCGCTGGCGCAGCATGATGGAGAGGAGCCCAGCCAGCGTGATGATGAGCAGGCCGAAGGCGGCCGAGAAGAGGATGGCGGGCCAGCGGTCGGCGGACCATGCGGCCAGCGCGGCCTCGCGCGTCATGGTCACGCGGATGGTGAGGTTGCCGTAGAGGGTGGGGCGCCTGAGCGCGACCACGGGGGGCTCTGCCGCCGGGTCGGGGCGGGTCGCGATCACCGCCTCCTCGTGCGGCAGGGCGGCCAGCAGCAGCCCGTCATTGCGCATGAGCGTGATGCGCAGCCCCGGCGCGTCGCCGCCCGAGGCGAGCAGCTGGCTGAGATTGGCGAGCGGGATCTCGGCCATGGCGGTGGCGTTGGGCAGGCCGGAGATGTTCACCGGATGGGCGAAGAAGAGGCCCCATTCGCGGGACGCCGGGTTGCGGATCGGCCCGCCGATGCGAAGCCCGCCCTCATGCAGGCCGGATTCGTTGAAGCTCGGGCCCGTCGGGCCCGGCAGGCGGCGGCGGCGATAGACGGAGAGCGCTGTGGCGACGGCCTGGCCGGTGGAATCGAGGACCAGGATGTCGCGGTAGATGAGGTTCTGGTTGTTGAGTTCCTGCAGCACCTCGCTCGCGCGGTTGGCGTCGAAGCGGCCGTCCCGGGCGGGGCCCAGGATGACGGGCAGGCCGAAGAGCAGGGATTCCACCTGGGTGAAATGGCGGTTGATGTTGGCTTCGACCGCGCGGGCGATGCGCTCCACCGTCTGGTTCGCCTGGCCCAGGGCCTCCTGCCGGCCCCGCTCGACCATCAGCGCGGTGGCCAGCGCCTGCACGAGCAGGATGGCCACGGCGGCGCCGAGGACGGTGCGGCGGAGGGATCGGCTCAAGGGCGGGCCGGGCCGGGCTTGGGCGCCGGGGTTCCAGCGCCGTCCGGCCTCAGCCTGGGCGCGGTGCCGTGCGTCGCATCGTCACCGGGTCCGAGGCGCCAGCCCGGGGATGGGTTTGGCAGCAAAATGGAAAGCCCTGGAATTTAGGAATGTCTCTGATTTTGGTAACTTATCTGCCCCTATGTGATTTGACAAATGAAACAACCCAAAATTCAAATGTTTGGGGGCGCGTGTTGCATCAGGGACTCAGAAACCCTCGCGCGCCAGGGCATTTAGCGCCTGGCCGAAGCCGCGGGTGGAAAAGGGCAGTGCCACCTCGCCCCCCAGCGCGTCCCTGTATTCCAGTCGGCCCTGGGCTTCGCGGGCGCGCAGCCGGGTGAGCTGGGCCGCGCTGACATCGGCCTCGGCCACGCAGCCCCGCGGGCCGCAGGCGCGCAGCGTGACCGGGATGGGGGCGGCCCGGTCCGGCAGCTGGATCAGCATGGGGTGGGCCACCGTCACATTGGCCGGGATCAGGACGATGAGGCGCATGGGGTCCCCCCGCTGCGCCCGGCCGAAGGCGAATTGCGCGACCGGCAACCGGCGCTGGTCCTGGAGGGATTGCAGCACCTCGCAGCCGCGCGGGCCGGCGGGGCGGGTCTCGCAGCGCAGCACCCAGTCGCCGAAGCTGGCATTGGTGACGTTGGGGGGCGGGGTGGCTGGTGTCTGCGCCCTGGCCGGGGCGGGCGCCGCCAGGAGCCCCGCCGCCAGCATCACCATCGAAAGCCGCTTCGCTCGGTTCATGGCCGCAGTCTAGCCCGCCGGGCGCCCCGGCGCGATCCGCCCACGCGCCCCGGCGCGATCCGGCGGAATGTGACGAATGCCGACACAACATGGCCGGGGCCCCTTGGATAAGCGCGCAACGGGTGGTAAGGCCACTCGCGTCGGAGCGTAGCGCAGTCTGGTAGCGCACCAGTCTGGGGGACTGGGGGTCGTGGGTTCGAATCCCGCCGCTCCGACCATCGCGGCCTTCCCCATTGGCCCTTCCCCCGCCGAGAGAGCCCGCCTTGAGCCAGAACGCCTCTGAAGCCTTGAACACGGGCGCCGCTCATGAGGCCGCGCGCCGGCGCAGCTTCGCCATCATCGCCCACCCCGACGCCGGCAAGACCACGCTGACCGAGAAGCTGCTGCTGAAAGGCGGCGCCATCCAGCTGGCCGGCCAGGTGCGCGCCAAGGGCAATCGCCGCGCGACGCGCTCGGACTGGATGAGCATCGAGCAGGATCGCGGCATCTCGGTCGCCACCTCGGTCATGACCTTCGAGCGCGACGGGCTGATCTTCAACCTGCTGGACACGCCGGGCCACGAGGACTTTTCCGAGGATACGTATCGCACGCTGACGGCGGTGGACGCCGCCGTCATGGTGCTGGACGCGGCCAAGGGCATCGAGGCGCAGACGCTCAAGCTGTTTGAAGTCTGCCGCCTGCGCGACATCCCGATCATCACCTTCATCAACAAGATGGATCGCGAGGGCCGCGACCCGCTGGAGCTGCTCGACGAGATCGAGAAGACGCTGGCGCTCGACGTCTCGCCCGCCGCCTGGCCGGTGGGGCAGGGGCGGGACCTGCTCGGCGTCTATGACCTGCTGGACCCGGCGCTGCGCCTGCTGGACACGGCGGATGGCGGGCATATCCCGCTCTCCGGCCTGGAAGACCCGCAGCTCGACAAGCTCGTGCCCGAGGGGTTGCTGGCCGATCTGCGCGACCAGGCGGGGCTCGTCACCGGCGGCTATCCGGAATTCGACCGCGAGGCCTTCCTCCAGGGCACGCTGACGCCCGTGTTTTTCGGCAGCGCGTTGCGCGATTTCGGCGTGGGGCATCTGCTGGACGGGTTGGCGCGGCTGGCGCCCCCGCCGCGGCCGCGTGCGGCCGATGCGCGGATGGTCGCCCCCGGCGAGGGCAAGCTCACCGGCTTCGTCTTCAAGGTGCAGGCCAACATGGACCCGCAGCACCGCGACCGCGTGGCCTTCCTGCGCGTCTGCTCGGGGCGCTTGCAGAAGGGTGCCAGGCTGCTCCAGGTCCGCACCGGGAAGCAGGTGCCGGTGAATGCGCCGCTCTTCTTCTTCGCGAAGGACCGACAGGTGGCGGAGGAGGCCTGGCCCGGCGATGTGGTGGGCATCGCGAACCACGGGATTCTCCGAATCGGCGACACGCTGACCGAGGGGGAGCCGATCAATTTCCGCGGCGTCCCCTCCTTCGCGCCGGAGCATCTGCGCCGTGTGCGCCTCGATGACCCGATGCTGGCCAAGAAGCTGAACAAGGCGCTGGAGCAGCTGGCCGATGAGGGCGTGGTGCAGATCTTCCGCCCGCTGGATGGCTCGCCGCCGGTGATCGGCGTGGTTGGCCTGCTGCAGATTGACGTGCTGCAAAGCCGGCTCAAGGTGGAATACGGCGTGCCGGCGGGCTTCGAGCACACGCAGTGGGAATATCTGCGCTGGGTGACGTCCGAGGATCGCGATGCCATCGCCCGCTTCAGCCAGTTCAACCGCAGTGAATTGGCCGAGGATCATGATGGCGCGCTGGTGGCGCTGTTTGCCTCCGACTGGCGCCGCAAGCGCGCGGAGGAGGAGTGGAAGATGCTGAGCTTCCACGCGCTCCGCGAGCAGCACGCGCTGCCCGAAAAGAAATAGCGGCCCCTCAAGTAGAGGGATTGCAAAGGACGAGTCCTTTGCCGGGGTCCAGGGGCAGCGCCCCTGGCCTCACGTCACCATGCCGGCCGCGATCTTCTCCGCCGTCATCATGGTGGGGAAGTTGGTGTTGGCGCAGGGGACGACGGGGAAGATGCTCGCATCCACCACGCGCAGACCTTCGATGCCCCGCACTCGGCCCTCATTGTCCACCACGGCGCGCGGATCGTCCTCGGCCCCCATCCGGCAGGAGCAGGAGGCGTGCCAGACGCCGATCGCGGCCTTGCGGATGAAGCCCTCCAGCGCCGCGTCATCGGTCATCACCTCCTCGAAGCGGTAGCCCTCGATCACAAAGCGGTCGATGAAGCGGGAGCGGATGAAGCCCGGCCCATCCATCACCGCGCTGATCACGTTGGTCAGGAAGCGGTTCTTGGCGTTGATGACGCCGAGCTTGCGGACGCGGTCGGTGTAGCTGGCCGGGAAGTGGTCGGTCGTGACCTTCCCCAATTCGCCGCTCATCTGGATCGCGGCCATCATGCGGAAGCCGGTCATCAGGCGTTCGAGGTCGCGCGTGTCGGAGAGGAGGTTGAATTCCACCACCGGCTCGGCCTGCCAGTCGCGCGAGGCGAGGCGCACCTGGCCGCTTTCGGAATAGGTCTTGTTCACCCAGAGCAGCAGCGAGGCCACCTGCTTGCCCACCGCATGCCAGGCCGATTTGCTGACGGCGGCGGCGAACATGTCGCCGGGCGGGATGCCCTCCAGATTCGAGGAATAGCGCAGGCCCACCAGGATGTGCCGCCGCGTGCGCTCATCCACGCGCGCGCCACGCTTGAGGTAGGAGGAGAGCGAGACGGAGGGGTGGTCCATCAGCCCCTGGCCCACGCCGGGCAGGTTCTGCAGCACCTCGATCCCCATCTCGCGCAGATGGGCGGCGGGGCCGATGCCGGCGCGCATCAGGTGTGCGGGGGAATGGATGGCGCCACAGGAGAGGATGATCTCGCGCCCGCGGAATTCCTGTTCCTGGCCTTTGACCAGCGCGACGACCCCGACGCAGCGGTTGCCGTCGAAGATCAGGGACTTCACCTGCGTCTCGGTGGAGATGGTCAGGTTCTCGCGCGCGCGGGTGGAGCGGTCGAGGTAGCCCATCGCGGCCGAGGCGCGCTGTTCGCCCTCGTTCGAGATGGTCATCGGGAAATAGCCATCCTCGAAGAAGCCGTTCTGGTCGGGCAGGAACTTGAAGCCGGCGGCCTCGAAGGCCTTGGCGGCGGCCTTGGCGTGGTTGTTCCAGTCCGAGGGCGGGATGCGGCGGACCGGGATGCGGCCTTCCTTGCCATGGAAGGGGCCGTCGAAATCGAGATCGCGCTCTACCTTCTTGAAGAAGGGCAGAACGGCGTCCCAGTTCCAGCCGGCGGCCCCCCGCTGCTCCCACTCGTCATAATCGGTGGGGGCGCCGCGATTGGCGAGCTGGCCGTTGATGGAGGAGCCGCCGCCCAGCACCCGCGCCTGCTCGTATTTGCGCAGCGGCGGGCGATCCTCCGGGCGGTTATGGGGCACGATCTGCGTGTGGACCTTGAGCTCGGTCCAGTGGAAGCGCGGGTCGAAATAGGCGGTGCCGGGGTAGCTGTCCTTGATCTCGGCGGGCTCCTCGCCGGGGGGCGTGTCGGGGCCCGCCTCGCAGACCAGCACCTTGCGGTGGCTTTGCGCCGAGAGGCGATGGGCCAGGACGGAGCCGGCGGAACCGCCGCCGACGATGATCTTGTCCCAGATCATTAGGCAGGCTCTTTGTCGCGGTCGGCCATCATCTGCTTGAAGGCGGGCCGCGCGTGGCAGGCGGCGAGCCAGGCCTTCACATGGGGCGCGGCTTCGAACAGCTCCTTCGCGGGCATGGCGTAGCGGATGACTTCGGCCAGGTTGATGTCGGCCACCGTGAAGCGGCCGCCCACGATGTAGCCGGTCTTGGCCAGGGCCGCGTCCAGCACGGCGAAGGGGCCGCGCAGCGCCTCGATGGAGGCCCGAGCCAGCGCCGCGTCGCGCTCCGCCTCGGGCTTGGCGACCATGTTGTAGAGGATCTGGATGGTGTGCGGCTCGGCCTCGGTCATCGCCCAGATGGACCAGGCGGTCATCTCGCCATCCTCGCGCAGGTTGGCCGGCGCCAGCGGGCCGCCATGCTTCTTCGCCATGTAGAGGTTGATGGCGAGCGATTCGGCGAGAACGAGGCCGTCATCCTCCATGGCCGGGATGCGCGCGTTGGGGTTCACCTTGAGGAATTCGGGCGAGCGCGTGTTGATCTGGGCGCCGGGTGCCAGCGGGTCGGCCAGGCGGCCGGCCTGGATCACGGGCACGTGGCGGAAGGGCATCCCCGCCTCCAGCGCCAGCCAGACATTGCGCGAGGCGCGGGAGCGAAGGACGCCATAGATGGTGAGCATGCGGAGGTTTCCTCAGAACAGTTCCATCAGTCTCGCATGATCCGCGAAGGCCTGGGGAGGGCCCTCCTCGATGATCGCGCCCGATTTCATGACCAGCACGCGGTCCGAGATGGCGAAGGCCTCGCGCACATTCTGCTCGACCAGCAGGATGGCGAGGCCGCGGCTCTCGCGCAGCGCCGCGATGGGCGCCAGCAGGTCCTGGAAGAGCTTGGGGGCGAGGCCGATGGAGGGCTCGTCCAGCAGCAGGGCGCGCGGGCGGGTGAGGAGGGCGCGGGCGATGGAGACCATCTGCTGCTGCCCGCCGGAAAGCGTGCCGGCGCGGCGCGTGCGGAATTCGCGGATGCGGGGGAGGATGCTCAGAACCTCCTCCACGCGCTCGGCGCGCTCGGGCTTGGGCACGGCGGCGGACCACAGGGCGAGGCCGAAGATCTCCTCCACGGTGAGGTCGGGGAAGACGCCGCGCCCCTCGGGGACGAGGGCGAGGCCGACGGCGCCGAGCGCGGCGGGCGTGTGGTCGGCCAGCATCTGCCCGAAGACGCGCATCTGACCGGCTTCCGGCCGGTGCAGGCCGAAGAGCACGCGCAGCAGCGTGGATTTGCCGGCGCCGTTGTGGCCGACGAGCGTGACGATCTCGCCCGCACCCAGCGTGAGCGAGACATCCTGCAGCACGGCGCGCCCGCCATAGCCGGCGGTGAGGTTGCGGGCTTCGAGAGCCAATGCGCCGCTCATGCCGCCTCTCCGCGATCGCCGAAATAGATGGCGGCGAGCTTGGGGTCCTTCAGGATGGATTGCGGCTCGCCCTCGGCCAGCACCTGCCCCTGGTCGAGGAAGGCGATGCGGTCGGCCAGTTCCGTCACCACGTCGAGATTGTGCTCGATGAGGCAGATTGCGACACCTTGCGCCCGCGCCTCCTTCAGCAGCGCCCCGAAGCGCAGGCGGGAGGCGAGGTCGAGGCCGGAGGCGGGTTCGTCGAGCAGCCAGATCTCGGCGCGGGCGGCCAGGATGCGCGCCATGGAGAGGAATTTCCGCTCGGCATAGGCGAGGTCGATGGCGCGCGCTTCCGCGAGCTCGCTGAGACCGGTCCGGGCCAGCGCTTCCTCCGTCGCCGCCTCACGCGCGCGGCGGGCGGCCGCACCCCCGGGCTGCCAGAACCAGGCGGAGGTCTCGGTGGCGCTCCGCACATTGTCGCGCACCGACATGTGGGTGAAGAGGCGCAGATCCTGGAAGCTGCGCGCCACCCCCATCCGCGCGACCTGGTGCGGCTTGAGGCCCATGATGGAGCGGCCGCGCAGCATGGCGCTGCCGGCATCGGCGCGGAGATTGCCGGTGATGAGGTTGAAGACGGTGGTCTTGCCCGCGCCATTGGGGCCGACCAGCGCCGTCACCTGCCCGGCGGGCAGGGCGAGCGAGACGCCGGCCACCGCCTTCACGCCGCCGAAGGAGCGCGAGAGGCCCTCGCAGACCAGGACGGGCGCGCTCATGCCATGCTCTTCCCGCGGCTGAGATCACCCACCAGCCCGGCGGGGCGGAAGATCATGAGCAGCGTCATGGCGAGCCCATAGACCATCTGCTGCACGGCGCCGACCTCGGTGGCCGGGATGAAGGGCAGGAAGGCGAGGCCGGCCGGCAGCGAGAGCAGGATGACCGCACCCACCAGCGGCCCCAGCAGCGTGCCGGTGCCGCCGATGATCACCATGGCCATGATCAGCACCGACTGGTCCAGGTTGAAGGATTCCACATTCACGAACTGCATGTGCAGGGCAAACAGCGCGCCCGCGACACCCGCGCCGGCGCAGGCGAAGGCCACGGCCAGCGCCTTGGCGGCGGCGACATTCTTGCCCAGCGCCTCGGCCGCGCTCTCGGCATCGCGGATGCTCCGTAGCGTGCGGCCGAAGGCGCCGCGCATCAGGGCGGCGGTGGCCAGCAGGATCAGGCCGAGGGCGGCCAGCGCCAGCGGCAGGGTGCCGACCTCCACGCCGAACACATGGGGACGGGGGATGCCCGTCAGGCCGCCAATGCCGCCGGTGACCGACTTCCATTCGCTGAACAGCGTGGTCGCCATCATCTGCAGGCCGAGCGAGGCGGCGACGAAATACTCGCCCCGCACGCGCAGCGCGGGCAGGGCGAGGCAGAGCGAGAGCACGCCCGAGATCAGCCCCGCCACCAGCATGGCCAGCAGCGCGTCCGGCACCAGCACGAGGGCGATCTGCGCCCCGGCATAGGCGCCGAGGCCGAAGAAGACGGCATGCGCCACCGAGAAGATGCCGGCATAGCCCACCGCCACGTTCAGCGTGGAGGCAAGGATGCCGAAGATCGCGGCCAGCGCCGCGAGATTGGTGAGATAGGCGATCATCTGGCTTGCGCGATCCCGAAGATGCCGCTCGGGCGGAAGATGATGAAGGCGAAGAGCACGAGGAAGGAGACCGCCTCCGCCCACTGCGTGTCCACGAAGTTGAGCGCGACGCTTTCGGCGACACCCAGCATCAGCCCGGCGAGTGCGGCGCCGCGCAGCGAGCCCACGCCGCCCACGATGGTCGCCGCCATGGAAATCAGCATGACCTGGTGGCCGATCGCCTCGTTCATGCCCGACGTCATCGCCGTCACCATCGCGGCGGGGGCGGCGAGTGCGGAGCCCAGCGCGAAGGCCAGCAGCGAGAGGCGCGTGGAGGAGAGGCCATAGGCGCGCAGCAGATCCGGGTTCTGGTGCAGCGCGCGCAGTGCCACGCCGGCATTGTGGCGCGTCAGGAACAGGGTCAGCGCCGCGAAGAGCACCGCCGCCACGCCGATCGCCACCCAGAACACCTGGGCGAGGAAGACCTCGGGCAGCACCTCGACGGCGCGGGAGAGCGGCGTGTCCACGCTGGCGAAGCCGCGCCCCGCCGTCATGCCGATCAGGTTCTGAACCACGATGCCCACGCCGAAGGCGGCGACGAAGACGGTGAAGAAGGAGCCCTCATGCCGCTGGATCGGCCGGTAGACGAACCAGAAGACGCCGATGCCGAAGAGCGTGGCGGTGAGCGTGGCGGCCAGCCCCCCCATCCACCAGGGCCAGCCCGCCTGCATCGCGAAGATGAAGACATAGCCGGCGAGTGCGAAGGAGGAGCCATGCGCGAAGTGGAAGATGCGTGTGGCGCCAAAGATCAGCGCGAAGCCGGCCGCGGTCAGCGCGTAGATCGCGCCGACCTGCAGCCCCTGCAGCAGGAGCTGGACGAAGAGCATGGGGTCAGCCGATCTTGACCGACCGGCCGCCGCGGATCTCGTTGATCTGGAGCTCCGCGCTCATGTTCCCCTGGTCGTCGAAGCGGCCCTTGCCGCCGACCAGATCGAACTCGCGGCCGGCCAGCAGGGCGCGGCGGAGATTCTCGCCATTCACCTCGGCCCCCTCGCGCTCCAGCGCCTGTGCCAGCAGGGCGAAGAGGCGGGCGGCGTTGTAGTAGTTCACCTGGTAGGTGCCGGGGTCGCTGTTGAAGCGGGCGCGGAAATCGGTGGCGAAGCGGCGCGTGACGGCATCGCCGCCGGTGAAGTCGGTGGTCTGCGTCGTGAAGATCAGCCCCTCCGCCTCGGCCGTGGCGCGCACGCTGTCAATGTTCATCGCGGAGTAGGAGACGAGCGGCTGGGAGACGCCATTGTCGCGCAGCTGCTTGATGATCTGGCTCTGCTGCGCGCCGAAGGAGGCGATATAGACCGCGTCCGGCCGCGTCTGGCGGATGCGGGCCGCGACGGGCGCGAATTGCTGCGCCGTGCGCGGGATGCTGAACTGGCCCACCAGCTCGCCACCCGCCGCCGGCAGCGCATTGCGCAGGATGCCGAGGATGGCATCGCCCAGCGGGTCATCCACATAGACCAGCGCGATGCGCTTCAGGTTCCGCTGCCGGACCAGGAAGGGCAGCAGCGCCTGGGTCTCCAGGTGCGCCAGCGGGATCACGTTCCAGAAATAGGGCGAGAGGCCCGCGAGGTCGGGCCCCACGGCGCCGCCATTGACCATGACGGTCTTCGCGCGATCGCCCACCGGGGCCACCGCCTTGGAGACGGCGGTGAAGCCCACCATCACGTAATGGGCGCGGTCCACGTTCACGAGCTTGGTCATGCCGATGACGCCCTGCTGCGGCAGGGCCTGCGTGTCCTCGGCCTGCAGGCGCAGCGGCCGGCGCAGCATGTTGTCGGCCGCGATGTGCTGCATGGCGAGCTGGATGCCGGCGGTGAAGGCCGTGCCGTATTCGGCGTTCGGCCCGCTCATCGGGAAGAGCGTGCCGAGCACATAGGGCTGGTTGCCCTGCGCGCTGGCGTGCCGGATGAACGGTGTCGCCGCCAATCCGCCGAGCAGCGCGCGGCGCCCCGTCGTGAAGCCATGCATGGCCAATCCTCCCTCGGTGTTTTTCTGGGAGGAAGCTTCGTTCCGCCTGTGAGGCGATGTCAACCGCGCGCTGGCATCATCGCCGCCACCATGAGCGTCATATTGTGGCGCATCATGGCCTCATAGGTCGCGGCCGGGCCGTCGGGGGCGGAGAGCGCATCGGCATAGAGGCGGCCCTGGATGGCCACACCCGCTTCCTCCGCGAGGCGCCGGAGCGTGGCCGGGTTGGACATGTTCTCCATGAAGACGGCGGTGATGTTCTGCGCGCGGATCTGGCGGATCAGGTTCGCCACCTGCTGCGCCGAGGGCTCGGATTGCAGGGCCACGCCCTGCGGCGCCAGGAAACGCACGCCATAGGCCGCGCCGAAATAGGCGAAGGCGTCGTGGCTCGTGATCACGATGCGCCGGGCTTCCGGCACGCGGGCGATCTCGCTGCGGACCCAGGCGTCCAGCGCCTCCAGCCGCGCCGCCGCGGCGGCGGCACGGCTGCGGTATTCCGCCTCGCCCGCTGCATCGGCACGGATCAGCCCCCTCTCGATGTTGCGGAGATAGCCGATGGCCAGGCGCGCATCCTGCCAGGCATGCGGGTCCTGGCTGCCATGGTTGTGGCCGGGCGTGGGGGCGGCGCGGCGGAGTGCCAGGCCCTCGGTCGCCAGCACATTCACGCCGGAAAAGCCGGTGGAGGCGATCAGGCGGTTGAACCAGTTGTCGAAGCCCGCGCCGTTGCGCACCACAAGCCGCGCGCCGCGCACGGCTTCCGCATGCGAGGGGCGGGGCTGGAAGTGATGCGCGTCCACATCCGGGCCGGCGATGACGCGGATCTCCATGCGCTCGCCCGCCACCTCGCGCAGCAGGTCCCCCAGGATGGAGAAGGAGGCGACCGCCGCGGGGCGCGGCTGGGCCAGGGCAGGGGGGGTGAGCAGAAGGGCGGGGGCGGCCAGGAGGGTGCGGCGGTGCATCGGTCGAGGTCCGGAATGGGTTATGATATAACCTATCTGGGCCGAAACCGCCCTTTCTTCAACGCCCGAAGAGGCGCTTCAGCCAGCCCCGCAAACCCTCGCCGCGCTTCACGCTCTTCTGGTGCGCCACATGCGGGCGGCGCGCGGGCGGCGGCAGGGCGGTGGCGACGCTGTGCCGGCCGGTGTCCTGCGCCTCGATCAGGCGGAGTTCCAGCATGATGACCTGCTCCACCGCCTCGGGCGGGTTCTCGCGCAGCAGGGCATGGGCGGTCTCGGCCGCATCCTCCCAGGCCTCGGCGCGGCGCAGCGCATCCACCACGCGCACCCGCTGCTCGGCATCGAGTGGCGGGCCGCTGCGCCAGAGCGCCACAGCCTCCAGCCGCCAGGCGGTGGCGAGGTCGGGGCGGTTCATGTCGTCGGCGATCCAGGCGGCGTGCAGCGTGGCCTCGGCGGCGGCATGCAGCGCGCCCGTCTCCTCCAGCACCAGGGCCCAGGCGAGGAAGCGGCGGGCGAGCGGCGGGTGGGAGTCGTCGTTCAGCAGGGCGCGGAAATTGGCGGCGCCCACGGCCTGGGCGGCGGCGGGGTGCGCCTGGGTGATGTCGGGCGCGGCGTAGCCGCAATGCGGGCATTGCTGCAGCCAGCGGGCCATGGTGCCGCGGATCGGCTGGCCGGGCCGGAGGTCGAGGTCGGGTGCCTGTTCGGGCGCCGCGGGGCGGAAGATCTGCTGCCGGCTCTCCGTCCCGCAGACGCCGCAAACCGCGCCATGGGGCCCGCTGGGAGCGGGGCCGGAGGCGGAGCCGGGGGCGGGGCGGGGTTGGGCCATGGGCGTAATCTAGGCATTGCGGGGCGTTTGGCGAAGGGGGCCCGCCTTGGGGATGCTTGCAATCCGGCCCGGCTGCTTGCAAGGAGCCCGGATGCCGGCCCCATCCGCCGGGCCCGTCATGCCCCATCCAGGATGCCCATGGTCACTCCGCCCCGCGACTTGCCGACCGACCTGACCGACCGTTTCGACCTTTGGGCGGGCGGGATTCCCTATGAATTGAGCTTCTGGACCAACTGGGCGAAGACCCGCGGCGGCGGCTGGCCCGAGGAATTCTCCGCGCGCATGAACCCCGAGACGCCGCTGGTCCCCTGGCTGGCCGAGCGCGCGAAGACCGCGGGGCTCACGCATCTGCGCGTGCTCGATGTGGGGGCGGGGCCGGTCACCTCCATCGGCTATGCGCCGCCGCCGGGCATGACGATCGAGATCGTCGCCACCGATCCGCTGGCCGACGCCTATAGCCGCATCTTCGACGCGATGGGGCTCGAGCGGCCGGTGCCCACCATCTTCGCCCCGGCCGAGGAACTTTCCGCCTTCCTGGAGGAGGAATCCTTCGACATCGTCCATTGCCGCAACGCGCTGGACCATTCCTTCGACCCGATCCGTGGCCTGACCGAGATGCTGCGCGTGGTGAAGATGGGCGGGCAGGTCATGCTCTACCACAACCCCAACGAGGCGGAGGGCGAGGGGTATTCGGGCTTCCACCAGTACAATTTCGACGTGGAGGAGGAGCGCTTCATCATCTGGCGCGGCGACAAGCGCTGGGACGTGCAGGCCGAGCTGCCGATCCGCACCTGGATGCGCGCCCGCCGGCGCGGCCATGTCTCGGTGCTCATCGAGAAGCGCAAGCCCATGCCGCGGGAGCGCCAGAACCGCTTCCGCGCGCGGTTCGCCGAGAACCAGCGCGCGCTGATGAACCTGCTGATCCGCCGCAGCCTCGGCTGAGGCCACCGCGCAGGCGCGGCGCATGAAGACGGCGCGAAAGACTCTGGAGGTTGCGGGCCACATCGCCTAACCTTGCGCGCGCCAGGCCCCCGAAGAACCGGATTCGCACCCACAATGCCGCGCGGTGACCTCTTCCCCGATATCGCCCCCTTCGAGACCGGCCTGCTGCCGCTGGGCGACGGGCATGTCATGTACTGGGAGCAGGTGGGCAATCCGCGCGGGCAGCCCGTTCTCTTCCTGCATGGAGGGCCGGGGGCCGGCGCGGGCGCGGTGCATCGCCGCTTCTTCGACCCGACGCATTGGCGCCTGATCATCTTCGACCAGCGCGGCGCCGGCCGCTCCCGCCCCTTGGGCGAATTGCGCGCCAACACCACGCCGCATCTGGTGCAGGACATCGAGACGCTCCGGAACTTCCTCGGCATCGAGAAATGGCTGCTCTTCGGCGGCTCCTGGGGCTCCACGCTCGCGCTGGCCTATGCCCAGGCGCATCCGCAATGCGTCACGGGCTGCGTGCTGCGCGGCGTCTTCCTCGGCCGCGACGAGGAGGTGGACTGGTTCCTCTACGGCCTGCGCCGCATCTTCCCCGATGCCTGGGCCGCCTTCGCCGAGCACATCCCGCCCGCCGAGCGGCATGACCTGCTGACCGCCTACCTGACCCGCCTGACCGACCCCGAGCCGGCCGTCCACCTGATGGCCGCGCGCGCCTGGAGCCATTACGAGGGCAGCTGCTCCACCCTGCTGCCGAGCCCGGAGACGGTTGCGTCCTTCGCGCAGGACCGCACGGCGCTGGGCCTGGCGCGGATCGAGGCGCATTACTTCGCGCACAAGCTTTTCCTGCGGGAGGGCGGGCTGCTCGCCGGCATGCAGGACATCGCGCAGATCCCGGCCGAGATCATCCAGGGCCGCTATGACATGGTCTGCCCGGCGGAGACGGCCTTCGAACTCGCCGCGCAATGGCCGCGCGCGCGGCTGACCGTGGTGCCCGATGCCGGGCATTCGGCGCTGGAGCCCGGCATCCGCACCGCTCTGGTGAGTGCGGTGGAGCGCTTCCGCCGGCGCTGAGGCGAGGCGCGCTTCCCCGCGAATCGCGACTGCTGGCCATGCGGCTGACGCATCCGGGGCAGGGCGGAACGGCGCAGGGCGGGGCCTCCTCCGGGTTTATCCGGCCGCAGGCGGCGCGCGGCGGCCGCTGAAGCGCGCTGCCTGCGTGTTTCATGCCGCGGGCCTGATTGACAGGGTGCGCCGAAACCGCTTGAACGCGCCCGCTTCCATCGGACGTGCGGCCCCTCTTCCCGAGGCTGGTTCGCGCGCTTCTACGGAGGGGTGCCCGAGTGGCTAAAGGGGACGGACTGTAAATCCGTTGGCTTGCGCCTACGCTGGTTCGAATCCAGCCCCCTCCATATTCCCCGGTGGCAGTGGGTCTTTTCCGTGAGCGGCCTTTTGGCCGTGCGCGCGGGGGGCTCCTCGGTTATCCTCACCACCGCTTCGGCGCGGGTGTAGCTCAATGGTAGAGCACCAGCCTTCCAAGCTGGCTACGGGGGTTCGATTCCCCTCACCCGCTCCACCCCCTGGGGTGGCGGGTTGGTGCTCCCAGGCAGGCGGCCCCGTGTCCGTGCGGCTTCTGGAACGATCATTCTCGGAGCTTTACGATGGCCAAGGCGAAGTTTGAGCGGAACAAGCCGCACTGCAACATTGGGACGATCGGCCATGTGGACCATGGCAAGACGTCCCTGACGGCGGCGATCACGAAGGTGCTGGCGAAGTCCGGTGGTGCGTCCTTCACGGCGTACGACCAGATCGACAAGGCGCCTGAGGAGCGGGCGCGTGGCATCACGATCTCGACCGCCCACGTGGAATACGAGACGGCGAACCGCCACTACGCGCATGTGGATTGCCCTGGCCACGCCGACTACGTGAAGAACATGATCACGGGTGCGGCGCAGATGGACGGCGCGATCCTGGTGTGCTCGGCCGCCGACGGCCCGATGCCGCAGACGCGCGAGCACATCCTGCTGGCCCGCCAGGTGGGCGTGCCCGCGCTGGTGGTGTTCCTGAACAAGATGGACCTGGCCGACCCCGACCTGGTCGAGCTGGTTGAGATGGAGCTGCGCGAGCTGCTGTCCTCCTACCAGTTCCCGGGCGACGACATCCCCATCATCAAGGGCTCGGCCGTGGCCGCGCTTGAGGACAAGACGCCTGAGATCGGCGAGCAGGCGATCCTGAAGCTGATGGAAGCGGTGGACAGCTACATTCCGCAGCCGGAGCGCGCGATCGACCGTCCCTTCCTGATGCCGGTCGAGGACGTGTTCTCGATCTCCGGCCGCGGCACGGTGGTGACGGGCCGCGTGGAGCGCGGGATCATCAAGGTGGGCGAGGAAGTCGAGATCATCGGTCTGAAGGACACGGTGAAGACGACGGTCACCGGCGTCGAGATGTTCCGCAAGCTGCTGGACAGCGGCGAGGCGGGCGACAACATCGGTGCGCTGCTGCGTGGCACGAAGCGCGAGGATGTGGAGCGCGGCCAGGTTCTGGCCAAGCCCGGCTCGATCACGCCGCACACGCAGTTCAAGGCCGAGGCGTACATCCTGACGAAGGAAGAGGGTGGCCGCCACACGCCGTTCTTCACGAACTACCGCCCGCAGTTCTACTTCCGCACGACGGATGTGACGGGCATCGTGAAGCTGCCGGAAGGCGTTGAGATGGTGATGCCGGGCGACAATGTCTCGATGGATGTCGAGCTGATCGCGCCGATCGCGATGGATGAGGGCCTGCGCTTCGCGATCCGCGAGGGTGGCCGCACCGTCGGCGCCGGCGTCGTCGCCAGCATCGCGAAGTAACTGCGTTGACGCGGGCTTCGGCCTGCGGCAATCAGGGTTCGGGCCGGGGTGGCGGTGAATCGCTCCCCCGTCCCATGCAGGGGCGTAGCTCAATTGGCTAGAGTGCCGGTCTCCAAAACCGGAGGTTGTGGGTTCGAGACCCTCCGCCCCTGCCATTTTTCTCTTCTATCAGGCCGCCCCAGGCGGGCGCCGCGCTGCCTCCCCTGACCTCCAGAATATGGCGGCACGTTGCAAGACGGCCGCCGACATGCTTTCAGGGGGCATGCCGAGCGGCGCAAAGCAGGAAACCGGAATTTTGGCCAAGATCGATCCCGTCCAGTTCTCCCGGGAAGTGCGTCAGGAAGTCGCGAAGGTCACCTGGCCCTCGCGGCGCGAGACGCTGATCACGACCGGCCTGGTCCTGGCCCTGTCCTCGCTCGCGGCGGTGTTCTTCCTGGTGGTGGACCAGATCATTCAGTTCGCGATGAGCTGGATCTTCGGGTTCTGATCGTTCCGACGTGACCGCGCCCGCAGGCGCCGGATTTTGTGAAGCGAGGTTCTGGCCGATGGCCGATAAGCGTTGGTATGTCGTGCATGTCTATTCGGGCTTCGAGAAGAAGATCGCCGAGCAGATCCGCGCGCAGGCCGCCCAATCGGGTCTCGCCGACCGGATCGAGGACATCCTGGTCCCCACCGAGCAGGTGGTGGAGGTCCGCCGTGGCCAGAAGGTGGACACCGAGCGCAAGTTCTTCCCCGGCTATGTGCTGGTGAAGATGGAAATGACCGACGACACCTGGCACCTGGTGCGGGATACGCCCAAGGTCACGGGCTTCCTCGGCGCGCGCAACAAGCCGCAGCCCATCACCGAGGCCGAGGCGATGCGCATCGTCAACGCCATGGTCGAGGGTGCCGAGAAGCCACGCCGCCCCGCCGTGCTCTTCGAGGTGGGCGAGCAGGTGCGCGTCTCGGACGGCCCCTTCACCAGCTTCAACGGCACGGTCGAGGAAGTGGACGAGGAGAAGGGCCGCCTGAAGGTCAGCGTCTCCATCTTCGGCCGTTCCACGCCGGTCGAGCTCGAATACGGGCAGGTCGAGAAGCTCTGAGCCGCAGGGGCCCAGAGCCTCGCTTTTTCAGCCCGGTGCCAGCTCGGCCATGCCGGGACTGGCACCGGGCTTTTCATCATCCGGGTTCACGAAGGCCGGCGCCTCGCCCAGCAAGGTCAGGCTGCCGGGCTGGCCGGTGATCCGCATGCCCTCGCCGACCAGGGCGGGGCCGGGTTCCGCCTCATCCTCGCCGCCCAGCTTCGACAGGTTGAAGTAGATGTCCACCGTCCCGTCCGGCGGCACATTGCCGAAGAGCGGCACGTCGAGCTTGCCGAGGCTGTCCAGGGCACGCATGAACATCTGGGTGTGCGTCACCTCCCGCGTGTAGAGGAAGTGCAGGGCGCGCAGCGTGCCCTCGTCCGGCGCCATCTTCATCAGCGCCTCATAGGTCTGCCGCGCGCCGCCTTCGGCGCCGATATTCGCACGCAGGTCCCGAACGACATTGCCGCCTTCATTCACATAGGCCGCGGTCCAGGCACTGCCGCAGGAATCGAGCAGGTGCGGCCCCATGCCGCGCACGGCGAAGAGGGTCGAGCGCCAGGCCTGCTCCTCCACCGCGCCGGCCGAATGCTGCTGGATCAGCATGCCGACGACCTCGAGATGGCTGAACTCCTCGACGGCGATGTCCTGCAGCATGTCGCGGATGGCGGCATCCTCCACATGGAAGGACTGCACCCAGTATTGCAGGGCGGCGGTCAGTTCGCCGGTCGCGCCGCCGAACTGCTCGAGCATGAACTGCGCGAAGCGCGGATCGGGGGTGGTGACCTCGACCGGCGTCATCAGCGCTTTGGAGTGGGTGAACATGGGTTGGCGTCTCCGGGTTGAGGAGACTCAACCGCCCGCCGGCGCGCAGGTTGCCGCGTTCAGCGCCTCCGCGCCTGGCTCCAGCCGATATAGAGGCCCGCGCCCACGATGATGGCCGCCCCCACCCAGGTCATCGCATCCGGGAACTCGCTGAAGAGCAGCCAGCCGACGGCCACCGAGCCCAGCAGCTGGAAATACTGGAAGGGGGAGAGGACATTGGCCGGCGCATAGCCGAAGGCGCGGGCCACGCAGTAATGGCCGAGCGCCCCCAGCACCGCCACGCCGCAGAAGAGGCCGACATCAAGGAGCGAGGCGGGCGCGATCCAGACGAAGGGCAGTACCAGGAACATGCCGAAGCCGCCGACGAAGGCGGAATAGAGGGCCGAGGTCTCGGGCGGGTCGATGCCCGCGATGCGGCGGGTGAGGATCTGGTAGAGGCCATAGGCCGTGGCGCTGATCAGCACGAAGATCGAGGCCCAGTGGAACAGCGCCGTGCCCGGGCGGATCACCACCAGCACGCCGAGGAAGCCGATCAGCAGGGCGATGACCCGCCCGCGCGTGGTGCGCTCGCCCAGCATGGGCCAGGCCAGCAGCGCCACGATGAGCGGCGCGGCGAGGCTGATGGCGGCCGCCTTGGCCAGCGGGATGAAGCTGATCGCGTAGAAGAAATTCAGGTTCGAGGTGAACAGCATGGCCGAGCGGAAGAGCTGCAGCCCCGGCCGCCGCGTGCGGAAGAGGGAGAGCCCCATGCGCGGCATGAAGAGCGCCGAGAGGAAGAGGATGTGCCCGAAGGCGCGCGCCCAGCTGATCTGCAGCGAGGAGTAGTCCTGCCCGAGCAGCTTCGCGAAGCCGCCCATCACGGGGAAGAGCAGGCCCGCCGTCAGCATGAAAAGGATGCCGAGCAGGATTCGCGTGGGCGCGGGGGAGGACACGGCGGCAGGATGCGGCGCGGGAGCGGTGCCGTCCAGACGCGTCAAGCGGGCGTTAACCGCGCCGGGTGTTTCGTGCGGCCAACATGTCCCGCAGGAAACCGCCATGCGCCGCCGCGCCCTGATCGGCTCGCCCCTTCTGCTCGCCGCGCCGGCCGTGCGGGCGCGCGGCGTCATCGAGTTGGTGACGGCGGGCGAGCGCCCCTATGCCATGGCCGAGGGGCCCGAGCCCGGCTTCGTCCTGACCCTCGTGGCGGAGATGTTCCGCCTCGTCGGGCAGCAGGTGGTGTTTCGCTTCCTGCCCGGGCCGGAGGCTGAGGCGCGGGCGGCGGCGCTGCCGGAGGTGGCCGTGGCCCCGCTGCCGCGCACCGCCGAGCGGGAGGATCACTTCCTCTGGGCCGTGGCGCTCTTCGAAAATCCCGGCGGCTTCGCGACGCTGCGCTGCCAGCCCCCCCGCGCCCTGGCCGAGGCCCGGTTGCTGCCGCGCATCGCCGTGCTCTCGGGCAGCGTGCAGGAGGTGCATCTGCGTGCGCGCGGCTTCACCAACCTCGTCCCCTTCTCGCTCTGGCCCGACGCGCTGGCGGCCCTGCGCGCGCGGGAGGTCTCGGCCTGGTTCGGCGAATTGCCCCGGCTGCGCGCCCTCGTCGGCCCTGGCGCCGCCTTCGGCCCGCCGGTCTTCGCTTATCCCGCCTGGCTCGCGGTCAATCGCGCCAGCCGGGACATCCCCGTGCTCGCGCTGCAGGAGGCGCATGCGGCGCTGGCGGCGGATGGCAGCCTGGCCAAGCTGCTCCGGCCGCATCTGGGGTGGGCGTGATGCCGCGCTCCGGACCCAGTGCGCTGGATGCGCGCTTTGCCCTGGCGGCCGCGCTGTGCCTCGTCGCGGCCGAGGTGGTGGGCTCGCGCTTCATCTCGGAGGGGATGCTGCAGCGCGAACTGGCGCGGGCGAATGATGCGGCGATCACCCAGACCGAACTGCTGACGACGGTGGCGGCCCCCGGGCTGCGCTTCAACCGCGGCGCCACGCTGGAGGCCACGCTGCTGCCGATCGCCGCGCGCAATCCGGCGCTGATGGCCGCGCGGTTCGAGCGCAGCGACGGGCTGCTCGTGCATGAATGGGCGCGCACCGATTTCCCCGACCTGCGGGGCTGGTGGCTGGCCGAGGGCGCGCCCGAAGCCGAGCATATCCTGGTCATCTCCCGCAATGCCATGGGGGCCGACGGCGCGCTGGTGGGCCGGGTCAGCATCGCCTGGGACGGGAGGCCGATCTTCGCCGAGGCGGCCACCCAGTTCCGCACGGTGAGCGCCATCTCCGTCGCGGTCAGCCTGGCGCTGGGTGGGCTTGGCATGCTGCTCCTCCGCCGCCGCCTGCGCCGCTTCCGCCTGGCCGAGGAGGCCACGCGGAACATGGCGATGCGCGACCCGCTGACCGGCATCCGCAACCGGCGCGGGCTGACCGAGGCGCTGGAGAGCGCGGAATTCGCCGAGGCCTTCGCCGGCGGCGCGCCCATCATGCTGGCGCTCGCCGATCTCGACGGGTTCAAGCCGGTGAACGACACCTACGGCCATGCGGCGGGTGACGAGCTGCTGAAGCAGATCGCGCATCGCCTGGACTGCGAGGTGGCGCGCCAGGGCATCGCGGCGCGGCTCGGGGGCGATGAATTCGCGCTGATGCTGCTGCTCGACCCGGCCGACCCGGAGGGGGCCGCGGAGGATGCCGCGCGGCGCCTGATGGGCGTGGTGCGCGTGCCCTTCACGCTGCACCCGGATGGCACCGGCCAGGGCGGGGGGGCGGTGCAGGTGCGCGTCGGCCTCAGCCTTGGCGTGGCGCTGGCGCCTGGGGATGCGACGGATCCGGAGGAGCTGATGCGCCGCGCTGATTCCGCGCTCTACCGTGCCAAGGCGGAAGGGCGCGGCCGCTTCCGCCGCTTCACGCCTGAAATGGATCCGCGCCTGGGCAAGCGGCGGGGTGCGATGCGCCTGGAGGCCGAGCTGCGCGAGGCGCTGGCGCAGGATGCGCTGACCTGCCACTTTCAGCCGATCCGCCAGCTCGCCACTGGCAAGCTGCTGGGCTTCGAGGCGCTGGCGCGCTGGCCGCATGCGACGCGCGGCTTCGTCTCGCCCACCGAATTCATCCCGATCGCCGAGGCGGCGGGGCTGATCGTCCCGCTGACGCATCACCTGCTGCGCCTTGCCTGCCGCACGGCGGCCGGCTGGGCCGAGCCGGTGACGCTCTCCTTCAACCTCTCACCGCTGCACCTGACCGAGGCCGACCTGCCGCGCCAGGTGGCGCAGATCCTGGAGGAGACGGGGCTGGCGCCCGGGCGGCTGCAGCTCGAGCTGACCGAGGGCGCGCTGCTGGGCGACCTGCGGCAGGGGCACGCCATGCTGTCCGAGCTGAAGGCGATGGGCGTGCGCCTCGCGCTCGATGATTTCGGCACCGGGCATTCGGGGCTGCGCGAATTGCAGGCGCTGCCCTTCGACGTGATCAAGGTGGACAACGGCTTCGTGCGCGCGATGGCCTCGGATGCGGGGGCGCGGAAGATCGTGGCGGCCGTGATCGGCCTGGGCGAGAGCCTGGGGCTGCCCGTGGTGGCCGAGGGCGTCGAGGAGGAGCTAGACGTGGAGTTCCTCGTGCGGCTCGGCTGCGAGATGGGGCAGGGCTGGCTGCTCGGGCGGCCGATGCCGGCCGAGCACGCCCATGCGCTGATGCGTGGGCCGGCGCCGGTGGGCGGGCGGCTGGATGCGGCCTAGGGCGGGGCCTCCGGCGCGGCCGCCCGCCCCGCAAGCCCGGCGGCCATCTTCAACCCTTCGACAAGCTTTCCGCGCGTAGATCAAGCGCGCGTCCAACCGACCTGGAGCTGACCCCGTGACCCTGTCCCGACTTTCGATCTCCAACAAGCTGCGCCTGGGAATGGGTGCAACGATGCTGCTGGTGGCCCTGCTGGGCGCCGGGGCCCTTCTTGTGATCCGGGACATGAGCCAACGGTCGGAAGACATCCAGCGGAACTGGATGCCCTCGGTGTTGGCGGTCTCGGCGCTCAGCACCTCGCTGCTGGAAATGCGGCGTAACGAACTGGCTTTCCTCGCGCGCACCGACCCCGGCGAGCGCGCCCGGGCGGAGGAGCGCTTCGGCCAGAATCTGGCACGGGTCAACGCCAATCTGCAGGCCTACCGGCCGCTGGTGTCGCACCCCGAGGAGAAGCGCATCTTCCCCGGCGTGGAGCAGGGCCTGCAGGCCTATCTGGCCCATCACCGCCAGCTCCGCGAGGCGTTCCGGGCGAATGACGCGGTGCGCGCCAGCGCCGTCCTGGACGAGGCCCGCCCGGGGATGGACCGCCTCATCCAGGATCTCGAGGCGTTGACGCAGCTGAATGGGCGCGAGGCGACGGCGACCGCCGACGCGGCCTCGGAATCCGCGCGCCTCGGCATCTATGCCTTGTCCGCGACGCTGCTGGTGGCGCTGGGCCTGGGGCTTGTGGTGGCCATGCTGCTGAGCCGCTCGATCAGCGGTCGCCTCCTCAACCTCTCCGAGGCGCTGGGGCGGCTCGCGCGGCGGGATTATGGCTTCGTGCTCAAGGAAACCGCCGACAAGGACGAGATCGGCCAGATGGCCCGCGCGCTGGACACCTGCCGCGACGGGCTGAAGGAGGCGGACCGCCTGGCCGAGGCCGCCGCGGCGGAGGCGCGCGTCCAGACCGAGCGCGGCGCCCGGGTGGATGCGCTGGTGCGCGGCTTCGAGGCCGAGGCGGGCGAGGCGCTGGGCACCGTCTCCAGCGCGGCGACGCAGCTTTCCGCGACGGCGGTCGCGCTGTCGGAGACGGCGGGGGAGGGGACGCGGCAGGCCACCGCCCTGGCCTCGGCGGCGGGCCAGACCAGCTCCAACGTGCAGACGGTCGCCGCCTCGTCGGAGGAGCTGGCCAGCTCCATCGCCGAGGTGGCGCGCCAGGTGCGGCACACCGCCGCGATCACGGAACGCGCCAGCGAGGCGGCGCGCGAGACGGACGGCACGGTGCGCGGCCTGGCCGAGGCGGCCGCGAAGATCGGCGACGTGGTGCGCCTGATCAGCGATATCGCGGGCCAGACCAACCTGCTGGCGCTCAATGCGACGATCGAGGCGGCGCGGGCGGGCGATGCCGGCAAGGGCTTCGCCGTGGTGGCGAGCGAGGTGAAGAACCTCGCCGGCCAGACGGCGCGGGCGACCGAGCAGATCAGCCAGCAGATCGCCGCCATGCAGGCGGAGACGACGCGCACGGTGGAGGCGATTGCCGGGATCGGCCGCACCATCGAGGAGCTGAACGAGACCACGGCGCAGGTCGCCGCCGCCTCGGAAGAGCAGGCCGCGGCGACGCTGGAGATCGGCCGGGCCGTGGCCGAGGCCGCGCAGGGCGCCGAGGAGGCGTCACGCGGGGCGGCGGGCATGATGGAAGGTGCCGAGCGGACCGGCGGCTCGGCGCGGGACGTGCAAGGCGCCTCGACCGAGCTGGCGCAGCAATCCGAGCGGCTGCGCCTGCAGGTTGGCAGCTTCCTGCAGAATATCCGCGCTGCGTGAGGGCGGCCCGCGGGGCGCGCATGGCGGCCCTGCGGCTGGCCGGGCGGGGAAATCGCCCAGACGGGCTGGACAGGGCGGGCGCGCCATTCTAAAGGCCGCCCTTCCGGTGGGGGGCATGCGCCTCCCGGCCGCAGGGAAACGCGGGAGGTTGCGGGCACGACTACGCTCGCCGCCGGCAGGACCGCGGGTCTCTCCACATCGAGAGGACTGATTGTCATGGCAAAGAAGATTGCGGGCTACATCAAGCTCCAGGTGCCCGCGGGCAAGGCGAACCCCTCGCCGCCGATCGGCCCCGCGCTGGGTCAGCGCGGCCTGAATATCATGCAGTTCGTGAAGGAATTCAACGCGGCGACGCAGCAGATGGAGCCGGGCACGCCGACTCCCGTGGTCATCACCGCGTATACGGACCGCAGCTTCTCCTTCATCACGAAGACGCCGCCGAACACCTACTTCCTGAAGAAGGCCGCGAAGATCGAGAAGGGCAGCACCACCCCGGGCAAGGGCGCCATGGTGGGCCGCGTGACCAAGTCGCAGCTGGCCGAGATCGCCAAGACGAAGATGAAGGACATGAACTGCACCGACATCGAGAGCGCGGTGAGCATGCTGGCGGGCTCGGCCCGCTCCATGGGTATGACGGTGGTGGAGGGCTGAACATGAGCAAGCGCATGAAGGCCCTGGCGGCCACCGTCACCCCGAACAAGTCCTATTCGCTGGATGAGGCGATCGCGCTGGCCAAGGCCAATGCCAAGGCCAAGTTCGACGAGACCATCGAAATCTCGATGAACCTCGGCATTGATCCGCGCCATGCCGACCAGATGGTCCGCGGCGTGGTGGGCCTGCCGAACGGCACCGGCAAGACGGTCCGCGTGGGCGTCTTCGCCCGCGGCCCGAAGGCCGAGGAAGCCAAGGCCGCCGGCGCCGACGTGGTGGGCGCGGATGACCTGGCCGCCCTGGTGCAGGAAGGCAAGATCGACTTCGACCGCTGCATCGCGACGCCGGACATGATGGCCCTCGTCGGCCGCCTCGGTAAGGTGCTGGGCCCGCGTGGCCTGATGCCGAACCCGAAGCTCGGCACGGTCACGATGGACGTGAAGGGTGCCGTGACGGCCGCCAAGGCCGGCCAGGTGGAATTCCGCGCCGAGAAGGCCGGCATCATCCATGCCGGCATCGGCAAGGCGAGCTTCGGCGCGGATGCGCTGCTGGCAAATGCGCGCGCCTTCGTGGACGCCATCCAGAAGTCCCGCCCGACCGGCGCCAAGGGCACCTTCGTGAAGAAGGTCGCTGTCTCGTCCACCATGGGCGTGGGCGTTTCGGTGGATGTGACCAGCCTGAACGGCTGATGAGATTCGCTCCGGCCTAGGCCGGGGCGCGCAGGGGGTGGGCCTTCGGGCGCATCCCCGCAACCTGTCGGAGATTGCAGGCGCCCGACTTCGGTCAGGCTTAATGGGCCGAGGCCCGCCCGCATGAGACGGGGAACCGAGATTCCACCGCCCCCGGCTTTCGTCCGGGGCGGAATGGCTTGGCTTTCCGGCAACGACAGGCGGACGGGGCAGGGGGATGGTCCTCTTGCCCCCGTGTGAACCGGTCGGGGCCCCTCCATCAGGCTTCGACCACCGACGGAGACGTGACGTTGGATCGTCAGGAAAAGCGCGCCTTCGTTGACTCGATGGCCGAAGTCTTCGCGCAGACGTCGTTCGTGCTCGTGGCCCAGAACAAGGGTCTCACGGTCGCGGCGGTGGATGATCTGCGCCGGAAGATGAAGGCCGCCGGGGCGACGTACAAGGTTGCGAAGAACCGGCTGGCCAGTCGCGCCCTCGACGGCACCCGTTTCCAGGGCATTTCGCCGCTGCTGAAGGGCCCGACCGCGCTTGCGTGGTCGGCCGACCCGGTGGCCGTGGCGAAGACCGCCGTGGAGTTCGCCAAGGGGAACGACAAGTTCGTGATCCTGGGCGGGGCGCTTGGCACCCAGAACCTGAACGTCGATGGCGTGAAGGCCCTGGCCGAGCTTCCCTCGCTCGATACGCTGCGCGCATCGCTGGTGGGTCTGATCCAGACCCCGGCGACTCGCATTGCCGGGGTGGTTCAGGCCCCCGCCGGCCAGCTGGCACGGGTGCTGAAGGCGTATGCGGACAAGGAAGCCGCCTGAGGGTGATCGCCGGCGGATTTGAGGTCCGGCGGCAGCAAACCCCGGGGCGGTGGGTCCGCAGAGAGACCGATCAGCTTTCCAAACTTTTGGCCCTGCCACGATGTCGCGGTGGGGTTGTCAAGCCACAGTCAAGCCATTAGTTAGAAGGAACACGAATATGGCCGATCTTGCAAAGCTCGTTGACGAGCTGTCCGCGCTGACCGTCCTGGAGGCCGCTGAGCTCTCCAAGATGCTCGAAGAGAAGTGGGGCGTCTCCGCCGCCGCGCCGGTGGCGGTCGCCGCTGTGGCTGGCCCGGCTGCCGCCGCCGCTCCTGCCGAGGTGCAGACCGAGTTCACGGTGACGCTCGCCAATGCCGGCGACAAGAAGATCAACGTGATCAAGGAGATCCGCACCATCACCGGCCTGGGTCTGAAGGAAGCCAAGGACCTGGTCGAGGGTGCGCCGAAGGTCGTCAAGGAGAACGTCTCCAAGGACGAGGCGGACAAGATCAAGAAGGTTCTCGAAGAGAACGGCGCGACCGTCGAGGTCAAGTAAGGTCGCGTTTCACGGTTCGCGACGGTGCTTCGGCGCCGGCGCGGGCCGGATTGGTTACCAAGTCGGGATGGGCGGCAATCGGGTCCGGTTGCCGCCCGTCTCGCCGTTTCAGGGGCGGGGTGCCGCTGAGATGCTGGCCGATGGTTTTGCCGGCGCCGGAACTTCCCGGACGCCAGGATAAGGAAGCGGGACAGGCATGAACGCTATCAGCAAGTCGTTCACGGCACGCAAGCGCATTCGCAAGAGCTTCGGCAGGCTGCCCGAGGTTGCGCCCATGCCCAACCTGATCGATGTGCAGCGTGCCTCCTATGCGTTCTTCCTGCAAATGGAAACGCATCCGGACAGCCGGACCAATACCGGCCTGCAGGAGGTCTTCAAATCCGTCTTCCCGATCAATGACTTCGCGGGCCGCGGCCGGCTGGAATTCGTACAGTACGAGCTGGAGGAGCCCAAATACGACGTCGAGGAATGCATCGCGCGTGGGCTGACCTTCGCCGCGCCGCTGAAGGTGAAGCTGCGCCTGATCGTCTGGGACCTGGACGAAGACACCGGCGCCCGCTCCGTCCGCGACATCAAGGAGCAGGATGTCTACATGGGCGACATGCCGCTCATGACCGACAACGGCACCTTCATCATCAACGGCACCGAGCGCGTCATCGTCAGCCAGATGCACCGCAGCCCGGGCGTCTTCTTCGACCATGACAAGGGCAAGACGCACTCGTCCGGCAAGTATCTCTTCGCCGCGCGCGTGATCCCCTATCGCGGCTCCTGGCTCGACTTCGAGTTCGACGCCAAGGACATCTGCTATGTCCGCATCGACCGCAAGCGCAAGCTGCCGGCCAGCACGCTGCTGCTGGCGCTGGACGGCGAGGCGACCGAGGCGAAGCGCGTGGAGCGCGCCGCCCAGGGCCTGGAGATGGAGCCCTCCGAGATCCGCGGCATGGACGCCGAAGAGATCCTGGCGGCCTTCTACGGCCAGGTGGAATTCAAGCGCGGCCCCAAGGGCTGGTCGCGCGCCTTCGACCCCGAGAGCTTCCGCGGCATCAAGCTGCTTGAGCCGCTGGTGGACGCCAAGACCGGCGCCGTGGTGGCCGAGAAGGACGTGAAGATGACGCCGCGCGCGGCGCGGAAGATCGTCGAGGCCGGCACGACGGAAGTGCTGGTCGGCCGCACCGATCTGCTGGGCCGCTTCGTCGCCGTGGACCTCGTGAACATGGAGACCGGAGAGATCTGGGCCGAGGCCGGCGAGGAGCTGACCGAGGCGAAGCTCGCCGCCATCGAGGATGCCGGCATCGACGTGCTGCCGACGCTGGCCATTGACCAGACGGTCGGCGCCTGGATGCGCAACACGCTCGCGGTGGACAAGAACACCAACCGCGACGAAGCGCTGATGGACATCTACCGGGTGATGCGCCCGGGCGAGCCGCCGACGCCGGAGACGGCCGAGGCGCTGTTCAAGGGCCTGTTCTTCGACCCCGATCGCTATGACCTCTCGGCCGTGGGCCGCGTGAAGATGAATATGCGCCTCGGCTTCTCGCTGGAGGAGGCGCCCGACCATCTGCGCACGCTGCGCAAGCAGGACATCGTCGCCACCATGCGCGTGCTGATGGACCTGAAGGATGGCCGCGGCTCGATCGACGACATCGACAATCTCGGCAATCGCCGCGTGCGTTCGGTCGGCGAGCTGATGGAGAACCAGTATCGCGTCGGCCTGCTGCGCATGGACCGCGCGATCAAGGAGCGCATGGGCGCCGTCGATATCGACACCGTCATGCCGCATGACCTGATCAACGCGAAGCCGGCCGCCGCCGCCGTGCGGGAGTTCTTCGGCTCCTCGCAGCTGTCGCAGTTCATGGACCAGACCAACCCGCTCTCCGAGGTGACGCATAAGCGCCGCCTCTCGGCGCTGGGTCCGGGCGGCCTGACGCGCGAGCGCGCGGGCTTCGAGGTGCGCGACGTGCACCCGACGCATTACGGCCGCATCTGCCCGATCGAAACGCCGGAAGGCCCGAATATCGGCCTGATCAACTCGCTCGCCACCTTCGCGCGGGTGAACAAGTACGGCTTCATCGAGACGCCCTATCGCCTCGTGAAGGACGGCAAGATCACCGGCGAGCCGCGCTACCTCTCCGCCATGGAGGAGGAAAAGCTGGTGGTGGCCCAGGCCGACGCGCATGTGGACGCCTCCACGGGCGAGTTCCTGAGCGACCTCGTCTCCGTGCGCCAGGGCGGTGACTTCCGCCTGGTGAAGCCGGGCGAGGTGACGGCCATCGACGTCTCGCCGAAGCAGCTCGTCTCCGTCGCCGCGGCCCTCATTCCCTTCCTGGAGAATGACGACGCGAACCGCGCGCTGATGGGCTCCAACATGCAGCGCCAGGCCGTGCCGCTGATCCGCGCCGATGCGCCGCTCGTCGGCACCGGCATGGAGGCCGCGGTGGCGCAGGATTCGGGCGCCGCCATTTCCGCGCGCCGCGACGGTATCGTGGACAGCATCGACGGCGCGCGCATCGTGGTGCGTGCGACGAATGACGAAGGCCAGACGGCGGGCGTGGACATCTACCGCCTGCGCAAGTTCCAGCGCTCCAACCAGAGCACCTGCATCAACCAGCGCCCGCTGGTGAAGGTGGGTGACCGCGTGACGGCGGGCGAGATCATCGCCGACGGCCCCTCCACGGAGCTGGGCGAACTGGCGCTGGGCCGCAACGTGCTCTGCGCCTTCATGCCCTGGAACGGCTACAACTTCGAGGACTCCATCCTCATCAGCGAGCGCATCGCGCGCGATGACGTGTTCACCTCCATCCACATCGAGGAATTCGAGGTGATGGCGCGCGACACGAAGCTGGGCCAGGAGGAGATCAGCCGCGACATCCCGAATGTGGGTGAGGAAGCGCTGCGCAACCTCGACGAGGCGGGCATCGTCTATGTCGGCGCCGAGGTGCATCCGGGCGACATCCTCGTCGGCAAGGTGACGCCCAAGGGCGAGAGCCCGATGACGCCGGAAGAGAAGCTGCTCCGCGCCATCTTCGGCGAGAAGGCGTCCGACGTGCGCGACACCTCGCTGAAGCTGCCGCCGGGCGTCTCGGGCACCATCGTCGATGTGCGCGTCTTCTCCCGCCGCGGCGTGGACAAGGATGAGCGCGCCATGGCGATCGAGCGCGCCGAGATCGAGCGCCTCGCCAAGGACCGCGATGATGAGCGCGCGATCCAGGAGCGGTCCTTCTATGGCCGTCTGCGCGAGCGCCTGCTGAACAAGAAGGCCTCGGGCGGCTTCAAGGGCGTGAAGGCGGGCACGCCGATCACCGATGAGGTGCTGGACCAGTTCGCCAAGTCCACCTGGCGGCAGATCGCCGTCACGGATGACGCGGCGATGGTCGAGATCGAGGCGCTGAAGCGCGAATTCGACGCCGCCGTCGAGCGCCTGCAGAAGCGCTTCGAGAGCAAGGTCGAGAAGCTGCAGCGCGGCGACGAACTGCCGCCCGGCGTGATGAAGATGGTCAAGGTCTTCGTGGCCGTGAAGCGCAAGCTGCAGCCGGGCGACAAGATGGCCGGCCGCCACGGCAACAAGGGCGTGGTCTCCCGCGTCGTGCCGATCGAGGACATGCCCTTCCTGGAGGATGGCACCTCGGTGGACCTGGTGCTGAACCCGCTGGGCGTGCCGTCGCGCATGAACATCGGCCAGATCCTCGAGACGCATCTCGGCTGGGCCTGCGCCAATATCGGCCGCGAAGTGGGGCAGCTGGTGGATGATTTCCGCCGCTCCTCCGCCGTGCGGGACGAACTCCTGGAGAAGCTGAAGGACGTCTACGGTCCCGAGATCTTCGAGCGCGACATCCTGCCGATGAGCGAAGAGCAGCTGATGGAGCTGGCGGACAACCTGAAGAAGGGCATCCCGATCGCGACGCCCGTCTTCGATGGCGCACGCATCTCGGACATCGAGAACATGCTGACCAAGGCGGGGCTCGACACCTCCGGCCAGATGCAGCTGATCGATGGCCGCACGGGCGAGCTCTTCGAGCGCAAGGTAACGGTGGGCTACATCTACATGCTCAAGCTGCACCACCTCGTGGATGACAAGATCCACGCGCGTTCGATCGGCCCCTACTCGCTGGTCACGCAGCAGCCGCTGGGCGGCAAGGCGCAGTTCGGTGGCCAGCGCTTCGGCGAGATGGAGGTCTGGGCGCTCGAGGCCTATGGCGCCGCCTATACGCTGCAGGAAATGCTGACGGTGAAGTCGGACGACGTGTCCGGCCGCACCAAGGTCTATGAGGCGATCGTCCGCGATCAGGACAGCTTCGAGGCGGGCATCCCCGAGAGCTTCAACGTTCTGGTCAAGGAGCTGAAGAGCCTCGGCCTGAACGTGGATCTGGAGAATCGCGGCCCCTGATCGGGGGCTGGCGCCAAAGATACGGTGACCCCGGCGCAGGGGTCACCGCTGCGAAATTCCCCTTCAAAGCCCGGCGTGCACGCCGGGAAGAGAGCGAGGCGGTATGAACGAGCTGATGAAGATCCTGGGCCAGACGGGCCAGGCGATGACCTTCGACCAGATCAAGATCTCCATGGCGTCGCCGGAGCAGATCCGCTCCTGGTCCTATGGCGAGATCAAGAAGCCCGAGACCATCAACTACCGCACCTTCAAGCCGGAGCGGGACGGGCTGTTCTGCGCCCGCATCTTCGGCCCGATCAAGGACTACGAGTGCCTTTGCGGCAAGTACAAGCGGATGAAGTTCCGCGGCATCGTCTGCGAGAAGTGCGGCGTGGAAGTGACGCTCGCCAAGGTCCGGCGCGAGCGCATGGGCCATATCGAGCTGGCGGCCCCCGTGGCTCATATCTGGTTCCTGAAGAGCCTGCCGAGCCGCGTCGGCCTCATGGTGGACATGAGCCTGAAGGAGCTGGAGAAGGTCCTCTACTTCGAGAGCTATGTGGTGCTGGAGCCGGGCCTGACGGACCTCAAGCTGCACCAGCTGCTGAACGAGGACCAGTTCGTCGCCAAGCAGGATGAGTTCGGCGAGGACGCCTTCCGCGTCGGCATCGGCGCCGAGGCGGTCAAGGAAATCCTGCACGGGATGGACATGGGCAAGGACGCCGTGCGTCTGCGCGCCGAGCTGAAGGAGACGACCTCCGAGGCCAAGCGCAAGAAGCTGGTGAAGCGCCTGAAGCTGATCGAGGCCTTCTCGGAATCGGGCGCGCGTCCGGAGTGGATGATCCTCGACGTCGTGCCGGTCATCCCGCCCGAGCTGCGCCCGCTGGTGCCGCTGGATGGCGGCCGCTTCGCGACCTCCGACCTGAATGACCTGTACCGTCGCGTCATCAACCGCAACAACCGCCTGAAGCGCCTGATCGAGCTGCGCGCGCCGGACATCATCGTGCGCAACGAGAAGCGCATGCTGCAGGAATCGGTGGACGCGCTGTTCGACAATGGCCGCCGCGGCCGCGCCATCACGGGCGCCAACAAGCGCCCGCTGAAGTCGCTCTCGGACATGCTGAAGGGCAAGCAGGGCCGTTTCCGCCAGAACCTGCTCGGCAAGCGCGTGGACTATTCGGGCCGCTCGGTCATCGTGGTGGGTCCGGAGCTGAAGCTGCACCAGTGCGGCCTGCCGAAGAAGATGGCGCTGGAGCTGTTCAAGCCCTTCATCTACTCGAAGCTCGAGAAGTACGGCCACGCCTCCACCATCAAGCAGGCGAAGCGCATGGTGGAGAAGGAGCGTCCCGAGGTCTGGGACATCCTGGAGGAGGTGATCCGCGAGCACCCGGTGCTGCTGAACCGCGCGCCGACGCTGCACCGCCTGGGCATCCAGGCCTTCGAGCCGGTGCTGGTCGAGGGCAAGGCGATCCAGCTGCACCCGCTGGTCTGCACCGCCTTCAACGCGGATTTCGACGGCGACCAGATGGCCGTGCACGTCCCGCTGTCGCTCGAAGCGCAGCTCGAGGCGCGCGTGCTGATGATGTCCACCAACAACATCCTCAGCCCGGCCAACGGCAAGCCCATCATCGTGCCGAGCCAGGACATCGTGCTGGGTCTCTACTACCTCAGCCTCGACACGCCGGAGTTCCGCGCGGCCGATGACAACAAGGCCCCGCTGATCGGCGATATCGGCGAAATCGAGCACGCCCTCGAAGTGAAGGCGCTGACGATCCACACCAAGATCCGCACCCGCCGCGCCTCGGTGGATTCGGAGGGCAAGGCCTTCATCGAGCGCGTGGTGACGACGCCGGGCCGCATGCTGATGGGCGCGCTCCTGCCCAAGCATCCGCAGCTGCCCTTCTCGCTGATCAACCGGCTGCTGACGAAGAAGTCCATCTCGGACGTGATCGACGCCGTCTACCGTCATTGCGGCCAGAAGGAGAGCGTGATCTTCGCCGACCGGCTGATGGGCCTGGGCTTCCGCCACGCGGCCAAGGCCGGCATCTCCTTCGGCAAGAACGACATGATGATCCCCTCCGAGAAGGAGGGCCTCATCGCCACGACCAAGGCCGAGGTGAAGGAGTTCGAGCAGCAGTACCTCGATGGCCTGATCACCTCGGGCGAGCGCTACAACAAGGTGGTTGACGCCTGGTCGCGCTGCACGGACGAAGTGGCCAAGGCCATGATGGCCGAGATCCAGAAGCAGGAGATCGGCAAGCCGACCAATTCCGTCTGGATGATGTCGCACTCCGGCGCCCGTGGGTCGCCCGCGCAGATGCGCCAGCTGGCCGGTATGCGTGGCCTGATGGCGAAGCCCTCGGGCGAGATCATCGAGCAGCCGATCATCTCGAACTTCAAGGAAGGCCTCACCGTGCTGGAGTACTTCAACTCCACCCACGGCGCCCGCAAGGGCCTAGCCGACACCGCGCTGAAGACGGCGAATTCGGGCTACCTGACCCGCCGCCTCGTGGACGTGGCGCAGGACTGCATCATCATGGAGGATGATTGCGGCACCGAGCGCGGCCTCAATGTGCGCGCCATCATGGATGGCGGCGATGTTGTCTCCTCGCTGTCCGAGCGCATCCTGGGCCGCACCACGCAGGAGGATGTCCTCGATCCGGCGACGGGCGAGGTCATCGTCGGCAAGAACATGCTGGTCGAGGAAGCCGATGCCGAGCGCATCGAGAAGGCCGGCGTCGAGCAGGTGCTGATCCGCTCGGTGCTGACCTGCGACTCGCTCCAGGGCGTCTGCGGCAAGTGCTATGGCCGTGACCTGGCGCGCGGCACGCCGGTGAACATGGGCGAGGCGGTGGGCGTCATCGCCGCGCAGTCCATCGGCGAGCCGGGCACGCAGCTCACCATGCGCACCTTCCACATCGGCGGTGCGGCGCAGCGTGGCGCCGAGCAGTCGGCGGTGGAGGCGACGGTCGACTCGACGGCCAAGCTGCACAACCTCGCGCTGGTGACGAACTCCTCCGGCGCGCCGATCGTCATGAGCCGCAACTGCGAGGTCGGGCTGATCGACGCCAATGGCCGCGAGCGCGCACGCTTCCGCGTGCCCTATGGCGCGAAGATGCTGATCACCGACGGTACGAAGGTCGAGCGTGGCCAGAAGCTGGCCGAATGGGACCCCTTCACCCTGCCGATCATCACCGAGCGCGAGGGCAAGGTCGAATACCAGGACCTGATCGAGGGCGTCACGCTGGTCGAGCGGACGGACGACGTGACGGGCCTCACCTCCAAGGTGGTGGTGGACTACAAGGCCAGTGCCAAGTCGGCCGATCTGCGCCCGCGCATCGTGATGAAGGATGCCCGCGGCGAGGTGATGAAGCTGCCGAACGGCGCCGAGGCGCGCTACTTCCTCAGCCCCGACACGGTGCTGAGCGTGGACAATGGCGCGACCGTGGAGGCGGGCGACGTGGTGGCCCGCATGCCGCGCGAATCGTCGAAGACGCGTGACATCACCGGTGGTCTGCCGCGCGTGGCCGAGCTGTTCGAGGCGCGCCGTCCGAAGGATGCCGCGATCATCAGCGACATCGACGGCCGCGTGGAGTTCGGCAAGGACTACAAGGCCAAGCGCCGCATCGTCGTGAAGAGCGAGCCGATGGGCGACGAGCCGCCGATCGAGCGCGAATACCTGGTGCCGAAGGGCAAGCACGTCTCGGTGCAGGAAGGCGACTATGTGAAGGCCGGCGACCCGCTTGTGGACGGCCCGCGCGTGCCGCACGACATCCTGCGCGTGCTGGGCGTGGAGGCGCTGGCCAACTACCTGGTGAACGAGATCCAGGACGTGTACCGACTGCAGGGCGTGAAGATCAACGACAAGCACATCGAGGTGATCGTTCGCCAGATGCTGCAGAAGGTCGAGATCCTGGAGCCGGGCGACACGACCTATCTCATCGGCGAGCAGGTGGACCGTTTCGAGTTCGATGCGGAGAACGAGAAGCGCCTGAAGCTGGGCGAACGCCCGGCCCGGGCGGAGCCGGTGCTGCAGGGCATCACCAAGGCCTCGCTGCAGACGCAGAGCTTCATCTCGGCCGCCTCCTTCCAGGAGACGACGCGGGTGCTCACCGAGGCGGCAACGGCCGGCAAGGTGGACAGCCTGGGCGGCCTGAAGGAGAACGTGATCGTGGGCCGCCTGATCCCGGCGGGCACGGGTTCCGTGATGAACCGCCTGAAGGTGCTGGCCGCGCGCCGCGACAGCGGGCGCCTGCCCGCGACGCCCGCGCTGGCCGAGCCCGATACGAGCCCCGCGGCCGCCGAATAGCGGCATGCGGATTTCCCTTGGCCCGCGCGTGGCCAAGGGCACCCTGACGGGAGGGAATCGCCCTCCCGTCGCTTGACTCAGGTCAGGGGGGTGGTTAAGACGCGCATCTCGCCGGGACGTTTCGCAAGTTGCGTCCTGGTATGTTGGTTCAAACGCCTTGCTTCGGTCGCCCCTGCCGCGAATTTGGCAGGACAGGCCCGGGGTTGACGCGGTGGCCCGTTCGGAGCGCGAAAGCGCCCGTCGGGCCGTGTGTCGTTTGGTGAATGGGTCGCAAAAACGATTACGAAGGGGCGTCATGCCGACGATCAACCAGCTCATCGCGCAAGGGCGCGAGCCGCGTCGCAGCCAGAACAAGGTTCCGGCTCTCGAAGGCTGCCCGCAGAAGCGCGGCGTGTGCACGCGCGTCTATACGACCACGCCGAAGAAGCCGAACTCGGCGCTTCGTAAGGTGGCGAAGGTGCGCCTGACCAATGGCTTCGAAGTTGTGAGCTACATCCCCGGCGAGGGGCACAACCTGCAGGAGCACTCGGTGGTGCTCATCCGTGGCGGCCGCGTGAAGGACCTTCCGGGCGTGCGCTACCACATCCTGCGCGGCGTGCTCGACACGCAGGGCCTGCCGAAGCGGCGCAAGCGGCGCTCGCTCTACGGCGCCAAGCGGCCGAAGTGAGGAACTGAGAGATGTCACGTCGTCACCGCGCGGAAAAGCGCGAAGTCCTGCCGGATCCGAAGTTCGGCGATGTCGTCCTGAGCCGTTTCATGAACGTGCTGATGTACGACGGCAAGAAGTCCGCGGCCGAGGGCATCGTCTATGCCGCCATGGACACGCTGAAGCGCAAGGGTGGCGCCAATGCCGACCCGCTTCGCCTCTTCCACGAGGCGCTGGACAATGTGAAGCCGGCCGTCGAGGTGCGCTCGCGCCGCGTCGGTGGTGCGACCTACCAGGTGCCCGTCGAGGTGCGCCCCGAGCGGCGCCAGGCGCTGGCCATCCGCTGGCTGATCGACGCCGCCCGCAAGCGCGGCGAGAGCACGATGGAAGAGCGCCTCTCCGCCGAGCTGATGGATGCGGTGAACAACCGCGGGACCGCGGTGAAGAAGCGCGAGGACACGCATCGCATGGCCGAAGCCAACAAGGCCTTCAGCCACTATCGCTGGTAAGCGGTCCCACAACCCCTTTTCGGCGCCCGTGAGCGGGCGCTGACACACCCTTTTCGGATTGGATGCACGACGATGGCCAAGGCGAAGTTTGAGCGGAACAAGCCGCACTGCAACATTGGGACGATCGGCCATGTGGACCATGGCAAGACGTCCCTGACGGCGGCGATCACGAAGGTGCTGGCGAAGTCCGGTGGTGCGTCCTTCACGGCGTACGACCAGATCGACAAGGCGCCTGAGGAGCGTGCGCGCGGCATCACGATCTCGACCGCCCACGTGGAATACGAGACGGCGAACCGCCACTACGCGCATGTGGATTGCCCTGGCCACGCCGACTACGTGAAGAACATGATCACGGGTGCGGCGCAGATGGACGGCGCGATCCTGGTGTGCTCGGCGGCTGACGGCCCGATGCCGCAGACGCGCGAGCACATCCTGCTGGCCCGCCAGGTGGGCGTGCCCGCGCTGGTGGTGTTCCTGAACAAGATGGACCTGGCGGACCCCGACCTGGTCGAGCTGGTTGAGATGGAGCTGCGCGAGCTGCTGTCCTCCTACCAGTTCCCGGGCGACGACATCCCCATCATCAAGGGCTCGGCCGTGGCCGCGCTTGAGGACAAGACGCCTGAGATCGGCGAGCAGGCGATCCTGAAGCTGATGGAAGCGGTGGACAGCTACATTCCGCAGCCGGAGCGCGCGATCGACCGTCCCTTCCTGATGCCGGTCGAGGACGTGTTCTCGATCTCCGGCCGCGGCACGGTGGTGACGGGCCGCGTGGAGCGCGGGATCATCAAGGTGGGCGAGGAAGTCGAGATCATCGGTCTGAAGGACACGGTGAAGACGACGGTCACCGGCGTCGAGATGTTCCGCAAGCTGCTGGACAGCGGCGAGGCGGGCGACAACATCGGCGCGCTGCTGCGTGGCACGAAGCGCGAGGATGTGGAGCGCGGCCAGGTTCTGGCCAAGCCCGGCTCGATCACGCCGCACACGCAGTTCAAGGCCGAGGCGTACATCCTGACGAAGGAAGAGGGTGGCCGCCACACGCCGTTCTTCACGAACTACCGTCCGCAGTTCTACTTCCGCACGACGGATGTGACGGGCATCGTGAAGCTGCCGGAAGGCGTTGAGATGGTGATGCCGGGCGACAATGTCTCGATGGATGTCGAGCTGATCGCGCCGATCGCGATGGATGAGGGCCTGCGCTTCGCGATCCGCGAGGGTGGCCGCACCGTCGGCGCCGGCGTCGTCGCCAGCATCGCGAAGTAAGCGAGCGCCTCACCATGGACAGCCAAAATATCCGCATCCGCCTCAAGGCGTTCGATCACCGCGTGCTGGATGGCAGCACGCGGGAGATCGTGCAGACCGCGAAGCGGACCGGTGCGCGCGTGCGGGGTCCGATCCCGCTGCCGACGCAGATCGAGCGCTTCACGGTGAATCGCTCGCCTCACGTGGACAAGAAGAGCCGCGAGCAGTTCGAAATTCGGACGCATCGCCGGCTTCTCGACATCGTCGACCCCACCCCGCAGACCGTGGACGCGCTGATGAAGCTCGACCTCGCCTCCGGCGTGGACGTCGAGATCAAGATCTGAGGACGGAATCATGGCCACCCAGGTCCGTACCGGGTTGATCGCGCGCAAGCTCGGCATGACCCGTCTTTTCAATGATGATGGCACCACCACGCCGGTGACCGTGCTCCACCTCGACGCCGTGCGCGTCGTGGCGCAGCGCACGGCCGAGAAGGATGGCTACACCGCCCTCCAGGTCGGCATCGGCAAGGCGAAGGCCAAGAATGTCTCCAAGGCCAATCGCGGCCACTTCGCCAAGGCCGGCGTCGAGGCGCCGCTGAAGGTGACGGAGTTCCGCGTGGACCCGGCTGCGCTCGTCGAGCCCGGCACGGCGCTGACGGTCGCCCATTTCGTGGCGGGCCAGAAGGTGGACGTGACGGGCACCTCGAAGGGCAAGGGCTTCGCGGGTGCGATGAAGCGCTGGAACTTCGCGGGTCTCGAGGCGTCGCACGGCGTGTCCATCAGCCACCGCTCGCACGGCTCCACCGGCAACCGCCAGGATCCGGGCAAGACCTTCAAGAACAAGAAGATGGCGGGCCATCTCGGCGTCGAGCGCATCACCACGCAGAACCTCGTGATCGCTGGTCACGACGCGGAGCGCGGCCTGCTGCTCATCAAGGGCTCGATCCCGGGCTCGGCCGGCGGCTATGTGCTGGTGCGCGATGCGGTCAAGCGCGCGCGTCCGGCCGATGCGCCGTTCCCCACGGCGACTGTCTGAGGTCAGGTCCATGCAAGTTTCCGTCATTACTCTGGACAATGCGCCGGCCGGCCAGGCCGAGCTGCCGGACGAGATCTTCGCCGCCGCGCCGCGCGCCGACATCATGGCGCGCGTGGTTCACTGGCAGCTGGCCAAGCGCCGTGCCGGCACCCACAAGGCCAAGGGCATGGGCGAGGTGTCCGGCACCACCAAGAAGCCGTACCGCCAGAAGGGCACGGGTTCGGCCCGCCAGGGCTCGCTGCGCGCCCCGCAGTTCCGCAAGGGCGGCGTGGTGCATGGCCCGGTCGTGCGCGACCATGGCTACAGCCTGAACAAGAAGGTCCGTCGCCTGGGCCTGATCTCCGCCCTCAGCCAGAAGGCCAAGGACGGCAAGCTCGTGGTGCTCGAGGCCGCGACGGCCGACCAGGCCGCCAAGACGAGCGCCATGGCCAAGCAGGTCAAGGCGCTGGGCTGGACGAAGGCGCTGGTCATCGACGCCGAGGTGAATGATCACTTCGCGCGCGTGCTGCGCAACATCCCGGGCATGGACGCCCTGCCGACGGCGGGTGCGAATGTGTACGACATCCTCAACCATGACGTTCTCGTGGTCACCCGCGCCGGCGTCGAAGCCCTGAAGGAGCGCCTGGCATGAGTGCTTCCATCAGCAAGCCGAAGGCTGCGCCGAAGATCAGCGCCGAGCGGATGTACCAGTGCATCCTCTCGCCGCTCGTGACCGAGAAGGCCACCGTGATGAGCGAGAAGGGCCAGTACGCCTTCCGCGTCGCGATGGACGCCTCGAAGCCTGAGATCAAGCAGGCGGTCGAGGGTCTGTTCGGCGTGAGCGTCCTCGCGGTGAACACGCTGGTCATGAAGGGCAAGGCCAAGCGCTTCAAGGGCCGTCCTGGCCAGCGCTCGGATTGGAAGAAGGCGATGGTGCGCCTGGCCGATGGCCAGAGCATCGATCTGACCACGGGGCTCAGCTAAGCGATGTCGCTCAAGAACTTCAACCCGACGACGCCGAGCCTCCGCGGCACGGTTCTGATCGACCGCTCGGCCCTGTGGAAGGGCAAGCCGGTCAAGGGGCTGACGGAGGGCAAGAGCCACTCCGGCGGTCGCAACAACCATGGCCGCATCACCGTGCGGTTCCGTGGGGGTGGCCACAAGCAGTCCTACCGCATCGTGGACTTCAAGCGCCGCGCGAACTGGGGCATGCCGGCGACGGTGGAGCGGATCGAGTATGATCCGAACCGCACCGCCTTCATCGCGCTGCTGAAGTACGCGAACAACGAAGTCGCCTACATCATCGCGCCGCAGCGCCTGAAGGTGGGCGACACGGTGATCGCGGCCGACAAGGCGGACATCAAGCCCGGGAATGCCATGCCGCTGGGTGCGATCCCGGTCGGTACGGTGATCCACAATATCGAGCTGAAGCCGGGCGCCGGCGCCAAGGTGGCGCGTTCGGCCGGCACCTTCGCGCAGCTGGTCGGCAAGGATGCCGGTCTCGCGCAGATCAAGCTGATGTCGGGCGAGCTGCGCACCGTGCGCAGCGAGTGCGTCGCCAGCATCGGTGCCGTGTCCAACCCGGACAACAGCAACCAGGATCTGGGCAAGGCGGGTCGCAGCCGCTGGCTGGGTCGCAAGCCGCATAACCGCGGCGTGACCATGAACCCTGTCGACCACCCGCATGGTGGTGGTGAGGGCCGGACCTCCGGTGGTCGCCATCCGGTGACGCCGTGGGGCAAGCCGACCAAGGGTGCGAAGACGCGCAACAACAAGCGGACGGATCGCAATATCGTGCGCCGCCGCAACGCGACGAAGGGCTGATCGCGATGCCGCGCAGTGTATGGAAAGGGCCGTTCGTGGACGGCTACCTGCTCACCAAGGCGGAGGCCGCTCGCGGCTCCACCCGCAATGAGCTGATCAAGACCTGGTCGCGCCGGAGCACGATCCTGCCGCAGTTCGTGGGCCTCACCTTCGGGGTCTACAACGGCAAGAAGTTCCTGCCGGTCCAGGTGTCGGAAAACATGGTTGGCCACAAGCTCGGCGAATTCTCGCCGACGCGGACCTTCGGGGGTCACTCGGCCGACAAGAAGGCGAAGCGGGGCTAACCCATGAGCAAGCCGAAACACGCCCGCGGTCTCGCGGACACTGAGGCGCAGGCCATCACGCACAACATCCGCGTGAGCCCGCTGAAGCTCAACCTGGTGGCTGCGATGATCCGCGGCGCGAAGGCGCAGGACGCCGTTGCGACGCTGACCTTCAGCAAGCGCCGCATCGCGCAGACGGTGAAGAAGACGCTCGAGAGCGCGATCGCCAATGCGGAGAACAACCACCAGCTTGACGTGGACCGCCTGGTGGTGGCCCGCGCCGAGGTGGGCCGTTCGATCGTGATGAAGCGCTTCGCGGCCCGCGGCCGTGGCAAGTCGTCGCGCATCGAGAAGTGGTTCAGCCACCTGAAGATCGTGGTCGCGGAACAGCAGGCGCCGGCGGCGTCCAGCGAAGCGAAGGCAGCTTAACATGGGTCACAAAGTCAATCCGATCGGCCTGCGCCTGGGCATCAACCGCACCTGGGACAGCCGCTGGTATGCCGGCCGCGACTATGCGCGCCTGCTGCATGACGACCTGAAGCTGCGCGAGACGCTGAAGGACAAGCTGAAGTCCGCCGGCGTGTCGAAGGTTGTGATCGAGCGCCCGGCCAAGAAGCCGCGCGTGACCATCCATGCCGCCCGCCCCGGTGTCGTCATCGGCAAAAAGGGTGCGGACATCGACACGCTGCGCAAGGACCTGTCGGCCAAGGCGGGCGCGGAGGTTTCGCTGAACATCCTCGAGATCCGCAAGCCGGAGCTCGACAGCGTTCTGGTGGCCGAGAGCATCGCGCAGCAGCTCGAGCGCCGCGTGGCCTTCCGCCGTGCGATGAAGCGCGCCGTGCAGTCCGCCATGCGCCTGGGCGCGCTGGGCATCCGGATCAACTGCTCCGGCCGTCTGGGTGGCGCCGAGATCGCGCGCATGGAGTGGTACCGCGAGGGCCGCGTGCCCCTGCACACGCTCCGCGCCGACATCGACTATGGCGTCGCGACCGCGAAGACGACCTATGGCACCTGCGGTGTGAAGGTCTGGATCTTCAAGGGCGAGATCATGGCCCATGATCCGAGCGCGCAGGACAAGCGCGCGCACGAACAAGCGCCCCAGCGGTAACACAGGTGAACTGACATGTTGCAGCCGAAGCGAACCAAGTATCGGAAGGCCCATAAGGGCCGCATCAAGGGCGTGGCCAAGGGCGGCTTCACGCTGTCCTTCGGCGGCTATGGCCTGAAGGCGCTTGAGCCTGAGCGCGTGACGGCGCGGCAGATCGAGGCGGCCCGCCGCGCGATCACCCGCGCGATGAAGCGCCAGGGCCGCGTGTGGATCCGGATCTTCCCGGATGTGCCCGTCTCGTCCAAGCCCGCGGAAGTCCGCATGGGTTCGGGCAAGGGCGCGCCGGAATTCTGGGTGTCCCGCGTGAAGCCGGGCCGGATCATGTTCGAGATCGACGGCGTCCCCGTGGACACGGCGCGCGAGGCGCTGTCCCTCGGTGCGGCCAAGCTGCCGATCCGGACGAAGATTGTCGCGCGTCTCGGCGCGACGGAGGCCTGAGGTCATGACCAAGATCGTGGATATCCGTACCAAGACGGAAGATGAGTTGGGCGGCCTGCTGCTCGACCTTCGGAAGGAGCAGTTCAACCTGCGTTTCCAGCGTGCCACCGGGCAGCTGGAAGCGACGGGCCGCATTCAGGCGGTTCGTCGTGATATCGCCCGTGTGAAAACCGTCCTGGCCGAGCGTACGCGCGCGGCCGCCAAAGCCTGAGAGGAGACCCCGGCCATGCCGAAGCGAGTCCTCACCGGGCGGGTCGTCAGCGACAAGATGGACAAGACGATCACCGTCTTGGTCGAACGTCGCGTGATGCATCCGCTCTATAAGAAGTTCATTCGCCGCTCGAAGAAGTACGCGGCGCATGACGAAACCAACCTCTGCAAGGAGGGCGACCTCGTTTCCATCGAGGAGTGCCCGCCGATCAGCAAGCGCAAGACCTGGATGGTCGTCGCCCGCAATGGCGCGCCGGTCGGTGAAGGAGCCGCGGCATGATCTCGGTCGAATCCAACCTCGACGTCGCTGACAACAGCGGCGCGCGCCGGGTGCAGTGCATCAAGGTCCTGGGCGGCTCCAAGCGCCGCACGGCCTCGGTGGGCGACATCATCGTGGTCGCCGTGCAGGAAGCCATTCCCCGTGGCAAGGTGAAGAAGGGCTCGGTGGAGCGTGCGGTCATCGTGCGCACCTCCTATCCCGTTCGCCGCCCGGACGGCTCCGCGATCCGCTTCGACCGCAACGCGGCCGTTCTGATCAACAAGTCGAACGAGCCGATCGGCACCCGCATCTTTGGGCCGGTGGTTCGTGAGCTGCGCGCGCGCAAGTTCATGAAGATCATCTCGCTGGCGCCGGAGGTGCTGTAATCATGGCCGCCAAGATCAAGAAGGGCGACCGGGTGCACGTGCTCTCGGGCCGCGACAAGGGCAAGCGTGGCGAGGTGCTGCGCGTGATCCCGACCGAGAACCGCGCCGTGGTGCAGGGCGTGAACCTGGTCAAGAAGCACACGAAGCAGACGCGCGTGGGCGAGACCGGTGGCATCGTCTCGAAGGAGGCGACGATCGACCTGTCCAACCTGGCGCTGATTGACCCGAAGACGGACAAGCCCACCCGCGTCGGCTTCCGCGTCCTGGAGGACGGGAAGAAGGTTCGCGTGGCCAAGGGCTCTGGTGAGGTGCTCGACGCATGAGCGGGACGAAGAAGGGCAACGCGCCCGGCAACAAGAACAAGCCCGCGGCGAAGAAGCCCGAGGCCGGCGAGACCAGCAGCCGTCGCGTGGACGCCGTACCGGCCGCCGCCGGTCCGGCCGCGGCCTCCTGGTCGGAGCCGACCCGCCTGCAGGTGGTCTACACCGAGGTGGTTCGGAAGAAGCTTCAGGAGGAGTTCGGCTACGCGAACCCGATGGAAGTGCCGAAGCTCGAGAAGATCGTGATCAACATGGGCGTGGGCGAAGCCGCCGGCGACCAGAAGAAGCTCGACGCCGCGGTCGCGGACCTGACGATGATCGCCGGCCAGAAGCCGGTGCGCACGCGGGCCAAGAAGGCGATCGCGGGCTTCAAGATCCGCGAGGGCCAGGCGATCGGCTGCAAGGTCACGCTCCGCAAGGCCCGCATGTACGAGTTCCTGGACCGCCTCGTCACGATCGCGCTGCCGCGCGTGCGTGACTTCCGCGGCATCCCCGGCAATCGTGGCTTCGACGGCCGTGGCAATTATGCCCTGGGCCTGAAGGAGCAGATCGTGTTCCCCGAGATCAACTACGACAAGGTTGATCAGGTGCGCGGCATGGACATCGTGTTCGTCACGACGGCGAAGACGGACAAGGAAGCCAAGGCGCTGCTGAAGGCTTTCGATCTCCCCTTCGTCAACTGAATCATTGGAAAACCGCTGGCTTGAGGCCAGCAGGTTCCGGAGGACCACAGACCAAATGGCCAAGACCTCTTCTGTCGAGAAGAACAAGCGCCGCGAGAAGCTGACCGCGGCGCATGCCAAGAAGCGCGCCGCGCTGAAGGCGATCGTGATGAACCGCGAGACGCCCATCGAGGACCGCTTCGAGGCGACCCTGAAGCTCGCGCAGATGCCGCGCAACGGGGCGAAGAACCGCATCCGTCTGCGTTGCGAATTGACCGGGCGCCCGCGCGGCAACTACCGGAAGTTCAAGCTCAGCCGCAACCAGCTGCGGGACCTGGCCAACAAGGGCCAGCTCCCCGGTGTGGTCAAGGCGAGCTGGTAAGGAGCCTGGCCCATGTCCATGTCCGACCCGTTGGGTGACCTGCTCACCCGCATCCGCAACGCCCATGGCGCCCGCCAGACCCGTTGCGTCGCCCCGGCCTCGCGCCTCAAGACCGACGTTCTCGACGTGCTGAAGCGCGAGGGCTACATCCGCGCCTGGCGCGTGGAGGAGCTGCGCGCCGGCGTCAGCCAGATCGAGATCGAGCTGAAGTATTCCGAGGGCGAGCCCGCCATCAAGGAGATCAAGCGCGTCTCGAAGCCGGGCCGCCGCGTCTACTCCAAGATCAAGGAGCTGCCGAAGTTCTACAGCGGCCTCGGGATCTCCATTCTGTCCACGCCTCGCGGCGTGATGAGCGATGCCGAGGCCCGCGCTGCCAATGTTGGCGGCGAAGTCCTCTGCCGCGTGTTCTGATCGGGGGCCGACATGTCTCGCGTTGGTAAATATCCGGTCCCCGTGCCTGCCGGCGTCCAGCTCACGCTGGCCGGCCGCACGCTGGTGGCCAAGGGCAAGCTCGGTGAGCTGAAGCTCGATTTGACGGACGCGGTGGATCTCGACATCCGCGCGAACGAAGTGGCCGTGATGCCGCGTGGCAAGAGCGTGCGCGAGCGCACCCTCTGGGGCACGACGCGCAGCCTGGTCGAGGGCATGGTGCAGGGCGTCTCTACGGGCTTCAGCAAGTCCATGGAAATCACCGGCACCGGCTACAAGGCGGCCGTGGTCGGCAACGACCTCGTGCTGAACCTGGGCTACAGCCACGAAATCCGCTACGCGGTTCCCGCCGGCATCAAGATCAGCTGCGAGCGCCCGACCGCCATCAAGGTCGAGGGCGTGGACAAGCAGAAGGTCGGCCAGGTGGCTGCCGAGATCCGTGCCTATCGCGGCCCCGAGCCTTACAAGGGCAAGGGCGTGAAGTACGACAATGAAACCATCCTCCGGAAGGAGGGGAAGAAGAAGTAATGGCCGACAAACTCGCACTGCGGGATCGCCGTCGGGCGCGCCTGCGCTACCAGATCAAGGTGAAGGGCGGTGGCCGTCCTCGCCTGTCGGTCTTCCGCTCGGGCCGTCACATCTACGCCCAGGTGATCGACGACGCCGCTGGCCGGACCGTTGCCGCCGCCTCGACGCTGGAGAAGGATCTGCGCTCCAGCCTCAAGACCGGCGCCGACAAGGACGCCGCCGTCACGGTGGGCAAGCTGGTGGCCGAGCGTGCGCTCGCCGCCGGGGTTTCGGCGGTCGTCTTCGACCGTGGGCCCTTCCTTTATCATGGCCGCGTCAAGGCGCTGGCGGAGGCTGCCCGCGAGGGCGGCCTGTCCTTCTGAGCCGCGGGGAGATCGAATATGGCACGTGAACCGCGCAGTGGCGGCGATGGCGAGAACCGGGGGCGTGGCCGTGGCCGCGACCGCGACCAGAACCGCAACCAGCCCGAGCGGGAGCAGGGCGACGAGCTGCAGGACAAGCTGGTCACGATCAACCGCGTCGCGAAGGTGGTGAAGGGTGGCCGTCGCTTCAGCTTCGCCGCCCTCGTCGTGGTGGGTGACCAGAAGGGCCGCGTGGGCTGGGGTTCGGGCAAGGCGCGCGAAGTGCCGGAGGCGATCCGCAAGGCCACCGAGCGCGCCAAGAAGGGCATGATCCGCGTTCCGATGCGTGAGAGCCGCACGCTCCACCACGACGTGGTCGGCGTGTTCGGCGCCGGCAAGGTGGTGCTGCGTTCGGCCCCGGCCGGTACCGGCATCATCGCGGGCGGCCCGATGCGCGCCGTCTTCGAGACGCTGGGCATGGGCGACGTCGTGGCGAAGTGCACCGGCTCGACCAACCCGCACAACATGGTGAAGGCGACCTTCGCCGCCCTCTCGCTGGCGACCAGCCCGCGCAGCGTGGCGAATCGCCGTGGCAAGAAGGTCGCTGACCTGATGGGTCCGCGCAAGGATGGGGCCGCCGAGGCGGCGCCGGAGGCTGTGGCCAATGTCTGAGAAGAAGACCGTCCGGGTGACGCAGGTCGCGTCGGGCAATGGGAAGAAGCCCGGTCAGCAGGAGACGCTGATCGGCCTCGGCCTGAACAAGATCAACCGCTCGCGCGAGCTCGAGGACACGCCCGCGGTGCGCGGCATGATCCGCAAGGTGGCGCATCTCATCAAGGTGGAGGGCTGATCGCGGCAACGCGGTCATTCCTTCAAAGGACATGGTCATGAAGCTCAACGAATTGCGTGACAACGAGGGCGCGCGGCCGAAGTTCAAGCGCGTCGGTCGCGGCATCGGCTCCGGCAAGGGCAAGACCTCCGGCCGTGGCGTGAAGGGCCAGAAGGCCCGTACCGGCGTCTCGCTGAATGGCTTCGAGGGTGGTCAGCTCCCGATCTATCGGCGTCTGCCGAAGCGCGGGTTCAAGAACATCTTCCGCCTGGAATACACGGCGCTGAACATCGGCACGCTCGACAAGGCGATCGAGGCCGGCAAGCTCTCCGCCGATGCCGAGATCACCGAGGCCGCGCTGCGCGAGGCCGGCATCGTGCGCCAGGGCAAGAAGTTCGCCGGCGTGCGCCTGCTCGGCCATGGCGAGATCAAGCGCGCGGTGAAGATCTCCGTCTCCGGCGCTTCCGCGGCCGCCATCGCGGCGGTCGAGGCGGCGGGCGGCACGGTCACGCTCCCGGCGGCGGAAGCCGCGGCGGAGTGATCCGGCTGCGTATGCCCGTTGGCATGGACAGGTTTCAGGAGGTTTAGGGCATGGCGTCGGCCACGGATCAGCTCGCGAACAGCCTGAATTTCGGCGTGCTTTCGAAAGCGACCGAGCTGAAGAACCGCATCTGGTTCACGCTCGGCGCCCTCATCGTCTATCGCCTCGGCACCTATATCCCGGTGCCGGGGGTGGATGCGGCCGTCATGGGCGAGATGCTGCGCCAGCATGGCGGCGGTATCCTCGGCATGTTCGACATGTTCACGGGTGGCGCGCTCGGCCGCATGACGGTCTTCGCGCTGAACATCATGCCCTACATCTCGGCCTCCATCATCGTGCAGCTGATGACGGCGGCGATCCCCTCCTGGGAAGCGCTGAAGAAGGAAGGCGAGAGCGGGCGCAAGAAGCTCAACCAGTACACGCGCTACCTGACGCTGGTGATCGCCATCGTCCAGGCCTACGGCATTTCCGTGGGGCTTGAGGGGATTCGCGGCACGACGGGTTCCGCGGTGGCCGACCCCGGCATGGCCTTCCGCATCTCCTGCGTGATCACGCTGGTGGGCGGCACCATGTTCCTGATGTGGCTGGGCGAGCAGATCACCGCGCGCGGCGTGGGCAACGGCATCTCGCTTATCATCTTCGCGGGAATCGTGGCGAACCTGCCCTCGGCCCTCATCTCCACGCTGGAACTTGGGCGGACGGGCGCGCTCTCCACCTTCTTCATCATCTTCTTCCTGCTCGCCGCGCTGGGCACCATCGCGGTTGTCGTCTTCGTCGAGCGCGCCCAGCGGCGCATCCCGGTGCAATATCCGAAGCGCCAGGTGGGCAACCGGATGTTCGGCGGCGAGAACACCCATCTCCCGCTCAAGCTGAACACGGCGGGTGTGATTCCGCCGATCTTCGCCTCCTCGCTGCTGCTGCTGCCGGCCACCATCGCGGGCTTCAGCACGGACCGCACGGCCGAGACCTGGCTGCAGAGCATGGCGAACATGCTTGCCCATGGTCAGCCCCTCTACATGGGGCTCTATATGGCGCTGATCGTGTTCTTCGCCTTCTTCTACACGGCGGTCGTGTTCAACCCGACCGAGACGGCCGAGAACCTGAAGAAGTATGGCGGCTTCGTGCCCGGCATCCGTCCCGGGCAGCACACGGCGGACTACCTGGATCGCGTGCTGACGCGACTGACCGTGGTGGGTGCCATCTACCTCTGCATCGTCTGCATCATCCCCGAGATCCTGATCTCGAATTACGGCGTGCCCTTCTATTTCGGCGGTACGTCTCTCCTGATCATCGTCACCGTTACGATGGACACGGTGGCTCAGGTGCAGTCACATCTCTTCGCCCACCAGTATGAGGGCCTGATCAAGAAAGCCCGCTTGGGCGGACGCGGCCCGAGGCCGCGCTAGGGAGATGGCGATGAACCTGATTCTTCTGGGGCCCCCGGGCGCCGGCAAAGGCACCCAGGCGAAGATCCTGGAGCAGCGCTTCGGCCTGGTACAGGTCTCGACGGGCGACATGCTGCGGGCCGAGGTGAGATCTGGCTCGGCGATCGGGCTCGAGGCCAAGGCGATCATGGAGCGTGGCGCGCTGGTGCCCGACTCGATCATCACCGCGATGATCGCGAGCCGGGTGAAGCAGCCGGATGCCGCGAAGGGCTTCATCCTGGACGGTTTCCCGCGCACGGCGCCGCAGGCCGCCGCCCTGGACGAGATGCTGCGCGAGAACGGCATGGTGCTCGACCATGTCATCGAGCTGAAGGTGGATGACGCGGCGCTGGTGGACCGGATTTCGGGCCGCTTCACCTGCGCGAGCTGCGGCGAGGGCTACCACGACAGCTTCAAGAAGCCCAAGGTGGCCGGCGTCTGCGATGCCTGCGGCGGGACGGAGTTCACGCGGCGGGCGGATGACAAGGCGGAGACGGTGGGGGCGCGGCTTGCGGCCTATCACTCCCAGACGGCGCCGCTGCTTCCCTATTATGCCGCGCAGGGCAAGCTGCGCAGCGTGGATGGCATGGCGGACATGTCCGACGTGACCATCGCTTTGACGAGGATTCTTTCGCCGACGGCTTGACGCGGGGACAGGCTTGGTTATATGCCGCGCCTTCCACGGGCGCGGCGTGTCTCCAGGGCACTCTTCGGCCGCGTTTTGTTTTGCCTGTCCACTCTAGGGCGCGGTTTGCCCGGACAGGCGTTCGGGGTTTGAAAATTTCGCCGTAAGGCCGGGCAACCGGAACCGCGGTAACCATAAGACGGGCCCTCCCGGGGGCCACAGGAGCTAGAACGTGGCGCGTATCGCTGGCGTGAACATCCCCACCAACAAGCGCGTGGTGATTTCGCTGCGCTATATCTACGGCATCGGCCCGCAGAACGCGGTCGCGATCTGCGAGCAGGTGGGGATTCCGGCCGAGCGCCGCGTGAACCAGCTGACCGATGAAGAAATCGTGAAGCTGCGCGAGGTGATCGATCGCGACTACCGCGTGGAGGGTGACCTCCGCCGCGAAGTGGCGATGAACATCAAGCGCCTCATGGATATGGCCTGCTACCGCGGCCTGCGGCATCGCCGTGGCCTGCCGGTGCGTGGCCAGCGCACGCACACGAACGCGCGCACGCGTAAGGGCAAGGCCGTGGCCATTGCCGGCAAGAAGAAGGTGACGAAGTAATGGCTCGCAGCCCCGGCGGTTCCCGCCCGAAGAAGAAAGAGCGCAAGAACATCAGCTCCGGCGTGGCGCATGTTCTCGCGACCTTCAACAACACCATCGTGACCATCACGGACGCCCAGGGCAATTCCATCGCCTGGTCCTCCTCGGGCTCGAAGGGCTTCAAGGGCAGCCGCAAGAGCACGCCCTATGCCGCCCAGATGGCCGCCGAGGATGCTGGCATGAAGGCCCGCGAGCACGGCATGGAGACCGTCGAGGTGATGGTCTCGGGCCCCGGCTCGGGCCGCGAATCGGCGCTGCGCGCGCTGCAGTCCGTGGGTTTCCACGTGACCGCCATCCGCGACGTGACGCCCATCCCGCACAATGGCTGCCGCCCGCGCAAGCGCCGGCGCGTCTGATCGGGACGATCTGAGGCCGCGGGTGCGCCGGTGACGGCCGCACCCGCGGATTTTTGGTTTTGTGAGCATGCCGCCCGGCCCCGGCCAGGATCTGATCTGCTCTAGGAGAGACACCCTTGCTCGAACGCAACTGGCAATCCCTGATCAAGCCCGAGAAGCTCCAGGTCGAGTCGGGCAGCACCGATCTGCGTCAGGCGACCCTGGTGGCGGAGCCGCTGGAGCGTGGCTTCGGCCAGACGCTCGGCAACGCGCTGCGCCGCATCCTGCTCTCCTCCCTGCAGGGCGCCGCCGTCACGGGCGTGAAGATTGATGGCGTGCTGCATGAATTCAGCAGCCTGACCGGCGCGCGCGAGGATGTCACCGACATCATCCTGAACCTCAAGCAACTGGCCATCCGGTACAATGGCGAGGGCCCGAAGCGCCTGATGCTGACGGCGACCGGCCCCGGCGAAGTCACCGCCGCGATGATCCAGACGACGGGCGACATCGAGATCGCGAACCCGGAGCTGGTGATCTGCACGCTGGATGACGGTGCCAAGCTCTCCATGGAACTCACGGTGCAGGTCGGCCGCGGCTATGTGCCGGCGGCGATGAACCGTGCCGAGGATGCGCCGATCGGCATGATCCCGGTGGATGCGATCTACTCGCCGGTCCGCAAGGTCTCCTACAAGGTCGAGCCGACCCGCGTGGGCCAGGTGACGGACTATGACCGCCTGGTGCTCTCGCTCGAGACCAACGGCACCATCGTTCCCGAGGATGCCGTGGCGCTCGCGGCCCGCATCCTGCAGGACCAGCTGGCGCTCTTCGTCACCTTCGAGGAGCCGCGCGAGAAGATGCGCGACGAGGTGGAGGACGACCTCCCCTTCAACCGCAACCTGCTGCGCAAGGTGGACGAGCTGGAGCTTTCGGTCCGCTCGGCGAACTGCCTGAAGAACGACAACATCGTCTATATCGGCGACCTCGTGCAGAAGTCCGAGCAGGAAATGCTGCGGACGCCGAATTTCGGCCGGAAGTCGCTGAACGAGATCAAGGAAGTGCTGGCCTCGATGGGCCTCTCCCTGGGCATGCCCATCATGGGCTGGCCGCCGGAGAACATCGAGGACCTGGCGAAGCGGATCGAGGATCCGTTTTAGGCTACGCCTTCAAACGCCGGGCGGCGGCTCCGCCGCCTTGGCTTCACCGCGCCGCGGTCACGCGGGTTGGTAGGGCGGTTTGGCGGCGCCGGCCACGTTGTGGCCGGATATTCGGGGTGCGGTGCCGGTCTTCGGTCGGCACTGGTTGATTTGGTGATTTGCGGCTGCGGCCGCTGATGGAGACTTGTTATGCGTCACGGTATGGCCAATCGGAAGCTGGGCGTCACCTCGACCCATCGCGCGGCGATGTTCCGCAACATGGCGACCAGCCTGCTGAAGCACGAGCAGATCACCACCACGCTGCCGAAGGCGAAGGAGCTGCGCCCCTACACGGAGCGCCTCATCACGCTCGCCAAGCGCGGTGGCCTGCATGCCCGCCGCCAGGCGCATGCGATCGTCATGGATGACGCGGTGGTCGAGAAGCTCTTCACCACCATCGCCGAGCGCTACAAGACCCGCAATGGCGGCTATTGCCGCGTGCTGAAGGCCGGGTTCCGCTACGGCGATGCCGCCGCCATGGCCGTGATCGAGCTGGTCGACCGCGATGTCGCCGCCAAGGGCCTGGACAGCGGCCCGAAGCCGGAAGCGGCCGAGGAGCAGGAGGCGGCGTAAGCCGGCCTTCAAGGGCGTTTCCCGAACAAGGGGCGAGGGGGGAACCTCTCGCCCCTTTTTTCTTTTGCGGCCGCTGTCGAAATCCGGAAGGCTCGGGGCTCATGCGGTCGAGGGGATGATCCCTCGCGACCTCAGGAGATACGACCATGCAGTATGTGATGCTCTTCGCCGAGCCGGCCAGCGAAGTGGCCAAGCGCAACGACCCCGCGGCTGCGCCGGCCTATTGGGGCGCCTGGACCGCGTATATGCAGGCGATGGGCGAGGCCGGTGTCATGCGGGGCGGGCAGGGGCTTGAGCCTTCCAGCCTCGCCACAACCCTGCGCCTGCGCGACGGCCAGCGCCACGTGCAGGACGGGCCCTATGCGGACAGCAAGGAGCAGTTGGGCGGCTTCGTCACCATCGAGGTGCCCGATCTCGACACGGCGCTGGAATGGGCCGCGCGCAGCCCGGCGGCGGGCGTGGGCGCGGTCGAGGTGCGGCCGGTGATGGCTCCGCCGGGCCAGGGGTGAGCAGCCCGGCGGCGCAGGCGGCGGAGCGCGCGGCCCGGCTGGCCTATGGCCGCCTGGTCGCGATCCTCGCCGCCGGCACGCGGGACGTGGCGGCGGCGGAGGATGCGCTGTCCGAGGCCTTCCACACGGCGCTGCGCCGCTGGCCCGAGGCCGGCGTGCCCGACAACCCCGAGGCCTGGCTGCTGACGGCCGCGCGCCGCCAGCATGGCCATGGCCGGCGTCATGCGGCGGTTCGGCGCGGGGCCGAGCCCACGCTGCGCCTGCTGATGCAGCGGGACGGGCCCGAGGTGGCGGAGATCCCGGACCGGAGGTTGCAATTGCTCATGCTCTGCGCCCATCCGGCCATCGCGGCCGAGGCGCAGGCGCCGCTCATGCTCCAGACGGTGCTGGGTCTGGACGCGGCGCGCATCGCGGCCTGCTTCCTGACGGCGCCCGCCACCATGGCGCAGCGCCTGGTGCGGGCGAAGGCGCGGATCCGCGATGCCGGAATCCGTTTCGAGCTGCCCGGCCCGGCGGAGCTGCCGCCTCGGCTCGAGGCGGTGATGAGCGCGATCTATGCCGCCTTCGGCACGGGCTGGGCCGACCTGCTCGCCGAGGGGAAGGGCGGGCAGGGGCTGGCGGAGGAGGCGATCTGGCTGGGGCGGTTGCTGGTGGCGCTGCTGCCGGAGGCGCCGGAGCCGAAGGGGCTGCTTGCCCTCATGCTCTACGCCGAATCGCGGCGCGCGGCGCGGCGGGATGCGGCGGGGGGCTTCGTCCCGCTTTCGGCCCAGAATCCGTCGGCCTGGTCGCGCCCGCTGCTGGCCGAGGCGGAGGCGCTGCTCCGGGATGCCTCGCAGGCGGCGACGCTGGGGCGCTTCCAGATCGAGGCGGCGATCCAGTCGGTGCATGTGGAGATGCGGCTGACGGGAGCGGATCGCGGCGGCGCCCTGCTCGGACTCTATGACCTGCTGGCGCAACTCTCGCCCACGGCTGGCGTGCTGGTGGCGCGGGCGGCGGCGCGGGCCGAAGCGGGGCAGGCGCGGGCGGCGCTCGGGGAGCTGGACGGAATGGCGGAGGCGCTGGCGCTCTACCAGCCCTGGTGGGCGACGCGCGCCCATGTGCTCGACCGGCTGGGCCAGGCGGAAGCGGCGCGACAGGCGCGGCGCCGTGCGGCGGGCCTGACGGAGGACCCGGCGGTCAGGGCCTGGCTGCTGGCTCGTTGAAGCGCATCTGCGCCGCGATCTCTGGCGCGAATTCCATCAGCGCCGGGCGCAGTGCCGCGGGCCAGGGTGCCACGCGCGGCGGGATGAACAGCGACGGGCGGCCCCCATCCAGCAGGAGGATCACGACGGATTCCGTCTGGGTGTCGAAGCCGAGGAAGACGCGCGCCGCCTCGGTCGCGGCATGGCCATGGATCCAGGGGGCGCTGATGGCGAGCGGCGGGCCGGGGCCGCGCAGCGTGTCGCTCACCAGGCGCTGGCGCCCGGCGGCCATGGAGCGCAGGCGCGGGCCCACCGCCGGATGGCGGGCCAGTTCCAGCACGGGCTGGCCGGCCAGCGCCAGCACCTCGGGCGCCTCGGCGCGGGCGGCCGCCGGCAGCAGGGCCAGCGCCAGGAGGGTGCGCCTATTCAATGCGGATATTCGCCACGCGCACCAGCTCGGCCATGCTGGCGCGGCCCTGCGTCACGAAGCGGGCGAAATCCTCGGGGCTGCTGCCCACCGGCACGGCCGCGAGCTGGGCGAGGCGGGCCTGGACGGGCTGCTCGGCCAGCGTCGCCACCAGCGCCGCATGAACGGCCGCGATGGGGGCCGCCGGCGTGCCGGCCGGGGCGAAGAGCGCCGCCCATTCGCTGATCTCGATGCCCGGCGTGCCCAGCTCGGCGAAGGTCGGGATGTCGGGGCGCAGCGGCACGCGCTGCGCGGCGGAGACGGCGATGAACCGGGCGCGGCCGCTGTCCACGATCGGGCCGGCCGAGAGCATGGTGATGAAGCAGCCATCGAGCGTGCCGGCGGCCAGGTCGCGCGCCGCATCCGCGCCGCCGCGATAGGGGACGTGCGTCGTCTCGATCCCCGCCGCGCGGTTGAGCTGCGCGAGGCCGAGATGCCCGGCCGTCGCATTGCCCTGAGTGCCGATGTTGAGCGGCTGGCGGCGGGCCAGCGCGATGAACTCGGCCAGGTTGCGGGCCGGCAGGTCGGCCTTCACGGCCAGCACCTGCGGGAAGGTGCAGACCAGCGAGATGGGGGTGAAGGCCGTGGCGTAGTCGAAGGGCAGGCCGCGCAGCAGGCTCGGGTTCACGATGTGGCTGGAGGCGTCCATCAGCAGCGTCGTGCCGTCGGGCGTGCTGCGCGCCACCTCGGCGCCGCCGACCGAGCCGCCGGCGCCCGTGCGGTTCTCGACGACGATGGTGGTGTTGAGGCGCTCGCCCAGGCGGGGCGTGATGCTGCGCGTCGCGCTGTCGGCCGCGCCGCCGGCGGCGAAGGGGACGACGATGCGGATGGGCCGCGCCTGCTGGGCGCGGGCGATCGCGGGTAGGGCGAGGGCGGGCAGCGCGAGGGCGAGGCGGCGAGGCGTGGTCATGCGTGTCTCCCGGAATGTCTCGCGTCAGATCGGCCGGCCGCGCGGGGGCGTCAAGCGGCCTTCGGCTCGAAGCGCATGAGCAGAGCGTTGCGCCAGCTGGGCGGCAGCGCGCCGGTCACACGGCTCATCGCGTAGAGCGGCCAGGGATAGACCACGCGCAGCCTGCCCGCGCGGATGCCCGCCAGCGTGCGTTGCGCGGCCTCCTCCGGCTCCATCAGGCCGGGCATGGGGAAGGCGTTGCGGTCGGTGATGGCGGTGCGGATGAAGCCGGGGCAGATGGCATGCAGGCGGATGCCGCGTTGGCGCTCCGTCGCGTCGCGCGCCTCGGCCCAGCGCTGCACGGCGGATTTGCTGGCGCAATAGGCGGGCGCGGTGGGGCCGGCCACGAAGGCCGCGATCGAGGCGATGACGGCGACGCGGCCGCGCAGGCCGTCAAGTGCGGGCGCCTGCGTGGCCATGGCCTCGATGGCGGGCAGGCAGGTGTTGAGCACGCCGGTCACGTTGGTGTCGAAGATGTCGCGCACCACCTCGGGCGCTTCCATGCCCGTGCCCGTGCCGGCGCTGATGCCGGCATTGGCGATGACGAGATCGAGCCGGCCGGCGCCCGCGATCCAGGCCCGCATCCCGGCGGCGTCGCGCACGTCCACGCCCACCGGGTTCACGATGGCGCCCTTCGCCGCGCAGGCGGCGGTGGTGGCGGCGAGGCGTGACGCATCGCGCGCCGAGAGATGCAGCGTCACACCCGGGGCTGCGCATTCGCGCGCGAGTGCCGCGCCGAGGCCGGCCGAAGCGCCGGTGATGAGGATGCCCATATCCATTCCCGCCGAATTTCAGGCGGATTTGGCGGCCTCGCCCTTCCCTGTCGAGAGGCTGCGCGAGAGGATCGCGTCCTTGCTGCCGCCCATCACCTCGGCGGCGAGCGAGCCCGGGATGGCGGCGCGGCGCTCGGCCGAGACGAAGAGGCGGGCGATCAGGGTGCAGATCGTGTAGTAGATCAGCGCGACCAGGCTGTAGATCAGCAGCACGCGGAAGGTGGCGCTGGCCAGCAACTCGCCCGAGCGCATGAGCTCCAGCACCGAGATGGTGGCGACGAGCGAGGTCTCCTTCACCAGCACCGTCGCGTAGTTGCCGAGGGCCGGCAGGATGGTGCGGAAGGCCTGGGGTGCGACGACGAGCGCGAAGGATTGCAGCCGTCCGAGGCCGAGCGCCATGGCCGCCTGGCGCTGCCCGCGATCCACCGCCTGGATGCCGCCACGAAAGAGTTCGGCGAGATAGGCGCCGAAATTCAGGCTGAGGGCGAGGACGCCGGCCACGAAGGCGGGCATGACGATGCCGAGCTCGGGCAGGCCGTAATAGATGTAGAAGATCTGCAGCAGCAGCGGCGTGCCACGGATGATCGAGATGAAGCCGCGCGCCGGGGCGGAGAAGAGCGTCACACCCGACATGCGCGCGCCGCAGACCAGCAGGCCCACGCTCACGGCGCCGATGGCGGAGCAGGCGGCGAGCGCCAGCGTCCAGACCGCGCCGCGCAGCAGCGCGGGCATGTAGAGCAGGATTTCAGCCCAGAGTTCGGCCACTGGGTTACGGGATCAGCGTGTCGGGGATGTCCCAGCTGGTGAGGATGCGCAGCAGCTCGCCCTCGGCCTTCAGCGCCGCGACGGCCGTGTTCACGGCGGCGAGCAGCGTGGCATTCCCCTTGGCGACGGCCATGCCGATCTGCCAGCGATTCACCGGCGTATAGCCCTGCACGAGCTTGAGGTCGGTGAGCCGCCGCGCGCGAAGCTGATAGGCGATGCTGGGCGGGTCGATCAGCGCCACGTCGATGCGGCCGGCGCGGAGGTCCAGCAGCATGGTGGGCGCATCCGGGTAGGTCCGCACCTCGCGGATGCCGGGCACGGCGCGCAGCATCTCGAGCTGCACGGTGCCGACCTGCGCGCCGACATTCTGGCCGGAGAGCGCGTTGAGGTCCGGATAGGCGCGGTTGTTGTTGCCGCGCGTGACGAAGCCCTCGCCCCAGCCATAGATGGGGATGGAGAAATCCAGCACCTCGGCCCGGGCCGGCGTGATGAAGAGGGGCGCGGACATGAGGTCGGCGCGGCCGGAGGTGATCTCGCCGATCAGGCTGCCGAAGGGCACTTCGGAGAAGGTGGCGCGCACGCCGATGCGGCGCGCGACGGATTCACCCACCTCGAACATGATGCCGCGCAGCGTGTTCGTCGTGGGGTCGAGGAAACCATGCGGTGGCGAGGCGGAGGTGGTGACGATGCGCAGCGTGCCGCGCTGGCGGATCGCGTCCAATGACTGCGCGGAGGCGATCCCGGCGGGCAAACCCAGGCCCGCGGCGAGAAGGAGGGAACGGCGGCTCGGGGTGAAACTCACGGGCGCATCTCCTGCTGTCTGGCTTGAGATTGACCGAGCCTCCCGCGATGCACAAGACTTGTCCGGAACTTTCGCGGAGGTCCGGACCCATGGGCGATGCGCCCCTCTTCACGCCGCCTTTGACCTTCATGGGGATGCCCGCCGGCGCACCGGGCCCGGGCAATCGCGTGGCGATCCTCGGCGTGCCGTTTGACTGCGGCATCCACCCCTTCCGCATCGGCAGCCGCGAGGGGCCGGCCAGCGTGCGCGCGCAATCGGGCCTGACGCGGCGGCACCATCCCACGCTGGCCGATGTGGACATCCCCACGCTGCTGGGCGCGGTGGATGCCGGCGATGTCGCGGGCATCACGCCGGGCAAGATCGCGGACGCCCATCCGAAGATCGAGGCGGCGGCGGATGCCATCCTGAAGGCGGGGGCCGTGCCCATCGGCATCGGCGGCGATGGCTCGGTCTCGCTGCCGCTGATGCGGGCGGCGGCGCGGCATCATCCGGGGCTGGTGGCGCTGCATGTGGACAGCCACACCGATGCCTATCCGTATAATCCGGCTGATCCGTTCGATGCGTCCAACCAGTTCACGCATGCGGCGGAGGAGGGTCTGGTGGACCCGAATTCCACCTGGCATGTCGGCATTCGCGGCTTTACCGGCGTGCGCGGCGTGCTGAAGCATGCGGACAAGCTGGGTTTCCGCGTGCTGACCACGGAGGATCTGATCCGGCGCGGCACGGCGCAGGCCATGACGGAATTCCGCGAGGTGGTGGCGGACCGGCCGCTCTATCTGTGCTGGGACATGGATGTGTTCGACCCTTCGGTGGCACCCGGCGTGGCGACGCCCTCCTGGGGCGGCCTGACGGCGCGGGAGGGGATCGAGCTCATGCGGAGCCTTCACGGCCTCAACATCGTGGCGATGGATTTCAACACGGTGAGCCCGGGGCATGACGTGCAGGGGATGGCGGCCTCGCTCTGCGGGCACATGATGATGGAGGCGATGGTGCTGCTGGCCGGGCGGTGGGGGCTGCTTCCGGAAGGCTAGGCCGCCCTGGACAGGTCCGCGCGCGCGGAGGACAAGCGCACATGACCCAACGCTTGTGCAGCATGACGGGCTTCGCGCGCGAGGCCGGATTCCTGGGCGATGGCACCGCCTTCGCCTGGGAGATGAAATCGGTGAATGGGCGCGGGCTGGAGCTGCGCTTTCGCCTGCCGCCGGGCCTCGATGCGCTGGAAGGCCCGGCGCGCGAGGCGGCCGCGAAACGCTTCAAGCGCGGCAATGTGCAGATCGGGCTCACGCTCAAGCAGGAGGGGCGCGCGCCGCTCTCGCCCGACATGGCGGCACTCGACCGCATGGTGGAGCTGGCGCAGGGCCTCGCCGCGCGGCTCGGCACGGAGACGCCGCGCGCGGAGGCGCTGCTGGCGCTGCCCGGCATCTTCCGCGCCGAACAGACCGAGCCGAGCGAGGCGGAGGAGGAGGCGCGGCGCAGCGCCTTGCTCGCCGCCTTCCAGCGCGCGCTGGCGGCGCTGTGGGAGTCGCGCGCGGCGGAGGGGGCACGGCTGGCCGGGATCCTCACGGCGCTGCTGGATGAGATCGAGGCGCTCTGCGCGGCCGCGGCGACCGAGGCCGCGACGCAGCCGGCCGCGCAGCGCGCGAAGCTGATGGAAAGCCTGGACGCGCTGCTGGGCGAGGCGGGGCGCGCGCGCTTCTCCGAAGATCGCCTGGTGCAGGAGGTGGCGCTGCTCGCCGCCAAATCCGATGTGCGCGAGGAATTGGATCGGCTGGGCGCGCATCTCGCCGCCGCGCGGGCGCTGGTGGCGGAAGGCGAGGGGGCGGGGCGCAAGCTCGATTTCCTCGTGCAGGAATTCGTGCGCGAGGCGAATACGCTGTGCAGCAAATCGGCCAGTGTCGCGCTCACGCGGATCGGGCTGGAATTGAAGGCCGCCATCGAGCGGCTGCGGGAGCAGGCGGCCAATGTTGAGTGATGCCCCGTCCGATCGCGAAGCGGCGCGAAGCGTGAATCGGCCGGGCGAAATGCCACGCCGTGGAGTTTGCCTGGTGCTGGCGTCCGCGCCCGGCGGCGGCAAGACCAGCGTCTCGCGCGAATTGCTGAAGACCGAGCCGGAACTCTCGCTCTCCGTCAGCGCCACCACGCGCGCGCCGCGCCCGGGCGAGGAGGAGGGCGTGCACTACTTCTTCCGCACGCCCGAGCAATTCGCGGCCATGGTCGCGGCCGATGAGCTGCTGGAGCATGCCAGCTTCCTCGGCCGTTCCTACGGCACGCCGCGCGCGGCGGTGGAGGCCGCGCTGAGCGCGGGGCGGGATGTGCTCTTCGACATCGAATGGCAGGGGCACCGCCAGCTGCGCGCGAAGATGGCGCAGGATGTGGTGGGCATCTTCCTGCTGCCGCCCTCGATCGAGGAGTTGGAGCGCCGCCTGCGCGGCCGCAACCAGGACAGCGACGAGGAGATCGCGAAGCGCATGAAGGCCGCCCGCACCGAGCTCGCCCATTGGGACGAGTTCGACCATGTGCTGGTGAACGAGGATTTCTCGGCGACGGTCGCCGCCGTGCGCGCCATCCTGCATGCGGCGCGCACGCATCGCAGCCGCCAGCCCTGGCTGCCCGGGTTTGCCGCCACGCTGCTCGGCCCCGCGTGAGGGAGGCCTTCCTCGTCCTGATCGAGGTGGTGGCGCCGATCTTCGCCATCATCGCGGCGGGGTATTTCTGCGCGGCGCGCAACATCGTGGATGCGGCGGGCTTCAAGGGGCTGAACATCTTCGCCTTCTCGCTGGCGGCCCCCGCGCTGCTGTTTGCCAGCGGCACGGTGGGGCATCAGGGCGGGGGTGCCGCGGCACTCGCCTATTTCCTGGCGGCGGGGCTGCTTTATGCCGTGGTGCTCTGGGGGGCGCGGCGCGCGGGGATGGGGCTCGCCGCCGGCGGGATGCTGGCGCTCGATGTCAGCTACGGCAACACGGTGATGATGGGCATTCCGCTCATCCTCGCCGCCTTCGGCACGCCGGGGCTCTCCATCCTGCTGACCATCCTGGCGCTGCATTCCATGGTGCTGCTCGGCGCCGCGACCGTGGTGGCTGAGATCGGGCAGAATGAGCGTGCGGCGCCGTGGCGGCTGCTGAAGACCACGCTGCTGGGGGTGGCGCGCAATCCGGTGGTGATGGCGGTGATCCTCGCCATGCTCTGGAGCACGCTGCATCTGCCCGTGCCGGGGGCCGCGCGGCGCACGCTGGAATTGCTGGGCGCCGCCTCGCCGCCGGTCGCGCTCTTCTGCCTGGGCGGCAGCCTGCGCGGCTTCGATGCGCGGCATGCGTGGAAGCAGATGTCGGTGACGGTGTCGCTCAAGCTCGTGGCGCTGCCGCTGCTGGTCTGGGCCATCACGGCGGCGATGGGCCTTTCGGAACTGGAGATCGCGGTGGCTACGGTGACGGCCGCCCTGCCGACCGGCGCCAATGCCTTCCTGCTGGCGCGGCGCTATGCGGTGGGGACGGAGGCCTCGGGCGCCTCCGTCCTGGTCTCGACGCTGCTTTCGGTCCTCACGCTGACGGTGCTGCTGGCGGTGTTCCGGCCGTAGCCTCGGCCTTGGGCGCGGGCTTGAGCTTCGCCTTCGCCTTGCTGACGAGATCCTCCACCCAGGCCGGCGCCTGCCCCTCCTGCCGAGCGCAGGCCATGAGGAAGGCGGCGACCATCAGGTAGGCGAAGGCCAGCGCGGGCGTCACCGCGAAGCCCACCGCAGGCCCATGCATCAGGCCGAAGAAGGTCATCACCGCGCCGGCGGCGGCGAAGCCCGAGGCCTTCACATAGTCGCGCTCGATGATGAAGACGGCGATGGCGCCGAGCACGAGCCCGCCCAGGATCGCGCCCTCGCCCATCACGGCGAGGCCGGGATAGAGCACGCCCATGCCGATCAGCTTGTCCATGCCGACGGCGGCCGCATTGGTGCCGGCGGCCCCCAGCGCGCCATCGATCAGCGTCTTCGCCCAATGGGCGAGGTGTGGGGTGAGGGCCAGCACCACGGCCGGCGCGTGGCCCTTCGGCACCTCCTGGAAGGCCTGCGCGCCGATCAGCATGCCGATGTAGAGCAGGATGGGCGCGATCGCGACGACGGGCACCAGGGCCAGCAGCACGGAGGCGATGCCGAGCCAGGTGAAGACCAGCACGGCCACGCCGGTCGCGGCCGAATAGCCGATGCGCCCGCCCATGGATTTCCAGCCGGGGTGGCCGATGTAGACCGCGTTGATGAAGGGGTTGCCCATGCAGCACCCGATCAGGCTGACCACGCCATCGGCCGTCAGCACGCGCGTCGTGGGGTAGTGGTCGCCCGCGGCCTCCGCGCTCTCCACATTGTCCAGCGCCTCGACGAGGTCATAGATGCCGAAGGGAATGGCGGTGACCAGGATGAGGCCGATGAACTCGAACCCGCCGAAGACATGCCCGATCGCCGGGATGGGGATGTGCAGGCCCAATTGGCTGAAGGAGGCGCCGAGCGCGGTCAGCCCCACGCCGCCGAGGCCGAGGCCGATCGCGGCCGCGCCCCAGGCGATGATGAGGCCGAAGGCGATGGCGACGAGGCCCGCGGGGATGTTGCGCGGATAGCGGAAGCCGCCGAACCAGGCGACGAGGATCACCGCGAAGCAGATGAGGCCGAGGATCGGCGTCATGAACATCTCCAGCGCCGGGCGCATGGCGATGAAGGTGACGGAGACGCCCGCCAGCGTGCCCAGCAGCGCCGCGCGCGGCGTGATGCGGCGGATCCAGGGGGCGGCATGCGCGCCGAAGATCAGCACGAAGCTCTGGATGAAGACCCAGGTGAGTCCGGCCTCCCACCCCTTGATCGGATCGCCCGTCATCCGCGCGATGGGCATCATGATGACGAGGCAGACGACGAACATGTGCGGGACCGAGATGCCGGAAGGCAGCGCGCAGACATCCGAGCGCCCCGTCTCCTTCATCAGGCGCCAGCCGAGATAGGCATAGTAGCCGGTGGAGAGGAACATCATGAGGCCGGCGGCCGGCAGGATGCGGCCGAAGACGATCTCATCCGGCATGCCGACCACGAAGCGCAGCAGGCCCGTCAGCACCAGCAAATTCACCAGGATGTTGGTGCCGAAGCCGAAGAGGGCGTTCCAGTCGCCCGGCGTCCAGAGTTGCGTGCGCATCATGGCGTGGTCCTCAGGGCTGCGATGGCGGAATCCGATGTGGCGACCCAGCCGAAGATCCCGCCTTGGGCGTGGATCATCGCGAGCGCCGCTGCGTGGAATTCGGGGAAGTAGGAGGCGCAGGCATCGCCGATGACGGCGCAGCGGAAGCCGCGGTCATTGGCCTCGCGCACCGTCGTGCTGACGCAGACCTCGGTGGTCACACCCGCCACCAGCAGCGCCTCGATGCCGCGATGCCGGAGGATGGGTTCGAGGTCGGTCGCCCAGAAGGCGCCCTTGCCGGGCTTGTCGAGCACGATCTCGCCGGGGCGCGGCGCGAGTTCGGGGATGATGTCGTGGCCCGCCTCGCCGCGCACGAGGATCCGGCCCATGGGGCCGGGGTCGCCGATGCGCATCCCGGGCGGGCTGCGGGTGAGTTTCGCGGGCGGGCAATCCGTGAGGTCGGGGCGGTGGCCCTCGCGCGTGTGGATGACCAGCAGGCCGGCGGCGCGGCTCGCCGCCAGCATCGCGGCGCAGGGGGCGATGGCGGAATGCAGGCGCGTGACGTCATTGCCGAGTGCGGCGCCGAAGCCACCTGGCTCCAGGAAGTCGCGCTGCATGTCGATGAGGAGCGTGGCCGTGCGCGCGGGCTCGAAGGTGAAGGGGCCAGGCAGGGCCTCGAACCGACGCAGCATGCACAACCCTCCGGGTGTCGGAGGGAGTTAGCCCGGTGCGCGCGGCGCCCGATGCAATAAAATGCGCGCGAATGAGGCGAATCCGCCCGGATGCCGAGTGAAATCGCCCTGAATCACGGCGTCATGCCGCAAAATTGGTCAGGCGACTTCCAGCGATGGGTCCAGGCCGAGGGCCAGGGCCAGCACCTCCAGCCGGCGCAGCACGCTTTCGCCGGCGAAGACGCCCGCCCCCTGCTCCAGCCGCAGCACCAGCCGCCGGCCGCGGCGTTCGAGCTGCGTGGCATCGAGCAGGGAGGGCACGCCGCCCGAGAGCGTATAGGCGAGGCGCAGCGCGGCCCCCAGGATCTCCGCGCGGCGGACCGAGGCGGCGGAGAGCAGCAGCCGCGCGGGCGCGAGCCAGGGCGCCTGCGGATCGGCCTCGTAGCGGAGCGCGGCGACGAGGGCGAGGAAGGCGCGGGCGTGGTGATCCAGGCCCACGCCATGCAGGCGCAGCAGGCGGAAAAAGGCCTGTTCGGCGCGGTATTCGGGATGGTCCAGCGCGCCGCTGTCGCTGATCCAGCAGGCGGCGACGCGCAGCGCCGGTTCGGTGTCGCCCTCCTCGACCAGCGGCTCGGTCCAGCGCAGCACGGCGGGCGGCAGGCCCGAATCGCGGCCGAGGCGGAGGCCGATCTCCTGGGCGGCCGCCAGCAGCGGGTCGCGCGCGCGCTCGGCCGCGTGCAGGCGACGGCCATACCAGCCCTCACGCAGGCCGTTGGCCGAGAAGACGACGCGCGCCGCGCCGGAGCTGCGCAGCAGGCGGCGCATCACCACGGCGGCGAAGGGGAGGTCCCCCACGCGCTTGGTGGGGGCGGCGGGCATGCGCTCGAGCGATTTGCGCGGCGCGTTCATGACGACACCCGCGAGGTCGCGCGCCTCCTCACGCCGGATCGCATAGTGATGCACGATGGAGAGCGGATAGCCGGTCTGCGCGATATGGATGCGCGCGAGCGCCCGGAAGGTGCCGCCCACCAGGAACAGATCCTTCACCGGCGTCGCGCCCAGCCAGGGCACGCGCTTCAATTCGGCCTCGGCGATGCTGCGCGCGCGGGCGATGTCGCCCTCCGCGCGGTCGGCGAGGCGGATGGTGCCGAGCGGCAGCGACGCCGTCTCCATGATGCGCCCCTGCACGAGGCGCACGAGCTCCAGCGAACCGCCGCCCAGATCGCCCAGCACGCCATCGGCCTGGGGCACGCCGAGCAGCAGGCCCTCTGCCGAGAAGCGCGCCTCCTCATCGCCCGAGAGGATGGTGATGCGCGCACCCGGCATCACCTGCGCGAGGCCCGCCATGAATTCCGGGCCGTTCGTCGCATCCCGCACCGCGGCGGTGGCCAGCACCTCCACCGGATCGGCGCCCATGCCTTGCGCCAGCGCGTGGTAGCGGCCCAGCACGGTCAGCGTCTGCGCCGCGGCCTCCTCGTTCAGCCGGCCCGTGCTGTGCAGGCCGCGGCCCAGGCCGAGGACCGCCTTCTCGTTGAAGATCGCATGCGGGTTGCGCAGCAGCCCCTCATAGACGACGAGGCGCACCGAGTTGGAGCCGAGATCCACCACGCCGAAACGCGGCGGGTGCTGGGGCGAAGTCGCCATCACATTCAATCCTGATGCAGTCGGTCCGTCTTGGGGCGGCGCGCGGGCTGGCGGGGCTTGGGCGCGTGGAGCGCGCTGCCCCGGCCGGAGAGGGAGGGGTTGGTCATGAAATACTCATGCGCCGAGAACTGGCGCGGATCGGGGGTGCGGCGGCGCCAGCTGCCGTCCGGCTCCAGGTCCCAGCTCTGCGCCGCGTCGCGCAGGTTCACCACCATGATCTGGTCCAGCACCTGGGCATGCACGGTGGCATTCTCGACCGGCACCATGGTCTCCACGCGCCAGTCCATGTTGCGCGCCATCCAGTCGGCGGAGGAGATGAAGACGCGCGCGCGGCGGGACGGCAGGCGGTGGCCATTGCCGAAGCAGTAGATCCGGGAATGCTCCAGGAAGCGGCCCACGATGCTCTTCACGCGGATATTCTCGGAGAGGCCGGGCACGCCCGGGCGCAGGCAGCAGATGCCGCGCACCACGCATTCGACGCGCACCCCCGCCTGGCTCGCGCGGTAGAGCGCGTCGATCAGCTCGTTGTCCACCAGGCTGTTCATCTTGAGCCAGATGCCGCCCGGCTTGCCGCCCATGGCGAAGGCGATCTCCTGCTCGATGAGCCCCATCAGCGAGGGACGGATGGTGAGCGGCGCGAAGGCCAGGCGCTCCATCGCCTCGGGCCGGGCATAGCCGGTCATGTAGTTGAAGAGCTTCGAAGCATCGCGCGTCAGGATCGGGTCGGCCGTGAAGAAGCTGAGGTCGGTGTAGATGCGCGCGGTGATCGGGTGGTAGTTGCCCGTGCCGAAATGCGCGTAGCTGCGCAGCGTGGCCCCCTCGCGCCGGATGACGAGGCTGATCTTGGCGTGGGTCTTGAGCTCCACGAAGCCATAGACCACCTGCACGCCGGCCGCTTCCAGCTCGCGCGCGATGGAGATGTTGCGCTCCTCGTCGAAGCGGGCCTTCAGCTCCACCATGGCGGTGACGGATTTGCCGGCCTCCGCCGCCTCGATCAGGGCGCGGGCGATGGGGCTGTCGCGGCTCGTGCGGTAGAGCGTCTGCTTGATGCCGACCACATTCGGATCGCGCGCCGCCTGCCGCAGGAACTGCACCACCACGTCGAAGCTCTCATAGGGGTGGTGGACCACGATGTCCTTGGCGCGGATGGCGGCGAAGCAGTCGCCGCCGAAATCCAGGATGCGTTCGGGGAAGCGGGGCGTGTAGGGCGTAAACAGCAGGTCCGGCCGGTCATCCACGATCAGCGCCTTGAGGTCGGCCACACCCAGCAGCCCATCCACGGTGAAGACGGCCGCACGGTCGGCGTCCAGCTCCTCGGCGACGAAGTCGATCATGTCCGACGGCATGCGCGCATCCACGGCGAGGCGGATGGCGCGGCCACGGCGGCGGCGCTTGAGTGCGGTCTCGTAGCTGCGGACCAGGTCCTCAGCCTCTTCCTCGAACTCCACATCGGTGTCGCGGATCAGGCGGAACAGGCCGCGCTCGGCCGGGATGAAGCCCGGGAAGAGGTGGTGCAGGTTCAGCGCCACCACATCCTCCAGCACGAGGAAGCGGATGCCGCCATCGGCGCCGGCGGGCATGCGGATGAAGCGGTCCACCTGGGGCGGCAGGTTGATCAGCGCCCGCATGGTGCCGCCATCCTCCTCCCGCACCAGCTTCAGCACCATGCAGAGGGCGAGGTTGGAGATGAAGGGGAAGGGGTGTGCGGGGTCCACCGCGAGCGGCGTGATGAGCGGGAAGATGCGCTCGAGGAAGTAGTGCTCCAGCCAGGCGACATCCACGGGCTGCAGCTCATCGGCGTCGAGCACGGCGAAGCCCGCGGGGCGGAGCAGGTGGCGCAGCGTGCGCCAGGCCTCCTGCTGGCCCTCGATCAGCGTCGCACCGCGCGCCTGGATGGCGGCGAGCTGCTGGGTGGGCGTCAGGCCGTCTGGCGTCACCGCCTGCACGCCCTCGCGCTCCTGGCCCACCAGGCCGGCGACGCGGACGGAATAGAATTCGTCGAGATTGGAGCCGGAGATGGCGACGAAGCGCAGCCGCTCCAGCAGCGGGTGCTGGGGGTTCGCGGCCTCCTCCAGCACGCGGGTGTTGAAGTCCAGCCAGGAGAGCTCCCGGTTGAAGAAGCGGCCCGGATCGGTGAGCGGCTGGGGGATGGTCAGGGCTTCGGCGGTGGACATCCGGTGAGCCTATAGCAAGGCCGCGCCGGGGGGCACGGGTTCCGCGTCGGATGTCTCCGAACCGTCATCCATGAGCGGGGCGAGGACGGCGAGCGAGGCGGCGCGGGTGAGCCGCCGCCCGGCGGCCAGCGAGGCGCGGTCGAGCCGCGCCACGGCTTCCGCCATCACGGCGGCGCGGCGGGGCAGGCGGCGGCGGAGCGTGAGGCGCAGCACAGGGTCCAGCGTGATCTGGCGGTCGGCCAGGTGCTTGGCGAGCAGCGCGTCCAGCAGCGCATCCGTGGGCTCGTCCAGGAGGGCCACGGCGGTGGCGGCGAGGCGGGAGCGGAGGTCGGGCAGGGCCACGCGCCAGCGCGAGGGCGGGCGGGCGGCGGCCATGAGCAGGGGCAGCCGGGCCTCGGCGCAGGCGTTGATCAGGTGGAACAGGGCGGCTTCCTCGCCGGGGAGGTCGGCGTCGTCCAGGGCCACGCCGCGCTGCGGCGCCTCGGGCAGGCCGCGCAGATCCGGGCCGCGCAGCAGCGTCCAGCCCTCGGCCTGGGCGGTGGCGTGCAGCAGATGCGTCTTGCCGGTGCCGGGCGGGCCGGCGAGCAGCAGGCGGCCATCGGGCCAGCGATCCGGCGCGGAGAGCCAGCGCAGCGCCTCCTCATTGCTGGCATCGGGCACGAAATCGGCTGCGGCGTAGGAGGGGGCGGCCTCCATCGGGAGCGCGAGCTGCGTCATTTTTTGCCGCCCTCAGGCGCCGGGCGCCGGCTCCGCCGGCTGGGCTTCGCGCCGCCGCGGTTGCGCGGATGGGAGGCGCGGTCTGGGCGCGCCGGCCGCGTTGCGGCCGGATGAGCTTGTGTGTGTCCCTCAGGCGCCGGGCGCCGGCTCCGCCGGCTGGGCTTCGCGCCGCCGCGGTTGCGCGGATGGGAGGCGCGGTCTGGGCGCGCCGGCCGCGTTGCGGCCGGATGAGCTTGTGCGTGCCCCTCAGGCGCCGGTCGCCTGCTCCGCCGGCTGGGCTTCGCGCCGCCGAGGGCGCGTCGGTGGCGAACGCGGTTTGGGCGCGCCGGCCGCGTCGCGGCCGAATGAGCTTGTGCGTGCCCCTCAGGCGCCGGGCGCCGGCTCCGCCGGCTGGGCTTCGCGCCGCCGAGGGCGCGTCGGTGGCGAACGCGGTCTGGGCGCGCCGGCCGCGTTGCGGCCGGATTCTCCGAGGGCGTGGCGGGCTGCGTCACAATCCCGTCCTCGGCGGGTCGAGGTAGAGCGGGCTTTCCAGGTAGCGGCGCAGCCAGTGGCGGGCCAGCACGCCGATGGCCGCGGCGATCGGCACGGCCAGCAGCACGCCGAGGAAGCCGAAGGCGACGCCGCCGGCGAAGAGCGCGAAGATCACCCAGACGGCGTGCAGCTCCACGCGGTCCCCGATCAGGCGGGGATAGATGATGTAGGCCTCCAGCACCTGGCCCGTGACGAAGACCGCCATCACCAGCAGCACGCCGTTCCAGTCGCCCCATTGGCCGATGGCCAGCAGCACCGCCAGCGCGAAGCCGGTGAAGGAGCCGACATAGGGGATGAAGGAGAGGAAGCCTGAGATCAGCCCGATCATCAGCCCGAGCTCGAGGCCGATCAGCGATAGCGCGCTGGCATAGAAGACGCCCAGCGCCAGGCAGCAGAGCAATTGGCCGCGCAGCCAGGCGGAGAGCACGCGGTCCATGTCGCGCGCCAGTTGCCGCAGCGAGGCGGCGGAGCGGCGGGGCAGCCAGCTCTCCATCCGCGCCATGATGCCCGGCCAGTCGCGCAGCAGGTAGAAGCTGACGACGGGGGTGACGATGGCCAGCGTGAAGACGTTGAACAGCGCGAAGCCGCCGCCGATGAGCCGTGTCGCGGCGGTGCCGAGCCAGCTCACCATGGCGCCCGCCTGGCCGATGATGAGCTCGCGCAGGCGGGCATCCACCATCTCGGGGCCCGCGGCCTCTTCCAGCGAGAGCAGGAAGTCGCGCAGGCCGGCATTGATGGTGGCGACATAGCCGGGCAGCCGGGCCAGCAGGATGCCGATCTGCGCGATGATGAGCGGATAGAGCAGCAGCAGGGCCAGAAGGCAGAGCAGCAGCAGGAGGAAGACCAGCGCCATGGCGGCCACGCCGCGCGGCACGCCGATCCGCGCGAGGCGGGTGGCCAGCGGGTCGAGGAAATAGGCGATGCAGATGGCCAGCACGAAGGGCGTGAGGATCCCGGAGAAGAGCCAGAAGGCGGAGACCAGCGCCGCCAGCACGCCGAGGCTCAGCATGGCGCGCTGGCGACGCGTGGCGACCATCGGGCCGGGCCGGCCGCGGCCGGGGGCGGGGATGAGGTCGCTCATGCCGGCATGCGGCGCGCGGCCTGGATGACATAGGCGATGCCCGAGGCCGCCGTGCTGGCCGCGACCAGCCAGATCAGCAGCGTGATGGCCGTCTCCATCGGCACCGCGAAGCCATGGATGAAGAGGGCCAGCGCCGCGAGCGCGATCTGCAGCAGCGTGTTGAGCTTGGAGATCCAGAGCGGCCTGATGGGCGGGCGGTTGCCCACCATCCAGAGCAGCGTGACCCCGCCCACGATCACGAGATCGCGGAAGACGACGAGGATGGCGAGCCAGTCGGGCAGCACGCCGATGGCCGCCAGCGTCACATAGACGCTGACCAGCAGCGCCTTGTCCGCCACCGGGTCGAGCAGGGCGCCGATGGCCGAGCGCGCGTTGCGGACGCGGGCCAGCCAGCCATCCAGCGCATCCGAGATGCCGGCGGCGAGGAAGAGCAGGAAGGCATGGTCCAGCCGGTGCTGCAGGATGAGCCAGATGGTGCCCGGCACGGCGAAGAGCCGCGCGAGCGTGATCACGTTGGGCAGCGTCAGAAGGACCTGCGGTGGCGGGCTTTCGCTCATGCCGGGCGCGGGTTCAGCCGCCCGCCCCCAGCGCGACCTGCCAGTTGGCCCCATTGTTGGTGACGACGAGGCCGACACCGCTCATCGCCGTCGCGGCCTCGGCCGCCGGCTGGCGCAGGCCGAGGCGGAAGCGCGCCGCCTCCATGCTGAGCGAGATGATCTCCATGCTGGCCACGCTGCCCGAGGCGCGCAGGCGGCGGCGCAGCTCGAGCCATTCGGCGAGCGAGCTGTGCTGGCTGCTCGCCTCCATGAAGGATTGCGCGGCCATGGGGATGTTGAGCGCGAGGCCGCCGCCCGCGGGCGGCGTGAAGCTGCGCCCGGTGGTGGAGGCGACGAGCCCTGGGTTGAACTGCACGGTGAGCCGCCCGGAATAGCGGGTGGGCGTGGTGCGCTCCTCTTCCACGATGAGGGCCGCGACCATGTTCTCGAGCTGCGAGTCGGGCGGGGTGGGGCCGCCGGCCGCCCCGGTCTGCTCCAGCAGGCGTTGCCAGGCGATGCGGCGGGCGCTGGCATGGGCGCGGTCCCGCGCCAGGACGGCATTCTCGGCCGTGGCCTCGGCGGGGACGCCGCGCTGGACCAGGGGGTTGTCCTGGGCCAGGGCAGGCGTGAAGGCCGGGGCCGCGCAAAACAGGGCCAGGACGAGGGCCGCCCAAAGCTGTCGGATTGTCGCGGCGGCCCTGACCATCTATCCCATCCTCATCGCACCCTTTTTCGTGTAGCCCATCGGAGGCGACCCTGAACAGTTCCGAGAAGCCGGAGGCCCCCACGCAGGGCCTGACCTATGCCGCCGCCGGGGTGGATATCGAGGCCGGCGACGCGCTGGTGGAGCGCATCAAGCCGCTCGCCCGCAGCACCAACCGGGCCGGCAGCATGGGGGGCCTCGGCGGCTTCGGCGCGCTGTTCGACCTCAAGGCGGCGGGCTTCACCGACCCGGTGCTGATCTCCTCCACCGACGGCGTGGGCACGAAGCTGCGGCTCGCCATCGAGGCGGGCATCCATGGCAAGGTCGGCATCGACCTCGTCGCCATGTGCGTGAACGACCTGATCGTGCAGGGGGGCGAGCCGCTCTTCTTCCTGGACTATTTCGCGACCGGCAAGCTCGATGTGGCGCAGGCGGCCGAGGTGGTCTCGGGCATCGCCGAGGGCTGCCGGCAGGCGGGCTGCGCGCTGGTGGGCGGCGAGACGGCCGAGATGCCGGGCATGTATCACGGCGGCGATTATGACCTGGCCGGCTTCTCGGTGGGCGCGGCCGAGCGCGGCGCGCTGCTGCCGAAGCAGGTGGGGCCGGGCGATGTGCTGATCGGCCTCGGCTCCTCGGGCGTGCATTCCAACGGGTTTTCGCTGGTGCGGCGGGTGATCGCGGCCGCGGGGCTGGCGCTCACCGATGACGCGCCCTTCGCGCCGGGGATGAGCCTGGGCGAGGCGCTGCTGGCGCCGACGCGCATCTATGTGAAGCCGCTCCTCGCGCTGCACCGCGCGGGGCTGCTCAAGGCGGCGGCCCACATCACGGGCGGCGGCCTGCCGGGCAACCTGCCGCGCGTCCTGCCCGAGGGTGTGGGTGCGGAGGTCGTGGCCGGCTCCTGGCCGGTGCCGCCGGTGTTCTCCTGGCTGGCCAGGGCGGGCGGCGTGGCGGAGGCCGAGATGCTGCGCGTCTTCAATTGCGGGCTCGGCATGGTCTGCGTGGTGGCCGAGGCGGATGCGGAGACGGTGCTCTCGCACCTCACGGCCTCGGGCGAGGCGGCGTTCCGCGTGGGCCGGCTGGTCGCGGCGACGGGCGAGGCGGAAGTCACGATGCAAGGCTCGCTCGGGCTGTGAGCCGGCCGCGCGTCGCCATCCTCATCTCCGGCCGGGGCTCCAACATGGTGGCCCTGCTGGAGGCGGCGGCGCATCCCGACTATCCGGCGGACATCGCCCTCGTCATCTCCAACCGGGCCGATGCGGGCGGGCTGGATCGTGCGCGGGACATGGGCGCACCCGCGCTGGTGGTGCCGAGCCGGGGCCGCACGCGCGAGGATTTCGAGGCGGAACTCTCCGCCGTGCTGGCGCGGGAGGGGATCGAGATCCTGGCGCTGGCGGGCTTCATGCGCGTGCTGACCCCGGGCTTTGTCGCCGCGTGGGAGGGGCGGATGATCAACATCCACCCTTCGCTGCTGCCGAGCTTCCCGGGCCTCGACACCCATGCGCGCGCGCTGGCGGGCGGCGTCAGGCTGCATGGCTGCACGGTGCATCTGGTCAGTGCCGGCGTGGATGAGGGGCCGATCCTGGCGCAGGCCGCCGTGCCCGTGCAGATGCACGACACGGAGGAGAGCCTGGCCGCGCGCGTGCTGGAGCAGGAGCACCGGCTTTATCCGGCCGCCCTCGCCTGGCTCGCGGCGGGGCGCGTTCGGGTGAGGGACGGCCGCGCGTATGTGGCGGCGGCCGATGCGCGCGGGCGCCTGGTGAACCCCTTGCCGGCCGGCGCGGCAGTTTCTACACAAGCGCCACGAGACTGAGGAACGGGAAGCATGGCCGAACAGCCGATGAGCATCGAGATGGTCGAAGTGAAGGCCGAAGACATCATGGGCGAGCGCCGAGCGATGTATGACGGCTTCATGACCGCGTCCAAATGGGGCATCGGCGCCACGGTCGTCCTGCTGGTGGCCCTCTACCTCTTCTTCGGCTGAGGGTTTCGCGGGGCGCGCGATGAGGCGGGTGCTGCCGCGCGGCGAGAACGCGCTGCACCCGCTGCTGCTGGCGCTGGTCCTGCTGATCCTGGTGGTCCAGCCGCTGGTCGAGCTGGACTTGCTCCCCGGGTTTTCCATGGCCATCGGGCTGCAGGTCGTGATCCTCGCCGGCCTGTTCTGCCTCGATTCGGCGGCCCATCGCGGCCGGCACCTCATCATCGCCGCGCTGTTGAGCGGGGCCGGGCTGCAGGGGCTGGCGCTTGGTCCGGCCGGCGGGCAGCCCGGCCTGATCGCTGCCGCGGCGGCGGGACTGGCGCTGGGCGTGCTGATGGCGGCGATCCTCATGCAGGTCGTCGGGGCCGGGCGCATCACCATCCGCCGGATCGAGGGGGCGATCGCCGGCTATCTTCTGCTCGGCCTCATCTTCGCCTGCCTCTATGACCTGGTGCACGGGCTCGTCCCGGACGCCTTCCTCCATCACGGCGCCCCGAGCGAGGCGGGCGGGCGGGTCGCGAGCTACCTGTTCTTCAGCTTCGTCACCCTCACCACGACCGGCTATGGCGACATCGTGCCGGTGCATCCCGCCGCGCGCTCGCTGGCCATCCTGGAGGCGCTGATCGGCCAGCTCTACCTCGCCATCCTGCTGGCGCGGCTGGTCTCGCTCGAGATGGCGCATCGCCGGGACGGCGTGGAGGTAAATCGCCGGGACGGGGTGGACACTCATCGCCGGGACGGCGTGGAAGCAGATCGCCGGGACGGCGGGGAGCCAGGGCCCAAATGAAAACGGCCGGGCCTTGCGGCCCGGCCGTTCATCGGCGCGGCGTGGCGGCTGTTCAGCCGACCAGTTCGCAACCCGCGAAGAAATAGGCGATCTCGATCGCGGCATTCTCCAGGCTGTCGCTGCCATGGACGCTGTTCGCCTCGATGCTCTCGGCGAACATCTTGCGGATGGTGCCCTCGGCGGCGTTGGCGGGGTTGGTGGCGCCCATCAGGTCACGGTGGGCCTGCACGGCGTTCTCGCCTTCCAGCACCTGCACCACCACGGGGCCCGAGACCATGAAGTCCACCAGGTCATTGTAGAAGGGGCGGGCGGCATGGACTTCGTAGAACTTCTTGGCGTGCTGGCGGCTCATCCAGATGCGCTTCTGCGCGATGATGCGCAGGCCGGCCTTCTCATAGACGGCATTGATGGCGCCGGTCAGGTTGCGGCGCGTGGCGTCGGGCTTGATGATGCTGAAGGTGCGTTCGATGGCCATGAAGGGCGTCCCTTGACGTGATGTGGGGCGCAATTGCCCAAGCCCGGGCGCGGACGCAAGCCCTGTCGGGCATCATTCGCGGGTCAGGGGCCGCATATCGGGCATGTCCCGGCGCCCGGATTCTGGCTAAACCGCCGCCATGACCGTCCTCACCATCCAAGACCTGACCATCCGCATGGCCGGCCGCCCGCTGATGGAGGGCGCCTCCCTGCAAGTGGATACGGGCCGCAAGATCGGCCTGGTGGGGCGCAACGGCGCGGGGAAATCCACGCTGATCAAGGCCATCCTGGGCGAGATCCAGCCCGATGGCGGCGATATCCGCATCGCGCAGCGCGCCCGGATGGGCCATGTGGCGCAGGAGACGCCGGCGGGCGAGACGCCCCTGCTCGACATCGTGCTGGAGGCGGATACCGAGCGCGCCGCCCTGCTGGCCGAACTGGACAACCACCCTGAGCCGGTGCGCGCGGGCGAGATCCATGAGCGGCTGCTGGCGATCCAGGCCGATGCGGCGCCGGCGCGGGCGGCCACCATCCTGGCGGGCCTCGGCTTCGATGCCGAGGCGCAGCAGCGGCCGAGCTCCGAATTCTCGGGCGGCTGGCGGATGCGCGTCTCGCTCGCGCGGGCCTTGTTCCTGGAGCCGGATCTGCTGCTGCTGGACGAGCCGACCAACCACCTCGACCTCGAAGCCGCGATGTGGCTGGAGGGGTGGATCCAGCGCTTCTCGGGGGCGGCCATCATCATCAGCCATGACCGGGGGCTGCTCGAGCGCTGCGTGGATTCCATCGCGCATCTGGATCGGCAGAAGATCACGCTCTACCCGGGGAATTTCGACAATTTCGTGCGGGTGCGGACCGAGCGCGCGGCGCAGGTGGTGGCGCAGAATGCGCGGATCGCCGCGCAGCGGGCGCATATGCAGGCCTTTGTGGACCGCTTCCGCGCCAAGGCCACCAAGGCGCGCCAGGCGCAGTCCCGCCTCAAGGCGCTGGAGCGGCTGCCGGCCCTCGAGAGCGTGATCGAGGATGTGGCGACGCGCTTCGAATTCCCGCAGCCCGACCAATTGCCGCCGCCCATCCTGACCGTCAGCCGTGGCCGCGCGGGCTATGGCAATCATGTCGTGCTGCGCGACCTCGACATCCGGATCGACCAGGAGGACCGGATCGCGCTCTTGGGCGCGAACGGCAATGGCAAGTCCACGCTGGCGAAGGTGCTGGCGGGGCGGCTCGCGCCGCTTTCGGGCGAGGTGCATCGGGACCGGCGGATGCGCGTGGGCTATTTCGCGCAGCACCAGGAGGATGACCTTGACCTGGAGGGCACGCCGCTCAGCCATATGATGGACGCGCTGCCGCGCGCGACGGCGGGGCAATGCCGCTCGCAGCTCGCGCGGTTCGGGCTGGATGCCGAGCGGGCGGAGACGCCGGTGAAGGGGCTTTCGGGCGGCGAGAAGGCGCGGCTGCTGATGGCGCTGACGACGCGGGATGCGCCGCATATGCTGATCCTCGACGAGCCGACCAACCACCTCGACATTGATGCGCGCGAGGCGCTGGTGAAGGCGCTCGCCGATTACGAGGGCGCGGTGGTGCTGATCAGCCACGATCCGCATCTGGTGGAGCTGGTGGCCGACCGCCTCTGGCTGGTGGGGGGCGGGAAGGTGACGCCCTTCGATGGCGACCTGGATGATTATCGCGCGCAGCTGGGTGGGCGCACGGCCGCCGCCGCGCGGCGCGAGGAGCGCAAGGATGACCGCAAGCAGGGGCGCGTCGCGGGCGTGGAGGCGCGGGCCGCCCATGCGCCGCTGCGGGCGCGGCTGAAGGGCATCGAGGTCACGCTGGAGAAGTTGAACGACGAGGCGAAGGTCATCGAGACCGCCCTGGCCGACCCCCGCCTCTATGAGCGCAACAAGACCGACCTGATCGCCCGCGCCACGGCCCGCCGCGCCGCCATCGCCAAGGAAGTCGAGCGGCTGGAGCTGGAGTGGCTGGAGATCACCGAGAAGCTGGAGGCGGCGTGAGCACGGACCATTCCTTCCTCTGCGAGGCGATCACCGAGGCGGAGCAGGGCTTCGCCGAGGGCGGCGTGCCGATCGGCGCGGTGCTGGTCGAGGGCGGGCGCGTGGTGGCGCGCGGCCATAACCGCCGCGTCCAGCAGGGCGACCCGATCGCGCATGGCGAGATGGACTGCCTGCGCCAGGCCGGGCGGCGTGCCAGCTATCGCGGCACCACGCTCTACACCACGCTCAGCCCCTGCATGATGTGCGCGGGGACCATCGTGCAGTTCAAGATCCCGCGCGTGGTGGTGGGCGAGAACCGGAGCTTCGGCGGCAACGAGGATTTTCTTCGCGCACGCGGTGTCGAGGTTGTGGTGCTGGATGATCCGCGCTGCCTGGAGCTGATGCGGCGCTTCCAGGCCGAGAAGCCGGAAGTCTGGGCCGAGGATATCGCCGAGTAGGTCTCAGCGCGCGAGTTGCGCGAGGCCCAGCAGGCCGGGCTGTGGATGCGTGATGCGCCGCACCGGCACGCGCGCGAGCCAGGCGCGCATGCGCGGCCGGTCCTGGAAGCGGGCCAGGAAGGCCGCGCGGTCGGTCGGTGCGCGGGCGACGCCGCCGGCGAGATAGACGCCGCCGCGGGCGCCGAGCAGCAGCGCCACATCGCCGCAGAAGCCGGCGAGGCCGCGCCAGAAGACGGCCAGCGCCTCGCGCGCCACGGGGCAGCCGGCCTCGGCGGCGGCGCTGATTTCCGGGCCATCGCGGACCGGGACCGCGATGCCGCGCAACTCGGCGATTCCCGCATGCAGCGTGGCGAGGCCGAGGCCGGACAGAAGATCCTCGGCGCAGACGGCGCCCTGGCGCGCGGTGAGCCAGGCGAGGAGGGCGGCCTCGGTCGCATCACGCGGCGCGAAGCCCATATGGCCCGCCTCGGTGGCGAGCGCGCCATGGCCGGGGAGGAAGCCGGCGACGCCGAGGCCGGTGCCGGGGGCGATGATGGCCTGGGGCGCGCCGGGCACGGGCGTGCCGTCCTGCCAGGTCTCGACGTCGTCCCGGGTGAGGGCGGGGAGCGCCCAGGCCATCGCCTCCAGGTCGTTCACCAGTGTCACGGAAGCGAGGCTCAGCGCGGCGGCCAGAGCGGGCGCGTCGAAGGCCCAGTCGCCATTGGTGAGGCGCGCGCGCTCGCCCTCGATGGGGCCGGCGATGGCGAGGATCGCGGCGCGTGCGGGGCCGAGTTCGGGCAGCGCCGCGTTGATCGCGGCGAGCGGTGTCGCGTGCTCCGCCACGCGCTGCGCCACCACCCTGCCGAAGCTCCCGCCCCGGGCCAGCGCGAAACGGGCCTGGGTGCCGCCGATATCGCCGATCAGCGTGGTCAAATCGCGGCCGCTTCCTCGCTGAGCGCGATGATGCGCTCCATGCGCGGCACGAGGTCCATGGCGATGAACTCCCCATCCACCAGCGCCACCGCCTCGCCGCGCGCCGCCGCCTCGCGATAGGCGGCGACGAAGCGGCGGGCCTTTTCCACCTCCGCCGCATCGGGCGTGAAGGCGGCGTTGATCGGCGCGATCTGGTCGGGATGGAACACCACCTTGCCGCTGAACCCAAGCTCCTTCGCGGCCAGCGCATCGGCATGCGTGCCCTCGATGTCGCGCAGGCCGAGCAGATAGGGCGCATCGATCGCCTGGATGCCGACGGCGCCGCAGGCGGCGGCGATGGTGGCGCGCGGGAATTCCAGCGCGCGGGCGGTGAGCGCGCCGCCGGTCTGCAGCGTGTAGTCGCCGGGCCCGAAGAACATGCCGACGAGGTTGGGCGAGGCATCGGCGATGGCGAGCGCGTTCAGCACGCCGCGCGGGGTTTCCAGCGTGGCGATGATGCCGATCTCGCGCCCGGCCAAGGCGGCGTCGAGCTGCTGGAGCTGCGCAGCGCTCTCCACCTTGGGCACCAGAAGCGCGTCCAGGTGACCGAGCGGCAGGGCGGCGAGGTCGCGCGCGAAATCCTCGGTGCCGATGCCGTTGATGCGGACCGCGCGCTCGCGCCGGCCGAAATTCACCTCGCGCAGCACGGCGGCGATGGTGGCGCGGGCTTCTTTCTTGCGGCTGGGAGGGACGCCGTCCTCCAGGTCGAAGGCGAGGCTGTCGGCCTGGAGCGTCGCGGCCTTTTCCAGCCGCTCGCGGCGGTGGCCCGGGGTGATCATCATGGAGCGGCGCAGGCGCCAGGGTTTCGCGGTCATGCGGGGATTCCAGCGGGTGGGGTGAGGCCGAGGCGGCGGAAGCCGCTGTCCAGGATGACGCGGCGAAACTCGGCTTCCGCGCGGTCGGGGTCGCGCGCGCGCAGCGCGGCGAGGAGATGGTCGTGGTTCAGCAGCACGCCTTCGCCGCCGCCCTCGAAATCCGGGTGGCGGTGGAGGAAGAGGCGCACGCGATGCGACATGGAGAGCCAGGCGCGGAGCAGGAACTCATTGCCCGATTCCCGGCAGACCAGCTCGTGAAAATGCCAGTCGGCGTCGCGCCATTCGGCGACGCGGCCGGCGCGGGCGGCCTTGAGGATGCGCGCATGCTGCGCCTCCAGCGCCTTGAGCTGCGCGGGTGTGGCGCGCGCGGCGAGCAGGCGCGCGGCCATGCCCTCCAGCGTCGCGCGCATCACCACCATCTGCGCCGCCTGCCCGGGGGAAAGGTTCGCCACGCGGGGCGAGCGGCCGGGCTCTCGCTCGACCAGCCCTTCGCCCTCCAGCGCCTTCAGCGCCTCACGCAGCGGCCCGCGGCTGACGCCGAAGCGGGCGGCGAGGCTCGCCTCGATGATCCGCTCGCCCGGCGCCAATTCGCCCGCGCGCATCGCCTCCACCATGCGCGCGGCCAGCGTCTCCGCGAGGGAGGCGCGGGGCGGCAAGGTGGAGGCGTCGAGCACTCAGATGACCTGGAGCTTGGTCAGCCGCTCGATCTCGGCTTCGTCCAGCTTCAGCCAATCCTTGTAGACCTCGTCATTGTGCTCGCCCATGGAGGGGCCAAGCCACTTCACCTTGCCCGGTGTGTCCGTCAGGCGTGGCACGAGGTTGGGGATGGCGAGCTCGCCCACGCGCGGGTCCTGCATGCGCAGGATATTGCCGCGATGGGCGTATTGCGGGTCCTGGAAGATCTCATCCACCGAATAGACCGGGCCGCAGGGCACCTGCTCGCGCTCGCAGATCGCCATGAGTTCGTCGCGCGTGTACTGGCTGGTCCAGTTGCCGACATATTCATCCACCTCGGCGCGCGCGGCCTCGCGCTGCTTGATCTTGCCCCACTTGCCGTCATTGGCCCATTCGGGAACGCCCATGGCGTCGGCGAGGCGCGCGAAGATCTTGTCGGAGGTGCAGGCGATGGCGATCCAGCGCTTGTCCTTCGTGGGGTAATGGCTGTGCGGGACGACGTTGACGGTGCCCGGACCCATCCGCTCGCGGACATAGCCGTTGAGCTGGAAGGAGGGGGCGAGCTCATCCAGGATGCGGAAGATCGGCTCGTAGAGGCCGATATCCACCACCTGGCCGCGGCCCGTCTTCTCGCGCGCCTGGATCGCCAGCAGGGCGCCCAGCGCGCCATAGAGGCCGGCGAGATAGTCGGGGATGGTGGCGGAGCCGGGTGTGACCGGCGGGCGGTCCGGGTAGCCCGCGAGGTAGGAGAGGCCGCCGAAGGCATTGCCGATGCGGCCGAAGCCGGGGCGGCCGCTATAGGGGCCGGTCTGCCCGTAGCCGGAGATGCGGACCATGATGAGGCGGGGGTTCACCTCGCGCAGCACATCCCAGCCCAGGCCCCATTTTTCCAGCGTGCCGGGCTGGAAGTTCTCCACGAGGATGTCGGCCTCGGCGACCATGCGCTTGAGCAGGGCCGCGCCATCCGGCTTGCGGAGATCGAGGGTCGCGGAGCGCTTGTTGCGGCATTCGGAGAGCCAGGGGAGCGTCTCGCCGCATTCCGTCACCGTGCCGAATTTCCGCAGCGGGTCGCCCACGATGGGGAGTTCCAGCTTGATGACGTCGGCGCCGAATTCGGCGAGCTGCGTGGAGCAGAAGGGGCCGGCCAGGAAGCTGGAGACGTCAATGACGCGAATGCCGTCGAGCGGCAGGACCTTGGGCGTTTCGGACATGGTTTCCTCGGTTGGATTCTGTTGACAGTTTGCACTGGCCAAATTTGTCCGGTCAAGCCAGGATGGGGAAAACAAACTTCGGAGGACACGCTCATGACCCGGATCACCCGCCGCACCGCGCTGCTCGGCGCGCTGGCCACGCCCGCGCTGGCGCAAGCCTCCAACTGGCCGCAGCGGCCGGTGCGGATCATCGTCCCCTATGCGGCGGGCGGCGGCACGGACCTCACCACGCGCGCGGTGATGGAGGCGGTGGGGCAGCGGCTCAACCGGCCCGTCATCATCGAGAACCGGCCGGGGGCGGATGGCGCCATCGGCAGCGAGGTGGTGGCGCGCAGCGCGCCGGATGGCCACACGCTGACGGGGATCAACCCCACGCATCTGCTGCTGCGCCACACGGCGGCGAGCCTGCCCTATGACCCCACGGCCGATTTCACGCCGATCGCCGTCTTCGCGCTCTATTCCTTCGTGCTGCTGGCCGCCGCCGATGCGCCCTTCCGCGACGTGCCGGGGCTGATCGCCGCCGCCCGCGCGCAGCCCGGCGCGATCGCGCATGGCACGGCGGATGTGGCCTCCGGCGTCGTCGCCGCGCAATTCGCCAAGGCGGCGGGGATCGAGCTGAACGAGATCCGCTACGCGGGCGGGGGTGCTTCGACGCGGGATTTGATGGGCGGGCATCTGCCCTTGGCCTGGGTGAGCACGGCGACGGCCATGCCGCTGATGCAGAGCGACCGCATCCGCATCATCGCCGTCACCTCGCCGCGCCCCTCGCCCTTCCTGCCGGGCGTGCCGAACTTCGCCTCGCTGGGCCTGGCGTCCGCCAGCTATGAGGGGTGGTTCGGCCTCTGGGGCCCGGCGCGGATGGCGCCCGATGTGGTGGCGCGCATCAATGCCGAGGCGAATGCGGCCGCCGCCACCGAGGCCGTGCAGGCGCGCTTCCGCACCCTGGCCGTGGAGCCCGGCGCGCTGGATGTGCCGGGCGTGCAGGCGCTGATGCGCGAGGATGCGGCGCGCTGGTCGCGCGCGGCGGAGGCGGGGCTGTTGCGACGCGCTTCGTGATCGCGGTCGGGTTGCCTCATGCCGCGCCGCATGCTGGCCTGGGTGAAACAACCGCCCAGGAGCGCCCCGCATGAGCACCGAAACCGAGATCACCAACTGGCTCGCCACCCAGCAGCAGGCGATGCTGGACTCGCTCCAGGCCATGGTGAACACCGATGGCGGCAGCTACGACAAGGCCGGCGTGGATGCGGTCGGCGCCATCGTGAAGGAATTCTGCGAAGGCCACGGCCTGACGGTCGAGACGGTGCGTGGCGAGAAGTTCGGCGACTGCATCCGCGCCATTCTGCCGCATGAGGGCACGGCGCGGGCGCGCGGCAACCACGCGCAGAACATCGTGCTGATGGGCCACCGGGACACCGTCTTCCCCAAGGGCGAGCCGGAGCGCCGGCCCTTCACCATCCGCGATGGCCGCGCCTATGGCCCGGGTGTCGCCGATATGAAGGCGGGCCTGGTGATGAACATGTTCGTCCTGGCCGCCTTCAAGAAATTCGGCGGCGCGCCGGGGCCGATGGTGGGCCTCTTCACGGGCGATGAGGAGATCGGCAGCCCCGAAGGGCGCGCGGTGATCGAGGAGGAGGCGCGCGGGGCGCGCGTGGTGTTCAATTCCGAGCCGGGGCGGCCTTCCGGCGGCGTCGTCACCGGGCGCAAGGGTGGCGTGTTTTCCATCTTCGAGATCGAGGGCAAGGCGGCGCATTCGGGCGGCAATTTCACCGCCGGCATCTCGGCCATCGGCGAGCTCGCGCACAAGGTCGTCGCCATCCATGCGCTGACCGACCTGGAGCGCGGCATCACGCTGAATGTCGGCCTCGTCTCGGGCGGGCAGAGCGTGAACACGGTCGCCCCCTCAGCCGTGGGGCAGATCGACCTGCGCTATGTGAACCCGGCGGATCGCGACGAGATCGTGGCCAAGCTGCATGAGATCGTGGCGACGAGCTATGTGCCCGGCACCAAGGCCAAGCTCACCATCAAGGGCGAATTCCTGCCGCTGACGCAGGATGCCGCGGCGGCGAAGCTGTTCGACCTCTACAAGGGTGCCGCGGCCGATGCGGGTCTCGATGTGAAGGGCGAGTTCTCCGGTGGCTGTGCCGATAGCGGCTTCACCGCGGCGCAGGGCGCGCCGACGATCTGCGCCGTCGGGCCGGTTGGCGGGCTGGCGCATAGCCCGGAGGAATATCTGGAGATCGCCTCGCTCGTGCCGCGCGCGCAGGCGGTGGCGCGGGCGGTGTTCCGGCTGGAGCAGGCGGGGCTTTAGGCTCCAAACCCAATCAGGTCTGGCTTCGACACGTTGCGATGTGATTCGCTGCCTTCGTTCAGGGGGGGCGACGCGGATGGCGCATGGGTTTTGGCTGACGGATCGGCAGTGGGAAGCGATCGCGCCGCTCCTGCCGCAGAACCAGCCCGGGGCACGTCGGGTGGACGACCGGCGTGTGCTCAGCGGGATCGTGCACATGCTCAAGCATGGCGGCCGCTGGCAGGATTGCCCTCGGATCTATGGCCCGCCCACCACGATCTACAATCGCTATCACCGCTGGTCGCAGCGCGGCATCTGGACGCAGATGTTGACCGCGCTGGTACAGGCGACGCCAGGTGGTCTGCAGTTGATCGACAGCACGACAGCCAAGGCACAGCGCGCGGCGGCGGGCGGAAAAGGGGGGCCGAGTTCCAGGCCATTGGCCGCTCCCGCGGCGGTCGCGGGACCAAGATCCACCTCGTAACCGATGGCACGGGCCGCGTTCTCACCTTCGTCGTGACGCCCGGCCAGATGGGCGACATGCGCCCCGCTCACGACCTACTCGCCCGCCTGCCCCCGTCAGCCAAGCTCCTGGCCGACGCGGCCTATGACAGCAACGGCCTGCGTGCGTTTCTCGCCGAGCGGGGCACCCTGCCGGTCATCCCGAACAACCCCACCCGCAGGCGGTTCCATCCCTTCGACAAGACTGCCTACCGAGCGCGAAACGCCATCGAGCGAACCTTTAGCCGGCTGAAGGACTGGCGCCGCATCCACACCAGATACAACAAGCTCGCCAACAACTTCGCCTCGGCCGTCGCCATCGCAGCCGCAATCATCTGCTGGTGCTGAATGAGTCTCGAGCCTAGAGCATGATGCGTTGAGGCGGAATCGCCGAAACGCTGAATCATCCTCTCAGCAAAGGCTGGACCGCGCAGAGTGAACGCAGCGTGGTCTAGCGCGCCGCTGCGACCGTTGCGGCGGGGACGGCGAGGCCCGTTGCCGTCTCCACTGCCGCCCGTGATGCCACGCCGGCGACCGCCCAGCCGCCCGGCGTCGCCACCAGCAAAGGCGCGCCGCTGACGCCGCGCGTGCCGGCGCAGTCATGCAGCAGCATCCCCGCGCTGGTCACGCCCAGCATACGGCAGGCCGTGTCGGCCAGCAGCACCTCGGGCCGGTCCTGCTGATAGCCGGCCAGGATGAGCGGCGTGCGCGGGGCGGGCAGGGCCGTCAGCAGCGGCAATGTCGCCGCGCGCGGGGCGATGTCGCGCGCGAGCGTCAGGATCGCCCAGTCGGAGGCCGCCGGCACGCCGGGGCCGGGGCGATAGCCGGGGGCGGTGCGGAAGCTCACCACCTGCGCCTGCGCCGCCTGCGCGCCGCGCTCATAGCCGAGGAGCACATGCACGCTGCCCGGCTGCACCAGGTTCTCCGTGCGCCGGGCGATGAGGCAATGCGCGGCCGTCAGCACCTGATTGGGCGCGATGAGCGCGCCGGTGCAACGCCCGCCCAACCCGTGCTGCACGCGGGCCAGCGCCTGGAAGGGCATCTCGCGCGCGTCCACGGGGCGGCGCGGATCCTGCTGGCCGATGCCGGGCAGGATGTCGCGCGGGATGGGGCGCTCCTGCGCATGGGCCGTGAGCGCGCCTGGCATGAGCAGGGCGAGACAGCAGAGGCTTGCCAGGTGGCGCAAGGTTTGCATCGCGCAAAGCCTAAGCCCCGCGCGCGCCATCGTCATCCGGGCGCGTCACCCCGAGAAGGATCAGACACATGAGCCCACGCATGTCCCGCCGTCTTCTTCTCTCCACCCCCGCGCTGCTGCCGGTGGCAACCGCCGCGCAGGGCTTTCCGGATCGCCCCTTGCGGATGATCGTGCCCTTTCCGCCGGGAGGCGCGGCGGATTTCCTCGGCCGCGTGGTGGGCGAACGCATGGCGCGGGGCCTCTCGCAGCCCATCCCCATCGAGAACCGCAGCGGCGCGGGTGGGAATATCGGCACGGCGGCGGCGGCACAGGCCGAGCGCGATGGGCAGACGCTGCTGCTGAACGGCGTGCCCTTCGCGCTGAACCGCTTCCTCTTCGCCACGCTGCCCTTCGATGCGGAGCGGGACTTCACGCCGCTCGGCATGATCGCGGTGGTGCCGAACATCATGGTGGTGCCGGTCTCGCTGCCGGTGAACAGCGTGGCGGAGTTCATCGCTTTGGCGCGCACGCGGCCGATGAACTACGCCTCGATCGGCAATGGGACGTCGCTGCATCTGGCGGGCGCGCAGTTCAGCCTGGCGACGGGGCTGAACCTCACCCATGTGCCCTATCGGGAAACCAGCGCCGCGAACAACGACCTCATGGCGGGGCGTGTGGAGGTGATGTTCCAGACCATCTCGGCGGCGGCGGAGCTGGTGCGGGGCGGGCGGATGAAGGCGCTGGCGGTGACGAGCGCCGAGCGCGCGCCGGGCTTTGGCGACGTGCCGACGCTGCGCGAGGCGGGGGTGGACCTGGTCTCGGTCGGCTGGTTCGGCTTGTTCGTGCCGCGGGGTGTGGCCCCGGATCGTGTGGCGCGGCTGGAGGCTGAGTTGCTGGCCGCGGTGCGGGATGAGGCGGTGGCCGCGCGCATCACCGGCAGCGGGAGCATTCCGCGCGCGATGCCCGGCGCGGAGTTCTCGGCGTTCATCGCGGAAGAGGTGCGTCGCCTGGGTGATCTGGTCCGCGCGGCGGGAATTCGCGCGGACTAAGGTTTGGGGTCTGGGGCCTTTCGGCCCCAGCGGGTCCAGGGCGGAGCCCTGGAGCTTGTTTACCCGAGCTGCCGCTCGGCGGCGGGCGGCAGGAACCGATCCGTATAGAACCGATCCGGCGAGGGCATGTCGCCCAGGTTGAAGGCCGCCTTCACCGCCTCGATCTGGCGGGCGAAGCGCGGCGCTTCCATGACGCCGAGGCCGAGGCGGCGGACATTGGGGCTGTCCACGAGTTCCGTCATCGCCATGTCCTGGCGGACGGTCTCGATCGCGACATCGGTCAGCGGCTCCCGCGCGCGCAGCGCCTCGATGGCGGGGCCGCGGTTGCCGAAGGCCCAGCGCAGCGAGCGGATCATGCCGTGGGTGACGGCGCGCACCGCATCCGGGTTGCGCTCCATGTAGGTGCGGGTGGTGAGCAGCACCGAGCCGTAGAAGAAGTCGAGCCCATGCTCGCGGTAGCGGAAGATGCGCTGCGCGGGCAGGTCCATGCCCAGGGCGCGGAGCGAGAGGGCGGTGGAGGTGACGAAGCCCGTGATGCCGTCGGCGCGGCGCTGCACCAGCATGGGCTCGCGCAGTTCCGGCGCCACGGACATCCAGTTGATGGAGGCGAGCGGGATGTTGTTCACCGCCGCGAAGGCCGGGAAGACCTGGCGGCCGCCGTCGAATTCGGGCGCGGCCAGGGTCCGGCCGGCGAGCATGGAGATGCTGGTGATGGGCCCATCGGCGCGGACGGTGACGGCGGTGGGCGCCTGGTCCCACAGCAGGCCGACGGCGATCAGGTCATTGTTCGGGTTCTGCGACATGAAGCGCAGCGTGGGCGTCGGGTCGCACATCGCGATGTCGAAGGTGCCGGCCGCCATGTCGAGCGGGATGCGCGCGGAGCCGAAGCCGCGGCTGATGGTGATGTCCACGCCGGCCTCGCGGAAGAAGCCCTGGCGCTCGCCCGCGATGCCGAAGGCGTAGGGGCCGTTCAGGATCCAGTCGAAGGCGAAGCGCACGGTGGGGCGGGCCTGCGCGTTGGCGACATGGGGGGCGGCGAGAAGCGCGGGGGCGCCGAGCAGGAGGCGGCGGGAGGGGTGAAACGCCATGCGGAAGCTCCTTGATGCGGGGGGCGAGGCGGCCCGCCCGGATGCATGAAATCTCCGCATGTCGCGGGGGTGCGTCCAGCGCGAAGGGGGGCGCATGCGGCAGGACGGGACGGGTTCCGCCCGTGGCGCTGGCAACTGCGCCTTGGATTGCCTTTTCGTAAGGCAGCGCGGCCGAAACGATTTCGCGCGGGCGATGCGCCTGGGCTGGCTCAGTCGGGCGCGCTTCCGCATGATGCGCGCGAGCCGAGGAGTGCGCCGCATGTCAGAGCCCGCCGGATTTGTGCCCGTCATCACGCGCGAGGCGGTGACGCTGCCCGCGCGGCCCGAGCCGATCCGCCTCAACCCGGCCGAGACGGCGATGATCATCGTGGACATGCAGAACGCCTATGCCTCGCCGGGCGGGTATCTGGACATCGCGGGCTTCGACATCGCGGGCTGCGAGGCGGTGATCGCGCGCGCGGCGGTCGCGGCCGAGGCGGCGCGGCGCGCGGGCATCCAGGTGATCTATTTCCAGAACGGCTGGGACCCGGATTACAAGGAGGCCGGCACGCCCGCCTCGCCCAACTGGCACAAGTCCAACGCGCTGAAGACCATGCGCAAGCGGCCGGAGCTGGCGGGGACGCTGCTGGCCAAGGGCGGCTGGGACTACGCGCTGGTGGAGGCGCTGGCGCCGAAGCCGGGCGATCTGGTGGTGCCCAAGCCGCGCTATTCCGGCTTCTTCAACACGAATATCGACAGCCTGCTGCGCGCGCGCGGCATCCGCAACATCGTCTTCACCGGTGTCGCCACGAATGTCTGTGTGGAAAGCTCGCTGCGCGATGCCTTCCACCTGGAGTATTTCGGCATCGTGCTGGAGGATGCGACGCATGCGGCGGGGCCGGATTTCGCGCAGAAGGCCGCGCTCTACAACATCGAGACCTTCTTCGGATGGGTCTCCACCGTCGCGGATTTCTGCGGCGCGATCGGTCAATCGCCTGAGTAGGAGACAGCCATGCCCTTCAGCCCCGTGATCCCCGCCGGTTCCGGCAAGCCGCTGGCGCCCTATTCGCCCGGCGCGCTGGCGGATGGCGTGCTCTATGTCTCGGGCACGCTGCCTTTCGACAAGGACAACAATGTGATGCATCTGGGCGATGCAGCGGCGCAGACGCGGCTCGTCCTGGAGACGATCAAGGGCGTGATCGAGGCGGCGGGCGGCACCATGGCCGATGTGGTGATGAACCACATCTTCCTGACCGACTGGGCGAACTACGCCGCGCTGAACGCCGTCTATGCGGAGTATTTCCCGGGCGACAAGCCGGCGCGCTACTGCATCCAGTGTGGGCTGGTGAAGCCGGGCGCGCTGGTTGAGATCGCGACCGTGGCGCATATCGGCACGTGAAGTACGAACTGACCGGCAGCGGCGAGGAGGTCGTCATCCTCTCCGCCGGCCTGGGCGGGGCGGCCGCCTTCTGGGCGCCGCAGCGCGCCGCGCTGGAGGCACGCTTCCGCGTGCTGGCCTTCGACCAGCGCGGGACGGGGCGCAATGCGGAACCGCTGCCCGAGGGCTACACGATCGGCCACATGGCGGATGACGTGGTGGCCGTGATGGCGGCGGCCGGTGTCTCGCGCGTCCACTTCCTGGGCCATGCGCTGGGTGGGCTGGTCGGGCTCGATCTCGCGCGGCGCTTTCCGGAGCGCCTGGGCAAGCTCGTGCTGGTGAATGCCTGGGCGCGCGTGGACCGGCATTCGGAGCGCTGCTTCGACATCCGCATCGGCATCCTGCACAGCCAGGGGCCCGCGGCCTATGTCGCGGCGCAGCCCTTGTTCCTGCACACGGCGCCCTACATGTCGGCGCATTATGAGAAGATCAGCGCCGAGGTCGCGCATGGGACGGCGCATTTCCAGGGTGCCGAGAACCTGCTGAAGCGCATCGGCGCGCTGCGGGCGTTTGATGCGCGTGGGGATTTGGCGCGCATCACGGCGCCCACGCTGGTCGCGGCCTCGCGCGATGATCTGCTGGTCCCCTGGACGGCCTCGGAGGCCTTGGCGGCCGGGCTGCCCAACGCCGAGCTTTGGGTGACGCCCGAGGGCGGGCATGCCTTCAGCGTGGAGCAGCCGGAGGTGTTCAACGCGAAGCTGATGGCGTTCCTGGCTAGCTAGCGAAGGCGGCCTTCGCCTCGGGCATTTCCCAGACCTTGCGGATGGCGGCCGAGCCTTCGGCCACCACCTGCGCCTCATCCAGCAGAAGGTGCTTGCCGCCGGCCAGCACGAGCCTGCCATCCACCACCAGCGCCTCCAGCTCGGCGCGATGGCCGAGCCAGACCAGCGCGCGCACCGGATCGGCCATGGGCTGGAGATGCGGGTGGGTCAGATCCACCACCGTCAGGTCGGCCGTGGCGCCGGGCGCGATGCGGCCCAGATCGGGGCGTGCCACGGCATCGGCGGCGACATGGGTGACCGCACCCAGCAACTCCTCCGCCTTCGCCACATCGGCGCGGCCGGCTTCCAGCTTGGAGACGAGGCCGGCCGCACCCAGCTCGCCCAGCAGATCCATGTTGTAGCCATCCGTGCCGATGACGGTGCGGATGCCCTGCGCGGTGAAGCGGCCATAGGGGGCGAAGACGCCGCCGCGGGCGAAGGTGCGCGGGCAGTTCACCACCGTGGTGTTGGTGCGCGCGAGAAGGGCCAGATCCTCGGCGTCGCTGTGGATGCAATGGGCGGCGATCAGGTCGGGGCCGAGCAGGCCGACGCGTTCCAGATACTGCACCGGCGTGACGCCATGGCGCTTGAGGCTCAGCGCCACCTCATCGGCGCTTTGCGCGACATGCACGGTGATGGGCACGCCGAGCGCCCGGGCGCGCGTCACGGCCGCGCGCAGCAGCTCGGGGCCGCAGGTGTCGGTCGCATGCGGGCTCATCGCCATGCGGATGCGGCCCTCGCCCTGGCCGTCCCAGAGGTCGCGCAGGCGGTCCCATTCCAGCAGGTCGGCATTGCCGTCGTCATTGCCGACGCTCGCGTATTCCATCACGCCATCGGCCCCCATGCGCGGATCGGCGGAGGAGAAGACGTAAGGGGCGCCCCAGAAGCGCAGGCCCAGTTCGAGCGCGGCCTGGAACATCTCGGGGATGCCGTTGCGGAAGGGCTCGAGCAGCGAGGTGGCGCCGCCCTTCATCACCTGGAGCAGGCCGAGGCGCGCGGCGGCCAGGCGCTCGGCTGAGGAGAGCTGCGTGAGCGCGAGGCGCGAGAGGGGCATGAGCAGGCGGTAGACGAGGCTCGCCTCATCGCCGCTCGCGCCATCCTCGGTGCGGTTGCGCACCACCATCTCGGAGAAGCAGTGGTTGTGCAGGTTGAGCAGGCCGGGCAGCACGAAGCGGCCTGGGGCGTCCAGCACCGTCGCGGCACTCGGGCGATGCGGCGTGATGGCGGTGATGCAGCCGCCCTCGGTGAGCACCCAGTGGTCGGCCAGCACACCGGCGGGGGTCAGCACATGGCTGCCGAAGATCGCGAGGCTCATGCTTTTTCCTCTTGGGCTGCCCATGGGAAGAAGACGCGCTCCACCACCACCACCGCCTGGAAGAGCACGATGCCGAGGAAGGAGAGGATGAGCAGCGCGCCGAAGGCGAGCGAGGTGCGGAAGAAGGCGGTGGCCGACATGATCTGGTAGCCGAGCCCCTGGTCCGCCGCCACGAATTCGCCCACCACGGCGCCGACGACGGAGAAGGTCATGGCGAGCTTCAGGCCGCTGAAGACGAAGGGCACGGAATAGGGCAGCCGCACGAGGAAGAGCTGCTGGAAGCGCGAGGCGCGCAGCGAGCGGCTGAGTTCGATCAGCTCGGGCGGGGCGGCGAGCAGGCCTGTCGCGGTCGAGATCACCAGCGGGAAGAAGGCGACGAGGAAGGTGACGGTGACGCGCGATGCCTCGCCCGCGCCCAGCGCCAGCACGAGGATGGGAGCGAGCGCCACCTTCGGGATGCTCTGGATGAGGACGAGGATGGGATAGACCGCATGCGCGATGTTGGGTGAGGCCGTGACGAGGACCGCGAGCGGCAGGCTCACCACGATGGAGAGGATGAAGCCCAGCATGATGGTGGTGAGCGTGGAGAGGGTGTGGCCCAACATCACCTCGCGCGCGTCCATGGTCGCGGCGTAGATCGCGGTCGGCGCGGGCAGGATGTATTCCGGGATGCCGAAGGCTTTGACGACGAATTCCCAGACGACGAAAAGCGCGATGACGGCGAGCGTGGGCACCACCACCGGGCGCAGCGCCTGGCGGATCTGCCGGGCGCGGCGCGCGCTGCCAGGCCGCCCCTTTTCAGGCTGCGATGGGGCGGCCGAAGATATGGCTGCGGATGCGTCCGGCACAGCGCGCGAACTCCTCGGTTGAGACCTGGGTGAAGCTGCGCGGTCGCGGCAGGGCCACGTCCACGATATCGGCCACGCGGCCGGGGCGGGGGCTCATCGTCACCACCTGGTCGGCCAGGATCACCGCCTCGGTGATGGAATGGGTGACGAAGAGGATGGTGCAGGGGCGCTCGGTCCAGAGGCGGAGGAGTTCGAGGCTCATCTCCTCCCGTGTGAGCGCATCGAGCGCGCCGAAGGGCTCGTCCATCAGCAGGATGCGCGGCGCATGGACCAGGGCGCGGCAGATGGCGACGCGCTGCTGCATGCCGCCGGAGAGTTCGCGCGGCGTCTTGCGCTCGAAGCCCGAAAGGCCGGCCATGGCGAGCAGGTCGCGCGCGCGGGTGGTGGCGGCGGCATCCAGCCGGCCCAGGATGCGCAGCGGGAAGAGGACATTGGTCAGCACATCCGCCCAGGGCAACAGGGTGGGCGCCTGGAAGACGAAGCCCACATCGGGGTGCGGCGCCGTGACCTCGCGCCCATCGAGCCGCACATGCCCCTCGCTCTTGGGCACGAGGCCGGCGACGAGGCGCAGCAGCGTGGACTTGCCGCAGCCCGACTGGCCGACGAGGGCGGTGAAGCTGCCCTCGGGCACGGTCAGCGAGACGCCCGCGAGCGCCTGCACCTCATTCCCGTCAGCCGCCTCGAAGCGCTTGCCGACGGCGTCCAGCTGGATCATCGCGCGCGCCCCTCAGCGCGGCGGGGGCACGAAGCGGGTGTCCACGAACTGCGTCACATCGGCGTCGGCCGGATGGTTCTGCGAGAGGGCGACGACGCGATAGGTCTCCTGCAGGCGGGCGCGGTCCACCTGGCCGAAATTGGCCAGCGCCTGCGCGTCGGGGAACATGTATTGGAACATGATGCGCATGCTGCCCGCCGCGTCATCCGCCGCGACATCGGGGTGGCGGCGGTGATGCAGGCGCGCGGCCTCGTCCACATTGTCCTTCGCCCAGAGGTAGCTCTCATGCACGGCGGCGAGGAAGCGGCGCACGAGGTCGGGGTTGGTGCGCAGCGTCTCCTCCGTCGCGGTCCAGCAATAGGAGTAGATGCGGAAGCCGTGCTCGGCGAAGGGGATGGCGCGGATGCGCTGGCCCATGCGCTCGGCCTGCTTGTTCTGGTAGTAGAGGTGGGTGGCGAAGAGCGGCGCGCCGTCCACGCGGCGGGTGATGAGCATGGGCGCCATGGCTGCCGAATCCACCGTGATCCAGCGCACCGTGGAGGGATCGAGGTTGTTCATCCGCGCGACGAGCGGGAAGTAGATGAAGTGGCTGTTGCCCGGCGTGGTGGCGAGCGTGCGGCCGGCCAATTGCTGGATGCTGGTGATGCCGCTGCTCTCCAGCACGAAGAGCGAATGGGGCGACATGGCGTGCTGCATCATGATGCAGCGCACGGGCGCATTCTCGCGGATGCGGGCATCCATGACGGCCGAGATGTCGCCATCGCCGAAGGGCGAGGCGCCGGCGGCGATGCGGCGCACGGCATCGCCCGAGCCGCGGCCCGTGCTGTAGGTCAGCTCGATGTTCTGGCGGCGGAAGACGCCGCGCTCGAGCCCGGCGGAGATGGGCGCGTATTCGCCGGTGGGCAGCCAGGAATACTGGAAGTGCACGCGGTCCTGTGCGGCGGCGAGCCCCGGTGCCAGGGCCATGGCGACGGCGGCGAGGGAGCGGCGGAAAAGCCCGGCCATGCGGCCGGCATGCGTGGCGTGCGTCATCTTTGCCCCTTGCAGTGGCGTGATCTTTGTGAGCAGCGCTATTCCCTGGACAGGAGGCTAGGCCCGCGCGCGCGCCGTATGCAAGACTTTGTAACGAGTCTTGCCGGGCCTGCGTCTTTCGCGCCACGATGCATGGGCCGGGAACAAGAACCCAGAGGAAGAGATCCATGGGCGGTTTCCTGACCGATGACGACATCGCGGCCCTGCGCCCGGCGGAAGAGGCCATGTTCGCCTCGCCCATTCCCACGCAGGTGGTGAGCTCGGACGAGTTCTGGCCCATCCCGCAGACCGAGCGGCAGAAGGAGGTCGAGGCGCGGATCAAGGACATGGCGGACACGATCGGCCCGAAGCAGGGCATGGATCGGCGCCGCTTTCTGCAGACCAATGCCGGCATGGCGGCTGCCTTCCTCGCGATGAACGAGGTCTATGGCCCGCTCTATGCCGTCAGCCGCGCCGAGGCGCAGACGGCGGGGGCGGCCGACATGCGCACGGCGGCACTGCGGCAGCAGTTCATCATGGATGTGCACACGCATTTCCTCAGGCCCGACACGCGCATCATGACCTTCGTGAATGCGCGCCGCGCCGTGGGCCGGGCGGGCTGGAACCCGGATCTGGTGGGGCGCGAGCAGACCATCCAGGATCTGATGGAGGCCAATTGGTTCAAGGAGGTGTTTCTCGACAGCGACACCAAGGTGGCGCTGATCTCGGGCGCGCCGTCCGAGGAACCCATTGATTGGTTCCTGACCAACGACATGAAGTTCGACGCCCGCAAGCGCGTGAACGACGCGGCGGGCAACAAGCGCGTGCTGAGCCACGCCATCTTCACGCCCGGCAAGCCCGGCTGGATGGACGAGGTGGAGCGCTGCATCGAGCAGCTGAAGCCCGACAGCTGGAAGGGCTATACGATCGGCGACAACACCAACAAGCATCTCGCGATCCATCCCTGGCGGATGGATGACGAACGGGTGATGTATCCCTTCTATGAGCGCATCCTGCGCGCGGGGAACAACATCGTCTGCGTGCACAAGGGGCTGTTCCCCCCGCAGATCGAGCAGCAGTTCCCGCACCTGACGCAATACGCCAAGGTGGATGATGTGGGGAAGGCGGCGCGCGACTGGCCGCAGATCAACTTCGTCATCTACCACTCGGCCTATCGCTTCGCCGGCGGCGGGCGGGCGGAGCAGGGCTGGGCGCAGTTCCAGCAGACCGGCCGCGTGGACTGGGTGAGCGACCTTGCCGAGATTCCGGCGAAGTATGGCGTGAACAACGTCTATGGCGATCTCGGGCAGATCTTCGCGCAGAGCACGGTGGTGGAGCCCAATCTCTGCGCCGCGATGATGGGCATCCTGATCAAGGGGCTGGGCGCGGATCACGTGGTCTGGGGCACGGATGCGATCTGGACCGGCAGCCCGCAATGGCAGATCGAATCGCTCAGGCGGCTGGAGATTCCGGAGGAGATGCAGCGGCGCCATGGCTTCGCGCCGCTCGGCGCGCCGGATGGGCCGGTGAAGAACGCGATCTTCGGCGAGACCTCGGCGCGGATGTACAATTACACGCGCCGCGCCGCGCTGGAGAATGACGGTGTCGCGCGGGTGAAGGCGGATTACGCGCTGAATGGGCCGGGGCGCAGCAACCTCGCCTATGGCTACGTTGCTGCGGGCTGAGGTGCCTCAGGCCGGGAAGGGGAAGCGGTCGAGGTAGGGCTGGTATTCCGGCTCCACGTCGATCGCGAGGCTGGCCAGCGTCCGCACCACGGCGCAGTAGAAGGAGGCGGTGACCGTCAGGTCCACCATCTGCTCGTTCGAGAGCTGCGCCTGGAGTTCGCGGAAGGTCGCCTCGCTCATGCCGCCCGCATAGACCTCGCGTGCGCCCTTCAGCACGAGCTTCGCCAGCGGCTCCAGGCCGTTGGGCTTCCCGTCGGTCTCGGCGATCAGCGCCTCGATATCGGCATCCGTCACGCCGAAATCATGGCCGATCTTCACATGGTGCGACCATTCATAGGGCGAGCGCGCGAGCCAGCCGACCTGCAGGATGGCGAGCTCGCGCAGGCGCGGATCGAGCTTGGCGCCATAGCGGATGTACTGGCCCAGGCCGCCGAAGGCGCGGGCGGCGCCGGGGCTGTTCACCAGGCAGCGGTGCAACGTGATCATCCGCTTGAGCAGCGGGCGGTCTTCTTCCGCGAGATCCTCGGGGCTGAGATAGGGCAGGCGCGCCATGCGATTCCTCCTTGGTTGTGGCGGGAGGGTGGACCCAAGCGTCGTTCCTGGAAAGAATGGGGCAAAAGAACCCCGAGGAAGCCCCATGCCCATCACCACCCGCCGCGCCGTGCTGCTCGGCGCGCTTGCCGCCCCCGGCATCGCCCGCGCCGCCTTCCCCGAGCGCAGCATCCGCCTGCTGGTGCCCTATGGCGGCGGCGGGCAGACCGACATCGTCTCGCGCGTCACGGCCGAGGCGCTCTCGCAGCGGCTGGGGCAGGTGGTGCTGGCGGATAACCGGCCGGGTGGGGCGGGCAATCTGGCGGCCGAGACGCTCGCGCGGGGCCCGGCCGATGGCTACACCATCATGGTCGCCACCATGGGCACGAACAGCGGCGTGAATGCGCTGATGTACCGGGCGCTGGGCTATGACTGGGAGCGCGACTTCGCGCCGATCGGGCATTTCTGCTCCACCAGCAATGTGCTGCTGGTGCACAACTCCATCCCGGCCGCCGACTTCCCGGCGCTGATCGCCTGGATTCGCGCCAATCCCGGGCGCTTCACCTATGCCTCGGCCGGGGTGGGCGCCATCACGCATCTCATCATGGAGGATCTGGGCGCGCGGCTGGGGCTCGACATGGTGCATGTGCCCTATCGGCAGAGCACCCAGGCGATGACGGATCTGCTCTCGGGCCGCGTGCATGCGCGCTGCCTGGGGCTGCCCGAGGGCGAGACGGTGCGCGGGCAGAACAGCATCCGCGCCATCGCGGTGACGAGCGCGACGCGGCGGGAGAACTGGCCCGGCGTGCCGACCATGGGCGAGACGGTGCCGGGCTTCACCGGCTCCTCCTATTTCGGGCTGACGGCGCGCACGGGCACGCCGCCGGAGGCGATCGCCCGCATCTCGGCAGCGCTGAACGACGCGCTGCGCGATCCGCGCGTGCGCGGCGCCTATGAGCGCGTGGGCGCCGATCCAGCGCCGCAGAACACGCCGGCCGATTTCCAGCGGACCATCCGCGCCGCGCATGACCAATGGGCGCCCCTGATCCGCCGCCTCAACCTCGTCGCCGAATAGGACCGAACTGCATGGACTTCGTGATCGCCATCGAGAAGGTGCGCCAGGACTGGCTGGGCCGGGTGCGCACCATCGAGGATGACGTCTCGCCCAGCATGCTGCGCCGCATCGCCGCCATGCTGGATCTGGACCCGGACGCCTATCCACGCGGCGCGCTGCTGCCGCCGCATTGGGTGTCCCTGTTTGCGCAGGAGAGCGCGCGGCAGGGTGATATCGGCGTGGATGGGCATCCGGAGCCTGGGGTGACGCTGCCGCCCATCCCGCTGCCGCGCCGCATGGGGGCGGGGCGGCGCGTGACGCTGCCGGGGCAGCTGCGCGTGGGCGACGCGCTCACCAAGCGCGCGGAGGTCGCGGCGATCGAGCCGAAGAAGGCGCGGACGGGCACCATCTGCGTGCTGACCATGCGGCACAGCTACCTGGTGAATGGCGCGGTGATCGCGGTGGATGAGTTCGACGCGATCTACCGCGAGGCGGTGCCGCCGGGCACGCCCTCGCCGGTCAATCCCGGCACGCCCGCGCCGGAGGGGGCCGCATGGAGCCGGGAGGCGCAGGTCTCCAACGCGCTGGTATTCCGATATTCGGCCGTCACCTGGAACGCGCATCGCATCCATTACGATGCCGATTACGCGCGTGAGGCGGAGGGCTATCCGGCGCTGGTGCAGAATGGCGGGCTGACGATGCAGCTTGCTGCTGGACGCGGCGGTGGAGAACACGCCCGGCCATCGCCTGAAGGGCTACACCGCGCGGCTGACGCGGCCGATCTATGTGGGGGCCAGGATCACGCTGGCGGGCGGCGCGCTGGAAGATGGCCGCATGCGCGCCTGGGTCGCGGATGGCGAGGGGAAACTCTGTGCCGAGCTGGAGCTGGATTTCGCATGAGCGGGCCGCTGGATGGCGTGAAGGTGGTGGACCTCACCACCGTGGTGGTGGGGCCGATCGCCACACGGACCCTGGCGGACCAGGGCGCCGATGTGATCAAGGTGGAGGCGCCGGGGGGCGACATATTGCGCTTCCTCGCCGCCGGCAGCCGGACGCCCGCGATGAGCGGGAAATTCATCAACTTCAACCGCAACAAGCGCAGCATCGGGCTCGACATCAAGCAGCCCGAGGGGTTGGCGGCGATGAAGGCGCTGCTCGCGCGCGCCGATGTCTTCGTGACCAATGTGCGGCCGCAGGGGCTGGAGCGTGCGGGGCTCGACTTCGCCTCGCTGCATGCGCTGAACCCGCGGCTGATCCATTGCGGCATCGTCGCCTTCGGCAAGGGCGGGCGCTATTACAACCGCCCGGCCTATGATCCGATCATCCAGTCGCTCTCGGGCGTGGCGGGCACCTTCCACCGCGCGACGGGCGAGCCGCGCTTCGTGCCCATGGTGATGACCGACCACACGACGGGGCTGATCGCCGCGCAATCCGTGGGCTTCGCGCTGTATCGCCGCGAGAGGACCGGGGTGGGCGAGGCGATCGAGGTGCCGATGTTCGAGAACATGGCGAGCTTCGTGATGAGCGAGCATCTGGGGGCGGCCACCTTCGATCCGCCGGAGGGGCCGAGCGGGGATGCGCGGCTGCTCTCGCCCGATTACCGCCCGCTGCCGACGAAGGATGGCTACCTGACCGTCCGGCCCAACAACAACCGCCAGGCCTTCGCCTTCTTCGACGCCATCGGGAAGCCCGAGCTGAAGGAGGATCCGCGCTTCCGGACGGCGCTGACGCGCACGCAGAACGCGCCGGATTACTTCCGCGTTCAGGTGGAGGCGCTGGCGACGAAGACGACGGCGGAGTGGCTGGAGATCTTCGCCAAGGCCGATGTGCCGGCGGGGCCCTATAACGAGATTGATGACCTGCTGGAGGACCCGCATCTGGCCGAGGTCGGCTTCTGGCATTTCGACGAGCACCCGACCGAGGGCCGCATCCGCCGCACCAAGGTGCCCAACAGCTTCAGCGGCGGCATGCGGGAGGAGGTGCTGCCCGCGCCGCAATTGGGCCGCAACACGCGCGAGGTGTTGCGCGAGCTGGGGCATGACGAGGCCGCGATTGACGCGATGCTGAAGAGCGGCGCGGCGTTTGAGGGGTTGAACTGATGGCCGCACCGAATTGGCGTTCGCTGCTCTTCGTGCCGGCGAGCGCGGAGAAATTCGTGGCCCGCGCCCATACGCGGGGTGCCGATGTGATCATCCTCGACCTGGAGGACAGCATCCCGCCAGACGGCAAGGCGGCCGCGCGGGCCGCGCTGCCGGCGGCGGCGAAGCAGGTGGGGCAGGCAGGGGCGGAGGTCTGCGTGCGGATCAACCGGCCCTTGGAGATGAGCGTGCCCGACATCGCGGCGGCGGTGATGCCGGAGGTGTCCGTGCTCATGCTGCCCAAGGTGATGGGCGCGGAGCATGTGAAGCTGCTCTCCGAGGTCGTGGCGGTGCGGGAGGCGGCGCTGGGCCTGCCCCTTGGCCATACGCGCTTCATCGGCGTGGTGGAGACGCCGCAGGCCTTGCCGAACCTGGTGGCGATCGCGGGGGCTGATCCGCGGATGGCGGGGCTGGGGGTGGGGAGTGAGGATCTCTCGACCGAGCTGGAGGCGGTGCCGGGCGCGGATTCGCTTTACGTCTTCGGGATGATGTGCGTGGCGGCGGCGCGGGGGGCGGGGATCCTGCCCATGGGCTCGATCGGCGCCTTTGCCGATTTCTCGGATCTGGAGGCGTATCGGCAGTCCTTGCGGCGGTCGCGGCGCCTGGGGTTTGGCTGTGCGTCCTGCATCCATCCGGCGCAGGTGCCGATCATCAATGAGGAGTATGGGCCGGCGCCGGCGGAGGTGGATCGCGCGCGGCGGTTGATCGCGGCCTTCGAGGCGGCGCTGGCCGCGGGCCAGGGCGCGGTCGCCTTCGAGGGCGCGATGATCGACCTGCCCGTCGTCGAGCGCGCCCGCAGGCTCTTGGCGCGCGCCAGATAGCGGGGGTCTGGGGCCTTTCGGCCCCAGCCGCCGGAGGCCTGTTTTACTCGGTAATCAGCTTTTCCTTCGCCAGCGTGACCAGCTGCAGCAGCGCCGCCGCCAGTGCGAGCCTGTCGCGCGGGTCGTCGCTTTGCATCGGGTGGCTTTCGGCTTCGCGGCGCATGCGGGCGGCGAATTGGTCGAGCATGCCGGCGGGGTCGGGCGATTGGCGGGCTTCGGCGACGAGCAGGCGGGAGACCACGGCTTCCAGCGCGGCGAGGCGGATATCGGGGTCGGGCTGGTGCATGGGGATTCTCCTTGTGGTGCGTGATGGTGCCGCTGAACGTGGTTTGGCGGCAATGGTCAGCCCAGGCGTGGGTCCAGCCAGGGCCGCGCCATGGGCTGCCAGGGGGTTTCGCGCGCCGCGGCTTCGTCGAGCGCGAGGCCGAGGCCGGGGGTGGCGGGCAGGGGGGCGCAGCCATCCGAGAAGCGCTGGTCCGCGCCCCGCGTCATGGTGAAGAAGCGCTCCGTCTCGCCGAACTGGACTTCGAGCGGCAGCAGGTTGGGGAGCGTCGCGCAAAGCTGCACGGAATGGCCGTGGCAGATGGGCCCCGTCGGGTTGTGGGGCGCGATCTCGATGCCGGCGGTCTGGGCCAGGGCGGCGATGCGGGTGATCTCGCCATGCCCGCCCGCATATTTGATGTCGGGCATCAGCACGTCATAGCAGCCGGCCTCGATGATCCTGCGATAGGCGGCGAGGCCGGCGAGCGTCTCGGCGCCGGCGAGGCGCATGCCCTGCGCGTTGGCCAGGCCGCGCAGCCGGCGGATCTCGGCGTGGTTGGCCTCGGCGACGGGGCATTCCAGCCAGAAGAGGTCGAGGGGGGCGAGGTCGCGGATGAGGCCCGCCGCGCCGCCCGGCGAGAAGCGCCAATGCGCGTCCACCATCACATCCACGCCAGGGCCCACGGCGTCGCGCACGGCGGCGATGCGGGCGAGCCCTTCGGCATAGGCGGCGCGCTGGGCGGGGTTGGCGGCGTCCTCCCAGACCATGGGCTCGAAGGGAGCGAGCTTCACGGCGCGGAAGCCGCTGGCCACGGCGCGCCGGGCCGCGGCGGCGAAGCCCTCGGGCGTGCGCGGGTCGGCGCCGCGGTTGATGTTGGCGTAGAGCGGCACGGTCTCGCGCAAGGCGCCGCCCTGCAGGGCATGGATGGGGCGGCCCGCTTCCTGGCCCGCGAGATCCCACAGCGCCTGCTCCAGCGCGGAGACGAGGCTGTGGGTGACGAGGCCGCCCGGCGCATGCGGCAGCAGCCGCGCCAGGCGGTTGCGGGCCCGCGCGTCCTCGCCGATCAGGCCGGGCGCCAGGCGCGCGGCCTCGGCGGCGAGCAGCGCCTCATGGTCCGAGAGGGTGCATTCGCCGGTGCCGGTGCGGCCGCAGGTGGTGCGGAGCAGCAGGAAGCACCAATTGGTCTTGGGCGTGACATTCACGCCCAGGAACTCGACCGCGGCGATCCGCATCCTGCCCTCCCTTGTGCCGGGGCCAGCTTTGCCGGGGGCGCGCGGAGGCGCAAGCGCGGGTGGTTGAAAGCGCGCGCCGCGCCGCGCATATCGCGCCCGGCCCGATTTTCAGACTGGAGGCAGCATGAGCGAGACGGTGGAACGGCACGAATTCGGCGCGGAGGTGGGGCGGCTGCTCGACCTCGTGGTGCATGCGCTCTACTCGGAGCGCGAGATCTTTCTGCGCGAACTGGTGGCCAATGCGGCGGATGCGACGGATCGCCGCCGCTTCGAGGCGCTGACCAATGAGGCGCTGGCCCTGCCGGCGGAAGCGAAGCTCCGCATCACGCCGGACAAGGCCGCGCGCACGCTGACGATCAGCGATGCCGGCATCGGCATGGGCAAGGCCGAGCTGGCGCAGCACCTGGGCACCATCGCGCGCTCGGGCACGCGGGCCTTCGCGCAATCGCTGGCCGATGCGCCCGCCAGCGAGAAGCCGAGCCTGATCGGCCAGTTCGGCGTGGGCTTCTACTCGGCCTTCATGGTGGCCGAGCGCGTGGAAGTCACCTCGCGCCGCGCCGGCACGGAGGAGGCCTGGCTCTGGGCCTCCGAGGGCAAGGGCGACTACACGCTGGCGCCGGCCGAGCGCGCCGATGCCGGCACCGACATCGTGCTGCACATGAAGGCCGATGCGGAGGAGTTCCTGGAGCCCTTCCGCCTCAAGGCCATCATCCGCAAATGGGCGGACCACATCGCCATCCCCATCCTCGTCGTGAACGAGGGCAAGGAGGAGGCGGCCAATGAGGGCACGGCGCTCTGGCAGAAGCCCAAGGCGGAGGTGAGCGAGGAGAGCTACACCGAATTCTATCGCCACCTCGGCCACATGTTCGACAGCCCCTGGGCCACGCTGCATTGGCGGGCGGAGGGCGCGCTGGATTTCTCGGCGCTGCTCTTCATCCCCGGCATGAAGCCCTTCCAGGCGGTGGAGGAGGAGCGGGTGAGCCGCGTGCGGCTGCATGTGCGCCGCATGTTCATCACCGACGAGGCCGAGCTGCTGCCGCCCTTCCTGCGCTTCGTCCACGGCGTGGTGGACACGGAGGACCTGCCGCTCAACGTCTCGCGCGAGATGCTGCAGGCGACCCCGGTGCTGGCGCGCATCCGCCGCGCCGTCACGAACCGCGTGCTGTCCGAGCTGAAGAGCAAGGCGAAGGACGCCGAGGGCTATGCGAAATTCTGGGAGAATTTCGGCAGCGTCCTGAAGGAGGGCGTCTGGGAGCCGGGCGAGCACCAGAAGGATGTGGCGGGGCTGCTGCGCTTCCGCTCGACGGCGGTGGAGGGCTGGACCTCGCTCGCCGAGTATGTGGCGCGGATGAAGGAGGGGCAGGAGGCGATCCATATCCTGGTGGGCGACGATGCGGCCGCGCTGGCCAAGTCGCCGCAGCTGGAGGGTTATCGCGCGCGCGGGCTCGAGGTGCTGCTGCTCTCCGAGCAGATCGACGCCTTCTGGCCGGAGCGGCTCTCCGAGTTCGACGGCAAGCCGATCCGCAGCATCACCCAGGGCGCGGCGAAGCTCGCCCCCGCCGAGGACGAGGCGGCCGCGCCCGATGTCTCGGCGCTGCTGGAGCGGCTGAAGACCGCGCTCTCGGAGCATGTCTCCGAGGTGCGGGCGACGGACCGGCTGGTGGAGAGTGCCGCGGTGCTGGCGGCCGGCGAATTCGGCCCGGACCTCGCCATGCAGCGGCTGCTGCGGCGCGCGGGGCGCGGCTTCGCGGGCGGCCTGCCGGTGCTGGAGGTGAATCCGCGCCACGCGCTGATCACCAAGCTGGCCGAGGGCGGCCTGGATGACGCGGCGCTGGCCGAGCAGGCGGGGCTGATCTTCGACCTGGCGCGGCTGCAGGATGGCGATGCGCCGCGTGACCCGGCGGATTTCGCGCGCCGCGTGGCGGCGGCGCTGGCGGGGTGAGAAAAGAGGCGAGGGGGTGCTCCGCCACCCCCTCGTTCAGCCCCCTGCGTCAGGCCAGGCGTTTCGCCCTGGCGCGGCGGGCCAGGCCGAGGCCCAGCAGGCCGGCGCCGAAGAGCGCGAGCGAGGCGGGCTCGGGCACGCTCGTCGTACCGCCACGGACCAGGAAGAATTCCTCGCGGCCATCCGTCGCATTCGCCACCGAGGCGGTGAAGAAGATCGGCGTGTTGGCGGCGATGCCCGTCAGGTCGAAGCTGCGCAGCAGCGCATCCGAGAAGCCGTTGCCGTTGTTGTTCACGAAGAGCTGCTGGTTGCCCGTATACTCATAGGCGACCACGCCGCCGATGGTGGCGGTGAAGCTGACCAGGCGCTCCGTCGCCAGCGGCTGCGTCGTGGTGTTCACGTCAATGCCGACCAGGAACTGGTCGCCCACGATGGAGCGCACCTGGCCCACCGTGTAGGTCGGCGAGTCGAGCGTGTAGTTCTCTCCGCCGGCGCCGGCGGGGATGGTGGTCTGCGCGAAGCCGGGCGGGTTGTTGCAGGAGGGGTCGCCGATCACGCAGGGGCTGTTCAGTGTCTGCTGATAGACGGTGGTGCCGGGCCCATTGTCGAGGGTGAGGATGGTGGCGGCCTCGGCGCCGGGTGCGGCCCCCAGGGCCAGGCCGCCGGCGAGCAGAAGGCCGGGCAGCCAGCCCTTCCAGCTGTGTGCGAGTTTCAGTTCCATGCGTTCTCTCCAGGGGCGAAGCCGGGCGCGGGCTTGCGCCCCGGCGCCGGCCGAAAGGGCCGACAGGGCCTGGTGCGCAACTGCCGTGCCACTGAAAAATGCATTATATTTCAGTGTCTTGCTGATGATTCCCAGCATGGGGCGGCAAGTCCGCCGACAAGCGACATGGCCGCGCCGTCAGGAATCATCGCGCGGCGCCAGCGGGCGTCGTCCCTTTCGGGGCCGCAGGCCGTGGCCTGGTTCCAGCGGCGGACGGTGTGGCGGCCGCGCGGCCCCGCGCCTCAGTCGCAGCGGGCGGACATGCCGCCATCCACCACGATCTCGGTCCCCGTGATGAAGCGCGCCTCATCCGAGGCGAGGAAGAGCACGGCGGCCGCCGTGTCCCGCCCATCCCCCGCGAAGCCCAATGGGATGCGCCTGAGGCGCTGGGCCAGCAGCGCCCCCACATCACCGCCGGTGCGCTGGCCGGCGAGTCGCGCCTCGACCATGGGCGTGTGCATCTGGCCCGGGACCACCGTGTTCACGCGGACGCCGCGCGACGCGTATTCGACGGCGACGACCTTGGAGAACTGGATCACCGCCGCCTTGGAGGCCGCATAGGCCACCTGCGCCGCGCCGGTCCAGCGCGTGCCGGAGGTGGAGGCGAGGTTCACGATCGCGCCGCCCCCGGCCCCCACCATGCGCGGCAGCACATGCTTGCAGGTGAGGAACACGCTCTTCAGGTTGAGGTCGATCTGGAGATCCCAGACCTCCTCGCTCATCTCGACGGGCCCACCGCGGGCCGAGCCGCCGACATTGTTCACCAGCACGTCGATCCGCCCGTGGCGGGCGGCGACCCCCTCGACCATGGCGGCGATGGCGGCGTGGTCCGTCACGTCGCAGGTGACGGGCTCGAAGCGGCCTTGGGCCTCGGCGATGCGCTGGGCGGTCTCGGCCATGGCGGCGGGGTCCCGGTCCACGCCGATGACCGTGGCGCCCTCGGCCGCGAAGGCGACGGCGGCGGCGCGGCCATTGCCCCAGCCGGGCCCGACCGAGCCCGCGCCGGTGAGGAGGACGATCTTGTCCTGGAAGCGCATCAGCTCAGTCCTTGGGTGGTACGAAGATGTAGCCGACGCCGCGCACCGAGCGGATCGCCTCGGGCTTGGAGGGATCGGCCTCCACCTTGCGGCGCAGGCGCATGATGCGGTTGTCGATCGCGCGGTCGAAGACCTCGGCCTCGCGATGCGCCGCCGTCTCCAGCAGCCATTCGCGCGTGAGCGGGCGGTTGGGGTGCCTCACCAGCAGGGCCAGCAGGTCGAACTCGCTGGCGGAGAGCACATCCTCCGTGCCGTCGGCCAGGATCAGCACCCGGCGCTCCAGGTTGAGGCGCGCGGTGCCGACGCGCATCTCGGTCAGCAGGGCGGGGGGCGGTGGCGCCTCCGCCGCGCGGCGCAGCAGGGCCTTGATGCGGGCCAGCAGCTCGCGCGGCTCGAAGGGCTTGGTGACGTAGTCATCGGCGCCGGATTCGAGGCCCACCACACGGTCCACCGTGTCGCCGGCCGCGGTCAGCATGATGATGCCCATGCGGGAGGATCGCGCGCGGGCCCAGCGGGCGAGGGCGAAGCCGTCCTCCGCCTCGCCCAGATGGACGTCGAAGAGGGCGAGGTCGGGCAGGGATTGCGCGTGTTCGCGCCTGAATTCGGCGCCGGAGGCGAAGGTGGCCGGGCGCAGCCCGTGCTGGGCGAGGTATTCGCCGACGATCCGCCGTTGCAGCGGGTCATCCTCGACCAGGGCGAGGCGCGTCGGGCCGCTCATGGCGGCGTCTCATTCGTGGCACGAATCCCAAGCATGCGCCATTGGAGACGCATCACGGGCGGAATGACAAGCCGCCTCTATTGCTCGCCATCCGCCTCCGGGTGGCGGAGGTGCCAGAGGCGCTCATGGGCGGCCACCAGTGTCTCGATGTTGCGGCGGCGGTTGATGTCGGGGGAGATGGGGCGGCGCGTCAGCATCATTTCCAGCACGCGCAGCAGCTGCTCGGCCACCTCGAAATCGGCCTGGTCGCAGGCCTGGTGGAAGGCGACGAGGATCTTGTCGGAAAGGCGGCGCCCCTGGCGGGGGACGGCGCCAGCCCGGGCGCCCTCCTCCATTCCTTCCGTGCGGTCATCATCTTCCGCCATGCAAAACTCCTTTGGTGGCCGCTCGGGCGACCACGAACCTGGGAAGGTTATGCGCTAGATTTGGGATGCTCGCCAAGAGTCACGAACCGGGGTTTCGGGGTGCGCGCAGCTGCGCCTGGACTGCGGCGGCGATGGCCTCGGGGCTGGTTTCCGGGCGGAAAAGGGCGCGCACCTTGGCGTCGGGGCCGACCAGATAGATGAAGCTGGAATGGTCCATCAGGTAGTCCGTCATCTCCGGACGCTGCACGCGGGCGTAATAGACGCGGTAGCGGCGGGCGGCGGCGGCGATCTGCTCGGGCGTGCCGGTCAGGCCCTCCAGGCGCGGATGGAAGCGGGAGACGTAGTCCGCCAGCTGGGCCGGTGTGTCGCGTTGCGGATCAATGGTGATGAGAATCGGCGTCACCTGCTCGCCCTGGGGGCCCATCGCGTCGAGGGCGGCGGCCATGGTGCCGAGCTCGGTCGGGCAGACATCGGGGCAATAGGTGAAGCCGAAATAGACCAGCAGCCAGCGGCCGGCGTAATCGCGCTCGGTGACGGTGCGGCCGGCCTGGTTCACCAGTTCGAAGGGGCCGCCGAGCGACATGCCGGCGGGGAGCTGCATGCCGCCGCCGCCGCTCGCGGTGGGCACCACCGCCTCCTGGCCGAAGACGCCGGCGAGGCGGTTGGCGAAGGCCTCGCCCAGGCTTTCCTCGGGCGATTTGCTCACCCAGGCATAGGCCCAGATGCCGGCGACCAGCGCCAGGAGGAGGATGCTCGAAAAACGGATGATGCGCAGCATGGCGGGGAGTTAGCCGCCCCCCGCCATGTCTTCAATATTGCGCGGCGCGGGGCAGGTCAGTGCCGCGCGTCGAGCTCGATGGCGCCCTCGGGCTGGGCCGAGGTGAAGGTGCCATCGGCAAACGCCTCCTCCCACGAGCCTTCGGTGGACGCCTTGGAGTATTCCGTCGCGCGGTTCTCGAAGAAGTTCGTGTGCTCGATGGCGTTGAGCATCTCGTCCAGCCAGGGCAGCGGGTTCTTCTCGATGTGGTAGAGGGATTCGAGGCCCAGCTGCTGCAGGCGGCGGTCGGCGATGAAGCGGATGTACTTCTTCACGTCATCCGCGGTCAGGCCCTCGACGCCGCCCAGCTCGAAGGCGAGGTCGATGAAGGCGTCCTCATGGTCCACGATGGTGGCGCAGATGAGGTAGAGGTCGCGGCGCAGCTCCTCGGTCCAGATCTCCGGGTTTTCCTGCACGAAGGTGCGGAAGAGGCGGATGACGGAGAGGCAGTGCAGCGTCTCATCCCGCACGGACCAGCTGACGACCTGGCCCATGCCCTTCATCTTGTTGAAGCGCGGGAAGTTCATGAGGATGGCGAAGGAGGCGAAGAGCTGCAGGCCCTCGGTGAAGGCGCCGAAGGCGGCCAGCGTCTTGGCGATCTCGACCTTGTTGTCCACCGAGAAGGCATGCATGTAGTCGTACTTGTCCTTCATCTCCTTGTACTTGAGGAAGGCGGTGTACTCGGTCTCCGGCATGCCGATGGTGTCGAGCAGGTGGCTGTAGGCGGCGATGTGGATCGTCTCGGTGTTCGAGAAGGCGGACATCATCATCAGCACTTCGGTCGGCTTGAAGACCTGGCTGTACTGCTTCATGTAACAGTTGTTCACTTCCACATCCGCCTGGGTGAAGAAGCGGAAGATCTGCGTCAGCAGGTTCTTCTCACCGGGGGTGAGGTTCTTCTGCCAGTCCTTCACGTCATCGGCGAGCGGCACTTCCTCCGGCAGCCAATGGATGCGCTGCTGCTGCAACCAGGCCTCATAGGCCCAGGGGTAGCGGAAGGGCTTGTAGACCGGGTTGGAGGTCAGGAGGTCGAACTTCACGGGAAGCTCGTCAATGGAAATGCCGTCAGCCATGGCTTTGCCCCGGATTTGAGATGTTGATGCTTCATCAGGGGCTCCGCCCCTGAAACCCCGCCAGGAAACTCAGTTTCCTGGACCTTCGTTGCATTTAGATCGGCCTGAAAACTCGCAAGGGCCAAGAATAAAATTTAGTCGACAAAATATCGAATAAATGAAGGAGCAGGAAACTAGTTTCCTGCCGGGAGAGTATGGGAGGGCAGAGCCCTCCCATGACAGCTCACTGGCAGGCCAAACACTCTTCATAATTGGTGCTCGCCGGTGCCGGCGCCTGCAGCGGCAGCACCGCGTCGTCCTTATGGCGCGTCATGACATCGCTCTGGCCCACCACCTTTTCACTGACGGCGTCGGCGCGCTGGATGGAGAGGCTGCGGCAGTAGTAGAGCGACTTCACGCCCTTCTTCCACGCCATCATGTGGATCTGGTGCAGGTCCCGCTTGTGGACATTGGCCGGCAGGAAGAGGTTGAGCGACTGCGCCTGGCAGATGAAGGGCGTGCGGTCGGCCGCGTGTTCCACGACCCAGCGCTGGTCGAGCTCGAAGGCGGTCTTGAAGACGGCCTTTTCCTGCTCGGTCAGGAAGTCGAGGTGCTGGACGGAGCCTTTGTTGACCGTGATGGTCGTCCAGGTGTCGCTGTCATCGCGGCCGTGCTGCTCCAGCACCTTCTTCAGGTAGGGGTTGCGCACGATGTAGGAGCCGGAGAGCGTCTTGTGGTTGTAGACGTTGGCCGCGATCGGCTCGATGCCGGGCGAGGCGCCGCCGCAGATGATGGAAATGGAGGCGGTGGGCGCGATCGCCATCTTGTTCGAGAAGCGCTCCATGAAGCCGTATTCCGCGGCATCCGGGCAGGGGCCGCGCTCCTCGGCCAACAGGCGGGAGGCGTTGTCGGCCTGGGTGCGGATGTGGCGGAACATCTTCTTGTTCCAGACCTTCGCGATCACGCTCTCGAAGGGCACGCCCATGCCTTGCAGGAAGGAGTGGAAGCCCATGACGCCGAGGCCGACCGAGCGCTCGCGCATCGCGGAATAGCGGGCCTTGGCCATGCTGTCCGGCGCGGTGTCGATGAAGTTCTGGAGCACATTGTCCAGGAAGCGCATGACATCGGTGATGAAGAGCGGGTCGTCCTTCCACTCCATCCAGGTCTCGAGGTTCAGCGAGGAGAGGCAGCACACGGCCGTGCGCTGCTCGCCATGCTGGTCGATGCCGGTGGGCAGCGTGATCTCGGAGCAGAGGTTGGAGGTCTTCACCTCGAGGCCGGCGAGCTTGTGGTGCTCGGGCCGCGCGTTGTTCACGTGGTCGGAGTAGATGAAGTAGGGCTCGCCCGTTTCGATGCGGGCGGTCAGCATGCGGATCCAGAGCGAGCGGGCCGAGATGGTGCGCACGATGGCGCCATCCTTGGGCGAGGTCAGCGCCCAGGCCTCATCGGCTTCGACGGCGCGCATGAACTTGTCCGACAGCAGGATGCCGTGGTGCAGGTTCAGCGCCTTGCGGTTCGGGTCGCCGCCGGTCGGGCGGCGGATCTCGATGAATTCCTCGATCTCCGGGTGGGAGACGGGCAGGTATACGGCCGCCGAGCCGCGGCGCAGCGAGCCCTGGGAGATGGCGAGCGTCAGGCTGTCCATCACGCGGATGAAGGGCACGATGCCCGAGGTCTTGCCGTTCTGGCCGACCTTCTCGCCCAGGCTGCGGAGATTGCCCCAGTAGGAGCCGATGCCGCCGCCCTTGGAGGCGAGCCAGACATTCTCGTTCCAGAGGCCCACGATGGAATCGAGGCTGTCATTCGCCTCGTTCAGGAAGCAGGAGATGGGCAGGCCGCGCGTGGTGCCGCCATTGGACAGCACCGGCGTCGCCGGCATGAACCAGAGCTTGCTGATGTAGTCGTAGAGGCGCTGCGAATGGGCCGCGTCATCGCCATAGGCCGAGGCCACGCGGGCGAAGAGGTCCTGGTAGGACTCGCCGGGCAGGAGGTAGCGGTCATCGAGTGTCGCGCGGCCGAAATCCGTCAGCAGGGCGTCGCGGCTGCGATCCACCTGCACCTGGAAGTGGCCCTGAAGCTGAACGGCATCGAACACGGTACTTCCCCCTCAATTCCCCGGCCCCGGTGTATGCCCGAAGCCCTGGCGCTCGGCAACTAGATATAGACACCGCGGGGTTAACGGCCACCACATGCTGTGGTTGCGGTGCCCAACTTCCCCCGCGGGAAAGTCTTGTAACTCCGCCGATGTTCTGGGTTCGTTCATATCCTGTCGCGGGGGCGGCGTCCATCACGAACACCGCCCGGGTGTGTCATGGCAGCCACAGGATGTGGGGGGAAGCGGAATCCGGGCGTGATGGAAAGCATCCCCCGAATCCACAGGAAGGGCGGGGCTGTGGATGGAATCGGGGGAGGTGCCGAGGCGCGCCGCCGCTGCCCTCCAACCGACCAACTGCATCGGCGCACTCGCGTGCCGGGCCCTGCGGCCCATCGCCGAATGAACTGAGAAGAGGCCATCGCGCTGGAACTGTCAGTGCACGCTTCCGCCACATCTTTCATATGTGAAGGAAGAATATTATCTTCGCAACATCGTGGGGTGCATCACATCAGGCTGGAAGGGGGGCACGGGTTAAATGCTTATGGTATCAAGACGCTTGCCATTGGTTCTGTTGCTCGCCTTTCCCGTGATCGGCTGCCAGGATCCTGAGTGGGCCAATCGGGCGGCTCTCCAAATCGGAGCGCCTCGTTCTGATGCCGCCGAAATCCGTGCGCGCCAATCAACAAGAATCGAAAACGCTTCTGAGCAGCGGGTGCTTTCGGAAGTCACCCAAGTTCTGCAGGACCTTGGATTCACCGTGGAAGAGAGCGCCCCGCGCTACGGTGTTCTCGCTGGCAGCAAAGATCGCGATGCAACGGAAACAGGCCAAGTCGTCGGGCAGGTCGCCTTGACGATCGGATTGGCGCTCCTGGGTGTTCAATATACCCCGATCTGGGATACGGATCAGGTGATCCGCGCAACGATCACGACGCGGCCGGCGGGGCCGCGTGCCACTGATGTCCGCGTCTCCTTCGAGCGCATCATCACGACGAATCAAGGGACATCGCGCGTTGAGCTTCTGACATCCCAGGAGTTTTCTCAGGGCTTCTTCGAGGCGGTCCGCTCGGGCTTGGCGAGGAGTGCATGATGGAACGTCGCACAGTCTTGGTCTTGGCCTCTGCGCTGTCAGTGGCAGGGTGTGCCCAAGAGCGCCAGGTTGAGTTCGTGGAAAGCCGGAAGCCCGCGACGGAACTTCGCTTCATGCAGACGCGAACCGTAACTGGTGACCCCGACGACGTGATGCGTGGCGTGATCGCGACACTGCATGACCTTGGCTATCGGATCACCCGCGCTGACGCTGCGACCGGAACCGTTTCAGCGACGCGCCAGGCTGGCCTACGACTGGCAGTGGTTGTGCAGCCGCGCCCTCCAGGCCAGACCGTTGTTCGTGCCAATGCAACCCTGCTGGGCCTTGGTCAGGAAGCCCAGGTCGACAGCCCAGAGTTCTACTCGCAGAACTTCTTCACGCCCCTGGGGGATATGATGCATCGCCAACTCGCGCAGGTGGCGGAAGCGGATCAGGTGCCAGAGGCGGTTAGGCCTGTTGCAGAGAGAGCGCCCACACGCAGCGGCAACCCGACGGCGGCGCCCGCAGCATCTCAAACGCAAGGAAGCGCAAGATGATCAAGCCGATGGCCCTTGCCGGCCTTGTTCTACTGACGGGATGCGTTGCTCCGCCACCACCTGCGGCGCAGGTGCCGGACCAGCGCCTCACGTTGGGAACGGTGCAGAGAGAGATACGTCAAGGAATGAGCGGCGCCGAAGTCGCCGCCGCGCTGGGCTCTCCAAATATCGTAACCACGGATGAGCGTCGCCGCGAGACCTGGGTGTACGACAGGATTTCCACCGAGCGGGTGGCAGCGGCGACGAGTGCCTATGGCACTCTGCTCATCGCGGGTGTCGGGTCGTCAAATGCGGCGGCGAGCACCACGCAACGGACGCTCACGGTCATTATCCGGTTCGATGAGGCAAGCCGTGTTCGGGACTTCACCTATCGATCGAGTAGTTTCTAAGGATGCAAAGGAGGGTGTCTCTTTTGCTTGCAGCACTCGCCACAATCGGCCCCGGCTGTGCTCCTACACCGGAGCAGCAGGGGGCTGCGATCGCGCGCGGAGAGCCCGTGAACGTAGCGCGTGCTCGCGAAACTCGTCGCTTTGAAACCGCTAATTCAGCTCAAGTGCTCCAGGCCGCTGTAGGGGCTTTGCAGGACTCCGGGTTTACAATCGAAGAGACACAGGCGGAGGCTGGACTCGTAACCGCGTTGAAGCTCACTGGTGCTCGGATTCGTGTGCAGATATCCGTTCGCCGGTTGCCTGGCCGTGACGCCACCGTGGCACGCGCAACATTTCAGCGCGTTGTTCCTCGTCCTGGCGCGATGCTGGCCATGGGCGAAGTGCTCGACGATCCGCAGCTCTACCGTGACTTTTTCGAACGCATGTCCCAGTCGCTTTTTTTGACGGCGAACGAGATCTGAATCATGGTGCGCGCGATCCCCCTCTTGCTCATGATCTCCTTGGCGGCCTGTCAAATGGATAGCCGCCAGCAGATCCTCGCCACAAGCAATAGCCAAGCAGCACAGCGGGCGATTTCCACACGGGTTTTCGACACGGCAGACCAGCAAGCCGTATTTCGAGGTGTGATCTCCAGTCTGCAGGACCTCGGATTTGTCATCGACCGGGCAGACAATGTGCTGGGCACGGTAAGCGCAACTCGTTATGGCGCACAACTTGTGCGGCTGACGGTCTCGATTAGACCCTTGGGTCAGACACGAATACAGGTCCGCGCTTCCGGTCAGTTAAATCAGCACGAACTATCAGACCCAGCGCCTTTCCAGCGGTTCTTCGAGGCTCTGTCGCAAGCCCTCTTCCTGGATGCAAATCCAATCGACTGACCTCCTCGTTAAATGCCATGGCAGTCAGGCTCATTGCACAAGCACCATTCAGTTGACTCCGGTCGCCACCCCTCGGTTTGGACGCCATCCTCGCTGAACGGGAGGTGCACGGATCTGCGTCGCGCCATCACCAGCAAACCAGGCGGTCTGCGTCCCCGCCCTCCCTGCGATCTTGGGCATGCGGGTCGACGGCAAGGTCGAGACCTATCTGCCGGACCCCTGGCAGAGGAATGGTCCTCTGCACCCTCATCAGTCGGAAGATCCAAGAAACTCAGTTTCTTGGTGGATGAGCGCGAGAGGGCAAAGCCCTCTCGCTACTCGATCGGCTGCAATCCGCACCAGTCCGCGATGAAGCACGCCATGGCGAGCGTGGTGGTCTTCAACTGCTCCAGGTTGGTCCGCTCGTCGAAGCCGTGGTTGTTCTCGCCCTTCGGGCCGTAGCAGAGCGCCGGCATGTCGAAATACAAGCCGTAGAAGCGCGTGTCGTTCACCGCGGTGGTGATGCGCGCGCCCATCTCGGTCCCGAAGGCGCAGCGATGCGCCTCGGAGAGGATGGCCTCCGCCTCGCTGCCCGGCTCCAGCACGAAGCCATCGGCCAGGAAGCCGTGCCACTGCACCTCGGGCGGGTTGTTGGAGAGGAAGTTGTCGGTCCGCGCGGCCGCCGCCACGGCCCGCTCCACGCCGCGCTGGCACTCCGCCACATCCTGGCGGGGCAGCAGGCCGATGCGGCAATCCACCTCGCACCAGGCCGGCGTGGAACTCGCCCAGTCGCCGCCCCTGATCATCCCCGGGTTGAACTTGATGGGGTCCTGCACCTGGGCATACCAGGGGTGGGTCTTCGCCACCTCGTTCAGTTGGCGGGTGTGCTCCTGCAGCGCCTGGATCAGGTGATAGGCGCTCATGATGGCATTGCTGCCGGACTGGGCGACCGCGACATGCACGGGCACGCCGCGCACCTTGAGGCGGAACCACATCGTGCCGGTATGCGCGCGGGTGATGGTGCCGCCGGTGGGCTCGGGGATCAGGCAGGCCTCGGCGCGGTAGCCACGCAGCAGCGTGGCCAGCGCGCCATTGCCAGTGCTTTCCTCTTCCGTGACGGTCTGGAGATGGACATCGGCGGCGGGCGCGAAGCCCGCGCCGCGCAGCGCCTCCATGGCGAAGCACATGGCCGAGACGCCGGCCTTCATGTCGTTCGCGCCACGGCCGTAGAGCCAGCCATCCTTCACCGTGCCGCCATAGGGCGGGTAGCTCCACATCTCGGCCGGGCCCTCGGGCACCACGTCGATATGGCCCTGGATGATGAGGCTGCGCCCGGTGGGTGCGGCGCAGCGCCTGGAGGCCACCACCTGGAAGGAGCCGGCAGGGTCCACATCCACCATGGGGCTGGCCTTGGGGTGCTCGGCCAGCGGCACATCGGCGAGCGAGAAGCGGTCCACCGTATAGCCGCGGGCGTTGAACCAGCGGGCCATGTGGTCCTGCAGCGGCGCTTCGCGCCCGCGCAGCGAGGGGTGGCGGACGATGTCGGCCAGGAAGCGCACCTGCTCGTCGAAGCCGCGCTCCACGGCATCCGCCAGCCGGTTGCGGATGGACTTGTCGGGCATGCGTTCTACCTCGGCTCGATCACTCCGCGGGCGAGGCCAGCAAAGCGTTGGTGTACCAGATGGGGCTCGCATCGTAACGCACCCGCGCCCGCTGCGCTGCCCAGCTCACCCGGAGATAATGCACGGGAATGACACCGAGATCATCCGTCGCCGCGCGCATCGCCTGCGCGGTGAGCGCATTGCGGCGCTCCGGGTTCATGGTGCGCAGCGCCTCCGACAGCGGCGCGTCCACCGCCGGGTTGGAATAGTGCTGGCGGTTGAAGGGGCCGAAGCCGGTCACGGGATCGCGCGTCGCCACCACCTGGCGGAGCATGTTGGCCGCCGTCGAGGTCGTGAAGGTCGTCATGAACATGCCGAATTCGCGGGCCGTCGCGCGGGTGAAGAAATTGGCGGGCGGCAGGACTTCCACGCGCGTCTCGATGCCGATGCGCGTCAGCCCCTGGGCGATGGCCTGGAGGATGTCGGCATCCGACGGGATGAAGCCGTTGGGGCCATGGATGGTCATGCGGAAGCCATCCGCGAAGCCCGCTTCGGCCAGCAGCGCGCGGGCGCGGGCGAGGTCGGTCGGGATCGGCGGCAGGCCCTGCGCGCGGTCGGGCAGGGCGGGGGCGGCGAATTGCTCGGCCGCGCGGCCCTGGCCGACGAGGAGGCGGCTCACGATCGCCTCGCGCGGGATGGCGAGCGAGATGGCCTGGCGCACCCGCAGGTCGCGCAGCGGGTTGCGGGGCAGCGGGTTGCCCTGCTTGTCCGTGACGAAGGGCGCCTGGTCCCGCACCGTGTCGGGCATGAGGTAGGAGGTGGTGATGCTGTCCGCCGTGAAGACGGCCAGGCGCGGGTCTTGCGAGAGGCGCTGGACATCCTGCACGGGGACGGCGTCGATCAGGTCCACATCCCCGGCCAGCAGGGCCGCCACGCGCGCGCCGTTATTGGTCATGTAGCGGGTGATGACGCGGTCCCAGGGGACGCGGGGGCCCCAGAAATCCGGGTTGCGCGTGAGTTCGTGGCGCTCGCCCTGGGCGTAGCTGACATGGCGATAGGCGCCGGTGCCGATCAGCGCGCGGCCCTGGTTGAAATCACCCAGCGTCGCGTTCGCATGGATGCGGCGCGAGAGGATCATGATCGAGGTGATGTCGCGGTCGAAGAAGGGGGCGGGCTCGCGCGTGATCACATGGATGGTGCGCGGGTCGATGATGCGGACTTCCGCGATGGTGCGGACCATGGGGGTGAAGGGGCCCGGCGAATTGGGCACCTGCGGCACGCGCGCGAAGGAGAAGGCGATGTCCTCGGCCTCCAGCGGCGTGCCGTCATGGAAGCGCACGCCCTCGCGCAGGCGGAATTCCCAGGTGAGGTCGTCGATGTTGCGCCAGCTCTCGGCCAGCACGGGGAAGATGCGGCTTTGCGTGTCGAGGTCGAGCAGCGGGTTGAAGATCTGCCGGAGCTGCGCGTTGTTGTTGTTGGAGGAGTGGTAATGCGGATCCATCCCCGTGGGGATGCCGGCCATGCCGATGGTGAGCGTCCGCTGGGCCTCCGCCTGGATGGGGGCGGCGAGCAGGGCGGTGGCCAGCAGGGCGGCGCGCAGCAACACGGGGGCTCTCCTTCAGGATGAACGCGGATTCATCTTGAAGGGCGGGCGGTCCGCGTCAAGCAATTACCGGATGGGCCGGCGGTAGAAGGCGAGCGGGATGGCGATGGCGAGCACCACGGCGGCGGCCAGGATATAGGGGATGTTCCGGGCGCTCTCGGGCGCGCCGAACTTCTCGATGAAGATCGAGATGATCAGCGCCAGGCCGATGATGCCGAAGGCCAGGAACTTGCCGCGGCCGGAGACTTCCTTCCGGACGGCGACGCTGTTGTCCTGCATGGTGTGATCCTTCCTCGACCGCTTTGGGCGAGCCTATCGCGCGCGGGCGTGCCACGCCAAGCGAAACCGGCTCAGCCGAGCGCGCGGGCGTAGCTCTCGGCGCTGAAGCCCACCAGCCGCGTCTGGCCGAGGTCCAGCACGGGGCGCTTGATCATCGCGGGTTGCGCCAGCATCAGCGCCACGGCGCGCGCCTCGTCCAGGCCCTGCTTCTCGGCCTCGGGCAGCTTGCGGAAGGTGGTGCCGGCGCGGTTCAGCAGCGCCTCCCAGCCATGCTCGGCCACCCAGGCGCGCAGCGTCTCGGGGGCGATGCCCTGCGTCTTGTAGTCGTGGAAGGCGTGGGCGATGCCCTTCGCGTCCAGCCAGGCGCGGGCCTTCTTCATGGTGTCGCAGTTCTTGATGCCATGGATCGTGATCATGCCGCCTGTGTGGCACCGAAGGCGGCCGGCATCAAACCCGGATCAGGGTGGCGATGTCCTCGCGCAGCACGGCCCATTCGGCGGGGGGGAGGCGCGCCAGGCCGAAATGGCGCAGCAGCACCGCGCCCTCGATCGCGAGCAGGGCGAGGCGCAGCGCGCGGCCGGCCTCGCCGGCCTCGAACAGTCCCGCGAAGCGTTCGGCATACCAGGCGCGGACGGCGTGCAGCTGCTCGGGGTGCTGGAGGAGGGCGGCGAGGAGGGAGGCGCCCCGGGCCGGGCTGCCATCCGTGGCGTCGAGCGAGAGGGCCAGATGGGCGGCCATGCGGGCGGCGAGACCCCCCGGCGCCCCGTCGAGAGCCGCGGTGACGCCGGCCGCGTAATCCTGGAACCAGCGGTCGAGCATGGCGCCGATCATCGCCTCCTTCGTGCCGAAGCAGGATTGCACGCCGCCCTTGCTGATGCCGGCCGCGTGGGCGACGGCCTCGATGGTGAGTGCCGCGGCGCCGCGCTCGGCGACGATGCGTTCGGCCAGCGCCAGGACCTCGTCGCGGTTGATGCTCGGGCGGCGTCCCATGGGGCGGCTCCTTATTTCATACAGACGTATTGCAATAATAAAAATACGCGTGTATGTCAAATCCCGGATCACGAAGGGTGGCTCCCCGGCCGCCCGGACCAGGGAGATGTTGTCATGAGCTGGATCTATCTCGTCCTCGCCGGCCTCTTCGAGATCGGCTGGCCGGTCGGGCTGAAGATGGCGCAGGTGCCGGCCACGCGCGTCACGGGCATCGTCATCGCCGTCGTCTTCATGGGGATCAGCGGCCTGCTGCTCTGGCTGGCGCAGCGCACCATCCCGATGGGCACCGCCTATGCGGTCTGGACCGGCATCGGCGCGGCGGGGACCTTCCTGGTGGGCGTCCTCTTCTACGGCGACCCGACCTCCCTCCTGCGCTTCGCGGGCGTCGTGCTGATCATCGCGGGCGTGGTGACGCTGAAGCTCGCGCATTGAGGCGCCAACCGGGCGGGGGCCGGGCCGTTGAGCCGGCATGCCCTCGCCCTTCCTGCTGGCGCTGACGGGCGCCGGCCTGCTCATCGCCCTCGTCGTCTGGCTGCCGCTGCTGGTGCGGCGGCTGCCGCTCTCCATGCCCATCCTCTCCGTCGGGCTGGGCGCGCTGTTCTTCCTGCTGCCCTTCGGCACGCCGCTGGCGCTGCCGCAGGCGCATCCCCGGCTGGTGGAGCACCTGACCGAGATCGTCGTCATCATCGCGCTGATGGGCGCGGGGCTGAAGATTGATCGCCCCTTCCATTGGCGCCGCTGGGCGGTGACCTGGCGGCTGCTGGGCCTCGCCATGCCGCTCACCATCCTCGCGATCGCGGCCCTCGGCGTCTGGGGGCTCGGCCTGCCCCTGGCGCTGGCGGTGCTGCTGGGCGGTGCGCTGGCGCCGACCGATCCGGTGCTGGCGGGCGATGTGCAGGTGGGGCCGCCGCGCTCGGGCCCCGAGGATGAGGTGCGCTTCGGCCTCACCTCCGAGGCGGGGCTGAATGACGGGCTGGCCTTTCCCTTCATCCACCTCGCCATCGCGCTGGGGGCGGTGGCGGGCACGGGGGGCGCCTGGTTCGGCGAGTGGCTGGCCTGGGCCGTCCTGTGGAAGATCGGCGCGGGCGTGCTGGTCGGCTGGGGGATGGGCTTGGGGTTCGGCTGGGTGACCTTCCATGTCCCGCCCGAGAGCGCGCTGGCGCGCACGGGCGATGGGATGATCGCGCTCTCCGCCACCTTCCTCTCCTATGGCGCGGCGGAGATGGCGCAGGGCTACGGCTTCCTCGCCGTCTTCGTCACCGCGCTCGCCTACCGGCACGCGCACCGGCAGCATGATTTCCACGACGCCATGCACGCCATGACCGACCAGGTGGAGCGGTTGCTGATGACGGCGGTCCTGCTGCTGCTCGGCGGGGCGCTGACGGGCGGGCTGCTGGCGCCGCTCACCTGGGCGGATTGGGCAATGGCGCTGCTGGTGCTGCTGGTGGTGCGGCCGGTGGCCGGCTGGCTCGCGCTGCTGGGCCTCGGCGCGCCGGCGGGGGAGCGGGCGGTGCTGGCCTGCTTCGGCATCCGCGGCATCGGCAGCTTCTACTACCTGGCCTATGGGCTGAACCGGATGGAGACGGCGGAGGCCGGGCGGCTCTGGGCGCTGGTCGGGCTGATCGTGCTGCTCTCGGTGCTGCTGCACGGGTTGAGTGTCACGCCCATCCTGCGGCGGCTGGATGCATGGCGGGGGCGGCGGCGCCTCAAAGGATCGGCGCGCCGCCCGTGACCCCGAGGCATGTGCCCGAGATGTAGCTCGCCTCGTCCGAGGCCAGCAGCACGAAGGCGCCGGCCAGTTCCGCGGGCTGGCCGGGGCGGCCCAACGGCGTCTCCTTGCCGAAGGCCTCGACCTTCCCGGGCGGCATGGTGGAGGGGATGAGCGGCGTCCAGATCGGCCCCGGCGCCACGCTGTTCACGCGGATGCCGCGCTCGCCGAGCAGCTGCGCCAGGCCCGCGCTGAAATTGGCGACCGCGCCCTTGGTGGTGGCGTAGGGGAGCAGCGCCGGCGAGGATGCGGCCGGTGCGGAAGATCACCTCCGCGCGCGGTGGCGTGGTCTGGGCCTGGGCCGGGGCCTGGGTGGCGAGGACGGCGCCGGCCGCCCGGCTTGATCCCGGCGGTCAGCGCCTCGGCGATTCCCGACCGCGTGCACCAGTTGCACATCCGCGCCTTCCTCCACGTCCCGGGGCGCGCAGGCCGCCCCCTTTTCGCGCCGAGGCCAGGTCGGGGGGGGGCATTGCGGGCAAGGCAAGGTTCCGCGGGGCCCCCTCAGCGCGGGGCCGGGTAGCGCGCGTCGCCCACCACATCCACGTTCTCGCCCGCGCAGAAGTCGAAGCCGGTGTGGTGCGCCTGGGCGAAATGGCCGCGCAGGTGATGCCGGTGACGTTGCGCGCGCCGATCCCGAGCACGCCGAGGCCCGGCTTGCTGAAGGTCTCCGGCAGTTAGGGGATCCACTTGCCGTGCGAGACGCGCGCGAGGGGCGCGATCTGGCTGCGGCGCAGGCGGAAGGGGAGCGTGGCGAGCGCGCCGTAGAGGCGGGCGAGGCGGGTGCTCACTCCCACTCGATCGTCCCCGGCGGCTTGCTGGTGATGTCGTAGGTCACGCGGTTGATCCCCCGCACCTCGTTCACGATGCGGTTGGAGACGCGGCTCAGGAACTCCATCGAGAAGGGATAGACATCGGCCGTCATCCCATCCGTGCTCGTCACCGCACGCAGCGCGCAGGCCTGGTCATAGGTGCGGCCATCGCCCATGACGCCCACGGTGCGGACGGGCAGCAGCACGGCGAAGGCCTGCCAGATGGCGTCATAGAGGCCGGCGTTGCGGATCTCCTCCAGGTAGATCGTGTCCACCTTTCGCAGCAGGTCCGCCTTTTCGCGCGTCACCTCGCCGGGGATGCGGATGGCAAGCCCCGGGCCGGGGAAGGGGTGGCGGCCCACGATCTCCTCGGGGATGGACAGCTCGCGGCCCAGCGCGCGCACCTCGTCCTTGAAGAGTTCGCGCAGCGGTTCCACCAGCTTCATCCGCATGCCCTCGGGCAGGCCGCCGACATTGTGGTGGGACTTGATGGTGACGGAGGGGCCACCCGTCGCGCTCACGCTCTCGATCACGTCGGGGTAGAGCGTGCCCTGCGCCAGGAAATCGGCGCCGCCCAGCTTGTTCTGCTCCTCCTCGAAGACCTCGATGAAGAGGCGGCCGATGATCTTGCGCTTCTGCTCGGGGTCGGTGACGCCGGAGAGCTGGCCGAGGAAGAGCTCGCTCGCGTCGCGATGCACGAGCTTGATGTTGAAGCGCTCGCGGAAGGTCTTCACCACCTGCTCGCTCTCATTGGCGCGCATCAGGCCGTGATCCACATAGATGCAGGTGAGCTGCTCGCCGATCGCCTCATGGATCAGCACGGCCGCGACGGAGGAATCCACGCCGCCCGAAAGCCCGCAGATCACGCGGCCCGTGCCCACCTGGGCGCGGATCTTGGCGATGGTCTCGGCGCGATAGCCGGCCATGGTCCAGTCGCCCGTGCAGCCGCAGACGCCATGGGTGAAGTTGCGCAGCAATTGCGCGCCATGCGGCGTGTGCACCACCTCGGGGTGGAACATGGTGCCGTAGTAGCGGCGCGCGTCATCGGCGATCAGTGCGAAGGGCGCGCCCTCGCTCTCGGCCACCACGCGGAAGCCGGGGGGCAGCACGGTGATGCGGTCGCCATGCGACATCCAGACCGTCTCGCGCGCGCCCTTCGCCCAGACGCCCTGGGTGAGGGGGCAGTCGCCCGTGACGGTGACGACGGCGCGGCCGAATTCGCGCGCATGCCCGCCCTCGACCGTGCCGCCCAGCTGATGCGCCAGCGTCTGCTGGCCGTAGCAGATGCCGAGGATGGGCAGGCCGGAGGCGAAAGCGTAGTCCGGCGCGCGGGGGCTCTCGCCCTCGGTGACCGAGGCCGGGCCGCCGGAGAAGATGATGCCCTTCGGCGCGAAGGCGCGGATGCGCGCCTCCGGGGCGGCATTGTAGGGCCAGATCTCGCAATAAACCCCGCTCTCGCGCAGGCGGCGCGCGATGAGCTGCGTCACCTGGCTGCCGAAATCGAGGATGAGGATGCGGTCGTGCTGGGCGGGGGTGCTGGTCATGGCGTTGGGCAGCATGGCGCGGGGCGCGCGTCAAGCCTCCAGGGCGACGAGCAGCCTTGCGACATCGGCCAGCGCCGCGTCACGGGCGGCGGGCGATGCCGTGGACTCGGTGAGGAAACAGGCCACGATCCAAGGCGCACCCTCGGGCGGCCAGAGCAGGCCCACCACATTGCTCGTCCCATGCGCGGCGCCCCCCGTGCGGTCGCCCACGCGCCAGCTGGCCGGCACCCCCGCGCGCAGACGGGCGCCGCCCGTGGTGTTGGCCTCGAGCCAGCCGAGCCAGCGCGCGCGGGCCGGCGACGCCAGCACATCGCCCAGCGCTAGGCGCGCGAGCGTCTCCACCACCGCGCCCGGCGTCGTCGTGTCGCGCGGATCGCCGGGCCGGGCCTCGTTCAGCATGGGCTCGGTGCGGTCGAGCCGCGTCGTCGCATCGCCGATGCCGCGCAGCCAGGATGTGAGCCCGGCCGGCCCTCCCACCACCTCCAGCAGCAGGTTCGCCGCCGTGTTGTCGCTGATCGTCATGATGGCGGCGCAGAGCTCATCCAGGCTCAGGCTGCCGCCCGCATGCCGTTCCGTGACGGGCGACCAGGGCACCAGCTCGCGCGGGATCTCCAGGCGCCGGGACATGTCGGGCGCGCGCGCCAGCACGGCGGCCGAGAGCAGCGCCTTGAAGGTGCTGGCCATGGGGAAACGTTCAGCCGCGCGGTGCGCCTGCACGCGCCCACCCTGGCGCGCCATGACGCCGAGCCTTCCGCCGACCCGCGCCTCGATGGCGGAAAGCCCCTCGGCCAGGGCGGCGCGCGGGGCGAGGGCCGCCAGCAGCGGCAGGGCGCGGCGGGGCCACATGATCAGCGCGGCAGCCGGGTGGTGGCCGTCGCCGTCAGCAGGGTGTGGATCGGCTCCCAGGCATAGGCGAGCTGCGTGGTGCGCTGGCCGGCGAAGGTGAAGGCTTCCCGCGTCACCAGCTTGGCGCCGAGCCGGGCGTAGAACCAGCGCGAGGGGTTCTCCTCCAGCACCCAGGCGAAGGCGGATTCGGCGCCGAGGGAGGCCAGATGCGAGGCCATGGCCCGCATCAGCCGCCGCCCCACGCCGCGGTCGCGGAAATCATCCAGCAGGTAGAGCGTCTCCACCTCGCCCTCGGCAATCCCCGGGCGGCGGGAGAGGCCGCCGGTGATGAAGCCGACCACGCCGCCGCCCGCAACTTCCTGCCCATCGGCGATGGCGACGAAGCCGGCATGGCCGCCGCGGCGCTGCAGGATGCCGCGCTCATAGTCGAGGCTTTCGCGCTCGGCGGAGAGGGAGGTCAGGTAGCCCTCGGGCAGGATGCCGGCATAGGTGCTGCGCCAGGCGGCGAGGTGGACGCGCGCCATGGCATCGGCATCCCCCGGCCTCGCGCGGCGGATCGTGACCACGGGCCTAGGGCCGGGCGCTCACGCCGCCTTCTCCAGGACCGCGCAGAAGAAGCCATCCGTGCCATGCGCGGCCGGGGAGAGCAGCATGTGCTGCGCTCCGGTGGGCGGCGCGCCCGGCAAACCCGCCTCGACCCAGGCGGTGGCCAGCGGCACGGGGCGAAAGCCCGGATGCCTGGCCAGGAAAGCCTCAACCTGCACTTCGTCCTCCTCGGGCAGCAGTGAGCATGTCGCGTAGACAAGCCTACCCCCAGGTTTCACGAGATGGGCCGAAGTTGCAAGAATTTCATCTTGCTTGGCGAGCAGCTCCGCGAGGTCCTCGGGCCCCGTGCGGCTGCGGGCATCGGGGTTGCGGCGCCAGGTGCCGGTGCCGGTGCAGGGCGCGTCCACCAGGACGCGGTCGAAACTCCCGGCGCGGCGCTTCACCCAGCGGTCGCCGGCTTCCAGCAGATGCGTCTCGGCATTGTGGACGCCCGCGCGGCGCAGGCGTTTCGCGGCCCCTTCGAGGCGGGGGGCCGAGACATCGCAGGCCGTCACACGGCCCTGATTGGCCATGGTCGCGGCCATGGCGAGCGTCTTGCCCGCCGCGCCCGCGCAGTAATCCACGACGCGCATGCCGGGCCGCGCGGCCACCAGCGCGGCGATGAGCTGGCTGCCCTCGTCCTGCACCTCGATCAGCCCGGCCTTGTAGGCGGCGGAACCGGTGATGGGGGTGCGGTGCGGCAGGCGCAGGCCCCAGGGGGAATGGGGCGTGGTCTCGGAGATCAGGCCCTCGGCGCGGAGTGCGGCCTGCGCGGCCTCGCGCGTGGTCTTCAGCAGGTTCACGCGCAGGTCGAGCGGCGCGGTCCCCTCCATGGCGCGGGCCTCTTCCTCCAGCGTCGCGCCGAAGCGGGCGGCGAGGCCGGGCAGGGCCCATTCGGGGAGGTTCAGGCGCGGGCCGTCGGGCATGTCCTTGCCCATGAGCGGCTTGCCGACCAGTTGTTCGGCGACCCCCATTTCGCCGGCATCCAGCGGGCCCGCGCTGTAGCGGCCGCCGTCGAACAGGCGCGCCGCCTCGTTCGGCTTGCGCTTCTCGGCCAGCAGCAGGAAGGCGAGGGCCAGCAGGCGCGGTGTCACGCGCGCGCCGGTCTGCCCGATCCACCATTCCAGGCGCAGCCGCTGCCGCAGCACGCCCCAGGCGAGATCGGAGACGGCGCGGCGGTCGCCGCCGCCGATATAGCGCCGCCCGCGGAAGAAATCGGCGCTGATGGCGTCCGCCGGGCGGCGCGGCTGGTCCATCACCGCATGCAGCAGGTCGATCGCGGCGGAGAGCCGTCCCTCGGGCGTCACGGGATGAGGCCGGGCAGGGTGGTGAGGTCCGCGAGGCTCGGCACGCCCGCGGCCGCGAGCCCGTATTCATCGGGCGCGCCCGTGCGGTTCACGCGGATGGCGCGGAAGCCCGCGGCCAGCGCCGCCTGGGTGTCCCAGGGATTGGCCGAGACGAATGCCATGCGGGCGGTGGGCAGGCCGAGCCGCTGTTCGGCCAGCGCATAGACGCGCGGGTCGGGCTTGAAGATGCCGACCGCCTCGACCGAGAGCAGCATGTCCAGCAGGGTGGAGATGCCGGCCGCCTTGGTCGCATCCGCCAGCATGAGCGGCGAGCCGTTGGAGAGGATGGCGGTGCGCGTGCCCTTCGCGCGCAGCGCCTTGAGCATGGCGGGCACCTCGGCATAGGCGTCGAGCGTGCGATAGGCCTCCAGCAGGTCCTGGATCAGGGCCTGGTCGCGCACGCCATGGCGTGTGCAGACGAAGCGCAGCGCCTCCTGCGTGCAGGTCCAGAAATCCTGGTGATGCGCGGGGCCGGTGAGGCTGCGGACCCAGGAATATTCGAGCTGCTTCACCCGCCACTCGGCCGAGAAGGCCTCCGCCTGGGGGCCGAGCCGCGTGGCATGGCGCGCGACGGCGGAATGCACGTCGAGCAGAGTGCCATAGGCGTCGAAGATGACCGCCTCGATCTCCCGTTCCGGGCGGGCGGGCGGTTCCCAGCTCTCACCCATCGGAGCGGTAATTCGGCGCTTCGCGGGTGATCGCCACGTCATGCACATGGCTCTCGCGCAGGCCGGCATTGGTGATGCGGCGGAAGCGGGCGTTCTTCTGGAGATCCGCGATGGTGGCGCTGCCCGTATAGCCCATGGCGGCGCGCAACCCGCCGACCAGCTGGTGGATCACGGGGCCGACCGGGCCCTTGTAGCCGACGCGGCCTTCGACGCCTTCAGGCACCAGCTTCAGCTGGTCATTCACATCGGCCTGGAAGTAGCGGTCGGCGCTGCCCTGCGCCATGGCGCCGAGGCTGCCCATGCCGCGATAGGATTTGTAGGAGCGGCCCTGGTAGAGAAACACCTCGCCCGGCGCCTCATCCGTGCCCGCGAACATGCTGCCCATCATCACGCATTCGGCGCCGCCGGCCAGCGCCTTGGCGATGTCGCCCGAATTGCGGATGCCGCCATCGGCGATGCAGGGCACGCCGCGCTCGCGCGCCGCGGCCGTGCATTCCATCACGGCGGTGAGCTGCGGCACGCCCACGCCGGCCACGATGCGGGTCGTGCAGATGGAGCCGGGGCCGATGCCGATCTTCACCGCATCGGCACCCGCTTCGATCAGCGCCAGCGCGCCCTCGGGGGTGGCGACATTGCCCGCGATGATCTGCACCGTGTTGGAGAGGCGCTTGATGCGCTCGATCGCGGCCAGCACGCCGCCGGAATGGCCATGCGCCGTGTCCACCACGATGACATCGGCCTCGGCCGCGACGAGCGCTTCGGCGCGGCGCAGCCCGTCATCGCCCACGCCGGTTGCGGCGGCGGCGCGCAGGCGCCCCATGCCATCCTTCACCGCATTGGGATGCGCCTCGGACTTGTCCATGTCCTTGACCGTGATGAGGCCGACGCAGCGGCCCGCATCATCCACCACCAGCAGCTTTTCCAGGCGGCGCTTGTGCAGCAGGGTGCGCGCCTGCTCGGCCGTCACGTTCTGCGGCGCGGTGACCAGGTTCTCGCGCGTCATCAGCTCATAGACGCGCTGCTTGGGGTCGGTCGCGAAGCGGAGGTCGCGGTTGGTGATGATGCCGACCAGGCGGCCCGTGCCGGGCTCCACCACCGGGAAGCCCGAGATGCGGTGGCGGGCCTTCAGCTCCATCACATCGGCCAGCGTCTGCTCGGGGTTCACCATGACGGGGTTCACCACCATGCCGCTTTCGAAGCGCTTCACCTGGCGGATCTGCTCGGCCTGGTCGGCGGCGGACATGTTCTTGTGGATGACGCCGATGCCGCCCCGCTGGGCCATGGCGATGGACATGGGCGCTTCGGTCACAGTGTCCATGGCGGCGGCGACGAGGGGGATGTGCAGCGCGATCTCGCGCGTGAGCCGCGTGCGCGTGTCCACCTGGCCGGGCAGCACCGTCGAATAGGCGGGGAGCATCAGCACGTCGTCAAAAGCGTAAGCCTCTGCGATGCGGATGGGTTCGGCGAAATCGGAAGCTGCCATGGCGGGGCCTTTCGGGGGCGGTCACTCGACCTTGGCGCGCTTCCTTAAGCGCGCGCGCCGTGCGCGTAAAGGAGTGTTATTGCCCTCAAGCGCCGGGCGCAGAGGCCTTGTGCCCTCAAACGCCGGGCGCGCGCTCCGCGCGTTCGGCTTCGCGCCACGGCGCTTGCGCGTGCTGGAAGGGCGGTTTGGGCGCGCCGCGCGCCTTGCGCGCGGATGCCTCGGGGTGTTGGGGGGCACCCCCGCGCGCGGGGCTGCCCCGCGCCAGCGTCAGCCCTTGAAGCCCGTCGCCACCACATAGAGCTCGCTGCTGTCCTTGCGGCTGGCGGGCGGCTTGGCGTGGCGGACCTGGGCGAAGTGGTGGCGCAGCGTCTCCAGCATCGCCTTCTCGCTGCCGCCCTGGAAGACCTTGGCGACGAAGCCGCCGCCCGGGGCCAGCACCTTCACCGCGAAATCGAGCGCGAGGGCCGCGAGGTCCATGATGCGCAGATGGTCCGTCGCCGCATGGCCGGTGGTGTTGGGCGCCATGTCGGACAGCACGAGGTCGGCCGGGCCGCCGAGGGCCGCGCGCACCGCGGCCTCGGTCGCGTCATCCTGGAAATCGCCCTGCAGGATGGTGGCGCCGGCCAGCGTGTCCATGGGCAGGAGGTCGAGCGCCACGACATGCCCGCGCTCGCCGAGCGTGCGGAGAGCGACCTGGCTCCAGCCGCCCGGCGCGGCGCCGAGATCCACGACGCGGGTGCCGGGCTTGAGCAGCTTGAAGCGCTCATCCAGCTCGATGAGCTTGAAGGCGGCGCGGGAGCGCCAGCCCTGGGCCTGGGCGGCCTTCACATAGGGGTCGTTCAACTGCCGCAGCAGCCAGCGCTGGCTCGCATTGCTGCGGCTGCGGGCGGTCTTGACGTTGGTGTGGGTGCCGCGCGGGGCGGCGCCCCGCTTGGGCGGCGGTTTGGCCATGAGCGGGGTTTAGAGCAGTTCCGCGGCCCTTCCTATCGGCCCGGCATGCGGTCGCCCCGCATCAGGCGCATCAGCATGCCCTCGCGCAACCCGCGATCTGCCACGGTGAGTTCGCCGAGCGGCCAGAGCTGGCGGATGGCGGCATAGACGGCGCAGCCGGGCAGCACGAAATCCGCGCGCTCGGGGCCGACGCAGGGATGCGCGGCCAGGCCCTTGCGACCCATGGCGAAGAGCTGCTCGAGCGCGGCGTCCGCGGCCTCGGCGTTCAGCCGCGTGCCGTCCACCAGCTGGCGGCGGTACTTGGGCAGGGCCATGACGACGCCGGCCAGCGTGGTGACGGTGCCGGAGGTGCCGATGAGCCGCACGCCGCCCGCGCGGATCTCCTGCCCGATGCAGTGCAGACGGTCGAAATCGGCGAGGCGGGCGTGGATGTCCTCCACCACGGAGGCGAATCCGTGGGGCGAGAAGCAGTCGCCGCCCTCGCGCTCGGCCAGGGTCACGACGCCGCAGGGAATCGAGATGTAGCCGATGAGTTCGGGGCGCGGGCCGGTCCTGATCCAGGCGATCTCGGTGCTGCCGCCGCCGATGTCGAAGAGGATGGCGCGGCGGTCGCCCGGCTCCAGCAGGGGCGCGCAGCTCTCCATCGCGAGCTCTGCTTCTTCGCGCGGCGAGATGATGCGGGGGCTGAGGCCGGTCTCTCGCGCCGCGCGGGCCAGGAAGGCCGGGCCATTGGCGGCGCGGCGGCAGGCTTCGGTGGCCACGGCGGCGAGTCGGCGGACGGGGCGGCGGTGCAGGCGCTCGGCGCAGGCCGACAGCGCCGAGATGGTGCGCTCCATCGCGGCATCGGAGAGGGCGCCGGTGCCGGCCAGGCCCTCGCCCAGGCGGACGATGCGGGAGAAGCTGTCCACCACACGGAAGCCCTGGCGGGTGGGGGCGCCGATGAGGAGCCGGCAGTTGTTGGTGCCGAGGTCCAGCGCCGCGAAAAGCGCGGGGGGCGGGCCGGATGGGCCGTGGCGGTGGAGGAGGGCACTCATCGGGGGGGACGGGTCCTGCGGGGGGGCGGTGCTGTCATGATCGTGAAGCAGGGCTGTCATCGCAAGCGCTATGTGCGCTTGGCAAGTGCGAATTGCGGTGGTAGGACGCCCGCCAGCCGAGCGAAGGCCGCTTGGGGGATAGTTTAACGGTAGAACTTCCGACTCTGACTCGGACAGTCTTGGTTCGAATCCAGGTCCCCCAGCCATCGCCCGCCTGAGCCCCGGATAATCAGGGATTTCCTCCCCGCGGGGCGCCCCGCCTCAGCTTTGGCGGTGGAGCGTCCGGCCGCGCTTGATCGTCTCCACCACGCGGATGTCCTTGATGGCGTCGGGGGCCACCGTCAGCGGGTTGCGGTCCAGGATCACGAGGTCGGCCAGCTTGCCGGCGGTGATCGTGCCCTTCAGCCCCTCCTCCCGGTAGTTATAGGCCGCCTTGCTGGTGAAGCCCTGCAGCGCGGCATAGGGGGTGAGGCGCTCCTCCGGGCCCATCACGCGGCCGGTCAGCGTGGTGCGCGTCACGGCGGACCAGATCGTGGCCATGACGTTGGGCGAGGCCGAGGGGTAGTCGCAATGCAGCGTCGTGCGCACGCCCAGCGAAAGCGCCGTCGCCATCGGCGCCTCCTTGTTGGCGCGGGCGGGGCCGAGCAGGCCCGACTGCTGGTCGCCATAGATGCTGAGATGCGCCGGCATCATCGAGGCGCCGATCTCGAACTGCCGGTAGCGCGCCAGTTGATCGGGCCGGGCGAAATAGGAATGGGCGATGACGCTGCGCCGGTCGCCCGTCTTGCCCGTGGCGGCGATGGCCTTCTCGATGGCGGAGAGGCTGAGGTCGATCCCCGCATCCCCATTGCTGTAGGCGAAGAGCTGGATGTCGTTCGCATAGGCGTAGGTCACCCATTGCTCGACCATCTCGCGCGGCAGCAGCGCGCCCTTCCAGCCATCGGGGAAGCCCCGTGTATCGGCATAGGGCTCGGTGAAGGCGGCCAGGCGCAGCTGCGGCGCGGCATCGGTGACGACCTGGTAGCCCGGCACCTTCAGGCCGCGGTCGCCATGGCTGTAGCGGCCCCAGCGCCAGTCATTCAGCTGCACCATCTGCCCTGAGGCGGCATCCGAGATCGCGGGCAGGCCCATCACGTCGAGCGAGAGCACGCCCTGCGCGAAGGCGGCCGTGAGCGTCGCCATGTCGGCCGGCACCAGCTGGTAGCTCTGCACGGTGGTGTAGCCCTGGCGGGCCAGCAGCGCCTCGGCAGCGCGGAAGGTCTGGAAGGCCTGGGCCTCCGGGTAGGTGCCGAGTGCGGCGGCGCGGGCCTGGAGATAGGGGGTGAAGAGCAGGTCGCCGGTGAGGCGGCCGGTCGCGGGGTCCTTCACGATCATGCCGGGCTGGGCGGCGGGTGTGGCGGCCGTGATGCCGAGGCGCGCGAGGCCCGCGCTGTTCGCCTTGCCGGTGAGGGTGGAGAGCGTGCCGATCAGCACCGGCGTGTCGGGGAAGGCGGCGTCGAGATCGGCGAGTGTCGGCGGGCCGTCCGAGAGCAGCGCCTCGGAATAGCCATAGCCGGTGATCCAGCCGTTGAAGGCCGGTGTCGCGCGCAGCAGGCGGATCACATCGGCCTTGGTGCGGGGCGGGTCATCGGCGAAATAGGCGAGGTTCACGCCCAGCGTCTGCTGCGCGAAGAGCAGGAAGTGCCCCCAGCTATCAATGAAGCCGGGCAGCATGGTGCGGCCCTGAAGGTCCACCAGGCGGGCGCCGGGCAGGGCGGCCTCGGCCGCCGCGCGCGGGCCGGCGAAGAGGATGCGCCCATCCCGCACCGCCACGGCCGCGACCGTGGCGGGGGCGTCGCCCTCCATGGTGAGGATGGTGCCGTTCACGTAGAGCGTCCCGGGGTCGGGCGCCTGGGCCAGGGCGGCGCCGGCGGGCAGGGCGGCGGCGAGGCCGAGGCGCATGACGTCCCGGCGGTGCGGCGTCTCGGGCATCTGGGGTTCCTTGGCCGTGGGGGCGCGTTTCCGTCGAAGATCAGACCATATCAGGCGCCGGGATGCACGCCCCGGGCTTTTTCCCAGTCCGGCCGGAGGATCGCCATGATGAGCTCATCGCGGTGCAGCCCGCCGAAGAAGGCGCTGCCCCGCGCGACGCCCTCCGCCACGAAACCGACCGCTTCATAGGCGCGGCGGGCGCGGAGATTCTCGGGAAAGACGCCGAGCCAGAGCCGGTGCGCCGGCGTCTCCCGGAAGGCGGCCTCGACCACGTGCGAGAGCAGGAGGCGGCCCCAGCCCTGGCCTGGCGCCGCCACCGCGATGCGCTTGATGAGCGTGACGCGCTCCTCCGAGGCCCAGTCGCGCAGGATGGCGAAGCCGATCGGCTCCGCCCCGGCCTGGCCGAGGAGATGGGCGTGCCGGCCATCGCGCAGCGCCGCCCGGTGCCGGGCCTCGTCCCAGCGGCCGACCAGCGCGTCATAGCCCTCGCGCCGCTCCGTCGCCATGACGAAGGGGAGGTCGGCCTCGGTGGCGCGGCGGAGGGTGAGCGCGGTCATGGCCCAGCATAGCGGCGGCGAGCCTGCGGCCGAAGCGGGGCACGGCGCGCGCGGACGGACGTAAATCCTTGCATTTTGCGGGAATTAAGGACTATATTCCTTGGATGAGACAGCGCGTCCCCTTCACCGCCCTCACCGACCGCCAATGGGATGCGCTGCGCCCCTATGTCCTCGCGCAGAAGACCAACCCCTCTGGCCGCAAGGTCACGGACCTGCGCGAGCGGATGAACGCCATCCTCTTCCTGCTCTCCACCGACGCCCCTTGGCGGGAATTGCCCGAACGCTACGGCCCGCCCGGCACCGTCTCGCGCCATTTCCGGCGGCTGTGCCATGGCGGGCTCTGGGAGCATCTTCTGGAAGCCCTGCACGACCTCGGGCCGCGCCATCCCCTCCAGCAGCTCCGCCGCGTGATCTTCCGGGGGCCAGACGCGCCGCGAAACTCGTCGGATTGCGCATCATTGTGCTGGCGCGACGATTGCAGCTTCTCGAAGCCCTGCCTGGGCCGCCCTGGCTGCTGCCCGATCCGGATTTGTCCAAAACCCTGGTGGGCCTCTTCCAACGCGAATTCGAAGATCCGGACCCCAACCGTTTCCGCCGCTGGTGGCGCCGGATGGGCCGGACCTACACCAGGCTCTTCGCCGCCGCGACCGGCCGCGCCCATATCCCGCGCTGCGTCCGGCTCGCCATGCCGTGAGGCGGCGCGTCACTCCCGCTCGTAGAGCAGCCGCGCGCGGATGGTGTGGGGCAGGGCGCGCAGCTCGGCCAGGATCGCGTCGCTGTCCCGCGTGGCCCCGGCATCCACGACGACATAGCCGATCTCGCCATCCGTCTGGAGGTACTGGCCCGCGATGTTCACGCCGCGCTTGGCGAAGACCTGGTTCACATTGCCCAGCACGCCCGGCGCGTTGCGGTGCACATGCATGAAGCGCGTGCCGGTGGGCCGCGCGGGCAGCGCCACCTGCGGGAAGTTCACCGCACCCTCGGTGCTGCCCGTGTCGGAATAGTCGGCGAGCTTGCGCGCCACCTCCTCGCCGATGCGCGACTGCGCCTCCTCCGTGCTGCCGCCGATATGCGGCGAGAGGATCACATTCTCGATCCCCTGCAGCGGCGAGACGAAGGGATCGCCATTGCGCTTGGGCTCCTCGGGGAAGACGTCGAGCGCGGCCCCCGCGAGATGGCCGGAGCGGAGGGCGGCGGCCAGCGCCTCCACATCCACCAGCGTGCCGCGGGCATTGTTGATGAGATAGGCGCCGGCCTTCATCTTAGCGATCTGCTCGGCGCCCAGCATGTTCATCGTCGCCGGCGTCTCGGGCAGGTGAAGTGTGACGATGTCGGACCAGTGCAGCAGCTCATCCAGCGTGGCGCAGCGGCTGGCGTTGCCATGCGGCAGCTTGGCCGCCGTGTCGAAGTAGATGACGCGCATGCCGAAGGCCTCGGCCAGCACCGAGAGCTGGCTGCCGATATTGCCATAGCCCACGATGCCCAGCGTGCGGCCGCGCACCTCACGGTATCCGTCGGCCGACTTGTCCCACTCGCCGCGATGGGCGGCGTTGGACTTCGGGAAGATGCCGCGCAGCAGCATGACGATCTCACCCAAAGTGAGTTCGGCGACGGAGCGCGTGTTGCTGAAGGGCGCGTTGAAGACCGGGATGCCGCGCTGGCGCGCCGCTTCGAGGTCCACCTGGTTGGTGCCGATGCAGAAGCAGCCGATGCTCATCAGCCGGTCGGCGTTCGCCAGCACCTCCTCCGTGATGGTGGTGCGGCTGCGGATGCCCAGCATGTGCACGCCGCGCACGGCATCCACCAGCGCCTGGCCTTCCAGCGCCTTCTTCTCGCGGCCCACATTCGTGTAGCCCTCCTGGCCGAGCAGCTCGACGGCGGTCTCGGAGATGTTTTCCAGCAGCAGGGCGCGGATGCGCTCCTTCGGCAGGGACAGCTGGTCGCTCATGTTGGTTTCACCGATCTGGAAGGGCATGGGTCAGGCATTCGCCAGGTCGAGCAGCACCTGGGCCAGCACGCGCGCGCCGGCCGCGAGCTCGGAGGGCTCGGAATATTCGGAGGGGTGGTGGGAGACGCCGCCACGGCAGGGCACGAAGATCATGCCCGTCGGGCAGAGCGGGTGCATGAATTGCGCGTCGTGGAAGGCGCCCGAGGGCAGGCGGATGGCGCGCAGCCCCTGGGCGCGGGCGGCCGCCTCCACCGCGTCCGGCACCATCGGGTGGAACACCGTGGGTGTGGCGTGGAAGCGCTCGATCACCTTCGCCGTGCAATGGCGCATGGCGGATTGCACCACGCCCTCGATCGCATTGCCGCGCGGCTGGAGGATGCTGTTGTCCGGGTGGCGGAGATCAATGGTGAAGCGGACGGTCTGCGCGACCGAGTTGGAGGAATTGGGCAGCACCTCGATGGAGGCGACCGTAAAGCGCAGCGTGTCCGTCGGGTCATGCATCAGGGTGTTCAGCGCGTTGATGGCGCGCACCATGTCCTGCACGGCATCCTTCCGCAGGCCCACCGGCGTGGTGCCGGCATGGTCGGACTTGCCGGTGATCTCCACCAGGAACCAGCGGCTGCCCTGGATGCCGGTGACGATGCCGATATCGGCATCCTGGCTCTCCAGCGTCGGCCCCTGCTCGATATGCGCCTCGACATAGGCGAAGGGGGCGGTGCCTTCGACCACGCCGAGCGGGCGGCGGGGGATGTCGCTCTCGCTCTTCAAATGCTCGGCGAGCGCCTGGCCGAAGGGGATGCCCTCCTTGTCCAGCACCGCATCCCAGGTCTCGGGCGGGCGATAGCCGGCATAGGCCATGCTGCCCATGCAGCCCGGCGCGTAGCGGCCGCCCTCCTCATTGGTCCAGGCCACCACCTCGATGGGGCGCTTGGTGGAAACGCCCGCCTCGCGCAGGGCCTGCACGGCCTCAAGCCCCGCGATCACACCCCAGATGCCGTCGAAGCGGCCGCCGGCGGGCTGGCTGTCCATGTGGGAGCCGGTCAGCACGGGGGCGAGCGTGGGCTCCGTGCCCTCATGCCGCAGGAAGAGATTGCCGAGCTGATCAATGCTGGCGGTGAGGCCCGCCTCCTCCGCCCAGCGGATCAGCAGGCGGCGGGATTTGCGGTCATTCTCGGTGAGGCAGGCGCGGTTCACGCCCCAGTTCCCATCGGCGTCACGGAAGCCGCCAAGCTCCCCCATTTCCATCAGGCGTTGCCATTGGCGCGCCTCGCTGACGGCGGCGACGAGGTTGGGAGCGACGGTATCGGGCATGGGGGAGCGCATTACGGCCCTGGGCCCGGGGGATCAAGCGCGGCCCTCTATGGGCTGGCATGCTGGGGGGCGGCCTCTCCCCTTGATCGCGGCCGGGGCGGCGGTCAGGCTTGCCGCATGTGGACCCGTCGCCTGGCGCTTGCCGCGCCGCTTCTCGCCGCACCTGCCCTGTCGCGCGCCCAGCAGGGGCCGCGCTTCGAGCCGGTGCATCGCTTCACCACGTCCGCCGCCCGCCAGGGCGTCTGCGCCGATGGGGAGCATGTCTATGTCGTGGATGACCGGCTGATCGTGAAATTCGCGAAGCCCGGCTTCCGCGAGGTGGCGCGCTTCGAGAGCCCGCGCGAAGGGCCGATCATCCATATGAACTCCCTCTCCCTGCATGAGGGGCGGCTGCTGGCGGCCCATTCCAACTATCCGGAGGAGCCCATGCTCTCCTCCGTCGAGATCTTCGACGCGGCGACGCTGCGGCATGAGGGCAATCATTCCTTCGGGCTCATGCCGGGCAGCCTCACCACCTTCGAGTGGCAGGGCGGCGGGCCTTGGGCGGTCTGGGCCAATTACTCGCGCGTCTTCGGCCGCAACCAGCGCCCCTATGGGCACACGCATTGGACGCATCTGACGCGCCTCGCGCCCGACATGCGGCAGATGGCCGGCTGGTCCTTCCCGGCGGATATCCTGAGCCGGGCAGAGCCGATGAGCATCTCGGGCGCCTCCTGGGGGCCCGGATTGCCCGGCCATCCCGGCCCGCTGCTCTGGTGCACGGGGCATGACCACAAGGAGGTCTATGCGCTGCGCCTGCCGCGCATGGGCTCGCGGCTGGAGCGTGTGGCGACGCTGCCGATCGAGGCGGAGGGCCAGGCCATCGCCTGGGACAAGGCGGAGCCGGATCTTCTCTGGATGATCATCCGCAGCCGGCGGGAGGTGGTCGCGATGCGGCTGGTGGGCGCATGAATCCTTGCCAGGGGATGCGGCGCCGGGCAGTTTTTGCAGCGCAACACGAGGTGAGCCGATGAGCCGTCTTTCCACCCATGTCCTGGACACCGCCCATGGCAGGCCCGGTGCGGGGATGGCCTTCACCCTCTACCGGATCGAGGGCGAGGCGCGGGTGAAGCTGGCCGAGGGTGTGACCACCGCCGATGGCCGCGCGCCCGGCGAGCTGCTGCCGGAAGCCAGCTACAGGCCCGGCCGCTACCAGCTCGTCTATCAGGTCGCCGCCTATTTCCGCGCCCAGGGCGTGACCCTGCCCGAGCCGCCCTTCCTCGATGAGGTGACGCTCTCCTTCGGCCTGGCGAATGACGCGCATTACCACGTGCCGCTGCTGGTCTCGCCCTTCGGCTACACCAGCTACCGGGGCAGCTGATGGTGTTCGATGCCGCCTATCTGATGGAATGGGCCAACCTGCTGCTGCGCTGGCTGCATGTCATCACCGGCATCGCCTGGATCGGGGCGAGCTTCTACTTCATCGCCCTCGACCAGAGCCTGGAGCCGCCCAAGGACGGCAACCCGCTGGTCCGCGGCGAGCAATGGTCGCTGCATGGCGGCGGCTTCTACTACAAGCGGAAATACAAGGGCGCGCCCGAGGCGATGCCCACGACGCTGCACTGGTTCAAGTGGGAAGCCTATTGGACCTGGCTGAGCGGCTTCGCGCTCTTCGTGCTGATCTATTGGGGCCAGGCGAGCACCTACCTGATCGACCCCGCCGTGCTGGACATGGCGCCCTGGGTCGCGATCACGCTGTCCTTGGTCATGATCGTGGCCGGCTGGGTCGGCTATGACATGCTGTGCAAGCGCATCGCGGATGAGCGGAAGCTGCTGCTGGCGGGCTCGGGCCTGCTGCTCGTGCTGGTGCTGATCGCGACGCATATCTTCTCGGGGCGGGGCGCCTTCCTGCTGATCGGCGCCATCACCGGCACCATCATGGTGGCCAATGTCGCGATGGTGATCATCCCCGGCCAGAAGAAGATGGTGCGCTCCATCGAGGCGGGCGAGGCGCCGGACCCGATCCATGGCCAGCGCGGCCTGCAGCGCAGCGTGCACAACACCTACCTCACGCTGCCCGTGCTGCTGCTGATGATCAGCCCGCATTACCCGATGCTGTATCAGCACAGGTTCAACTGGCTGGTGCTGATCCTGATCGCGGTGGCGGGGGCCTTGATCCGGCAATTCTTCGTGCTGCGGCATTCGGGGCGCAGCAACTGGGCGCTGCCCGTGGGCGGCGTGGTGGCGCTGGGCCTGCTGGCGCTGCTGGTGGCCCCCCGGCCCGATCCGCGCTTCGCGAATGTCGAGGTGCCGAGCTTCGAGGAGGTGCAGACGATCATGGCGAGCCGCTGCGCCGCCTGCCACGCCGCGCGGCCGAGCTTCGAGGGGGTGGCGGCGGCACCCAAGGGCGTGCTGCTGGACAGCCCGGGGCAGATCCGCCGCTGGGCGGCGGCGATGCGCCAGCAGGTGCAGACCGAGGCGATGCCGCCGGGCAATGTCACGGAACTCACCGAGGAGGAGCGCGGGAAGATCATCGCCTGGGTCGCCGCGGGGGCGCCCGCAAGGTAAATCCTGGGCGCCCGCAAGGTGGATCCTGGGCCGCCGCGCGCCGAGGCGCGCTCAGCCCTCCGCGCGGAGCAGGCCGCGCAGCGGCGTCGCGTCGTCGCTCTCCGGGAAGGCGCGGGCGAGGGCCGCGGGGCCCAGGCCCAGATGCTGCGCGAGCAGCCCCTTGGCGATGCGCCGCTGGTCGAGCGTGGGCATGAGGTCCCGGTTCTCGAAGAGGCGGCCCTGGCCGAGGCCCGGCCAGTCGGCGATGACGCGGCCGCCGCGCACGGCGCCGCCCAGCACGAAGGCGACGCCGGCCGTGCCGTGGTCGGTGCCGGCCGTGCCGTTGATGCGGACGGTGCGGCCGAACTCGGTCAGCACCAGCACGGCGGTCTGGCTCCAGGCGGGGCCGAGTTCGGTCTGCAGCGCGGCGAGGCCCGCATCCAGCGCGCCGAGCGGCCCGGGGAGTTGCGCGGCCTGGCCCGCATGCGTGTCCCAGCCGCCGATCTCCAGAGCGGCGACGCGCGGGCCGGCCTCGGCCGCCAGCAGGCGGCCGGCGGCCCCGGCCAGGGTCACGAAGGGGTTGGTGCGCGGGGGTGGCGCCTCACGCCCCGCGAGCACGGCCGCCGAGAAGCCGCGGGCGCGCAGCCCCTCGGTGAAGGCGGGGCCGAGCACCGGGTCGGTCGCGTGCCATTCGGCGAGGCGCGCCAGGGTCTCGGGCTCGGGGCTCAGCCGGCCGGCGGGGGCATAGCTGCCGACGCGGACCGGCCCGCGCAGGATGAGGGGCAGGTTGAGGCCGACGGCCAGGCCGCGCCGGGCCGCCTGGGCGGTCTCGGGCTGGGCGGCCAGGGCGCGGTTCAGCCAGCCATCGGGCAGGCGGCGCGTGGCGCCCATCTCCATGAAGTCCTGCGCCTGGAAATGGCTGCGGCTGCGCCAGGGGCCGGCCACCGCATGCAGCATCAGCGCCTGGTCCTGCCGGTAGAGGGCGTGCAGATGGGGCAGCGCCGGGTGCAGCCCGTAGCGGCCGCCGAGGTCGAGCACGCCGCCCTCCCGCCCCGGCTCGGGCAGGGCGAGGGGGCCGCGCAGCTCGGCGAAGTCGGGGTCGCCATAGGGTTGCACGGCGGAGAGGCCGTCGAGCGCGCCGCGCAGCAGCACGACGACGAGGCGGCGTTCGCTCGCCGGCCCGGCCGCGACCGCCATGCGGGAGGTGCCGAGGGTGACGGCGCCGGCGAGGCCGAGCAGGAAGGAGCGGCGTTGCAGGATCATCGGCGTTGCGCCTCGGGACTGGCGAGGAGAAGGAGCACCGCCTCCCGCGCGGAGCCGGCGCGGCGCGCGGCGGTGACGGTCTCGGCGCGGGCGAGGGGGCCGAGGAAGCTCTCGGTGAGGGCGGGTGTGAACGCCGCGCGCGCGGCCAGCTCATTGGCCCACTCGACGCGGCGCATCAGCTGCTCGGGCACGGCCCAGCTCGCCGCGTCATCCGGCCAGCCGGTGGGCGCGGGCGGCCGCCAGAGCGGCTGGCCGAGCCGGCCCAGGACCTGCACCAGCTGCGGCGCGGCGGGCGCGCCGAGGCCGAGGCCGCGCATCACCGCGATGGCATAGTCCTGCGCCGAGCGCAGCTTGGCGAGCGGGCGCCACGCCTCGGGCTCGGCGATGACGGCGCGCGCGGCCGCGGCCAGGTCGCCGCCCGAGTTGCGCAGCGCCGCCTCGATCCGCGCGGCGGCCGCGGGCGGCGGGTCGTCCTGCACGAAATGGGCGGCGAGCTTCTGCGCCAGCGCGCGATGGGTCGCGGGGTGGTTGGCGAGCATGGTGAGCGCGGCCACGCCGCCCGCCTCGCCCTCGGGGAATTCGCGGCCCATCAGGGTCTTGGGCCCGGGCTCATGCCCGGCGGCGCGGAAGATGAAGCCGGCGGGCTCGTTGTGCTCGGCGCCGCGCCCGATCGACCAGCCCGTCAGGATGCGGGCCAGCGCCGTGACATCGGCCTGGGTATAGCCGGCGGCGGGAGTGACGCTGTGCAGTTCGAGGCACTCGCGCGCGAGGTTCTCGTTCAGGCCCCGGCTGCGCCGCTGCCCCGCGCGGCTGCCCGGCCCGATCGAGCCGGCCTGGTCGAGGTATCCCAGCATCGCCGGGTGACGATAGACGGAGAGCATCAGCGCCTCGAAGGAGCCGAAGACCAGCGGGCGTACCGCCACGCGCTGGAAATGGCCGGCCAGGAGGTTGAGGTTGATGCTGCGGCGGCTGATGGCGAAGTGGTTGCCCCAGAACTCGGCCCAGCGTTCGGCGAAGGCGGCGTCGGTCGTCAGCATGCGGGCCGCCCAGGCGGTGGTCTCGCCCTCGACCAGCGTCCGGCGCAGGCGGAGCGCGGCCTCGCGGTCATCCTCGAAGCGCGCCTTGCGGATCTCCTCGAGATCGGGTCCGTCGAGGACGGGCATCGGCCGCAGCTGGGCGAGGAGCCAGGGCCGCGGGTCGTCGGGCACGGGGGCATCGGGCTTGCCGCCGAGGCCGAACCTCACGGCGGCGTGGGCTGCTTCGGGAGTCATGCAGGCTGCATAGCAGCGCGGCACATCCCTGTCTGGCGACAAAATGTTTCGGCCGGCCCGTGCTTCCCAGGGCCGCCGCCAGAGTGACAGGATGCCGCCCGAAAGGGGGCCGCATGACCGCCATCTTCCCCACCCGCCTGCCCATGGCCGCCCCGGATGATCTCGGCGCCTTCGAGGCGATGCTGGAGGATGGGCGCCTCGACCCCGCCGGCATCGTCTCGGTCTGGTGCAAGACGCGCGGCAATGGCCTGCGGAACGATTTCACCAAGCCCTGGGTGGACCTGCTGATCCGCCGCGCCATCGGCCGGCGCCTCGGCGTGGAGGAGGAGGTCCTGGCGGAGCGCCTGCCCATCCTCGTCTCTGGCGGCGCGGAGGGCGCGGTCTCGCCGCACCTGGTCGTCTGGTCGCGCGGGCGGGCGGGGGCTTCGGGGCTGCTGGCGGCGGTGGAGCGCGCGCTGATCGCGCCCGAGGATCAGGGCGGCGTGCTGCACGCGATGGCGACGGCGGCCATGGTGCGCGCGGCGATGGCGACGCTCCGCGTGAGCGATCCGGCCGCGGTCGGCCTCGTGCTGGTGCGCGCGCCCTCCGATGCGGAGCGGCCTGGGCAGGATGCGCGGGTGCGGGTGGCCTGCGCGCAGGGCGCGGCGCTGGCGCTCGGGCAGATCGAGGCCATCGCGCTCGACGATCCGGACTGCTTCGCGCATGGCACCTTCGTCGTCGCCCGGCATGACGGGCCGGCGCAGCAGGTGCTGCTGCTGGCGAACGGGCCGGGGGGCGACCCGCGCGCGGCCATCGCGAGCGGGCTGCTGGAAGACCCGCTGGACTCGCCGGGAGCGGCGGCGATCCTCGCGCGGCTCGGCCTCACCGCCGCGCCGCAGCTTTCGGCGCGGGAGTCGGCGCGGGTGCTGGCGGTGATCTCCAAGGGGGACGCGCCGCGCGATGGGCTGATCCGCGGCCTGCCGCACGCGATGAACCTCGACAATGACGTCGCCATGCATCGCCACGCGCGCGCGGCCTATGGCGCGATGCTGGGCTCGCTGATCGGCCATGGCGCCGTGCTGGTCTCGGGCGGGGCCGAGGCGCAGGGGCCGCCGGACGGGGGCTTCGCCGCCATCATCGCCACCACGGAAGGAAAGAGCGCATGAGTGCCGTGCCCGTGATCGACCTGAGCCCGATCCGTGGCGACGACCCCGCCGCCATCGCCGCACTGGGGCGCCACCTGGACCAGGCCTGCCGGGAGATCGGCTTCCTCATCGTCGAGGGGCATGGGGTCGACCCCGCGCTGATCGCCGAGGTGCGCCGGCAGAGCTGTGCCTTCTTCGACCTGCCGGAAGAGGAGAAGCAGGCGGTGCGCCCGCCGCCCGGCACCATGCTGCGCGGCTACACCCCGCCCGAGACCAATACTCTGGCACGTTCGCGCGGCGTCGAGACGCCGCCCGACATGCGCTCGCTCTTCTCGATGGGCCGGCCCGAGGCGGATGGCACGCAATACGCCGAGATCCCCGAGGCGCGGCCCTTCTACCAGCCCAATCTCTGGCCCGTCCGGCCGCCCGGGCTGCGCCCCGCCTTCACCGCCTATTTCCGCGAGATGGAGCGGCTTTCCACCGAGATCATGCGCGCCTTCGCCGTCGGCCTCGGGCTGCCGATCGGCTTCTTCGACGACAAGATCGACAATCATTTCGCGGCACTCCACGCGCTGCACTACGGCGCGCGGACGACGCCGGCGGCCCCCGGGCAATTGCGGGCCGGCGCGCACAGCGATTTCGGCAGCCTCACCATCCTGATGCCGCCGGCCGAGGGCGGCATGGGGCTTGAGGTGCAGAAGCCCGATGGCAGCTTCGCCCCCGTCGAGCCGCCGGCGGGCGCCTATGTGATCAATATCGGCGACCTGATGCAGCAATGGACCAATGAGCGCTGGGTCAGCACGGTGCACCGCGTGGTGAATCCGGAAGGGGAGGGCTGGGCCAGGCGGCGGCTCTCGCTCGGCTTCTTCTGCCACCCGAATTACGACGCGCCGGTGGAGGCGTTGCCCGGCACGGTGCCGGCGGGCGAGGCGCCGAAGCATGAACCCGTGATGGCGGGCGTCTACATGAACCGCAAGATCTCCGCCGTGCGCCGGCCGGTGGCGGCGTCGTGAGCGGCCGGCGCGGCCTGCTTCTGGGCGGCGCATTGGCGCTGCCCGGGGCTGCGGCGCTGGCGCAGGGCGCGGGGTTGCAGCCGCATGTGCTCTACAGCTCGACGCGCGACCAGGCGGACCTCGCGACCATGCGGCGGCTGCTCGGCTGCGGCATCCAGGTCGCCGCCGAGGACAGCAATTTCTACGAGGGGCTGGCGCCGGATTTCTACGTCGTGATCTCGGACCCCTTGCCCTCGCGCGCGGCGGCGGAGGCGCAACTCGCCCGTGCCAAGGATTGCGGCGTCACGGGGCAGCTGCGGATGGCGCGGCGGCGCGTGGCGCCGCACTGAGCGCGGGGCGCAGCGGCAGGGTCAGCGTGACGATCAGGCCCTCCGGCGCATAGTCCAGCTCGGCGGAGCCTTGCAGGCTGACGGTGGCGCACATCTCGATCAGCTGCGTGCCGAAGCCGTGCTGGCGCGGCGGGCGGATGCGCGGGCCGCCGGCCTCGCGCCAGGTGAGCCGCAACAGCGGTGCGGCGCCATCGGGGAGCAATTCCCAGGCGACCCGCACCTCGCCCCGGGGCGCGGAGAGCGCGCCGTATTTGAGGCTGTTGGTCGCGAGCTCGTGCAGGATGAGGCCGAGGGGCAGCAGCTGCGTGCCGGCGAGGCGCAGGACGGGCCCCGCCTCCAGCCTGATGCGGCCATCCGCCATCGGCTCCAGCGTGCCGGTGATGAACGCCGCGAGGCCCATCTCCTCGCCGGCGGTGAGGGAGGCCTCCTGCGCGCGGGCGACGCTGCCGAGGCGGCCGAGCAGGGCGTCGCGATATTCCGCGGCACTGCGCCCGGCGACACGGGGCTGGGCGACCAGCGCGCGGATGATGCCCATGAGGTTGCGCTGGCGGTGCCGCATCTCGCCCAGGAGGAGCTCCCTGGCCGCATCGGCGCGGCCGCGCTCCGTCACATCCTCGAAGGTGAGCAGGATCTCCCGCCCGTGCCGGCCTGGCGCCTCCATGCGCCTCGCGCCGACCAGGATGGTGCGCGGCCCGATGCCAGGGAAATCATGGCTCACGCTGAAATCGAGCACCGCGGTGGCACGGGGGATGACCTCGGTGAGGAGGTGGCGGAGCTCCGGGATGTCCCACTGGCCGTTGCCGAGCGCGAAGAGGGGCTGGCCCAGCGTTTCGGCCGCCGTCACGCCGAAGACTTTGAGAAAAGCCGGATTGACGACGGTGACCTGGAAGTCGATGTCGAGGACGACGACCGGGATGGGCAGCGTGTCCATCACGCCCTGCGCCTGGACATGCCCGTCGCAGAGCATGGTGTAGAGGTCTTGTAACTCGGCCATTTCTTACTTCCTGCCTCAACAACAAGGATGCCTTACAAGAATTCGTGTAAATGTCCGGTCAATTCTAAAACGAAAACATAGAAATTAAGATTAAACTCAACGCATGCTTGATGATTTGCGATTTTTTATATTCTTTATTCATAAGGCGCAGAGGAATACTTGTTGGCGGCTTCCATGTCGAAAAGGCAATGGGAAGTTGCAGCCCTGCGCCAAAATACAGGCGCGCCGGATCGGATGCGCCCGTTCCCCGCTTTCGCTGGGGCCCGTTCAGGCCGGATGATGCGCGCCGGGTCGGACGGATGGGCGTGCGTTTTGGCACCGCGCCACGCGGCACGGCCTCGGCATGGTCGAGAGGATGAGGCGGTGCCCCGCCGCAAGCCCTATCCGGCGAAGGGCACGTGCACGCGGCCTTCCATGAGCACGCGCGCGCTGCGGCTCATGATGGCCTTGGTGACGGTCCATTGCCCGTCCACCAGCTGCGCCTTGGAGCCCACGCGCAGCGTGCCCGAGGGGTGGCCGAAGCGCACCGCCTCCCGCTCGCCCCCGCCGGCGGCGAGGTTCACCAGCGTGCCCGGCACGCAACCGGCGGTGGCGATGGCGACGGAGGCCGTGCCCATCATCGCATGATGCAGCTTGCCCATGGACATGGCGCGCACCAGCAGATCCACGTCGGCTGTTCCGATCTTCTTGCCGCTCGAGGCGGTGTAGTCCTTGGGCGACGCGACCCAGGCGATCTTGGGCGTGTGCTGCCGGCCCGCCGCCTCCTCGATGGACTTGATCAGCCCCATGCGCAGCGCCCCATGCGCGCGGATGGACTCGAGCTTCGCGAGCAGCGCGGGATCGCCATTGATGTCGTCCTGCAATTCCGTGCCGGTGAAGCCCAGCGCCTCGGCCTTGAGGAAGATGGTGGGGATGCCGGAATTGATCATCGTGGCGTCGAAGCTGCCGATGCCGGGGACGTCGAGCCTGTCCACCAGATTGCCGGTGGGGAACATGGAGCCGCCATCGGCGTCATCGGCCGGGTCCATGAATTCGAGCTGCACCTCGGCCGCCGGGAAGGTCACGCCGTCCAGCTCGAAATCGCCGGTCTCCTGCACCTCGCCCGCCGTCATCGGCACGTGGGAGATGATGGTCTTGCCGATATTGGCCTGCCAGATGCGGACCACGGCGATGCCGTCGCGCGGCACGTGGGCCGGGTCCACCAGGCCGTTGCGGATGGCGAAGGGGCCGACGGCGGCGGAGAGGTTGCCGCAATTGCCGCTCCAATCCACGAAGGGCTTGTCGATCGAGACCTGGCCGAAGAGGTAGTCCACGTCGTGATCCGGCCGCGTGCTGCGGCTCAGGATCACCGACTTGCTGGTGCTCGACGTGGCCGCGCCCATGCCGTCGGTCTGCTTGCCATAGGGGTCGGGGCTGCCGATGACGCGCAGCAGCAGCCGGTCCCGCGCCGGCCCTGGCACCTGCGCCACCTCGGGCAGGTCCTGCAGCACGAAGAAGACGCCCTTGCTGGTGCCGCCCCGCATATAGGTGGCGGGGATGCGGATCTGGGGTGCGTGGGCCATGGGTGCGTCCTGCGCGGTGTTGTCGTTGTCGTTCAGCTGGCCTGGCGCGCCGGGCCTTCGGCTTCCAGGAAATCCTGCGCGAAGCGCTGCAGCACGCCGCCCGCCTCGTAGATCGAGACCTCCTCGGCCGTGTCCAGGCGGCAGGTGACGGGGACTTCCGTGGTGCTGCCATCGCGGCGCCGGATGACCAGCGTGAGGGTGGCGCGCGGCGTGCGCGCGCCCGCCACGTCATAGGTCTCGGTGCCGTCCAGGCCGAGTGTCAGGCGGTTCGTGCCCGGCTGGAATTCCAGCGGCAGCACGCCCATGCCGATGAGGTTGGTGCGGTGGATGCGCTCGAAACCCTCGGCCACGATGGCCTCGACGCCCGCGAGGCGCACGCCCTTGGCCGCCCAGTCGCGGGACGAGCCCTGACCGTAATCGGCGCCGGCCACGATGATGAGCGGCTGGCGGCGCTCCATATAGGTCTCGATCGCCTCCCACATGCGCATCACCTGCCCCTCGGGCTCGACGCGGGCGAGGGAGCCCTTGCGGACGGTCCCGTCCTCCTTGCAGCACATCTCGTTCAGCAGCGTCGGGTTGGCGAAGGTGGCGCGCTGGGCCGTCAGGTGGTCGCCGCGATGGGTGGCGTAGGAGTTGAAGTCCTCCTCCGGCAGGCCCATCCGCGCCAGGTACTCGCCCGCCGCGCTGTCGGCCAGGATGGCGTTGGAGGGGGAGAGGTGGTCCGTCGTGATGTTGTCGCCGAGCAGCGCCAGCGGGCGCATGCCCTTCAGCGTGCGCTCGCCGGCCAAGGCGCCCTCCCAATAGGGCGGGCGGCGGATATAGGTGCTGGGCGCGCGCCAGTCGTAGAGGGGGCTCACCTTCTTGCGGGCACCCTGGTTGCCGAACATGGGCGCATAGACCTTGCGGAACATCTCCGGCTTCACCGAGGACGCGACGACGGCGTCGATCTCGGCGTCGGAGGGCCAGATGTCCTTGAGGCGGATTTCGCGGCCCTGTGCGTCCACGCCCAGCACGTCGCGCTCGATGTCGAAGCGAATGGTGCCCGCGATGGCATAGGCGACCACCAGCGGCGGCGAGGCGAGGAAGGCCTGCTTCGCGTAGGGATGGATGCGCCCATCGAAGTTGCGGTTGCCGGAGAGCACGGCGGTCGCATAGAGGTCGCGCTCGATGATCTCCTGCTGGATCCGCGGGTCGAGCGCGCCGGACATGCCGTTGCAGGTGGTGCAGGCGAAGGCGACGACGCCGAAGCCCAGCGCCTCCAGCTCCGGGGTCAGGCCCGCTTCATCAAGATAGAGCGCGACGGCGCGCGAGCCCGGCGCCAGCGAGGACTTCACCCAGGGCTTGCGCGTCAGCCCCGCGCGATTGGCGTTGCGCGCGAGCAGCCCGGCCGCGATGACGTTGCGCGGGTTGGAGGTGTTGGTGCAGCTGGTGATGGCCGCGATGATGACGGCGCCATCGGGCATCAGGCCCCGTTCGTTCTCCACGGTGCCGGCGATCCCGCGCGCGGCGAGGTCGGAGACCGGCAGGCGGCGATGCGGGTTGGAGGGGCCTGCCATGGTGCGCACCACGGTGGAGAGATCGAAGCGCAGCACGCGCTCGAACTGGACGCGGCTCAGGCTGTCGGACCAGAGGCCGGCGGTCCTCGCATAGGTCTCGACCAGCTTGACCTGCGCCTCCTCGCGCCCCGTCAGGCGCAGATAGTCGAGCGTCTGCTGGTCGATGGAGAACATGGCGGCGGTTGCGCCATATTCGGGCGCCATGTTGGAGATGGTGGCACGGTCGCCCAGCGTGAGGCTGGTGGCGCCGGGGCCGTAGAATTCCAGCCAGGCGCCGACCACACGCTCCTTGCGGAGGAATTCGGTCAGCGTCAGTACGATGTCGGTCGCGGTGATCCCGGGGCCCGCCTTGCCGGTCAGCTCCACGCCCACGATGTCCGGCAGGCGCATCCAGGAGGCGCGGCCGAGCATCACATTCTCGGCTTCCAGGCCGCCCACGCCGATGGCGATGACGCCCAGCGCATCCACATGCGGCGTGTGGCTGTCCGTGCCGACCAGCGTATCGGGGAAGGCCACGCCGTCCTTCGTGTAGATGACGGGCGACATCCGCTCCAGGTTGATCTGGTGCATGATGCCGTTGCCCGGCGGGACGATCTCCATGTTCTCGAAGGCGTGGCGCGTCCATTCGATGAAGTGGAAGCGGTCCTCGTTGCGGCGGTCCTCGATGGCGCGGTTCTTGGCGAAGGCGTCCTTCTCGAAGCCGGCATGCTCGACGGCGAGCGAATGGTCCACGATGAGCTGAACGGGCACCACCGGGTTCACCTTGGCCGGGTCGCCGCCCTTCTCCGCGATGGCGTCGCGCAGGCCGGCGAGGTCCACCAGCGCGGTCTGGCCCAGGATGTCGTGGCAGACGACTCGGGCGGGGTACCAGGGGAAATCGATGTCGCGCTTGCGGTGGATGAGCTGGCCCAGCGCCTGCGGCAGCAAGGCGGGGTCGCAGCGGCGGACGAGGTTCTCAGCCAGCACGCGGGAGACGTAGGGCAGGGTGTCATAGGCCCCGGGGGAGAGGGCCTCGACCGCGGCGCGGGCGTCGAAGAAATCCAGCTCCGTGCCGGGCAGGCGCTTGCGGTGCTGCGTGTTCATGACTTTGCTCCCTGCCGGGTTCGGCCCGGCGATCTTCCTTCGAGGTCCATGCCGCGCCAGGCGCCGCGCGGCCATTCTGCGCCACGCGGGCCAGCGCCGCCAGATGCGGGGGGCAGGCTGTGTTCAGAGGGGGAGGTCATGGCGGATGAGGTGGGATTCGAACCCACGATAGGCTTTTGACCTATACGCACTTTCCAGGCGCGCGCCTTCGACCACTCGGCCACCCATCCAGCGCGCCTCCCTTTAGGGCGGCTCGCGGCGCGGGGCAAGCGGGGTCAGAAATCGCTCACCCGGCCCTTGCGTTCCCAGTCATTGTAGCGGGTCGGTTCCGGCCCGGTCGGCCCGCCATCCTCGACCGCCGGCGGCGCGGGCGGCCGCTGCGGGCGGTTGATCTGCGTCAGGGGCGGCGCGGTGCGGGGCTTCCCGGCGGGGAAAGGCGGGGGGGTCTTTTCTTCGTCGCTCATGATGCCGATGTGGGATGGCACAGGGATTCGCGAAAGATGCTCAAGACCTTCATCCTCCTGGGCGGCCTGACCGCGCTCTTCATGGCCGTGGGCTACGCGCTGGGCGGCGAGTCGGGCGCGCTGATGGCGCTGCTCATGGCCGGCGGCATGAACCTCTTTGCCTGGTGGGGCAGCGACCGCATGGTGCTGCGCATGCACAACGCCCAGCCGGTGACCGAGGCCGAGGCGCCGCAGCTCTACCGCATGACGGCCGAGCTCGCCGCCCGCGCCGGCATGCCCATGCCCGCCCTCTACATCATCCATGAGGACCAGCCCAACGCCTTCGCCACCGGCCGCAGCCCCGAGCGCGGCGCCGTCGCCGTCAATACCGGCTTGCTCGACCTGATGAACGAGCGCGAGGTGGCGGGCGTGATCGCGCATGAGCTGGCGCACATCAAGCACCGCGACACGCTGATCATGGCGGTGACGGCCACGCTGGCCGGCGCCATCGGCTTCCTCGCGCAATTCGGCTTCATGCTGGGCCGCGGGCGGGACAACCGGCCCAACCCCATCGCCACGATCCTGATGGTGATCCTGGCCCCCATGGCCGCGATGCTGGTGCAGATGGCCATCTCCCGCGCGCGGGAATTCGAGGCCGATGCCGAAGGAGCGCGCCTCTGCGGCGACCCCTCCTGGCTCGCCAATGGCCTCGCCAAGCTCGAACGCGGCAAGATCGGCCATCTGAACCAGACGGCCGAGGCCAATCCGGGCAGCGCCCACATGTTCATCATCAACCCGCTTTCGGGCCTGCGCATGGATCGCCTCTTCGCGACCCACCCGCCGACGCAGGAGCGCATCGCCCGCCTCATGGCGATGGGCCCGATGCGGGGCACGCCCGCCATGCCCCAGGCGCCGCGCGGCGCCTCGCCCTGGTCGGCCGCACCCGCCAAGCGCAACCCTTGGGCATGATGCCACCGCGCGCGGCAGGCCGCCCGCAATCTGACAAGGACGTAATGCTTTCCCGGCTTTCGCGGCCGCCCCCGCGTGGCATGCTCGTCCCCGCATTCATGCAGGAGGCGAGATGTTCCGCAGGGGTTTGGCCGCGCTGCTCGGCGCCGGATTGATCAGCAGCGCCGCGATGGCGCAGACCGCAACCCCCGCGATTCCGGCAGGCCCGCGCATCGCCATCACGGCGGTGACGCAGCCGCTGCCCACCCAGCCGCAATACATCCTGGTGGATCAGCGCCTCATCCGCGACGGCCTGCGCGAGCGCAGCGGCGGCCGCATCGAGGTGACGCTGGCGAGCCATGCCGAGCGCAACCTGGGCGGCGCGGAAATCGTGCGCCTGGTGCGCGCCGGCCAGGCCGAGATCGGCGCCGGCACGCTCTCCACCCTTTCGGGCGACGTGCCGATCCTCGACGGTGTGGATCTCTCGGGCCTCGCCCCCGACATCGCGCTCGCCCGCCGCATCGCGGATGCGATGACGCCCGTGGCCAACCGCGACCTGGAGCGCTTCGGCACGCGCATCCTCGCCATGTATCCCTTCCCGGCGCAGGTCGTCTTCTGCCGCGCGCCCTTCACCTCGCTGGCCGATCTGCGCGGGCGGCGCATCCGCACCTTCGGCAATTCCCTCGTGGATTTCTTCAATGCGGTGGGCGCGCAGCCCACCTCCATCGGCTTCCCGGAAGTGTATTCGGCGCTGGAGCGCGGCGTGGTGGATTGCGCCATCACCGGCACCGGCTCGGGTGTGGCCGCCCGCTGGCCGGAAGTGTCCACGCATATCAGCGACCTGCCGGTGAGCTGGGCGGTCGCCGCCTATATCGTGAACGTCGCCTGGTGGAACCGCCAGGACCCCGCCGTCCGCGCCCTCCTGGAGCAGACCTTCCGCGAGGTGGCCGATGCGCAATGGGCGCTGGGGGCCGCCGCCACGCGCGATGGCATTGACTGCGCCATCGGCAACCGCGAGGCCTGCCGCATCCACACGCTGGCCACCCGCCCGATGACCGAGGTGAAGGCCACCGACGCCGACCGCGCCGAAACGCGCCGCATCTTCGAGCAGGTGGTGCTGCCCGGCTGGGTGCGCCGCTGCGGGGCCCGCTGCGGCGAGATCTACAACCAGACGGTCTCCCCGCTCACCGGCGTCCGGTTCGGCGGCTGAGCTTGCTGCGCGCGGCATCGCTGCTGCGCCGCGGGGTCGCTGGCCTCGCGGCGCTGATGGCCTGGGCGGCTGGCTGGAACTACGTGGCCTGCGCCCTCTTCATCACGGCCGACATCATCGGGCGAAACGCGCTGGGCGTCTCCTCGGCCGCGACGGTCGAGGTCACGGGCTACATGCTGGCCTGCGGCATCGCCTGGGGGCTCGCGCATACGCTCGCCTGCCGCGCGCATATCCGGGTGGATGTGCTGCTGATGCGCCTGCCCACGCGCTTCCGCGCGCCGCTGCACGTCTTCTCGCTGCTGCTGCTGACCGGCTTCGCCATCTTCGTCGCCTGGGCCGCCTGGGAGCTGGTGGATGAGAGCGCGCTGTTCGACGCGCATGACAATTCGGCGCTGCGCGTGCCCCTGGTGATCCCGCAGGGCATCTGGGCCGTCGGCCTCTCGGCCTTCGTGCTCATGTGCGGCGTGCTGCTGCTGGAATCGGTGCTGGCGTTGCTGCTGGGCGAGGGGCAGCGCCTGGACGGCCTGCTCGGCTCGCGCACCCTGGCCGATGAGACGGAGGAGGCGCTGGAAGCGGTCGCCATGGCCCGCAAATGATCGCGATCGTCTTCCTGCTGGGGCTGCTTGGCGTCCTGGTCGTGGCGGCCGCGGCCGGCGCACAGGCGCTGCCCATCGCCGAGATCCTGATGCTGATCGGCGTCTTCATCATCTTCTTCAGCTCGGGGGTCTATATCGCGGCCGTCCTCGGCGTGCTGGCCTTCCTGACCGGCTTCATGTTCAGCGACCGGCCCTGGTGGAACTTCGCGGGGCAGACGCTCTGGGGGCCGTCGTCGAACTTCGTCCTCGTCGCCGTGCCGCTGTTTCTGCTCATGGGCGAGATCCTGCTGCGCGCGGGCCTGAGCGACCGTCTCTATCGCGCGCTGAACATCTGGCTGAACCGCCTGCCGGGCGGCCTGCTGCACACCAACATCGTGAGCTGCGCCGTCTTCAGCGCCATCAGTGGATCGAGCGTGGCGACCGCCGCCACCATGGGCTCGGTGGCGCTGCCCTATTTCCAGGGCACGGGCTACAACCAGCGCTGGGTGCTGGGCTCGCTGGCCGCCGGCGGCGCGCTGGGCAACCTCATCCCGCCGGGGATCACCTTCATCATCTACGGGCTGATCACCGAGACCTCGGTCGGGCAGCTCTATATCGCGGCCCTGCTCCCCTCGATCCTCGTCACCGGCCTCTTCCTGTTGCTGATCGCGGCCCATGGGCTGCGCCACCCGATGGAGAAGCCGCCCAAGCTGCCGCTTTCCATGAAGCTCGCCGCGCTGCGCGACCTCGTGCCCACCCTGCTGCTCATCTTCCTGGTGCTGGGTTCGATCTACGCGGGCTGGGCCACGCCGACCGAGGCCGCGGCGCTGGGCGTCACGGGGGCGATGTTCTTCGCGGCGCTGGAGCGCAGGCTCTCCTTCCGGATGCTCCACGCCTCGGCCGAGGCGACGGCGCGCAACACGGCGCTGCTGGGCCTCATCATCTTCGGCGCCTATCTGCTGAACTACATCCTCACCACCATTAACGTGCCCCAGGCGCTGGCCGGCCTCATCGCGGACCTGCCGCTGCCGCCCTGGGCCATCATGCTCTGCATCATCGGGCTCTATTTCGCGCTCGGCACCTTCATGGAGGGCTTCTCCATGATCATCACGACGGTGCCGGTGGTGTTCCCGATCGTGGTCGCCCTTGGCTACGATCCCATCTGGTTCGGCGTGATCATCACCATGCTGGTCGAGATCGCGCAGATCAGCCCGCCCGATGGAACCGTGATGTATGTGCTGCAGGGCATGCGCCCCAAGCCGGGCCCGATCACCGATGTCTTCGTCGGCGTCATGCCCTTCCTGCTGGCCTATCTGGCGGCGGTCGTACTCCTGCTGATATTTCCCGAGATCGCGCTCTGGTTGCCGCGATTCCTCGCCTGACCTTTCGGAGCCCCTTCATGTTCAAGCGCATGCTTCTCCTCGCCGCCGCCCTCCTGGCGCCGGTTCCCTTCGCCCAGGCACAAGCGCCGCAGCCCGGCTTCGAGCGGCCGATCCGCATCATCATCCCCATCGCGCCCGGCGGCGGCACGGACGTGTTTGCCCGCATGCTGGCGGAGATCGTGGGCAGCTCCCTCGGCCAGCCCATCGTGGCGGAGAACCGGCCCGGCGCCTCCTCCACCATCGGCACGCAATTCGTGGCGGACCAGCGGCCGGACGGCACCACGCTGCTGTTCACCGCGAACGCGCCGATCACGGCCGCACCGCACGTCATGAACGTACGCTACACGCTGGACCAGCTCGACCCCATGTTCATCGTGGGTCACACGGGCTTCACGCTCTGCGTGCGGCAGGACAGCCCGATCCAGAACGCGCAGCAGCTCATCGCCGCCATGCGCGCCGCCCCCGGCCGCTTCACCTACGGCACGGATGGCGTGGGCGGGAACATGCACCTCGCCGCTGAGCGCGTCTTCCGCGCGCTCGGCATCGAAGGGACGATGGTGCCCTTCCAGGGGGCCGCGCAGACGCTGACGGCCTTCACCGGCGGCCATATCGATCTCTATGGCGGCTCCATCGCCGTCGCCATGCCCGCCATCCGCGACGGCCGCGCCCGCTGCCTGATCCTGACCCAGCGCGCCCAGCATCCGGAGGTGCCGACCGGCTCCGGCCTCGATGCGCTCGGCATTCCGAATGAGGAGACGCTGATCTGGTGGGGCATGCTGGCGCCCAAGGGCCTGCCCGCCGATCGCCGCGCCGCGCTGATGGCCGCCTTCGAGGCCGCCTGGCGCACGGAGCGCTTCCAGACGCAGCTCCAGCGCTCCGGCGTGACACCCGAGTTCCGGGACAGCGCCGCCTCCGCCCAGCTGATCAACAGCGAGAGCGAGGCGCTGGGCCGCGTCGCCCGCCAGGTCGGCATCGAGCGGCAGCGCTGAGATGGAGACGCGCCCGGTCCGCATCGCCGTCGATATCGGCGGGACCTTCACCGACCTGCAGATCCTCGATGCGCGGCAGGGCCGGGTCGTCGCCTGGAAAACCCCCACCACGCCGGCCGACCCCTCCGAGGGGCTGATGACCGGCGTGCGCGAGGCCGCGGAACGCTTCGGCTTCGCGCTCTCCGATGTCGGCCTGCTGCTGCACGGCACGACCATCGCGACCAATGCCGTGCTCGAGCGCAAGCTCGCGCGCGGCGTCCTGCTGACGACCGCGGGCTTCGAGGACGTGCTGGAAATCACCCGGCACTTTCGCCGCGATGTGTACGGCCTCGCCCCCGACCCGCTCCCCTGCCTGATCGAGCGCGACATGCGCCTCGGCGTGCCCGAGCGCCTGCGCGCCGATGGCAGCGTGGAGATGCCGCTGGGTGATGTCTCCGCCGTCATCGCGCGGCTGAAGGCCTTGCAGCCCGAGGCCATCGCCATCGGCCTGCTGCACGCCTATGCGAACCCCACGCATGAACAGGCGCTGCGCGCGGCGGTGCAGGCGGCGCTGCCCGATGTGCCGGTCAGCCTTTCCAGCGAGATCAGCCCCGAGATCCGCGAATACGAACGCCTCTCCACCACCGTGCTGAATGCGCTGCTCATGCCCGTGGTGCAGCGCTACCTCGCGCGGCTGGAGGCGCGGCTGGGGGAGGGCGGCTTCGCGCCGCGCATCTTCCTCGTGCAGTCCAATGGCGGCATGTGCAGCCTGAAGCGCGCCGCCGAACAGCCGGCGCGCCTGCTGCTCTCCGGCCCCTCCGGCGGGGCGCTGGCCGCCGAGCGGCTCTCGCGCCGCCTCGCGCGGCCCAACCTCGTCGCGGTGGACATGGGCGGCACCAGCTTCGATGTGAGCGTGGTGCAGGATCACCGCATCGGCCTCGTCACCCAGGGCGAGGTGGACCGGCTGCCGGTGCGCCTGCCCATGGTGGAGATGCGCACCATCGGCGCGGGCGGCGGCTCGATCGCGGCCGTGGATGCCTCGGGCCGCCTGACCGCAGGGCCACGCTCGGCCGGCGCGCGCCCGGGGCCGGTCTGCTACGGGCGCGGCGGCACGCAGCCGACCGTGACCGACGCGAACGCCGTCCTCGGCCGCTTCGACCCTGATTTCTTCCTGGGTGGCGCGATGGCGCTGGAGCTGGATGCGGCCCGCGCCGCCATGGCCGAGCATGTGGGCAAGCCCTTGAACCTTCCCGTCGAGGAAGCGGCCGAGGGCGTGATGCGCGTCACCAATGTGAACCTCGCCGCCGCCGTCCGGCTTTCCCTGTTCGAGAAGGGGCTCGACCCGCGCGATTTCGCGCTGCTCTCCTTCGGCGGCGCCGGTGGCCTGCATGCGACGGAAGTGGCGGATGAGCTGGGCATGACGGAGGTGATCTTCCCGCGGGAGCCGGGGACGCTCTCCGCCTATGGTATCCTCTTCTCCGACCTCGTGCAGGATCTGGCGCGTTCCCGCCTGCTGCCGGCGGAGCCTTCCGCGATCCCCGCCATCACCGCCGCCATCGCTGAACTGCGCACCGAGGCGCTGGCGCGGCTCGATGCCGATGGCGTGCCGGAGGAGATGCGGGCCATCGAGGTCTCGGCCGATCTCCGCTACCACGGCCAGGCCTTCGAGCTGCTGGTGCCCTGGCCGGAAGCACCGGACCTGCCCGCGCTGCTGACCCGCTTCCATGCCGAGCACCGCGCCCGCTTCTCCTACGCGGCCGAGGACGAGAAGGTGGAGATCGTCACACTCCGCATGTCCGCCATCGGCCGCCTGCCCAAGCCGGCCGAGGCCGCCCCCACGCCGCCCGCCACACGCACGCCCCCAGGCACGCGCCAGGTCTGGCAGCAGGGAGGCGCCGCCACTTGGCCCGTCTGGCGGCGCGAGGCGCTGCATGGGGAGGACGTCATCGAGGGCCCCGCCATCGTCGAGGAAGCCTTCGCCACCCATGTGATATCGCCGGGCTGGCGGGCCGGCCTCGACCCAGAGGGCGCCGTGATCGCGAGGAAAGTCTGATGACCCTGGGCCCCATCGAGATCGAGGTCATCCGCAACGCGCTGAACGCCGCGGCGGCCGAGATGGATGTCACCGTCTGGCGCACCAGCCGCAGCACCATCGTGCGCGAGCTCTTGGACTATTCCACCGCCGTCTTCGACGCCGAGGGCTGGAACCTCGCGCAATCCGCGCGCATCCCGGGCCATCTGAACTCGATGAGCCACGCGCTGCGCGAACTTCTCGCCAACCATGTGCCGCGCGACGCCTGGGGCGAGGGCGATGTCGTCATCACCAACGACCCCTATTGCGGCGGCCAGCATTTGCCGGACATCCTGGCCTTCAAGGCCGTGTTCCATGAGGGGCGGCGCATCGCCTTCGTCGGCACGCTCTGCCACCACATCGATGTGGGTGGCCTCGCCGCCGGCAGCTACGCCGCCAAGGCCACCGAGATCTTCCAGGAGGGGCTTCGCATCCCGCCGGTGAAGATCATCGCGGGCGGCGTGCGCAATGACGGCGTCTGGGCGATGATCCGCCAGAACATCCGCAAGCCCGATCTGCTGCTGGGCGACCTCTCTTCCCAGCTCGCGAGCCTCGACGTGGGTGCGGCGGCCATTCTGCGCCTCGCGCGGCGCTATGGCGCGGATGCGATGCTGGAGGCGGGCCAACGCATCCTCGCCATGAGCGAGGCCGGCATGCGCGCCGCCATCGCCCGCATGCCCGACGGCACCTATGAGTTCGAGGATTTCCTCGATGATGACGGCATCGCGCTGGGCCAGCCGATCCGGCTGCATGTGGCGGTGACGATCAAGGGCGACACGGCGAGCGTGGACCTCTCCGGCTGCGGGCCGCAGGTGGCGGGGCCGACCAATGCGACGCTCGCCAGCACCAATGCGGCGGTGATGTTCTCGCTGATGTGCTGCGCCGACCCCTCGCTGCACATGAGTGCCGGCTGCTACCGGCCGATCAGCGTCATCGCCCCCGAGGGCCTGGTGGTGAATGCGCGCCACCCGGCGCCGGTCGCCCATCGCGTCGCCGTCACGCACCGGCTGCTCAACGCCATGATGGGCGCCCTGCACCAGGCGGTGCCGGACATCATCCCCGCCGCCTATTACGGCAACAGCTATGTCACCACCTTCCAGACCGTCGCCCAGACGCGCGAAGTGCTGGTGGAGATCGAGATCGGCGGCTCGGGCGGGCATCCGGCGAAGGATGGCGTGAACGCCTATGCGAGCGGGATGCACAACAACAGCAACATCCCGATCGAGATGATCGAGGCGCAGATGCCGCTCACCATCATGCGCTACGGGTTGCGCCATGGCAGTGGCGGCGCTGGGCGCTTCCGCGGCGGCCTCGGGCTCATCCGCGAATGGCGCATCGACAGCCCGGCCTGCTTCTTCACCAGCAACATGGACCGCTTCGACCACGCGCCCTATGGCCTGGCCGGCGGTGGGCCCGCGGCCAAGGGTGCCCTGGTGCTGCGCCGCGACGGTGTGGAAAGCCCCATCCCGCCCAAGACCGACAACCTTCCCCTGCGACAGGGCGATGTGGTGCGGCTCGAGACCTCGGGCGGCGGCGGCTTCGGGCCGCCCGACCAGCGCGCGCCGGAGGCGGCCCTGCGCGATGCGCGGATGGGCTATCTGTGAGCTTCGACCCGCGCGAACACCGCATGGCGCCGCAGCGCTGGTTCGAGGATTTCACCCTGGGCGAGCAGTTCCGCCTGCCCAGCCGCACCATGACGGAGGCGATCTTCCTCGCCTTCCAGGCCGCGAGTGGCGACAACCATCCGGTGCATTACGACGTGGAGTTCTGCCGCGCGCGGGGCATGCCGCACATGCTGGCGCATGGCTTCCAGGTGCTGATCCAGACGGCGGCGGGCGCGGGGATGCTGCCCTTCCTGATCGAGGACAGCCTGAAGGGGTTTCTCGAACAGTCCAGCCGCTTCCTGCACCCGGTCTATGTGGGGGACACGCTCTACGCGGCGCTGACGGTGGATGAGCTGACGCCCGGCCGCACCACGGGCGTGCTGGGCCTGACCTCCACCGTTCATAACCAATCCGGCGTTCTCGTGATGGATGGCCGCCAGCGGTACCTTCTCCGCAAGCGGTGAGGCGAGAGGGGCTATGGCTTCCCCCACCAGGAAACTCGTGTCCTGGACCTTCACGAAGGGAGGTGCAGGAACCTAAGGTTCCTGCCGGGGGTTCGGGGGCAGCGCCCCCGAGGTCCAGAGGGAGGACACAATGCCAAAGCAACTCCGCGTCGCCGTCATCGGCGCCGGCACCATGGGCCACGCGCTCGCGCTCGTCTTCGCCATGGGCGGCCACCAGGTGCGCCTCACCGATGCGAGCGAGGCCACGCTCGCCCGCGCCCAGGTGCTGATGGAAAAGGCGCTCGCGACACTGGAGGAGGTGGGCGAGGCGCCGAAAGGCTGGGGCAGCGCGCAATTGGCGCAGGCCTGCACCCGCCACGCCACGCTGGAAGACTGCGTCGAGGGCGCGGAACTGATCGTCGAGGCGATCGTGGAAAACCCCGATGCCAAGCGCGAGATGTATGCGCGCCTCGATGCCTGCGCGCCGGCCGAGGCGATCTGGGCCAGCAATACCAGCTACCTGGATGTGTTCCCGCTGATGCCGCCGCATCGCCTGAAGCGCGCGCTGATCGCCCATTGGTACACGCCGCCCTATCTGGTGGACCTGGTGGACCTGGTGCCGCATGCCGAGACGGATGAGGCGGTGCTGCAGGAGGTGAAGGCGGTGGTGGAGGCGATGGGCAAGGTCCCCATCGTCATGCGCAAATTCATCCCCGGCTACATCGCCAACCGCATCCAGGCCGCGGTGCAGGCCGAGGTGCAGATGCTCATTGATGAGGGCTACGCCACGGCGCAGGAGGTGGATGCGGCGGTGCTGCACGGCATCGGGCTGCGCCTCAACATCATCGGCGTCATGGCCAAGGCGGATTTCACCGGCCTGCCCATGCTGCAGCACGCCTTCCGCAACAAGATGTACACCCCGCCCGAGGACAAGGGCGGCAGCGCCAGCATGGACGCGCTGGTGGCGAAGGGCATGGGCGGCGTGATGGATGGCCGCGGCTATTACGACTGGGAAGGCCGCCCGCCGGCGGAACTCTTCGAGGAGCGTGACCGCAAGCTCATCCAGCTCAAGCAGAGCCTGCGCAAGATCGGATACATGGCGGGCTTCGACGTGAAGGCGAACAAGGCATGATCACCTACGACCTCAAGGGCAAGGCGGCGCTGGTGACGGGCGGCGCGTCCGGCATCGGCCTCGCCACCGTGCGGATGCTGGCGAAGAACGGTTGCAAGGTGGCGATCAACCACCTGGCCGAGGACCCGCGCGGGATGGAGCAGGTGGCGGCCCTGACCGCCGAGGGCTTCGACGTCATCTCCGCCCCCGGCAATGTGGGCGACGCGGAGGACGGGCCGCGCATGGTGGATCAGGCGGCGCGCGACCTCGGGCGGCTCGACTACCTCGTGAACAATGCCGGCACGCCGGGCACGCGCACCACGATCAAGCCGACCGAACTGGAGCGGCTGACGGAGGAGCTCTGGGCGGCGGTGATCGAGGTGAATCTGCTCGGCGTCTTCCGCTGCTCGAAGGCGGCGGCGCCGCATCTGAAGAAGACGCGCGGCGCCATCGTCTCGGTCGCCTCCATCGCCGGCATCAATTCGCCCGGCTCCTCCATGGCCTATGGCGCGACCAAGGCGGGCGTGATCTCGCTGACCAAGAATCTCGCGCGCGGGCTGGGTCCGGAGGTGCGGGTGAACGCCATCGCGCCAGGTGCGGTCAATTCGAGCTGGACGGTGGAATGGAGCAATGAGGAGCGCGCGAGTTCCATTGACGCCGCCGTGCTCAAGCGCCGCTGCGAGCCGGAGGATCTGGCGGAGGTCATGGTCTTCCTGCTGGCTGGCGCCGCGATGGTGACGGGCCAGACCGTGGTGGTGGATGGCGGCTTGACGCTGTAGCGAGGCAAGCGCCGAGCGTCTTCGCCGCCCAGCGCAAGGCGCCCGGCTCATGCCCGGAAAAGCCCAGCATCAGCCCGGGCACGGGCGGGGCGGCGAGGTACATAGGACTCACCGCCCGCGCGATCACGCCGCGCGCGGCGGCTGCGGCCGCGAGTTCCACATCGTCCAGCCCTGGGGCAAGGCGCGCCACCAGCTTCATCCCCTGGTCCGGCGCCTCCACCTCCAGCGCGTCGCCGCATTCGCGCTGCAGCGCCTCCACCAGCGTGTCGCGCGCCGCGCGGTAGCGCTGGCGCATGCGGCGCAGATGCGGGGCGAAATGCCCCTCGGCCAGGAAATCCGTCACCACGCCCTCCTGCAAGGTGGCCGGGTGCCAATCGGCCAGCAGCCGCGCGGCGAGGACGGGTTGCAGCAGCTCCGGCGGCAGCACGGCATAGCCCAGGCGCAGCCCGGGAAAGAGCACCTTGCTGAAGGTGCCGATATAGATCACCCGCCCCGCCTCATCCACGCCCTGGAGCGAGGCCAGCGGGCGGCCGGCATAGCGGAATTCGCTGTCGTAGTCGTCCTCGATCACCCAGGCGCCGGACGCCCGCGCCCAGGCCAGCAGCTCCATCCGCCGCGCCATGGAGAGGGTGACGCCCAGCGGATATTGCGAGGAGGGCGTGACATAGGCGAGGCGCGCCCGTGGCGCGGCGCTGACACCCGCGCCCACCATCATCCCCTGCCCATCCACCGGCACCGGGATGATGCGCGCCCCCGCATCGGCCAATGCGGCGCGCACGGCCGGATAGGCCGGGTCCTCCAGCCAGGCGGCATCGCCCCGCGTCAGCAGCACGCGCAGCACGAGCCCGATGGCCTGCTGCGCGCCGGAGGTCACCACCACCTGTTCCGGCGTGCAGCGCACGGCGCGCGCGGCCCCGAGATAGGCGGCGATCGCCTCGCGCAGCGGGCGCGCCCCCTGCGGGTCGCCATAGCCCAGCATGGCGGGGTCGGGCCTCTGCACGCGCCGCACGGTGAGCTGCCGCCAGATGCGGGCCGTGCGCTCATCCCAGGCGGTGCGGCCCGTGTTGAAGGGCGCGGTGCCGGGCTGCGCCATGTGCGGGATGGGCGCCGGCAAAGGCGGCGGCGCGGGGCCGGGCCGGGGCCGCGCCTCCAGGCCTTCGGGAAGATCGCGCGAGACATAGCTGCCCGCCCCGGTGCGCCCCTCGATGAAGCCCTCGGCCAGCAGCTGGTCATAGGCCGCGACGACGGTGTTGCGCGCGACACCCAGTTGCAGCGCCAGCGCGCGCGTCGCCGGCAGCCGCGCGCCGGGCGGCAGCACGCCCGAGAGGATCGCCCGCCGCAGTTCCAGATAGAGCTGGCGCAGCAGCGGCACGCTGCCCGGGCGGTCGAGGCCCAGCAGCAGCAATTGGGCGAGGTCAGGCGGCGTGGGCATGCGGGGCAGGGGAGCGCGAATTGGACCAGCCCTGCAAGCCCGAATTGGCCCTCGCGCCGGACCAATCCGCCCGGTCTCATGCGAGCATCACACAGCCACCCAAGGGCCCCGCCATGACCGAGACCACGAGCTTCCCCGTCACCGAGCGCAACAAGCTCCGCCGCCTGCACGAGCGCGGCCGCTATGACCGCGAGAGCGTCTACGCCATCCTCGACGCCGCGATGCTCTGCCACATCGCCTACATCATCGACGGCCAGCCCTATTGCACGCCGACCGCCTTCTGGCGCGAGGGCGACAAGCTCTACTGGCACGGCTCCTCCGCCAGCCGCATGCTGCGCGTGCAGAAGCCGGGCCTGCCCGTCTGTCTCACCGTCACGCATCTCGACAGCCTGGTGCTGGCGCGTTGCGGCTTCAACCATTCGGTGGACTACCGCTCGGCCATGTGCTTCGGCCAGGCGCACATCATCGAGGATCTGGACGAGAAGGCCCGCGCGCTCGACCTGATGATCGAGCGCTTCTACCCCGGCCGGAACGCGACGCTCCGCCCCAGCACGACGCAGGAGCTGAAGGCGACGATGGTGATCGGCATGGAGATCGAGAACGCCTCGGGCAAGATCCGCAGCAAGGGCGTGGGCGATGAGGAGGAGGATTATGCGCTCCCCATCTACGCCGCGCGCTTCCCGGTGACGCAGGTGATCGGCGCCGCCGAGCCCTGCCCGCGCCTGCTGCCGGGTGTGGCCTTCCCGCCGGGCCTTGCGGGTTTCACGCCGGGCCGTAGGCTCGATGAGGTCATGACCGAGAGCTACAGGACGACCTATGGGGCAAGCGACTGATCTGGCCACCGCCTCGGCGGTCGAACTCGCGGCGCTGGTGCGGGACAGGCGCGCCTCGCCCGTGGAAATCACCGAGGCGGTGCTGGAGCGGATCGCGGGCCAGAACCCGCGCCTCAACGCCTTCGCCGCGCTGGATGAGGAAGGCGCCCGCGCCGCCGCACGCGCGGCCGAGGTCGCCGTGATGCGGGGCGAGGAACTCGGGCCGCTGCACGGCGTGCCGGCGACGATCAAGGATGTGCAATCCATCGCGGGCCTGCCCACGCGGCGTGGCTCGCGCCTCACGGACCCCACGCCGGCCGCGGCGGATTCCCCCGTCTCGGCGCGGATGCGCGCGGCGGGCGCCATCCTGCTGGGCAAGACCACCAGCACCGAGCAAGGCTGGACGGCGGTGAGCGACAGCCCGCTCACCGGCAGCACGCACAACCCGTGGATGCAGGGGCGCACCGCGGGCGGCTCCTCGTCCGGCGCGGCCGCGCTGTGCGGTGCCGGCTGCGGCCCGCTGCATCTCGGCACGGATGGCGCGGGCTCCATCCGCATCCCCGCGCATTTCTGCGGCGTGGTCGGTTTCAAGCCCAGCTATGGCCGCGTGCCCTATGTGCCCGTGCCGAACAATGGCGCGCTCTCCCATGCCGGCCCCATCACGCGCAGCGTCGAGGATGCGGCGCTGATGTTCTCCGTCATCGCCGGCCCCCATCCGCTCGACCACACCACCCTGCCGGACCGCTTCGCACCCGGCATCGAGCCCGGCGGCCTGGATGGCCTGCGAATCGCCTTTAGCCCCGATCTCGGCCATGCCCGCGTGGACCCCGACGTGGCGGCCGCCGTCGCCGAGGCGGTCCGGAAGCTGGAAGGCCTGGGCGCCATGGTCGAGCAGGTCACACCCCCCTGGGGCCCGGCCGGCCCCGCGCTGGAGCGCGACATGTGGGGCTTCGGCATGCGCCCCTTCCTGGCCAGGTCGCCGGAGGAAGCGGCGCAGATGGACCCGGGCCTGGTCGCCTGCACCGAGGATTATCGCCATTACGGCTTCATGGATGCCCATGCCGCCCAGGGCCGCCGTATCGCCTATGCGGCGCAGGTGAACGCCTGGTTCGAGGAAGCGGGTTACGACCTGCTCGTCACACCCAGCGCCTCCGTCGCCGCCTTCGAGGTGGGCCGCCAGATGCCCGCCCATTGGCCGCAGCACCCCTGGGACTGGCTGGTCTGGGCCGAATTCTCCTACCCCTTCGATCTCTCGCACGGCCCGGCCATTTCCGTGCCCTGCGGCCTGAGCCGCGAGGGGCTGCCCGTCGGCCTGCAATTCGCCGGCCCGCGGCTGGCGGATTCGCTGGTGCTGCGCGCGGGCGCCGCCTTCCTCGCCGCGCACCCCTTCGAGATCATCCCCGCCCGGGCGTGACTCCGGCGGGCGTGACCCAGCGGTCCAGCTCACGCCAATCGGGCAGGGTCGCGTCGCTGACGCGCCCGCCGCGCAGCACGATCCGATCCGCCTGCGGGCGCGCCAGCAGCTCCGTCATGTGCCGCGCGGAGAACAGCACGAGATCGGCCGGCGCGCCCACGCGGAGCCGGCCCGCCTCGATTCCCATCGCCTCCGCCGGCGCGGCCGTCACGGCGCGCGGCCAGGCGCCGAAGGGGTGGTCGAGATGCAGGATGCGCGTCGCCTCCCGATAGACCTCCATCATGTCGAGGTCGCCATAGGCATGAAACCCGTCCCGCGTGTTGTCCGAGGCGAGCGAGACGGGAATCCCCGCGGCCCGCATCTCCTGCACCAGGGTCACGCCCCGCCAGCGCGGCGTGCGGCACGGCACGCGGTCCTGCAGGTACATGTTGCACATGGGCAGGACCACGACGCGCAGGCGGGCCTCTGCCATCAGCGCCAGCGTCTCGCGCTGATGCGCCTCGGGCTGCAGGGTCAGCGCGCAGCAATGTCCCACCTGGATCCGGCCCTTGAAGCGCCGTCGCAGCGCGGTCGCCGCGATCTCGCGCAGCGCCCGCGCGCCGGTCTCGCCGCTCTCATCCACATGCAGGTCGAGGTCGAGCCCGCGCGCTTCGGCCAGCGCGAAGAAGCGGTCGAGCCGCGGCAGGAAATCAGCGGGCAGGGGGGTGGCGAAATCGCCCGTGAGGCGGGTGACCATGCCCAGCACGCCGCCCGATTCCGCCACGATATCGGCCAGTGCCTGGCCCTCCGCGCCGTCGAAGCGCTCGAGCGGCGCGATGGAGCAGAGCTGCAGCGCGATCCGCCCGGCCCAGGCGTCCCGCAGCCGGGTAAAGAGCGGCCAGCTCATCCGCGCCAGCGGCAGATAGCTGTCCAGATGCGTGCGGATGGCGGTGGTGCCATGCGCGAAGGCGGCGCGGAGCGCGAAATCGGCGCGGGCTTCCATCTCGGCCTCGGCCCAATGCGCGGCGCGGTCGGCCATGACGGAACTCACCGCGCCGGCGAAATCGCCGGTCGGGTTCGGCGCGCGCGCCCAGATTTGGCCCTTGTCCAGATGCGTGTGCGCGTCCACGAAGCCCGGCCAGAGCTGCCCGCCCTCCAGGCTCGGTGCATCTTCCGGCGCGCTGCCCAAGGGGGCCAGGGCCATGATGCGCCCGTCTTCCACGCGCAGGTCGAAGCGAAGCAGGCCCTCGCGATCCGCGGGCCCGGGCGGCGCCTCCATCAGGCAGGCGGGCGCGCGCGCATCGCGAAGCCAGAAGCCCGCGCCGGTGATGCGTGGCGCGAGGGGCCTCACCCGCCCAGCAGCCGGGCGGTCCGCGCCTGCAATTCGCGCGTGACGCGCTCGGCCCCCCCCTCGCGGATCAGCGTCGTGAACTCGGCCCGGCGGGAGGCGAGCTCGCTGATCGTCCCCGTCAGGTAGATGTCCACGATGCGCGGCGGATTGCCCCGCAACAGGTAAGAAAGCAGCACCGGCTCCTGCCCGCCCGTCCGGTTCAGCGTTGTCCGCACCAGCGCATCCCCATTGGGCTGCACCTGCGTGCCGGTGGTGGTGAAGCTCTCGCCCGAGAAGCCGTCGAAGCGCGCGGCATAGGTCGCGATGGACCAGCGGGTGAAGGCCTCGGTCAGCGCGGCCTGGTCGGCGGGCGAGAAGCCGGTCCAGGGCGGGCCGACCGCGATGCGCGTCATCGCCGCCAGGTCGAAGGCCTGGGCCATGACGGGGGCGAGGCGGTCATAGCGCCCGCGCACCCCCAGCCGCTGCGCGTCCCGCATGACGCCGAGCAGGGCGGCGTGGAAGCGCTCCACCACCTCGGCCGCGGCGGATTGCGCCAGCGCGGCCACCGGGGCGGCCAGGGGGAGGAGAGGGGAGAGCAGCAGGATTCGGCGGGCGAGCATGCGCGCCCTATACCGCTTCATGGCCACAGGCGGAATCGCCAAGGGCGCAGGGCCGCATCTGGACCGCGGGCGGCGCCTCGGCCACAAGGCCGCATGCCGCCCACCACCATCCTGCTGACCGGCGCCACGGGCTTCCTCGGCGCCTCCCTCGCCCGCGCGCTGCTGGCTCAGGGCCATGCGGTGCGCGCCCTGGTCCGGCCCCAGGCGCCGCGCAAGGGGCTGGAGGGGCTCGACATCTCCTATGCGCTCGGCACGGTGACGGACCAGAAGAGCCTGATCTACGCCATGGCCGGCGTCGGCGGCGTCATCCATGCGGCGGCCGACTACCGCATCTTCGTGCCGGACCCCGGGAAGATGCGCGAGACCAACGTCATCGGCACCGCGGCCGTGATGCAGGCCGCGCTCGAGGCCGGCGTGCCGCGCATCGTCCATGTCTCCTCGGTCGCCACGCTCCGCCCCCGGGCGGACGGCAGCCCCGCGACCGAGGAGGATGCCGCCCTGCCGGATGAGGCGATCGGCCCCTACAAGCGCAGCAAGACCGAGGCCGAACGCGTGGTGGAGGCGATGGTGGAGCGCGCGAAGCTGCCGGCCGTCATCGTGAACCCCTCCACCCCCATCGGCCCCTATGACGTGCGGCCCACGCCGACCGGCCGCGTCATCCTGGAAGCGGCGCTGGGCCGCATGCCGGCCTATGTCGAGACCGGGCTGAACCTCGTCCATGTCGCCGACTGCGCGGCGGGCGTGGTGGCGGCGCTGGACCACGGCGCCCCGGGCGAGCGGCACATCCTGGGCGGGCAGGATGTGAGCCTGGCCGAGATGCTGCGCTTCATCGCGGCCGAGCGCGGCCATCGCCCGCCCATCCGCCTGCCGCGCGCCCCCCTCTTCCCGCTCGCCTGGATGGCGGAAAGCATGGCCCGCTTCACCGGCAAGGAGCCCATGCTGACGCTGGACGGGCTGCGCATGGCCGGCCACCACATGTTCTTCTCGGCCGAGAAGGCGCGCCGCGTCCTGGGCTTTACGGCCCGCCCCTGGCAGGAGGGCGTGCGCGACGCCATCGCATGGTTCGAGCAGGCGGGGATGCTGCGGAAGTGATCTGGCTGGCGCTCGCCGCCTGCCTCGCCTGGGCCGTGCTCCTCTTCGGGCGGGGCATGTTCTGGCGCGCCCGCGAGGATGATCGCGACGCCCCCCGCCTGCCCGAGCCTGCGCGCTGGCCGGAGGTGCAGGTCATCATCCCCGCGCGCGACGAGGCTGAAACCATCGGCGCGACGGTGCGAAGCCTTGTCATGCAGGATTATCCCGGCCGCTTCTCCATCCTCGTCGTGAATGATCGCAGCCGGGACGCGACCGGCGCCCTGGCGCGCGCCGCCGGCGCCGAGGTGCTCGACGGCCAGGGCCGTGCCCCCGGCTGGTCCGGCAAGCTCTACGCGCTGCAGCAGGGCCTCCAGGCCGTGGCGGGGCGGGGGCACGAGTTCCTGCTCTTCACCGATGCCGACATCACCCACGCGCCCGACAGCCTGCGCCGCCTGGTGCAGCGGGCCGAGGCGGGCGGGCTTGACCTCGTCTCCCTCATGGCCCGCCTGCGTTGCGAGAGCGCGGCCGAGCGCTGGACCATCCCGGCCTTCGTCTTCTTCTTCCAGATGCTCTACCCCTTCCGCTGGTCCAACGACCCCCAGGCCCGCACGGCCGCCGCGGCCGGCGGCTGCGTGCTGCTGCGGCGCGAACCCTTCGAGGCGCGCGGCGGCCTCGCCCCCATCCGCGGCCGGATCATTGATGATTGCGCGCTGGCCGGGCTGATGAAGCGGGGCGGTTCCGCGATCTGGCTGGGTCTCACCGGGCGCGTGCACTCGCTCCGCGCCTATGAGGGGCTCGGCACCATCCGTGCCATGGTGGCCCGCACCGCCTATGCCCAGCTCGGCTACAACCCGGCCCTGCTGCTGGGCATGGTGCTGGCCATGGGCCTCGTCTTCCTCGCCCCGCCGCTGCTGGCGCTTTTTGCCACGGGGGTGGCGAGATGGCTCGGCCTCGCCGCCTGGTGCGCCATGGTGGTGGCCTTCGCGCCCATGCTGCGCCGTTATGACCTGGCGCCAGAGCGCGCCATCGCCCTGCCGCTGATCGCCGCCACCTACCTCCTCTTCACCCTCGATTCCGCCTGGGCCGAATGGCGGGGCCGGGGCGGGGTCTGGAAGGGCGAGGCCTTGTCGCGCGAATGAAGACGGGGCAACACACGCCAATGCACCCTTCCGGCATGGGCCCCAAATGCCCTATCGGAGGGGTCGAGAGATTCGACTCCGGAGCGGGAGCAAGGGGTATCGCCACTTGAACATCATGCCGAACCTGACAGCGGGGGCGCATCCGCACCCGCATGCGGGGCATGACGGTCAGGCGAACGACCCGCTGGACAGGGCCGTCGCCGCCGCCGCGCGCCACCTCCTCGCCCGCCAGCGCCCCGACGGACATTGGGTCTTCGAGCTGGAGGCGGATGCGACCATCCCCTCCGAATACCTCATGCTGCATCACTTCTTCGGCCATGTTCAGCCGGAGAAGGAGGCGCGGATCGGCCGCTATCTCCGCCGCATCCAGGCCGAGCAGCGGGCGAACACGGGCGGCGGCTGGCCGCTGTTTCACGGCGGCCCGCTCGACATCTCCTGCTCGGTGAAGGCCTATCTGGCGCTCCGGCTGATCGGCGACGCGCCGGATGCGCCGCACATGGCGGAAGCCCGCGAGGCCATCCTCGCCGCTGGCGGGGCCGAGCGCAGCAATGTCTTCACCCGGGCCGCGCTCGCGCTGTTCGGCGCGGTGCCCTGGCGCGCCGTGCCGATGATGCCGCCCGAGATCATGCTGCTGCCGCGCTGGTTCCCCTTCCATGTCAGCAAGATCAGCTACTGGGCGCGCACCGTCCTCGTGCCCCTGACCGTCGTCATGGCCCGCCGGCCCGCGGCGCAGAACCCGCGCGGCGTCACCATCGACGAGCTGTTCCGCACGCCGCCCGAGCAGGTGAAGGACTGGCCCGGCGGCGCCCACCAGGCCGAGCCCTGGGCCTCGCTCTTCAAGGCGCTGGACGGCGCGCTGCACCGCGCCCGCATGCTCTTCCCCCGCAACCACCGCGCGCGCGCCGAGGAGGCCTGCGAGCGCTTCGTGACCGAACGGCTGAACGGCGAGGACGGGCTGGGCGCCATCTACCCCGCCATGGCCAATGCCGTGCTGATGTATCACTGCCTGGGCGTGGCGCAGGACGATGCGCGCATGGTCACCGCCTGGGCCGCCATCGAGAAGCTGGTGGAAGAACGCCCCGGCACGGACGAGACCTATGTCCAGCCCTGCCTCTCGCCCGTCTGGGACACCGCACTCGTCAGCCACGCCCTGCTGGAAGCGGGCGGCGAGGCCGAGCGCGCGGCGGTGGGGCGCGGCCTGAACTGGCTCCTCTCCAAGGAAATCCGCGACGTGCGCGGTGACTGGGCCTGGAAGCGGCCCAACCTGCAGCCCGGCGGCTGGGCCTTCCAGTATGAGAACGCGCATTACCCGGACGTGGACGACACCGCCGTGGTGGTGCTGGCCATGGACCGCTATCGCGCCGCCGCCCCGACCGACACGGCGCTGGACGGCGCCATCCAGCGCGCCACGGACTGGACCGTCGGCATGCAGTCGCGCGGTGGCGGCTGGGGCGCCTTCGACGCCGACAACACCTTCCACTACCTGAACCACATCCCCTTCGCCGATCACGGCGCGCTGCTCGACCCGCCGACCGCCGATGTCTCGGGCCGCTGCCTCGCCATGCTGGCGCAGCTCGGCCGGGGCGAGGAGGCGGCCTCCAAGGCCGCCATCGAATACCTGCTGCGCGAGCAGGAGGCCGACGGCTCCTGGTATGGCCGCTGGGGTGTCAACTACATCTATGGCACCTGGTCGGCCGTGACCGCGCTCAACGCCGCGGGCCTGCCGCCCGAGCACGACGCGATGCGCCGCGCCGTCGCCTGGCTCGTCGCCAACCAGAACGAGGATGGCGGCTGGGGCGAGGATGGCATGAGCTACCCCGCCCGCGGCGGCACGCGCCCCGATCCGCGCCAGCCCGCGCCTTCCTCGGCGAGCCAGACGGCCTGGGGCATGCTGGCCCTCATGGCCTGCGGCGAGGCGGGGCACGAGGCGGTGAGCCGCGGCGCCGCCTGGCTCATGCAACGCCAGAAGGAAGACGGCGACTGGCCGGAGGAGGACTATACGGGCACCGGCTTCCCGCGCGTCTTCTACCTGCGCTACCACGGCTACCGGCGCATCTTCCCGCTCTGGGCGCTGGCGCGGCTGCGGAACCTGCGGGCGTCGAATACGCGGCGCGTCAGCTACGGGCTTTGAAGAACGGAGGGGCTCTGCCCCTCCACCCCGGCAAGAACCTCAGGTTCTTGCATCTCCGATCAGGAAGCCATGAACGCCTTCGACGTCGTGATCATCGGTGCGGGTGCGGCGGGGCTGATGGCCGCCATCCGCGCGGGGCAGCGCGGCCGCCGCGTGCTCCTGCTCGATCACGCCGAGGCGCCGGGCAAGAAGATCCTCATCTCCGGCGGCGGGCGCTGCAACTTCACCAACCGCGACATCCGGCCGGAACGCTTCCTCTCCGCCAACCCCGCCTTCGCCCGCTCGGCGCTCTCGCGCTACACGGCGCGCGACTTCCTGGCGCTGATCGAAAAGCACCGCATCGCCTGGCACGAGAAGACCCTCGGCCAGCTCTTCTGCGACGGCTCGGCCCGCCAGGTGGTGGCCATGCTGCTGGCCGAAGCCGAGGCCGTGGGCGTGGAACTCCGACTCGAAACCCGCGTCACCGACATCACCCGTGGCACGGACTTCACCGTCGCCACCGATCGCGGCAGCTTCACCGCGCCCTCGCTCGTGCTCGCCACCGGCGGCCTTTCCATCCCCAAGATGGGCGCGACGGGCTTCGCCTATGACGTGGCCAAGCGCTTCGGCCTGGGCCTGGTGGAGCGCCGCCCCGGCCTCGTCCCCTTCGCCTTCGGCGGCGAGGAACTGGCGCTGATGCAGCCGCTGGCCGGCGTCTCCCTGCCCATCCTGGCGCGGGCGGGTGCGGCCAAATTCCCGGAGGCGATGCTCTTCACCCATCGCGGCCTCTCCGGCCCCGCCATCCTGCAGATCAGCTCCTACTGGCACCCGGGCGAGCCCATCATGCTCGACCTGCTGCCCGGCCAGGATGCGGTTTCGCTGCTGCTGGCGGCCAAGCGCGCCCGCCCCAAGGCGGAGCCGCGCACCGCGCTGGGGGACCTGCTGCCCGCGCGCCTGGCCCAGGCGCTGGCCGAGCGGCACCTGCCCGGCCCGCGCATGGCGGATTTGCAGGACCGCGCGCTGATCGGCCTCGCCAACCTGCTGAAATCCTGGCGCCTGATCCCCGCGACGACCGAGGGCTACGCCAAGGCCGAGGTCACGCTGGGCGGCGTGGACACGGCGGCGCTGTCGCAGCAGACCATGATGGCGAAATCCGTGCCCGGCCTCTTCGTTGTGGGCGAGGCGGTGGACGTGACCGGCTGGCTCGGCGGCTACAACTTCCAATGGGCCTGGGCGAGCGGCTGGGCGGCTGGGGAGGCCGCTTAGCAAAGCTGAAATGAAGGTGGTGCGGCGCAGCCGCACCGCGCGATGGGTTGGTGGGCGGCATCGCGCGAAGCGAAGTGGTGCGGCGCAGCCGCACCGCGCGATGGGTTGGTGGGCGGCATCGCGCGGGAAAAGTGGTGCGGGCGGTCGGAATCGAACCGACACTCTGTCACCAGAACCGGATTTTGAGTCCGGCGCGTCTACCAGTTCCACCACGCCCGCGTGTCGCCAGTCCTACACGCCGGAAGGGCGCGCTTCAACACCCCCAGGGTCAGGCCGCGCGCCGCCGCGCCAGCAGTGGCCAGAGCAGCGCCCCCAGCGTCATCGCCCAAAGCACGATCGAGACGGGCGAACCCGCCAGCGCCATCACATCCCCATCCGAGAGCGACATGGCGCGGCGCAGATTATCCTCCAGCATGCGCCCCAGCACGAAGCCCAGGATGATCGGCACCAGCGGCACGTCGAGCTTGCGGAAGGCCCAGCCCATGATGCCGAAACCGATGGCCAGCAGCAGGTCGAAGGCGGAATTGCTCGCCGCATAGACGCCGGCGAAGCTCAGGGCGAGCACGCCCGGATAGAGCACCCAGGCCGGCACCGTCAGCAGCCGCGCGAAGATGCCGACCAGCGGCAGGTTCAGCAGCAGCAGCATGCAATTGCCGATATACATGGAAGCGATCAGCCCCCAGGCCACGTCCGGCTTTTGCTCGAACAGCAGCGGCCCGGGCGTGATGTTGTACATCAGCAGCGCGCCCAGCAGCACGGCGGTCGTGCCCGAGCCCGGGATGCCGAGCGAGAGCATGGGCACCAGGTTGCCGATCTGCGCGGCATTGTCCGCCGTCTCGGGTGCCGCCACGCCGCGCATGTCGCCCTGGCCGAATTTGCCATTCGTCTCGTTCAGCCGCTTCTCGGCCGTGTAGGAAAGCGCGCTGGCGACGGAGGCGCCCGCGCCGGGCAGCACGCCGATGACGAAGCCGATGCTGGTCGCGCGGAACATCGCCGGCAGGCAGAACAGGGTCTCGCCAAAGGTCAGCCGCTGGCCGTGCCCAAGCTTCGCCGCCTCGGCCCGGATCCGCGTCTCGATCAGCAGCAGGATCTCGCCGATCGCGAAAAGCCCGATGGCGAGCACGGTGAAATCCAACCCCCCCAGCAATTCCATCGAGCCCGCGGTGTAGCGCTCCACACCCGTGCCGGAATCGATGCCGACCATGGCAAGCAGGATGCCCAGGCACCCCGCCGCCCAGGCCTTGGGCGCGGAGCCACCACCCACCGCCCCCAGCAGCGAAAGCGCGAAGGCGATCAGCGCCACGTAGTCGGCCGGCGAGAAGGCGACGGCCACGCGCGCCAGCGGTACCGAAAGGAAGGTCATCAGCACCACGCTGATGGTCGCACCCACGAAGCTGCCGATGCCCGAGATGGCCAGCGCCGCCCCCCCGCGCCCCTGCTTGGCGAGCGGATGCCCATCCAGCGTCGTCAGCACCGCCGAGGGCTCGCCCGGCATGTTGAGCAGGATGGCCGTGATGCGCCCGCCATAGCCCGAGCCGTAATAGACGGCGGCGAGCAGGATCAGCGCCGATTCCGGCGGCAGCTTCAGCGCCAGGCAGAAGGGCAGCAGCAGGGCGATGGCATTCAGCGGCCCGATGCCCGGCAGCACGCCGATGGCGGTCCCGATGATGCAGCCGATAAGTGCCAGAAACAGGTTGGTGGGCTGGAGCGCGACCGCGAAGCCGCCGCCCAGCGCGGCGAAGGTCTCCATCATGCGCCGAGCAATCCCTTCGGCAGCGGCAGATCCAGCACCCGGTCGAACAGGGCCCAGAGCACCGCGCTGGTGATGAGCCCCGTGCCGATGGCGGCGAGCGGGCGCGCGCCGAACAGCAGCGCCACGCCGATGGCGAGCAGGGCGGTCGCCGCCAGGAAACCGAGCGGCACCAGCAGCAGCGCATAGCCCGCCATGACCAGCACCAGCAGCGGCGGCGCCGCCTTGCGTTCCGGCACCTCGAAGGCCGGCCCGCGCGGCACCAGCAGCAGCGCGCCGCAGAGCCCCATCAGCAGGGCCACGGTGGAGGGAAAGGCGCGCGGCCCGAGCGGATCGGCCGCGAAGGGCACCTCGAGCGACTGCGCCGACCAGATGGCCAGCGCGGCCAGGACCATCAGGGCCAGCCCGAGCGCGCGCCCGGCCGTCATTGCGTCTGCGTCACCAGCCCGACCTCGCGCGCCAGCTGCCGGAACTCGGCGGTGCGGCGCTTGGCGAGCTCGGCATATTCGGCGCCCACGAGGTTGAACTCGAAGAGCCCCTGGGCGGCGCGCGCCTCGGGCCAGGCCGGATTGGCCTGCAGGCGGCGGATGGCATCCACCCAGAAATTGTAGGCGGCATCGGGCATCTGCGGCGGGCCGTAGAAGCCGCGCACGATGGGCCAATCCACCTCCACGCCCTGCTCGCGCGCCGTCGGCACCTGGGCCAGAGCGCCGGTCAGGCGCTGCGCGGAGAGCACCGCCAGCAGCCGGATCTCGCCCGCCTCGAACTGCCCGCGCACCTCGGAGGCATCGCCCGGAAACACCTGGATATGCCCGCCCAGCAGCGCCGCCATGGATTGCCCGCCGCCCTCGAAGGGCACGTAGCGCATCCGGCGGGGGTCGGCGCCCGCGGCGCGCGCCACCAGCGCCGCCTTGTGCCAGTCCTGGCTGCCCACGGCGCCGCCGGCGCCCATCGGCACGCTGGCCGGGTCGGCGCGCAGGGCCGCCATCAGGTCGGCCAGGGTGTTGAAGCGGCTGTCCTTCCGCACCGCGATCACGCCGTAATCCGCGCCGATGGCGCCGATCCAGCGCACGTCATTCTCGCCGAAGCGGCCGAAGCGCCCCTGCGCCATGTTCACCCAGGAGCCGGTGGAGACGGCCACGATCACATTCGCATCCGCGCGGCGCTGCGCGTTGATGTGGTTGATCGCGACGGCGCCGATGCCGCCGGGCATGTTCTGCGTGCGGATGGGCTGCGCCACGATGCCCGTCTCGTTCAGCATGCGCGTGGTCAGCCGGCAGGTCAGGTCGAAGCCGCCGCCGGGTGCCGCGGGCGCGATGCATTCGGGGTTCTGGGGCGTGAAGCCTTGCGCCTGCGCTGCCATGGGCAGCAGGGCGGAGGCGGCGAGAAGCGCGCGGCGTTGCATGAGGACCTCCCCGGTGCGGCCGCGCAACGGGATGACGCGCGGCCATGCGTGATTTTCGATGTTCTCCTGCGGGATTCAGCCGGGGGGTGCAAGCGTCACGCCAGCACCCGGTCCACCCGGTCCCGCAGGCGATACCAGCCGCCGACCAGCGGCAGGAACCAGTCCGGATTGCCGTCATAGAAGGCGCGCGTCGGGAAATGCAGGCTGTCCAGCGCGAAGCCCTCATTGGCGGCGCCCGCGATCTTCAGCGCGGCGTTGTGGCCCATCCAGCTTGCCATCGCGACGCCGCTGCCCTGGCAGCCGGCCGCGTAATGCACGCCATCCTCCACGCCCAGATGGGGCAGGTAGTCGAAGGTGAAGGCGACATTGCCGGTCCAGGCATGGGTGATGCGGACGTCCTTCAGTTCCGGCAGAACCTCGACCATCATCGCATGCAGCGTGGGCGCGGCCTCCTCGGGCGTGCTGGGGCCGAAGCTCGCGCGCCCGCCCCAGAGGATGCGCTTCCCGTCCGGTGAGGGGCGGTAGTAGTTCAGCACGCGCTTGGTGTCGCTGATCATGTGGCGCCCCGGGAAGATCCGGCTGATCCGCTCCTCGCCCAGTTCCTCGGTCGCGATGATGTAGCTGCCGATGGGCATGAGGCGCTTGGTCAGCCAGGGCATGGGCCCGCCGCGGCTATAGCCGTTGGTCGCCATCAGCACGGCATCCGCCCGCATCTCGCCCCGCGTGGTGACGAGGCGGAAGCCGGCGCCTTCCTTCACCGTCTCGGTCACGCGCACCTGGTCCACCAGATGGGCGCCCAGCCGCTCGGCCGCCGCCGCCAGCGCGCGGGCATACTTGCCCGGGTGCAGGCTGCCCGTGCCGGCCGCATGCATGCCGCCGTAATAGTGGTCCGTCGCCACGAATTCCCGCACGCCCTCCTTGCCGATCATGCGCGCCACATCGCCGCTGATCTCCTCGATCCGCGCTCGGTTGCCGGCCAGCGTGGCCAGATGCTTGGGCGTATAGGCGCCGACGAAGCGGCCGCTGCGGACATAGTCGCAATCCAGCTGCTCGCGCGCGATGAGCTCCTCGATGAAGGGGAAGCTCGCCCCGCAGGCGCGCGCGATCTCGGCCGCGCGCTCCTCGCCGAAATTCTGGGTGAGCGGCCCGCGCGCCACCTTCAGCCCGCCCGAGACCATGCCGCCATTGCGCGAGGAGGCGCCCCAGCCGATGCGCTCGGCATCCAGCACCGTCACCTCATGGCCCAGGCGCCGCAGCGTGAGCGCGGCGGAGAGCCCGGTATAGCCGCCGCCCACGATGGCGACACGGCAGCGTTCCGGCAGCGCATTGTCGCGGCTCGGCGGCTCGGCCGCCTCCCACCAATAGGGTTTCGCCTGGAATCCGGGGGCGAAGATGCGGTCGCTCATGGCGCTGCCCAAGGCTTCGGCATGGATGATCCTCCTTGCTGCAATCGGAGGGTGGCACGGCGCCGCGACCCCTTGAAAGGCCCGCCGCGTGGTTGACGCGCTGGCAAGGCCGCGTGAGCATGAAAATCCCATCACGAAAGAGGGCCGGGTTGAGCGCGGATATCATCTTCACGGGCGGCAGCGTGTTTCGCGGCCTCCACTCCGGCATGGCCGAGGCGCTGGCGGTCTCCGCCGGGAAGGTGATGGCGGTCGGCGGCAAGGCCGAGATCGAGGAACTGGCCGGGCCGGACACGCGCCGCGTGGCACTCGATGGCCGGCTTGCGATTCCCGCCTTCCACGAAGCGCATATGCACCTGCTGCCCTTCGGGCTCGGCCTTTCCATGGTGAACCTCCGCGCCGAGGAGGTCCGCACGCTGGAGGAGGCGCGCCGCCGCCTGCGCGACGCGGCCGAGGCCACGCCCAAGGGCCAATGGGTGATGGGCTGGGGCTATGACCACGGCGCCCTCGACATCGGCCGCCACCCCACGGTGAGCGAGCTGGACGCGGCGGTGCCCGACCACCCGCTCCTCATCATGCGCACCTGCGGCCATATGGGGGTGGCGAACAGCGCGGCGCTGCGCGCCGCCGGCATCGGCCACAATACGCCCGACCCCGAGGGCGGCGTGATCGAGCGCCGCGGCGGCGCACTCACCGGCCTGATCCAGGAACGCGCGCTCAGCCTCATCAAGGCTGCCATGCCCGCCCCCGATGAGGCGCGGATGGTCAATGCCATCGAGGCGGCGGGGCAGCGCCTGGCTACGCTCGGCTTCGCATCCGCCACCGACATGAATGTGGGCATGAGCGGCGGCGTGGCCGAGATCGCCGCCTTCGAGCGCGCGGCGCGCGAGGGGCGCTGCCTGCAACGCATGTGGCTCGTGCTCGCCGGTAATCCCGAGGGTATCGCCGATGCCGCCCAGGAGGCCGGCCTGCGCCCCTGGAAACCGGGCGATGACCTGCACGGCACGCTGCGCTGGGGCGCGGTGAAGGTCTTCGCCGATGGCAGCGCGGGCGGGCTCACCGCCGCCTTCTTCGACCCCTATCTGAAGGAAGCGGGCGGCGGAACCGGCGTCTTCACCTTCCCGACCGAGACCATCCACGCGCTGCTGAAGAAGTTCCATGACCAGGGCTGGCAGCTCGACATCCACGCCATCGGCGATGCCGCGATCGAGCAGGTGCTGACCGGCATGGAGGAGGCGGGCGCCACGCCCGAGCGCCGCCACCGCATCGAGCATTGCGGCTTCGTGACGCGCGACCAGCGCCGGCGGATGAAGGCGCGCGGCATCCTGCCCGTGCCGCAGCCGGTCTTCATGTATGAGTTCGGCGACCTCTACCTGCGCAACCTCGGCCGCGCGCGCGCCGAGGCGGCCTATCCGATGAAGACCTGGCTCATGGAGGGCCACCACCCCTCCGCCTCCTCCGACAGCCCGGTCTCCACCGTCGAGCCCTGGCCCAACCTCTTCACCATGGTCACGCGCCAGACCAACCGCGCCACCGTGCTCGGCGCGGAGGAGCGGCTGTCCATCCAGGAGGCGCTGCATTGCTACAGCTGGTGCGGCGCCTATAGCAGCTTCGCCGAGGGTGTCCGCGGCACGCTGGAGCCCGGGATGGACGCCGACATCGCTATCCTCAGCCAGGATGTGACGACCCTGGCGCCGGAGGAATATCTCGGCGTGCAATGCGACATCACGCTGCGCGGCGGCATCGCCATCCATGACCGGCACGGGGAACTCGCCTGATGCTGCGCCATGCCCTGCACCGCATCGGCCTTGCCATTCCCGTCCTTTTCGGCGTGCTGCTCATCGGCTTCCTGCTCATGCAGGTGGTGCCGACCGACCCGGCCACCGTGCGCGCCGGCCCGCAGGCGACGGCGGAGATCGTCGCCGCCATCCGCACGGAACTCGGCCTGGATGAGCCCATCTGGGTGCAGTTCGGCATCTATCTGGGCCGCCTCGCGCAGGGCGATCTCGGTGTCTCCATCATCAACAACGTGCCGGTGACGCAGGAACTGGGCGCCACCATCGGCCCGACCATCGAGCTGATGTTCGCCTCGCTCCTCTGGTCCATCCCCACGGGCATCTTCCTCGGCACCATCGCCGCCTATTGGCGCGGCTCGCTGCTCGACAAGGCGATCATGGCGGTCAGCGTGGCCGGCGTCTCCTTGCCGGTCTTCTTCCTCGGCCTCGTCCTCATCTGGTTCGTGGGCTTCCAGTGGCAGTGGCTGCCCTTCACCGGGCGCGGCGGGCCGCTTTGGACCATGGACGGCATCCGGGCCATCATCCTGCCGGCCGTGACACTGGGCGGCGTGCTGGTCGGCCCCGTGGCGCGGATGACGCGCACCGCGGTGGTGGACACGCTCTCCGCCGACCATGTCCGCACCGCCCGCGCCAAGGGCCTCTCCGAGCGGCTCGTCGTGCTGCGCCACGCGCTCCGCAACGCGCTGATCCCGGTGGTGACGCTGATCGGGTTGCAGATCGGCTTCCTGCTCGGCGGCGCGGTGGTGACGGAGACCATCTTCTCCTGGCCCGGCGTCGGCCGGCTGGCGGTGGGCGCCATCCTCTCGGCCGATTTCCCCATGGCGCAGGGCACCATCATCGTGCTCAGCGCCGGCTTCATCCTGATCAACCTGACGGTGGACCTGCTCTACGCCGTGCTGGACCCCCGGGTGCGGCAGTCATGAGCGCCACCACCGTGACCGCCACGCCCGAAGCGCCCAGAAGGCCCACGCCCTTGCGCATGCTGATGCGCGACACGGGCGGCGCCATCAGCCTCGTCTTCGTGGTGCTGATCATCGCCGCCGCCCTGCTGGCCCCCTGGCTCGCCCCGCGCGACCCCTTCGACACCGACCTGATGGCGATCATGCAGCCGCCTTCCGCCGAATACTGGTTCGGCACGGATGGGCAGGGCAGGGACATCTTCTCCCGCATGCTCTACGGCCTGCGCATCACGCTGGGCATGGGCCTCGCCTCGCTCATCGTGGGGGGCGTGATCGGCGCGCTGATCGGCTTCCTCGCCGCCTTCTACCGGCGCGTGGACGGTCTGCTGATGCGCCTGATGGACATGCTGCTGAGCTTCCCGGCCATCCTCTTCGGCCTCGCTCTCGCCGCCATCTTCGGCCCGGGCCTCACCTCCGTCATCATCGCGCTCGCCATCGCGACCGTGCCGCTGATGGCGCGCATCGTCCGCAGCTCGGCCCTCGTCGTCATGGGCCTCGACTACATCGAGGCGGCGCGCGCCATCGGCATGAGCGATGCGCGGCTGATCCTGCGGCATCTGGCGCCCAACTGCCTCTCCGCGATCTTCGTCTTCTCCACGCTGCGCCTCGGCCAGGTGATCCTGCTGGGCTCCGCGCTCTCCTTCCTCGGCCTCGGCGCGCAGCCGCCGCTGGCCGAGCTGGGTGCGATGGCGGCGCAGGGGCGGAACTTCCTCTTCATCGCGCCGCATATCAGCGTGATCCCGTCCGTCGGGATCTTCGTGATCGTGCTCGCCTTCAACCTGCTGGGGGATGCGCTGCGCGACGCGCTCGACCCCCGGCTTCGCATCTGAACGGAGGAACAACCCATGATCCCCACTTGGAAGCGCATGGCACTGGGCGGACTTGCCGCCCTGGGCCTTGCCGTCACCGCCCAGGCCCAGACCCAGCCGCGCAACCAGATCACCATCATGCGCGAGATCGACAGCGACCGTTACGATCCGCACCGCTCCACCGCCCTCGCCGCCGGCGAGGTCATCACCATGCTGAGCGACACGCTGGTCAGCATGGATTTCGACATGCGGACCGTCCGCCCCGGCCTGGCCGAGCGCTGGGATGTCTCGCCCGATGGCCTGACCTACACCTTCCACCTCCGCACCGACGTCACCTTCTGCGACGGCAAGCCCTTCACCGCCGCCGACATGGCTTTCAGCCTGAACCGCTGGATCGGCCGCACCACGCCCCGCGTGGCCTCGCCCGTCGCCTGGCGCGCGGGCAATGTGAAGGAGATCCGCGCGACCGGCCCGCACACGCTGGTCTATGAGCTGAACGAGCCCTTCGGCGAGCTGCTCTCCCAGCTCACCCTCTTCTTCGGCTCGGCGATTGATCCCGCCACGGTCGAGCGGCTGGGCGACAATTTCGGCGTGCAGGGCTTCAACGGCACCGGCCCCTATTGCTGGGGCAACTGGACGCCGCGCAACGAGATGGTGCTGACGCGCCACCCGAACTACCGCTGGGGCCCGCCCAGCATGGAGAACCGCGGCCCGGCCCATGTCGAGCGCATCGTCTGGCGCGTGATCCCCGAGGCCGCGGCGCGCGTCGCGGCGCTGCAGGCCGGCCAGGCGGATGTGACGCAATACATCCCCGAGGCCTTCTGGGACGCGATCCGCCGTGTGCCCACCGTGACCAACTCCCAGCAGCCCAACTACTTCTGGGACTTCTTCATGGGCTTCAAGGTGGACAAGCCCGTGGTGAGCGACGTCGCCATCCGCCGCGCCGTGCATCAGGCGGTGAATCGCGAGGGCCTGGTCCGCGCCGTCTGGTCCGGCCATGCCGAGGTCGCGCGCAACATCATCAACCCGCGCGCGCCCGATTATGACGCGCAGTCCGACGCCATGGTCCCCGCCTTCGACCAGGCCGCCGCCCGCCGCACGCTGGACGAGGCCGGCTGGCGCATGGGTTCGGACGGCATCCGCGTGAAGGACGGCCAGCGCGCCACCTTCCTGCTCTATGGCATCAACACGCTGGCCAACCAGCGCTCGGGCGAGATCATCCAGCAGGCGCTGCGGCAGGTCGGCATCGAGATGCGCGTGCAGCTCTTTGACGCGACGGTCGCCTGGGGCCGGCTCGCCACGCAGGAATTCGACGCGTTCTTCCTGAGCTACCCGTACCTCTCGGCCAGCGACGCGCTGAACCTCTACTGGCACAGCCGCAACCGGCCCACGCCCAACCGCATGAACTGGAACAACCCGCAGACCGACGCCTGGCTGGAAGGGGCGCGCCGCGCCATCGACCCGGCCGAGCGCGCGCGACTGACGGCCAACATCCAGCGCCAGCTGGCCGAGGAGGCGCCCTGGCTCACGCTCGCGCGCAGCCAGATGGTGGTCTTCGCCAACCAGCGCGTCACCGGCGCGCGGGCGCATGGCATCTACGGCATCGGCATCTACAAGGGCCTGGACCTGAGGGTGCGCTGAGCCATGACCATCACCCTGATCAAGAACGCCGATCTCGTCGTCGCCTGGGATGAGGGCGAGAAGCGCCACGCCTATCTCCCCGGCGGCGACGTGGCCTTCAAGGATGGCGTGCTGCGCTTCGTGGGCCGCGGCTATGAGGGCACGGCGGATGTGGAGATCTCGGGCAGCGGCCTCATGGTCATGCCCGGGCTGGTCAATATCCACTCGCACCCGACCAGCGAGCCGATGAACAAGGGGCTGATTGATGAGATCGGCTCCCCCGGCCTCTACAACTCGTCGCTCTACGAGTTCATGCCGATCTTCCGCTCCGATGCGGAAGCCATCCCGGATTGCGTCCGCGTGGCGCTCTCCGAACTGCTGCTGAGCGGCGTGACGACGCTGGCCGACCTTTCCATGGCCCATCCCGGCTGGCTCGACCTGCTGGCCGAAGCGGGCATGCGGGTCTGCATCGCGCCCATGTTCAAGTCGGCCCGCTGGTTCACCAAGAACGGCCATGTCGTCGAATATGAATGGGACGAGGCGGCCGGCGTGAAGGCGATGGAGGAGGCCTTCGCCCTCATCCAGCGCGCCGAACAGCACCCGAGCGGGCGCCTCTTCGGCATGGCCTGCCCCGCGCAGATCGACACCTGCGCGCCCGAACTGCTGCGCGACAGCCGGGCCGAGGCCAAGGCGCGCGGCCTCTCCTGGCAGATCCACGCGGCGCAATCCGTGGTGGAGTTCCACGAGATCACCCGCCGCCACGGCTTCACCCCCATCCAGTGGCTGCACGAGATGGGCCTGCTGGATGAGCGTGCCGTGATCGGCCACGGCATCTTCCTGGACGACCACCCGAGCACGCCCTGGCACACCAAGCGCGACCTCGACATCCTGGCGGACACCGGCACCACGGTGGCGCATTGCCCGACGGTCTTCGCCCGGCGCGGCATCACGCTCAAGGATTTCGGGCGCTACAAGCGGCGCGGCGTGAATCTGGGGGTGGGCACAGACACCTATCCGCACAACATCCTGGATGAGATGCGCCTCGTCGCCTATCTCGCGCGGACCCAGGCCAATGACCCGCGCACCATGACGACGACCGACGTCTTCGACGCCGCCACCATCGGCGGCGCGCGGGCGCTGGGCCGCAACGACATCGGCCGCCTCGCGCCCGGCTGCCGCGCCGATTTCGTGCTGGTGGACGCGACGCATCCCCGCATGCAGCCCAACCACGATCCGGTCCGCGCCCTCATCTACGCGGCGGGCGATCGCGCCGTGCGCGATGTCTATGTGGACGGCATCAAGGTGGTGGGCGACGGCCAGGTGCTGACCATGGACTTCAAGCAGGCGGCGCTGAACCTCAGCGAGGCGCAGAAGCGCATCGTGGCCCGCGCGCCGCAGCAGGACTGGGCGCACCGCCCGGTGGACAAGATCGCGGCGCCGACCTTCAAATGGCTGTAGAAGAAATGGCCTCCGGCGGCTGGGGCCGAAAGGCCCCAGATCCCAAAACGAAAGGGGTCTGGGGGCCGTGCCCCCAGCCGCCGGAGGCATGAATCCCCTTCTTCAGATCGAGAACCTCCGCACCGTCTTCCGCACCTCGGGCGGCGACGTGGCGGCGGTGGATGGCGTCTCGCTCGACGTCATCCGTGGCAGGACGCTCGGCATCGTGGGCGAGAGCGGCTGCGGGAAATCCGTGCTGTCGCTGTCCATCATGCGGCTTGTCGCGCATCCCGGCCGCATCGCCTCGGGCCGCGTGCTGCTGGAGGGCAGGGACCTGGCCGGCCTCTCCAACGCCGAGATGCGCGGCGTGCGGGGCAAGGAGATCGGCATGATCTTCCAGGAGCCGATGACCTCGCTGAACCCGGTCCACACCGTGGGCTTCCAGATCACCGAGGGCATCCGCGCGCATGAACCCCATGCCAGCAAGGCCGAGCTGCGCGAGCGCGGCATCGCCGCACTCGCCCGCGTGCGCATCCCCTCGCCGGAGCGGCGCTTCGACGAATACCCGCACCAGCTCTCGGGCGGCATGCGCCAGCGCGTGATGATCGCCATGGCGCTGGCCTGCTCGCCCAAGCTGCTGATCGCGGACGAGCCCACCACGGCGCTGGACGTGACGGTCCAGGCGCAGATCCTCGACCTGCTGCGCGAGCTCCAGTCCGAGACGGGCATGGCCATCATCCTCATCACGCATGACCTCGGCGTGATCGCGGAAATGGCCGATGACGTGGCCGTGATGTATGCCGGCCGCGTGGTGGAGCGCACCAGCGCCCGCGCCCTCTTCGAGGACCCGCAGCATCCCTATACGCTCGGCCTGCTCGGCTCCATCCCGCGCCTGGATGAGGATCGGGAGCGGCTTCTCGCCATCCAGGGCGCCGTGCCGCCCCCCTTCGCCCTGCCGCCCGGCTGCCGCTTCGCGCCCCGCTGCCCCTTCGCCATCGAGGCCTGCCGCGCCGAAATCCCCGCGCTGCGCGCCGTGGGCGCCGGGCATGAGGCGGCCTGCCTGCGCGCGCCCGTCGAGGAGGCGCTGGCATGAGCGGCGTGAACCGTTCCGCCGATGGCGGCGCCCTGCTCGAGGTCGAGAACCTCGCCAAGCATTACCCGGTCCGCAGCGGGCTGATCCTGGCCAAGGAGATCGGCCGCGTGCGTGCCGTGGACGGCGTTTCCTTCACGCTGCGCCGGGGTGAGACGCTGGCGCTGGTGGGCGAAAGCGGTTGCGGCAAATCCACCACCGCACGGCTGGTGCTGCGCCTGATCGAACCCACCACGGGCTCCGTCCGCTTCGAGGGCACCGACATCACGAAGCTGGAAGGCCCGACGCTCAAGGCCTTCCGCCGCCGGGCGCAGATCGTCTTCCAGGACCCCTACGCCTCGCTCAACCCGCGCCTCACCGTGGGCCAGACCATCATGGAGCCGCTGGAGGTGCATGGCATCGGCGATGCCGCCTCGCGCCGCGCGCGGGTGGATGAGCTGCTGCGCCTGGTCGGCCTCGCCCCTTACCAGGCCGCGCGCTTCGCGCATGAGTTCAGCGGCGGCCAGCGCCAGCGCATCGGCATCGCCCGCGCGCTCTCCACAGAGCCCGACCTCGTGGTCTGCGACGAGCCGGTCAGTGCGCTCGATGTCTCGATCCAGGCGCAGGTGGTGAATCTGCTGCGCGATCTGCAGCAGCGGCTCGGCCTTTCCTACCTCTTCATCGCGCATGACCTGGCGGTGGTGAAGCATGTGGCCGACCGCATCGCCGTCATGTATCTCGGCCGCATCGTGGAGATCGCGGAGAAGCGCGAGCTCTTCGCCAATCCGCGCCACCCCTATACGCGCGCGCTGCTGGCCGCGATCCCGCATCCGGACCCCGCGCGGCGCGGCAAGGTGCAGCCGCTGGGTGGGGATTTGCCGAGCCCGCTCAACCCGCCGTCCGGCTGCCGCTTCCACACGCGCTGCCCCTTCGCCGTGGAGCGTTGCAAGGCCGAGGAACCCGCGCTGACCGATGGCGTGGCCTGCCATCGCGATGGCGAATTGCCGCCGCATGGCCTCGATTTCTCGGGCGGGCTCACCGAAAAGGCGGCGCGGCGCATGGCGCTCTACGCGCAGGGGAATGTCGGCGGCTAACCCGCCGGCAGGCGCAGCGTCACCGTCATCGCCCCCGGCGCGGTCGGCCCCAGGCTGAGCGCGCCGCCCACCTCCTCCATGATCTCCCGCGCGATGGCGAGGCCGAGGCCCGTGCCCGGCCCCGCCTCATCGAGCCGTCCGCCGCGGCGCAGCGCCTCGGCATGGGCCTCGGGCGGGATGCCTGGCCCGTCATCCGTCACCGCGACCGTGATGTCCGCACCCGCGCGCGCGATGGCCACGCGCACCTGCGCGCGGGCGAAGCGCGCCGCGTTGTCCATCACCGCCCCCAGCGCCTCGGCCAGGTCATCCTCATGGATCGCGGCCTCGGCGCCGGGCTCGCCTTCCACCGCCCAGTCCAGCCGCGCGCCCGCCTCGGTCCGCGCCAGCACCGCCACCAGCCGCCGCGCCACGCGCTGCGGCTCCCCGCGGTCGGTCCGGCCCCGCAGGGCACGGCGCGCGCGCGCGAGTTCGCGCTCCACATGGCGGCGCATCGCCTCGGTGGCCTCGCCCACTGCCGCCGCCGTCTCATGCCGCTCGGCCTCGGTCATCGGCCATTCCAGCCGTTCGGCCTCGGCCAGCAGCACCTGGATCGGCGTCTTCAGCCCATGGGCCAGGTCGCCCGCGCGGGCGCGGGCGGCGGCGACGTCACGCTCGCGCTGCGCCAAGAGCCCGTCCAGCTCCCGCGCCAGCGGCAGGATCTCGCTCGGGAAGCCCTGCTCGCCCAGCCGCGCCGCCCGGCCCGAGCCGATCGCCACCAGCCGCGCCCGCATGCGCCTGAGCGGCGCGAGGCCCACCGCCACCTGCGCCGCGAAGGCCGCCAGCAGCGCGATCGCGATGACACCGAGGAAGGGAAGAAGGTCGCGCCGGAAGCTCGCCGCCGCCTCGCGCAGCTCCGCCGCGTCGCGCGCCGCCAGCACCACCAGCCGCTCGCCGCCCAGCCGCGCCGGCATCGTCACCGGCAGCCGCAGCGCCACCAGCGCCTCGCCGCCAGGGCCGGGCAGCGGGAAGAGCGTCTCGTCCATTGGCGCGCCCGCGGGTGCGGCCAGCGTCGCATCCCAGAGCGAGCGGGATTGCAGCAGCGGCGGCCCGCCGGCCGCGCGCGAGACCTGCCAGTAGAAGCCCGAGAGCGGCCGGTCATAGCGCGCATCACCAGGCGGCGCGCCGAGCGCCCAATCGCCCCCCGCCGACCGATCGATCTGCGCCGCGATCCCCTCCGCCAGCGCGGAGAGTTCGCGCGCCAATTGCCGCTCCGCATGCCGCTCGAAGAGCAGCGAGAGGCCGGCCATGGCGGCCGAGAGCGTCAGCCCCGCCGCCACCAGCCCCGCCAGCAGCAGCCGGAGGCGGAGCGAGCGCACCCAGCTGCTCAAGCGGGCGTCGTCGCCAGCGCGTAGCCCAGGCCGCGCCGCGTCTCGATCACATCACCGCCCAGCTTGCGCCGCAGCCGCAGAACCAGCGCCTCGACGGCATTCGCATCCCGCGCGTCATCATCGCCATAGAGCTGCTCGACGATGGTGCCCACGGACACGGCTTCTCCCGGCCGATGCGCCAGCAGGCTCAGGAAGCGCCATTCCAGCGCGGAAAGCGTGACGGGAATCCCATCCAGCCGCACCTCCTTCAGCCGCGTGTCGAGGGTGAGCCGCCCGGCCTCGATCACGGGCGAACCCAGCCCCGCCGCGCGCCGCAGCAGCGCGCGCACACGCGCGAGCAATTCCTCGATGCGGAAGGGCTTGGGCAGGTAGTCATCGGCGCCGGCATCAATGCCCTCGACCCGCTCCGACCAGGCGCCGCGCGCGGTCAGGACCAGCACGGGCATGTTCCGCCCCTCGGCGCGCCAGCGCTTCAGCACGGCGAGCCCGTCCATGCGCGGCAGCCCGAGGTCGAGAACGGCGAGGGTGTAATCCTCCGTCTCGCCGCGGAACAGCGCCTCCTCGCCATCGCCCACCAGCTCCACGCGGTAGCCCGCCGCCTCCAGCGCGCGCTGGACATGGGCGGCGATGCGCGGGTCGTCCTCGGCCAGCAGGATGCGCATCAGTCATCCACCTTCAGGATGCGGCCCGTCGCGGCATCCACCTCGAATTCGCGGCGCCGCCCGCCGCGCGTCAGCACCTTGATCTCATAGACGAAGCGCCCGTCCTCCTCGTCCAGCTCCACGCCGATCACTTCGCCGCCCAATTGCGGGCGGAGCAAAGCGAGGATTTCGGAGAGCGGCAGGATGCGCCCCTCGGCGATGGCGCGGCGCACGCGCTCCTGCTCCTCGCGCTGCCGGCGGCCTTGAGCGCAGGCGGGGAGGGCGGGCAGCAGCAGCGGCAGGGCCAGAAGGGCGCGGCGAAACATCACCCGCCTGCCCTACAGCCCGCCCGCTGACGGAATGCTGACGGCGGAGCGCGGCCGCCCGTCAGGGGGGCCTCGCTACACCTCATTCCACACCCGCCGGATCGGCCGACGGGGTGAATGACGGAAAGACCCATCCCATGCGCAAGACGCTTCTCCTCGCCGCCCTCGCGGGCAGCATCGCAGCCGGCCCGCTGGCCGCGCAACCCGCCGCCACCACGACCCGTTTCGCCGAGATCGCCGCCCGCCTGGAAGGCCAGGGTTTCCAGATCCAGGAGATGGAGCGCAAGCGCGACCGCTTCGAGGTGAAGGCGATGAACGCCGAGGGCCAGCGCATCAAGCTCGACGTGGATGCCAGCACGGGCGCGATCCTTCGCCAGGAGACCCGCACCCGCGACGGTCACCGGTAAGGGGGCTGGGCGGTGCACCTCCTCCTCGATCCGACCGGCGCGCGGCTGATGGTCTTCCTGCTCGCCCTGGCCGTGGCGCCGCTGGCCCTGATGATCTGGGACCGGCGCCGCCGGGAGGGGGCGCGCGCCGCCCGCCGCAATTCCTCCTGGCGCGGCTTCGCCTGGGCCGCGCCGGGCGCCACCCTGACCGCGTGAGGCCCCCCTGTTCCAACCGGGCAGGGCGCGCTTAACCTTCGCGCCATGACCCAGAACATCTTCGCCCCACGGCACATGATCATCGGCGGGGGCAGCCTCTCCCGCCTCGGCGAACTCCTCCGCCAACTCGGCTTCTCCCGCCCCCTGGTCGTCACCGACCCCTGGATGCAGAGCAGCGGCACGGTCGAGAAATGCCTGGCCCCGCTCCGCGCCGCCGGTTTCGCGCCGGTGGTCTTCCACGAAACGGTGCCCGACCCGACGGATACGGTGATCGCGGCCGGCGTCGCCGTGCTGCAGGCGGGCGATTTCGACGTGCTGATCGGCTTCGGCGGCGGCAGCCCGATGGACACGGCCAAGGCCATGGCGATCCTGGCCGCCGCCCCCGCCGGCACGCCCATGTCGGCCTTCAAGGTTCCCGTCGCGGCGGACCACGCCGCGCTCCCCGTCATCTGCATCCCGACCACCGCCGGCACGGGCAGCGAGGCGACGCGCTTCACCGTCATCACCGACGCCGCGCGGGACGAGAAGATGCTGATCGCGGGGCTGGGCGCGCTCCCGCTCGCCGCCATCGTGGACCATGAACTCACCCGCACCGTGCCCGCCCGCACCAAGGCGGATACCGGCATCGACAGCCTGACCCACGCGCTCGAGGCCTATGTCAGCAAGCGCGCCAACAGCGTGTCCGACATGTATGCCGAGCGCGCGATGCGCCTGATCGGCCCGCATCTGCGCCGGGTCTACAAGGACCCGGCCGATGACGCGGCGCGGGAGGCGATGATGCTGGGCGCGACGCTCGCCGGCCTCGCCTTCAGCAATGCGAGTGTCGCGCTGGTGCATGGCATGTCGCGGCCCATCGGCGCGCATTTCCATGTGCCGCACGGCCTCTCCAACGCCATGCTGCTGCCGGCGGTGACGGGCTTCGGCCTGAACCACGCCCTGCCGCGCTATGCGGAAGCCGCCCGCTGCATCGGCTGCGCCGCCCCCGGCGACGCGGACCAGGTGGCGGGTGCGAAGCTGATGGAGGAATTGCGCGCCCTGAACCGCGAATTGGAAGTGCCGAGCCCCGCCGCCTATGGCATCCCGCAGGCGAAGTGGAACGCGCTGCTGCCGGTGATGGCCGAGCAGGCGCTGGCTTCCGGCAGCCCGGGCAACAACCCGCGCGTGCCCGATGCGGCGCAGATCATGGAGCTCTACGTCGAGGCCTTCGGGGCCTGAGGCTTGCGGGGGGGCGCCAGCCCCTCGGCGCTGCGCCAGCGCTGGTTCCAGGCCGGCAGGGCCGCCACCGGCAGGGGGCGGCCCATCAGGAAGCCCTGCGCGCGCGCGACACCCAGCACGCGCAGCGCCCTGAGCAGGGCAGGGGTGGAGACGCCCTCGGCCGTCATCACAAGGCCACGCCGCGCCATGCGCAGCACCTGGTTGCGCGCGCGCGCCGATCTCGGCAGTGACTGCACCAGAGAGCGATCGAGCTTGATGCCCGCGAAATCCAGCCGCAGCAGGCGCTGGCGCGGATCATCCAGCAGATAGTCATCCATCAGCACGCCATGCCCCGCGGCCTTCAGGCGGCGCAGCGTGCGCGCCATGCGCGAGAGGTCACGCACCGGCGCCGTCTCGGTCAGCTCGATCATCAGCCGCCGGCGCGGGAAGCGTGTGCGCCCGAGCTGATGGCCGAGCCAGGCCACCACATCGCGCTTGTCCAGCTCCGGCGCCGGCAGGTTCACCGAGACCGGAATGCCGAGCGAGGCGGGCAGGCGGGACATGTCGCGGGCCGCGATGCGCGTCACGGCGGCGGCGAGCGGGCGGGAGAGGCCCATCTGCTCCATGGCCGGGATGAAGTTCACCGGCGTCAGCGCCACCGGCTCGCTCCGCCAGCGCGCCAGCGCCTCGACGAGGACGAGGCGGCGGGTGCGGACATGGATGATGGGCTGGTAGCGCAGCAGCAGGCTGTTGCCCTGCAAGCCGGCCTGGAGGCGGTTGGAATTGCGGCTGGCCCGCTTCGCGTCATGCGCGAGATGCCGCGTGCCGCTGAGCAACCCGCGCAGGAAGGCGCCTTCCTCCGAGAGCGCGGCCTCGGGCGTCAGCAGGGAGATGACGGCCGAGGGCGAGGCCTCGGCCATGGCGTCCACCAGGGACTGGTCGATCGGCAGTTCGCCATCCTCGAGGATGAGATGCGCGAAGCCGCTCAGGCTGGTGACGACGGCGCGCAGCACGGCGCCTTCGGTGCTGAGCACAACCGGCGGCGCCGCGCCGAGCGATGTGGCGGCGGCGCGGGCGGCCTCGATCAGCGTTGGGTCGCAGGCGATCACCAGCACGCGGCCGGGGGGCCTTTGCGCGGAAGGGGACGCTCCGCCGGCTTGGCTTGTCTCAAAAACCGTCAAAATTTCGGCCGATCTGCTCTAAATTTGAGATTAGCCGATTCCTGGCATGAATCCAAGGGCCAGGCCGGGGGGAACGGGGCCAGCGCCCATTCCCCCGTCCGATCCGCTCAGCGGATCGCCGTCTGCCCCTTCGGGGCCACCGGCTCCAGTTCGCCCCGGCGGAGCGAGTTGCGCCCGCTGAACAGCACGATGGGGGCCGCGATGAACACCGAGGATGAGGCCGAGATGAAGATGCCGAAGACCATCACCCAGGCGAAGCCCGCCAGCGTGTCGCCGCCGAAGAGCGCCAGCGGAAGCGCCGAAAGCAGCAGCGTCACCGAGGTGCCGAGGCTGCGGTTCAGCGTCTCGTTGATCGAGAGATCCACCAGCTCCTGCAGGGGCATCGTCTTGAATTTCCGCAGGTTTTCGCGCATGCGGTCGAACACCACGACCTTGTCGTTCGCGCTGAAGCCGATGACGGTGAGGATGCCGGCGATCGTCGTCAGGTTGAACTCGATCTGGAACAGGACCATGAAGCCGATGGTCTTGGTGGTGTCGAGCAGCAGCGTGGTGATGGCGGCCACGCCGAACTGCCATTCGAAGCGCACCCAGATATAGATGAGCATGGCGATGAGGCTGAGGCCCAGCGCCATCATGCCGCCGCGGAACAGCTCATCCGAGACGCGGTTGCCCACCGCCTCCACCCGCAGGATGCGGATGCCCGGGGCCGCGGCCTCCAGCGCGCCGCGCACGGTGCTCACCACCTGCTGCGTCTGCGCCTCCTGCGCCGGCGCGGGCACGCGGATCAGCAGCGTGCTCTCATCGCCGAACTGCTGGAGGCCCACATCGCCCACGCCCAGCGTCGCCGTCGCCGCGCGCAATGCGTTGATGTTGGCCGGCCCCTGCGTCCGCACCTCCATCACGATGCCGCCCTTGAAGTCGATGCCCTTCTCGAGACCCGGGTAGAAGGCGCCGATGACCGAGGCGGTGGAGAGCACGCCCGAGATGATGAGGCCGGCCACGGCGCCGCGCATGAAGGGGATCTTCGTCACATCCGGGCAGAGGCGGAACAGCGGGCGGCTCAGGCGCTGCCAGAGGCTGAGGCCCGGCTTCTCCAGCACCGGCAGGTCCTTCGGCCGGCGCCAGCGATACCACCAGACGACCAGCAGGCGCGTCACCACCGTCGCCGTCCACATCTGCACGATGGTGCCGATGGCGACCGTCACCGCGAAGCCCTTCACCGGGCCGGAGCCGAAGCCGTAGAGGCAGGCCATGGCGATCAGGTTGGTCAGGTTGGAGTCGAGAATCGTGCCCGAGGCCTTGGTATAGCCGATCTCCAGCGCGTTGATCGGGGATCTTCCGTTCTTCACCTCTTCGCGGATGCGTTCATTGATCAGGATGTTCGCATCCAGCGCCGTGCCGAGCGTGAGCACGATGCCGGCGATGCCGGGCAGGGTGAGCGTGGCTTCCAGCAGCGAGAGGAAGGCGATCAGCAGGACGATGTTGATGGCCAGCGCCACATTGGCGAACCAGCCGAAGAGGCCGTAGGCGAAGCCCATATAGAGAAAGACGAAGGCCACACCGACCGCGAGGCTGATCATGCCCGCCCGGATGGCGTCCGCCCCCAGCTCGGGCCCGACGGTGCGTTCCTCCACCACGGTCAGTGGCGCGGGAAGCGCGCCCGCGCGCAGCAGCACGGCCAGGTCATTGGCGGAGCGGACGGTGAAATTGCCGGAGATCTGACCGCGGCCGCCGGTGATGGGCTCGCGGATATTGGGGGCCGTGATCACCTTCTCATCCAGCACGATGGCGAAGGGCCGGCCGACATTGGCGCGGGTGATCTCGCTGAAGCGGCGGGTGCCGACCGAATCGAAGGTGAAGTTCACCACCCATTCGCCGGTCCGGCTGTCCTGGCTGGCGCGGGCATCGGTCAGGTTCGCGCCATCCACCTCGACGCGGCGGCGCACGGCGTAGCGTTCGCCCGCGCGCTCGCCATTGAGGAACATGATGCCCGGCGGCGGCGTGGCCGCCTGGGTGTTCACCGCCTCGTCCAGCAGATGGAAGGTCATCCGCGCGGTGCGGCCGAGCAGGTTCTTGATGCGGTCGGGGTCGTCCACGCCGGGGAGCTGGACCAGGATGCGGTTCATCCCCTGGCGGACGATGGTGGCTTCCACCACGCCCGTCTCGTCGATGCGGCGCCGGACGATCTCGATGGACTGCTCCACCGCGTTGGTCGCCTTGGCGCGCAGCCCGGCTTCGGTGACGGTCGCGGTCAGCAGGCCCTCGGCATTGATCGCCACCTCGATGTCGGGCTGCTGCGCGCCGCCGCCGACATTCACGGGGTTGGCCAGTTCGCGCACCACGCGGAGCGCGGCATCGCGCTGGCTGGCCTCGGTGATGCGCAGCGACATCCGCCGCTGGTCAGGCTGGGCGGAGAGGCCGGTGTAGGAAATGCGGGGGTTGGCCTGCGTCAGGCCGCGCCGAGTGCCCTCCACCAGGCCCTCCAGCCGCTCGCGCAGCAGGACGGAGGTGTCCACCTCCAGCAGCAGGTAGGAACCGCCGCGCAAATCGAGGCCGAGCGCGATCTGCCGCACCGGCACCCAGTCGGGGAAGGCGGCGCGGGGCAGCAGGTTGGGCAGGCTGACCAGCGTGCCCAGCAGGCAGACGAAGATAATGGCGGCCGTCTTCCAGCGCGCGAAATACATCATGACGTAACGAGGCCCTGACCTGGATTCCGGCGGAACATGACGAGGGGGAGGGGGGGATGCAAGCCTTGGCGGGAATTGTTAGTGCAGGGCCATGAAATCCCTCAAGATCGGCGTCTTCGGCGCCGGCCATTTCGGCCGCTTTCATGCCCTCAAGCTGCGCGGCGCGGCCCGCGCCACCCTGGCCGGCCTGCATGACCCGGACCCGGCGCGCGCGGCGCTGGTGGCGGGCGAGGCCGGCTGCCAGGCCCTGACGGCCGAGGCCCTGATGGCCGCGAGCGACGCCGTGATCATCGCGACCCCCACGCTCCATCACGCGCGGATCGCCGGGCAGGCGCTGGCCGCCGGGCGGCACGTCTTCGTGGAAAAGCCCATCACGGCGACGCTGGCCGAGGCGGATGCGCTGATCGGGGCCGCGGCCGCCGGGGGCCGCGTGCTCATGGTCGGCCAGATCGAGCGCCATTCCGCCGCCATCCGCACCCTGCGCGAGAACCTGGCCGGGCGCCGCCTGATGGCGCTGGAGGCGACGCGCGTCGCCCCCTTCCGGCCGCGCAGCCTGGATGTCTCGGTCGTGCTGGACCTGATGATCCACGACCTGGACCTGATCCTCTCTCTCGTCCCGGCACCGCTGACCGAGGTGCGCGCCGTGGGCGGCGCCGTGATGACGCAGCTGCCCGACTGGGCGGTGGCGCAGTTGCGCTTCGCCAATGGCGCGCAGGCCCAGGTGACGGCGAGCCGCGTGGCCGTCGGCCTTGAGCGCAAGCTGCGCGCCCTCGGCCCCGAGGGCGAGATGCGGGTGGATTTCATGGCGCGCAGCCTGGAATACCTCGCCCCCGGCGGCGGGGATGGCGTGGAGCACATGCCGGGCTGGAGCCTGATGCGCCGCAGCTGGACCGATTACGACAGCCTGGAGGCCGAGCAGAGCGCCTTCATCGCCGCCATCCTGGATGGCACGCCGCATGAGGCGAATGGCGAGCAGGGCCGCGCGGCGCTGGATGCCGCGCTGCGTGTGGAGGCCGCGCTCGCCGGCTGAGCTACTGCCGGCGGACGATGATCCGGATCGGGCCGGGTTCGATCCCCGCCTTGCGCATCTGCCGGCGTCGCCACCAGAGCGAGATGCCGGCGATGGTGCCCGCGCCGATGACGACGGGCAGCAGCAGCCCGATGAAGAAGATGGCGACCGCGACGAGCAGCAGCCCGCCCGCCGCGAGGGCGACCAGCATGGCGATGCCGCCCATCCGCGCGAGCAGGAGGTTGAAGCCGCTGGGCTTCGGCGCTTCCCGGAACTCGCCCTCGGGCGTCATGTCCAGCACCGGCCGGTGGTGTGTCGGGTTGTCCATGACCCGCATGTTGCCCTTTGCGGGTCGCGCTTCAAGTCCCGTTTGCCGGGGCGGGCCGGTCGCCTTACATCACGCGTGATTGATGGAGATTCCCATGCCGCTTCTCGGCTGCATCGCCGACGACTTCACCGGCGCGACCGACCTCGCCAGCACGCTGGTCCGCCAGGGCATGCGCGCCGTGCAGGTGATCGGCGTCCCGTCCGGCCCCCTGCCCGAGGCGGATGCGGTGATCATCGCGCTCAAGTCCCGCACCATCCCGGTGGGCCAGGCGGTGGCGCAGTCGCTGGCCGCCTGCGAGGCGCTGCTGGCCGCCGGGGCGAAGCAGATCCTCTTCAAATACTGTTCCACCTTCGACAGCACGGATGAAGGCAATATCGGCCCGGTGGCGGAGGCGCTGCTCAAGCGCCTGGATGGCGGCTTCGCCATCGCCTGCCCCGCCTTCCCGACCAATGGCCGCACCATCTATCAGGGCCATCTCTTCGTGGGCGCGAACCTGCTGAACGAGAGCGGGATGGAGAACCACCCGCTGACGCCGATGCGCGACGCCAACCTGGTGCGCGTGCTGGGCCGCCAATGCGAGGGCGGCGTCGGCCTCCTGCCCTTCACCGTGGTGGCGCAGGGCGCGGCCGCCATCCGCTCCGAGGTGACACGGCTGCGCGATGCGAACCGCCGCTTCGCCATCGCGGACGCCATCACCGACCAGCACCTCATCGCGCTGGGCGAGGCCTGCGCGAATCACGCGCTCATCACCGGCGGATCGGGCATCGCCATGGGCCTGCCGGAGAATTTCCGCCGCGCCGGCCTGCTGCCCGCCCGCGCCGATGCGGGCGCGCTGCCGGAGGTGGGCGGGCTTTGCGCCGTGGTGGCCGGCTCCTGCTCGCGCGCCACGCTCGGGCAGATCGGCCTCGCGCGCGACCATGTGCCGACGCTGGAGCTGGATGCGCTGGCGACACCCGATGCCACCGCGCTGGTGCAGCAGGCGCGCGACTGGATGGCCGGCAAGCTCGATGCCGCGCGCCCCATCGTCATCGCCGCCTCCGGCACGCCGGAGCGCGTGGCCGCCCTGCAGGCCAAGCTCGGCCGTGACGCGGCGGGCGCCCTGGTGGAGGAGGCGATGGCCGGGATCGCGGCCGACCTCGTGGCGGCCGGCGTGCGCCGCCTCGTCGTGGCCGGCGGCGAGACCTCGGGCGCCGTCGTGCAGCGCCTCGGCGTGGAGGCGCTGCGCATCGGCGCCGAGATCGACCCCGGCGTGCCCTGGACGCATGCGACGCGCGCCACCGCGCCCGAGGGGATGCACCTTGCGCTGAAGAGCGGCAATTTCGGCGCGCGCGACTTCTTCCTGAAGGCCTTCTCGTGAGCCTGCGCGAGGAAGACCAGCGCCAGATTCTCGTCAGCCTCGGCGCCTCGCTCTTCGCGCGCGGCTTCAGCGTGGGCAGCGCCGGCAACATCAGCGTGCGGCTGCCCGACGGCTACCTGATGACGCCGACCAATTCCTCGCTTGGCCGGCTCGATGCCGCGCGCATCAGCAAGCTCGACCTCGACTGGCGGCATGTGGGCGGCGACAAGCCGACCAAGGAGGTCTTCCTCCATCGCGCCTTCCTCGACGCGCGGCCCGATGCGGGGGCGGTCGTGCATCTGCACTCGACCCACGCCACCGCTATCTCCTGCCTGGAGGAGGCGGTGATCCCGCCGCTCACACCTTATTTCGTGATGCGGGTCGGCCGGACGCTGCCCCTCATTCCCTATTACCGGCCGGGTGACGCGGCGATGGAGCCCGCCATCCACGCGGCGGCGAAGACGGCCAAGGCCGTGCTGCTCGCCAATCACGGCCCGGTGATCTGCGGCCCCACGCTGACCGATGCGGTCAATGCGGCCGAGGAGCTGGAGGAGGCCGCGCGCCTCGCCCTCATGCTCCGCACGCTCAATCCCCGCCTGCTGACACCCGCGCAGGTGGATGATCTTCTCAACACCTTCGGATAAGGATTTTCCATGGATCGTACCGCCCCCACCGAACACCCCGTGCTGCCCGCCATCGCGGCGCGCTGGAGCCCGCGCAGCTATCTCGGCACGCCGGTGAGCGATGCGCAGCTGCACTCCGTGCTCGAGGCCGGCCGCTGGGCGGCCTCCGCCTATAACGAGCAGCCCTGGCAATACCTGGTGGCGCGCAAGAACGTGGAGGCCGAGGCGTATGAGAAGCTGAAGGCCTGCCTCGTCGCCTTCAACCAGGGCTGGATCGGCGAGGTGCCGGTGCTGATGCTGGCCTGCGCGCGGCTGAACTCGGCCGGCAGCGGCAAGCCCAATCCCTGGGCGCATTATGATGCCGGCCAGGCGACCAGCGCCATGGCGATCCAGGCCGCGGCGCTGGGTTTGCAGCTGCACCAGATGGCCGGCTTCGACGCGGCCGCCGCGCGCGCCGCCTTCAACATCCCGGAAGACGTGGCGCCGATCGCGGCGATGGTGCTGGGCACGCCCGGCCCTGCCTCCGCGCTGCCCGAGCAGCTCGCCCAGCGCGAGACGGCGCCGCGCGTGCGCAAGCCGGCGGGCGAGGTCTTCTTCTTCGGCAGCTGGGGCTGAGCCAGGAGCATGATGCGCTGAGGCGGGATCGCCGCAACGCTGGATCATCCTTTTGCCAAGGCGCTGGAGCGTGAGGGGTGAACGGATGTGAAGGCGGCGCGCTCCAGCGCCGCTCAGGCCATGAAAAAAGGCGCCACCCGGTCCGGGTGGCGCCTTCCTTTTTGACCACGCGAAACGCGAGATCAGGTCGTCGGCGTCTCGGAAGGCGCGGGCGCCGGAGCAGCGGCGGCGGCCTTCTTGGCGGCGCGGGTGGCGGCAGCCTTCTTCGCGGCCTCGGCGCGCTTCGGATCCTTCGCGGGAGCGGCCTTCTTGGCGGCGGGCTTTGCGGCGGCCTTCTTGGGCGCGGCCTTCTTCGCGGGGGCGGCCTTCTTGGCAGCCGGCTTCTTTGCGGCGGCCTTCTTGGGCGCGGCCTTCTTCGCGGGGGCGGCCTTCTTGGCAGCCGGCTTCTTTGCGGCGGCCTTCTTGGGCGCGGCCTTCTTCGCGGGGGCGGCCTTCTTGGCAGCCGGCTTCTTTGCGGCGACCTTCTTGGGCGCGGCCTTCTTCGCGGGGGCGGCCTTCTTGGCAGCCGGCTTCTTTGCGGCGGCCTTCTTGGGCGCGGCCTTCTTCGCGGGCGCAGCCTTCTTGGCGGCCGGCTTCTTGGCGGCGGCGACGCGGCCGCGCGCGGTGGCGGGCTTCTTCGCCGTGCGGCGGGCGCCGGCGGCAACCGCCATGGCTTGCGCGCGTGGCGCGACGTCGGGGGTTTCGGTCGTGTCGGTCATTGCTGGTCTCCTTGCGCCGGGGCGCATCGGGTTGGGTTCACTTACTGGCCGCGGCGGCATCGCGCCGCGACGGAAGGCAGAGAGTTCGAACAGGCGAAGATCATCGTCGTGAGGATCTCTTGCGCTGATCCGCGCAGCCGCCCGGTACCTGGTTGACCACCATGATCACCCATCGCCCGACGGAGGCTTTCGCCTTCCTCCCGCAGAGGCCGGAATGTCGTTCCGGCTAACCTCATCGAGGTTTCCCCCTTCCGTCCGCCGCTCGCCCTGCTCTGCGATCGCGATGCCTGGCTCTCCGTGTTTCGCGTGATGCGCGGCGGTCGGAGCGAGGTACGAATCGCGCGTCAATGCGTGCGTGCGCAACGCTATCGGAATGCGCGAGTTGTGTGTCAAACACATTCTGCTTTTGTCGCGCGATTTTTTGAAGCGCGCGTCGCGCGCGCATCACGCTCAGCGTTGCGCGCATCACGCACCGCATCGCCTGCGCCTTGAGGAACACATCGCGCGCGTGCCATCGCGGCGATGCGAAAAGGGCCGCCCGATCTCTCGGGCGGCCCTTCGCGTTAACGCTTCGTCGCTTTCGTCAGCGCGTGGGAACCGGCCGCTGCTCCACGCCGTTATAGAGAGAGAGCGGGCGGATCAGCCGGTTGTCCGCGCCTTGCTCGAAGACATGCGCGGCCCAGCCGGTGATGCGGCTGCACACGAAGATCGGCGTGAACATCGGGATGTCGAAGCCCATCAGGTAGTAGGCGGGCCCGGCCGGGAAATCGAGGTTGGGGTGGATGTTCTTCTCCGCCAGCATGACGCGCGCCAGCACGGCCGAGGTGTTCATCCAGCGCTTGTCGCCCACCACTTCCGCCATGATCTCGGCGTATTTCTTCATCGTCGGCACGCGGCTGTCGCCGTTCTTGTAGACGCGGTGGCCGAAGCCCATCACCAGCGCCTTGTGGTCGAAGCGGTCGCGCAGCCAGGATTCCGCGGCCTCGGGCGAGGGGATCTCCTTCAGCATGTGCATCACCGCCTCATTGGCGCCGCCATGCAGCGGGCCCTTCAGCGCCGCGATGCCCGCCGTGATCGCGCCGTGCAGGTCCGCCATGGTGGAGGTGACGACACGCGCGGCGAAGGTCGAGGCGTTGAAGGTGTGCTCCGCGTAGAGGATCATCGAGACGTCGAAGGCCTTGATCACCTCGGGCTGCGGCACCTTGCCGAAGACCATGTGGAAGAAGTTCTCGCAGAAGGGCAGCGCGGGGTCGGGTGCGATGGGTGCCAAGCCCTTGCTCAGCCGGTTCGTCGCCGCCACTGCCGTCGGGATCTTCGCCAGCAGGCGGATCGCCTTGCGGCGCTGGGCGGCGTCGCTGATGTCGGCCGTCTCCGGGTCCTCCATCCCCATGAAGGAAACGGCGGTCCGGATCGCATCCATCGGATGCGCCTCCTTCGGGAATTCGGCCAGCACGCGCATCAACTCGGGCGAGAGGCTGCGCTGCAAACGCTCGGCCTCGGCGAAGGCGGCGCGCTCGGCGGCGCTGGGCAGCTCGCCGTTCCACAGCAGGTAGGCGACGTCCATGAAGTTGGAGTTCTCGCACAGGTCCTGCACGGCATAGCCGCGATAGGTCAGGCTGTTGGTCTCGGGCATCACCTTCGAGACGCTGGATTCATCGGCATAGACGCCGACCAGCCCTTTGCGGACTTCGATCTGTTCAGCCATGGCATTCCTCATGTCGTGCGCTGGTTGGTTTCTTGTGCACCGCAGCTTAAGCGCGCTTGCGCTCCTGTCCATGGGCCGGGCCGATCGCGGCCATCGGCGCGATGCGCTTTCAGGAAGCTTCCCGCCAGGGCATGCTTGCCGGGCCATTCGGAAGGATCAGCGCGTGCATCGCTCCATCCCCGCCCTCAGCCTTGCCCTCGGCCTGGTCCTGGCCTTGCCGGCGAAGGCGCAGTTCGCGCCTCCCCCGCCCGACTGCATCCGCCCTGGCTTCATCACCTTGGGCGGCTTCGAGACGCGGATCGTGGCGGGGAAGCTCGAGACGCCGTCGCTGGTCTTCGAGTATGTGGTCACACTCACCGCCGCCCGGCCGATGCGCTTCGTCAATGTCCTGTTCACCGCGCCGAACGCGCCGCTCGTCTCCCTCGCGCCCGATCTGCCCGCGGGCGTGCAGACCCGGGTGTCGCTGGGCCAACGCAACGGCCCGGCCCTCTCCGAAAGCGATTTGCGGAATGGCCTGCGGGTGACCTGCACGCCGCTCTGAGCCTGAAACGGGTTGGCGCGCGCCCCGCACCCGCCTAGCCTTGCACCGGGCCGCATCCTCTTGATCGCGGCAAGGTTGAGGAAGACGCGAGAATGGCCTTCGATCTGGTGGTGCGCGGCAGCCTGGTGCTGGCGGATGGGATTCTGGAAAACGGCTATGTCGCCGTCAGCGGCGGTGTGATCGCCGCCATCGGCCAGGGCAGCCCGCCCGCCGCGTCCGAGGTGGTGGACCATCGCGGCAAGCTGGTTTTCCCCGGCCTCGTGGATGGCCACATGCACACCAGCAGCAGCACCGGCTGGCCGGGAATCGAGGGCGCCTCCATGTCCGCCGCGGCCGGCGGTGTCACCACCTGCGTGGACATGCCCTATGACGTGCCGCGCCCGGTGACCGATGCCGGCATCCTCGCCGAGAAGATCCAGGTGGTGAACGCCACCTCCCATGTGGACATGGCGCTCTATGGCACCATCCGGAAGGATGGCGGCGTGGAGGAGATCGCGGGCCTCGCCAATGCGGGCGTCTGCTCCTTCAAGCTCTCCACCTATGAATATGACGCGGTGCGCTTCCCGCGCATCAACAACACCATGATGGTCGAGGCCTTCGCCGAGATCGCAAAGACCGGCCTCATGGTGGGCATCCACAATGAGGACCAGGAGATTGTGGAAGGCGCCATCGCCGCCGCCAAGGCCACCGGCCGCACCGACCCGATCATGCATGCCCGCACCCGCCCGCCGCTCTGCGAGACCATGGCTGACCTCGCCATCTTCGAGATGGCGCTGGAGACCGGCGCCCATGTCCATATCGCCCATTCGAGCCTGGCCCGCGGCTTCGACCTCGCCGAGATCTTCCGCAAGCAGGGTGGCAAGACCTCGGGCGAGGCCTGCATCCAGTACCTCTGCATGACGGAGGAGGACCTGGTCCGCCTCCAGGGCTTCGGCAAGTGCAACCCGCCCTTCCGCACGGCCGATGAGGTGGAGCGCATCTGGGGCAGCATCGCGGAAGGCAAGGTCGCCTATGTCTCGACCGACCACGCGCCCTGGCCGAAGAGCCGCAAGGAATACACGGGCGACATCTTCGCCTGCGGCGCGGGGCTGACCGGCCTGCAGAGCTTCGCGCCGCTCATGTTCACGCTGCTGCGCCAGCGCGGCCTGCCGCTCAGCCTGATGGCGAGTCTCTGCGCCGAGCGGCCGGCGAAGTTCCATGGCCTGTTTCCCAGGAAGGGCGCCATCCGCATCGGCTGCGACGCCGACCTCCTGGTGATGGAGGAGGGCGAGTTCACTTTCGACGCCCGCGACATCCAGGACCGCGAGGACGCCAAGTGGTCGCCCTATGACGGCATGGCGATGAAGGCGCGGGTCGCCGGCACCTTCCTGCGCGGCCATTGCATCTGGGACGGCAAGCAGGTGCTGGCCCGCCCGGGCACCGGCCGCTTCGTGCCGCGCCAGCACGGGGAGACCTTCACGGGCTAGGCGGGCGCCGGTATGGACGTGGCGTCACCATCCGGAGCGCCCGCCCATGTCCGCCAGCATCACCCCCGTCATCGGCCTGATCGGCGGTTCGGGCCTCTATGACATCGACGGCCTGCAGGACCGCGAGTGGCGGCATGTGCCCACCCCCTGGGGCTCGCCCTCGGACCAGCTGCTCTTTGGCACGCTGGCCGGGGTGCGCTGCGTCTTCCTGCCGCGCCATGGCCGCGGCCATCCCAACCCGCCCTCCGCGCTGAACTTCCGCGCCAATATCGACGCGCTGAAGCGCAGCGGCGTCACCGACGTGATCTCGCTCTCGGCGGTGGGTTCGCTGCAGCCGCAATATCCGCCGGGCCATTTCGTGATCGTGGACCAGTTCATCGACCGCACCTTCGCGCGGGAAAAATCCTTCTTCGGCCCGGGCTGCGTCGCCCATGTGAGCGTGGCGCACCCGACCTGCCCGCGCCTCTCGGACGCCATCGCCGAGGCGGGCAAGGAGCTCGACCTGCCCATGACCAAGGGCGGCACCTACCTTGTCATGGAAGGCCCGCAGTTCAGCACCAAGGCCGAGAGCCTGCTCTATCGCCAATGGGGCTGCGACGTGATCGGCATGACCAACATGCCCGAGGCCAAGCTCGCCCGCGAGGCGGAGCTTTGCTACGCCTCCGTCGCCATGGTGACGGATTTCGACTGCTGGCACCCGGACCATGACCATGTGACGGTGGACCAGGTGGTGAAGGTGCTGTTCTCGAACGCCGACAAGGCCCGCGCCCTGGTCAAGGCGCTGATCCCGCGCATCGGCGCCCCACGTGGCCCCTGCGAGGCGGGCTGCGACCGCGCCCTGGACCATGCGCTGATCACGGCGCCCGAGATGCGCGACCCGCGGATGCTGGCCAAGCTCGACGCCGTCGCCGGGCGGGTTCTCCGCCCCGCCTGACCTACTCCACCAGCGCACCGTCGCTGAAGCGGATGTGCCGGCTGTGGTATTCGGCCACGGCCGGACGATGCGCGATGGAGAAGATCATCGCCCCCGGCAGGCGTTCGGCCAGCACCTCGTAGAGCCGCCGCTCGCCGGCCGGGTCCAGGCTGGCCGTGGCCTCGTCCAGGAAGAGCCAGTCGGGCTTGAACAGCAAAGCGCGGGCCAGCGCCACGCGCTGCTGCTCGCCGCCCGAGAGGAGTTGCGACCACGCCTCCTCCAGATCGAGCTTGGGCGCGAGGTGTGACAGCCCCGCATCCTCCAGCGCCGCCAGGATTTCCGCATCGCTGAAGGCATCAGCGGCGGCGGGGTAGCAGAGCACGCGGCGCAGCGAGCCGAGCGGCAGATAGGGCCGCTGCGGCAGGAACAGCGCGCGCTCGCCCGGCGGGGTTTCCAGCCGCCCATGGCCGAAGGGCCAGATGCCGGCCAGAGCGCGGAACAGGGTGGATTTCCCGCTGCCGGACGCGCCGGTCAGCAGCACGCGCTCGCCCGCGCGGAGTTCCAGCGCGACGTCCTCCAGCAGCACGCGCCCATCGGGCAGGCGCAGCTTCAGCCCCTCCAGCCGGATGCGGCCGGGCGCGCCCGTCCCAGCGCGCAGGCCCTCGCCCTCGCGCGCGGCGAGGCGCGCGGCGTCCAGCGCGTCACGGAAGCCGGTGAGGCGCGTCACCGTCGCGCGCCACTCGGTCAGCGCCGCGTAGTTGTCCACGATCCAGGAGAGCGCGCCCTGCACCTCGCCGAAGGCCTGCGCCGTCTGGGTCAGGCCGCCCAGCGGGATGCGGCCGGCGAAGAAGGCGGGGGCCGCCACGACGAAGGGAAACACCGTCGCCACCTGGGTGTAGCCCGCGGTGAAGAAGGTGAGGCGCTTGGTCGCCACCATCAGCGCCCAGAAATTCTCCATCAGCGCGCGGAAGCGGGTGACGAGCGCGCCGCGCTCCTCCGCCTCGCCGCGATGCAGCGCCACCCCTTCCGTGCTGTCGCGGAAGCGCACCAGCGCATAGCGGAAATCCGCCTCCACCTTCTGCTGGTTGAAGTTCAGCCGCGTCAGCCGCCGCCCGATCAGATGCGCCAGCCAGGTGCCGAGCGCCGCATAGAGGATGGCGACCCAGACCATGTAGCCAGGGATGGTGATGCCCAGGATCACCGCCGGCCCCGAAAGCGCCCAGAGCACCAGCAGGAAGGAGAAGAGCGTCACCACGCTGCGCATCAGGCCCAGCCCCAGGGCGAGGGTCTCATCCACGAAGAGGCGGGCATCCTCGGAAAGCCGCTGGTCCGGGTTGTCCGTGCCGTAGCTCGTCAGCGCCATGCGGTAATAGGCGCGGTCGGTGAGCCAGCCGGCCAGCAGCGTCTCCGTCGTCCAGCGGCGCCAGCGGATCTGCAGCGCCTGGCGCAGGTAGATGGCGTAGACCGCGATGAGGATATAGGCGGTCGCGATCCAGACGAAGCCGGGCATCAGCCCGCTCTCGGTGTCCTTCCAGCTGAAGAGCAGGGCGGAGAAGGCCGCCGCGTCCCGCGCCTCCAGCGCGTTGAAGAACTCCCGGTTCCAGTAGGAGAGCAGGACCGACATCGCGACCAGCGCGAGGTTCAGTCCCACCACCACGGCGAGCAGGCCGCGCGCGGCCCAGCGTTCCTCGCTCCGCCAATAGGGCAGGGCGAGCGAGAGGGCCTCGCGGATGGCCGTCATGCGGGGGGCTCCGGAATGCGGGAGAGAAGATCGAGCGCGCCCGGATGGCCGGGCGCGATGCGGAGCGCCTGGGCCACCAGCAGCCGCGCGCTGGCCGGCTGTTCCTGACCCAGCGCAAGGCGGGCGGCGGCCAGCATCGCCTCGGCGCTGTTGGGCGGCAGGCGCGCCACCTCGCCCTCCGCCTCGGTGACGTGGGGCGCGTGCTGCCAATAGGCCTCGCGCCGCGCCTGCATGCCAGCCAGCTCGCGCTCGAGGGCCAGGCGCATGGCCGGGCGCAGCGCCTCGGGCAGGGCGGCGAGTGCGGGGCGCATCGCGCGCGCATAGCTGCGATAGAGGAAATCCGGGTCATGCGCGGCCGTCTGCGCGCCTTCCCAGATGCGGTAGCAGTAGAGGATCTCGGGCAGGCATTCGAGGTGCAGGCCGGCGAGTGCCGCCGCCTGCAGGAACTCCCAATCCTCGAAATAGGCGCGGTCGAGCGTGAAGCCGCCCATGCGGTCCCACGCCGTGCGGCGCATGAACATGTTGGCGTCGCCCATGCCGTTGCGGAACACGCCGAGCGCGGAATTGGGCCCGGTCGGGATCCAGCCGATGGGCCGCGCGCTGCGGTGGCGCGGCGGCGCGCCCGCACCCCGGAAGGACTGCATCTGGCAGGTCAGCACATCGGCGCCCGAGCGGCGGGCGGCGGTGACGAAGGTCGAGACCTCATCCGGCCAGGCGGCGTTGTCGTCATCCATGAAGAGCAGGAACTCGCCCCGCGCCGCCTCCACCGCGCGGTGGCGCGTGATGCCCTGCCAGGAATTCTCCGCGTTGCGCAGCAGCGTCCAGCCGCGCGCGGCGAAGCGGGACGCCAGCGCCTCATGGAAGCGCCGGGCGGCGGCGTCCGTGCTCGCGTCATCCACCAGGACGAGTTCGAGGTTGGGATAATCCTGCGCCTCGATCGAGGCGATGGCGTGGGCCAACGGCCCGTGCCGGTTGAAGGCCGCCATGCAGACCGAGACGAGCGGATGCCCCTGCAGCACCGGCGGTGCGGGCAGCGGCGCCAGCGCCGCATGCCAGTCGAGCCAGAGCCGCGCCGCCGCCTCGGGCACGATGGCCGCGCGGCCGGAGGCAGCACCCTCGCTCAGCGCGCGCCCCAGCGCATCCGCCAGCGCGGCCGGGTTGCGCGGATAGAGCAGCCGGGCGCGATCCTCGTCCGCCACCAGCTCGCCGATGCCGCCGACATCGGGCGCCAGGAAGGGCAGCCCCGCCGCCAGGCATTCCAGCACCACATAGGGCGCGTTCTCCATCCGCGAGGCGATGACGGCGAGCCGCCCGGGTGCGGCCAGGTATTCGCGCGCCTCATGCGGATCGAGATCGTTCACCACCGTCCAGGGCATGGGCCAGGCCCCGGCCGCGGCGCCGATCCAGGCCAGGGCGTGCACGCCCGCCATGTGCCCCACCTTGCCGAGGAAGGTGACGCGCGCCGGCGCCTGCCCGGCGCGGACCAGCCGCGTCACCGCCTCGCAGAAGAGGCCGAGGCCCTTGCGCTCCTCCAGCCGGCCGAAGAAGACCAGCTCCGTCACCGGGCGGGGCGTGAACCCGGTCGCGGCGCGGCCGAGGAAGCTCGCCGGCAGCAGATTGGGCATGACCTGCGCCTCAGGCAGCTTCCAGCCCATCTCCGCCACCTGCTCGAGGATGTAGCGGGAGGGCGCGGTGACGAAATCCGCCCCCTCCGCGCTGCGCCGCTCCATCCAGTCGGTCTCCAGCTCGCCGCTATGGGTGATGAACTGGGCGGAATGCGCGAAGTGCCAGAAGGTCGGGCTATGGATCTGGCAGATCAGGCGCGTCCGCTGGAAAGCGAGGCCGCAGCGCTTGGCCACCGTGATCCAGTAGCCGATGCCGCGCATCTCGTGGAAATGGATCGCGTCGAAGTCGCGCGTCTTCAGCCAGTGATAGGCGCCGAGCGAGAGCTCCGCCTCGCCGCCCTCCAGGAAGAGCGAGACGAAATCAATGCCACGCTTCGCATAATGCCGCCGCCAGCGCGTGACGGGTTCATTCTCCGTGTAGGCGGAGGGGTAGCAGATGGTGACGTGATGCCCGGCGGCCACCAGCGTCTCGGCCAGCGCCAGGAAGGCCGTGCCCATGCCGCCATTGCGGATGGGGCCCACGAAATCCAGCGTCAGCAGGCAGATGCGCATCAGGCCACCGCCGTGACGATCAGCGCGATGCCGTCCCGCTCGCGCGCCTGGAGGCGCCAGCCGGCCTCGGTCAGCATCTCCTCCAGCGCGGCCTCGCTGATGAACCACCACCAGGGTGCGGCGAGATGCGCGGCCTCAGCCGCCTCGCGCGTCAGCCGCCCGGGGAAGGCCGCGAATTGCGGCAGGGTGACGCCCTCTGCCCTCAGCGCCGCATCGAGCGCCGCGGCGCGCGCCGCGTCCAGCTCGCCCGCATGCCAGAGGTCGAAACCAAGTGCCGCCAGTTCCTCCGTCATGGGCACCACGCTGCCGCGCAGGATGAGCCGCGTGGCGCCCGTCGCGCGCAGGCCCATCAGGCGGCGCGGCGGGTCCCCATCGAGGCGCGCCAGATCCTCGCCGTCCAGCACCAGGTCCATATCCGGCAGGCGTTCGCGGAGATCGGGCGCGTCGAGCGAGCCGCGCATCCACCAGGCGCGCCAGGCGCCGGGGTCGGCATGCAGCGGGGGCGGCAGGGGGTCGCGCGCGGCGGCGCGGGCTTCGACCATCGCCTCGGCCTCGGCGGCCAGGCCAAGCCGCTCGCCGGCCTCCAGCAGCAGCGCATCGGCCTGGTCGGGGCGGCTCGCGCTGAACACCTGGACCGCGGCGGCGCCGGCGGCCAGCGCGCCCAGCGCGATCTCCGGCGTCTCGCGCGCGTCATTCCAGGCGAGCAGCACGCGCTGGCCCTGCGCGGCCTCCGTGGCGCGCCGGGCGAAACGGCTCGGCGGCGCGGGCGGCGGCGCGGGCGCGGGCTCGGCCGGCAGGGCGGCGAGCGCGGCGAGCCAGCGTTCGACGCGCTTGCGGTTCGCTCCGAAATCGGAATAGCCCAGCAGGCTGCGCGAATAGAGGAAAAGGCTGCTTCCCTCCGGCGTCGCCACGCATTCGGCCACGATGATGTCGGGGAAGTTCAGCGCCGAGCGCTCCACCCATTGCGCCTGCCGCCGCTCGGGCCAGGCGGCCAGCTGCCAGGTGCGCGGGAAGCCGCGGGCGAGGGTGAGCAGGCGCTCGAACACCGCCTCCGGCGTGCCCGCCAGGACCGGCGCCACCACCTGCTTCGGCCCGGGGTGCGAGGGCGGCGCGGCGAGGCAGGTGTTGGGCGAGGGCGGCGGCACAAGGGAAGCGAATTCGACCGGGCTCGGCGCCTCCAGCCCCTTCGGGCCCTGCCCCAGCAGCGCGGCGAAGCCGCTCACGCTTCGCCTTCGGCTGGCCCTTGGCCGGCTCCGCCGGCGGGGGGCCGCTTCCGGCGCAGGCGGATCACGCCGTGCATGGCCTCGGGCGGGATGGGCTTGCCCTTGCGCAGGATCTCCACCTCGCCCGCCACCGAAAGCCGCGCGGCGGCCTGGCGCACCAGGTGCATGAGCGGGCGCCAGTTCTCGGGCTCCAGCCCGCGCGCGACCTCGGAGGGGCAGATGGATTTCGCCGTCGCATCCAGGCGGCGCAGCATCTCCGCCTCGATGGCCTCGGGTCCTGGCGTGTGGCGGCTCATGGCACGAGCCAGGTGGCGCGCTCGCCGCCCGGCAGCCATTCGAGCCGCGCCCGGCGATGCCCCTCGGCGGCGAGCCAGAGCCATTCCATCGCGTGCGCGTGCAGCAGGATGGTGCCGAAATGCGCGCGGCCGCCGACCGCATCCTGCGGCGCGGGCAGGGGGGCCTGCACCACCGTGCCCGGCCCGGGTTCGATCGCGTAGCACATCCGGCTGAAGCTGCGGCTGGCCTGCCAGGCGGCTTCCGCCACCTCATCATCCACATGGAGCGAGGCGATGCCCTCGAGGCGGATCTGCACCTGCGCCACGGGGTCATAGGCGTGCAGCGCGCAGCGCGGGTCGCGCGTCAGCTCCGCGAATTTCTCGCTGCGCCGGTCGCTGTGCAGGCGCAGCGTGCGCGTGCCCGCGTCGAAGCCGCGCAGCACCAGGGTGCGGGCGCGCGGCGTGCCGTCCAGGCCGATGCTGGCGAGTGTGGGCGTATGGATCGGGCTGCGGCGGTTGGTGACGCCCTCGGCCAGCAGGGCGAAGGCGGCCTCGCGCACGGCGCCGAGGTCATCGGCATGGGCGGGGCGGGGCGCGGGCTGGGCGCGGGCACTCATGCGCCGAGCACCCGTGCGGCCAGGGCCTGCCCGCTTTCCCAGGCGGATTCCGCGCGGCCGGCGAGGCATCCATCCGAGGCATAGCCGAGGCCGAGGGAGGCATCCCAGAGGCAGGGCTGGCCCAGCGCCACCTCCAGCAGCGAATAGCGCCAGCGATGGGCCACGGCGAAAAGCGGCGGCGGCGCGGGCAGCGCCGCCAGCAGGGCGGCGATCACCTGATCGGCCGGGGCTTCGAGGAATTCGCGGCTGAATTCTGGTCCGGCCTGGATCACCCAGTTCTCCTGCGTGGCGTCGCGGCCGGGCTTGGCGCTGTCCCGCGCCGCCCAGCCGATGGGGCCGTGGTAGCGCAGCGTGTCCGGCAGATCGAGCTTGCGCGCGAAGCCGGCCATCACCGTCCAGCAGGGCGCGTATTCGACGGCGGCCAACGGCTTGGCCAGTTCGGGCGGCAGGATGGCGCGCGCCTGCTCGGCCGGGAAGGTGACGAGCACGGCGGAAAACGGGCCGGCCATGTCGGGCGGCGTGCCGGGCAGTGGCTTGCCGGGGCGGACCAGGGCCGCCTCCCAATGCGCCACCATCCAGCCCTCCTCCGTGCGATGCAGCGCGCCGGCATGTCGCCCGGTCTGGATATCGAGCCCTTCGGCCAGATGCCGCCCCAGGGCGGACATGCCGGGCACCGGCACGCGCCGCTTGGCATCGGGCCAGGGCTGCGTGCCGCCCGCCTCCAGCAGGGCCGCGAAACCCGCGTGTTCGGCCCGCAGATATTGCGCCCCGTGGTCGAAGCGGTGGCTTTGCCCCGCATGCTCGATCCGGCGCGTGGCGAGCCGCCCGCCAGCGGCGCGGCCCTTGTCGAAGAGCCGGACCGCGCGCCCCGCGGCGGTCAGGGCTTGGGCGGCGGAGAGGCCGGCAAGGCCGGCGCCGAGGACGGCGATGGGAAGCATCCCCGCATCAACGGCATTTGCCGCGTGCCGCGCAAGTGGGGGGCGTCAGGCGGAGGACCAGGCGGGGAAGGGGTCCGGCAGGCGGCCCATGGCGCCTGCGCCGGCGCGCCATTCCTCATCCGTCAGCAGCGTGGCGTCGAGCTCGGCGCGCAGCCTCGCCTCATCCATGCCGATGCCGATGAAGACGATCTCCTGCCGCCGGTCGCCCGTCGGTTCCACCCAGAGGCCGCGGATCATCTCGCGCCAGGCGGGGTCCTCGGGCCAGCGCTTCTCCTCGATCGCCGCCCACCAGAAGCCTGCCCCCTGGTGGCGGCCCATGCGGCCGGCGAGTTGCCATTCGCCCACCCATGCCGGGCGTGTCGCCAGCCAGAAGAAGCCCTTGGCGCGCACCACGCCGGGCAGGTCGCCCTCGATCAGCGCCTTGAAGCGCGCCGGATGCACCGGCCGCCGCGCGCGCCAGACGAAGCTGGTCACGCCGAATTCCTCGCTCTCCGGCAGATGCGCGCCCGACATCGCCTGCTGCCAGCCGGCCGCCGCCTGCGCGCGTTCCATATCGAAGCGGCCGGTGCCCAGCACCTTGGCGAGCGGCACCCGGCCATGCGCGGTGGAGAGGATTTCGGCCGTCGGATTGAAGGTGGCCAGCAGGGCGGCGAGGCGGCCCAGCTCCTCGGGCGTGACGAGATCGGCCTTGTTCACCACGATGGTGTCGGCGAATTCCACCTGCTCGATCAGCAGGTCCACCAGCAGGCGGTGATCCTCCTCGCCCGCGCTCTCGCCGCGGCTCCGCAGCGTGTCGGCGCTGGCGTAATCCTCCAGGAAGGCCCGGGCATCCACGACCGTCACCATGGTGTCGAGCCGCGCCACATCGCCCAGGCGGAAGCCGCTTTCCGTCGTGAAGTCGAAGGTGGCGGCGACGGGCATGGGCTCGCTGACACCTGTGCTCTCGATCAGCAGCGCGTCGAAGCGCCCCTCGGCGGCGAGCTTCGCCACCTCCTGCATCAGATCCTCCCGCAGGGTGCAGCAGATGCAGCCATTGCTCATCTCGACCAGCTTCTCCTCGGTGCGGGAGAGGGTGCCGGTGTTGGAGACGAGGTTCGCATCGATGTTCACCTCGCTCATGTCGTTCACGATGACCGCGACGCGCTGGCCTTCGCGATTGGCGAGGATGTGGTTGAGCAGCGTCGTCTTCCCCGCCCCGAGGAAGCCGGAGAGGACGGTCACGGGAAGCGGCTTCGTCATGCGCAGCACTCCGGTTCGTCAATGCAGAAGACAAGGCGCGAGCGCTGCGCCTCGGGAAGATGGGAAAGCGGCGGGGAGCGGTGCAGCGTTGTGGCCCCCTCGCGCTTGCGGCCGCGGAAAAGGGCGACGGCGCAGCGCGGCACCTCCTCGATGCCGGCGCCGGAATCCGGGTCGCCCATGCTCCATTGGGTGCCCGGGCCGGCATAGGTGACGAGCAGCCGGAAGCCCACGGAATCCACATGGAACTTGCGGCAGGCATCGCCGGTGATGCCGTCGAAGCGCAGCCGCACATGGTCGTTGCGGGTCAGCGCCGCGAACATGTGCGACAGGCGCAGCATGTCCGACAGCAGGTCGATCGGCGCGCCGGCGGGCAATTGCTCGCAGATCAGATCGAGCGCCGCTTCGGGCGTGCCCTCGGCCAGGGCGCGGAAGGGGCCGGCCTGGCGCAGCGGTTTGAGCGGGCGCGCGAAATGCGCCGGCTCCTCCCGCAGCCAGAGGGCGAGCGCCACATCGGGGCGGAGTGCGGTCAGCAGCACCGTCTCGGGCGTGCCGATCACCGCGCGAGGCGGGGCGTCGTGCTGGCTGGCCCCAGGGCCGAAGGCTTCGCAGAAGAGAGGCATACATGTGATATTATAACATACGTCTCACAGCACAAGCCCTCACCTTGCCCTTTCGCCCGGCCCGGCCTATCCGCGCGGGCATCGCAGCAGGAAGGACCGACCCATGCCCGCCATTGCCGACATCATCGCCCGCGAAGTGCTCGACAGCCGCGGCAACCCGACGGTGGAGGCGGAGGTGATCCTGGATGATGGCAGCCGCGGCCGCGCCGCCGTCCCCTCCGGCGCCTCCACCGGCGCGCATGAGGCGGTGGAGCTGCGCGACGGCGACAAGGCGCGCTATGGCGGCAAGGGCGTGCTCAAGGCCGTCGCCAATGTGGAAGGCGAGATCTTCGACGCCATTGGCGGCCTGAACGCGGCCGACCAGGTGAAGATCGACCAGATGATGATCGAGCTGGACGGGACGCCCAACAAGTCGCGCCTCGGCGCCAATGCGATGCTGGCGGTCAGCCTCGCCACCGCCAAGGCGGCGGCGCAGGCGCATGGCCTGCCGCTCTACCGCTATGTGGGCGGCGCCTATGCGCGCACGCTGCCGGTGCCGATGATGAACATCATCAATGGCGGCCAGCACGCCGACAACCCGATCGACATTCAGGAATTCATGATCATGCCGGTCGCCGCCGGCAGCATCGCGGATGCGGTGCGCGTGGGCTCCGAGATCTTCGCCGCGCTGAAGAAGCAGCTGCACGCCGCCGGCCACAACACGAACGTCGGCGACGAGGGCGGCTTCGCCCCCAATATCGGCAGCGCGGACGAGGCGCTGGCCTTCATCGCCAAGGCCTGCGAGGCCGCCGGCCACCGCGTGGGCGAGGACGTCATGTTCGCCCTCGATTGCGCCGCGACCGAATTCCACAAGGACGGCGTCTACGACATGGAGGGCGAGGGCAAGAAGCTCGATGCCGCCGGCATGGTGGCCTACCTCGAGGGCCTCTGCGCCAAGTGGCCCATCATCTCCATCGAGGACGGCATGTCCGAGGATGACTGGGCGGGCTGGAAGCTGCTGACGGACCGCCTCGGCGCCAAGGTGCAGCTGGTTGGTGACGACCTCTTCGTCACCAACCCCGAGCGCCTCGCCATGGGCATCGAGCGCGCCACGGCCAACTCGATCCTGGTGAAGGTGAACCAGATCGGCACGCTGACCGAGACGCTGGAGGCCGTGGATATGGCGCACCGCGCCAGCTACACGGCGGTGATGAGCCACCGCTCGGGCGAGACGGAGGATTTCACCATCGCCGACCTCGCCGTCGCCACCAATTGCGGGCAGATCAAGACCGGCTCGCTCAGCCGCTCGGACCGGCTGGCGAAGTACAACCAGCTGATCCGCATCGAGCAGGATCTGGGGCCGGCGGCGCGTTATGCGGGGCGGACGATCCTGAAGCGCTGAAAAAAAGCCTCCGGCGGCCGGGGCCGAGAGGCCCCGGACCCCGATCCTTGGCGCAGGCTGCGCGGATCAGCCCCCATCCTCCAGGTCTTCCAGGAGGAAGGGGCCGTAATGGTCCAGCACGCTGGCGAAGGCCGCCTCGCCATATTCCTCGTCCATCGCATCCTTGAGGTGGGCCAGCGCCGCTTCGCCCTGGAATTCCGGCAGCAGAGCCTCGCGCAGGAAGGCTTCGGGGCCGGCGATGGCGGCGCACACATCCTCCATGGCGTGGATCGCGAAGCTGCGATCCTCGGGGAAGAGGATGTGAAAGCCGTTCCGATGCGCCTCGAAGAAATTGGAGATCAGCGCTGCTTCGGCCGGGATATGCCAGACGGCCGTAGGGGAGGTGATGGTGCTCGCGCTTACAAAGGTTCCCTACAAGTCGGGGATTCCGCGGCGCTGGAGCGCCGCGGTCAGCGGTGCGAAGAACGCCAGTGGTTCGCTGTACCGGAGGTCCCGGTGCTGAAGCAGCTGGACGCGCCAATCATGCTCGCCGCGCCACGCATTGCTGAGACGTGTTCCGGGTAGGCCTGAACGCGTGTTGAAGACCTCCAGCATCTCGAAGGCTCTGTCCCGCAGCGCCAACTGTGCCGATCGGCCATCCACATGGACCATTCCGCGCATGATGTCCGTGTTGCAACGGGCTGGCAGGTCATTATTGCCAGCCTGAACCATGATGTTCCCTCCTAGTCAGCCAAGCGATGGCGAATTTTGTGAATCGTCAGCCATCGCTCGCGGCCATCAGGCAGCACAATTCGCTGCTGCACATCCATGGCGGGGAAGGGTGTGTCTCGGAATGTCGTGCTGCGCCTGACGGTGATTTGCCTGTTCTCATCCAGACGGTAGATCAGGGTGTCTCCATCGACGCGCGGTTCCCCCCGCGGATGCAAATCACGGATGTCGCGCTCGCGCAGCCTTGGTCCGCCGTCGCGGCGCCACTGGAATTCGCCCCTTGCAACAAGGGCTTCTCCGGATCGGGCGTCGTCAGCCGGTCCCGCAGCAGCCGGTCAAGGCGCTGGCCAACCTCGTCCTCCGGCGCGGCGGGCGGCGGCAGGGTTGGCCGCGGGGTGCGCCGATCCTCATTGTTCGGCCGCCGTCCTCGCCCGCCCCGGCCATCGGCCGGGCCACGCCTCAGCCGGTTCAGCAGGGATTGTCGCCAATTCGCTTACTGGATGGTCCCGGGCGGCAGGGCGCCAGGGTCGGCCCCGGTGCCACCTGGCGGCGGGCTGCGCCAATGGCCGGCGACGGGTTTGCCCTCCCGCCGATAGGGCCGCACCCAGACGGCGCCGCGGGCGGCACCATCGCGCGGACGGAGCGCGCCGAAGCCGCCGCGGACCCAGGCGGCGAAGGCGTCGCGCTCCGGGTGGCCGTTCTGCCAATAGCGTGGCTCGCGCATGGCGCTTCGCAGATCCACTTCGGTGATGCGGATGGAATTGGCCATGGGATCTCCTTTCGGAGCAGACCATATTCCTATTTTATCTAGAAAGCAATAAAATCCTATGCCTTGTGTTCCTTCGAGCCAAAGCCACGCCGGAAACCCTTGCATGCGCCGCCGGATGGTGATTCTGTCGGATTCGCGCGTCGGGGGATGCGCTCCTGGGGGCATTCATGAATTTCGGGCGGTGGTTGATCCGCATGCTGAAGCTGCTGGTGCCGCCGGTCATCCTGGCGAGCATCGCGGCCTTCTTCGTCTGGCACGCCTCGCATGGGGATCGCGGCCTGATCGCGCGCGAGCAGCGCCTGGCCGAGATCGCCGCCGCGCGCCTGGAGCGCGACCGCGCCACCGCCGAGCGTGAGGCGGCCGAGCGCCGGGTGAACGCCATGCGCGGCGACAAGCTCGATCCCGACCAGTTGGAAGAGCGGGCGCGGGCCATGCTGAATCTGACGACGCGCGAGGAGATCGTGATCCCCTATCCGCCCGGCCAGCGGCTTTTCTGAACAATCAAAGGCTTCGACCGATTGTTGCGCTGCGGCATCGCCAAGGACGTTAACCGATAATCAGTTAATCGTCGCATTGCGTTGCAATGCAACGGGATTTTGCCATCCCTTCCATGCTTGCACAGCCTCCCGGGGCGGCGTAATCAGCGATGATCACGCAGGGAGAGATCCATGGCCGCCAAAGCCCCACCCGCCAAGCGTCGCGCCAAGGGCGCGGCCGAGCAGCCCGCGATGGGGCGTGACGCGCTCCTCCAGGCCTATCGTGACATGCTGCTGATCCGCCGCTTCGAGGAGAAGGCGGGGCAGCTCTATGGCATGGGCCTGATCGGCGGCTTCTGCCATCTCTACATCGGCCAGGAAGCGGTCGTGGTCGGCATGCAGGCGGCACTCAAGCCCGGCGACCAGGTCATCACCTCCTACCGCGACCACGGCCACATGCTGGCCACCGGGATGGAGGCGCGCGGCGTGATGGCCGAGTTGACCGGGCGCATCGGCGGCTATTCGCGCGGCAAGGGCGGCTCCATGCACATGTTCAGCCGCGAGAAGGGGTTCTATGGCGGCCATGGCATCGTGGGTGCCCAGGTCTCGCTCGGCGCGGGCCTTGCGTTTGCCAACATGTATCGCGGCAATGACCATGTGGCCGTCGCCTATTTCGGCGAGGGCGCCTCCAATCAGGGCCAGGTCTATGAGAGCCTGAACCTCGCCGCGCTGTTCAAGCTGCCCTGCATCTTCGTGATCGAGAACAACAAGTACGGCATGGGCACGAGCGTGGACCGCGCCTCCGCCAGCCGCGACCTCTCCCAGAACGGCAGCCCCTGGGGCATCCCGGGCGAGCAGGTGGACGGCATGAACGTCATCACCGTGCATGAGGCGGCGCAGCGCGCGGTGGCGCATTGCCGTGCGGGCCTCGGCCCGTATCTGCTGGAGATGAAGACCTACCGCTATCGCGGCCACTCCATGTCCGACCCCGCGAAGTATCGCACGCGCGAGGAGGTGCAGAAGATGCGCGAGCAGCATGACTGCCTGGAGACCGCGCGCGCCATGCTGCTCGGCCAGGGTGTCACCGAGGCGGAACTCAAGAAGCTTGATGACGAGGTGAAGGTGATCGTCCAGGACAGCGCCGATTTCGCGCAGGAATCCCCCGAGCCGCCGGAGAGCGAACTCTGGACCGACGTTCTGCTGGAGGCCAAGTAAGATGGGTGTCGAGATCCTGATGCCGGCGCTGAGCCCCACCATGACGGAGGGCAAGCTCGCCAAGTGGCTGAAGAAGGAAGGCGATGCGGTGAAGGCCGGCGACGTGATCGCCGAGATCGAGACCGACAAGGCGACCATGGAAGTGGAAGCCGTGGATGAGGGCACGCTGACGCGCATCCTCGTGCCCGAGGGCACCGAGAATGTGGCGGTGAACGCCCCCATCGCGGAGCTGGATGGCGGTGGTGCCCCCAAGGCCGCACCTGCCCCCGTGGCCGCGCCCGCGCCGGTTGCGGCCGCCCCCGCGACGGTTCCCGCGGCGCCGCGCGCCGTGAGCGCCGAGAAGGATTGGGGCCCGACCAAGAGCATGACGGTGCGCGAGGCGCTCCGTGACGCCATGGCCGCCGAGATGCGCAGCGACCCCGATGTCTTCCTGATCGGCGAGGAGGTCGCGCAGTACCAGGGCGCCTACAAGGTCAGCCAGGGCCTGCTGGACGAGTTCGGCCCGAAGCGCGTGATGGACATGCCCATCACCGAGCACGGCTTCACCGGCATGGCGGTGGGTGCGGCCTTCACCGGCCTCAAGCCCATCGTCGAGTTCATGACGTTCAACTTCTCGATGCAGGCGATCGACCAGATCATCAACTCGGCCGCCAAGACGCTCTACATGTCGGGTGGGCAGCTGGGCTGCCCCATCGTCTTCCGCGGCGCCAATGGTGCCGCGAGCCGCGTCGCTGCCCAGCACAGCCAGTGCTACGCGAGCTGGTACGCGCATTGCCCGGGCCTGAAGGTGGTCGCACCCTGGAGTGCGGCGGACGCCAAGGGCCTGCTGCGCGCCGCCATCCGCGACCCCAACCCGGTCATCTTCCTGGAGAACGAGATCCTCTACGGGCACAGCTTCGAATGCCCGACCGACGAGGATTTCATCCTGCCCATCGGCAAGGCCAAGGTGGAGCGCGAGGGCACGGACGTCACCATCCTCGCCTTCTCCATCATGGTGGGCATGGCGATGCAGGCCGCGGAAAAGCTGGCCGAGCAGGGCATCAGCGCCGAGGTGATCAACCTGCGCAGCCTCCGCCCGCTCGACATCGACACCATCGTGGCGAGCGTGAAGAAGACCAACCGCGTGGTGACGCTGGAGGAGGGGTGGCCCTTCGCCGGCATCGGCGCCGAGCTTGCGATGCAGATCATCGAGCATTGCTTCGACGATCTGGATGCCCCGCCGGTCCGCGTGCATGGCCTCGACATCCCGATGCCCTATGCCGCGAACCTTGAGAAGCTGGCCCTGCCGCGCGTCGAACAGGTGGTGGATGCCGCCCGTTCCGTGACCTATCGCTGAGAGGAGCGCGACAGATGGCGACCAACATCCTGATGCCCGCCCTCTCGCCGACGATGACGGAGGGCACCCTTGCCAAATGGCTGAAGGCCGAGGGCGACACGATCAAGGCGGGCGACGTGATCGCCGAGATCGAGACCGACAAGGCGACCATGGAAGTGGAAGCCGTGGATGAGGGCGTGCTGGGCAAGATCCTGGTCCCCGCCGGCACCGAGGGCGTGAAGGTGAACGCGCCCATCGCCGTGCTGGTGGAGCCGGGCGAGGCCGCGCCAAGCGGCGCCGCGCCGGCCGCGCCGAAGCCGTCCGCAGCGGCGCCCGCACCCGCCGCTGCGCCGGTTGCGGCGCCCGCTGCCGCTCCCGCGGCGCATGCCGGCGAGCGCGCCATCGCCTCGCCGCTCGCCAAGCGCATGGCGGCGCAGGCGGGGCTGGACCTCGCTTCGATCAAGGGCTCGGGCCCGCAGGGTCGCATCGTGAAGGCCGATATCGAGGCGGCGATGAACCGCCCCGCTGCCGCCGCCGCGCCCGCCCCGGCCGCCGCCGCCCCGGCCCCGGCTGCCGCCCCCGCGCCGCGCCCGTCTGCCGCCCCGGCGCCGGTCATCGGCGCGACCACCGCCGTGCCCAACAGCAGCATGCGCAAGGTGATCGCCCGCCGCCTGTCGGAGAGCAAAGCCACCATCCCGCATTTCTACGTGGCGATGGACATCGAACTCGACGCGCTGATGAAGCTGCGCGCCGACCTCAACGCGCAATCGCCCAAGGACGGTCCGGGCGCCTTCAAGCTCTCGGTGAACGACCTCATCATCAAGGCCAGCGGCGTGGCGCTGCGCCGCCATCCGGGCGTGAACGCCGCCTGGACGGATGAAGCGATCCTGCAGTTCAACGAGGTGGACATCAGCGTGGCCGTCGCCATTCCCGATGGCCTCATCACGCCCATCGTGAAGGGCGCGGACCGCAAGGGCCTCGCCACCATCAGCAACGAGATGAAGGATCTCGCCTCGCGCGCCAAGGCCGGGAAGCTGAAGCCCGAGGAGTTCCAGGGCGGCGGCTTCTCCATCTCCAACATGGGGATGTATGGCGTCAGCCACTTCGCGGCCATCATCAACCCGCCCCAGGCCGGCATCCTGGCCGTGGGCGCCGGCGCGCAGCGCGCCGTGGTGAAGAATGGCGCGCTGGCCATCGCCACCGTCATGACCTGCAACCTCAGCGTGGACCATCGCGTGATCGATGGCGCGCTCGCGGCGGAATTCATGGCGACGCTGAAGGGGCTGATCGAGAACCCCCTCTCCTTGATGCTGTGACTTTCCCCACGAAGTCTTCGCCGGTTCAACGACGCCCTTGGCGTCGCCGCGCCACCGAAGCCTTCGCGGGGGGGCCGGATGGGCTCCTGGATTTTCATCGTTGTTCCTCCCGCCACGGCAAAGCCGCGGCGGGGCCCCGCAATGGGCGTGTTGGGAGGTAAGGCTTGGCCTGGCGTGACGCAGCCATTGGGGATGTGGACGAGGTCTTCCGCCTCGTGCGTGGGCTTGCCGAATACGAGAAGCACCTCGCGGAGTTCCACGCGACGCCGGATGATTTCCGGACCTGGCTCTTCGGGGAACGCCCGGCGGCCCAGGCCATGCTCGCGGAACTGGGGGGCCGCGCCGTCGGCGTCTGTGTCTGGTACCGCACCTTCGCGAGCTTCCTCGGCCGGCCCGCCATCTGGATCGAGGATGTCTTCATCGAGCCGGCGCATCGGCGGCAGGGCCTGGGCAGCGCGGTGTTCCGCCTGCTCGCCGCGCGCGCGGTGGAAGAAGGCTGCGCCGCGCTGGAATGGAATGTGCTGGACTGGAACGCCCCCGCCATCGCCGCCTATCGCGCGATGGGGGCGGTGCCGCGAGAAGAGTGGACGGATCAGCGGGTGAGCGGCCAGGCCCTCATCCGGCTTGCAGGAAAGGGCTGAACAATGGCCGAGAGTTTCGACGTGGTGGTGGTGGGCGGCGGGCCCGGCGGCTATGTCGCCGCCATCCGCGCCTCACAGCTCAAGATGAAGGTGGCGCTGGTCGAGCGCGAGAACCTGGGCGGCATCTGCCTCAACTGGGGCTGCATCCCGACCAAGGCGCTGCTGCGCGCGAGCGAGATCAACCACCTGCTGCACAGCCTGGATAGCTTTGGCTTCGCGGCGGACAATATCCGCTTCGACTTCGCCAAGGTCATCAAGCGCTCGCGCGGCGTGGCGGCCCAGCTCTCGGGCGGCGTGAAGCATCTTCTGAAGAAGAACAAGGTCACGGTCTTCGACGGCCATGGTGCCCTGGCCGGCCCCGGCAAGCTCTCCGTCACCAAGGATGGCAAGCCGGTGGCGGAACTCGCCGCCAAGCACATCCTGCTCGCGACCGGCGCGCGCGCGCGCGTCATCCCGGGCATGGAGCCGGACGGCAAGCTCATCTGGTCCTACCGCGAGGCGATGACGCCGACCGCCCTGCCGAAGAAGCTGATCGTCGTCGGCTCGGGCGCCATCGGCTCCGAATTCGCCAGCTTCTATCTCAACATGGGCGCCGAGGTGACGCTGGTCGAGGTGATGGACCGCATCCTGCCCGTCGAGGATGCCGAGATCAGCGCCTTCGTCCGCAAGGCCTTCGAGAAGCAGGGCATGAAGATCATCACCAATGCGCGCGTCCAGGGCGTGCGCAAGGGTGCCGATGACGTGACGGCCGTGATCGAGGCCGATGGCAAGGTGACGGAGCTGAAGGCCGACCGCCTGATCTCCGCCGTCGGCATCGTCGGCAACACGGAGAATCTCGGCCTCGAGGGCACGAAGGTGGTGGTGGACCGCACCCATATCGTGACCGACGCCATGGGCCGCACCGGCGAGCCGGGCGTCTATGCCTTCGGCGACATCACGGGCGCCCCCTGGCTCGCGCACAAGGCGAGCCATGAGGGGATCATCTGCGTGGAAAACATCGCGGGCCTGCACCCGCACGCGATGGACATCACGAACATCCCAGGCTGCACCTATTGCCGACCGCAGGTGGCCTCGGTGGGCCTCACGGAAGCCGCGGCCAAGGCCAAGGGGCATGAGGTGCGCGTCGGCCGCTTCCCCTTCATCGGCAATGGCAAGGCCATCGCGATGGGCGAGCCCGAGGGCTTCGTGAAGACCGTCTTCGACGCCAGGACCGGCGAGTTGCTGGGCGCCCACATGGTGGGCCCCGAGGTGACGGAGATGATCCAGGGCTACGGCATCGCCCGCACGCTGGAAACGACCGAGGCCGACCTCATGCACACCGTCTTCCCGCATCCGACGGTGAGCGAGGCGATGCATGAGAGCGTGCTCGACGCCTATGGCCGCGTAATACACATCTAACCGCCCTCAAACGCCGGGCGCGCGCTCCGCGCGCTTGGCTTCGCCGCGCCCCGGCCGCGCCAGGTCAATAGGGCGGTTGGGCGGCGCCGGCCGCGTTGCGGCCGAATTCTCGGGGCAGAGCACCCGATTTTGGTGGTTCGGCGTGGCGGGCCGGGGCTGTGATTGCAGCCCGGCGCGCTATATGGGGAGGCATCATGGCCCGCATCGAAATCGACCATCGCCAGGACAAGACCACCAAGCGGGGCGCCGAGCGCCACCCGGAAAAGGCCGCGCGCCCCGACAACCCCATCCAGCGCAAGCCCGCCTGGATCCGTGTGAAGGCGCCCACCCACCCGATCTACCACGAGACGCGCGCCCTGATGCGCGACAACAAGCTCGTCACCGTCTGCGAGGAAGCGGCCTGCCCGAATATCGGCGAGTGCTGGTCCCAGCGCCACGCCACCATGATGATCATGGGCGAGACCTGCACCCGCGCCTGCGCCTTCTGCAATGTCGCCACCGGCATGCCCAACCCGCTGGACCATGACGAGCCGCGCCGCGTGGGCGATGCCGTGGCCAAGCTCGGCCTGCGCCACGTCGTCATCACCAGCGTGGACCGCGACGACCTGGCCGATGGCGGCGCCGAGCACTTCGCTGAGACCATCCGCGCCATCCGCGCCGCCGCCCCCGAAACCACCATCGAGATCCTGACGCCCGACTTCCTCCGCAAGGAGGGCGCGCTCGAAGTCGTCGTCGCGGCGCGGCCGGATGTGTTCAACCACAACCTCGAAACCGTGCCACGCCTCTACCCCACCATCCGCCCTGGCGCGCGCTACTACCACTCGCTGCGCCTGCTGGACCGCGTGAAGCAGCTGGACCCCTCCATCTTCACCAAATCCGGCATCATGGTCGGCCTGGGCGAGGAGAAGATCGAGGTGCAGCAGGTGATGGACGATCTGCGCTCGGCGGAGGTGGATTTCCTCACCATCGGCCAATACCTGCAGCCCAGCGTGAAGCACGCCGCCGTGGCCCGCTTCGTCGAGCCCGCGGAATTCGAGGATTACGCGAGCCTCGCCCGCGCCAAGGGCTTCCTGCTGGTCTCCGCCACGCCGCTGACCCGCAGCTCCTATCACGCGGATCGCGATTTCGCCGAACTGCGCGCCGCGCGCGAGAAGATGCTGGCCGCCTGATGCCCACCCACGCCGAGAAGCGCATCCTGCGGCAATCGCCGGACCAGGTCTTCCAGATCGTGGCCGATGTGCACCGCTACCCGGAATTCCTCCCCTGGTGCGCCGCCGCCCGCGTGCTGAGCCGCGACGAGCAGCAGCTCGTGGCGGACCTCACCATCGGCTTCAAGATGTTCCGCGAGACCTTCCGCAGCGAGGTCGCGCTGGATCGCCCGGGCCTGGTCCAGGTGAAGTATCTCGACGGCCCCTTCCGCTACCTGAACAACACCTGGCGCCTCAGCCCCGTGCCGCAGGGCACGGAGGTCGATTTCTTCGTGGATTTCGAATTCCGCTCGCGCGTGCTGCAGGCCGTGATCGGCACCGTCTTCAACGAGGCGGTGCGCGTCATGGTCCGCGCCTTCGAGCGCCGGGCCATGGCGATGCATGGCCGTGTGCCGGCCGCCGGGGCGACGACGCCCGTCCGGCCTGCCTGATCAGAAGTGGATCAGGCTGGGCGCGAAGAAGCCCAGCATCATCAGCCCGAAGCCCACGGCCCCCAGCGCCCCCGCCAGCCAGACCAGCAGCACCACGCCCGTGATGATCGAGGCGGAGGCGACGACAATCGCCACCTGGAAGCCCGCGCTCGAGTATTCGAACATATGGTACTTATCCATGTTCTTGTCGCGCCGCGCCTCGGCCGTGCGGGCGCGGGCCATGAGTTCGCGCCGGCCTTCACCCGTTTCGGGCTCGCTCTCCCAGCGGGCGGCGGTGTTGGTCCAGCGCTCCCGCTGGGCGGTGGTGGCGGCGGAATTCGCCTCGGTGCGGGTCAGTTCGGCCTGCTCGGCGGCGGTGCGCACCTGGGTCTGGCGGATGGTGCGGGCCTGGAAGAAGGACCAGAGATTCGCCGCCTCGATATTGGCGTTCAGCGCCTCCGTCTGCGCCGATTTCGCCCCCACCTCGGCCAGTGCGAGGAACAGCGCCAGGATCGCGATCACCAGGGCGACGCCCTTGTTCTCGCCGCCGTGATGCGCGCCATGTCCACCAGCCATGAAAACCCTCCCCAGATGTGCGGACGGGGGGATGCCACAGTCGCGCGCGTCGCGCTACCGTGGACGCATGGTCCAAGCTCCCACCTTCGCCCGCTCCACCTCCTTCGCGCCCGCCCGCCCGCCCAAGGGCGCGCCGCCTGTGCGCATCAACCTCTATTCGGACACGCAGACGCGCCCCACGCCCGCCATGAAGGACGCGATGATGCGCGCCGAGATGGGCGACGAGCAGCATGGCGACGACCCCACCGTGCACGAGCTGTGCGACCGCATGGCCGCGCTGATGGGCAAGGAAGCCGCCATGTTCCTGCCGAGCGGGACCATGTGCAACGTGATTGCCATCCTCACCCATTGCGGCAAGGGCGATGAGGTTCTGGCGCATGAGACCAGCCACATCCTGCACAGCGAGGGCGGCACGCATGCCGCACTCACCGGCGTGCAGATCCTGCCGCTGAAGGGGGATCGCGGCCTCTTCACCGCCGATGACGTCCGCGCCGCCATCCGCCCGCGCACGCGCTACGCGCCGCCGCAGAAGCTCCTCGAGGTCGAGCAGACCGCCAATATCGGCGGCGGCGTGGTCTGGCCGCTGGAGCAACTGAAGGCCGTCACCGCCGTCGCGCGCGAGCAGGGCTGGAACACCCACATGGACGGCGCGCGGCTGATGAATGCCTGCGTCGCCGCCGGCATCGCCCCCGCGGACATGGTGGCGGATTTCGACAGCGTCTGGCTCGACTTCACCAAGGGCCTGGGTGCGCCGCTCGGCGCCGTGCTCTGCGGCTCGGCCGAGTTCATCGGCCAGGCCTGGCGCTGGAAGCAGCGCCTCGGCGGCTCCATGCGCCAGGCCGGCTTCGTCGCCGCCGGCTGCATCTATTCCCTCGACCACCACATCGAGCGCCTGGCCGAGGACCATGCCAACGCCAAGGCCCTGGCCCGCGGCCTGCGCCAGATCGAGGGCGTGGTGGTGGAGGAGCCCGACACCAACCTCGTCTTCTTCGACATCAAGGCGACGGGCGTGACGGTCGAGCAGCTGCAGCAGCGCCTGATGGCCCAGGGCATCATGGTGAGCGGCCTTGGCGGCCGGGTGCGCGCCTGCACGCATCTGGACGTGACGGCCGAGATGATCCCGGACGCCGTGACCGCGATCCGCGAGGCCCTGGCTGCCTGACTTCGCCCGTCAACGCCGCGGCGCGCGGGCCGACCGCAGCGGCCGCGACGCCGAGGCCATCGCCCGCGCCGCGCTGCTGGCCGAGGGCTGGCAGGTGCTGGCCGAGCGCCACCGCACCCCGGCCGGCGAACTGGACCTGATCGCGGAAAAGGACGGCCTGCTCGCCTTCATCGAGGTGAAGGCCCGCCCGAGCTGGCGCGAGGCCGCCTTCGCCCTCACACCCCGCCAGCAGGCCCGCCTCATGGCCGCGGCGGAGATCTGGCTGGCCCACCACCCGGGCCATGGCGGGCGCGGAATCCGCTTCGACGTGATGCTCGTCGCCGCCGATGGAAGCGTGCGGCGGATCATGGACGCGCTTCGCGAAACATGACGTTCCGGCAAGGCTCTGTGACAGCTTGTTGCGCCTGCCGCTTTCGCGTTGACCACCCCGGGGCGCAGGATCAGATTGCCCCCATGAGCCTGCGTGCAACCCTGCCCGACGCTCGGCGTCGGAGATGAACATGTTGGACCGCCCGATCCCGATCGAGGCGCCGCAGGAGGCCACCGCACCCCCATCGCCCCGCCGCCGCTGGCTCTGGCCCGTGCTTTGGGTCGTGGTCCTGGCCGCGGGCGGCGTGGCCGCCGTGATGTGGCGCCAGGCGAACCCGCCCCCGCCGCCGCCGGCCCGCTCAGTCGCCGTGCCGGCGCTGACCGTCGCCGCCGGCCCCGTGGTCACGCGCCGACTGGCCGGGACCGTGGTGGGCGATGGTTCCATCGTGGCCTGGCAGGAACTGGTGATCGGCACCGAGGTGGGCGGGCTGCGCATCGTCGAAGCCCCGCTGGACGAGGGCATGCCTGTCCGCGCCGGCGAATTGCTGGCCCGCCTGGATGACAGCGTGCTGGCCGCGCAGGCCTCGCAGGCCCAGGCCGCGATCGGCGAGGCCGAGGCCTTCCTCGATTTCGCCCGCCAGGAGGAGGCCCGCTCCGAGACGCTGGTCCGCAGCCAGACCGGCTCCCGCCAGGTGCTGGAGCAGCGCCAATCCGCGACCCGGCAGGCCGAGGCCCGCCTCGTATCCGCCCGCGCGCGCCTCGCCGAGGTCGAGACCCGCATGGCGCAGACGCGCATCCTCGCACCCACCGATGGCCTCGTCTCCCGCGTCTCGGTCCGCATCGGCGCCGTGCCGGGGCAGGGGCAGGAGCTGTTCCGCATCCTGCGTGACAACCGGCTGGAGCTGGAGGCCCGCGTGCCCGAGCTGGAGCTGGCCGATGTCCGTGCCGGGCAACGCGCCACGGTGCGCCATGGCGGGCGCGAGATCGCGGCCGAGGTGCGGCTCGTCGCCCCCGTCGTCGCCGCCGAAACCCGCCTCGGCCTGGTCCGCATCGCGCTGCCCTCCGATTCCGGCCTGCGCCCCGGCATGTTCGCCCGCGCCGAGATCCAAGGCACCTCGCGCGAGGCGTTGATGGTCCCGGCGTCGGCCATCGTCTTCCGGGAGGGCGCGCCCCAGGCCTTCGTGCTGCCCGAGGGGGCCGAGCGTGTGACCATGCGCCGCCTCGTCACCGGCGCGCGGCAGGATGGCCTGGTCGAGATCACCGAGGGGCTGCGCCCCGGTGAGCGCGTCGTCACCGCCGGCGCCGGCTTCCTGGTGAATGGCGATCTGGTGCGCGTCGCGCCGTGATCGAGGAGAAGCATCGCAACATCTCGGGCTGGGCCATCCGCAACCCGGTGGCCACCATCGTGATCTTCCTGCTGCTGACGGTGGCGGGCCTCTTCTCCTACCCCTATCTGCGCATCAACAACTCGCCCGACATTGATCTGCCCGCCGTCGTCGTCTCCGTCGTGCAGCAGGGCGCCGCGCCTTCCGAGCTGGAAACGCAGGTGACGCGCCGCGTCGAGGATGCTGTGGCGGGCCTCGGCGATGTGAAGCGCATCTCCTCCACCGTCGTGGATGGCAGCTCCACCACCGTCATCGAATTCACCCTCGGCAAGAACATTGATCGCGCGACGAATGACGTGCGCGACAAGATCGCCCAGATCCGCGCCGACCTGCCCGCCGGCATCCGTGACCCGGTGATCACGCGCGTGGAGGCCACGGGCGGCGCCATCGTGACCTTCACCATCGCCTCGCCGCGCATGACCGTCTCCGAACTGAGCTGGTTCGTGGATGATGTGGTGGCGCGCGCCATGCTCTCCGTGCCCGGTGTGGCGCAGATCAACCGCGTGGGCGGCGTGGAGCGTGAGATCCGCGTGGCGCTGCGGCCCGAGCGGCTGGTGGCTCTCGGCATCACCGCCAACCAGGTGAACGCGCAACTGCGCGACCAGAACATCAACCTGGCCGGCGGGCGCGGCAATATCGGCACGGGCGAGCAATCCATCCGCACGCTGGGGGCCGCCGTCACGGTCGCCGATCTGCGCGAACGGCGGATCATCCTCAGCAATGGCCGCTTCGCGCGCCTTGGCGACATCGCCGATGTCGAGGACGCGACGGCCGAAGTCCGGACCGCGGCCCGCCTCGATGGCCGCCCCGTCGTCGCCTTCGAGATCCTGCGCACGCGCGACAGCTCGGAGGTGCGCGTGGCCGAGGGCGTCATGGCCAAGGCGCGCGAGGTGATGGCCGAGCACCCGGAGGTGACGATCAACGTCGTCACCACCACCGTCACCTTCGTGCTGGCCGGCTTCCATGCGGCGGTGGAGGCGCTGATCATCGGCGCGCTGCTCGCCATGCTCGTGGTCTATCTCTTCCTGCGCGACTGGCGGGCGACGGTGATGGCGAGCATCGCCATGCCGCTCTCGCTCATTCCCACCTTCTTCGTCATGTATCTGCTGGGCTTCTCGCTCAACAACGTGACGCTCCTGGGCCTGACGCTGGTGGTGGGCGTGCTGGTGGATGACGCGATCGTGGAGATCGAGAACATCGTCCGCCATATCCGGCAGAACCCCGGCATCAGCGTCTATCGCGCGGCCCTGGACGCCTCCTCCGAGATCGGCCTCGCGGTCATCGCGACCACGGCGGCGATCCTCGCCGTCTTCGTCCCCGTCGCCTTCATGCCGGGAATCCCGGGCCAGTTCTTCCGGCAATTCGGGCTGACGGTGGCCGCGGCCGTCGCCTTCTCGCTCATCGTGGCGCGGCTGCTCACACCCTTGCTCGGCGCCTATTTTCTCAAGCCGCACCACGCGCCCGAGCCGCCCGACTCATGGCTCGCCAAGCGCTACTACGCGCTGCTCGCCTGGTGCCTGCGCCACCGGCTGACCACCATGGCCGGCGGGATCGGCTTCTTCGCGCTCTCCGTGGCCCTCGTGCCCTATATCCCGCAGGATTTCGTGCCCGGCGCGGATCGCGGCCGCTCCTCCATCGCGATCGAGTTGGCGCCCGGCGCCTCGCTGGCCGACACCGAGCAGGTGGTGCAGCAGGCGACGCGCATCCTGAAATCACGACCCGAGGTCGTCTCCGTCTTCGCCAGCATGGGCACCTCCAACACCGGCGTGGGCGGGCCGGGCCTCGGCAGCACCACCCGCGCGGGCGATCCGCGCACGGCAAACCTGACCGTGACCCTCCTGCCGCGCAGCGAGCGCCGCGTGACGCAGAACCAGTTCGAGGCCGCGGTGCGCCCGCTGCTGGACGTGATCCCCGGTGCCCGCGTGCGCTTCGGCGCCGATGGCCAGAGCGGCGCGCGGCTGCAGATCACGCTGGTCGGCGCCGATGGCGCGGCGCTGGCGGAGGCCGCCCGCAAGCTCGAGACCGAGATGCGTGGCCTGCCGCAATTGGCCGGCGCCCGCTCCACCGCCTCGCTCGCGCGGCCCGAGCTTCAAATCAGGCCGATTGAGGACCGCGCGGCGGAGTTGGGCGTCTCGCCCGCCAGCATCGGCGCCACGGCCCGCATCGCCACCATCGGCGATGTGGACCAGCTGCTGCCGCGCTTCACCCTGACAGACCGCCAGATCCCCATCCGCGTCATGCTGGATGAACGCGCCCGCGCCGACCCCGAGGCGCTGCGCGGCCTGCGCGTGGAAGGCCGCGCCGGCATCATGGTGCCCATCGAGAGCGTGGCCGAGATCGGCCATGGCGCGGGCCCCGCGCAGATTGACCGCCTGGGCCGCCAGCGGAAAGCCACCGTGGAGGCCGAGCTCAACGGCCTGCCCCTGGGCGAGGCGGTGAAGCTGGTCAACGCGCTGCCCATCATGCAGCGCCTGCCGGAGGGCGTGCGCGAACAGGCGACGGGCGACAAGGAAGTGATGGCTGAGCTCTTCGGCGGCTTCGCCATCGCGCTCGGCACCGGCGTGCTGCTGGTCTACCTGGTGCTGGTGCTGCTCTTCGGCGGCTTCCTGCAGCCGCTGACCATCATGAGCGCGTTGCCGCTCTCGCTCGGTGGTGCCTTGATGGCGCTGCTCATCGCGCAGAAATCCCTCGGCGTCTCGGCCGTGATCGGCGTGCTGATGCTGATGGGCATCGTCGCCAAGAACTCCATCCTGCTCGTCGAATACGCCATCATGATCCGCCAGGAAGACGGGCTGGGGCGCGAGGCCGCCATCATGGAAGCCGCGCGCAAGCGGGCGCGGCCCATCGTGATGACGACCATCGCCATGGTCGCCGGCATGGCCCATATCGCGGCCGGCATCGGCGCCGACAACGAATTCAGGGCGCCCATGGCGCTGGTGGTGATCGGCGGGCTGATCACCTCCACCTTGCTGAGCCTGATCTTCGTGCCGGTTTGCTACCTCTATGTGGACCGGTTCGAGAGCTGGATCGCACGGCGCTTCCGGCCGAAGACGGCGCCACAGCCGGCGGAGTAAAACAAAAAGGGCCTCCGGCGGCTGGGGCCGAGAGGCCCCAGACCCCAGGAATTGGTGCCCACATGACACGTCCGTTCTATCATGAGGGGATGCGGGAATGGCAGGACGCGACCGACGGGCGGCGCGTCGCGGATGCGCTCGAAGAACGCCGGCTGCACCGCGCGTTCTGGGAGGAGGATCGGGCGCTGATCACCAGCGCGCCCTTCTTCTTCATCGCCACCGGGCACGGCGAACACATGGATTGCAGCATCCGCGCGGGCGATCCGGGCTTCGTCACCATCCTGGACGAACGCACGCTGGAATGGCCCGAATATGACGGCAACTCGATGTTCCGCACCCTCGGCAACATCGCGCGCAATCCTAATGTCGGCCTGCTGTTTCTGCGCTTCGACGGGCAAAGCCGGCGCCTGAGGATCAGCGGCCGCGCCAGCATCCACGGCGTGCAAAGCCGCGTCGTGCGGGTGGAGTGCCTGGAGATCTACCCCAATTGCCCGCGCTACATCCCCGATCTCGCGACCGGTACGCCCTCGCCGCATGTGCCGCGCCCGGGCCACGAGCCGCCCGCCCCCGAATGGAAGCAGCGCGATTACATCCGGGATATATTGCCGGCGGATGATCCCTTCCGGCCGAAGTGAGAGGGATCATTTAGGTATTTTTTCTTGACTTTGGAGCAGATCCATGCCAGATGAAGCGAAGCCAAGGCACAGCCGCGTCCGCACCTGGTTCTGCGGGGTCCTTGCCGGTCTGGCGGCGGCGTATCTGTTCCATGTTGTCAGCGAGGCCTTCGACGAGGCCTTTGGGCCTCCTGAGGCCCAGTTGATCGTGACCTCCGAAGCGCCTCTGCTGGATGTTCACGTCAACTACGATGGCCGCGTGATCGCGTCACGGCCAGGGCTGCCCCGGGGAAGCGAGCCAAGTTACGCGCTGTTCCCGATGATGCGGACGCGCAAGTTCGAGCCACTCCTCCAGATTTCATGGCGAACCGCGAGCGGGCAGCGATCGCTCTCGCAGCCGATGCGGCAGTTCGATTCAGGTCGCCTGTGTCTCTACGTGCTGCGTCTCGATCAGGCGGGCGATCCCGTTCCGCCTGAACCGCCAGATTCGCATTCCCCCTTCTGGTGGACTTGCCACTCCTCCTAAGACTTGAGCGAGGGCTACTCATGGAGATTTGACGATGAGTGAATGGATGTTTTGGCGGTCGGTTGGCCGTGCTGCGGAACGCGAAGCGGAAGCCTAGCCGCTGCCCGGCTACTTCGATGGCCCCGCGGATGCTTACCGGCACATCGTTGGTACTGCGGAGCTGCGCCGGCGTTTCGGCTGGGCGATCGCTTACGGCATCGTCACGGGAAATGAGGTTTTGGGAACGCACATCTCCCGACATTCTCCTGAACTTCGCAGGATGGACGATCACAACAACGCCATCGGACTCGCCATCGGGGCGGATGCGCAAAGTTACGAGGAGATCGTCCGCCGCGCCCGCGCTGCGGTGGATGACGGAATCCGAAATGGTGGCTCGGGTGCCGGGCAAACACTGGTGTGGACGCCGCAAGAACAGTGGAGAGAGCCTCGCGACCGGCCGAAGATGGATCGGCCTTTGCCCGTCGAATGGCCGGACGCCATCCCCTCTGCGGCGGCCTATCGGTTTGGCGATGAGCGCTTCGGCGCGGATCGCGCGTTTCGCCAGGGAACGCCGCGCGAGCGGCAGGCCGCCCTTTTTGAGCGGCTGGAGGCGACGCCCACCGCGGAATGGTCCGAGGCGGATGTCCGGGGCGTCATCGCCTCTCCCACCTATCGCAACTCTGCGGCGGTGGAGCACAAGATGTGGCGCGAGCGCGTGCGCCGGTATTTCGAGCAGCGCGCGGAAGGCCAGGACCAGGCCGCCGCGGAGGATGATGCCGATGGCGTCGCCCAGGTCCGCGCCCATACCCGCATGGGCCCCTCCGGCCCCATCCAGGTGCCTGCCCACGAGCGTGCTGCGCCGGGCCCATAGTTCCGGTTTCCAAAGGCCCCCGGCCTTTGGTGGGTGGTCCGGAGGGCAAAGCCCTCCGGTGCTTCAGCCGAGCTGCTTCAGCCCCTGCTGCAGATCGGCGATCAGATCCTTCACATCCTCCAGCCCGATATGGATGCGCAGCATCTGCCCGCCGAAATCGCCGGTCCCGGCGGTGCGGGTGATGAAGCCCGTGGTGGGCAGCGCCAGGCTCTCATATCCGCCCCAGCTCGCGCCGATGCCGTAGAGCTTCAGCGCGTTGATGAAGCGGAACATGTCCTCCTGGCTGTACTTCGCGTCCAGCACCACGCCGAAGAGGCTGCAGCCGCCATTGAAGTCGCGCTTGAACAGCGCGTGCTGCGGGTGGGAGGGCAGGGCGGGGTGCATCACCTTCGCCACCTGCGGCTGGGCTTCCAGCCACTTCGCGACCTCGATGCTCGCCGCCTCCTGCGTCCTGAGCCGCACCGCCATGGTCCGCACGCCGCGCAGCGCCAGCCAGACGTCATCCGGCGAGGCATAGTGCCCGATGGTGGAGGCCGCGGCGCGGACGATCAGGTGATCCTCCTCGCTGTTCACGGTGACGCTGCCCAGCAGGATGTCCGAATGGCCGCCGACATACTTGGTCAGCGCCTGGATCGAGACGTCCACGCCGTGCTGGAAGGGCTGGAAGGTGTGGATGCCCCAGGTGTTGTCCATCAACACCTTGCAGCCCCGCGCATGGGCGGCGCGGGCGATGGCCGGAATGTCCTGGATCTCGAAGGTGTGGGAGCCCGGGCTCTCGGTATAGACCACCTTGGTGTTGTCCCGGATCAGCGCGGCCATGCCCGCCTCATCCACGCAGGGGTCGTAGAAGGTCGTCTCGATGCCCCAGTTCTTCAGCAGCGTGTTGGCGATGTTGCGCGCCGGGCCATAGACGCTGTCCGGCATCAGGCAATGATCGCCGGTCTTCAGATAGGCCATCAGCGGCAGGGTGACGGCGGCGAGGCCGGTGCCCACGATGGTGCAACGCGTGCCGCCCTCGATCTCGCAGATCACATCCTCCAGCGCGTAGTGGGTCGGCCCCCCCTGCGTGCCATAGGTCATGAACTGCTCGTAGCGCTTGGCGGCCCCGTCGCGCCGCGCTTCGGCGGTGGGGAAGAGCACGGTGGAGCCGCGATGCACGCCGGGGTTCACGAAGCCGTGGATGCGCACACCGGGCCGGCCCGCATGGCTCATGCGGGTGGAGAAGCCGTGGTCGTGGGAATCGGTCATCAGGCGGTGGCTTTCACGGTTTCGGGGCGGCTCGCCCATTCGGTCCAGGAGCCGTCATAGACGGCGGGCTCAGGCAGCCCGGCGCGGACGGCGCCGAGGGTGAGGATGCAGGCGGTGACCCCCGTGCCGCAGCTCGTCACCAGGGCGGGCGCGCCCTCGGCGCCGGCGGCGGCGAAGCGCGCGCGCAGCGCATCGGGCGGCAGCATGGTGCCGTCGGCCGCGAAGAGCTCGTTGAAGGGGATGTTGGCCGCGCCGGGCATATGGCCGGAGGGCAGGCCAGGGCGCGGCTCGGGGGCCGTGCCCTTGAAGCGCCCGGCGGCGCGGGCATCAAGGACGAGGGCCGATTTGTCCGCCAGCACGCGCTTCACATCGCCGATGCCCATGACGCGCCCTGCCACGAAATCCGCCACATAGGTGGTGGGCTTCGGCGCCGCCGGCGCGCCCGAGGCGACGGGCCGCCCCTCGCGCTGCCATTTGGGCAGGCCGCCATCCAGCACCGCCGCCTTCTCATGGCCGAAGAGGCGCATCAGCCACCAGCCGCGCGCCGAGGATTGCAGCCCCTTCTGGTCGTAGAAGACGACGCGGCTGGCGTTGGTCACGCCCATCGCGCCCATCAGCTTCTCGAAGCGGGCCGCACTCGGGATCATGTGCGGCAGCGTCGCATCCGGGTCGGCCACCACATCGACGTCGAAGAAATGCGCGCCGGGGATATGGGCTTCCACGAATTTGGTCGCGCCGTCGAAGGGCTCGTTCGGCAGGTATTTCGTGGTGTCGAAGACCAGGAGGTCGGGCGCGCCCAGATGTTCGGCAAGCCATTCCGTGCTGACGAGGTTGTCCACCTTATTCCTCCACCAATGCGATGCTGATGCGGCGATTCTGCCGCCCCTTGTTCTCGAGCTTGAGCACCTCCACGCGGCCGATCTCGCGCGTGCTCTTCACATGCGTGCCGCCACAGGGCTGCAGGTCCACCGGCGCGTCCATCGGCCCGATGCGCACCAGCCGCACGCGCCCCGCCCCGCGCGGCGGCTGCACGGAGAGCGTGCGGACCAGCCCCGGATTGGCGTCGAGCTCGGCTTCCGTGATCCACGTCTCGCTGATCGGATGGTCGGCGGCGATCAGCGCGTTGAGCTTCTCGGTGAGCGATTCCTTGGTGGGCGGCTCGGCCAGGTCGAAATCGAGGCGCGACTTGTCGGCGCCGATCTGCCCGCCCGTCACACCCGCGCCCGGGATCAGGCTGCATAGCAGGTGCATCGAGGTGTGCATCCGCATGTGCCTGTGCCGTCGCGCCCAGTCGAGCGTCAGCGTGACCTCGGCGCCGGGGATGGGGAGCGCACTGCCCTGGGCCAGCTTGTGCAGGATGGCCTCGCCCTCGCCCTTCACCGCCTCGGTGATCGCCGCCTCGCCGCCCGCCCAGCGCATCATGCCGGAATCACCGGGCTGGCCGCCGGCACGCGGGTAGAAATTGCTGCGGTCGGTGACGATGCCCGCCTCATCGGCGTGCAGCACGCGGGCGGTCGTCTCGCGCAGATAGGCATCGTCGCGGAACAGGGTCTCGGTCATGCTTGGGTCCATTCGGCGCGAAGCCGCGCGTGGTTCGCGCGCAGCCAGAAGAGGCAGAGGGCGCAGGTCGCGTTCTGGATGGCGTTGCGGTCCAGCATCGCGAAGGCCTCGGCCGCGGGGAGGATCAGCAGGCGGATATCCTCGCCCTCATGCACCAGGCCATGCGTGCCGGCGGCCTCGGGCTCCGGCAACCGTGCGCGGCCGCAATAGAGCTGCATCAGCTCGTCGCAGCCGCCCTGGAGCAGCATGTACTGGCCGATATGCTCGACCAGATCGGGCGTGACGCCGCCCTCCTCCATGGCCTCGCGCCGCGCCGCCGCCTCGGGCGGCTCGCCCGGCTCCAGCAGGCCCGCGATGCATTCCGTGTGGATGGGCGGCAGCCCGGCGGCGTGCACCGGCAGCCGGAACTGCTCGATCAGCGCGACCCGGTCCGACCAGGGGTCGAAGGGCAGCATGGCCACGCCGCCCGCACGGCGCCACAGCTCCCAGGTCAGCTCGGCCGAGCGGCTGCCGTCGAAGCGCTCATAGGTGAAGCGCACGCGCTGCAACGGGAAGCGGCCGGACCAGACGATCTCGTCGGCGCGGATCTCGAGGCCGGGATAGGGCTTGATGCGGGGGGCCTTGGCGGGCCGGTCCTCGGGGTCACTGGCGCTCATGTCGCGCCGACCGTAACTTGGCGGCCCACGCCCGTCCATGAGCCCCAGCTTGCAAATCACTCCCTCGGTCGCGACCCGCGCCAGCCGCCGTCGCGCCATCCTGTCCATCCTCGTGGCGGCCCTGCTGTTTGCCTTCGCCGCCTGCTGCGTGAAGGCGCTGGAGGGCGGCGTGCCGCTGGCGCAGGTGGTGCTGTTCCGCAGCCTCTTCGCGCTGCCGGTGCTGCTGCCGCTCTTGAGCCAGGCGGGCGGCTGGGCCGCCATCCGCACCCAGCACCCGATGGGCCATGCCTGGCGCACCCTGTTCGGCCTGATCGGCATGGCCGGCGCCTTCTACGGCTATGCCACCATGCCGCTCGCCACCGTGACCGCGCTCGGCTTCACCATGCCGCTTTTTCTCACCCTCCTGGCCGTGCCGCTGCTGGGCGAGCGGGTGGGCTGGCGGCGCGGCAGCGCGGTCATCCTGGGCTTCGCGGGCGTGCTCATCATGGTCCGCCCCACCGGCGCGGATGCGGCCGGCCTGGTGCCAAGCCTCATCGTGCTGGTGGCGGCCCTCGCCTGGGCCATGGCCATGATCACGATCCGCCGCATGGGCGAGGCGGGGGAGAGTGGTGTGACCATCGTGCTCTGGTTCGCCATCGGCTCCTCGGCCGTGGCCTTCCTGGCGAGCCTGCCCGGCTGGCTGTGGCCCACACCCTGGCAATGGCTGCTGCTGCTGGGGATCGGCGTCATCTCGGCGCTCGCGCAGCTCCTGATGACGGACGCCTATCGCGCGGGAGAGCCCACGCTGGTCGCTCCCTTCGAGTATTCCGGCATCATCTGGACCACGCTTCTGGGCGCCCTGATCTGGGCCGAGGCGCCGGATGGCTGGGACGGCCTCGGCATCCTCATCCTCGTCGCCTCCGGCCTCTACATCTGGTGGCGCGAGGTCCAGCTGGGCCTGAAACGTTGACAATGCTCCGCTTGCGGCCGGGCGGCGGCTGGGCCAAGTGGGTCTGATGTCCGCTGGTCTTCCCGCCTGGCTCCTGCGCTACCGCTGGCCCATCGCGCTGGCGCTGCTGCCGGCGCTGGTGGTGATGATCCGCTGGGCCTCCTTCCTGCCCTCGGTCATCGACTGGGATGAGAGCCTCTATCTGCTCCAGGCGCGGGAATGGCTGCGGGGCAACTGGCCCTTCTCCGGCGTGTGGGACATGCACCCGCTGGGGGCGCCGGCCATCATCGCGGTCTTCTTCCTGATCTTCGGGGAGAGCCTGGAGACGGTCCGCTTCCTGGGTGCCTTCTGCGTCACGGCCACGGGCTATGCGCTGATCGCGCTGACGCGCGTGGCGGGCGCGCCGCGGGCGCTGGGCTATGCGGCGGCCTTGCTCTACGCCGCGCATACGCTGCAGATGGGCGGCCTCGCGTCCAACACCGAGATCCTCTTCGCGCCCTTCGTCGTCTCCTCCCTCGCGCTGGCCCTCGCCCCGGGGCCGCTCTGGCCGCGGCTCATCGGCATGGGCGTGCTGATCGGCTGCGCGCTGCTGGTGAAGCAGGTGGTGACGCCGGAAGGGTGCCTCGCCTTCGCCATCTTCGCCTGGCCGTTGCTGCGAGAGCGCCGCTGGGGCCTGCTGCTCGCGACGGCGGCCGCCTATGCCGCGCTCTGCCTGACGCCGACGGCCCTGGTCGCGGTGATCTACGCGATCCGCGGCGAGTTCCACATCTGGTACGAGAGCACCATCCTGGCGCCGCTCGAATACGCCTCGGGCCGCATCCCGCTGGAGCAGATGTTCTGGCGCATCACCCTGGCCGCGCTCGCGCTGCGCTGGCTGCTGGCGCTGGGCCTGCCCGCCCTGCTCTTCGCGCCGCGCGAGCCGGTGCTGCGCCGACTGATGGGCCTCGCCCTGCTCTGGTTCGCGGTCGCCTGCCTCGCGGTGGCGGGGCCGGGCTTCTTCTTCCCGCACTACTTCCTGATCGTGGTCCCGCCGCTCGCCCTCCTGGCGGCGATCGGCGCCTATTCCTTCGCGCATTATGTGGGCGGCCTGCGGGCGCGCCTCGCTCTCGCGGCCCTGCTCGGCTTCGCGGCGGTGGACATGGTGGCAACCGACCTGGCGCCCCGCCTGACGCGCGGTTTCGCCATGGGCGCGCCCGACACGCCGCGCCGCATGGCGGCCCTGATGAATGACGAGTTGCAGCCGGGCGACACGATCTTCGTGCCCAATTACCAGCCGGTGGTCTATTTCCTCACCCAGGCGCGGCTGCCCACGCGCTTCCCCTTTCCGGTGCACCTCACGGGCGGCTTCGCCAACCTCGCCGGCGTGGACACGGATGCCGAGGTGGCGCGCATCCTCGCCTCCCGCCCGCGCTTCATCGTGCTGGACCGCACCGAATGGTTCGCCATGCGGCCCTCGGCCATGTCCATGCTGACGGAGGCGCTGGAAGAGGGCTATGAACTCGCCGCGAGCTTCGCCGAGGAGCGTGGCCCGGTCGAACTCTGGCGCCGCGTGGAGGCGGAATGATCGAGGATACGCTCTTCGCCGCCTCCAAGATCTTCTGGCTCTTCGCACGCCCGAACACCTTCGCGCTGTTCCTGGCCTGCCTGGGCGGCCTCGCGCTCGTCGCCCGGCGCCGCTGGGGCCGCTGGCCGTTGCTGCTGGGGCTCGGCTGGTTCGTCGCCGTGCTGCTCACGCCGCTGCCCGCCTGGGTCACGCTCCCGCTGGAAGACCGCTTCCCGCGCCCCGCCGAGGCCGGCCGCGTGGATGGCGTCATCATCCTCGGCGGCGCCGTCGAGCAATTGCTGACCGAGCGCCGCGGCATCCCGGCCCTGAACGGCGCGGCCGAGCGCATGACCGAGGCGGTGACGCTCTCCCGCCTGCATCCCGAGGCGCGGATCGTCTTCACCGGCGGGCAGGGGACGCTCGCCTCCGGCCAGATGACCGAGGCCGATGTGGCACGCCAGATCTGGGCCGGCATGGGCCTGGAGGGCGAGCGCGTGATCTTCGAGAGCGCGGCGCGCAACACCTGGGAAAACGCCACGCTCACCCATGCGCTGATCCAGCCCAGGGCGGGCGAGCGCTGGCTGCTCGTCACCTCCGCCAGTCACATGCCGCGCTCGGTGGGCTGCTTCCGCCGCGCCGGCTGGGAGATCACCGCCTGGCCGGTGAACTACTCCACCTCGCCGGGCGGGCAGGGCTGGTTCGATCCGCCCTTCTCCTTCCGGCTGGGCCAGGCGGAATGGGCCATCCGTGAATATGTCGGGCTGATCGCCTATCGGCTGCTCGGGCGCACCAGCGCGCTGTTTCCCGCGCCCTGAGGTCAGGGCGGCGGCTTGACCGCGCCAGGGCCCAGAGCTTCAGCTTCGGGGAGGAATTTCCAACGAGGTGACGATGCTCACGGCACCCCATCGCTTGGCCGCCGCCTGCCTTGTCATGGCCGTTTCCGCCGGCCCGGCCTTCGCGCAGTTCAGCCAGTCGAGTTTCCCGACGCCGCCGGGCACCCTCGTCACCGGGCCGGTGTTTCGCGGCAATGGCAGCTTCGTCCCGCAGATCACGAATGGCGCCGAGGCCAACGCCTATATCAACAGCACGCCGCCCACCGCGGCCTTCCTGGCGGGCGCGCCGGCCCATGTCGTCCTCACCACGCAGCCCACGCAGTATGTCCGCGTCTTCACCGAGGGCATCACCGCGCCCAACCGCGCCTTCATCGCGGGTTCCAGCACCATCCGCGGCCTGACGCCCACGCAGATCAAGGATGTGCTGGCGCTGCCCTACCTGCCGACCTCGGTGACGATCGTGCAGATCCCGGCGGGCACCTGCATCCTCACCGGCACGGGGGCGCCGGTGAACGGTAATTTCGCGGCCCAGCCGCCCGCCATTCCGGTCGCCGGCCCCTGGGGCAATGGCGGCACCTATCAGTCCTACATCGTCGGCGCCTCGCGCTCGGCCAATTGCGCGGAGCCGCAATTCCTGCCGGCCTCGGCCTATACGAACCAGCAGGGGTTGGGCGCCCTCGCCCTGGCCTATGCGCCGGCCGCCGGCGCGGGCAACACGGGCGCCCTCGCGCGGGCGCTGGACCGTGCGGTGCCGCCGCAGATGTTCAGCCCCGGCGACCGGCTCTTCAATGTGCTGGACAGCCTGAATTTCGGCGGATCGCCCGCGCTGCAACAGGCGCTGAGCCAACTGACGGGCGAAGTCTATGCCGATACCCAGACCGCGGCGTTCAGCACCGGGCGCCTGTTCCTCGACACGCTGCGGGAGCGGCAGCAGAACGCGCCGGCGGGCGAGGGATGGCGCCCCTGGTTTACCGCGATGGGCGCGGCGGGTTCGCTCTCCGGCCGGGACGGGGCGAGCAGCCTGAGCTTCGGCGCGGGCGGTGCGGCATTCGGGCTGGATGCCTTGGTGAACCCCTCGCTGCTGGTCGGCGTCGGCTTCGGCTACACGCGCGGCAGCTACGGCACCAAGAGCCTCTCGGGCAGCGGCGGCTTGGACAGCTACAGCATCGCCCCCTACCTCCGATACAGCACCGGCGCCTGGTATCTCGACGCCTCCGCCGGCTATGCCTTCAACGCGGCGCGCGTCAGCCGCGCCATCGGCTTCACCAGCGGCTATGACACGATCGCGGGCAGGGTGACCGGGTCGCCGCAGGGCAGCGGCTTCGTCTCCCGCGTCGAGGCCGGCTACCGCCTTCCGGAGCGGGCGGGCGTGGCGCTGACGCCCTTCCTCGCGCTGAACGGCCAGGTCTTTGCGCAGCGCGGCTTCACCGAGCAGGGGCTGATGCCCGCCAACCTCGCCGTCTCCGGCCAGACCACGGCCTCGCTCCAGGGCGTGCTGGGGTTGGAGGCGGGCTATCGCGTCGCGTCCTCCGGGCTCGGCGTCACCGCGCGTGTCGGCTGGGGGCACGAGTTCCAGGACACGGCGCGCAGCGTGAACGCCGCCCTCGCTGCCGTGCCGGGCTCCGGCTTCACGGCCACGGGCGCGCGGGTCCCGCGTGATGTCGCGCTGCTGGGCCTGGGTGTCAGCCTGCCGGTCGGCAGCGGGCAGGCCTTCCTGCGCTACACGGCGGAACTGGCCGGCGGCCTCACCTTGCAGGGCGGCATGCTGGGCGGCCGCTGGAGCTTCTGAGGCGCGTCGTTCAGGCGCGCAGGTCGCGCCACATGATGGTGACGGGACGGCGGCCATCTTCCGTCTCCTCCAGCACCTGCCAGCCGAGCTTGTGGTACAGCTCCTGCGCGTCATGGGTGTAGAGGAAGAGCGCCGTCTCGCCCGCCGCGCGCGCCGCCGCCTCCACCGCCGCGATCAGGCGCTGCGCGCAGCCCTGGCCGCGCGCTTCGGGCACCACATAGACGCCGGCCAGCCAGGGGCCGATGTCCTGGCGCAACTCCAGATCGGCCGAGACGAAGCTTGCCGTGCCGCAGGGCACGTCGCCCGCCATCAGCACGAAGCTCTGCGGCGTGCCGGTCTCGGCCGTGCAGGTGGCGAGGATCTCGCGCACCTCGTCCAATGGGTGCCCATTGGGCTGCCAGAAGGCGTCCCACAGCCAATGCGCGACGAGGTTGGTGAGGTCGGGCCGCTCGCGCAGGGTGAGGATGCGCCAGGGCGGCCCCCCGCCGGGGGCGTGGGTCACAGTGTCAGGATCCGTTCCGGATCGCCCTTGCCGCGCAGCAGGTCCCAGAGGCCCAGCATGTTGCCCTTGAAGCGCCCCCAGCGATCCACCTCGGGCTCCGGCCGGACGGAGCGCAGCAGGTTGATCAGGCAATGCCGCCCGGCCGAGGGCAGCGCATGGGACCAGGGAAAGCTCCCTTTCCGCGCGAGGTAGATCGGGTTCACCACCTGGGAATAGCCCAGGCGCAGCCCCGGCACGCGCCCCTGCTTCACGCCCAGATGCACGCCGCGCGCGCCCTCCAGGCGAAGAATGCTGCCATGGGGCAGGAGGCGCCGCGTGAGGTCTATGTCCTCATACCAGGCATAGAGCGGCAGGCGCTCGTCGAAGCGCAGCCCATGCTCGCGGACGGGGGCGAGGCGCAGCGCCATGTTGCAGCCATAGCCATTGAAGTGTTCGTGCCGCCCGGTGAGCTCGGCCGGCGGCGTATCGGCAGCGATCAGCGCGCGGGCTTCGTCCGGCGCGATGCCCGGCCCCTTCGCGCCATCGGCGATGACGGTGCCCGTCGCCACCACGCAACCCGGTTCGGCGCGCAGCACGGCTTCCAGCGCCGCGAGCCAATGCGGGGCCGCGATGAAGTCGTCATCGAGGAACAGCACCACGTCGCAATCGGCGATGGCGTCGAGGATGCGATTGCGCTGGCGCGGCAGCCCGGCCTGGGCGGTGAGGAATTCGACGCCCGGGAAGCGGAGCGGCAGGGCGTCCACGTCCGAGGGCGTCACATGGCAGACCAGGATGCGGTCGGGCGCGCGGGTCTGGAGATCGAGTTCGCGCAGCGTCTCGGCCAGGATGGCGGGGCGGCCGCGCGTCGCGATGCCGATCGCGATCCTCACGGCGCGGCCTGCATGAGGCCGGGCTCGGGCAGGCTGCGCGCCTCGGGTGCCAGGAAGCCCTCCAGCCGGCCCTGGAAGGTCGCGGCGTAGTAGCGCGCATGCAGCAGGCGGCCGCGCAGCAGCGAGACGCCGATGCCCCCCAGCGGCCGGTAGATCAGCGGCGCCCATGTGCCGAGCGGCGCCCGATGCCGGCGCAGCGCGAAGCCGAGGCCGAGCCCATAGCGCTTCGCCCGCGCCACCGCCTCGGGCGTCAGCCGCTTGTCCGGGTGGATGATGCGAAGGTTGAAGTCGTAGCGCGCGACATGCCCGCGGGCCATGGCGCGGCAGACGAGGTCATTCCCCTCGGCCGAGCCGAAGCGTGCCCCCGGGCCCATCGCCTCGTCGAAGCCGCCGAGGGCCAGCGCCAGGGGGCGGCGCAGCCAGAGGTTGAACTCGATGACGCTGGTCCAGACATTGGCGAGGGTGATCCCGCCGCTCTCCGGGTTCCAGCGACCCGAGCCGAGGCCGCCCTCGGGCGCGGCGGCGGGGCCGGTCAGGATGGCGAGGCGGCTATCCGCATCGAAGGCGGCGCGCACGCGGGCCAGCACGCCGGCGGGGAAGACGCAGTCATCATCCGGGAAGCCCAGGATGTCCCCCCGCGCGTGGCGCAGGCCTAGGTTGCGCCCGGCATTGGCGCCGTTGCCCGTGCCATGCTCGGCGCTGCGCAGGTGCCGCAGCATGAGGCGTGGCGCGTATTCCGCCACCAGCGCATCGAGGCGCCGGTCGGCATTCTGGTCCACCAGGATCACCTCGAAGGGCGCGCCTTGATCCGCCAGCAGGCTGTCGAAGAGCGCGCCGATCTCCGTGACGCGCCCCATGGTGGAGACGATGAGGGAGATCATGCCATCGCCCCTTCGACGATCCCGGTCAGCTTGCGCCGGAATTCGGGGATGCTGAATTGCCGCGCCTGGGCGGCGCAGGCCTCGGGCGTGAAATCCGCCTCGCGCGCGACGAAGGCGCGGACGGCATCCATGATGGCCTCTGGCGTCTGCTGCTCGAAGAAGAGGCCCGTCTCGCCCTCGCGCACGATGTCCTTGGAACCGCCCCGGCCATAGACGATGAGCGGCGTGCCGCAGGACTGCGCCTCCACCATCGCGATGCCGAAATCCTCCTCCGCGGCGAAGACGAAGGCGCGGGCGGTCTGCAACAGCGCAACCAGCACCGCCTGCGGGACACGGCCGCGGATGGTGATGTTGGGCGCCCCCGCCGCCGCCTTCGCCACCAGCGGCGCGGCGGGCCCGTCACCCACGATGGTCAGCGGCAGGTCGGGCATGCGGGCGAAGGCCTCCGCCACCAGCTCGATGCGCTTGTAGGGCACCTGGCGCGAGGCCACGAGGAAATGCGTGCGCGGCGCGGTGGACAGCGGAAAGCCGTCGAGGTCCACCGGCGGGTGCAGCACGGCGGCCTCGCGCCGCCAGACCTTGCGGATGCGCTCGGTGATGTAGCGCGAATTGCCGAGGATGACGTCAGGGCGGGAGGCGCTCATCTGGTCCCAGGCGCGCATGCGCCCCAGCAGCCAGCGCGTGTAGAGCCCCTTCAGCCCGCGCGTCAGCCCGGCCTGGCGCAGATACTGGTGCTGGAGATCCCAGGCATAGCGCATCGGGCTGTGCACATAGCTGATGTGCCGCGTGCCCGGCCCGGTGATCACGCCCTTCGCCACCGCATGGGAGGAGGAGAGCACCACATCATAGCCCTGCAGGTCGAACTGCTCGACGGCGAGCGGCATGAGCTGGAGGTAGTTGCGGAACATCCGCCGCGCGAAGGGCAGGCGCTGGATGAAGCTGGTGGTCGGCACCTTACCCTGGAGGAAGCCGCGCTGGCTCTCGGGCAGGAAGTCGCACAGCGCGAACAGATCCGCCTCGGGGAAGCAATGGAGCATCTGCTCCACCACGCGTTCCGAGCCGGCATAGCTGTCCAGCCATTCATGGATGATGGCGATCTTCATCGCGGCAGGAACCCCAACAGGCGGCGCGCCGCCTGCTCCCAGGAGAAGTGTTGCACGCGGGCGCGCCCGGCTTCCACCAGCCCGGCGCGGCGTTCGGCGTCATCGGCGAGCGACGCCACCGCTTCGCCCAGGCTTTCGGGCGCGGCGGCGTCGAACCAGAGCGCGGCGTCACCGCAGACCTCGGGCACGGCGCCGGCCTTGGAGGCGATGACCGGGCAGCCGCACCACATGGCCTCCACCGGCGGCAGGCCGAAGCCCTCATAGCGCGAGGGGAAGACGAGGCAGAGCGCGGACTCATAAAGCGCGCGCAGCTCCGCATCGCTGACGCGGCCGAGCGGCCGAACATTGGGCGCGGGCGGCGCGCCCGCCTGGCGGAACACCGCCGCATCCTGCGCGCCGGCGACCGCGAGCGTCAGCCCGCGCGCGCCCAGCGCGCCGATCGCGTGATGAAGCGCAGCCAGGTTCTTGTGCGCGGCGCCCGTGCCGATGACGAGGGCGTAGCTGCGTGCCGATAGGCCGTGGCGGGCCAGGATGCCGGGATCGGCCGCCTCGCGCAGGATGTGCTCACCGCCCTCCAGCGTCACGCCGATGCGCGCGGCCTCCAGCCCGAGATTTGCCGCGAGGCGCCCGGCCGAGAATTCCGAGACGGAGAGGATGCGCGCCTCGCGCAGCACCAGCATGCGCTGCAGCCCGCGATACCAGCTGCGGAACTTCCAGGAATAGCTCTCCGGCGTGTCGAAGACGCCGGCATCATGGATCACGACCGCCTGGTTGCGGCCCTGCGCCACCGGCGCGGTATTGCCTAGGTTCAGCACGAAATCGCCCCGCGCCGCGCGCGGCAGATCGAGCTGCTCCCAGAGTTGGCCGCCGCGCGTGCCGGTCAGGCTGGGCGCGAGCTGCGGGAAATCATCCAGCCCCTGGGCACCCGGTGGCGCGATGAGGCGCAGCGGCGGCGCCTCGCCGCGCGCCGCCAGCGCATCCAGCGCGCGCGTCATCTCGCGCGCGTAGCGCTGCACGCCCGTCAGGCCCTGCGTCAGGAATCGTCCGTTGATCGCGATCATGCGGCGCCTGATCGCAGCAGGGCGCGGGCCTGCCAAGGCCGGCGCAGCAGGGGCTTGAGCGTGGCGCGTTCCTCGGCGGTCAGGATGCGGAGCATGGCCGCCACCACGACGGTGAAGCCGCCCAGCGCCAGGCCCGCCGCCCAGCGCCAATCGGGCGCCAGCACCATGGCGGCCAGCGCCAGCGCGGAGAGACCCAGGGGCCACGCGAATTGCCGCGCGCTCATCGCCGCCGCGGGATAGAGCCGCCCGGCCAGCCAGAACTTGCCCGCGCAATCCGCCGCGGCGCGGATCGCCCAGGCCACCGCCGCGCCTTCGATCCCCCAGAGCCAGAGGAACAGCGCCGAGAGCGGCAGGAAGGTGAGGACCTGGATTCCGATGAACTTCGCCGTCGCATCCGGCCGGCCGATCGCGTCCAGCAGCGCATTGGGCGCATAGGCGAGGCAGGAGAAGAAGATCCCGGCCGCGAGGATGCGCAGCACCATGCCGCCCCCCGCCGCGAAATCCCGGCCCAGCCAGAGCGCCAGCACCCAGTCGCCCACACCCGCCAGCACCAGGCATGGCGGCAGCGTCAGCAGCAGCATGAGCAGCGCGCCGCGCCTCAGCAGCCCCGCCGTCACCTCCGGCAGCAGCCGGAACGCCGAGGCCATGGCCGGCAACAGCGCCTGCGCGATCGCGACCGGCAGGATCCACATCCGCATCACGAGATCGAGCGGTGTCGCATAATAGGCCACGGCCGCCAGCGTCAGCAGCGCGCCGATCAGGAAGCGGTCGGCATAGAGCAGCGCCTGGTTCAGCACGGAGGCGACCGTCATCCAGCCGCCGATCCGCAGCAGCGGCAGCACCATCAGCGGGCTGCCCACCGAGAGCCGCGGCAGCACCGGCCGCGCCAGCCAGAGATAGGAGAGGGTGTTGGCCAGCCGGCAGGCCACCAGCACCAGCATCACGCCGACCAGGCTCTGCCAGAAGACCAGCAGGATCACCGGGCCCACATAATACATGACGGCCACGGGGATGGTGACGAGGTTGGCGGCGGCGAATTTCTGGTGCGCCGCCAGCACGCCCCAGAGCGCCGCGTTCAGCACGATGAGCGGTGCGGCACAGGCCAGGATGCGGAAGGCGACCAGCGCCTCGGCCTGCAATTCGGCCGGCACGTTCAGCGCGCTCTGCATCAGCCAGGGCAGCATGAACCAGAGTGCGGCCGCCCCCAGGCTCGCGAAGCCGCCAAGGGCGAGCATCGCGGTGCCGACGAGCTGGCCGGCCTCGGCATCCTCGGCGCCCTGGGTCATCCGCTCGGAGAGGCCGCGTGTCAGCGCCGGGCCGATGCCGAGGTCGAAGATGCCGAAGACGCCGACCAGCGCGAGGGCGAGGGTGAAGAGCCCCCAGCGCTCCAGCCCCATCTGGCTGACGAGAAGCGGAGTGAGGGCGAGGGCCAGGAGGAGCGGCAGGCCCCGCCCCATCGCGTTCCAGAACATGCCGGAGACGAGGCGCCCGGCGCCCGCCCGGGCGGCGGCGGTATCGCTCATCTTGCGTGTCTTCGGGGGGGGGGTCTGCGGGCCTGCACGGCCCGCAGCCTAGCTCAGTGGGCGCCGCGGCGCGACAGCACCGCGACGGGCGTGCGGAGCAGGATGCGGATGTCCTGCCAGACCGAGAGGCCGGACACATAGGCCATGTCGAGCGCCACGCGCTGGGCATAGCTGGTGTCCGAGCGGCCGGAGACCTGCCACAGGCCGGTGATGCCGGGGCGCACGCTCATGTAGTGCAGGGCGGCGGCGCCGTAATAGGCGTCCAGCTCGGCCTGGATGACGGGGCGGGGGCCGACCAGGCTCATCTCGCCGCGCAGCACGTTGATGAGCTGCGGCAGCTCGTCCAGCGAGGTGGCACGCAGGAAGCGGCCGATCTTCGTCACGCGCGGGTCGTTCTTCAGCTTGCGCGTGGCCTCCCATTCGGCGCGTGCGGCGGGGTCGCTCGCCAGCAGCGCTTCCAGGCGGGCCTGGCTGTCGGTCACCATGGAGCGGAACTTGAGGCAGCCGAAGCCCTCGCCATCGCGGCCGACGCGGCGATGGGCGAAGAAGGCCGGGCCGCCATCGGCGCGCACGATGAGGGTGAGGATCAGGAAGATGGGCGAGAGGACCAGCAGCATCAGCCCCGCGCCCACCACATCCATCGCGCGCTTCAGCGCGGGCTGCAGGGCGGGCAGGCGGGCCGGCACCAGCACGGCCTCGGGGGCCGCGTAGCCGCCACCGATCCGGCTCTCGCGGATCGCGGTCTCACGTTGCAGGGACGAAAAAGCGTCCAGGCCCGGCATATTTGCCTCATTCACGGTCCATCCGGGGTCTCCGGCAGAACCGATCTGTCGTGGCGGGGAGGCGGGTCATCCGCTCCTGGCCACGGTGCAGCTATCGCCTTGATCCCTGGCGGCAATTGGACCCGGTTGGGGCAAGATTGTGGCAGCGCAACAAGCGCCGGCCTTGCGGGGTTTTTCCGGGGATGGCAGGGCAGGGGGCAGCCCAGGAGCGCGCCCTTGTCCCGTCTCGCCTATCCCGCTTCAGCCCTGCTGGGAGCCTTGCTCGCCATGCAGTTGTTCGGGCTCGATTTCGTCTTTCCGCGCGCCGGGCTGGATTGGCGGCCGGTCGGTGATGCGGCGCAACATGCGATCGCCCAGCGGCACTTCCTGGCCGATGCCTGGCGCTGGCCGCCGCTGAATGTGGGCACGCTCCAGAATGTGAACCTTGCGTTTCTGGATGGGATACCCGCCCTCGCGCTCCCGCTGAAACTGGTGGCGCCGCTGCTGCCCGAGGGCTTCCATGGGATCGGCCTCTTCTACGCGCTGGCCTGGGTGTTGCAGCCGGTGGCCGCCGTCTTCGCGCTGCGTGGCGCCGGCGTGCGCGGCCTGCTGCCGGGCGTCGCGGTGGCGGTGATGGCGAGCGCCATGCCGGCCTTCATCATGCGATTCGGCCATGCGGCGCTGTGCGGGCACTTCGTGATCCTGGTGGCGCTCGGCCTCTATTTCCGCGCGCTGGGCGATGCGCGCTGGTGGTGGCTCGCCGTGCCCTTCCAGGCGCTCGCCTTGCTGATCCATCCCTATCTCGCGCTGATGTCGCTGGCGGTGCTGGCGGCCGTGCCGCTCTCCCTCGCCCTGCGCGGCGAGGCCTTCCTCAGGGCCGGTTTCGGAGTCGCGGCCGCGGCCGGCGCCATGATCGGCACCATGGCGCTGTTCGGCTATTTCGGCGCGGCCGGCGATGGCGGCTACGGCCAATACGCGCTGAACCTGCTCTCTCCCCTCTGGCCCTTCCGCTCAGCGACGCTGGGCTGGCTCGTGGCGCGCGAGGTGGACGCGACCGGCCATGGCGGGTGGGAGGGTTATAATTGGCTCGGCCTCGGCCTCTGGGCGGCGCTGGTCGCCGGCGCCATCGTGGGGCGCGCGCGGATCGCGCCCGGCCTGCGCGCGCATCTGGGCCTGGTGCTGGCGCTGCTGGGGCTGACCGCCATCGCCATCTCCTTCCGCGTCGGACTGGGCGGCATGGTTGTGCTGGACCTCGGCCCCGCGCCCGGATTCCTGGAACAGTTCCGCGCCTCGGGCCGATTCTTCTGGCCGGTGGGCTATGCGCTGATGATCGGCGCCGCCGTGCTGCTTCAACAGCGGCCCGTGATCTTCGCCGCCTGCGCGCTGGTGCAGTTCGTGGATGCGGCGCCGATGCGGGGCGCGCTTTCCAGCTGGGCGCATGAGCGCGCGGCCTGGACCATCGAGGCGGATGCGCTGCGCCCGATTCTGCGCGAGGCGGGGCAGGTGACGCTCATCCCCTCCTGGCCCTGCATCCCGCAGGAAGACGCCGCCGCGCGCATCCTCTCGCTGGAGATCCTGCTGCTGGCGAGCGAGACGCCGCGCCCGGTCAACACCATGTATGCCGCGCGCTGGCGCACGCCGCCGCGCTGTGCCGATGCCGAAACGCTGGCCCGCCCACTCGCCCCCGGCGAGGTGCGGATCGGGCCCGGCCTCGGGGGGTCAGGCTGCGTCGCGCTGGGCGGTCTCGGCGTGTGCCGATGAGGGCATGTGCCGCTCGACGATGTAGAGCGGCCGCCCCTTCGTCTCGTTGAAGATGCGGCCGAGATACTCGCCGATGATGCCGAGCGTCATGAGCTGCACCCCACCCAGGAAAAGCACGACCGCCATCAGGCTCGGATAGCCCGGCGTCGGGTTGCCGAAGAACACCGTGCGGACCACGAGCTGGAGGATGTAGATCCCGGCGAAGAAGGCGGTGGCGAGGCCGAGGTAGCTCGCGATCTTGAGCGGCCCCACGGTGAAGCTGGTGATGCCCTCGAGGCTGAGGTTCCACAACTTCCAGTAGTTCCACTTGGTCTCGCCCGCCGCCCGCGGCGCGCGCTCATAGGGCACGGCGATGGCCGGGAAGCCCACCCAGGCGAAGAGGCCCTTCATGAAGCGGTGCTGCTCGCGCAGCTGCAAGAGCGCATCGAGTGAGCGGCGGGACATGAAGCGGAAATCGCCCGTATCCGGCGGCAGCTGCACGCGGCCTCCCAGGCGCTGCATAACGCGGTAGAAGGCGGCGGCGGTGGTCCGCTTGAGGAAGCCCTCGCCATGGCGGACGCTGCGCTGCGCATAGGCGATGTCGTAGCCCTGGCGGGCGGCGGCCAGCAGCGCCGGGATCACCTCCGGCGGGTCCTGAAGGTCGGCATCAATGACCACGACCCCCTCATGCCCCCGCGCATGGTCGAGGCCGGCGGTGAGCGCGATCTCCTTGCCGAAATTGCGCGAGAGATTGACGAGCGCCACCCTCGGATCGGCGGTGGCCAGGCTCGTCATCACGGTGAGCGTGGCATCGCGCGAGCCGTCATTCACATAGACGACCTCCCAATCCACGCCGATGCCCTCCAGCGCGGCGGCAAGCCGCTGGTGGAATTCGGGCAGGACCTCCTGCTCGTTGTAGCAGGGGACGACGACGGAGAGGGCAGGGGAGGGATAGTCGGCCATGCGCCGCCTATTCCCGGAACATCATGGCGTTTCCTGGGCGCGTTTCAGCCAATGCGCCGCAATTTCCCGTCGGGGTGCGACCCAGATGCCCGGAATCTTCGCCACATGGGCCAGGATGTCCGCCAGCGCCCGCATCCGCCCCGGCCGGCCGATGATGCGCAGGTGCAGCCCGATGGAGAGCATCTTCGCCCCCGGCTCCTCCATCAGCCAGTTGATGGCGCCGATGGCATAGCGGGAAAAATCCTCGGCCTGGACGAAGCCGCCGCCGGGCGAGAAGCGCATGTCGTTCACGTCGAAACCATAGGGCAGGATGACGTGACCGGGGCTGTGCAGGCGCGGCAGGTCGTCGTCATAGACGTCGCTGTCGTAGAGGAACCCGCCCTCCTCCAGCAGAAGCCGCCGCGTGTTCATGGACGAGGCCGAGCGCGTGTGCCAGCCGACCGGCCGCTCGCCCGTCGCGTCGCGGATGGCGGCGATGGTGGCGGCGATGACCTCGCGCTCCGTGGCCTCGGGCATGTTCGCGTGGCTCTCCCAGCGCCACCCATGGGCGCTGATCTCGTGCCCCGCTTCGTGCGGCGCCTTCGCCAGATGCGGTGCATGCGCCACCGCCCGCCCGCAGGAGGAGAAGGTGGCGCGCATCCGGTGCTTGTCGAACGCGTCCAGGATCCGCCAGATACCGACGCGCGCGCCATAGGCGTAATGCGTCTCCATGCAGGGGTCCGGCTGGCCGGTCACTTCCTCGCGGATTTCATGCACGCTCTCGTTGCGGGCATCGCCGCTGGCGAGCGAGAGCTCGGCCCCTTCCTCGACATTGACCACGAAGGAGAGGGCGAGCTTGGCGCCGCCCGGCCAGCCTGGATCGGGCGGGTTGCGCCCATAGCCGACAAGGTCGCGGTTTGTCGGCGGCATTCCCCCGGGAAGAGCCATGGTCCATCCTTCGCAGCTTGCCGGAACGGGTTTAGTTTCGTGCGGAACCGAGGAGAAGTCCCCAAATGCTCACCGCTGAAGCCGCCGGCGTCTGCGTCATCTGTCCGACCCCGTTCACGCCCGATGGCGAGCTCGACGCGCGCAGCGCCGCCAGCATGACGGAAGCCTATGTCGCGGCCGGTGCCAGCGCGCTGACCATCCTCGGCATCATGGGCGAGGCTCCCAAGCTCGATTCGGCCGAGGCGATGCGGCTGACACGCATCGTGCTGCGGCACGCTCAGGGCCGGCCCGTGATCGTGGGCGTCTCCGCCCCTGGCTATGCGCCGATGAAGGCGCTGGCCGCCCGCGCCATGGAGGCGGGTGCGGCGGGCGTGATGATCGCGCCCCCCACCGGCCTGCGCGGCGATGACGCGACGCTCGCCTGGCTGCAGGGCGCGGCCGAGGCGGTCTCGCCCGCCCCTTGGGTGCTGCAGGATTTCCCGCAGGCCAATGGCGTTCACCTCTCGCCCCGCGTGATCGCGGCGCTGGCCGCCGACCCCCGCTGCGTCATGCTGAAGGCCGAGGATTGGCCCGGCCTCGACAAGATCAGCACGCTGAAGGCGATGATGGCCAAGGGCGAGATGCGCCGCATCGCCATGTTCGGCGGCAATGGCGGCCTCTTCCTCCCGGAGGAGATCGCCCGCGGCAATGACGGTGTAATGACCGGCTATGCCTTCCCCGAACTTCTCGTCCGCGTGGTGAATCTGGTGAAGGCCGGCCAGATGGAGGCGGCGATGGACGCCTTCGAGCCGCATCTGCCGCTCATCCGCACCGAGCATCAGCCGGGCCTCGGCCTCGCCGTGCGGAAATATGTGCTGACGCGCCGCGGCATCATCGCCCACCCGACGCTCCGCGCGCCGGGGCCGAAGCTCAGCGATGCGACGCGGGCGGAGGTGGATGCGATGCTGGCGCGGCTCGCGCGGCGTGATCCGGTGGCGATGAAGATGGCGGCGGAGTGATGGATCTTTGCCTTCGAGAGGGCTCTGCCCTCTCGAGCTCTCCCGGCAGGAAATCCGTTTCCTGCACCTTCATCTTGTCGGAGATGCAAGAACCCGAGGTTCTTGCTGGGGTGCTCCAGGGGCAAAGCCCCTCGAAGGGGCCATCAACATGCGCCTGAAGAACCGCATCGCCCTGGTCACCGGCGCGCAGCAGGGCATCGGCGCCGCGATCTGCGAGGCCTTCGGGCGCGAGGGTGCGAAGGTCGCGGTGAACTGGCTGGATGACGCCGCCGCCGGCCAGCGTGTCGCCGCCGCCTGCGGCGGGGTCGCCATCCACGCCGACATCGCGACCACTGCCGGACGCGCCCATCTCCAGGCCGAGACGGAGCGGCTGCTGGGCCTGCCGGACATCCTGGTCTGCAATGCCGGCATCTTTCCGCGCGCCGATTTCCTGGAGCTGACGGAAGCCACCTGGGACGCGGTGCAGGATGTGAACATCAAGGCCACCGCCTTCCAGACGCAGCTCTTCGCCCGTGCGCTGGTGGCCGCAGGCAAGCCGGGTGTCGCCATCACCATGTCCTCCTCCGCGGTGCGGGGCGATCCGCGGGGCGCGCATTATTCGGCGAGCAAGGCCGGGCTGCTCGGCCTGACGCGCGCCATGGCGCTGGCCCTCGCCCCGCATGGCATCCGCGTGAACGCCATCGCGCCGGGCCTGACCGACACGGCCCAGCCGCGCTACGGCAACACCGAGGAAGAGCTGGCCGAGCGGGTGAAGACCATCCCCATTGCGCGCCTCGGCCAGCCCGCCGACATCGCGGAGCTGGCCTGTTTCCTGGCCTCCGATCAGTCGAGCTGGATCACCGGCCAGGTGCACCACATCAATGGCGGGTTGTGGATGCCGTGAGCGCGGCGGATGAGGATGATGACGAGGACGGCCCGCCGGGAGTCCCGCCCGGCACGCCCTTCTACATGACGCCCGCGGGCCATGCGGCGCTGCAGGCCGAGCTGCACGAGCTCTGGCATGTGGAGCGGCCCAAGGTGACGGAGATCGTCTCCTGGGCGGCGTCCTTGGGCGACCGCAGCGAGAATGCCGACTACCAATACGGCAAGCGCCGCCTCCGCCAGATCGACAGCCGCGTCCGCTTCCTCCGCCGCCGGCTGGACCGAGCCGAGGTGGTGGATGCGCGCGACCAGAAGCGGCGCGACCAGGTGTTCTTCGGCGCGACCGTGACCTACGCCCGAGAGGACGACACGGAAGTCACCGTCACCATCGTCGGCATGGAGGAGGCGGTGGCCGAGCAGGGCCGCATCTCCTGGGTCTCCCCCGTGGCGCGCGCGCTGCTGGGCAAGCGCGTGGGCGATCTTGTGAAGCTGCGCACGCCGGCCGGCGTGGAGGAGATCGAAGTGGTGAAGATTTTCTACCCGGAGCGTGAGGCATGAGCGAACAGGCCGGCATCATCGGCATGGGCCTGATGGGCTGCGATATCGCGGCGATCTTCCTCGCCGGCGGCTGGCGCGTAGCCGCGCAGGAGCCGGCGGAAGCGGCCTGGCCCGAGAAGCGGGCCCGTGTGCGCACCGCACTTGGCCAGCTCGGCGCCGATCCGGCGCTGGAGGTGGGGCTCACGCTCCACGCGACGCTGGCGGAGATGCCCTTCGCCGCCTGCGCCTGCGTGGTGGAAGCGGCGCCCGAGAACATGGCGCTGAAGCGCGCCCTCTTCGCCGAGCTGGACCGCCTCGTCCCGCCCGAGATCCCCATCGGCTCCAACGCCTCGGGCTACCGCATCACCGAGATCTCGCGCGACTGCGGCACGAAGGCGCGGATGTGCAACCTGCACTTCTTCCTGCCGGCCCATCTCGTCCCCGGCGTCGAGGTCGTGAAGGGCGAGGCGACGGAAGGCTGGGTCGTGGACCGCTTCTTCGCCATCATGGAAGGGCTCGGCCGCATGCCCATCCGCGTGGCGCGGGACGAGCCGGGCTTCCTGGCCAACCGCATCCAGCACGCACTGATGCGCGAGGCGTTTTCCTGCATCGATTCGGGCCTGGCCACCGCCGAGGATGTGGACCGCGCCGTGCGCTACTGCTTCGGCTTCCGCTACCTGGCCGCCGGCCCGATCCTGCAGAAGGAGCTGGCCGGCCTCGAGACGCAATTGGCCGCGGCCAGCACCATCTATCCGAGTCTGAACACCAGCCCCGAGCCCTCGCCGGGCCTCGCCAAGCTGGTGGCGGAGGGACGCCTCGGCCCCAAGACCGGACGGGGCTATCGCGAATGGCCGCCCGAGCGCGCGGCGGAGGAGCGGGCGCGCTACGAACGCGTGCTGGCCGCGGCACAGCCCCTGCTGCGGGACAAGACATGAGCAAGAGCTGGGTCGTCGTCCTGCTGGGCACGTCCCAGACCCTGGCCTGGGCCAGCAGCTACTACATCCCCGCCATCCTGGCAGGCGCCATGGCGCGGGAGCTGGGCCTCGAGGCGTCCACGGTCTTCGTCGCCTTCTCCTGTGCCATGCTGTTCACGGCCTTCCTGGGGCCGCGCGTGGGCCGCGCGATCGACCAATATGGCGGGCGGGTGGTGCTGCTCGCCTCCAACCTGGTCTTCATCCTGGGCCTCGCCATGCTCGCCATGGCCCATGGCCCGGTGATGCTGTTCGCCGCCTGGCTGGTGCTGGGGCTTGGCATGGCCATGGGCCTCTACGACGCCGCCTTCGCGACGCTGGCCGGGCTCTATGGCAAGGATGCGCGGAGTGCGATCACCGGCATCACGCTGATCGCGGGCTTCGCCAGCACCATCGGCTGGCCGATCAGCGGGCTGATGCTCTCCGAATTCGGCTGGCGGGGGGCCTGCTGGGGCTGGGCGCTGGTGCACCTGGCGCTCGCCATGCCGATCAACCTGATGCTGCCGCGGCCGACGCAGCGCGCCGCCCCCGCCGCCGCGAAGCCGGTCGCGCCCCCCTCCGCCGAGTCGCAGCGAGAGACGCGGCGCACCGCCATCCTGATGGCCTTCGTCTTCGCCTCGGGCGGCTTCGCGGCCGCGGCGCTGGCGGCGCATCTGCCCGCGCTGCTCGTCTCGGCCGGAGCCACGCCCGCCGCCGCCATCGCGGCCGGCGCGCTGATGGGCCCGGCCCAGGTCGCGGCCCGCGTGCTGGAATTCACCGTGTTGCGCCGCGCGCATCCGCTGCTCTCGGCCAAGATCGCGCAGGTGACGCACCCGATCGGCGCGGGCGTGCTGCTGCTGCTGGGCGCGCCCTTCGCGCCGCTCTTCGTGCTGCTGCACGGGGCGGGGAACGGCATCAACACCATCGTGCGCGGCACCCTGCCGCTCGCGGTCTTCGGTGCAGCCGGCTATGGCGCGCGGCAGGGGCTGATCGTGGCCCCCGCGCGCTTCCTGGGTGCCGTGGCGCCCGCGCTGTTCGGCTTCGTGGTCGCCGCCTTCGGCGCCCATGCCCTCTGGGTCACGGCGGGGCTGTCGCTGGCGGCCTTCGCCGCCCTCTTCATGCTGCGCGTTGCGCCAGGATCGCCAGAAGGGCCGCGTTGAAGGCCTCGGGCGCCTCATAGGCGACCCAGTGGCCGGCCTGTGGGATCACCGTCTCCAAGAGGCCCGGGTCGAGGCTGCGCAGCACGTCGAGCCGCGCCTGCACCTCGGGCCAGGCCACCGCATCGCGCTCGCCCCAGATGCCGGCGAGCGGCGCCTTCGCCTGCGCCAAAGCATCACGCAGCATGGCGGAGCTCGCGAAGCCGCGCGAGCGCAGCCGGGCATGCTGCGTGTTGTGCTCCTGGATCTCCAGCGCCACGTCGTCGATCAGCGCGCGGTCATGAAACATGAGGCGGGCGAGGTTCTCCCGATGCGCCTCGCGCCGGGCCTCGCCCGTCTTGTCGCGCACCTTGAGCAGGTCCAGCGGGGGGCGCGGCAGGCCGAGTGAGGCGGCGCCGACCGCGGTGTAGCTCCGCACATGTGTCCCCTCCATCGCGGCCAGCTGCCCACCGACATTGGCGCCGAAGGAGAAGCCCGTGAGGTGGTAGCGGCGACCGGCGCCCAGCAGCGACTCCAGCCCCTGGCGCAGGACGAGGGCGGCACCGGCCGGCGTCTCGTCCTCCGGCAGGGCGGATTCGCCGAGGCCGGGCATGTCCGGCGCCAGCAGCCGGTAGTGCCGCGACAATGCTTCGATGTTCCGCAGCCAATGCCGCCAGGAGCCCGAGCCGCCATGGAGCAGCACCAGCGGCACGCCATCTCCCCATTCGCGCCACACCACATTCCCCGCCGTGACATGGCGCTTGGCGGTGGCTTCGAGAGCGGCAATTTCGGGACTCATGCAGCAGGGCTCCGCGTGCGGCGGGCCTCGACCCGCGCGATCCAGGTGGTGGAGATGAAGATGACAAGCGCGCCCGCAAAGGTCGAGGTGGTGGGCGTCTCGGCGAAGACCAGGTAGCCCAGGCTCGCCGCCCAGATCAGGTCCAGGAACTTCACCGGCTGCGCGCTCGAGATGTCGGCCAGCTTGAAGGCGTGGGTCAGCATCCAGTGTCCGAAGCTGCCGAGCATCCCGCAGAGCAGCACCAGCCCCCATTGCCGCGCATCCGGCCATTCCCAGACCAGCAGCGCCGCCGGCAGGGTGAAGAGGGCGACGGTGATGGATTGCCAGGCGACGATCACCTCGGGGCTGTCGCGCTTCGTCAGTGCCTTGGTGATGAGGAAGGAGGCGGCGAAGAGCGGCGCCGAGGCCAGCATCAGCAGCGAGTAATGTCCGCCTTCGCCGGTCAGCTGCGGCCCCACCACCACCAGCACGCCGGTGAAGCCGAGCAATCCGGCGACCCAGCGCTGCCAGAACATCTTCTCGCGCAGGAAGACGACGGCGCCGATCATGACGAAGAGCGGACTGGTGAAGCCGATCGCCGTCAGGTCCGCGAAGGGGATGTTGGGCAGGGCCGCGAACCAGAGGTAGAGCGCCGTCGAATGCACCACGCCGCGCCAGAGCTGCCCGCCCAGGCCGCGCGGCCGATAGGCGGCGACGCCCTGCCGGAGGATCCAGGGCATCAGGACGACGAGGCCTGCGGCATAGCGCAGGAACTGCACCTGAAAGGGCGGCAACTCGGTCGCCAGGATGCGGAGCACCACGTTCAGCACGCAGAAGGTGAGGCCCGCCATCGCGGCCAGCGCCATGCCGGCGGGGGTGGGATTGAGGCGGGGCAGCACCATGGGGGCAGCCTGAGCCGACCCGGCCCCTTGCGGAAGCCCTCCCCGCGCTTACCATCCATGCAACCCCGGAGAGACCGCATGCCCGACACGAACCTGCCCTTCGATCCCACGCGCCTGAAATTCGGCGTGGGCCAGCCGGTCCCCCGCCAGGAGGACCCGAAGCTGCTGCAAGGGCAGGGGCGCTACACGGATGACCTGGCGCTGCCCGGCCAGCTCTACGCCTTCGTGGTCCGCAGCCCCTATGCGCATGCCGCGCTGAACGGCGTGGATGTGACGGCCGCCCGCGCGGCACCCGGCGTGCATGCCGTGATCACGGCGGCCGACCTCGCGGAATATGGCGACATGACCTGCGCCATGCCGCTGAAGAACGCCGATGGAAGCCCGCTGCGCACCACGCGCCGCCCGGCGCTCGCCGGCGACAAACTGCGCTTCGTGGGCGACCCCGTCGCCGTCATCGTCGCCGAGACCAAGGCCCAGGCGAAGGATGCGGGCGAGCTGGTGGAGCTCGATGTGGATGTGCTGGATGCCGTCACCGAGGCCTCCGCCGCCGCCAGCGCGCCACTTCTTTATGATGACATCGCCGAGAACTGCGTGCTGGACTTCGCCTTCGGTGATGCCGCCAAGGTATCGGCCGCCTTCGCCGCCGCCGCGCATGTGCAGAAGCTCTCCATCCGCAACAGCCGCATCGTGGTGGCGGCGATGGAGCCGCGCTCGGCCATCGGCGAATATGCGGATGGCCGCTACGTGCTGCATGTCGGCTGCCAGGGCGTCTTCGGCCTGCGCAACCAGCTGGCCGATGACGTGCTGAAGGTGCCGAAGGATCAGGTGCGCGTGCGCACCGGCAATGTCGGCGGCAGCTTCGGCATGAAGGCCAATGCCTACCCGGAATACCTGCCTTTGCTGCATGCGGCGAAGATCCTGGGCCGCCCGGTGAAATGGACGGATGAGCGCAGCGGCTCCTTCCTCTCCGACCAGCATGGCCGCGACCATGAGGTGGAGGCCGAGCTGGCGCTCGACGCCGAGGGGAAGTTCCTGGCCGTCCGCCTTACCAGCTTCGCGAACATGGGCGCCTATCTCTCGACGGTCGCGCCGCTCATGGGCACGGGCAATTTCGTCAAGAACGTCCAGTCCAACTACACCCTGCCGCTGATCGAGGTCCGCACGCGCTGCATGCTGACCAACACCACCCCCGTCTCGGCCTATCGCGGCGCCGGGCGGCCGGAAGGCAACTACTTCATGGAGCGGCTGATCGAGGAAGCGGCCCAGGCCATGGGCAAATCCTCCATCGCCATCCGCAAGCTGAACCACATCAAGCCCGACCAGTTTCCGTACGCCGCGCCCTCGGGCAGCGTCTATGACGGCGGCGATTTCTCGGCGATCCTGGATGAAGCGCTGAAAGCCTCCGATTACGCCGGCTTCGAGGCTCGCCGCGCGGAGGCCAAGGCGCGCGGCAAGCTGCGCGGCATCGGCATCGGCAATTTCCTTGAATGCACGGCGCCACCGGCCAAGGAGCAGGGCGGCATCCGCTTCGAGAAGGATGGCACCGTCACCATCATCACCGGCACGCTGGACTACGGGCAGGGCCATTGGTCGGCCTTCGCCCAGGTGCTGCACCAGTATCTCGGGGTGCCCTTCGAGAGCGTGCGCCTGCTGCAGGGCGATTCCGACGAACTGGTGGCCGGCGGCGGCACGGGCGGCTCGAAATCCCTGATGGCCTCGGGCGCCGCGATCATCGAGGCCTCGGCTCTCGTGGTCGAGAAGGGCAAGCTCGCCGCCTCCTATGTGCTGGAAAGCGCCGTCGCCGACATCGAGTTCGACGCGGGCCGCTTCACCATCGCGGGCACGGACCGCGGCATCGGCATCGTGGAACTGGCCGCCAAGCTGCGCGAAAGCCACTCGCTGCCGTCCGAGGTGCCGAGCACGCTCGATGTGCAGCATGTCTTCGACCAGGCGCCCATGGCCTATCCCAATGGCTGCCACGTCTGCGAGCTGGAGATCGAGCCGGACACCGGGCATGTGAAGATCGTGAACTATACCTCCGTCAACGATTTCGGCGTGGTCGTGAACCCGCTGCTCGTCGCCGGCCAGGCGCATGGCGGCATCGTCCAGGGCATCGGCCAGATCCTGCACGAACAGGTCGCCTATTCGGAGGACGGCCAGCTGCTGACCGGCACCTTCATGGATTACGGCCTGCCCCGTGCCGATGACCTGCCGAGTTTCTCGCTCCACAGCCACCCGGTGCCCTGCACCACCAACCCGCTCGGCGCCAAGGGCTGCGGCGAAGCGGGCTGCGCAGGCAGCCTGCCCGCCGTGATGAACGCCCTGGTGGACGCACTCCGCCCGCTCGGCGTGAACCACCTCGACATGCCGGTGACGCCCGAGAAGCTCTGGCGCGCGATTCACGCGGCGGGGTAGGGCGTGTCCAGGGGAGAGCGCTGCTCTCCCCAGACCCCTCTCGCCAAGGGCCGAGAGGCCCTTGGAACCCAGGACGGGGCTTGTTGAGGGAGGGGGCGGGAGCGCCCTGCGTCACGCGCGCGCCCTCGAGTCCCCTCCCTCAACAAGCCCAATTCTCGCGGGGGCCAGAGGGTGCCCCTGGCAGGGAGGGGCCGGGAGGGACAGCGTCCCTCCCGGGTCGGCGCACCTATCCCCGCAGCAGGGTCCGTGCGGCCAGGGCTGCGCTGCCGGCCAGTGCGATGGTGATGGCCATGGGCAGGGCGGTGCCGTTGTGCAGGGCGGAGAGGGTGGCGCCGGCCAGCGCCCCCATGCCGAATTGCAGCGTGCCGACGAGGGCGGAGGCGGTGCCGGCCATGTGGGGGAAGGGCGTGATCGTGATGATGGTGCCGAGCGGCAGCGCGATCCCGAGGAGTGAGACGTAGAGGAAGACCATCGCGTATTGCGCGGCGAAGGGGGCGTGCAGCGCGGTGAGTGCCAGGAGGGTGACGCCGCAGGCGGCGATGGCGGCGATCGCGGCGTTGAAGACGCGCTCGCGCCCGAAGCGCGTGGCGAGGCGGGCGGAGACTTGCGACAGCAGGATGAAGCCTGCGGCGGCGCCGCCGAAGAGCCAGCCGTAATGGGCAGGGTGCACGCCGTTCAGCGTGATGAAGACGAAGGGCGAGCCGGCGATATAGGCGAACATGCCCCCGATGGCGAAGCCCGAGGCGAGGGCGGCGCCCATGAAGCGCCGGTCCGTCAGCAGGCCGCCATAGCTGCGCAGCACGGCCAGCAGCGGCGCGCGGCGGCGGCGTTCCTCGGGCAGGGTTTCGTGCAGCATCGTGGCGCAGAGGAGGAGCGCGGCGAGGCCGATCGCCGCCAGCAGCCAGAAGATGGCGCGCCAGCCGAACCAGGCCGCGACATAGCCGCCGATGACCGGGGCGAGGATCGGCGCCACGCCCATGACCAGCATCAGGCGCCCCATGAGGCGCACGGGGTCCAGCCGGTCCGACACGTCGCGCACCACGGCGCGGGAGATGACCATGCCCGCGCAGCCGGCCAGCGCCTGCAGCAGGCGGAGGGCAATGAGCGCCTCCATGCTGGTGGCCAGCGCGCAGGCGATGGAGGCGATCGTATAGACGATGAGCCCGGCGAAGAGCGGTCGCCGCCGGCCAAGCCGGTCGGAGAGTGGGCCGTGCAGGAGCTGCCCCGCCGCCATGCCGATGAAATAGGCGGCGAGCGTGAGCTGCACGCCTTCCACGCCGCCGCCGAGGCTCGCCCCGATCTCGGGGAAGGCCGGCAGATACATGTCGATGGAGAGCGGGCCGAAGGCGGCGAGCAGACCGAGGAGTGCCGCCAATCGGCCCGGGGATGTCATGCGCCGCAGTTTAGATCGGATCGCATGGGGCTGGCATCACCGATTGCGTGAACCTGCCCTGCAAGGGGCTGGCGTCAGCCCGGGGGCGGCAGGAAATCCACCTCGTGCAGGGCGGAAAGGCGGATGACCTCGGCCGGGTCGGGCACGTTGTGGATGGCGCGGAACAGGTCATGCAGCTTGCGGGCAGGCGTGACCCAGAAGAAGGCGCGCGCCGGGGCGCCGCTCTCGTTGAAATAGCCGTGCATGATGCCGCGGGGCATGCGGACCAGGTCGCCGGGTTTCGCGAAGTGGGTCTGGCCGTCGAGGATGAGCTTCCACTCGCCTTCCAGCATCAGGATGTACTCATCCTGCGTCGGGTGGATATGCGGCGGCACGAAGGTGCCGGGCGGCGAGTTGGCGACGAAGGAGAAGCAATCCTCGGTGGACTGCTTGGGGTGATAGACCTGCCCCAGGATGTTCCAGCTGACGTCCTCGAAGCCGGTTCCGGCCCGGGTGATGCCTGCGATTTCGGTCATGTTGCCTTGCTCCCTCGGTGGTGGCGGACGCTTCGATGGCAGTCTGCACCAACGGAAACATGGTGCAAGCGGAAGGGGTGGGCCTGCGCAGCAGGAACAGCCTGGCCAGCACATCGATGCCAACCGGGAATCCGCCCGCAAAGCGGGCGGCGCGACGAGACCGCCCGCGACGGCCAGCGCGTCAGCGGCGGCGCGAAGCCAAGCCGCTGGAGGCGGCGCCCGGCGTCTGAGGGCGATCACACATGCAGATACTGCTCGCGCAGGTGGGGCGCCGCGGCCAGGGCCGCGCTGTCGCCGGTCCAGACGGTGCGGCCACGCTCGATGATCACATGCCGGTCGGCGAGGCGCATCACGGCGCCGAGGTTCTTGTCGATCAGCAGGATCGCCTGGCCCTCGCCCTTCAGGCGCTCCAGCACGGCCCAGATCTCCGCGCGGATGAGGGGGGCCAGGCCCTCGGTCGCCTCATCCAGGATGAGCAGGCGCGGATTGGTCATCAGCGCGCGACCGATGGCGAGCATCTGCTGCTCGCCGCCCGAAAGGTTGCGCCCCGCATTGGCGCGGCGCTCCAGCAGGCGGGGGAAGAGGGCGTAGATGGCGGAGAGATCCCAGCGGCCCGGGCGGGCGGTGGCGATCAGGTTCTCCTCGACGGTGAGCGTGGGAAACACCTGCCGCCCCTCGGGCACCAGGCCGATGCCGCGCCGCGCGATGACGTGGGAGGGCAGGCCCACCAGCTCCGCCTGGTCGAAGGCGATGCGCCCGCCGGTGACGCGTCCGCCGACGGAGCCCAGCAGCCCCATGACGGCCCGCACCGTGGTGGTCTTGCCCATGCCGTTGCGGCCGAGGAGGGTGACGACCTCGCCCGTCTCGACGGCGAGGGACACGTCCTGCAGCGCCTGGCTCTGGCCATAGGCGGCGGCGAGGCTTTCGATGAACAACATCACGCCACCTCGTCTTCGCCGAGATAGGCGTCGCGCACGGCGGGATCGGCGCGGATCACATCGGGCGTGCCATGCGCGATCACGCGCCCCTGCGCGAGGACGGAGATGCGGTCGGCCAGCGCGAAGACGGCGGGCATGTCGTGCTCGATGAGCAGGATGGCGTAGCGTGCGCGCAAGCCGCCCAGGATGCGCATCAGGCGCTCGGCTTCCTCGGCGCCGGTGCCGGCCAGTGGTTCGTCCAGCAGCAGCACGCGGGGCTTCATCGCAAGCGCGATGGCGAGTTCGAGCTGCCGCTTCTCGCCGTGGCTGAGCGCGGCGGCGGGCGTTTCGGCGCGGCGCTCCAGGCCCATTTCGGTGAGCGCGGCCATGGCTTCGTCGTTCAGCGCGCCCTCGCCATTGGCGGGGCGGAAGAAGCGGAAGGAGGAGCCGTGGCGCGCCTGGACCGCCAGCGCCGCGTTTTCGCGGGCGGTGAAGGAGGGGATGATGCTGGTGATCTGGAAGCTGCGCGCAAGGCCCATGCGGGCGCGCTTCGCCATCCGCAGATGCGTGACATCCGTCCCGGCAAAGAGGATCTGGCCGGAATCCGGCGCCAGCGTGCCGCTGACCTGATGGATCAGCGTGGTCTTGCCCGCGCCATTGGGGCCGATCAGCGCGTGGATCTCGCCGCGCTTGAGGTTGAGCGAGACGTCATCCGTCACGGTCAGCCCGCCGAAGCGCTTCCGCAGGTTCCGGAGTTCGAGGAGCACTTCATCCACGGCGCAGCAACCCCGCGATGCCGCCGCGCATGAAGAAGACGCAGAAGATCAGCAGCGGCCCGAAGATCAGCCGCCAATGCTCGGTGAGCTTGGCGAGCCATTCCTCGATCAGCACGAAGGCCAGCGCGCCCATCAGCGCGCCATGCGGCCCGGCGAGCCCGCCCAGGATCACCATGAAAAGCAAATCGCCGCTGCGCTGCCAGGCGAGATAGGCCGGCGCCACGAACTCCGCCGCATTGGCCAGCAGCACGCCCGAGAGCCCGCCGATGGCGCCCGCGATGACATAGGCCGCGAGGCGATAGGGATAGGGCTCGAACCCCACGGCGCGGGCGCGCGTCTCATTGTCGCGCGCGGCCTGGAGCACGCGCCCGAAGCGGCTGTGCAAAAGCGCGCGCACCAGCGCCCAGACGGCGATGAGCAGCCCGAGGCAGGTGAAGTGAAACACGATGCCGCGCTCCAAGGCGCGGGAGCCGAAGACCTCCAGCCGGTTGTAGAGGGTGTAGCCGTCATCCCCGCCGTAAAGCGCGAGGGAGGAGGTGGTGAAGAAGGCCATCTGCCCGAAGGCCAGCGTGATCATGATGAAATGCACGCCGGAGGTGCGGATGGCGATGGCGCCCGTCAGCAGCGCGAACAGCGCGGCTGCGGCGATGCCCACCGGCACCACCATCCAGGCCTCGGTGATGCGGGCGTGGTCCAGCACCACCACGGCATAGGCGCCCACTCCCAGCATGGCGGCGTGGCCCAGGCTCACCAGGCCCCCGCCGCCCACCAGCAGCGAGAGCGAGATGGCCGCCATGCCGAAGATCATGGCCCGGGCCAGCAGCGTGAGCGAATAGCCCTGGCCGAAGCCGATGAAGGGCGCGGCCGCGAGTGCGGCGAAGATCGCGCAGGCGATCAGGACGTCGGGCCGCTTCAACGGCGCACCGGAAAGAGGCCGGCGGGGCGGAAGGCGAGGATCGCCGCCATCACCACATAGATCAGCATGGAGGCCATCGCCGCCCCCGCCTGCCGCGCGGCCGAGGGATCCAGGAAGAGGCGCATCAGGTCGGGCATCATGCTGCGGCCGATGGTCTCGACCAGGCCCACCAGCAGGGCCGCGATGAAGGCGCCCCGCACGGAGCCGATGCCGCCGATCACGATCACCACGAAGGCGAGGATGAGCAGGTTATCGCCCATGCCGGGCTCGACCGAGAGGATGGGCGCCGCCATGGCGCCGGCGAAGCCCGCCAGCATGGCGCCGAAGCCGAAGACCAGCATGAAGAGGCGACGGATATCGACGCCGAGCGCCGAGACCATCGGCGCATTGGTGGCACCGGCCCGCACCAGCATGCCGACGCGCGTTCGCTCGACGAGGAACCAGAGCAGCCCCGCGGTGGCGAGGCCGGCCAGCAGGATGGCGATGCGATAGGTGGGGTAGAGCAGGCCATCCATGATCCGCACGCCGCCGCTGAGCAGTTCCGGCACCGGCATCTGCATGGGCGCCGTGCCGAACACCGCCTTCACGCCCTGGTTGAGGAAGAGGATGACGCCGAAGGTCGCGAGCACCTGGGAGAGGTGGTCACGTTCATAGAGGTGTCGGAAGACGAGGAATTCCAGCAGCAGCCCGAAGGCGAGCGTGGCCGGCAGCGTCAGCAGCAGCCCCCACCAGAAGCTGCCGGTGAGTGCGGCCAGCGTCGCCCCCAGATAGGCGCCCAGCATGTACTGCACGCCATGCGCCAGGTTGATGAAATCCATCACGCCGAACACGAGCGTGAGCCCGGCCGCCACCAGGAACAGCAGGATGCCGAACTGCAACCCGTTCAGCGCCTGCACCAGCAACAGCGTGGTGTTCACAGCCAGACCCCTGCGGGGCCCTCCTGTGGCTTTGCCACAGGAGGATGAGCCGTCATCTCAGGAAAAAGCGCCAATCCGGGGCCCCCGCGAAATTGCGAAGCGATTTCGTGGGGAAAGCTAGATGCGCGCCGGCATGCGGCACTCGCCCGCCCAGGGGTCCACATTGGCCTCGAGCACGCGGCGCACCGTCTCGGTCTGGAACTTGCCATCGGCGCGGCGCGCCACCTGCAGCAGCCAGAAATCCTGCACGGGGTATTGGTTCACGCCGAAGCGGAAGGGCCCGCGCACGCTCTGGAAATCGGCGGCGGCGATGGCGGCGCGCAGGGCGTTCTTGTCCGAGAGATTCCCGCCCACGCGCCGCACGGCGGCGTTCAGCATGTTGGCCGCATCGTAGCTCTGCGCCGCATAGGTCGCGGGCACGTAGTTGAAGGCGGCCTCGAACTCGGAGACGAAGCGGCGGTTCGCCGGGTTGTCCATGTTGGGCGCCCAGCTGGCCGCGCTGTAGAAGCCGAGTGCGGCCTCGCCCTGCGCGGGCAGCGTCGCCTCATCCACCGTGAAGGTCGAGAGGAAGGGGATGTTGGCGAGGCCCGCCTGGCGATACTGCCGCACCAGATTCACGCCGAGCCCGCCCGGCATGAAGGTGAAGATCGCATCCGGCCGCAGCGAGGCGATGCGCGCGAGTTCGGCCGAGAAGTCGAGCTGCGTCAGCGGCACATAGACCTCATCCACCACCGTGCCCTGGAAGCGGGACTTGAAACCCGCCATGGCGTCGCGCCCGGCCTGGTAGTTGGGCGTCATCAGGAAGACGCGACGGTAGCCGGCATCCTGCGCCGCCTGGCCCATCACGCTATGCACCTGGTCATTGTTGTAGGAGGTCGTGAAGAAATACGGGTTGCAGCCGCGGCCGGCGAAGGTGGAAGGCCCGGCATTGGTGGAGATGAGGAAGGTGCCCGCCTCCGTCACCGGCCGGATGATCGCCTGGAGGATGTTGGAGAAGACGACGCCCACGATGAAATCCACGCGGTCCCGCTCCAGGGCCGCGCGCACCTTGGTGACGGCGACATCGGGGCGGAGTTCGTCGTCAATGACGATGGTCTCGACCGGGCGGCCGCCGAGCTGGTTGTTGAGCTGGCGCATGCCGAGCATCCAGCCGTCCCGCAGCTGCGTGCCGAGTGCCGCCTGAGGGCCCGTCTGCACGGCGACGAGGCCGACCTTGATGGGCGCGCCCTGCGCCTGGAGCACGGCGGGGGCGGCGAGCAACCCGGTGCTGGTGGCGAGAAGGGTGCGGCGGCGGAACGCCGGGATCTGGAACGCCATCAGCTGCTCTCCCAATATTTTAAGCTTCAATGATCTCATAAGTGACCGCAGACCTGCCATGCAAGCCTCGCGAATCTCATCGTCAACGGATGCTGCGGGTCCGGCAATGGGTCCAGCACCGTGAAATGGTCAAGCCCGGGCAGGGCCTCGCTCGTACCGCCCCAGAGGGCGGCGAATTGGGCGCTCTGCCGCAGGAATTCGGGGCTCTCGGCGCCGCCGACGACGGCATGGATCGGCCGGCCGGGCGAGGGGAGCAGCGCGGGCGAGAGGGCGCGCGCGCTGGCGGCATCCAGCCCCAAGGCCGTGTTGATGCTGGTGGGGATCAGCGGCTCCAGCCAGAAGAGGCCCGAGATCGGAACGGCGGCGGCCACCACATCGGCCGGCAGGCGCGCCTGCAGGTGGGCGGCGAGATGTCCGCCCGCCGAATGGCCCGACACCACCATGGGGCGCCCAAGCCGCGCATGCAGCGCCAGCGCCGCCGCCTCGGCCTGCGCCGCGATGGTGGCGAGCGGCACCATGGGGCAGAGGTCGTAGGAGGGGCAGGCCACGGCCACGCCCTGCGCGAGAAGCCCCGCCGCGCAATGGCTGACGGCGGAGCGATCCAGCGCCTGCCAATAGCCGCCATGGAAGAACATCGCGACGCCACGGATCTCGGGCGGGAGGAACAGGTCCATCACCTCACGCGCGCCGGGTCCATAGGCGAGCACCTCGGGCGGATGCGCCGCGCGGAAGGCCGCGGAATCCTGGATCCACCCGGCGATGATGGCGGGGTGGCCGGGCACGCGGGCGCGGTTGTTGTATTCGGCTTCGAGGTCCATCGGATGATCATAGGCCGGAAACCGGTTTCCTGGCAGAATGACCCCATGCGGATTTATCTCGCCGGCCCCGAGGTCTTCCTGCCCGACCCCCTCGCGGCGGGCGCGGCGAAGAAGGCCATCTGCGCGAAGCATGGGATGGAGGGCGTGTTCCCGCTGGATGCGCCGGCGCCCATGCCCTCCGGCCCGCCCGACTGGCGCCGCATCCATGCGGCGAATGAGGCGCATATCCAGGGCTGCGATGTGCTGGTGGCGAACCTGACACCCTTCCGCGGCCTCGCCGCCGATCCAGGCACGGTCTTCGAACTCGGCTACATGCGCGGCCTGGGCCGTCCGGTCTTCGGCTACACCCATGTTCCGCATGATTACCGCAGCCGCGTTGCCGGCGCGCGGCATGACGGTGCCGCCTGGCGGGATGAGCATGGCCTGGAGATCGAGGATTTCGGCCTGGCCGAGAACCTGATGCTGGAGGGCGCCATCGCCGCATCCGGCGGCATGCTGCTCCGTGCGGAGGATGGGCTGGGTTGGGCCGACCTCACCTTGTTCGAGGACTGCGTGCGGGCGGTGCGGCGGAAGCTGATGGGTGAATTGTAATCCCGGGCCTGGGTAACCGGGCGCATCGCGGTGGCGAAACCCAGGCAGGCCCCCGATCCGCGGGGGCGGCCGAATGCCGAGGGTTCCCATGCCGCAAGCCCGTCACGCCAAGCTCCTGGTCAATCTGCTGGCCTGGGCCGCCGCGATCTGGATCGCCTATGAACTGCTCTACTACGAGCAGTTCAAGCTGACCGGCCCGACGCTGATCTTCGACCGCCTCTCCGACTGGTCTGGCATTCCGGAAAAGCCCTTCCGCCTCTTCGTGGCGGGCATGGAGATCATGGCCGCCATCCTGGTGCTCATCCCGCGCAGCCAGGGCTTCGGCGGGCTCTTCGCGGCCGGCATCATGGGGGGGGCCATCTTCTTCCATCTCTTCACGCCGCTCGGCGTTGATCCCTATGAGGATGGCGGCAAGCTCTTCAAGGAGGCATGCTTCACCTTCGCCATGGGCCTGCTTCTCGCCTGGCTGCGGCGCGACCAGCTGCTGGCGCTCTTGCCGCGCCGCGCGGCCGTCGCGGCCTGATTGATGCAAGCCGCCATCCCCGCCCGCCCGCCGCGCGACCTGCGCCTCGATGTGCTGCGCGGCTGGATGCAGGTCTCGATCTTCGTCTCCCATGTGGTGGGCACCTGGCTGGCCTGGGGGATTCACGCGGCCTGGGGCCTCTCGGATTCCTCCGAGATGTTCATCCTGCTCTCGGGCATGACGCTGGGTTCGGTCTTCGCGCTCAAGACGGCCAAGGCGGGGCCGTTCGCGGCACAGAAGGACCTGCTGGGCCGCGCGCTGCGCCTCTACCGCACGCATCTGCTCGTGTTCTTCATGTTCGCCGCCATGGTCCTGCTGGCGGAAATCCTCTTCCACGTGCCTGACGCGGTGGAGCGCTTCGGGTGGCATTACCTGGTGGAGAACCCCTTCCGCGCCGTCGGCCTCGCCTTCACCGGCCTGTTCCAGCCCGATTTCATGGGCACGCTGCCGGTCTTCGTCCTGGGCATGCTGCTGCTGGGGCCTTTCCTGATGCTGGTGGCGCGCTGGGGCGCCTGGGCGCTGGTGCCGAGCTTTGCCGTCTATGCCGCGGTCAATCTCGGCTGGGTCGCGACGCCGGGCCTGGGCGATACGCTGATCGCCTTCGACCCTCTGGCCTGGCAGTTCCTTTATCTGCTGGGCGGTTGGCTCGGCTGGCGCGCCCTGCATGGCATGCCGCTGCCGCGCTCGCCCGTGCTGACCGGGCTTTCCGCCGCGGTGGTGGTGCTGGGCTTCGGTGTGCGCCTTGTTCAGCATGATGTCGTGGCGGGGCCGGACTGGGTGATCATGCTCTTCGAGCACAAGGATGTGCTGGCGCCGCCGCGCCTGCTGCACGCGCTGGCCCTGGCGTGGCTGGTGGCCTGCCTGGTGCCGCGCCGGGCGGATTGGATGGAGGGGATGGCGGGCCGCGCGCTGGCCACCATCGGGCGGCACTCGCTGCGCGTCTTCTGCACGGGGCTGTTCCTGGCCTGGATCATCTCCCGCGTGATGGAGGCCGTGCCTGAGCAGGCGCAGCTCATTGGGCTGCTGCTGATCCTGCCGGGCATCGCCGCGCTCTGGACGGTGGGGCTGTTCTCCGAGCGGGCCAAGGCGGGCGCGGTGGCACGGGCCTAGGCGGGGCTTGCCTTCCGGCGCGCGCATTACGACGATGACAGGGAAACCTGCCGGAGATTTCGTGTGACCCGCCTGACCCGACGCACCGCCCTGCTCGGCGCCGCCGCGCTGCCCCTCGCCGCCGTGGCCCAGGAATCGTGGCCGACGCGGGATCTGCGCCTCATTGTGCCCTTCCCGGCCGGCGGCACCACCGATGTCATGGCCCGCCTGCTGGCGCAGGAGATGGGGCAGCGCCTCGGCCGCACGATCATCGTGGAAAACCTCGCCGGCGCGGGCGGCATGGTGGGCGCGCAGCGCTTCGTGCGCGACGGCAATGACCACACGATGTTCCTGAGCCAGATCGCCTCCAACGCCATCGTCCCCGCGCTCCAGCGCAATGCGGGCTACGACCCCGAGCGGGATTTCCGGCCCATCACGCTGCTCGTCACCGTTCCCAATGTCTGGATCGGCAATGCCACGCGCATGGGCACGCGCGACGCGCGCGACTACATGCGCCGCGTCCGCGCCGACCGCCCGGGCCGGCCCTTCGGCAGCGCGGGCAACGGCACCTCCACCCATCTGACGGGTGAGCTGATCAGCCAGCTCGCTGGCCTGCGCATGCAGCACATCCCCTTCCGGGGCGCGGCACCGGCGATGACGGCGCTGATCGCGGGCGACATTGATGTCTTCCTCGACAATTTGCCCACCGCGCTGCCCGCCATCCGCGGCGGGCTGGTCGTGCCGCTCGCCGTCACCTCGGCCGAGCGCCTGCCGGAACTGCCGGACGTGCCCACGGTGAGCGAGCTGGGGGCGGAATTCGGCCTGGCCGGCTTCGAGGCGGTGGCCTGGTTCGGCCTCTCCGCCCACCCGACGATCAGCGACGCGAACCTCGCCCGTCTCGTCGCCGCCGCCGAGGGCGCCATGGCGGACCCCAATCTGCGCCGCCAGCTGGCCGAGCGTGGCACGACGCCGGCCGGCGGCGGGCCGGAGCGCTACGCCGCGCTGATCCGCAGCGAGCGCGAGCGTTGGGCGCGCGTGGTGCGCGAGGGCAATATCCAGGCGGACTGACCCTCGCGCTTCCCTGCGCGGCTGCTTCGCGGCTTTGGTCGTTCGACCAAAGCCTGATCAGGCTCAGGGCGCCCAGCGTGGCTTGCGCTTCTCGCGAAAGGCGGTGAGGCCCTCGCGGCCCTCCGCACCCGCGCGCTGCATCCAGCTCTCATTGGCCAGCGCCGCCATCTGGTGCTCGCTCAGCATGAGGCCGTTGGATTCCAGCAGGCTCGTCTTGGTCACGGCGATGCCGGCGGGCGAGGAGAGCAGCATGGCGCCGATGATCTCCTCCAGCCGCGCCTCGATGGCCTCGGGCGCGTGGACTTCGTGCACCAGACCGATGCGCATCGCCTCCTCCGGCCCGAAGCGCTCGCCCGTGATGGCGTAGCGGCGGGCGTGGCGCAGGCCCATGGCATGGACCATGTGCGTGGAGATCGGCGTGGGGGCGACGCCGACGCGCACCTCCGATATGCCGAAACTCGCTTGCGTCGTGGCCAGCGCCACATCCACGCAGCAGGCGATGCCCGTGCCGCCGCCGAAGCAGGCGCCATGGATCACGGCGAAGCTCGGCTTCGGGAATTCGTTGAGGCGCTGCATGGCGCGCGTCGTCATCATCGAGGCGGCGAAGGCCTGCTCGGGCGGCGCGGCCGCGGCCTGGGTCAGCCAGTTGATGTCCGCACCCGCCTGGAAATGCTTGCCCGCGCCGCGGATGACCACGCCACGCACCGTGGGGTCTTCGGCGAGCTGCGGCAGGCCGTCGATCAGGGCTTCGAGCATCTCGCCATTATAGGCATTGCCCAGCGCGGGGCGGTTCAGCGTGGCGGTCACGATGCCGCGGGCATCGCGGCTCATCAGGACGGGCGGTTCGGTCATCGGCGTCTTCTCCTTGTCGGGCCCGAGCGTCCCGCCGCCGCGCGTCCGGCGCAACCCCATGCGGAATTTGGTTGTCAGGCGGGCCCGCTTCGCGCCACGAATCGGGCTTCCCGCTCTTGGAGGCATCCCCCGATGGCCATCTCCCGCCGTGGCGTCCTCGTCGCCCCCGCCGTGGTCGCGGCCATACCCGCCGCCGCACAGGAAACGCTGGACATGCTGCTGGTGCTGGCGATGGACGCCTCGGGCTCCATCGGCGAGGAGGAGTTCCGCCTGCAGCGCGAGGGCTATGCCGAGGCGCTGACCCACCCGCAGGTGGTGGCCGCCATCCGCAGCAAGCGCCGGGGTGCCATGGGCATCGCCATGATCGAATGGGGCAGCCCCGGCGGCTCCCAGACCATCGTGGACTGGATGCGCGTCAGCGACCTCGCCTCCGCCCAGGCGCTGGCCGATGCCCTGCTGGCCGCCCCGCGCACGCAACAGAGCTACAACGCCATCGGCGACGCCATCCACCACGCGAGCCACCTGCTGCGTGAGGGGCCCTTCACGGCGGATCAGCTCGTCATTGATGTCTCGGGCGATGGGCCGGACATGCGCAGCCACCGCCCCGCGCCCATCGCGCGGGACATCGTGGTGCGGCGGGGCATGGTGGTGAATGCGCTGGCCATCGCGGTCAGCGGGCAGATGACGCGCTCCGGCGAAACGCTGGAGGAGCATTACCGGCGCGACGTGATGGGCGGCCCGGGCGCCTTCGTCATCACCGCCGAGAGCCGGCGGGACCTGACGCGCGCGCTGCGCGCCAAGCTCATCCGTGAGATGGCCTGAGGCGAAAGAAAAGCCCGTCCGGGCCCGCTTCGAACTCCAGCGTGGCGAATGGGTCGAAGGCCAACAGCGCGCCGTGATGCAATTCGGACCAGGCCTGGAGCAGGGCCGGGGGCAGATCGAGGCCACGGAAGAGCGCCGCCGCCGGTTGGTGGATGACATCCCCTTCCAGCCGCGCCGCATCGCCCTGCGCCGCCGCCAGCGCCATCAGCAGGGCGGGGCCGTCCGCGGCTCCCAGGGTGCGGGCCGCGTGGTGCGCGTGCTGCATGGCGGTGAGCCGGGCGGCGAGGCCGAGCAGGGCGCCCGCCTCCGCCGCGCCCCATTGCGCGGCGGCTGCCTGCATCACGCTGCGGACATACTCCATGGCATAGCCGCGCCTGGCCTTGGCCAGGCGGTCGGCCGGCCATGTCGGCGGCAGGGCGGGCGCCTTTGCCGGGTCGAAGCGCGGCATGCGCTCGGCCTGGGTGAAGCGCAGGCGTTCCGGCTCCGTCAGGTCGTGCTCGTGCTCGAGGTAGTAGCCCTCGAGGCCGGGATATCCATCCACCGTCTGGCCCGTGCAGACGAAGCCGAGGCGCGGGCAGTTCAGCGAGACGCCGTTCTGCGCGTGCCAGCCGCGCAGCATCGCCGCATTCACCTCGGGCGGGATGCCGCAGATGGCGGTGCCCTGCCAGATCCAGCGCGGCGGCGGGTAGCGGATCCAGGCCTTCTTCGGGCTTTCCTCGTGGTATTCGACGCCCACGCCACCGATGGCGTTCGACAGGTAATGGTAGCGCGCGGCGGCGATGGCGGGCGGCAGGCCGGTGAGGCCGAGCTTCTCCTGCCCCTCCAGGAAGCGCGCCTGCTGCTGCTGGCGGAAGACGCGGAAGACCAGCTCCGCCGCCTCCGGCGCGCCGCGGCGCGAGACGGCCATGAGGATGATCCCCGTGAACCAGGCGTGATACCAGTCGCCCACCGCCTCCATCGCTTCCGTGCTGGCCGCCATCCCCGTTTCCCCTGTTCTCGCGCGGTGCCAGAATAGCTCGCGAAAGACGGGAGGCCACGCCATGCGCGATTTCGACGAGACCAGCATCACCGACGCCGTGCTGGAGCGCCTCGCTGGCACGCCCGATCCGCGCATGCGCCAGGTGGCGCAGAGCCTCGTTCGCCACCTGCACGCCTTCGTGCGCGACGTGGAGCCGAGCTTCGAGGAATGGCAGACGGCGATCGGCTTCCTCACCCGCACGGGCCAGATGTGCGACGACAAACGGCAGGAGTTCATCCTGCTCTCGGACACGCTGGGCGTCTCCATGCTCGTGGACGCGATCAACCACCGCCTGCCGGAGGGCGCGACGCCCACCACCGTGCTCGGCCCCTTCTATGTCGAGGACGCGCCGGAACTGCCGCTGGGTGCGGAAGTGGCGCAGGCGATGAAGGGCGAGCGGCTGCATGTCTCGGGCCAGGTCACGAGCGCCGGCGGCGGGCCGATCGGGGGTGCCGTCGTGGACATCTGGCATTCGGATGAGGATGGCTTCTACGACGTGCAGCGCCCGGCGGAGGAGAATGCCAGCCTGCGCGCGCGTTTCCGTACGGATGCTGAGGGGCGCTTCCACTTCTGGACGTTGCTGCCGACGTCCTATCCCGTGCCGGATGACGGCCCGGTGGGCGACCTGCTGCGCGCCACCGGCCGCCACCCGATGCGCCCCGCCCATGTGCATTTCATGATCGCGGCGCCCGGGCACGAGACGCTGGTGACGCATGTGTTCGTCGCGGGCGATGAATACCTGGACAGCGACGCCGTCTTTGGCGTGAAGCAGGAGCTGATCGCGGATTTCCCGAAGGCCCCCGAGGGCCATCGTGTGTTGCAGTACGACTTCGCCCTGAAGGCCAAGGCCTGATTTCTGGGGTCTGGGGCCTTTCGGCCCCAGCCGCCGGAGGCCCTCTTTTCTTACCGCACCAGCGCGGTGGACAGCACGGGGAAGATCGCGATGGCGATCAGCGCCAACCCCATCACGGCCACGAAGGGCAGGGCGCCAGCGAAGATCGTCTCGATACCCACCTTGGGGTCGGCCAATGTCGCCTTCACGGTGAAGACCGAGATGCCGAAGGGCGGCGTCAGCAGCCCCATCTCGACCGCGATGATGGTGACGATGCCGAAGTGGATCAGGTCGAACCCCATGGCCTGGGCGATGGGCGCGCCGATCGGCACCATGATGAGCAGGATCGAGGTGCTGTCGAGGATCATGCCCATCAGCAGGATGACGATGACGAAGGCGATCAGGAAGCCATAGGGGCCGAGGCCCAGATGCTCCACGAAGTCGCCGATGGCGTTGGGCACCCCCGCCATCGAGAGCATGCGGGAGTACAGGCCGGCCGCGATCAGCAGGAAGAGGATGGCGGCCGAGACCAGGCCCGTCTCGCGCAGCACGCGCCAGAATTTCGCGGCATCGAGGCGCCGGCGGACAAGGGCGATGATCAGCGCACCGGCGGCGCCCACGGCACCCGCCTCGGTCGGCGTGAAGAAGCCGGTGTAGAGCCCGCCCAGGATGAGCACGACGAGCGAGAAGATGGGCACGGACTTGCCCAGCATCTCGGCCGTGCCCATCACGGGCTCGTCCTTCAGCGCGGGGCTCTCCGTATGGGCCATGATGCGGTGTGGCGCGAAGGTGGCGTAGCACCAGATCATCACGACGAAGCCGATGGCGATGATGACGCCCGGGATCACGCCCGCGATGAACATGGCGCCGATGGAGACCTCGGCCAGCACGCCATAGACGATCATGAGAAGCGAGGGCGGGATCAGCATGCCCAGGATGCTGCTGCCCGCCACCGTGCCGGCGGCGAAGCGCATGGTGTAGCCGTGGCGCACCATCTCCGGCACCGCCACCTTGGTGAAGACGGCGGCGGAGGCGATGGAGACGCCGGTGACGGCGGCGAAGACGGCGTTGGCGCCCACGGTCGCGATGCCGAGGCCGCCCTTCACCCGCCGCAACAGGTTCTGCGCGACGTCGAAAGTGTCCTTGCCGACATCCGAGATGCTGACGAGCAGCCCCATCAGCACGAAGAGCGGGATGGTGGCGAAGAGGTAGTCCTGAATGCCGGAATAGGTCGCGAGTGCGGTGAAGCGAAAGGCCAGATCCGGGTTCTCGCGGATCAGCCAGACGCCGACGGCGCCGGTCGAGATCAGGGTGATGCCGATGGGCAGGCCCACCACGATCAGCGCCACCATCACGCCGATCAGCGTGAAGCCGAGGGTCACGTCATCCATGGCGGGGCAGCATCCGGCGCATTTCGGTGAGGAAGAGGACGAGATAGGCGAGGCAGCCGGCCGCTCCGCCGAGCACGATCAGCGCGCGGAAGGGCCAGGTGGGCACGGTGAAGAGGCCCTGCACGCCGAAGAACTCCCGCAGGTTCAGGGAGTTCCACATGCCCGGCCAGGCGGCCTGGGCCACGAAGAACATCACCGCCGCGCCCATCAGGTAGAACAGCGCCTCCATGGCGCGGCCAAGGCCCGGCGCCCAGCGCAGGATGCGCTCGATCAGGAAGTCGGCCCGGGTCATGCGGCGGTGGTAGATGGTGGAGCCGATCTGCAGGAACACGATGCCCACCACGGAATGCGCCGCGATCTCGGCCACGCCGGTGATGGGGGCGTTGAGGAAGGACCGGCCGATCACATCGGCGCAGATCAGCAGCATCAGGCCGAAGGTCCAGATGGTGCCGATGGCGGCGAGGCCATCCAGGATCATCCGGACCGGGTCGAAGGGTTGCGGGGCGGCGGCGGCGTCGAGCGCCGCCATGTCGATATCGTCAGCCATGGCGGCGCCCTTCGTGGCTTACGCGGTCAGTTCGCGGTCCCAGTCGCGGCCGGGCGTCTGGCCGGCCCCGCGGATCGCCGCGAAATAGGCGGTGAGCACATCGCGCGAGGCGGGGCCGGAGCTGTCCGCCCAGGTGCGGGCCAGGTTGGGCAGGCCGCGGATCCAGCGCGTGCGCTCGGCCTCGGGCAGGGTGGAAATCACGGCGCCCTGGCGCACCATCTCGGCCTCGGCGACGGCGATGCGGGCCGAGACGTCACGGATATGCGCCTGGGTGGTGGCCTTGCCGGCCTCGGTCATGGCGCGGCGGACGGGCTCGGGCCAGCGCTCGAAGCGCTGCCGGTTGGCGGCGATGCCGCCCACATACATGGCGCCCACGTCGCACTTGGTGATGAAGCGCGCGACCTCATGCACGCGGGTCGGCAGGATGCCCACGAAGAAGGAGAGCGCGCCCTCGGACACGCCGGTCTGGATGTCGGTGTAGTAGGTGGTCAGCGCGCCATCCACGGGCGTCGCACCCGTGCCGGTCAGCCAGTTGGCGCTGGTGCCCGGCGCCGAGATCTTGCGGTTGCGCAGATCATCCAGCGTGCGGATCGGGAAGTTGGACCAGATGTGGTAGGTGTCCGTGATGTAGGAGCTGAGGGGCACCATGTTCAGCCCGTTCCAGTTCGCGCGGATCGCGGGCACGCTCGCGTTCATGCCCTCAAAGGCATTGGCGATGACGCCGTGGTCGCCCGTCGCGAAGGGGGTGAAGTAGGTGACGTTCTGGAGCGGCATGGTGCTGCCCTCCCAGAGCGTGCCGACATAGCCGATGTCGGTGATGTTGTCGCGCACCGCCTCCATCGTGTCCTGGAAGCGGTAGAGCGTGCCGCCATAGGATTCGCGCCAGTTGATGCGGTGCGTGTTGCCGTTGTCGCGGAGCTGCTTGTCCACCTCCGGCTGGAAGACGTTCTTCATCATCGCCACCCAGAAATTGGCGACGGGATGGCTGGAGGCGATGGTGACGTTCAGCGCGGTCTGCGCCTTCGCATGGATGGAAAACAGCGGCAGGGCGGAGGCGCCCATGAGCAGGCTGCGGCGAGCGGTGGTCATCCTTGGAACTCCCTTCTGGTCACGCCTTGGCGGCGCTGTGTGGCGGATCTTATGCGATGGCACCGAGCGCGCGAAGGATGCGCTCGGGCGTGAAAGGTTGTTCATGCACGCGGGCGTTCAGCGGGCGCAGCGCGTCATTGATGGCGTTCATGATGGCACCGGGGGCGCCCGCCGTGCCGGCTTCGCCCGCACCCTTGGCGCCGAGCAGGCTTTCCTTCGTCGGCGTCTCGACGTGGCCGACATGCATCTCCGGCATCTCGGCCGACATGGGCACCAGGTAGTCGGCGAGCGTCGTCGTCAGCAGGTTGCCGTCCGCGTCGTACACGCAATGCTCGTAGAGCGCGCCGCCGATACCCTGGACGATGCCGCCGCGGACCTGCTCATCGACCAGCATGGGGTTCACCACGCGGCCGCAATCCTCGACGCACCAGTGTTCCAGGAGCCTCACCATGCCGGTCGCCGGATCCACCTCCACCCAGCTCGCCTGGATGCCGTTGGTGAAGGCGAAGGGATAGTCCTTGGTGATGAAGTGGCGCGTCTGCACCAGTTCGCGCTGCAAATCCTTCGGCAGCGTGTCGCCGCGGAAATAGACGATGCGGCCCAGCTCATGCAGCGTCATCCGCTCCGCACCCGTCGCCTTGTCGGTGACGTGGCCCATAGCGATGTCGAGGCTCTCCGGCGCCGCCTGCAGCATGGCGCCGGCCACCTCCAGGATCTGCTGCTTGAGCGCGATGGCCGATTGCAGCGCGGCCTCGCCGCCGATGCCGGCCCCGCGGCAGGCCCAGGTGCCGCCGCCATAGGGCGTGGTCTGCGTATCGCCCGTGATGATCTTCACGCGGTTCACTGGCACGCCCACGCCGTGGGCCACGATCTGCGCGAGGATGGCCTCCGTGCCCTGGCCCTGTTCGGTCACACCCGAGGAGGCGACGATGGAGCCATCCGGGTCCATCCGCACCGTGCAGCCATCCTGCGCCGAGATGCGCGCACCGCCGATGCCGTACATGAAGGGCGAGGGGTTGGTCAGCTCGATGAAGGCGGCGAAGCCAAGGCCGCGATAGACGCCGCGCTGGCGCGCTTCCTCCTGGTCGGCGCGGATCTCCGCGACCGGCACCATCTCCAGCAGCTTGTCGAGCGAGGCGTGGTGCGACAGCCCCTCGAAGCGCATGCCGGGGGGCGAGGTGTAGGGATAGGCGTCGTCCCGGATCAGGTTCCGCCGCCGGATCTCGATCGGGTCCATGCCCAGCGCCTCGGCGGCCAGGTCCATCAGGCCCTCGGTCACGGCGGTGGCGATGGGGTGGCCGACCGCGCGGTACTGGCAGGTGGGCGCCTTGTTCTGCAGCACCACGGTCGTCGTGCAGCGGTAGTGCTTGAAGTCGTAGGGACCGCCGCAGAGGTTCACCACCTGGTTGCCCTCGATGGCGCTGGTGCGGGGGTACACCGAATAGGGCCCGATGCCGGTCAGGTCATCCACGTCGAAGGCGAGGACCTTGCCCTCGGTATCCACGGCGAGGCGCGCCTTGATCCGGTGGTCGCGCGCATGGATGTCGCTGGCGAAGGCCTCGAAGCGGTCGGCGATGAACTTCACCGGGCGGCCCAGGATGCGGGCCATCGCGGCGACGGCGACCTCATCCGGATAGACATGCACCTTGATGCCGAAGCTGCCGCCGACATCCTTGCAGATGACGCGGACATCGCCCTCCTCCATGCGGAGGTGCTTGGCGAAGACGCCCTGCATCATGTGCGGCGCCTGGGTTGAGTGATGCACGGTCAGCGTGCCGTCGGCGCGGTTGTAGTCGGCGATGATGGAGCGCGGCTCCAGCGTCACGCCGGTGTGACGGCCGGTGACGAAGCGGGCTTCCACCACCTTGTGCGCGGCGGCGAAGGCACCCGCGACATCGCCCGTTTCGGCCGTGCGGGTGAAGACGAGGTTGTCGCCCAGCTCGGGGTGGATGACCACGGCGCCGGGTTCCAGCGCGGTCTCCATGTCGGTCTGCGCGGGCAGGGGCTCGAACTCGACGCGCAGTGCCGCCACGCCATCCTCGGCCGCGGCGCGGCTTTCGGCGACGACGGCGACGATGGGCTCGCCCTGCCAGGTCGCGCGGGTCAGCGGCAGCGGGTGCTGGGGTGCCGACTTCATCCCCTTCAGGTGGTCGAGCGTGGCCACCCAGGGGTCGCAGACTTTTGCGAGGTCAGCGCCGGTAAAGACGCGGATCACGCCGGGCACGGCCTCAGCGGCGCTGGAGTCGATCGCGCCGATGCGGGCATGGGCGTGCGGGCTGCGGAGGAAGGCCGCATGCACCATGCGCGGCAGCACCACGTCATCCGTATAGGTCGCGCGGCCCTGGACGAGCTTGGGCGCGTTCGGGCGCGGAACGGAGCGGCCGATATAGGAATTCGGCAGGTCCTCGCGCGAGAGGCCGATGGAGGCGGGGGTGATCTCGTTCATGCGTTTTCAGCCCGCGCCTTGAGGGTGTCCTCGACGGCGTCCACGATGGCCTGGTAGCCGGTGCAGCGGCAGTAATTGCCCGAGAGATGCTCGCGGATCTCGGCGCGCGTCGGCGTCCCGCCATGCGCCAGGATGTCGGCGGCCGTCATGATCATCCCCGGCGTGCAGAAGCCGCATTGCGCCGCGTTGCGCGCGACGAAATTGGCCTGGAGATCGGCCACCTCGCCACTGTCGGACAGCCCCTCGATGGTGACGACGTCCGCGCCATGCAGCGAAGCGGCCAGCACCAGGCAACCGCGGACGATCTCGCCATCCACCCGCACCGTGCAGGCGCCGCAGACGCCGTGCTCGCAGCCCGCATGGCTGCCGGTGAGGCCGAGGTCGAGGCGAAGGAAGTCGATCAGGTGGCGGCGCGGCTCGACATGGCGGGTCACGCGCTCGCCATTGACGGTGAGCGTAATCGGGGTCACGCGGCGATCTCCGAGGGGTTCAGGATGCCGTTGAGGACGCGGCCCGTCAGCACGCGGGCCAGATGGCGCTTCATCTCGGACGGGCCGTGCAGATCCTGCGGCGGGTCGAGATCCTCGCCCAAGGCGGCCTGGGCGGTGGCGATGCTGGCGGCGTCCAGCGCGCGACCCTCCAGCGCGGCACAGGCGCGGGCGGCCAGCACCGGCCCCGTGCCGACGCCGAAATAGACGAGGCGCGGCGCCACCACGCGCCCGCCCTCCAGGCGCAGCGCGGCGGCGAGGCCCGCCATGGCATAGTCGCCCGAACGGCGCGCGACCTCCTGGATGGCGCTCTGGCGCTCGGCCAGCGGGATTTCCACGGCGGCGATGATCTCGCCGGGGTTCAGCGCCGTCTGGAGCAGGTCGGTGAAGAAGTCGCGCGCGGGGATGCGGCGCTCGCCGGCGGCCGAGGCCGTCACCACCACCGCATCCAGCGCCACGATGCAGGCGGGCAGTTCCGCCGCCGGGTCGGCATAGGCGAGGCTGCCGCCGATGGTGCCGCGATTGCGGATGGCGGGATGGGCGATCAACGGCACGGCGTCGGTCAGCAGCGGCGCGTGTTGCGCCACCAGCGCATCGCGCCCGAGCTCGGCATGGCGGGTCAGCGCGCCGATCCTGAGCGCGCCGCCGGTGATGCTGATGCCGCGCAGCTCCGGGATGCGCGTGATGTCCACCAGCATGCCGGGTTCGGAGAGGCGGAAGGCGAGGGTGGCGAGCAGCGTCTGCCCGCCCGCGATGATCTGCGCCGCTGCGCCGTGCTGCGCGAGCACCGACCAGAGGTCGGGCAGGCTCGCGGCGCGGACATAGCCCATGGCCGGCCACTTCATGAACGAATTCCCCTGAATGGTCTTGTTGATCGAATGATCACTGACCCCCCTTTCCTGTCAAGCCGTCCCGGTTTCAGATGTGGACGTGCAGTGGAGGGGAGCTTGGAAGGGAGCGTGATCCGCCGCCGGCTGGAGCCGGCGGCCCGGCGCGAGGAGATCATCCGCGCCGCCACCGCCTATTTCGCCGAGGTCGGATTCGGCGGGCCGACCCGCGACCTGGCGCGGCGGGCGGGCGTGACCCAGGCGCTGCTCTACAAGTATTTTGCGAGCAAGGCCGAGCTGCGCGAGGCGGTGTTCGAGCGCGTCTATCTCGGCCGCATCGCGCCGCATTGGCTGGACGAGCTGCGCGACCGCGCGGTACCGATCCGCGCGCGCCTCTGCCGCTTCTACGCGCAATACACGCGCGCCATCTTCACCTATGAGTGGATGCGGATCTTCATGTGGGCCGGCCTCGACGGCGACGCGCTGAACCGCCGATACCTCGAGCATGTGAGCGCCTTGCTGCTGGCGCCGATGCGTGAGGAAATCACGGCCGCGGCGGAAGGCCGCTGGGCGCCGGGGATGGAGGATCTGTGGAACCTCCATGGCGGCATCGTCTATCTCGGCATCCGGCGGCACATCTACCATCTGCCGGTGCCGGAGGATGTGACGCCGGTGATCGAGGCGTCGGTGGACCGCTTCCTGGGGCCGCTTGGCGCATGATCCGCTGAGGTCGCAGACCGGAGCGGTGAATCATCCGCCCAGCTAAAGCTTCGCGTCCGGTTCCACGCCCATCGCGCGCAGCCGGCGGCGCAGCTCGTAGAGCTGATCGAGCAGGGAGAGCACGACCGGCAGCGCCTCCTCGTTCACCGCCATGTCCTCACGCAGCTCCAGGATCAGCCGCACGCGTTCCACGTCGAGCTCGGTGAAGACGAGCGTGCCGTCGTTGCGCTCGGGGCGCACATGGCCCTCGGCGATCCAGCCTTGCAGGTCTTCCACACGCAGCCGGGTGAAGCGGGCGCAGAGGATGTCGAGCGTGATCATGGCGCGGCCTCCAGCCCGGCGCGCGGATCTTCCGGGTGCTCCGGCGTCCAGTCGCGCAGGAAGGATTTCAGCGCCTCATCCGCCGGGCCGATGACGATGCGCAGCGTGAGGAACAGGTCGCCCGCCGCGCGTTCGCCATGCGCCGCCACCCCGCGCCCGCGCAGCCGGATCTGCCGCCCCGCATCGCTTCCCTCCGGCAGCGTCACGCGCAGCGGGCCGCCCGGCGTCGGCACCACCACGGGGCCGCCGAGCACCGCCTCCTTCAGCGTCACCGGCAGTTCCATGTGCAGGTCGAAGCCCTCGCGCCGATAGAACTTGTCCTCGGCCACCTCGAGTTCGATCAGCGCATCGCCGGCCGGCCCGCCATTGCGGCCGGCTCCGCCCTGGCCGCGCAGGCGCAGCACTTGGCCGGTCTCGACGCCGGGCGGGATCTTCACGCTGAGGCTGCGGCCATCAGGCAGCGTCAGCGTCTCGGTGGCGCCCTGCACGGCGTGCAGGAAGGGGACGGCGAGGCGATAGCTCTCGTCTATGCCGCGGCGGGGCGCGGATTCGGCGCGGCGGCGCTGCTCGAAGAGATCGGCGAAGAGGTCCTCGAAGACCTCCGCCTCGGGGCGCTGGCCATAGCGCGCGCCATATTTTTCCCCGGTCGGCTGCTCGGCATATTGGCGGTAGCTGCCCTGCGGGCGCTGTTCCTGCCCCTCGGCGTCAATCTCGCCGCGGTCGAAGCGGGCGCGCTTCTCCGGGTCGCTCAGCAGGTCATTGGCGGCGGAGATCGCCTTGAAGCGCGCCTCGGCCTCGGGCTTGCCGGGGTTCAGGTCCGGGTGGTGCTGGCGGGCAAGCTTGCGATAGGCCGCCTTGATCGCCTCGGGCGAGGCGTCCCGCGCGACGCCCAGCGTCTTGTAGGGGTCTTCGGCCATGGATTTCTCCTTGACGCGAGGATGCCACTACCCGTCCGCGCGGGGAACCCAGGGCAGGCGCGCGACCTCGATGCCTTCCTCGCGCAGGGCCTCGGCCTCGGCCTCGGTCGCCTCGCCATAGATGCCGCGGGGTTCGGCCTCGCCCTCATGGATGCGGCGGGCTTCCTTGGCGAAGTCCTTGCCCATGTTCTCGCAATTCGCCTCGATCTCCTGCCGCATGCGCTGCAGCAAGGCCACGACCTGCGCCGGCATGGGCCCGGCGGCGAGGCGGGGCGCCTGGTCATCCGTCGCGGGCTTGGGCGCCTCGGCGGCGGCGACGGGTGCCCGGCCCTTCACGCCCGGCGTCTTGCGGATGGCGGGCGCCATCAGCGCCTTGCTCACCTTCGTGTCGCCGCAGACCGGGCAATCCACCAGGCCGGCGGCGGCCATGCGGTCATAGGCATCGCTGTCCTTGAACCAGCTCTCGAATTCATGCGCGTTGTCGCAGCGGAGCGAGAAGCGGATCATCCCTTCATACCTTCATCGGCGCGGCCCGGGTGGCGCCGGTCACTGATCCGTCAAATGGGACGGGGCGGGGCGATTGCGAGAGGGGGCGTCTCACCCCGCGAGCAGCGCGTCCAGCTTGCCGGCGCGATCGAGCGCGACAAGGTCATCGGAGCCGCCGATGGACTGCCCGTTGATGAAGATCTGCGGGACGGTGGTGCGCCCGCCCGAGCGCGCGACCGCATCCTTGCGCGCCTGGCTGCCATGCGGCGCGTCGAATTCCTCGAAGCTCACGCCGCGCTTGGTCAGCAGCGCGCGGGCGCGGTCGCAATAGGGGCAGAAGGCGGTGGTGTAGATTTCGATCTTGGCCATGGGCCCAATAGGCCGAGGGGGCGCCCCGGCGTCAAGCTGGTCAGTCCCCGAGGATGGAGAGCATCAGCGCGGCCAGGCCCAGGGCGAGGCCCATGGCGCCGCTCAGCCCGAGGAAGAAGCCGCGCCACTCCGCGCCGTCCAGACCGAAGAGGGGGCTGTTCTGCGTGGTCGGCCGGGTGGCGGCCACGTCGAAGCGATGCTCCGGCCGGCTGGTGACGAAGCTGTCGAAGGGCGTGGCGCCCGGATTGTGGAAGTTGCGGCCATCGAAGGGCATGGCACCTGCTCCATCCTGTTACGGGGGGCAGGATGCGCGCGGTGTCCTTGATAAAGCGTTAAGGCCGGCGCAGGCACCCGCCGGTCAGGCTGCGCGCTCGATCCGCGGGTCGGGCACGCGGGCGGCGGCCAGCACCATCACCTCGGCCGCGCCGCCCGCCAGCAGCACCCGCGCGCAGGCATCGGCCGTGGCGCCGCTGGTCAGCACGTCATCCACCAGCAGGACGCGCCGACCGTGCAGCCGCGCGGCGCCGCCGGGGGCCAGGCCGAAGGCGCCCTCCAGCACCGCCTCGCGCGCGCGTGCGCCCAGCTCGCCGAGCGGCTGCGTGGCGCGGCGACGGCGCAGCAGCGTGGGAGCGTGCGGCACGCCGCTCAGCCGCGAGAGGCGGGCCGCCAGCAGCGCTGCCTGGTTGTGGCGGCGGCGGAAGAGCCTCCAGCGGTGCAGCGGCACCGGAACCAGCAGATCGGCCCGGCGCAGCAGCTCCGCGCCCGCGCGGGCCATGTGGCGGGCCAGCGGCGCGGCCAGCTCCGTCCGGTCCCGATGCTTGAAGGGCAGGATCAGCGCCTTGGCGCCCGCGTCATAGCGCAGCGCGGCGCGGGCCTGGGCGAAGGCGGGCGGCGCGGTGATGCAGGCCTGGCACCACAGCGCCTCCAGATGCGGGATACCGGCGCCTCCATGCGGGAAGGGCACGCCGCAGCGGTCGCAAAGCGGCGCGGTCACGAAGGCGAGGCCGCCGAAGCAGGCGGGGCATTGCCCGCCCTGGGCGCCCACGGGTTCCTCGCAGGTCAGGCAGGTGGGCGGCAGCAGTGCATCCAGGATGCCGCCGCCCAGGCGTTGGAGCATGATGCCCGCCCGATTCAGACCTTCGCGCCATGCGGCGCTTCGGTCATCGGGCGGGGGCGCTACCAGGCGCCGAAGCGCGCATCGCCGTCGCGCGCCACCTCATGCACGAGATCAATCTCCCAGGAGAGATAGGCGTGCATGGCCGCCTCGATGCCGGAATTCCGGTCATAGGGGCGCAGATACCAGTCCACGCAGGCCTCGTCCGGCGGGTTGGTGCGGTCGGTGGCGATCGGCAGGCCCGCCGCCTTCCAGGCCGCGACGCCACCCTCCAGCACGCGCGCGCCCGGGATCTCTGCGGCGGCGAGATGGGCGAGCCAGGGGTCGGGCGCCGTCACCACCACGGGGCCCGCGATCTGCGGCACGCGTCCGCGCACCGCCCAGACCGAGCCCGGGATGTGCCCCGCGCGGAAGTCGATGCTGCGGGCCAGGTCCACCACCGTCACGCCCGTTTCGGCGTCGAGGGCCTGCGGCGTCACGGTCGGCATCTGCGGCACCTCGGGCGCCACCGGGCGCCAGGGACCAGCGGCGAGTTCGCCGCTCAGTGCGCCCTCCACCACGAACACCTCCCAGCCGCCCATCTGGCGCAGCCAGGCGGCGGACATGCGGGCGCGGACCGTGTCGTCATCGGCGAGGATCACGCGGGCACCCCGCACCGCGACCCATTGGTCCGTCGCCTGCACGAGCTGCCCGCCCGGCGCGTGGCGGAAACCTGGGATGTGGCCGGCCGCGTACTCCTCGGCGGCGCGGACATCGAGCGCATAGGTGCTGCGGCTGTCATCGGCCAGCATGGCGAGGGCGGCGGCGCGGCTGATCAGCTTCACACCGTTCTCCGCCGCGAAGGCGCTGGCGCGCTGGAGTGCCAAGGCCGCGCTGGCCGGCGTGCCGGGGGCGTAGCTGCGGGTGACGCCGCGCTCGCATTGGAAGCCCGCCAGCTCCCACCCCATGGTGCCGTTGCGCAGCGCCACGATGCGGTTGGGCACGCCGGCGCGGCGCAGGCTCTCGGCGCCCATGATGCTGCGGGTGCGGCCCGCGCAATTCACCACGATGGTCGTCTCGGCATCCGGCACCAGGTCGCCGATGCGGTAGGCCAGTTCACCGCCCGGCACGTTCACCGCGCCGGGGATGGTCATCCGCACGAACTCATCCATCGGGCGGCTGTCCAGGATGACCATGGGCTTGCCGGAATCCTTGAGCGCCTGAAGCTCCGGCGGATCCAGGCTCTCGGTGCCGTAATGGTGCTCCACCCATTCGCCGAAGGCCTTGGAGGGCACATGCACGCCGGTGAAGACGACATAGCCGGCCGCCGCCCAGGCCGGCGTGCCGCCGTCCAGCACATGCACGTCGGTATAGCCGATGGAGGTGAGGTAGTCCGAGAGCTTGCCCGCATGCCCCTCGCCGCCATCCACGCAGACCACGCGGGTGGCGCGGCGCGGCAGCAGCGCGCGGGCGCGCAACTCCTTCTTCGAGAGCGGGCAGGGCACCGCCCAGAAGAGGTGGCCATGGCCGAACTCCCCCTCCTCGCGCGCGTCGAGGATGGCGAGTTCGGAACCGCTTGCAATCCAGGCCTTCAGCGTGGCCGGCGTGACGGTGTTCATCAGCCCTTCGCGTCCGCCGTCGGCTTCATGAAATTCTTGTTGTAGTAGGAGACGACGCCCGTCTTGTCGTCGAAGGCGCGGCGGCCATCGAGCTTTTCCAGCGCCAGCCCGTACATGTGCAGGTGGCGTGTGGGGCGCGTGCCGGTGGTGTGGATGGAGTGGATGTCCTCCGGCATCAGGCAGATGCCGCGGCCCGGCTCCACCATGATCTCCTCGCGCACGCGCATTTCGCAGCGCTCGGGGTTGGAGCCGTCATCCAGGCGGTCATAGACCTTGTTCAGCTCCTGCCCGTCCACGGCCACCACGACGGCCCAGGTGGTGTGGTCATGCGGCTTGGTCTCATTGCCCGGGTTCAGCGCGTTCAGGTAGAGCGCGAAGCGGTTGTTGTCCTCCTCGCGTAGCAGGTAGCGGTTGCTGCCCTTCTCGCCATTGGGCGGGGGCGGGAATTCGGCGCTCGGGAACAGGTGCTCCTGTGCGGCGAGGGTCATCAGCTCGGCCTTGATGGCCTCCAGCGCCTCGCGCGTCACGCCCATGCGGGCCTCGATCTCGCGCACGCGGCCCACGGCGGCGGCGACGGCGGCGGTGCGGGCCGCCTTCACATCCATGTTGTTCATCTGCGTTCTCCCTTCCTGAGGAGAGAGACGATAGTCCCGCTTGCGCGCGAGTGCCACCGGCCGCAGATGAACTCCATGGAAGCCAATCCGGACATCTTCGACCGCCGCCTGATGCGCCTCCGGCGGGAGCGCGCCGCCCCGCGCGTGGCCCAGGTGGCCCCCATCCTGGAGGCGGCGGCCGACCTCCTGCTGGACCGGCTGGACGACACGACGCGGCGCTTCACCCGCGCACTGGACCTCGGCGGCCGCGGCGTGGTCGCGCCCCGGCTGGCGGCGCGCGGCATTCCCTTCATCGTCTCCATGGACCTCGCGGAAGGCATGGCGGCCCGCGCGGGTGGCCTGCCCCTTGCCGGCGACGAGGAATGGCTGCCCTTCGCGCCGGAGAGCTTCGATCTCGTGGTCGCCAATCTCAGCCTGCATGGCGTGAACGACCTGCCGGGCGCCCTGGTCCAGCTGCGCCGGGCGCTCCGGCCCGATGGCCTCTTCCTCGCGGCGATGCCCGGCTTCGGCACGCTGCAGGGCCTGCGCGAGGCGTTGGCGGCCGCCGAGGCCGAGACGCGCGGCGGCATCTCCCCCCGCATCGCCCCCTTCGCTGATCTGCGGGACCTGGCCGGGCTCCTGCAGCGTGCGGGCTTCGCCCTCCCGGTGGCCGACCAGGACAGCCTGCCCCTGCAATACCGCACGCCCATGGGCCTGATCGCCGATCTGCGTGCCGGCGGCGAAGGCAATGCGATCCGCGCCGCCGATCGCCGGATCCCGCCGCGTGCCTTGTTTCCCTTGGCTTTTTCGGCGCTCGACCTCACCATGGAGCTGCGCCTGCTGGTCATGACCGGCTGGGCGCCGCATGAGAGCCAGCAGAAGCCGGCCCGTCCCGGCAGCGCCACTGCCCGCCTGGCCGAGGCGCTGGGCAGCCCGGAATACAAGACCGGCGATAAAGCGGGTTGAACCTTCCGCGCCCTGCGCGCATCTTAGGAAATCTTCAAAACCCGATCGGTCAGCCTATCCAGATGGAAAATTCGGGCGGCGAATCCCGCCGCATCACGCGCCATGCGCCAGAGGATTTCGAGGGCGCGCGCCGGGCCGGCGCGCTGGCCGCCGCATGCCTGGACATGATCACCCCTCATGTCCACCCGGGCGTGACAACCGGCCATCTCGATCAGCTCTGCCATGATTTCATGGTGGCCCATGGGGCGGTGCCGGCCACGCTGGGCTATCGCGGCTACACCAAATCCTCCTGCATCTCGATCAACCACGTGGTCTGTCACGGGATTCCGGGCGAGCGGACCATCGCCGAGGGCGACATCCTCAACATCGACGTGACCGCATTGCTCGATGGCTGGCATGGCGACACCAGCCGCATGTATGCGGCGGGCGAGATCAGCACCAAGGCGCGGCTGCTGATGGACGTGACCTATGAGGCGATGATGCGCGGCGTCGCCATGGCCAAGCCCGGCAACACCTTCGGCGACATCGGCCACGCCATCCAGACCTATGCCGAGAAGCATCGCTTTTCCATCGTGCGTGACTTCTGCGGCCATGGCATCGGCCGCAAGTTCCACGAGCCGCCGAACGTGCTGCATTTCGGCCGCCCGGGCGAAGGCCCGAAGCTGGCGCCGGGCATGTTCTTCACCATCGAGCCCATGGTGAATGCCGGCCGGCCGGAGGTGAAGATCCTGGATGATGGCTGGACCGCCGTGACGCGCGACCGCAGCCTCTCGGCGCAATTCGAGCACATGGTCGGCATCACCGAGACCGGTTGCGAGATCTTCACGCTCAGCCCGGGGGGTATGCACAAACCTCCTTATGTTCTGCCGGGCTGAGCGTTGATTTTTGGCGCCCTCAAACGCCGGGCGCCGGCTCCGCCGGCTTGGCTTCGCGCTGCCGCTGGTGCGCGAGATGTCCAGGCACCCTGGGCGCGCCGGCCGCTTTTCGGCCGGATTCTCGGAGGGTCCTCCTCTTTCGCGTCAGGCGGGCCGTGACCAGGCGGCGTGGGCTCTCGGAGGCGGGTGGCCTGTTTGATCCCGCGGTGGTCGCGGCCAGCGGTGCGCCGCCCGGCAGCGCCGGCCATCGCGAGCGCATGCGCAAGAAGCTCCTCGAGGGCGGCGCGGAAGGGATCCTCGACCACGAACTCATCGAGATGGTGCTCTTCCTCGCCTTGCCGCGGCGGGACACCAAGGCGATCGCGAAAGCCATGCTCGCCCGCTTCGGCAGCTTCGCCGATGCGCTCAGCGCCCCCACGCAGGAGCTGCGCCAGGTGGACGGGCTGGGCGATGCCGGGATCGCCGCGCTGCGCACCGTCCAGGTCGCGGCGCTGCGCATGGTCAGGGCGCCGCTGATCCGCCAGGACATGGTCAACAACTGGGACCGCCTGATGGACTACCTCACCGCCGCCATGGCGCGGGAGCGGGTGGAGCAGTTCCGCATCCTCTTCCTCGACGCCAAGAACCGCCTGATCGCCGACGAGGCCCAGGCGCGCGGCACGGTGAACCACACGCCGGTCTATCCGCGCGAGGTGGTGAAGCGCGCCCTGGAACTGCACGCGACCGCGCTGATCCTGGTGCACAACCACCCCTCCGGCGACCCGACGCCGAGCCGCGCCGACATCGAGATGACGGCGGAGGTGAAGCAAGCCGCCGCGGCGCTCGGTATCACGCTGCATGACCACGTGATCATCGGCCGTGAGCGGCAGCTCTCCTTTCGCCGCGAGGGTCTCCTCTAGGCCACCGGCAGGCTCGCGGCGAAGCTCCTGAGCCGTGTCGCGATCACCTCCGCCACCGCCTGCACCGCCGCATGGCGCGGGAAACGCGCGCGCCAGACGATGCGGATGACGCGCCCGGCCGGCTCCGCCAAGGGCCGCAGCGCGATGCCCGAATCCTGCGCCACCCCGGCGGCCAGCCCCGGCACCAGCGTCGTCCCGTAGCCGGCGGCCACCATGTTCAGCAGCGTGGGCAGGCTCGCCGCGCGCAGCGTGCCGCCCAGCGCCCCCCGATGGCCGCAGGCTTCCAGCGCCTGTTCGCGCAGGCAATGCCCATCGGCCAGTACCAGGATGTCGCGGGCCAGCTCGGCCTGGCTGACGCGCGCCTCGCCCGCCAGGCGATGCTCGGGCGGCAGGGCGGCCAGGAAGGGCTCCTCGAACAGCGCCTCGCTCTGCCATTCGGGGCCCTCGGGCTCGGTCGCAAGCAGGGCGGCGTCCAGCTCGTGGCGCTGCAGGCGCTCCAGCAGAAGGGCGGTCTGGTCCTCCCAGGGTTCGAGCTCGAGCCGGGGCAGCGCCTCGCGGATCGGGCCGAAGATGAGAGGCAGCAGATAGGGGGCGAGCGTCGGGATCACGCCGAGCCTGAGCCGCCCGGAGAGCGGGTCCCGCAGGCCGCGCGCGACGTTGAGGATCGCATCCGCCTCCGCCACCGCGCCGCGCACATGGCCGAGCAGCCGCTCGCAGGCCTCGGTCGGGGTGACGCCCTTGTTGCCACGCTCGAACAGGGTGACGCCCAGCTCCTCCTCCAGCTTGCGGAGCTGGACGGAGAGGGTGGGCTGGCTGATGCCGCAGGCCTCGGCGGCGAGGCCGAAATGCCCGTGCTCGGCCAGCGCCAGCAGGTAGCGGAGGTCGCGCAGGTTCATGGGTGGGGCCGCGTCATGTCGATAGTTTTCATCTATCGAAGATGTTGAATGAATTGACTGGAAGTCAATCCACTCCCGCCGCTAGGGTGCGGCCCAGCCGGGAAGGGGGCCGGGATTCCCCATCGCCCTCCCGTGCCCCTACGCAAGCAAGCTCGGAGAGAAACATGGACGGAAATGCGACGCCCAGCGGCGGCAAGTGCCCGGTGATGCACGGCACGCCCAAGCCCACGGCCTTCGCCGGCCGGTCGAACAAGGATTGGTGGCCGAACCAGCTCAACCTCAAGATCCTGCACCAGAACACGCCCGAGCTGAGCCCGATGCCCAAGGGCTTCAGCTATGCCGAGGCCTTCAAGAAGCTCGACATCGAGGCCGTGCGCCGTGACCTGCACGCGCTGATGACCGACAGCCAGGACTGGTGGCCGGCCGATTACGGGCATTACGGGCCCTTCTTCATCCGCATGGCCTGGCACAGCGCCGGCACCTACCGCATCGGTGACGGCCGTGGCGGCGCGGGCGCGGGCACGCTGCGCTTCGCCCCCCTGAACTCCTGGCCCGACAACGGCAACCTGGACAAGGCGCGCCGCCTGCTCTGGCCGATCAAGCAGAAATACGGCAACGCCCTCTCCTGGGCGGACCTCATGGTGCTCACCGGCAACGTCGCCCTCGAATCCATGGGCTTCAAGACCTTCGGCTTCGCCGGCGGCCGTGAGGACGTCTGGGAGCCCGAGGAGGATGTCTACTGGGGCAACGAGACCACCTGGCTCGGCGATGAGCGCTATGTCGGCGACCGTCAGCTGGAGGACCCGCTCGGCGCCGTGCAGATGGGCCTGATCTACGTCAATCCGCAGGGCCCGAACGGCAAGCCCGACCCGATGGCCTCCGCCCGCGACATCCGCGAGACCTTCGCGCGCATGGCGATGAACGATGAGGAGACGGTGGCGCTGGCCGCCGGTGGTCACACCTTCGGCAAGTGCCATGGTGCGGGTCCGGAATCGCATGTCGGTCGCGAGCCGGAGGGCGCCTCGATCGAGGAGCAGGGCTTCGGCTGGACCAGCAGCTTCGGCACCGGCAAGGGCAAGGACACCATCACCAGCGGCATCGAGGGTGCTTGGACCAACAACCCGATCGTCTGGGACAATGGCTACTTCGACAACCTGCTGGGCTATGAGTGGGAGCTGACCAAGAGCCCCGCCGGCGCCTGGCAGTGGACGCCGAAGGACGCCAAGGCCGAGCGCACCGTGCCCGACGCGCATGACCCGAACCTGCGCCACAAGCCGATCATGACCACGGCCGACATGGCGCTGCGCACGGACCCCGCCTATCTGGAGATCTCCAAGCGCTTCCACGCCAACCCGGACCAGTTCGCCGATGCCTTCGCGCGGGCCTGGTTCAAGCTGACCCACCGCGACATGGGGCCGCGCGCCCGCTACCTCGGCAAGCTCGTGCCGGCCGAGGTGCTGGTCTGGCAGGACCCGATCCCGGCCGTCACCGCCCCCGTGGTGGATGCCGCCGACATCGCGGCGCTGAAGGCGCAGATTCTGGCCTCGGGCCTCTCCATCGCGGACCTCGTCTCGGTCGCCTGGGGTTCGGCCTCCACCTTCCGCGGCTCGGACAAGCGGGGCGGCGCCAATGGCGCGCGCATCCGCCTGGCGCCCCAGAAGGACTGGGCGGTGAATGAGCCCGCCAAGCTCGCCCGCGTGCTGGGCGTGCTGGAGGGTATCCAGGCCGGCTTCAATGCCAAGGGTGCGAAGAAGGTCTCGATGGCGGACCTGATCGTGCTGGGCGGCGGTGCGGCGATCGAGCAGGCGGCCAAGGCGGCCGGCGTCTCGGTCGAGGTGCCCTTCACCCCGGGCCGCGCCGATGCGCTGCCGGAGCACACGGATGTCGACTCCTTCGCGGTTCTCGAACCCAAGGCGGATGGCTTCCGCAACTTCGTGGGCGAGGAGAGCGGCCTCTCCCCCGAGGAGCGGCTGGTGGACCGCGCGCAGCTGCTCACCCTGACGGCGCCGGAGATGACGGTGCTGGTGGGTGGCCTGCGCGTGCTGGGCGCCAATCACGGCAGCGCGCCGCATGGCGTCTTCACGACGCGGCCCGGCGCGCTCACCAACGACTTCTTCACCAACCTGCTCGACATGGGCACGGCCTGGGCGCCTTCGGCGGACATGCACGGACTCTATATCGGGCGGGACCGCAAGAGCGGCCAGGTGAAGTGGACCGCGACGCGGGTGGACCTGGTCTTCGGCTCCAACTCGCAGCTGCGGGCGCTGGCCGAGGTCTTCGCGGTGGATGGCTCGCACCAGGCCTTCGTGCATGACTTCGTGGCGGCCTGGACCAAGGTGATGAACCTGGACCGCTTCGACCTGGCGTAAGCCGGGGCTGAGACCTCCAGAACGGGCCGCCGGGGGAGACCCCGGCGGCTTTTTTTTCGCCCGGCATGCATGACTTGGAAGTCATGCCAAGGCATAAGGCGTTAGCCGCGCATGAAAGACGCCGCGGCGTGAACCAGGAGCCCGGCCATGCGGCTTTTGTTCGTCGTCCCCGTCCTGCTCGCCGCGCCGCTCGTCGCGGAGGCCTCGCTTCTCCAGCCCGATCCGGCGCTGCGCGGCCTTTTGCCAAGCTTCGTCTCCGTCAGCGTCTCCGCCAGCGCGGAGAACCGGGGGCGCTGCGCCCTGCCGGAGGAGCTGGCGGGGCCGCTCTACACCACGCTCGTTCAGGCCGCCGCGAGACTGGGCCTCACGCTGCCCGCCCTGGCGGAGACGGAACGGGTCACGGCGGAGTGGCAGATCGCTAGTGGCGGCACGACCCGGGCCGCGCCGGATCAGCCCCCGGAACTGCCGATGCTGAGCGTCAACCTCACGCTCCAGGGCGTGGGCGAGGGTCGCTGCTTCTTCAGCGGCCACGCGGAACTCTCCGTCACCGTCTCCGGCATGATGGTGACCGCGCAGGGGCCACGGCCGCTCCCCTCGGTCGCGACGATCTGGCGGCGCGAATTGTCGCTCTGGGCGGTCGCCTCCCAGGGGCAGCTGGCGCTCAACCAGAACTTCACCGTGCTGGCGCGGGATCTCGCCCAGACGCTGCTCCCCTGAGCGGGGCGGCCTGTCAGATCCGGCCGGCCGCCGCGAGCGTGGCGCGCGCGGCCGCCTCCACCTCCAGCGGATCATCCGGCGTGCTGCGCGGCACGCGGCGGAAGCTCGCGCGGCGGCCATCATGCCCATAGGGGTCGGGGTGGATCGCGATCCGGCCCTCGGCGTCCGGCCACGCGGTCATGTAGGCCAGCACCACCTGCGCCTCCTGCAGCGGGTGCAGCTCGATGGTGCGGCCCGTCGCCACCTGTTCGTTCAGCTCCTCCACCGGCATGTCGAGCACCCAGGCGCAGAGGTCACGGATCGCCTCCACCCGCACGCAGCCATGCGAGAGGGCGCGGGCCTCGCGCGCGAAAAGGCCCGGGCGGTTGGTGCCGTGCAGGAAGATGCCGTCGGAATTGAGCAGCCCCAGGCGCAGCGGCCCGAGCGGATTGTTCGGCCCGGGCGGCTGGATCAGCCGGTTGCCGACCGCCTGGAAGCCCGCCGTGCCGCCGGCGCGCACCTCGGCCAGGATGCTGGGCGGCACATGCCAGGGCGGGTTGCAGCGCACCGAGGTGGCGAAGCTCATCAGCTGCGGCGTGCGGTTGCGCGGCGTGCCGACGATGACGCGCGAGCGCATGACGGGCCGGCCCGCCTCGAAGGCGACCATCTCCGCACCCGCGATGTTCACCAGGATGAGGCGCGGCGCGGCCCAGTCCATATCCATCTCCGACAGGCGATCCAGCGTGCGTTCCAGCGCCTGGGTGGCGCGCGGATGGGCTTCGCCGTCCAATGCGCGGCGCAGCGTCTCGGGAATGGGCAGCGCGCGGGCGGGCGCGGCCAGCGCGAGGAAGGGGGTGGCGAGCAGCAGGCGGCGGGAAGGGTTCATGCGCGTGACGGACCGATGGATGTCCGGACATGCTAGGGAACGACGCATCTGAATCTCAATGAAAATATGCATATCCGTACATCCGGCCAGGGACACCCGGCATACGAATGCGCCATGTTGTCCTTCGTGGCGCGTGTTAGGCTCGCCGCGCAACGAGGCTGACAACAAGGAAGGACAAGACCAATGGCCGATCTCATCATCATCGCATACGACAATGTCGCCACCGCGCAGGCCGCGCGCGCCAAGCTCGTGGAACTCCAGGGCCGCTACCTGATCGAACTGGGCGACGCCGTAGTGGCCGAGCGCGAGGCGGATGGCGAGGTGAAGCTGCACCAGCCGGTGAACCTGACGGCGGTCGGCGCCGCCTCGGGCGGCATGTGGGGCGCCCTGATCGGGCTGCTCTTCCTGAACCCGCTGCTGGGTGCCGCGGTGGGCGCGGGTGCCGGCGCGCTGAGCGGCAAGTTCACCGACCTCGGCATCAACGACCAGTTCATGAAGGACACGGCCGCGGCGTTGCCCGCGGGCGGGGCGGCGCTCTGCATCCTCGTGCGCAAGGTGACGGCGGACAAGGTGGTGCCGGAGATGGCGCAGTTCGGCGGCCATGTGCTGCAGACGAGCCTGACGAAGGAGCAGGAGGAACAGCTCGACGCCGCGCTGAAGCACGGCTGAGGGCGCCACCCGCATTCCCTGGCCGGCGTCTTGCCTCGCCAGGGGATGACCCGGTATCGCTCCCGCCGGAAATGCTGGAGCCGCGCCACGCCGCGCGGCCGCGAAGGGAGAGAACCGGATGGCTTCATCGCATCGCCTGATCGGCCGCCGCGCGGCGCTTGCCGGCGCCGCGCTCATGGGCATGGCGCCCGCCGCGCGGGCGCAGGGCGCGCCCGACCGACCGGTGCGCCTCGTGCTGGGCTTTCCGCCCGGCACCGCGCCCGATGTGGTGGCGCGCCTGCTGGCCGATGCGCTGCGCGAGGTCTGGCCGGCCGGTGTGGTGGTGGACAACCGCGCCGGCGCCGGCGGCCATATCGCGGCGCAGGAGGTGGCGCGCGCCGCGCCCGATGGCACCACGCTCTTCCTGGGCGAGCTCGGCACGCTCGCCATGGCGCCTTCCACCCATGCGCGGCTGAGCTACGACCCGGCGCGGGATTTCGCGCCGCTGGGCGAGGTGGCCTCGATCGGCTTCGCCTTCGTGGTGCCGGCCGCGCTGCCGGTCACGGACATGGCGGGCTTTGCCGCCTGGGCGCGCGGCCAGTCCCAGCTCTTCATGGGGACTTTCGGCGCCGGCACGCCGGGCCACTTCGGCGCGGCCATGCTCGCCACCCGCCTCGGCGTGAGCGCCGAGCCCGTGCATTTCCGCAGCACGGGCGAGGCGATGACGGCGATCCTGGGCGGCAATGTGCAGGGGATGTTCGGCACGGTGGCCCTGGTGGCGCCGCATGTGCAGGGCGGGCGGCTGAAGGCGCTGGCCGTGACCACGGCCGAGCCGGTGGCGCTGCTGCCCGGCGTGCCGACGATGGCGCAGGCGGGGATCGAGGGGCTGGGCTTCGTCTCCTGGTTTGGCGTGGTGGCGCCGGCCGCGACGCCCGAGCCGGTGCAGGCCATGCTGGAGGCCGGGCTGCGCCGCGCCATGGCGAGCCCCACGCTGCGCGCGCGGCTGCAGGAGGCGGGCTTCCGCCCCGGCACCGGCGAGCGCGCGGCCTTCGCCACGCAGATCCGCGAGGAGACGGCGCGCTGGGCCGAGGTGGTGCGTGTGACCGGCTTCCGCGCGATCGAGTAGCTCAGACGGCGTGGATCGCCACGCGCACCGAATCCGGGCGGCGTTCGCCCAGGCCCAGGAAGAGGCTGCGATGCAGCCAGGCATGCGCCGGCGAGGCGGTCTCGAAGGCTGGCGCGGTGCGGAAATAGACACGCTCGGGCGGCACGGGCTCGCCGCGCAGCAGCCGCGCCATGTCCTCGGGCGCGGCGTGGCGCAGGCCCCGATTGACGATGTAGACCAGCGCGCCATCGGTGAGCTTCAGCGTGTAGCGCGCCTCGATCTCGGCCACGCCGTCATCGCGGATCAGCTGGAAATCGGCGCCGCCGGGCAGCACCTCTCCGTTCAGGCGGGGGCCTTCGATGCGCCCGCCCAGGATGGGGATGATGCGCCGCTCGCCGCCCGGCACGCGGCCCACGCTCAGGGGAGGGCCGACGGCGACCTCCACCGTGCCGATCCATTCAAAGCCGGGTTGCATGATGCCGCGCCGCTCCCTCTCTCTGTGCATGTCCGCCTGGCCGGGGCTGGCGCGCGGTCTGCGCGATTATCCGGCGACCGAGGGCGCGGGTGAAGGGGTGTCGCGGGGCCCGGGCATTCAGATCAGGATCGACACCAGCGGCGTGATCGCAAGGAGGAGCAACGAAAAGACCAGACCATAGGCGAAGACACCGGCCCAATTCGGGTCCGAGTTCTTATTGTTGGAAGGTTGTTCCTTCGGAGAAGGGGGCAGCATGGTGCATCTTCCGTTGGCGGTACTGGAGCCGAGGAATGGGGCGCCGTCCGGGATGTTTCAATGCCGGGTGTACAAAAGCGGATCTATGCAAAGAGGGGACCGCGCGTGCCGAGCCCATGCCGGCGCCATCCCGCATGGCCGGATAGGAGATCTGAAGTGCCGGTGCGGGAAAATGGTGGGCGATGTAGGGCTCGAACCTACGACCCGCTGATTAAGAGTCAGCTGCTCTACCAACTGAGCTAATCGCCCGCCGTGGGGCGCCTTCTAAACAGCTTCGCGCGCTTGTCCAGCCCCGCCACGCATACCGGCCATGCCGAGCGGAATTTTTCCCGCCCCCTCGGGCTGCTCCTGCACATAGGTGGGCCAGGCGAGGCCCGTGACCTGGCCACGCAAACCCCGCAGCAGAGAGAGCCCTTCCTCCACCGGCACATGGAAGCGCGCGGTGCCCGGCGCGGGGTCGAGCTGGTGCAGGTAATAGGGCTTCACGCGGTGGCGCAGCATGGCGCGGAACAGGGCCTCCAGCGCGGCCGCGCTGTCATTCACGCCGCGCAGCAGCACGGATTGGCCCAGCAGCACCAGCCCCGCGCCATGCAGGCCGCGCAGGGCGCGCGCCGCGTCCTCCGCGAATTCCGCCGCGTGGTTGGCATGGACGCAGAGATAGAGCGGGCGCTCCAGCGTCAGCGCCGAGAGCATGCCGGGCGTGATGCGCGACGGGTCCGCCACCGGCACGCGGCTGTGGATGCGCAGCGTCTCGATGTGCGGGATGGCGGCGAGGCGCGAGAGAATCCGCCCCAGCCGCCGGGGCGAGAGCATCAGCGGGTCGCCGCCGGTCAGGATCACCTCGCGCACGGCGGGGGTGGCCGCGAACCAGTCGAGTGCGGCCTCCAGTTCCGCCTCGGTCAGCAGGCCGCCATCGGGGCCCACCGCCTCGCGCCGGAAGCAGAAGCGGCAATAGACCGGGCAGGCCAGCAGCGGCTTGAGCAGCGCGCGGTCCGGATAGCGATGCACCACACCCTTGATGGGGGTGAAGGGCGCGTCCGCCGTCGGGTCTTCCAGCTCATGTGGCGCCGTGACCAGTTCCTCCGCCTCCGGGAGGTATTGCGCCGCGATCGGCGCGCCCGCCTCGCGGATCAGGGCCGCCATGGCGGGTGTGACCGCGATGGAATAGCGCTCCGCCACCGCGGCCAGCGCGGGCACGGCGGCGGGCGCGATCAGGCCGGCTTCGGCAAGCTCCTCGGCGGTGCGCAGCGTGCGGGTCATGGCAGGCGAGGCTCTGCCCTGGTAAGGGCTGGCGCGCAATGCCCCACCCCGTCTGGCACCCCGAAAGCCTGGCCGCGCGCCTGCCCTTCCTCGACGCCCGCGCGCGGCTGACCGCCGCCACCCGCGCCTGGCTGACCCAGCGCGGATACCGCGAGGTGGAGACGCCCTGCCTCGTTCCCGCGCCGGGGATGGAGGTGCATCTGCGCGGCTTCCAGAGCCATTACGAACCGCATCTGGGGCAGGGGGCGCGCCGCGCGCTCTGGCTGCGCACCTCGCCCGAATTGGCCTTGAAGCGCCTGCTGGTGGGCGGCGCGGGCCCGGTCTTCGAGCTGGCGCGCGTCTGGCGCAATGGCGAGATCGGCACGCGCCACGCGCCGGAATTCACCATGCTGGAATGGTACCGCCCGGGCCACACGCTCGACGGCCTGATGGCGGAGACCGAGGCGCTGGTCCGCGCCCTCTGCCCGCCCCTCGTCGCGCATGAGGGGGTCACGACGGACCTCACGCTGCCCTTCGAGCGCATCACCTGCGCCGAGGCTTTCGCGCGTTACGCGGGCCTCGACCTGCTCGCCAGCATCCGCCCCGACGGCACGGGCGATGGCGCCGCACTCGGTGCGCGCGCGGATGAGAGCTGGGAGGAGGCCTTCTTCCGCATCCTGCTGGACCATGTGGAGCCGCATCTCGGCCGCGGCCGCGCGAGCTTCCTCACGCATTGGCCCACCCCTCAGGCCGCGCTCGCCCGCCGTGATCCGCATGACCCCCGCGTGGCGCTGCGCTTCGAACTCTTCGCCGGCGGCATCGAGCTGGCCAATGCCTTCGACGAACTGACGGATGCCGAGGAACAGGCCGCGCGCTTCGCCCATGACGTGGCCGAGCGCGAGCGGCTCTACGGCGCCGAAGCATCCTGGCCGGTGGACGCGGATTTCCTGGCGGCCCTGCGGCATGGCATGCCGGCGGGCAGCGGCATCGCGCTCGGCTTCGACCGGCTGGCGATGCTGGCCAGCGGCGCGCGCCGCATCGAGGATGTGCTCTGGCTGGCCGGCTATCCCTACGGCTGAGGCCGGCCGCTCAGCGGCAGATGAATTGCAGCACGCCCTGAACCTGAGCGGGCGTCACGGTGGTGGTCGCGGGCAGGTTCAGCACGCTCTGGCGCCGCGACGCATTGGCGTCCAGCTCCGTCTCGCGGGTGCCGGCGAGTGGTGTGCCGGGCAACTGGCCGACGCGGATGAAGACCAGCATCCCCTGGTTCGTCAGGTTCCGCAGGCCCACCGAGAAGATCCGCCGCGGCTCATTGTACTCGCGCGTGGCCGGCGCCTCCGTCATCGTCACCGGTTCCACCTGCAGGCGGCCGTCGCAATGCACCCCCTGCGCCTGGGCGGGGAGGGCGAGCGCGGTGGCGAGGAGGCTGGCGGTGAGGATGGCACGCATGGGAAAGGTTCCTTCTGTGTGACGGACAGCCTGCCAGCCGGGCCCGCCTCGCGCCAATCGCCGGAGGCGATCACGGGGTTCCGTCAGGCCGATCGGCGCCGCTCAATCCGCGCGGATGCCGGCACGGCGGATCACCTCGCCCCAGCGCGCCGTCTCGGCCGCCTGGAAGCGCGCGAGTTGCTCCGGCGTGCCGGGCAGCAGCTCGAACCCCGCATCGCCCAGCCGCTGGCGCGTGGCGGGCGCGTTGAGGATGCGCACGATCTCGAGGTTCAGCCGCGCAATGGCGGCGGGCGGGGAACCCGCGCGGGTATAGAGGCCGCTCCAGATCGAGCTGACGAGGTCCGGGTGGCCGAGTTCCGCCGTGGTGGGAACCTCGGGCAGCGCCGTGTGCCGCGTCCGCGCCATGGTGGCGACGGCCGCGACGCGCCCGCCGCGCAACTGCCCCAGCACGTCGGAGATGGAGGGAAACATCAGGCCGAGCCGGCCGCCCACCAGGTCATTCAGCGCCGGCGCCTGGCCGCGATAAGGCACATGCTCGAGCCGGAGGCCCATGGCATGGGCGAACATCTCGCCCGCCAGATGCGTGGGCGAGCCGATGCCCGAGGAACCGTACAGACCGCGCGCGGGTTCGGCGCGCAGGCCTGCGACGAGGCCCGCGAAGTCGCGCGCGGCCGGCGCCGGCCAGTCCGGGCCGATGGCAATGCATTGCGCGTAGTCCGAGACCAGGGTGATGGGCGCGAAATCCGCCACGGGGTCATAGGCCAGGCGCGGATAGAGCGAGGGATTGGCCGAATGCGTGCCCGTGGTGGCCATGAAGAGCGTGAGGCCATCGGGGGCCGCGCGTGCGGCTTCCGTGGCGCCGATGGTGCCGCCCGCGCCGGGGCGGTTCTCGATCACCACGGGCTGCCCCAGCGCCTGGGCGAGAGGTTCGGCGATGAGGCGGGACTGCACATCGGCGCTGCCGCCGGCGGGGAAGGGGACGATGATGCGCAAGGGCCGGTCCGGCCGCCATTCGCCCTGCGCCAGGGCGGGGGCGGCCAGCGGGGTCAGCAGCAATGCGCGTCGCTTCATGGGGCCTCGCGGAGGAAGGGCAGGACGATGCTGTCGAAGAGCGCGGGCTCGGTGCGGGAGAGCGCATGCCCGCCGCGCGGCACGAAGACGGCATAGGCGCCTGGCACCAGCGCCGCCATCTCTTCCGAGAAGTAGCGTGGCGTCAGGATGTCGTCATCGGCGCAGAGCACCATGAGCGGCGGCCTGAGGCGCGGCAGTTCGGCCCGCGGGTCGAAGGCGAGGATGGCGTCCAGCCGGCTGCCCTGCACCACCGGGTCGCCCAGCGCGCCGGCGGCGGCCGCCTCGTCGGCGGCGATCCGCGCCTCATTGGCGTTGATCCAATAGGGCGGGTGCAGCAGCAGGGTGGTGTAGCGGGCATAGGCATCGGCGCCCGCGCGCTCCATCAGGATCTTGCGCAGCGCGAAGACGCGGTGGCGATAGGCGTCGCCATGCGTCGTGCTGGCATAGACGACCATGCGCGAGATGCGCTGCGGCTCGGCCAGCGCCAGCGCCACGCCGATCGCCCCGCCCGTGGAATGGCCGAGATAGGCGGCGCGCGGCATGCCGGCCGCATCCATGACCGCGGCGAGGTCGGCGGCCATCTGCTCGACGGAGGCGACCGGCACGCGGGAGGAATTGCCCGTGCCGCGCTGGTCGAAGACGAGCACGCGGAACTCCCGCGCATAGGCCTCGAGCTGCGGCACCCACCAGCCATGGGTCCCACCAAGCCCGGCCGCCAGCACCACCGGCGGCGCATCGGGCGCGCCGCGCACATCCCACCAGATCTCGGCGCCGTCGCGCTGGACCTTGGGCATCACCCGGGCGTCCAGACCGGCGGCGCGACCGAGCCCACCTGCTCCAGGATGCGGCCGTAAGCCTCGGGCCGGCGATGCGCCGCGAAGTTGAAGATGGTGGTGCGGCCGAGGGTGCAGTCGTCCAGGTCGCAATCGGCGGTGATGAGCTCGTCGCCCCAGCTCGTCGCCTGGGCCATGATCTCGCCCTGCGGGTTCACGATGATGGAATGGCCGAACAGCTCATGCCCATCCTCCGTGCCGCCCTTGGCGGTGGCGACGCCGAAGCAGGCATTCTGATAGCAGCCGGCGCGGATGGAGAGGTGCGAATGCTCGACGCGCAGGTGGTGCGCCTCGAAGCCGCGATTGTCCATGTTGAGCGAGGGCGTGTTGTAGCCGAGCATGACGATCTCGACCTGCTGCAGCCCCATGACGCGCCACGCCTCCGGCCACCGCCGATCGTTGCAGATCATCATGCCGATATTGGCCTGCTGCTGCCCGACCGGCGCGCGGATCACGGGGAAGCCCAGATTGCCCACCTCGAAATAGCGCTTCTCCAGGTGCTGCACGCGGCGGATCGGGTCGTATTCCTTGTGCCCGGGCAGGTGGACCTTGCGATATTTCAGCACGATCTCGCCCGAGGGGTGGACGTAGATGGCGGTGTTGTAGCGGTGCCCGTCCGGCGTCTTCTCGGCATAGCCCAGGTGGAAGCCGATGCCGTATTTCCGCGCCGCCTCGAAGAGCGGCGCCGTCTCGTTCGACGGCATCGCATGCTCATACCAATGATCGGCCTTCGCGATGTCCTCCTCGTACCAGCGCGGGAAGAAGGTGGTCAGCGCCAGTTCGGGGAAGACGACGACCTCGACGCCACGGCGATGCGCGTGCTCCATCAGCCGCACCATGCGGCCCACCGCCACATCGCGGCCTTCGGCCTTCTGGATCGGGCCCAATTGGGCGGCGGCGAGGGTGACGCGGCGGGGCATGGCATGGCTCCTGGAGATGGCGCGCGCAGGATTGCGGCGGATGCGCCCCGCTGCAAGGGCGACCTCGCCCCCTTTGGCGGATTCCACTTGCATGCCATGGCCACGGGAATTCACGCTGCGCCGTCGAAGCTGGAAAGGGTTCCGCCGCATGGCCATCCGCCGCCGCCATCTGCCGCTCGTCGCCGCCCCCGCGCTCCTCTCGCTCGAAAGCCGACACGCCATGGCGCAGGACCCGAGGCGCGTCATCCGCTCGGTGCCGATCGGCGATTTGCGCGCACTGGACCCGATCTGGACCACCACCTACCTGACGCGAAACCACGGCTATCTCGTGTGGGACACGCTCTTCGCGATGGACGCGCAGAACCGCCCGCAACCGCAGATGGTGGAGGAGTTCGGCGTCTCGGGGGACCAGAAGGGATGGACCTTCCGCCTCCGCCCGGGCCTGCTCTGGCATGATGGCGCGCCGGTGCGCGCGGCCGATTGCGTGGCCTCCATCCGCCGCTGGGGTGCCCGCGACGGAATGGGCCGGGCGCTCATGCGCGTGACCGAGAGCCTGGAGGCGCGGGATGACCGCGTCTTCGTCCTCAAGCTCTCGCGTCCCGTGGGCTTCGTCCTGGAGGCGCTGGGCAAGATCGACAGCAACGTGCCCTTCATGATGCCGGAGCGCCTGGCGCGGACGGACCCGAACACCGCCATCACCGAGGTCATCGGCTCCGGCCCCTTCCGCTTCCTCCGCGAGCAATGGAACCCCGGCGCCCGCGTGGTCTATGAGCGCTTCCGCGAATATGTGCCGCGCTCGGAGCCGCCGAGCCAGGCGGCGGGCGGCAAGGTCGCGAAGATCGATCGCGTGGAAAGCCTCTACACGCCCGATGCCGCAACAGCCGCGAATGGCCTCACGACCGGCGAGTTCGACCTGCTGGAAAGCCCCGCACCCGATCTCGTGCCCCGCATGGCCCGCACGCGGGATGTGGTTGTCACGCCCAATGACCCGCTGGGCTACACGCTCTTCATCGTGCTGAACCACCTGCATCCGCCCTTCGACAAGGTGGAGGCGCGGCGCGCGCTCATGTCCGTCATCAATCAGCGCGATTACATGGTCGCGACCGTGGGCAATGACATTCCGTCGCGCGAATGCGGCGCGAATTTCGGTTGCGCAGGAGATGAGCCCGCGCAGTTCGACACGCTGGGCTGGCCGCGCATGACCGACGCCCAGGCGGCGGCCGCCTTCCGCGCGGCGGGCTATGACGGGCGGCCCATCGTGGTCATGAACCCGGCGGACAACGCGACGCTCAGCCCCTCGGCCCTGCTGACGGCCGATGCGCTGCGGCGGATCGGCGCGAATGTGGACCTGATCGCCATGGACTGGTCGGGCCTGGTGCAGCGCCGCGCATCGCGCAACCCGCCGGCGCAGGGCGGGTGGAACTGCTTCGCCACCAACGCCACCATCACCGGCATCCAGAACCCGCTGCTCAACGTCTTCGTCGGGAATTGCGACAGCGGCTGGTTCGGCTGGCCCTGCGATGCGCGCATCCCGGCCCTGAACGACGCCTGGACCTATGAGAACGATCCTGCCCGCGCGAAGCAGATCCTGAAGGAGCTGGAGCGGGTGCATGTCGAGAATGTGACGAACATCCCGCTCGGCCAGTATCGCAGCGTCATCGCGCATCGGCGCAACCTGCGCGGGCTGCTGCCTGGGCCGGCCCTCTTCTACTGGAACCTGGAGAAGGTCTGATGGCCCAGCCTGTTTTCCTGCGCGGCGTCGCCTGGGCGGCGCTGTGGGACGCCGCCGCGCAGCGCCAGACCTATGGGCGCGACCTCGACATCCTGATCGAGGGCGGCAAGGTCGCCAGCATCGCGCCGCATGCGGGCGATGCGCCACCGCCCGAGGGGGCGGAGGTGGTGGATGCCCGCCGCATGCTGGTCATGCCCGGCCTGATGAACATCCACACCCACCCGACGACGGAGCCCGCCTATCGCGGCGTTCGCGACGACCACGGCGTGCCCGAGCAGTTCATGAGCGGCCTTTTCGAACGCTCGCAGAGCATGCGGCTCGACCAGGCGGGCCAGGCGGCGGCGATGCGCCTGGCCTATGCCGAGATGCTGGCGGCCGGTGTCACCAGCGTGGTGGACCTCTCGCGCCCCTTCCCGGAATGGCTCGGGATCATGGCGGAGAGCGGCATGCGTGTCTGGGCGGGGCCGGGCTATGCGGCCGCGCGCTGGGGCATGTCAGCGCCGCAGACCGTCACCTGGCTCTGGAACCGCGAGGATGCCGTCAGGCAATTCGCCGCCGCCAAGCAGGTGATGAAGGAGGCCGAGGCGCATGAATGCGGGCGCCTGACGGGCATCGTCTTCCCGGCGCAGATTGATACCGTCGAGGAGGAGATGCTGCGCGAGAGCATCGCCTATGCCGCCGAGACGGGGCGGCCCTTCACCACCCACATCTCCCAGGCGGTGGTCGAGATCCATGAGATGATCCGCCGCCATGGCGAGACGCCGATCCAATGGGCGTCGCGCATCGGGCTGCTGACGCCGCGCAGCATCCTGGGTCATGCCATCTTCGTGGATGAGCATTCCTCGATCCGCTGGCACACCCGCACCGATATCGGACTGATCGCGGATAGCGGGGCGAGTGTGGCGCATTGCCCTTCGCCCTTCGCCCGATACGGCGAGCATCTGCAGGATTTCGGCAAGTATCGCGCGCGCGGCATCAACATGGGCTTCGGCACGGATTGCGCGCCCCACAACCTGATCGAGGAGATGCGGCTTGCCGTCATCCTGGCGCGCAATGCGGATCGCAACCTGCATGCGGCGGATGCGGGCAGTGTCTTCCATGCGGCGACGGTGGGCGGGGCGGATGCGGTGGGGCGGCCGGATCTGGGGAGGCTCGCACCCGGCGCCACGGCGGATGTGACGCTGGTGGACCTGGGCCACCCGCTGATGCAGCCGGCGCGCGATCCAGTGCGCAGCCTTGTCTTCCACGCGGCGGATCGCGCCACGCGGCGTGTCATCGTGGGCGGCGAGACGGTCTGGAAGGATGGGAAGCCGACGCGGCTGGACGTGACGGAAGCCGCTGGAACCCTCGCCGAGTCCCAGGCGCGGATGCTGCGGGACGCGGCCAAGCACGACTATGCCGGCCGCGATGGCGATGCGATCGCGCCGCTGAGCCTCTCCATGTGGCACGGCCGGAATGCGGCGGTGAACTAGGCCTTCACCGGATAGTCCGCGAGCTCGGGGCGCATCGCCTCGAGCACCCAGTCCACGAAGGCCTCGGGCAGGTCGAGGTAGAATTCGCGGTCGGAATAGGCGCCGACATGGGCGTCCAGGCCGCGCGCCTGCGCCCAGGTGGCCAGCGCGCGCAACGCGGCCTCCGGCGTGTCGCTCAGGAAGGAGACCTGGGAGCGCAGCTTGTCGGCGTCGCGGTGCGCCGTCTCGCTCCGGCTGAATTGCAGGTCGATGTTGCCGCCGGGCTGGCGCAGCCAGATGGAGCGGTCCGTCCGGCGCAGGATGACGAAAGCGAGCTGGTCGACGAACATCTCGACCACGGCCTCAAAGTGGCGCGCGGCGACCCGATGCGCGGTGTGGTTGAACCTCATGTTGACGGCATGAAGGCTTCGCCTTGCTGCCCCTCAGCTGCCGTGCGGCCCGCCTCCGCGGGCCTTGGCTTCGCGGCATGGGCCGCGGCGAGCATTCCCGCTCTCGGCCCTGCAGGCCGCAGACCGGAGCTTCGCAAGCTGTGCTTCATGCCGCCCTGAGCCCCGGCGCCTCATGGCCGCTGCGCGCCACATATTCGGTATAGCCGCCGCCATATTGATGGATGCCCTCCGGCGTCAGCTCCAGCACGCGATTGGAGAGCGCCGCCAGGAAATGCCGGTCATGCGAGACGAAGAGCATGGTGCCCTCATACTGCGCCAGGGCCGTGATCAGCATCTCCTTCGTCGCGATGTCCAGGTGGTTCGTCGGCTCGTCCAGCACCAGGAAATTGGGCGGGTCATAGAGCATGCGCGCCATCACCAGCCGCGCTTTCTCGCCGCCCGAGAGCACGCGGCAGCGCTTGTCGATGTCGTCGCCCGAAAAGCCGAAGCCGCCGGCCAGCGCGCGCAGCGAGGCTTGCGGCGCGCGGGGGAATTCCGCCTCCAGCGCCTCCAGCACCGTGTGCTCGCCATCCAGCAGCTCCATCGCGTGCTGCGCGAAATAGGCGAGCTTGACGCTGCCACCCAGCGCCACCGTCCCCGCATCCGGCTCGGTGGCACCCGTGACGAGCTTGAGCAGGGTGGACTTGCCCGCGCCATTCACCCCCAGCACCGCGCAGCGCTCGCGCCTGCGGATCAGCAGGTCCAGCCCGTCATAGATCACGCGGCTGCCGTAGCGCTTGGAGACGCCACGCAGGTTCACCACATCCTCGCCCGAGCGCGGTGCCGGCTGGAATTCGAAAGACATGGCCTGGCGGCGCTTGGGCGGGTCCACGCGCTCGATCTTGTCGAGCTTCTTCACCCGGCTCTGCACCTGGGCGGCATGGGAGGCGCGGGCCTTGAAGCGCTCGATGAACTTGATCTCCTTGGCCAGCATCGCCTGCTGGCGCTCGAACTGCGCCTGCTGCTGCTTCTCGGCCATGGCGCGCTGCTGCTCGTAGAATTCGTAGTCGCCCGAATAGCTGGTGAGCGAGCCGCCATCGATCTCGATGACCTTGTTGATGATGCGGTTCATGAACTCGCGGTCGTGCGAGGTCATCAGCAGCGCGCCCTCATAGCCTTGCAGGAACTGCTCCAGCCAGATCAGGCTCTCCAGGTCGAGGTGGTTGGAGGGTTCGTCCAGCAGCATCACGTCAGGGCGCATCAGCAGGATGCGGGCCAGCGCCACACGCATCTTCCAGCCGCCCGAGAGCTTGCCGACATCGCCGTCCATCATCTCCTGGCTGAAGGAGAGGCCGGCGAGGACTTCGCGGGCCTTCCCCTCAAGGGCATATCCGCCCAGCTCCTCGAAGCGTGCCTGCACCTCGCCGAAGCGCTCCAGGATCTCGTCCAGCTTGTCGGCCTGCTCGGGGTCGGCGAGGGCCGCTTCCAGCTCGGCGAGTTCGGCGGCCACGGTGCTCACATCGCCCGCGCCGTCCATGACCTCGGCCACGGCGCTGCGGCCCGCCATCTCGCCCACATCCTGGCTGAAGAAGCCGATGGTCACACCCCGGTCCACCAGCACCAGCCCCTCATCGGGCGGCTCCTCGCCCGTGATCATCCGGAAGAGCGTGGATTTGCCCGCGCCATTGGGGCCGACCAGGCCGATCTTCTCGCCGCGCTGCAGGCTGGCCGAGGCCTCGATGTAGAGAAGCTGCTTGCCGTTCTGCTTGCTGATGTTGTCGAGGCGGATCATGAGGGGGCCTGGGCTGGTTGCGGCGGGCTTATGCCATGCCGCGCCCGTCCTGGCACCCGCTAGGCGGGTGCGATCTTCTTCCAGGCCGCCATGCCGCCTTCGAGGTGCACGGCCTGGCCCAGCCCCGCATCCTGCGCCGCCTGCACCGCCATGGCCGAGCGCTCGCCGAAGGCGCAGAAGAAGACCAGCCGCTTGCCAGTGGCCGTCGCCAGCTCATGCAGCACGCCGCCCGCGCCGATATTCTCCGCGAGGTCGGGGTAGGGGGCGTGCAGCGCGCCGGGGATGCAGCCATGGCGCTCGCGCTCGGACTTCTCCCGCAGGTCGATCAGCACCGCACCGGGTTGGCCGACCAGCGCCCGCGCCTGCTCGGCCGTGACGGCCCAGCCGCGGCGCGCCACCTCCTCCTGGTGCAGGCCCTGGCGGAGATTGGCGGGCACCGCCACGTCCATCATCTTGGGGTTGGGCAGGTTCAGCCCCGCCATCAGCGCCGCGTATTCCTCCACCGAGCGCACCTGCAGGCGCGGGTTGTGGCGCCGCTCCTCGCCGATCGTGCTCACCGTGTCGCCCTTGTAGTCATGCGCGGGGAAGACCAGCGTCTCGTCCGGCAGTTTCAGCAGGCGGTTGAAGATGCTGTCATATTGCGCCCGCGCGTCGCCATTCTGGAAATCGGTCCGGCCCGTGCCGCGGATCAGCAGCGTGTCCCCCGTGAAGACGCGGTCGGGCAGGGTGAAGCTGTAGCTGTCATCCGTGTGGCCGGGCGTGTAGATCACGCCGAGGCTGATGCCCTCGATCGAAAGCCGGTCGCCGTCGGACACACGCATGGAAACCACGTCCACGCCGCTCTGCTCGCCCATCACCGTGATGCATTTCGTGTGGTCGCGCAGCGCGCCGAGACCGGTGATGTGGTCGGCATGGACATGCGTGTCCACCGCCTTCACCAGCTTGAGGTCCAGCTCCTCGATGAGCCTGAGGTAGCGCTCCACGCGCTCCAGCACGGGGTCGATGATCAGCGCCTCGCCCCCCGGCCGGCTGGCCAGCAGATAGGTGTAGGTGCTGGAGGTGCTGTCGAAGAGCTGGCGAAAGATCATGAAAGCCTCCCCGTTTCCGGGGAGGCTAACAAGAAAGGCCGATGGCCAGGAAGGCTTCAGGCCGCCTTGGCGAGGCGGCGGTACTGGGTCAGCAGGAACTCGGTGTAGCCATTGGGCTGCGCGGCACCTTCCAGCACCAGCGCGCAGGCCGCCTTGAAGGCCACACCGTCGAAATTGGGCGCCATCGGCGTATAGGCCGCATCGCCCGCATTCTGCTTGTCCACGATGGCGGCCATGCGCTTCATCGTCTCCATCACCTGCGCCTCGGTCACGATGCCGTGGCGCAGCCAATTGGCGATGTGCTGGGCGGAGATGCGCAGCGTCGCGCGGTCTTCCATCAGGCCGACATCATGGATGTCCGGCACCTTGGAGCAGCCGACACCCTGGTCGATCCAGCGCACCACATAGCCCAGGATGCCCTGGGCGTTGTTGTCCAGCTCGGCCTGGAGGTCATTGGCCGGCCAGTTGGTGTTGCTGGCGACGGGGATGTCCAGCAGTTCCGAGAGCTTGCCGCGGCGGCCGCCGGCGGCGATCTCGGCCTGGCGGGCGGCAACGTCCACCTGGTGGTAGTGCAGCGCATGCAGCGTGGCGGCGGTCGGCGAGGGCACCCAGGCGGTGTTCGCACCCGCCTTGGGGTGGCCCACCTTCTGCTCCAGCATCGCGGCCATGGCGTCCGGCATGGCCCACATGCCCTTGCCGATCTGCGCGCGGCCGCGCAGGCCGCAGAGCAGGCCGATATCCACGTTCCACTCCTCATAGGCCTTGATCCAGGCCGTGCCGCGCATGTCGTTCTTGCGTATCATGGCGCCGGCTTCCATCGAGGTGTGGATCTCGTCGCCCGTGCGGTCCAGGAAGCCCGTGTTGATGAAGGCGACGCGGTCCGCCGCCGCCTTGATGCAGGCCTTGAGGTTCACCGTCGTGCGGCGCTCCTCGTCCATGATGCCCATCTTGAGCGTCGCATGCGGCAGGCCCAGGATATTCTCGACCCGGCCGAAGAGCTCGACCGCCCAGGCCACTTCCTCGGGGCCGTGCATCTTGGGCTTCACGATATAGACGCTGCCGGTGCGGCTGTTGAGGCGCTTGCCGTTCAGGTCATGCAGCGCGATGGCCGAGGTGATGAGCGCGTCGAGGATGGTCTCGGGCACTTCGGCGCCGTTCCAGGTCACGCAATCGGCCATCATGTGGTGGCCGACATTGCGGACCAGCATGACCGAGCGGCCGGGCAGGGTGAGGGTGCCACCGTTGGGCGCGGTGTAGCTGCGGTCCTCGTTCAGGCGGCGGGTGATGGTCCGCCCCCCCTTCTCGAGATCGGCCGAGAGCTTGCCCGTCATCAGGCCGAGCCAGTTGCGGTAGACATCCACCTTGTCGGCGGCATCCACGGCGGCGACGCTGTCCTCGCAATCCTGGATGGTGGAGAGCGCGGATTCGAGCACCAGGTCGGAGACGCCGGCCGCATCGGCCTTGCCCACCTCGGTCGTGCGATCGATCCGCAGCTCCAGGTGCAGGCCGTTATGCGCGAAGAGCAGCGCACTGGGGGAGGCGGCCTCGCCCACATAGCCCACGAACTGCGCGGGGTTGCGCAGCGGCACGGCACCGCCGCCCTGCAGGGTCACGCTCAGCGCGCCGTCCTTCACCTGATACTTCAGCGCCTCGGCATGGCCAGCGCCCATCAGCGGCACGGCCTGGTCCAGCACCTTGCGGGCGAAGGCCACGACCTTGGCGCCGCGCGTCGGGTTGTAGCCGCGGCCGCGCTCGGCGCCATCGGCCTCCGGGATCGCATCCGTGCCATAGAGCGCGTCATAGAGGCTGCCCCAGCGGGCGTTGGCCGCGTTCAGCGCGTAGCGGGCGTTGTTCACGGGCACCACGAGCTGCGGGCCGGCCACCGCGCCGATCTCGGGGTCCACATTGGTGGTAGTGACGGCAAAGTCGGCCGGCTCAGGCAGCAGGTAGCCGATCTCGCGCAGGAAGGCCTCATAGGCGGCGGCATCGATCGGCTTCTGCGCGTGGTCGCGGTGCCAGGCGTCAATCTTCGCCTGCAGCGCGTCGCGCTTGGCGAGCAGGGCGGTGTTGCGCGGCGCGAGGTCGGCCAGCAGGCCCGACAGCCCGTTCCAGAAGGCATCGGCGGCGATGCCGGTCCCGGGCAGCACCTCGGTCTCGATGAAGGTTTTCAAGACGGGCGCGACATGAAGGCTCATCACCAAACTCCGAAGCGAAAAGGTCGCGCGCGGTTTACGCCAGATATGGTGCGGTGCGGAAGGGGTGGGACCCGTCTTGCGGCGCGGCGCGGCGCATTGGAGCATGCGAGGAGGAAACCCGCAGGAAACGCCATGTCCCTCCCTCCGCATGTCTCCCAGCATTGGATCGTCCGCAAGCCCGCCGCGCGGGGTGAAGGCGGCATGGTCGCCAGCCAGTCGCGCGATGCGGCCGAGGCGGGCGCCGAGATCCTGCGCGCGGGCGGCACGGCGGCGGATGCGGCGGTGGGTGCGGCCTTCGCGCTCGCGACCGTCGAGCCCTGGAACAGCGGCCTGGGCGGCATCGGCTTCACCCAGGTGATGAAGCCGGGCGGCCCGGCCGAAACCTTCGATTTCGGCCCCGTGGCGCCGAGGGGCCTCGACCCCTCCGCCTATCCGCTCACCGGCAAGCTGAAGAACGACCTCTTCGCCTGGCCCGAGGTGGTGGGCGACGTGAACATCCATGGCCCCAAATCGGCGCTGATTCCCTCGGCCGTCGCGGGTTATGCCGAGCTGCACCGGCGGCATGGCCGCATGCCGATCAAGGATGTGATGGCGCCGGCCGTGGCGTTGGCGAAGCGCGGGTTGAGCCAGGACTGGTTCACCACGCTGAAGGTGGCCAACAGCGCCTCGGTGCTGCGGATGTATGACGAGAGCGCCCGCATCTACCTGCCGAACGGCCTGCCGCCCGTGCCGCCCTACCAGGGCACGCCGGGCTTCTTCCGGCAGGGGAAGCTGGCCGACACGCTGGAGCGGCTGCAGCATGCGGGCCTCGCGGATTTCTACACGGGCGATGTCGCGGCCTCGATCGCGGCCGACATGAAGGCGATGGGCGGCTTCGTCACCGCGGAGGACCTCGCCGCCTGCGCCGCCGTGGTGCGCCCCGCGCTGGAGCGGAAATTCCGCGGCCGCAGCTGGATGCTGGCGAACGGCCTGACCGCCGCCCCCACCCTCTCGCGCCTCATGGAGCTGATGGAGAGCGCCCCCTATGCGGCGATTCCCGATGCCGCCTGGTACGCCCATCTCGCCCGCTCGCTCCGTGCCGCCTATGCGGAACGCCTGGCGGGCCTCGGCGATGCCGAGCCGAAGGGGGCGGATAGCTGCACGACTCATCTCACCGTGGCGGATCGCGACGGCATGATGATCGCGATGACGACCACGCTGCTTTCCTCCATGGGCTCGCGCATGGTCCTCCCGGGGACGGGCGTGCTGATGAACAATGGCGTGATGTGGTTCGACCCGACGCCAGGCAGTGCGAACGCCATCGCGCCCGGCAAGCGGCCTCTCTGCAACATGTGCCCGGTGATCGCGCTGGACGCGAAGGGCATGCCGGAATTCGCGGGTGGCGCATCGGGCGGGCGGCGCATCATGGCGGCGGTGTTCCAGGTCTTTTCCTACGCGCTGGATTTCGCGATGGAGGCCGAGGCCGCCTCGCACCACCCGCGCCTGGATGTCAGCGGGCCCGAGGGCGTCACCGCCGACCGCCGCCTGGGCGATGCGGTGATCGCCGCGCTGGCCGCCGATGCGCCCGTGGAGGTGGTGGAGCATGCGGTGATGCCGGTGAACTTCGCCTGCCCCAACATGATCCAGCAGAAGGCGGGCATGCGTGTGGGCGTGACGGACACCATGTCCCCCTGGTCGGCGGCGGTGGCGGAGTGATCCGCCCCGATGGCCGGGGGGCCGCAGGCCCGCAGGACTGAATCGGAGGCGCAAATGACACCGCTGTCCCTGCCGGAGGAGATCGTCCTCCTCACCTTCGATGACGAGACGGGGCGCAGCATCGGCCGGCAGGGCATCGCCGCTTCCATCGCGCTGGCGGGCGCGGTGATGATGGAGCTCGCCCTGGCCGGGCGCGTGGACACGGACCTGCACCGGCTGGAGGTGCTGGATGACAGCCCGACGGGCGACCCGGTGCTGGATGCCGGCCTGCCGCTGCTGCGCAGCGCGCCCGATTCGCGTGGCGCGCTGATGCTCCTGGCGCGGGAGGAGACGGGGCTGCGCCCGCGGGTGCTCTCGGCGCTCATCGCGCGCGGCCTGCTGAAGCAGGTGGAGGGCCGCGTCCTCCTGGTCTTTCCCGAACGACGCTACCTGAAGCCCGAGGACCGGCCGGAGCCGCGCGAAGTGCGCGCGCGCCTGCTCCGCAGCATCGAGACGGATGACATCCCCGAGCCGCGCGAGGCGCTGCTGGCGGGCCTGGCCCGCGCCACCGCGCTGCTGCCCCTGCTGCTGCCGCCCGCGCTGCTGGCGGCGCGGCAGGAGCGGATCCAGCTTTTGAACCGCATCGAGGCGCTGAACCGTTCGGTCGCCGAGACGGTTGGGGACCTCTATCTCTACCGGTTGCGATCCGCTTGACCGCAGCCTTCCCCGGGGCGGAAGATGCCAGGGAAGGCAACGCAAAAGGCGGGCACCTGAATGATCAGCAAGCGCAGCTTGTTCGGGGCGGCCGCGGCCGGCGGGCTTCTCGCGCGGCCCCATCTCGCCATGGCCCAAGGCCGGCCCGGCATCATCGGCAGTTTCGAAGCGGCCGAGCAGGCCTTCGTCTTCGGCCTGCCCATCGTGATGAACTACACGGTGATGTACGAATTCGCGATCGACCGGAACAGCGGTCAGTTCAAGGCGCCGTTCAACCAGATCTGGAACGACGCGCAGGTCTTCACCTGGCGGGACACGGCGGTGCCCACGCCGAACAGCGACACACCCTATTCGATGTCCTGGCTCGACCTGCGGGCGGAGCCGGTGGTCATCTCGGTGCCCGACGTCCCGGCGGGGCGCTATTTCTCGGTCCAGGTCTGCGACGGCAACACCTACAATGCCGGCTATGTCGGCAGCCGCAGCACGGGGCAGGAGGCAGGGTCCTGGATCATCGCCGGGCCGGGCTGGCAGGGCGCCACGCCGCCCGGCATCAAGGGCGTGATCCGCTCCACCACGCAGTTCGCGCTGACCATCTTCCGCACGCAGCTCTTCGGCCCGACCGACATGCCGAACGTCGTGGCGGTGCAGCGCGGCTACCGGGTGGAGCCGCTCTCCACCTTCCTGAGGCAGGCCGCGCCGCCGCCGGCACATGAGATCCGCTGGCCGCGCGTCTCGGCGGACCTCGCGAAGCACCATTTCTTCGACTACCTGTCCTTCGCCCTGCAGTTCAACGCGGCCCAGCCGAACGAGGCGGCCATCCGCGCGCGGATGGCGACGATCGGCATTGATGGCCGCGGCACCGCCATGCCGCATTCCTTCCTGGACCGGGTCGAGCTGCTGGGCGCCGCCTTCGAGGGCAATCGCAAGGTGGAAGCCGCGGTGGCTGCCGCCGGCGCCGCCATGAATGGCTGGCGCGTGACGCCCATCCCCGGCAGCCTGGAGGGCTACAACGGGGACTGGATGCTGCGCGCCGTGGCCGCCAAGGCCGGCATCTACGGGAACACGACGGAGGAGGCGACCTATCCCTTCACCCGCACCACGGCGATGGGCGAGGCGCTGGACGGCAGCACCGGCCGCTACACCCTGACCTTCGGGCCGAACCAGCTGCCGCCGGTGAACGCCTTCTGGTCGGTGACGATGTATCACGGCGGCAACCAGCTGCTCGTGCAGAACCCGATTGACCGCTACCTGATCAATTCGCCCATGCTCCAGGGCATGCGGCGCAACCCGGATGGCGGGGTGACCATCCATGTCCAGAAGGATGACCCCGGCGAGGCGCTGCGCGCGAATTGGCTGCCCGCGCCCAATGGGCCGATCTACCTCGTCATGCGCCTGTACTGGCCGAAGACCGAGACGCCCTCGCTCCTTCCCATCGGGCGCGGCGCCTGGCGACCGCCCGGGATCGTGAAGGTCGGCTGAGGCACCGGCCGCGGCATGCCGCTTGCGTAACCCTCTCCTGGAACCGCTCACCACCGCCTGACTGCATGATTTTTGTGCAATATCGCGGCGGGAGCCTGACGGAGAGATTACAGATGATGCATCGCCGCCAACTCTTGGGCGCCACCGCCGGCCTGCTGGCCGCGCCCGCCATCGCCAGCGCGCAATCCGGCGCCTGGCCGACCCGCGCCCCGGTGCGCCTGGTCGCGCAGTTCCCGCCGGGGGGCCTGGTGGACACCATCACCCGCCTCGTCGCCCCGCAGCTTTCGGCGGCCATCGGCCAGAACGTGCTGGTCGAGAACCGGGCGGGCGCGGGCGGCGTCATCGGCACCGACTACGTCGCGAAGCAGCCGGCCGATGGCTACACCTTCCTCATGACGCATGCCTCGGTGATGGTCTATTCGGCCGCCACCCTGCCGCGCCTGCCCTTCGACCCGATCAACGACTTCACGCATCTGGCCCATCTGGTCGAGGCGCCCTCCGTGCTGCTGGTGCGCGGCGACAGCCCGATCCGCACCATGCAGGACTATCTCCAGGCGGCGCGCACGCGGCCCACGCGCTATGGCTCCTCGGGCATCGGCTCGGCGCCGCACATGCTGGGCGCCATGCTGGCCGGGCAGGCGAACCTCACGCAGCTCGACCACGCACCCTATGCCGGCTCCGCGCCCGCCATGCGCGATCTCCTGGGCGGCCACATCGAGAGCCTGATCGACCCGATCACGACCAATGTGGAGGCGATGCAGAACGGCACGCTGCGCGCGCTGGCCATCTCGACGCCGCAACGCCTCACCGCCTTCCCGAACGTGCCGACCTTCGTGGAGCTGGGCTTCCCCGCCCTGGTGCAGACCCAGTGGGTCGGCATCTCGGGCCCGAAGAACCTGCCCGCGCCGATCGCCGAGCGCATCATCCGCGAGATGCCGGGCATCATGCGTTCGCCCACCATCGTGACGCGCACGACCGAACTGCAGACCATGCCGCGCGCGACGCTGCCGACGGGCGCGGATTTCGTGAACATCATCACGACCGAACTGGCCGCCGCGCGCCAGGTGGCGCAGCGCTACAACATCCAGGCCGCGGCCTGAAGCTTGCTGCGAGGCTGATGCACGTCCCTGGCGATGCCGCCAGGGACGATCAGTCTCCAACGAAAGGGGCGGGGCGCTTCTGCGCCCCGCCCCTCCATCGCCTCCGAGAGGGCGGCCCGGCGACGGGCCGCCCTCTTTTCGTCCCGCCTTACGCCGCCAGCGGCATGCGGTCCTGCCGGCACTTCATCAGCGGCTGGATCTTCTGGCCGAAGTCATCCATGCCTTTGATGAAGTCGTCGAAGCAGAGCATGATCCCGGCCACGCCGGGCATCGCCGCCACTTCATCCAGCATGCGCGCGCAGGAGGCATAGCTGCCCACGATGGTGCCCATGTTGAAGTTGATGGGGGAGGGGTTGCGCTGCACCACCGCCGCCATCGAGGTGTCCTGCGTGTTCACGTCCTGCGCCGCATGGCCCAGCAGATGCGCGAGTGCGGCGCGGTCCGCACCCTTCTCGTAGCTGTCCCACTTGGCCATGGCGGCCGCATCCGTCTCGTCCGAGATCACCATGAAGAGCATGTAGGCGCCGACGTCGCGGCCCGTCTTCTTCGCATGCTCCAGCACACGGGCGGGGACGGAGGCGGATTTCGTCGGCTCGTTCACGCCCTCGCCCAGGCAGAAGTTATAGTCGCAGTACGTGGCGCCGAACTCCATGCCGCGGTCGGACTGCCCCGCGCTGACGATCTTCACCGGCTTGCTCGGGCGGGGGCTCAGCTTGCACTTGTCCATCTTGAAATAGTCGCCCTTGAAGTCGCTCTCGCCCGTCTCCCAGAGCTCCTTCAGGATCTGCACATATTCGGTGCTGTAGTCGTAGCGCTTGCCGAAATGCGCATCGCCCGGCCACAGGCCCATCTGGCTGTATTCCACCTTGTGCCAGCCCGAGACGATGTTGATGCCGAAGCGCCCGCCCGAGATGCTGTCAATCGTGGAGGTCATGCGCGCGACGATCGCGGGCGGGATGGTGAGCACGGCGGTGGAGGCGAAGAGCTTGATCTTGCTGGTGACGGCGGCGAGGCCCGCCATCAAGGTGAAGCTCTCGAGGCCGTGGTCCCAGAACTCCGTCTTGCCGCCGAAGCCGTGCAGCTTGATCATCGAAAGCGCGAAATCGAGGCCGTAGCCCTCGGCCTTCTGCACCACCGTCTTGTTGAGCTCGAAGCTCGGCATGTATTGCGGTGCGTTTTCCGAAATCAGCCAGCCATTGTTGTTGATGGGGATGAAGACGCCGATATCCATGGGCAGACTGCCTTTCGCCTGAGAGGATTCGAGGGGCCGGAACGCCCGGCCCTGCCGCATTGCCAGCAATTCATGTGCCAGCGGTTGCCCTGGACAGACGAAGCGGCTGCGAACAACATCGCGGCAACCGATCGGAGGCCCCGCCCATGCAGCTCACCATGCCCGAGGAGATCATCCTCCTCCTCCTCGACGACAAGACAGGCCGGCCCATCGGCCTGCCCGCGCCCGCCGGCGACTACGCCATCGCCACCGCCATCCTCATGCAGCTTTCGCTGAATGGCAGCATTGATACCGACCTCGAGAAGCTGATGGTCACCAGCACCAAGCCCTCGGGCGACCCGGTGCTGGACGCGGCGCTGACCATGATCGCGACCACGCCCGGCCAGCGCGACAGCCGCCACTGGATCGTCGAGATCGGCCGCAAGACGGACCGCTTCCGCTCGCAGCTGCTGGAGAATCTCGTCGCCAAGGGCGTGCTGCGGAAGGAGGAGGGCCGCTTCCTCTGGGTCTTCCCGGACCGCCGCTACCCCAAGGCCGCCGAGGGCGAGCTGGATGTGATGGAGGTGCGCGCCCGCCTGCGCGCCGTGCTGCTGAGCAATGAGATCCCCGAGCCGCATGATTCGCTGATGATCGGCCTGGCGCGTTCCACCGGCATCATCCCCTTCATCCTGACCGCGCCCGAGCAGGAGAAATTCGCCAAGCGCGTGGACCAGGTGGCTGACCTTGAGGAACTGGGCCGCACGCTCTCCAGCGTCACGCGCGAGGTCTATGCGATGATGCTGGCCTTCGCCGGCTCGCACTGAGTGTGATGTCGGGCGGGGTTTCGGCCCCGCCCCAAAAAAGAACAAGTCTGGGAGCGCCCATGCCGCCCACCGCGCGCAGCATCCGCACGGCATCTACCGCGCGCATCCGCACGACCGACCCCGCGCGCATCCGCACGACCGACCCCGCGCGCATCCGCACGACCCACACCGGCAGCCTGCCGCGCCCGCGCGCCCTGACGCGCCTGCACGCGCGCCGCGCGCGCGGCGAGGCGGTGGACGCGGCCGAGGTCGCCGCCGCCGCGGCCGCCGCCGTCGCCGGCATCGTGCCCAAGCAGCGCGAAGCCGGCATCGACATTCCCAATGACGGCGAGCAGGGGCGCGAATCCTTCGTGCTCTACCTGCGAGACCGGCTGACGGGCCTGGGTGGTTCCAGCTCGCGCGGCGGCTTCCAGGACATCGAGGCCTATCCGGAGTTCAAGGCCGAACTGCAGGCCAGCATGGCGGGCCGCGAAGCCGCCAGCGTCACCACCAACCTGCCCGCGGCCATCGGCCCCGTGCGCTACATCGGCGAGGCGGCGATGGCGGCCGAATGCGCCCAGTTCCGCACGGCCCTTGGTGATGCGGAGGGCTTCATGGCCGCGCCATCGCCCGGCATCCTCGCCGCCATCGTGCAGAACCAGCATTACGCGACGGATGACGCCTATCTGGAGGCGCTGGCCACCGCGCTGGGGGCGGAATATCGCGCCATCCTGGATGCCGGCTTCACCTTGCAGATTGATTGCCCCGACCTCGCGCTGGAACGCCACGGTGCCTGGCAGGACAGGCCGCTCTCCGACTTTCTCGCCTTCTCCGAACGCGTCGTCGCCGCCATCAACCGCGCCATCGCGGGGCTGCCCCGCGCGCGCATCCGCATGCATGTCTGCTGGGGCAATTACGAGGCGCCGCATGACAGAGACGTGCCCTTCGAGGACATCTGGCCCGTCATCCGCCAGGCCGAGGTGGGTGGCTTCGTGCTGCCCTTCGCGAATCCCCGCCACGCGCATGAGCACCGCGTCTTCCGCCGCCTGCCGCTGGCGGACGACCAGATCCTGGTCGCCGGCGTGATCGACACGCTCACCCATTTCGTCGAACACCCGGAGGTGGTGGCCGAGCGGCTGGAGCGCATCGCGGAGAGCATCGGCGATCCGTCGCGCCTCATGGCCGGCACCGATTGCGGCTTCGACACCTCGGCCGGGCGCGGCCGCGTCGCGGCCGATGTCGTCTGGGCCAAGCTGCGCAGCATGGCCGAGGGCGCGCGTCTCGCCTCTGGCCGGCTCTTCGGCGCAAGGTGAGCCCATGTGCTGGATCTGCTCCGCAACAGGGGCCGCCACCGGGAGGAAACACAAGATGAAGCGCCGCAACCTGTTGATCGCCTCGGGCGCCGGCCTTGCCGCACCGGCCCTCGCGCAATCCCCCGCCGCCTGGCCGGGCGGCCGGCAGGTGCGCATCATCATCACCTATCCGCCCGGTGGGACGACCGATTTCGTGGCGCGCGTCGTGGCGCAGCGCCTGGGCGAGCAGACGGGGGCCAATTTCGTCGTCGAGAACCGCACGGGCGGCGGCGGCGTGGTGGGCTGGACGGCGGCGGTGCGCTCGCCCAATGACGGCACGGCCCTGCTGCTGACAGACAATTCGCTCGCCACCGCGCCGCCGCTGCACGCCAATCTCGGCTTCGACATCATGGCGGATTTCACGCCGATCTCGCTGCTGGTGGACTACCCGACCGTCTTCGTGGTGCCGGCCAGTTCGCCGGTGCGTTCGCTGCGCGACTTTGTGGAGGCCGCCCGCGGCCAGCCGGCGGATGCGAATTTCTATGGCTCGATGGGTGCCGGTTCCTCGCCGCATCTGTACACCGAATACCTGCAGGACATCGCCGGCATCCGGCTGACGCATGTGCCCTATCGCGGCATGGGCCCGGCCTTCACCGATCTGCTCGCCGGGCGCATCGGGCTGCTCATCGCCGCGCCGCCGACGGTGCTGGGCGCCATCCGCGACGGGCGGGCGCGGGCGATCGCCATCGGCACCCAGGGCGGGCGCATTCCCGCGCTGCCGGATGTGCCGACAGCGCGCGAGCTCGGCATCAACTTCAGCTATTCCTTCTGGTACGGCCTGCTCGGTCCGCGCGGCATGGAACCCGCGCTGGTCGCCCGCATCCAGGAGGAGATCGGCAAGGTGCTGGCCTCGCCCGAGCTGCGCGACCGCTTCGTGCAGCAGGGCGGCACGCCGGTCGCGGGTGATGGCGCGGCACTCCGCGCCGTGATGGAGAGCGACCTCGCGCGCTGGAGCGAGGTGGTGCGGGCCAAGAACATCACGCTCCAGAACTGAGGGCGGGCCTCACTCCGCCAGCGTGACGGCGCCGGGCAGGGGGCAGGCCGCGCCGGGCTCGGCCAGGCCATAGGCGCGCAGCGTCGCCCCCGGGCCGGCCAGCGCATGGCCGGTCCAGCCCACGCGCGTGTCCGGCACGGCGCCGCCCGTGGCCCTTGGCACATCCAGCCGGCGCAGCGGGCCGCGTGCGAAGCCCACGACCGCGCCCGCATCATTCACCAGCAGGATGCGGCCGAGCCGGGTGCGGCGCCCGCCGTCCCAGGCCCAGCCGCTCACCGTGGCGAAGGGCGCGGGGGCGGCGCCTTGCAGCCTGGCGCGGTCGAAGACGCCGAGGCAACGCCCTTCCGGCAAGAGGCGGAAGAGCGACCCGATGGGGCGCCCCAGCCACTCCCCTTCGCGGCCCGCATGGATGGAGAGGTTCCGCTCGCGCAGGCCCCGCATGCCGGGCTCCACCGCCTCGGGCAGCGGATAGACGGCGCGGAAGGCGTCATCATCCCGCACGCCGAGGAGCAGCGCCGTCTCGGCCGGGTAGCGCGCCGCGACGAAATGCTCGAGCGCGAGGAGGGAGCGCGGCTGCTGCAACGTCAGCGCCGCCGCCGCCGCCACCAGGGCGGCGGAGGCGGCGAGTGCGGGGAGCTTCCCGCGCCGATGCAGGATCACTTGGAAGGAGAGCAGCAGCAGGCACCAGAAGAGCAGCGCGGGCGTGCCGTAGCGTGGGCTGGTGGCCTGGATGTAGCCGAAGCCGTGCCGCCCCGCCGCCGTGACGCCCGCCGAGGCGAGGATGAAGGCGAGGCCCGCCAGCAGCGCGAATTCCACGGGGCTCAGCGCGCGCCGCCACAGCAGCGCCCGCAGGCCGAGCCCGGCGGCCAGCAGCATCCCCGCGCCGCCGATCACGATGGAGGATAGGAGGCCCCCGCCATCGGCCGTGATCGGGTGGCGCAGCATCTCGGCGAGTGGCCGGCCGAGGAACACCGCCATATAGGTCGCGACCCGCCAGGGCACGCGCAGGGCATCGAGGGGCGAGCTGTGATGCTCCGGCGAGACATGGCCCGCGATGAAGACCCCGAGCAGCAGGGCGCTCACCGCCGCATAGGCCGCGACCTGGCGCCAGGGCCGCCCGGCCAGCAGCGCGAGGGCGGCGGCGATGGGCAGGACGAAGACGCCATTGGCCATGGTCAGCGTGGCGGCCGCGCCCAGCAGGCAGGCGGCGAGCGTGGCGGCGAGGCCGGTGCCGCCCAGGAAGACGACGGCGAAACAGGCTGTCGCCAGCGCGTAGACGCCCACGAACTGCGTCTGGAAGCCCCAGGCGAGGTTCTCGTATTGCAGGCTGGAGAAGCAGGCGCAGAGCGCGAGGCCGAAGGCCACCACATCCGGCCGGCGCCACTCGCGATTGCCCGCGGTGACCATCCAGCCGAGCAGCAGGGCGTGACCCAGCTGGATCAGCAGGATCGTGCCGATGTTCACGGCATTGCCGCCGCCGAGCCTGAGATCCAGCAGGAAGCCGAGCTTGGGCAGGAAGATCAGGTGCTCGTTGTGGCGATGGAACAGCGAGTCCCGGAGAATCCCGGCCGTCGTGTAGTCGAGCTGGTCCATGAAGGGCATGGCGGTGTGCGAAAGCCAGATCCCGCGCAGCACCAGGATAAGGGAGAGCGCGGCGCCGGCCAGCGCGGCCGCCGAAAGGGCCAGCGCGGGCAGCGTCCAGCCGTCGCGCAGCAGGCGGGGGACGAGTTGGCGGAGCGCGTTCATGCGTCGCCCTTGCGCCGGAAGGTGAAGGCCTTGTGCATCGCGTAGCTGGTCAGCACGGTGCTGCCGACACCCGCCATATGCGCCAGCGTCTCGGCCTGCCAGGACCAGCCCAGCGCGGGCAGCAGCCAGCGCGCCAGCAGGATGGACACCGCCCAGACCTGGGCGGCGGCCACCGCATTGACCAGGATGAACCGCCCCGCCTCCTCCCGCGTGCCGCGGCCGGATCGCTCGAAGACGAAGCGACGCATCAGCAGATAGGCGGTGAGCATGCCCACGCCATAGGCCAGGATGATCGCGGGCGAGTACGGCATCACCTGGCTGAACAGGATGCGCGCGAGCACATTGGCGGCCGCCGCCGCGCCGCCCGAGAGGACGAAGCGGAGCAGTTCGGGTGTCAGTTGCATGCGTCCTCGGCCATGCGGCGGCCGAGGCGGATGCTCTCCGCGATGCCGCGATCCTCTGGGTAGTAGTAGCAGGTGTCGGCGATCTGCAGGCCGAAGATGGGCGTCTGCACGGGCGGCAGCGTGTCCAGGAAATTCGGGCCGCAGACCGGCTGGGCGTGGCGCAAGCGGCCGACCCGCGCCTCCACCAGGTCAGCGCGCGTGACCGCCGGGTTCACGCGGGCGATGCAGGCGAGCGATTCCGCGATGAGCTCCTCGTCGCTCCAGCCCCAGCGCGGCTGCGTCACCGGCATGTAGTAGGGGACGTAGACGATCGCGTCCTCGCCAGCCGCGGGGCGGAGGTTGCTGAACTCGATGATGCCGGGGATGGGGATGTCGTCCTCGACGATGTTCACCCAGAAATGCGGTGTGACGCGGCGCTTGAGGCGCAGCAGCACGCAGCAGACGCCGATGTTCTCGATGGCCGCGTATTGCGCGCGGAGCGCCTCGGGCAGGTCCGGCACCAGGCGCGGGATGAGGGGGGTGGGCACTGTGGAGATGACGTGATCGGCCGGCACCTCGCGCCCCGCGGCGGTGCGCACGCCGGTGACGCGGCCCGCCTCGGTCAGCACCTGGGCGGCGGGTTCGCCCAGCGCCACGCGGCCGCCCTTGCCCGTGATGTCGGCCATCAGCGCATCCACGAGCGTCTGCGAGCCGCCCTCGATATGGCCCAGCTCCTCCTGGAAGATGGAGCGGCGGGAGCGGCCGATGCGCCGCACGCGCGTCGCGATCCAGGAGGCGGAGACATGGTCCGCATGCTCGTAGAATTTCAGCGCCATGAGGCGCTTCCAGAGCGTGTCGTAGACCTCGCGGCCCGAGCCCGCCTCGATCCATTGCCGCGCGGTCAGCCGCTCGATGGCGGAGAAGTCGTTCTGCTTCGTGGTTAGGAACATCTGCAGCCCGGTGCGGAACTTCGCCGCCCAGGAGAGATGCGGGAAGCGCAGCAGCGAGACGGGATCGCCCCAGCGATGCAGCCCGCCGCGCATGAAATAGGCCATGGAGGTCGGCACCCAGCGCATCGCGTCGCCGAGGCCCAGTTCGCGCAGCAGGGAGAAGGTGGGTTCGTCGCTCTTGCAGACGAAATGGTAGAAACGCTCGATCGAGACGCCGCCGAGATCGAGATGCGCCGCCATGCCGCCCGGTTCGCGATCGGCCTCGATCAGCTCGACATCGGCGCCGAGCGTCGCGGCGCGCTGTGCCGCGGCAAGGCCCATGGCGCCGGCGCCGAGGATGACGATGCTGGGCATGCTCAGAACTCCAGGACCACGTCGCGGTAGCGCGGATCGGTGAAGGTGCGGCGCAGCGCGGCCTCGAGCCGTGTCGGCGTCACGCCGAACTCCGCCGGCCAGTCGGTGACGGGGAAGGTTTCGGGGATGACCAGCGCCTCCAGCTGCTTCACGGTGAAGGGAGGGTTGCGGTCGAACTTGGCGTAGAGCCAGAGCAGCGCCCAGAAGGCCGAATAGGGGATGTTCACGATGCGCGCGTGCGGCTTCACGATCCGGTGGATCATGCGGATCAGCTCGCCATAGGTGATGGTCTCGAGGCCCGAGATGTCATGCGTGCCGCCATGCTGGTGCATGAGGCAGCTTTCGATCACCGCGCAGAAGTCGTCGGCGTAGAGCGGCTGGCGCAGGTAGTCGCCGCGGCCGGGGATGGGGAAGACCGGCGTGCGGTCCATGAAGCGGCGCAGCCAGCCCAGATGCTTGCGGTCGAACCAGCCGAACATCAGGGTCGGCCGCAGCACGGCGCAGGGGATGCCGCTCCCGAGGTAGAGCTTTTCCTGCAGCGTCTTGGTCTCGACATAGAGATCCTGCGCGCGGGAATTCACGACGGAGGAGGAGATGCCGACCATGTAGGGCACCTGGGCACGGGCCATGGCCTCCAGCACGCGCTCGGTCGCGGCCACGTTGTTGGCGATGTATTCGGCGCGGTCCAGGCCGCCGATCTGCGCCTGGTTGACCACGACGGCATCGGCGCCGGCGAAGGCTGCCTCCCAGGGGCCGGGTTGCGAGAGATCGGCCTCGATCACCTCCATCCCCGGATGCAGGCGGCGCAGGATGGCGGTGTTGGCCGGGTGCTTGTCCATGCCGACGAGCGTGAGCCCCGGCGTCTCGATGAGCCGCGCGACCAGGTTCTGCCCGACCAGGCCGGCCGCGCCTGTGATGATGATGCGCTGGCTCATTCAGATGTCGAGCCTGTTGAAGATGCGGGCGGGCAGGTGGCGGATGATGAGCATGATCAGCCGCCAGCGCCCGGGCGCATAGACGATGGGCCCGCCCTTGTCGGCCGCGCGGCGGATGATGCGCGCCACCTCCTCCGGCTCGGCCCAGCTGCCGCCCGTGCGGTCCATGCCGGCCGTCATGGCGGTGCGGGTTGGGCCCGGCTTCACCAGCACGGCGCGGATTCCGGGCGGCGCGCCGGGGCGGCCGAAGCGATGCGCGATGCCCTCCATCAGCGCCGCGATGCCGGCCTTGGCCGCGCCATAGACGAAGTTCTTGCGCCGTCCGCGATCGCCGGCGACGGAGCCCAGCACGACCAGGCTGCCACGCCCCTGCGCTTCGATCAGCGCGGCGGCGGCGAGCGCCCAGAGGGCGGCGGAGGTGAAGTTCACATCCAGCGTGCGCCGCGCCGTGGCCGGGTCGCGCTCATCCCCGGCCTGCGGGCCCATCAGGCCGTAGGCGAGCAGCACATCGTCCAGCCCGCCCAGCGCGTCGCGCATCTCGGCGAGGCGGGCGGCGGGATCGCTCTCGGCCGCGAGGTCGAGCATGAAGAGGGGGGCGGCGGCGGCGCCACGCGCCAGCAGATCCGCCGCCACCGCCTCCAGCCGCGCGGCATCCCGCCCGGCGAGGCCGATGACGGCGCCCTCGGCGGCATAGAGCCGCGCGGTCGCGACGGCGATGCCCGAGGTGCCGCCCAGGATGAGGATGCGCCGCGTCATGGCTGCGACACCCGGCGCCAGAAGGCCGAGGAGAAATGCGGGTCCATGTGCTCTTGGAATCCTTCCCAGGCGGGGTATCCGGCTTGGAACATGGCAGCCGGCATGCGGCCATCCTTGGCGGGGTAGAGGCGGCCGCCGGCCTCGCGCACGATGGCGTCGAGCCGCGCCAGCAGGGCGAGCGTCGGCGCGCCGCGATGGGCGAAATCCAGCGCCAGCGTGCTGCCCTCCATCGGGAAGGAGAGCAGGCCGGGCGAGGGCAGGGGGCCGAAGGTCTTGAGCACGGCGAGGAAGGAGCCCTCACCGGCTTCGGCGATGGCGCGGAGCATGGCGCGCGTCGCCTCGCGCTGGGCGGCGGGCGGCACCACGCTCTGGTACTGGAAGAAGCCACGCTTGCCATAGAGGCGGTTCCACGCGGCGATGCCGTCCAGCGGATAGAAGAAGGGCAGGTAGGGCACCTGCCGCGGCCGGCCGGAACGCCGCCGCCCCATGGCCAGGTAGAGCGCGTTGAAGGCGCCGAGCGTCAGCCGGTTGAGCGCGAAGCCCGGCGCGTCCATCGGCATGCGGAGCAGCTTGGGCGGTTCCAAGGCGGAGAGGCCGCCCGCCCCCGCATGCCGCCCGCGCGAGAAGATGCCGCGCCCGAGCGCCGCGCCCTTCGCCAGGCAATCCACCCAGGCAACCGTGTAGTCCCATCCGGCGGAGGCTTCGGCCAGGCGGAAGAAGCCGTCGAGATCCTCGAAGACCTCGTCCTCCACCTCCATCAGGGAGCTGGCGATGGGCAGCAGCTCCAGCTCCACCCAGGTGATCAGGCCGGTGAGGCCGAGGCCGCCCACGGTGGCGGCGAAGAGCGGATCGCCGGGCCGCAGCTCCCGCTCGGTGCCGTCCGAGCGCAACAGGCCCATGGCGCGCACCCAGCGGCCGAAGCTGCCCGCGCCATGGTGGTTCTTGCCATGCACGTCATTCGCGATGGCGCCGCCCAGCGTGACATGGCGCGTGCCGGGCGTGACCGGGAGGAAGAAGCCACGCGGCACCATCCAGGCCAGGATTGCGGCGAGGCTGAGCCCCGCCTCGGCCCGGAGGAGGCGCGTGGCGGGGTCGAATGCGATGGCGCGGTCCAGCGCGGCCGTCAGCAGCACTGCGCCTTCGGGGTTCAGCCCGCTGTCGCCATAGGAGCGGCGCAGCCCCATGGGCAGCACGCCATGCGCCGGCCGCGCCGCCACCGCCGCGCGGAGCGTGGCCGGCAGCTCATCCCGCCAGGACGGCGTGAAGGCGAGCTGCGGCGCGCGGAGGGTGCGGCCCCAGCTGGTCAGCGCCGATGTTTCGAGGCCGCGCGCCGTGCTCATAGCGCAAGCAGATAGGTGATTCCGACCGTGACACCCAGGCCCCAGCTCGTCCGGTCGCGGATGGCGAAGCTCACCGGGTCGTCCAGCATCTCGCCGCGATGGGAGAGCAGCCAGATGCGCCCCATCCAGATGGCGATCAGCAGCGGTTGCGCCCAGAGCCACCAGGGGTCGGCATAGGGAACACGCAGAAAGGCATCATGCATCAGGTAGAGCACGAGGATGATGAGCGAGCCCAGCGCCGCGGCGACGCCTGCCACCAGCGTCAGCTCCCCATCGGCCGGGCGGTACCCGCGCGCGGCGAGTGCCGCGGCCCCCTCGGGCCCCGCGCGCAGGATCTCGGTGTGGCGCTTCGCGGTGGCGAGCGAGAAGAAGAAGAAAAGCGCGAAGGTCATCAGGTAGCCCGAGACCGGCTGGCCGAGGGCGGCGACGCCCACCAGGATGCGAAGGCCGAAGAGCAGCGCGATGATCAGCGTGTCCAGCAACGGCACGCGCTTCAGCCCGAGGGAATAGGCGAGCGTCAGCGCCAGGTAGGCGGCAAGGCCCAGGAAGAGCGGCACGGAGACGAGAAGCCCCGCCAGCAGCGCGACCAGCACGCCGCCCACCCCGGCCAGGAGCGCCGTGCGGATCGGGATGCGCGCCCCCGCGATCGGGCGGTGGCGCTTGGACCAATGGGCGCGGTCGGCGCGCAGGTCCGAGAGGTCGTTCAGCAGGTAGGTCGAGGAGGTGAGCAGCAGCAGCAGGGCGAAGGCGAGCAGCGCCTCCATCACCTGCGCCATGTCGCGCCAGCCCTGGCCAAGGATGAGCGGCACGAAGACCATCAGGTTCTTGGACGCATGGTGGAGCCGACCGGCGCGCAGCCAGTCGCGCCAGTTGGCCGGTTCACCCGCGAATTCCGCGACCACGGGCGGGCCGAGCCGGCGCGCGGCCCCGGCGGTGCCGGGGGTGGCGCCGACCAGCACGATGCCCGACGCATGGCGCCAGACGGCGAGGTCGGCCGGGCTGTCGCCCGCATAGATGAAGCCCTGGGGGAAGAGTTGCACCAGGGCGGCGGCCTTCGCCTCGCCCTTCAGATTGTGGTCGCGAGAGCCGATCACGCTCTCGAAGAGGCCCAACTCCGCGGCCACGGCATCGGCCACCGATTGATGCGCGGCGGTGCAGAGATGCAGCGCATGGCCCTCGGCGGCGCAGGCGCGCAGCCATTCGAGGAGATCCTCGCGCACGGGCAGTTCGGCGACCTCGGGCGGCACGCCCTCGGCCAGGGCGGATTTTACCGCGAGCCGGCCGCGCGGCAGGGCCAGCAGGGCGGCGGCGGCGGTCGCGGGGCGGTGGAAGAGGGCGCGGACGAAGCTCTCATCCAGAGTGTCGGTGCGCAGCAGCGTGTGGTCCAGGTCCACCACGATGGGAAGCCGGTCAGACATGGCCGGGAAGCTCCGGCCTGCCGGATCGCGGCGCAGGCCTGGCCGCGCCGCGGCGCGACCCTGTCAGCGGACATGGCACGCCCTCGCGCCCAAGCGCGCCATGTCGTGGCAGGGTCATCATGAGATGACTTGCGTGTAGCTGTGTGGACTTCACGCCGTCAAGACGAGAAGTCCGCCGGGGCCGGGCCTCGGCTCGGGGCGCTCAGCCCCGGGGCAGTTCCTGTTCGACGAGGGCGCTGAAGAAGCCCACGCCATAGGGCGCCGCATCGTCGTTGAAGTCGTATTTCGGGTGATGCACCGGCACGCCGCCCTTCCCGTCGGGCGCCTTCTGGCCAAGCTTCACGAAGGCGCCCGGGCGCTTCTCCAGCATGTAGGAGAAATCCTCGGCCCCCATGATGGGCGGGCGCTTGCGGATGATGCCCTCGGGCGCGAAGACCTTCGCCGCGGCCTGGGCGGCCAGTTCCGTCTCGCGCTCATGGTTCACGGTCACCGGGTAGCCCGACTTCCACTCGACGGCGATCTCCGCCTCGAAAGCCTCGGCCACCGAAGCCGCGATGCGCTTGATGTGGCGCTCCATCGCGGCGCGCGTTTCCTTCTTCAGCGTGCGGATCGTGCCCTTGATCTCGGCCGTCTCGGGAATGACGTTGGACGCGCTGCCGGCGTGGAACATGCACAGGCTGAGCACCGCGCTGTCCAGCGGGTCCACCCGGCGGGAGACGATGCCCTGCAAGGCGACGACCAGTTGCGAGCCGATCAGCACCGGGTCGATCGCCATGTGCGGCCGCGCCGCATGGCCGCCCAGGCCGCGGATCCTGAAGGTGACCGTGTCGGCCGAGGCGAGGATGGGGCCGGAGACGATCGCCGTCTCGCCCAGCGCCAGCGAGGGGTCGTTGTGGATGCCGTAGACGCTGTCGCAGGGGAAGCGCTCGAACAGGCCCTCCTCGACCATGACGCGGCCGCCGCCCGGGCCTTCCTCGGCCGGCTGGAAGATGAAGTTCACGGTGCCGTCGAAATTGCGCGTCTCGGCGAGGTATTTGGCCGCGCCCAGCAGCATGGCTGTGTGCCCGTCATGGCCGCAGGCATGCATCCTGCCGGGCGTCTTGCTCGCATGCGGCAGGCCGGTTTCCTCCGTCATCGGCAGGCAGTCCATGTCGGCGCGCAGGCCGATGGAGCGGCCGGAACTGCCGTTCCGCAGCACGCCGACCAGGCCCGTGCCCGCGATGCCGCGATGCACCTCGATCCCCCAGGAGGCGAGCTTCTCGGCCACCAGGGCGCTGGTCGCGTGCTCCTCGAAGCCGAGTTCCGGATTCGCATGGATGGTCTGGCGCCATTCGGCGATCTCGGGTGCCATGGCGGCGATGCGGTTATTGAGCGGCATGGGGCGGGGTCCTTGTCTTTGCATGAGTGTCGGGCGCGCGTCCCATGACGTCAAACCCCGGTTGACCCCTCGGGCAATCCTTCCTCTCCTGCACCCCAAGATCGGGAGACGCCGCCATGTCCTTGCTGCTGGCCCTGGACCAGGGCACAACCTCGACCCGCGCCATCGCCTTCGACGCGACGCTGGCGCCGGTCGCCACCGCGCAGGTGGAGTTGCCTCAGCATTTCCCGGCCCCCGGCTGGGTGGAGCATGAGCCGGAGGACATCGCGGCGCATGGCCTTTCGGTGCTGCGAGAGGCGCTGGCCAGGACGGGCCGCCCGCTGCGGGACGTGGCCGGCATCGGCATCACCAACCAGCGCGAGACGACCCTGCTGTGGGAGCGCGCCACGGGCCGGGCCGTCGGCCGCGCCATCGTCTGGCAGGACAGGCGGACGGCCGCGACCTGCGAGGCGCTGAAGGCGGCAGGGCATGAGGCGCTGGTCCGCGCGAGGACCGGCCTGCTGCTCGACCCCTATTTCTCCGCCACCAAGCTCGCCTGGCTGCTGGACCACACGCCGGGCGCGCGGGCAGCGGCAGAGCGGGGCGAGCTCTGCTTCGGCACGGTGGAGAGTTTTCTCCTGTTCCGCCTGACGGAAGGACGCGTGCATGCGACGGACGCCACCAACGCCTCCCGCACCATGCTCTTCGACATCCACCGCGGCAGCTGGGATGCCGAGCTGTGCGACCTCTTCCGCGTGCCCATGGCGATCCTGCCGCAGGTGCGCGATTGCGCTGCACATCTGGGTGAGACGCGGCTGCTGGGGGGCAGCATCCCCATCCTCGGCGCGGCGGGCGACCAGCAGGCGGCCACCATCGGCCAGGCCTGCTTTGCGCCGGGCATGATGAAATCGACCTATGGCACGGGCTGCTTCGCCCTGCTGGTGACGGGGGAGGAGGCGGTGCCCTCCAACAACCGGCTGCTCACCACCGTGGCCTGGCAGCTGGGCGGCCGCCGCGCCTATGCGCTGGAGGGCTCGATCTTCATGGCCGGGGCCACGGTGCAATGGCTGCGCGACGGGCTCGGCATCATCCAGCAGGCGAGCGAGGCGGATGGCTGGGCCGCGCGCGCCAACCCGGCCGAGCGCGTGCATCTGGTGCCGGCCTTCACCGGCCTCGGCGCGCCCTGGTGGGATGCGGCGGCGCGCGGTGCGATCCTGGGCCTGACCCGCGCCTCCGGCCGCGCCGAGATCTGCCGTGCCGCGCTGGAGGCGGTGGCGCTGCAGACGGACGACCTGCTGGACGCGATGCGCCGCGACTGGCCGGGGATGAAGGAGACGGTGCTGCGTGTGGATGGCGGCATGGCGAAGAGCGACTGGACCATGCAGTTCCTGGCCGATCTGCTGGGCGCGCCGGTGGACCGGCCCGTGGTGACGGAAACCACCGCGCTGGGGGCCGCCTATCTGGCCGGCCTCCAGGCCGGGCTGCTGCCCTCGCCCAGCGAGGCGCCGACGCATTGGCGGCTGGAGCGGCGCTTCCAGCCGAACATGAGCCGCGCCGAGGCCGCCGAGCGCCGCGCCGCCTGGCAGGATGCGGTGCGCCGGACGCGATCCGCATGATCTTCGAACGCTTCGGCATCACCCCGATCATCAACGCCTATGGCACCAACACGCGCCTTTCGGCGGGCCCCCTCAGCGATGAGGTGGCCGGGGCCATGCGCGAGGCGGCGACGGCGAGCGTGGACATCCTGGACCTCCAGGCCGCCGCCTGCCGGGAGATCACCCGCGCCACGGGGGCGGAGGCGGGTTTCGTCACCTCCGGCGCCTCGGCCGCCCTGCTGCTGGCCGCCGCCGCCTGCCTTGCGCGGCTGGATGCGGGGGCGATGAACCGGCTGCCGGCGACGCGGGAGGGGCGCTGCGAGTTCCTGATCTCCCGCAGCCAGCGCAACATGTATGACCGCGCGATCGAGACGGCGGGCGGGCGGCTTGTCGATGTGGGCATCCCGGATCGCGTCTCGGGTGCCGGCGTGCGTGACGCGAGTGCCGCGGAATTCGCCGATGCCATCACGCCGCTGACGGCGGGCATCCTGCATGTGGCGCAGCCCCATGCGCAGCCGCCGCTGCCCGGGATCGTGGCCGTGGCCCGGGCGGCGGGCGTGCCCGTGATCGTGGATGCGGCGGCCCAATTGCCACCTGCGGAGAACCTCCGCCGCTTCATCGCGGAGGGCGCGGACCTTGTCGCCTTCTCCGGCGGCAAGGCGATCGGCGGGCCGCAGGCTTCGGGGATTCTGGCCGGGCAGGGGGCGCTGGTGGCCTCGGCGCTGGCGCAGATGCTGGACCTGGACCTGCCTGCGGCGCAGTTCCGCCCACCGGCCGAGTTCCCGGCGCTCTCGCAACTCGCCTTCTTCCCGCGCACCGGCATCGGCCGCTCCTGCAAGGTGGGGCGGGAGGAGGTGATGGGGCTGCTGGTCGCACTCCGCCGCTTCACGGAAGAGGATGCCGCAACGCGCCGCGCCCGCTGGCTGGCGCGGCTCGCCGCCGTGCGCGCCGCCTCGGGCCTGGAATTCGAGGAAGGCGCGTCGGGCGAGGTGCCGCTGCTGTGGCTGCGCGTGCCCGATGCGCCCGCCATCGAGGCGCGGCTGCGTGCGGGTCGCCCCGCCGTGCATGTGAACCCGGCGCTGCTGGCCGAGGGAATCCTCACCATCAACCCCATCAGCCTGCATGAGCGGGATGCGCCGCGTCTCGGCGAATTGCTGCGCGCGGCCCTTGCCGGGTGACGCGGGCCGGCGAAGACTGGCGCCCCAGGGAGATGACAATGGACCGCTTTCTCGTCGGCAATGGCGCGGGTTTCTCGGGCGATCGCGTGGATGCGCCGCTGCCGGTGCTGCGCACCCTGATCGCCAGTGGCCTGCCCTCGGCCATGTTCTTCGAGACGCTGGGCGAGCGCACCGTGGCACTCGCCCATCTGGAGAAGCGCCGCGACCCGGAGGCGGGCTACGAGCCCATGCTGGAGCGGCTGCTGGACCCCATCCTGGCACCCGCGAAGCAGCACGGCATCCCGCTGCTCGGCAATTGGGGCGCGGCCAATCCGCCCGCCGCCGCGCGCGCTGTGGCGAAGCTGGCCCTCGCCCAGGGGATGCCGGATCTGCGCATCGCCCTCGTCGAGGGGGATGACGTGACGGGCCTCGTCGCCGGCGGGCAATTGCCGGTGCATGAGGCGGATGCGGGCCTCGACATGGGCGCCTGGCACCTCATCGCCGCCAATGCCTATATCGGCGCGGAGCCGCTGGTGGAGGCGCTGGCGCAAGGCGCGGACGTGGTTGTCGCCGGCCGCACCAGCGACCCGGCCCTGGCCATCGCGCCGCTCGCGTATCACTTCGGCTGGCGCGCCGATGACTGGGAGAAGCTGGCGCTGGGCGCGGCCGCCGGCCACCTGCTGGAATGCGGCAGCCAGGTGACGGGCGGCGTCTTCTGGGACCCGGGCTTCAAGGACATCCCGGACCCCGCGAATATCGGCTTCCCGATCGCCGAAGTGACGGCCGAGGGCGGCCTTGTCATCACCAAGGCGGCGGAGACTGGCGGCCTCGTGGATCTGCGCACGGTAAAGGAGCAGCTTCTCTATGAACTGCATGACCCCGCGCATTACATCACGCCCGATGTGGTGCTCGACATCACCGGCTGCACGGCCGAGCAGGTGGGGAAGGATCGTGTGGCGGTGCATGGCCTGCGCGGCCATCCGCGCCCCGACACACTGAAGGTGACGGCGAGTTTCGAGGGCAGCTGGCTGGGCGAGGGCGAGGTCTCCGTCGCCGGCCCCAATGCGCTCGCCCGGGCGCGGGCCACCGCCGATGTGCTGCTCCAGCGCATGAAGCTGCGCGGTCTGCAGGTGCGGGCGCGGGTGGACCTGATCGGCGTCGCCAGCGTGCATGACAGCGATGATGGCGCGCTCTGGCGCGGCTATGACGGGCCGGAGCCGCCCGAGATCCGCATCCGCCTCGCCGTCGAGGCCCGCACGCGCGACGATGCCGACCAGGCCTCGCGCGAGGTGCTGGCGCTGCTCTGCTGCGGTACGGCGGGCACCGGTGGGGCGCGCTGGCGCGTGACGCCGCGCATCCTGACGCAGAGCCACCTGGTGCTGCGCGAGCGGGTGCCGGTGAAGGTTTCGGTGCGGACGGCGCGGGAGATCCTGGCATGATCGAGGTTCCGCTGCATGCCGTGGCGCACAGCCGCGCGGGCGACAAGGGCAACCGCCTCAACATGTCGCTCATTCCCTACCGGGCGGAGCTGTATCCCATCCTCGCCGAGCAGGTGACGGCCGAGCGCGTGCTGGAACTCTTCCGCCACCGCGGTGCCACGGGCTGCATCCGGCATGACCTGCCGCTGCTCCAGGCCTTCAACTTCGTGGTGGATGAGGTGCTGGAGGGGGGCGTGAATGGCAGCCTGAACCTGGATGGCCATGGCAAGACCCATTCCTTCCGCCTGCTGGCGCTGACGGTGCGCGTGCCCGAGGCGCTGTTGCGGCGTTAACCGCCCGCTAAGGCGCGCCCATCACTCTCGCCCTGCCGGCAAAAGGGCCGGCATGCGAGGGGCATCATGCGACCAGAACGGCTCGAGGCTTTGCGTTTCGCGGGATATGCGCCCCGCACCCTGCTCGATGTGGGGGCCCATCTCGGGCATTTCACGCAAGGCCTGCGGCAGGCCTTCCCCGATTGCGTGCCGACATTGGTCGAGCCCAACCCGCACTGCCTGCCGGCACTCTCCGCCACGGGGCATGAGGTTCTGGGCTTCGCCGCGAGCGACCAGGATGGCGAGGCGGAGCTGTTCCTGACGCGGGAATGGCTGCAATCCACCGGCACCTCCCTGTACCGTGAGAACACGCATTTCTTCCGCGACGAGGTGCTGCTGCGCACGCCCGTGCCCAGGCGCAGGCTGGATGACGTGCTGGCCGGCCGCCGCTTCGATCTGGTGAAGATCGACACCCAGGGGGCCGAGCTGGACGTGCTGCTGGGCGGCCAGGCGGTGCTGCGGCATGCGGACTACATCCTGATCGAGGTCTCGCTCGTCGAATACAACCAGGGTGGCGCGCGGGCGGAGGAGGTCTTCGCCGCGCTCTCCGCGCTGGGTTTCCGCAGCGCGGAGGTGGCCGAGTTTCACCGCCTGCGCGGCGTGCGGGACGGCGCGTTGCTACAGCTGGATTTCCTCTTTGAGCGCGAGGTGCCGCGCCCCTCCCAGGCGCTGCGCGGCCCGGTGGCGGGGCTGCCCGCCTGGCTTGCGGAGCGGCGCGCGCGCTGCGGCGATTTCAAGGTTCTGGCGGTGGGCGAGGGGGCGTTCGAGGCCGATGTGGCCTTCGGCGCGCCGGGCGCGCCGCTCATCATTGCGGGTGATCCGGCGCGGATGCGGGATTGGGAGGCGCTGCTGCGCCTGGCCGCCCGCCAGGGGCGCTTTCCTTATGCGGTGGCGCGGCTGCCGCCCGCGCGCATGGCCGAGGCCACGTTGCTGCTCGACATGCTGCCGCGCGTGGCCGCGGCCGGCGTGGTGGAGGCCGTGCCCGGCCAGAACTGGCATTGGGAGGAGGCGGAAGGCGGGCTGCGCCTCGCCCCAGGCCGGCGTGCCATGGCGCCGGTCCTGCAATGGCGCGGCGCGATCGGTTTCGAGGTGCCGGCAGTACGAAAGGCGGCGTGAGGCACGGAAAAAAACTTCGCGCGATTCACGAAATGTAAGCCTTCGCCTGGGAGTTTCGTGATGCGGGAGTGGTGTTTCCAGAGAGCACCCCTCGGAGAAGCTGACAGCAAGACGCTGTGTTCCGCTCTCTCTGGAAAAGGAATGCGCCATGTCCATCTCGCTGCTCTCGACCAACCAGATCCGCGCGCTGACGACCACTTCGGTGGCGGCGCTCTCGACCACGCAGATCAGCGCGCTGACCACGACCCAGATCGGTGCGCTCAGCAGCTCTGCCGTCGAGACGATGAGCGCCACGCAGATCGGCGCGCTCTCGACCTCGCAGGTGCGGGGGCTGACCGCGACGCAGATCCCCTATCTCGCCGCGCAGCTCAGCTTCAGCGGCGACCAGCTCGCCGTGCTGGGCGAGTTCCAGGTGCGCGCGCTGACGACGACGCAGCTCTCAGGCCTGGATGCGACCAAGGTCGCGGCCCTGACCACCTCGCAGATCCGCGCGCTGACGACGACGCAGCTGGGCGCCCTGACCGCGACCGACATCGGTGAGTTCACCAGCACGCAGGTGCGCGCGCTCACGGTGAGCCAGGTGGGCGCCCTGGCCTCCACCCAGGTCGCCGCGCTGAGCACGACGCAGCTGTCGGGGCTCACCGCGTCACAGGTTGGCGGGCTGACGGCGACGGGGGTTTCCGCGCTGGACGCGACGCAGATGGGTTCGCTGAGCACCACGCAGATCGGCGGCGTGACGGCGACGCAGATCCGGGGCCTGAACGCGACGGATGTCGGTGAGCTTTCGGCGACGCAGGTGGGCGCGCTGAACGCGTCGCAGATCGGGGCGCTGAGTGCGACGAACCTCTCTGCGCTGGACGCCACGCAGATGGGGGCACTGAGCGGTACGCAGCTGCGCGGTCTGTCCAACACGCAGGTGCAGGGTCTGACGACGACCGATGTCGGTGAGCTGAGCGCCACGCAGGTGGGCGCGCTGACCGCGTCGCAGATTGGTGCGCTGGGCGCGACGAACCTCTCTGCGCTGGATGCCACGCAGGTGGGTGCGCTGAGCACCACGCAGGTGCGTGGTCTGACCAACGCGCAGGTGGGCGGGCTGTCCACGACGGATGTGGGTGAGTTGAGCTCGACCCAGCTTGGTGCGCTGAGTGCCACGCAGCTGGGCGCGATGGGCACGACCAATTTGTCGGCTCTGTCGGCCACGCAGATGGGCGGGCTGACGGCCTCGCAGATTGGTGGGCTCTCCTCCACGGCGCTCTCGGGCTTTGACGCCACGCAGATGGGGGCGCTGAGCAGCACGCAGCTGCGCGGGATCACGGCGACCCAGATGGGCGGGCTGAATGCGACCGATATGGGCGAGCTGAGCGCCACGCAGGTGGGTGGGCTCGCGGCTTCGCAGATCGGCGGGCTGAGCGCCACGGCCTTCGCGGCGCTGGACGCGACGCAGATGGGTTCGCTGAGCACCACGCAGATCGGCGGCGTGACGGCGACGCAGATCCGGGGCCTGAACGCGACCGATGTCGGTGAGATTTCGGCGACGCAGGTGGGCGCGCTGAACGCGTCGCAGATCGGGGCGCTGAGTGCGACGAACGTCTCTGCACTGGACGCCACGCAGATGGGGGCACTGAGCGGCACGCAACTGCGGGGTCTGTCCAACACGCAGGTGCAGGGTCTGACGACGACCGATGTCGGTGAGCTGAGCGCCACGCAGGTGGGCGCGCTGACCGCGTCGCAGATTGGTGCGCTGGGCGCGACGAACCTCTCTGCGCTGGATGCGACGCAGGTGGGTGCGCTGAGCACCACGCAGGTGCGTGGTCTGACCAACGCGCAGCTGGGTGGGCTGTCCACGACGGATGTGGGCGAGTTGAGCTCGACCCAGCTTGGTGCGCTGAGTGCCACGCAGCTGGGCGCGATGGGGACGACCAATTTGTCGGCTCTGTCGGCCACGCAGATGGGCGGGCTGACGGCCTCGCAGATTGGTGGGCTGTCCTCCACGGCGCTCTCGGGCTTTGATGCCACGCAGATGGGGGCGCTGAGCAGCACGCAGCTGCGCGGGATCACGGCGACCCAGATGGGCGGGCTGAACGCGACCGATATGGGCGAGCTGAGCGCCACGCAGGTGGGTGGGCTCGCGGCTTCGCAGATTGGCGGGCTGACGGCGACGGGGGTTTCCGCGCTGGACGCGACGCAGATGGGTTCGCTGAGCACCACGCAGATCGGTGGCGTGACGGCGACGCAGATCCGGGGCCTGAACGCGACCGATGTCGGTGAGCTTTCGGCGACGCAGGTGGGCGCGCTGAACGCGTCGCAGATCGGGGCGCTGAGTGCGACGAACGTCTCTGCACTGGACGCCACGCAGATGGGGGCACTGAGCGGCACGCAGCTGCGCGGTCTGTCCAACACGCAGGTGCAGGGTCTGACGACGACCGATGTCGGTGAGCTGAGCGCCACGCAGGTGGGCGCGCTGACCGCGTCGCAGATTGGTGCGCTGGGCGCGACGAACCTCTCTGCGCTGGATGCGACGCAGGTGGGTGCGCTGAGCACCACGCAGGTGCGTGGTCTGACCAACGCGCAGCTGGGTGGGCTGTCCACGACGGATGTGGGCGAGTTGAGCTCGACCCAGCTTGGTGCGCTGAGTGCCACGCAGCTGGGCGCGATGGGCACGACCAATTTGTCGGCTCTGTCGGCCACGCAGATGGGCGGGCTGACGGCCTCGCAGATTGGTGGGCTGTCCTCCACGGCGCTCTCGGGCTTTGACGCCACGCAGATGGGGGCGCTGAGCAGCACGCAGCTGCGCGGGATCACGGCGACCCAGATGGGCGGGCTGAACGCGACCGATATGGGCGAGCTGAGCGCCACGCAGGTGGGTGGGCTCGCGGCTTCGCAGATTGGCGGGCTGACGGCGACCAGCCTTTCCGCGCTGGACGCGACGCAGATGGGTTCGCTGAGCACCACGCAGATCGGTGGCGTGACGGCGACGCAGATCCGGGGCCTGAACGCGACGGATGTCGGTGAGCTTTCGGCGACGCAGGTGGGCGCGCTGAACGCGTCGCAGATCGGGGCGCTGAGTGCGACGAACCTCTCTGCGCTGGATGCCACGCAGATGGGGGCACTGAGCGGCACGCAGCTGCGCGGTCTGTCCAACACGCAGGTGCAGGGTCTGACGACGACCGATGTCGGTGAGCTGAGTGCCACGCAGGTGGGCGCGCTGACCGCGTCGCAGATTGGTGCGCTGGGCGCGACGAACCTCTCTGCGCTGGATGCCACGCAGGTGGGTGCGCTGAGCACCACGCAGGTGCGTGGTCTGACCAACGCGCAGCTGGGTGGGCTGTCCACGACGGATGTGGGTGAGTTGAGCTCGACCCAGCTTGGTGCGCTGAGTGCCACGCAGCTGGGCGCGATGGGGACGACCAATTTGTCGGCTCTGTCGGCCACGCAGATGGGCGGGCTGACGGCCTCGCAGATTGGTGGGCTGTCCTCCACGGCGCTCTCGGGCTTTGACGCCACGCAGATGGGGGCGCTGAGCAGCACGCAGCTGCGCGGGATCACGGCGACCCAGATAGGCGGGCTGAACGCAACCGATATGGGCGAGCTGGATCAGACCCAGATCGGCAGCCTCGCGGCTTCGCAGATCGGCGGGCTGAGCGCCACGGCCTTCACGGCGCTGGATGCGACGCAGATGGGTTCGCTGAGCACCACGCAGATCGGCGGCGTGACGGCGACGCAGATCCGGGGCCTGAACGCGACCGATGTCGGTGAGCTTTCGGCGACGCAGGTGGGCGCGCTGAACGCGTCGCAGATCGGGGCGCTGAGTGCGACGAACGTCTCTGCACTGGACGCCACGCAGATGGGGGCACTGAGCGGCACGCAACTGCGGGGTCTGTCCAACACGCAGGTGCAGGGTCTGACGACGACCGATGTCGGTGAGCTGAGCGCCACGCAGGTGGGCGCGCTGACCGCGTCGCAGATTGGTGCGCTGGGCGCGACGAACCTCTCTGCGCTGGATGCGACGCAGGTGGGTGCGCTGAGCACCACGCAGGTGCGTGGTCTGACCAACGCGCAGCTGGGTGGGCTGTCCACGACGGATGTGGGCGAGTTGAGCTCGACCCAGCTTGGTGCGCTGAGTGCCACGCAGCTGGGCGCGATGGGGACGACCAATTTGTCGGCTCTGTCGGCCACGCAGATGGGCGGGCTGACGGCCTCGCAGATTGGTGGGCTGTCCTCCACGGCGCTCTCGGGCTTTGATGCCACGCAGATGGGGGCGCTGAGCAGCACGCAGCTGCGCGGGATCACGGCGACCCAGATGGGCGGGCTGAACGCAACCGATATGGGCGAGCTGGATCAGACCCAGATCGGCAGCCTCGCGGCTTCGCAGATCGGCGGGCTGAGCGCCACGGCCTTCGCGGCGCTGGACGCGACGCAGATGGGTTCGCTGAGCACCACGCAGATCGGCGGCGTGACGGCGACGCAGATCCGGGGCCTGAACGCGACCGATGTGGCGGAGCTGAGCGCCACCCAGGTGGGCGCCCTCAGTACGTCCCAGATCGGGGCGCTGAGTGCGACGAACCTCTCTGCGCTGGACGCCACGCAGATGGGGGCACTGAGCGGCACGCAGCTGCGCGGTCTGTCCAACACGCAGGTGCAGGGTCTGACGACGACCGACCTGGGTGAGCTCTCTGCGACGCAGGTGGGCGCCATGACGGCGTCGCAGGTGGGCGCATTGAGTGCCACCAGCCTCTCTGCACTGGACGCGACGCAGGTGGATGCGCTGAGCACCACGCAGGTGCGTGGGCTGACCAACGCGCAGCTGGGCGGGCTTTCCACGACGGATGTGGGCGAGTTGAGCTTGACCCAGATCGGCGCGCTCTCCGTCACGCAGCTGGGCGCGCTGGGCACGACCAACCTCGCCAGCCTCTCCGAGACCCAGATGGGCGGCCTCACCGCCTCGCAGATCGGCGGGCTGACGGCGACCACGCTCTCGGGCTTTGATGCCACGCAGATGGGGGCGCTGAGCAGCACGCAGCTGCGCGGGATCACGGCGACCCAGATGGGCGGGCTGAGCGCCACCGATATCGGTGAGCTGGATCAGACCCAGATCGGCAGCCTCGCGGCTTCGCAGATCGGCGGGCTGAGCGCCACGGCCTTCACGGCGCTGGATGCGACGCAGATGGGTTCGCTGAGCAACACGCAGATCGGTGGCGTGACGGCGACGCAGATCCGGGGCCTGAACGCGACGGATGTGGCGGAGCTGAGCGCCACGCAGGTCGGCGCGCTTGGCGTCTCGCAGATTGCGGCCTTCTCCGCCACCAGCCTTTCCGCCCTGGATGCCACCCAGGTGGGGGCGATGAGCACGCTGCAGCTGCGGGGCATCACCACCACCCAGGTGCAGGGCCTCTCCAGCTCGGATATCGGGGAATTCTCCGAGACCCAGCTCTCCTCGCTGAGCGCGTCGCAGATCGGCGCGCTCACCACCACGGTGATCGGCGCGCTGACCACGACGAACATGGAGCCGCTGACCTCGACCCAGATCCGCGCCCTGAGCACCACGCAGATCGACCAGCTCTCCACCACCAACATCGCGGCGCTGAGCGATACCCAGCTTGCCGGCTTCGATGCCACCCAGGTGGGCAGCATGTCGGATGAGCAGATCGCGGCCTATCTCCGCCTGTGAGGCTGAACAGAGGAGGACAGGATGTCCGAGACCATCGCCATGACCCTGGCAGCCCTGGTGGCGGAGGCGCAGCGCCTCGCCACCGCCGGTGAGCGCGCGGCGGCCAGTCGGCTCTATGCCGGCTGGATCGCGGCGCACCCGGCCGACCCGCAACTCTACATCGCCCGCTTCAACCATGCCTGCCTGCAAAGCGAGATGGGCGAGGCGGAGGCTGCGCGGGAATCGCTCCAGGCCTGCCTCGCGCTCAACCCCGATTTCCTGCCGGCCAGCATCAACCTGGGCGGCCTGCTGGAGCGCGCGGGCCAGGTGCCGCAGGCGATCGAGCAGTGGCAGGGGGTGGCGCAGCGCGTCGTCGCCGTCACCGGGGCGGCCATCGCCTACAAGCTGACGGCGCTGAAGCAGATCGCCCGTGTCTTGAGCGAGCACCACAAGCCCGCCCTGGCCGAGGCGACGCTGCGCCAGTGCCTGGAGCTCCAGCCTGAGCAGCGCGACGTGATCGAGCAGTTCATGGCGCTGCGCCTCGTGCAATGCGCCTGGCCGGTGCTGCCGCCGGGCGATGCGGCGGAACGGCGGCGCCTGCTGCGCGGGACGAGTCCGCTCTCCATGCTGGCCTATACGGACGACCCTTGGCTGCATCTGGGCCTCGCCCATCACTATGCCCGCTGCCTGGTGGATGAGACGCGTGATCTCTCGCGGCATGACCGCCGGGATGCGCCCATCGCGCTGCAAGGCCGGCGGCTGCGCATCGGCTATGTCTCCTCCGACCTGCGCGACCACGCGATCGGCACGCTGATGGCGGAAGTGTTCGAGCTGCATGACCGCGCGCGCGTCGAGGTCACGGCCTATTACTGCGGCCCGCCCTCCGCCGCGCCGCTCCAGGCGCGGATCAAGGCCGCCGTCGAACATTGGGTGGACATCCGCGACCTGGATGATGACGCGGCCGCCGAGCGCATCGCGGCCGATGGCATCGATATCCTGGTGGATGTGAACGGCTATACCCGCGATGCGCGCACCGCGCTTTTCGCGCGGCGGCCGGCGCCCGTGCAGGTGAACTGGCTCGGCTATCCCGGAACACTGGGCACGCCCTGGCACCAGTACATCATCGCCGATTCCTGGATCATCCCGCGTGAGGCGGAGGCGCATTATTCCGAACGCGTGCTGCGCCTGCCCTGCTACCAGCCCAATGACCGCAAGCGCGTGATCGCGGAGACGCCGAGCCGAGCTTCGGCCGGCCTGCCGGAGCAGGGCTTCGTCTTCTGCTGCTTCAACGCCTCGCAGAAACTCTCCCGTTTCACGCTGGAGCGCTGGATGCAGATCCTGCTCGCCGTCCCCGGCAGCGTGCTCTGGCTGCTGGATTCCGGGGAGGAGATGCGGGCCAACCTCCGCGCCTTCGCCGCCGCGCGTGGCGTGTCCGAGGGGCGCCTCGTCTTCGCGCCCAAGATCCACAATCCGGACCACCTGGCGCGCTATCGCCTGGCCGACCTTTTCCTGGATTCCGTGCCCTATGGCGCCCACACCACGGCGTCGGACGCGCTCTGGCTCGGTGTGCCGGTGCTGACATTGTCGGGCCGCGGCTTCGCCTCGCGCGTCTGCGGCAGCCTGGTGCGCGCGGCGGGCCTGCCGGAGATGGTCTGCGACACGCCCGATGACTATGTGCGCCGCGCCATCGCGCTCGCGGGTGACCCGGCGGCGCTGGCCCGCCACCGCGAGACCCTGGCCCGCAAGCGCGATCGCTGCGACCTGTTCAACATGGAGAAGCTGGTGAAGCGCCTGGAGGCGCTGTTCCACCAGGCCGCGCGGGCGCATCAGGGCAGCCGCACGCCGGAGCCGCGGCTCGACAATCTCGACGCCTATCTCGAGATCGGCGCCTCGCTCGACCATGAGGCGGAGGAGATGCTGGCGCTGCCTGATCTGGACGGCCTGTATCGCGCGCGGCTCGCCCGCCGCCATGCGGTGCGGCCCATGCCGGCGGATGGGCGGCTCTGGTCCTGATCAGGCCGCCGTCGGCAGGCTCGCCATGTCGAAGCCGTGGAAGAGCGAGAGGAAGAGGAACGGATTGGGCTGCCAGCGCGGATACATCACGTTGTTGATGTCGGCAGTGGTGTCGAACCAGCCGAAGCGCGCCGGGCTCGCGTTCCAGCAGGCCTGGAGCCCGCATTGGTCGATCCAGCGCGTGACATGCGGCGCGGCCAGGGCCGCTTCGAGATAGGCCTGCAACTCGGCCAGGTAGGCCCGGCCGCCTTCGGTCGGGAAGGCCAGCAGCAGGTTTGCGGTGATGTGGCTGCCGAAGGCGGTGCTGGCCTCATTGCGGTTGAGCACGATGTCGCAGCCCTCGAAGCGGTCGAGAAGCGCCGACACGCCGCGCTGCAGGACGCTGTCAATGTCGGAGACGAGGACGGGCAGGCGCAACTCCGCCAGCACGCGGCGCGTCAGGGCGAAGCGCGTGCATTGGAAATGGGCCACCGGCAGGGCGCGCGGACCGCCGCTGTCATGGCATTGCGTGGCGACGCGGGCGGGCGCGAAGTCATCCGCGCTGTAGAGGATGCGGGGGTCGGGCATGTCCATCAGCCGGATCAGCTCGGTCAGCTGTCCGGCGCCGCCGATCACATGCACCAGGATCACGCAGGGAAGATCGGCGTGCCGGAGGATGGAGCCGAGATAGGCGCGGCCATAGAGGCGGAGATAGGCGGGGTCGGCGGCCACCAGGAAGGCGAGCTTCGCGCCGCGGGCCTGCCGCCGCGCCCGGGCCCAGTCGAGCGGTACGCCTTCGGCCCGGTGCAGCTTGCTGACGGGCGGCAGGGGCGTGTCGCGGCCGAGCAGCGCGGCATCGGCCGCCTCGGCGAGGTGGCGGTAGTGGCGCGCCCAGTGGCGCGGCTCGCCCTCGGGCAGTTCCATCGGATCGACGCCCCGCGCGGCGGCGACAAGCGCCTGCACGGCGGCGCGCCCGGTGGCATCCAGCGGGTGGAGCAGATGCAGGCTGATGGCGCGGTGCGCCTCATGCAGGCGGCGCAGCGGATGGACCGTGCCCGGGGGAGCGAGGGCGAGGGCGCTGCGCGCGGCCCGTTCCGCCGCGGCGTCGCCCTCCGCCTCGGCCTGCTCGAGGCGGATCAGGTTGGCGCCCACATGGGCGGGGTCGCAGGCCAGCAGGGCGCGGGCGAAGCCGGCGGCGCGGGCCGTCTGGCCAAGTTGGCGGTTGCAGGCCATCGCCGCTTCCAGCACGGCGCTGTTGTCCGGCTGGAGATCTGCCAGCGCCGTGGCGAGGCGCTCGGCCGCCGCGATGTCGCCCGTCGCGATGGCCAGGTTGAAGTCCTGCAGCGCGCCCATGGCCGCGCCGGCGCCGCCCAGCGCCAGGGCCTCAGCCCAGGCCTCGTCCCCGATGAGGCGCTCGATCAGCGCCGCACGGGCGGGGGGATGCGTGGTGGCCAGGAGGCGCCGCAGGGCCAGCGCCTCGGCGGACGGGAGGGTGGCGGCGAGGGCCTCGAGGGCCGCCGCATCCTGGAGGGGCAGCGCGTCGGGTGCGAGGCGCCGCGCCAGGAGGAAGCCTGCCAGCGGGGCCAGCGCGTGGCCGGCGAGCCGCCGCGCGACATCCGGCGGGAGCGGCGCCTCGCGCGGCCAGGCGATCCAGCGCGCGTCGAGATCGGCCTCCTCCAGGGCGGAAGGGTCGCTCAACCAGACGAGGTCGGCCGGGGTGCCGGCGGGGAGGCTGGCTAGTCCCGGCGGTGCGGGGCCGCGCCGCGTGACGCGAGGCGGGTGGTCAAGCCGCGCCAGGAGGGGCGCAAAGGGGCAGGGGGGTGGGACGGGTTCGGCCATCCTGGCGCTTCTCCTCGGCTTCTGTGCGGGAGAGGATGGCAAGGCGCGGTTAATGAAGGGCAAAGGCCGGGCGGCAAGGCTTTCTTTACCGCGATGTCCCTATGCAGGCGGCATGACGCTTCGTCCGCCCCGATCGCCCGTGCCTGGCCTTGCGGCCTGGGCGGGGGCAGCGCTGCCGCTCCTCGCCGCACGCCCCGCCGCCGCCTCGCCCTGGGAGGCGATCCCGCCGGAGGCGTTGGCCATGGGGCTGGGCGGGTTCTGCTTCCTGGCGGGCGTGGTTCTGACCTTGCTCGCGCTGCGCCGCCGCCACACGCCGCCGGGCCTGAGCCCCGCCGAGCTGGAGGAGATGCGGCGTTCCGTCACCGCCTTTGCCGGCACGTTGCGGGAGGGCACCGCGGTGCTGTTGCAGCAGCAGCGCGAGACGCTTGCTGCGGTGGAGCAGGTGGCGGCGCACAGCCAGCAGCTCATCGCCCTGATCGCCACCGCGGAGGAGCGCAGCGCCAATGCCACGGCGCGCGCCGAAATCCTCGCCACGCGCGTGGCCCGCAGCGCCGCCGCCGAGGTGAAGGCGAGCGTGGAGAGCCTGACCGCCATCTCCGCCCGCATCGAGTACCAGGCGCGCGGGCTGGAGGAGGCTATTCGCCCCCTTGGCTCATCTTTTGGCGCTCGCGCAGCTTGAGGCGCTCCATCTCGGGCACGGCCTGGCCGGCGGCGACGAAGGCCTGCTTCAGCGCCTGGAGATTGGGCGCGAAGATGCCCTCGCGATTCTGGTAGCACCATTCGCGGCTCTCGGCCGGCATGCGCAGCGAACCCTGGAAGCGCGGCATGACCCAGCGGGCAAACAGCTCGTAGCTGCGCAGCGTCTGCTCGCGATCGGCCCATTCATGGCTGCGGAAGAGGATCCCCCCCGCGCCGCCCTCGCTGAAGCCGATCAGCCGCTCGATGCCGCGGGCCACCGTGTCGGGGCTGCCCACCAGTGTGGTGCCGGCCTTGAGGCCATCGCCCAGCGGGTCCTCGGTGCGCGTCGGCGGGCGGCCCAGCGTCTCGCCGAAATAGGTCTCGGTTTCCAGGCGCTCGCCCACGCGGCATTCGCGCATCGCGCGTTCGTCATCCTCGGCGCAATGCATGTTGACGACGAGGCGCCAGTTCTTCCGGTCCATGGTCTGGCCATGCTTGGCCGCCTCGGCCTCCGCCATGCGCCATTGCTCGGCGAGCTTCTGCGGCCCGCCCGGCAGGCCGGCGCCGAGGGAGATGAGGCCCAACCCATGCCTGGCGGCGGCCAGCGCGCCGGAGGGCGTGGTGGATGAGGCGACCGAGATGGGGAAGCGTGGGTAGGTATACGGCGCCAGGTGCAGCCGCGCCTCGCGCAGCTCGAACCAGTCGGTCTTCATCGTCACCGGGCCATCGCAGGCGAGCAGCCGCATGATGGCCTGGAGCGATTCCTCCATGCGCGGGCGCTGCGTGTGCGCCTCGATCCCCATCATGTAGGCGTCGCTCACCAGTGCGCCGGGCCCGCAGCCCAGCATGACGCGGCCGCGCGTCATGTGGTCGAGCTGCACGAAGCGCTGCGCCACCAGCAGCGGGTGGTGATAGGGCAGGCTGGTGACGCCGGAGCCAAGCCTGATGTGCTTCGTGCGCTCGGCGGCGGCGGCGATCATGATCTCGGGGCTCGCGATCGTCTCCCAACCGGCGGAATGATGCTCGCCGATCCAGGCCTCGTCATAGCCGAGCTGGTCGAGCGCCACGAGCAGGTCGAGGTCGCGGCCTAGGGCCAGCGTCGGGTTGTCGCCCAGGCGGTGGAAGGGGGCGAGAAAAATGCCGAAATTCAAGCCTGCATGGGCCATGGGAGGTTCCTCGATCGTTGGGCGGAGCGTGGCGCGGCGCTTACCGCTTGGCAACCACCAGGGCCACGCCAATGACCGCCACCGCCGTGCCCGCGATGGCGAGCCAGGCCATTTCGTCGCCCAGCACCATCCAGGCGATGAAGGCGGCCAGCGGCGGGACCAAAAAGAAGACGGATGAGGCGCGCGCCGCTTCGCCATGGCGGAGCATGGCAAACAGGATGGAGAGCGAGATCAGCGAATTGACGAAGACCATGTAGCCGAGGCCGATGAAGAGCTCCGGCGCCCAGTCCACCACCATCGTCTCCGTGACCCAGGCGACCGGAATGCTCGCCGCCAGCGCCACGCTGCACATGACGAGGTTGGCGGTGACGAGATGTGTGGGGCGGCCCGATTTGCGCTCCAGTAGCGCGCCGGCCGTCATCACCGAGAGCGCCAGCAGGGCAAATCCCAGGCCGATCCAGCCGCTCGCCGCGAAGCCGGAGCCTGAGCTGATGACCATGGCGGCCCCTGCCATGCCGAGCATGAGGCCGATCCAGCCGCGCAGCCCCACCGGCGGATCGCCCACCACGGCGGGGGCCAGCAGCGCCACCAGCACCGGCTGCAGCCCGATGAGCAGCGCGATGGTGCCCGGCCCCATGCCATTCGCCATGGCGAGGTTCATCGCGGCGAAATAGGCGAACTGCACCAGGAGCCCCATGCGGATGAGGTGCATGAGCGTGGCGCGCTCCAGCCGGGGCGGGCGCAGCACCGCCCAGAGCGGCAGCAGCACCGTGACCACCGTCAAATAGCGCATGACCTGGAGCGTCATGGGCTCCGCATGGGGCAGGCAGAGCTTGATGGCGGTGAAGCCACCCGACCAGAGCGAGACGAAGAGGAAGGGCGCCGCGGTCAGCCAAGCCGGCCGCGGAGCCTTCTCGGTCGTGGCTGGACTCAAGGTTGCGCCGTGCGCAGCGCCGAAGGCCCACCCTCCACCGCCACGCGGCCCGGCAGCGGCGTCAGGCGCTGGCCGTCGAATCCGAAACCTTGGATCTCGCGCTCGATCATGTTCTGAACATAGACACGCGTGCCGTCGCGGTTGAAGGCCACCCCCTGGCCCCAGCTGCCCATCTCGGCCTCGGCCACGCGCACGAGGCGCCCCTCCTCGATGCGGAGCATGACAAGCTTGCCGCGGCCGTAGAGCGGGTGGCTGGTGGCGCGCGCCGAGCCGTTGATCACCACCACCGCCACATGGCGGTTGTCGGGGCTGACCTGGATGCCCTCCGGCGTCGGGCCCACGCTGATCGTGTCTGTGACACGGAAAGGCTCGGCGGTGAGGGAGATGAGGCTCACCGTATCGGCATCGCCCGAGACACGCCCGAGATTGGCCACCGCCGCCCAGCGGCCGTCACCCGTGATGCCGAAGCCGTAGGGCCGGATGCCGACGGTGATGTCGCGGCCAGCCAGCGTCACGTTCTCGCCCTCCACGCGCAGCACGCTCACCATGAAGTCGCCGTCGCGTGTGACGAGGGCGTGGCGGCCATCGGGCGTGAACTGCACATGGCTGACGCCCGAGGCGGCGGGGCCGATGGTGACCGTGCCGATGGGGGCGAGCCGTCCATCGGCGATGCGGAAGACGCTGACCGTGCCGGCATTGCGGTTCGCCACCAGCGCGAGGTTCCCCGCGCGGTTCACCGATACGCCCGAGGCGCCGGCGCCGGCTTCCAGGGTCTGCACCACGGCGGGCGGCGTGGCGCGGAGGTCGATCACCGAGAGGCGGTTATCGGGGACAGTGCGCGCCGGATTGGCCGGGTCCAGCTTCTGCGCCGAGGCGACGAGGCCCAGGCGCTCATCCGGCGTGATGGCGACCGAGGTGGGCGGGCCCACCACCGAATGCGGCGCCGGCACCGTCGCCACCACGCGGGGCGGATGGCTTCCCAGATCGAGGATGGTCACATTGTCGGCCGGCGGATTCGGCACGATGCGGACCGCGCCATTCTGCGACACCGCCTTGCTGTCATTGCCGGAGAGGGCGAGCTGCGCGAGGGCGGGCGGGGCCGCGAGCGTCGCCGCGCAAAGGGCGGCGAGGGTGAGCTGCTTCATCTCTGTTCCTCCTCTGGGGTCTCTCGCCCCATCCGGGGAGCCTAGAGCCGGATCGCGGGGGAGCGCCACTGCGCTTGACGCGGCGGTCCCCTGCAGCGGCATGATATGCCGCATGCGCCAGATCGCCCTCGGCCTCGCCGCCTTGCTGCTCCTAGCCCCGGCCCCCGGAGCGCGCGCCAATGACAGCATGGCCGTGATCGGCATCGGTGGCCTCGCGCTCCTCCGCAGCGAGGCGGTGCGCCTCGACCGGCAGGAGCTCTTCATCAGCCGCGAGCGGGTGCGGGTGGACTACCTCTTCACCAACACGACCGATCGCGACATCGACACGCTGGTGGCCTTCCCGCTGCCGGACTTCACCCATTCGCCGGTGGAGCGCGTGCCCGACTACCGGCGGGCGCTGGATTTCCGCACCCTGGTGGAAGGCCGGCCCGTCACCTACGAGCTGGTCCAGCGGGCGCATTTCCAGGGCCAGGACATCACCGGCCGACTGCAGGCGCTGGGCCTGCCGCTGGTGGGTGGCGACGAGTTCGAGCGCCGCGTGAACGATCTGCCCGAGCCGCAACGCGCCGCCCTGCTGCGGGAGGGGCTGGTGCAGGGCGCCTTCGAGCAGGGCCGCGCGAATATCGACGAGCCGCTCTGGACCGTCAGCACCAGCGTCACACGCCGCCAGGTGTTTCCGGCCGGGCGCAGCCTTGCGGTGCAGCACAGCTATGTGCCCTTCGCCGGCGGCACGGTGGATGCGCGCTTCGCGCCCGCGCGGCGTGCCTCGCCGGAATTCCAGGCGCTCCGGGCGCGGTATTGCGTGGAGGACGGGTTCCTCGCCGCCTTCGACCGCCGCACCCGCCCGGGCGGGCAAGCCGGCCTCTATGGCGAGATCTGGCTGCAATACCGGCTGACGCCCGGCGCCAATTGGGCGGGGCCGATCGGCGAGTTCCGCCTTGTGGTGGACAAGGGCGATCCGCGCTGGCTCGTCAGTTTCTGCGGCGAGGGGGTGCGACGGCTGGATGCCCGGCGCTTCGAAATGCGACGGACCAATTTCACGCCCATGCGCGACCTCGACATCCTCATCGTGGACTTCCCCTTCCCCTGAGACGGCGCCTCCGCGGCAGCGGGAAAGCCCTTGAGCGGGCGCGGGGTTCAGGGCAGAAGGTTCCGAGGAAACAAGCTCCAGGGAGGCCCCAAGGCCCATGACGACACGTCGCACCACGCTGCTGGGCGCGCTCGCCGCCCCCGCGCTCGTCGCGGCATCTCGCGCCGGCGCGCAGACGCCCGAGATGACGCTCCGGCTGCACCATTTCCTCCCGGCCGTCTCCAATGTGCATCGCCATTTCCTGATGCCCTGGGCGCAGAAGATCAGCGCGGAAAGCCAGGGCCGGCTGCGCGTGCAGGTCTTCCCCGCCATGCAGCTGGGCGGCGCGCCGCCGCAGCTCTACGATCAGGCGAAGGATGGCGTGGTGGACATCATCTGGACGCTGCCGGGCAATACGCCCGGCCGCTTCCCCTCCATCGAGGTGATCGAGCTGCCCTTCGTCGCGCACAAGCGGGCCAGTGTGAATTCGCGCGTGGTGCAGCAGCTCTACGAGACGCGCTTCCGCCAGGAATTCGCCGACACGCACATCATCTGCGCCTGGGCGCATGATGCGGGCGTCATCAATTCGCGCCGCGAGGTGCGCCGGCAGGAAGACCTGGCGGGGATGAAGCTGCGCTTCCCGACGCGCCAGGCGGGCGAGGCGCTGCGCGCGCTGGGGGCAGCCCCCATCGGCCTGCCCATCCCGCAGGTGCCCGAGGCGCTGGCGCAGGGCGTGATCGACGGCGCGGTGGTGCCCTGGGAGGTGGTGCCCTCCATCCGCCTGCACGAGACGCTGCGCAACCACACGGAATTCGCGGGCAGCCCGACCTTCTATGTGGCGAGCTTCGTGCTGGCCATGAACAAGACGAAGTATGACGGCATGGCGCCTGACCTGAAGCGCGTGCTGGACGCCAATTCCGGCCAGGTGGCCGCCGCCATGGCCGCGAAGGTCTGGGACGAGCAGGGCCCGGTGGTGGAGGAGATGGTCCGCCGCCGCGGCAACGCCATCATCGAGCTCTCGGCCGAGGAGACGCAGCGCTGGCAGCGCACGACGCAGCCCGTGGTGGACAATTGGGTGCGCGCCATGGGTGAGCGCAACATCCAGGGTGCGGCCCTGCTGGAGGAGACGCGCGCGCTGATCGCCCGCTACGGGCAGGGCGTGACCTGAGCCAGGCGCCTTCCACCCGCGGACCCGTCGGCCGGCTCGCCGCCACGCTTGCCATCTGCGGGGGCGTGGTGCTGCTGCTGACGGCCTTGCTCACGGTGGTCTCCGTCACCTTGCGCTGGCTGACCAGCCAGCCGGTGAAGGGGGATTTCGAGCTGGTCTCGCTGGGCTCCGGCCTCGCGGTGCTGAGCTTCCTGGCCTGGGGCAGCGTGACGCGGGCGAATATCCTGGTGGACAGCTTCACCACCTGGCTGCCGGCGCGGCTGAACGGCGTGATTGATGCCTTCTGGTCACTCGCCTGGGCGGCGGTGACGCTGCTCATCGCCGAGCGCATGGCGCAGGGCATGATGGATACCTGGCGCAACGGCATGCGGACCATCGGCCTGCTGGCGCTGCCCTATTGGTGGGCCATCGGCATCGGCGCCTTCTGCTTCGCGCTGGCCGGCATCGCGGCCCTGCTCACCATCCCGCGCCTGCTGAAAGGGCGCGGCTGATGGCGCCCGAATTCGCACTCGCCTTGACCGGCTTCGCCGGGCTGATGGTGCTGATCATCCTGCGCGCGCCCATCGCGCTCGCCATGCTGATCGCGGGGGCCGCGGGCTATGTGCATGTGCTGGATCAGGCGGCGCTGTTCAATTACCTCAAGACCACGCCCTATCACCTGTTTGCCAATTACACGCTCAGCGTCATCCCGCTCTTCATCCTGATGGGCGCGCTGGCCGAGCGCGGTGGGCTGGCGCGGGACCTGTTTGCCGCGGCCAATGCGCTGCTGGGCCGCCGGCCGGGTGGGCTGGCCATGAGCGTGATCGGCGCGAGTGCGGCCTTCGGCGCGGTCTGCGGCAGTTCGGTTGCCACCACGGCCACCTTCGGCCGCGCGGCGCTGCCCGAGCTGCGCCGCTACGGCTATGAGCCGGGCTTCGCGACCGGGACCATCGCGGTGGGCGGCACGCTCGGCATCCTGATCCCGCCCTCGGTCATCCTCGTGGTCTATGCGATCAGCACCGAGCAGAACATCGCCAAGCTCTTCATGGCGGCGCTCATCCCCGGGCTGATGGCGACCGCCTTCTACCTGGCCGCCATCTGGCTCTGGATGAAGCTGCGGCCCGAACTCGGTCCCCCCGCGCCCCCGCTGGAGCCGGGCGAGCGCGCGCGCGCCCTCCGCAACGTGATCCCGGTCTTGATCATCGCGGTGCTGGTGGTGGGGGGCATCTATGGCGGCGTCTTCACGCCGACCGAGAGCGCGGCCGTGGGCTGCATCGGAGTGCTGGCGGTGGGCCTCGCGCGGGGCAGCCTGCCGCTGCGCGAGATCCGCGCCGCCCTGCTCGCCACCGCCGAGACGACGGCGATGATCTTCGCCATCCTGCTGGGCGCGGAGGTGTTCAACGCCTTCCTGGCCCTCACCCAGGCGCCGGACCTGCTGGCCATGTGGGTGACGGACCAGGATTTCCCGCCCTATGGCGTGCTGGTGGCCCTGCTGCTGACCTATATCATCCTGGGGGCGGTGATGGATGAGCTGGCGATGATCCTGCTCACGCTGCCGGTTTTCTTCCCCGTGGTCACCGCGCTCGATTTCGGCATGACGACGGAGGAGACGGCGATCTGGTTCGGCATCCTGGTCCTCGTCGTCGTCGGCATCGGGCTGACGGCGCCGCCCATCGGCCTCAATGTCTTCGTGATCTCCGCCATCGCGCGCGACATCCCGATCGCGCAGACCTATCGCGGCGTGCTGCCCTATCTGGCGACCGATCTGCTGCGCCTCGTGCTCTGCGTGCTCTTCCCCGCCCTCAGTCTTTGGCTGGTGCGGCTTCTGACCTAGGATATCCGCATGTCCGACCCCATCCCCTATGCCCGGCCCGCGCCCGGCAGCCAGCCGCCGCTGGACAGCCCGGCCTATCGCAGCACGCAGTCCAGGGCGCCCTTGCTGACGCCGATCCGCGCGCCGCACACGCTGACGGAGGCGAGCTCGCCGCGGCTCACGCCCGCGCATTATCCGGTCCAGGCCGATATGTCCGTGCATGGTGGCAAGGCCGCGATGGGCGAGCGCATCATCGTCGCCGGCCGCGTGCTGGACGAGGCGGGGCGGCCCGTCGCGAACAGCATGGTCGAGGTCTGGCAGGCCAATGCCGCCGGCCGCTACCACCATGCGCGCGACGATCATGACGCGCCGCTCGACCCGAATTTCGAGGGGCATGCCCGCATCTACACCGATGCCGAGGGGCGCTACCGCTTCACCACCATCCGCCCCGGCGCCTATCCCTGGCGCAACCACCACAATGCCTGGCGGCCGGTGCATATCCATTTCGGCCTCTTCGGCCAAGGCTTCGCCCAGCGCATGATCACGCAGATGTATTTCCCGGGCGACCCGCTTCTGCCGCTCGATCCCATCTTCAACACCACAGCCGACGATGCCGCGCGCCAGCGCCTGATCGCCAGCTTCGACCTCGATGTGACCGAGCCCGAATGGGCGCTGGGCTACCGCTTCGACATCACGCTGCGCGGCCCGGCGGCGACACCCTTCGAGGACGGGGATCACCACTGATGGCGACCGCCCACCAGACCGCCGGCCCCTATTGGCACCTGATCGACTTCCCCGCCTGGGCGGATGTGCTGCGCGCCGATGGCCCCAATGCGGGCGCTCAAGGCGAGCGCATCGTCATCGAGGGCACCATCACCGATGGCGATGGCGCGCTCGTCACCGACGCCATGGTGGAGATCTGGCACGCCGACCCCGCCGGCCGCTACGACGCCGAATTCCAGGGCTTCGGCCGCTGCGCGACGGATGCCGAGGGGCGCTTCCGATTCACGACGCTCAAGCCCGGCCCGGTGCCCGGCCGCGGCAACACGCTGCAGGCGCCGCATGTGCAGATCGCGATCTTCGCGCGCGGCCTGCTGAGCCACCTCACCACCCGGCTGTATTTCGCGGGCGAGGCTCTGAACGAGACCGACCCGCTTCTGGCCCTGGTGCCGGCCGAGCGCCGCGCCACCCTCATCGCCGAACCCGTCTCTCCCGGCACCTGGCAGCTCGACATCCGGCTGCGCGGCGGGGCCGAAACCGTCTTCCTGGACATCTGACATGCCCGTGAACCCCGCCGATTCCCCCGTCCTGGGCGTGCTCTACGGCACGGATGCCATGCGCGCCGCGATGAGCGAGCGCGCCTTCCTCCAGCGCATGCTGGATGTGGAGGCGGCGCTGGCCCGTGCGCAGTCGCGCCTCGGCATCGTGCCGGCCGAGGCGGCGTCCGCCATCACGCTGGCCGCCCAGGTGGACAAGCTCGACCTCCAGGCGCTGGGCGATGCCACGCGCAACACCGGCTATCCGGTGGTGGGCCTGGTGAAGCAGCTCACCGCGCTGGCCGGCCACGACGCCGGCCGCTGGACGCATTGGGGTGCGACCACGCAGGACATCATGGACACGGCCGTGGTGCTGCAGATGCGCCAGGGCCTGGCCCTGATCCGCGCCGAGCTGATCGCGGTGATCGGCGGCTTCGCTTCCATGGCGCAGCGCCACCGCGGCACCATCATGGCCGGGCGCACCCATCTCCAGCACGCGCTGCCGGTCACCTTCGGCTACAAGGTGGCGGTCTGGCTCTCGCCGCTGATCACCATGCTGGAGCGGCTGGAGCAGCTGCGCCCGCGCGTGGAGCGCGTGCAGTTCGGCGGCGCCGCCGGCACCCTCGCCTCGCTGGGCGACCAGGGCCTCGCCGTGCAGCGGGAGCTGGCGGCCGAGCTCGGCCTCGGCTGCCCGGATATCCCTTGGCATGTGGCGCGCGATGGCTTCGCCGAGGCGGTCTCCTTCCTGGGCCTCGTCTGCGGCGCGCTCTCCAAGATCGCGACCGATGTGATGCTGCTGATGCAGACCGAGGTGGCGGAGGTGAACGAGCCGCATGTGACCGGCCGTGGCGGCTCCTCCACCATGCCGCAGAAGCGCAACCCGATCGCCTGCGAGTACATCCTGGCCCAGTCGCGCGGCGTGCATGCGCTGGTGCCGCAGATGATGGCCGCCATGGCGCAGGACCTGGAGCGCGGCACCGGCCCCTGGCAGGCGGAGGCGCTGGCCATCGGCCAGGCCTTCAACCTGACGCATGGCGCGCTCTCCCAGGCGCGCTTCCTGGCCGAGGGGCTGGTGGTGGACCCCGCGCGCATGCTGCGGAACCTCGCGGCGACCGGCGGGCTGATCGCGGCCGAGCAGGTGATGATGGGCCTGGCCCCCGTGCTCGGGCGCGGCGAGGCGCATCACATCGTCAACCGCGCCTGTGACCTCGCCATCGCCCAGGGCATCCCGCTGGTGACGGCGCTGGAGCAGGACCGCGAGATCGCCGCGCGGGTGGAGCCGGCGCGGCTGCGCGCGCTGTGCAATCCCGAGAACTACCTCGGCAGCGCCACCCGCTTCGTGGACCAGGTGCTGGCGCGACTGGCGGCGCGCTGAGATGCCCCGCGCGCCGCTGACCGGGCCGAGCCTCTGGAGCGGCGCGGAGATGGCGGCGCGGACCGACTGGATCTGGCACTGGCGCGCGGAGGAATTGGCGGAGCTGCTGGCCTGTGGCCGCGCCATGCTGGAACGCGGCCGCCCTGTCGAGAGTTTCCGCCGCGCCGAGGTGCCACTGCCCGTCACGGCGCCGCGCCTGGCCGCGATCCAGCGCGACCTGGAGGAGGGCTGCGGGATCGTGAACCTGCGCGGCCTGCCCATCGCGGAGACGACGCCCGATCTGCTGCGCGCCATCCTCTGGGCCATCGGCCTGCATCTGGGCGTCGCGCTCTCGCAAAGCAAGCTGGGCGAACTGCTGGGCGAGGTGCGCGACACGGGCGAGGTTCCGGGCCAGCCGGGCAGCCGCGGCTACCGCACGGGCGGGGCGCTGCGCTTCCACACCGACCGCTGCGACGTGGTGGCGCTGCTCTGCTGCCGGCAGTCGGAAGGCGGGGGCGACAGCCTGATCGTCTCCACGGCCGCGATCCACAACGTCATGCTGGAGCGCGCCCCCGGCCTGCTGGAGCTGCTCTTCCAGCCCTGGCCGATCAGCCGCCAGCAGGAGCAGCGGCCGGGCGAGGCGCCCTGGTATTGGAACAGCGTTTTCGCCCTGCATGAGGGCCGCTTCACCAGCCAGTACAGCCGCAGCTTCATCGAATCCGCCCAGCGTTTCCGGGATGCGCCGCGCCTGACCGAGGCGCAGTGGCAGGCGCTGGACCTGCTGGGCACGCTCTCGGCGGAGCTTGCGCTGCGCACGCGAATGGAGCCGGGCGACATCCAGCTGCTGAACAATCACGTGACGCACCATGCGCGGACCGAGCTGGTGGACCCGGAGCGGCAGCGGCTGGTCTATCGGCTCTGGCTCTCGCTCCCGAACAGCCGGGAATTGCCTGCAGCCGCCGGCGTGCTCTGGGGCGCGACGGCCGCGGGTGCGGTGCGCGGCGGCGTGGTGGCGGCCGCGGGGTATCGCAGCATTTTCGAACTCGCCTGAGCCGGAGCGGCGATGCGGGGGCCGCGCCGCTCCGCCCAAAAGAAAAGGCCGTGATCAGCCTGGGCTGAGCACGGCCTTGTTCGGGTGCCTTGCGGCCTCAGCCGCGCTCGGCCATCGGCTTGTAGTCGCGGGCGCCGGCGCCGGTGTAGATCTGCCGCGGGCGGCCGATGCGCTGGCTCGGATCCTCGATCATCTCCTTCCACTGGCTCACCCAGCCCACGGTGCGGGCGACGGCGAAGATCACGGTGAACATCGAGGTCGGGATGCCCATCGCCTTGAGGATGATGCCCGAATAGAAATCCACGTTCGGGTAGAGCTTGCGCGAGATGAAGTAGTCATCCGTCAGCGCGATGCGCTCCATCTCCATCGCCATGTCCAGCAACGGCTCGTCCTTGATGCCGAGCTCGGCCAGCACCTCGTGGCAGGTCTCCTTCATGATCTTCGCGCGCGGGTCGAAGTTCTTGTAGACCCGGTGGCCGAAGCCCATGAGCTTCACGTCGGAGTTCTTGTCCTTCACCTTCTCGATGAAGGCCGGGATCTTATCCGGCGTGCCGATCTCGGCCAGCATCTTGAGCACCGCCTCGTTCGCGCCGCCATGGGCGGGGCCCCAGAGGGCCGCGATGCCGGCCGCGATGCAGGCGAAGGGGTTGGCGCCCGTGGAGCCGGCGAGGCGGACCGTCGAGGTCGAGGCGTTCTGCTCATGGTCGGCGTGCAGGACCAGGATGCGGTCCATCGCGCGCTCCAGCACCGGCGAGACCTCATAAGGCTCGGCCGGCACGGTGTTGAGCATGTAGAGGAAATTGGCCGCGTAGCTCAGGCGGTTCTGCGGATACACGAAGGGCTGGCCCAGCGCGTACTTGTAGGCCATGGCGGCGATGGTCGGCACCTTCGCGATCAGGCGGAAGGCCGCCACCTCGCGCTGGCGGGCGTCATTGATGTCGAGGTTGTCGTGATAGAAGGCGGCGAGCGCGCCGACCACGCCGCACATGATGGCCATCGGGTGCGCGTCGCGGCGGAAGCCGTCGAAGAAGCGGCGGATCTGCTCGTGCACCATCGTGTGATAGGTGACGTCCTTGCGGAACTTCTCGAGCTCGGCCGTGTTCGGCAGCTCGCCATTCATCAGCAGGTAGCAGACCTCGATGAAGTCCGACTTCTCCGCCAGCTGCTCGATCGGGTAGCCGCGATACATCAGCACGCCGGCATCGCCGTCGATATAGGTGATCTTGCTCTCGCAGGATGCCGTCTCGCCGTAGCCGGGGTCGTAGGTGAAAATCCCGAGGCTCGAATAGAGCTTGCGGATGTCGGCCACCTGCGGGCCCAGCGTGCCGCCCAGCAGCGGGAGCTTGGTGCTGCTGTTGCTGCCCTCGATGGTGACGGTGATCGAGCCGTTCGTGCTCATGGTGCGACATCCTCAACGGGTTGGTGCGCGGGGCGTGGACCGCCCCCGCGCGATGTTGCATCGCAGTGTAGGCAGGTCAGCGCCGTTGTCTATCCGACTCTCGACGGTCGGCTTTTGCCGTCTTGCGATGCCGGAGCTTGGCGCGGGGCCTCACACGGGGCCTTCCGCCCGCCCGGGGGCAGGCGTCAGTGGCCGCGGCGCCAATGCGCGGGCGGTTCGAAGCCGCCGGTCCAGAGGCCACGCTGCGCCTGGCGCGCGGCCGTCTCGTACTGGGCGAGGACCGGGACGGCGCCGGAATCGGCCAGCGCCCAGCCGGCCGCCACCATGGAGGCATTGAGGTCGATCGTGCCGGCGCGGCAGGCGCCCAGCGCGCGGCCGAAACGGTCACGCCCGGCGACGCGGCAATCCACGCCGCGCTCCCCCACCAGTTCGGCCAGGACGGCGGCAGCGGCGGTGCCGCAATCATAGAGGCGGCCCTGCGCGTCGGTGCAGAACTGCCCGCGCTCCGGCGCCTCGACGCCGTACAGGCGCAGCATGCGATCACCGAGGCGCAGCGTGTCGCCATCCACGATGCGGATCTGCGCGTTGGGCGTGGACCAGTCCTGGCTGCCGGGGGCCGAGCCCATCAGCTGGCCGGGAAGGCCGAGTGCCACGAGGCCCCCGCCCAGGAGCGCCGTGGCCCCCACCATGACGGCACGGCCCCAACGACGGGGCGAGCGGGCGGGTTTATAAATTTTGCGTCGACGCATGAGTCATTTGGTTAAACCACGATGAAGGGGGCTGGCAACCCACTTGTTTCGCCATATTACAAATCGTGGTTTTCCGGTGACTTCCAGAAGGGGCCCGCCTTTCGCAGGCCTTTCCAGGCGGCGAGCGCCGCGACTCGGCTGCCTTCCGCCCGCCCCGCGGCGAAGCCGGTGACGGTGCCGATGGCGAATCCGCCCGCCCCCCGCCCGGCCAGCCGCCGCGCCAATTGCCCCGCAACGGTCGCATCATTGGCGAGACCCAGCGCCTCCTGCAGCTCCGCGAGCCGGCGGGTGAATCGTCGGGCGGCGCGGCCGGGCCAGAGGGCGGCGAAGGGCTCGGCGGCATAGCGCAGGCGCTTGCCGTCCAGGCGCATCTCATGCAGGGCGGTCGCGTCCAGTTCCTCCATGGCGGCGCCTGCCCGCTTCAGCCGCTTCCAGCGCTTGCGCAGCACCCCGGCGGCGAAGGGCGCGAGGGGCGGGTCGGGCAGGGGGGGCGGATGCAGGAGGCCGAGTCGCATCCCTTGCAGGATGGCGGCGCGGAAACCTGGCGAGGCCAGGAATTGGCCGAGCGCCGCATAGGCGGCTTCGCGCTCGCGCCCGGCCGCGGCGAGCAGGCGCTTGACGCGGGGCTCGCCCTCCAGCGCGGCGAGCGTGCCGGGGCCGATTCCCGTCAGGAACACGTCCCAGTCGCGCGCGGCCCCCAGCGCCTGGGCCACGTTGCGCAGCTCGGCATCCCATTCGCGCCAGGCCGGCCCCTCCAGCACGGGCCGGAAGATCCTGAGCAGGGAGCGCAGGCGGCGCAGCGCCACGCGGGTCTGGTGCACGCCGCGCGGTCCGGCGGCGAGGCGGCAGCCCGGCGCTTCGGCCAGGATCACCTCGAGCAGGTGGGCGAGGGCGGCGCGGAGGGCGGCATGCGTCGTTGCCGCGCCGGCCAGGCTCGCCGGGCCCTGTCGGCGGGGGCGCGGTGCGCGGCCCTCGGCGAGCGCCAGCGCCGTTTCGTCCAGGCTGTGGGGCGCGGGGAGCAGGGGGAGCGTCTCCGCGAGCTCGGCGGCGAGGGGCAGGATGGAAGCGGGCTCGCCCTCCAGCACCAGGCGTGCGACCCGCCGGCCCTGCCCACCCGCTTCGAGACGGCCCTCGATCCAGGTGACGCCGGGCGCCAGGGTGGCCCGGCGGCCGGTGAAGTGGGCGATGGGCTGGGCGGAGGGCTCGGGCGGAATGGGCTCGGGCGGCGGCAGGGTGCCGGGCCAGCTCGGCTCGCCTTCGGGCGGCAGGGGGGTGACCGTGTGCCAGGCGCGGTTGTGGCGGGTGAGCAGGGCGGCGCCCTCGCCCCCTGCGCGCAGCCAGGTGACGCGACGCGACTGCCAGCGCGGCGCGGCGAGGCGGGGATGAACCGGGCAGCGGGGCGGCGGCGCCCCCGGTGTTTCCCAGGGGGCCAGTTCGAGGATCAGGCCGCCACCTCCGGCAGGTCCCTGGGCGCGAGGAAGCGCACCAGCCTGCCCCCGCCGTCCTGCAACTGCCCCCAGGGGCCGGCGATGGTGAATTCGGCCAGCGCGCCGGTGGGGTAGCCCTCGCTCAGGCGCCGTGCATGCACGCCGCCAAGGGCGGCGCCCGCCGCGCCAAGCAGCGCGAGGCCGAGTTCATGCAGGCCGGGATTGTGGCCGATGAGCAGGACCGAGCGCGCCGTCTCCGGCATGGTCCGCAGCGTCTCCATCAGCCGCTGCCAGGGGGCGAGGTAGAGGTCGTCCATCACCTCGATGATGGGGGAGCTGTCCATGGGCTGCAGCGCCTCCAGCGTCTGCAGCGTGCGCCGCGCCGAGGAGACGAGGACGATGTCCGGGGCCAGGCCGAGTTCCTGCATGTGCAGCGCCATGGCGGCCGCCGCCTGCCGCCCGCGCGCATTCAGCGGGCGGGCGTGGTCGGAGAGCATCGCGTCATCCCAGGAGGATTTGGCGTGCCGGAGCAGCAGGAGCTGGCGCATCGCGGGATGATGATGGCACGGCTCCGCCCCGCTGTCCCACCCCCTTCTCGGGCCCTGGCGCAGGATCGGGGCTTCCCGAATGGGCGGGGGCCCCCACCTCTGCGGCCTCTCTGGGCGCGTATGGAGTTTTCATGACGGAGCGGGTCTTGATCCTGGGGGCCACGGGCGGCGTGGGGGCGGCGCTCGCGCGGCGGGTGGCGGCGCGCGGGGCGCGGCCGGTGCTCCTGGCGCGCGACGCCGGGCGGCTGGCCGCGCTGACGGCGGAACTCCCGGGGGCGGCGAGCGTGGTGGCGGATGTAACGGATGGCGCGGCGCTGAAAGCGGCGATCCAGGGGCTGGGCGCGCCGCTGTCCGGCCTCGCCTTCTGCGTGGGCTCCATCCTGCTGAAGCCGGCGCTGCGCACCACCGAATCCGATATGCTGGACGCCTTCCGGCTGAACGCGGTGGCGGCCGCGCTCGCGGTGCAGGCGGCCGCCCCGGCGCTGGCGGGCGGCAGCGTGGTGCTGTTCAGCACGGTCGCTGCGCGCACGGGCTTTACCAATCACCTCGCCATCGCGGCGGCCAAGGCGGCGGTTGAGGGGATGACGGTGGCGCTGGCCGCCGAACTGGCGCCTTCCATCCGCGTCAACTGCATCGCGCCCAGCCTGACGCGGACGGCCATGGCCGAGCCGTTGACGCGCAACCCGGCCATGGCGGAGGCGATCGCCAAGCTGCACCCGCTGCCCCGGCTGGGAGAGCCGGATGACATCGCGGCCGTGGCGGATATGCTGCTCTCGCCCGCCGCCGGCTGGATCACGGGGCAGGTGATCGCGGTGGATGGCGGGCGCTCCACCCTCCGCACCAAGGCCGGATGATCATGATCGCACGACGCAGCTTGCCGGTTCTCCTCGCGGCCACCCCGGCCTTGGCCCAGGCGGCGGGCGATTACCGCTGGCGCGTCATGCGCAACGGCACCGCCATCGGCACGCACAACATCAGCTTCACCGAGCGCGGGGGGGAGCGCACGGCAGTCTCCGAGAATATCGTCACGCCGCGCGTCATGGGTGTCGTGGTCTATCGCTACGAACACCGCCTGACGGAGGTCACGCGCGGGGGGCGCTTCGTCTCGGTGCGATCGAGCCTCAACCGCAACGGCACCATCACCGAGGTGGAGGCCCAGGCCACAGCCTCCGGCGTCACGCTGCGCGGCCCCGAGGGCGCGCTGAACCTGCCGGCCCAGGCCGCGCCGCTCGCCTGGTGGGAGCCGCAACGCTTCGGCGGCGCCGTGCCGCTCTTCGGCACCACCACGGGCAAGCCGCTCGACCTGCGCTGGACGCGCGAGGCGGTGGGGGGCGGCATGCGCTGGCGGACGGCGGGCGAGATCGAGGCGGTGCTGGAATTCGACGCCGCGGGCCGCTGGACCGCCTATCAGGTGAAGGGCGACGACGGCAGCACCGTGATCTATGCCGCAACCTAGCTTACGGATCGTTCTGGGCGACCAGTGCTCGGCCTCGCTCTCCGCGCTGCAGGATCTCGACCCCGCGCGGGACGTGGTGCTGATGATGGAGGTGCGCGGCGAATGCACCTATGTGCCGCATCACCCGCAGAAGATCGCGCTCATTCTCTCCGCCATGCGGCATTTCGCGCGCGCGCTCCGGGCGCGGGGCGTGCGGGTGGACTACGTCACGCTCGATGATCCGGCGAACACGCACGGCTTCTCGGGCGAGGTGGCCCGCGCCGTGGCGCGGCACCACCCGGTGCGCATCGTGGCGACCGAGCCCGGCGAATGGCGCGTGCGGCAGGAGATGGAGGGGTGGGAGGCCGCGCTCGGCCTGCCCGTCGAGATCCGGGAGGATACGCGCTTCCTGGCGGATCTCGGCGTCTTCCGCCGCTGGGCGCAGGGCAAGAAGCAGCTCCGGATGGAGTTCTTCTACCGCGAGATGCGCCGCGCGACCGGCTTCCTCATGCAGGGCGACAAGCCCGAGGGCGGCGAGTGGAACTACGATGCCGAGAACCGCAAGCCGCTGCCCAAGGGCCTCGTGCCCCCCGCGCCCCCGCGCTTCGCGCCGGATGACATCACGCGGGAGGTGATGGCGCTCGTCACCCGCGAATTCCCCGCGCATTTCGGGCGCCTGGACGGGTTCAACTGGCCGGTGACGGCCGCGGAGGCGAAGCGCGCGCTCGAAGCCTTCCTCACCGACCGCCTGCCGCGCTTCGGCGACTACCAGGATGCCCTGGCGGAGGGCGAGGCGACGCTGTTCCACAGCCTCGTCTCCACCAGCCTCAATATCGGCCTGCTGCTGCCGGGCGAGGTCTGCGCGGCGGCGGAGGAAGCCTACCGGAAGGGCCGCGTGCCGCTGAACGCGGCGGAAGGCTTCATCCGGCAGATCCTGGGCTGGCGCGAATACGTGCGCGGCCTCTACTGGTTCAAGATGCCCGCCTATGGCGCGACCAACGCGCTCTCCGCGCATCGCCCGCTGCCCGGCTTCTACTGGCGGGGCGATTCTGGCATGCGCTGCATGGATGCGGCGATCGGCCAGACGCGGGACCTGGCTTACGCGCACCACATCCAGCGCCTGATGGTGACGGGCAATTTCGCGCTGCTGGCGGGGATTGATCCGCTGCAGGTGCAGGAATGGTACCTCGCCGTCTATGCCGATGCCTTCGAATGGGTGGAACTGCCCAATACCCATGGCATGGCGCTCCATGCCGATGGCGGCGTGATGGCGAGCAAGCCCTATGCGGCGAGCGGCGCCTATATCAACCGGATGGGCAATCATTGCGGCCGCTGCCGCTACGACGTGAAGCGCGCGACGGGCGAGGGCGCATGCCCCTTCAATTTCCTCTATTGGGACTTCATCGCGCGGCACGCCTCGGATTTCGCCGGAAATCCACGCATGGCCATGCCGCTCACCGGCTTGCGGAAGATGGCGCCGGATAAGCTCGCCGCGATGCGGGCGGAGGCGACCGAATTCCTGGACAGAACGTCATCCTTGCCTTGACCTGCCGCCCCCTGCGCGGTTGATAAGGATGCAACGCAGGAGAGTTCCGCAGATGCCCCATACCCCCCGCCGCAGCCTGGTCCTGGGGGCGCTCGGCGCCCCGCTGCTCGCAGCACCTGCCCTGGCCCAGGCCTGGATGCCGAGCCGCACCGTCCGCATCGTCGTCCCCATCGCGCCGGGCGGCGCCAATGACATCATCGCCCGGCTGATGGCCGAGCGCCTGACGCCCCTCCTGGGCCAGACCGTGGTGGTGGAGAACCGGCCGGGGGCCGGCGGGAATATCGGCGCGCAATCGGTGATCCAGGCCGAGAAGGATGGCCATACCTGGCTGCTCACGTCGGCCAATGTGCTCACGGCCAACACCTATCTCTACGGCAACCGCATGCCCTTCGTGCCGCTGCGCGACTTCACGCCCGTGACGCGCGTGGGGATTGGCACGCTGCTCTGGGTGGTGAACGCCCAGCGCCCCTGGCGGACCTTCCAGGAGCAGATCGAATTCGCCCGCCGCAATCCGGGCCGCGTCACCATGGGCAGCAGCGGCACGGGCACCATCAGCCATCTGTTTTTCGAGCGCGTGAAGCGGCAGACCAATGCGGACATGACGCATGTGCCCTATCGCGGCGGCGGCCCGGCCATCCAGGACCTGATCTCCGGCAATATCGACATGATGTTCGACGTGATGCCCGCCCTCCTGCCGCATGTGCGCGAGGGCCGGTTCCGCGCGCTCGCCGTCGGCAGCGCCGGCCGCGTGGACTACGTGCCCGAGATCGCCAATGTGCCGAGCATGGGCGAGCTGCTGCCCGGCTCGGGCATTGACGCGCTGAACTGGTGGTGCGTCGTGGCCGCGACCGGCACGCCCGAGCCCGCGATCGCGACCATGCATGACGCGATCCGCCGGGTGCTGGCGGTGGAGGAGGTGCGCACGCGCCTGCTCAGCCTCACCATCCAGCCCATGCCGGATGCGACGCCGGCCGCCTTCGGCGAATTCTGGCGTTCGCAGGTGCCGGTCTGGCGCGAGCTGGTGGAAGCCTCGGGCGCCGTCGCGGAGTGATCCTGCCTGGGGTTTGACGCAGGGGCGGCGCGGCGGAATGCTGCGCCCGAACCCAAGCTGAGGAACGCCCATGGCCCGCTCGATCGAATGGATGAAGCTCACCGCCGCCGAGGTGCAGGCGGCGGCCGCGGAGGACGCGCTTCTCATCGTCCCCGTCGCCTCGTTGGAGCAGCACGGGCCGGCGCTGGTGACGGGCACCGACATCATCCTGGGCGGCAATGTCGCGCTGGAGACGGCGCGCAAGCTGTTGGAAGCCGGCCACCCGGCCCTCGTCACCCCCGTGGTCTGGCATGGCCTGGCCGAGCACCACATGGCCTTTGGCGGCACCGTGACGCTGGATAGTGCCACCTTCCAGGCGGTGCTGCGGCATGTCGTGAAATCCGCCGCGCGGCATGGCTTCAAGCGCGTGTTTCTCATGAACGGCCATGGCGGCAATGCCGAGGCGATCGGCACGGCGGCGACGGACCTCGCGGTGGAATTCGGCATCCGGGTCGGCGGCGGCACCTATTGGCACATGGTGCCCGAGGTGATCGCGCCGCTGCTGGAGGACCAACCGGGCCTGATGCATGCCTGCGAGGCCGAGACCTCCATGGTGTGGAACCTGCTGCCTGAGGGTGTCAGGCCCGACCGCCTGCCGGAGGCGCATGGGCCCTCCTCCTCGCGCGCGCCGGGGCAGCCGGCGGGCCTGCTGATGCGGCGCAGCTTCAAGGAAATCACGCCCACGGGCGTGGTGGGGGATGCGCGCCGCGCGAGCCCGGAGAAGGGTGCCGCGCTGCTGGATGCCATCGCGGCCAAATGCGCCGAGTTGCTGGCGAACCCGGCGATCTGGGGCCGTTAGGCGACCAGGAAGCGCTGCTCGGGCAGAGGCAAATCCACCCAGGAAAGGTGGCCGCCCTTGCCCGAGCCGGTGTCCATGAAGATCGCCCGGCCGCCCATGCGGCCGCGCGTCTCCCACGGGCGGCCATCGCGCGAGCGCTGGTCATGCCCCACATAGACGGTGAGGCCGGGCGGGATCGCGTCCACCCAGTGCAGCACGCGCTCCGGGTAGCCCTCCTGCGTCGTGCCGCCCGTCACCTGGCCGAAGAGCGCGCGGGAGGTGAGGGCATCGGGCTTGCGCGCGCCGGCCTCGCGGGGCGGGGCCTGCAGCAGCATGCCCTTGTGGAAGGCGGCATGGACGAAGAAGAGCGGGCCCAGGCGCCACCAGGCCGGGGCTTGCGCGATTTCCTCGACCGCGCGGGCGGCCAGGGCCGGTCCGTCGGGCGCGGCGTGCAACTGCTCCAGCGTGCGCGGGGTGGCCTCGGCCGGGCTGCGGACGCGCGCGCCGGTCAGCGCGCGGCGCAGCTTGTGGTCATGGTTGCCGAGCAGGAAGAGGCCGGCCTCGTCATCCAGCAGGTTGAAGATCAGGCGCAGGACGCCGGGCGAATCCGGGCCGTAATCAGTGAGGTCGCCCAGTTGCAGAAGGAAGAGGCCCTCCTCGGCCGCGCCACGGATGGCGGTGGCCAGGGCCGCCGGCTCGCCATGCACGTCGCCCACCACGCGCAACCCGGAGAAGCCGCGGGCGCGCAGGCTTGCCGGGTCGAGCTTCATGCTGCGGCGCCACGCATTTCGGCATAGGCGGCCAGCGCCCGGGCGCGGCCCTTCGCATGATCCATGACGGGGCGCGGGTAGTCCACGCCCAGGCGCAGATTGGCCCCGCGCAGGATGATGTCCGGCGCCTCCCAGGGCTTGTGGATGTACTTGGCCGGCAGCCCAGCGATCTCGGGCACCCAGCGGCGGACATAGGCGCCGTCGGCGTCGAATTTCTCGCCCTGGAGGACGGGGGCGAAGACGCGGAAATAGGGCGCGGCATCGGCACCGCAGCCCGCCACCCATTGCCAGGAGGCGGCGTTGGAGGCGAGGTCCCCATCCAGCAGCGTGTCCCAGAACCAGGCCTCGCCCGCCTGCCAGGGTTGCAGCAGGTGCTTGACCAGGAAGGAGGCGGTGATCATCCGCACGCGGTTGTGCATCCAGCCCGTGCGCCAGAGCTGACGCATGCCGGCATCCACGATGGGATAGCCGGTCAGGCCGCGCTGCCAGGCCCGCAGCAGCTTGTCATCGGGCTGCCAGGGGAAATTGGCGAAGCCCTCCTGCAAGGGTGCTTCGGGCAGTTCGGGGCGGTGCCAGAGCAGGTGATAGGCGAATTCGCGCCAGAGGATTTCCTTGAGGAAGGTGGCATCGCCCGTGACACCTGCCGCGCGCGCCGCGTGCCAGACCTGCCGCGGGCTGATCTCGCCGAAGCGCAGATGCGGGCTGAGCCCGGAGGTGCCGGGGATGCCGGGGAGGTTGCGCGTGGCATCGTAGCGGGTGATGGCCTTGAAAGCCTGGAGGCGGGCGGCCGCGCCCGCCTCGCCCGGCTGCCAGTGGGCGGGGAATTCGTGCGCCCAGTCCAGCTTGGGCAGCAGCTCCAGCGCATCGAGCGGCAGGCCCGGATACGCTGAGGCGTTCAGGCGCTCGGGGGCGGGCAGGGCCGGCGGCGGCTCGCCGATGGCGAAGAGCGCGCGGGAGAAGGGCGTATAGACCGAATAGGGCTTGCCCGTGCCGGTGCGGATGCGGTGCGGCTCATGCAGCAGCGACGAGGTGTGCAGGGTGAGCTTGCGGCCCTGGCCTTGCAGTGCCTCGGCGATGGCGGCATCGCGGTTGCGGGCCCAGGGCTCGTAGAGCCGGCCGGCGATGACCTCGCTGGCGCCGATGGCCGCGGCCAGCTGGGGGATGATGCGCGTGGCCGGGCCGCGCGCCAGGTGCAGCGTGGCGCCGCGCGCTGCCAGATCGGAGGTCAGCGAGGCCAGCGAATGATGCAGCCACCAGCGCTGCGCGCCGCCATGCGCCCAGGCGCCGGCGGCTTCGTCATCCAGGATATAGACGAAGAGCGCCGGCCGCCCGTCGAGGGCGGCGAGGGCGGGATTGTCGGCGAGGCGGAGATCCTGACGGAACCAGAGCAATGCGGGGGCGGTCATGGCCCCCATATGGACCCGCCGGGCCCAGGCGCAAACCGCCCGCGGAGGATCAGTCGGCGTAGCCCGGGTCGGTGCGATCGAGCACGCGCTTCAGCGCGGCGAAGTGGTACTCGGGGCCGCTCATGCTGTGCGTCGGGTCCTGCCAGGCGGCCTGGGCCTTCATCTTCTCCAGCACCTCGGCCTTCACGAAGCGGCGGCGGGCATTGGTCCACATGGAGAAGAGCTGCGTGCGCGCCGCGCGCTCCAGGAAGTAGAGGCGGTGATAGGCCTGCGCCACCGACTTGCCGGTGACCACCACGCCGTGATTCGCCAGCATCAGGAGGGGCTTGCCCTGCATCAGGGCCGCCATGCGCTCGCCCTCCTCATGCTCGAGGGCGAAGCCGTTGTAGTCGTAGTCGTAGGCGATGCGGTCGTGGAATTGCAGCGCGTTCTGGCCCGTCATCTCCAGCGTCATGTCCTCGAGCTGCGAGAGCGCCGTGATGTAGGGCATGTGCGTGTGCAGCACGCATTCGGCGCCGGTGATGGCGTGGATGGGCGCATGGATGCAGATGGCGGTGCGGTCGGCGGGGCCGGAGCCCTCCAGGATCGTGCCGTCGAAGGCGACCTCGATCAGGTTGCTGGCCGTGACCTCGGACCAGTGCAGGCCGAAGGCGTTGAGGTAGAAGCGGCCCGGGCGTCCTGGAACCAGCAGGGTGAAGTGGTTGTCGATCGCCTCGTGATAGTCATGCATCACGGCCAGGCGATGCGCGGCGGCCATGTCGATGCGGGCCTGGCGGCGCTGCTCGGCGAGGATTTCGGCAGCGGGGTCCTGGGTGGTGGACATGGGCGCAACTCCTGGCAGGGGTGCGTCATCTTCCATGCGCGGCGGGGCGTTGCAAGTTCAGTCGCCGCGGGTGGGGGTGATCTGTGCCACCTGGGCATCCACCGGCAAGGCGGGGCGCAGGCCATGGCCCAGGCCGCCCGCCAGGAGCACGGCGGTGGTCTGCGGCGCGGGGATGCGCGAGGCGGCATCGGCGTTAGGCGCGAGCGCGATCAGGGCGGCGGCGGCGAGGAGGATCTGGCGCATGGGAATGTCTCCGAAGGGGTGAAGCTCTGTTGAGCGGAAGATGCGCCCGCTCTGTCGCAGGGTGATCCTTGCCTGTGTCTCATCTGTCGCGCGGTTGAGAGTTCCGGACCTTTGCGGTATTGCGATGCACAAAGATCAAGGTTGAGGCTCATCGCATGGAACGCATCCTGGAGGGGCAAAGCGCCCTGATCACCGGCTCGACGAGCGGCATCGGCCTGGGCATCGCCCGGCTCTATGCCGAGGCGGGTGCGAAGGTGATGCTCAACGGCTTTGGCAAGCCCGAGGACATCGCGGCGGCGCGCGCCGAGATCGGCACCCTCATGGGCGTGGCCGAGGCCCCCTACAGCGCCGCCGACATGTCCAAGCCCGCCGAGGTGCGCGGCATGGTGGCCGCCGCCGAGGGCGCGTTCGGCAAGCTCGACATCCTGGTGAACAATGCGGGGATCCAGTTCGTCTCGCCCGTCCAGGATTTCCCGGCCGAGAAGTGGGACGCGATCATCGCCATCAACATGAGCAGCAATTTCCACGCGATCGCGGCGGCGCTGCCGGGAATGCTGGGGCGCAATTACGGCCGCATCATCAATGTGGCGAGCGCGCATGGCCTGGTGGCGAGCCCCTACAAGACTGCTTACGTGGCCGCCAAGCATGGCGTGGTGGGGCTGACGAAGTCGGTGGCACTCGAGATCGCGCAGGCGAATGTAACCTGCAATGCCATCTGCCCCGGCTTCGTCCGCACGCCGCTGGCGGAGGCGCAGGTGCCGCCGCTCGCCGCGAAATTCGGCGTGACCGAGGAGGTCGCGCTGAAGGATCACCTGCTCGCCAAGCAGCCCTCCAAGCGCTGGATCGAGGTGGAGGAGGTGGCGCGCATGGCGCTCTGGCTCGTCGGCCCCGGTTCGGGTGGCGTGAATGGCTCGGCGCTATCCATCGATGGCGGCTGGCTCGCGGCCTGATGGACGCGACCCCCTCCGTCGCGACGCCGGCGGTCATCCAGAAGACCACGCGCCGCGTGAACCTCGCCTTGCAGGGCGGCGGCACGCATGGCGCCTTCACCTGGGGCGCACTGGAGCGTCTGCTGGAGGAGGAGCGGATCGAATTCGACGGCCTCTCCGGCACCTCGGCGGGCGCCATCAATGGCGCGGTGCTGGCGCTCGGCCTGCTGGAGGGCGGGCGGCAGGGGGCGAAGGACGCGCTGAATCGCTTCTGGCGCGCGCTGGGGGCCAAATTCGCCGTCTCGCCGCTGAAGGCCACGCCGATCGAGAAGGCGCTCTGGGGCTGGGATCTGCAATACAGCCTCGCCTGGAACGCCTTCGACACCATGACGCGCGTCATGTCGCCCTATCAGTTGAACCCCTTCCCGATGGAGTTCAACCCGCTGCGCAAGGCGCTGGACCAGAGCCTGGACCTCGCGCGGCTGCGCGCGGACAAGAACGCCGTCCGCCTCTTCATCTCCGCCACGAATGTGCGGACGGGCAAGCCCAAGGTCTTCACCCGCAGCGAGATCACGGTGGATGCGTTGCTGGCCTCGGCCTGCCTGCCCAACGTCTTCAAGGCCGTCGAGATCGACGGCGAGGCCTATTGGGATGGCGGCTATCTCGGCAATCCGGCCCTCTGGCCGCTCTATCACGAGCGCATGGCCGCCGACATCGTGCTGGTGCAGCTGAACCCGCTGCTGCGGCCGGAATTGCCGACCACGACGTCGGACATCATGAACCGGCTGAACGAGATCAGCTTCAACGCCTCGCTGATGAGCGAGATGCGCGCCATTGATTTCGTGCAGCGCATGCTGGAGGCGGGGCGGCTGGAGCAGCCGCGCTATCGCCGCATCTTCCTCCATTCCATCGAGGATGAACCGCGCATGCGCGCCTTCAAGCTCAGCACCAAGTTCAATGGCGACTGGGATTTCCTCCAGACGCTGCGCGACTATGGCTGGGAGGCGGCGGATCTCTTCATCCGCGAGAGCCTGGACAAGGTGGGGCGCGAGAGCACGCTGGACATCCAGCGCTATCTGTAGCGCCCATGACGCCGGAGGAGATCGCCGCACACATGCTGCGGGACTTCTCCGGCACCGAAGCGCATGAGAGCTGGGGCGAGACCAGCCTGTTCGTCCATCCGGGCGGCCGTTTCGCGCGCGGCGCCTATTTCCTCACGCTGAAGGCGAAGGACGGGGAAAATGACCGCGCCTCGGCGCTCGATCGGCCGGGCGTGTTCCGCCTGAGCTTCGGCCTCCCGCGCGCGGCCTTCCTGCCGCTCTTCGGCCGCCCGCCGGCGCGGCCGGGCCAGGGCGGCGTGATCGAGGGGCCCTGGGATTTCAAGCAGACGGGCCTGTTGCTGCCGCACCCGGTCTATGGCTGGGCAAGCTGGGTCTGCATCCTCAACCCCGATACGGCGATGATCGGCGAGTTGATGCCGCTGATCCGCCTCGCGCATGGCAAGGCGCTCAGGACCTTCGAGCGGCGGGCGCGGTCGGAATGAGGCGCGCGGGCTCGCCGCGCCGGAGCAGGACGATGGCCGCCTGGCGGTGACGGCGGGCGAGGCGGGCCAATTCGCGCAGCGGCAGGGCGACCAGCAGCATCTCCTCGCGCCAGCCGCGCAGCGCGCCGACGCCCGTGACGAAGCGCGCGCCGCGCAGATCGCGTGTCAGCCGCATCTGGGCGGCCGCATTCCAGCGCGATGGCATGAGCCGGCTCATCGGGTTCCAGCCGGTGATGAAGCCGGCCTCGCGCACGGCATGGCGCGCCATCCAGCGATCAGCCGCCGCGCTGTGGCGGCCGATGCGGACCCGGACCTCGCCGGCCTGGTAGAGCGTGCGCCGATAGGCCTCGGCCCGCGTCACGCGAGCTGCAGGAGCTGCCCCTTGAGATAGGCGCTCTCGGGCAGCATGGGGTGCACCGGATGGTCGGGCCCGGCGCCGACGCTTGCAAGAAGCCGCGCCTCGCGCCGCGCCCGCCACACGCCTTCCGCCACGGCGGCGGCGAATTCCGGGGGCGCCGCGTGATGCGAGCAGGAGGCGATGAAGAGGAAGCCGCCCGGATTCACCAGCTGCGCGCAGATCCGCGCGAGGCGCTGATAGGCGCGCAGCGCCGCCGGGATGTCCTTGCGGGATTTGGCGAAGGCCGGCGGGTCGGCCACCACCACGTCGAAGCGCTCGCCCGCGCCGATCATGCGTTCCAGCGTCTCCAGTGCCTCGCCGCGGCGGGCGGTGACGCGGTCGGCCAGGCCATTCGCGGCGGCTGAGGCCAAGGCCAGGTCGAGCGCGGGCTGGGAGCGGTCGAGCAGCGTGACCTGGCGCGCGCCGGCCTTCGCCGCCATCAGGCCGAAGCCGCCGGTGTGGCAGAAGGCGTCGAGCATGGTGGCGCCCTGGGCCAGGGTGGCGACGCGCGCGCGGTTCTCGCGCTGGTCGAAGAACCAGCCGGTCTTCTGGCCCGAGAGCAGGTCCACCGCGAAGGCGAGGCCGCCCTCCTCCACGCGCGCCTCGGCCTCGCTGCCATGCAGCAGCTTCGTCTCCAGCGCCAGGCCTTCCAGGCCGCGCACCGCGCTGTCATTGCGGGCGAGGATGCTGCGCGGGTTGAGCAAGGAACGCAGCGCCTCGACGATGAGCGGAGTGGCGGCCTCCATGCCGGCGGTGTTGGCCTGGATCGCCACCACGTCATCGAAGCGATCAATGATCAGACCGGGCAGGCCGTCGGCTTCCGCATGCACGAGGCGGCAATGTCGCGCCACGCCCAGGCGCTCGCGCAGCGCCAGCGCGCGGCCGATGCGGGCGGTGAACCAGGCGGCGTCGGGTGCGGTGGTGGCGCTGCGGTCCAGCACGCGCGCGGCGATCAGGCTGTGCGGGTTGAAGTGCCAGATCCCGTGCTTCACCCCGTCATCGCCTTCGAGCCGCACGGCGCTGCCCGGGGGCAGGGCGCGGGCCGCGGCATCCATCACGATCTCGTTGGAGTAGGCCCAGGGGTGGCCGGATTTCACGCGGCGGTCGCGGCCGGGCTGCAGGCGGAGAAGCGGGGTCATGCCGGCTTATCGCGCACTCCCACCGCCAGCGCCACCGCGCCCACGGTGCCGGAAAGAGCCAATGCCTCACGCCAGCCAAGCGGTTCGCCCAGGATCAGGCCGGCGCCCAGCACGCTCAGCACGGGCGCCAGCAGCGTGCCGATGGCCGCCGTGGAGGCGGGCAGGCGGGCAAGGGCCCCGAACCAGGTGAGGTAGGACATGCCCATGGAGAAGATCATGAACCAGCCGAACCAGAACCAGACCGGGCCGGAGACGAGGCTGGGTTGGAACGTCTCCAGCAGGGGGGCCAGGAGCGCCATGGGCAGGCAGCCGATCGCCATCTGCCAGGCGAGTGCGGTGATCGGGTGCAGCACCAGGGGCCGCCGTTTCGAGAGCACGGCGCCCAGCGCGAAGAGCAGCGCGGAGGCGAGGATGAAGAGCAGCCCCGGCAGCTTGGCGAGGCCGAGCTCCACGCCGCGCCCGGCAAACAGGATGAGGATGCTGCCGAACCCCAGCACCAGACCCGCGATGCGCCGCGGACCGGGCTTCTCGCCCAGGATGGGCCAGGCGAAGAGCGCGGCCCAGACGGGCATGGTGTAGGCCAGGATCGCGGCCTCGGAGGCCGTCAGCCAGCGTAAGGCCAGCGTGCCGAAGGCCATCCAGGCGGTGATGTTGAGCAACGCGAACAGCATGAGGCGCGGGCGTTGTTCACGGGGCACGTGCAGCCTCACGCGGAAGGCGAGCGCGCCCGCCGCCAGCACCACCGCCAGCGTCGCCGTGCCGATGGCGCGCATGGTGAGCGGCGGCAATTCCGTCAGCAGGAACTTCATGATCGGCCAGGTGGCGCCCCAGTTCACCGCCGTCAGCATCAGGAGCAGCAGGCCCAGCTGGCGCTGGTTCATGCGCGCCGCCTTGTGGCGAGCAGCACGCCCGCCAGCGTGAAGCCCAGCGCCGACCATTCGCGCAGGCCGAGCGGCTCGCCCAGCAGGAGGCCCGTGGCGAGCACGGCGACGATGGGCACCAGCAGCGTGCCGATGGTGGCTGTCGAGGCCGGCAGCCGTGCCAGCGCGCCGAACCAGGCGAGATAGGCGATGCCCAGCGCCACGATGGCCATCCAGCCCATCAGTAACCAGCCGAGCGGCGAAAGCTCGCCCAGGCGCACCGTCTCCAGGAAGGGCGAGAGGAGGAAGAGCGGCAGGCAGCCCAGGCCCACCTGCCAGACCATCGCGGCGACCGGGTGCATGGGCAGCGGCAGGCGCTTGGCCAGAACCGCACCCAGCGCGAAGAACATGGCGGAGCCCAGCAGCAGCAGCATCCCCGGCAGCTTGGCGAGGCCCACATCCAGGCCGCGCCCGGCGAAGAGGATGACGACGCCGCCAATGCCCAGGGCAAGGGCCAGCAGCTTGGTCAGGCTCGGCTTCTCGCCCAGGATGGGCCAGGCCAGCAGCGCGGCCCAGACCGGCATGGTGTAGGCCAGCGTGGCGGCTTCCGCCGCGCTCAGCCAGAGCAGGCCCACGGTGGCGAGGCCCATCCAGGCCGTGACGTTCAACGCCGAATAGAGCGCGAGCCGCCCCCAGAGCGGGCGCGGCACGGAAAGCCGCACGCCAAAGGCGAGCGCGCCCAGGCCAAAGACGAAGGAGGAGGCGAGGCCGGCATAGGAGCGCGCGGCGAGCGGCGGCATCTCGCGCAGCAGCAATTGCAGGGCGGGCCAGTTGGAGCCCCAGCCCAGGCCGGTCAGGACAAGCAGCAGCAGGCCGGTGGTTCTTGGGCTCACAGGCGCGAGCTTAGGGGAAACCTGCGCGGGCGCGCACCTCTCCTGGGCTCATGCCACTTGCGCGCAGGGCGCGCAGCGTGGGCGCCCGGTCGCGCTTGGCGAGGCGCTTGCCGGCCTCGTCGGTGATGAGGCCGTGATGGGCGTAGAGTGGTTCGGGCCAGCCCATCAGCGCCTGGAGCAGGCGGTGGATGTCGGTCGCGTCCAGCAGGTCCTCGCCGCGCGTGACCAGGGTTACACCCTGCTCCGCGTCATCCTGCGTGACGCAGAGGTGGTAGGAGGCGGGGATGTCCTTGCGGGCCAGCACCACATCGCCCTGCGCCTCGGGCACGCAGCGGCGCGGGCCGTGGAGGAGGTCGGTGAAGTGCAGCGGGCCGGTCTCGGCCAGGGCGCGCGCGACATCCAGGCGCAGCGCGTAAGGGCGGCCGGTGGCGAGGCGCGCCTCGGCCTCCGCGGCGGGCAGGTGGCGGCAGGTGCCGGGGTAGATGGCGGCGGGGCCATGCGCGGCGGCGATGGCGGCGGCGATGTCGCCGCGCGTGCAGAAGCAGGAGTAGAGCAGGCCGCGGCTGCGGAGCGACTCCAGGCTCGCGCGGTACTGGGCCATGCGGGCGGATTGCACGCGCACCGGCTCCTCCCAGGCCAGGCCCAGCCAGTTCAAGTCCTCGCGGATCGCCGCCGTGAACTCCGGGCGGCAGCGCGTGGCGTCGATATCCTCGATGCGCAGCAGGAAGCGGCCGCCAGACTGCTCGGCCAGGCGCGCGGCAAACAGCGCGGAATGCGCGTGACCCAGGTGCAGATGGCCCGTGGGCGAGGGCGCGAAGCGCGTGACGCAACCGGGGGGCAGGGCGAAGGGCATGGAGGGCATCATGTGACGCAAGGATGAAAGCCGTTAATGGCGTCTTGCGGCAATGCAGCAAGGGTGCCATGCATTCACCCCAGTTGTTGGCGGCGCACCGAATCCGGGAGCCTGGCCGCACCCGGGACGGGAACCATCTCCGCCATCACGGCAGTGAGAGGAGCTTGGTTTGCCTGACGGCAGTCTCATCCCTCAGATCAACGGCCCCGGCGGCTTTCCCGCCCTGGTGCTGAACGCGGATTTCCGCCCGCTCTCCTATTTCCCGCTCTCGGTCTGGTCCTGGCAGGATGCGGTGAAAGCGGTGGTGCTGGACCGCGTCTCGGTGCTCAGCGAATACGAGACGGAGGTGCATTCGCCCTCCTTCGCGCTGCGCCTGCCCTCGGTCATCGCGTTGCGCGAATACATCCCGGCGGCGCGGCGGCCCGCTTTCACGCGCTTCAACGTCTTCCTGCGCGACCGCTTCGAATGCCAGTATTGCGGCGATGGCCTGCCCGCGCATGAGCTGACCTTCGACCACGTGATCCCGCGCTCGCGCGGCGGGCGGACCAGCTGGGAAAACGTGGTCGCCGCCTGCGGGCCCTGCAATCTGCGCAAGGGCAGCGCGCTCCCGCGCGAGTGCCACATGCTGCCCCGGCAGGTGCCGCGCCAGCCGACGAGCTGGGAATTGCAAGAGAATGGGCGGAGCTTCCCGCCCAACCACCTGCATGAGAGCTGGCGCGACTACCTGTATTGGGACAGCGAGCTGGAGCAGGGCTGAGCATTTTCAAGCCGCGCGGCTTCGCGCGGCGACTCGGAAAATGCGACCAGAAAAGCTTGCCCTGCTCCTCTCGGCTCAGGCGGCGACTTCGACGAGGACGAGTTCCGCCTCGTCATTGGCGACGATCACCACCTCGCGCTCGCCCTCGATCGCCGCACCGTCGCGCAGGCCGAGCGGCTGGCCGTTCACCGTCGCACTCCCCTTGGCCGGCACCAGATAGGCGGCGCGGCCAGGGGCGAGGGTGAGCGTCAGCGACTGGCCCTTGGCCAGCGTCGTCGCCATCACCGCCGCATCGGCGTTGATGGGCAGGGCGCCCGCTTCGGCATCGCCGGGGCGGCCGCCGGCCAGCACCTCGAACTTCGCCTCGCGCGCGGCCTTGGGGAAGGTCTTGGCCCCCCAATTGGGCTTGGCGCCGCGCACATCCGGCAGGATCCAGATCTGGAAGATCTTCGTCGTCCCGGGTTCGAGGTTGTATTCGCTGTGCACCACGCCCGTGCCGGCGGACATGATCTGCACGTCGCCCGCCTCGGTGCGGCCCTCATTGCCCATGTTGTCGCGGTGCGTGATCGCGCCCTCGCGGACATAGGTGATGATCTCCATGTCGCGGTGCGGATGCGGGTCGAAACCCGTGCCGGCGGCGATCTCGTCATCATTCCAGACGCGCAGGCGCCCCCAGCCCATGCGGGAGGGATCGTTGTAATGGCCGAACGAGAAGTGGTGGCGGGCGTTGAGCCAGCCGAAATTGGCATGGCCCAGCGAGTTGAAGGGGCGGATGTCAATCATGGAAGTGGATCCCGACGCGCCGGTTTGTGGCTGCGTTCGTCACCCCAGATAGGGCGGCGGCGCGGCATTTCCATGCGCGCCGCCTGATCGTCGTCATTCAGCGGGGTGATGAAGCCGTGCTCACCGGCACATCAGAACCGGCACGTCGGCATTCTCCAGCACGTGGCGCGTGACCCCGCCCAGGATGAGCTGGCGCAGGCGCGAATGGCTGTAGGCGCCCATGCAGAGCAGGTCGGCCTCGAAGTCGCGCACCGCGCCCAGCAGGCCCGCGCCCACATCCTTGGTGATGGGCTTGAACTGCATCGCCTCGGCCTGGATCTCGTGCCAGTGAAGATAGGCGAGGATGCCCTCCACCTTCGGCCCGCGGCGCTGGTAGTCATCGGCGTAAAGCACGCGGCGCGCATCGGCGCGGTGCAGCCAGGGCAGGGCGGCGGCCATGGCGGCGGCGCTTTCGGCCGTGCCGTTCCAGGCGCAGCAGATGCGGGTGCCGATGGTGGCGGGTGCGACGCGCGGCGCGATCAGCACCGGGCGGCCGGAATCGAACAGCACGGCATGCAGCGCATCCGAGCTCGAGACATCCTCGCCCGCCTCGGGGTGCGGCACCACGGCCATGTCGTAGAGACGCGACTGCTGGGCGACGATGTCCTCCTCCCGCCCCGCGATGGATTCGAAGGACAGGGTGGGCCCGCCTGATTTCAGCGCCGTCTCGGCGGAGTGCGCGATGGTGACGTCGCCGGCGGTGGCCGCGAAGCGTTCGAAGAGGGCGCGGACGCGGCTGGCGCGGTCGCCGCTTTCGCGTTCGGTCGCGGCCATCATCTCCTCGATCATGGCGCCCGAGAGGCCTTCGCCGGCCAGGGGTGCCACATCGCGCGCATCGACGCGAACATGCAGGCAATGCACATGCGCGCCCCAGATGCGCGCCACCATCAGCGCGGTGGCCAGCGCCGCTTCCCCGGCGGCGGTCCCGGTCATCGGCAGCAGCAGGCGGCGATAGGCCATGGTCTTGATCCCTCAACCGGTTGTTGGGGCAACGTTATGGCGAAGGCCGCGGGGGCAAGTCCAGTATCTTGCGGGCAACCTCCTCCGGCGCCGCGGTCGCGTCCAGGCGGTGCCACGTGATCTCGCCCGCCTCTCGGGCGGCGGTTGTGGCGAGCACCTCGGGCGTCGCGTCCGAGGCATCGCCCTGGCGGGCCGCGATGCGCGCGGCGAGGAATCCGAGCGGCGCTTCCAGCCAGAAGCCGGTGAAGCCATGGCCCAGCGCCGCCAGGGCGTCGCGCTCCGGCGCGCGCTGGAAGACGGCGTCGGCGATGACGGCGTGGCCGGCGGCGAGCGCCTGCGCGGCGAGGTCGTTGAGTGCGGCGAAGACGGCGGCGCTGGCCTCCGCACTGTAGGCTGTGGGCGGCAGGCGCGTCTCGGGCGCGACACCCGCCTGGCGCTTCCGGATCTCGTCGCTGCGCAGGATCACCGCACCCGGTGCCGCGCCGAGATCGGGCGCGAGACGGCGCGCGAGATGGGATTTGCCGGTGCCCTGCAATCCACCGACCGCGACAAGGCGGGCGGGCCCGGGCGTGAGATAGGCCTGCGCCGATCGCAGCATCGGCAGCCCATCCTGGCCGGAACGTGCCGCGACATGCGCGCGGATCAGCGCGCGCAGCGAGAGCCAGAGCGGCAGGCCCCGCAGCAGCGCCACATCGCCGGTGCGGGCGACATAGCGGTTCAGCACGCGGTTGGCGGCGGCGCGGCTGTCCTTCCGGTCGAGGTCCATCAGCAGGAAGGCGAGGTCGTAGCCGACATCGATCGTCGCCAGCGCCTCGTCGAATTCCAGCGCGTCGAAGGGGGTGGGGCGGCCCTCGATCAGGCAGATATTGCCCAGGTGCAGGTCGCCATGGCAGCGGCGCAGGAAGCCCGTCGCGGCGCGTTCGGCGAGCCAGGGGGCAAGGCGTTGCTCGGCGGCCAGCGCGGCCGCGGCCCAGGCGCGCACCGTGGCCTCGGGCAGGCCGGCGGAGAGAGCAGCCTCGCGGTTGCCGGTGATGACGCGCTCCATGCGGCCATCCCCTTCGCGCCGCGGCGCGGCGGCGTGCAGACCGACGACGGCATCGGCCAGCGGATCGAGAAGCTCCGGCCGCAACGGGCCGTCGAAGAAGGCCTCGGGCGGCAGGCGCGTCATGCGCAGCACCCATTCGATGGGATCGCCCTCGCCGCCCAGGCGCAGCGCGCCATTCGGGCCGCGCGTGAGGGGTTCGGCGCCGAGATAAAGGCCCGGCGCATGCGGCGCGTTCAGCGCGTGCTCGAACTTCGTGAGGCGCTCGCGCTCGGCCAGGGTGGTGAAGTCGAGGAAGCCGAAATCCACCGCCTTCTTCAGCTTGAAGGCCTCCCGCTCACCCAGGAAGACGGCGGAGATATGCGTCTCCACCGGCTCGCGGCCGACAAGGTGCCGCAGGAAGGCGGCCGCCTCGGCCTGGGTGGCGGGAATGGCCATCAGGGATAGAGCGCCTCGGTGCGCCAGCCGCCCTCGCTGGCCGTGAAGATGCGGCGCTCATGCAGGCGGAAGGGCATGTCGCGCCAGAACTCGATGCGCTCGGGCAGGAGGCGGAAGCCGGACCAGAAGGGCGGACGCGGAATCTCGCTGACGCCGAACTTCACCGTGTATTCCGCGACCGCCTTCTCCAGCGCCCAGCGCCCTTCCAGCGGGCGGGACTGGCGCGATGCCCAGGCGCCGATGCGGCTGCCGCGCGAGCGGGAGGCGTAATAGGCATCGGCCTCCTCGGCCGTCACCGGCTCGATCCGGCCTTCGACGCGCACGCTGCGGGTCAGCGTCTTCCAGTGGAAGCACAGCGCCGCGAAGGGGTTGGCCGCGAGTTCCCCGCCCTTGCGAGATTCAAGATTGGTGTAGAAGACGAAACCGCGAGGATCATGGCCCTTGAGCAGCACCATGCGGGCGGAAGGGCGGCCGTCGGGCGTCGCCGTGGCGAGGCACATGGCGTTCGGATCATTGGGTTCGGTCCGCGTCGCCTCGGCCAGCCATTCGGCGAAGAGGGCGTAAGGGTCTTCGGTCATTTTCTGTTCCACTGGGGCGCTTTTCCTATGGGGCCTTGCCCGGTTGTGGGGCATGTGCCACCACCATCTGGCCCCCGCAACCGGATCACGGAACCCCATGAAGGACGATTCTGCCCCCTCCTTGCCCACGGGAACCCTGATGCAGGGCCGCCGCGGCCTGATCATGGGCGTGGCCAATGACCGCTCCATCGCCTGGGCCATCGCGCGCGCCTGCGCCGCGCAGGGCGCGGAACTGGCCTTCACCTACCAGGGTGAGGCGCTGGAGAAGCGCGTGCGCCCGCTGGCGGCCAGCGTGGGCAGCGATTTCGTCGTGCCCTGCGACGTCTCCAGTGATGACGACATGGACGCCGCCTTCGGCGCCGTCGAGGAGCGCTGGGGCAAGCTCGACTTCTTCGTCCATGCGGTGGGCTTCGCCGACAAGCAGTATCTGCGCGGCCGCTTCCTGGACACGCCGCGCGAGGCCTTCCTGCAGGCGCTCGACATCTCCTGCTATTCCTTCGCCGCCACGGGCCGCCGCGCCGCCGCGCTGATGAGCGAGGGCGGATCACTGCTCACGCTCAGCTACCTCGGCGCGGAGAAATGGGTCCCGCACTATAATGTGATGGGCGTCGCCAAGGCGGCGCTGGAGGCCAGCGTGCGTTACATGGCGGCCGATCTCGGCCCCGATGGCATCCGCGTGAACGCGATCAGCGCGGGCCCGATCAAGACGCTGGCGGCCTCGGGCATCGGCGATTTCCGCTACATCCTGAAGTGGAACCAGTACAATGCGCCGATGGAGCGCAATGTGACGCTGGAGGAAGTGGGCGGTGCGGGCCTCTACCTGGTGAGCCCGCTCTCCACCGGCGTCTCGGGCGAGGTGCACCACGTGGATTGCGGCTACCACATCGTCGGCATGAAGAACCCCGACGCGCCCGACCTCACCATCGAAAAGGGCTGAGATGGCGGTCCGGCGCCTCGCTCCGCGGGACGCCGACGCCTATCGCGCGCTGCGCCTGGAGGCGCTCCGCGTCGTGCCTTCCGCCTTCGGGCGGGCCCTCGCGGAGGAAGCGGCGAAGCCGCTTTCCTGGTTCGGCGAGACGTTGGCGCGCGCCGCCGTGTTCGGCGCCGAGGATGCGGCGGGCGGACTCATGGGTGTGCTCGCCTTCCAGCGCGATTCGATGCTGAAGCGCGCCCATATCGGCCATCTCTGGGGCATGTATGTGCGTCACGCCGCGCGCGGCCAGGGGCTGGGCGTGGCGCTGCTCGCCGCCGCGATCGCGCATGCGTGCACCGAGGTGAGCGTGGTGCAGCTCCTGGTGGGCGAGGCGAATCAGGCGGCGCGCGGCCTTTATGAGCGCGTGGGCTTCAGCGTCTATGGCCGGGAGGCGGCCTCGCTGCGCGTCGATGGCGTGGATGCGGTCACGCTGCTTATGGCGATGACGCTGGACTGAGCCTCAGCGCCCCCCGCGCAGCCCCTCCAGCGTCGCCTGCATGCCGCTGGCCTCCACCTCGAAATGCCGAAGCGCGAAGCCGGCCATGCCGAGGGCGATCTCCCGCTCGCCCATCACCACAAGGCCCACGCCCTCGATGCGTTCGAGCAGCGCTGCCTCCTCGTCGTCATGGGCGCGCACGGCGGCAGGCAGGCCCGGATTGGTGGCACGGGCCAGCTCCAGCACGCGGCGGCAGCCGAAGGCGTCGGGCAGGGCGAGGACGAGAAGCCGCGCCGATTCCGGGCGGGCGGCGGCCAGCACCTCGGCCTGGGCCGCATCGCCCCACACCACAGGGATCCCCTCCCGCCGAAGCGCCACGGCGCGGGCATGGTCCGCCTCGATCACGACGATCGGGATGCCATGCGCGGTGAGGCCCCGTGCCACGACGCGGCCCACGCGGCCGAAACCAACGATCACCGCATGGCCGGAGAGGCCAGGCGGGGGAGAGGGGAAGGCCCGGGCCCCGGCGCGGCGTGTCTCCCACGCGCGGTAGCGCCGATCCCCCACGGCCCGCGCCGCGACGCGCTCGGCCAGGCGCAGTGTGAGCGGGGTGAGCACGATGCTCAGGGCGGCGGCCGCGAGCATCGGCCCGCGCACCGTCTCGGGCAGCAGGCCCTGGCCGATGGCGAGCGCGGCCAGCACGAAGGAGAACTCCCCGATCTGCGCCATGCTGCCCGCCACCACGGCGGCCGTCGGCAGGGCGACGCGCAGCCCCACCAGAAGCGCCAGGATGGCGAAGCCGGTGCCCAGGAGCACGACGAGAAACACCCCGAGCGTAAGGAAGGGCGCGGCCAGCACCGCCAGCGGGTCCACCAGCATGCCGACCGAGACGAAGAAGAGGGCGACGAAGACGCGCTGGAGGGGCGCCGTCTCGGCTGCCGCCTGATGGCCGAGCGGGCTTTCGGCCAGCAGCACGCCGGCGAAGAAGGCGCCCAGCGCCGGCGAGACGCCGAAGAGCGCCGAACTGCCGAAGGCGGTGCCGAGCGCCACCACGACAACGGCGAGCGTAAACAGCTCGCGCGAAGCGGTGGCGGCGACGAGGCTGAGCAGCCGGGGCAGCAGGACGCGGCCCGCCACGGCCATGACGAGCAGGAAGGCCGCAAGCTCGGCCGCCGTGCGCAGCAGGGCGGGGCCGAGGCCCGCGCCATCGCTGCCGCGCGCCAGCGCCGGCAGCAGGACGAGGGCCAGCACCACCACCAGGTCCTGCATGACGAGCCAGCCCAGCGCGAGGCGGCCCGCATCGCCGCCGAGCCGACCGCGCTCCTCCAAGGTGCGCGTCGCGACGGCCGTCGAGGAAATGGCCAGAGCGAGGCCCAGCACCACCGCCGAACCCGTGCCCATGCCGAAGGCGAGATGGCCGAGCAGGGCGCCCAGCGCGGTCCCGATGGCGATCTGCGCGATGGCGCCCGGCACGGCCACGCGCCAGACCGCCAGCAGGTCCCGTGGCCGGAAATGCAGCCCGACGCCGAAGAGCAGCAGCGCCACGCCGATCTCGGCCATGGCGGAGGTGACGCCCGCATCCGCCACGAAGCCCGGGGTATAGGGACCGACGACCAGGCCGGCGGCGAGATAGCCCAGCAGCGGCGGCACGCGCAGCAGCCGCGCCGCGAGGCCGAGCGCGAAGGCGAGCGCCAGGGCGATGACCAGGGTCGCGAGCAGCGGGGCCGTGTGGTGCATGGAGGGAGCGTAACGCGGGCCGGGCCCCACCGCGATGGGGGGTCAGGGCATGCGCCGCCCGCGCTCGCGCTGCTGGGCGCAGCGGGCGGGGTCGCTCAATTCGCGGCGCAGCGCCCGGCAATCGGGCGGGCCCACATCGCTCCAGCGGGCGCAGCGGCCATCGGGCTTGCGCCAGCCCGGCCCGCCGCAGAGGCCGCAGCCGGCATGCTCGCCATCACGAGGGTAGAGCCGGCAGATCTCCGTCACCTGCGCCGGCGCGGGGCTCGCGAGGGAGAGCAGCAGGAGGATCAGCGCGGCGCGCATGGCCGCCCCTGATGGCGCATCCGGCCACTCTGCGCTAGTTGCGCCTCACCATGTCGCACAACAGCTTCGGCCATCTCTTCCGCGTCACCACCTGGGGCGAGTCGCACGGGCCGGCCATCGGCTGCGTGGTGGATGGCTGTCCGCCCGGACTGCCGCTGGATGAGGCATGGATCCAGCCCTTCCTCGACAAGCGCCGGCCGGGCTCGGGCAAATATGTGACGCAGCGGCAGGAGCCGGACCAGGTCCGCATCCTCTCGGGCGTCTTCGAGGGGCGCACCACCGGCACGCCCATCGCGCTGGTCATCGAGAACCAGGACCAGCGCAGCAAGGATTACGGCGAGATCGCGAAGAGCTTCCGCCCCGGCCATGCCGACATCGCTTATGAGTGGAAATACGGGCTGCGCGATTATCGCGGCGGCGGCCGCGCTTCGGCGCGGGAGACGGCGATGCGCGTCGCCGCTGGCGCGATCGCGCGGCGCGTGCTGGGCGAGGGCGTGGTGATCCGCGGCGCGCTCACGCAGATCGGGCGGGACCGCGTGGACCGCGCCGCCTGGGACTGGAGCCAGACCGAGCAGAACGAATTCTGGTGCCCGGACGCCGCCGCCGCCCTCCGCTGGGAGGCGCTGCTGGCGGGCGTCCGCAAGGCGGGCAGCTCCATCGGCGCCGTGATCGAGGTGCAGGCCGAGGGCGTGCCGGTGGGCCTGGGCGCGCCGATCTATGGCAAGCTCGACGCCGACATCGCGGCGGCGCTCATGTCCATCAACGCCGTGAAGGGGGTGGAGATCGGCGATGGCTTCGCCGCCGCCGAGCTCTCCGGCGAGGAGAATGCCGACGAGATGCGGATGCGCCAGGATGGCTCGGTCGAGTTCCTGGCGAATCACGCGGGCGGCATGCTGGGCGGCATTTCCACCGGCCAGCCCATCGTCGCGCGCTTCGCGGTGAAGCCCACCTCCTCCATCCTCACGCCGCGCCAGGCGGTGACGGTGGAGGGCCTGAACACCGACATCCTGACCAAGGGGCGTCATGACCCCTGCGTGGGCATTCGGGCCGTTCCCGTGGGCGAGGCGATGCTGGCCTGCGTGCTGGCCGATCATCTGCTGCGCCATCGGGCACAAAACCCGGGGGCGCCGGTCATCGGCCGCCTGCCGCTCGGTTGAGTCGGGTTGAGAAACTGCAACGAAACCGCTAAAACTTCCAAACAGGGCATGGTTGGCCCAACCCCTGATCGCATCGAGAGCCCATGACACACCCGGAGCCCAAGCCCGACCCGGCCGCCGTGCAGGCCTTCGTCGCCCTCGCGGGCGGGGCGGCCTGGCGCAAACGGATGGCGGATCTGGGCGCGCGGCTGCAGCCGGGCTCGCTCTCGAGCCGGGCGATGCAGCAGCGCCATGCGCTGGAACTGATCCTGGCGCGGCTCTCCAAGCCGGAACTGCTCGCCAAGGCCGGCCGTGCCGAGCGCCGCGTCCTGGCCTTCGCGCGTGAGGCGGCGGAGGTGGCGAAATCCCTGCCGGCCGGTCCGCGCGCCCGGCTGAAGGCTCTGGTGGGTGACGGTCTTTCCGGCGATGCCACGCTGGTGCCCTTGTTCCACCTGGTCCGCACGGCCGCCCTGCTGCGCGCCCGCGGCTTCGAGGTCTCCTTCGACGGGCTGCTGCACGGCACCGCGCATGACCTGCTGATCCGCCGCGACGGTGCCGAGGCCGAGGTGGTGTGCGAAACCGTCTCGGCCGAGGAAGGCCGGCCCCTGCACAAGGGTGACTGGGCCCAGCTGGTGGACCGGGTGAACCCCGAGCTGCAGACCTGGCTCGCCGCCCATCCGGGCCGCTACATCCTGAAGATGACCCTGCCCGAGGGGGTGACGGACCAGACGCAGCTCTCCGAACTGCATGGCCGGATTTCCACCATGCTTGCCACCGAGAAGCGGCAGGATTCCAGCGCGGATGCCATCCTGAAGCTCGACCCGCTGGTGCTCGCCGGCGCCCAGGCGGCGAGCGATCCGCAGCGGGCGCTGCCCGCGCGCCTGCGCGAGGTCTTCGGCGTGGAGGCGCATCTGGCCGTGACCGCCGACCCGAGCAGCGGTTCGGTCATGGTGATGGCGGCGCGGGCAGGGCGGGAGAACGAGATCTCGCTGGCCGTGAAGCGTCGCGTCTCGGCGGCGGCCAGCACGCGCTTCACCGGCACGCGGCCGGGCATCGTCGCCGTGTTCCTCGATGATCTTGAAGCCGCCGAATGGCACGCCCTGCGCGACACGCTGGAGCTGGAGGGCCTGATCCGCCGTTTCCTGACGGAGCCCGAGGCGAAGCTGGTGGTGGCCGTGACCTGCACGACGCGGCAGGAATTCTTCGCGCTGGGCGATTGCGCGCCGGAGGGCGAGCTGCGCTTCCGCAATCCGGGGCATCCGGCGGCGAAGAGCGTGGGCCTGGCCCCTGCCATCAGCAGCAACTGAGGGGCTCCGCCCCTCAAACTCCCCGGCAGGAACCTCAGGTTCCTGCACCTCCGACAAGTCAGGGTGCAGGGAACGAGTTCCCTGCTGGGGGAGTTTGAGGGGGCAAAGCCCCCTCATTCCCGTTCAGGACAAAGTCGTCAGATCCTGGAACCAGTGCTGCGCCGGCACATAGCCGCGCACCGCCCGCCCGGCCGCCTTCGGGTTGGTGTCGTGCACGACGAAGACCCACAGCGCCTCGTTCACCGCCTTCTCATGCGCGCGCTGCATGAGGCGGTTCTGTTCCTGCTCGTCGAAGCTGTTCATCGCGGCGTTCAGGATCTGGTCCATCTCCGCATCGCGGTAATGGCCGTAATTCACCCCGCGCGGAGCGATCTGGTCCGAGTGGAAGAAGCGGATGAAGGCGTAGAGCGGGTCGCTCGTCAGATAGGCCACGTTGTTCGCGGTGATGTTTCCGGCGCGGCTGATCTCGCCCAGCGCGCCCTGGCGCCAGGCGGTGTAGAGCACCTCCAGTTCCACCACCTGGAACTCCACCTGGATGCCCACCTCGCGCCAGGCCGACTGGATGTACTCGTTCATCGGCATGGAGAGCATCTGGCCTGAGCCGCCCGAGGGCACGATGAAGCGCGTGCGCAGCGGGTTGCGCGGCGAGAAGCCGGCCTCGGCCAGCAGGCGGCGCGCCTCGGCCGGATCATGGCGGATGCGGAAGGTGGGATTGCCGAACCAGGGCGAGGTCGGGTCCACCACGCCGACCGCGGGCTTGGCGAGGCCGCCCAGCAGCGCCACCACTTCGTCGCGGTTGATGGCGAGGTTGGCGGCCTGGCGCAGGCGCAGGTCCCGCCAGGGCGAACCCTCGGCGAGGCTGAGGTGGTAGTTCCAGACATGCGGCGTCACATTCTCGATGATGCGCGCGCCGGCCTGGCGCAGGCGGGGCAGCAGGTCCGGCGCCGGGCTTTCGATGATGTCCACCTGGTTGGTCAGGATGGCGTTGGTGCGGGTGACCGTCTCCGGCGCGACGATGAGGATGATGCGATCGAGCTTGGGCGCGCGGGCCGGGTTCCAGTAGGTGGGGTTGCGGACCAGCTCGGCGCGCTCGCGCGGGACGAGGCGGGCGAGGCGGAAGGGGCCGGTGCCGGAGGGCTCGTTGGCGAAGCGCTCCCAGCTGCGGCCCAGGCGCTCGTACTGCGCCGGCGAGGAGATGAGGAACCAGAGCATCTGGTAGGGGAAGAAGCTGTCCACCGTGCGGGTGGTGACCTCCACCGTCATGTCGTCCAGCTTGCGATAGCTGGCGACGGAGGGCAGGCGGGGGCGGACCTGGGCGGCCTGGCGGTTGTCGAAATGCGGCGCCTGGGCGTTCAGCACCTTCTCGAAATTCCAGATCACGGCATCGGCGTTGAAGGGCGAGCCATCATGGAAGGTGACGCCCGGGCGCAGGCGGAAGACCCATTTGGTGCGGTCGGACGGCAGCGCCTCCCAGGAGGTGGCGAGGCCGGGGACAAGCTTCCCGGGGCGATCGGCGACGTCCATCTCCCAGGCCACGAGGGGGTCATAGAGCGTGTGGCCGGTGAACTGATAGGCGCCGGCGCCGCGGTCGGGCTGGCCGGTGGTCTGGGGGATGTCGGCCATGGAGATACCGTAGCGAAGGACGCGTTCACCGCCCACAGTTTGGGCATGCGCCTCCATTTCCGCCCATGAAAAGGGCAAAGTGACTGCGTATGCGGCACCCGTCAGGGCCAGAAGATCACGACGGGAGAAGGAATTCGATGACATTCAGGAAAGACCCCGGTTGTTGCCTGCGGGGCGCAGAGCAAGACCGGGGCCAGACCGGGGAGGTTCAGCCGAAGCGAGAGATCCAGTTCACGAAGCCTGCACTCGCGCCGAGCAGCACCAGCGCGAGGACCGGGTGGCCCATCTTGGGGGCGCGGGTGCCCTCGGGCATGGGCTTGCTGCCGATCATCATGGCCTGCACCAGGTCATGCCCCAGGCTCACGCGGTACCAGACGACCGCCGCGATATGCAGAAAGATCACGATGCCGATGACGTTGATCAGGCGGATATGGATCCAGCCCGCCCAGTCGCTGGTCGCGCCGCTCACCTGTTGGGCCAGCGGGCCGCGGGTGAAGATCTGGTCGTCCACGAAGAGGCCGGTGACGGCCTGGGTCAGCAGCAGCGAGAGGATCACCACCACCATCCAGCCGCCGGCCGGGTTGTGCGTCAGCTCGCGGTCCGGGCCGGGATCGCGCTTCACATGCCCAAGATGGGCGATGGCCGCGAAGGGCGAGCGCAGGAAGGTCATGAAGCGCGCGGGCTCGGAGCCGACCAGGCCCCAGAGGATGCGGAAGATCACCAGCGTCAGCAGCGTGTAGCCGCTGAGCATGTGCAGATCCATCTTGTGCGCGCGGGCGGTCAGGTAGGATGTCGGGATCAGGATGACGATGGACCAGTGCACCAGCCGCACCCAGCCATCCCAGACTTTCACGCGGGTCTCGTTCATCTCGCATCCTTTGCGTCTCGCGATGCAGCATAGCTTCCCACGGGGGGAGTGAGGCAAGTTGGCCGCATGCTTCCCGATTCGATGACCGAAGCCGCGGCCCCGCTGGCCGCGCTGGCGCTGGCGATGGCCTGGGCCGGGCTGCAGCGCTGGCGCGGCCGGCCGATGACGGCGGGGCTCGCCCTGGCGCTGGCGGCGGCGCTCGGCGTGGTGCTGCTGCTGGGGGTGATGCTGCCCTCGGCCCGGCAATTGCCCGAGCGGCTACCCATCCTGGCCCTGGTGGCCGCCCTGTTGGCGCTGCCACTGGCCTGGGGCCGGCGCGGCTGGCTGGCCGCGCTGCTCGGCCTGCTGGGGGCGGCGTTCACCGGATGGTGGATGGCTGGCGGCCCGCTGACCGAGGCCGATCTGCTGCGCGCGGCGCCGGCCGGCCTCGCGCTGCTGCTGCTGGTGCCGCTGGTGCAGATCGAGGCCGCGCCGCCCTGGCGTGGCGTGCTGGCGGCGTTGGCGTTGCTGGCGGGGCTGCTGGCGTCCGGCATCCCGGGGCCCTGGGTGATGCTGGGGCTGATCCTGCTCTCGGCCGCCTTCGGTCAGCAGGTGGCGGGGGGTGGGGTCATGGTGGAGACCGCGCGGCTGCCCTTCGCCATGCTGCTGGCGGCCCTGCTGGCCGGGCCCTTGCTGGCGCGCGGGGCGGCGGCGGATTGGGCGGCGGCGATGGCGCCCTTGGCACCCCTGCTGCTGGGGCCGCGCCTGGTCGGGCGCCTGAAGGGCTGGCGGGCTCGCGCCGTCATCGTGCTGCTGGCGGCGCTGCCGGTGGCGGCGGCCTGGGGCCTGACGCGGCTGGGATAGAGCCTGATGCGTGAAGGCGGCATCGCCGGAACTCTGAATCAGGCTCTCGGCTGAACCCCTCGTCACCCGGCCCGCGTGGCTGCTAGGCTCCGACCTTCCCAAACCCAGGAGCCCAACCATGCCCGATGGAAACACCTCGCAGATCGGCCGCTTCGGCAGTGGCCAGGCGGTGCGCCGCATCGAGGATCGGGCGCTGCTGGCCGGGCAGGGGCAGTTCACCGATGATTTCGCGCCGGCGGGCCTGGCCCAGATGGTCTTCCTGCGCTCGCCCCACGCGCATGCGAAGCTGGTGTCCATCAACACCGAGGTGGCGCGGGCCTTGCCGGGGGTCGCCGCCATCCTGACCGGCGCCGATCTCGTCGCCGCCGGCGTGAAGCCCATGTATGTGGCGCTGCCCTTCAAGCGGCCGGATGGCTCTGCGCTCACCGCCCCTCCGCGCCATTGCCTCGCCGTGGATGAGGTCCGCTTCGTGGGCGAGCCGGTGGCCGCCATCATCGCCGAGACGCTGGGCCAGGCGCGTGACGCCGCCGAGGCGATCGAGGTCGAATATGCCGAACTGCCGGCCGTGATCGGCCCGGGCCGCGCCGCCGCCCCCGGTGCGCCCATCGTCTGGGATGGCGCCCCCGGGAACATCGTGGCCGAAAGCCGCTATGGCGACGCCGCCGCCGCCGAGGCCGCCTTCGCGAAGGCGGCGCATGTCGTCGGCCTCGATATCGAGAACCAGCGCCTCGCCCCCGTCTCCATGGAGCCGCGCGTGGCGCTGGGCGAGTATGACGCGGCGAGCGGGCGCATCACGCTGCGCCTCTCCAGCCAGATGCCCTCCGGCGTGCGCGACGCGATCTGCAAGGAACTGCTCGATATCCCGACCGACAGGCTGCGCGTGCTGGTGGGCGATGTGGGCGGCGGCTTCGGCATGAAGACCGGCCTGAACCCGGAGGAGGGCGTGGTCGCCTTCGCCGCGCGGATGCTGGGCCGGCCGGTGAAATGGGCCTCGACGCGGATGGAGGATTTCCTCTCCGCCCTGCATGGCCGCGCCACCGAAAGCCGCGCCGAGATGGCGCTGGATGCGAATGGCCGCGTGCTGGCGCTGCGGGTGCGGACGCTGGCCGATATGGGCGCCTATCCGCGCAATGCGAGCGTCGCCATCCAGCTTCTGGTCGGCCCCTGGGTCTCCACCAGCATCTACGACATCACGCTGGTGGACTTCACCTTCCAGGCGCTGCTGACCAACACCGCCCCCACCGGCCCTTACCGCGGTGCCGGGCGGCCCGAGGCGATCTACCTGATCGAGCGCCTCTTCGACACGGCGGCGCGCAAGATGGGCGTGGACCCCGCGGAAATCCGCCGCCGCAACATGATCGCCCCCAGCGCCATGCCCTACAAGAACGCCATGGCGATGACCTATGACAGCGGGTCCTTCGAGCGCATCCTCGACCAGGGCCTCGCGCTCGCCGACTGGAAGGGCTTCGCGGCGCGCGAGGCGGCCTCCAAGGCGGCCGGGCGCCTGCGCGGGCGCGGCATCGCCACCTTCCTGGAATGGACCGGCGGCAATGTCTTCGAGGAGCGTGTCACCATCGCGGTCAAGGGCGATGGCGGCATCGAGATCTACGCCACCACCCAGGGCATGGGGCAGGGCATCGCCACCAGCTACGCGCAACTCGCGGTGGACGTGTTTGGCGTGGAGCTGGAGCGGATTCAGGTCGTCTTCGGCGACAGCGATCGCGGCAGCGGCTTCGGCTCGGCCGGGTCACGCTCGCTCTTCACCGCGGGCTCGGCCGTCAAGCTCGCCGCCGACAAGACGGTGGACGAGGCGCGGGACCTGGCGGCCGAGGCGCTGGAGACGGCCGCGGCCGATATCGAGTACCGCGCCGGCGCCTTCACGGTGGCCGGCACCGACCGCGCCATCGGCCTGTTTGACCTCGCCGCGCGCCAGCCCGAGGGGCGCATCTTCATCGACCACACCAGCAGCGTCTCCGGCCCCACCTGGCCCAATGGCTGCCATATCTGCGAGATCGAACTGATCCCGGAGACGGGCGAGGTGGTTATCGCCTCCTATGCCTCGGTGAATGATGCCGGCCGTGTGGTGAACCCGATGATCGTGGAGGGGCAGGTCGTGGGCGGCGCGCTGCAGGGCATCGGCCAGGCCATGTGCGAGCATGTGATCTACGACGCCGAGACCGGCCAGCCGCTGACCGCGAGCTTCATGGATTACTGCCTGCCGCGGGCCGACATGGTGGCCGACTACGCGACGAAGCTCGACACCGGCATCCCCTGCCTGACCAATCCGCTCGGCGTGAAGGGCGTGGGGGAGCTCGGCACCATCGGGGCCACGCCGGCCGTGATGAACGCGGTGGCCGATGCGCTGGCGCGGCATGGCAGGCCGGCGGCGGCGGACCGCCTCCGCATGCCGCTGACGGCCGAGCAGGTCTGGACGCTGCTGCGCTGAGGCTGGCCGGGAGGATGATGATGCGTCCCGGCGGTGCCGCCGCGATCCATCACGCTCCAGCTCAGCGCGCGCCCACGCCCTCCAGCCGCTCCAGATGCGGATCGAGGGCGAGGGCGAAGCGCACCATCTCGGTCAGCAGGGAGACGGCGGTGGTGCGGGGCGGCTCCTCCCGCTCCAGCGTCACGCGGTGGTCGGGCGTCAGGCGCAGTTCCCACCCCTCCGGCATTTCGGCGGGCAGGGCGGCGACGGCGCGGGCCGTGAAATGGCGATCCGCCCCCGGTTCGGCCGTGGAGGGGATGCGCCCGGCGATGGCGCTGAGGCGCAGCGCATCCGCCTGCAGTCGGGCCTCGCATTTGCGGCCGCGCCAGGCGAAGCGGATGGCCGGGCTGAGCCCGGGGGCGCGTGGCGCCAGCGTCCCATCCGCCGCGACGGCGAAGGGGCCCAGCGTCAGCGAGGCGGATGCGGGGGAGGGGTGCGTCTTCATGCGACACACAACTTGCCGCGAAAGTGTGAAGAGAGGATAAACCGGGCGATGTCTCTCGCGAACAGCCTCTCCCTCGTCCTCGCCCCGCCGCACCCGGCCGGGCGTCCCTTCATCTATGCCGGCGCGGGCGTGGCCCTGCTGGGCGGGCTGCTGCTCGGCTCCTGGCTGTTCTGGCTGGGCACGGCCTTCACGCTCTTCTGCCTCTATTTCTTCCGCGACCCCAAGCGCGTGCCGCCGGCGCGGCATGACCTCGTCCTCGCGCCGGCCGATGGCCGGGTCGTCCTGGTCGGCCCCGCCATCCCGCCAGCCGAGCTCGAGATGGGCGATACGCCGCGCTGGCGCGTCGCCATCTTCCTCTCGGTGCTGGATGTGCATGTGAACCGCAGCCCGGTGCAGGGCCGCATCTCCCGCATCTCCTACCGTCATGGGAAGTTCATGGATGCGAGCCTGGAGAAGGCCTCGGAGGAGAATGAACGCAATGCGCTCCGCTTCGACCTGCCGGACGGCCGGGACCTCGCCTGCGTGCAGATCGCGGGGCTGGTCGCGCGGCGCATCGTCTGCACGGCGCATGAGGGGGACCGGCTGATGGCGGGCGAGCGCTTCGGCATCATCCGCTTCGGCAGCCGCACCGATGTGTATCTGCCCATCGGCGTGAAGCCTCTCGTCCTCGTCGGCCAGACCATGATCGGCGGCGAAAGCATCCTGGCGGAGCTGGCGTGACGCGCGCCGGGCTGCGCAGCCGGCTGGGGCGCTTCCAGAGCCGCGCCCGGCCGCGCTATCGCGGGCCGTCCTTCAACCGGCTCATCCCGAACCTGCTGACCATGATGGGGCTCTGCGCGGGCCTTGTCGCCATCCGCTTCGGGCTGGAGGGGCGCTTTGCCCAGGCGGCGGCCTTTATCGTGGCGGCCGGCGTGATCGACGGGCTCGATGGCCGCATTGCGCGGCTGCTGAAGGGCACGTCCCGCTTTGGGGCGGAATTCGACAGCCTGAGCGACTTTCTCTGCTTCGGCGTGGCGCCCGGGCTGATCCTCTATCTCTGGGCGCTGAACGAGGCGGGGCCGATCGGCTATATTCCCGGCATGATGTTCGCGGTGTGCAGCGCGCTGCGCCTCGCCCGCTTCAACGCGGCCAGCATCGCCGAGCCTGGCGCCATCCCCATCGTGAAGCCGGCCTACGCCTATAATTTCTTCACCGGTGTGCCGGCACCGGCAGGTGCGGGGCTTGCCCTGCTGCCGCTCTTCGCCTCGCTTGGCTTCGCCGAGTGGGGGTGGACCGGCATGGCCGAGGCAGTGCGGCACCCGGTGTTCAGCGCCGTCATGCTCTTCCTGGTGGGCGGGCTGATGGTGAGCACGCTGCCCTCCTGGTCGTTCAAGAACTTCAAGGTGCCCTCCAACATGGTGCTGCCGCTGCTGCTGGGCACGGGCGGCTATATCGCCTTCCTTGTGACCGAGCCCTGGGCCGCGCTCTCGTTGGGCGGCCTGCTCTATTTCGGCATGCTGTATTTCTCCGCCCGCTCCTTCGCGCGGCTGAAGCGCGAGGCGGAGGCGATGCGCGACAGCGCGGAGGCCGAGCCCGCCAAGGCGCCGGCCGCTTGAAGATCCTCGGCGTCGAGGTCGCGGCCGGCCCCTTCCGGAACCTGCCCGAGGGCGCCTTCGGCCTATGCCTGGACCCGGAGGCGCCGAACCGGGACGCCGCGAGCCTGACCCTCGACATCGTGGATTACGGCCTGCCCGACCCGGCCGCCCTGCGCGCCACCCTGGATGCGCTGCGCGCCGCCATGGCGGCGGAGTCCGGACGGCTGTTCTATGTGGGCTGCCGCGCCGGCCTCGGGCGCACCGGCACGGTGCTGGCCTGCCTCGCCGCCGAGGCGGGTGTCGAGGGCGATCCGGTGGCCTGGGTGCGCGCCCAGCATGACCCGCGCGCGGTGGAGACACCCGCGCAGGAGGAATTCGCCCGCGCCTGGGTCAGTTGTGGCAGGTGATCCGGAGCGCGTCGCGCAGCGCCGCCTCTGAGGCGCGTTGCTGCGTGAAGCCCAGCTCGATCCGCAGGGTCTGGCGCTGCTGGATCTGGAAGGCATAGACCGCGCCGGGCGGCGGCGTCAGCAGCGGCAGCGGGAAATGGTAGGAGAAGCTGCGCGTCCTGGCGCCGGCATTGTAGACCATCAGCCGGTAGCTGAACCCCGTCGCCTCGGGCACGATCACGATGGGCTGGAGCTGCAGGGCCGCGGGCCCCACGCAGTTGCGGTTGGGTTGCGCCAGGGCGGGGCCGGGGGCCATCAGCGCCACGAGGAGCAGAAGGCGCCGCACCGCTTTGGCTACCGGCCCAGCATCAGCCCGATGGGCACCATGTCCGCGATCACCTGGCCGGTGAAGGGCGTGAGCACGGCGCGGGCCGCTTCCAGCGCCTCAGGCGGGGGTGGGGGCGGGGAAGCCAGGTAGGGCCGCATGGCATCGGCCTCCCGGCTCGCGGCCTCCAGGGCCTTCCGCCGCAGCGCCGCGACCTTGCCCATGCCGAAGAGCGGCGAGAGCGCCATGTAGAGCGGCGTCAGCAGCGCCGGCCAATGCGCGAGATGCAGGTAGAGGGTCGGGATGATGCCCTCGGCATGGGCATGCAGCCGGGCGAGCGCCAGCACGCCGCGCTGCGCCTCGGGCGAGAGGGCGTCGAAGCGCGGCAGTGGCGGGGGCTTGGGCAGCATCTCGGGGGGCGCGGCGGCGGGCACCGGCGCCGGCGCAGGGCCAGCCGGGCCGCGCAGCAGCGCCGTCAGCAGGATGAGGTTGCTGAGGTTGCCGCGGTTGTAGAGCGCCGCGATCGCCGCCGCTTCCGGCCCCATGGCCAGGCGCGGCAGCGGCTCGAGGGCCGCCATCAGCCGCGCCGTGGCGGCCGGCAGCAGCGGGGTTGCGGGCGCGATGCTCTCCCAGGCCCAGGGCAGCACGCCCGGCAGCGTCGCGAAATGCCGCCAGATCAGGTTGACCATCGGCAGGCCATAGGCCCGCCGCAACTGGCCGTAGATGGCCTCCACCTCGGGGCGCGCGTCGGCCTCCCTGATCTCGGCGAGCATCACTTGCGGCGCTTCTCCACCAGCACGCCCGCGTCATGCAGCTTCGCGATCTCCTCCGCCGAGAAGCCGAGGCGCGCCAGCACCTCCTGCGTGTGCTGGCCGAAGCGGGGGGGGGGCGCGCGGGTGCCGCCCGGCGTGCGGCTGAGCTTGATGGGCGTGCCGAGGCCGACGAAGCCGTCCTTCTCGGTCACCATCTGGCGATGCGCCGTGTGGGCGGCGGCCATCGCCTCATCCACGCCGAGCACGGGGCCGGCGGGCAGACCCGCGGCCAGCATGCGCTGGCAGAGATCGTGGCCGTCCTCATCCGCGAAGCGCGCGTTCAGGATCTCGGTCAGGGCCGCCTTGTTGATGACGCGCTGGCCGTTGGTGGCGAAGCGCGGATCGGTGCCGAGGCCATCGAGGCCGAGGAAGGCGCAGAACTTGCGGAAGGTCGGGTCATTGCCGCAGCCCACGAAGATCTCGCAGGTCTTCGTCGTGAACTTGGCATAGGGTGCCAGGTTCGGGTGCGGGTTGCCGGTGGCGACGGGCCGCTTGCCGTTCAGGAAGTAGTTGGCGGCATGCGGGTGCAGCAGCGCCATGCCGCAGTCGTGCAGCGTCATGTCGCAATACTGGCCGCGGCCGGATTTCTCGCGCTCGACGACGGCCATCAGGATGGCGATGGCGCTGAACAGGCCGGTCGCGATGTCCACGATGGGCGTGCCGAGGCGCGTGGGGCCGGAATTCTCCGTGCCGTTGATGGACATGAGGCCCACCATCGCCTGGAGGATGGCGTCATAGCCCGGGAAGCCGCCGAGCGGACCGGTCGCGCCGAAGCCCGAGACGCGGCAATGGATCAGGCGCGGGAAGCGCTTGGAGAGCACCTCCTCGTAGCCCAGGCCCCATTTCTCCATGCTGCCCGGCTTGAAGTTCTCGACCAGGATGTCCGCGCCCTCGAGCAGGCGCAGCAGCACCTCGCGCCCCTCGGGCTTGGAGAGGTCGAGGCCGACCGAACGCTTGTTGCGGTTCACGCCGATGAAGTAGCTGGCGTCGCCATCCGCGTTGAAGGGCGGGCCCCAGTCGCGCACCTCGTCGCCCTGGGGCGGTTCGAGCTTGATGACCTCGGCGCCGTGGTCGCTCAGGATCATGGTGCAATAGGGGCCGCCCAGCACGCGGGTGAGGTCCACCACGCGCAGGCCGGAGAGCGCGCCGGGGCCCGGCGCATTCCCCGCGCCGATGGGCGCGACGGGGGTTGGCATGTCCATGGCGAATCTCCTCGGGGCGCACTGTCGTTTCGTCCCGGAAGATGCGCCATCGGGCGCGTTTTGTCGAACCGCCGGGGGTCAGGCCCGGCGCGTCACCGGGCCCTTCACGAAGCCCTCGATGTCATCCACCAGCGAGAGGCTGCCGGGCAGGATGCCCATGCCCGGCATGACCGTCATGTGATCTCGCAGCGGGTAGCGGCGGAGTTGCGCCGGGTTGCCGGCCTGGCGCAGGTCTTCGGCGAAATGGATGGCGTTGGGCGGCCAGACGATGGCGTCCAGCATGCCCTGCACCAGCAGGCTCGGCGGCAGGTTGGCGGTGACGAAGGCGTTGGGCGTGCGCTCTTCGCGCGTCGTGCCCTCGAAGAGGCTGAAGAGCAGCGGGTAGCGCGTGGGCCAATGCCCATAGGGACCGGCGACGCCGACAAAGCCGCTGAGCGGGTGGCGGTCGCTCTCCGCGACACCCAGCGCCTGGTGGACGAGCTGCGGCCGCACCTGGAGCATCGCGCCCATCCAGCCGCCGGCGGACCAGCCGGCCGCCACCACCTCGCCCCGTGCCGCCCCATGCTCATGCCCGTGGCGCGTGGCCCAGGCGACGGCGCCCGCCGCATCCTCCAGGATGCCGGCATGGTTGGTCTCGGGGTAGAGGCGATAGCCGGCGGCGATGCTGGTGATGCCGCGCGCGGCGAGGTGGCTGCACAGCGTCTCGACCATCGCCTCGCAGCGGCTGCCGAATTGCCAGAAGCCGCCATGGAAGAAGACGAGCGCGGGGCGCGGCGCGGGTGCCGGGCCCAGGCGCGGCAGGGCGGCGGGGTAGACATCGAGCCGCTGCGACGGATGATCGCCATAGGGGATGTCACGCCGGGCGGCGATGTTGAGATGGGTGAAATCCGCCGTGCCATCGGGGCCGGGGGCCGCGCAGGCGGCGAGGCTGGCGGCGGCGCCGGCCAGCATGGCGCGGCGAGGGAGACCTTGTGTCATCGGGCTGCACTCCTTGCGGGGAGGCAGCCGGATGCGGCATCCGGGTTAAGGCTTCGCTGACGCCGTCAGTCGTCGAAGCCCACGAAGCGCACGAAATTCCCGTTCGGCTCGCGGTCGGAGGTCACGCTGTTGGCCGCGAAGCTCTCCTCCGGCCAGCCCAGCGCGATGCAGGTCATGATCACCTGGTCTTCGGGGATCTGCGCCTCCTCGCGCACGATCTCGGAGCGCATGATGCCCTGGCCGTTCACCACGGTGCCGAGGCCGCGATCCCAGGCGGCGAGGCAGATGCCGTAGCTCAGCGCGCCCAGGTCGAAATGCACGACGGCGCCTGGATCGAGCACGCGGTCATAGGTCAGCACGAGGGAGACCGGCGCGTCGAATTGACGGAAGCCGCGCATCACCCAGTCCTGGCGCATCGGCTTGTCGTCGCGGGCGATGCCCATGGCGCCGAAGAGCTTCACCGCGATCGCCACCTGGCGGGCGCGATGCACGCCCTCGTATTCGCCATGGCTGACGATGTCCCGGTTCGCCTTGGCGCCCCCGGCCATGGTCTGCATGTTGCGCTGGCGGACGCGCTCCAGCGGGGCGCCGGCCAGCACATGGACGTGCCAGGGCTGGGTGTTCATCGAGGAGGGCGCGCGCTTCGCCACCTCGATGATCTCCTCGATCAGCGCGCGGGGCACCGGGTCGGGCTTGTAGCCCCGCACGCTGCGGCGCGTGCGGGCGAGGGTCTCGTACTCCACGCCTCAGGCCGCGCGCTTGCGGCCGAAGACGCGGGCGCAGAAATCCGGATAGGTCTCCAGCATCTCGTCGCAGACGGCGCCGCGCAGCAGGGCGAGTTCCTCCTCGGTCGGCGCCGGGGTTTCGCCCACGTCATCGGCCACGTCGAAGTCGAAGCCGGTCATGGCGCGGATGCTCTCCAGCGTCTCGCCCGCATGGATGGAGGCGAGCGAGAAACGGCCGCGCTCGGGGTGGAAGTGGAAGACGCAACGCCCCGTCACCAGCGCCTGGGCATGGCCGCGGCGATAGACGCCGGGCTCGGAGATGCCGGGGGCGGAGATGTGGGCCACGCGGTCCACCAGCACACGCGGGCTGTGCTCCTCGCGGAACAGGATGGTGCGGCCGGTCATGAAATACATGAAGGCCGAGCCGAAGCTGCCCGGGAAGCGCACCTCCATCCCCGGCCAGTCGCCCGTGCCGATGAGGTTGAGGTTGGCCTGGCCGTCGATCTCGCCGCCGCCCAGGAAGAACAGGTCCACGCGGCCCTGGCCCGTCAGGTCGAAGAGCTCGCGCGAGCCATCGGTGAAGGGGTTGCCCGTGCGCTTGTGCAGGAGCGAGAGGCGCAGCGGCGCGCCCTGCTTCACGCAGAGCCAGCAGGCCGCGGCCGGGATGGGCGAGGCGGCGCCGACGGCGATGTGCGAGGTCGGCACCGCGCGGATCAGCCGCGCGATGCAGACGGCGAGAAGTTCCTCAGTCCGGTAGCTGGCTGGCGCCGGCCGATTCAGCTTTTCGGTGCTTGGGCCCGAGGGGCCCTGCGCCCTCAAATCATCGGCGGCGCTCATTCCGCGGCCACCGCCTGGCTGCCGAAGACATGTTCCGCGCACCAGGCGGCGAAGCCGGCCTCGGTCTTGGCCGCGCGGGCGTAGTCCATGATGTATGGCGTGTCGAAGCCGTATTCGTCGAGCAGGGCGGAGGGGTGCGCGCCGCGCTCGGCGATGGCGTAGCCCGAGATGTAGGTGGCGTTGATGGCGCCGGGGCAGAGGCGCTCATCCTCCAGGAAATTGCCCTCCACCACGCGCTCGACGGTGACCAGCGCGCGCTTGCTGGCATGGGCCACGGTCGCGCATTCACGCCGCCGCCCGACCCAGACATTGCCGGCGCTGTCCGCCATCACCGCGTGGAAGACGGCGACATCGGGGTTGAGCGCGGGCAGCAGGGTGATCTTCTCGCCGGTGCCGAAGGGACTCTCGATCACCTTCCAGTCGGGGCGGTTGGCCAGGATGTCGCTGCCGATCAGCCCGCGCAGCGGCATGAAGGGTACGCCCTTCTCGGTCGCCTGCAGCATGGTGTGCATCGCGGGGCAGGTGGCGTCCAGGATGCGCAGCTTCCCTTCCTTCAGCGCGGCCGAGAAGCGCGGCGCGAAGCCGGCCTCGCCGAGTGTTACCGCGCTCGTCTCCACCTGCTCCACACAGCCCGCGCCGATCAGGATGTCGGTCGCGAAGCCGGAGATGGGCACGCCCACCAGCCGCAGGCGCTTTGCACCCCGCCGGATCAGCGCCTTGGCGAGGGCGACGGAGGGGAGGGAGTTGTCGGGCGGCAGCGCGATCATCGCCCCATCGGGGATGCTCGCCGCCATCGCGTCCAGGCTCATCAGGGTCATCGGGCGTTCCTTCCTGGGGGCGAGGCTAGAGCATGATCCGCTGAGGTGGAATCACCGAAGCGGTGAATCATTCTCTCAGCAAAAAAGGCTAGACCGGTTGGGTTCAGGCTTCCAGCCACGCGCGTGTCGCGGATTTCAGGAATGCCGTGTCCTCGGCGAAGCCCAGCGGGTTGCCCGCGCGGTGGCCGTTGATGCTGGGGATGACGCGCATGTCACCATGGCGCAGATGCGGCAGCTCGGCCGCATTGTCGGCCACGCGGAAATAGAGGTCCGTCTCGCCCGGCATCAGCAGGACGCGGGCCTGGATGGCGTTCAGCGCGCGCGCGAGGTCCCCTCCATAAAGCGGGTTGGCGCTGATGTCGCCCGCATCCCAGCAGCGCGCCTGGGCGTAGAGGTTCGCCGCATCACGCGCGGTCCAGCGCGCCTCCCACTGGTTGACCAGGAAGGCCTCGAGGCTTGGCTCGCTCACGAGGTGGCGGCCGGCGCGATAGAAATCCTGGCTCAGCGCCCAGCTCGCATAGATGCGGCCATAGGCGCGAAGGGCCGCCATGGGCGGGGCGGAAAAGCGGCCGCCGCCGATATGCTCGGGGGCGGCTTCCAGCACCGCCATCAGGCTGCGGAGGAAGACCTGGTTGTGCACGGCGGTCCGCGCGCTGCCGCAGATGGCGACGATGCGCTCCACCGCCTCGGGGAAGATCGCGGCCCAGTGATAGGCCTGCTGCGCCCCCATGGACCAGCCATAGACGCAGGCGAGGCGCTCCACGCCGAACTGCTCGGCCAGCAGCCGCCGCTGGGCGCGGACATTGTCCCAGGAGGTGACGAGGGCCGGGTAGTCCGGATCGTTCGACGGGCTGGAGGAAAGGCCATTGGCGAACATGTCGGGCTGGATGATGAACCAGCGCGTGGGGTCCAGGATGCCGTCGGGCCCGATCAGCCATTCCAGCTCCTGGTGCTGGGCGGAATAGCTGGTGGGATAGAGGATGACGTTGTCCCGCTTGGGCGAGAGCGTGCCATGCGCCTTCCAGCTGAGTTTCGCGCCGCGGAACACCTCGCCCGAGAGGGTGGTCACGTCGCCCAGGGCATGCAGGCCCGTCTGGATCGGCCAGCTCATCGCAATCTCCCTCTCTGCGGCACGACTGATGTAGCCGAGGCGGCGCCCGGGGGGATAGGGTCGTGCGCATGCCCGCCATCCTGCACACGGAGCGCCTGATCCTGCGGCCGCCGACCGAGGCCGATGGGCCCGAACTCGCCGCCATCAACGGGGATGCGGCGGTGATGCGGCATTTCCCGAGCGCCCTGGACCTCGCCGCGAGCGAGGCCTTCCGCGAACGCATCGGGCGGCATTTCGCCGAGCATGGCTACGGCTTCTGGGCGGTGGAGCGGCGGGATGCGCCGGGCGTGGTGGGGCTGGTGGGCCTGCTGAACATCCCCTGGACGGCCTGGTTCACCCCCGCGGTCGAGATCGGCTGGCGAATCGCGGTCGCGCATCAGCGCCGGGGTTATGCGGAGGAGGCGGCGCGGGCGGCGCTGGCCTTCGGCTTCGGCACGCTCCGCCTGCCGGAGATCGTGGCCTTCACCATCCCGGCCAATGAACCCTCCTGGCGGCTGATGGACAGGCTCAGCATGGCGCGGGCGGGTGAGTTCGACCACCCAAACCTGGCCGAGGGTCACCCCATGCGCCGGCATCTGCTCTATCGCTTCCGGGCGGGGTCGGAAAATTCTGTTCGGCCGGCGTAACCCTCCCCCGTCGCCCATCGTAACCGGGCAGGCGCTTTCGGGCCCGGCATCGGGCCGGGCGGGCGCGGCCGAGGATGCCGGTGTCACGTCCGACCTTGTCTGGGATGGCCTCGCCAGCATGAGCGAGGCGGAGGAGCGACCGGCGCGCGATGCCCGCTGGTCCGTCCTGATGGCGCGCGCCCAGGCGGGCGATGCGCGCGCCTATGACGCGCTGCTGCGCGAATGCCTGCCCCTGCTGCGCGCCATCTGCCGGCGCCGGCTGAGCGATGCCGCCGAGGCGGAGGATGCGGTGCAGGACACGCTGCTGACGCTGCACCGGGTGCGCGCCACCTATGACCCCGCGCGGCCTTTCCGCCCCTGGATCGCCGCCATCGCCGAGCGGCGGGCGCTGGACCGGGGCCGCGGCGTGGCCCGCGGCCTTTCGCGCCACACGGTGCTGGAGGCGGCCGAGCATGTGGGGGCGGAGGGCGATGCCGAGCGGCGGCTGGATGCGGCGGAGCTCCGCGCGGCGGTGGGGGAATTGCCGGCCTCGCAGCGCACAGCCCTGCAATTGACCAAGATCGAGGCCCTGTCGCTCGCGGAAGCCAGCGCGCGTTCGGGCATGTCCATGGGGGCGTTGAAGGTCGCCACCCACCGGGCCATCCACAGCCTGCGCCGCAAGCTCGGCAAGGAATCATGACGATGCGGACCGAAGAGCTGATCACCCAGTTGAGCCGCGGCCTCAGGCCGGTGCGGCGCCTGCCGTCGCCGCTGGCCATGCTCGGGCTGTGGTGCATGTTCTGCGCGGGCGTGATCGGTGCTGCGCTGCTCGTCTCCGGCCTGCGCGCCGATTTCGCGGCCTGGCTGATGGAGGGGTTCGATCTCTATCACCTGATGTCGGCGGCGCTGGTGGCGCTGACGGCCGGCTATGCCGCCTTCCAGCTCGCCTTGCCCGATCGGGACCAGCGTTGGGCGCTGCTGCCGGTGCCGGCGGTGGTGGGCTGGCTCGTCACCATGGGCTGGGGCTGCCTCGAGGACCTCGCGCGGCTGGGGCCGGGGGCGCTGCAACTGGGCGTGAGCCTGCCCTGCCTCGGCTTCATCATCGGGCTTGGCGTGCCGATGACGGCCGCCATCGCCTTCCTCACGCGGCATGCGGCGCTGCTGCGGCCGGTGCCGGTGGCGGCACTCGGGGCGCTCTCGGCGGCCGCCTTCGCCAGCTTGGGCCTGACGCTGGTGCATGAGCTGGATGCGGCGGTGATGGTCCTCGTCTGGCATGGCATCGCCGTGCTGGTGGTGACGGCGCTGGGCGCCATGGCCGGGCCGCTGCTGATGCGGCGCGCGGCGCATTGACGGGCCGGCGCGCCACGCTCGCCCTGCCCCTGGCCGCACCGCTTGCCGCCCGGGCCGAAGCGCTGGACCCGCGCCTGGCCGAGGCGGGCTGGCGCCTGCAGGGGGTGCGCGGCCGCGCGGTGGCGCAATTCGCCTGGGATGAGGCGGGGTTCGTGCGGATCACCGCGCGGGATTCCGTGGGCTTCCTGCTGCGCCCCTTTCCCGGGCCGGCCGAGCGCCTCGGCTGGCGCTGGCGCGTGGACAGCGCGGCCCCGCCGAGCGACGCGGCCCTGCGCGGCGCCGATGACCGCTCCGCCGCCGTCCATGTGCTCTTCGCGGCGGAGGGGCCGCTCTCCTTCATGCGCCGGAGCCTGACGCCCGAGGGCATGGCCGGGCGCGGCCTGACCTATTGCTGGGGTGGGGGCGCGCCGGGCCGGCGCCTGCCCAACCCCTATGCGCCGCGCGATGGCGCCGTCATCATCCTGCGGGGCACGGAGGCGCCGCTCGCCACCTGGCTGGAGGAGGTGGTGGATGTCGCCGCCGATTACCGGCTGGCCTTCGGTGAGGCCGCGCCCGCCGTGACCCATCTGGCGCTCTCGGCCGACACGGATGACCGCGGCGGCCTGGCCGTCGCGCGGATCATCCCGCCGCGCTGGCAGTGATGGGCGTAACCTCGTCCCCGGATGCAGCGAAACCGGCACAGCGCAGCGACAGGCCCAGCATGACCCATGATGACACTCCGCCGGCGGCGGCCCGCCGCCCGCGCCTGAAGGGCGGTGTCCTGCACGCCGATCTCTGCGTGATCGGCGCGGGTTCGGGCGGGCTCTCGCTGGCCGCGGGCGCTGTGCAGATGGGCGCCTCCGTCGTGCTGGTCGAGAAGCACCGGATGGGGGGCGATTGCCTGAACACGGGCTGCGTCCCCTCCAAGGCGCTGCTGGCGGCGGCCCATGCGGCCGACGCCGCCCGCGGGGCGGTGCGCTTCGGGGTGGATGTGGCCGAACCCGTGGTGGATTTCGCGCGGGTGCACGCGCATGTGCAGGGCGTGATCGCCGCCATCGCGCCGCATGACAGCGTGGCGCGCTTCGAGGCGCTGGGCTGTACCGTCATCCAGGCCGCGGCCCGCTTCACGGGGCCGCGCGAGGTGGCGGCGGGCGGGCAGCGCATCCGCGCCCGGCGCTTCGTGGTGGCGACCGGCTCAAGCCCCGCGATCCCGCCCATCCCTGGCCTCACCGGCACGCCGTACCTGACGAACGAGACCATCTTCGAGCTGACCAAGCGGCCCGCACATCTGCTGGTGCTGGGCGGCGGCCCGATCGGCATCGAGATGGCGCAGGCCTTCCGGGGGCTGGGTTCGGCCGTGACGGTGATCCAGCGCGACACGATCCTCCCGCGCGACGAGCCCGAGGCGGTGGCCATGCTGCGCGAGATCCTGGTGGGGCAGGGCGTCACCCTGGTCGAGGGCGCGCAGGTGGCGCGCATCCGCCCCGGGGGTGGGGCCGGGGTGGAGGTCGAGCTGGGGGATGGCACGGTGATCGCGGGTTCGCACCTGCTGGTGGCGGCAGGCCGCAGGCCGCATCTCGATGGCTTGGACCTGCAGCTTGCCGGCGTTGACACCACGCCGCGCGGCATCACCGTGGATCAGCGGCTGCGCTCCAGCAACAAGCGCGTCTTCGCGGCCGGCGATGTCGCGGGCGGGCCGCAATTCACCCATGTGGCCGGCTATCACGCGGGCGTGCTGATCCGGAACATCCTCTTCGGCCTGCCCGCCCGGGTGGATTACGGCGCCTTGCCCTGGGTGACCTATTGCGACCCCGAACTCGCGCATGTGGGCCTGACCGAGGCCGAGGCGCGGCTGGCCAGCCACCCGGTCCAGGTGCTGCTGCAGCCGCTCTCGGGCAATGACCGCGCGGTGGCCGAGCGCAGCACGGAGGGGCTGGCCAAGATCATCCTGGGCGGCGACGGGCGCATCCTCGGCGCCACCATCCTCGCACCCCGCGCGGGCGAGATGATCGGCCTCTGGGGCCTCGCGATCCAGCAGAAGCTGAAGATCGGCGCGGTGGCGCAGATGATGGCGCCCTATCCCACCATGTCCGAGCTCTCGAAGCGGGCGGCGGGCGGCTTCTACACGCCCAGCCTGTTCTCGGCGCGCACGCGGCGGATCGTGGGCTGGATCCAGAGGCTGCTGCCATGATGCCTCCATCCGATGGCCAAAAGCCCGAACGGCCTGGAGGGCTGAATCGGCTCGGCCGTTTGCTCAAGGACCGGCGCATGTGGCTCGCGCTCGGCGCCATCGCGCTGCTGCTCGGCCTGCGCGCGGCGGGGCTGGGTGAGCTGCTTTCGCTGGAGGCGCTGGCGCGGCATCGCGAGGCGCTGTCCGCGCTGGTCGCGCAGCATGCGGTGCTCGCGGCCGGCGGCTATGTCCTGACCTATGCGGCGGCCGTCGCGCTCTCGGTGCCCGGCGCGGTGATCCTCACGCTCGCCGGCGGCTTCCTCTTCGGCGCCTGGCTCGGCACGCTGCTCACCGTGCTGGGGGCCACCATCGGCGCCACCCTCGTCTTCCTCTTCGCCCGCACCATCTTCGGCGAGAACGCGCTGGACCGCTTCGGCGCCCCGGCGCAGCGCCTGGCCGAGGGCATCCGCCGCAATGCCGCCTCCTATCTGCTGGTGCTGCGGCTGGTGCCGCTGTTCCCCTTCTTCCTGGTCAATCTCGTTCCGGCCTTCGTCGGCGTGAGGCTGCCGATCTATGTGCTCACCACCTTTTTCGGGATCATGCCCGGCACCTTCGTCTTCAGCCTGACCGGAGCGGGACTCGGCTCCATCCTGGATGCCGGCGGCACGCTCGATCTCGGCTCGGTGCTGACCCCGCAGGTGCTCGGCGCCCTGCTGGGCCTTGCCGCGCTCTCCCTCGCCGCCATCCCGCTCAAGAACAGGTTCGCCGCGAAATGATCCGGCGCCGCGCCCTCGGCCTGCTGGCCCCTCCCATCCTGGCGGCCCCCGCACGGGCCGCCGAGTCCGCGCTCGACATGCTGCTCGGCCGCTACGCCAGCACGCCGGCCGATGGCGTCACGCGTGTCGCCTATGGGCGCTGGAAGGCGAATGCCACCGACATGGCGGCGCTGGATGCCTGGATCGCCGAGGCCGCGACGCGCCGACCCTCCGCCATGCCGCGGGGCGAGGCTTTTGCCTTCTGGGCCAATCTCTACAACGCCCTCACGCTCAAGGTCGTGCTGGAGCGATACCCGGTGCGCTCCATCAAGGAGATCCGCTCGACCGGCGTGGGGCTCGACCCCCGGCAATTCCTCGGGCCATGGCGCACGCGCCTCGTCACCATCGAGGGCACGCGCATGTCGCTCGACGACATCGAGCACGGCACCATGCGCCCGACCTTCCGCGACCCGCGCGTGCATGACGCGGTGAACTGCGCCTCGATCGGCTGCCCGAACCTGCCGCCGCGCGCCTGGCGCGCGGCGAGCCTGGAGGCGGATCTGGATGCGGCCGCGCGCGCCTTCGTGAACCATCCGCGCGGCGCCGCGTTGCTGCCGGGCGGGGGCTTGCGCGTCTCCTCCATCTATCGCTGGTTCCGCGAGGATTTCGGCGGCGATGATGCGGGGGTGATCGCGCATCTGCGGCGCTACGCGGCGCCGCCGCTGGCCGAGGCGCTGCGAAATGTCACCCGCATCGCGGAAGATGCCTATGATTGGGCGTTGAACGACGCGACACCGACCTGATTCCCGGAGAGCCCCGCCTTGTCCCTTCGCAGCCAGACCACCCCACCGCTCCAGCCCGGCAAGTTCCAGGACCCGGTGCTGACGTTGAAGGGCGAGCGGCGGGCCAGCGTCGGCCTCGCGGCGCTGGAGACGCTCTGGTTCAACACCGGCACGCTGTGCAACATCACCTGCGCCAATTGCTACATCGAGAGCAGCCCGCGCAATGACGCGCTGGTCTATCTCAGCGCCGCCGAGGTGCGCGACTACCTGGACGAAGCGGCCGCCTTCCCGGTGCGGGAGGTGGGCTTCACCGGCGGCGAGCCCTTCATGAACCCGGACCTCGTTCCCATGCTGGACGACGTCCTCTCGCGCGGCTTGCGCGCGCTGGTGCTGACCAACGCGATGCAGCCCATGCGGCGCTACGCGGCGCCGCTGCTGGCGCTGCGCGAGAAGCACGGCATGGGCAACCTCATCCTGCGCGTGAGCCTCGATCATCACGACGCCGCCATCCATGACCTGGAGCGGGGCCCAGGCAGCTTCGCGCGCAGCATGGAGGGAATCGTCTGGCTCGCGCGGGAGGGCTTCACGCTGAATGTCGCCGGCCGGGCGGGCTTCGGCGCGGAGGATGAGGCGGCGATGCGCGCGGGCTTCGCGGGCCTCTTCGCCGAATATGGCATCCCGGTGGATGCCCATGATCCCGTGGAGCTGATGCTCTTCCCCGAGATGGATGCGGGGCGGGACGTGCCCGAGATCACCGAGGCCTGCTGGGGCATCCTGAAGAAGTCGCCGGACTCCATGATGTGCGCCTCCTCCCGCATGGTCGTGAAGCGCAAGGGCGCCGCGCGCCCCGCCGTGCTGGCCTGCACGCTGCTCGCTTACGACGAGCGCTTCGAACTGGGCGACACGCTCGCCGAGGCGAACCGGCCGGTCGCGCTCAACCACCCGCATTGCGCGACCTTCTGCGTCCTGGGCGGGGCGGCCTGCAGCCGGTGATGCGCCACCTCCCTCGCCAGAAAGGCCGCGCCGCATGACATCCCGCCGTTCCCTCCTCGCGGCACCCCTGCTGCTCCCGGGCTTGGCCGCCGCGCAGTCCCGCACGCCGATCCGCTTCGCCGTCGGTCCCTTCCAGCCGACCGCGGGCGATACGCGCCGCGCCTTCGAGCCCTTCTTCGCGCATCTCGCGCAGGCCCTCGGCCGGCCCCATGAACTCACCGTCACCACCGACTGGGCGGGCATCGCCGTCGCGCTGGGGTCGGGCCAGGTTGATGCGGCCTGGATGGGGCCCTGGGGCTATGTGCTGGCGCGGGACCGCGCGCGGGCCGAGGCGCTGGCGACGGTGCTCTACCAGGGGCGGCCCACCTATCACGCCATCATCCTGGCGCGCGCCGGCCTCGCCCTCGCCCGCTTCCCGGATGATGCGCGCGGCCTCTCCATCTCCTTCGCCGATGCGGGATCCACCAGCGGCTGGCTCATCCCGCATCACTGGTTCGCGCAGCAGGGCATCGATGTGCGCCGCTTCTTCCAGTATCGCGACGGTGCCAGCCATGCGGCGAACGTGATCTCGGTGGCGTCCGGCCAAGTGGATCTCGCGACCGATTTCGACCGGAACTTCAACGCCATGCTGGCGGCCGGCCGGGTGCGGCCCGAGCAGGCGCGCATCGTCTGGCAGAGCGAGCCCCTGCCCAATGACGCGCTGGCCGTGCGGCATGACCTGGATGCGGGCACGAAGTCCGCCTTGGCCGCCGCCGCACTCGCCATCACACCCGAGCAGGCCCTGCGCGTCATGCCGCCCAATTACACGGGCTGGGTGGCGGCGACCCCCACCACCTATGCGCTGATCGAGGCGGCGGGGCGTTCGCTGGGGCGGCTGCGGACTTCGTGAAGCCTGTCGGCTGGCTTGCCTTTGTCGCGCTGCTCCTGGGCTCGGCCTGGGTGGTGGCGCCTGATCCGGCGCGGCTCGCTTCCGGCCTGCCGCGCCTCATGGGCTGGCTGGCCGGCGCCTGGCCGCCGGATTTCTCGGAAGGGCGCGACATCGCGCGCCGCGCGGGCGAGACGCTGGGCATCGCCACCCTGGGCACCTTTGCCGCCGCGCTGATGGCCGCTCCGCTCGCGTTGGTTGCCACACGGCAGGTGACGCCGAGCTTCGCGCTCTACCACCCGCTGCGCGCCGTGCTGGATGCGCTGCGCGGGGTGGATGGCTTCGTCTTCGCCCTGCTGTTCGTCGCCGCCGTGGGCCTCGGCCCCTTCGCCGGCATGCTGGGGGTGGCACTCCATTCGGCGGGCTCCGTCGCCAAGCTCTGGTCCGAGGCGATGGAGGAGGCCGACCCGCGGCCGGCCGAGGCCATCCTCGCCGTCGGCGGTTCGCGCTGGCATGTGGCGCTCTGCGCGCTGGTGCCGCAGACCCTGCCGCAGAATCTGGGCGGGCTGCTCTATGTGTGGGAGGCGAATATCCGCGCCTCCACCGTGCTCGGGCTGGTGGGCGCGGGCGGCCTCGGGCAGGAGCTGAAGAACGCGGTGGACCTGCTGGATTTCAACCGCGTGCTGGCCATCCTCATCGTCATTGTCGCGCTCACCCTCGCCGCCGATCGCATCAGCGGCGCGCTCCGGAGAAGCCTCGCATGATCCCGCTCATCCGCCTCGACGCGCCCATGCTCGTCTTCGGCGGGCCTTATTCGAATCTCCAGGCGACACAGGCCGTGCTGGCGGAAGCCGCCCGGCGCGGCATCGCGGGCGATCGCATCCTCTGCACCGGCGATGTCGTCGCCTATGCCGCCGATGCGGCCGCCTGCTGCGACCTCATGATGGAGAGCGGCGCCCTCGTGCTGATGGGCAATTGCGAGGAGAACCTGGCCGCCGAGGCGGAGGATTGCGGCTGCGGCTTCGAGGAGGACACGGCCTGCGACCTGCTCTCGCGCGCCTGGTACGCGCATGCCAACCGGCAGGTCACGCCGCGCCACCGCGCCTGGATGGGCGGGCTGCCGCGCCAGCTCCATCTGGAATTGCCCGACCGGCGGCGGCTGGCCGTGCTGCATGGCGGCGCCACCGAGATCAGCCGCTTCCTCTTCGCCTCCGCGCCCGAGCCGGTGCTGCTGGAGGAGCTGGCCGAGACCGCCTGCCAGGGCGTGATCGCCGGGCATTGCGGCATCCCCTTCGCGCGGCGGCTCATGGGCGGCGGGCTCTGGCTCAATGCGGGGGCGGTGGGCATGCCCGCCAATGACGGCACGCCGCGGAGCTGGTTCGCGCTGCTGACGCCCTCGCCGCGCGCACTCACCGTCGAGATCCTGCCGCTCGACTACGACCATGCGGCGGCGGCGGCGGCCATGCGCGCGGCCGGCCTGCCCGAGGGCTATGCGGCGGGGCTGGAGACCGGGCTCTGGCCTTCCTGCGACGTGCTGCCGAGCCTGGAGCTGGCCGCGCGCGCGCGGGCGCTGCAGCCGCTGCGCCTCGTCTGGTGAAAACGGCTACCGGTGCTCGCCGAAGCGCGCGCCGATCAGCGCATCCCAGGCGCGCAGCATGTAGGCGCGGGCCGAGGCATCGAGCTGCGGCGCGATGGCGCGGCCGGTCAGCCCCGCCCGCAGCTCGGGCGTGAGGCCCGCGGTCCAGAGCCGGTCGGTCGGCTGGGGGTCCGTCGCCATCGGGCCGGTGCCGGGCACGAGGCCGCGGCCGAAGACGCGGCGCTGCATCTCGGGCTGGCGCAGGAAGGCCAGCAGGGGCTCGATCAGCGCCACCCGCTCGGCCGCCACGCCGCGCGGCAGGGTGAGGATCATGCTGTGCGGCAGCAGGGGCGCCGCGTCGAAGAGCGTGCAGGCGATATCCGCCGGCAGCATGTCCTGCGCCACGCCGAGCAGGTAGGAGCCGAGCACGATGGGCGCCAGGTCCACGCCGCCATCTAGGAATTCCTCCGCCGCCGCCTGGCCGGAGCTGGGGTAATAGGCGACGTGGCGGCCGAGCTCGGCAAGGTAGGGCCATGTGCTGGTCCAGCCCCGGCGCGGATCGAGCGGGTCCGGGTCGTTCAGCAGGTAGGGCAGGCCCGTCACGAAGGCCTGGCCGAAGCGGGACTGGCCGGGGCGGGTGTATTGGAAGCGCTTCGGGTTCTGGCGCGCATAGTCCAGCAGTTCCGCCGCCGTGCGGGGCGCGCGGGCCAGGACGGAGCGGCGGTGCAGCAGCACCGGCCCGCCCGGCAGGCTGCCCAGCACGAGGCCCGTGCCGCCCAGGCGCGCCTGCACCATCCGCCCCGCTTCCGTCAGCCCCGGCGTGTTCCCGGCGAGCCAGGGGGCGGGTACCTCGCGCCAGAGATCGCGCGCGAGGCCGAGCGCGTGGCCCGCGGTGTTGGTCAGCACGGCTTCCGCCCCGGGGCTGCCGGCCTCCACCTCCTCGCGCAGGTCGGTCGTGATCCAGGGCAGGCCCTCCACACGGATCTCGGCGGGCGGGTTGAAGTCCGGATGGTGGTGCAGGTCGCTCAGCACGGCGGCGTTGAGGCGCCGGCCTTCGCCGGCCGCGACGACATAGGGGCCGTTCGCGGTCTGGGCGCGGGCGGCGGCCAGCGGCAGGGTGGCGGCGATCAGCCCGCGGCGGGTGAGGGCGCTCATCGGGGCGGAGCCAGGCCGCGCATCCCGGCGGCGACGCCGCGCACCTGCGGCTGCTCGGCATGCAGGTTGCGCGCCCATTGCGCCTGGGCGGGCGTGATGACGGGCAGGGGCTCGGCCTCCTCCTCGGCCGGGTCCCCGCGCCAGCGGGACCAGGCGGCCTGGGCCGCGCCCATCAGGCGCTCGGTGCGGCTGGGCGGGGTGGCGGGCGTGGGCGGCACCAGGGCGGGCGGCTCGATCGCCATGTGAGGCGCGATGCGCGTCTGCAGGACCAGCGCCGCGCCGAAATAATCCGGCGCATCCGCCACGCCGAGCGGCGCGCCCGTGCGCTCGCCGAAGCGGCTGCGGACCAGCGCGTGGATGGAGCGGACGCCGGCATGGCCGGGATAGGGGGCGATGGCGCCAGTGTTCAGATCCACCCAGGCGGGCGGGCGCTGGGTATGGCTCGGGGAGTCCCAGAAGCTGCGCGCCGAAGGCAGGGGCGTGGCATCCAGTTGCTGCCACGCGAGGTTGAGCGGCACGCGCACGGCATCCCAGGCGAAGCGGTTGGGCCAGCGGCCGGTGGCGACCGGCGGGCCGCCATGGGCGGGCAGCAGGAGCCAGTCGGGCGGCAGGCGCCAGCGGCCGAAGGCGGCCTCGCGCATCAATTGCAGCCCATCGCGCTCCAGCGCCGCCCAGCGCGCATCGGGCACGGCGCGGGAGAGGGCGCGCAGGGCGGGGAAGGCGTAGTAGGAGAGGTTGATGACGACGCCCTGCGAATCCTCGAAGCCATGGATGCCGGGCAGCAGCAGCGTGCGGCCGCGGAACTCGATGACGCAGCATCGCAGGATGTCGGCCGTGATGCGCTGCGCCTGCTCGCGATAGGCCGGCGCCTCCCAGCGTTCGGCGGCCATGAGCAGCGACCAGGCGATGAAGATGTCGCCATCCGTCGCGTTGTTCGTGTCGGTCACGCCGGCGCGGCTGTTGGGGTCGAAGCGCCAGGCGGAGAGGCTGTCGCCAGGGCGGGCGAGGTTGCGGCGCGTCCAGTTCCACATCTGGTCGAAGCGCGCGCGGTCATTGAAATGCAAGGCGAAGAGCATGGAATAGCCCTGGCCTTCGCTGTGCGAGATGCCGCGATTGGCGGTGTCGATGATGCGGCCTTCGGGGGCGAGGTAGCGGCGGACATAGGCCTGCCATTCGGCAGGGCCGGGCGGGGGTGGCGGCGCGGCGAGGGCGGGGGTGGGCAGGAGGGCTGCCAGCAGGGCGAGGGCATGGAGCATGGCGGCCAGTTTCATGCGGGCTTCTCCGGATGCATGAAACGGTTGCATGCACGCGCCCCGCCTTCAAGCGCGCATGCAAAATTTGCGTGCATGTCACTCGGCGCGGATGTTCGCCGCCCGCACCACCGCCTGGTAGCGCGCGAGTTCGGCGCGCAGCAGGGCCGTCATTTCCTCGGGCGTCTTGCGCCAGGGCGTCATGCCGATCTGGCCGAGGCGTTGGCGGAACCCGGCCTCGGCCTGCATCGCATCCAGCGCCGCGGCGAGCCGGGCGATGATGGCCGGATCGGTGCGCGCGGGGGCGAAGAGGCCCTGCCAGGCCAGCATCTCCACACCCGCGAAGGCCGGCAGGCTGGCCAGCGGCGGGAGGTCCTCGATGACGCCCAGCGAGGAATTGGCGAAGCCCTTGATCCGCCCCTCGCGCAGCAGCGGCGCCGTGCTGGTGATGGTCAGCACCGCGAGGTCGAGCCGCCCGGCGATGAGGTCCGAGGGGATCTGGGCCGCGATGCGATAGGGCACGTGCTCCAGCTTCACGCCCGCGCCGCGCGCGATGATCTCGCCCCAGAGATGCAGGGAGGTGCCGGTGCCGGAGGTGGCGAAGGTCAGGCCATCGGGACGGGCGCGGGCCAGCGCCAGGAGGGCGGGGAGGTCATTCGCCGGCAGGTCCGGGCGGCCAACCAGTGTCAGCGGGAGCGAGGCCAGCATGCCGATCGGCGAAAAATCGCGCAGCGGCTCGTAGCGCACGGCATTCGGCGTGACGAAGGGCGAGATGGTGAAGGGGCTCTCCACGCCGACCAGCAGGGTGTAGCCATCGGGCGCCGCGCGGGCCACGCGCTCGGTGCCGATGGTGCCGCCCGCACCCGGCGCGTTCTCCACCACCACGCTTTGGCCGAGGTGGCGGGTGAGTTCGGCCGCCGCCAGCCGCGCCACCGTGTCCACATTGCCGCCGGGGGCGAAGGGCACGACGAGGGTGACGGGCCGCGTCGGCCAGGATTGCGCCAGCGCGGGTGTCGCCAGCGGCGTGGCCAGCAGGGCGCGGCGGGGGATCATGCGATGGCTCCATCGGGGAAGGTCTCGGCGGCCAGCGCGTCGAATTCCTGGGCGAAGGCGCCCTCCAGGTGGCGGCGGGCGGGCTCGGGCAGGAAGGAACCGCGGATGCCGTTCAGCATGAAGCTGCGCAGATCGCCGAGGCCGAAGCCGAAATCCTCCGCCATCATCCGCCAGCAGCGCGTGGGCGTGACCTGGTGCAGCGGCGGGTCGTCGGTGTTGGGGTGGATCAGCAGCCCGGCCTCGGGCATGCGGGCGAGCGGGTGTCCGTCCGGCCAGTTCTCCAGCGTGCGGAGATAGTAGGAATTGGTGGGCACCACGGTGAAGAGGATGCCCCGCTCCGCGCAGCGCGCGGTGAGCGCGGGATCTTCCAGGATGGTGTAGCCGTGATCAATCCGGTCCACCTCGCAGAGGTCCAGCGCGGTCGCGACGTTGCGCGGGTGGCAGCCGAATTCGCCGGCATGGGCCGTCAATTTGAATCCGGCCTGCTTCGCGATGCGCCAGGCGCGCCAGAAGAGCTCGGGCGGGCGGTCGGTCTCGCGGTAGTCGATGCCCATGCCGATGATGGCGTCGCGCCGATGCGCCACCATCCACTCGGCCATCTCGGTGGCGGCCTCGGGCGGGGCCTCGCGGTCGATGGAGGGGATGAGCAGGGCGGAGACGCCGAAATCGGCCGCCGCATCGGCGAAGCCGGCGAGGATGGCGTCCGCGCCCTTGGCGTAGGGAAACAGATGCGCGGTTCCGGTCGGGTTCCAGAAGATCTCCGAATGGCGCACGCCATGCGCGGCGGCGTCCTGGAGATGTTCATAGGCGATGCGGTGCAGGTCACGCGCGTCGCGCAGGATGCGGCTCTCCAGCGCGCGCAGGATGTGCAGCACGCCCTTGGGCCTGGCGTCGCGGGCGTAGAGCTGGTCCACCTCGGGCGCGCCCATGCCGCAGCGGGCGGCCATCTCGGCGAAGGTGGATTGCCGCACGGCCCCCAGCAGGTGGACATGCAGGTCCACCTTGGGCAGCGCGTGGCAGAAGGTCTCGAGGCGGTCGGTCATGCGGGCCATCCTGCCATGCCCGTGGGGAGATGACAGGCCCGGCCGCGCGTGCCACGAAGCCTCCCATGCAGAAGCCCGCCAACCCCCGTTTCTCCTCCGGCCCCTGCGCCAAGCGGCCCGGATTTTCGCTGGACGCGCTGGAAGGCGCGCTGCTTGGCCGCAGCCATCGCGCGGCCGCCCCCAAGGCCCGCCTCGCCGAGGTGATCGAGCGCTCCCGGGCCATTCTGGGCATGCCGGCGGATTATCGCCTGGGCATCGTGCCGGCCTCGGACACGGGCGCCGTCGAGATGGCGCTGTGGAGCCTGCTCGGGGCCCGCGGCGTGGATGTGCTGGCCTGGGAGAGTTTTTCCGCCGAATGGGCGCATGACATCCAGGCCGAGCTGAAGCTCGCCGACCTGCGCCTGCTGAAGGCGCCCTATGGCCAGTTGCCGGACCTCTCGGCGGTGGACCCGGCGCGGGATTGCGTCTTCGTCTGGAATGGCACGACGAGCGGCGTGCGCCTGCCCCATGCGGACTGGATCCGCGACGACCGCGAGGGGCTGACCATCTGCGACGCGACATCGGCCGCCTTCGCCATGGATCTGCCCTGGCCCAAGCTCGATGTCGTCACCTGGTCCTGGCAGAAGGTGCTGGGGGGCGAGGCGGCGCATGGCATGCTGGCGCTCTCGCCCCGCGCCGTGGCGCGCCTCGAATCCCACAAGCCGGCCTGGCCGCTGCCCAAGGTGTTCCGCCTGACCAAGGGGGGCAAGCTGATCGAGGGCATCTTCAAGGGCGATACGATCAACACGCCCTCCATGCTCTGTGTCGAGGATGCGCTGGACGGGCTGCGCTGGGCCGAGGGCGTGGGCGGCCTGCGCGGGCTGAATGCCCGCGCCGAGGGCAACCTTGCCACCATCGCGGGCTGGGTCGCTCAGAGCGAGTGGGCGCGCTTCCTGGCGGAAGACCCGGCCACGCGCTCCTGCACCAGCGTCTGCCTCCGTATCGTCGCACCCTGGTTCACCGCGCTCGATGCCGGCGCGCAGGTCAAGGCGGCGGCGCGGCTCTCGGCGCTGCTGGAGGAGGAAGGCGTGGCGCTCGATGCCGCGAGCTATCGCGACGCGCCGCCGGGGCTGCGGATCTGGTGCGGGGCCACGGTGGAGCAGGCCGATGTGGCGGCGCTGCTCCCCTGGCTCGATCAGGCCTTCGCGCGGCTCGCCGCCGAATTCGCCGGCTGAGCGCGCCCGCCCATCCGCCAGCCATGCCGGCCGGCCCAGGGGGAGCCCTGGTCAAGGGCCGCCTGGTCCAGCAGCGCCTCGGCCATGGCGCGGATGGTGGCGTGGCGGCGCGTGGTCACATGCTCGCCGATGTTGCGGACCAGGCGCTGCCACCGCCGCGTGAGGGGCGCGGCCGAGAGCAGGTAGGCCCCGCGCGACTGCTGCTGCGTCATCTGGCGCCAGAGGGCCTCGGCATGCGCGGCATCGGCGCCGGCCGGCGGCTGGTCCCCCGGCATGCGCTTGCGGAAGGTGATCGAGGTGTGGGTGAGGTTCTCGCCCGCGCGCGGCGTGAAGCCCGCCTGCCAGGCCGCGGCGATCAGCGTCTGGGGCGTGAAGTTCCAGATATGGGCGGCGTGGAAGGTGTTGGCGAGCTGCTTGCGGATGCCCGCCAGGTTCGGCACCTCGATGAAGAGCAGCCCCTCGGGCGCGAGGGCCGCGTGGATGCGGCGCATCGCGGCCCAGGGGTCGGTCAGGTGCTCCATGACGTGGTTCATGGTGACGAGGTGCAGCGCCTCGCGCGGGAATTCGGGCGCGTCCCAGCCGCCCTGGCTGATGTCCACCGCATATTCGCGGCGGGCGAATTCGGCATAGCCCCAATTGGGCTCGAGGCCCGTGGCGGTGAAGCCCGCCTCGCGCATCACGAAGGTGAATTCGCCGGAGGAGGCCCCGATGTCCAGCACGCGGGCATGGGCGGGCAGCAGGGGGGCCAGGCGGCGGGCGCGGGCCATGGCGCCGCGCAGCGCGCGCAGCGCGTGCTTCCGCTTGGGCGAGAAGCCGCCCTTGTATTCCAGGCGGTAGCGCGTGGCGTAGAAATCGCTCACCTCGGCGTCATCCGGGATCTCGGCATGGCTGACGAGGCCGCAGCCGGTGCAGAGGACGGTCTCGAGCGGCGCGCCGCCGCGGCCGCGATCGGCCACCAGCCGGCGCGAGGCGGTGCCGCAGAGGCGGCAGGAGGAAGCCGGGTGATCGTGGCCGAGGGGCATGCGCGTCTCCATGGTTCGGCGAGCGCAATAATCGGCGGGCGCCCCGGCTGGCTGACACGGCGTGTCAGCGCGATGTCAGGAAAGGGGCGCTAAGGGGAGGGCATGCGGATCCTGGTGGTGGAGGATGAGGCGGGCATCGCGCGGGACGTCCTGCGCGCGCTGGCCCATGCCGGCTTCGCAGCCGAGCATCTGGCCGATGGCGCCGCCGCCTGGGAGCGCGGCGGGACCGAGCCCTTCGCCGCCGCCATCCTTGACCTCAACCTGCCCGGCGTGGACGGGCTCTCGCTGCTGCGCCGCTGGCGGGCGGAGGGAGTGGCGTTTCCCATCCTCGTGCTGTCGGCCCGCGCCACCTGGGCGGTGCGGGTGGAGGCGATCGACGCGGGGGCGGATGACTACCTCGTGAAGCCCTTCGCGATGGAGGAGCTGCTGGCGCGGCTGCGCGCCATCCTGCGCCGCAACGCGGGCCTGGCCGGCAATGTGCTGCGCGCGGGCGGGCTCGCGCTGGATACCCGCGCGCGGCGGCTGACGCAGGGCGGCGAGGCGGTGGAACTGACGCCGCTGGAATTCCGCCTCATCGCCTATCTCATGCATCATGCCGGCCGCGCCGTGCACCAGACCGAATTGATGGAACACCTCTACGCCGACGAGGCCGACCGCGCGGACAATGCCGTGGAGGCGCTCGTGGCGCGGCTGAGGCGCAAGATCGGTGCGGCCACCATCCGCACGCGGCGCGGCCATGGCTATGTGGTGGAGCCGTGACGCGCTCGCTGCGCGCGCGCTTCGCCTGGGCCGGCCTCGGCATGACGGCGATGGTCATGCTGGTGCTGGGCCTGGTGCTGCAGGGCCTGTTCGAGCGCCATGTGGAGCGCGAGGCGGAAGTCCAGCTGGAGGTGGATCTGCGCGTGCTGGGCCGCGTGGTGGCCACGGGCGAGGGCGTCTGGACGCGCCTTCCGCCGCTACCCGATCCGCGCTTCCTGGAGCCCTATTCGGGCCTCTACTGGCAGGTGCGCGATGCCCGCACGGGCGAGACCTGGCGCTCGTCCTCGCTGGGCGGCTTCACGCTGGAGATGCAGGCAGCGGCCCCCGCGCCGGGTGGGCTGCACCGGCTGATCCTGCGCGGCCCGGAGGGCGGCAAGATGATCGCGCTCGAACGCCCGCTGGGTGAGGCGGCGGGCGCGGATCTGCGCGCGGTGGTGGCGGTGGACCGCAAGGTGCTACGCGCGGCGAATCGCGCCTTTCTCTGGGAATTCCTGCCGGTGCTGGGGCTGCTGGCGCTGGCCCTGCTGGCCGCCTCGCTGGTGCAGGGCGTGATCGCGCTGCGGCCCATCGCCGATGCGCGGCGCGCGCTGGGGGCGCTGCGGGCGGGCCAGCGGGAGCGGCTGAGCGGGGCGCTCCCGGCGGAGCTGGACGGGCTCGCGCAGGATTTCGACGCGCTGCTGGAGGGGCAGCGCCGCGCCTCGCGCATCGCGCGCGAACGCGCGGCGGACCTGGCGCATGGGCTTCGCACGCCGCTCGCCCTGCTGGGCGCCCGGGCGCGCGATCTGGAAGGGCGCGGCGAGGCGGAGGCGGCGGGCGAGCTGCGCGAGTTGGCGGGCGCGATGGAATCGCGGATCGCGCGGGAATTGGCCCGCGCCCATATTCATGGGCCGGCGCGGCTGGGCGGACGCGTGGCGCTCGCCCCTCTCGCCCGCCGCATCGTGGACGCCCTGGCCCGCTCGCCCGCGGGCGAGCGCCTCACCTGGGAGGTGGCGGTGCCCGAGGGGCTGACGCTGACGGGCGATGAGGGCGATGTGCTGGAGCTGCTGGGCTCGCTGCTCGACAATGCGGGGAAATGGGCGCGGAGCCGGGTGCGCGTGGCGGCGGAGCCGGGCCTCGTCCTCCGCGTGGAGGATGACGGGCCGGGCATCGCGCCGCAGAACCGGCGGGCGGCTCTGACGCGGGGCGTGCGGCTGGACCCCTCGGTCAGCGGCACGGGGCTGGGCCTCGCCATCGCGCAGGATGTGGTGGCCGCCTATGGCGGGGCGCTGGAACTGGCCGCGAGCGAATGGGGCGGGCTGTGCGTGCGGGTCACGCTGCCCGCCGGAGCATGACGCGTCGCGCCGGAACCGGCGAGGCGCCGAATCATCCGCTCAACGACCGTCAGACGTCCACCACCACGTAGTCCTCCTCGACGCGCACGGGGAAGGTCTCTGCCTGCAGCGCCTCGCCCTTCTCGACGCAGGCGGGGAAGGCGCGGACCTTCATGCGGCGCGGATCGAAGCGGGATTTCCCGGTGCGGATGTCGAATTCCCAGGCGTGCCAGGGGCAGCGGATGATCTCGCCCGCGCGGCCATAATGATATTCGCCGGGGCAGGGGCTCTCGACCAGGCCCATGACCGGGCCGGCGGCCAGCGAGCCGCCCTGGTGCGGGCAGCGGTCGGACAGCGCGAAGAACTCGCCGCCCAGGTTGAACACCACCACGCGCTTGCCATTGGCCTCGACGAGGCGGCGCTCGCCGGGGGGGATTTCGGCGACCGGCGCCACGATGTGCTTCATGTCAGAAGCCGTAGAGCTTGCGCGCGTTCCCGCCATAGATGGCGGCGCGCTTGTCCTCGGGGATGAAGCTCGGGATCGCGGTGCGCGGGTCGTCGAAATCCCAGTGCGGGTAGTCGCTCGCGTAGAGGATCTTCTCCCAGCCGATCCAGCTCATGCAGTCGAGCAGATGCTCCGGCCGCGGCGGTTCCTCGATGGGCTGGGTGCTGACCCAGATCTGGTCGCGGATCTGCTGCGAGGGCAGGCGCTTCATGGCCGGCAGTTCGGACTTGAGCATGGGCCAGTGCTTGTCGAGGCGCCAGGCCACGCTCGGCAGCCAGCCGAAGCCGCATTCGATGAGGATGATGCGCAGGCGCGGGAAGCGTTCCAGCACGCCCTCGATGACGAGCGAGTTCACGAGGGACTGGCAGGAGGTGGCGTGCTCGCTCACCTCCTCGATGTAGAAGCTGGGCCAGCCGCCATTGGTCATCGCCCAGCCACTGTAGCCGAAGGCGTGGATGCCGATGGGCAGGTTCGCTTCCTGCGCCGCCTCGAAGATCGGCCAGTATTTCGGATTGCCGAGCGGGTGGGAGGTGCGGCTCATCAGCAGCACCTGGCAGAAGCGCGCATCGCCCGCGCGCTTGCGGATTTCGCGCGCGCTGGCTTCCGGGTCCTCGTAGGGCACGACGACGCTGGCGCGCAGCCGCGCATCGCGGTCCACCCAGGTGGCGAGCTGCCACTCGTTGACCGCATGCGCCATGGCGACCGAGAAGGGGTTGTTCTGGTCGCCCTGGGCGGTCGGCTGCAGCGGGTTCAGCACGCCGATATCCACACCGTGGAAATCGAGCATCTGTTCCTGCATGAAGGCGAGGTCGCTGGCCGGCGTGCCCTCGGCCGGCCAGGCGTCGCGGCGGCAGGCGAGCGGCTGCGACTTGAAATACGGCGTGCCCTTCACGAAGCCGTGGCGCGGGCGGATGCCGAAGGTGTTCAGCCGCTCGCGCATCTCGGCCGAGAGCCAGGGCTCGTAGTCGTTGATGGAGCGCGGACGGGGATGGATGTCCACATCCACGAGGCCCTGCGTGGCGGCCAGCGGGCGGCCGGGCGAAGCTTGCGGGCGGATCACGTTCATGGGGTCACCTCCAGGGCGAGCCGGTTATAGGTCGAAACCGCGTTCTCCACGCAGATTTTCCGCGCCAGCGTGGCGTCGATGCCGGGCGGCAGGCGGGGCGGGCCGTCGAATTGCCAATGCGGCCAGTCACTGGACCAGAGCAGCATGGCATCGCTGCCCAGGTGGTCCATCACGCGCTGCACCGTCTCGGCGTCTTCCGGCGCGTCGCAGGGCTGGATGGAGAGGCGCACATTCTCGCGCACCACGTCGAAGGGGTTGCGGTCGAGCCAGGGGACCTCGAAGCGCACGCCCTTCCAGCCCTTCACCAGGCGCCAGAGAAAGGCGGGCAGCCAGGAGACGCCGCTTTCGAGCAGCACGACCTTGAGCGTGGGGAAGCGGACGAAGACGCCCTCGGTGATCAGCGAGGCCATGGTGCTCTGGAAGGCCTGCTGGTTGGCCGCATAATCCTCGGCATACCAGGAGGGCCAGCCGAGCGAGGTCACCGGGTTGCGATAGGCCGTGCCGGCATGGATGGCGAGCGGGAGGTTGTGCTTCACCAGCGCCTCGAAGACCGGCCAGTTGTGCCGTCGGCCGAGTGGCGTCTCGCCCATCACCAGCACCATGGCCTGCACGAAGCGGGGATCGGGCGCGCAGCGTTCGATCTCGGCCACCGCATGCTCGGCGTTGAACATGGGCAGCACGATGGAGCCGGCGAGGCGCGGATCGGCGTCCAGCCATTCGGCGCGCGTCCAGTCGTTCAGCGCGGACGTGAAGGCATGCGCCATGTCCTCGTTGAAGATGAGCTGCACACCGTAGAGCGGTGTGACGATACCGCGCGAAACCTTCCACGGGTCCAGCACCTGCTGCTGGAGATGCCCGATGCGCGAGGCGGGCCATTCCCCATCCGGGCGCCAGTCTGCCCGCACCGTCTTGGGGGCTTTGGGCGGATAGGCCTGGGTGTCGAAGCCCTCCATCCCGCGCAGCGTGATCTGGTCCCGCCAGAGATCGGGCAGGTAGGGTGCGAGGGCCGAAAGCCCCGGCACCATGGGGTGGAGATCGGCGTCGATCGCGCCGGCGGGCAGGTCCATGGCTTATCCTCCGCCGGCGAGCCTCGCACGCGCTGGGCTCAGCGGCAAACCATCCGGCCATCCGAGGGGCGGCGCCAGCAATTGCGGCGCGGCGGCGGCTGCGGCGTGGTGATGGCGCCGACCGCGGCCCCCGTCAGCGCGCCCGCCACGGCGCCGATCGCCGCCCCCTCGCCACCGCCCGCGAGCGCGCCGATGGCGGCACCGCCGCCCGCGCCGATCAGCGCCCCGCCGGCCGCGCGCTGGCCGGTGCTGTAGGGGTTGGTGCAGCCCGCAGTGCCGAGGGCCAGCGTGGCCAGCAGCAGGGTCATCGGGATCGCGCGTGCGCGCATGGGAACCTCCGTTTCTGTTGCGGCTGGTGTCCCTCGCGAAAACGGCGAAAAGATGGGCGGATGCTACAGCTTGCAGATGTGGATGGTGCGGTCCTCGATCAGCGGTTCATAGGCGGCGCGGGTACGCGCGAGGCGCGGATTCTGCGTGTGCGCCTTGAAGGCCGCGTCATCGGCATAGACCTCGTAGAGCATGACGCGGGAGAGGTCGGGCCCTTCCTTGCTGCCCGGCTGCAGCACGTCGAAGCGTTCGCAGCCCGGCTCGTCGGCCAGCGTGCCGGCGGCGTGGTCGCGGATGATGGCGTCGAAGGCGGCATGCGCGCCGGGCTTCAGCTTGAATTCGACGACGAGGGCGATCTTGGCCATGGGGGTCCTCCCGGTTGTTTCCGGGGGCCATTGCGCGGCTTTCGCGCGCCTGCGTCAATCGGCCCCGATCCGGCAGAGGCGCGCGGAGCGGCCCTGGATCAGCGGCGCGAAGGCGGCCTTGGTCGCCTCATGGCGGGGCTTCGCCCAATGCGCCTCGCGCGCCGCCTGGTCGCGGAAGACCTCGTAGAGCATGAGGCGGGATGGGTCGGGCCGGCCCTCGGCATCCATCACCTCCAGCACGTCGAAGCGTTCGAGGCCGGGTTCGTCGGCGAGGCATGCGGCGGCATGCGCGCGCATCACGCCGAGCAGCGCGGCATGGCAGCCGGGCCGGACCTCGAACTCCACGATCAGGGCGATGCGGGCCATGCGGAAACCTCCTCGCGCCGCGCGCGATGAGATGGCATACCACGCACAAATCGGAGGAAATACATGTCCCAGATCACCCGCCGGACCCTTGGCCTTGGCTCCGCCCTTCTCGCCACGCCAGCACTCGCCCAGATGGGCTCCCCGGGCGGCTTCCCGCAGCGCAACGTCACCATCGTCGTCCCCTTCGCGCCCGGCGGCAGCACCGACGTGCTGACACGCCTGATGGCCGAGCGCATGACGCAGACGCTCGGCCGCCCCGTGCAGGTGGAGAACAGGCCCGGCGGCAACACCATCGTCGGTGCCGAGGCGGTGGCGCGCGCGCAGCCCGATGGCCACACGCTGCTGATGGCGGCCGGCACGACGCTGACGGTGAACCCCATCATCCAGCGCAACCTCTCCTACAAGATCGAGGATTTCGCGCCGGTGACGCTCTGCTCCACCTTCCCCTTCGCGGTGATCGCGCGCCATGACGGTCCGCGCGACATCCCGGCCCTGGTCGCCGCCGCCCGCGCGCGGCCTGGGCGCATCACCTACGGCACGAACGGGCCCACCACCCTCACCAACGTGGCGATGCTGATGGTGCTGGAGCGGCTGGGAGTGACGATGCAGGACGTGACCTATCGCGGCGATGCGGCGCAGCTGAACGACTTCCTCGCCGGCAACCTCGACCTTCTGGTGGTGGCGGGCAGCACCGCGCTGCCGGTGCACCGCAACAACCAGGGCCGCCTGCTCGGCTGGACCAGCGCGCAGCGCGTGCCCTCCACGCCCGACGTGCCGACCTTCGCCGAGTTTACCCCGGGGCTGGAGGCGCTGAGCTGGTTCGGCCTGCTCGCTCCCGCCCGCACCCCGCCGGCCGCGATCGAGGCGCTGAACGCGGCCGCCATCGCCGCACTGGGCGACGAGCGCATCCGAGACCGGCTGACCAATGACGCGCAATTCGTCCAGGGCAGCACCCCCGAGGCCTTCAGCCGCTTCCTGGCCGCGCAGCTCGAGGCCTGGCGGCCGGTGCTGAGCCGCATGGAGGTGCCGCTGAACTGATCCGATGCCCGCGGGGCGGATGCAGCGGCTGGCGCGGGGGGCGAGGCGGGATGCGCGCGCGCGCCGCGGATTGCTGGGAATTGTATTTCCGCGGGCTGGCCTGTTGGCTTGTCCCCACGCTGCTCTAGCCTGGGCCAACTCAATGCATCGTCCCCCGAATTGAGCGGCTTCCTCCACGCCCCCACCATCCTTTTCGCCGCGGGCTTCGTCGGGCTGGTCGGCAGCCTGCTTCTGGCGCGCAACAGCGCCCATGGCGCTGGGCGGGTGGTGCCGGGGGTCTGGCTGCTCGCCGCCTTCCTCCAGGCGCTTGCCTCCTTCGGGCATGCGATGCGGGGCGAGCTGCCGCCGACGGTGGTGTTCATGGGCGTGAACGCCACGCAGCTGCTGGCGATCAGCCTGCTCTGGCTCGGCGCCCGCGGCATGGCGGGGCGCGCGGCGGCGGCCCCCCTCGCGCTGCTGCCGCCGGGCCTCTGGCTCCTGGCCTGCCTCGTGCCGGGCTTCATGGAATCGCCGGTCGCGCGCCTCGCCCTCTACACGCCGCTCGCCTATGTCACCGCGCTCTGGGCCGCCTTCGAGATGTGGCGCCTGCACCGGCGGGAGGGGCTGCGCGCCGCGCTCGACATGGCGGTCCTGGTCACCATCGTCGTGCTCGGGCTGGTCGGCGTCGTCATCCATGCGCTGCTGGCGCCCCCCTTCCCGGACGGGCCGCAGGTCTTCTTCTTCGCCCTCCCGGCGCTGCTGACGGCGCTCTACGGCACCACGCTGCCCTTCCTCATGCTCGCCGTGACGCGCGAGCGGGATGCGCGCGAGGAGGGGGCGCGCCGCGCCGCGCTGCTGCGCGAGGGGCGCGCGCAGGTGGAGCGGCTGCATGCCGGGCTGCCCGCCCTGATCTTCCTCTCCGAGGTCTCGCCCGACCGGACCACGCAGCTGCTCTATCGCGGCGGCGATCTGGCGGCGGTGACCGGCTGGCCGGCGGAGGAGGTCGGCCGCCGGCCCGACCTCGCCGAACTCGCGCACCCCGAGGACATGACGCTGCATCGCGCCATGCCGGGCCTGCTGGCCGAGGGCCGCGCCAGCTATGAATGGCGCATCCTCCAGCCGGATGGCGGCTGGCGGTGGCTGCATTCGCTGGTGCGCGTGCTGGAGCGGAATGCGGCGGGCGGCGGCGTCATCGTCGGCTACACCATCGACACCCATGCCAGGCACGAGGCCGAGGCGCGAGCCATGGCGGCTGCGCGCCTCGCCTCGCTGGGCGAGATGGCGGCCGGCATGGCGCATGAGCTGCGCCAGCCGCTGCAGGTCATCTCGCTCGCCGCCGAGCTTGGCCAATATGCGGTCCGCGACGGCGATCTGCGCGAGGTGGATGAGCGGCTGGAGCGCATCGTGGAGCAGACGCAGCGCACCTCGCAGCTGCTGGACCGACTGCGCCGCTTCGCCCGTGGCGCGGAGGATGCGGCGCCGATGCAGCCCGTGCCGCTGGACGGCGCGGTGGCGGGCGCGCTGGAGCTGATGCGCCGCCGGCTGCTGGACCTTGACGTGACGGTGGAGGTGGCGCTGGGCGAGCCGCCGCCCGTGCTGCTCGCGCAGGAGATCCTGCTGGACCAGCTCTTCTCGAACCTGCTGCGCAATGCCTGCGACGCGCTGGCCGCGCGGCCGCCCGACGCGGTCCGGCGAATCCGCATCACGGCAGGGCCCGGGCCGGCGGGACTGGTGCGGGTGACGGTCACGGACACGGGCGGCGGCATCGCGCCCGAGGTCATGCCGCGCATCTTCGAGCCCTTCGTGACGACCAAGGGCCCGGACAAGGGCACGGGGCTCGGGCTTTCCATCTGCCACGGCCTGGTCACCGGCATGGGCGGGACGATCGAGGCGCGCAATGAGGGGGAGGGGGCGGTGTTCACGCTCACCCTGCCGGCGGCGCCGGCGTAAGGACCTGCCGGCGGCGCCGGCGTAAGGACCTGCCGGCGGCGCCGGGTTCAGCCCGCCGTCTCGGCCCTGGCCTCGGCCGCCAACAGCGTGATCACGAAGCAGGCGCCCTCCCCCTCGTTGCGCGCCTCGATCCGCGCGCCCAGCTTCTCGGCGAGCCCGGCCGCGACCGAGAGGCCGAGGCCGATGCCGCGATCGGGCCCCTTGGTCGTCACGAAGGGCTCGAAGATCCGGTCCATCACCTCGGGCGCGATGCCGCCGCCCGTATCGGTCACGCTGAGCCGCACCGTGCCGCCCGCCTGCTCGGCATGGATGGCGAGGCGGCGCGGCGCGCCGGGGGGCTGGCTTGCCAAGGCATCCCGCGCATTGCCGATCAGCGTGACGAGGATGTGCTCCAGCAGCGTGCGGTCTCCCAGCACGACCGGCGGCGTCGGGCCCAGCTCGACCTCCAGCTCCACATCGCGCAGCAGGCCGCTGGTGAGCGCCAGCGCGCCGGTGACCGGCCGGTCGAGCGGCACGGGCCGGATGCTCGGCTGGTCCTCCGGCCGGCTCGCGAAGCGGCGCAGGTCCTCGATGATGCGCGAGGCGCGCAGCGCCTGGTCGATGATGACGTCGAGGCCGCGCAGGGCGGAGGGGTCCGCCACCCCGTCGAGGGTGGCCTGGGCGTTCTCGGCCGTGAGCAGGATCGCGGTGAGCGGCTGCAGCAGCTCATGCGCGAGGCCGGTGGACATCTCGCCCAGCGAGGCGAGGCGCGAGGAGGAGATGGCCCGCGCCTCGGCCCGGCGCTCGCGGTCGATGTTCAGCGTGTAGGTCAGCACCTCGGCGCCGCCCGTGGCATCCTGCCGCAGGCGTATGGCGCCGCGGCGCACCCAGCTCCAGCCGCCATCGGGCCGGCGCAGCCGCACCTCGTCCTGGTGCGAGCCGTCGCGAAGGGTCTGGCGCAGCATGGCCGGCAGGTCGGGCGCGTCGGGGGCGAAGAGGTGGCGCGCGTCATTCGCGTGCCGCAGGGGCTCGGCCGGCCAGCCGGTGACGGCGGTGATGTCGCCCTCGCGGAACATCAGGCTGGAGCTGCCATCGGGTGCCACGCGCCGCAGCGTGACGACGACGGGCAGCGCGCCGAGGATGCGGCCGAGCTCCGCCTGGCCCTCGCGCAGCACCGCCGCCTCCCGCCGCGCGGCGATGAGCGAGGCGCGGCGGGCGAACCAGGCGGCCAGCGCGAGCCCGATGGCCACGGCGGCGCCGCCCAGCAGCAGCCAGCGCAATGCGGCCCAGGCGGTGGCCTCGATCTCGGCCTCGGGCTGCGCCACGGTGACCGACCAGCCGGGGGCGCTGGTCAGCCGCTCCACCGCATAGACATTGGGCTGGCCCTGCCAGCCGGGGCCGGTGATGAGCAGGCGCTGCGCGCCGGCGATCGCGGGGGCCACCCAGGCGGGGGCGGCCACGCCCGTGCGCTCGCCCGAAGGGTCGCGCGAATGGGCGATGATGCGCAGGCCGCCATCGGCGATGGCGGCGAAGCTCTCGCCCCGCCGGGCGAGGCGCCGCACCAGGGGACGCAGGAAGGAGGGCGGATACTCGAAGCACAGCAGGTGCTCCACCTCGGCCCCGCGCATCACCGGCAGGGTGATGGCGAGGCGAAGCGGCTGGCCCTCCTCCTCCAGCAGGTCGGAGACGCGGGCGGGCGGGCGGGGCTTCGGGCCCGGGTCGGTGGAAAGGGCCGTGGGCGGGAGGAGGGTAATGCGCCCGCCCAGCTCCTCGCCGAACTGGGCGATGTCTCGCAGCGTCATCGCGTCGGGCTCGCGCGGCAGCAGCCGGTGCGAGGCGGCGAGCGTCCTGAGCGCCGCCTCCAGCAGACCGAGCTCGGAATCCACGGCGGCGGCGAGCGCGCGGGCGGTGTCGGACAGCCGCGCATGCTCGGCGTTGCGATAGGCGGCGAGGCTTGTGCTGACCGCCGCCGCGAGAAAGGCGAGCAGACCGAGCAGCAGCGCGAGGATGGCGCAGAGGCGGTTCAACTCGATGCGCTTGCGGGCTTCGAGGGCGCTGGCCGCGCTGGCAGGGGCAGGGGGCTGCACGGGTCGCTTTCTGCAGGTCGGTGCGGATGGTGCAGCCGGTGGCGGGCTTCGCAAGCCGGAATGCGTTACATCGACAATTCTATGCAAAACACATCGCTCGCCCACGGCGGGGCGTGTCAGGCTATGGCGCGCCGCGCGACGGCGCGTGCATGGGCACGCGCGACCGCCGCCTCCAGCTCGGCCAGGCGGAAGGGCTTCTGCACGAATTCCAGCCCGCCGCCGGCCGCGGAGTCATCCGGGGCCAGCCCGTCGAGGTCGCGCGGCATGGCATGGCCCGAGATCAGCACCACCTCCAGCGCCTCGGCCTGGCCGCGCCCGGCCAGCGCGCGCAGCGCGAGATCAAGCCCGTTCTCGCCGGGCATGCGGATGTCTGTCACCAGCACGGCGATCTCGGGGTGGGCGCCCAGCAGCGTCGCCGCCGCCTCGGCCGAGCTGGCCTGGAGCACCGGGCTCCAGCGGCGGGAGAGCGCGCGCGCCATCTCACGCAGGATGTGCGGCTCGTCCTCGACCAGGAGCAGGCTGAGGGCTTCGCGCATGGGTTCGCTCATGGAGTTGGGGTCTCACGCTCCGGCGTGGCGGCCGGCTCAGCCACGGGGAAATCCAGCGTGAATTCCGCGCCGTCCGTGCCGTTGCGGACCCGGATGTCGCCGCCGAAGCCGCGCATGGCGGATTGGCAGATGGCGAGGCCGAGGCCGGTGCCCTTGTCGCTGCCCTTGGTGGTGAAGAAAGGGTCGAAGACCCGGCCGAGCAGTTCTGGCGGGATGCCGCCGCCGGAATCGGCGAAGCGTATGGAGAGGCGGCCCTCGGCCCGCCCGCCCGTCGCGGTGATCCAGATCTCGCGCGGGGCGCCGGGGGGCCGGGCCGCCAGCGCGTCCCGCGCGTTGAGGAAGAGGTTCACGAAGACCTGCTCGGCGCCGACGGCATTGGCGCGGATGGCGGGCAGGCCCGCCGGCAGGTGGTTGCGCAGCGTGATGCCGGCATCGCGCAGCGCGCCGCCCACCAGCAGCAGGGCGCCCTGCACCACTGTCTCCAGCCGCACATCCGCCAGGGTCTGGCGCTCATCGGGGCTGGAGAAGAGGCGCAGATGCTGCACCACCTCCTTGCAGCGCGCGGCCTGCTGGGCGACGAGGTCGAGCGTCTCGAGCGCGTCCGGGATTCCGGCCGGGCCGTCCTCGTCCAGGGCCGCCGCCGCGTTCTCGGCCGCGAGCGAGATGACGGCGAGCGGCTGGTTCAGCTCATGCGCCATGTTCGCGGCGAGTTCGCCCAGCATGTTCAGCCGCGCGCTGGCGGCGGCCCAGGCGGCGGCCTCGCGCTGTTCGGTCACGTCCAGCAGGTAGCCCACGATGTCGGATGCTTCGGCGTCGCCGTCGGGGCCGACGCGGCGCGCCTCCTCGCGCAGCCAGCGCCAGCCGCCATCGGGCCGGCGCCAGCGGTATTCCAGCAGCGCCCGGCCCTCGGCCTGGAGGCGGCGCTGGAAATCGGTGCGCGCGGAGGGGGCGCTGGCATCCATCCGGGCCTGCGCCTCTGCGGCGTCGAGGAAGATCCCGGGCGGCCATCCCGTCACGCGGCGCAGGTTGGGCGAGGCGAATTCGGCGCGGAAGCCCGAAGCGTCCAGCCGGCCGGCATAGATGGCGACGGGCGCGGCCTCGAGCAGCTGTTCGAGGCGCGCCCAGGCGGCCCGGGTGGCGGCCCGGTCGGCCTCGGCATCGGCCAGCAGGCGGCGGGCGGCGCGCAGCCCGCCGCCACGCAGCACCGCCACCTGCCCCGCCCCCAGCAGCAGCATGATCAGCGCGAAGGACCACCAGGCCACGCGCCGCAGGGCCACGAAGGGCTGGGCGACGACGGACCAGTCCTCGGCGGCGGCCACCACCATCCGGCCCTCCGGCACGCGGCGGAAGCAGATGAGAAGCTGCCGACCATCGAGCGCGCTGGGGGCGCGGACGCTGCCGCGCGGGGCCTCGCGCGCGGCGAGCACCGCGGGGTGGTCCGCCATGGGCGGGCGGGCGAGCTGCGCCTCGGCATCGCGGCTGCGCGCCAGCAGGGCGCCGTCATCGAGCCGCATGAGGGCCGAGAGGGCGCCCTCGGCGGTCGAGATTTCGGCCAGGCGGGCCGACAGGAGGATGGGGTCGAGGGAGACGATGGAAACGCCGCCGAAGCCGCCCTCGGCGTCGCGCAGCGGGTAGGTGAGCTGCAGGCTCCAGCGCCCCGAGATGCGGCCGACCAGCGGCTCGCTGACGTAGAGTTCCGCCGGGCGTTCCGGCGGGCGGGCGGCGTGTACGGCCACATGCGCGCGGTCACCGAGCGGGATGGGCGCCCAGCCCGGCACGGTGGAGAATACGAGGAGGCCCGCGGCGTCGGTGGCGGCGATCTCGAAGATTCCGAAGGGCTCCTGCGCCGCGACGCTGGCCAGGTGGTCGCTGATGGCGCTGGCGCCGCCCCCCTGGCCCCGGCGGAGCAGGTCCCGGTGCATCTGCTGCAGGGCATGGACGCGCTGGACCGCCTCCAGCGTGTGCAGCAGGGTGTGGTTGAGCGCGTCGACGGTGGAGAGGCAGCGCGCCTCGACCTCCCGCGACAAGCGCCGCTCCTCATGGCGGAGGAAAAAGAAGATGCCGCCCGCCCCGGCGACGAGGATCACCAGCCAGGCGGCCGCGGCGATGGAGGCGCGCCCCCTGGGGAGCGTTTCCTCCCGGCGCGTCTCAGCCACCTCTGGACCCGGCCATGGAGGGCTCAGCCATGGCGGGGCCTCGCGGGCGGGCCGGCCGCCGCGTCGAACCCCACGAAGACATAACCCACGCCGCGCAGCGCGTGGATGCGGCGCGGCCCGTTCTGCTCCGGCTCGATCTTGCCGCGCAGCTTGGCCACCAGCGTGTCGATCGCGCGATCCTCCACGCGGTAGGGGCGGCGGAGCACGCGGCGATGGCATTCCTCGCGGCTGACCGGCTGGCCCTGGCGCTCATGCAGCAGGTGCAGCAGCTCGAACTCGGAGGAGGTGAGGCGGACGAGCTGGCCCTCGGGGTCTCGCAGCGTGCGCTCGGCGGGGGAGAACTCCCAGCGGGCGGCCGGCGGCGCGGGTGGGGGCAGGGCCGCGCCCCGGCGGAGCGCGATGCGGATACGGGCGAGGATTTCCCGCGGGGGGGCGGATTTCACGATGTAGTCGTCGGCGCCGCCCTCGAGCCCCGCGATCCGCGTGGCCGCATCCTCGCTGCCGGTCAGCATGATGCAGGGCATGTCCGAGCTTTCGCGCAGGCGGCGGAGCACCTCCATGCCGGTGGCGCCGGGCATCATCTGGTCGAGGATGACAAGATCGGGCGCGGCGTCGGGCAGGGCGGCGAGGAAGGCTTCGCCCCCGCCATAGGCCACGGCGGTGAAGCCTTCGCGCCCCAGAAGGCGCGCGAGCTGGGTCCCGAAGGCGGGGTCATCATCCACGACGGCGATCTTGGCGGGCACGGGGTGCGGGCTGGTCCAAAGGGTTGCGACCGGCGGCTGGTTTGTCGCTCCGGTCATGGTTCAATCATCGTAGGTCGGCCGTACGGCCACGTGAATACGCGGCGTAAACCCTACTATAAAAAGAAACTTTATGGTTTGGCTCTCCCGTCATTTGCTGCGCTGCAAAATTTGTCTGGACATTTAGTAAAAAGAAACAAATTCTTGTTGAATTAAGTCTTGAATACACAAAAGGGCTATTTTGTAGAATTTTGTTTGTGTCTGTCGAGCGTCGTGGTCGTGAACATGATTTTCCGGGTCGGGACTTCAATGGCGTAGGTAGGGGGCACGCCAGCTCCGCGCGCAGGATGGCGGGCCGGCCGGTCAGGCGGGCGCGCAAGCCGGATGGTCTGCGCGTGTCTCGCCAGGATCGGCGGTCGGCTGCTGGCTGCGCCTCGTCGGGTCACCCGCCGGCCTGGCCCGGGCGCCCGCTTGGCCTGGCCGCCGGGGCCCTACGGCCTGCGTTTTCATTGCGGGTCCACAACCATGCGATGTGCTGGTTCAGCTTTCATCAAGCTTGCGCTTTACGGATTGTGGATTTTTGTACCTTTGCTTGTGAAGCGACGGCCCAGCGCGCAACTTCTTTCCCACATTGGCAGGAATTTATTGCGCGTGATGCATCGGGAGCCTTCCTCATTATGGCGGAGTTTCGATCCGGGTCGGGCCCGGCTCGTGCGGCTGCCTTCCGTCCTGACGGGGGCTCCCTCCCGCGCCTTGCCGAAGCACCGCAGGGAAACCCAAGCATGTCCGACATGATGCCCCATGCCCGTGACGGCGCCGGCGCGCGCCGCCAGCGCCTGGATCGGGAGCTGGACGCCGAGATCGGCCGTCGCCTGCGCGCCCGTCGCCGCGCGCGGCGGCTAACGCTGCAGCAGTTGGCCGACATTTCCGGCCTCACGGTGCAGCAGATCCAGCGCAGCGAGTCGGGCGCGGCACGCGTCACCGTCGTCGTCCTGCTGCGCCTGGCCGAGGCGCTGCAGACCCCGCCGCTCGCGCTGCTGCCCGACATGGCGCCCGAGGACCCCGCCGAGCCGGAGGTCGAGGAACCACCCGGCGCCACAGCGCATGACCTTGCGATCGGCCTCGCGCAGTATCTCTGGAAGCAGGGAAACACGCGGGGGGGGGCGCGCTGAGGCGCGCGGGCGAGGTTCGCTGAGGCGGCGCCTCAGCGCCGCGCGAGGCGCAGCGCCAGGCTGACGGCGAAGAGCGCCGCCGGCAGCAGCAGCCCCTCTGGCGGGCGCGCCCTCCGCTTCGCCTTCGCCCCGCCGCCCAGTCCGCCGTCCAGCCGCACCAGCCCCTCGGGCGTGCGCCGGACATGGTGGACGAGGGTGGGGCTCGCGGGTTCCTTGCCGCTCCAGGCGCGGGTGAACTCCGCGCCGAGCAGAAAGATCGCCACCGAATAATACAGCCAGAGCAGCACGACCGCGAGCGACCCCGCCGCGCCGAAGCCGGCCGAGACCTCGGCGTGGCCGAGATAGAGGCCGATTCCCGCCTTCCCCAGCGTGAAGAGAAGGGCGGTCGCGATGGCGCCCACCACGACGTCCCGCCAATGCAGCCGCCGGTCCGGCAGGATCTTGAAGACGGCGGCGAAGAGGCAGGCGATCAGCGTGAAGGAAAGGGCGAAATTGGCCAGGCGCAGCAGCCAGGCCGCCCCGGGCTGGCCGCCGGTCAGCCAGTCGCCGAGGGCCGCGATGGCAGCACTGGCGATGAGCGAGGCGAGCAGCAGGAAGCCCGTGGTGCCGACCAGGCCGATGCTGAGTGCGCGTGCCTTGAGGAAGGCCGCGATGACATTGCCCTGTGCCTCGGCGAGGGGCGCCTCGGTCTTCCAGATGGCATTGAGCGCGCCCTGCAGCGCGCCGAAGGCGCCGGAGGCGGTGATGACCAGCGTGGCCAGGCCGATCGTGAGCGCCCAGCCGCCGCGCACCTGGCCGAGCGCGCGCGCCGCCATCTCCTGCACCGTCGCCGCCGCCTCGCGCCCGAGCAGGCCGCCGAGCTGCGTGGCGAGGGCCGCCTGCACCTCGGCCTCGCCGAAGATCAGGCTGGCCAGGCCGGAGGAGAGGTAGATGAGCGGGCCGAGCGAGAAGAGGGTGAAATAGGCGATCGCGGCCGCGCGCGTCAGCGCGTCATCCTCGATGAAGCCGCGCAGCGTGTCCCGTGCCAGCCGATACGCCCCGCGCAATGCCGCATCCCCTGTCTGCCGCCCGCGCAAACGCGAGGGCGGCGGCCGGGTTGCGGCGCTCAGTGCAGGCGGGGCGCCTTGAGGTGGCGGGAGCGGTCCGTGCTGGTGATGGCGAGGTCGAGCTGGCGCGCGCCGCGGGCGAGCGTCAGCCGCACCTCGGCGCCCGCGGGGCCGGCCGCGCGGACGGCGGTCCAGAGCGAGGCGAGGTCATTCACCTTGCGGCCATCCACGGCGACGATGCGGTCGCGCGGCTTCACGCCGGCGCGCTCGGCCGGGCCGCCCTTGGCGAGCGAACCTACGCCCACCTCCTCGTCATCCTCGGTGGCATAGAGGCCGAGCCAGGGGCGGGCCGGGCGGCCGGAATGGCCGGTGCGGCGCAGCGTCTCGAGAATGGGCAGCAGCTCGCCCGTCGGCACCACCATGTTGAGGTCGAGCCTTTTGCCGCCCCGTTGCCCCTGCTGGAGGATGAGCGAGCCGATGCCGGCCAGACGCCCGGTGGCGTCGAACAGGCCCGCACCGCCCCAATGCGGATGCGCGGGCGCCGTGAAGATCGCGTTGTCCAGCAGGTATTCCCAGTAGCCGGCGAAGGGTTGGCGCGCGGCGACGGTGCAGGCCAGCGCGTGGCTGAGGCCGCCGGCCGCCGCCAGCACGCCCTGCGCGCCATGGCGCATCGCCTCGGAATCGCCGAGCTCGGCCACCTTCTGGCCGGGCAGGCGGCCCAGCGTCTGCACCAGGCCGAAGCCCGTCTCGAAATCCATGGCGAGCGGCGTGGCTTCCACCACGCGGCCCTCATTGTTGGTGATCCAGATCGTCTCGGCCTCGGTGATCAGGTAGCCGATGGTCAGCACGAGGCCACCCGCATCGATCACCACGCCCGAGCCCTCGCGCTCCACGCCCAGCGCGGCGGCGGAGGTCGCGTCGGGGGGGACGAAGGATTTCAGCGCGACGACGGTGGCGAGGCGCGATTCCAGGTCGAAGGCGAATTCGGTCGGGTCGGGCTGGAAGGCTTCCGGCACCTCCCAGTCATCGTCGTCATCGTCGGGCATGGCGCAACGTCCTTGTCATGCGCCCTTATATCAGGCCTCAGTCCAGGAGCGAGTGCGCCATCTCGAAGCAGCGCGCGACGGTCGCGGCGCGGATGGCGGCGCGGTCCCCCGGAAAGATCCGGCTTTCGGCGATGATGGCTCCGCCGCGCCGCCCGGCGGCCATCCAGACGAGGCCGACGGGCTTGAGCAGCGAACCGCCGCCCGGGCCGGCCACCCCGGTGCAGGCCAGCGCCATGTCGGTGCCCGCCGCGCGCAGCGCGCCCTCGACCATGCGGCGGGCCACCTCCTCGCTGACGGCGCCGACGCGCTCGATCAGCGCCGGGTCCACGCCCAGCATCCGGGACTTGGCCGCGTTGGAATAGGTGACGAAGCCGGCCTCGACACTGGCCGAGGAGCCGGGGATGGCGGTGAGTGCGGCCGCGATCAGCCCGCCCGTGCAGCTCTCGGCCGTGGAGATCGTCAGGCCCTTGGCCTGAAGGGCCAGCAGCAGGCGGGCGGCATCGTTCAGCGTGGCGTCTGGCAGCATCAGCGGATTCCGAAAGGGGCGAGGAGGAGGATCACCACCGCCGCCATGGCGCCGGCGATCACGTCATCGGCCATGACGCCGAAGGGGCCCTTTTGCCGGTCGGCCCAGCCGACGGGGCCGGGCTTGGTGATGTCGAAGAGACGGAAGAGGACGAAGGCCAGGATCACGCCGACCCAGCCGGTGGCGGCGGCCAGCGCCAGGGATTGCCCGGCGGCCTCGTCCACCACGACCCAGCCCGGGTCGGCGGCGGCCTCGGGCAGGCGGGTCAGCGCCCAATAGCCCAGCGCGGTGAAAAGCACGCCCGCCAGCAGCGCGGCCCAGGGCGGCAGGAAGGCCAGCGGCAGCACGGCGGCCGAGCCCCAGGTGCCCGGCGCCGGCTTCAGGAAGCCGATGCCACCCAGGGACGCGATGGCCTTCACCGCGCCCGCCCTTATCGGGTCCATTGCGCCATGGGATGGTCGAGCGAAGCGGCGCGGGGGTCCTTCGCGCGATAGACGGCGACGTTCTCGATGACGCGCTGCACGTAGTTCCGCGTCTCGCCGAAGGGGATCATCTCCATCCAGTCGAGCATGCGGATGCTGCCCGAGCGCGGGTCGCCATAGGTGGCAAGCCATTCATCCACCCGGCCGCTGCCGGCATTGTAGCCGGCGAAGGCGAAGGGCATGACGCCGCCGAAGCGATCCAGCCGCTCCTGGATATAGGCGGAGCCCAGGCGGATATTGTGCGTGGGGTCGCTGGTCAGCCAGGCGGGCTGGTGCGGGATGTTGAGGCGCCGTGCCACGGATTGCGCGGTGGCCGGCAGCAGTTGCATCAGGCCGCGCGCATTGGCGGTGGAGACGGCCTCGCTCTCGAAATTGCTCTCCTGCCTTGTGATGGCGAAGACGACGGCCGGCTCGGCGCCGGATTCGGGGGCGGGGTAGGGGCGGGGCCAGCCATCCTCCACCAGCATCGCGCCATGGGCGCCGGCGCGGCGCGCCACCCAGACGGCCTGGTCCGGACGGCCGAGCGCGGTGGCGAGGCGGGCGACGAGCAGGCGCTCGGCATTGCTGGGCGCGGTGTCCTCCAGGCGAAGCAGGAAGATGCGGCCGCGCCGCGCCTCGCCCAGTTCGGCGAGTGCCAGGAGGACGCGCGGCAGTTCGCGGTTCATGAAGGCCCGGGCCTCGGCCTCGGTGGGCCGAGGGATGGCGAGGTTGTTGATGCGGGCGGAGATCTGCGCGCCGTTCTCTCCGAGCGCGAGGGCCCCCATCTGGCCGTAGAAGGTGACGGGGAAGCCGGCGGCGCGCTCGAAATGGGCGCGGGCGCGGGCCTGGTCGGGCTCGGCGCGGCCCTGCCAATAGGCGACGCGGGCCTGGGTGATGGCGCTGCGGCTGCCCTCCGCCAGCCGCTGGAAATGCGGCAGCGCGCGGGCCGGGTCGTCCTGCAGGCGGAGCGCGATGAAGCCCGCCAGGAACTCGGCCTCCTGCCGGGGCTCGCCCGCGACCGTCTGGCCGTGCTGGGAAGCGACCTGATAGGCGGCGGTCGGGTTGCCCAGGCGCATCAGCTTGCGCGCGAGGATCTGGCGCTCGGTCCAGATCGCGCGCTGCGCTTCGGGCGGCAGGCCCGCCTGGAAGGCGGCGCCGGCGGCCCAGGCGGCGGCGGCCTCGGCGTCGCGATCGGCGCGGCGGAGCATGCGGGCGCGCTCCAGCGTGGCGCCGGCATCGCGGGCGGCAAGGGCCGGGTTGGGGTCGCTGCCGGAGGAAGTGGCGTAGGCGAGGCGGAGTTCGGCCATGGCACGGCGCTGCGCGTCGAGCAGGGGCACCACGCGCTGGGCCGCGCCGAAATCCCGGCCGAAGGAGAGGCGGTTGAAGCGGCGCCAGTGGTCGTCCGGCGTCAGGAACTCGCCGGCGCGGGCGAGGAAGGCGGCCTCGGCGCTCGCATCGGGGCCGGTGTCCTCGCCCCAGGCGCGGCGCGCGGCGGCGCGGGCCTCGCTCGCGCGGCCGGTGTTGACCAGGGCGGCGACGTGGCGGGTCGCGCCATCCAGCGTGCGGGCGGGGCGGCCGGTGAAGAAGCGCAGCGCCAGCGCGTCATCGCCGTCGGTCGCCAGCAATTCCTCGGCGCGGCGGGCGAGCGCGTCCTGGCTCGGCCAGTCGGACGCGCTTTCGATGAAGCCCACGATCTCGGCGGCACTTCCGGCGCCGCCGCGCTGCGTCAGGCGCATCCAGGTGACCATCTTGGCGATGAGCGGGTCGGCCTGGGCGGCGGCGGATTGCGCCTCGCCCCAGCGCTGGGCCTGGGCGGCGGCGATGGCGGCGCGGCCGGCATCGCGTGCGGGTTGCGCGAAAGCGGGCTGGATGGCGAGCAGGAGGCCCAAGGCCGGGAGGAGACGACGCATGGAGGCTTATTAGCCCGGGCGTGCAACCGGGTCATCCGGGAAGCGCGCTTGTGGCAAAGCGCGTGCGCTCCTAATTTGTGCGACTTCGATAAGGAAACACGCCATGTCCGCCACCCCGTTGCGCCTGCAGGGTCAGCTCACCGCCCTGATCACGCCCATGCGTCCCGATGGCGGCCTGGACGAGAAAGCCTTCGCCGATTTCGTGGAGTGGCAGATCGTGGAGGGCATTGATGGCCTGGTCCCGGTCGGCACCACCGGCGAATCTCCCACGCTCTCCCATGACGAGCACAAGCGTGTTGTGGAGATCTGCGTCGAGGTCGCGCGCGGGCGCGTGCCCGTCGTGGCCGGCGCCGGCAGCAACAGCACGGCCGAGGCCATCGATTTCGCGCAGCATGCTAAGAAGGCGGGCGCGGATGCCACGCTGGTGGTGACGCCCTACTACAACAAGCCCACGCAGGAGGGGATGTACCAGCATTTCTGGGCCATCGCCGAGGCGGTGGACCTGCCGATGATCATGTACAACATCCCCGGCCGAAGCGTCGTGGACATGACGCCCGAGACGATGGGGCGGCTCGCCAAGCACAGGAACATCGTGGGCGTGAAGGACGCGACGGCGAACCTCGCGCGGCCGCTGCACCAGCGCGCGACCTGCGGGGCGGATTTCATCCAGCTCTCGGGCGAGGACCACACCATGCTCGCCTTCAATGCCTCGGGCGGCCATGGCTGCATCTCGGTCACGTCGAACATCGCGCCGCGCCTGTGTTCCGACCTGCAGCGCGCCTGGCGCGAGGGCCGCGTCTGCGAGGCGATGCAGATCCAGGACCGGCTGCTGCCGGTGCATGACGCGCTGTTCTGCGAGACCTCGCCGGGGCCGGTGAAGTATGCGGCGAGCCTGCTCGGCAAGAGCAGCGCCTTCTGCCGCCTGCCGCTGGCGCCCATCGCCGAGAGCACGCGCGTGCGCGTGGAGGCGGCGATGCGTGAGGCCGGGCTGCTGAATTGATGCGTCCCGATGCTGAAGCGCAGCCGAAGCTGAATCGGACCGCGCCGTGAACGCGGCGCAGGTTCCACGCAAGAAGCCCATCATCAGCACGGGCACGGCGGCACAGAACCGCCGCGCCCGCTACGACTACAAGATCGGGCCGACCTATGAGGCCGGCCTCGTGCTCTACGGGCCGGAGGTGAAGAGCCTGCGCCTCGGCCGCGCCTCGATCGCCGAGGCCTGGGCGGGGGAGCGCGAGGGGGAGATGTTCCTCTTCGGCTGCCACATCCCGGAATACCAGGCCGGCAGCTTCATGGCGAAGTTCGACCCGGTCCGGCCCAAGAAGCTGCTGCTGCACCAGAAGCAGATCCGCGAGCTCGTGGGCGCCATCACGCGCGAGGGCGCGACGCTCGTGCCGCTCGAGATCCTGTTCAACGAGAAGGGCCGCGCCAAGGTGCTGCTCGGCCTCGCGCAGGGCAAGAAGATGCACGACAAGCGCGCCGACATCGCCAAGCGCGACTGGCAGCGCGACAAGGCGCGGGTGATGCGCAACAAGGGCATGGATTGATGCGCCGTCTCGCCGCGGCCGCGCTGCTGCTGCCGCTGCTGGGCGCCTGCGCCATCGCGGAATCCGACCTCAGCGCCGAACAGGCGGGCGAGACGGTGATGCTGCCGGCCGAGCATGTGCCGGGCGGGCTCTACACGCGCCTCTGCGCGCCGCCGCGCGGGGCGCCGCCGGGCCGTCTGGTGGTGATCAACCATGGCTCGCCGGGCGACCCCGCGATCAGGCCGGCGATGCGCCCGGCCTCCTGCCAGAGCGAGGCGGTGCGCTGGTTTACCGCGCGCGGGCATCTGGTGGCCTTGCCGATGCGGCGCGGTTATGGCCGCACGGGCGGCGTCTGGGCCGAGGGCTATGGCCGCTGCGATGCGCCCGACTATGTCCGCGCGGGGCGGGAGACGGCGCGGGACATCCTGGCGGCCACACGGGCGATGCGGGCGCGGCCGGGCACACCGCCGGGGCCCGCCATCATCGTCGGCCAATCGGCCGGCGGCTGGGGCGCGCTGGCGCTGGCGGCGCAGGACCCGCCCGAGGTGAGCCGCATCGTGAACATGGCGGGTGGGCGCGGCGGGCGGCAGAACGACCAGCCCAACAATGTCTGCCGGCCGGAGCGGCTGGTCAGCGCGGCGGGCGCCTTCGGCCAGATGGCGCGGATGCCCACGCTCTGGATCTACGCCGCCAATGACAGCTTCTTCGGGCCCGGCCTGGCGCGCGACATGGCGCAGGCCTGGCGGCTCTCCGGCGCGCCGGTCACTTTGCGGCAGAAGCCCGCCTTCGGGCGGGATGGGCATGGCCTGTTCTTCGGGCAGGGCGGCAGCGCGATCTGGGGGCCGGAGGCGGAGGCCTTCCTCCGGTAAGCTGCGGCCTCAGCGCGTCGCCTGCTCCAGGAAGCGCAGCAGCGCCGCCATCTCCTCGGCATTGCCCACCCGCTGCACCGGCATGCGCGTGCCAGGTGTGACGATGTCCGGGCCGCGGGTGAACAGATCGGCCACCGTCTCGGGTGTCCAGATGATATCGCCCTGGGCCAGGCGTTCGGAATAGGCGTAGCCCGGCACGCTGCCCATGCGGCGGCCGAAGAGCTGGTGCAGATGCGGGCCGGCCATGGGCCCCTGGTCGGGCCGCAGCGCGTGGCAGGCCTGGCAGGCGCGCCAGACCTCGGCGCCCTTGCGGTCGAGGCCGGCGGGCAGCGCCTCCTCCGCCTCGGGGGCGAGGGGGCCCAAGGGGCGGGCATTGGCGGCATCCCAGCGGCGGACGCGGCGGTCCTGCCCGCCGGTCCAGAGGGTCCGGCCATCGGCGGCGAAGAGCAGGGACCAGACCGGCAGGCCCGGGCCGTCCAGCCGGTGGCGCAGCCGGCCGGAGGCGACGTCGTAGAGGGCCACGCCGCCGCCGATGATCGCCACGGCAATGTTTCGTCCATCTGGACTTGCCGCCAGCGCCACCACGGGGCGGGGGCCGGCATGCAGGGCGCGCTGCGTGCCGTCGGGCTGGACGAGATGGACCGTGCCGTCCACGCCGGCAGTGGCGAGGCTGCCATCGGGGAGCGCCAGCAGCGCATTCTGCGGGAAGCCGAATTCGGCCAGGGTGGCGGGCGTCCCATCGGCGTCCCAGCGGCGCAGGGTGCCGTCCTGCCCGGCGCTGAACAGCGCCTCGCCCTGGAAGGCGACGGCATTCACATTGCCCTGGTGGCCCTCCATGACGCGCGCCGTGCCGGTGGCGAGATCCCACAGGCGCACCGTCCCGTCCCAGGCGGCGGAGGCGAGGAAGCCGGGCCGGGCGGCGAGGCCGGCGACAGGCTCGGAATGGCCTTCCAGCAGCAGGGCGGGCGCCTCGCCCTCGCCCCAGATGGCGATGCGCGCATCCTCGCCAGCGGAGGCGAGGCGGCCATCGGGCAGCGCCACCAGCGTGTTCACGGCGCCCTGGTGCCAGCGGATCACGCGTTCGGCCCGGCCGGTCGCCGGGTTCCAGAGGATGATGGCCTGGTCGAAGCCGGCGGAAGCGAGGCGCGGGCCGAGCACGGCCAGAGCCCGCACCGGCCCGCCATGGCCGGTGAGGTCCTGCGCGGTGGCGGGGGCCGCGGCGGAGAGGGCGAGGAGAATCAGCAGGCGGCGAAGCAGCATGCGGCATTCTCGCCAGCGGGGGCGGCTGCGCCAAGCTGGGCGGGCCGGCGGAGGTGAAGAAAGCCTTGCGTCTGGGGATGCCATAAATTACTGTTCAGCAATCTTACGGAAACAATGGAGAGAGTCATGCCGGCCCCTGTCGAGAATGACAAGATCCAGAATGGCAAGATGCAGACAGACAGGATTGCGATCCTGCTCCTCCTGCTCGGCGTCGGCCTCGCCATCGTCGCCACCTTCCTGCCCGTGATCCAGGTCGGCCCGCGCGGCGAGTTGCTGAGCATGACGACCTGGGACGTGCTGCCCTGGTTCACCAAGCTGAAATTCGTGGCGCTGACGCTGCTGCTGGCGGCCGCCTTCCTGCCGCAACTGCACAAGTGGCGGCTGCTGGTCGCGGTCATCGCCGTGGTCATGGTCTTCCTGCCGGCCATCGCCTCCTTCATCTCGGCGCTCTACGCCTGGGGCACCGTGCGGGCCGACATCGTGCGCCTCTCCGGCCAGCGGCAGCCCTTCGTGAATCCGGGCATCGCGAACCTCGTGCTGGTCTTCGCGGCCGTGATGGTCAGCTACGCCGTCTGGCGCATCGAGACCTTAGGCCAGCCGGCCCAGCCCCAGGGCGAGATGGCGGAGGCCTGAGCCCGCCCGCCGGGGCGTGCCTTGCGCATTCCCCGGCCCGCCGCTTTGCGTTACACCCGGCCCCGACAGATGAGGGTGTGATCGCATGGATGGCTACTTCTTCGAGGATCTCTCGGTCGGCCAGAGCGCCAGCTTCGGCAAGACCATCACCGAGGCGGACATCCTCCTCTTCGCCGGCGTCTCGGGCGACACCAACCCCGTGCACATCAACGCCGAAGTCGCCGCCGCCTCCATGTTCAAGGAGCGGATCGCACATGGCATGCTCTCGGCCAGCCTGATCTCGACGGTGCTCGGCACGCGGCTGCCGGGGGCGGGGACCATCTATCTCGGCCAGAACCTCAAGTTCCGCGCGCCGGTGAAGATCGGCGAGACGGTGACGGCGACGGTGACCGTGACCGCGCTCGATGCCGTGAAGAAGCGCGTGACGCTCAGCACGGTCTGCACCGTGGCGGGCAAGCCGGTGATCGATGGCGAGGCGACCGTGATGGTGCCCTCGCGTGGCTGAGGCTGCGGCGGGCGTGAACCTCCGGCGCGTCTGCGTCTTCTGCGGCGCGCAGCCGGGGCATGACCCCGTGCATGCGCGCCTCGCCGCCGATCTCGGCCGTGCCATCGCGAGCCGCGGCCTCGGCCTCGTCTATGGTGGCGGCAAGGTCGGGCTGATGGGCATCGTGGCCGATGCGGCGCTGAAGGCCGGGGCCGAGGTGATCGGCGTGATCCCCGAGGCGCTGATGGACCGCGAGCTCGGCCATGGCGGTGTCACGGAGCTGCGCGTCGTCCCCTCCATGCATGTCCGCAAGGCGCTGATGAATGACCTCTCCGATGGGTTCGTCGTGCTGCCGGGCGGCATCGGCACGCTGGAGGAAAGTGTGGAGATCCATTCCTGGGCGCAGCTTGGCATCCATGGCAAGGGCCTCGTCTATCTCGACGTGGATGATTACTGGGCGCCCTTCTTCGCCCTGCTGGACCGCATGACGGAGGGCGGCTTCGTGCGGCCCCAGCATGCGGGGCTCGCCCTGCGCGCCGGGACGCCCGAGGCGGCGCTGGATGCGCTGGCCGGCTGGACGCCGCCCAGCGTCACACGCTGGATGACGCAGAAAGAGGCATGAGCGCGCCCGTGATCGTGACCGACTGGCGCGCCGCCCCGCCGGAAGCGCGCGGCGCCACACTGGCGCTCGGCAACCTGGATGGCGTGCATCTGGGCCATGCCGCCGTGCTGGCCGCCGCCCACCAGGCGCGGCCGGACCTGGCCTTGGGCGCGCTCACCTTCGAGCCGCATCCGCGCGAGCATTTCCGCCCCGATGACCCGCCCTTCCGCCTGACCCTGCTGCCCGCCAAGGCGGCGGCGCTGGGGGCGGCGGGTGCGCGCGTCGTGGTGGCGCTGCCCTTCGGGCCCGAGCTCGCCGCCATGTCGGCGCGGGATTTCGTGGAGCAGGTGCTGCACCAGGGGCTGGATGCGAAGCACCTGGCCTGCGGCCCGGACTTCGCCTTCGGCCATCGCCGCGGCGGCGATGTGGGCTTCCTGCGCCAGATCGCCGAGGAACTCGGCATCGGCCTTTCCATCGTGCCGCATGTCGCCGACGGCGAGGGGACCATCAGCTCGACCCGCATCCGGCGGCTGTTGCAGGATGGCTATCCGGAGCGCGCGGCGGCGCTGTTGGGGCGGCCTTTTTCGATCGTCGGGCCCGTCACGCATGGCGATGCGCGCGGGCGGACCATCGGCTTCCCCACGGCCAACATCCCGCTCGGCCGGCATCTGGAGCCGGCGCGGGGCGTCTATGCGGTGCGCGCCACGCTGCCCGATGGGCGGGTGGTGCCGGGTGTGGCCAATCTCGGCCGCCGGCCGACGCTGGGGGGCGATCCGATCTCGCGGCTGGAGGCGCATCTCTTCGACCTGGCCGAGGATCTCTACGGGCAGGAATTGCGCGTGGCGCTGGTGGCCTTCATCCGGGAGGAGCGGAAGTTTCCCGACTTCCCGGCGCTGGTCGCGCAGATCCAGGCGGATGCGGCGACCGCGCGGAAGCTTCTGAAGGGTTAGGCCCCGCCCGGCAGCTCCATCTGCACGAGATGCGCGGGCAGGCCGCGCCGCTCCAACAGGCCGCCCGAGGCGGAGATGTAGAGGAACTGCCCGCCCGCCGGCCGCGGGGCGAGGGCGACGGCGGTGCAGCCCGCGATGTCGGGCGTCTCGAGCAGCGGGCTGATGGCGCCATTGGCGGCGACGCGCAGCACCACATCGCCATGGGTGGCGGCGAGGAAGCCGCCCTCGGGCAGGACCACGAAGTCATCCACGCCGGGCAGCGCCACCACGCGCTCCACCGGCCCGCCCGGGCTGCCATCGGCCGCGAGTTGCAGGCGGTAAATCCCCGGCCGCGCCGAGTTGGAGAAGAAGAGCGCGCCGCCGCTGATCTTGAGGCCATTCACCCCCGGCAGGCCGGGCCGCGCCGCATCGGGCGCCATCTCGGGCAGTTCGAGCCAGGTGGTGGCGGCGCCCGAGGCCAGGTCCAGCCGCCAGATGCGCCCGCGGCCGCTATCGGCGATCAGGTAGACGCTGTCGGATTGGCGCACCATGCCGTTGAGGAAGCCCACCTCGGGGAGCGCGATACGCCGGCCCGGCCGCCCCTCGCGGCTGAGCTGGAGCACGGCGCCGCTGCCGGCGAGGCGCGCGCCCTCGGTGAAGGGCACGCCGTGCAGCGCCAGCACCAGGCCTTCCGTGCCATGTGCGAGGGAAACGGGGTGGCCCTCGATGCGGGCGAAGACGGCCTGGCCCGCGCTCTCCGACCAGATGCCGATCTCGCTGGCGAAATAGCTGGTGAAGAGCACGGCGCCGTCCGGCCGGACCATCAGGTTCTCCAGGAAATGCCCGGAGGGGTAGAGCGCGACCACGCGATGGGCCGGCTGCTGCGCCGCCGCCGCGAGCGGGGCCGCGAGGGCCAAGGGGAGAGGCAGGGCGAGGGCGGCGCGGCGGGGCAGGGGCATCGGGTGGGGTCTCGTTGGCCAGTTGCGGCAAGCTCCCGCGCCGGGCGGATGCATGACAAGTGACGTTTCCGTGAGCCGCGCCGCCCTTGACCGGAAGGCCTGGAACTCCGCATACGCAAGGGATGCGCGTGACCCGCCCCTGCCGGTGCCGAATTCGGCGCCCGGCCTTCGCCTGAAGGCCGGGACCAGCCCCGCACGCCCCTTCCTTTTCCGCGCCCCGCGCGACCCGAGATCCCCATGAACGACGCCCCCGAGACGCCCGCTCGCGATTACCGCAAGACGGTCTTCCTGCCGCAGACCGGCTTTCCCATGAAGGCGGACCTGCCGAACCGCGAGCCGAAGCTGCTCGCCAAATGGGCCGCCGCCGAGAGCTGGACGCAGCTGCGCGCAAAGTCCAAGGGCCGCCCACCCTTCGTGCTGCATGACGGCCCGCCCTACGCCAATGGCCCGCTGCATATCGGCCACGCGCTGAACAAGATCCTGAAGGATGTGATCAACCGCGCGGCGCAGATGTCCGGCACCGATGCCGACTACGTGCCGGGCTGGGACTGCCATGGCCTGCCGATCGAATGGAAGGTCGAGGAAGAGTATCGCGCGAAGAAGCTCGACAAGGACCAGGTTCCGGTCCTCGAGTTCCGCGCCGAATGCCGCGCCTATGCGAAGAAGTGGCTCGCCGTGCAGTCGGAGGAGTTCCAGCGCCTGGGCGTCGCGGGCGATTGGGCCAACCGCTACGCCACCATGGATTTCCCGGCCGAATCCGTGATCGTCGGGGAGATCGGCCGCTTCCTGATGAACGGTTCGCTCTATCGCGGGCTGCGTCCGGTGATGTGGAGCCCGGTCGAGAAGACGGCGCTGGCCGAGGCCGAGATCGAGTACATGGATCACGTCTCGCCCACGCTGCACGCGCTGTTCCGTGTCCTGCGGGCGCCGGGCATGGCGGAGCTGGCGGGCAGCGACGTGGCGATCTGGACGACGACGCCCTGGACCATCCCGGGCAACCGCGCGCTGGCCTATGGGCCGGAGATCCAATACGCGCTCATGCATGTGGACAGCGTCGCCGAGGGCGCGCTGGTGAAGCCCGGCGCGCGGCTGATCGTGGCGCTGGCCCTGCTGCCGCAATTCTGCGCCGAGGCGGGCATCGCGACGCATACGCTGGTGACAACCTTTCCCGGTACCGCGTTCGAGGGTGCGGCCTGTGCCGCGCCGCTGCGCGGGCATGCGGGCGCGTACAATCACGAAGCGCTGATGCTGGCGGGCGACTACGTGACGGATGATGCGGGCACCGGCATCGTCCATATCGCGCCCAGCCATGGCGAGGAGGACTTCGCCCTCGTCGTGGCGCATAACCGCGCGCATCCCGAGGCGCGGATCGAGATCCCCGAATGCGTGGGCGATGACGGCACCTATACGATCCAGGCGCCGGGCTTCGAGGGCATCCATGTGTTCCGCGCGCATGAGCCGGTCTATGCGGCGCTCACCGCGCTCGGCACGCTGGCGGCCAAGGGGAAGCTGAACCACAGCTACCCGCATAGCTGGCGCTCCAAGAAGCCGGTGATCTACCGCGCGACGCCGCAATGGTTCATCGCGATGGATGACGGGAATGCGATCCGCCAGAAGTCGCTGGACGCGATCGCGGCCACGCATTTCGTCCCGGATATCGGCCGCAACCGCATCGGCGCGATGGTGGCCGGCCGCCCCGACTGGTGCATCAGCCGCCAGCGCGCCTGGGGCGTGCCGATCGCGGTCTTCGTCGAGAAGCGCACGGGCGAGGTGCTGCGTGATGCGAGCGTCATGCAGCGCATCGTGGACGCCTTCCGCACCGAGGGCGCCGACGCCTGGTACCAGCCGGATGCGGCCGCGCGCTTCCTGGGGAATGAGCGCAACCCGGATGATTACGAGCAGGTGATGGACATCGTGGATGTCTGGTTCGAGAGCGGCAGCACGCACGCCTTCGTCCTGCCGCCGCGCAACCTGCCCTTCCCGGCGGATCTCTATCTGGAGGGCTCGGACCAGCATCGCGGCTGGTTCCAGTCCTCGCTGCTGGAATCCGTCGGCACGCGCGGGGTCGCGCCCTTCAAGGCCATCCTGACGCACGGCTTCGTGCTGGATGAGAGCGGGCGGAAGATGTCCAAGTCGCTCGGCAATGTCACCGCGCCGCAGGAGGTGATGACCAAATATGGCGCCGACATCCTGCGCCTCTGGGTGATGAATTCCGACACGGCCGAGGATCTGCGCATCGGCAAGAACATCCTGGAGCAGCAGGCGGAGCTCTATCGCCGCCTGCGCAACACGCTGCGCTGGCTGCTCGGCAACCTCGCCGGCTTCGAAGAGAGCGAGCGCGTGCCGGTGGCCGAGATGCCGGAGCTCGAGCGCTGGGTGCTGCACCGCCTGACGGAGCTGGATGCGCGCATCCGCAAGGCCGCGCGCGACTATGACTGGAACGGCGTGGTGCCCGAGATCCATGCCTTCTGCGCGACCGATCTCAGCGCCTTCTATTTCGACATCCGCAAGGACAGCCTCTACTGCGACGCGAAGGACAGCCCGCGCCGCCGCGCCGCGCGCACGGTCCTGGACCAGCTGCATCGCTGCCTCTGCGCCTGGCTCGCCCCCGTGCTGGTCTTCACGGCGGAGGAGGCCTGGCTTTCCCGCTTCGGCGAGGAGGCGGAGAGCATCCACATGCAGGATTTCCCGGCCCTGCCGGCGGAATGGAAGGATGAGGCGCTGGCCGAGCGCTGGGTGGAGATCCGCCGCATCCGCAAACTGGTCACGGCCAGCCTGGAGGATCACCGGCGGGATGGGCTCTTCGGCTCCTCGCTGCAGGCGCGGCTGGGGCTGACCCTGCCCGGCGGCACGCTGAATGCCGCCGAGTGGGAGGAAATCCTGATCGTCTCCCAGGTCGCGATGGGCGAGGGCGCGGAGGTGGCGCTGGATGTGGCGCTCGCCCCGGGCGCGAAATGCGAGCGCTGCTGGCGCGTGCTGCCCGAGGTGGGCGCCTCGGCCGCGCATCCTACGCTCTGCCGGCGCTGCGAAGCGGTGGTGGAGGGCTGATGGCGCCGACGCTCCGCACCGGCCTGGTCTTCGCGGCCCTGCTGCTCATCGCCGACCAGGTGAGCAAGTACTGGATCCTGGAGGTGGTGAACCTGCCCGAGCGGCGGAACATCCCGATCTTCGAGATCGGCCCCGCCGGGCTCGACCTCACCATGGTCTGGAACCGGGGCGTCACCTTCGGGCTCTTCTCGGGGGAGGGCGCCTGGAACCACCTGATCCTTGCGGGCCTGGCGCTGATCGTGGCGGGCTTCCTGCTGCGCTGGCTGGCGCGGTCCGAGACGCGGATGGTGACCTATGCGCTCGGCGCCGTGATCGGCGGCGCCATCGGCAATGTCATCGATCGCATGCGCTTCGGGGCCGTGGTGGATTTCGTGGATGTTCACGCCTGGGGCTGGCACTGGTATGTCTTCAACGTCGCGGATGCCGCGATCGTCTGCGGCGTCCTGGCCCTGGTGGCGGATGCCTTGATCCGGCCGGAAAGCAAGCGCAAAGAGGCTCCATGATGAAGACGAATCCGGCCCCGCTCCTGCTTCTCGCCCCCCTGCTGCTGGCGGGCTGCGGCGACACGGCCCGCACCTTCGGCCTGACGCGCGACGCGCCGGACGAGTTCCAGGTGACGACCCGCGCGCCGCTCTCCATGCCGCCGAGCCTGGGCAGCCTGCCCACGCCGCGCCCCGGCGCCTCCCGCCCGCAGGAGCTCAGCATCCGCGAGCAGGCGGAATCCACGCTGGTGCCGGGCGCCGGCCTCGCCGCCGCCCGCGCGCCGCAATCCTCGGGCGAGCGCGCGCTGCTCTCCTCCACCGGCACGCCGGTCCCCGACAACATCCGCGACCGGGTGGATGAGGAAAGCATGCGTCTCGAGCGGGTGGACCGCAGCATCGTGGACCGCGCCCTCTTCTGGCGCCCGGCGCCGACCGAGCCGGGCATCCCGGTGGATGCGGCGCGCGAGTCGCAGCGCCTGCGCGAGAATGCGGCGCTCGGCCGGGATCTCTCCGAAGGGGCGACGCCGATCATCCAGCCGCAGCGCCGGCCCTGGTATGACGCGCTGAAATTCTGGTGATGGACGCGGCCCGGTTACACAAGGTGACGGGCCGCAACACGGAATGGCGAAGCTGGCGCTGGCGCGAAGCGCCGGCCACCCCCACATTAGGGACATGGATTCCCTGACCCGCCGAACCGCCCTCAAGGGCGCTGCCGCCGCCTCATTGGTCACTCCCTTGGTGGCCCCCTCTCTCGCCGCGCCGGCGCTGGCCCAGAGCGAAGCGCGCCGCGCGCACCGCCCGCTCTTCGGCGCGGTGAGCTGGAAGCTCGCCAATGGGCTGACCGTGGTGCTGGCCGAGAACAAGCGCGCGCCGGTCGCCGCGCATTACCTCTATGTCTCGGCCGGCGCGGGCGAGGACCCGGCCGGCAAGTCGGGGGTGGCCCATTTCCTCGAGCACATGATGTTCAAGGGCAGCCCGCATATCCCGTCCGGCGCCTTCAGCCGGACCGTGGCGCGGGAGGGGGGGCAGGACAATGCCTTCACCAGCCGGGATGTGACCGCGTATTTCCAGATCGTCGAGGCCTCGCGCCTGCCCCTGATGATGCGGATGGAGGCGGATCGCCTGGCCGCGCCCCTGATCCCCGAGGCGGAGACGGAATCCGAGCGCAACGTGGTGCTGGAGGAGCGCAGCCAGCGCACCGATGCGGTGCCGCGCGGCCGCTTCCGCGAGGCCTTCGACGCCGCCATGTGGGGGCCGCAGCATTGGCGCGGCCGCCCGCTGATCGGCTGGGAGAACGAGATCCGCGCCATCACCCGGCAGGACCTCGTGGATTTCCACGCGACGCATTATGCCGCCGCCAATTGCACCCTGGTCGTGGCCGGTGACGTGCGGGAGGCCGATCTGCGCCGCTGGGCGGAGGAATTCTACGGCCCCGTGCCCACCCGCCCGCGCCGCGCGCGCGACCGCGCCGCGCCGCCCGCTTCGGCGCCGGAGGCCCGCCTCGTCACGCGCGACCCGGCGGTGCGGGAGGCGAGCTTCCTGCAGGCCTTCGCGGCACCCTCCGCCACCTGGGGCGAGACGGGCAAGGCCGATCCGCTGGAGGTGATGGCGCATGTGCTGGGCGGCGGCCCTGGCTCGCGCCTGCACCGCGCGCTGGTCGAGGCCGGGCACGCGGTGAGCGCCGGCGCCGGCTATGACGGCGATGTCGTGGGCGTGGGCGGCCTCTTCGTCGCGGTGACGCCGCGGCCGGGCGTCACCCAGGCGCGCATCGAGGAGATCGTGGCCGCCACGCTGGCCGAACTCGTGCAGTCCGGCGCCACCGAGGCCGAGACGCGCCGCGCCATCCGCCAGCAGACGGCGGGCGCGCTGCTGGCCCTCGACGGTCTGGGGGCGGCGCCGCGCATGCTGGGGGGCGCGCTGGCCATCGGCCTGCCCATCGAGGCGGTGGAGCAATGGCCCGCGCGGATGGAAGCGGTGACGCAGGCGCAGGTGAATGACGCGGCCCGCGCCGTGCTGGCCCAGCCAAGGATCGCGACGACGGCCTGGCTGCTGCCCGCGTGAGAATGCACCCCTTTCGAAGCCCGGCAACCGCCCTTCGAGAATCCGGCCGCACAGCGGCCGGCGCCGCCCGCCCGACCTCCAACCCAGCGCACCCGATGCGCGGCGCAGCCAAGCCGGCGGAGCCGGCGCGTCGCGCCAGCGGCGCGCTTCCAGCGCGACTTGCCAGCGGCGCGCTTCCAGCGCGACTTGCCAGCGGCGCGCTTCCAGCGCGACTTGCCAGCGGCGCGCTTCCAGCGCGACGCGCCTGAGGGCCTAGAATCATGTCCCAAACCATCTTCGGCGTGACCCTGCCGCCCCGCCACGGCTTTTCCGTTCCCATCCAGCTGGTCGAGCAGGGCGGGATTTCCGCCTGGCTGGTGGAGGACCATACGGTGCCGGTCGTCTCGCTCGCCTGGGCCTGGCCCGGGGGTGCCGCGCGCGATCCGGTGGGGCGGGAGGGGCTCTCCGCCTTTGCCGCCGCCATGCTGAGCGAGGGGGCGGGCGAGTATGACAATATCGGCTTCGCCGATGCGCTGCGCGATTCCGGCATCGGCCTCTCCTTCTCGGCCGGGCGCGACAGTTTCGATGGCAGCTTCCGCGCCCTGACCACGGCCCTGCCGGACGCCGTGCGCCTCGCGCGCCTGGCCATGGCGCGGCCGCGCATGGATCAGGCCGCCATCGCGCGGGTGCGGGCGCGCGCCGTGCTGGGCGCGCGCCAGCAGCTGGAGACGCCGGCCGGCATCGCGCGCCGCGCCTTCTGGGAATCGGCCTATCCGGGCTTCCCGGCCGGGCGGCTTTCCACGCCGGAGAGCCTCACGGCCATCACCGAAGCGGAGATCCGCGGCGCACTCGCGGCCCAGCTTCGCCAGGGCGGCGTGATGGTCGCGGCGTCCGGCGCCATCAACGCCACGCAGCTTCGCGCCATCATGGCCGAGCTGTTCGCCGACCTGCCGCCCGGCGCGCCGGAGGCGGTGCCCGCCCTCCCGCCGCTCGCTTCCTTCGGGGTCGCCTCGCGGGAGAAGGCGGCGCCGCAATCCACGCTGGTCTTCGGGCAGGATGGGCTGGCGCCGAATGATCCGGGCTGGGAGGGCTTCCAGGTGGCGCTGCGCATCCTGGCGGGGGGCGGCTTCACCAGCCGCCTCATGCGCTCGGTGCGCGAGGAGCGCGGGCTGACCTATGGCATCGGCGCGGGGCTCGATCTGCTCTTCGGGCGCGGCATCGTCATCGGCAATGTGGCGACCGAGAACGCCAAGGTGGGCGAGGTCTGGGGCCTGGTCCGCGCGGCCTGGGCCGAGATGGCGGCGAATGGCCCGACCGTGGATGAGGTGACGGAGGCGGTGGATTTCCTGGGCGGTTCGCTGCCGCTGCAATTCACCGACAGCCGCCGCACCGCCTCGCTGCTGCTGGGGCTGCGCCAGGCGGGCCGGCCGCTCGACTGGCTGGCCGGGCGCCCGGCGCGGCTCGCGGCGCTGAACCGCGAAAATGTGGCCGCGGTGGCGAAGCGCATCCTGAAGCCGGATGGCCTGGTCCTGGCAGTGGCGGGGCAGCCACAAGGGCTGTAGTCTCAGTGTCTTGGCGAGATGGGTCAGGACATGACGCGCGATTCCCTGGAGGCGGCTTGGACGAGGGTCACGGAGCTGGGGGCCGCCCCGGGCGCTTCGGCGATCCGACCGCTCTTCGCCGCCGAGCCGGATCGCTTCGCGCGCTTCCATGCCCGCGGCGCGGGGCTGCTGCTGGACATCTCCAAGACCGCCATCTCGGATGAGGTGCGGGCCGCGCTGCTCGACCTCGCCCGCGTGGCGGGGGTGGAGCGGCGGCGCGACGAGATGGCGCAGGGCGCGCTGGTGAACGAGACCGAGCGCCGGGCCGCCCTGCACATGGCCCTGCGCGAGACCCTGCCCGGCGCGCCCGGCCCCTCGGCCGAGGCGGCGGCGACGCTGGAGGCCATGCGCGTCTTCACCGAGGCGGTGCATCGCGGCGAAATCCGGGGTGCCACCAACCAGCGCTTCGACACGGTGCTGAACATCGGCATCGGCGGCAGCGACCTCGGCCCCGTGATGGTCGGGCGCGCGCTCTGGCGCGCGGGCGACCCGATGCGGCCCATCCATCTGGGCAATGTGGACGGGCATGGCTGGGAGACGGTGCTGCCGCAGCTGGACGCCCGGCGCACGCTGGTGCTGGTGGCGTCAAAGACCTTCACCACGCAGGAGACGATGGCCAACGCCCATCTGGTGAAGCGCTGGATGGAGGCCTCCGTCGGCAAGCTCGGCGCGACCGCGCATTTCGTCGCACTCTCCACCAACATGAAGGCGACGGCGGAATTCGGCATCGCGCCGGAGCGCGTCTTTCCCTTCAATGACTGGGTGGGCGGGCGGTTTTCGCTCTGGTCCTCCATCGGGCTGTCGCTGGCGCTCTCCCTGGGTTGGGAACGGTTCCGTGCGCTGCTGGATGGCGCGGCGGCGATGGACCGGCATTTCCTCTCGGCGCCGCTGGCCGGGAACCTGCCCGTGCTGCTGGCGCTGACCGAGGCTTGGCATGTGAACGCGCTGGGGCTGAACCGCCGCGCCGTGCTGCCCTATGATGAGCGGCTGCGCCGCCTGCCCGCGCATCTGCAGCAGCTCGAGATGGAGAGCCTGGGCAAGCGCGTGCATCTCGATGGCAGCATCGTCTCGCGCGCGACGGGGCCGGTGGTCTTCGGCGAGCCCGGGACCTCGGCGCAGCACAGCTTCATGCAGCTGGTGCACCAGGGGCCGAAGCCGGTGCCGGTGGATTTCATCCTGGTGGCCAGGCCCGACCACACGCATGCCGAGAATCACCGCATCCTGCTGGCGAACGGCCTGGCCCAGGCCGAGGCGCTGCTGATGGGGCGCGATGCGGCGGGCGTGGAGGCGGATATGCGGGCCGCGGGCGCGGATGCGGCGACCATCGCGCGGCTGCTGCCGCACCGCATCTTCCCGGGCGACCGGCCATCCGTGACCATCGTGCTGCCGAGCCTCGACCCCGCCTCGCTCGGCGCGCTGATCGCCCTCTATGAGCACAAGGTCTTCGTGCTGGGCGCGCTGTGGCGCATCAACCCCTTCGACCAATGGGGGGTGGAGCTGGGCAAGGTGCTGGCGACGCCGCTGGTGCGCGAGCTGGAGCAGGGTGTGGCATCCGACGCGCATGACGGCTCGACGCGCGGCCTGCTCGCCGAGGTGCTGAAACTCCAGGGCAACTGAGCTAGACTAGGGGATGGTGATTCGCCGCCTCCCCGAGACCACCGCCAACCGCATCGCCGCCGGCGAGGTGGTGGAGCGGCCGGCCGCCGTGGTGAAGGAGCTGGTGGAGAACGCGCTGGATGCCGGCGCGCGCCAGATCCGCGTCAGCCTGGAGCAGGGCGGCATCGGCCGCGTGCTGGTCGAGGATGACGGGTGCGGGATGGGGCCGGAGGATCTGGCGCTCTCGGTCGAGCGCCACGCCACCTCCAAGCTGCCGGAGGAGGCGATGCTCTTCGCCATCGGCACGCTGGGCTTCCGGGGCGAGGCGCTGCCCTCCATCGGCGCGGTGGCGCGGCTCGCCATCACCTCCCGCCCGCGCGAGGGCGCGGCGCATCGCATCACGGTGGAGGGCGGGCGGGTCTCCGCCGTGGCGCCGGCCTCGGGCGCGCCGGGCACGCGGGTCGAGGTGAATGACCTGTTCTTCGCGACCCCCGCGCGGCGCAAATTCCTGCGGACGCCGCGCGGCGAGGGCGAGGCGGCGATGGACGCGCTGCGGCGGCTCGCCCTGGCCTGGCCGGAGGTGGGATTCGAGGCGGTGCTGGATGGGCGGGGCGTGCTGAGCCTCCCGCCCGCCACGCGGGATGCGCGCATCCGCGACCTGCTGGGCGAGGACTTCGCCGCCGCCGCCCTGCCGATCTCCGGCGGTGCGCCGGGGGTGCTGGAGCTCTCAGGCCTCGCCGGAGGGCCGGCCTATACGCGGGCGACGGCGATGGAGCAGCACCTCGTCGTCAACCGCCGCCCGGTGCGAGACCCCTTGCTGCGGGCCGCGCTGCGCGTGGCCTATCGGGAGGTGATGGCGCCGGGGCGGCATCCGGTGGCGGCGATCTTCCTGGACCTGCCGGCCTCGGAGGTGGATGTGAACGTGCATCCCATGAAGACCGAGCTGCGCTTCCGCGATGCGGCGGGCGTGCGAGGGGCGGTGATCTCGGCGCTGCGAAGGGCGCTGGGGCATGGCGTCGGGCAGGTGGCGGGGCCGTCGGGGCCCACGCTCGGCTATGCAGGGCCGGCGCGCCTCTCCTTCAGCGCGCCGCCGCGCCCGGCCTACAGCTCCGGCGGTTTCGCCGAAGCGCCCTTGCCGCTGGCCTTTCCCGCCCCGGCGCCCGCCGCAGCACCGCAGGCCGCGCCCGTGCCAGCCGAGCACCCGCTGGGGCGCGCCCTGGCGCAGGTGCTGCAGACCTACATCCTGGCGGAAGCGCCGGATGGCGCGCTGATCCTGGTGGACCAGCATGCGGCGCATGAGCGGCTGACGCATGAGCGGCTTTCGGAGGAAATGCGAGCCGGTTCCGTACGCGCCCAGCCCCTGCTGATTCCCGCCGTGGTGGAGCTGCCCGGCGCGGCGGTGCTGGCCGAGGCGGCGCCGGAACTGGCAAGGCTCGGGCTGGAGCTCGAGGGGTTCGGGCCTGGCGCCGTCATCGTCCGCGCGCTGCCCGCGCTGCTGGGCGCGCCCGACCCGGCGCCGCTGCTGCGCGACCTCGCCGAGGAACTCACCGAATCGGGCGAGGGGACGGCGCTGGCCTTGCGGCTGGATGCCGCCATCGCGCGGCTGGCCTGCCATGGCAGCATCCGCGCCGGGCGGCGGCTGACGCCGGCCGAGATGGACGCGCTGCTGCGCGCCATGGAGCGCACGCCGCGCGCGGCCACCTGCAGCCATGGGCGGCCGACCTATCTGAGGCTCGGCGCCTCGGAATTCGCACGATTGTTCGGGCGGAGCTGAACGCCCTCCCAGAGCACATCGCAGGCGGCGCCCGCGCGCAGCGTGAGGGTGAGGCCGTCCAGCTCCGCCAGCGGCAGCGGGCCGCGCAGCGCGGTCAGCACCGGCTCGACCGGGCCGGGCAGGGCGCAGCCCGGCAGGGTGATGCGCGCCACCTCGCCCGCCTGGAGGCGCAGGAAGGGCCGCGCGGGGCCGGCGGCGAGCGCCAGCACCGCGCCCTCGCCCAGGATGCGCGCGCGGCGCCAGTGATCCTCCGGGATGAGGCCCGGTTCCGCCTGCCAGAGGCGGCAGGCGGGGAAGGCCGGGCCCTCGCCCAGGCCGCCGGAGAGCTGGAAGGGCGGGCCCTCCGCCCGCACCGCGAGGGGCGGCCCCGGCAGCTCCAGCACCACCCAGCCGGCGGCGGGCGCGGCGAGGCGCGCCGCGCCGGCTTGCGTCTCCACGACCAGCGCCGAGGATGGCGCGGCGCGGGGCAGGTGCAGGGCCAGGAGGTTGCCGTCGGGCGGCAGGTGCAGCCTCTGGGGCGCCGCGCCCAGCCAGAGCCGGGTCTCGCCCGGCCAGCGCTGCCGGATCAGGCGCATGTGGCGGCCAGCAGGACGGCGGTGCGGCGGATCATCGCCGCCTCGTCCCAGGCGGCGGCGACGGCGCGCGCATGGGCGACACGGCGGGCCGTCCCCTCTTCGTCGGCCATCGCCTCGGCGAAGGCGGCCGCGATGTGGTCGGGCTCGCGCAGGATGATCCGGGCCATGGCCTCGGCCTCGGGCCAGGCTTCCAGCGCGGCGCGGGTGGCGAGGATGGGGCAGCCGGCGCGCGCCGCCTCCAGCACCGAGAGCGGGCAGCCCTCATGCTCGGAGGCGAGGAGGAAGGCGTCCACGCTGGCGAGGAGGGCCGGGATGTCATGGCGGGGGCCGAGGGTCAGCACGTTGCTCGCGCCGGTCAGCCGCGCGCGCAGCGGGCCATCGCCGGCCAGCACCACCTGGCCCGGGCGCAGCCGCGCGCCGATGGCGGGTGCGAGCTGCGCGCCCTTGCGGATGTCGAGCCGGCCGACCTGGGCCAGCAGGGGCACGCCCTCGGGCAGGCCGAGCGCCGGGCGATCCGGGGCGGCGGGCGGCCAGGGCGGGATGCCGTTCGGCACCGATGCCACGCGAAAGGGCGGCCAGCCGAACAGCGCCTCCAGCCGCCGGGCCGAGACCTCGGAGACGGCGATCCAATCGGCGCGGAGCCGGGGCAGGGCGGCGTGCTCGGCCTCGGCCAGCTCCCAGCCCAGCCGCACGAGATGCGCGACGGCCAGCGCCGGGATGCGCGCCGCGGTCAGCGCCTGGAGCGCGCCGAAGCCCTCCGTCGGCAGCGGGCAGCAGAGCAGGGCCGCCTCGGGCCGCAGGGCGGCGAGCGGCGCGGCCAGCGCGGCCCGCTGCCAGTCCATCGCGGCGTCACGCGGCATCTTGTCGGGCGGGCGCAGCGCGGCGGGAAGGCGGTGGGCGCCGCCCAGCGCGGGGCCGGCGGCGGCCAGCACCGCGGGCTCGGCCGCGACGGCGACCTCGGCGCCCATGGCGATCAGGCCACGCGCCACCTGGAGCGTCTGCGCCTCGGCACCGCCGAAGACGGGCGAGGGGATGATGACGAGAATGCGCGAGGGCTGGCCGCGCATCGCGGGCTCAGCCTTGCAGGATCAACAGGCGGGCCTTGCCGTGGCGGCGGTCATCCAACGGTGTGAAGCGCGTCTCGGGCGGCGTGTCGCGCTCGGCGAGCTCGGTGCAGATCAGCGCGCCGGCGGCGATCCAGCCCGCCGCATCCAGCGCCTCCAGCGCGGGAGCGAGGAGGTTCGCGCCATAGGGCGGGTCGAGGAAGATCAGCGTGGCGGGCTTCAGCGCGCGGGGGGGCTTCGTCGCGTCGCCTGCGATGACGGTCGCTTCCGCCTTGCAGTTCGCGATATTGGCGCGGAGTGCGGCCAGCGCCGCGCGGTCCTTCTCGATGAAGCTCGCCGCCGCCGCGCCGCGCGAGAGCGCCTCCAGCCCCAACGCGCCCGTGCCGGCGAAGGCGTCGAGCACCTGCGCGCCCTCGACCAGCTCCCGCCCGGCCCATGGGGCGTGCCAGAGCATGTCGAAGAGGGATTGGCGCGCCCGGTCGGAGGTGGGGCGGACGGTGTCGCCCTCGGGGGCGGTGAGGCGCTTGCCCTTCCAGCGGCCTGCGATGATGCGCATCACTTTGCGCCCTCAGACGCGTCACGCCGGAGGCGTGCTCTCCGCACGACGCGCCGGCTCCGCCGGCTTGGCTTCGCCGCGCCACGATGGGCCATGAGGCCGGTTGGGCGGTGCCGGCCGCTTTGCGGCCGGAGCTTGGCGGAGGCGGTCGCGGCGTCCAGGAGAAGCGCGCCGGGCCCGGCGGACCCTGCCCCGGTCTGGCGGTGCGCCTCGCGAATCCGCGCCGAATAGGCGCGGCGGAACGCTTCAGCGGTCCGGAGCCAGGCGGCCGGAGGCCGCGCCCGGCGCTTGAGGGCGCGAAGCATCAGCCCTTGCCTCGCCGCGTCGGCGCGGCCAGGCCCAGCTGCTCGCGCAGCACCTTCGGGTTCACCTCATCCACCATGCCGCGCTCCAGCGTGCCGAGCTGGAAAGGCCCGTAGGCGATGCGGATGAGGCGCGAGACCTCGAGGCCCATCCAGGCCAGGACGCGGCGAATCTCGCGATTCTTTCCCTCCTGCAGCGCGACCGTGAGCCAGGCATTGTCGCCCTTGCGGCTGTCCACGCCGGCCTCGATCGGCGCGTAGCGCACGCCCTCGATGGTGACGCCCTTCGCCAGGATCTCCAGCGCGCGCGGATCGAAATCGCCGAAGACGCGCACGCGGTAGCGGCGGACCCAGGCATTCGAGGGCAACTCCAGCCGGCGGGAGAGGGCGCCGTCATTGGTGAGCAGCAGCAGGCCCTCGCTGTTGAGGTCGAGGCGGCCGACGGAGATCAGGCGCGGCAGGCCCTCGGGCAGGCGCTCGAACACCGTGGGGCGGCCCTCCGGGTCGCGATGGGTGGTGACGAGGCCGGCCGGCTTGTGGAAGCGGAAGAGGCGCGTGCGCTCCGGCTCGTTCACCGCGCGGCCATCCACCGTCACGATGTCATCCGGCTGCACGAAGGTGGCGGGCTGCGTGACGAGCTTGCCGCCCAGCTTCACGCGGCCCTCGGCGATGATCTTCTCGGCGTCGCGGCGGCTGGCCACGCCCGCGCGGGCGAGCCACTTGGCGATGCGTTCGCCGCGTGCAGCGTCATCCGTATCGGGCGGGGTCATCGGCAGGCCTCCACGAAGGCGCGCAGGATCAGCGGGTCGGCCGGGTCCACGCTGTATTCCGGATGCCATTGCACGCCGAGCGCGAAGCGATGCGCGGGCGCCTCGATGCCCTCGATCAGCCCATCCGGCGCGGTGGCGTTCACCACCAGCCCATCACCCACGCTCTTCACCGCCTGGTGATGCGCGGAATTCACCGCCATGCGCGTGCGGCCGGTGATGCGGGCGAGCAGCGTGCCGGGTGCCACCAGAACCTCATGCCCCGGCTCGGTGCGCGGGTTGGGCTGTTCGTGCGGAATCTCGCTCGGGTGCTCGTCTGGGATGTGCTGGATGAGGGTGGCGCCCAGCGCCACCGCCAGCAATTGCTGCCCGCCGCAGATCCCGAGCACGGGCTGGTCCTTCGCCAGCGCCCGGCGCGTGGCGGCGAGTTCGAAATCGGTGCGGCCGGGCTTGAGCGTGACCTTGGGGTGAGGTTCGCCGCCGCCCCAGAGCGCGGGGTCCACATCGAAGGCGCCGCCGGTGACGAGCAGGCCGTCCACCGTATCGAGATACGCGGCGGCGAGCTCGGGCGCATGCGGGAGGGCGACGGGCAATCCGCCAGCCGCGATGACGGCGGAGAAGTAGTTCTGCCGCAGCGCATACCAGGGCAGCCTGGACCAGCCGCCCGCCGGTTCGGCATCCAGCGTCAATCCGATCACGGGGCGTCTTGTCATGGCCCCTGTGAAGCAGCGCCACGCGGCCAGCACAAGATGGCGTTTGCGTGATGCCGCCCGGCTCGGGCAGAAGCCAGCGCATGACACCGATGGAAATCGCGCTGGAAGAGGCGCGCGCGGCGGCGATGCGCGGCGAGGTGCCGGTGGGCGCTGTCGTCACGGATGCGCGCGGAACCGTTCTCGCCCGCGCCGGCAACCGCGTGGAGGAGCGGCGCGACCCCTCCGCCCATGCGGAGATGCTGGCGCTGCGCGAAGCGGCCGCCACGCGCGGCGAGAAGCACCTCGCGGATGCGACGCTCTGGGTGACGCTGGAGCCCTGCGCGATGTGCGCGCAGGGCGCCTCGCTCTTCCGCGTGGCGCGCGTGGTCTTCGGCGCCTATGACCCGAAGGGCGGCGGCGTGGAGCATGGCGCGCGCGTCTTCGCGCATGCCCAGTGCAACCACGCGCCGGAAGTGGTGGGCGGCGTGCGCGAGAGCGAGGCGGCGGCGCTGCTCAGGGAATTCTTCGCCGCGCGGCGCTGATCGAGGGGCCAGCCCCTCGAGCACCCCGGCCGGAACCTCAGGTTCCGACGCCTCCGATCACGCCGCGTGGATGCCGGTGATGGGGGCTTCGCCCGCGCGCCAGAGGCCGCGATACATGCCCTCCGTGCCGAAGGGCAGGGCCGCGTTGCCCGCCGCATCCACCGCGATCAGGCCTCCGCGCCCGCCGGCTTCCGGCACGCGGCGCAGCGCCACCTCCTCGGCCGCCTCCGCGAGCGACTTCCCCGCGAGGCGCATCAGCGCCGAGATCTCATGCGCCGCCGCGCTGCGCATGAAGGCTTCGCCCGTGCCGGTGCAGGAGATGGCGACGTGCCGGTCGGCCCAGGTGCCGGCGCCGAGGATGGGCGTGTCGCCGACACGCCCGGCGCGCTTGTTGGTCATGCCGCCGGTGGACGTCGCCGCCGCCAGCGCGCCGTGCCGGTCGCGCGCCACGGCGCCGATCGTGCCCATCTTCGTCGCCACATCATGGTCCAGCGCCACCACCTGCGCCGCCTGCGCGGCGAGCAGCTGCGCGTGGCGATGCTCTGTCCGGAAATAGGCGGGGTCTTCCATCTGAAGCCTCTGCTGCGCGGCGAATTCATCCGCCGCCGCGCCCGCCAGCAGCACATGCGGGGTTTCGCGCATCACGGCCTGCGCGGCGAGGATCGGGTTGCGGATGCGCGTCACCCCCGTCACCGCGCCGGCCTCACCGCCGCTGGTCATCAGCGCGGCATCCATCTCGATGGTGCCGGCGGCGGTGAAGGTGCTGCCGCGCCCGGCGTTGAAGAGGGGACAATCCTCCAGGCTCATGGCCGCCGCCAGCACCGCCTCCTCCGCGCTGCCGCCGGCTTCCAGCACGGCGCCACCCGCCTGCAGCGCGGCGAGCAGGCCCGCGCGATAGGCGGCCTCCTTCCCGGGGGTGAGTTCGTCGTGCCGGATGGTGCCGGCGCCGCCATGGATGGCGAGGGTCCAGATGTCTTGCATGCAGGGAAGCTTACGCGGCTACCCGCCGGGGCGCAGCCCCAGCTCGCGCACCGTCGCGATCTCCTGCGCGTTCACCTGGATCACGTCATTCGCATAGGCCTCGCTGTCGAGGTAGCGCACGGGCATGTCGAAGCGGGCGAGCACGGCCAGATGCTGCGGGTCATGCACCGCGGCCTTGAAGGCGTCGTGCAGGATGTTGACGATGGCGGGCGGCGTGCCGCGCGGGGCCGCGATGCCATAGGCGCTCTCGGCCACCACGTCATGCCCCATCTCGCGGAAGGTGGGCACATCCGGGAAGCGCGCGGCGCGGGCTGACATCCAGAGCGCCAGCGGCCGCACGCGGCCCTCCAGCGCCATGTCGGCCCAGGCCGAGGTCTCGGCCGAGAAATGGATCTGCCCGGCGAGCAGGTTCTGCAGATTGGGCGCCGCACCCCGGAAGGGCACGGCGGTCCATTCGATGTTGAGCATGCGGGCGAGGCGCGTCATCCCCACATCGGTCGTGTTGGCGCCGGGCGTGCCGTAGAAGAATTTGCCCGGATTGGCGCGGGCGTCGTCCAGCAGGGCGCGCATGCTGCGCCAGGGCGCGTCGGGCCGCACCACCACGCCGCCCATGTAGCCCACCATGCGCAGCACCCAGGTGAAGTCCTGCATGGGGTCGAAGGGCGGCGTCATGCCCTGGGCGCGCATCATGGCCGGCATGCGGAAGACGCCATTGGGCATCTGGCTCAGCGTATAGCCATCGGGCCGCGCCTCGCGCGCCAGCGTCTGCGCGCCAAGCGTGCCTGACGCGCCGGGCTTGTTCTCGACGATGACGGGCTGGCCCAGATGGCGCGAGGCGATTTCGCAGACCATGCGCATCTGGATGTCGGTGGCGCCGCCCGGCGTCCAGGGCACGAAGACGCGCAGCGGCTTGTCGGGGAAGCGGGATTGCGCGAGCGCGAGGCCGGGCGCGGCCAAGGGGGCAGCCAAGCCGGTGATCAGGCTCGCGCGGCGCGTCAGATGCATGGGGGCGCTTCCTCCGTTTGGGGGAAGCCTGCGGGTTTTGGGCGAAGCGGCGCAACACACCGCCTCGCAGGTGCAGCAATCAGCTCAGACGGAGACCGAGCTGCTGGATGAGCCGCCGCTCCTCCTCCATCGTCTGGCGGACGAAGGCGGTGTAGTCGGCGCTGCTCTTGTAGTTGGGCTGCATGTCGAAACGCTCCAGCACCGCGACATGCGAGGGATCGTTCAGCGCCTCGCGGAAGGCGTCGTGCAGGACGCGCACCACGCCCGGGTCCATGTTCTTCGGGCCGGCCAGGCCGTAGGGGCTGATCGAGACGATGTCGATCCCGCTCTCCTTCAGCGTCGGCACATTGGGGAAGCGCTTGGCGCGGCTCTCGCCCCAGGTGGCCAGCACACGCACGCGGCCTTCCTCGGCCATCGGCACCCAGCCCGAGCTGTCGGCCGTGATCTGGATCTGGCCGCCCAGCAGGTTCTGCAGATTCTCGGCCACGCCACGGAAGGGGATATGCGTCCACTCGATGCGCTGCATCTGCGCGATCTGCTCCATCGTCAGATGGAGCGAGGTGCCGACACCGGGCGTGCCGTAGTTGAGCTTGCCCGGCTCGCGCCGCGCGGCGGCGATGAGGTCGGCGAGCGTCTGCCAGGGCGCGTCATTGCGGACCACGATGCCGAAGAGATAGCCGGTGACGTGGATCACATAGGTGAAGTCGGTCAGCGGATCGAAGAGGGCGCGGCTGTTGAGCAGCGGCTGGCGGAAGACGCTGATGGGCATCTGGCTCAGCGTGTAGCCATCGGGCGCCGCGGTGAGCAGCGCCTGGGCGCCCAGCACGCCGCCCGCCCCCGCGCGGTTCTCCACCACTATGGGCTGGCCGAGCCGGCGGGAGGCGGCCTCGCAATAGGCGCGCATCTGCACATCGGTGGTGCCGCCCGCACCCCAGGGAACGATCATGCGGATCGGCCGGTTGGGGAAGTTCTGCTGGGCATAGGCCGGCGCGGCCAAGGGTGCGGAGATCGCGGCGGCGCCGGGCAGGAGGAGGGCATGGCGGCGGGTGAGCATGGGCGGGCTTTCCTCGGCTGTTCTTGTGCCCGTCTATCGCCCCCGTTCAGTCCATCCGCAAGCCCAGGCGGCGCACGGCCGCACTCTCTTCGGCGTTGAGCCGCCTTGCGAAATCCGCATAGGCCTCGGGGTCCATGTAGCGCAGCGGCATGTCGAAGCGCTCCAGCGTCGCCACATGCTGCGGGTCGAACAGGGCGGGCTTCAGGCCGTCATGCAGGGCGCGGACCACGCCGGGGTCCATGCCCTTGGGCCCGGCCAGGCCGAAGGGGCTGTCGGAGACGATGTCGATGCCCACTTCGCGCAGCGTGCGGACATCCGGGAATCGCTTGGCGCGCTCGGCGCTCCAGACGATGAGGAGGCGGAAGCGCCCCTCCTGCACCATGGGCGCCCAGCCGGTGCTGTCGGCCACGCATTCGACCGAGCCCTGAAGCAGCGCCTGCGTCGTGTCGGCGCCGCCGCGGAAGGGGACGTGCAGGAACTCGATGCCGCGCTCGGCCGCGATGCGCTCCATGGTGATGTGGAGCGAGGACCCCACGCCGGGCGTGCCATAGCTGACCTTGCCCGGATTGGCCTTGGCAAAGTCCAGGAACTCCTCCCAGCTCCGGTAGCGGCTGTCGCTGCGCACCACCACGCCGAAGACATAGCCGGTGAGGTGGATCACCCAGGAGAAATCCGTCATCGGGTCGAAGGTCGGGCGGCGGGACATGGCGGGGATGCGGAAGATGGTCACCGGCATCTGGCCGATCAGGTGGCCATCGCCGCGCGGCTCCTGCGCGATCATGGCGGGGCCGAGCGTGCCCGAGGCGCCGGGCCGGTTCTCGACGATGACCGACTGCCCGAGGTTGCGGCCGGCGATCTCGGCCAGCACGCGCAGATGGGTGTCGGCCGAGCCGCCGGGCAGCCAGGGGATGACGAGGCGGATCGGCCGGTTGGGGAAACCTGGCTGCGCGAGGGCGGGAGTGGCGAGGGCGATCGGGGCGAGAAGGGCGGCGCGGCGGGAGAGCATGGCGTTTCCTGTTCTGGTTTGCGCGCAGCATGGCAGGGCGAGGCGCCGCCGGTCCATCAAATCGGCTTGCCCGGCTGCCGGCCTGCGGCTAAGCGGCGGCGTGCCCGAAATGGAGAGATTTTCATGCAACGTCGCGCCCTGGCGGCCGCCTTCCTCGCCGCGCCCTTGGTCGCCCGCGCGCAGGGCTTCGCCTTCATCCCCGACGAGACGCTGCTGCCGCTGCTGCGGGCGGGCGGGCTGAACCTCTATGTCCGCCACGGCATCACCGATCGCAGCCAGGTGGATACCGGAAGGCGGGGCGACCGCGCCGGGCAGCGCAACCTGAGCGAGGCCGGGCGCCAGCAGGCGACGCGGCTCGGCCAGGCGTTCCGCGTGCTGGACATCCCCGTGCAGGAGGTGCTGACGAGCGAGGTGTTTCGCGCGCAGGACACGGCCGAGCTGGCCTTCGGCCGCGCCCGCGTGCGTGTCGAGCGCGACCTGATCGCCGATGACTATACGCCGGGCAATGCGATGGATGACGCGCGTGCCGTCTCCCGCCGGCTGGCGCAGCCCATCCCGGGGGGCAACCGCGTCATGGTGGGCCACATCGTGCCGCTGGGCATGATCCTGGGGCGCGGCCTCGCGCAGCAGGAATTCCCGGAAGGCGCGGCCGGCGTGTTCCGGCCGCGCGGCGGGGATTGGGAGTTCCTGGGCTTTTTCCGGGCCGAGCAGCTCATCGCGCTTGCCCGGCTGTGACGCCCGGCCTCAGCCGGTCGTGTGAAAGCTGTGCGCCAGTTCGCGCAGCAGCGTGTTCTCGCGCTCCGAGATGGGCGAGGTGAGGCCGAGGAAGCTGCCCGTCGCCGCCGCCACCTTGTGCGCCTGGGCCAGCACGCTGGCCTCCAGCGAGCGGCGTTCCTCCGGCGGCAGCGTCCGGGTCAGCGCCGCCACATAGTCCTTCCAGGCCTGGAAGAGCTCGGGGGCGGGGCGGCTGTGCAGCCAGGCCTCCAGCAGCTCCAGCGCGGGGCCGCCCTGCTGCAGCCCGGCCTGCTGCGCGCCGGCGAGCACGGCACGGCGTTCCTCGGTGGAGATCGCCCCATCCGCCCAGGCGACCAGCACCATGGGCACGAGGGTGAGGGCGGCCAGCGTGCCCGTGCCGATCTGCAGCGCCATGAGGCGGGCGATCACCGCCTCATCCACGATGCCGGTGGCGGCCATCAGCGCCTCGCGGCGGAACTTCTCCGCATCGGCCTGGAGCATGCGCTGGCGCAGCGCCTCATTGTGGCGGGCGAAGAAGGCCTCCTCCAGCCCGGCGCGGCGGCTGGCGAGAATGCTGTCGGACATGGCGGTTCCTCCTTGTGGTCCGGAGGCCATGTTATCGCGGGGCGGGATGGCGCTGTGTTATGATCTGGCGCAAGGGCGGCTCAGCCCGGCTGCACGACCGTGGCGAGGCGTACGCCGTGCCGCGCCATGGACTGCGCGATGAAGCCCGAGCGCGTCATCTCCGCGATGAAGGCGCGCAGCCAGGCCAGCGCCGCCGGATCACGGCCCCCGGCCAGGCCCATGGCATAGGGCACGGCGTGGAAGCGGCCGGGCAGCAGGCGCAGGCCACCGAAGCGGAGCGAATCGGCCTCCAGCTGCTGGCGCACCCCGGCCGCGACATCGATGTTCTGGCGCAGGAACTCCTCCACCACGCGCGGCGAGGTGGCGACGCGCACCAGCGTCGCGTCGCGGATCTCGCGGCGGAGGAAGATGTCGTAGACGCTGTTGAACCCCACGGCGATGCGGATGCCGCGCTGGTCCACCTGGTCATTCTCGGTGATGGGCGAATGCTCGCGCACCAGGAAGGTGCCCTCGACCTCGAGGAAGGGCGGCGTCAGCTCCACGCCCTGGCCGCGCGTGGCATCCACCGCGAAGAAGCCGACATCCCCCTCCTCGCCGCGGAGGAGTTCGATGGTCCGCGCGGCCGAGGCGACCACGATCAGCTCGACGGGCAAGGCAAGGCGGCTGGCGAGTTCACGCACCAGGTCCACGCCCAGCCCATAGGGGTCCGTCTCGCGCGGGCGGCGGTTGGCGAAGAGCGGATTGCCGACATTGATCACCGCGCGCAGCGTGCCGGTGGGGGCCATCTGCCGGGCGATGGCGATGGTGTCCTGAGCGCGGGCGGCGGGTGCTGCGGCGAGGAGGGCGAGGGCGGTCCGGCGGGCGATCATGCACGGCCTCGCGCGAGGGGGGATGGTGCCCGGGGGCGGAATCGAACCACCGACACTGCGATTTTCAGTCGCATGCTCTACCAACTGAGCTACCCGGGCGCGCTTGGTGGGCGGGTGATAGCGAAGCGGGCGGGGCCTGTCCAGCCGGGGTCAGCGTTCTTCTTCCTGATCCTCGGGGTCGACGGCGGGGACCGTGTAGCTTTCCGTCAGCCAGCGGCCGAGATCCACCTGGCGGCAGCGCTCGGAGCAGAAGGGCTGCGGGCCTTTCTGGCCCGGCACGCGGGGCGGGACGGGGCGGCGGCAGATCGGGCAATCAGGCATGGGCGATCCCGGGGGTGGGGGCGGGGCGCAGCGCCAGCGGGTGGCCGGCGCGTTCGGTGAATTCGGCGAGCGCCCCGGGCAGGGCTTCCAGCGCGGCGAGAATGGCGGGCGGCGCCTCCAGGGCCAGGCGTTGGCCCGGGCTCGCGGCCGATTCGCGCATGGCCTGGCGCAGCAAGGCGAGGCCGGCGGCCAGGGCACGGTCGGCCAGCACCTCGTGCAGCGGCGGATGGATGCGGGCGCGGCGCAGCTCGAACAGGCCGAGCGGGCCGAGGCCGAGACATTGCGTCAGCCCATCCGGGCCGCAGGCGCTGCGCAGATCCGGTTCGAGTGCCGCGCGCTGCTTCACCGAGAGGCCGGCGAGGTCGAGCAGGATGGGGCCGGCGAGGTCGCGCAGGCGAAGCTGGCGTGCGAATTCGGCGATGGCCCGGCGATTCACCTCGCGCGGGTCGGCGCCGCCGGAATCCACATCCACGGCGGTGAGCGCAGGCAGGGGAGAGAAGATCAGGCGGCCGCCCCCGGCCAGATCCCAAACCGGTTCGGCGAGGCGGGCCACCTCGTCTTCCAGCCCGGAATCGAAGGCCTCGGGGTGAAGCAGCACGCGCGTCGCGCCGAGCGCCCCGCGCAGCCGCGCGGCTTCGCCGGGCTCGTCGGTCACGATGCGTGCCTCGGGGTGGCTGGCGGCCCAGCGGAGCGCGGCGTCGGGGCCGCGGGCGATCAGGGCCAGGGCGCCGGGCGATTGTGGCGTGCGGGCGGAAAGGCGCGGGCCCTTGCCGCCCTGGCCGGCGCGGGTAACGCGCAAGGTCAGGATCGTGCCCTCGGGCGGGAGCTTGCGGCCCTCGCACTCGCTTTCGGGGAGGAAGCCGTTCTCCCCCTCCGGCAGGGCCACGAAGGCGCCGGCCAGCGCCGGCATGGCGGCCGCGATTCGTCCGCGCAGGATGTCGCCCACGCCATCGGGGCGGGCGGGGCGTTCGCAGCGATAGGCGAGGAGCGCGCCATCGCGCAGCAGCGCCACCCGCCGCTCGCCGGGCGAGCGGGAGAGGCGGATCTGCATCACGGCCTGAGCCAGCCGCAGCCGCGGAGAAGCTGCGCCGTCTCGAAGAGCGGCAGGCCCACCACGTTGGAATGGCTGCCCGAGAGGAAGCGGACGAACATCTCGGCCGCCCCCTGGATGGCATAGCCGCCCGCCTTGCCCCGCCATTCGCCGGATTCGACGTAAGCCTCCATCTGCTGGTCGGTCAGGCGCTGGAAGGCGAGGATGGTGCTGACCAGCCGGTGCGTCACGCGGCCATCGGCGTGGCGCAGCGCGACGCCCGTATGAACCTGGTGCCGCCGGCCGGAGAGAAGTTCGAGGAAGCGCCGCGCCTCGGCGGCATCGGCGGGCTTGCCCAGGATGCGGCGGCCCAGGCCCACCACCGTGTCGGCCGCCAGGACAAGCGCGCCGGGCGCATCCGCCGCCTCGGCCTTGGCGCGGGCGAGGCGGAGCGCCAGTTGGCGTGGCAGCTCGGCGCGTCTGGGCGTCTCATCAATGTCGGTGGGGGCCACGCGATCGGGCACGATGCCGATGCGCGCCAGCAGCTCGATCCGGCGCGGGCTGGCGGAAGCGAGGACCAGCGGTGGCCGCTCGCCTGGATTCGTCACGATGGGAGCCGGCTTACTTGAAGCGGAAGGTGATGCGGCCCTTGGTCAGGTCATAGGGCGTCATCTCGACATTCACCCGGTCCCCCGCGAGGACGCGGATGCGGTTCTTGCGCATCTTCCCCGAGGTGTGGGCAAGCACCATGTGCTCATTGTCCAGCTTCACGCGGAACATCGCGTTGGGCAGAAGTTCAACGACCTGGCCGCTGAACTCGATCATATCCTCTTTCGACATCAGATTCCTTTGGTGGGCTCTGTCCGGGGCGCATGGGGATGCGCCGCGGGCAACCCCCGGCGCTGGTGGGCCGCTGAATGCGCCCGGAATGAAGCAACGTCAAGCTTTGGCGGGATGGACGCGCGCGGCGCGCCAGGTTCAAGCTGGTGAAAACAGGGGGGAACGCGCCATGGCGCTGGTGGCTGCCGAGCGGATCGAGATCCAGGTGCTGGTGGACAATGTGCTGGACATGCTCTCCAGCACGCCGCGCTTCGTGACGCGGGAGACGCAGCAACTCCTCCGCCGGGGGATGAAGCGGACCACGGGCGGCGCGCTGTGCTGCGCGAGCCATGGGCTCTCGCTGCTGGTCACGGCGCATGGGCCGGGCGGGGCGCGGACCATGCTGTTCGATGGCGGGCCGGTGGACATGACCTTCGCGCGCAACACGGAGCGGCTGGGCGTGGATTTCGCGGGCATTGACGCCGCGATGCTGAGCCACGGCCATTGGGACCATGCGGGCGGGCTGCCCCAGGCCCTGGCGATGATCCAGGCGGCGACACCGGGGCGGCGCGTGCCGCTCTACCTGCATCCCGGCATGTTCCGCGAGCGGGGGATGCGCCAGGGCGATGGCGGCGTGCTGCCGATGGACTACATCCCGACCCCTGCCCAATGGGCGGAAATGGGGGCGGAGCCCGTGGTGACGGCCGAGGCGCGTCTGGCGCTGGATGACCTGTTCTACGTCAGCGCCGAGATCCCGCGCGTCACACCCTATGAGCGCGGCCTGCCCGGCCAGGTGGCGCGGGATGCGGAGGGCGCGCCCTGGGTCGCGGATGAGGCGCTGATGGATGAACGCTTCCTCGCGGTGCGGTTGGCGGGCAAGGGCATCGTGGTGTTCTCGGCCTGCTCGCATGCGGGTGTCGTGAACGTCCTGCATGCGGCCCGCGCCGCCTTTCCGGGGGAGAATCTGTTCGCGGTGATGGGCGGCTTCCACCTCTCGGGCGAGAACGAGAAGATCATCCCCGAGACGGTGGCCGACATCGCGGGCTTCGACCTGCCGCTGGTGATCCCGGCGCATTGCACCGGCTGGCGCGCGGTGAACGCGCTGGAGCGTGCGATGGGGGAGCGCGTGGTGCCGGCGGCGGTGGGGAAGCTGTTCACGCTGACGGCGGGGATGTGACGTTGCCGCAGGGGTCCGGGGAGCCCGTGGCTCCCCGGCGGCGTCCAAGGGGCGGAGCCCCTTAGGCGGCCGCGGCCAGAATCCGCGCCAGCGCCTCGTCCCGCCCCAGGGCAAACAGGGTCACGTCGATCGGCGGAGACATGGTGCTGCCGGTCAGCGCCACGCGCAGCGGCTGGGCCACGTCCTTGAGCTTGATGCCTTTCACATCGGCATAGTCGCGCAGCCAATGTTCCAGGTCGGCCTTTTCCCAGGGCGCGGCGGAAAGGAATTCGGCGAGGTCGGCCAGCCGCGCCTTGGCGTCGGCCGTCAGCAGGGCCGCGGATTTCGCATCCGGCTCCGGCGCGCCGTCGGTCACGGCGAAGGCGGCGCTGGCGGCGAGTTCGGCCAGGTTCTTCGCGCGCTCCTGCAAGGCGGGCAGCAGGATCTGCAGGCGGGCGATCTTCTCCGTGCCGAAGAGCTCACCCTGGGCCTGCAGGCGGTGCAGCACATCGGGCAGCAGCGCGGCGGGGTCGGCCTGGCGCAGATAGACGCCGTTCACATGCTCCAGCTTCTTGTAATCCATGCGGGAGGCGGCGCGGCCGACATCCTTGAGATCGAAGATCTGCTCGGCGCGGGCGCGGGGGATGATTTCCTCATCGCCATGGCCCCAGCCCAGGCGCAGCAGGTAGTTGCAGACAGCCTCGGGCAGCAGGCCCTGGTCGCGGAAATCGAGCACGGAGACGGCGCCGTGCCGCTTGCTGAGCTTGGCGCCGTCCGCCCCGTGGATGAGCGGGATGTGGCCGAAGCGCGGGCGGTGCCAGCCCATCGCGTCATAGACCATGCATTGGCGGAAGGTGTTGGTCAGGTGGTCATCGCCGCGGATGACGTGGGTGATGCCCATGTCGTGGTCGTCCACCACCACGGCGTGCAGATAGGTGGGCGTGCCGTCGGAGCGCAGGATGATCATGTCATCCAGCTCGGTGTTCGCGACGGTGACCGTGCCCTGCACTTGGTCTTCCACCATGGTCTCACCATCGCGCGGCGCCTTCAGGCGGATGGCGAAGGGCTTGCCGGCTTCCGCGGGGCCGGGCTCGCGGTCGCGCCAGGTGCCGTCGTAGCGGGGCGGGCGCTTCTCGGCGAGGGCGCGCTCGCGCATCGCGACGAGTTCCTCGGGGGTTTCGTAGGCGCGGTAGGCCTTTCCGGCGGCGAGCAGCTGGTGCGCGACCTCGGCGTGGCGGGCCTCGCGCTGCGACTGGAAGACGGGCGGCTCATCCGGCGAGAGGCCGAGCCAGGCGAGGGATTCGAGGATCTGGTCCACCGCCTCCTGCGTGCTGCGGGCGCGGTCCGTGTCCTCGATGCGCAGCAGGTAGGCGCCGCCATGCCGGCGGGCGAAGAGCGCGTTGAAGAGCGCGGTGCGGGCGCCACCGATGTGCAGGTAGCCGGTGGGCGAGGGGGCGAAGCGGGTGCGAACGGTCATGCCCCTTCATATCACGGCGCTGGACGGCGGGTGAGGGGTGGTGCTCCCTTGCTTGTGCATGGATGCCGCGACTCAACCCTGGGTGATCCGCCGCCTGGAGGGCGAGGTGGGGCGGCTCGCGCTCTGGTTGCCGGTGGCGCTGGGCGCGGGGGTGCTGCTCTATTTCGCGTGGCGCTTCGAGCCGCCGCTCTGGTGGGGGCTGGCGGGGCTGGTGCCGGGTGCGCTGGCGCTGTGGGTCCGGGCCGCACGGCCGCTGCTGGCCTGGGGCTTCGCTCTGCTGACGGCGGTGGCGGCGGGCTTCGCGCTCACGGCCTGGCATGCGGGGCGTGCCGCGCCGGTGCTGGAACTGCCGCGCGGCGCGGTACAGCTCACCGGGACGGTTGTGGAGGTGGACCCGCTGCCGGGCGGGCTGCGCCTGACGCTGGCGGGCGCGCGCTGGGCCGAGGGGATGCCGCCCGCGGCCCGGCTGATCCGTGTCCGGCTGCGCGGCAACGACCCGGCGCGGCCGGAGCCCGGCGATGCGGTGAGCCTGCGCGCCCTGCTGCGCCCGCCCGCGCCGCCGGCCTATCCCGGGGCGTGGGACTTCCAGCGCGCCGCCTTCTTCGAGGGGCTTGGCGGCTCGGGCTTCGCGCTGGGCCCGCTGGAGATCACGGCGCAGGGTGGCGCGGCGCCACCGCTCTCGGGCTTGCGCGCGCGGATCGAGGCGCGGGTGATGGCCGCACTCCCGGGCCCGGACGGCGCGATCGCGGCCGCGCTGCTGACCGGCGGGCAGAGCGGCATCCCGCCCGAGGCGATGCAGGCCATGCGGGATTCCGGCCTGGCGCATCTGCTCTCCGTCTCCGGGCTGCACATCGCGATCGTGATGGGGCTGGTCTTCGCCGTGGTCCGGGGCGGGCTGGCGCTCTGGCCGGGCTTCGCGCTGCGCTTCGGCACCAAGCCCTGGGCGGCTGTGGCCGCACTTGTGGCGGGCGGCTTCTACATGGTGCTGACGGGCAGCCAGGTGCCCATGCAACGCAGCTTCGCCATGGCGGCGCTGGTCACGCTGGCATTGCTGGCCGGGCGGCGCGCGCTGAGCCCGCGCGTGCTGGCCTTCGCGGCGCTGGTGGTGCTGCTGGTGCAGCCGGCCGCGCTTCTCGGCCCCTCCTTCCAGATGAGCTTCGCCGCCGTGCTGGCGCTGATCGCGGGTTTCGAGGCCGCACGGCCCTGGCTGATGCGGGGCGGCGCGCCGCGCCCGCTCTGGCAGCGCGGCCTCCTGCTCTTGGCGGGCACGGTGCTGACCTCGGTGATCGCGGGCCTCGCCACCACGCCCTTCGGCCTGCACCATTTCGGCCGGGTGCAGGTCTATGGCGTCGCGGCCAATGCGCTGGCCGTGCCGCTGACGAGCTTCCTCGTCATGCCCGCCGGGATGGCGGCGCTGCTGCTGATGCCGTTCGGCGCGGAGGGCGCGGCGCTGGCGGTCATGGGCTGGGGCATCGCCGGCATCCTCGCCGTCGCGCGCTGGGTCGCGGCCTGGCCCGGGGCGGCGCTGGCCGTCGCACCCTTGCCGGGCGCGGCGCTGGCGGTGCTGGCCTTCGGCATCTGCTGGCTCTGCCTCTGGCGCCGGCGATGGCGGCTGCTGGGCTTGGTGCCGATGGCGCTCGGCCTCGCGGCCTGGGGCTTCGTGCAGCTGCCGGCGGCACTCGCCGCATCGGATGGCCGGCTCTTCGCCTTCCAGGTGGCGGGCGAGGTGTTTCTCGAGCGTCGCCCCGGCGCCGCGCGCTTCACCGGCGAGGCCTGGCTGCGCGGCCTGGGCGACGAGGCCGCCACACCCTTGCCGGGTGAGGGCGAGCTGGCCGCGGGGCGCATCGCCTGCACGCCCGCCTCCTGCCTGCTGCGCGACGATGCCGGCGCGCCCGCCATCCTGCTGCTGCGCCCACCGCCCCCGCCGCGCGGCCAGCGCCCGGCGCCCGATTTCCGCCGCGGCCCGCATCCTGCCTGCGGCACGGCGCCCGTGATCCTCTCGCCCGAGCCGGTGCGGGGCGATTGCCCGGGCAGCGTGGTGGTGGATCGCTTCGCCGTCTGGCGCGATGGCGCGCATGCGGTGTGGCTCGACCCGCCGCGGGTGGTCTCGGACCGGGCGTGGCGCGGCGACCGCCCCTGGGTGCCGCCGCGCCCGACGCCACGCGGCGTGGGGCAGGAGCCGCTGGCCGAGACGGAGTGAGGCGCGCCTCAGTCCAGCCGGGCGCCCACCGCGCGGGCGATCGCGCCGAGGCGTTCCGTATCGGCGGCCAGCAGCCGGCCGAGCGCCTCCGGCCCTGTCGCCTGCACCTGCACCCCCTGCTCGGCCATCCCCGCGCGCAGGGCGGGGCGGGAGGTGACCTCCATCAGGGCGGCGCTGAGCTGCGCGAGGACGGGCGGCGGCACGCGCACCGGGGCGAAGAAGGCGAACCAGGTGGTCGCGTCATAGCCCGGCACCGTCTCCGCGATGGCCGGCAGCTCCGGCAGGGCGGCCAGGCGCTGCGGGGTGGAGATGCCGAGCAGCCGCACCTGCCCCTGGCGGCCGCGGGCGATGGCGGCATGCGCGCTGTCCAGATGCAGGTCCACCCGGCCGGCGATGAGATCGGGCACCGGCGTCCCGCGATAGGGCACGTGCAGCAGGCGGATGCCGGCCTCGCGCTGCAGCAGCTCCATCGCGAGATGGATCGGCGTGCCATTGCCCGGCGTGGCGTAGGTGATGGCGCCCGGCCTGGCGCGCGCCGCCGCCAGCAGCGCGGCCATGCTGGTGATCTCGTTCTGCGCCCCCGAGGTCAGCACCAGCGGCACATGGCCGAGCAGGCTGAGCGGCGCGAAATCCTTCAGCGGATCGAAGCTGAGGTTCGGCATGACCGCCGGCGCCGAGGCGATCGCGGCCGAGGTGAAGAGGATGGTGTGGCCATCCGGCGCGGCGGTGGCGACGGCGGCGGTGCCGATGGTGGAGCCGGCGCCGGGCCGCGTCTCGATCACCACGGCCTGGCCCAGTGCCTCGGAGAGCGGGGTGACGATCATGCGCGCCGTCACATCCATGGCCGCACCGGGCGGGAAGGGGATGATGATGCGCACCGGCCGGTTCTGCAGGGTTTGCGCACCCGCCTTGACGGCCGGGGCCAGCGCGGCGCCGGCGAGGATGAGCGTGCGGCGGTTCAGGCTCATGACTTGTCCTCCTTCTTGCGGGGGAGGTCGGGCGGCACCGGCGCGCGATAGGGCAGGCGCGAGCGGATCTTGGTCAGCGTCGGGCTGTCCCCGCTGCGGACATATTGCTTCGCGGCGTCGCTGGGCGGCTGCCAGTCCCAGGGCGGGCGGCGGCCATGGCCCAGCGCCTCGCGCAGCATGTGCCGCCGCGCCTGGCTCTCGCGCGCGGTCCGGTCCACGCAGGCCACGTCCCAGTGGGCATGGATGGCCGCGATCATCGCGGCCACCTCCTCGGCGTGCCCGGGCAGCTTCGCGAGGTCGCGCGCCTCATGCGGGTCGGCCGCGAGGTCGAAGAGCTGCGGCCCGTGCGTCCGGCTCCAGATCATCTTGCGATGGCCGCGGCGCAGCATGAACCAGGGTTCGTCGCAGCCCTCGGCGGTGTATTCGCAGAGTACGTCGCTGGGCCAGTCGGTGGCCGTGCCATGCGCCAGCGGCTGCAGGTCATGCCCCTCGAAGGCCGTTGCGCGCGGGCCATCCGCCGCCTGGGCCAGGATGGTGGGGGCGAGGTCGAGCAGCGAGGTGTTCTCCTCGCGCGACGCCCCCTCCGGCCAGCCGGGCCCGGCGATGATGAGCGGCACGCGGACCGAGCCCTCGAAGAGGCACATCTTGAACCACATGCCGCGCTCGCCCAGCATCTCGCCGTGATCGGCGGTGAAGATCACGACGGTGTTCTCATCGAGGCCGGCCGCCTTCAGCGTGGCCATGAGCTGGCCGAGCTTGTCGTCGATGTAGCTCGTCATCGCGTAATAGGCGTGGCGCGCGTCGCGCAGCCGGTCGGGCGTGATGTCGTGCTCGTCGCAGCGCGTCAGCAGGTAGTGGCGCTGGCTGCGGCCATCCTGCTCCTCGAAGGGGATGGGGCCCACCGCAGGCATGTCGATCTCGGCCGGATCGTAGCGGTCCCAGTATTCCTGCGTGGTGACGAAGGGGTTGTGCGGATGCGTGAAGGAGACGGTGAGGAAGAAGGGCCGCTTGTCCTCGTCGCGCGCCAGGTCGAACAGCTTGCGGTTGGCGGCGAAGGCCACCTCCTCGTCATAGTCGAGCTGCAGGCTGCGCGTGCAGAGCCCGGCCTCCACCACGCCCAGCAGGCTCATCCGCGCGCCGGAGACGGGCGGGTTGGAGGACCAGTCGGGCGTCCAGGTGAAGTCGGAGGGGTAGATGTCGGTGGTGATGCGCTCCTCATAGCCATGCAGCTGGTCCGGCCCCACGAAATGCATCTTGCCGGCGAGGATGGTGCGATACCCCTCCATGCGCAGGTGATGCATGAGCGTGGGCGTGGAGGAGGGGAAATCCGCGCCATTGTCGAAGGCCCCGATGCTGGTGGCGCGCTGGCCCGTCAGCATGGAGGCGCGCGAGGGCGCGCAGATCGGGAAATTGCAATAGGTGTTGCCGAAGACCGTGCCGCGCGCGGCGAGCGCATTGATGTGCGGCGTCTTCGCGACCGCATTGCCATAGGCGGGCAGCACGCCGGCGGTGAGCTGGTCGGCCATGACGAGGATGATGTTGGGCTTGCGCATGGAAGGCTCCGTCACGGGATGAGAACCAGCTTCGCCGCCGCGACGCGGCCGGCATCAATGTCGGCGACCGCCGCCGCACCCTCGGCGAGGGGGCGCGTCTCCAGCCAGTCCAGCGCGCCGAAGCGGCCGCCGATGAGCAGCGCGACCACGGTGCGGAATTCGGCGGGCGTGTAGCAATAGGTGCCGGTGAGGGTGATCTCCTGCAGCGTGATCCGCCGCACGTCGAGGCCATCCGCGCCCGGCAGCAGGCCGGCATGGACGATGACGCCGCCGGGCCGCGCGATGCGGCAGGCGGCGGCGCGGGTGGCGGCATGGCCGACCGCGTCGAGGATGAGGTCCGCGCTGCCATCCTCCGGCCCGTCTTCCGGCGCGCGGGCGAGTGCGATGCCCGCGCGCAGCGCCGTCTCGCGCCGGGCCGGGTTGGGTTCGATCAGCCAGACCTCGCCCGCGCCCGCCTGGCGCAGCACCAGCGCGCAGGCGAGGCCGATGGCGCCCCCGCCCAGCACCAGGCAGCGCGCGCCGGGCAGTGGGCGGCCCAGCAGCCGCGCGCCGTGATGCACCGCGTGATAGGCGACGGCGATGGGCTCGGCGAGTGCGGCGTGCTGCGCGGGCATCGCCTCGGGAATGACGCAGAGATTCTCGATGGGCGCGCGCACCCATTCGGCGAAGGCGCCGGGGCGCGGCGGCATGGAGAGGATCTCGCGCCGCGGCGAGAGATGCGGGCGCCCTTCGCGTGCGAAGGCGCAATCCGCCGGCACCCAGAGCGGGTTCACGGCCACGCGTTGCCCGGCGAGCGGCCCGTCCAGCACGCGGCCCGCCGCCTCATGGCCCAGGATGATCGGCGTGGGGCGGCGCGCATCATGGCCATGGATGGCGTGCATGTCGGAGCCGCAGATGCCCACCGCCTCCACCCGCACCAGCGCCTCGCCCGCGCGCGGCTCGGGTTGCGGCTCGTCGCGATAGACGAGGGTGTTGGGGGCGGTCTGGACCAAGGCTTTCATTGGAGGGCTTTCATTTGGCGAGGAATCCTCCATCCACCGCCAGGACCTGGCCCGTGACGTAGGCGCTGGCGTCGGAGCAGAGGAAGACGGCGGTGCCGTGCAGATCCTCGAGCCGCCCGTTGCGGCCGATGCAGGTGCGTTCGGCCAGGGCCGCGGCGCGGGCCGTGTCGTTGAAGACAGGGGCGGTGAGCGGCGTGGGGAAGAAGCCCGGTGCGATGGCGTTGCAGGTGATCCCCTGGCGGGACCAGGCCTCGGCGATGGCGCGGGTGAGCTGCGCGATGCCGCCCTTGCCCGCCCCATAGGGGGCACTGTCGGGAAAGGCGCGGAAGGATTGCAGCGAGGCGATATTGAGGATCCGCCCCCAGCCGCGCGCCGCCATGCCGGGCGCGAAGCGCTGCGTCAGCAGGAAGGGCGCGCGCAGATGCAGCGCCATATGCAGGTCGAAGGCCTCGGCCGTCACCTGCTGGAAGGGCTCGCGCAGATTCACGCCCGCCGCATTCACCAGGATGTCGGGCGATGCGGTCAGCGCCCTGAAATCGGTGGCCGTGAGGTCGAGCGGCAATGCCTCGGCGGCGATCCCCTCCGCGCCCAGTTCCGCCACGGCTTCGGCCAGTTCCGCCTCGCGCCGGGCGGAGAGGATGAGCCGTGCGCCGGCCTGGCCCAGAGCGCGCGCGATGGCGAGGCCGATGCCGGAATTGCCGCCGGTGACGAAGGCCGTGCGGCCCTCCAGCGAAAAGAGCTGCGCGACGCGGTTCACGACGGGCGGACCGCCATGGCGAGCGTCCGCTCATCCATGCGCGCCTCCATCCTGAGCCCGCTGCGGACGGCCCAGACATTGACGAGGTTATAGAGCGGGATCACCGCCACGTCGTCCGCCGCCATGCGCACCGCGTCGCGCAGCATCGCCTCGCGCGTCGCGTCATCCGTCGTGGTCAGGGCGCGCTCCACCAGCGCATCCATCGCGGGGTTGCTGTAGCGGTGGTGGTTGAAGGTGCCGAGGCGCCGCTCGCGGCTGAAGCTGCCGACCACGCTCATCAGCGCGCCGAAGGAATCCGCGGCGGAGGAGCCCCAGCCGATCAGGTGCATGGCGAATTCCTGCCGCGCCGCCCGCGCGGGGAAGGCGGCCCAGGGCATCGCCACCACCTCGGTGCGGATGCCGATGCGCGTCCACATCTGGGCAACGGCCTGGCAGGTGCGGCTGTCATTCGGGTAGCGGTCATTGGGCGTGTGCAGGGTGAGGCGGAAGCCCTGCGGGAAGCCGGCCTCGGCCAGCAGGCGGCGCGCGGCCTCGGGGTCGTGGGCGGGCGGCGGCACGGCGGGGTTGTGCGAGAAGATGCCGGGCGGCAGCCATTGCCCGGCCGGGCGCGCCGTGCCCTCCATCACGCGCGTGGCCAGCGCCTCGCGGTCAATGGCGATGGAGAGCGCGCGGCGCACCCGCACATCGCGCAGCGGGTTGGTGGCGAGCGGGCGGCCGTCATGGTCCGCGACGAAGACCGGGTTCTCCAGCCGCGAGAAATCAGGTGCCAGGAAGATCAGGCGCAGGCTCGGCGCCTCGGCGATGCTGACCCGCGCCTCGCGCCGCAGGCGGCCGAGATCGGCGGAGGGCACCTGGTCGATCACATCCACATCGCCGGCCAGCAGGGCGGCGAGGCGCGCGCTGTCATTGGTGATCATGCGCGTGCTGACGCGCGCCCAGGGCTGGGCGCCGCGCCAATAGGCCTCGTTGCGCACGAGCTCGATACGGTCCCCCGCGCGGAAGGAGATGAAGCGGTAGGGGCCGGTCCCGATGGTGGCCTTTCCGCTGTTGAAATCCTCGGTCGCCGCGCCGGTCGCCGCGTGGCGGGCGATGATGGCGATGAAGGACATGTCGCTCGGCATGGAGGGATGTGGGCGCTCGGTGTGGAAGCGCAGCGTCAGCGGGTCCACGACCTCCACGCGCTGGATGGCGCGCAGATAGATGGCGAAACCGCCCGGCGCGTTGGGGACATTGGGCGCGCGCTCGATGGTGAAGGCGACGTCATCCGCGGTGAAGGGGCGGCCGTCATGCCACGTGACGCCCGCGCGCAGCTTGAACTCCCAGATCGTGTCGGAGACGAGGCGCCAGCTCTCGGCGAGGCCGGGGACGAGCCGCGCATCGGCCGTGCGCTCGGTCAGCCGGTCGAAGACGTGCGAGGCGATGGCGCTGTTGAAGGAGGCGTTGAAGAAATGCGGGTCCATCGAGGTGACGGGCGCGCCGATGCCGACGGTCAGCGTGGGGCCTGAAGGTGCCTGCGCCCAGGCCGGGGTGGCGGCTGCGGTGATGAGCGCGGCGCGGCGAGTGATCGACATGGGCTTGATCCTTCTCATCGGGCGCGGATGACGCGGCCGGGGCTGGCCTCGGTGCGGCGGCCGTCGCGCAGGGTGCAGACGCCGCCGAGGACGACATGCTGGAACCCCTCGGGATGCCGGCGCGGTTCGCGAACGCTGCTCACGTCGCGCACGCGGGCGGGGTCGAAGACGACCAGATCGGCCACCGCGCCCGCATGCACCCGGCCACGATCCGTGAGGCCGAGGCGCTGGGCGGGCAGGGAGGTGATGCGCCGCACCGCCTCAGGCAGGGTGAGCACGCGCTCCTCGCGCACGTAATGGCCGAGCAGCCGCGCCACCCAGCCATAGCCGCTGAGCGAGCCAATGGTCTCGGCCAGCGGCCCGCGCGGCGTCAGCGCCTTGGTGTCGGACATCACGGCGCATTCCGCCTGTTCCAGGCAAAGGCGCACATCGGCATCGTCGAAGCCGCGCGACGTCCACATCACGTTGTTCAGCCCATCGCCCTCGGCCTCCAGCAGGTCGAGCGCGGCCTCCATCGGCTCCGTATTGCGGCGGCGGCCGATCTCGCTGAAGGAGAGGCCGACCAGCTCCGGATGCGCCTCGGAGCGCAGCAGCAGGATCTCCTCGAAGCGCCGCTCCGCGACGAGGCGCCACATGGGGCGGGGGTTGTGCTTCATCGCCTCGCGCTGGGCGGGGTCCCGCAGGCGGGCGAGAAGGCCGGGCGGCCCGCCCTCCCGCGCCCAGGCGGGGAGCGAGGAGACGACCGAGGTGTGGTTCCAGTCATGCGGGATGATGTCGAAGGCGACGTCCACATCCTCACGCCGGGCGCGGTCGAGCAGTTCCAGCGTGTGGGCCATGGCGTTCCGCGGCGCGCCGTATTTCGGCTGGATGTGGGAGATCTGCAGGCGCGCGCCGGATTGGCGGGCCGTCGCCACGGCCTCGGTGAAGCCCAGGTCGTAATGCACATCGCGGTTGCGGACATGCGTGGCGTAGAGGCGGTTGTGGCGCGCGCAGCACTGGCAGAGTTCCACCACCTCCTCCATCGGCGCGATATTGCCGGGGAAGTATTCGAGGCCGGTGGAGAAGCCGATGGCGCCCGCCTCGAACGCCTGTTCGGCGAGGCGGACCATCGCCTTCATCTCATCGGGCGTGGTGGGGGAGACGCTGTCGCATTTGATGGCCTGGCGGATCGCGCCATGGCCCACCATGGCGGCGACATTCACGCCGAGCGGCTGCGCGTCCAGGCGATCCAGATATTCACCGAAGCTGCGCCAGTTCACCTCCACGCCCGCATCATGGAAGCCGATGAGCTGGCTGGGCTTCATCTCGCCGGTGAAGGGCGCGCAGGAGAAGCCGCATTGGCCGATCACCTCCAGCGTGACACCCTGGCACACTTGGCTGTCGGCGCGGCCATCCACCAGCAGGGTGAAGTCGCTATGGGTGTGGATGTCGATGAAGCCGGGCGCCACGACGCTGCCCGTCGCGTCCAGGGTTTCACCGGCATGGCCGAGGTCGAGGCCGATGGCCGCGATACGGCCGCCCTTCACACCGATGTCGGCGCGATAGGCCGGCGCCCCGGTGCCGTCCAGGACCGCGCCGCCCGTGATCAGCAGGTCCAGCATGGTCAGGCCTTTCGCGCGGCAGCGAGTTCTTCGCCGATGATGGTGGCGATGACGCCGCATTCCGCTTCTGTGAGCGTCAGCGGGATGCGCATGTCGCAGAGGCGTTCCAGGACGCGGGCGGTCCCGGGTGGGGTGTGCGGGTCACGCAGGTAGCGCCAATGGGCGGAGACGCTGGTGTAGCCCACGGCCTCGCGCGCGCCGAACCACTTCAGATAGACGCCGCGCGCGCGGCAATGTTCCAGGAAGCGCGCGAAGGCGGCCTCATCCAGCCCGCTCACCGCGAACTGGATGGAGGATTGCACGAATTCCTCCTCCTGCGGGCGGTGCGGCAGGCGCAGGCCGGGCAGGGAGGCGAGGGCCGCGGCCAGCCGCCCGTAGCGGTCGTTCCAGACCCGCGCGCGCTCGGCGAGGAGCGCCAGTTGCGGCCGCGCGGCCGCGGCGACGAGGTTCGACATGCGCAGCGAGTAGTTGGGCGTGGCATCGCGCCAGCGGGCAAACACCGACTCATCGGGCCGCGCGCGGTGCTGGCCGTAGAGCATGTAGCTGCCCGAATGCAGGATGGCGCGGGCCGCCACTTCCGCGTCATCGGTCGCGAGCAGCCCGCCCTCGCCGCCATTCACATGCTTGTAGGCCTGCAGGCTGAAGCAGCCGACGCGGCCGAAGGTGCCGGTGGGCCGGCCCGCCCAGCCCGCGCCCATGGTGTGAGCGCAATCCTCGATGACGGTGATGCCCATCCGGTCGCAGAGCGCCATGAGGCGCGGCATGTCCGCGATGTGGCCGCGCATGTGGGAGAGCAGCAGGTGTTTCGCGCCGGACGCCTCGGCCTTGGCGGCGAGGTCGTCGAGATCGATCACCAGATCGGCCGTGACTTCCACCAGCACATGCTCTGCCCCCGCATGCGCCACGGCGCCGGGGACGGGCGCCAGGGTGAAGGCGTTCATCAGCACAGGATCGCCCGGCTTCACGCCGGTGCAGAGCAGGGCCAGGAACATGGCGCTGCCGCAGGAATTCACCGCCACCGCGTATTTCGTGCCGAGCAGCGCTGCGAACTCCGCCTCGAGCAGCGAGGCCTCGGAGGCATCGCCCCTCGTCTCGCCATAGCGGTGCAGCCAGCCCGCGCGCAACACGCTCTCCACGGCCGCGATTCCCTCCTCCGGGATGGGCGGTGGCGAGGAGAGATCGCGGTCCAGGCGCAGCATCAGCTCTTCACCGGCTCGCCCAGGTCGAAATTCGCGCCGGGGAAATAGCGCGCGAGGCGGATATCGGCCGAGCGCGCATGCGCCTCCATCCCCTCGGCACGGGAGATGCGGGCGGTGGCCAGCGCCACCTCGCGCGAGCCCTCGCGCGTCATGCTCTGCCAGGAGAGGGGCTTGAGGAACTTGTGCACCGAGAGGCCGGCGGAATAGCGGCCGGCGGATTTGGTGGGCAGGATGTGGTTGGGTCCGCTCGCCTTGTCCCCGTAAGCGACGGTGGTTTCCTCGCCGAGGAAGAGCGAGCCGTAGTTGGAGAGGTTCTCCCGCCACCAGTCGAGGTCGCGCGCCTGCACCTGGAGATGCTCGCAGCAATAGGCGTCGGAGACCTGCACCGCCTCCTCCCGCGTGTCGCAGAGCACGACTTCGCCGAAATCGCGCCAGGCGGCACCGGCGGCGTCGCGCGCCGTGGGCGGCAGCGCCTCGATCAGCGTCGGGATATGGGCCATCGCCGCCTCGGCCAGCGCGCGGTCGGTGGAGATGAGCCAGCCTGGGCTTTCATGCCCATGCTCCATCTGCGCCACGAGGTCCACGGCGACGATCTCGGGATCCGCCGTCTCATCGGCGATCACCGCGACCTCCGAGGGCCCGGCGAAGACGTCGATGCCGACCTTGCCGTAGAGCTGGCGCTTGGCTTCCGCCACGAATTTGTTGCCCGGTCCCACCACGATATCGGCGGGCTTGCCGGTGAAGAGGCCATGGGCGAGTGCGGCGATGGCCTGCACACCCCCCAGCGTCATCACGATGTCCGCGCCCGCGGCCCGCAAGGCGTAGAGCACGAGGGGATGCACGCCCTCGGCCCCCCGCGGGCCGGAGCAGGCGATGACGGTCGGCACGCCCGCCGCCTTGGCCGTGGCGACCGACATATAGGCGGAGGCGATATGCGCGTAGCGGCCCGCCGGCACGTAGCAGCCGGCCACCTGCATGGGCACGAGCTTCTGCCCCACGATGACACCCGGCGAGAGCTCGACCGAGAAATCCTGCACGCTGGCGCGCTGGGCCTCAGCGAAGCGGCGCACGCGGTCCACGGCGAAATCGATGTCCTCACGGATGCCAGCCGGAATATCGGCGAGGCGGCGATCAATCTCCTCGCCGGTCACGATGATCTCGCCGGTCCAGCCATCGAGGCGCGCGGCATGGGCGCGCACCGCCGCCTCGCCGCCGGCCGCGATATCGGCCAGCATGGTCTCGACCACGCCGCGCGCCTCGGCGGTGCTGTCCTCTGGCGTGCGGCTCGCGCGCTTGAGATGGGTGATGGCCATGGGGCGTGTCCTGAAAATGGGGGGCGCGGGCCGGAGCCCGCGCCGTGCGGTTACTGGTTCAGCGCGAAGGCGCGCAGCTGCGGGTTGTCGGCGATGCGGCGCAGCACCGCATCCGTCAGGTAGGCCGAGGTGGGCGGCGCGGTCGGCACCGTGCCCACCTGCTGCAGGAACTCGCCCAGGCCCTGGTACCAGCGGTCAGCCTGCGAAGGCCCATTGGCGCGAGACATCAGGCGCAGCTGCTCCTCCAGCCCGAAGATCGGCCGCCGTGCCACTTCGGCACGCAGGGCCGCCTCCGTCACAGTGACGCCGCCCGCCTGGTAGAAGCGGTTCATCACCTGGAGGGTCTGGTCCGGATTGGCCTTCATCCAGGCGATGCCCCGCAGGATCACCGCGAGGTAGCGGGCGACCATCTCCGGGTTCCGGTTCAGGAACTCCTCACGCACGATGATGTTGCCGGGAACGATGGCGTCCGCGTCGCTGCCGCTGCACAGCGGCACGGCGTTCATCCGCTCCTCCGCGGTGTAGATGTTGGGCGCCCAGAGGCCCGCGAGGCGTCCCTCGCCGGTTGAGAAGGCGGAGAGGATCTGCGCCTGGTTCAGGTTCACGACCTGGAGGTCACTGCGCGGGATGTTCCAGCGCCGCAGGCAGTTCTGCAGCACATAATCCACCGTGGTGTTCACCGTGATCAGCACGCGCTGGCCGCGCAGGCTGGCGGGGTTCGCGCGGATCGCCTCCACCTGGTCGCGGCGCGCCATGAGCACGTTGGTCGCACTCTCGTCGTTCGAGATGCCGATGGTGCGGATGTTGAAGCGCGCGGCCCCCAGCACGCCGGGGGCGGAGCCGGTGATGCCCACATCCCAGGTGCCGGCCGCGGCGGCGGCGATCTGCGGCGGACCCGCAGGGAAGGAGGAGAAATTGGGCTCGATGCCCATCTGCCGCCACCAGCCCTGCTCGGTGGCGAGATGCAGCGGCACCATGGAATACAGCGCCGGCTGCATCGAGATGTTGAGCCGCGTTGTCTGCTGCGCCATGGCCGGCAAGCCGGCGATGGCGAGCCCGGCCGCGACGAGGCCGCCGGTGAATGTCCTGCGAAGCATATGGGTCTCCTCCTTCGGGTTCAGTGATCGGCGGCGGCCTGTTCGCGCGCCTTGAGCAGCTTCCAGATCCGGCTGCGCATGTGGGTGAAGGCCGGCGTGTCCATCACCTCCTCGATCGGCATCTCCTCCCAGCCGCCTTCGGCGCGCAGCGGCTTGATGTCGATCGTCTCGATGATCCGGCCGGGCTTGCGGCCCATCACCACCACGCGGTCGGCCAGGTAGATCGCCTCATCCACCGCATGGGTGATGAAGATCACGGTTCGCGGGTTGCGGCGCGCGAGGCGCACCAGCTCCTCCTGCATCACGATGCGCGTCTGCGCGTCCAGCGCGCCGAAAGGCTCGTCCATGAGCAGGGCGGCCGGGTTCATCACATAGGCGCGGGCGATGGCGACGCGCTGCTGCATGCCGCCCGAGAGCTGGTGCGGGAAGCTGTCCTCGTGCCCCGCGAGGCCCATCAGCTCGATGTAGCGGTGGATCGCGGCATCGGCCTCGGCTTTGGGCGTGCCCTTGCACATCAGGCCGAAGCCGATGTTCTCGCGCACCGTCTTCCAGGGCATCAGCGCGAATTGCTGGAACACCACCGCGCGCTCGGGCCCCGGGCCGCGCACCGGCTTGCCGCCGACCTCGACGGAGCCGGTCGAGGGAAACTCGAGGCCGGCCGCCATGCGCATCAGCGTCGTCTTGCCGCAGCCCGAGGGGCCGACGATGGCGACGAATTCGCGCTCCTCGATGCGCAGGTCCGTCGTGTCGATCGCCAGGAATTCGCCGCCGCGGGGCAGGCGGAAGGTCTTGGTCACCGCCTTGAAGACGATCTCACTCATGCCGATTGGCCCCAACGCCTGCGGAACCAAGCCTCGACGCCGCGCAGCGCGACATCGATGGCGAAGCCCACCACCCCGATCCCGATCATCCCCGCGATCACCACATCGGTCGCGAGGTTCCCCTGGCCCTGCACCATGAGGTAGCCGAGCCCCGCCCCCACCACGATCAGCTCGGACCCCACCAGCGACTGCCAGCCGAGGCCCGCCGAGACGCGCAGCCCCGAGATGATGGAGGGCATGGCCCCCGGCACCAGCACATGCTGGATCACCTGCCGGCCACTCGCGCCCATGGTCTGCGCGGCTTCCACCAGCCGCGCCTCGACCAGGCGCGCGCCGCGATAGGCGCTGATGACGCAGGGCGCGAAGGAGCCGACGAAGATGATGAGCAGCGGCCCGCCGATGCCCGTGCCGAACCACAGCGCCGCCAGCGGCACCCAGGCGAGCGGCGCCACGAAGCGGATACTGTCGAAGAGCGGGGTCACGATCTCGTCCAGCAGCCTGTACCAGCCCATGAGCAGGCCAAGCGGGATGCCGATGGCGACCGCGATGGCCCAGCCCATCAGGAAGCGGCCCAGGCTCGCCAGCATGTGGTCGGCATAGACATGGCCGGCGAAGGGGTTGTTCCAGAGCCGCTCCAGCGTGGCCCACACCGCGCGCGGCGAGGGCAGGAGGTTGGGCGGCAGCCAGCCCGACCAGGCGAGCAGGCTCCAGCCGCCGAAGAAGAGCGCGAAGCCCGCGATGGTCAGCAGCCAGAACTCGCCGAGGCCCAGCACGGTGCCATGCGGCCCGAGGAAGTTGCGCTTGGCCATCAGACCGCCGGCCGCCAGTTGAGGACGCGCCGCTCCAGCAGGCCCAGCAGCCAGGTGGTGCCCGCGCCGCAGACGGCCACGGCCGCCATGCCCACCAGGATCATGCCCGGATAGATGTCCTGCCCCGCGATGTTCAGCACGCGCCCCAGGCCGAAGAAGGCGCCCACCAGCTCGGCCGCGACCAGCGTGGTCCAGGAGGCCTGGAGCGAGAGGCGCAGCCCGGTGAAGATCATCGGCATCGCCCCGGGGATCACCACATGGCGCAGCACCTGCGCGGTGGAGGCGCCCTGGGTGCGCGCGGCGGCGATCAGGATGGTGTCCACCTGACGCACGCCGGTGAAGGCGTTGATGACGGAGGGCACGAAGGCCGTCAGCCAGATGACGAAGACCTTGCCCGTATCGCCCAGGCCGAACCAGACGATGGCGAGCGGAATCCAGGCCAGCGCCGGGATGGGGCGCAGCAGCAGGAAGATCGGGTTCACCAGCGCCTCGGCCCGGCGGCTCCAGCCCATCAGCAGGCCGAGCGGCACGCCGGTGATGACGGCGACGGCAAAGCCGCGCGCGACGAGGCCCAGGCTGTGCAGCGCGTGCTCGATCAGCGTGGCGCCGGCATAGCCGCGGCCGTTGATCTGCTGGAAGGCGGCCCAGACCTCCGAAGGCGCGGGCAGGCGCAGCGGGTTGAGCAGGCGCAGCCCGGAGGTGGCGAGCCACCACAGGCCGAGCACGGCGAGCACCGTGGCCGCACCCACCAGCACGGCACGCGATGGGCGCAGCAAGGCATCGCCTGCGGCCAAGGACATCCTCCCACTCTCGCGGTTTCACGAAAGAATTTTCAGGATGGTTTCACCGGCTTTGCGCAGAGTCAAACACAATGCGCGCTCCATGGCTGAGTTCATGCTTGAAAAATTTTTCAGAACCGGCAGGATCACGCCATGAAACCGCGCCCCCGCCCGCGCCTCATGGACATCGCGGCCGAGGCCGGCGTCTCGCTCGCCACCGCCTCGCGCAGCCTGGCGCAGCCGGAGATCGTGGCCCCCGAGACGTTGGCCCGCGTGCGCGCCGCGATCCTCCGCCTGGGCGGGCCACGCGCGCTGGAGGCGCCACGCGCGGCGCAGGGCAGCGGCGTCGCCGCCATCGTCCCCACGCTGGACAACCCGATCTTCTCGCGTGCGCTGCAATCCATGCAGGCGGTGCTGAACGGGGCGGGGCATCACCTTCTCGTCGCCTCCTCCGACTACCAGCCCGAGACGGAACTCGCCGTGCTGCGCGGATTGCTGGCCCGCGGGGTGGAGGGTGTGATCCTGGTCGGCGCCCAGCGCCCGCCCGAGGCGTGGGAGCTGCTGGAAGCAGCGGAGATTCCCGTCGTTCTCACCTGGTGCGAGGCGCCGGGCTTCGACGCGGTGGTGGTGGATAATCGGGAGGCCGGGCGCATCGCGGCGGAACACCTGATCGCCCTCGGTCACACGCGCCTCGGCGTCGTCTGCGGCCTGACGCGTCACAATGACCGCCAGCGCCTGCGCCTCGAGGGCGTGCGTGATGCCGTGGCCGCGCATGGGCTGGAACTGCCCGAATGGCGCGTGGTGGAGCAGGAGTTCAGCCTGGCCGGCGGCCGCACCGGCTGCGCCGCGCTGCTCTCGCTGGCCGAGCCGCCGACCGCCATCATCTGCGGCATTGACCAGCTGGCCGTCGGCTGCCTGGTCGAGGCGCAGTCGCGCGGGATCGCGGTGCCGGAGCGGCTCTCGGTGGTCGGCATCGACAATCTCGAGATGGCCGCGCATCTCTCGCCGCCGCTCACCACCGTGCATGTGCCGACCGCGCGCATCGGCGCCGCGGCGGCGGAGCTTGTGCTGGCGCGGCTGCGGCGGCAGGCGCATCCCCGGCGCGTGGAGCTGCCGGTCGAACTCGTGACCCGTCGCTCCTCCGCGCCGCCGGCCGACGCCGCCGGCTGAGGCGCCCTCACGCCGCGATGATTTACAGCGCCGGGCCCGCCGCCCAGGATGCATCACGCATGATCGTCTCGTCGAGGAAGAACCCCATGACCTTTCGCGCCCCCCGCCGTGCCCTGCCAGGGCTGCTGGCCGCGCTCGCCCTCGCCGCCTGCGCCGGCCCGCCGCCGCAGCCCGCGCCGGCGCCGGACATGGTGGCCGCCCCCGGCTCGCTCTTCACGCTCTCGCCCGGCACGCCGGTGGACGGCCAGCTGCGCCTGACGCTGCGCCGCGGCCAATCCGATGCGAGCGGCATCCTCACGACCAATGGCCAGAACCTGCCCGTCACCGTCACCGGCCTCACGGTGCAGGGGGGCGGTGCGCGGGTGGATCTGCGCGGGCAGGTCTATGGCCTGCCGCGCGGCGGGCCCGACTTCCCCGGCACCTACAACATCGTGGATGCCGGCGGCGGCTCGGCCACGCTCACCGGAGGCCTGAGCCTCGGCAATGACAACCTCGTCCTCATCCTCCTGCAGCCCCCGCGCGAGGGCATGGTGCTGGGCGTGGCGCAGGGCGGCATGGTCGCGCGGCTCGGGCGGTGATGCGCCGCCGCCTCGCGGGGCTGCTGCTCGGCCTCGGGCTGCTCGCGGGCTGCCAGAGCCTGACCGTGCCGATGAACCAGCCGCTGCCCATGAACGCGGCGGGCGAGCCCGACTACGCCGCGAATTACGGCCTGGCCGGCACGCTCACGGAGCAGGCGACGGCGGCACGCCCCGCGGCGCGGAGCGACCTGCTGGTCTTCGTCACCTTCTCGGGCGGGGGCAAGCGCTCCTCCGCCTTCGGCCATGGCGCGCTGCGCGGCCTGCGCGCCATCCCGGTGCGTCCGCCGGGCGAGGAAGGCTGGACGCTGCTGGATGACGTGGACTACCTGGCCGGCGTCTCGGGCGGCAGCTTCCCCGCCGCGCATTACGGCCTGCACCGCGCCCGGCATTTCGAGACCTTCCGGCAGGATTTCCTGACGCGCGACATCAACAGCTACATCTGGGGTACCTACCTGCTGCCCTGGAACTGGGACTGGCTGGTGAACCCGCTGGTCGGCACCAATGACTACATGGCGCGCGTCTATGACCAGCTGATGTTCCACGGCGCCACCTTCGCCGACCTGCAGCGCCAGGGCGCGCCCATGGTTTCGATCAACGCGACCGATGTGGTGAATGAGACGACCTTCCCCTTCACCAACGGCCTCTTCGGCCTGCTCTGCTCGGACCTGAACAGCTTTCCCGTGGCGCGCGCGGTGGCGGCCAGCAACGGCTTTCCCATCCTGTTCAGCCCGATCACGTTGCAGAACCACGCGGCGCAGTGCGGTGGCCGCCGGCCGCCCAACACGCCGCCGCATGCCTGGGCCGAGCCGGCCTCCGTCGCCTCACGCCGTGCCGCGCTGGCCCGCCAGGCGGACCGCTACGCCAATGTGGAGGAGACACGCTGGATCCACCTGATGGATGGCGGCATCGCCGACAACCTGGCCCTCCGCGGCCTGCTCGATTCCATCACCGTCACCACGCAGAACAGCCCGGTCTTCCGCGAGATCGCGCTGCGGACGCGGCGCATCCTGATCCTCTCCGTGGATGGCGAGGCCGCACCCGACCGCTCGCTTGGCCGCCAGCGGGTGGTCAGCGGCATCGGCCAGGTGCTGAACGCCGTCTCCGGCACTGAGATCGACGCCTACAACTTCGAGACGCTGGGCCTCGCGGCCGAGATGTCGCAACACCTCGCCACCGCCTTTCGCGAGGTGCGCTGCCAGACCGCGCCCGTCATCGCGGGGCGGGCCTGCGGCGATGTGCAGGGCCAGTTCGTGCATGTGGCGCTCTCGGGCATTGACGACCCGGTCTGGCGCGCGCGGCTCGAAGCCATCCCGACAGGCCTCACCATCCCCGACGCGGATGTGGACGCGCTGGTGCAGTATGGCGAGCAGCTGGTGCGCCAGCACCCGGCCATCCTCGCCATCGCGGGTGCCGCGGGTGGGGTGGCGGCGGCGCCGCCGGCCCGCGCGGTGGCGCGGCGGGCGCGGGGCGGATGAACCTGCATGAGGTCGGCTTCTTCGAGCATGCCTGGGTCTGGGGCGTGCCCCTCCTCGCGATCACGGTCGTGATCCATGTGCTGGGGCTCGGCCTGGTCCGGCTGATGCTGGGCGGCTTCTACGAAACCGGACCGGCCCGGGCGGCAGGGCACCTCCTGGGCTTTGCCACGCTGATGGGCATCACGGTGACGCTCACCACCATCCTGCACATCATCCAGGCGGAGGTCTGGGCTCTGGCCTATCTCTGGCTCGGCGCGCTGTCCGGCGCGCGTGAGGCCATCGTCTATTCGCTGAACGCGCTGACCTCCTTCGGCCACACGGACGTCACGCTGCCGGCGCATCGGCAGGTGCTGGGCGCGCTGGAGGCGCTGAACGGGATCATGATGTTCACCCTTTCGGGCGCCTTCCTCTTCGGGATGATCCAGCGCGCCTGGCCGCGGAGCGGCGACTGAGGCTCAGTAGTAGTTGTTGATGACGGTCGGTGGCTGGCTGTAGTTCGCGACGCTGGCCGCTGCCGTGCCCACGGCCGCCCCGGCCGCCGCACCCACCAGCGCCCCGGCCGCGAAGCCGCCCGCGGGCGCGGCGTAATAGGGCGCGACCGCCACCGGCGCGCGCCAGGCGGTCGCCGGATAGGGGTGATAGCCCGCGACATAGCCGTGATAGCCGCCGCCATAGGCGTAGGCCCCGCCCCAGCGATTGCCGCCCGCATGCCAGGCGGTGCCGCCCGGCGTCACGCCGCCCGCGCGCCAATAGACCAGTTCCAGGCCCGGCAGCGGGCCGGGCGCCTGGAGATGCAGGCCGTGCTTGGGCCCGGCATCCGCCGGCAGCGAGACAAGGCCGAGCGCGAGCGCGCCGGCGGCAAGGGGGATCATGCGCATCGGGATGCTCCGGGCCATGGTGTCAGCGATCCAGCCGGTGCTGCTGCACATGCCGTCGCCAATCGGCCAGGCTGCGCTCGCAATAGCTGCGGTCCACCTCGTGGGAGGAGCCGGCGCCGAAGGAGGTGGCGAAGCGGAAGGCGGCGTTGGAGCCCATCTGCGCGATCAGCAGGCTGTTGAAGGCCAGCAGCGCCCCCTGGGCGGCGGGCCGGTCGGCCTCGGGCATGCACTGGAAGGCGTGGCCGGCCATGAGGCCGAGATTGACGAGGCCGCGCTCCAGGTTCTGCTCGGTCAGCGGCGGCGAGGTCTGCGCCAACGCGCCCCCGCTGATCGAGGCCACCAACAGCGACGACAACGCCATGCCCAGGATCTTCACCGGCTCTTCTCCTCAACCTTCGTTCAGCGATGTTGCGTCCAGGCTAGGTCAGGCGCTCCGCCCACGGCAAGCGCCCTCGCATGACGATTCATCAAGGCAGCACGAAACCCTGCACCAGGCTGGAGGAGAGCAGCGCCCAGCCATCCACCAGCACGAAGAAGATCAGCTTGAAGGGCAGCGCCACCACCGAGGGCGGCAGCATCATCATGCCGAGCGACATGAGGATGGAGGCCACCACCATGTCGATCACCAGGAAGGGCAGGAACAGCAGGAAGCCGATCTCGAAGGCACGCTTGAGTTCGGTGACCAGGAAGGCCGGCATCAGCGTGCGGAAGGGCGCGGCATCGGGCGTCGTGGCCGGCAGGCGGGCCAGCTGGGTGAAGAGGTTGAGGTCGCTCTCGCGCACATTGGCGGCCATGAACTTGCGAAAGGGCTCGGCCATGGCGGCGAGGCCCTCCATCTCGGTGAGGCGGCCCTCGTTCATCGGCACGACGCCCTGCGTCCAGGCCAGCTCCAGCACCGGCTGCATGACGAAGAAGGAGAGGAAGAGGGCGAGGCCGATCAGCACCGGGTTGGGCGGCACGCCCTGCGCGCCGATCGCGGTCCGCAGCAGGGCCAGCACGATGACGATGCGCGTGAAGGCGGTGGCCATCACCAGGATGGAGGGAGCGAGCGAGAGCAGGCCGATCAGCGCCGTGAGCTGCACGAGGCGCGCGGTGGCGCCGGGCTGGCTGCCGCCCAGGTCGAGCGAGACGGACTGCGCGAGCGCCGCGCCCGGCAGCAGCAGGGGCAGCAGCAGCGCGAGGAGGAGGAGCCACCTCATGGCGCGGGCGGCAGCCAGCCGAGGAACTGGTCGCCGGAGGGTCCGGTGAGCAGCAGCGCCTCGCGTCCGTCACAGCTGACGAGGATGAGGCGGCGGCGCGCATCGATCCCGATCGCCGAACGGATGGAAAGCCGCCCGGGCTGCGTGGTGACCAGGCCGCGCCGCCGTGCCACGCGCGCGGCCCCCCAGGCCAGCAGCAGCACGGCGGCGAGTGCCGCGAGCGCCTGAAGAGCGGGTTCGAGGGACATGGCGCGGCCTCCTGCCGGCGCTGGAGGGAAGGGCGTCTCAGGGCCGCGGCATGCAGAGGGAAAGCGCCTCCACCTCGCCCGCGAGGCGCAGCAGCGGCGGCAGCAGCGCCTCGCCGGAATCGCCCGGCATGCAGGCGACGGCGGCGCAGAGGCGCGCGGCCTCGCGGTCGAGCCCGCCGAGATCCACCTCGCGGCCGGCCAGCACCAGGGCGCGGGCCATGGTGAGCGTCGCGTGCAGGCTTTCGATCGCGGCGAGCATGGCCGCGATCTCGAAGCTGGGCGGCGGGGTCTCGGCGTGGCGCTGGGACTTCGGCATGCGCGCAGGATGCGGGGCGGAAGGTTAAGACTTCCTCAGCGCCGCGCTTCACGAAGTCTTAACCCCGGATGGTGTTGCCTGCGCCCATGGATGTCATCGGCCATTCCCCCGTCTCGCTTGCGGAGCGCCGCCTCGCCTGGCTCGATGCGCGCCAGAAGCTGCTGGCGCGCAACGTCGCCAATGCGGATACGCCCGGCTTCCGGCCGAGCGATGCCGTGCCCTTCCGGGCGGTGCTGGCGCGCAGCCATGCCACCGCCGGGCTGGTCACGACGGATGCGCGCCACCTCGTGCCCGCGCGCATGGCGAGCCTCGCCGCCGAGGCGCGCCGCGTGAGCGAGCGCACGCCCAATGGCAATGCCGTCTCGCTCGATGAGCAGGCGGTCCGCATCGCCGAGACCGACCAGGCGCATGCGCTGGCGATGGGCCTGCACCGCAAATACATCGGCCTGTTCCGCATGACGCTCGGCCGCTGATGCCCCACACCACCGACGCAGGAGACAGATGATGGACCTTGATCGCGCCCTTTCCATCTCGGCCGCCGGCATGGCGGCGCAATCCACGCGGCTGCGCGTGGTGGCCGAGAACATCGCCAATCGCGACAGCACCGGCCAGTCGCCCGGCGCTGACCCCTATCGCCGCAAGACGGTGACCTTCGCGAACCGCCTTGACCGGAACCTGGGCGCCGAGACCCTGCGCGTCTCCCGCATCGGCCGCGACCAGCGCGACTTCCCCGAGCGCTTCGACCCCGGCCACCCGGCCGCCGATGCGCGCGGCTATGTGAAGACCCCCAACGTGGACAGCCTGGTGGAGAACATGGACATGCGCGAGGCCAATCGCAGCTACTCGGCCAATCTGGCCGTGCTGGAGACGACGCGCGGCATGCTGCTGCGCGCCATCGAGACGCTGCGCTGATGGCCGCCCCGGTCATCGCGGCGCCCAGCCTCGCCATCGGGGGTGCGGCCGCCGCCTATCGCGCCGCCATGGGGGGTGCTGAGGCGCTCGCCCAGGGCGCCGGCTTCGGCGAGGCGCTGACCCGCGCCGCGCAGCGTGCCATCGATGTGGGGCAGGGGGCGGATGCCGCCTCGGCCCGCGCGCTGACGGGCGAGGGCAGCGTCACCGATGTCGTGCTCGCCGTCTCGCGCGCCGAAATCGCCTTGCAGACCGCGACCGCGGTGCGCGACCGCGTGATCAGCGCCTATCAGGACGTGATGCGCATGCCGATCTAGCGGGGCCGCTTTCCCGCTGGCGGCGCGCACCCGCAGGAGGCGGGGCCGCATGCTCGAACAACCTGTCGCGATGGCGATGCGCGAGGCGCTCTGGGTCAGCCTGCAGCTGGCGGGGCCGCCCCTGCTGCTGGTGCTGGCCATCGGCCTGGCCGTCTCGCTGTTGCAGGCGCTGACGCAGATCCAGGAGGCGACACTTGCCTTCCTGCCCAAGCTCGCCGCCATCGGCGGGCTTCTGCTGGTCATGGGGCCCTGGATGACGGGGCTGATGCAGGCCTGGTCCATCCGCCTCTTCGACCAGGTGATCGCGCTGGGCGGCCTGCCGTGACGCCAGCCGACGCCGCGCTGCTGGAGGCGCTGCCCGGCCTCGCCTTCCACGCCGTGCTGCTGCTCTGCCGCCTGGGGGCGGCCGCCATGCTGCTGCCTGGCCTGGGCGAGGCGGAGGTACCGGCGACGCTGCGCCTCGCGCTGGCGCTCGGCCTCGTGCTGGTGCTGCTGCCGGTGGTCTCGCCCGGCCTGCCCGCCATGCCGGGCGATGTTCCGGGCCTCGCCTTCCTGCTGCTGGCCGAGATCGGCATCGGCCTCTGGATCGGGCTGCTGGCGCGCTTCCTCGCCATGGCGCTGGCCCAGGCGGGGCAGGTGGTGGCGCTGCTCATCGGCCTCGCCTCGCCCTTGCAGGGGGATATGGTGCTGGGCGCCTCGGCCACCGCGCTGGCGCGCATGTTCGCGCTCGCCACCGCGGCGCTGGTGCTGGCCACCGGCCTCTACGAAATCCCGCTGCGCGCGCTGGTCGAGAGCTATGCCGTGCTGCCGGCGGGGATGGGCCTGCCCGGTGGCGCCGCGGCCGAGACGCTGGCGCGCAAGGCGGCGGACAGCCTCGCACTCGCCCTGCAGCTGGCCGCGCCCTTCGTGCTGGCGGCGATCCTGTTCAATGCCGGGCTCGGCCTGATCGCGCGCCTCGCCCCGCAGGCGCAGGTCTTCGTGGTCGCCGCCCCGGTGCAGATTCTGGGCGGCTTCCTGCTCATCATCCTGTTGCTGCCCGCCATCCTCGCCGTCTGGCAGGGCGCCATGGTGCAAGGCTTCCAGCGGCTGCCGGGGGGCTGAGCCATGGCCGAGGAGAATGAGGACGACAGCAGCGCCGAAAAGACCGAGCCACCCACCCAGAAGCGGCTCGACCAGGCGGCGCAGCAGGGCAATATCGCCCTCTCGCGCGAGGCGGTGGGCTTTGCCACGCTGCTTGCCACCACGCTCCTCGCCGCGATCCTGCTGCCCGGCCAGGTGGCGGAGGTGGCGGCCACGATGCGTGGCACGCTCGGCCGCGCGCATGAACTGGGCGTGGGGCTGGTGGCGCGCGAATGGCTAGGCCTATTCCTGCAACTGGCCTGGCCGGTCGCGGCGGCGGCGGCGGCGGGTGCCGTCATCGCCACCCTCGTGCAGACGCGCGGCGTAATCTCGGCCACCTCCATGGCGCCGACCCTCTCCAAGATCTCGCCCATCGCCGGTGTCACGCGCATCCTGGGGCCGGAGGGGCTGCTGGAATTCGCGCGCACGCTGATCAAGATCATCATCGTGGCCGCGGCCATCTGGTATGTCGCGGCGGACCTGCCGGCGCTGGCCGCGCTGCTCAGCGCGCCGCCGGCCGCGATGTTCGGCGCGGCGGGATGGGGCGTGCTGCGCCTGCTGGGCGCGACCCTCGCCGCCTTCGCGCTGCTCGTCATCCTGGACGTGATCCTGGTGCGCTTCCGCCACCTCGAACGCCTTCGCATGTCCCGCCAGGAGCTGAAGGACGAGATGAAGGAAAGTGAGGGCGACCCGCTCATCAAGGGCCGCCTGCGCCAGCTGCGCGAGGCGGCGGGTCGGCGGCGCATGATGGCCGCCGTGCCGCGCGCCACCGTCGTCATCACCAATCCCACGCATTATGCCGTAGCTTTGGCCTATGAGTCCGGGCAGGCGGCGGCGCCGCGCGTGGTGGCGAAGGGGGTGGATGAGATGGCAGCCCGAATCCGCGAGGTCGCGCGCCAGGCGGGCGTGCCGGTGATGGCGGATCCGCCGCTCGCCCGCGCGCTCTATCGCGTCGAGCTGGAGGAGGAGATCCCGGCCGAGCATTGGGACGCGGCGGCGCGCATCATCGCCTATGTCATGCGGCTGAAGGGCAGGCCGTGACGCGCGTGCCCCCCACGGCCGAGGCGCTGGTGACTGCCATGCCGCAACCCGCGGCCCTGCTGGATATCGGCGGCCGGGTGGTGCTGGCCAATGCGGCGATGCGCGGCGCGCTGGGCGGCGCCGTGCTGATCCGCCCGGGAGAAATCGCCGCGCGCCTCTTTCCCGCGGCGGAGGGAGCGATCCGCGCCGCGCTCGCCGGCCAGTCGCCGCCCCTGGTGGAGATCGCCTCGGTCGGCCTGCTGCGCCTCGTGCCGCTGAGTTCCGGCAGCGGCGCGCTGCTGCTGCTGGAGGGCGTGGCGCCCGGCCTCGGCGCGCGGCTTGAGATCCTGGGCCGGCTCGCCGGCGGTATCGCGCATGATTTCAACAACCTGCTCTCGGTGATCCTGGGCGCGGCGGGCTCGCTCCGGCACGTGGCCCCGGGCATGGCCGCCATGACCGAGCTGGAGGCGATCGAGGCGGCGGCCGAGCGCGGCTCGGCCCTGGTGAAGCAGCTGCTCGCCTTCGCGCGGCAGCAGGTGATGGCGCCCCGTGTGCTGGACCTGAACGATTCGATCCGCGCGCTGGCCGTCATGCTGCCGCGCCTGCTGGGCGCCCGCATCGAGCTGATGCTGGACCTGGAGGAACCCTCGCGCCGCATCCGCGTGGACCCCTCGCAATGGGACCAGGTGCTGCTGAACCTCGTGGTGAATGCGCGCGACGCCATGAAGGGGGAGGGGCGGCTGCGGATCGCCACCGGGCGGCGGCTGGTGCTGGACAGCCTGGCCCTGCCGGCCGGGCGCTACGCCATGGTGGAAGTCACGGATAACGGCCCCGGCATCGCGGCCGAATTGCTGCCCCACATCTTCGAGCCCTTCTTCACCACCAAGCTGGAAGCGGGCGGCACCGGGCTCGGCCTCGCCACCGTGCAGGGCATCATCGGCCAGCTCGGCGGCCAGATGGAGGTGGAGAGCGCGCCGGGCCAGGGCACCACCTTCCGCATCCTGCTGCCGCGCCACGAGGGCCCGGCCGATGCGCCGCCGCCCCCGCCCCGCCCGATTCCGGTGGCTGTGCCCGTCGGGCCTGTGCTGCTGGTGGATGACGAGCCCTCGCTGCTGCGCGTGGCCTGCCTCTGCCTGCAACAGGCCGGCTTCGAGGTGGTGCAGGCGTTGGATGGCGAGGAGGCGCTGGAGCGGCTGGAGGAAGGGCTGAAGCCCTGCCTGATCGCGACCGACGTCGCCATGCCCGGGATGGACGGGCTGACGCTGGCGCGCGCCGCGCGGCGGCTGATGCCCGATGTGCCCGTGCTGCTGCTCTCCGGCTATTCGGCCGCGGTGGTGGATTCCGACCTGGCGCAGGAGGGGTTCCGCTTCCTCGCCAAGCCCTATACGCCCGACACGCTGAAAATGGCGGTGGCGGGCGCTTTCCTCCCCCTTGCAACGCGGCGCGATATGGAACATTAATAGAACACGAACCCGAGCCGCCGTCCGGATTCATAATTTGAATCGGGTGGGCGGTGCGGGCATTGCGTGTAATCTGACCCGGCAAGGGTTGTAGAGGATCTCCAATATGGAAAAGGGAAAGGCGCTCGACGCCGCGCTGAGCCAGATCGAACGGGCGTTCGGCAAGGGCTCCATCATGCGGATGGGCAGCAAGAGCGCCATGGAGGGGATCGAGGTGATCTCCTCCGGCTCGCTTGGGCTGGATCTTGCCTTGGGCATCGGGGGCTTCCCCAAGGGCCGCATCATCGAGATCTACGGCCCGGAATCCTCGGGCAAGACGACGCTCGCGCTGCACGCCATCGCCGAGGCCCAGAAGAAGGGCGGCACCTGCGCCTTCATTGACGCCGAGCACGCGCTCGACCCCGGCTACGCCCGCAAGCTCGGCGTGGATGTGGAGAATCTGCTGATCAGCCAGCCCGATGGCGGCGAGCAGGCGCTCGAGATCGCCGATACGCTGGTGCGCTCGGGCGCGATCGACGTTCTGGTGGTGGACAGCGTTGCGGCTCTCGTGCCCAAGGCCGAGCTGGAGGGCGAGATGGGCGACACCCATGTCGGCCTGCATGCGCGCCTCATGTCCCAGGCGCTGCGCAAGCTGACCGGCACGGTCAGCCGCTCCAACACGCTGATGATCTTCCTGAACCAGATCCGCCTGAAGATCGGCGTGATGTTCGGCAACCCCGAGACCACGACCGGCGGCAATGCGCTGAAGTTCTACGCCTCCTGCCGGCTCGAGATCCGCCGCATCGGCGCGATCAAGGAGCGCGAGGAGACGACGGGCAACCAGACCCGCGTGAAGGTGGTGAAGAACAAGATGGCCCCGCCCTTCCGGCAGGTCGAGTTCGACATCATGTATGGCGAGGGCATCAGCAAGGTGGGCGAGTTGATCGACCTCGGCGTGAAGGCCGGCGTGGTCGAGAAGTCGGGCGCCTGGTTCAGCTGCGATGGCCAGCGCATCGGCCAGGGACGCGAGAACGCGAAGCAGTATCTGCGCGACAATCCCGCCATGGCCGACAGCATCGAGAAGCGCATCCGCGGCCAGGCCGCGACGGTGGCGGGTGCGATGATGGTGGCCCCCGACGGCGAGGGTGACGACGAGTAGCCAAGCGCGCTGCGCGCGGCCAAGCTGCGCGCTCCATCGCCTGGAGCGCGCCGCATGACATCTCCCTTCGTCCCTGGAAGCTCGATCCGCATCGAGGGCCGGCCGGGCGGCCCGCTCGCGGGCCTGACCTTCGCGGCGAAGGATCTGTTCGATGTGGCGGGCACGCCCACCGGCGGCGGCAATCCTGATTGGGCGCGGCAGAACCCCATCCCCACGCGGCATGCCTGGGCGGTGCAGACGCTGCTCGACGCGGGTGCGACGCTGGTCGGCAAGACCATCACGGATGAGGTCTCGCTCGGCATCCTGGGCGAGAACGCCTTCGAGGGCACGCCGCTCAACCCCGCCGCCCCCGGTCATGTGCCGGGCGGCTCCTCCTCCGGCTCGGCCAGCGCGGTGGCGCAGGGGATCTGCGACACGGCGCTGGGCACGGATACCGGTGGATCGGTCCGTGTGCCGGCGAGCTTCTGCGGGCTCTACGGCATCCGGCCGACGCATGGGCGGCTGGACCTGACCGGCATGCTGCCCCAGGCGCCGAGTTCGGACACCACGGGCTGGTTCGCGCGCGACGCCAAGACCTTCGCCCGCGTCTCCGAGGTGCTGCTGGGCGAGTCTGTCCCGGAGGCGCTGCCGACCCGCCTCGTCATCGCCACCGACGCCTTCGGCTTCGCCGAACCCGCGACGGCGGCGGCGCTGGAGCCCATGGTACGGCGCCTGAAGGCCATTATCCCGGACACCCGCTTCGACCTGATGGCCCCGCCCGGCCTCTCCGTCTGGGGTCGCGCCCAGCGCGTGCTGCAGCCGGTCGAGGCCTGGGAAACCTTTCGCGAATGGGTGGAACGCGACAATCCGCGCTTCGCCTTCTCCGTCGCCAAGGGCCTCGTGCTGGGGGCGATGTCGAGCGAGGCGGATCGCGGCTGGGCTGCGCTGATGCGGCAGGAGGTGCGCGGCCGCATGCGGCATCTGCTGCCGCCCGGCACCGTGCTGGCCCTCCCCACCACGCCCTTTCCGGCGCCCAGGGCCGGGCTGCCGCTCGGTGAGCTCATGCCGCTGCGGGACCAGATCCTCTGCCTCTGCGCCCAGGGCGGCCTGGCCGGCCATCCGCAGCTCAACATCCCCGGCGCCACGGTGGAGGGGCGGCCCGTCGGCCTCTCGCTGATCGCCGCCCGTGGCGCCGATGCGCTGCTGATCCGCACCGCCCTTGCTTTGGAGAACGCCGCATGACCCCCAATATCCCGGAAGTCGTCGAGGAAATCCGCGAGAAATTCGAGCGCTATGAGGCCGCGCTGATCTCCAAGGATGTCGAGGTGCTGGACGACACCTTCTGGAATTCGCCGCACACGCGCAGGCTGGCCATCCATGAGAACGGCTTCGGCTTCGACGAGATCCAAGCCCATCGCGTGCGCCGCCCGCCCGGGCCCGGCATCAAGCTGGAGCGCCTGCGCCTCGACATCCTGACGCTCGGGCGCGACTTCGCGGTGGTGAACCTGATCTTCAAGATGCGCGGCCGCGGCGACCTGCCGGCGCGCCAGACGCAGACCTGGGTGCGCTTCCCGGATGTGGGTTGGAAGGTGGTTTCCGCCCATGTCTCGGTGACGGAGGCGACGCCGGCCTATTGAGGCGGCTGCCCGGCCGGGGTAATTCCACGCCCTCAGTCATTTGGGCGCCCTTCATGAGCAGCAGCAACGACATCCGCGCGACCTTCCTCGGCTATTTCGCGCGCAACGGCCATCGCGTGGTGGAGAGCAGCCCGCTCGTCCCCCGGAATGATCCCACGCTCATGTTCGCCAATTCCGGCATGGTGCAGTTCAAGAACGTCTTCACCGGGCAGGAGAAGCGCGACTACGTGACCGCCACCACGGCGCAGAAATGCGTGCGCGCCGGCGGCAAGCACAATGACCTCGACAATGTCGGCTACACCGCGCGCCACCATACCTTCTTCGAGATGCTGGGGAATTTCTCCTTCGGCGACTATTTCAAGGAACAGGCGATCGAGCACGCCTGGACGCTGATCACCAAGGATTTCGCCCTGCCCAAGGACCGCCTGCTGGTCACGGTCTACTCCGAGGACGAACAGGCCGCGGGCTACTGGAAGAAGATCGCGGGCCTGCCCGACAGCCGCATCATCCGGATCAACACCGACGACAATTTCTGGCGCATGGGCGACACCGGCCCCTGCGGCCCGTGCTCGGAGATCTTCTTCGACCATGGTGACAAGATCCCGGGCGGCCCGCCGGGCAGCGACGACCAGGATGGCGACCGCTTCATCGAGATCTGGAACCTGGTCTTCATGCAGTTCCTGGAGGAGCCGAAAGGCACCCGGAACCCGCTGCCGCGCCCCTCGATCGACACCGGCATGGGGCTGGAGCGCTTCGCCGCCATCCTCCAGGGCAAGCACGACAACTACGACACCGACACCTTCCGCGCGATCATCCTCGAATCCGCGCAGCTCACGGGCCAGGAGCCGGACGGCCCGTTCCGCGCCAGCCACCGCGTGGTGGCGGACCACCTGCGGGCCGGCTCCTTCCTGATCGCGGACGGCGTGCTCCCCTCGAACGAGGGCCGCGGCTATGTGCTGCGCCGGATCCTGCGCCGCGCCATGCGCCACGCGCACATGATGGGCGCGGCGGAGCCCCTGCTGCACCGCCTCTTCCCCGCGCTGGAGCGGCAGATGGCGGCGGCCTACCCGGAACTCAGCCGCGCCGCCTCGCTCATCACCGAGACCTTCAAGTTGGAGGAGACGCGCTTCCGCACCCTGCTGGACCGCGGCCTCGGCCTGCTGGAGGCCGAGAAGGCCAAGCTCGGCGAGAAGGAAGCGCTGCCGGGCGACGTGGCCTTCCGTCTCTATGACACCTACGGCTTCCCACTGGACCTGACGCAGGACGCGCTGCGCGCCGAGGGCCGCGCCGTGGACGTGGCGGGCTTCGACGCCGCCATGGCCGAGCAGAAGAAGCGCGCCCGCGCCGCCTGGGCCGGCTCGGGCGAGGCGGCGACCGAGACGCTCTGGTTCGACCTGAAGGAGAAGCTCGGCGCCACGGAATTCCTCGGCTACTCGACCGAGAGCGCCGAGGGCAGCATCGTCGCGATCGTCGCCGACGGCGCCTCGGTGAACAGCGTGGCCCAGGGGCGCGAGGTTTCCGTCATCCTGAACCAGACGCCCTTCTATGGCGAAAGTGGCGGCCAGCAGGGCGATGGCGGCGTGATCCGCGTGGGCGATGCCGTGATCCGCATCCGCGACACGCAGAAGAAGCTGGGCGACCTCTTCGTGCATCTGGGCGTGGTGGAGAAGGGCGATGTCAGCGTGGGCCAGGCGGTGATCGCCGAGGTGGACCACACGCGCCGCGGCGCGATCCGCGCGCACCATTCGGCGACGCATCTGCTGCATGAGGCGCTGCGCCGGCGCCTCGGCACGCATGTCGCGCAGAAGGGCTCGCTCGTCGCGCCCGAGCGCCTGCGCTTCGACGTCTCGCAGCCCACGCCCATCGCGGCCGAGGACCTCGCCTGGGTCGAGGCCGAGGTGAATGCCCGCATCCGCGAGAATGCCGAGGTCACGACGCGCCTGATGACGCCCGACGCCGCGGTGGCCGAGGGTGCCATGGCGCTCTTCGGCGAGAAATATGGCGAGGAGGTCCGCGTCGTCGCCATGGGGCATGACCCGGCGGCGACGGACCGCGCGGGCCATTACTCCATCGAGCTCTGCGGCGGCACGCATGTGAAGCGCACGGGCGATATCGGCATGTTCCGCCTGGTCTCCGAGGGTGCGGTCGCGGCCGGCGTCCGCCGCATCGAGGCGGTGACGGGGGCTGCCGCCTATGCCGCGATGGAGACCGAGGCGCGCCTGCTGCGCGAGGCTGCCGCCGTGCTGAAGGTGAGCCCGGCCGACCTGCCCGCGCGCGTGGCCGCGCTGATGGAGGATCGCCGCCAGCTCGAGCGCGACCTGACCGAGACGCGCAAGAAGATGGCGACCTCGGGGGTCGAGGTGGAGACGGTGGCCGGGCTGCGCCTCGCGCTGAAGAACCTGGGCGACATGCCGGCCAAGGAGCTGAAGGGCATGGCCGAGGCCATCCTGAAGGGCGGCGCCGCCGATGTGGTGGCGCTGGTCTCGGGCGCCGAGGGCAAGGCCAGCATCGTGGTCGGCGTGGGCGAGGTGGCCAAGGGCCGGGCCGATGCCGTGGCGCTGGTGCGCGCGGCCTCGGCGGCGGTCGGCGGCAAGGGCGGCGGCGGCCGGCCCGACATGGCCCAGGCCGGTGGCCCCGATGGCGACAAGGTGGATGAGGCGCTGAGCGCGATCCGCGTGGCGCTGGCGACGGGCTGAGAAAAGGGCCTCCCGCGGCCGGGGCCGGGAGGCCCCGGACCCCGATCCTTGGGGCGGCGCCGCTCCTGTCAGCTCGGCTCCGGACCGAACGCCTGGGGTCTGGGGCCTCTCGGCCCCAGCCGCCGGAGGCCTCTTTTCTCTCTGCTCAACCCCGCCCTTCCCACGGCATGAGCGAGGCCTTCACCGTCAGGAAGGGCACATTCGCCTCGGGCGTCACGCTGTCCATGAACAGCACGGCATTGGCCACGTTCTGCACATCCATCGTGGCTTCCACCATCATCTCGCCATTGGGCTGCTTCACGCCCTTTTGCATGCGCGCCGTCATGTTCGTCGCCGCATTGCCGATGTCGATCTGACCGGCGCAGATGTTGTACTTGCGCCCGTCCAGGATGAGCGACTTGGTCAGGCCCGTGATGGCGTGCTTCGTCGCCGTATAGGCCACGCTGTCCGGCCGCGGCGTATGCGCGCTGATCGAGCCATTGTTGATGATGCGCCCGCCCTGCGGCGTCTGCTCCTTCATCATGCGGAAGGCCTGCTGCGCGCACATGAAGCTGCCGGTCAGGTTCACATTCACCACCTCCAGCCACTTCTCCACGGGCAGGTCCTCCAGCAGGTAGCCCTGCACGCCCATGCCGGCATTGTTGAACAGCAGGTCGCAGCGGCCCCACTTGGCCTTGAGCGCGGCAAACAGCGCGTTCACGCCATCGGGCGAGGCAACGTCGGTCGCCATGGGCAGGGCGTTGCCGGAATTGGCGCCGGCCATCTGGGCCGTCTCATCCAGCGCATCCTGGCGGCGCGCGGCCAGCGCCACGCGGTAGCCCGCCTTCAGCAGGCCCAGAGCCACGGCGCGCCCGATCCCCGTGCTCGCCCCCGTCACCACCGCCACCTTGCTCATCGCGTCTCTCCCTGAATGATGTGGGCGCAGATTGCGCCGGCCGCGCGATGCCCGCAATCTCACCCCATGGAACTCAGCTACACCTGCGCCCCCGCGAACGCCGTGACGAACCCGCCCCGGCAGCGCGCGCCCGAGGGCAGCTGCGACAGCCATTTCCACATCTTCGGTCCCTATGACCGCTGGCCCCTGAGCGCCACGCGGCCCTATACGCCGCCGCCCGCGCTGATCGGCCACTACCTCGACATGGCCAACACGCTCGGCCTCTCCCGCCGCGTCGTGGTGCAGGCCAGCGTCTATGGCACCGACAATGCCGTGACGCTGGATGCCGTGGCGCAATTCGGCCTCGACAACGCGCGGGCCATCGTCGTTGTGGATGACGCGGCGCCCGCGGCCGAATTGCGGCGCATGGCCGATGCGGGGGCCGTCGGCGTGCGGTTCAACGCCGTCAGCGGCAATGGCACGCCGGTCGAGCAGCTGGAATCGCTGGCGCGCCGCGTGGCCGATCTCGGCTGGCACATCCAGCTCTACATGAAGGGCGATGTGCTGGCGGCACTCGCCCCGCGCCTCGCCGCGCTGCCGGTGCCGCTGGTGCTGGACCACATGGCCGGCGTGGATGCCGCCCATGGGCCGTATGGCGCGCATCTCGCGGCCGCGCTCCGGCTGATCGAGACCGGGCGCGTGCATGTGAAGCTCTGCGGCTACCGCGCGAGCCGCGCCCCCTATGCCGACCTCACGCCCATCGCGCGCCGCTTCGTGGATGCGGCGCCCGAGCGCTGCGTCTGGGGCACCGACTGGCCGCACACGCAATTCGCCACACCCGCGCAGATGCTGGATGACGGGCTGCTGCTCGACTGGCTCTTCGACTGGGTGCCGGATGAGGCCGCGCGCCATCGCATCCTGGTGGACAACCCGGCCGCGCTCTACGGCTTCGGCCAACAGCCGCGCTGACGCTTTCCGGGGGCCGGCTGCAACCGGGCCGCGGATTGGGGCGTTCCCACGGGGTATTCGGACAACCCGTCCCGGAGGACTCCACATGCCCCAACGCCGCTTCTTCCTGCTTGGCGCCGCCGCCCTTCTGCCCGCCCCGCTCTTCGCCCAGGGCGTCGTGCTGGGTATCGTCCAGCCCACCAATGTCGTGGATACGCTGGCCGCCGCCGGCAACTACGACAACTTCATCGAGATGCTCTCGCGCGCCGGCCTGGTCGAGACGCTGCGCGGCGCGGGCCCCTATACCGTGCTCGCGCCCGACAACGCGGCCATGGCGCGCATGCCGAATTCCCTGCGGGAGATGCTGGACCCCAGCACCGGCGGCTCGGGACCGCAGCGCCAGGACCCCGACCGCGTGCGTCTGCTCGCCTTCGGCAACATGCACATCATCGAGGGGCGCTACCCCATGGAGATGATGCTGGGCCGCACCACCCAGGTGCGCACCCGCAACGGCAACCAGGTCGAGTTCATCGGCGGCCAGGGCAATGTCGTCCAGGCGCGGATCGTGGGCGACAGCGGCTTCGGCGTGGGCGGCATCAACATCCCCCTCTCGCCCATCACGCTGGGCGCGCGGGAGATCATCTGCAGCAACGGCATCGTCCTGCCGATCAGCGAGCCGCTGCTCCAGTAGCGGCCGCGACGCTGGTGGCGAAGGACTGGCGCAGCGCCTCGAAAGCGGCGCTGTGCAGTCTCTCCCGCCCCAGCAGGAAAACGCGCTGCGCGCCCCGCGTCAGCCCCGCCATCGCGGGATCGAGGACATCGAGCCCGCCGGTGAAGGCGCCGAAGGCCGGCAGCACCAGCCGCTGCCCGCTGGCAAGGAAACAGGGGCGCGTGATGCCCCCGGCGCGGGTCGGCAGCGTCGCCTTCGGATGGTAGTGGCCGCTCAGCTCGGCTTCGTGCCGGGGCAGGGGAGCGGTGCCGCCGATGTGCCGGAAATGCAGCCGCCCTTCCTTCCATTCCGGTACGCAGGTCCCAGGCAGTTCCGGCTGCGGCGCGGGGTCGTGATTGCCCGCGATCCAGAGCACCTCCAGCGGTGAGAGCAGGCGCGCGAGCGTCGCGCGGTCGGTGGGTGCCATGCGGGCCAGCGCGCCGTCATCATGCAGCGCATCGCCGAGCACGATCACGCGGCGGGGCGCGTAGCGGCGCAGGCTGACGCCCAGGCGCTCCAGCGTCTCCCGCGTGTCATAGGGCGGCACGGGGTGGCCGCGCATGGCCTGGGCGCTGCCCTTCTCGAAATGCAGGTCGGCCACGATCAGCGTGCGTGCCGCCGGCCAGAGGGCGACCCCGCTGGGACACAGCATCAGGCGTTCGCCCGCGAGGTGCAGGGGGGCAGCGATCATGGGGCGTTCCGGCGGGGCATGGCGCCCGTCTCATAGAGCATGATCGGCCGCCGCGGAATCGCGCCCGGCCGCGATCCATCCATCCCGAGGGCTTGAACGGGCAGGGGGAAGCCGGGTGAAGGCGGCATCGCCGGCCGGGTATTGCCGCTTGCCTGAACCGGCGCTTCGCCATCACCATGACCTGGAACGCATCGGAGCGGATTGGCGCGTGTTGCAACGGCTTTGGCTTCTGGCTCTCTGCTTCTGTCTCGCCTGGGCCCCGGGACGGGCGCAGGAGCAGCCCCCGCTCCGCATCGGCTGGTATGCCGAGGCACCCTTCCAGAAGGAGGGGCCCTCCGGCCTGACCGGGCTCGACATCGAGATGGTGCGTGCCGTCGCGCGCCACGCGGGCCAGGGCCTCGCCTTCACCCGGGTGCCCTATACCGAGCTGATGGAGGAGGTGGCCACCGGCCGCCGGGACCTCGCTTCCGGCATCGCCTGGACGCCGGAGCGCGCCGCTGCGGGGCGCATGAGCCGCGCCTATCGCCAGGATGTGAACGTGCTGATCCAGCGGCGAGAGGGCGGGGCGCCGCCCAGCGCCTTCGACGCGCCGGGCCTGCTCGCGCATCTGCGCAACTCGGAGTTCCGCATCGGCGTCATCGCCGGCTATTCCTATGGCGACGCGGCGCTGGACGCCTGGCTGGCCGATCCCGCGCGGGGCGCGCGGGTGCGGCGCAGTGGCGATGACGCCGCCAACCTGCGCCTTCTGCTGGCGGGCGAGATTGACGGCTTCCTGGCGGAGCGGCTGAGCGCGGCCGCCCTGGTCGCCGCCAGCGCCGCCCCGCGCGCGGTGGAGGAGAACCGCCATCTGCGTCTCTTCATCCCGCTGCACCTCATGTTCAGCCGGGAGGTGCCCGAAGCGACGGTGGTCGCCTTCGACGCCGCCATCGCCGCGCTGCGCGCCGATGGCACGCTCGACAAGATCGCCGTGCGCTTCCGTGCGCCCGTGCTGCTGGGCCTCACGCTCAATTCGCGCTGGTTCTTCGTGCTGGAGGTGATCGGCACGCTGGCGGGCGCGCTGGCCGGCTATCTCGCGGCGCGGTCCGGGCGCTACAGCCTGTTCGGCGCGCTGATCCTGGCCGCGACGACGGCCGTCGGCGGCGGCGTGCTGCGCGACCTGCTGGTGGGCCGGCATCCGATCGGCGTGATGAGCAGCCCGGTCTATCTGCAGCTGGTGCTGGGCACCGTGCTGCTGGCCTATGCGGTGGGGCGGGTGGCGGCCGCCCTGCCGCGCCTCGCGCCCCCCAGCCTCGGGCGAGCCTGGCGCGAGCGCCTCTTCGACCTCGCGGACGCGATCGGGCTTGGCACCTTCAGCGTGGTGGGCGTCGCCGTCGCGGTCGGCACGCCGGGGCCGCTCTGGCTCTGGGGGCCGCTGCTCGGCGCCATCACCGGGGCGGGTGGCGGCATCATCCGCGACATCATCCGCGGCGGTGGCGACGTGCCCAACCTCAAGACCGGCTTCTATGGCGAGGTGGCGCTGATCTGGAGCTTCCTCCTCGCCTCCTGGCTCGAGTGGCGCAGCGCGGTGATCGAGCGGGAGGAGGTTCTGCTGGCCGTTCTCGTCACCGTCTCGGGTGCGGTGGTGACGCGCATGGCGCTGCTCCGGATGCGCGCGCCGGGGCTGCCCTAACGCCGCCTTCGCTCGCGCGGGCGGCGGGGGCGCGGCTCGGGCGGCGGCTCGCCGGCTTCGAACAGCGGTTCCTCGAAGCTCTCAAGCCCGCCCGTCGCTTCCTCGACCAGCGCCGCGGCCTCGGCCAGCAGCGCCTCCTGCGCATCGCCCGCCACCCATTCGCGGCCGATCTCCAGCATGACCGGCACGGCGAGTGGCGAGACCTGGTCGAGCCCGCGGTGGCGGATGCGGCCCTTGGCGCGGGCCAGCATGGCGCCGATGCGGCGGATGTCCGTCAGGCCATGCGCGGCCTCGGCCCGGGTGGCGCGGAGCAGGATATGGTCGGGCTCATGCTTGCGCAGCACGTCGTAGATGAGGTCGGAACTGACGCTCATCTGGCGGCGGTTCTTCTCCTGCCCCGGATGGTGCTTCTCGAGCAGGCCCGCGATGGTGGCGATGTTGCGGAAGGTGCGGCGGAGCATGGAGCTTTCCGCCATCCAATCTTCCAGATCCTCGCCCAGCAGATCCTCGATGAAGAGTTCCGCGGGGTCGCCCGGCTCGAAGGCGGTCCAGCAGGCGAGGATATAATCGGTCGCGACGAAGCCGAGCGGCGCCCAGCCCAGCCGCTCCATGCGCCGGGTCGCGAGCATGCCGAGCGTCTGGTGCGCGAGGCGCCCCTCAAAGCAATATGCCACCAGATACCAGCGCCCGCCGCGCGGGAAGGTCTCGACCAGCAGGCCGTCGGCGCTCGGCAATTCGCTGCGCAAGCGCTGCATGCCGAGCCATTCGCGCACGCTCTCGGGCAGCATGGCCCAGTGGGTGGGGTCGCTCAGGATGCCGCGCACGCGGTCCGCGAGGTGTGTGGAGAGCGGCATGCGGGCACCGCCATAGGTGGGCACGCGCGGCTCCCGTCCGCCGCCGCGCGAGACCTCGGCCGTCACACCCGAGATGCCCTCATAGCAGAGGACCTGGCCGGCGAAGCGGAAGGTATCGCCCGGTGAGAGGGTGGAGATGAACCATTCCTCCACCTCGCCCAGGATGGGCCCGCCGCGCAGCTTCACCTTCATGAGCGGGAGTTCGACGATCGTGCCCAGGTTCAGGCGCAATTGGCGGGCCACGGCCGTGCCGCGCACATGGACGAGGCCCTCGGAATCGCGGAAGAGCCGCCGCCAGCGCTCGTAATTGGCGAGCGCATAGCCGCCATCCTCGACGAAGCGCAGCACATCGTCGAAATCGCGGCGGCTGAGTTCGGCATAGGCGCCGGCGCGGGTGACTTCGGCGTAGAGGTCATCCGGCCGGAAGGGCGCATGGCAGGCCATGGCGAGGATATGCTGCGCCAGCACGTCGAGCCCGCCGGGGCGCGGTTCCTCGCCATCCAGCTCGCCTGCGGCGATGCTCTCCAGCGCGGCCGCGCATTCGATCACCTCGAAGCGGTTGGCGGGGACGAGCATGGCCGCACTCGCCTCATCCATCCGGTGATTGGCGCGGCCCACGCGCTGCAGCAGGCGGGAGACGCCCTTGGGCGCGCCCACCTGGATCACCTGGTCCACATCGCCCCAGTCAATGCCGAGGTCGAGCGAGGAGGTGGCGACCACGCCGCGCAGCTTGCCGGCCGCCATCGCCGCCTCGACCTTGCGGCGCTGCTCGACCGTGAGGCTGCCGTGATGCACGGCGATGGGGAGCGAATCCTCGTTGATCTTCCACAGCGCGGCGAAGATCAGCTCGGCCTGGGCGCGGGTGTTCACGAAGACGATGGTGACGCGCGCCGCCGCGATGCGGGCCAGGATCTCGGGCGCGGAATCGAGGCCCATATGCCCACCCCAGGGCAGGCGGCCTTCCGGCAACTGCACGCCCAACTGCGGCGGCGCGCCGCCGGCCGCGCGGATGAGCGCCACATCCTCGGCCCGCGCGGTGGGCGAGAGCCAGGCGCGCAGCGCCTCGGGGTGGTTCACCGTGGCGGAGAGGCCGACGCGCCGCGCATCCGGGGCCAGCGTGGCGAGGCGCGAGAGGCAGAGGCATAACTGGTCGCCGCGCTTGGTGCCGGCCAGCGCATGCGCCTCATCCACCACGATGGCGGCGAGGCTGCCGAAGATCTCGCCCGCATCGGGCAGCGAGAGCAGCAGCGTCAGGCTCTCCGGCGTGGTCAGCAGGATATGCGGCGGTGTGGCGCGCTGCCGGGCGCGGCGATTGGCGGGCGTGTCGCCCGTGCGGGTCTCGACGCGGATGGGCAGGCCCATCTCGGCGATGGGCGCCTCCAGGTTGCGCGCGATATCCACCGCCAGGGCCTTGAGCGGCGAGATGTAGAGCGTGTGCAGACCCTCGCGCGGGTTCTCATGCAAGGCGATGAGCGAGGGCAGGAAGCCCGCCAGCGTCTTGCCGCCGCCGGTCGGCGCGATCAGCAGGGCGGAATGCCCCGCGCGCGCGGCTTCCAGCATGTCGAGCTGATGCGCCCTGGGCGCCCAGCCGCGCCCGGCGAACCAGCGCGTGAAGAGTTCTGGCATTGTTCTCACGGCACCCCAGCTATATGGGGTGGATCTCCCGAGGTGAAGTCCGAATGCCCCCCCATCCCGAAACCTGGCTGCGCGTGACGCCCGATGGCCTGTTCTGCGAGCCGGGCGGCTTCTTCGTGGACCCGGTGCGGCCGGTGGAGCGCGCGGTCATCACCCATGGCCATAGCGACCATGCGCGCCCCGGCCACACCCATGTCCTCGCCACCAAGGAGACGCTGGCCATCATGCGCGCCCGCATGGGCGAGGATCGCGCCGGCGCCACGCAGCAGGCGCTCCCCTATGGCGAGGTGCTCGGCATCAACGGCGTGAAGCTCTGGCTGCGCCCGGCCGGGCATGTGCTGGGCTCGGCGCAGGTGTGCCTGGAATGGCAGGGCTCCCGCGCCGTGGTCAGCGGCGACTACAAGCGCCGTCCTGACGCGACCTGCGCGCCCTTCGAACCAGAGCGCTGCGACGTCTTCGTCACCGAGGCGACCTTCGCTCTGCCCGTCTTCACCCACCCGCCCGCGGGGCAGGAGATCGCGCGGCTGCTGCGCTCCGTCGCGCTCTTCCCCGGCCGCACGCATGTCATCGGCTGCTATGCGCTCGGCAAGGCGCAGCGGCTGATCTCGCTGCTGCGCGAAGCCGGGTGGGATGCGCCCATTCCGCTGCATGGCGCGCTGATGAAGCTCTGCACGCTCTATGAGGAATTGGGCGTGCCGCTCGGGCCCCTCACACAGGCCACGGTGGCGGGGAAGGAGCGCCTGGCCGGCGCCATCGTCCTGGCGCCCCCCTCCGCCATCGCCGATCGCTGGGCGCGGCGGCTCTCGGATCCCATCCCCTGTCTCGCCTCGGGCTGGATGCGCGTGCGGCAGCGCGCCCGGCAGGGCGGCGTGGAGCTGCCCATGGTGATCAGCGACCATGCCGATTGGCCCGAATTGCTCGCCACCTGCACCGAGGTGGAAGCCGGCGAGGTCTGGGTGACGCATGGGCGGGAGGAGGCGCTGATCCATGCGCTCGCAAGCCGTGGCATCCGAGGCCGCGCGCTGCACCTGGTGGGCCGCGGCGAGGGAGAAGAGGAATGAGCGGCAGCCTCGAAGCCTTCGCGGAGCTGCTGGAGCGGCTGCTCTTCACGCCCGGGCGCAACGGCAAGCTGGCGCTGCTGCGGCAATGGTTCGCGGGCCAGCCCGACCCGGATCGCGGCATCGGCCTCGCCGCATTGGCGGGCGAACTCAGCCTGCGCACCGCCAAGCCCGCGCTGCTGCGCGAACTCATCGCCGAGCGCACGGACGCGACGCTGTTTGCGCTGAGCTACGACTACGTGGGCGATCTTGCCGAAACCATCGCGCTGCTCTGGCCGGAGGGCGACCGTCGCAACGCGCCGCCGCCGGGCCTGGCCGAGGTGATCCAGACGCTGGAGACGGCGCCGAAGGCCGCGCTGCCCGGCCTCATCGCCGCATGGCTGGATTCGCTGGAGTCCGGCGCGCGGCTCGCGCTGATCAAGCTCATCACCGGTGGCTTGCGCGTCGGCGCCTCGGCGCGGCTCGCCAAGGCGGCGCTGGCGGAATGGGCCAGCGTCGAACTAGGCGAGATCGAGGAGGTCTGGCATGGCGTCGCACCACCCTACCTGCCGCTTTTCGCCTGGCTGGAAGGGCAGGGGCCGCGGCCCGACCCGAATGGCGCGCCTGTGTTTCGCCCCCTTATGCTGGCGCATCCGCTGGAGGAGGCGGATTTCGCCAAGCTCCATGCGCCCGATTGGCGCGCCGAGTGGAAATGGGACGGCATCCGCGTGCAGCTCACGGCGGGGCCCGGCGGGGCGCGCATCTGGTCCCGCTCGGGCGAGGATATCTCCGCTGCCTTCCCCGAGATCCTCGCGGCGATGCGCTTCCACGGCGTGGCCGATGGGGAGTTGCTGGTGATGCGGGAGGGTGAGGTCGCCCCCTTCGGCGATCTGCAGCAGCGCCTGAACCGCAAGAGCGTCACGGCGAAGATGCTGCGCGACCACCCCGCGCATGTGCGCCTCTATGACCTGCTGTTCGAGGGCGAGACGGATTTGCGCGCGCTGCCCTTCGATGAACGCCGCGCGCGGCTTGAATCCTGGTTCGCGCGCGAAGCGCCGAGCCGCATGGACCTCTCCCCGCTCATCGGCTTCGGCACGATGGAGGAGTTGGCCGAGATCCGCGCCGGCACCCGCGCCGCCTCCATCGAGGGGCTGATGCTCAAGCGCGGCGACAGCGTCTATTCGCCCGGCCGCGTGAAGGGCCCCTGGTGGAAATGGAAGCGCGATCCGCTGAACGTGGACGCGGTGCTGATGTATGCGCAGCGGGGCCACGGCAAGCGCAGCAGCTTCTATTCCGACTACACCTTTGGCCTCTGGCGCGGGGATGAGCTCGTGCCCATCGGCAAGGCCTATTCCGGCTACACCGATGCCGAGCTCGCCTTCCTCGACAAATGGATCCGCGACCACACCACGGCCCGCTTCGGCCCGGTGCGGGAGGTGGAAAAGGCCCTGGTGCTGGAGGTGGAGTTCGACGCCGCGCAATACTCGCCGCGCCACAAATCCGGCGTGGCGCTGCGCTTCCCGCGCATCGCCCGCATCCGCCGTGACAAGCCCGCGGCCGAGGCGGACCGGCTGGAGACGCTGGAGGCGCTGATCAGGCGTTGAATCGCGGGCGCGGATGTCCCTAGGCTGGCAGCCCCGCCACGGAGACCGCCATGCTGATCCGCGCCGGCCTTGTGCTTCTCGCCCTCGCCAGCCCCGCGCTGGCGCAGCCGCAGGTGATCTCGACGCCCAATTCCCCCGCGGCCATCGGCCCCTGCAGCCAGGCGCTGCGGGTGGGGAACACGCTCTATCTCGCGGGCCAGATCGCGCTCGACCCGGCGACCAACCAGATGATCGCCGATCGCAGCATCGAGGCCGAGACCCGCCGCGTGCTGGACAACCTCAAGGCCGTGGTGGAGGCGGCCGGCTTCCGCATGAGCGACATCGTCAGCACCACCGTCTTCATGGCGGATCTGAACGAATTCGCGCGGATGAACGCGGTCTATGCCACCTATTTCCCGACCAATCCGCCGGCCCGCGCCACGGTGCAGGCGGCGCGCCTGCCGCGCGACGCGAAGGTGGAGATCGTGGGCATCGCCGCCCGGTGAGCGCTGGTTGACCCCCGGCACCCCGCGTGATGCGCTGGGCGCAAACCCAAGGGAGGTCATCCATGCCCATCGTGAAAAATCTCGCCAAGCAGCGCCTGGCCGAGGGCGGTCTCGCCATCGGCTTCGGCGTCCATCATCTGCGCGGCTCGGCGGTCGGCGCGCTCGGGGCGGCCACAGGCTTCGACTGGCTCTTCATCGACATGGAGCACGGCGCGATGAGCGTGGATGACGCGGCGCAGATCTCCATGGCCGCACTCGGCCAGGGCTGCACGCCCATCGTGCGCTGCTGCAAGGACGCGCTCTTCGAGGGCACGCGCTGCCTCGACAATGGCGCCATGGGCGTCGTCGTCCCGCATGTGGACACGGTGGCCGAGGCGAAGCGGGTGGTGGAGGCCTTCCGCTTTCCGCCGCTGGGCATGCGCAGCTGGGGCGGCCCGCCCATCCTCTACGGCTTCCAGGCGCCCGATGCGGCGACGGCGCAGCGCGAGAGCAACGAGCAGGTGCTGATCGCCTGCATGGTGGAGACGGAGGAGAGCGTGGCGAACGCCGACGCCATCGCCGCCATCCCGGGCGTGGACGTGCTGATGTTCGGCACGAGCGACCTCACCGCCACCATGGGCATCCCCGGGCAGATCGGCCACCCTCGCGTGCGCGCGGCTTACGCGAGCGTGGCGGCGGCCTGTGCGCGGCACGGCAAGGTGCTGGGCATGGGGGGTGTGTATGACGAGGTGGTGGCGCGCGACTACATCGCGCTTGGCGCGCGCTTCATCCTGGGCGGTTCGGACCATGTGTTCCTGATGGCGGGTGCAGGCCAGCGCGCGACATTCCTGCGCGGGCTGGCGCCGGGCTCAGCGGCCGGTTGATCCCGATCAAGGTGGGGGAGGGGCGTTGCGGCGCATCATGGCTCCAGTTGCGAAACATTCGCAAATAGACTTGCGAGTGGTTCTCAGTTGCGATAACCAGCGCCCAGACACCTCCACCCACAGGGAACGCCATGCACCGCCGCAGCCTGCTCGCCGCCACCACCGCCTCCCTCTTCACGCCCGCCCTGCTCCGCGCGCAGGAGCGGGTGCTGAGCCTCTATTCCTCCCGCCACTACGACACTGATCGGGAGCTGTATGACGGCTTCACCCGCCAGAGCGGCGTCCGCATCCGCCTGATCGAGGCCAATGCCGACCAGCTGCTGGAGCGCATCCGCTCCGAGGGTGCCAATAGCCCGGCCGATGTGCTGATCACCGTGGATGCCGGCCGCCTCTCCCGCGCGCAGGAGGCGGGCGTGCTCCAGCGGGTGGATTCCGCCGTGCTCCAGAGCCGCATCCCGGCCCATCTGCGCGACCCTGACGGGCACTGGTTCGGCTTCTCGATGCGTGCGCGCGTCGTGATGTACGACAAGACGATCGGCCTGCCCGCCGGCCTCACCCGCTACGAGGACCTCGCCAAGCCGGAATATCGCGGCATGGTGGTCACGCGCTCCTCCGGCAACATCTACTCGATCGGCTGGACGGCGAGCATGCTTGCCGCCAATGGCGCCGAGGCGACCGAGGCCTGGGCGCGCGGCATCGCCGCCAACCTGGCCCGCCCGCCCGCCGGCGGCGACACCGACCAGATCCGCGCGGCCGCCGCCGGGCAGGGGCGGCTTGCCATCTCCAACACCTATTACCTGGGCAACCTCGCGCGGTCGCAGCGCGCCGAGGATCGCGCCATCGCCGAGAAGATGGCCGTGCTCTTCCCGAACCAGGGTGACCGCGGCACGCATGTGAACATCTCGGGCGCGGGCGTCGTCCGCACCGCGCCGAACCGCGAGGCGGCGGTGGCCTTCCTGGAATACATGAGCGGCCAGGCGGCGCAGTCCATCTTCGCCGACGGCAACAGCGAATATCCGGTGGTGGCCGACGCCCAGCCCAGCGCCTTCCTGCGCGGCCTCGGGGCCTTCAAGCAGGACCAGCTGAACGCCGCGCGCATCGGCGCGCTCTCGCCCGAGGCGCTGCGGATCATGCAGCGGGCGGGTTGGCGCTGATGGTCGCCCGGGAGGGCGCGGGGCCATGGTGATCTGCCTCTGCAATGGCATGAGCGATGGCGACGTGCGGGCCGCCATCGCGCAGGGCGCATCCCGCCCGGCCGAGGTCTACGCCTGCTGCGGCGGCCGCGCGCAATGTGGTTGCTGCGCGCCCACGATTGTGCAAATTTTGAAGGAAGGCTCAACCAGGGGCTGAAACAGGAACGAAGGACAGCGCATGCCCAAGGGCGACCCCAAGGTCATCGAGCACCTGAACATCCAGCTCACCAACGAGCTGACGGCCATCAACCAGTATTTCCTGCATGCCCGCATGCTGGATGACTGGGGTGTCACCAAGCTCGCCAAGCACGAATACGCCGAGAGCATCGAGGAGATGAAGCACGCCGATGACCTCATCAAGCGCATCCTCTACCTCGGCGGCCTGCCCAATGTGCAGCGGCTGAACCCCATCCTCATCGGCCAGAATGTGAAGGAGGTCCTGGAATGCGACCTCAAGCTGGAGGTGAAGGCCCTCGCGGACCTGCGCGAGGGCATCGCCCATTGCGAGGGCGTGCGCGACTATGTGAGCCGCGACCTGCTCAAGGCCATCCTCGCCAATGAGGAGGAGCACGAGGATTTCCTCGAGACGCAGTTCGACATGATCCGCCAGATGGGGCTCGAGAACTACATCCAGCTCAACAGCGCGGCCGCCCCGGAACAGCACGGCTGAGCCTTCCCACGGCTTTTATGTTGCATCGCAGCATGGGCTGGGTGAAAACCCTCCTCGGCGCCCCTCGGGGTGCCGAGCGAGGAGCCAGCCATGCCGGATGATCTTCCCCCGCGTCCAGACGCGCCCCCCATCTTCTGGCCCTTCGGCGCCATCCAGGATTACTGGCTGGATGCGGCGCAGCGCGCCATCCTCACCCTCGACGCGCTGCGGCAGCGCGGCGACAACCAGATCGAGCGCGCGCGCGCCACCGCGCCGCACGTCCTCACCTTCGAGGTGGAGGTGCTGGTGGATGGCCGCCAGCTTGCCCGCCCGGTGAATTATGGCCTGGTCCGCATCGTGCCGCCGAAGGGTGTGACGGTGGACGCGGCCAAGCGCCCCTTCATCGTCTTCGACCCCCGCGCGGGCCATGGCCCGGGCATCGGCGGCATGAAGCAGGAGAGCGAGATCGGCGTCGCACTCGCTGCCGGGCATCCCTGCTATTTCGTGGGCTTCCTGCCCGACCCCGTGCCCGGCCAGACGATCGAGGATGTCTGCGCGGCGGAAGCGCATTTCGTCGAGACCGTCATCGCCCGCCACCCGGAGGCGGAGAGCAGGCCGTGCCTGATCGGCAATTGCCAGGCGGGCTGGCAGGTCATGATGATGGCGAGCCTCAACCCCGAGCTCCCGGGCCCCATCCTGCTGGCTGGCGCGCCGCTCTCCTACTGGGCGGGCGTGCGGGGGAAGAACCCGATGCGCTACACGGGCGGCCTCTATGGCGGCAGCTGGCTCACGGCGATGAGCGGCGACCTCGGTCATGGCGTCTTCGACGGCGCCAACCTCATCGCCAATTTCGAGGGGCTGAACCCGGCCAATACCTGGTGGAAGAAGCTCTACAGCCTCTATTCCAAGGTGGACACGGAGGCCGCGCGCTTCCTCGATTTCGAGAGCTGGTGGGGCAACCCCGTCACGCTGAACGCCGAGGAGATGCAGTTCATCGTGGATGAGCTCTTCATCGGCAACAAGCTCTCGGCCGCCGCCATCACCGCGCGCGACGGGCGGCGGATGGACCTGCGCAACATCGGCGGGCCGATCATCGTCTTCTGCTCCTGGGGGGATGACATCACGCCGCCGCAGCAGGCGCTGGGCTGGCTGACCGACCTCTACGACACGGATGAGGAGCTGCGCGCGGCCGGTCAGACGGTCGTCTACACCGTGCACCAGACGATCGGGCATCTCGGCATCTTCGTCTCCGGGCAGGTGGCGAGCCGCGAGCATGGCCGCTTCACCAACTGCATGGACATGATCGAGATGCTGCCGCCCGGCCTCTACGAGGCGGTGATCACCGAGGTGGACGAGGACACGGCGAACCCCGAGCTGATCCAGGGCAGATACCTGTTCCGGCTGGAGGGGCGCGGCCTGGACGATCTGCGCGCCATGGGCGGCAACGACGCGGCGGACCAGCGGCGCTTCGAGACGGTGGCGCGCGTCTCCGAGATCAATCGCGGTCTCTACGCGCAGTTCATGGCCCCCGCCCTGCGCGCGATGAGCACGCCGCAATCGGCGGAAGCGCTGCGGGCGCTGCATCCGCACCGCCTGCGCTTCGGGATGTTTTCGAGCCGCAATCCATTCCTCGCCGCCCTTCCCGCGATGGCCGAGGCGGTGCGCCAGGATCGCCGGCCGGTGGAGCCGGAGAATCCGCTGCTGGCGATGGAGCGCCAATTCTCCGATGGCGTGGTGCGCGCGCTGGATGCGTATCGCGACGCGCGTGACGCGATGAAGGAGGCGGTCTTCCTCTCCACCTACGGCTCGCCGCTGCTGCAGGCGCTGGTGGGCCTGGGCGCCGAGACGGGCCGCACGGGACGCCGCGTGGCGCGGGATCTGGTGCGCGAGGCTGCGGCCGAACGCGCCGCCGCCGCCCTCGCGCGCCGCATGGCCGAGGGCGGGCTGCCCGAGGCGATGCTGCGCGGCCTGATCCATGTCCTGCGTGGCGAGCGCGGCTTCGATGAACGCGCGGCGCATGTCATCGAGGCGCTGCGTGCGGCCCAGCCGCGCGAGATCCGCCTCACGCTGCCGCAATTCCGCGAGCTGGTGCGCGACCAGGCGCAGCTGCTCCGCATGGATGAGGCGCGCGCGCTGGCGACCCTGCCGGAGCTGCTGCCCCAGGATGCCGCGCTGCGCGCCAAGGCCTTCGCCGCGTTGCGCGCGGTGGTGCTGGCGCAGGGCGCGCTCTCCGCGGAGGGGCAGGCGCGGCTTGAAGCGCTCGCCGCCATGTTCGGCGCGGCGACGCCGGCGCTGGAATCGCCCGCGCCCCGGTTCGCCAAGCCGGAGCCCTCGCCACCGGAGCCCAAGCGCGCCGCGCTGCCCCGCACGGCCCGTCCGCGCAAGGCCGCAACGCCCGCGCCCGGGCCGCGCCGCCCGCGGGGGCGCGGCTGATGCAGGCCCCCCCGAGCCCGGTCCTCAAGGGCCGGCGCGCGCTGGTCGTCGGCGTCGCGAACGAGCACTCCATCGCCTATGGCTGCGCCAAGGCGTTCCGGGAGCTGGGCGCCGATCTTGCCATCACCTACCTGAACGAGAAGGCGCGGCCGCATGTGGCCCCGCATGCCGAGGCGCTGGGGGCGGAGATCCTGGCACCCCTCGATGTCTCCGTGCCCGGCCAGCTGGAGGCGGTCTTCGAGGAGATCACCCGCCGCTGGGGCCGCCTCGACATCCTGGTGCATTCCATCGCCTTCGCGCCGAAGGAGGACCTCCAGGGCGGCCTGCTGAACTGCTCGGCGGAGGGCTTCGCGAAGGCCATGGACATCTCCTGCCATTCCTTCGTCCGCATGGCGAAGCTGGCGGCGCCGCTGATGACCGAGGGCGGCTCCATGTTCGCGATGAGCTATTACGGCGCGGCCCGCGTCGTGCCCAACTACAACGTGATGGGCCCGGTGAAGGCGGCGCTGGAGGCCTCCTGCCGCTACCTCGCGCATGAGCTGGGACCCCAGGGCATCCGCGTGCATGCGATCTCGCCCGGGCCGCTCAAGACGCGCGCCGCCTCGGGCCTCAAGGATTTCGAGCTGCTGCTGGCGGAAGCGGCCGAGCGCGCGCCGATGGGCGAACTGGCCGACATCATGGATGTGGGCTTCGCCTGCGCCTATCTCGCCACTCCCTATGCGCGGCGCGTCACGGGGGGCACCATCTATGTGGATGGCGGCGCCAACATCGTCGCCTGAGAGGGCGCCAGCATCGTTGCCTGAGACATCGCATGACCTCCCGCTATGACCGCCTGATCACCGCCTGCGCGCAGCTGCCGCCGACCCGCGTGGCCGTCGCGCATCCCTGCGACGCGACCTCGCTGTTGAGCGCCATCGAGGCGATGCAGGCGGGCATCATCATGCCGATCCTGGTCGGGCCGCAGGCGAAGATCGCGGCGGCCGCGCAGGCCGCCGGTGTCAGCCTGGACGGCATCGAGCAGGTGGACGCGCCGCACAGCGACGCCGCGGCCGAGATCGCCGTCGGCCTCGTGCGTGAGGGCCGGGCCGAGGCGCTGATGAAGGGCAGCCTGCACACGGATGAGCTGATGCGCCCGGTGGTGGCGAGGGAAGGGCTGCGCACCAAGCGCCGCGTCAGCCACTGCTTCGTGATGGATGTGCCCGGCCATCCCGATCCGCTCATCATCAGCGACGCCGCGGTGAACATCGCGCCCACGCTGGCCGAGAAGGCGGACATCACGCAGAACGCCATAGACCTCGCGCATGCCCTGGGCTTCCAACAGGTGCGGGTCGCCATCCTCTCGGCGATGGAGACGGTCAACCCGGCCGTGCCCAGCACCATCGAGGCTGCGGCGCTGTGCAAGATGGCCGATCGCGGGCAGATCACGGGCGGCGTGCTGGACGGGCCGCTGGCGCTCGACAACGCCATCGATCCGGATGCGGCGGCGATCAAGAAGATCGTCTCGCCCGTGGCGGGCCGCGCCAATGTGCTGATCGTGCCCGACCTCGAGGCCGGGAACATGCTGGCCAAGAGCCTCACCTTCCTGGCCGGGGCGCAGGCGGCGGGCATCGTGGTCGGCGCGCGGGTGCCGATCATCCTGACGAGCCGGGCCGACAGCCAGGTGACGCGCATCGCCTCCTGCGCCATCGCGGCGCTGGTGGCAGCGGGGCGGCGGACCATGCCGGCGCGCGCACTGGGCGACTGAGGGATGGCTGAATTCTTCCTGGTGGTGAATGCCGGCTCCTCCAGCATCAAGTTCGGGCTGCATGAGACGCGCCCGCCCTTCGCCGCGCATCTGCGCGGGCTGATCGAGGGAATCGGGACCGCGCCGCGCCTGCGCCTGCGCGACGCGGCCGGCGAGACGGTGCTGGAACGCGACTGGCCGGCCGAGGGCTTCGACCATGCCCGCGCCATTGGCGAGATGCTGGCCCTGGAGCGCGAGGCGCTGGGCGGCGCGCGGGTCCTCGCGGCCGGGCATCGCGTGGTGCATGGCGGGTTGGATTTCGCGGGGCCGGTCATGGTGACGCCCGCCATCCTGGAGCGGCTGGCCACCCTCTCGCCGCTCGCGCCGCTGCACCAGCCGCACAACCTGGCCCCCATCCGCGCGCTGGCGGAGCTCGTGCCCGGGCTGCCGCAGGTGGCCTGCTTCGACACGGCGTTTCATCGCAGCCAGGCGCCGCTGGTCCAGGAATTCGCCCTGCCGCGCCGCATGACGGAGGCCGGCATCCGCCGCTACGGCTTCCATGGCCTCTCCTACGAATACATCGCGACGCGGTTGCCTGCGCTGGGCCTCGCGGATGCGCGCGTCATCGTTGCGCATCTCGGCAATGGAGCGAGCCTCTGCGCCATGCGGGGCGGGCGCAGCATCGCCAGCACCATGGGCTTCACCGCCTGCGACGGGCTGATGATGGGCACGCGCTGCGGCGCGCTGGACCCGGGTGTGCTGATCCATCTGATGGACAGCGAGGGGATGGATGCGCGCGCGCTGGAGGCGCTGATCTACAAGGAAGCCGGGCTGCTCGGCGTCTCCGGCATCTCGTCCGACATGCGTGCGCTGCGGGCTTCCGACGCGCCCGCGGCTGGCCACGCCATCGCCCTCTTCGTGCATCGCATCCTCCGCGAGATCGGCTCGCTGGCCGCGGCCCTGGGCGGGCTGGATGCGCTGGTCTTCACCGCCGGCATCGGCGAGAACGACGCGGCCACGCGTGCGGAGGTGGCGGTGGGCTGCGCCTGGCTCGGCCTGACGCTCGATACGGCGCGGAATGCGGCGGGGGAGGGGCGGATCAGCGCGGATGGCGCGCGCGTCTCGGCCTGGGTGGTGCCCACCGACGAGGAGGGCATGATCGCCCGCCACGTCGCGGAACTTCTGGCCTAGACCGCGCTGCGTTCGCAGGCGTTCACTGCGCGCGGTCCAGCCTTTCACTGAGAGGATGATTCAGCGTTTCGGCGTTTCCGCCTCAACGCATCATGCTCTAGCTCCGCTTCATCGCCCGCGTCAGCGCATAGACCGGCAGCAGACCGGCCAGAACGATGAGCAGCGCCGAGGTGCTGGCCTCGGCCAGCCGCTCGTCGGAGGCGAGGTTGTAGACGCGCACCGCCAGCGTGTCGAAATCGAAGGGACGGACGATCAGCGTCGCGGGCAATTCCTTCATCGTGTCCACGAAGACGAGGATTCCCGCCGTCAGCAGCGCGCCGCGCGAAAGGGGCAGCTCCACGCGCCACACCGCCTCGCCCGGGCCGCAGCCGAGCGAGCGCGCGGCCGCCTGGAAGCTGGGCTTGAGCCGCGCCAGCCCGCTCTCGACGGAGGAGAGGGCGACCCCCAGGAAGCGCACGAGATAGGCGAAGACGAGTGCGGCGATGGTGCCCGAGAGCAGCAGGCCGGAACTCACGCCGAAGCTCGCGCGCAGCCAGGAATCCAGCGCATTGTCGAAGATGCCGAAGGGCACCAGCGTCCCCACCGCGATGACCGAGCCCGGGATGGCGTAGCCCAGGCCCGCCGCCCGGTTCGCCCAGCGCGCGGTGGCGCTCGGATAAAGCCGCGCCGCCCAGGCCAGCCAGGCGGCCAGCAGCACGGCGAGCGCCGCTGTGATGGCCGCCAGCGTCAGCGAATGCGTGAGAAACGGCAGGAAGCGCGAGGGGGAAAGCGGGTCGCCCGCCTCGATCATCAGCGCGAAGAGCGCGCCGCCCGGGATGACGAAGCCCAGCAGCAGCGGCAGGGCGCAGCCCAGCGCCGCCAGCGCGCCCTTCCAGCCGGTGAGCTGCACGGGCCGGAAGGGCGCGTGGCGCGTGGTCATCGGGTGGAAGCGCCGCCCGCCGCGGCTCGCCTGCTCCAGCGCCAGCAGCAGGGCCACGCAGAAGAGCAGGGCGGCGGCGAGCTGGCTCGCGGCGCCGCGATCGCCCATGCCGAACCAGGCCTCGTAGATGCCGGTGGTGAAGGTGCGCAGGCCGAAATGCTGCACCGTCCCGAAATCGGCGAGCGTCTCCATCAGCACGAGCGCGAGGCCGGCCACCAGCGCCGGCCGCGCGAGCGGCAGCGCGACCCGCCAGAAGCAGCGCGAGAGCGAATGGCCAAGCGTGCGCGAGACCTCGACCAGGCAGGTGGACTGCGCGAGGAAGGCCGAACGGCAGAGCAGGTAGACGTAGGGGTAGAGCACCATGGCGAGCACCAGGGCCGCGCCATGCAGGCTGCGCATCTCCGGGAACCAGTAGTCGCCGTAGCGCCAGCCCGTGGCCCCACGCAGGCTCGATTGCACCGGCCCCGCCACATCCATCAGCCAGGTCCAGGCATAGCCGCTGACATAGGCGGGCATGGCGAGCGGCAGCAGCAGCGCCACCTGCAGGAAGGCACGGCCGCGGAACTCGCAGGCGGTGACGAGCCAGGCGGTGATGGCCCCCGCGCTGCCCGCCATGAGCGCCACCAGCAGCGCCAGCGCCGCGGTGGTGCCCAGCATCTCGGCCAGCGAGGTGCGCCAGATGTGCAGCCAGGCCTCGCCCGCGGGGGCGATGGCGGCGGCCAGCACCGCGGCGATGGGCAGCAGGATGATCCCCGCCACGCCGAGCGTCAGCCGCGCCCAGAGAGGGACACGGCGCGCGGGGGCGGCGGCCAGGGGGGCTGCGCTGGTGGTGACGCTCATGGTGAGTTGCGACGCATTCTCATCTGCGGCGCAGTCCTACAGCAAAGCCGGGCGGCGGTCAGCCCTTCTTGGCCGCTTCCCATTCGGCGAGGCTGATGCGCGGCACCTCCACCCGGTCCGTCGTCCGGGTGTACCAGCCGCGGCCATGCATGCGGCCCACCAGGTCGAGCTTGGGGGTGTCGATGTAGCGCTTCGCTTCGTCCATCACCGCGTCGTCGCGGACATGCATGGCGACGACGCGCCCCAGCACGATGGTGTGGTGGCCGACGGGGACCAGCTGGAAGGTCTTGCATTCCAGCGCCACCGGGCTCTCGCCGATGCGCGGCACGCGGATCTTGCTGGAGGGGATCTTGGTGAGCTTCGCCTCCTCCAGCTCATCCACCTCGGGGCCGAAATCGGTGGCGGTGATGTTCATCTGCGGCAGGTGCGACTGCGGCACGAGGCAGACGACGAACTCGCCCACGGCCTTGATGTTGGCCAGCGTGTCCTTGGTGGCGCCGGAGGGCTTGGGCCCGCAGCCGATGCCGATGACGACGGGGTCGTCCGAGAAGGCGTTGAAGAAGGAATAGGGGGCCGCGTTCACCACGCCCGCCTCGTCCTGGCTCACCACCCAGGCGATGGGGCGCGGCACCACGGTCGAGACGATGAGCTTGTAGCGGTCGGCGGTGGGGAGGGTTTCGAAGTCGAAGAGCATGGGGCGCGGCCTTCCGGATGGGGTGCCGGCAAATTGAGCGCGGGGCGCCGATCTGTCGAGGGGGCGTTCACCGGACCTTAAGTGCCGATGCCGGAGACTGGAACGGACAAGGAGAATCCTTCCCATGCGCTTCTTCCGGAATTTGTCCGTCGGCCGAAAACTGGCCCTCAGCGCCGGCGTCGCCCTCTTGCTGCTGGGCGTGCTCATCGGCCTCGTCACGCGCGAGAATGCCATGGTGACGGAGCAGCAGGCGGCCGAGCGCCGCGCCGCCGCCGCACGCTTCGCCGCCTTCGAGGCCGGACGTCACCTGATGGAGGCGAACAACGCCCAGCGCGGCGCGCTGCTCGCCAACCAGCCCCAGCGACTGGCCGCCGAGGCGGCGCTGATGGAGGAGAGCCTGACCGCCGTGACGCAGGCGCTGACGCGGGCGCGGGAGAGTGCCGCCGCCGCCGCCATCGCGCCGCTGGAGACGACGCAGCGCGATTTCGCCGAATTCGCCTCGGCCGTGCGGGCCACCGTGGAGGCCCGGCGCGAGCTGATCCAGAAGCGCGACGCCGATTTCTTCCCCCGCTTCGCCGAATTCGACCAGGCGCTGGAGGCCGCCGCCGCCAACCTGCAATTCGGCGTCGAGGGCGATGCGCGCGATGAGCTGCGCGACATCATGACCACCTTCGTCCAGGCGGTGAACGAGGTGCGGCTCAGCCTGCAGCGCTACCTCGCCACCGATGACACGGCGGCGGCCACCCGTACCCGCCGCGCCGCCTCCCAGGCGCGGGTGCATGCCCGCCGCCTCACCTCCGCCGCGCCGGATCCCGTGAAGGCCGACATGGAGCGCCTGACGACGACCGGCCTCGCCCTGGCCGAGCAGGCGGATGGGGTGATGGCGCTGGCCAGCCGCATCCAGGAGCTGCGCAACACCCGCAACACGCCGGCCCGGGAACGGACGGCCACGGCGCTGGGCGCGGCGAATGCGGCGCTGGAGGCCGAGGCGGTGCAGAACGCCGCCGCCGCCCGCGCGGCCATGGCGTCACTGGAGCGCAGCGTGTGGATCATCGGCGCGGTCGTTGCCCTCCTGCTCGCCATCTCCGGCTGGCTGACGGCGCGCGCCATCGGCACGCCGCTCGGCCGCATCGCCGCCGCGGTCCGGGAGATCGCCGGGGGCGATACCACGCGCGCGGTGCCCGACCAGGACCGCCGGGACGAGATCGGCCAGATCGCCGTCGCGCTGGAGGGGCTGCGGGGCGAGGTGGCGCAGGCCTTCGCACGGCAGCAGATGCTGGAGCAGATGCCGCTCGGCGTCATGATGGCCGATCCGAAGGAGGAGCTGCGCATCACCTACCTGAACCCCGAGGCGCGGGAACTGATGCGGCGGATCGAGCATGTGCTGCCGGTGCAGGCCGAGGCCCTGACGGGCCAGGAGGTCTCGATCCTGGACGGCGACCCTGCGCTGCAGCCAGGGATGCTGGCCGATGGCACCCGCCTGCCGCACCGCGCGCGGATCAGCACGGGCGGCGAGGTGCTGGACCTCAACATCACCGCGATCCGCGACCGCGCCGGCGCCTATGTCGGGCCCATGCTGTGCTGGCAGCTCGTCACCGGCCAGGCCCGCCTGGCCGACCGCTTCGAGGCGGAGATGGGCGGCGTGGTGGATGCGGTGGCCGCCGCCGCCGGGCAGATGCAGCAATCCGCCCACGCGCTGACCGGCGCGGCCGAGACTTCGGGCCGCGAGGCGGAGGCGGTCTCCGAAGTGTCGCAGCGCGCCGGCGCCGATGTGCAGGCCGTGGCGGCGAGTGCGGAGGAGCTGGCGGCGAGCGTCGCCGAGATCACGCGCCAGGTGGCCGAGGGGGCGGAGGTGGCGCGCGCAGCGGCGGATGAGGCGCGCGCGACGGACGGCACGGTGCAGGGCCTCGCTCAGGCGGCGGCCAAGATCGGCGATGTGGTGCGCCTGATCAGCGACATCGCGGGCCAGACCAACCTGCTGGCGCTGAACGCCACCATCGAGGCGGCGCGGGCGGGCGATGCCGGCAAGGGCTTCGCCGTGGTGGCGAGCGAGGTGAAGAGCCTCGCCGCGCAGACCGCCAAGGCGACCGAGGAGATCGCGGGCCAGATCGGCGGCATCCAGGGCAGCACCGGCGAGGCGGTGGGCGCGCTGCGCTCCATCACCGCGACCATCGAGCGCATGAACGAGGTGACGGCCGCCATCGCCGCCGCGGTGGAGGAGCAGGGAGCCGCCACGCGCGAGATCGCCCGCAGCGCCGCGCTGGTGGCGGAGGGCACGGGCGCGGTCGCGCGGCGCATCGAGGATGTGCGCGCGGCTTCGGGCGAGACGGGCCGTTCGGCGGGCGAGGTGCTGAACGCCTCGAACGATCTCGCGCAGCAGGCGGGGCTGTTGCGCGACAAATCGGCCGAGTTCCTGAAGCAGGTGCGGGCGGCCTGACCCTCACCGCCGCCGGGCGGCCTCGGCCTCGATCATCTCGCGCAGGCCCAGGCCCCAGGAGGAGATGCCGCGCAGGAAGGGCATGAGGGGCACGTCGAGCAGCTCCACCTTTTCAGGCGTGAAGATGTAGATCGCGCCCGACATGGGCGCGGGCGAGCCGGGAACGAAGACCATCAGCCGGCCATCGGCGAATTCATCCATGACGAGGGCGGGGCAGAGCCCCTCCTCGATTTGCGCGAGCGCCGGGCGGAGGGAGCGGCCATTCTGGCCGCCCCCGGGGCCCATGAGCGGCCCTTCAGCGGCGAAGGCGCGGGCCAGGCGATAGCCCGGAATGCATTCGAGCAGCCCCGTCTCCAGCAGCCGCCGCGCGTGCCGGCCCGTGGCCGAGCGCACCAGCACGCCCACCAGCGCGCAGAGCAGCAGCAGGAGCAGCACGGCGACGAGGGCCGGGTGGACATAGGTGCTGGAGAGCGGGTCCGCCATCGCCTGCAGCCGGTGCACGATGCCCAGCACCAGCAGCGCGACGGCGCCGAGCGGCAGCACCACCAGGGCGCCGTCCATCAGCGCCTGTCCGATCACCTTCATCTCGTCTCTCCTGCTCAAGCCCCCGGGAAGATGTGGGCCCAGTCCTGCCGCATGGAGGCGACGTGCCAGCCCCGCGCCGGCGCGTCATCCAGCCCGCGGGCCAGCCGGCCCACATGGCTCTGCCGGTCATAGGCGTATTCGCGCGCGGCGTCGTCGTGATGGATGATCATGCCGAGGCGCCGTCCCGCGCCTTCCGTCGTGTAGCGCAGCATGTGCCAGTCGCCATCCGAATTGCCAAAGGCGGCGATGGGGCGGCGGCCGATGAAGCGGGCGATGCCGACCGGCTTGCCCGGTCCGTCATCCACGAAATCCACGCGCGGCTCCATCGTCAGCGTGATGCGGCCATCGGCCTGCCCCGGCTGGAGCGCGAAGCTCGATCCCACCACCTGGTGCGGCGGGATGCCATAGGCGGTTTCCGAGAAGGCGCGCACGAACTCCACGCCCCCGCCCGAGACGATGAAGGTCTTGAAGCCATGGGCGCGCAGCAGGGCCAGCACCTCCAGCATGGGCTGGTAGACCAGCGCGGTGTAGGGGCGGCCCCAGCGCGCATCCCGCGCGGTGGCGAGCCATTCGGCCGCGAGCCGCCGGCCGGCATCGGGCGAGAGGCCCCCCAGCGCCAGGCCCAGCAGCCTGAGGATGCCCGCGCTGCCGCCGGCCAGCACGGCCGGCATGTCGCCCGCCAGCGCTGCGTTGAGCAGCGCGTCCTGCGCCCAGTCCGGATGGGTCGGCGCCAGGGCGCGCAGCCGATCCCGCGCGAAGAGGAGCTGCGTGTAGACGGGCTGCTCCACCCATAGCGTGCCGTCATTGTCGAAGGTGGCGATGCGCTCGGGCGGCGGCACGAAATCCGCCGTGCCCGGCGTGGTCACGGCGGCGACGAAGTCGAGGATCGCGCGGCGGCGCGGGCCCTCGCGCCAGGAGGGCAGGGGGTCCGTCTGCGCCCGGGCCGGGGCGATGGCCAACGACAGGGCGGCGAGCGAACGGCGGGCAAGGCGCATCGGTGGCCTCCTTCCGTTGTGGGGCCGGCGGGCGCCGTGAGGCGCGCCCGCCGGCTCGGCACGCCCCCACGGCCCGGGCCGCGAAGGCGCGCGAGAATCACCGCCCGGCGGCGGCCGTCCTCAGGCGGGACATGGCATCGCCCAGGCTGAAGCTGCCCGGCGCCTGGCGCGGCGGAAACTCGCGGAAGGTGGCCAGGAACTGCCCGACGAATTGCTGCGCGGGCACGAAGGCGAAGGCGCGTTCCACCCGCCAGCGGCCATAGTCGAAGCTTTCATCCGCGCGCTCGAAGGGGTCGGAGCGCAGGTTGAACAGCATGGGCATGCGCAGCGTCGTGAAACCGCGCTCCCAGACGCGCAGGCCATGGTTCTCCTGGATCAGGAAATGGATCTTCCACTGGTCGTAGCGCAGCGCGGCCAGGTCGCCGTCATCGGTGAAGTAGAACATCTCCCGCCGCGCGGCCGGCCCGCTGCCGGTGAGCAGGGGCAGCTGGTTGTAGCCGTCCAGATGCACCTTGTAGCTGCGCCGCCCGGCCTGGTGGCCAGCCAGCAGCTTGGGCTTGATGTCGGGGTCGCCGGCGGCGGCCACCAGCGTGGGCAGCCAGTCCTGGTGGGAGAAGATGTCGTTGATGACCTGGCCGGGCTGGATCCGGCCGGGCCAGCGGATCGCCATGGGGACCCGGAAGCCGCCCTCCCAGGCCGTCGCCTTCTCGCCGCGGAAGGGGGTGCAGCCGCCATCGGGCCAGGACATCACCTCGGCGCCGTTGTCCGTGGTGTAGAGCACGATGGTGTTCTGCGTGATGCCGAGGTCGTCCAGCTTCTTCAGGAGCTGGCCCACATGCCCGTCATGCTCGACCATGCCGTCCGGATAGACGCCAAGGCCGGTGACGCCGCGCGAGGCTTCCTTGAGCCGCGTCCAGATATGCATGCGCGTCGAGTTGAACCAGGTGAAGAAGGGCCGGTTCGCGCGGTGCGAGCGGTCCATGAAGTCGAGCGCGGCCCCCAGGAACTCCTCATCCACCGTCTCCATTCGCTTCATCGTGAGCGGGCCGGTGTTCTCGATGCGCTGCGTGCCGTCCGCATTGGCCCAGGATTTCAGCACGCCGCGCGGGGCGTATTGGCGGCGGAATTCGGGGTTGCGCGGATAGTCGGGGTTCTCCGGCTCATCCTCGGCGTTCAGGTGGTAGAGGCTGCCGAAGAATTCGTCGAAGCCGTGCATGGTGGGCAGATGCTCGTCGCGGTCGCCCAGGTGGTTCTTGCCGAATTGCCCGGTGGCATAGCCCATGGCCTTGAGCAGCACGGCGATGGTGGGGTCCTCCGCGCGCATGCCCTCGGCCGCGCCCGGCAGGCCCACCTTGGAGAGGCCTGTGCGCACCGGGCTCTGCCCGGTGATGAAGGCCGAGCGGCCGGCGGTGCAGGAATTCTCGGCATAGGCATCGGTGAACATGGCGCCTTCGCGCGCGATGCGGTCGATGTTGGGCGTGCGGTAGCCCATCATCCCCATGTTGTAGGCGCTGATGTTGGACCAGCCCACATCATCGCCGAAGATCACCAGGATGTTGGGGCGGCCCTGCGGCGCGGCGGCGGGCCGGGCGGGGGCTTGCGCCTGGGCGAGCTGCACGCCCTGCGCCGCCGTGGCGGCGAGGCCGGCGGCACCGCCCAGCAGCATGTTGCGGCGCGAGGGCCGGATGGTCTCGGTCATGATGTGGTTCCTCCGTTCTGGTTCTTGGGACGGCGGATGCAGCGGAAGCCGATATGGCTCATGCCGGTGTCCACCATCTGGGCGTGCCGCGCGGCGGGGCGGTAGCGGCGGCAATAGCTGGGCGCGCAGAGGAAGCTGCCGCCCTTCACCACGCGGCGCGGGATGCGGATGGCGGGCTGGCGCGGGTCGTAGCTGCCCGCCATCGCCGGGCCGCGAGGGTTCTGCGGCGCGCAGCAGGGCTTGGCGGGGTCGGCCGCGTGGCGGGCGGCGAACCAGTCCGCCGTCCATTGCCAGACATTGCCGGCCATGTCGTGGAGGCCGTAGCCATTGGCCGGGTAGGAGGCGACGGGCGCGGTGCCGGTGAAGCCATCCGTCTCGAAGTTGCGCCAGGGGAAGGGGCCCTGCCAGGTGTTGGCGAGATGCGTCCCGCCGGGCGCCAGCTCATCGCCCCAGACGAATTCCGCGCCATCCAGGCCGCCGCGTGCCGCGAATTCCCACTCGGCCTCCGTGGGCAGCTCCTTGCCGGCCCAGCGCGCATAGGCCTCGGCATCCTCGAAGGCGACATGCACCACGGGATGCTGTTCGAAGCCGGCGAGGTCGCTGGCTGGGCCATGCGGCCGGCGCCATTGCGCGCCCGGCGTCCAGCGCCACCAATGCGAGATGTCGCGCGTGTCGACGGGCCCGTCGGTCATGTGGAAGACCAGCGCGCCGGGCACCAGCAATTCGGGCTTCGCGCCAGGATATTGCGCGGGGTCGAGCGGGCGTTCGGCCACGGTGACGTAGCCCGTGGTGGCGACGAAGGCGGCGAATTCCGCGTTGGTGACGGTGGTGGCGTCCATCCAGAAGCCATCCACCCGCGCCTCATGTGCCGGCTTCTCCTCCGGGTAATGCAGGTCGGAGCCCATGCGGAAGCGGCCGCCGGGGATCCAGCGCATGCCCTCGGGCGGCGTCTCGGTCATCGCGCGCGTTTCTTCGCGTCAGGGTTCATCCGGCGTGGTCCTCACCGGATTGAGCTTGCCAGGGGAGCGCGACTGGGGGGTAATGATCGCTCGGCAATTTCCGATTGCTCAGGGTGCAAATGCTCGATGTCCGGGACCTCCGCCTGATCATCGCCATTGACGAGCATGGCAGCCTGCTGCGCGCCTCCCGCGCGCTGGCCATGGCGCCCTCCGCCGTCACGCGCGGGCTGGCCGCGATCGAGGCGCGGCTGCGCGGCCCGCTCTTCGAGCGCACGGGCCGGGGCACGATCACGACCGATCTCGGCCGCGCGGTGCTGGCCGATGCGCGGGACATCCTGGAGCGCATGGCCGGGCTCGACCGCCATCTGGCCGAGGCGCGCGGCGGCCAGGTGCGGGACCTCAACATCGTCGCCGGCAGCTACCTGGCGGAGGGCCTGGCGCTGAGCGCGGCGGGGCGGATGGTCAGCCAGTATCCGCAGGTGCGGATGCGCCTCACCGCCGCGAACTGGACCGAGGTGGCGCGCGCCGTGCTGGAACGCGAGGCGCCGATCGGCCTGCTCGACCTGCGCGGCCACCAGAGCGATGCGGGGCTGGAGGTGGAGGCGCTGCGGCCGCAGCCGGGGCTCTTCGTGGTGCGGCCGGGCCACCCCCTCACGCGGCTGCCGCGGGTGACGCTCGCCGCCATCATGGCGCATCCGCTCGTCTTCCTCGGCCGCGCGCCGCGCGAGGTGCAGGCGCCGCTGCTCAAGGCGCGGGAAGCGGCCCGCGAGGCCGGCGCGGTCCATCCGGCCTTCCCCGCGCTGGTGCACGAAAGCCCGACGGTGGCGCTGCGCCTCGTGGCTGATTCCGAAATGGTGGCTGCGGTGACCGCCAGCCTCGCCGCCGGCGCGCTGCGGCGGGGCGAGGTGGTGACGCTGCCCTGGCGAGAGCCCTGGGTATGCATCCGCCCGGGCATCCTCACCCTGCGCGGCCCCCGCCTGGGCGAGGCGGAGCAGGGCTTCCTCGACCTGCTGCGCGATGCGGACGCGGCGGCGGAGCGCGAGGGGCGCGAGATCTGCGCGTCCCTCGGCCTTTCCGCCGGATGCGCCTAGCCGATGGCGTGCGGCGCGGGCGTCTTGTGGATCAGCACCGCGTCGAGGTTCTCCAGCGCGCGATGGCCCATGGCGTCGCGCACCTCGATGGTGGCGGAGCCGAGATGCGGCAGCAGGGCCACGTTCTCAAGCACGAAATAGCCCGGGAACACCTTGGGCTCGCCGTCATAGACGTCGAGGCCGGCGGCGCGGGTGTGGCCGGAGGTGAGCGAGGCGACCAGCGCCGCGTCATCCACGCTGCCGCCACGGCCGGAATTCACGACGAGGTGACCGGGCTTCATCTTGGCCAGGCGCTCGGCGTTCAGCCACTTGCGCGTGGCATCGCCGCCCGGGACATGCATGGAGATGACGTCGATGGTGCTGAGGAAGCTGTCGTCATTGTCGTGGTAGATGGCGCCCTGTGCGGCCTCGGCCGGCAGCGGGTTGATGTCCCGGTAATGGATTTCCATCCTGAAGCCGCGCGCCATGGCGGCGAGCTCGCGGCCGATGCGGCCCATGCCGAGGATGCCGAGCTTCTTGCCCTCGAGCGTGACACCCATGAGCTGCGTCGGCGCCCAGCCCTCCCACTTGCCCGCGCGGACCATGCGCTCACCCTCGCCGGCGCGGCGGGCGGCCATGAGCATCAGCGTCATCGCGGTCTCGGCGGTGGCGAAGCTCAGCACCTCGGGCGTGTTGGTGCAGGTGATGCCGCGCGCCTTCGCGGCCGCCACGTCCAGGTGGTCGTAGCCGACGCTGAAGGTCGCGATGCACTTCACCGAGGCGGGCAGGGCCGCGATGGTTGCGGCGTTCATCGGATCGCCCGCCGCGCAGAGGATGCCGTCCGCACCCTGGGCGCGCTTGGCGATCTCCGCGCCGTCGCGGAACCAGGGCGCGTCATCGGGGTTCAGCCGGACCTCGTAGTCGCGCGCGGCGCGGGCCTCGATGGCGTCGGGCAGCTTGCGGGTGATGAGCAGCACGGGCTTCGGCATGATCGGTTCCTGGTCATTCACTGGGGACGCGCAACATAACCGCCGCGCGGCGGCTTGCCAGAGGGGGCGCGGCGCGGCAGGGTCAGGCACGATTTTTTCCAGGGGAATGGACCATGAATCTCGGGCTCAAGGGCAAGCGCGCGCTGGTGATGGGGGCCTCGAAGGGCCTCGGGCGTTCCATCGCGGATGCGCTGGCGGCCGAGGGCGCGGCGCTGGTCATCAGCGGGCGCGACCAGGCGAGCCTGGATGCGGCGGCCAAGGAGCTGGTGGCGGCGGGTGCGGCCTCCTGCACCGGCATCCCGGCCGATGTCTCGAAGCCCGAGCAGATGGACGCGCTGGCCGAAGGCGCGGTGGCGGCCATGGGCGGCGTGGACATCCTGATCCAGAACCATGGCGGCCCGCCGCCCGGCCCGGCGCTGGAGGTGACGGAGGCGCTGCTCAGCACCTGGTTCCAGAGTATCGTGCTTTCGCCTGTGCGGATCACGAATCGCCTGCTGCCCGGCATGCGCGAGCGGAAATATGGCCGCATCATCAATGTGGGCAGCACCGGAATGCTGCAGCCGCTGCCCAACATGGTGCTGAGCAACACGCTGCGCGCCAGCATCATGGGCTGGATGAAGACGCTCTCCGCCGAGGTGGCGCATGAGGGCATCACCTGCAACATCGTCGCGCCCGGCGCGATCCGCACCGATCGTTCGCTGGAGACGGCCTCCAGTCTTGCCAAGCGCCAGGGCAAGACGGTGGATGAGGTGATCGCCGAGCGCAGCAAGACGATCCCCGCCGGGCGCTATGGCCTGCCCGGTGAATATGGCCCGCTGGTGGCCTTCCTGTGCAGCGAGCAGGCGGCCTACATCACGGGCAGCATCATGCGCACCGATGGCGGGATGGTGCGCGGGTGGTGAACGTGTCTGATCGGCCGAGCGATAGCGAGGGCGTGAATCAGCCACGCAGCGTGAGCAACGCGCGTCTGGCCGTTGATATCGGCGGCACCTTCACCGATGTCGCGATCGAGGCGACGGTGGGCGAGGATCAGGTCCAGCGCTGGACGGCCAAGGTCCTCACCACGCCACATGCGCCCGAGCTTGGCGTGCTGGAAGGCGTCCGCGTGGTGCTGGCCCGCGCGGGCCTGCGGCCTTCCGACATCACGCTGATGATCCATGGCACCACGCTCGCCACCAATGCGCTGATCGAGCGCAAGGGAGCGCCGACCGCGCTGATCACCACCGAGGGCTTCCGCGATGTGCTGGCCCTTGGCAATGAGAGCCGCTACGATCAGTACGACCTGAACATCGAGCTGCCGCAGCCGCTGGTCCCGCGGCGCTGGCGCCTGCCGGTGACCGAGCGCCTGGACAACACCGGCCAAATCCTGGTGCCGCTGGACGAGGACGCCGTCCGCGCCTGGATTCCCTTCCTGAAATCCGAGGGCGTGCAGAGCCTCGCCATCGGTTTCATCCATGGCTTCGTGAACCCGGTGCATGAGCGGCGCGCCGCTGAGATCATCCGCGCCGAATGGCCCGAGCTGCCGATCTCGCTCAGCTGCGAAGTCAGCCCCGAGATGCGCGAATGGGAGCGCTTCTCCACCACCGTCGCCAATGCCTATGTGCAGCCGCTGATGGCCAGCTACCTGGCGCGGCTGGAGGCCGGGCTGCGTAGCGGCGGCATGAGCTGCCCGCTGTTTCTCATGCTCTCGGGCGGCGGGCTCACCACCATCGAGACGGCGTCGCGCTTCCCGATCCGCCTGGTGGAGAGCGGGCCGGCGGGGGGGGCCATCTTCTCGGCGCATGTGGCCAAGCAGCGTGGCTGGGGCAAGGTGCTGAGCTTCGACATGGGCGGCACCACGGCCAAGGTCTGCCTCATCGACGATTTCGCGCCCCAGGCGAGCCGCACCTTCGAGGTCGCGCGCGTCGGCCGCTTCCGCAAGGGCTCGGGCCTGCCGCTGCGCATTCCCGTGATCGAGATGGTGGAAATCGGCGCGGGCGGTGGGTCGTTGGCCCATCTCGACAGCATGGGGCGCATCCAGGTGGGCCCCGAATCCGCGGGCGCCGATCCGGGCCCCGCCTGCTATGGCCGCGGCGGCACCAGGCCGGCCGTGACCGATGCCAACCTGACGCTTGGGCGCTATGACGCGGCGGCTTTCGCGGGCGGTTCGCTGGCGCTGAACACGGGTGCCGCCGAGACGGCGCTGCTGGAGCATGTGGGCAAGGGGCTCGGCCTTGAGGCCGGCATGGCGGCACTCGGCGTGGTCGAGATGGTGGATGAGAACATGGCCAATGCGGCGCGTGTCCATGCCATCGAGAGTGCCAAGTCCTATGAGGGCCGCGCGATCATCGCCTTTGGCGGCGGCGGGCCCGTGCATGGCTATCGCGTGGCCGAGAAGATCGGCGTGAAGAAGCTGCTGGTGCCGAGCGGCGCCGGTGTGGGTTCGGCCATCGGCTTTCTGCGGGCGCCCGTGGGCTATGAGGTGGTGAAGAGCCTCTACACCCGCTTCGCGAGCTTCGACGTGGCGGGCGTGAACGCGCTGCTCGCGGCGATGAGCGCCGAGGCGTCCAAGGTGGTGGCCGAGGGCAGCTTCGGCGCACCCACCGTCGAGCATCGCATCGGCTATATGCGCTATGTCGGGCAGGGGCATGAAATCGCGGTCGCACTTCCGGTGCGGCCGCTGGTGGAGGCGGACATCGCCGCCATCCGCGCCGCCTATGACGCCGAGTACACGCGCTTCTACGACCGCCCCGTGCCGGGTTCGGATGTCGAGGTGCTGAGCTTCGCCGTCACGGTCGCGACGGTGGTGGATGCGGTGCAGGCTGCTGCCGAGGTGGCCGATGCGCCGGCGCCGAAGCCCATCCGCAGCCAGCAGGTGCGCGACACGGCGACGGGCGTTGTCGCCACCTGGCAGGTCTATGATCGCACGCAGATGGCGCCGGGTGCGGAAGTGCCCGGCCCCTGCATCATCGCCGAGGATGAGACGAGCACGCTGGTCGGTCCGGGCTGGTCCTGCCGGATGGATGGGCTGGGCTATCTGGAACTGACGAAGGGGGATGCGTGATGAACAGCGCACTCGAAAAGATCCAACGCCAGATCCAGTGGAACCGCCTCATCGCGGTGGTCGAGGAACAGGCGCAGACCATGATCCGCACCGCCTTCAGCACCACGGTGCGCGAGGCGGGCGATCTCTCGGCCGGCGTCTTCGACCTGGAGGGGCGGATGATGGCGCAGGCCGTCACCGGCACGCCCGGCCATGTGAACTCCATGGCCGAGGCCGTGGGCCACTTCCTCAAGAAATTCCCCGCCCACACGATGAAGCCGGGCGACCACTACATCACCAATGACCCCTGGCTCGCCACCGGCCACCTGCATGACCTGACGGTGGTGAGCCCCGCCTTCCGCAACGGGAAGATCGTGGGCCTCTTCGCCAATACGGCGCATATCATCGATATCGGCGGCCTCGGCATGGGGCCGGAGGGGCGCTCGGTCTTCGAGGAAGGGCTCTACATCCCGATCGTGAAGTGCTTCGAGGCGGGCCAGCCCAACGAGACCTTCTTCGACTTCATCCGCGCCGGTTCCCGCACGCCGGTGGAACTGGAGGGCGACATCTACTCGCTCTGCGCCTGCAATGACGCCGGCGCCAAGCGGCTCGTCGAGATGATGGACGAGTACCGGATGGAGAGCCTGGACGAGCTCGCCGCCTTCATCTTCGACAGCAGCATGTCTGCCACCAAGGCCGAGATCGCGAAGCTGCCGCAGGGCGTGGTCTGGCAGGGCGAGATCCGCTCGGACGGCTATGAGGCGCCGGTCACGCTGCATGCGGCGATGCGCGCCGAGGGCGGCGAGATCGTGGTGGATTTCGCCGGCACCTCGGGCCTTTCCACGCGCGGCATCAATGTGCCGCCGGCCTATTGCCGCGCCTATGCCTGCTTCGGCCTGAAATGCGTGATCGCGCCCGAGATCCCCAACAACTGGGCGAGCCTGCTGCCGTTCCGGATGGAGATTCCGGAAGGCTGCATCCTGAATGCGCCGCGCCCCTATCCGGTCAGCGTGCGCCACGTCATCGGCCAGCTCATCCCCGACCTGATGATGGGCTGCCTCTCCCAGGCCATCCCCGAGCGCGTGAATGCCGAGGGCTCCTCCGCGCTCTGGAATCCGCCGCTGCGCGGTGGTTCGCAGGTCAGCGGGCAGGAGGCGGAGGTCGAGGATTTCGAGATCATCACCTTCAATTCCGGCGGCACCGGCGCGCGGCCCACGAAGGATGGTCTGGACGGCATCGCCTTCCCCTCCGGCGTGCGCACCATGCCGGTGGAGGCGACGGAGAATGTCGCCCCCGTGATCTTCTGGCGGAAGGAGCTCCGACCGGATTCCGCCGGCCCCGGCAAGACGCGTGGCGGCTTCGGCCAGATCATGGAGATCGGCGCCAAGAAGGATGCGGAATTCGCGGTGAATGCGATCTTCGACCGCGTGGCCAATCCGCCCAAGGGCCGCTTCGGCGGCGGCGAGGGCGCGGGCGGCTGGGTCGGGCTGGATGACGCCAACGGCACGGTGCTGCGCACCAAGGGCTTCCAGGTGATCCCGAAGGGTCGGCACCTCGTGCTGAAGCTGCCCGGCGGCGGCGGCATGGGCGACCCGAAGCAGCGCGACCCCGCCTTGGTGGCGCGCGACGTGGCCGACGGGCTGGTGAGCCCGGCGGAGGCGAAGCGAGTCTATGGCCAGGGCTGACACGGCCCTCATCATCGGTGCCGGCGCGGGGCTTTCCGCCTCGCTCGCGCGCAAGCTCGCGGCCGCGGGATGGGATGTGGCGCTGGCGGCGCGGGATGCGGGGAAGCTGGCCGCACTGGCCGCCGAGACGGGCGCCAGCACCCATGCGTGTGAGGCGGCCGATCCGGCCTCCGTCGCCGCACTCTTCGATGCGCTGGATACCGCGCAGCGTGCACCGGCGCTGGTCGTCTACAACCCGAGCTTCCGCGTGCGCGGCCCGCTCATCGAGCTCGACCCGGAGCAGGTGCGCCGCGCGCTGGAGGTCTGCGCCTTCGGCGCCTTCCTCGCGGCACAGCAGGCGGCGCGGCGCATGCTGGCGGCGGGGCGCGGCACCATCTTCTTCACCGGCGCTTCCGCCGGCGTGAAGGGCTTTCCGAAGTCAGCCCCCTTCGCCATGGGCAAGTTCGCGCTGCGCGGTCTGGCCGAAAGCCTGGCGCGTGAGCTGCACCCGCAGAACATCCACATCTGCCATTTCGTGATTGATGGCGGCATCGCCTCCAGCCGCCGCGTGGCCGAGCCGGGCAGCGATTCCCTGCTCGACCCCGACGCCATCGCCGACACCTACCTGCACGCGCTGCACCAGCCGCGCACGGCCTGGAGCCACGAGATCGCGCTCCGCCCCTGGGTGGAAAACTTCTAGGCGGCGCCGCCGCGCTTCTCCACCATCGCGCGGCGCAGCGCGCAGAGACCGACGACGCCGGCGGTGCCGGCCACCGCGCCCAGCGTGAAGGCGCCGCGGATCGCGACTTTCGAGAGCAGCACCCGGGCGCAGATCAGTTTCAGCAACATGTCTCTTCTCCTCGGCTTTCGCCTCGAAGATGGGCTTTGCTGGCCATCTCCGGAAGGGGGCGGCTAGCCTCGCCGGCGGAGAAACCGCACGGAGACCGCCATGCCCCGCCTCGCCCTCGGCCTGCTTGCCGCGAGCCTCTGCATCCAGCCCGTCGCCGCGCAGCGCAGCGGCTTCTATGCGGTGGAGGGGCGCGCCGCGGACGGGACCATCTACATGGGCGCCGCCACGCTGACGCCGACCGGCCCGCAGACCTGGCGGATCACCTGGCGCGTCAGTGGCAACACCTCCGTCGGCGTGGGCCTCACCGTGGGCAAGCTTCTGGTGATCGGATACATTTCTGATCGTGAGACCGGCGTCGCGGCCTATGAGGTGCGGCCGGATGGCCGGCTGGTCGGCCGCTGGACGCAGGGAGCCGAGGGCGGCGTCGGCACCGAGACGCTCATCCCTCGTTGAACCCGTGCCGGATCAGCCGCGCAGGCTCTCCACCATCGCGCCATAGACCATGTTCTTGAACACCATGCGCGTATGCGTGCGGGAAGAAGGCCCCTGCGCCATGAAGACGCCGACCAGCTTCTCCGCGCGATCGATGGTGAAGCTGGTGCCCCAGGCGCCGGCCCACATCGCATCGCCCGGCGAGCCCGGGGCGACGGCGATGCCCTGCTCGCGCCGCACCGCGAAGCCAAGGCCGAAACCGTAGCCCGGACCCGTGCTGGCGGCCGGCGTGCCGCCCATGCTGCCCATGTGGTCGGAGAGCATCCAGTTCACGGTGGGTGCGGAGAGATAGCGCTTGCCCTCGAAGTGGCCGCCATTGGCGATCATCTGCGCGAAGCGGAAATAGTCCGCGCTGGTGCCGACCAGGCCCGCGCCGCCCTTGAAATGGCTGGCCGGGACCGGGTTCTGCTCGATGCGGTAGCTGGCCCACATCGGCGCCGAAAGCGGGTCGGAGGCGATGCTCTCCGCCACGCGCGAACGCCGCGCCGGGTCCACCCACCAGACCGTGTCCGTCATGCCGAGCGGGCTGGTGAGGCGCTCGGCGATCAGCTGGTCGAGCGGCTGGCCGGCCACGCGCTGCAGCAGGAGACCCAGCACATCCGTGCTGATCGAATAGAAGAACTGCGCGCCGGGCTGGAAGGCGAGCGGGATGGTGCCGAGGCGCCGCAGCATCTCATCGGCCGTGACGGGGCCGCGCCGGGCCTCGATGTCATGCTCCTCATAGAGTTCGCGGATGCGCGGGAAGGGGGCTGCGGCGGCGTAGACGAAGCCCGAGGAATGCCGCAGCAGATCCTGCACGGTGATGGGGCGCGCGAGCGGCACCTCGCCCTCGCGGGTCATCACCTTGAGCTCGCGCAGTTCGGGCAGCCATTGGGTGATGGGGTCGCCGATCTTCATGCGGCCCTCCTCCACCAGCATCATGGCGGCGACGCTGGTGATGGGCTTGGTCATGGAGGCGAGCAGGAAGATCGCCTCGCGCGTCATCGGCACGCGGCGGGCATTGTCCTGGTGGCCATAGGCCTCGTGATGGATGATCTGGCCGTTGCGCGCGATGAGCGCCACGCAGCCATTGAAGCTGCCGCGCTCCACCTCCCGCGCCATGGCGGGTTGGAAGCGGGCGAGGCGCGCGCGGGAGAAGCCCTGGACCAGGTCCTGGCTGCGCTCTGCCTCTTGCGCGATCGCGGGCGTGGCGAGCATGCCCGCGGGCAGCAAGGCGAAGTGTCGGCGTTGCATGGTCTCAGTTCCTGATCAGAGGGCAGCCGCCCTCATTGAGGGGGCGGAAGGCGTCCTCGGCGGGGACGGTCGCGCGCAGTTTGTAGAAATCCCACATGCCGCGGGATTCGCGGGGCGACTTCACCTCGAAGAGATAGGCCGGGTGGATCTTGCGCCCATCCTCGCGGATGCGGCCGGGGCCGAAGGCGTCATCCTCAGTCGGCATGCGCTTCATGACGTTCAGCACCTCGATCCCCGAGGCCTTGGCGCGCGGCACGCCCACCTCCATCACACCCTTGAGATAGTGGATGGCGCAGGAATAGGTGCCGGCATGCTCCTGGTTCGGCATGTTCTCGGGCGTGCGGCGCAGGATGCGGCTCGCGAGGCCGCGCGTGCGGTCGTTCAGGTCGTGGTAGAAGACCTCGCTCATCACCATCCCCTGCGCGGCCTCGAGGCCGATGGAGCGGATGTCCTGGACGAACATGATCATGCCGGCGAGCTGCTGGCCGCGGCGGGTGAGGCCGAATTCATGCGCCTGCTTCACGCAGTTCTGCATGTCGGCCGCCGCCATGGCGAGGCCCACCACCTTGGCCCGGCTCGCCTGCGCCTGCAGCAGGAAGGAGCTGAAATCCGTGGTGCCGGGGAAGGGGTAGCGCGCGCTGCCCATCACCCGCCCGCCCGAGCGGGTGACGAATTGCGAGGTGTCGCGCTCCAGCTGGTGGCCGAAGGCATAGTCGGCGGTGATGAAGAACCAGCTGTCGCCACCGGAGCGGACTGTCGCACCCCCAACGACGTTTGCGAACATCCAGGTGTCGTAGGTCCATTGCACCGTATGCGTGGAGCATTGCGGGCCGGTCAGCGCGGAGGAGGCCGCGCCGGAGGCGAGCTGGATCTTGTCCTTTTCGCGCACGAGGTTGGCGAGTGCGAGCGCGATGGCGCTGTTGTTCACCTCGCAGATCATGTCCACGCCCTGGGTATCAATCCAGCGGCGGGCCAGGGCCAGCGCCGCATCGGGCCGGTTCTGGTGATCGCCCGAGAGCACTTCCACCTGCACGCCGCGCTGCGCCATGCCGAGATCCTCGATCGCCTGCTGGACGGCAGCGACGGAGGTGGGGCCGGAGGTGTCGCGATAGGGGCCGCTCATATCGGCCAGCACGCCGATGCGGATCGTGTTGTCTCGGTCTGCGCCCGGCCCGGCAGCGGCGTGGCGGCAAGGGCGGTGGCGGCGCCGAGCGCGCCGCGGCGGGTGAACGGAGTCATGGTGTCGGGCCTCCCTGATTTTGCAGGGATGCTGCGCGGGGTTTCGGCCGCGCGCAAGCGCCAGGATTCAGGCGGCGATCCGATGCCCCGCATCAATGGGATGGACCGAAACCATCTCGGCCGCTGCCCAGAAGACCAGCAGCGCCAGGATCGCCTCGGCGCGGATGGAGCGCGCCAGATGCTCCCGCGCCGCCTCCCCGCCCGCCTCCAGCGCGGGCGTCAGGCGCAGCTTGTGCCAGGCGGCGAGGGCGATCAGGCCCAGCACCAGCGCCAGCTTCGCGATCATCGCCCAGCCATACCAGGCGGCGAAGAGCAGGCCCCAGCGCGGCACCAGCAGCACGGCGGCGATGCCGCCCGCCAGCACCACCACAGCCACCATGGCGATGGCGGCGCGCGACCAGGCGGCGATGAGGGGCGCCTCCCCCGCGCGGGCGGCGCGGATCAGCAATGGCAGGCTGCCGATCCAGAAACCCACGGCCAGCAGGTGCAGCGTCACCAGGGCCGAGAGTTCCTGCCGGGGCCGGTAGAGGGTGGAATGCCCCATGGCGGCGTAGCTCGCCGCCGCCATGAGCGCCCCCATGGCGGCCAGCGCCGGCGCCACCGGCCAGGGTGCGGCCGCCAGCGCCAGCAGCGCGAGGCCGCCTGACCGCAGCCAGAAGGCATCGCCGATGCGCGAGACCATCATGGCCCGCCACACCGCGCCGTCGAACCAGGCCTCGTTGCCGCTGAGGATGTAGGCGCGCAGCAGCAGGCCGAGCAGCGAGACGGCGATGCCGGCGAGCGCCACGCCCAGCAGCCAGCGCCGCAGATGGGCCATTCCCGCCGCGCCCAATCGAGGGCCGAAGCCGGCCAGGAACAGCCCGATACCCGCGGCACCCAGCGACGTGGCGTATTGCGCCGCGCGCAGCAGGACGGTCACGCCATCCAGCAGGCTCGGATCGGGCTGGAGATATTCGAGGATCATCGCGATGCCTCCAGCGTGAAGCGGATGGTGCCCCGGATCGGGTGGCCATCGGCCGAGATGGCGCGCCATTCCAGGCGCAGCGCGCCATGGGGCAGGGGGCCTTCCGGAGCCGCGCGCTCCTCCCGCCTGGGCGTGGCATCTCCGGCGCGCCGCAGCGGCAGCGCCTGGCCGGCGGCGTCAAGCAGGCGCAGCGACGTGACCTGCACCGCCTCGTTGAAGCGCAGGACGAATTCGGCGGGCGGCGTGGTGAGGCGCGCGCCCGGGGCGGGCGTGCTGCCGCTCAGCTCGGAATGCGCGAGCGCGAGGCCGGGCAGCAGGACCAGGGCGGCGGCAAGGGGGATTCGCATGGCTTGGTTCTCGACCTTCCCATAACGGCTGGGTCAAGCGCCGGGATGCGTCTCGCCCTCGATCTTTCCGTCGCGCAGATTCACCATGCGATCGAAGCGGTCGAAGATCTTCTCGTCATGGGTGACGACGAGGATGGCGGCCTGCTGTTCCCGCGCCACGCGGCGCAGCAATTCCATCACCACGCGCGCGCGTTCCGAATCCAGCGCGGCGGTCGGCTCGTCCGCCAGGATGATGCGCGGCTGGTTGGCGAGCGCGCGGGCGATGGCGACGCGCTGCGCCTCGCCGCCCGAGAGCAGGGCCGGCATGGCGCTGGCGCGGCGGCCCACCTGGAGGTGATCGAGCAAGGCGGCCGCCCGCGCCCGCGCCTCGGCGAGACCCACGCCAGAGAGGGTCATGGCGAGCGCCACATTGTCGGTGGCATTGAGGAAGGGCAGCAGGTTGTGCGCCTGGAAGATGAAGCCGATCTTCTCCCGCCGCAGCGCGCGCAGGTCCCGCCGCTTCCAGCCACCCTCCCATACCGTCTCGCCGGCCAGGCGCATCACCCCCGCATCCGGCTCCAGGATGCACGCGACGACGTTGAGCAGGGTGGACTTCCCGCTGCCCGAGGGGCCGCGCAGCCCCACCACCTCGCCCGGCGCCACGCTCAGATGAATGTCGGAGAGCGCCTGCACGCGCGCCTCGCCCCGGCCGAAGCCCTTGGCGATGCCGGCCAGCTCGACGAGGTTCATCCGCCCAGCGCCTGGGCGGGCTCGATGCGCAGCGCGGCGCGCACGCCGAGCAGGCTGGCCAGCAGGCAGATCACGAAGACGACGCCGGCCACGGCCAGCAGTTCCTCGGGCCCGAGCACCACGCGGCGGGGAAACACGTCCTTCACCAGCAGCAGCAGGGTCGCGCCGCTCGCGAAGCTCACCGTCCCCAGGAGCAGCGCCTGCTGCATGACGAGCGAGACGATGGCGCGATCCGGCGCCCCGATCAGCTTCAACGTCGCGATCTCGCGCAGCTTGTCCATGGTCAGCATGTAGACGATCAGCGCCACGATCACGCCTGAGACGAGCAGCAGGATGCCGGTGAAGAGGCCCAATTGCTTGCGCGCGCGCTCCACCACGCTGCGGGTCAGCACCTCCTCCTGATCGGCGGCCGAGAGTGCCGCCAGGTGCTTCCAGCGGCGCAGATGCTCGGTGATGAGCGCGGCATCGGCATGGGGGGCGAGGCGCGCGATGATGGCATTCACCGTGTCCTGCGGCTGGCCCCCGCTGCCGCTGGCCGTGGCGCGGCGCGCGGCGGGCGCGTTCAGCCGGAACTGCAATTCCTGCGCGTCGGCCAGCGTGATCCAGCCCAGCGGATCGCCGCCGGAGGAGACGGCGCGTGCCACCAGCCCCACCACGCGGAAGCGCAGCCCGCCGATCTCGACCATGGCGCCGAGCGGCTGGCCCGCGCCCCGGTCCAGCACCATTTCGCGCCGCGCCGCGACGCCGCGCCCCTGAATGAGCGCGGGCGGGCCGCCCGGCCGGTCCAGTTCATAACCCACGATCTGCACGCGCAGCGCCGCCCCTACGCGCTCGCGCCCCGCCTCGTTGCGGAAGGCGCCGGCGGCGCTGGCGGCGGCGGTGCCGGCCGCCCGCGCCTCGACGGTCTGGAAGGTGACGCTGCCGGCGGCGGTGACACCCGCGATGCGCGCCACCGCCTCGCGCGCGTCGCCCGGGATGCGGCTGGCTTCGGCGAAGGGGCCGCGCGTGCCGCCCTCCACCACCCAGAGATCGGCGTCCAGCGCGCGGGTGAGCGACAGCGCCTCCTCCACCACGCCGCGATAGATGCCGACCATGGCCAGCGCCACCCCCAGCAGCAGGCCGAGCCCCGCGCAGGTCAGCAGGAAGCGGCCGAGCTTGTGGCGGATGTCGCGCAGCGCGAGGTTCATGGGATGGCGCGCGCCGCCCGCCCCTCGCGGAAGCCGGGCAGGATGCGCGTCACCACCTCGGGCATTTCGGGGGCCAGCACCAGGCGCGCATCCAGCGTGCGGCCCACGAAGCGCAGCGGGCGATGGTGCAGCGCGCCGCCCTCCAGCACCCAGCCGCGCCCTTCCGCACCGTCGAAGCCGGTGATGGCGGCCTCCGGCACCAGCCGCGCTTCGGCGAGGCGCCCGGTCTCGATCTCGACCTGGAGCTGCTCGCCCAGGACCGGGCGTTCCGGGCAGCGTTCGCAGCGCAGATGCACGCGCCGCTCCTCCGTCACGCGGTCGCTCTCCAGGCCGATGCGGGTGACGCGGGCGGGGAAGACCTCGCCGGGGAGCGAGCGCAGGCGCACCTCGGCCGGCTGGCCCTCGCGGATGCGGCCGGCGCGGGCCTCGTCCACATGCGCCAGCGCCCAGAGGCTGCCCGGCGCGATGAGGGTGAAGATCGCCTCGCCCGGTGCGACGGCGGCGCCCGCCTCGCGGTTGCGGGCGATGACCAGCGCGTCGAAAGGGGCCCGCAGGCTGTGCTTGGCGAGCGTGCCGCGCTCGGCGGCGAGGTTGGCGCGGGCATCGGCCAGCAGAGCCTGGGCCACGGTGATGTCGGCCCGCGCGACCGCGAGATCGGCCGCCGCCGTCAGCGCCTCCGTCTCCGCGACCTCGGCCGCTTCCAGCGAGCCGCTGCCGCGATTGGCAAGCTCTCGCCGGCGCTGCGCCAGGCTGCGCTTCTGCGCGTAGGTCGCCGCCGCGCGCTCGGCGATGGCGGCGACACGGCCCTGCTGCGCCTCGGCGCTCTGCACCGTGGCCTCGGCGCGGGCGACGCGGGCGCGTTGCGAGGTCTCGTTCAGCCGGGCCAGCACCGTGCCGCGTGCCACCTGGTCCCCGTGGTCGGCCTCCAGCGCCACCAGCGTGCCGGAGATCTCGAAGCCGATGCGGGAGAGGATCTGCGCCTCGACCGTGCCGAGGCCGAAGACGCGCAGCGGAACGTCGCGCTCCACGCGGGCGACGCTCACCTCCAGCGGGCGCTGGCCCCAGGCGAGGAGGCCCGCGGCGATTGCCGCGGGGATCAGCAGCAGGAGGAGCCAGCGCAACCGTTTCATGGTGGGAAAGCTTGCGCCTTCCCACACCGGTCAGGTCAAGCCCGCGCCTGGCCCAGAGGATGATTCAGCGCTTCGGCGATTCCGCCTCCGCGCATCATGCTCTACCGGAACACCAGATCCGGCAGGAACATCACGATGGCCGGCACATAGGTGATGACCATCAGGCAGACGAAGATCACCGCGATGAAGACCGGCAGGTAGCGCATCATGCGATCAATGCTGGTGCCCGCCACCTGGGCGGCGGCGAAGAGGTTCACGCCGAAGGGCGGCGTGATCATTCCCATGGCGAGGTTCACCACCATCACCGTGCCGAAATGCACCTGGTTGATTCCCAGGCGCTCCGCCGCCTCGGCCAGGATCGGCGCGAGCACGATGATGGAGGCCGAGGTCTCGACGAACATGCCGACCACGAAGAGGAAGAGGTTCACGCCCAGCAGGTACCAGACCGGCGAGTCGAAGGTGTGCACGATGAGCTCGGCCGCCGCATCCGGCACGCCCTGGCGGTTGAGCAGCCAGGAGAAGAGGCCGGCGCAGGCGATGATGAACATGATCACGGCCGAGCTGATCACCGACTTCTTGAAGATCGGGTAGAGGTCCCGCACGCCGATCTCCCGGTGCAGGAACATGCCCACCAGCACCGCGTAGATCACGGCGATGACGGAGGCCTCGGTCGGCGTGGTGATGCCGCCATAGATGCCGCCCAGCACGACGAAGGGCATGAAGAGGGCGAAGCCCGCCTGTTTCGTGGCCTTGAGGAAGGGCAGGCGGCCCTCGCCGTCATTCTTCCCCCAGCCGGTGATGCGGCACCAGATGAGCACGGTCGCGATCAGCGCGCCGCCGATCAGGAGGCCCGGGCCGAAGCCCGCCATGAAGAGCTCGGGGATGCTGGTCTGGGTGGTGACGCCGTAGAGGATCATCGGGATGGAGGGCGGGATGATGACGCCGAGCTCGGCCGCCGTCGCCATCAGGGCCGCCGCGAAGGGCACCGGATAGCCCGCCTTGATCAGCGCCGGGATCATCACCGCGCCGATCGCGAAGGTGGTGGCGACGGAGGAGCCTGAGATGGCGGCGAAGATCATGCAGGTGACGATGCAGGTGGCGGGCAGCCCGCCCTGGATGCCGCCCACGATGGACTTGGCGAAATCCACGAGGCGCCGGGAGATGCCGCCCACATCCATCAGGTTGCCTGCCAGGATGAAGAAGGGGATGGCCGCCAGCGGAAAGCGGTCCAGCGCCACATAGAGCTGCTGCGCCGCCACGATCAGCGGGAAATTGGTGAAGTTCGCCACACCGATCACGGCCGCGATGCCGATGGCGACGGCGACCGGGATGCTGGCGGCGAAGAGCACCAGCATCGCGGTGAGCATGAAGGTGCTCATACGGCCATCTCCAGTTCTTCGGATTTGTGGTCGAGGAATTGCCCCAGCGCCCCCAGCACGGCGAAGGCCGCGCCGATGGGCAGCGCGGCATAGCCCCAGCTGATCGAGACCTCGAGGCCCGCCATCTCCTGGAACTTCACGCGCTCGGCCATGATCCAGCCGAACCAGAAGAGCACGCCCATGAGGGAGAGGTTGCCGGCCAGCACCGCCGCCTCGATCCCGCGACGGAAGGCGCCGCGCGAATAGCGGTGCGCCATGTCGATGGAGACGAGGGAGCCGGTGCGGATGGCGGCGGCGAGGCCGAGGAAGGCCATCCAGACCAGCGCGGTGCGGACCAGCGCCTCGGACCAGACGGAGGGCGTCTCGGTCGCGAAGCGGGCCACCACCTGCCAGAAGCCTGCGAAGACCGCGACAAGCAGGGCGGCCACCGCGATGGCGGTGGCGATGCCGGTGGTGACGCGGTCGGCCGCGAGGACGGCGCGGCGGATGCCCGCATGCGGCCCCGCGCCGGGCCGGCCGGCCCAGAGGGCCGCCAGCACCAGCGCGATGGTGCCGCCCAGCACGATCGCGAGCGGCATGGTGTTCATGGGATTCACGCGGGGGGCCCCCTCAAGCAAAAGGCCGCGGGGGGGTACCCCGCGGCCAGGATCGTCAGCGTGGCCGGCTTATTGCGCCGGGCGCCAGTCACGGATGCGGCGCAGCGTGGCGGCGTCCATCGTGCGCTCCCATTCGGCGAAGGCCGGGGCGAGGGCTTCCTGGAAGGCGGCGGTGTTGACGGTCGTGATGACGGTCATGCCGCGGCGGCGCAGCTCCTCGACGCCGGAAGCCTCATCGGCTGTGACGCGGGCGCGGTTGGCGGCCTGCGCGGCGCGGGCGGCGGTCATGAAATGCGCGCGGTCGGCGGCGTTCAGGCGCTGCGTGGTGCCCGGGTTGCAAATCATCACGGCCGGCGAATAGACGTGGTTGGTCAGTGTCATGTAGCGCTGGACCTGGTTCAGGTTGTTGGCCACGATCACCGAGATCGGGTTCTCCTGCCCATCCACCGTGCCCTGCTGCAGCGCGGGCACCAGCTCGCTGAACGCCATCGGCGTGGGCAGCGCGCCGAGGACGGAGAAGGCGCGCATATGCACCTGGTTCTCCATGGTGCGCACCTTGAGGCCGCGGATATCGGCGGGCGTGTTCACGTCGCGGCGCGAATTGGTCAGGTGGCGGAAGCCGTTCTCGGTCCAGATCACGCCATGCAGGCCACGCGCGTTGAAGCGGGCCAGCACCTGCTGGCCGATCTCGCTGTCCAGCACGCCGCGGGCATGGGTGGTGTCACGGAACAGGAAGGGCACATCGAAGATGCGGACCTCGGGCACGAAATTGCCGACGGGGCCGGTCGAGGTGAAGGTGCAGTCGATGGTGCCGATCTGCACGCTCTCGATCATCTCGCGCTCGTTGTCGTTGCGCTGGACGACGATGCGGTAGCGGTTGTTGGTCAGCCGCTCGAAGGTTTCCTTGAACGCGATGGGACCCGCGCCGGTGTGGCTGTTGGGCGGCAGGGCGTGCTGGATGGTGATCTGCGTCTGCGCCAGCGCAGGGCCGCCCATCACGAGGGTGGCGAGGCCCGCCAGCAGGGCGGAACGCCGAAAGGCAGTGCCGAGAATCGTGGACATGTTTCTCTCCGGATTTTGTATGTCCTGGATACGGTATTACTGTCGGCGCACGCAACATGGCGCTTTCGCGCGCCGTGGCCCATGATGACAAAAATCGAGGTTGAGGAACCGGAATGACCCTGCGCTGTGACCTGGTGATCCGCAATGCCACCGTCTTCGACGGCACCGGGGCGCCCCGCTTCGCGGCGGATGTGGCGGTGGAGGGCGATCGCATCGTCGCCGTCGGCGCGCTCGGCAGCGCTTCGGGGCAGGAGGAGGTGGACGCGAAAGGCCTGGCGCTCGCCCCCGGCTTCATCGACGCCCACACGCATGACGACCGCGCCGTGGTCTGCGGCCCCGAATGCATGCACTGCAAGACGAGCCAGGGGGTGACCACCGTCGTCGTCGGCAATTGCGGCGTCTCGCTGGCGCCGCTGCGCCTGTCGAACCGCCCGCCGCCGCCGCTCGACCTGCTGGGCGATGAGAGCTGGTTCACCCTGGGCGGCTTCGGCGAATACGCCGAGGCGCTGGCGAAGAAGCCCACCTCGGTGAACACCTTCGCGTTCTGCGGCCACATGTCGCTGCGCGTCGAGGCCATGGCGGGCGATGTCTACCGCGCGGCGAATGACCGCGAGATCGCCCATATGCAGGAACGCCTGCGCGGCGCGCTTCGCGAGGGCGCGGGCGGCTTCTCCACCGGCCTCTACTACCCGCCCAACGCGCAGGCGCCGACCGAGGAGGTCATCGCCATCGCCGAAGTGCTGCGCGAGGAGGGCGGCCTCTACGCCACCCACATGCGCGACGAGGCGGATTTCGTGATGGAGAGCATCCGCGAGACGCTGCGCGTGGGCCGCGAGGCCGGCACGCCCGAGAAGCCGCTCGAAGTCGTGATCAGCCATCACAAATGCAGCATGAGCGAGAATTTCGGCCGCTCGCGCGATACGCTGGCGCTGATGGACCGCCTGGGCCAGGACCAGCCCGTGGCGTATGACGTCTATCCCTATCCGGCGGGCTCCACGGTGCTGATGCCCGACAAGCTGCGCCAGGACGTGCCGGTGCAGATCACCTGGTCCATCCCGCACCCCGAGATGGCCGGCCGCAACCTTGATGACATCGCGCAGGAATGGGGCATGACGCGCCGCGCGGCGGCGGATCGCCTGCTGCCGGCGGGCGCCATCTCGTTCTCGATGGACGAGGCGGATGTGCGGCGCATCATGGCGCATCCGCGCGCCATGATCGGCAGCGACGGCATCCCGCATGACGCGAAGCCGCATCCGCGCCTCTGGGGCACCTTCCCGCGCGTGCTGGGCATGTATGCGCGCGACTTGGGCCTCTTCACGCTGGAGAGCGCGGTGCACAAGATGACGGGGCGCACCGCGCAGGTCTTCGGCCTGCCCGACCGCGGCGTGATCCGCGCCGGCGCCTTTGCCGACCTCGTGCTCTTCGACCCCGCCCGCGTGCGCGACAACGCGACCTATGCCGAGCCCATGCTGGTCTCGGACGGCATCGCGCAGGTCTGGTGCAACGGCGTGCGGACGCATGTCGAAGGGCAGGGGCCGGGGAGCGCGGCCCCGGGGCGGTTCCTCGGGAATCCGCGCCGCAAAGCCGCCTGATGGCGTCACACCCGGAGGATACGGCGGTCATGCAACCAGGCACCATCCGGCGGGCGGCCATGGTGGGCGGCGTGATCCTCGCGGGCGTGGCCCTGATCGCGGTGGTCTGGCCCGACCACCGGCCCGTCACGCCGGTCGAGATCTATCTCCGGCAGGGCACGCGCCAGGCGACCGAGGCGCTGAAGCGCGAGGTGGACCAGCTCTCCCCGCGCGGCGCCGACCCGGGGCCGGCGGTGCAGCGCCTCAACACGCTGGGCTTCAGCTGCACCGCGCCGGCGGGTGCCGCGGGCGAGTGGAACTGCACCATGCGCCGCCCGATGGAGAACCGGCAGATGCTCTCCATGGAGGTCGTGATCCGTGTGGATCGCGGCAATGTGACCGAGACCGCGGCGCGCATCTGGGACCAGGGCCCGCGCTGACCTTCATCACCAACAACGGAAACGATCCTTGAGCACCGCTGCTGAACGCCTTGTCGGCTTCCTGGTCGAACACGGCATGGACCGGGCCTTTTGCGTCCCGGGTGAGAGCTACATCGCATTGCTGGACGCGCTGCATGACGCGCCGGTGGACCTCGTGGTCTGCCGGCATGAGGGTGGGGCGGGCTTCGCCGCCATCGCGGACGCCAAGCTGACCGGCCGGCCCGGCGTGGTGCTGGTCAGCCGGGGCCCCGGCGCCTGCAATGCCGCGATCGCCCTGCACACGGCCGAGCAGGATGCGGTGCCGCTGATCCTGCTGATCGGCCAGGTGGAGGCGCGGGACCTGCGCCGTGATGCCTTCCAGGAGATCGACTACGGCCGGATGTTCGGCGGCTTCTGCAAATTCGTGGGCGAGGCGAGTCGCCCCGAGCAGGTGCCCGAGCTGATCGCCCGCGCCTATGCGGCGGCGATGCAGGGCGTGCCGGGTCCCGTCGTGCTCTCGCTGCCCGAGGATGTGCTGGCGATGGAATGCGGCGTGGCCGCGCCGGCCATCACCCCCGCGCGCCCCGCGCTGCCCGCGCCGGCCGAGGTGGCCCGCATCTCGGACCTGCTGCACCAGGCCGAACGGCCCATCCTGCTCGCCGGCCACGGCTTCGAGAGCGCGGAGGGCCGCGCGGCGCTCGCGCGTTTCGCGGCGCAATGGGAGGTGCCGGTCGCCGTCTCCTTCCGGCGGCAGGATCTGTTCGACAATGCCAGCCGCTTCTATGCAGGCGATCTGGGCCTCAGGAACCCCGACGCGCAGCGCGCGGCCTTCGCGGAAGCCGATCTGGTGCTGGCCTTCGGCACGCGGCTGACGGACATCACCACCCAGGGCTATTCCTGGCCGGCGCCGGGCCAGCGCCTCGTGCATCTCTGCGCCGATCCGAAGCACCTGAACTGGCAGTTCCCGGCGGATGTGGCGATGACGGCCGATCCGGTGGCCTTGATGACGGTGCTGGGCGCGCCGGGCAAGCGGCCGCCGCGCGGCGAATGGATCGCGCGGCTGCGCGCCCTGCATGTGGCCGATTGCCAGGTGACGCCGCGCGACTGGCAGGATGGCCTTGCCTTCGCCGAGGTGGCGCAGGTGGTGCATGCGGCGCTGCCGGCGGATGGCATCATCACGCTCGATGCCGGCACCTTCGGTGCGCCCTTCTACCGCAAGGCGATCTGGCGGCCGGGGCAGCGGCTGCTCGCGCCGGTCTCGGGCGCCATGGGCTTCGGCGTGCCGGCGGCCGTCGCGGCCCTGCTGCGCGAGCCGGAGCGCACCGTGGTCTGCGGCGTGGGGGATGGCGGCATCCTGATGACGGGGGGTGAGATGGCGGTGGCGCTGGAGCGGCAATTGCCCATCAAGCTGCTGCTCTCGGAGAACCTCGGCTACGCCTCCATCCGCATCCACCAGGAGCGGCAGCATCCCGGCCGCGTCAGCGGCACCATGTTCGCCAACCCGGATTTCGCGCATTGGGCCCAGGCCTTCGGCCTGCCGGTGACGCGCGTGAACACGCGGGACGACTTCGAGGCCATGCGCGCGGCCATCGCCGCCCCCGGGCCGGCGGCGATCCTGGTGAAGACCTCCATGCAGGCGGTGCTGCCCCATGTCGGCTGAGGTTCTCGCCCAATTGGCGCCGACGGGCGTGCTGCGTGCGGCCATCAACATGAGCAACTTCCTGCTCGTCACCGGGCGCGGCCCGGCGGGCGAGCCGGACGGCGTCTCACCCGGCATGGCGCGCGCCATCGCCGACCGGCTGGGCGTGCCGGTGCGGTACATGCCATTCCCCCGGCCGGGCGAGCTGGCTGATGCCGTGGCCCAGTGGGATATCGGCCTGATCGGCGCCGAGCCGCAGCGGGCGGAGAAGATCGCCTTCACGCCCGCCTATGCCGAGATCGAGGCGACCTATCTGGTGCGGGGCGAGAGCCCGATCACCGCCCTGGACCAGGTGGACAAGCCCGGCGTGCGGATCGCGGTGACGGCGCGCGCGGCCTATGATCTCTGGCTCGCGCGCAACATCCATCAGGCGACGCTCGTGCGGGCGGAAAGCCTGGATGGCGCCTTCGAGATTTTCCAGCGGGACGGGCTCGAGGTGCTGGCGGGCCTGAAGCCGCGGCTGCTGGCAGATGCGGAGGCGCTGCCCGGCTCGCGCCTCCTGCCCGGAAATTTCACCACGGTGCAGCAGGCCATCGGCACGGCGCGAGCGAATGCGGCCGCCGCCGCCTGGCTCGCGGATTTCGTGGCTGAAGCCAAGGCGAGCGGGCTGGTGGCCGGGCTGATCGAACGTCACCGGGTGCGGGGCCTCTCCGTCGCGCGCTGAAAATGGTGCAGCCTGCCCAGAAAAGCCGCGATTTCTCCGCCGGTTGCGTTTTGCGGCGGAAACTTCACGCCATGTGACGTTGACTTCGTTTGGAAACTCACCAGTTTCTGCAATGATCATTGTTGGGTGCCCGATATGCCGCCTGTGACCGCTCATGCCGCCGCCTCGCCCCCCCGCCGTGCCCTGTTCTGGCTGGGCATGCTGCCGGCTGCGGGGCTCGCGCTGCTGCTGGCGGGCTGCGATGAGCCCAAGGCGGGCGCGACCCAGGCGCCGGCCGCGCCCGCGCCCGTCGCCGTCACGGTGGTGACGCTGGAGCGCAAGGAGATCCCCGTCAGTTCCATCCTGCCCGGGCGGACCGCGCCGCTGCGCGTGGCCGAGATCCGCCCCCAGGTGGGCGGCCTGCTGCGCGAGCGCCTCTTCACCGAGGGCGAGGCGGTGCAGGCAGGTCAGTCCCTCTTCCAGATCGACCCCGCGCCCTTCGAGGCGGCGGTGCGCCGCGCCGAGGCGAACATCATCCGCATGGAGGCCGCCGAGCGCGTGGCGCAGAGCACGGTGAACCGCCTGCGCACCCTCGCGCGCTCCCAGGTGGTGAGCGAGCAGAACCTGGAGAATGCCGAAACCACGCTGCGCCAGGCGCAGGCGGACCTCATCTCGCTGCGCGCCACGCTGGAGACGGCGCGCATCGACCTGGGCTATACCCGCGTGGCCTCGCCCATCGCGGGCCGCACGGGCCGTTCCACCGTGACCCCGGGCGCGCTGGTCACCGCGAACCAACCCACCGCGCTGGTCACGGTCGCGCAGCTCGACCCCATCCTGGTGGATTTGACGCAGCCCAGCGCGGCCCTGCTCCAGCAGCGGCGCGATGTGGAAAGCGGCGCTCTGCGCCGCCCCTCGGCCGACCGCGCCACGGCGCGGCTGATCCTGGAGGATGGAACGGAATACGGGCATCCGGGCGAGGTGCAGTTCGCCGAGGTCATCGTGGACCAGGGCACCGGCTCCGTCACCATGCGCGCGGTGTTTCCCAACCCGGACCAGCTGCTGCTGCCCGGCATGTTCGTCCGCGCCCGCGTCGAGGAGGGGGTGACGGACCGCGCGCTGCTGGTGCCCCAGCGCGCCGTGCTGCGCACCCCGCGCGGCGAGCCCATGGCCTTCGTGGTGAACGCCGAGGGCGTGGTGGAGAGCCGTGTGCTGCGCGCCAGCCGCGCCTTCGGCAATGACTGGATGGTGACGGCGGGCCTCAATCCGGGCGACCGCGTGGTGGTGGAGGGGTTGCAGCGCATCCGCGCCGGCACGCGCGTGCGCGCGACCGAGCGCGGCGCGGCCGCGAGCTAGGCCCGCGCCCATGGCCCGCTTCTTCATTGACCGCCCGGTCTTCGCCTGGGTCATCGCCATCGGCATCATGCTGGCGGGTGTGCTCGCCTTGCGCGGCATGGCCGTCTCGCAATATCCGGCCATCGCGCCGCCCACCATCGCGATCAACGTGACCTTCCCCGGCGCCTCGGCCGAGACGGTGCAGGCGACGGTGGTGCAGGTGATCGAGCAGCAGCTCACCGGCATCGACAACCTGCTCTTCTTCGACAGCCAGACGACGAAGGACGGCCAGGCGCGCATCCAGCTCACCTTCGCGCCCGGCACCAATGCCGATACGGCGCAGGTCCAGGTGCAGAACCGCGTGCAGCTCGCCGTCCCCCGCCTGCCGCAGACGGTGCAGCAGCAGGGCATCCGCGTCGTGAAGTCCGCCGGCAACTGGATGCTGATCGTGGGTTTCTACACCACCGATGGCAGCATGGAGCGCCTGGACATCACCGACTATCTGGCGGCGAATGTGCAGGACCCGATCAGCCGCACGCCCGGCGTGGGCGATTTCCAGGTCTTCGGCGCGCAATTCGCCATGCGGATCTGGCTCGATCCCGCGAAGCTCATCAATTTCGGCCTGACGCCCTCGGACGTCGCGGCCGCGGTGCGCGCGCAGAACGTCCAGGTCTCGAGCGGCGAGATGGGCGGCCTGCCCGCCGTGCCCGGGCAGCAGCTCAACGCCACCATCATCGGTCCCTCCTACCTGCAGACCACCGAGGATTTCGGCGCCATCCTGATGCGCGTGCGGCCCGATGGCTCCCAGGTGCGGCTGCGCGACGTGGCGCGGTTGGAAATCGGCGGGGAGAACTATGCCATCACCACGCAGCTCGATGGCCGCATCTCCAGCGGCATCGGCATTCGCCTCGCCAGCGGCGCCAATGCGCTGGACACGGCGGCGGCGGTGCGGGCCACGATCGAGCGCCTGCGTCCGAGCTTCCCACCCGGCCTCGAGGTGACCTATCTGCAGGACACGACGCCCTTCGTGCAGCGCTCCATCAAGAGCGTGATCATGACGCTGATCGAGGCGGTGGCCCTCGTCTTCCTCGTCATGCTGCTCTTCCTGCAGAACATCCGCGCGACGCTGATCCCGACCATGGCGATCCCGGTCGTGCTGCTGGGCACCTTCGCGGTGCTTTCGGCGCTGGGCTTCAGCATCAATACGCTCACGCTCTTCGGCATCGTGCTGGCCATCGGCCTCCTGGTGGATGACGCCATCGTGGTGGTGGAGAATGTCGAGCGCGTGATGGCGGAGGAGCACCTCTCGCCGCTCGAGGCCACGCGCAAATCCATGGACCAGATCACGGGCGCGCTGATCGGCATCGGCCTCGTGCTCTCGGCGGTGTTCCTGCCGATGGCCTTCTTCGGCGGCTCGGTCGGCGTGATCTACCGGCAGTTCTCGGTGACCATCGCCACCGCCATGGGGCTTTCCGTGCTGGTCGCGATCTTCTTCACGCCCGTGCTCTGCGCGACGATGCTGAAGCCGCACAAGCCGGGGCAGGGCACGCGCGGCTTCTACGGCTGGTTCAACCGAGGCTTCGACCGCACGACGAACGGCTATCTCTGGGGCGTGCGCGCCAGCCTGCGCCGGCCCGCGCGGATGCTGGTGGTCTATGTCGCCCTGCTGGGCGCGCTCGGCTATTCCTTCCTGCGCCTGCCCGGCGGCTTCCTGCCGAACGAGGACCAGGGCATCGCCTTCGTGCAGGTCACCGCCCCCCCGGGCGCCACCTCCGATCGCACGCAGCGCGCGCTGGACGATGTCGGCCGCTACCTGCGTGAGGAGGAGGCCGGCGTGGTGGACAGCCTCTTCGCCATCAACGGCTTCAGCTTCGGCGGGCGCGGGCAGGCCTCCGGCCTCGGCTTCATCACGCTGAAGGACTGGGATGAGCGGCGTGGCCCGCAGAACTCCGTCAGCGCGCTGACCGAGCGCATCAACCGCCGCTTCGCCACCTACCAGGATGCGCTGATCATCGCCTCCTCGCCGCCCGCGATCCGTGAGCTCGGCAATGCGACCGGCTTCTCCTTCCAGCTGCTGGATCGCGGCGCGCAGGGCCATGCGGCGCTGATGGAGGCGCGGGACCAGCTTCTGCGCCTGGCCCAGGCCAGCCCCGTCCTCTCCCGCGTGCGCGCCAATGGGCTGAATGACGAGGCGCAGTTCCGCCTCATCATCGACTGGGAACGCGCGAGCGCGCTTGGCCTCACCATCTCCGAGATCAACCAGACGCTCTCCACCGCCTGGGGTGCGACCTACGTCAACGACTTCATGGATCGCGGACGGATCAAGCGCGTCTTCATGCAGGGCCAGCCCGAGGCGCGCATGGTCCCCTCCGACCTCGACAAATGGTATGTCCGCAACGCGCAGGGGCAGATGGTGCCCTTCTCCGCCTTCGGACGCGCCGAATGGCAGTTCGGCTCGCCGCGCCTGGAGCGCTTCAACGGCATCCCCTCGCGCGAGATCCAGGGCGGGCCGGCCCCCGGCTACACCACCGGCCAGGCGATGGAGGAGATGGAGCGGCTGATGCAGCAATTGCCGCCCGGCTTCGCGCATGAATGGAGCGGCATCTCCTTCCAGGAGCGGCAATCCTCCGGCCAGGCGCCGGCGCTCTACGCGCTCTCGCTCCTCGTGGTCTTCCTTTGCCTCGCGGCCCTTTATGAGAGCTGGTCCATTCCCACGGCGGTGATGCTGGCCGTGCCGCTCGGCGTGCTCGGCGCCGTCGTCGCCTCGCTCATGAAGGGCATGGCGAATGACGTGTATTTCCAGGTGGGGCTCCTCGCCACCATCGGCCTCACGGCGAAGAATGCCATCCTCATCGTGGAATTCGCGCGCGAGGGCTTCGACCGCGGCCTCTCGCTGACCGAGGCCGCGACGGAAGCGGCGCGCCAGCGCCTGCGGCCGATCATCATGACCTCGCTCGCCTTCACGCTGGGCGTGGTCCCGCTGGCGATCGCGAGCGGCGCGGGCTCGGGCGCGCAGAACGCGATCGGCGTCGGCGTGATCGGCGGCGTGATCGCGGGCACGGTGCTGGCGGTGCTTTTCGTGCCGGTCTTCTTCGTGGTGGTGCTGCGCCTGTTCCGCGCGCGATCGGCGGCCGAAAAGAAGGCGGCGGCGGCGACCGGGAGCGCCCATTCCAAGACGGCGCCGGCGGAGTAGCCCGGTGAGCTCAGAGACGGCCGTCCCTCGCTGCCGGCCCGGCCCCAGCCCGATGCCCGAGGGCGCGCGGCGCGCCGCGCTGATGGAGGCGGCGGCCAGCGTCTTCATCCGCGACGGCTATGCCGCGGCCAGCATGGACCGCGTGGCGGCGGAGGCGGGGATGTCCAAGCGGACGCTCTATCGCCTTTTCCCCTCGAAGGCGGCGCTTTTCGAGGCGACGATCCATGATTCGCTCGCCCCCACGCCCTTCGACCCGGCGCATGCCCATGCGCCCGACCCGCGGACGGCATTGACCGGAATCCTTGAGGCTTCGGGCCGGCATCTCCTGGCCTGGCGCCGCACCGGCATCCTGCGCCTCGTCATCGCCGAGCAGGCGCGCACCCCCGAACTGGCGGAGACGGTGCATCGCGTGCTGGTCCGGCGTGGGGCCACGGCGCTGCAGCGGGTGATCGCGGCGGAGATGGAGCGTGGGCGGCTCAGGCCGGGGGACCCGGAGGCGACGGGACGCATGCTCTACGGCATGGCCTTCGGCTCGACGCAGATCCGCCTTCTGCTGGGCGTGCGGCAATTGCCGAGCGCCGAGGAGATCGTGGAATTGGCGCGCGACGCGGTGGAGGTCTTCCTGAACGGGGCGCGGGCGGAGACGGTCCGGCTGGACCGGCTCTCGGTCGCCGCCGGTTAGGCGAGGCCCAGCCGCGCGTCGCGCCGGCGCAGCAGCGCCACGATGGGCAGCGCCAGCAGCACCATCCAGGCCTTCCCGATCACCTGGCCCGCCAGATAGTCCAGGCTGCCGAAGGCGAGCCAGAGGAAGATCACGCTGTCCACCACCAGCCCCACGAGCGAGGAGACGGCGACGGCCAGCACCAGCCCGCGCTTCTGCAGCGGCGTGTAGACGCCGAGGTCCACCAGCTCGGAGAGCAGGAAGGCGACGGTGGAGGCGATGACCAGGGCGGGCGGGGCGATCCAGGCCGAGAGCACGGCGCCCACCGCGATGGCCGCCAGCGCCCAGTTCACGCCGAGGCGCCGCTGCACCAGGTCCCGCAGCACCAGCGCGAGGCCGATCATCAGCACGCCCGAGGGCGCCATGATTCCCGGCGCCACGGGGATCAGGCAGGGGCCATTCGGCACGCAGACCGTACCGGCATTGCCGATCAGCCAATTGGCGGCGGGGATGCAGAGGGCGAAGGCGAGGAGGAAGAGCAGGCCTTCAAGGCGGGTGCGGGTCATCATGCGCGCCCGCATAGGCCGCCCAGCCCCTGGCGCGCAAGTCACAAGCGGGGCATTGCCCGCAACCATGGCCCCAGGGGTGCAGCGTGGCGCGCTCGCCCTTGTAGCAGGAATGGCTCTCCACGCGGATCAGTTCGACGAGGGCGGGGCCGCCCAGGCGCTCGGCCAGGCGCCAGGTCGCGGCCTTGTCGCGCCACATCAGCGGCGTGTGGAGGACCAGGCGCGTCGCCATGCCGAGGTTGATCGCGGCCTGCAGCGCCTTGATCGTGTCGTCCCGGCAATCGGGGTAGCCCGAGTAATCCGTCTCGCACATGCCGGCCACGATGTGCTTGAGGCCACGCCGATAGGCGAGGGCCGCGGCGAAAGTCAGGAAGATCAGGTTGCGCCCGGGGACGAAGGTGTTGGGCAGCCCGTCCTCGCGCAGCGCGATCTCGGCCTCGCGCGTCAGGGCGGTTTCGCTGAGTGCGCCCAGCACGCCGAGGTCGAGCGTGTGGTCCGGGCCGAGGCGGGGCGAGGCCATGCCGGCGCGGAGCGCGTCCCGGCAGGTGAGCTCGACCGCGTGGCGCTGGCGGTAGTCGAAGCCGAGCGTCTCGACATGGGGGAAGCGGTCCAGCGCCCAGGCGAGGCAGGTGGCGGAATCCTGGCCGCCGGAAAACAGGACAAGCGCGCCGTCAGTCATGCGGTCAGTTGCTCCACAGCCCAGCTTGCGGCCTCGGCCACCACGGGGTCCGCATCCTCGCACAGGCGGCGCGCCACGGGCAGGAGGGCGGCATCGCCGCTGTTGCCGATGGCGATGAGCACGTTGCGGGTGAAGCGGTTGCGCCCGATGCGCTTGATGGGCGAGCCCGCGAAGCGGGCGCGGAAGGCGGCATCGTCCAGGGCTGCGAGTTCGGCCAAGGGCGGTGCCACCGCACCACGCGGGGCGAATTGCAGCTCGGCGGCGGCGCGGGCGAATTTGTTCCACGGGCAGACGGCCAGGCAATCGTCGCAGCCATAGATCCGGTTGCCCATGGCGCGGCGGAACTCGTGCGGGATGGGGCCGTGGTGCTCGATCGTCAGGTAGGAGATGCAGCGCCGCGCATCCAGCCGATAGGGGGCGGGGAAGGCGGCGGTGGGGCAGGCGTCGAGGCAGGCGCGGCAGGAGCCGCAATGGTCGGGTTCCGGCGCGTCGGGCTCGAGCGTGAGGGTCGTGTAGATCTCGCCCAGGAACAGCCAGGAGCCATGCGTGCGGCTGACCAGGTTCGTGTGCTTGCCCTGCCAGCCGAGGCCCGCCTGGGCGGCGAGCGGCTTTTCCATCACGGGCGCCGTGTCCACGAAGACCTTGAGCTCGCTGCCCTTGAAGTGGCGGACCATCCATTGCCCGAGGGCTTTCAGGCGCTTCTTCACCACATCGTGGTAGTCGCGCCCCTGGGCATAGGCGCTGATGGTGGCGCGATCGCGCTGTTCCAGGCTGGCGAGCGGGTCGTAATCCGGGCCGTAGTTCAGGCCAAGGGCGATGACGCTGACCGCCTCGGGCCAGAGGGCGCGGGGCTGGGCGCGTTCTTCGCGCCGCGTCTCCATCCAGGCCATGCCGCCATGGGCGCCGGATGCCACGAAGGCTTCGAGCCGGGCGCGGGCGGCTTCAGGCAGCAGGGCCTCGGTGAAGCGGACGGCGTCGAAGCCGAGGCGCAGGGCTTCGGCCCGTATGACCTCGGTGGCTTCGCCTCGCGGCCGATTCAGACCTCCGGGCCGCGCCCTGCGGTCATCGGGCGCGGTCACCCCTTGGGCAGGATGGCCGTCGCCTCGATCTCGACCTTGGCCTCCTCCTCCACCAGCGAGACCACCTGCACCAGCGTCATCGCCGGGAAGTGGCGGCCCATCACGGCGCGATAGGCGGGGCCGAGCTCGGCCAGGCTCGCGCGGTATTCCCCGATATCCGTCACATACCAGGTGAGGCGGGCGATGTGCTCGGGCTTGCCGCCGGCCTCGGCCAGCACGGTGACGATATTGGCCAGCGCCTGGCGCACCTGGGGCACGAAGCCCTCGGCGAAGCGGCCGGATGCGTCCCAGCCGATCTGGCCGCCGATGATGACGAGGCGGCCCTCGCCCATCAGGCCGTTCGCATAGCCACGGGGGGCGGGCCAGCCCTTGGGTTGCAGGTTGATCAGGCTCATGGGGCAAGGCTTTCGCAGGCGGCGGCGTAGCGCGCAAGGGCGGCGCGCAGATCCTCCGGGATCGGCTTGGGGCGGGCGGTGTCGAGATCCGTCGTCGCGTTCACGAAGCGGAAGCGGACCAGCTCCGTCTCGCCCTTGTGGGCGTGAAGGGTGGTGGCATAGGAGGCGCCGCCGATGCGGGTGATGAGCGGCGTGAAGACCACATGATCTCCCATGCGGCCGGGCGAGAACCAATCGGCCTCGGCATGGACGAAGCCGGTGCCGGTGCGGCGCTCGCCATGGATGTGGTGAAAGTCGAGCTTGAGCGTCAGCTCGAAGAAATCCTCGATGGCGGCATTGGCCAGGGTGAACCAGGCGCCGAAGAAGGCGATGCCGGCGGGGTCGCAATCGGAGAAGCGGATGCGGCCCGGGATGCGCGCGGCGGCAGGGGGGAGCGCGCTGGCGGCGATGGGGGTGGGGCGCATCAGCCCTGCCTCAGGGCGAAGCGTTGCAGCTTGCCCGTGCCGGTGCGTGGCAGGCTGTCCGTGAAGACGACGCGGCGGGGGTATTTATAGGGCGCGATGGTCGCCTTTACATGCTCCTGGAGAGCCAGGCGCATCGCGTCATCGGGCGCATGCCCCGGGTGCAGCACCACATGCGCCGTGACCAGCATGCCGCGCTCGGGATCGGGGGTGCCGACCACGCCACATTCGCGCACGGCCGGGTGGGTGAGGAGGGCGGTCTCCACCTCCGGGCCCGCGATGTTGTAGCCGGAGGAGACGATCATGTCGTCGCTGCGGGCCTGGTACCAGAAGTACCCGTCCTCATCCTGGATGTAGGTGTCGCCGGTGACGTTCCAGCCATCCTGCACGTATTTCCGCTGCCGCGGATCGGCGAGGTAGCGGCAGCCGGTGGGGCCGCGGACAGCGAGCCGCCCGGGCGTGCCGCGCGGCACCTCGCGCCCCGCGTCGTCGATCACACGGGCTTCATAGCCGGGGACGACGAGGCCGGTGCTGCCGGGGCGGATCTTCTCCTCGGGCGCGCCGATGAAGATGTGCAGCATCTCGGTCGCGCCGATGCCGTCCATGAGCCTGAGGCCCGTCTTCTCCTGCCAGAGGTCGAAGATGGGCTTGGGCAAAGCCTCGCCGGCCGAGACGCATTTGCGCAAGCAGCCGATATCCTGGCCTTCCACCTGTGCGGCCATGGCGCGATAGGCGGTCGGCGCCGTGAAGCAGATGGTGGCGCGGTGGGCCACGATGGCGCGCAGAAGGTCCTCGGGGCCGGCGCGTTCCAGCAGGATGGCGGTGGCACCCACGCGGAAGGGAAAGAGGACGAGGCCGCCCAGCCCAAAGGTGAAGGCGAGCGGGGGCGAGCCGATGAAGCGATCGGTCGGTTCGGGCTTCAGCACCTGGGCGGAATAGGCGTCGCAGATGGCCAGCATGTCCCGGTGGAAATGCATGGTGCCCTTGGGCTCGCCCGTGGTGCCGGAGGTGAAGCCGATGAGGCAGGTCTCATCCGCCCTGCTGTCATGGGCGGTGAAGGCGTCGCTCGCGGCGGCGCAGCGGGCTTCCAGCGCGCCATCGCCCCAGGTGACGATGTGGCGCAGATCAGGGGCATCGGCGCGTTGCAGCTCATCCAGCAGGCGCGCATCGCAGAGCGCATGGGTGATGCGCGCCTTGCGGGCGATCTCGCCGATTTCCTTCGCACGCAGCAGCGGCATGGTGGCGACGACGATGCCGCCCGCCTTGAGCACCGCGAAATAGGCCGCGACCATCCAGGCGTTGTTGGCGGAGCGCAGCAGCACGCGGTTGCCGGGGATGAGGCCCAGTTCGCCCACCAGCACATTCGCGATGCGGTTCACGCGGGCCGCGAGTTCGGCATAGGTCAGCGTTTCGGCGGGGGTGACGATCGCCGGGTGGCAGGCGCGTGTTGCAAGGTTGCGGTCCAGCAGTTCCACCGCGCAGTTCAGCCGCTCGGGATAGGGGAGGAGGCGCAATTCCGGCCATTCGGATCGGGGTGGGAGGTTCTCCGCGGCGAAGTGGTCCATCACATCCTCTCCCGCTCGGCGCGGGCGATGATCACGCGCTGGATCTCGGAGGCGCCCTCATAGACGCGCAGCGCGCGCACCTCGCGCGTCAGCCGTTCCGGCGCGGAGTCGGTGACGACGCCGAGGCCGCCATGCAGCTGCGCGCAGGCATCGGCGATGCGCCCGGCCGCTTCCGTCGCGTGCAGCTTGGCCATGCTGGCCTCGCGCGAGACGCGCGGCGTTCCCTGGTCCTTGAGCCAAGCGGCGCGGTAGGTGAGCAAGGCGGCGGCTTCCACATCCAGCGCGGCGTCGGCGATGGCGGCCTGGGTCATCTGCTGATCGAAAAGCGGCGCGCCGAAGAGCTTTCGCCCTGTGGCGCGCGCCAGCAGCAGGTCGAGGCCGCGGCGCGCGAAGCCGAGCGCGGCCGCGCCCACGGTGGCGCGGAACACGTCCAGCGTCGCCATGGCGATCTTGAAGCCATCCCCCGGCGCGCCGATGCGATGCGCGTCGGGCACGCGCACGCCCTCGAAGCGCAGGCGCGCGAGCGGATGCGGGGCGGAGACCTGGATGCGCTCGGCCGTCACGAGGCCCGGCGCATCGCCCGGCACCCAGAAGGCGGTGAGGCCGCGGGCCCCCGGCGCCTCGCCGGTGCGGGCGAAGACGACATGGCTGCCGGCGATGCCGCCATTGCTGATCCAGGTCTTTTCGCCCTCGATCCGCCAATGCGCGTTGCCGTCGCGCGTCGCCGTCGTGGCCAGCGCGGCCACGTCGCTGCCGGCCTCGGGCTCCGAGAGGGCGAAGGCGGCGAGCGCCTTGCCGGCGCGCACGCCCGGCAGGACCGCGCGCTTCAGCTCCTCGCTGCCGAAGAGGGTGACAGGCCCGGTGCCCAGCCCCTGCATGGCGAAGGCGAAATCCGCGAGGCCCGAATACCGCGCCAGGATCTCGCGCGCGATGCACAGGCTGCGCACATCCAGCGCGCCGGCTTCCGGCACGGCCATGCGCAGCAGGCCCGCTTCACCCAGCGCGCGGGCGAGGGCGCGCGTGCTGCCATCGGCATCGTGGTGGTCGGTGAGGCGATCGGCATGCGCGGCGGCCCAGGCCTCGACCTCGGCCGCGAAGTCGCGGTGGCGCGCTTCGAAGAAGGGCCAGTCGAGGAAGCTCTTATCCGCCATCAGTCGCCCTGGAATACGGGGGTCTGCTTGGCGGCAAAGGCCTCATAGGCGCGGCGGAAATCCTGGGTGGTCATGCAGAGCGCCTGGGCCACCGCCTCGGCCTCGATGGCCTGCTCCACGCCCATGGCCCATTCCATGGCGAGCATGCGCTTCGTCATCCCGTGGGCGAAGCCGGGCCCGGCGGCGATTTCGGCGGCGAGCGCGGCGGCATCCTCGGCCAGGTGCTCGGTGAGGCGGTTGAAGAAGCCCCAGCGCTCGCCCTCCTCGGCACGCATGGCACGCCCGGTGAAGAGCAATTCGCTGGCGCGCCCCTGGCCGATGATGCGCGGCAGGATGGCGCAGGCCCCCATGTCGCAGCCGGCGAGCCCCACGCGGTTGAACAGGAAGGCGACGCGGGCGCGCGCGGTGGCAAGGCGGATGTCGCTCGCCATCGCGATGATGGCGCCGGCACCGGCCGCCACGCCATCCACGGCGGCGATGATGGGCTGCGGGCAGGCGCGCATGGCCTTCACCAGCTCGCCCGTCATCGCGGTGAAGCGCATCAGCCCCTTGGTGTCGCGTTCCAGCAGCGGCCCGATGATCTCATGCACATCGCCGCCCGAGCAGAAATTGCCGCCGGCGCCGGTGACGATGAAGGCCTTGGCCGCGTCGTCCTCGGCCCCGGCACGGAAGATGCGGACCAATTCCGCATAACTTTCGAAGGTCAGCGGGTTCTTCCGCTCCGGCCGGTTGAGCGTGAGGGTGATGACGCCGCCCGCCTCGCTCAGCTGCAGATGTTCCGGCACGTAGCGGGCGAGGGGGGTCATGGCGTATCGAGGCTCTCGCGGATGGAGGATTTGGCGCGGCCGAGCAGGCGGTGCAGCTGCCCGCGCTCGGCTTCTGTAAGTTGGCCCAGCAATTCGGCGATCCAGGCCTCATGCGCGCGGGATTGGCGGGCGAATTCGCGCGCCCCCTTGGCGGTGAGGCGCAGCCGGAAGGCCCGGCGATCCTCGCTATCCAGGCGGCGCTCGATCAGGCCCTCGGCCTCCAAGCGCGTGGCGAGGCCGGTGACATTGCCGTTGCTCACCATCATCCGGCGCGAGACATCGCCGAGCGTCAGCCCCTCGCCATTGCGATCGAGGGCGGCCAGCAGGTCGAAGCGGGGGAGGGTGGTGGAGAATTCCTCGCGCAGGCGGCGGCGGATCTCGGTCTCGATCAGCGTGGCGCAGGTGAGAAGGCGCAGCCAGAGGCGCAGCGAATCCTTGGTGCCGGGCGGCGCATGGGCGAGCTGCGTCTCGGCATCCATCAGACCTCACCCCCGCTGACGGGCAGCGCCGCACCATGGATTCCCGACGCGGCTGGCGTGCAGAGGAAGACGGCCAGCGCCGCGATTTCCTCGGGTTGCAGCAGGCGTCCTTGCGGATTGTGCTTCGCGAGTTCCGCGCGGGCCGCTGCCTCGTCCATGCCGGTCTTCTGTTGGATCACGGCCAGGCTCCCGGCCAGCAGCGGCGTCTCGGTGAAGCCGGGGCAGATGGCGTTCACCGTGACGCCCTTGGCGGCCACCTCGAGCGCCAGCGCCCGGGTGAAGCCCAGCAGCGCATGCTTGGCCGCCACATAGGGCGCGACATAGGCATAGCCCTTGAGCGCGGCCGTGGAGGCGATGTTGATGATGCGCCCGTGGCGCGTTGACAGCATGGCCGGCAGCACGGCGCGGGAGAGTGCCACGGCCGACATCACATTCGTCTCGAAGGCCGCGCGGAAATCGGCATCGCCGGTCTTGAGGAAGGGCGCGCTGACGGCCGCCCCTGCCGCATTCACCAGGATGGTGACGCGGGGCAGGGCGGGCGGCGCCGTCGCATCGGCCGGCAGCGCCGCATCGGCCGCACCCTCGGCCAGCGCGGCCTGCAGCGGCGCGGCGCGGCGCCCCAGGATCGTCACATGCGCACCGGCGGCCTTGAGCGCGCGGGCGCAGGCGAGCCCGATGCCCGTGCCGCCGCCGCTCACCAGGGCGAATTCTCCCGCCAGCTCCTGCATGCTTTAAGCTTAAAGCATTGCGGGGCGCCTGCCTTCAAGCCTAATTTGCGCCCGCAGCCTGATGGAGAGCTTCATGCGCATCGCGGTGATCGGCGGCGGCCCCGCCGGCCTCTACTTCGCCATCCTGATGAAGCGCGACCGGCCCGAGGCCGAGATCACCGTGGTGGAGCGCAACCAGGCGGATGACACCTTCGGCTTCGGCGTCGTCTTCTCGGATGCCACGCTCGACACCTTCCGTGACGCGGATGAGCCCTCCTACCGCGCCATCGCCCGGAACTTCGCCTATTGGGATGACATCGCGATCATCGCGCGCGGCCATGAGCATCGGGTGGGCGGCAATGGCTTCTGTGGCTGCTCTCGCCGCACGCTGCTGACGCTGTTGCAGGCCCGCGCGCGGGAACTCGGCGTGACGCTGGAGTTCCGCCGCGAGGCGCGGCCCGAGGACTTCCCCGATGCGGACCTGATCATCGCGGCCGATGGCGTGAACAGCGCCATCCGCAACCGCTTCGTGGACCACTTCCAGCCCGAGGTGGATCTCCGCCCCAACCGCTTCGCCTGGATGGGCAGCACCCGGCCGCTCGATGCCTTCAGCTTCTTCTTCGAGGAGCGGCCTGAGGGCATCTTCATCGCCCATGCCTACCAGTATGAAGCGGGTGCGAGCACCTGGGTGCTGGAGACCGACCCCGAGACCTTCGCCCGCGCCGGCCTCGACCAGATGAACGAGGCCGAGAGCGCCGCCTATCTGGAGGGCGTCTTCGCCGAGGCGTTGCAGGGCCATCAGCTCATCACCAATCGCAGCATGTGGCGCCAGTTTCCGATGATCCGCTGCGCGCGCTGGACGCGCGACAACATCGTCCTGCTGGGCGATGCCAAGGCGAGCGCCCATTTCTCCATCGGCTCGGGCACCAAGCTCGCCATGGAGGATGCCATCGCGCTGCATGCGGCCTTCATGGCGGGCGGCGATGTCGCCACCTGCCTCCATCGCTTCGAGACGGGGCGGCGCGAGGAGGTGGAGAAGATCCAGCACGCGGCGGATGTCTCGCTCGTCTGGTTCGAGCATGTGAAGCGCTTCTGGAACTTCCATCCCGCGCGCTTCGCCTTCGGTGTGATGACGCGCAGCAAGGCCATCACCTGGGACAACCTGCTGCTGCGCGCGCCGGAATTCGTGGAGGAGGTGCAGGGCGTGGTGGCGGCCGAGACGCCGGGCGGGGATGCGCGCAACCCGCCCATGTTCCAGCCCCTTCAGCTGCGCGGCATGCGGCTTCCCAACCGCGTCGTGGTCTCGCCCATGTGCATGTACTCGGCCGAGGACGGCGTGCCGAATGATTTCCATGTGATCCATTACGGCGCGCGCGCCATGGGCGGCGCGGGGCTGATCTTCACCGAGATGACATGCCCCGCGCGGGACGCCCGCATCACGCCGGGCTGCGCCGGGCTCTGGAATGACGCGCAGCAGGCGGCCTGGACGCGGATCGTGGGCAATGCCCATGCGGCCGGGGCCAGGATGTGCCTCCAGCTCGGCCATGCCGGCCGGAAGGGGGCGACCAAGCTCATGTGGGACGGCATGGACCAGCCGCTGGCCGAGGGCGCCTGGCCCATCCTCTCGGCCAGCGCCATCCCCTATCTCCCGCACAGCCAGACCCCGCGCGCCATGGACCGCGCGGACATGGACCAGGTGAAGGCGGATCTCCTCGCCGCCACCGAGCGCGCCATCGCCTGCGGCTTCGACATGCTGGAGCTGCACTGCGCCCATGGCTACCTGTTGGCGAGCTTCCTTTCGCCGCTGACCAATCACCGCAGCGATGAATATGGCGGCAGAGTGGAGAACCGCCTGCGCTATCCGCTCGAGGTCTTCACCGCCATGCGCGCCCTCTGGCCGGCGGATCGGCCCATGTCCGTCCGCGTCTCGGCCACCGACTGGGCGGAGGGCGGCATCACGGACGAGGACATGCTGGTCATCGCCCGGGCCTTCCGCGATGCCGGCTGCGACCTGCTAGATGTCTCCACCGGCCAGACCGTGGCGGATGCCGCGCCCGTCTATGGCCGCATGTTCCAGCTCCCCTGGGCCGACATGCTGCGCAATGAGGCCGGAATCGCCGTGATGTGCGTGGGCTCCATCACCACGGCGGACCAGGTGAACACCATCATCGCGGCCGGGCGCGCGGACCTCGTGGCGCTGGCCCGCCCGCATCTCACCGACCCCTCCTTCACGCTGCACGCCGCGGCGGAATATGGTGTGCGGGGGGTGAACACCCCCGTGCAATATGGCTGGGGCAAGGACGCGCTGTTCCGCAACGCGAAGCGCGCGAGGGAGGATCTGATGGAACTGCGTCGCAAGGCGAAACCCGCGAGCCACGCACCGCGATGACCGCGCCCATCCTCATCGCCGGTGGCGGCATCGGCGGGCTGACGCTGGCCCTCTCGCTGCATGAGCGCGGCATTCCCTGCCTGGTGCTGGAGGCGGCGGCCGAGGTGAAGCAGCTCGGCGTCGGCATCAACACGTTGCCCAATGCGATCCGCGAGCTGACGGCGCTCGGCCTGCTGGAGGAGCTGGACGAGGTCGCGATCCGCACGCGCGAACTGCGCTACCTGGACCGCTTCGGCAACCGCATCTGGACCGAGCCGCGCGGGCTGAATGCGGGGCATGACGCGCCGCAGCTCTCCATCCATCGCGGCCGCATGCATGGGGTGCTCTGGCGCGCGGCGCTGAAGCGGCTGGGCGGCGATGCGGTGCGGACGGGCATGCGCCTCACCGGTTTCACGCAGGATGCGAAGGCCGTCACCGCGCGCTTCGCCGATGGTACGGAAATCCAGGGCAGCGCGCTGATCGGTGCGGATGGCATCCATTCCATGCTGCGCGCGGCGCTGCACCCGAATGATCCCGGCATCCGCTGGAACGGCATCCAGATGTGGCGCGGCGCCATCGAATGGCCCTGCTATGAGACGGGCGACGTGATGTTCGTGGCCGGCGACATGAAGGAGAAGCTGGTCTTCTACCCGATCGGCGGCGGCTCGACGCCACAGACGCGCCTCACCAACTGGGTGGTCTGCGCGCAGATCGGCGACCCGACGCGCCCGCCGCCCCGCCGCGAGGATTGGGCGCGGCCGGGCCAGCTCGCCGAGGTGCTGCCGCATGTGCAGCGCTTCTGTGTCCCCGGCCTCGATGTGGAGGCCATGGTGCGCGCGACGTCGGAATTCTGGGAGTATCCGATGTGCGACCGCGACCCGCTGCCCTTCTGGACGCAAGGCCGTGTCACGCTGCTGGGTGATGCGGCGCATGCCATGTACCCCACCGGCTCCAGCGGCGCCTCGCAGGCTATCATTGACGCCCGCCTTCTGGCGCGGCTGCTGGATGAACTGCCGGTCGAGGCGGCGCTCACGGCCTATGAGGCTGAGCGCCTGCCGGCGACGCGCGAGATCGCGCTCTCCAACCGCCGCGGCGGGCCGGAGCGCGTGGTGGATGTGGTGAGCGAGCGCGCGCCGGATGGTTTCACCGACCTCAACGCGGTGATCGCGCATGAGGAACTCGCCGCCATCGCGCGCGGCTATGCGAAACTGGCGGGGATGGTGCGGTGAGGATCGAGATCACGCGCGAGGGCGATATCCGCCGCGTCACCATCGCCAATGACGCGAAGCTCAACACGCTGAACTCGGAGCTTCTGCTGCAACTGGCCGCGGCCTTCGAGGTGGAGAGCGACATCCGCGCCGTGGTGCTGGCGGGCGAGGGGCCGCGCGCCTTCATCGGCGGCGCGGATATTCGGGAAATGGGCGCCATCGAAACCCCCGATCAGGGCCGTGCCTTCATCGAGCGCGTGCATGGCGCCTGTGCCGCCATCCGCGCCTGCCGCGTGCCGGTCATCGCGCGCATCCAGGGCTGGTGCCTCGGCGCGGGGCTTGAGATCGCCGCCGCCTGTGACCTGCGCATCGCGGCCGATGTCGCCAAGTTCGGCATGCCCGAGGTGCGCGTCGGCATCCCCTCGGTGGTGGAGGCCGCGCTGCTCCCCGGCCTGATCGGCTGGGGCCGCACGCGCCGCCTGCTCCTGCTGGCCGAGACGCTGGATGCGGCAACGATGGAGTCCTGGGGTTTCCTGGAGCGCGTCGTCCCCATGGAATCGCTCGACCCGGCGGTCGAGGAATGGATCGCGCTGCTGCGCGAGGCGGGGCCGGTCGCCATCGCCAACCAGAAGGCGCTGATCCGCGCCTGGGAGGACCTGCCGCTGAGCCAGGCCATCGCGGCCGGCATCCCGGCCTTCGCGAAGTCCTGGGAGACGGATGAGCCGCGCGCGATGATGGGGCATTTCCTCAACCGCAAGCGGTGAGCGTGAGCGGGGCCTTGCGCCCCGCGCAAATATTCACGCGTGGCGGGAAACCCTCGTCCATCTGCGGTGTTCAGGGAGCAGGGGCAGCGCTGTCGCGCTGCGGCCCCGGCGCGCAAACAGGCCCATCGCCCGTCGATGGGAACCCCCTTGCGCGCCTCGGCACCCGTTCACGCCCCACGAGGTATGTCCATGACCCTTCGCACCCTGCTGCAGGCCGCCCCCGCCCGCGCCAATGAGCTCTTCGCCAAGCTTGCCGAGACCTCCGACGGCGCGGTGAAGACCCGCGAGCGCCTCTTCGCCGAGCTCAAGTCCGAGCTGGAGCAGCATGCCCGGCTGGAGGAGGAGCACCTCTTTCCCGTGCTGAGCCGCAACCCCGAGACGCGCGAACTGGCCACCGAGGCCAAGCGTGAGAACAAGGAGCTGCGCGCGAATCTCGCCGAGCTGGATGCCATGCCGAAGGGCGATGCGGGCTTCGCCGAGCGGCTCGCGGCCCTGCAGAAGGCCTTCAGCCAGCATGCGCGCGACGAGCGCAAGGAATTGCTGCCGGCCGTGCGCCGCGCGCTGAGCGACGAGGAGATGCAGGGCGTCACGCAGCGCATGGAAGCCGGCATCGCCGAGGCCGAGCAGTCCCGCCAGGACGAGGCCGAGGAGCGCCGCATGCGCGCCCGCCAGGAGCGCGAGCAGGCCGAGCGCGAAGCGCGCGAGGCGGAGGAGCGCGATCAGGCGGTGGCCGAGGCGGCGCGCAGCCGTGCGGAGGGAGAGCGGCGCCTGCGCGAGCAGGCCAGCCAGCTGGCCGAGACCGCGCTGCGCCCCATGGCGGCGACGGCGCGTGCGATGGATGACGCGGTGCGCCAGGCCAGCGGCGGGCGCCGCGCGGAGATGCCGGCCATGGCGCTGACCCGCATGTTCATGTGGCCCTGGATGTCCGCGCTCGAGGCCGCCACGGCCCCCGCGCGCCACGGGGAGGCTGGGCCGGAGGAGGTGATCCAGCTGGGCGAGGAGGTGCTGGATGTCGGCAAGCGGACGGAGAATCGCGGCACCGCGCGCATCCGCCGCTACATCGTCGAGAACCCCGTCGAGCGCGAGGTCACGCTGCGCAGCGAGCGTGTTGTGGTCGAACGCCGCCGCCCGGTGCAGGACCAGGTGACGGGCGAGATCCTGACCGAGCTGACCCTCGAGGTGATGGAGACGGAGGAGGTGCCGGTGATCGAGAAGCGCCAGCGCCTGCGCGAGGAGATCATCGTCCGCACCGAGCGCTCGGAGCGGACGGAGATGGTGCGCGACACGCTGCGGCGCGACGAGGTGGAGATCGAGCAGCCCAAGGGGCGGCGCAAGGCGCGCTGACGCGAAGGGGTAACCGGCGGGGCGGGGCCGGCGAAAGCCAGGGAGGCCGGCATCCCGCCGGCCGGAGGCCACGCGCCATGCCCGAATCCCGCCTCGCCCTCGCGCTGCGCGTGCTGCGTCTCACGCTCGGCATCTTCTTCCTGCAATGGGGGATCGAGAAATTCGTCGTGCCGGCGACGACGCTGGCGATCTTCCGCAACTTCTACGGGATCGACTTCGGCAGCTGGGCCCCGCCCCTGCTGGGCACGGCCCAGGTGCTGATCGCGATCGCCCTGCTGCTGCATGGTGTGACGGTGATCGTCTCCGTCCCGCGAATCCTCTCTCCGTGGAACCCGGTGAGCAACCACTTCTTCATCGCGGGCGTGTCGATCCTGGCCGCCTTCTTCGCGCTCTACCTTCTGCGCGACTGGGACCGGTATCGCGTTGGCCGCGTGACCCGCGCGGCATGACTCCGTGCGCCATCCGCGCAGAATCCTCGTGCGCTACCCGCGCAGAATCTTCGTGCGCTACCCGCGCAACGCCTTGATCTGCGCCGGATAGCTGGAGGGGTCCGTCCGGACGTCGATGAGGCGCGGGCCGGGCGTGGCCAACGCCTCGGCCAGGGCGGCGTCCAGCCCTGCCGCATCCGCCGCGTGCCAGGCGCGTCCGCCCAGGCCGCGCATCACGGTGGCGAAATCCGCCATGGGCCAGTCCAGCGCGCCATCGGGCAGGTCGCGCTTGTCCTTCTTGATGTCGATCAGCGAGAGCGTCGCGTCATTGAACACGACCACGGTCAGGTTCACGCCCATGGCGGCCGCGGTGGCGAGTTCACCGATCGCCATGAGCAGCCCGCCATCGCCGGTGAAGGCCACGGCGCCGCGAACAGGGTCATGCCAGGCGGCGGCGATGGCCGCGGGAAGCGCATAGCCCATGGTGGCGAGGCCGTTGGAGATCAGCAGGTCGCCCGGCCGCTCCGCCTGCCAGAAGGTGGTGGCGGGGAACATGTGGGCGCCCGCATCCACGCTCACGCGCGGATCGGCGCCGAGGCGCCGGCAGGCATCCTGCGTCACGCGCACGATGTCGGACGGCGCCATGCCGCGATTGCCGCCGGGCGCGTTCTCCAGCGCGGCGAGCCAGGCGGCGCGCAGGGCCGCCACGCGGCCCTCGGGCCAGGGGCGGCGCGGGGCGTCCTCGGCGAGGGCCGCCGCCGCCACCTCCCAGGCGCCGATCAGCGCCAGTTCCGGCTTGCGGTATTCCATCTCGCGCGCGCAGCAGGCGAGGTCGAGGATGGGCGCCGCGTAGCGCCAGGGCTGGCCGATGAACTCCACCGGATCGGCGCCGGCGAGGATGATGAGGTCGGCCTCGCGCAGCAGGGGCGCCTCCGCCTCGCCGCCGGTGAAGACGCCGCCGAAGAGCGGGTGCGCATCCGGCAGCACGCCCTTGGCCTTGTAGGTGACGAGGGCGGGGCAGCCCAGCGCCTCCACCAGGCGGCGGGTCGCGGCGGCGCGGGCGGGCTCGGTCGCCTCCAGGCCGATGATGATCGCGGGGCGCTGGGCCGCCTCCAGCAGGCGCCGCGCCTCGGCGATCGCGCCGGGGGAGGGGGCCTCCAGCACGGGCGGGGTGAAGGGCGCGGCGGGGGCGGCGGGCGCGCGGGCGGCGTCGCCGGCCAACTCCAGATAGCCAGGGCCGCGCGGGGCCCCGAGCGCCGCTTCCAGCACGCGCGGCGCCTCGGCTGCGCCCACGCCGCGGGCGCGCGTGACCGGCGCCATCATTGCCGCCTGGTCGAAGAGCTGATGGGTGACGTAGCGGCTCTCCCGCGCGGCGAAGCCATCGGCCACCAGGATCACCGGCGCGCGCTCGAGCGCGGCATTGGCCATGCCATTGGCCGCATTGGAGACGCCGGGGCCGCGCGTGGTGAGCAGGCCCACCGGCTTGTGCGTGAGCTCGGCCAGCGCCGAGGCCATGATGCCCGCCCCGTTCTCGGTGCGCGCCAGAACGAAGGCGATGCCGCGCGCCTTGGCGGCGGCGATCAGGTCGAGGCTGGAGCCGCCGCCCGGCACACCGAAGATGGCGGGCATGCCGGCATCGGCGAAGCTCGCCAGCATGGCTTCGGCGCCGGTGGTGAGGTGCGGCTGGTCGTTCATCGGATTCTCCCTGGGCGGGCGCAGCATAGGCGCTGCGCCGCCCGCGCCAAGCTGCCTGAGACTTGGGCAGATCGGGGGGGCAATGCCGCGCCGCGGGCCGCGCATTCCACGCTGGGCTGGCTTGTGCGGGGCGCCGGGCTGCGGCAAAGCTCATGCAATTTGCCAGGAATTGTTTTCATGACGAGCCAAGCCTTCGACGAGATGGGGAAGGGTGCCTCCCTCCACCCCGCCTATGCCGCCATCGCCGATTGGCTCCGCGAGACGCCGGCCGCCGACCTCGCCGCCAAGCGGGCCGAGGCGGAGGTGCTGTTCCGCCGCGTCGGGATCACCTTCGCCGTCTATGGCGAGGGCGGCGATCCGGAGCGGCTGATCCCCTTCGACATCATCCCGCGCATCCTGGCGCGCGCGGAGTGGCAGACGCTTTCGGCCGGCCTCACCCAGCGCGTGCGCGCGCTCAATGCCTTCCTGGCCGACATCTACGGCCAGCAGGAGATCATCCGTGCCGGCCGCATCCCGGCGCACCTGATCCAGGGCAATGAGCAGTTCCGGCCGGAGATGCAGGGCTTCCTGCCGCCCGGTGGCATCTACACCCATATCGCGGGCATCGACCTGGTGCGCACGGGGCCCGACCAGTTCTACGTGCTGGAGGACAATGCGCGCACGCCCTCGGGCGTCTCCTACATGCTGGAGAACCGGGAGGCGATGCTGCGCCTCTTCCCGCGCCTGATGGCACGGCACCGCATCGCCCCCGTGAACCGCTACCCCGAGGATCTGCTGGCGACGCTGAAAGCTGCCGCGCCCGAGCGCGCGGGGCCGGACCCCACCGTCGTGATCCTGACGCCGGGTTCCTTCAACAGCGCCTATTACGAGCATTGCTTCCTGGCCGACGAGATGGGCGTGGAGGTGCTGGAAGGCCCGGACCTCTTCGTCCAGGACGACATCGTCTACATGCGGACCACGGCGGGTGCGAAGCGCGTGGACGTGATCTATCGCCGGATTGACGACGACTACCTGGACCCCAAGGCCTTCCGCCCCGACAGCATGCTGGGCGTCCCCGGGCTGATCGCGGCCTATCGCGCGGGCAATGTCGCGCTGTGCAACGCGCCGGGCTGCGGCATCGCCGACGACAAGGCGATCTACCCCTATGTGCCGGCCATGATCCGCTTCTACCTGGGCGAGGAGCCGCGGCTGGCCAATGTGCCCACGCTGCTCTGCGAGCGCGAGGAGGACCGCAAGGAGGTGCTGGCGAACATCGACAAGCTGGTGGTGAAGCTGGCCCAGGGCTCGGGCGGCTACGGCATGCTGATCGGCCCCCACGCGACGAAGGCCGAGCGCGAGGAATTCGCGGCCCGCATCCGCGCGCGGCCGCAGGACTACATCGCGCAGCCGACGCTGGCGCTTTCCACCGTGCCGACGCTGGTCGAGCAGGGCATCGCGCCCCGCCATGTGGACCTGCGCCCCTTCGTCCTCAGCACCAAGGATGCGGTACGGATCGTGCCGGGGGGCCTGACCCGCGTGGCGCTGCGCGAGGGCTCGCTCGTGGTCAATTCCAGCCAGGGCGGCGGCACCAAGGACACCTGGGTCCTGGAGGCCGACCCGGTCGTCTCCCAATCGCAATCGCAGTCCGTGGGGAGCGTCGCCGGATGCTGAGCCGCACCGCCGACAGCCTCTTCTGGCTCGGACGCTACACCGAGCGCGCGGCCAATGTCGCGCGCGGGCTTTCCGTCGCCTCGCGCATGGCGGGGCTGACCGCGGAACTCAACCACGAGGGCGACGAATGGCGCGCCCTTCTCGTCGCCGCCGGCTGCGAGCCCGGCTTCTTCGAGAAGCACCAGGAGGTGACGGAGGAGGCGGTGATCGACTTCCTCGTGCGCGACCCGGACAATCCCTCGGGCATCATCCCCTGCTTCGCGGCCGCCCGGCACAATGCGCGCACGGTGCGCACCGCGCTCACCGTGGACATGTGGAGCGCCATGTCCGACAGCTGGAACCATCTGCGGCGGATCGGCCCCGCGGATTTCCAGGGAGAGAAGCTGCCGGGCTTCCTCGAATGGGTGCGCGAGCGCGTGCTGCTCTTCAACGGCGCCGCCATGGACACGATGATGCGCGGCGAGGCCTGGCTCTTCGTCCAGCTCGGCACCGCGCTGGAGCGCGCCGACAACACCGCCCGCCTGCTGGACGTGAAGCATGAGGTGCTGGAGAGCGCGACCGAGACCACGGTGGCGCACGGGCAATGGCACGCGGTGCTGCAGTCCTTCTCGGCGCTGCGGGCCTATCACTGGGTGTTCCGCGATCGCATCACGCCCGCGCGCATCGCGGAGCTGCTGATCCTCAGGCCCGAGCTGCCGCGCAGCCTGATCGCCTGCTACAACCGCGTCTGCGAGGTGCTGGACCTCATCGCCGCGCAGCAGGAGGGCCGCCGCGGCGAGCCGCACCGGCTCGCGGAGGAGCTTCGCGCGCAGCTTCGCACCGGCCGCATCGAGGACATCATGGAGGCGGGGCTGCACGAGTACCTCACCGCCATGATCATCAACACGGCGGAACTCGGCGACGCGGTCCAGGCCTTCTACATCCGCGCCTGATCGGGCATCCTCCCCGCCCGGAACGGAGGGCGGGGAAGATGACCTATTGCGTGGGGCTGTGCGTGGATGAGGGCCTGGTCATGCTCTCGGACACGCGAACCAATGCGGGCCTCGACAACATCTCGACCTTCTCGAAGATGTTCGCGGTGGAACAGCCGGGCGAGCGGGCGCTCGTGCTGATGACCGCGGGCAACCTCGCCATCACCCAGGCGGTGGTGAACCACCTCCAGGCCGGCGTCTGGCACAACGGGCTGCAGCAGCGCCTGACCGATGTGCCGGACATGGTGAGCGCGGCCCAGCTCGTGGGTGCGGCGGTGCGCCTGGTGCAGCAGCAGGATGGCGCGGCGCTGGGCGCGCAGGGCCTCGGCTTCGATTGCAGCCTGCTGCTGGGCGGGCAGATCACGGGCGGGCCGCCGCGGCTCTTCCTCATCTACTCGGCCGGCAACTTCATCGAGGCGACGGAGGACACGCCCTTCCTGCAGATCGGCGAGCACAAATACGGCAAGCCCATCCTCGACCGCGTGCTGACGCCGCAGACCTCGCTCGTCATGGGTGTGGCACTCACGCTGATCAGCATGGACAGCACGCTGCGCTCCAACCTCTCGGTGGGGATGCCGCTCGACATGGCGGTGATCCGCACGGGCGAATGCGCCATCGCTTCGCGCCGGCGCTTCACCGAGGACGATCCGTATTACCAGACCATCCGCAATGGCTGGTCCCAGGCGCTGCGGGAGGCTTATCTGGCGCTGCCTCGGCCGGAGTTCATTCCCTGAGATCCGCCGCCCGGGCTTACGCCCGGCTCAGGTCCTGCCCCGCCAGCGGGAGCTGGCGGATGCGCTTGCCGGTCGCCGCGAAGATCGCGTTGCAGACGGCGGGTGCGAGCGGCGGCACGCCGGGTTCGCCCACGCCGCCAAGCGGCTGGCCGCTGCGGATGATGTGCGTCTCCACCACCGGCGCCTCGCTGATGCGGGCGATGCGGTAGCTGTCGAAATTCCGCTGCTCCGCCCGGCCCTGCTTCAGCGTCACCGCCTCATGCTTCATGGCGGAGAGCGCCCAGACCACGCTGCCCTGCATCTGCGCCGCCACCGTGTCGGGGTTGATCACATCGCCGCAATCATAGGCGACGGTCACCTTGTGGACGGTGAGTTCGCCGCGGGTGATGGAAATTTCGGCCACCTCGGCGCAGAGGCTGCCATAGGCCTCCATATAGGCGATGCCGCGATGGCGCCCAGGCGGCAGCGGCGTGCCCCAGCCGCCCTTCTCGGCGGCGAGGTTCAGCACGGCGAGCGCACGCGCGTCATGCGCCAGCAATTCGCGGCGCAGCGTGAGCGGGTCCTTGTTCGCGGCGGCCGCGACCTCATCCAGGAAGCTCTCGACGAAGAAGCCGTATTGCGAGGAGCCGACCGAGCGCCAGAGCCAGACCTTGGGCGGCAGGTCCACGCGCGCATATTCGGCGCGGAAGGCCTGGCCGAAGCGGTAGCGCGTGTCGGTGACACTCTGCAGCGCGAAGGGGTCCACGAAATTGGGGTTGCGGAAAAGCCAGGGGCGATAGTCATACATCACTGAGCCGCCGGCGCCGCGGATGTTGAAGCCGGTGACGCGGCCTGCGGCATCCAGCGCCGCCTCCATCTTCGCGGCGAAGGCGGGGCGGTAGTACCCTTGGGCGAATTCGTCGCCGCGCGACCAGATGAGCTGCACCGGCCGGCCCAGCGCGCGCGCCGCATGGGCCGCCTGGGCCACGACCTCCACATGCAGGCGCCGGCCGAAGCCACCGCCGGCATAGGTGGTGTGCATGGTCACGTTCGCGGGCGGGATGTTCAGCGCGGCCGCCACGTCGCGCACGCACCAATCCTGGTGCTGGGTGGGGGCCCAGACTTCCGCGCGATCGCCGCCTTGTCCGCCCGGCGCCGCCGGGACGATGCGGACCGTGGCGTTCTCCGTCTCCATCGGCGCATGCGCGAGGTAGGGGACTTCGTAGGTCGCGCTCACCACGCGGCTGGCTGCGGCGCGCACCGCCTCCCAGTCGCCGTCATTGCGCGGGCGCTGCGCCTGGGGCTGGTCGAGGGCGGCGCGGAGGCGCGCGGAGACGCCGGCGGAATCGAGATCGTCATGCGGCGTCGCCTTCCAGCGCACCACCAGCGCCTCGGCGCCGCGCATCGCGGCCCAGGTGGTGGTGGCGGCGACGGCGAGGCCGCGCGGAATCGGCACCACCTGCACCACGCCGGGGATGGCGAGCGCGGGGGCGGCGTCGAAGCTCTCCAGTTCCGCGCCGAAGACCTCGGGCAGGCGCGCCACGGCGAAGAGCATGCCGGGCAGGCGCACATCCACGCCATAGGTCGCGGCCCCGCGCGTCTTGGCCGGGATGTCGGCGCGCGGCGCGCTGCTGCCGCTGATGCGGCGCTCGGCGGCCGGCTTCATCGCGGGCATTTCCGGCAGCGGCAGGCGCGCGGCGGCCTCGGCCAATTCGCCGAAGGTCAGCGCGCGGTTGCTCGCGGCGTGCACCACGCGGCCCTCGGCCACGGTCAGGCTTTCCGCCGGGACACCCAGGCGCTCGGCGGCGGCCTGCACCAGCACGGTGCGCGCGGCGGCGGCGCCCCGGCGCAGGCGCGGCGCCCATTGCCGGATGCCGAAGGAGGCGCCGGTATACATCTCGTTCACGCCAGCGAGGCGCAGCGCGGGCTCGGGCTGGCCGACGGTGACGGTGACCGACTCCAGCGCGCAGCCGAGTTCATCGGCCACGATTTGCGCATGGGCCGTGTGCGTGCCCTGGCCGAGTTCGCTCGTGGTGGTGAAGAGGGTCACGCGGCCATCGGTGCCAATGCGAAGGAAGCCGCTCAGCGTGCCGTTGGCGCCGCTGCCGGTGATGGTCGGCGGCGGGGGCGCGGCCGGCGCCTGGGCCATGGCGGCCTCCGCCATGAGGGGGACGAGAAGGGCGGATTGCAGCAGGGCGCGGCGGTCGAGCATGGCCATCACCCTTGCGCCGCCTGGTGCACCGCGGCGCGGATGCGCTGGTAGGTGCCGCAGCGGCAGATATGGCCCTCCAGTGCCTCATCGATCTGCGCGTCGGTCGGGCGCGGGGTTTCGCGAAGCAGGGCGGCGGCCGCCATGATCTGGCCGGACTGGCAATAGCCGCATTGCGGCACCTGCTGCGCGATCCAGGCGAGCTGCACGGGGTGGCGGCCATCGGGGTGCAGGCCCTCGATGGTGGTGACGCGCTTGCCCGCGGCATCGGCCAGCGTGGTCTGGCAGGCGCGGGCTGGCTGGCCGTCCAGATGCACGGTGCAGGCGCCGCATTGCGCGATGCCGCAGCCATATTTCGTGCCGGTCAGGTTCAGGATGTCGCGCAGCGCCCAGAGGAGCGGCATGTCCGGCGCGGCATCGAGGCGGCGCGCCTGCCCATTGATGGTCAGCTCGATCATCACGTTCTCCCTGGATGGCGAATTGATTGCCTTGGTGAAATCTATGACGGCGACGGCGTGCCGCTGCAAGTCCCACTTGCGGGGTCGGGGAACGCGGGCGATGAAGCGGGGAGGGAGAACATGTCCATGCTGCATCGCCGTCCTTTCCTGCTGGCCGCGCCGGCGCTGATCCTGGCGGGGCGCGCTTCGGCCCAGGTGCCAACCCCGGCCTGGCCGCAGCGGCCCGTGCGCATCATCGTCCCCTTCGGCCTGGGCGGCTCGGCCGATGTCGCCGCGCGCTTCCTGGGCGAGCCGCTGGCCGCCGCCTTCGGCCAGCCCTTCGTGATCGAGAACCGGCCGGGGGCCGGCGCCACCATCGGCACGGACCAGGTGGTGAAGAGCCCGCCCGATGGGCAGACGCTGCTGCTGATGAGCAACACGCACACGGCGAACGAGACGCTGCTGCCGAACCGCCCCTATGTGCTGATGCGCGACCTGGCGCCGGTGGCCGCCATCAACATCGCCTATCACGCGCTGGTGGTGCATCCCTCCATCCCGGCGACGACCGTGCCGGAGCTGATCGCGCTGCTGAAGGCGAATCCGGGCCGCTACGATTACGCCAGCAGCGGGCCCGGCACGCCCTATCACATCGCGGGCGAGGTGTTCCGCGCCATGGCGGATGTGCAGATGCAGCACATCCCCTTCCGCGGTTCCAATGAGGCGCGCACGGCCGTCATCTCCGGCCAGGTGCCGATCATGTTCGACGCGATCCCGACCATGCGCGAGCAGATCGCGGCCGGGCGCGTGCGGGGGCTGGCCACGAGCGGCCCGCAGCGCAGCCCGCTGCTGCCCGAACTGCCAACCGTGGCCGAGGCGCTGCCAGGCTATGAGGCCTCGATCTGGCTCGGCCTCATGGCGCCGACGGGCACGCCGCGCGCGATCGTGGACCGGCTGAATGCCGAGGTGAACCGCATCCTCGAACGCCCCGAGACGCGGGAGCGCCAGGCGGCGGCAGGCGCGCAGCCGCTGCCCATGTCGGTGGAGGATTTCGGCAGCTTCCTCACGCGCGACATCGAGCGGCAGCGCGAATGGATCCGGATGGCGCGGATCACCGCCGGGTGATCACCTTCACGCTCAACGGCGCGGAGATCGCGCATCCGGGTGGCGTCACCCTCCTGCACGCGCTGCGCGGTGATTTCCTGCTGAACGGCCCGCGCTTCGGCTGCGGGGCCGAGGCCTGTGGCGCCTGCCATGTGCTGCTGGAGGGCCGCTCGGTGCCGGCCTGCGCGCTGCCGGTGGAGGCCGTGGCGGGCCGCGCGGTGACGACGCTGGAGGGGTTGGGCACGCGCGCCGCGCCCCACCCGCTGCAGCGCGCCTTCCTCGAAGAGCAGGCGGGGCAATGCGGCTTCTGCCTCTCGGGCATCATCGTGACGGCGGCCGCCTTCCTGCGTGAGAACCCGGCGCCGGATGAGGAGGCGCTGCGCGTGGCGCTGGATGGCCACCTCTGCCGCTGCGGCAGCCACAACCGCATCATCCGCGCCATCCAGCGCGCGGCTGAGGAGATGCGGGCATGAACCTCGCCTTCGCGGGCGCTGGGCCGGATGACCGGCCGAAGCTGCCCGGCAGCCTGCATGTGAACCGGCGCCTGGACACTTGGCTGACCTTCCACGCCGATGGCCGCGTCGCGATCCATCCGGGCAAGGTGGAGCTGGGGCAGGGCATCCTGACGGCGCTCGCGCAGATCGCGGCGGAGGAGCTGGATGTCGCGCTGGAGCGAATCCTCGTGACACCCACCATCACGGGTGTGAGCCCGAACGAGGCGGTGACCTCGGGCAGCCTCTCCGTCCAGGAAGGCGGGATGGCGCTGCGCCATGCCTGTGCGGATGCGCGCGCATTGTGCCTCTCGGTGGTGTCGCAGGCGAGCGGCGTGCCGCTGGACGCGCTGCGGCTGGAGAACGGCGTCTTCCTCGGCCCCGATGGCCCTGTCGGCTCCTACGCCGCGCTGGCCGGGCGCGACCTGCTGGATGCCGAGGCCTCGCCCGACGCGCGGCCCAAGCCGCCCGCCGCGCGGCGCGTGACGGGCACCTCCGCCCCACGGCTGGACCTGCCGGCCAAGATCTTCGGCGAGGCGCGCTTCATCCACGACCTGCGCTTCGCGGGCCTACGCCATGCGCGGATGATCCGCCCGCCCGCACCCGGCGCGCGGCTGCTGGAAGCCCCGCCCGGCGTGCTACGCGATGGCGATGTGCTGGCGGTGGTCGCGGAGACCGAGGCGGAGGCGGAAAACCTCGCCGAACGCGCCGCCCGCGCCGCGCGCTGGAGCGCAGGCGCGGGGCTGCCGCAGGACTGGCCAAGCTGGCTGGCGACCGCGCGGGGCGAGGACAGCGTGGTAGCCGAGCACGGCGCGCCCGCGCCCGTCACGCGCAGCATCACGCGCCGGTTCTTCCGCCCCTTCCTCGCCCATGGCTCCATCGGCACCTGCTGCGCCATCGCGCATTTCGACGGTGCCGTGATGCGCGTCTGGAGCCACACCCAGGGGCCCTACAATCTCCGCGCCGATCTGGCGATCGCGCTGGGACTGCCCGCCGAGCGGATCATCGTCGAGCATGTCGAGGGTGCGGGCTGCTACGGCCACAACGGCGCGGATGACGTGGCGCTGGATGCGGCGATCTGCGCGCGCCTCTGCCCCGGCGCGCCCATCCGCGTGCTCTGGTCCCGCGCGGAGGAACTCGCTGAAGCGCCGCTCTCGCCCGCCATGCTGGTGGAGGTCGAGGCCGGGCTCGATGCCGCCAACACGCTCGCGTCCTGGCGCGTGCATGTGCGCTCCAACGGGCATTCGGGCCGGCCGGGGCGGGTGAAGACGCCGGTCCTGCTGGCGGCACCCCTCATGGAGGGCGGCCAGCCCATCCCGCCCGCGATCAACCCGCCGCTGGCCGGCGGCGGCGGTGCGCAGCGCAACATGGTGCCGCTCTATCGCGTGCCGGGGCTGTCGGCGACCATGACGCGGCTGACGGAGATGCCCATCCGCAGCTCCGCGCTGCGTGGCCTGGGCGCGCTCATTCATGTCTGGGCGATCGAGAGCGTGATGGAAGAACTCGCGGCATTGGCCGGCGAGGATGCCATCGCCTTCCGCCTGCGCCATTGCGACGACGAACGCGCGGCGCATGTGCTGCGCGAGGCGGCGCGCATGGCGGGCCGGGGCCGCGCATTGCCCGAGAATGAGGGCCTCGGCATCGCCGTCGCGCGCTACAAGAACACCGGCGCCTGGTGCGCCGTCGCGGCCCATGTCCGGGCGGAGGAGCGCGTGCGCTGCCTCTCGCTCCATATCGCCGCCGACATGGGCGAGGTGATCAACCCGGACGGCGCGATCAACCAGCTCGAAGGTGGCGCGATCCATGGCGTCTCGGTGGCGCTGCACGAGGCCGCCACCACGGATGGCACGCGCATCACCTCCGATTCCTGGGACGCCTATCCCGTGCTGCGCTTCCGCGATGTGCCGCGCGTGCAGGTGAATCTCATCGCCCGGCCCGAGGCGCCGCCGCTTGGCGCGGGCGAGGCGAGCATGGCGCCCAGCATCGCCGCCATCGCCTCCGCCATCCACCAGGCGCTGGGCGTGCGGCCCAGCCATCTGCCTTTCACTCCCGAGAACCTGACCCGATGACCCAGAAGCTGCGCATCACGCTCGCCTGCACCCTCTCCGACCGCACGCGGCCCATCCTGGACGGGCGGGTGCAGATCCCGGGCGTGGAGTTCATCGCCCTGCCGGGCGAGCCGGAGGATATTTTCAAGCGGGCGTTGCGCGACCGCGCCTTCGACGTGACCGAGCTTTCCATGGGCAGCCACATCACCACGACCGCGCGCGGCGACAGCCCCTATATCGGCGTGCCGGTCTTCCTCTCCCGCGCCTTCCGCCACAGCGCGATCTACATCCGCACCGATCGCGGCATCACGCGGCCGGAGGACCTCGCCGGCCGGACCATCGCCCTGCCGGAATACCAGCAGACAGCGGCCCTCTGGGTGCGCGGCATCCTGCGCGAGACCCATGGCGTGGACACGCGCGCCATCCGCTGGCGCATCGGCGCCGAGCGCATCGCCATCACCCTGCCCGAGGGCTTTGACGTGGCCCCCTTGGGCGAAAGCCCCGAGCAGGCGCTGCGCGAAGGCCGTGTGGATGCGATGATCGGCCCCCGCCCGCCCGCGCCACATCCGCAGATCGCGCGGCTCTTCCCCGACTATCCCGCGGCCGAGAAGGCGTGGTTCGGGCAGACGGGCTTCTTCCCCATCATGCATTGCCTTGCCGTGCGGCGGGATGTGGCGGAGGCCAATCCCTGGCTGCCGCTGGTCCTCTTCCGCGCCTTCGCCGAAGCGCGCCGCCTCTCGCTGGAGGAACTGCGCCTGGTGAATGTTCTGCGCGTCTCGCTGCCCTGGATCGCAGCGGCGATGGAAGAGCAGGAGCGCGCCATGGGCGGCGATGTCTGGCCCTATGGCTTCGCCAAGAACCGGGAGGAGATCGCGGCCATGATCCGCTTCGCCCGCGCCGATGGGCTGGCGGCGCGGGACCTCTCGCCGGAGGAGCTGTTCCATCCTTCGGTGCTGGCGGAGGTCGCATGACAGAAGAAAAGAGGCCGGAGACCCCATGAAGATCCTCATCGCCGGTGGGGGCATTGGCGGGCTGGGCGCTGCGCTGGCCCTCGCGCAGCGCGGGCATCACGTCCAGGTCTTCGAGCGGGCTTCGGAGTTCCGCGAGATCGGCGCGGGCATCCAGCTCGGGCCCAATGTCTTCAAGATGTTCGACCGGCTGGGGCTGCGCGACGACATCCTGGCGCGCGTCGCCATTCCGAAGGCGCTCGTCATGCGCTGCGCGCTTCAGGGCCACGAGATCACGCGCGTGCCGCTGGGCGAGGGTTTCCAGGCGCGCTTCGGCCAGCCCTATGCCGTCATCCACCGCGCCGATCTGCACGGCGTGCTGCTGGCCGCCTGCACCGCGCATCCCGCCATCACCCTCACCACCGGCCGCACCGCGCGCGACTACAGCCGCATCGGCGCGCAGGTCTCGCTCCACTTCGAGGACGGGTCGAGCGAGCGCGGTGATCTCGTCATCGGCGCGGATGGCCTCTGGTCGCGCATTCGCACCGCCATGCTGGGGGCGGAGAGGCCCGTCGTCTCCGGCCATATCGCCTATCGCGCCGTGCTGCCCATGGGCGAGGTGCCGGACGGCATCCCGCGCGACGAGGTGCTGCTGCATGCCGGCCCCCGCCTGCACCTGGTGCATTACCCGCTGCGCCGCGGCGACCTCATGAACCTCGTCGCCGTCTTCCACAGCACCGAGTATTCCGAGGGCTGGGACCAGGCGGGCGATCCGGCGCTGCTGCGCAGGCACTTCGCCCGCACGCGGCCCGAGGTGCGCGCCATGCTGGAGAAGATCGAGACTTGGAAATACTGGGTGCTCTGCGACCGTGAGCCGAAGCGTGGCTGGCAGGATGGCGCGGCCGTGCTGCTGGGCGATGCGGCGCACCCCATGCTGCAATACCTGGCGCAGGGCGCGAACATGGCGCTGGAGGATGCGCTCTGCCTCGCCGACATGCTGGCGGCACTGCCGCTTGATCGCGCCCTGCCGGCCTATGAGGCGGCCCGCGTGCTGCGCACCGGCCGCGTGCAGTCCATGGCCCGCCTCTATGGCGAGATCTACCACGCCGCCGATGTGCGGGCCGAGCTGCGTGATGCCATGCTCATGGGCCGCGCGCCCGAGGCCGCGTGGGAGGGCATGGCCTGGCTTTACGATGGGCCGGATTGGCAGGCACCATAGCCTCCAAATCACGGAGGAATCGGCGCCATGCAACTTACCCTCAACGGGCGGAAAGCCCTGATCACCGGCGGCTCCAAGGGCCTCGGCCTCGCCATGGCGAAGACCTTCGCGCAGGCGGGGGGGCATGTGGCGCTGGTGGCGCGCGGCGCCGATGCGCTGGAGGCCGCGAAGGCCGAGATCCAGGCGGCGGCGCCGGCCGCGAAGGTGGCCGCCATCCCGGCCGATATCCGCACCGCCGAGGGCTGCGCGAATGCCGCCGCCGCGGCCGCCGCCGCGATCGGGCCCATCGACATCCTGGTGAACAATGCCGGCACCTCGCAGCGCGGGCCCTTCATGGACATCAGCGACGCGCTCTGGGAGGACGACCTCAACCTCAAGCTGATGGCGGCCGTGCGCCTCTGCCGCGCCGTGCTGCCAGGGATGCAGCAGCGCCGCTGGGGCCGCATCATCAATGTGCTGAACATCGGCGCCAAGGCGCCGCTTGCGACCTCGACGCCGACCAGCGTGAGCCGTGCCGCCGGCATGGCGCTGACGAAAGCCCTGGCCAACGAATACGCGCCGCACAATGTGCTGGTGAACGCGCTGCTCGTCGGCATCATCGAGAGCGACCAATGGGTGCGCCGCCACGCGACCGACCAGCGCAACATCACCTGGGAGGAGTGGAAGGAGGAGCAGGGCCGCTCCGTCCCCCTCGGGCGCATCGGCAAGGCGGAGGAATTCGCCGCCATGGCGCTGATGCTGGCGAGCGAGCAGGGCGGCTACGTGACCGGCACCGCCATCAATGTGGATGGCGGGCGCTCGCCCGTGGTCTGACGGCGCGGCTCAGAAGGTCCAGAAGAGCTGCGCCTGGAGCATCGTCCAGTTGGCGCCGCCGCCGCCCGCCGCACGGATCGCCTCGCCCGGCTGGGCGAGGCCGGCCACGCCCAGCAGGTTGAGCTTCTCGTTCAGCGGCATGCCGGCGGCACGGCTCACGCTGGTCGGCGTCGAGGTCGCAAGCGGCGCCTTGGCGCCGATGTTCAGCACATTGATGATGCGGCCCCAGCGGCGCTGCTGCATCCCCGGCAGCACGGCGCGGCAGAGGCGCACGGCCGCCGTCATGCTGTAGGCGCTGATGGTGTTCAGCTTGTAGCTGTCCAGCATCTGCGTCTCGGTCACCGCCAGAGGGTCCGCGTTCACGCCGCCCCAGCCGACATTGTTCACCAGCATGGAGATGCCGCCGAAGGCCGCCACGGTCGCGGCGACGAGGGCCTGGATGTCGCCCTCCCTCGTCACGTCGCAGGCCATGCCGCGCACGTCCTGGCCGGTCTCGGCAGCGATGGTGGCGGCGGTGGCGGCGGCCTTCGCGCCATCGAGGTCGGCGATCATCACGTGGGCGCCGGCACGCGGGCCAGCGCCTGCGTCTTGATCGCGCCGGGGGCGATGGCATTCACGCGGATGCCCCTGGGCCCGCGGTCGAAGGCGATGTTGCGCGTGAGGTGGTTCGCCGCCGCCCGCTTCCTGCCTGTGGGGTGCTGCGAGCTGGCAGAGGCGGAAGACGGAATAGACGTTGAGGCGATAGGCCCATTCGAAATCGGCCATCGGCATGTCGAAGGGCTTGGGCCCGCCGCCGCCCGCATTGTTCACAAGGGTGTCGAGCCGGCCGAAGCGCGTGATGGCCTGGCCGACCAGCGCGGCCAGCGCCGCCTCCTCCGTCACGTCGCAGGGCAGGGCCAGCGCCTCGCCGCCGGCCTCGCGGATCGCTGCCGCCGTCGCCTCGGCCGTCGCGGCGTCGCGGTCACTGACGACGATGCCCGCGCCCGCTCCCGTCACGATGGCCGCCTGGCCGGCCAGGCTGATCTCGATGCCCATCTTGTGGTTCCCTCTCCCTGGCCCAGGGCTTGCCGCCTGGATGACGTGGCCGAAGGTTTTGAGTGCCCATTCCGGGCACCAAGGAAATCACCCGGCCATGCCACGCGCCCGCCCCGGGCCCGCCGTCACGGGAGAGGCCTTCCGCCGCGCCTATGCCGAGCGCTTCGCGGAGTATCACCTGGCCTGGTGGTTGTTTTTCGTGGGCCACATGGCCGATCTCCGCACGCAGCTGGGCGACCTCGAGGACGCGCTGCCGCTGGCCGCCTTCGGCCCTGGTCCGCTCGCCGAAAAGCTGCGCGTGGCGCGGCGCGCGGGGGATGCGGGCGCGCTGGCCTATGGCGCCCGGCCGGTGAACAAGGGCTGGACCAATGCGCGGCGGCTGGCCGAGGTGACCGGCATCCCGCGCGAGACGGTGCGGCGCAAGCTGGAGGGGTTCCGACGGCGCGGCTGGGTGGAGCAGGCGGAGGACCGCTCCTGGCGCATCGCGCTGCGCCCTGATGGCAGCGCGCCCCTTTCCGCCGACATGAAGGCCGCCAATGCGGAGTTCGTCGCAGGGCTCGCGCGGCTCATGGCGGAGTTCAGGCGCATCGAGATCAGCGCCCAGGGCTGAGTGATCGCCCTTTCAGATGGCAGAATGCCCATAAAATGAACAGAAATCGTTCCGGTAGGAGATTAATGCCGCGCGTCAGGGCGTCCGGGTGGCTTGGAATCGCTGGCACAGCATGTGCATAGGCGCGGCAACACCAGGGAGCGCCCGATGGCCCAGATTTTCAACCGTCTCTGTGATTGCGGCACCAGCCACGCCGCCGGCTTCACCTGCATGGAGCAGGCCCCTGCCGATGGCACGGGCGAGCTCGGTCGCGCGGTGAACGAGGCGGCGATCCGTGCCGCCTTCCCTGATGCCGGCACGCGCCGCAACCTGCTGACCGCCTTCGGCGCCGGCACGCTGCTGGCGGCCCTGGAGGGCGTGCTGCCGCTCACCAATGCCCGCGAAGCCATGGCGCAAGCGACCGGCGCGCCCGAGAAGCGCGACCTCAAGATCGGTTTCATCCCCATCACCTGCGCGACGCCCATCATCATGGCCGACCCGATGGGCTTCTACCGCAAGCATGGACTGAACGTGGAAGTGATCCGCACCGCCGGCTGGGCGGTGATTCGCGACCGCTCCATCGCGCGCGAATATGACGCGGCGCATATGCTGGCCCCCATGCCGGTGGCCATGTCGCTCGGCGTCGGTGTCGCGAACCCCATTCCCTTCTCGGTGGCCGCCATCGAGAACATCAACGGCCAGGCCATCACGCTCGCCAACAAGCACCGCGACAAGCGAGACCCCAAGGATTGGCGCGGCTTCCGCTTCGCCGTGCCCTTCGACTTCTCGATCCACAACTACCTGCTGCGCGCCTATGTGGCCGAAGCGGGCCTCGATCCCGACCGTGACATCCAGATCCGCGCCGTGCCGCCGCCCGAGATGGTGGCCAATCTGCGCGCCGACAACATCGACGGCTTCCTGGGGCCTGATCCCTTCAACCAGCGCGCCGTGTTCGACGGTGTCGGCTTCATCCACATCCTGACGCGTGAGCTGTGGGACGGGCATCCCTGCTGCGCCTTCGCCGTGCCGCGCAGCATGATCACCGACACGCCCAACACCTATGCCGCGCTGCTGCGCGCCATCGTCGAGGCCACCGCCTATTCCGACAACCAGGCGAACCGCGTCGAGGTGGCGAACGCCATTCATGGGCCGAACTACCTGAACCAGCCGCTGACCGTGGTGCAGCAGGTGCTGACCGGCACCTTCGCCAATGGTCTGGGCCAGGTGGTGCGCCAGCCCAACCGCATCGGCTTCGACCCGTACCCCTACCACTCGATGGCGGTCTGGATCCTCACGCAGATGCGCCGCTGGAATCAGCTGCAGCGCGACGTGGACTGGCGCGCGGTGGCGGAGCAGACCTTCCTCTCGCTCGATGCCGGCCGCGTGATGCGCTACCTCGGCATGCCGGTGCCGGCCAATTCGATGCGCGTCGAGACCATCCTCGGCAAGCGCTTCGACCCGACGCAACCGGAAGCCTACATGGCGAGCTTCGCGATCAAGCGGAACTGACATCATGAACACCACAGTTCCGGTGTGGCGGGCCGCGCTGCTTTCGGCCGCGCTGCTCTTCGCCCTCTTGTTCGCCTGGGAGATGGCCGTGAAGGGCAGCGCCACCGGCGGCGCCGCCACGGTGGACCCCGAGCTGGCGGCGCTGCTCAGCCCCGAGGCCGCGCGCGGCGGGCAGACCGCCCTGCCGGCGCCGACCGATATCGGCAAGCGCCTGGTCGAGCTGCTGAGCGACCCCTTCCACCAGCGCGGCACGAATGACCAGGGCATCGGCATCCAGATCGCCTGGTCGCTCTGGCGCGTCATGGCGGGCTTCCTGCTGGCGGCCGTGATCGCGATCCCACTTGGCTTCGTCATCGGCATGAGCCCGTTGCTCAACGCGGCGCTCAATCCCTTCATCCAGGTGCTGCGGCCCGTCTCGCCGCTCGCCTGGATGCCGCTCGCCCTCTACACGATCAAGGATTCATCGATCAGCTCGATCTTCGTGATCTTCATCTGCTCGATCTGGCCGATGCTGCTGAACACGGCCTTCGGGGTCGCTTCCGTGCGGAAGGAATGGCTGAACGTGGCGCGCACGCTGGAGGCGGGTCGCTGGAAGACGGCGATGCGCGTGATCCTGCCGGCGGCCGCCCCCACCATCCTCACGGGCATGCGGATTTCCATCGGCATCGCCTGGCTGGTGATCGTGGCGGCGGAGATGCTCGTGGGCGGCACGGGCATCGGCTACTGGGTCTGGAACCAGTGGAACAATCTGAGCATCGCCGACATCGTCATCGCGATCCTGATGATCGGGCTGGTGGGGCTGGCGCTCGACCGGCTGCTGGGCTTCATCGCCCAGGCCGTGGCTTGGCAGGAGTAGTGCGATGACCAACCGGATCGTTTCCGTGGAAGGAATCGCGCGGAAATTTCCTGGCCTCACCGTGTTCCAGAATGTCTGGTTCACCATCGAGAAGGGCGAATTCGTCTGCCTCGTCGGCCATTCGGGCTGCGGCAAGACGACCATCCTGAACATCCTGGCCGGGCTCGACACGCCGAGCGACGGCGTGGTGCTGGTGGAAGGGCGCGAGATCGAGGGCCCCTCGCTCGAGCGCGCCGTGATCTTCCAGGGCCATGCGCTGATGCCCTGGCTCTCGGCCGAGCAGAATGTCGCCTTCGCGGTCTCCTGCCGGAACCCGTCCTGGGACAAGGCGCGCGTGCGCGACGCCGCGCGCGAGGCGCTGGCGCGGGTGGGCCTCTCCCAGGCCGCCGAGCGCAAGCCCTCGCAGCTTTCGGGCGGCATGAAGCAGCGCGTGGGCATCGCCCGCGCGCTGGCGGTGAAGCCGAAGCTCCTGCTGATGGACGAGCCCTTCTCGGCGCTGGATGCGCTGACCCGTGGCTCGTTGCAGGAGGAGGTCTCGCGCCTCGTCACCGAGGCGGGGCAGACCGCCTTCATGATCACGCATGACGTGGATGAGGCGATCCTGCTCGCCGATCGCATCCTGCTCATGACCAACGGCCCCGAGGCGCGCGTGGCGGAGGTGCTGCACAACCGGCTGCCGCGCCCGCGCACCCGCGCCGACCTGCACCACATGCCGGGCTACCATCCGCTGCGCGACCACATCATGGATTTCCTGATCACGCGCAGCCGGACTTTGGCGGGCACGCCGCCCGCCGATTACGACGCCCAGCATCCGCCTGTCGTCGAGCTCGGCGGCTGACATCAACCCCAACCCCCAGGGGCCGGCCGCACAGCGGCCGGCGGCGCCCCAGGGACCTTGCCACCGGCGCGACCGCCGCGCGCCGAAGCCAAGCGCACGGAGTGCGCGCCGGCGATTGAGGGAAAAACGCAATGACACGTGCGCAACTGACCGAGAAGATCCTCGACATCAAGCGCGAGAACGCCTGGACCTGGAAGTATATCTGCGAGGAGATCGGCGGCATGTCGCCGACGCTCATCGTCGGCGCCCTGATGGGCCAGATGAAGCTGGTCAAGCCGCTGGCCGCAAAAGCGGGAAAACTCTTCGGCCTGACCGAGGTGGAGGAGCGCATGCTGAACGAGGTGCCCTATCGCGGCACGCCCATGCCGCCGACCGACCCGCTGATCTATCGCTTCTACGAGATGGTGATGGTGAACGGCCCGGCCTGGAAGGCGCTGATCGAGGAGGAATTCGGCGATGGCATCATGTCCGCCATCGATTTCGACTTCGACTTCGAGCGCGTGGCCAATCCGAAGGGCGACCGCGTGAAGATCACCATGTCCGGCAAGTTCCTGCCCTACAAGTATTACGGCAATGAGCAGGGCATCCCGGATTACGGCTTCAAGGAAGACTGAGCCGCACCCGGGCGGCCGGCTCTCACCGCCGGCCGGCACGGTCCACCGGGCCGCCGCGGTTCGTGGGCGTTCCCGGGCGGATGCCGGGGCCGGCGGCGCCCGCTCCGGCTCCCGGGGCGGCGCCGGGGCCAGGTGCGCCAACCCCCGGCGTGCCGACGCGCGGGGCAACGCCCACACCGGGCGCGCCCACCCCGACCCCCGGCGCCACGCCGACGCCCGGCGCCCCGACGCCAGGGGCGACGCCGAGGCCGGGCCGCCCCAGATCCTGCACGCGCCGCCACGCCTGATCAGGCGTGACCTCATGGCGCGGGAGGGAGGGGGGCGCCGCGGCCGCAGGCTAGGCGGCCAGCCCCAGGATGACGGCAGGGACCATGATGTTCATCGGCGGTGCTCCAGCACGGTTCGGGGAAGGCTATCCCCCCGCATGTCATGCGTCAGCCTGACCGGGGTGCAGCGGAGACAGGCGGTCCGCGCATGACCGCGCCCTGTCTTCGCGCCGGCCCGATCTGGTGCTTTATCCCTCCCGAGGTCTTTCGGGAGGGTTATCCATGTCCAAGGAATTGACGGTCGGCATCGCGGGGCTCGGCGCCATCGGGCTGCATCTGGCGCGCGCGCTGGACAGGGGCGTGCAGGGGCTGCGCCTGGTCGCGGTGAGTGCGAAGGACCAGGCCAAGGCCGCCGCCAACATCGCGGGCTTCGCCCACAAGCCGGCCATCGTGCCGCTGGCGCAGCTCGCCGAGCTGGCGGACATCGTGGTCGAAGCCGCGCCCGCCGCCGTCTTCGAGGAGGTGGCGCTCTCCGCCATCGAGCGCGGGCGCGTCTTCGTGCCGAGCTCCTGCGGCGCGCTGCTGCCGCGCATGCATCTGGTGGAGCGCGCGAAGCAGACGGGCGCGCGCATCATCGTCCCCACCGGCGCGCTGCTGGGCCTCGACGCCGTGCGCGCGGCGGCGGAGGGCAATGTCTCCTCCGTCACCATCGAGACGCGCAAGCCGCCGGGCGGCCTGGTGGGCGCGCCCTATCTCGACCTGAACAAGATCGACGTGCTGGCCATCACCACGCCCACCATGATCTTCAAGGGCAACGCCTTCGACGCGGCGCAGGGCTTCCCGGCCAATGTGAACGTGGCCGCCGCCCTGGCGCTGGCCGGCATCGGGCCCGAGCGCACCATGGTCGAGATCTGGGCGGACCCGGCGATGACGCGCAACCAGCACACCATCCGCGTGGAGAGTGCGGAGGTGCGGCTGACCATGACCATCGAGAACGTGCCGAGCGTCGAGAACCCGCGCACGGGCAAGATCACGCCGCTCTCGATCCTCGCCTGCCTGCGCGGGATGACGAGCACGCTCAAGGCTGGCAGCTGAGGCTTGCGCCATTGAACCACTGAGGCTTGCGCCTCGGGGCGGCGCGCGCCCAAGCTTGGGGTCCGGAGAGGAAACACCCCATGCGACACATCGCACTCATGCTGGCCCTCGCGGCCACGCCCGCCGCCGCGCAGGTGGCGCGCTTCGAGATGGAGGCGCCCACCCCCGCCTATGGCGGCGCCAGTTTCGGCGCCGCCGGTGGTTATGAGCTGATCCGCGGGCGCGCCACCATCGCGCTCGACCCCGCCGATCCGCGCAATGCGGTGATCGCCGATATCGGCCTCGCGCCCCGCAACGCGGCGGGCCGGGTGGAGGCGGTGGCGGATGTGCTGATCCTGCGGCCCACGGATCCAGCGCGGGCCAATGGCACGCTGCTGGTGGAGCCGCCCAATCGTGGCCGGCAGATCATCGGGCAATTGCTGAATGATGCGCCGGGCGCCAGCAATGGCCGCTATGCCAGTGCGACCGATGCCGGAAATGGCTGGATGTTCCGCCAGGGCTACACGCTGGCCTGGATCGGCTGGCAGGGCGACCCGACGCCGGGGCAGGGGATGCGCGTGCAGGTGCCGCGGGTGCCGGGTGTGACCGGCGCGGTGCGCGATGAATTCGTCTTCGACAACCGCACCAACCCCGCGACCGGCACGCTCACCTATGAACTGGCCGATCCCGCGAGCCTGCGCGTCACGGTGCGCGCCCGCACGGAGGATGCGCGCGCCACGCCGCCGGGCCTCGCCGTGGCCTTCACGGCGCCGGATCGCATCACCATCACCCGGCCGGAGGGCTTCGACGCCGGCGCGATCTACGAGGTGACCTATACGGCGCGCGAGCCGGGCGTGATGGGCCTGGGCTTCGCCGCCTTCCGCGACGTCGCGGCCGCGCTGCGCCATGGCGAGGCGCCCATGGATCCGCAAGCGGGTGGCAATCCGCAGGCGGGGCGGGCCTCGGCGCGGGCCGTCTCGCTCGGCGTTTCGCAATCCGGGCGCTTCCTGCGTGATGCGGTGTATCTGGGCTTCAACGAGGACACGGCCGGGCGCCAGGTCTTCGAGGGGATGATCCCGCACATCCCCGGCGCGCGGCGCACCGATGTGAACACCCGCTGGGCGCAGCCGGGCCGCAACCCCTCCGACCACACCGACCGCCTCTACCCGGCCGACCAGTTCCCCTTCACCTATGCCGACACGACCGACCCGCTGAGCGGCGCGACGGACGGTCTGCTGCGCCGCTGCACCGAGCGCCGCAACTGCCCGCGCATCATGCAGACCGACAGCGAGTTCGAATATTGGGGCGCGCGCGGCTCGCTCACCGTGACGGATGCGGCGGGTGCTCATGTCGCGCTGCCGGCGCAGGTGCGGGCCTACATGTTCGCCGGGCACCCGCATTACGCGGCGGCCAATGCCTGGGCGCAGCAGGGCCAGCTCTGCGCCATGCCGCTCAATCCGCTGCAGGCCGGCGCCCCGATGCGCGCGCTGATGGTGGCGATGGAGGCCTGGATTCGCGAGGGGGTGGAGCCGCCGGCCTCGCGCACGCCGAGCGTCGCGGATGGCACGCTGCGGCCCTCGGGCCTGCTCGCGCGGCGGGGCGAGGGTGCGGCGGGCTTCGCCTTCCCGGCGATCCCGGGGCTCGTCGCGCCCGATTCCATCACGCCCGCCTATCGGCTGGACCTGAGCGTGATGCCGCCGCGCGCGATCGGCGCCTGGCCGGTGCTGGTGCCGACGCTGGATGCCGATGGCAATGCCGTGGCCGGCATCCGCCTGCCGGTGATCGCAGCGCCGCGCGCCACCTATACGGGCTACAACCCGCGCGCCCAGGGCTTCGGCGCGGGCGCGCTCTGCACCAACCAGGGCGCGGCGCTGGCGTTCGCGGCCACGCGGGCCGAGCGGGAAGCGCGCGGCGACCCGCGCCCCTCCATCGCCGAGCGCTGGCCGGACAGCGCGGCCTATGTCGCCGCCGTGCGCGCGAGCGCCGAGCGGCTGGTGGCCGAGCGCCTGCTGCTGGCCGAGGATGCGGCGGCGATGGTGGCGGCGGCCGAGGCGGGGACGCTCGCGCGGATCAGATGACGCCTTCCAGCACCACGCGGCCGCCGGTGCCCTTGTCATCCATCACGCGGGCCATGTCGTCGCGCACTTCGGGGATGCGGCGGTAGAACTGGTGACTGGCGTCGAGCGTGTGGCCGGGGCCCATATCCACCAGGCGCTCGCAATCCACGAAGCGGGTGGTGTCGCGCGGGTAGCGGGCCAGGTCCGTGCGGTCCACCGGGCCGCTGCGGCCCAGGCGCTGCATGTTGTTCACCACCTGGCTCAGCCGCAGCACTTGGTCCGCCGCCGAGTGGTAGAGGCTGAGCCGGCCTGAGACCGTCGCGAGATGACCGAGCCAGGCGGGCCCGCGCATCGCCTCCGCATAGGGGCAGTCGGCCGCCGCGCTCAGCGCCTCGTCGAACAGCACATCTTCCGGCAGGCCCATCGCGGCCCAGCGGTTCAGCGCATGCTCGATGGCCCGGTTGCCCATGGAATGCGCGAGCAGGAAGACGCGTCCGCCGCGCTTGCGCACGCGCCGGATGGCGGGGCGCAGCCGGTCGAGGAAGCTCACCAGATCGGCCGCGGAGGCGGCGGCGGCGGCCTGGTCCTCGAAATAGGCGCGGGCCAGCGGCGAGGCGGTGATGCCGAGCAGCTTCAGCGCCAGCGTCATGGGCCCGAGCGCGATCCCGCCCAGCACGTCATCCGGGTCCACCACCACGCCGCGCGAGGGCCAGGAGAAGCTGACCACGCTGCAATCGGCGGCGGCAACACCCGAGGCGGCGAGGAATTCGCGGTTGAAGGCGGCGCGGGTGAGGCTGTCGGTGAAGCTGTTGGCGAAGCCGTGGACGAAGATGAGCAGGTTGCGGCCGGAACTGAGGTCGGCCGTCACCGTGTCGCTGAAATCATCCGCCGCCACGCTTTCGATGCGCGCGAGGCGCCCCGCTTCCAGGCGGGCGAGGTCGGTGCCTTCCACGAAGGCGACGGCGTGGGTGACGCGGCCGGGCTGGCCGGCGGGGCCGGTTTCGCCCGCATAATGGCTGGCGCTGGTGCCGTCACCCTGGAGTTGCCGGTTGGTGGCGAAAAATACTGTCGTGTGCATGTATCCGACGATGACATGCAACCAGGCCGTGCAACAGGGGGCGCATTGCACTCAATGCAAGAAAATTGCACCGATGACCGCGCCCGCACCCAGCACCCAGAGCGGGCTGAACCGGCTTCGCCAGACGAAGAGCGTGCTGGCGATGGAGATGCCGATGGCGAGCGGTGCGCCCCCCGTGCCGAAGGCCGCGCCTTGGGCCAGCAGCAGCCCCGAGGCGGCGATGAGGCCGACCGCGATGGGCACCATGCCGCGCTCGAAGACGCGCATCGCCATCGCCCCCTGCAGATGGCCGCGCAGGCGGCAGAAGGCGTAGGCGAGGATGGAGGTCGGCCCGCACATGGCGAGCATGGCCGCGAACATGCCCGTGATCCCCGCCACATGCCAGCCGAAGAGGCCCACCACCATCACATTCGGGCCGGGGGCCGCCTGGGCCAGGGCGTAGCGCTTGGAGAAGGCGAGGTCATCCATCCAGCCGTGGTTCTCGACCATCAGCCGGTGCATCTCGGGCAGTGCCGCCACGCCGCCGCCCACCGAGAGCAGCGAGATGCCGAGGAAGCCCCAGACGAGCGCCCAGAGATCGTCGCCCTCGCTCATCGGCGCAGCGCCCACCAGGCGGATGCGAGGCCGAAGGGCGCGAGGCCCAGCACCACATAGGGCAGGGGCGCGCGCAGCAGCGCGAGGCCGAGCGCGGTGAGGCCCACGAGCAGCAAGGGCAGCGTGGGCCTCAGCTTCACCGCCATCTTGATCGCGGTGCCGAGCACCATGCCGGCGGCGGCGGCGGCGATGCCGGTCAGCGTCGCGCGCACCAGGGGCAACTGCCCATAGGCGTCATACAGCGCCGCGATGCCCGCCAGCAGCGCCATGGGCCCGGCGAAGAGGCCGAGCGCGCAGGCGGCCGCACCCATGGCGCCGCCGAAGCGCGTGCCCACGCCGATCGCGGTGTTGAGCGCATTGGGGCCGGGCAGCACCTGGCCCAGGCCCAGCGTCTCGGCGTATTCCTGCTCGGTCAGCCAGCCGCGCTGCTCGACCAGCACATGCCGCGCCCAGGCGTTCACGCCGCCGAAGCTGGTCAGCCCGATCTGCAGATAGGTGAAAAAGAGCGCGCGGTTGGAGGGATGCGCGCGCCGGCTCACAGCAGCAGAAGCCCCAGCGCGCCGCCGCCCGCCAGCACCCAGAGCGGCGAGTATTTCGTCCGCCAGACGAAGATGGTGGAGACGGCGATGATGACGAAGCTCAGCCAATCCGTTCCCGCCGCCTGCGCCATGATGACGCCCGAGCCCGCGATGAGGCCGACCGCGAGCGGCACCAGCCCGAATTGCGCGGGCTTGAGCCAGGTGGCGCCGCGCAGCCGCTCGGTCAGCCCCTGCATGCCATAGGCGAGGATGGCGGCGGGCAGCAGCATGCCGATGGTGGCCATGGCGAGCCCCGCACCGCCCGCGATGTGCCAGCCCATGACGGAGGCCGCCAGGATATTGGGGCCGGGTGCGGCCTGGGCGAGCGCGAAGAGCTGGCTGAAGGTCGCGTCATCCATCCAGCCATGCACATCCACGACGAGGCGATGCATCTCGGGCAGCACCGCGTTCGCGCCCCCGATGGCCAGCAGCGAGAGGGTGCCGAAGGCGAAGAGAATCTGCAGCAGCAGGGTCATGGCGCACGCTTCCAGGATCGCCGCAGGGAAAGCCAGATGCCCAGCGGCGCCAGCACCACGACGATGAGCGGCAGCGGCAGGCGCAGGAAGGCCGCCCCCGCGACGGCGAGCAGGCCGACCACGATCAGCTCCGGTGGCGGGCGGAGATTCTGGCCCATCTTGAGCGCGGTGCCGATGACCATCCCGGCCGCCGCGGCGGCGACACCCTGCATGAAGGGCGCGACCCCCGGCTCCGTGCCGAACCGCTCATAGAGCACGGAGAGGATGATGAGGATGCAGAGCGGGCCGATATAAAGCCCTGCGGTGGCGATCAGCGCGCCGGCCAGCCCATGAAAGCGCCGCCCGATCATCACCGAGGCATTGCCCACATTGGGCCCGGGCAGGATCTGGCCGAGGCCCAGCACCTCGGCATAGTCGCGCTCGGAGAGCCATTTGCGCTCCTCCACGATCACATGGCGCGACCAGGGGCCGACGCCGCCGAAGCCGAGCAGCCCGATCTTCACATAGCCGAGGAAGAGCTCGAGCTTGCCGGGGATTTTCGGTGGGGCCTCACTCACGGGGCAGAAGCTGCTCGGCCAGCGTCACCCAGTAGCTGGCGCCGATCGGCAGGATGTCGTCGTTGAAGTCGTAGAGCGGGTGGTGGACGCTGGCTTCGTTCCCGGTCTTGGCGCCGCCCAGCATGATGTAGTTGCCGGGGCAGGCGTTCAGCATGAAGGCGAAATCCTCGGCCCCCATGGTGGGCTTGGGCATATGCGCCACCCGCGCCTCGCCGCTCACGGCCAGCGCCGCGCGTCTGGCGAGCTGCGTGCTCTCGGCCTCGTTGATGGTGGCGGGATAGGCGCGTAGGAATTCGGCGGTGGCCGTGGCACCGAAGCTCGCCGCGATGCCGGTGACGAGGGACTTGAACCTCGCCTCCAGCATGTCCCCCACCTCGGGGAGGAACCAGCGCGCGGTACCGAGCATGCGGACCGTCTCCGGGATCACATTGTAGGTGTGGCCGCCGCTGATGTGGCCGATGGTGATGACGCCGGCATCCGCGGCGTCGAGGTTGCGGGCCACCACGGTCTGCAGCGCCTGCACGATGGCGGCCGCGATGACGATCGGATCATTGCCCTGGAAGGGCAGCGCGCCATGCGCGCCCTTGCCGGTGATCGTGACTTCGAGGTTGGCGACGGCCGCCATGACCGGGCCCTCGCGCCAGGCGAAGGTGCCCTCCGGCATGGCGGGCCAGTTGTGCAGGCCGAAGATGCGCTCCATCGGGAAGCGCTCGAAGAGGCCCTCCTGCACCATCACGCCGCCGCCGGCGAGATTCTCCTCGGCCGGCTGGAAGACGACATAGACGGTGCCGTCGAAGTTGCGTGTCTCGGCCAGGTATTTGGCCGCGCCCAGCAGCATGGTGGTGTGGCCGTCATGGCCGCAGGCATGCATCTTGCCGGGAATGGTGGAGGCATGCGGCAGGCCGGTCGCCTCCTCGATCGGCAGCGCGTCCATGTCGGCGCGCAGGCCGATGGCGCGGCCGGTCTTGCCGCGGCCGCCATGGATGATGCCGACGACGCCCGTTTTGGCGATGCCGGTGACGACCTCGTCGCAGCCGAAATCGCGCAGCTTCTGGGCCACGATGCCGGCGGTGCGGTGCTCCTCGAAGCCGAGTTCGGGGTGCATGTGGAAATCGCGGCGCCATTCCGTCATCTCGGGATGGAATTCGGCGATGCGGTTGATGATGGGCATGGGAAACTCCTGTTCCCCTCAACAAAACGTCCGCTTGAGACCTTCCGCAAGGGGGATGGGTGTCACGCCCAGCGTTGCGCGCATGGCCGTGATGTCGAAGGCCTTGTCCTCGGTGAGGCGGCGGATTTCCTCCGCGCCGATCCTGGGCAGGAAGGGCAGGATGCGCGTGATGGGACTGAGCGCCATCAGAAGGCTGGCCGGGATGGGCAGGACGGCGCGCGGCGGGATGCCGGCGGCGCGGGCGACTTCCGCGCAGAAGGCGCGATAGGGCAGGGGTTCGGGCCCCGCGATGATGGTGACCTCGGGCGCGGCATTGGCGCGGCTGCTGGCCGCGACCAGGCAGCGCGTCACATCCGCCTGGTGGATGGGCTGGACGAGACTGCCGCCGCCGCCGGGCAGGGGCAGCACGGGCAGGCGGCGCATCAGCGCGGCGAGGCGCTGGACATTGTCCTCGCCCTCCGCGCCGTAGATCATCGTGGGGTGCAGCAGGACCCCCGGCCGGCCGCTGGCCAGGAAGGCGGCCTCGCCCGCGCGCACGCCATTGCCGTGATCGTCGGGCCAGCGCGAATGGCGGCGCGTGCTGCCCATGAAGACGAAGCGGGCCCCGGGCGGCGCCGCGGCGAGGATGGCCGGGATGTGCCGCGCATGCGCGCAGGAGATGATGGTGGTGGCGCCGGCGAGTGCGGCGCTGAGCGCGCCTTCGTCGCGCAGGTCGGCCACCGCATGCGGGGCGGCGATGCCGAGCGCCTGCCACTTCGCGGCATCGCGCACCACGGCGCGGAAAGGCTGATCCAGCGCGCGGCAGAGTGTCGCGCCGGATCGGCCGGAGGCGCCGAGGACGGCGATCATCGCCGCGGCGTCACACGCCCTCGCTGCGCAGGAAGCGGAGATCCGCGCCATCGGGCGCCTGGAGCACCTGCTCATGCACCAGGCGGTCCCAGCCGCGCTTGGGCGTGGCGCGCGCGGACCACCTGGCGCGGCGGGCGGCGAGGGTCGCTTCATCCACCAGCAGGTCGAGGCTGCGGCTCTTCACCGAGAGGCGGATGCGGTCGCCGGTCTCGGCGAAGGCGAGCGGGCCGCCGGCCTGGGCCTCGGGCGCGATATGCAGCACCACCGTGCCGAAGGCGGTGCCGGACATGCGGCAATCGCTCATCCGCACCATGTCCTTCACGCCGGCGCGCGCGAGCTTCTTCGGAATCGGCAGGTAGCCCGCCTCGGGCATGCCGGCCGCCGAGAGCGGGCCCGCATTCTTCAGGATCATGATGGTCTCGGGCGTCACGTCCAGGTCATCGCGGTCGATGCGCTCGGCGAGATCCTCGACGCTGTCGAAGACCATGCAGGGCGCCTCATGCTCGAAGAGGGATTCGGTGGCGGCCGAGCGCTTCAGGATCGCGCCATCGGGCGCCAGCGAGCCGAAGAGGGCGACGAGGCCACCCACGGGAGAGACCGGCTTCTCCCGCGCCTTGATGTAGGTGCGGTCCACGAAATGCGTGCCGTCGCCGATGCGCTCGGCCAGCGTGCGGCCGTAGACGTCGCGGGTTTCGAGGTGCAGCAGGTCGCGGATTTCCCAGAGCAGGGCGCGCATGCCGCCGGCGAAGTGGAAATCCTCCATGTACCCCTCGCCGGTGGGCTTGAGGTCCACCAGCACCGGCGTCTCGTCGCTCATCTCATCCAGGCGCTTGAGATCCACGCGCAGCCCCGCGCGGCCGGCGATGGCGGCCAGATGCACCAGGGCATTGGTGGAGCCGCCCAGGGCCAGCAGCACGCGCATCGCGTTCTCGACCGCCTCGATCGTCATGATCTCGGAGGGGCGGACCTTGAGGCCCATGGCCAGCCGCCCGGCTTCCTCGGCGATGCGCAGGCGGTCGGCATGGACGGCGGGCGCGCTGGCCCCCTCCAGCGGCATGAAGCCGAGGGTGGCCACGAGACAGGCCATGGTGCTGGCCGTGCCCATCACGCCGCAGGTGCCGGCGGTGACGGCGAGCGCGTTCTCCACCTCATTGATGCGCGCCTCGCTCACATCGCCCGAGCGGTAGCGCGCCCAGTAGCGGCGGCAATCGGTGCAGGCGGCCAGCCGCTCGCCCTGGTAGCGGTTGGCGCTCATCGGCCCCGTCACGAGCATGACGGCCGGCACATCGGCCGAGACCGCGGCCATGAGCTGCGCGGGCACCGTCTTGTCGCAGCCGCCCACCAGCACGACGGAATCCATGGGCTGCGCGCTCACCATCGCCTCGGTGTCGAGCGCCATGAGGTTGCGGTAGTGCATGGAGCAGGGGGTGAGGAAGGGCTCGCAGAGGCTGATGGTCGGGAAGGCCATGGGCAGGCCGCCCGAGAGCATGACGCCGCGCTTCACCGCCTCGATCAGGTCGGGCACGGAGCGGTGGCAATTGTTGAAGTCGCTCGCCGTGTCCACGATGCCGACGACGGGGCGGGTCAGCGCATCCTTCGAATAGCCCATGGAGGCGGCGAAGCTGCGGCGGAGATAGAGGGCGAATTCGCGGTCGCCGTAATTGGCGGCGTTGCGGCCGAGACCATGGGCGGCGGGGTTGGTGGTGTCGTCGGTCATGGCGCGCTCTCCTGCTGGCTTTCGCCCGTCATAGGCCGGAAGCGCGAAGCGGCGAAGCCCCGTCGGGAATCGAGCCGGGCCGTCACTCCGTACTGCAGATGAAGTCCAAGACCCGCCCCGTCAGGCGCAGGATTGCTCCGGCACTGGGCTGGCTGATGGTGCGGCCGCAGTCAGCCGTCGCTTCCCAACGCATTTTCCAGGACTGCACATGGAAGCGGACGGCATAGGGGCTCTCGAGGCGCACCAGTATCGCGACTTGCCCGCAACCCGCATCCAATCGATATCGCTCCCGAACCCGTCGCGCCTGCCCTGCTGGATCTTGACCCGCGTTTGAACGGCCAGCGTGTCATTCGCAAAGCGGAAGAGCTGGCCGGCCGATTGGGCCGCGGCCGGCAGCGGTGCGCCAAGCAGGGCCAGCAGGAGGAACTTGCGCATGGTTTTGCCGCCAGTCTGATGCTGGCCGGATCACGCAGGCCAACGCGCGGGCTTGCCAATCGGCGCTGCCAGGGGTGCCGTTCGGCGACATCCATCGTGACGGGCGGCGCAGGGAGGACGTGCTTCCGCAAGGGTTTCCAGGCTGCCGCCCTGGCCCCTGGGCGGCTACTGGATGCTGCATTGCAGCGCCGCGCCCTGGCCGCCGGTGACCATCATCCGCGCACGCCCGCTCGGCTGGTTGACCGTGACCGCGCAGAGGATGAACGGCACGGCGCCCGGCACCACGGAGCTCATGGTCACCTCGTAGCGCACCGCGGCGGCGCCCTGGAGAGGCGCGCAGACCTCCATCATCGGGAGGAAGGACTGCCAGGTGGCGGGGGCGATGTCCTGCCCGTTGGCGGCCTGGAGGTGCAGCCGCACACTCAGGTTCTGGTAGGTGTTGTTCAGCGCGCAGGCCATGGGGCCCTGCGCCGCGGCGGGCGGCAGGGCGAGGAGCAGGGCAGGGAGCAGGAGCGGAAGCTGGCGCATGGGGGATCCCTTCGAGGAGGGCGGCAGCCTCCCACGGGCGGGTTGCCGAACGACGAATCGCCCGGCTCATCCTTGGTTAACCCGGCCGCGCCAGGCTGGTGCGCATGCCCATCCGCCCGCACGCCGCCCTCTGCCTCGTGATCGCCGGCCTCGCCCTCGCCCTCGCGCATGCGCCGGCGGCCATGGCCGGGCGCGCGCCCACGCCCTGCGGGCCGCGCGTGACCGCCGTCTTTTCCTCCCTGCAGGAAGCTGGCACGCGCTTCGCCTATCTCATCCAGCTCACCGCGCATGAGGCGCTGCATCTGCGCGTGACGATGACGCTGCCAGGCGCGGATTCCCGCTGGCCCAATGGCGGGCCCATGGTGCTCTCCGCGGGCGCCTCGCGGAAGGATGTCTATGCGCTCTGGGACGGGCCGCGGGTCAGTGACGCCGAGATGCGGGCCCGCACCACGCTGATGTGCTGGTAGCGCCGCTTCACCCGGCGTTAAGGCCGTGGCGCGAGGCTCTCGCGCATGCACATGATCCGTCCCGCCGCCCTGGCCCTCTGCACCCTGCTGTCAGGCGCCGCCGCCGCGCGCGCCGATGCGCCCACGCCCTGCGGGCCGCGCGTCACCGCCGCCTACAGCTCGTTGGCGGAGGGGAATTGGCGCTACCTCTATCTGATCGAGCTGGTGGCGCATCGCGCGATGGAGGTGCGGGTCACGCTGCAACTGCCCCAGACCGCAGCCCGCTGGCCCAATGGCGCGGCGATCAACATGCACCCGGGCATGACGATCCGGCATCCCTTCGCCGAGGGCGTGCTGCGGCACTACAGCCCGGCCGAGATGCAGGCTTACACCACGCTGATGTGCCGCGACCTGGGCTGAGGGCCGGCCGCGGGGCCCCGTGGCGGGGGGGCCTTGCCGCTACATCCAATGGCACATGAAGCCGAAGCCGCTGCCGGTCGCGCGCAGGGTCGCGTCGCGGCCGGGCTGGCTGAGCGTGCGGGAGCAGGTCGGCACGCCTTCCCACCTCGGGGAGATGAATTGCTGGACCTCGAACCGGACGGCGGCGGGCCTCACCAGACGGACGCAGTGCCGTGACCCTCCCGGGACGCGCGTCCAATCGGTCGCGCTCTCCTGCCCCGAGGCCGTGAACTCGCGGATCCTGGCGCGCATCGGCACGTTGTGCGTCTCATTCGCGAAGCAGAAGACCTGGCTGCCCGATTGCGCCGCGGCCGGCAGCGGTGCGAGCAGCAGGGGGAGCAGGAGGAACTGGCGCATCGGGATGACTGGCGGCTGGATCATTCGGCCCTCCTATCCGAGACCGCAGACGAACTGGCCCACCGCCGTCCGCCCGGCGCCGACCATGACGCCGGTCGGATTGCTGATCGTCACGCTGCACCCGCTGGCGGTCGGGAGCGAGGCGCCGTTCCAATGCTCCATCTCGAGGCGGACCGAGCGGGACAGGGGGACGTGCCGGCAATGCCGCTGGTGCGGCGCGACCCTCTCCCATCCCGAGCCGCTGACCTCGGCGCCGCCGACAGGCGTGTGATGCGCCTTGGCCCGGAACAGGACGATGTTCGTCTCGTTCTCGAAGCAGACCGGCAGGCCGTCGGATTGCGCCTCGGCGCGCAGGGGGGGCGCGAGGTTTGCCAGAAGGGCAGGGGCTGCAAATCGGCGCATGACGGCCTCCGACATGTGATGTGTCGGCATGTTAAGCGCGCCGCGCGTCCCTCCGCCAATCGGCGATCCCGGGGCCGCCCTTCGGCCGCGCCGATGGCCGCGATATGTGGTATCTCGTTACCACAACAAAAAATCGCGCCTCTGGCTTGACCTTCCGGACGGCCTCAGGCACACACCGGCCCCAGATCCAGCGTATTTGAAGGTTATCATGCTCAGCACACAGACCCGCTCGCTGAAGCCGGCCGAGGTGACGAAGAACTGGTGGGTGATCGACGCCGAGGGCCTCGTGCTCGGCCGTCTCGCCACCATCGTCGCCAACCGGCTGCGCGGCAAGCACAAGCCCCAGTTCACCCCGCATGTGGATTGCGGCGACCATGTCGTCATCCTCAATGCCGGCAAGGTGAAGCTGACCGGCAACAAGGCCGAGCAGTCCATGTTCTACTGGCACACGGGCTATGCGGGCGGCATCAAGGAGCGTTCCAAGGGCCAGCTGCTCGACGGCCGCTACCCCGAGCGCGTCATCACCAAGGCCGTGGAGCGCATGATCACGCGCGGCCCGCTGGGCCGCAAGCAGATGAAGAACCTGCACGTCTATGCCGGGACCGAGCACCCGCATGCCGGCCAGCAGCCGGTGGCCCTCGACGTCGCCGCCATGAACCGCAAGAACAAGGTCGCCTAAGTCATGAGCGAGCAGACCACCGCCAATTCCCTCGCGGACCTCAAGAACCTCGTGCAGGGCAACACCGTTGCCCCGGGCGCCGAGGCTTCCGCTCCCGTCCAGCCGAAGCGTGACGCCCAGGGCCGCGCCTATGCCACGGGTGGCCGCAAGGAATCCGTTGCCCGCGTCTGGGTGATGCCGGGCAAGGGCAAGTTCACCATCAACGACAAGCCGGCCACGCAGTATTTCGCGCGCCCCGTGCTGCGGATGCTGATCGCCCAGCCCTTCCTGGTGGCCGACCGCTACCAGGCCTTCGACGTGGTCGCGACCGTCACCGGCGGCGGCCTCTCGGGTCAGGCCGGCGCGGTGCGCCATGGCATCAGCCGCGCGCTCGTGAACTACGAGCCGGAGCTGCGCAGCATCCTGAAGAAGGCGGGCTTCCTCACGCGCGATCCGCGTGCGGTCGAGCGCAAGAAGTACGGCAAGGCCAAGGCCCGACGTTCCTTCCAGTTCTCCAAGCGCTGACGTCCAGGATCCGGGCGTCACGCCCGGCCCGCATGCCGGACATACGAAAGGGGCGGATCCGCAAGGGTCCGCCCCTTTTGCCTTTCAAACCCTACCTGGTTCACTCTGCATCCTCACGGAGGTTCACATGGCGAGCATTTTCATCGACGGCGAAAGCGGGACGACGGGGCTGCAGATCCGCGCCCGCCTGCAGAATCATCCCTCGCTCACCATCCGCTCGATCGCGGAGCATGAGCGCAAGGACCCCGCCGCGAAGCGCCGCCTGATGGAAGAGGTGGACGCCGTCGTGCTCTGCCTGCCCGATGCCGGCGCCAAGGAAGTGGCCGCCATGGCCGCCGAGATGGGCGAGGCCGCGCCGAAGCTGCTCGACGCCAGCACCGCGCATCGCGTGAACCCGGACTGGGTCTATGGCTTCCCGGAACTCACCGAGGGGCATGCGGCGCTGATCGCGGGCGCCAAGCGCGTGGCGAACCCGGGCTGCTACCCCACGGGCGGCATCGCGCTGCTGCGGCCGCTGGTGGATGCGGGGCTGCTGCCGGCCGACCACCCCGTCACCGTCAACGCCGTCTCGGGCTACACGGGCGGCGGCAAGGCGATGATCGCGGAGTTCGACGAAGGCACGGCGGCGCCCTTCTTCCTCTACGGCCTCGCCTTGGAGCACAAGCACGTGCCAGAGCTGCAGCTCTATGGCGGGCTGACGACGCGGCCGATCTTCGTGCCCAGCGTCGGCAATTTCGCGCAGGGCATGCTGGTCAGCATCCCGCTCCACCTGGACGCGCTGCCGGGCAAGCCCAAGCCCGCCGATCTCGAAGCGGCGCTGGCCGCGCGCTACGCCAAGTCCGGCTGGGTGCGCGTGATGCCGGCCGATCCCGCCGCCCGGCTGGAGCCCGAGCCGCTCAACGGCTCCAACATGCTGGAGCTGCGCGTCTATGGAAACGCGAAGCACAACCAGGCGGTGCTGGTCGCGCGGCTCGATAACCTGGGCAAGGGCGCGTCCGGGGCCGCGGTGCAGAACCTCGGGCTGATGCTCGGCGTGGATGTGAGCGAGGCGCTGCCGCTGGCGGCGTAGTCAAGACAGCGAGAGGGCTCCGCCCTCTCGCGCTCTCCCGCCAAGAAACCCGGTGTCCCGGACCTTCGGGCTTCAGGCAGCCCAGGTCAGATGAGGCAGGCCCAGCGGAAGAGACGACATCTCCTCCGCATCCTCCACCCCAAAGGCGCGCAGCACAGCCAGCGCCACGCCCTCGGCATGGCCGGATGGCGCCTCGCCGCGCAGCACGGCGCGCATGCCCAGAATCCCCGCCCCCAGCACGATGTCCGACGCCGCCTGCATCGAGGCCGCGCGGAAACGGCCGCCCTCCAGCCCCTCGCGCAGATCCTGGCCGAGATCCTGCGTCATCCGCGTGCCCAAGGGCGCGGCCACGAAGGCGATGCGCACCACCGCCCAGCCCCATTCCGGCGCCGCCCCCGCCCGCCGGATGTAGCAGCGCAGCGAGGCCGCCAGCCGCGCCGCCGGGTCCCGCCACGCCCGCAGCGGCAGGATCTCCAACCCGATCACCTCCGCCGCCTCGATCGCCACCGCCGTCAGCAGCGCCTCGCGCGTCTCGAAGTGGTTGTAGATCGTGCCCCGCGCGACGCCGGCCGCATGCGCCACATCCTCCAGCGCCGGCGCATCCGGGCCGAGGCGGGCAAACACCTGCGTGGCCGCGCCCACCAGCCGCGCGCGGGTGCGGGCGCGGCGCGCATGGCCGATTTCGGCGCGGGAGGCGGGCCTGGATGTCATGGGAAGGATTATATTGACGAAATCGTCAATTTGACAATAGCGTCAATCCGGATCGAGCCAGAGAGGACCCCCATGCCCCAGCTTCCGCAGCCCAGCCGCCGGGGCATCCTCCTCGGGGCCGCGATGGGCGCCACGCTCACCCAGGCGCGGGCGCAGCCCGCCGCACCCGGCCTCGCTTTGCGCGGCGACAGCCGCCGCCCGCCCAACCTGCTCTTCATCTTCACCGACCAGGAGCGCTACGCGGCCCGCTGGCCCACCGGCCTCTCGCTGCCGGGGCATGAGCGCCTGGCGCGCCAGGGCATCACCTTCCACGCCCATCAATGCCCGGCGGTGATGTGCACCTCCTCGCGCGCCGTGCTGATGACGGGCCTCCAGACGCCCGACAACCGCATGTTCGAGAACACGGACGTGCCCTGGGTGCAGAAGTTGCCGGACAGCATCCCCACCATCGGCCACATGCTGCGCGAAGCCGGCTACTACACCGCCTATAAGGGCAAGTGGCACCTGAACGACAGCTTCGACAGCCAGGAGCCCGAGCGCCTCTTCACCCGCGAAATGGATCAGCACGGTTTCGCCGACTACAACGGCGTGGGCGACATCATCGGCCATGCCCGCGGCGGCTTCGAGTTCGACCACCTGATCGCGGGCAGCGCCGCCACCTGGCTGCGCCGGCACGGGCGGGAATTGCAGGATCAGGGGCGGCCCTGGGCGCTCTTCGTCAGCCTCGTGAACCCGCATGACGTGATGTATTTCAACACCGACCTGCCGGGGCAGCCGGTGCAGGAGGTGCCGGGTCTGCTGACCACGCCGCGCCGCGCGCCCGACCACGCGCTCTATCGCGCCAGCTGGGACACGCCCGTCCCGCCCACGCTGAACGAGAGCTTCGACGCCCCCGGCCGCCCCGGCGCGCATCGGGAATTCCTGCGCACCTGGGACGTGGTGCTGGGCCATATCCCGCGCGAGGCCGAGCGCTGGCGGCGCTTCCATGACTACTACATCAACTGCATCCGCAACGTGGACAATTCGCTCGCGGGCCTGCTGGGCGAGATGGATGCGCTGGGTGTGGCCGACCGCACGGCGGTGGTCTTCACGGCGGATCATGGCGAGATGGCGGGCGCCCATGGCCTGCATGGGAAGGGGCCCTTCGCCTACAAGGAGACGACGCATCTGCCGCTCTACGTGACGCACCCGGATGTGCGGGGCGGGCAGGATTGCCGGGCGCTCTCCAGCCATATCGACATGGTGCCCACGCTGCTCGGCATGGCGGGGGTCGCGCCCGGCCGCGTGGCGGAGCTCGCGCGGCGCAGCCTGCCGGGGCGCGACCTCACGCCGCTGATGGCCAATCCGGCCGGGGCCGAGGTGAATGCGCTGCGCGAGGCGGCGCTCTTCACCTATAGCGGGCTCGGCACCAATGATTCGGCGTTGTGGCAGGCGGTGCGGGCGGCGCGCGTGGCGGGCCTGGACCCCAGGGAGGAGCTGAAGCGCCAGGGCTTCCAGCCGGATCTGACCAAGCGCGGCAGCCTGCGCAGCATCTTCGACGGACGCCATCGCTTCACGCGCTATTTCGCGCCCATCCAGCGCAACAAGCCGGAAAACCTGGACGAGTTGTACCGCTGGAACGATGTGGAGCTCTTCGATCTCACGACCGACCCGCAGGAGGTGCGCAACCTGGCGCTGGACCGCGCGGGGAATGCGGCGCTGATCGAGGCGATGCGCGCCAAGCTCGAGCGCGCGATCGCGGCCGAGATCGGCGTGGATGACGGGCGGGAGATGCCCGACATCCCGCGCATCGAATGGACGATTGATCGCGTGGATTTGTGAGCGCGGCGCCGGCGCTGTAGGAGACGCTCCCCATCCAGGAGCGCACCGCGTGGAAGTGTCCCTCGTCTCCGCCATCGGCCTCATGGCCGCCTGCTGCACCACGCTCGCCTTCGTGCCGCAGGTGGTGAAGACCTGGCGCACGCGCTCCACCGCCGATGTCTCGCTGGGCATGTTCGTGCTGATGGTGGTGGGGATGAGCGCCTGGCTGGCCTATGGGCTGCTGATCGGCGACCTGCCGCTGATCCTGGCCAATGCGGTGACGCTCTCGCTCGCCTCCATCATCCTCGTGCTGAAGCTGCGGCACGGGTAGGGGGCGGGATTCTCAGTCCGCGTTGACCACGTTGAAGTCGCGCAGCTCCCGCGGCGTGAGCCAGCGGATATCGGCATGGGCGGTGCGGAAATTGGGCTCCAGCAGGCGGAGCGAGACGCCCATCTCGATCGTGTAGTAGGCGAGTTGCGCGGCGAATTGCGCCGAGGATTCCTCGATCAGCCGGATCAGGGCGCTGGCGCCGGCCGCCCCGTCGCGGCGGATCGCCTCCTCCGCGCGGCGCAGCAGGCCCGGACTGTTGCTGGCGCTGAAGATGTGCACGCCGTAGCGTGCGCCCTGTTCCATCGTCCGCACCGTGCCGCCGAGATAGGCATAGGTGCAGGCGCTGGCGCATTGCGTGTTGGCGGGCAGGTGGGTGGCGATGCCGGCGCGGCGGATGACGCGCCCCACCGCCATCCCCTCATCCGCGACGCCGCCGGGCGAGCGGAAGACGATCACCTGGACGTTCGGCGTCCGCCGCAGCAGGGCCTCCAGCCGGCTGGCATCGCCGCGCTCGAAGGCGCCGGCGGCGAAGATCGCATTCCCGCGGCCCTGGTTGAGGACGGTGAAGTCCAGCGCGGCGGCGGGCCGGGCGAGAGCCAGGCTCAGCAGGCCCAGGGCCAGCCGGCGGGTCACGTCTGGCGCGTCCAGGCGCCATTGTCGCCGCGGCAGTAGCGGGTGTCCTGGCGGACCTCCTGCCCGCGCACATAGGCGATTTCGCGCACATTGCGGCAATTCCCGCCATCGGTGACGCGCACCACCTCCGTCGTGCCGCGCGTGGCCGGATTCTCGGGCGAAATCCATTGCTCGCGTGGCAGGGGCGCGTTGGGCTTGAGCGGCGCGTCGAGCACGCGCTGGTTGGCGGCCAGCTGGCGCTGGCGCTCGGCCTCCGAGAGGCGCTGGCCGATCATGTTCCCGGCCACGCCGCCGACCGCGGCGCCCACCAGCCCGCCGATCAGCGCGCCGGAGGAGCCCGAGCCGCCGATCTGCCGGCCGATCAGCGCGCCGGCGAGGCCGCCCGCCGCCGTGCCGATCCCGGTGGCGACCGCCTGCTGGTTGGTGCCTTCGCAGCCGCCGAGCATCAGGCCCGAGGCCGCGACGCATGCCAGAAGACCCGCCCTTGTCCGCATCATCCGCTCCTTCGCGCTGGGTTGCTCCGGCCCACCCCGCGCGAACCACATGCGTGACAAAGGATTACAGAATTGATGACAACGCGGCAATCTTTGCGCCTCAGCACCAGCCGCCGCGCGGGCCGCGGCCGTGATAGGGGCGGGCGAGCCCCTCGCGGACCAGCACCGCGCCCAGATCCTCGCCGGCGCGGTTGCGCGCCACGGCCAGGGTGCGGCCGAAGCGGTCCTCGCCCGTGGCCTGCAGGCTGACACCGCCTTCGAGCAGGTGGGTGAGGCGCTCGGTCGCGGCCTCGGCCAGGCGGCGCTCCGCCTCGCAGCGGGCGCGCAATTCGGGCGCGTCAATGCCGGCGAGGCGCACGCGCTCCTCCCCGCAGCGGATCGTGTCCCCATCCAGCGCGCGGCAGACCTGCAGGGGCGCGGGCTGCCAGCCGAGCCAGGCCGCGATGAGCGTGGCGCCGGTGAGAAAGATCATGACGAGGCGGGGGGCGAGGCGGCGGCGGGGCAGGGGAGGGGCTTTCTTGTTGATTCCATGGCGCTTCCTAGTCTATGTTCTTGTTATGTTCAAGTCCCTTCCCCTCGCCGCATCACCACCTTCCCGGCCCGGTTTCGCGCGCGTTTCGCCGGCGGCGGCCTTGGCCGCCCTGTCGCGCGGCGCCTGGGCCGGCGGCCCTGGGGCGGGGGCGGCATTTGTCCGAAAGCGCGGTGGACCTCCTCTGGCGCTGCGTCCAAGATCAGCCCCTGCAAAATGGGGGGAGAGCCCGATGATCCACAGCAAGGCGGCCGCGTGATGGGCCCGCTCTACACCTTCGAGGGCAAGACGCCCGTCGTGCATCCGCGTGCCTGGGTGGCACCGACGGCCGCCGTGATCGGCGATGTCGAGATCGCCGAGGAAGCGAGCATCTGGTATCATTGCGTCCTGCGGGGCGACACCAACATCATCCGCATCGGGCCGCGCACCAACATCCAGGACGGCACGATCGTGCATGTGAATGCCGGGCGGCAATCCACCATCATCGGCGCCGATGTGACAGTGGGGCATGCGGCCATCATCCATGCCTGCCGGCTGGAGGACCGCGCCTTCGTCGGCATGGGGGCGACCGTGCTGGATGACGCGGTGATCGAGGCGGGGGGCGTGCTCGCCGCGGGCTCGGTCCTGCCGCCGGGCAAGCGCATCGGCGTGCTGGAGCTCTGGATGGGCAATCCGGCCAAGCTGGTGCGGGTGCTGACGGAGGAGGCGCGGGCCGGTTTCGACCGGACGGCGCCGCATTATGTGGAGCTGGCCGGTCGCCACCGTTCCATTTCGTAACTTGGGCAACACGGAAGGGAGGGCTTAAGCGGAGATCATGCTGAAGATGGCCCTTCTTCCGGTGCTGCTGCTGGCCGGCTGCGCGACGGGCGAGCTGCCGCCCTCCGTGCGGCTGCCGCCCGATGCGCTGCAAGCGACGTCGGACCCGATGCGTGCGGCCATCCTCGCCAGCGCCTATGCGCTGGGCGCGCCCGCCTCGCCCTCGGCCAAGCTGCGCGCGGCCGCGCTGGTCGAGTTCATGGCGGCCGATTACCGCTGGGGCGTGCGCTGGAGCGAATACACGCCGACGACGGGCCTCGCCCTGGATGCGGCGCGGGACGAGATCCGCCGCAGCTTCGGGGTGGCACCCGGCGCCTCGCCCCAGGCGGTGGCGGATGGGCTCTTCGGCGCCTCGCGCGCGCTGGAGCGGGGGAACGAGATCTTCCTGCCGCCCGGCCTTTTCATCGAGCCCGCGCAATCCCTTGCGCGACTCGCCACGCCACCCGATCTCCCGGTGGCGCGGGACGCGACGGCGCTGGCCGAACGCGAGCTGTATCGCATCGAGAGCGAGCGCCAGAGCGGCGGTGGCCCGGGCGGCAGCGGCGGCGGCGGCGGCGCCCACCCATGAGTTCTGACCTGTCGAGGAAAAACAAGATGCACCGTTCCTTCCTGCTGATGCTGCCGCTGCTGGCCGCCTGCGCCCAGGGCCCGCTGCCCGATACGGCGCGCCTGCCGCGTGACGCCGTGATCGGCGCGGGGGACCCGATGCGGACGGCCGTGATCAGCGCGAATGCGGTCTTCGCCCAGCGCAGCCCGGCGGCCGGCCACCCGGCCGATGCGGCGCGCGCCATCGCGCAGATGGAGTTCCTGGCGGTGGACCTGCCGCAGAACATGAGCCTGACCACGGCCTCGGCCACGCTGGTGCCGGACCTCAACATCGCCCGGCGCGAGTGGCGCAGCGCGCTGGACATCGCGCCCGACGCCCCGGCGCAGCCCGTGATCAACGCCCTCTACGCCGCGGGCCGCGCGCTCGACGCCGGCAATGCGGAGGCGGCGGCGGCGGCCCTGCCGCAGAGCATCTTCCGCAAGGGGGGCAGTGCCACGGTCGCGCAACTCTCGGCGCTGCCGCGCCTGCCGAACACGGCCACGGCCGTCGCCACCGCGCAGCAGGCCCTGCAGCCGCCGCCCGGCGCGACGCGCGCCCTGTGAGGGGGGTGTCGTGAAGGCGGGGGGCGCGCTTCTCGCGCTCGGGCTGCTGGCGGGCTGCGCGGATGTGGCCCTGCCCGATCCGGTGCGGCTGCCGCGCGATTCGGTGGAGGGCGCCGGCGATCCGACGCGGGCCGCGGTCTCGCGCGCGGCCTATGTCTTCGCCGATCCGGCGCGGCTTTCGGGCCAGCCGGCGGCGATGGCGCGCGCCATCGCGGATATGGAGTTCCTGGCGGCGGCGCTGCCCTTCGACCCGCGCTACCAGCAGCGCGACCCGCTGCTGCCCTGGCAATTGGCGCAGGGCCGCGCCGAGTGGCGCGCCGCGCTGGGCATCCCGCGCGGCCAGCCGGCGCAGCCGCTGATCGACGGCCTCTATGCCATGGCGCGCGCGCCCGGCGCCGCGCCGCCCGCGCCGCTGCCGCCCGATGTGGCGGCGCGGCTGGCCGAGATGCCGCCCTTGCCCGAGACGACGCGGGCCGCGGTCGCGGCGCAGCGCGCGGAATTCGAGGCGCAGTTTCCGGTGCGGCGGCTCCCGTGGTGAGGCGGCGGATGTTCTTGCTCGCGCCGCTGCTGGGCGCCTGCACCGAGCTCACCACGCCCCGCCCGCCCGAGCCGCCGCTCGACCTCGCGGGGCGCGTCACGGCCAATCCGACCATGGCGATCCTCGACGCCGCCGCGGCGGATTTCGCCAATGGCGGCGCGCGGCTTCTGAATCGCCCGGCGGCGACGGCGCTGGCGGTCGCGCGGCTGGAGTGGATCGGCGGCGAGTTCCGGCTGGGCCGTCGCCTGGCGCAGCTGCCGGATTCCTACATGTTCGCCACGCGGCGCGCCGTGGCCGAGGGGCGGGAGGCGCTCGGCATCCTGCCCGAGACGACGCCGGAGGCGGCGGTCTCGGCGCTGATCCTCGCCGCGCGCGCGCTGGCGCGGGGGGATCAGCCGGCGATCCAGGTGGCGCTTGCCTCGCCCATCTTCGTGCTGCCGGGCGCGCGGCCAGTGATCAGCCGGCTGACCGAGCCCGGCGCCTGGCCTGACGCAACGCTTGCCATCACGGCGCTGCGCGACGAGATGGCGCGCCGGGTGGCGCAGCTCGACGTCGACCATCGCATGATGGTCGAGGGGCAGATCTTCGGGAACAGCACCACGGGCCTGGGCCCGGAGACGGGATACTGAGAGCCTGATCGCCTTTGGTGGGCTCACCAAAGGCGTGAATCAGTCTCCCGTTGAAGCGCGGCGCGCCTCAGTCGTTCACCATCACGCGCACATAGCTGCCCGGCGCGTTCTCGATCGGCGTGAGCTTGCCGTCGCCGGGCTGGCGCGCCTTCACCTCGGTGCGGTCCAGCGCGGTCACCCAGCGGTGCCAGTCCGGCCACCAGCTGCCGGAGAGTTCGGTGGCGCCGGCCAGCCACTCATCGGGGCTTTCGGGCAGGTTCTCGTTCACCCAATGGCTGTACTTGCCGGAATCGGGCGGGTTCACCACGCCCGCGATATGGCCCGAGGCGGCGAGGACGAAGCGCACCGGGCCCTTGTAGAGCTGCGTGCCGCGGTAGGTGCTCTTCCAGGGCGCGATGTGATCTTCCCGCGTCGAGATCATGTAGGTTGGCACCTTGATCTTGCGCAGGTCGATCTTGGCGCCGAGCAGCTCGATCGCGTCCGGGTCGCTGGCCGGCTTGCAGAGGTCGTTCTGCTGGTACATCCGCCGCAGGTAGAAGCTGTGCATGCGGGCCGGCATGCGCGTGCTGTCGTCGTTCCAGTAGAGCAGGTCGAAGGGGAAGGGGTCCTGCCCCATCAGGTAGTTGTTCACGACGAAGGACCAGATGAGGTCGTTCGCGCGCAGCATGTTGAAGGTCGTCGCCATCTCGCGGCCGTCGAGGAAGCCGCGCTTGCCCATCTTCTCCTCGAGGGCCTTGAGCTGCTCCTCGTCGATGAAGACGCCGAGTTCGCCCGCTTCCTCGAAGTCGGTCATGGTCACGAAATAGGTGGCGGACTTGATGCGCGTGTCGCGCTTGGTCGCCATGTAGGCGAGTGTGGTGGCGAGCAGCGTGCCGCCCAGGCAATAGCCGATGGCGTTCACCTCGCGCACGCCGGTCGCCTGCTCGATGGCGTCGAGCGCCGCCAGCACGCCCTCCTGCATGTAGTCGTCGAAGCCCTTCTCGGCCAAGGCCTCGTCCGGGTTCACCCAGGATGCCACGAAGACCGTGTGGCCCTGGTCCACCGCCCAGCGGATGAAGCTGTTCTTGGGCCGCAGGTCCAGGATGTAGAACTTGTTGATCCAGGGCGGGAAGATGACGAGGGGGCGCTTCAGCACCTTCTCCGTCGTCGGGCTGTATTGGATGAGCTGCATGAGCGGCGTCTGGTAGACGACCTTGCCCGGGGTGACCGCGATGTTCTCGCCCACCTTGAACTTGCTGTCATCCGTCATGCGGATGCGCAGCTTGCCCTTGCCGCGCTCCAGGTCGAACAGCAGGTTGGAGAGGCCCTTCAGCAGGTTGGCGCCGCCCGTCTCGGCCGTCTTGCGCAGCACTTCGGGGTTGGTCATCACGAAGTTCGCCGGGCTCATCGCATCCACGAATTGCCGCGTGTAGAAATCCACCTTCTGCGAGGTCTTGGGGTCGAGCCCGTCGGCGCTGTTCACGGCGGAGGTGAAGTAGCGGGCCGAGAGCAGGTAGGATTGCCGGATGAAGTCGAAGACTTCGTTCTCGCGCCAGGCGTCGTCCTTGAAGCGGCGATCGCCCTTGCCCTCCTCGATGACGGGGCCGACATTCTCGCCCATCATGCGGCGCGCGGTGTTGGACCAGAGCGTCAGGTAGTCCTGCCAGAAGCCCATCTGCGCCTGGACGAGGCGCGCGGGGTTGGTCATGAGCTTCGCCGTCATCTCCATGAAGGCGCTGCCGATGTTCAACGGATCGGGGTTGCCCGTCTCATCGGCCTGGCGCTTCAGGAAATCCTGGACGATGCGCTGCCCGCGCTCGGCCACCTCGGCCATGGTGCGGGAGACCAGGGCGGGGTCGGGCAGGTTGTATTCGGGCGCCTTGCCGGCGGGGCCGTCGGTCATCTTCGTGCTCATTCCTGCCTCCGCTTCCCTTTCGGTCCGGCCGGGTGGCGGGATACGTCGGAAGGGCGTCTTGCCTCACTTCGCGGCCGGGGCCGGAGGCGCTATGGATCAGGCGAGATCCAAGGGATGCCGCGTGACGCCACAGCCTGCCTCCTCGAACCGGCCTCTACGCCAGGGTAAAGAGCGCCCGGCGCCGGGGCAAGCGCGGCCATGGGGGCTGCTGCCCCTTCTGGCCGCCCTCCTGGCCCTGACCGCCTGCGAGGTGCCGGGCCAGATCAACCCGCGGCTGCTGGCGCGCGACATCTCCGGCGCGGCGGGCGAGGCGCGGCTTCCGCCGCCGGGGCTGGACCGCCCCTTTCCCAACCTCGCCAGCGTGCCCCCCGTGCCCGACCGGCCGGACCCGGCGGCGCGGCTTGCCATCACCGCGCAACTTCAGGCGCAGCGGGATGCGCTGACGGAGCCGCTGGCGGACCGGCGGCGCAGCACGCCGCTGACCGAGGGCCGGGCGGAAGGCCAGCCGCCGATCGCCGCCCGCCCGCCCGCGCCACCCGTGCTCTCGCGCGCGCCCGTGATCCCCTGGACGGTGAGCGGCGCGCCCGTCGCCCCCGGCCGTGCGCCGGTCGGCGCGCCCGCCGTGGTCGAGCCGGAACCCGAGGCGCCCACCCCCGGCGCGGTGCCGGATCTTCCCTCGGCCGACCTGCTGGCACCCGCGGCACCGCCGCCGCCGCCCCGGTAGCCCGCCGAATCGCAGCCGGTTTTGCGGCCCCGCGCCCCATGATCTAAAGACCGGGGTATTGCATGCCGCCGGGCCCACCATCGCCCGGCCTCATCCTTGACGCGCGTTTCTCCGGGAGGGCCATCATGGCCGAAGAGTTCCACCGCATCCGCCGCCTGCCCCCCTATGTCTTCGCCGAGGTGAACTCGGCCAAGGCCAAGGCACGGGCGAATGCCGAGGACATCGTGGATCTCGGCATGGGCAACCCGGACAGCCCGACGCCGCCGCATATCGTCGCCAAGATGATCGAGGCGGTGCAGGACCCGCGCACCCATCGCTATTCCATGTCGAAGGGCATCCCGGGCCTGCGCCGCGCGCTGGCCGGCTACTACGCCAACCGCTTCGGCGTGAAGCTGGACCCCGAGACCGAGGTGGTGGCCACGCTGGGTTCGAAGGAGGGCCTGGCCAACCTGGCGCAGGCCATCTCGAGCCCGGGCGATACCATCCTGGTGCCGAACCCGTCCTACCCGATCCATCAGTTCGGCTTCATCATCGCCGGCGCCTCGGCGCGCTTCATTCCCTACACGCCGGATGACGCGATGCTGGAGGCGATCGTCCGCGCGGTGAAGCACTCCGTGCCCAAGCCCACCGCGCTGATCGTGAATTTTCCTTCGAATCCGACGGCGCTGCTCGCCTCGCGGGAATTCTACAAGGATCTCGTCAAGATCGCGCGGCAGCATGAGCTCTTCATCCTGAGTGACCTCGCCTACGCCGAGCTCTATTTCAACCCGGCCAATCCGCCGCCCTCCGTGCTGGAGATCCCGGGCGCGATGGACTGCACCGTCGAGTTCACCAGCCTGTCCAAGACCTACAACATGCCGGGCTGGCGGATGGGCTTCGCGGCCGGCAATCCGCGCCTCATCGGCGCGCTGGCGCGGGTGAAGTCCTATCTCGACTACGGCGCCTTCACGCCGATCCAGGTGGCGGCCGCGGCCGCGCTGAACGGACCGCAGGATTGCGTGGCCGAGATGCGCGAGCTCTATCGTGACCGTCGCGACGTGCTGGTGAAGGGTCTGCAGCAGGCCGGCTGGGACGTGCCGCCGCCCGAGGGCTCCATGTTCCTCTGGGCGCCCATCCCCGAGAAGTTCCGCCATCTCGGCTCCGTCGGCTTCTCCAAGCTGCTGCTGGAGAAGGCGAAGGTCGCCGTCGCCCCCGGCATCGGCTTCGGCGAGCATGGCGACGGCCATGTGCGCATCGCCCTCGTCGAGAACAACCACCGCATCCGCCAGGCGCTGCGCGGCATCCGCAGCTTCCTGCAAGGCGACAACGCCGCCCCCGTTGAGGAAATCCACTCCGCATGAGCAAGCCTTTGAAACTTGGTGTGGCCGGCCTGGGAACCGTTGGTGCCGGCGTGGTGAACCTGCTGCGGCAGAATGCCGAGGTGATCGCGGCGCGCGCGGGGCGGCCCATCGAGGTGGTGGCGGTCTCGGCGCGGGACCGCACGCGGGATCGCGGTCTGGATGTGAGCGGCCTCACCTGGCATGAGGATGCGGTGGCACTCGCCGCCGACCCCGATGTCGAGGTGGTGGTCGAGCTGATCGGCGGCTCGGAAGGGCCGGCGCGGAAGCTCGTGGAAGCGGCGCTGGCCGCCGGCAAGCCGGTGGTCACCGCGAACAAGGCACTGCTGGCGACGCATGGCGCGGCCCTCGCGCAGCTCTCCGAGGCGAAGGCCACGCCGCTCGCCTATGAGGCGGCGGTGGCCGGCGGCATCCCGGCCATCAAGGCGCTGCGCGAGGGCCTGGCGGGCAACCGCATCAGCCGCGTCGCCGGCATCCTGAACGGCACCTGCAACTACATCCTGACCGAGATGCGCGTGAAGGGCCTGCCCTTCGATGTGGTGCTGAAGACCGCGCAGGAGCTGGGCTATGCCGAGGCCGATCCGGCCTTCGACATTGACGGCGTGGATGCGGCGCACAAGCTGGCGATCCTCGCGGCACTCGCCTTCGGCCATCAGGTGGACCTCAAGGCGCTGCATATCGAGGGCATCCGCAACGTCTCGGCACTCGACATCGCGCTGGCCGGTGAACTCGGCTATCGCATCAAGCTGCTGGGCATCGCCTCCTGTGATGAGGCCGGTGTCACCGCGCGCGTGCATCCCTGCATGGTGCCGGAAGCCAGCCCCATCGCCAGCGTGGATGGCGTGTTCAACGCGGTGCTGGCCGAGGGCGACGCCGTGGGCCGCGTGGTGCTGCAAGGCCGTGGCGCGGGTGCGGGCCCAACGGCCAGCGCCGTGGTGGCGGACCTGATCGACATCGCGCGCGGCCGCACCGCGCCGGTCTGGGGCGCGGCCTCGGCCACGCTCGCCACCGCACCCGGCCTGCCGATGGAGCGGCATCGCGGCGCCTATTACCTGCGCCTGATGGTGTTGGATCAGCCCGGCGTCATCGCCGATGTGACCGGCGCGCTACGGGATGCGAAGATCAGCCTGGAATCCATGCTCCAGCGCGGCCGCGCGCCGGGCGAGGCGGTGCCCGTCGTGCTCGTCACCCACGAATGCGAGGAGGCGCAGATGCAGTCGGCCCTCGCCCGCATCGCATCCCTGCCGAGCGTGGTGGAGCCGCCCGCCGTGATCCGCATCGAGGAGCTGTAGCCGATGATCCGCCGCCTTCTTCTCGTCGCCGCGCTGATGGCGCCGCTGCCTGCCATGGCGCAATCCGAGACGCGGCTGCGCCTCTCGGAATCCGGCAGCGCCACGGTGCAGCCCGATGAGGTGGCGGCGTCGCTGCGCATCGAGGCGCGGGCAGGAACGGCGGCGGCGGCGCAGGAGGAGGTGAACCGCCGGATGGCGGCAGCGCTGGCCACCGCGCGCGGCACGGAGGGCCTGCGCGTCACCACCGGCCATTACAGCGCGCGGGCGGATCGCGAGAAGCAGGAATTCCTGGCCCAGCAATCGCTGAACCTGCGCGGGGGCGAGGCGGTGATCGGCCTTGTCGGTCGGCTCCAGGCCGATGGCCTGCTGCTCGACCATGTGCAATGGCAGTTGAGCGAAGCCGCCCAGCGCCAGGGCCGCGACGAGGCCACCCGCGCCGCCATCCGTGCGGTGCAGGAACGCGGGGCCGCCATCGCGCGCGACCTCGGCCTGCGGGTCGCGGCGCTGCGCGACCTTTATGTGGAAGCCTCGCCCGAGGCGCGGCCCATGATGGCCGCGCGCGCCATGACGGCCGCGGCGCCCACGCCGCCCAGCGTGACGGCGGAGGAGATCACCGTCATCGCCCGCGTCACCGCTGATCTTCTTCTGCGTCGCTAAAGGAAAGAGTCCATGTCCGAGACCAAGACCGTCGCCGATCGCAACCTTGCTCTGGAGCTGGTCCGCGTGACCGAGGCGGCGGCGCTGGCCGCCAGCCTCTGGGTCGGCAAGGGCGACAAGAACGCCGCCGATGGCGCCGCCGTGGAAGCCATGCGCCGCGCCTTCGACAGCGTGGCCATTGATGGCACCGTCGTCATCGGCGAGGGCGAGATGGATGAGGCGCCTATGCTCTTCATCGGCGAGAAGGTGGGCCTCTACGCCAAGACCGGCGGCGGCGTGATGGCCGACATCGCGGTGGACCCGCTGGAGGGCACGACGCTGACCGCCAAGGGCGGGCCGAATGCCATGGCGGTGGTGGCGCTCGCCAATCGCGGCGGCTTCCTGCACGCGCCCGACGTCTACATGGACAAGATCGCGATCGGCCCGGGCTATCCCGAAGGCATCGTGGACCTGGACCGCACGCCGGGCGAGAACCTGGAGGCGCTGGCCAAGGCCAAGGGCGTGCCGGTGGGTGAACTCACCGTCTGCACGCTGGATCGGGACCGCCACAAGGACATCATCAAGGCCTGCCGCGCCGCCGGCGCGCGCCTCATGCTGATCCCCGATGGCGATGTGTTTGGCGTCGTCGCCTGCGCGCAGCCGGAGACGGGCGTGGACATGTATCTGGGCTGGGGCGGCGCGCCGGAGGGCGTGCTGGCGGCGGCGGCGCTGCGCTGCATCGGTGGCCAGATGCAGGGCCGGCTGATCTTCGAGGATGAGGGCCAGGTGGTCCGCGCCCGCGAGATGGGCATCGAGGACCCGCACCGGAAATACTCCATGACGGAGATGGCGTCCGGCGAGGTGATGTTCGCGGCGACGGGTGTAACCAGCGGCCCCATGCTGCGCGGCGTCCGCCTCTATCCGGGCGGCGCCGTCACGCACTCCATCGTGATGCGCAGCAAGTCCGGTACCGTCCGTTATGTGGAAGGCCGCCACAACTTCAAGCTGAAGCCCATCTGATGCAGACGGCGCTCGGCGTCGAGCGCAGCCTCACCGGGCGCCGCTGGGTCTGGCGGCACAGCGAACCACGGCTGGCGGCGGCGCTTTCGCAGCAACTGGGCCTGCCCGAGATCACCGCAAGGCTGCTCGCCGCGCGCGGACTGGATGCGGATTCCGCCGGGATCTTTCTGGCCCCCACGCTGCGCGCTTTGCTGCCCGACCCCTCCGTGCTGCTGGAGATGGACCAGGCCGCGCGCCGCCTGGCGGAGGCCGTGCAGCGCGGCGAGACCGTCGCCGTCTTCGCCGATTACGACGTGGACGGCGCCTGCTCGGGCGCCATCATGACGCATGCGCTGCGGCAACTGGGCTGTACCGTCATCCCCTATGTGCCGGACCGCCTGGCCGAGGGCTATGGCCCGAACGGCCCGGCCATTGCGGGGCTGGTGGCGAAGGGGGCGACCCTCATCATCTGCGTGGATTGCGGCATCGCGGCGCATGAGGCGCTGGCGGGTGCGGGTGCTGAGATCGTCGTGCTCGACCACCACAAGGCCGAGGGCCCGCCGCCGCGCGTGGTGGCGGCGGTGAACCCGAACCGGCTGGACTGCCCCTCGGGTCTGCGCCAGCTCTGCGCGGCGGGTGTCGCCTTCCTCGCCGCCGTCGCCATGCAGCGCGAATTGCGGCGGCGCGGCTTCTTCGCCAGCCGCCCCGAGCCCGACCTGCGCGAGCTGCTCGACATGGTGGCGCTGGCCACGGTCTGCGACGTGGTGCCGCTGCTCGGCGTGAACCGCGCCTTCGTGCAGCATGGCTTGCGCATCCTGGCGAAGCGCGAGCGCGCGGGCCTTGCGGCCCTCATGGAACTGAACGCGGTGCGCGAGGCGCCCAGCGCCCATACGCTGGGCTTCGTGCTGGGTCCGCGCATCAATGCGGGCGGGCGGATTTCCGCCCCCGATCTCGGCCTGCGCCTGCTGCTGGAGAGCGACCCGATCGAGGCGCGTGGCATGGCCGAGCGCCTCGATGCCGTGAACCGCAAGCGGCAGGAGGTTGAGGCCGGCGTGCTGCACGCTGCCATGCTCCAGGCCGAGGCGCAGCAGGAGCGGGGCCATGCCGTGCTGCTGCTGCAGGATGAGGGCTGGCATCCGGGCGTCGTCGGCATCGTCGCCGGCCGCGTGCGCGAGCGCTTCAACCGCCCGGCCTGCGTGGCGGGCGTCGAGGCGGGGAAGGCCAAGGGTTCGGGCCGCTCCGTCCCCGGGCTGGACCTGGGCGCCGCCATCATCGCGGCCCGGCAATCGGGCATGCTGATCGCGGGGGGCGGGCACGCCATGGCGGCGGGCTTCACCTGCGAGGCCGGGCGCCTGCCCGAGTTGCACGCCCATCTGGATGAGCGCCTGGCCGCCGCGCGCGACCTGCCGGGGGCCGCCGAGCAGGTGCTGGAGGGCGCGCTCACCGTGCGGGGCGCGACGGCGGAACTGGCCGAGAGCATCGGCCGCCTCGCGCCCTTCGGCGCCGGCAATGACGAGCCCGCCTTCGGCATCGCCCGCGCCCGCGTGGTGAAGGCCGGCCGCGTGGGGAAGGAGGGTGCCACCATCCGCGCCTTCCTGGAGGGCGAGGATGGCGGGCGGCTCAAGGCCATCTGCTTCCGCGCGAAGGAAGGCCCGCTGGCCGAGGCGCTGCTGGCGCAAGGTGGCGCGCCGCTGATGCTGGCGGGCCACCTCCGCGCCGAGACCTGGAACGACCAGACCAGCGCCGGCTTCTTCGTGACGGATGCGGCGCGGCTCTGAGCGCGGCGCTCAGAAGGTGATGCCCCGCGCCGCCAGCGCCTTCAGGAAGTTGGGCTCCGGATTGGGCAGGGGCGGCAGGTCCCAGCTGCCGGTGCCGATCGGCCGGATCTCGCGGTCCACCGGCACTTCGACGAGGTAGGGGACGTTGGCCTTCACCGCCATGGCGATCGCGTCCTCCAACTCGCCCGCGTGTGTGACGCGGTGCGAGGCGACGCCCATGCTCTTCGCCATCATCGCGAAATCGGGGCTGTAGCTCTCGCCCGTGCGCTGGATCTCGAAGGCGGTGGCGAGTTCCCGCCCGCCGAACATGCCGTGCTGGATGTCGCGGATCGAGCAGAAGCCCGAATTGTTCCACACCACCCAGACGACGGGGATGCCGTATTCCACGGCCGTCGCCAGCGCATGCGGCGTCATCAGGAAGGAGCCATCGCCCACCACCGCGACGCAGGGGCGGTCCGGGGCGGCGAGCTTGGCGCCGAGGATGCCGGATGTCGCAAAGCCCATCGCCGCGAAGCCCCAGCTGTGGATCAGGTGGCGCGGGCGCAGCGTGTCCATCAGCTGGATGATCCAGTTGTGGTGCACGCCGACATCGGAGGCCACCACCGCATCCTCCGGCACGGCGCGGGAGAGCGCGGCCATCAGGCGCTCCGGCCGCAGCGGCATCTGGTCGGAGAGGGCGAGGCCCGACTGGTATTCGCGCCAGACCTCGCGCCCGCGCGCGAGCCGGTCGAACCAGGCGCCGCCTTCGCGGGCGCTGCCCATTCGGGCTTCCGCCATCTGCAGCAGGAGTTCCAGGCTCGCCTTGGCATCGCCCAGGATGCCGTATTCCGTCGGATAGTTGCGGCCGATCTCGGTGGGGTCGATGTCGATCTGGATGAGCTTGGACGGCGGGATGCTGAGCGTGTAGCCATCGAGCCAGGCACTCGTCGCGCGGTCATCGAAGGAGAACCCGATGGCGAGGATCACATCGGCGTTGCGCGTCGCGTCATTGGCCGCATAGGCGCCGTTGCGGCCGATCGCGCCGAAGGCCAGGCGATGCCGGTCGGGGATGGCGCCCTTGCCATTGGGGCTGGTGACGACGGGAATGCCCGTGCGCTCGGCGAAGGCCAGCAGCGCGTCGCAGGCCTTGCCCAGGATCACGCCCTGGCCCGCGATGATGACGGGCTGCGTGGCCTTGAGCAGCAGGTCGAGCGCGGCGGAGAGCGCCTTGGGGTTGCCCGGCGCGCCGTTGATCACCGCCTTCACGGTGGAGGAGGGGACGACCGAGGCCTCCTCGACGAAGACGTTCAGCGGCACGTCCAGGTTGACCGGGCCGGGGCGGCCGGCGGTCAGCTGGTCCCAGGCCTGGGTGACGGCGAGCTGCACCATGTCGGCCCGCATGGGCTGGTAGCTGCGCTTGACGTAGGGGCGGATGACGCTCGGGAAATCGCCCTGGAAATGTCGGCCCGTCTCCTGGAAGGGGCCCCGGTTGAACTGGCCGGTCGGCACATTGCCGGTGATGGCGAGGAAGGCGCTGCTGTCCATCATGGCCGCCGCCAGCGCCACCACCAGATTGGCCGAGCCCGGCCCGCAGGAGGTGAAGGTGGCCACCGGCTCGCCCTTCACCTTGTAATAGGCATCGGCCATGTGGCCGGCCGTCTGCTCGTGATGGGTGGAGATGGTCTTGATGCGGTTCTGCGCCTTGAAGGCCGCATCCATGAAACCCGTGATGCCATGGCCGCAGAGGCCGAACAGGTAGGGCACGCCCTGCTTCGTCAGGTGGTCCACGATGATGTCGGCGCCGTTCATCAGTGTGGCGCGGCTGTGGCTGTCCATGATGTTCTCTCCCGGAAGTGTCGTTGTCGTTGAAATCAGGCGGCGGCCGCCGAGGGGCTGCCCAGCATGCGCGAGACCTGCAGGGCGGCGGCCTTCACGCGCGGCAGCAGGGCCGCGCGCCGCGCCTCATCCATGCGGCTGGCGGGGGCCGAGATGCCCAGGGCCGCGCTGGGCCGGCCGCTCTGGTCCGTGATGGGGGCGGCCAGGCAGCGCAGCCCGGGCTCGATCTCCTCCGCATCGGGCGCCCAGCCCTGCTGGCGGATCTGATGCAGCGCCTCGCGCAGCGCCTCGGCCGTCGTGATGGTGGCCGGCGTGAAGGCGGGCAGGCCGTGGCGGGCGATGATGGCCTCCACCTCGGCATCCGGCAGATAGGCCATGAGGAGCTTGCCCAGCGCGCTGGCATGGGCCGGGCTGCGCTTGCCGACGCGCGAATGCATCCGCACCGCATGCGTGCCTTCCACCACCTGCACGGTGACGACCTCTCCCTCATGGAGGATGCCGACATGCACGGTCTCGCCCGTCTCCTCGGCCAGCGCCTGGATGGGCGGCAGGGATTGCCAGCGCAGCTGCTCCTGCCGGACGGCGGCATTGCCCAGCGCGTGAAGCGCGAGGCCCGGCACGTGGCGCCCGTTGCCGTCCTTCGCCAGGAAGCCCGCGGCTTCCAGCGTGTGCAGCACGCGGAACAGCGTCGCCTTGTTCTGGCCAAGCTCGGCGGCGAGTTCGGCGAGGCTCCATGAGGGGCGGCGCGAGAAGCAGCCGATCACCTCCAGCCCCCGATGGAGGGAGGCGAGGTGATAGGGGTCCTTCGCGCTGGGGGCCATGGTCGTCTTTCGGTCTGCGGAACGCGGTGCGGTGACGATACGCTTGACCGCGCCAGACGAAAAGGGTTTCGATATGCGAAACAGGTGGACGGCGGCCGCGCCACCCCCCAGACTGTCTCAAACGTCCAGGAACGCCGGGCCAAAGACGCCCGCGCATAGGGAGAAAGACCGGATGAAGACGCGCATCCTCGCCGCCGCGGCGGCGCTTTGGCTGGGCCTGGCACCCCAGGCGAAGGCCCAGGAATTCCCCGCCCGCCAGATCAACATGATCGTCGTTTTCGCGCCCGGCGGCGCCACCGACGTGCTGGCGCGCATCGTGGCGCAGAGCATGTCCCGCACGCTCGGCCAGTCGGTCGTGGTCGAGAATGTGACCGGCGCGGGTGGCACCATCGGCGGCACGCGCGGCGCCAATGCGGCGCCCGACGGCTATACGCTGACGGTCGGCAGCCTTGGCAGCCATTCGGCCTCGGCCTCCATCTACCGCAACCCGGGCTATGACCCGCGCGAGCTGCAGCCCATCGGCCTGATCGCCGGCACGCCCATGTTCTTCGTGGTGCGCAACGGCCTGCCCGCGCGCACCATGCAGGAATTCCTGGCCCTGGCGCGGGAGAATCCGGGCCGCGTCTCCAACGCGAATGCCGGCATCGGCAGCACCAACCACCTGGGCTGCGCGCTCTTCTCCCACGTCACGGGCGTGCGGATGAACGAGGTGCCCTATCGCGGCGAGGGGCCGGCGCTGAATGATGTGGTGGCGCAGCAGGTCGACAGCGCCTGCCTGCTGGCGCCCGCCGCCGTGCCGCAGATCGCCTCTGGCACCATGCGCGGCCTCGCCGTCGCCGCCACCGCGCGCAACCCCAATGCGCCGAACGTGCCCTCGGCCACCGAGGCGGGCGTGCCGGAATATGTCTTCCAGGGGTGGAACGCGATCTTCGCGCCGCGCGGCACGCCGGCGCCCGTCGTCGCCCGCCTGAATCAGGCGCTGCGCACCGCGCTGGAGGACCCCGCCATCATCCGCCGAATCGAGGAGCTGGGCTCCATCCCCGCGCGGCCCGACCAGCGCAGCCCCGAGGCGCTGCAGGCGCTCGTTCGCAGCGAGGTGGACCGCTGGGCGACGGTGATCCGCGCCGCCGGCATCCAGCCGCAATAGGGCGGCGGATTTCGCGTGCGGGCGGCTCACGCCGCCTGCTAGCCTCCCGCAAAAACACAGGGAGGAACACATGATCCAGCGCCGCGGCCTCATCGCTGCCAGCACGCTTCTGGCCACCCCGGCCCTGGGCCAGGGGGTCGGGCAAGCCGCCTGGCCCAACCGCCCGGTGCGCGTCATCGTCGCCTTCCCGCCCGGCGGTTCGCTCGATGTGATGACGCGCCTCGCCTGCGAGGTGATGACGCAGCGCCTGGGCCAGAGCTTCGTGGTGGAGACCCGCAGCGGCGCCTCCGGCAATATCGGCACCGAGGCGCTGGCCCGCGCCACGCCCGATGGCTACACCATCGGCACGGTCAGCATGCACAACATCGTGATCAACCCCATGCTGTTCACGCGGCTGCCTTTCGATCCGGCCAAGGATTTCCAGTGGATCAGCGCCATGTGGGACCTGCCGAACGTGGCGGTGGTCCCGGCGCAGCACGTGCCCGCGCGCACGCTGGCCGAGTTCCTCGCCTGGGCGCGGGAGCGGCCGGGCGGCGTGAGCTACGGCTCCTCCGGTGTGGGCACCACCATCCATCTCTCGGGCGCCTATCTGCTGAACCGTGGCGGAATCCAGGGCACGCATGTCTCCTTCCGCGGGGCGGCGCAGACCATCCCAGCCATGCTCTCGGGCGACATCCAGGTGGCGGTGGACAACCTCGCCAGCTATACGCCCGTCATCGCGGAGGGCCGCATCCGCGCGCTCGCCGTGACGATGCCCGAACGCTGGCCGACGCTGCCCGATGTGGTGACGATGGCCGAAGCCGGCCTCGACAATTTCAATGTGAGCCCCTGGCACCTTTGGGCCGCGCCCGCCGGCACGCCGCGCGCGGTGGTGGACCGGCTGAGCCGCGAGATCCGCACGGCCTTCGCCGACCCCGCGCTGCAACAGCGGGCGATTGCCATCGGCACGCGGCTGACCGGCTCCACGCCCGAACAGGTGGCCGAGCGCCTCCAGCGCGAGACGCCGCGCTGGGCGGAGATGGTGCGGATCTCGGGCGCTACGCCGGAGTAGTCAGGTAGGCGAGCCGTGCCTGCTCGATCTCGGCGAGCTTCGCGTGGAAGGCGCTCCAGTCGTCGCGCTCGGCGATGGGTTCCCACAGCGCCTCCACCTGCTGGATCAGCAGCGTGGCCGGACCTTCGCCCGCGAAATAGGGGTGGTCCGGACCGGCCCGCTCGTAGCTGGCCAGCGCGGCCCGCACCGGGCCCCAGGCGGCGTGCGGATAGTCGCGCACGCGCCCGCCGCGCCAGTCGAAGAAGGCCTGCTCGAAGGGCGCCTCGCTCTCCAGCAGGGCGGTGAAGAACAGGCCGGAGAGGGTCGCGTCCCGCTCCGCCTCCACCGGTTTCAGCCCGAGCCGCCAGAGCACGCAGCGCGCGAACTCCTTCTGCACCAGGGCGCCGAAGCCATGCAGCGATTCCTCGAGCCGCGCCTTGAGGTCCGTCTCGCCCGCCAGCGGTAGCAGGCAGCCGCCGAGGCGCGCGAGATTCCACAGCAGCGTCTCGGGCTGCCGGCCGAAAGCGTAGAGGCCGCCATAGTCGAAATAGGCGGCCGTGAATTTCGGGTCGTATGTCGGCAGGAAGCGCCAGGGGCCGTAGTCGAAGCTCTCGCCCGTGATGTTGATGTTGTCCGTGTTCAGCACGCCATGCACGAAGCCGGCCGCCATCCATTGCGCGCCCATGCGCGCCACGCGGCGGCAGACCTCGGCGAAGAAGCGCGCCGCGCGCTCGGGCGTCTCGCGCGCCTCGGCCTCGGGCAGGTAGTGCCGCACGGCGTGGTCCAGCAGCGCGCGGATCGAGGCCTCGTCGCCCAGATAGGCGAAGCGCTGGAAGGTGCCGATGCGGATATGCGAATGGCTGAGCCGCACCAGCACCGAGGCCCGTGTGGGCGAAGGCTCGTCATGGCGCTGCAAGGCCTCGCCCGTCTCGATCAGCGAGAAGCTCTTCGACGTGTTGACGCCCAGCGCCTCCAGCAGCGAGGTCGCCAGCACCTCGCGCACGCCGCCCTTGAGCGTGAGGCGGCCATCGGCGGTGCGCGACCAGGGCGTCTGCCCGCTGCCCTTGGTGCCGAAATCGAGCAGCCGTCCGTCCTCGAGATCATGCATCTGGGCGAAGAGGAAGCCGCGCCCATCGCCGAGATCGGGGTTGTAGTGGCGGAACTGGTGGCCGTGATAGCGCAGCGCCAGCGGCTGTTCGAAGCTGCCGGGCAGGGGCTCGAAGCGGCCGAAATGCGCGATCCATTCGGCATCCGTCAGGCCATCGAGGCCGAGCCGCGCCGCCTGGCGCTGGTCCCGGTGGCGAATGATGTGCTGGGGGAAGCGCGCGGGCTCCACCACATCGAAGAATTCGGCGCCCAGCGCGGCATGGGTTCGTGCGGGGTGGAAGGCGGGGCTGACTGGCATGGGGCCTGTTATCGCAGAAGCGGGTATGGGGGTAAGCTCCTCGCAACATCGGAGGTTCCCATGGCGCTGCAACATGTCATCGGTCTGGATCACGTCGTCGTCTCGGTGCGCGATCTCGACACCGCCGCCGCCGCCTGGCGCGCGCTCGGCTTCACCGTCTCGCCGCGCGGCACGCACAGCCCGCATATGGGCTCGGCCAACTACACGATCATGTTCGGCGAGGACTACATGGAGCTGCTCGGCGTGCTGACGCCGACCGAGCACAACGCCGCCATGCGCGAATGGCTGGCCGGGCAGGAGGGGGTCGAGCGCGCCGCCTTCACGGCGCTCGATGCGGCGGCGGGTGTCGCCGAATTGCAGGCGATGGGTGTGGCCGCCATCGGCCCCATCGCCTTTGGCCGTCCGGTGGAGCTGCCCGATGGCCGCATCGCCGAGGCGCGATTCAACGTGATGCGCTGGCCCGTCGGCCTGCGCCCCGGCGGCCTGCGCATCTTCGCCTGCCAGCACCTGACGCGCGAGAATGTCTGGGTACCCTCCTTGCAACGGCATGCGAATGCCGCGAGCCGCATCCTCCGCCTGGAGATGCTGACCGCCGACCCGCGCGCGGCCGCCGCCGAGATGGCGAAGCTCATCGGGCAGACGCCCCGGCAGGACGCCGATGGCGGATGGGTTGTGCCGACCGGCGCGGATCGCGCCGACCTCGTCTTCCTCGATCACACCATCCTCGCCGCCCGCCATCCCGGGATCTCGCTGGAGGGTCTGCCGGCGGAGGGGGCCGCGGCGCTCGTGCTGGCGACCTCCGACCTCACGGCCGCCGCCCGGGCTCTGGGCGTGGCCCCGGGCGCCACCGTGGCCGTTCCCGCCGCCCGCGCCACGGGCGTGCTGCTGCGCTTCCTGCCCGCCTGAGCGATTGACGCATGGCGTGCCGCACGCCCATGCTGCGGCGCACCCAAATGAGGATGAAGCGCATGGATTTCTCCCGCCGCGCCGCGATGCTCACCTCGGCGGCCATCGCCGCCAGCGTGAACGCGCCCGAACTCGCCCTCGCGCAGGAAACGCCGCGACGCGGCGGCACGATGACGGTGCATTTCGCCACCGAGCAGCGCATCCTGAACCCGAGCCTCCAGGCCTCCACCGGCGTCTATATCGTTGGCGGCAAGATCCAGGAACCGCTGGTGGATCTCGACGCGCAGGGCCGCCCCGCGCCGTGCCTCGCCACCGCCTGGGAATCCACGCCCGATGGCCGGACCATCACCTTCCGCCTGCGCCAGGGTGTGACCTGGCATGACGGGCGCCCCTTCACCTCGGCGGATGTGCAGTTCACCGCCATGGAGATGTGGAAGAAGATCCTGAACTACGGCACCGCGCTGCAGCTCTTCCTGGAAGCCGTCGAGACGCCGGACGCGCACACCGCCGTGTTCAGGTACGCGCAGCCCATGCCGCTGAACCTGCTGCTGCGCGCCCTGCCGGACCTTGGCTACATCTCGCCGAAGCATATCTACGAGGGCACGGATATCCGGCAGAACCCGGCCAATACCGCGCCCATCGGCACCGGCCCCTTCCGCTTCGTGCAGTATGAGCGCGGGCAGTTCATCATCGCCGAGCGGAACCCGAACTACTGGCGCGAGAACCAGCCCTACCTGGACCGCATCGTCTGGCGCGTGATCACCGATCGTTCGGCGGCGGCGGCGCAGATGGAGGCGGGGCAGATCCTCTACAGCCCCTTCTCCGCGCTGGCCCTGGCGGATCTCGCGCGCCTCGGCCGCGATCCGCGCTTCGAGGTGACGACGCGCGGCAATGAAGGCAATCCGCGCACCAACACGCTGGAGTTCAACTTCCGCAACCCGATCCTGGCCGATATCCGCGTGCGGCGGGCCATCGCGCATGCGATGAACATTCCCTTCTTCATCGAGAATTTTCTCAGCCCGAACTTCGCCAAGCTGGGCACCGGGCCCATCCCGTCCGTCTCCACGGATTTCTACACGCCCGGCATGCCGCAATACGGCTTCGACCGCGCGGCGGCGAACCGCCTGCTGGACGAGGCCGGGCACCGTCGCGGCGCGGGCGGCGTGCGCTTCACGCTGCGGCTCAACCCCGCCCCCTGGGGCGAGGACATCGCGCTCTTCACCACCTTCATCCAGCAGAGCCTGCAGGAAGTCGGCATCCGCGTGGAGGTCGTGCGCCTGGATGCCGCGGGTTTCCTGCGCACCGTCTACAATGACTGGAACTTCGATCTCGCGACCGGCTGGCACCAGTACCGCAATGACCCGGCTGTCTCGACGACCGTGTGGTATCGCTCCGGCTCGCCGCGTGGGGCACCCTGGACCAACCAGTGGGGCGTGACCGACCCTGAGCTGGACGCCATCATCGACAGCGCGGCGACCGAGCTCGACCCCGCCCGCCGCAAGGCGCGCTACGCGGATTTCGTGCGGCGCGCCAACACCGAGCTGATGCTCTGGATGCCGATCGAGCAGCTCTTCATGACCTGCATCAACCGGCGCTGCCGCAACCACTCCAACACGCCGCGCTGGGGTTCCTCCTCCTGGCATGACCTCTGGCTGGCGTCATAGGTCAGGGTGCGGATCTTCTCCCTCGCCGGGCGGCGTCTCGCCGCCTCGATCCCCTCGCTGCTCATCATCCTGGTCGGCGTCTTCCTGCTGCTGCAACTGGCGCCGGGCGATGCGGTGGACGCCCTCATCGCCCAGATGGGCGGCGGGGGCGACGCGGCCGCGATGCGCGCGGAACTCGGCCTCGACCAGTCGGTCGCGGCGCAGCTCGTGCAGTATCTCTGGCGGTTGGTGCGCTTCGACCTCGGCTTCTCCACCATCTACGGCAAGCCGGTCGCGACCGTGATCTTCGAGCGGCTGCCGGCGACGCTGCTGCTGATGACCTCCTCGCTCTCCTTCGCCTTCTTCCTCGGGCTGCTGTTCGGCGTCATCGCCGCGCGGCGGGTGAACCGCTGGCCGGACACCATCATCTCCACCATCGGCCTGCTCTTCTACGCGACACCCTCCTTCTGGTTCGGGCTGATGGCGATCGTGCTCTTCGCGGTCCACCTGCAATGGCTGCCGGCCGGTGGCTATGAGAGCGTGGGCGAGGGGCTGACGGGCCTGGCGCGCGCGCTCGACATCGCCCGCCACTTCGTGCTGCCGACGCTGACCTTGGGCCTCATCTTCCTCGCCATCTACCTGCGGATCATGCGCGCCTCGATGCTGGAGGTCCTGACGCTGGATTTCGTCCGCACCGCCCGCGCCAAGGGGCTGGACGAGACGCGCGTCGTGGTGCGCCACGTGCTGCGCAATGCCATGCTGCCCATGGTGACGCTGATCGGGCTGCAGGCCGGCACCATGCTGGGCGGCTCGGTCGTGGTGGAGAGCGTGTTCTCGCTGCCCGGCCTGGGGCGGCTCGCCTATGAGGCGGTGGTGCAGCGCGACCTCAACACGCTGCTGGGCATCGTCTTCATCTCGGCGCTCCTGGTGATCTTCGTGAATTTCCTGGTGGACCTGGTCTATGCGCGGCTCGATCCGCGGATCGCCGGGCGATGAGGCGTTTCCTCGCCAATTACCTCCGCAGCCCGCCGGCCGTGATCGGCCTCGCCCTGCTGCTGGTCATCATCTTCATGGCGGTCAGCGCCGACTGGTTCTTCCCCAATGACCCATTGTCGCTCGCCGGCCGCCCGCTGCAATGGCCCGGCCAGAATCCGCGCTTCTGGTTCGGCACCGACAATTCGGGCCGCGACATCGCAGCGCAGATCTTCCATGGCGCGCGCATCTCGCTGCTGATCGGCCTCGTCGCCACCTCCATCGCGGTGACCATCGGCATCGTGATCGGCGCCATCGCCGGCTATTACGGCGGCTGGGTGGATGACGTGCTGATGCGCGTGACGGAAGCCTTCCAGACCCTGCCGAACTTCCTGCTCCTGCTGCTCTTCGTCTCGATCTTCGGCTCGGACCTCACCACGGTGGTCATCGCCGTCGGCGCCGTCTCCTGGCCGGCGCCGGCGCGGCTCACGCGCGCCGAATTCCTCTCGCTGCGCTCGCGCGAATTCGTCGAGGCCTGCCACACGCTCGGCATGCGGGACCGGCAGATCATCTTCCGCGAGATTCTGCCCAACGCCCTGCCGCCGGTCATCGTCTATGCCAGCGTGGTGATGGCCGTCGCCATCCTGCTCGAGGCGGCCCTCGCCTTCCTGCGCCTCTCGGACCCGAATGTCGCCTCCTGGGGCAACCTCATCGGCCTCGGGCGCGATGTGCTGCGGGTGCAGTGGTATGTCTCGGCCATTCCGGGTGTGGCGATCCTCATCACCGTGCTCGCCGTCTCGCTGGTCGGGCAGGGGCTGAATGACGCGCTGAACCCGCGCCTCAAGGGCCGCGGAGGCCCGACATGAGCGCGGTCCTCTCGCTTCAGGGCCTCACCGTGGCACTGCCCCGGGGTGCCGACCGGCCGCATGCGCTGCGTGACGTGAACCTGGAACTCCATGCGGGCGAGATCCTCTGCGTCGTGGGCGAGTCCGGCTCGGGCAAGTCCATGACGGCGGGGGCGATCATGCGCCTGCTGCCCCCGGGTGTCGCCATCGAGGCGGGCCGCATCCTCTTCGACGGGCGGGACCTCGCCAGCGCGGATGAGGCCGGGATGCGCGCCATCCGCGGTGCGGGCATCGCCATGGTGTTCCAGGAGCCGATGACGGCGCTGAACCCGCTGCGCCCCATCGGCGACCAGATCGGCGAGATGTTCCGCATCCACACGAAGCTCGCCAGGGATGAGATCGAGGCGAAGGTGCTGGAACTCCTGGAGGAGGTCCGCATCCCCGACCCGCGCCAGGCCTTCCGCGCCTATCCGCATGAGCTCTCGGGCGGGCAGCGCCAGCGCGCGATGATCGCGATGGCCTTGGCGCTGAAGCCCCGGGTCCTGATCTGCGATGAGCCGACCACGGCGCTGGACGTGACCACCCAGGCGCAGATCCTCTCGCTGATCCGCGATCTGCAGCAGCGCCTGGGCACCGCCGTCCTTTTCATCACGCATGATTTCGGCGTGGTGGCCGAGATCGCCGACCGCGTGGCCGTCATGCAGCACGGGCTGGTCGTCGAGCAGGGCGCGGCGCGAGACGTGCTGGAGCGGCCGCAACACGACTACACCCGCGCGCTCATCGCCGCCGTTCCGCCGCTCACGGCGCCGCCCCCGCGCCCGATCGCCGAGGAGGCGATCCTCCGGATCGAGCATGTGAGCAAGACCTATCGCAGCGGCGGCTTCCTCGGCCGCCGGCGGCGCGTGACGCGCGCGGTGCGCGATGTGTCGCTGACGCTGCCCAAGGGCGGCACGCTCGGCATTGTGGGGGAGAGCGGCTCGGGCAAGTCCACGCTGGCGCGCTGCATCATGCGGCTGGTGAAGCCCGAGGCCGGCGCCATCCGCCTCGGCGCCACCGATTTCGCCACGCTGAGCAAGGCGCAGCTGCGGGCCAGCGCCAAGCGCATGCAGATGGTCTTCCAGGACCCCTACGGCTCGCTCAATCCGCGCCGCCGAGCGGGCGAGTTGGTGGCGCAGGGCCCGATCATCCATGGCATGCCGCGCGAACAGGCCATGGCCCGCGCGCGGGAACTCTTCGCGCTGGTCGGCCTCGACCCGGCCGCCGTCGAACGCTACCCGCATGAATTCTCCGGCGGGCAGCGCCAGCGCATCGGCATCGCGCGCGCGCTGGCGCTCGAACCCGAGGTGCTGGTGGCGGATGAGCCGGTCTCGGCGCTCGATGTCTCGGTGCAGGCGCAGGTGCTGCGGCTCCTGGCGGAACTGCGCCAGCGCCTCGGCCTCTCCATCATCCTCATCACGCATGACCTGCGGGTCGCGATGCAGGTCTGTGACCTGGTCGCCGTGATGAAGGATGGCGAGGTGGTGGAACACGGCCCGGTGGCGCGCGTATTCGCCGCCCCCGAACACCCCTATACTCAGGCCCTCCTCGCTTCCGTGCCGGGACGGGGGTTCGCGACCAGTTGAGGACGCCGGACATGCTGCGTTTCATCCTGCCGGCCCTGCTGCTGGCCATGCCGGCGCTCGCGCAGATCACCGCGCTCCCGCCCGAGACCCAGGCCGCGATCCGCGCCATCGGCCCGACCATGGGCGCGGAAGCCGTCACGCGCACCGCGGAGGCCCTGGCCGCGCTGCAACCGCCGCCCGCCGTGGAACCGCTGCGCGACCAGCGCTACGGCCCCGATCCGCGCCACCGGCTGGATGTGTTCTCACCCGGCGCGGGGTCGCGCCCCGTGCTCGTCTTCGTGCATGGCGGCGGCTTTGTCGGCGGCGACAAGACGCGGCCGGGCGCCTTCTACTACGACAATATCGGCCAATGGGCGGCGCGCTCCGGCCTGGTCGGCGTGAACATCACCTATCGCCTCGCGCCGCAGCACACATACCCGGCCGTGGTGGAGGACATCGCGGCCGCGCTCGCCTGGGTGCGGGCGAACATCGCAGCACTTGGCGGCGATCCGGCGCGGATCGTGCTGATGGGGCAATCGGCGGGAGCGGCGCATGTGGGCGACTACCTGGCCGCGCATGCCGCTTCGCCGGGTGTGGCTTCCGCCGTGCTGGTCTCGGGCGTGCATGATGTGGCGTCCTACCCGGCCTCGCCCACCACCGGCGCCTATTACGGCAATGACCCGATCAAGCTGGCGCAGCGTTCGGCCATTCCGGGGCTGACGCGCCTCACCATCCCGCTGTTCCTCGCCTCCGCCGATCTTGAGCCGCGCGCCTTCCAGGAGCAGGTGGCGCGGCTGAACGCGGCACTCTGCCTCGCCGGGCGCTGCCCGCCCTATCTGCACATGGCCGGGCACAACCATTTCTCGACCGTCTTCGCCATCGGCACGGCGGATCAGGAGCTGACCATCCCCATCCTCGCCCTGGCCAACCGATGATGGCGCCCTTCGCCGTCATCGGCGCCGGCCCGGCCGGGCTGATGGCGGCGGAGAGCCTGGCCGCGGCCGGCCAGGAGGTGGTGGTCTTCGACCAGATGGCGGCGCCCGCGCGGAAATTCCTGCTGGCCGGCCGCGGCGGGCTGAACCTGACGCATTCCGAGCCGCTTGAGGTCTTCCTCACCCGCTACGGCAGTGCCGCCGAGCGATTGCGCCCGGCCATCGAGGCCTTCCCGCCCTCGGCGCTGATCGCCTGGGCCGAGGGGCTGGGGCAGGCATGCTTCACCGGCAGCTCGGGCCGCGTCTTTCCCCGCGCCATGAAGGCCTCGCCCCTGCTGCGCGCGTGGCTGGCGCGGCTGGAGGGGCAGGGGGTCACGCTCCGCCGCCGCCATCGCTGGCTCGGCTGGGACGAGGCCGGCGCGCTGCGTTTCGAGACGCCGGAAGGCGAGGTCGGCTTCGCGCCGCGCGCCACCATCCTGGCGCTCGGCGGCGCGTCCTGGCCGCGCCTCGGTTCGGATGGCGCCTGGGCGTCGCTGCTGCCGGGTGTGACACCCTTCCGCCCCGCCAATATGGGCTTCCGCGTGGCCTGGAGCGCGCATCTCAGCGTGCGGTTCGCGGGCCAGCCGTTGAAGCGCGTTGCGCTGCGCTTCGGCGGCGAGACGAAGCGCGGCGAGGCGATGATCACGCGGGAGGGCATCGAGGGCGGGCTGCTCTACGCCTTCAGCGCCGCGCTGCGCGAGGCCATCGCGCGGGACGGCTTCGCGGACATCGTGCTGGATCTGCGGCCTGACCTGCCGCGCATCACGCTCCCTGGCGGTTCGCAATCGCTCGCCAACCAGCTTCGCAAGCAGGCGGGCCTCTCGCCCGTGGCGGTGGCGCTGGTGCAGGAGGTGCTGCGGGCCGGCACCACGCGGCCGGTGGCGGAGCTGGTGAAGGCGTTGCCGCTGCGCCTGACCGGCACGCAGGGGCTGGAGCGCGCCATCTCCTCCGCCGGTGGCCTGCCCTTCGATCCGGGCCTCGCCGTCCCCGGCCACCCGCGCGTCTTCGCCTGCGGCGAGATGCTGGACTGGGAGGCGCCGACCGGCGGCTACCTGCTGCAGGCTTGCTTCAGCACGGGCGTGGCGGCGGCGCGAGCCGCGCTCAACTCCTCACGCAATTCGTGATGTTGACCGTCATCCGCGCTGCGCGCAATTCGTGATGTCCACCGTCAGCCGCGTATTGGCCAGCGAGCCCTGGGGCGCCTCGCCGCCGCCCATAATATTGTAGGCCGAGTAGGGCATCATGGACGCGCGGAACTCGGGATTCACCTTGGTGCCCTGAGGGCCGGTGATCACCGTATGGGCGGAGATCCAAACGAACCTCTCGCCGGCGTTGTACATTTGGACTCTGAGGGGATTGTTGGTCCCGACCCAGACTATTGCGCCTGTCACCTGGATGTTGCAGCCGTTCATCGTGGCGCCGTTCACCACCAGATCCGAGCCGGTCCAGACATGCCCCGTCTCGGCGGCGGCGGGCAGGGCGGCCATCAGAAGCGGGGCAGCGAGGAGGAGATTGCGCATCGGCATGGCTTTCCGGGCAGGGTTTCGACGGAAAAAACATGCCTGATGCGATGAATGAACGCGATCCTGTTTACCCGATGATGCGGATCGCTTCCCTCTATCGCCCCCCTTCCATCCCTCTGGCCTACCGTTGCGCCGGCTGGAAATCCCGCTCCAGCTTCTGGCTGTATTTCGACATGGCGAAGCACAGCACGAAATAGACGCCGGCGGCGAAGACATAGGCCTCGGTCGGGAAGCCCAGCCAGTTCGGATCGCCCAGCGCCGAGCGCAGGGTGGTAAAGAAGTCGAAGACGCCGATCACGATCACCAGCGTCGTGTCCTTGAACAGGCCGATGAAGGTGTTCACCTGCGAGGGGATGGTGATGGAAAGCGCCTGCGGCAGGATCACCAGCCGCATCTTCTGCCAGTAGCTGAGGCCCACCGCATCGGCGGCCTCATACTGCCCGCGCGGCATGGCCTGCAGCCCGCCCCGCACCACCTCGGCCATATAGGCCGCGGTGAAGATCGTGTAGGCGACCAGCACGCGCGCGAGACGATCGAGCGTGACGCCCTCGGGCAGGAAGAGCGGCAGCATGATCGCCGCCATGAAGAGCAGGCTGATCAGCGGCACGCCGCGCACGCATTCGATGACGGCCGTCGAGAACCAGCGGACCAGGGTCAGGTTGGAGCGCCGGCCGAGCGCGAGCAGGATCGCCAGCGGATAGCCCAGCGCGAGACCATAGACCGCGATGATGCCGGTGATGGTGATGCCCCCCCAGAGGCGTGTGGCCACCGGCGTCAGGCCAAAATAGCCGCCGCCCATCAGCACCAGCATGGTGGGGGCCGCCACCACCCAGGCCACCAGGAGCCACTTGTTCCAGAAGGCGCGGAAGGTGGAGGAGATGACCAGCGTGACGAGGATGATGAGCATCAGCCCCGGCCGCCAGCGCTCCTCATAGGGGTAGAGGCCGAAGACGCTGAACCAGAATTTCTCGCGGATGAAGGCCCAGCAGGCGCCGCCGTTTTCGCGGCAGGTGGCGGCCGTGCCGTTCCAGGTCGCGTTCAGCACCGCCCAGGAGAAGAGCGGCGGGACGAGCCAGACGAGCAGCGCGATGCAGGCCGCGCTGATCGCGATGTTGACGGGGCCGTTGAAGCAGGCGCGAGCGAAGGCGGCGCTGCGCTCGGTGAAGGAAGGAAGAGCGGGGGCGGCCATCTCAGCGCTCCTTCAGCGCGACTGCGCGGTTGTACATGTTCATCAGCAGCGAGGTGACGAGGCTGATGGCGAGGTAGATCGCCATGAAGAGGCTGATCACCTCGACCGCCTGGCCGGTCTGGTTGATCGAGGTGTTCGCCACCGAGACGAGGTCCGGATAGCCGATGACGACGGCCAGCGAGGAGTTCTTCGTCAGGTTCAGGAATTGCGAGGTCATCGGCGGGATGATGACGCGCAGCGCCTGCGGCAGGATGACGAGGCGCATGATGCGGCCCGGGGCGAGGCCCAGCGCCCGCGCCGCCTCCCACTGCCCCTTGTGCACCGACTGGATGCCCGAGCGCACGATCTCGGCGATGAAGGCCGAGGTGTAGATGACGAGGCCGATCAGCAGCGCGAAGAATTCGGGGCTGAGGGCCAGGCCGCCCTCGAAGTTGAAGCCGGTGAGTTCCGGCCACTGCACGGTGGGCGCGCCGAAGACGAGGCCCGCCAGCACCGGCAGGCCGATCACCAGCGCGAAGCCGGGGATGAGGGTGGATTTGCGCTCGCCCGTCTCGATCTGCCGCGCGCGCTCGCGCCGTGCGAGCCCGTACCAGAGAATGGCGGCGGTCAGCAGCGCCAGCAGGCAGGAATAGAGCGCGGGCTCGGCCAGCAGCGCCGGCATCTTCACGCCGCGCTGCGAGAGGAAGAAGCCGGGCAGCGGGTTCAGCGCCTGCCGCACCGAGGGCAGCTGCAGGATGATGGAGTGCCAGAAGACGAGCTGCAGGACGAGCGGCGTGTTGCGGATGATCTCGATATAGCCGCCGGTCAGGCTGCGCAGCAGCGGATTGGCGGAAAGCCGTGCGAGGCCCAGCAGCACACCGAGCACGGTGGCCAGCACGATGCCGACGATGGCGACGCGCAGCGTGTTGAGGAAGCCCTGCGTCAGCGCGCGGGCATAGGTGTCGGACGGCGTGTAGTTGAGCAGGCCCTCGCCGATGGGGAAGCCCGCGGAGCGGTTGAGGAAGCCATAGCCGAACTGCAGGCCGCGCGCGGCCATGTTCGTCAGCATGTTGTTGTAGACGGACCAGCCGATGAAGATCACGGCGGCGGCGAGCCCGGCCTGCCAGAGAAGGCCGCGCATCGTGGTGCCGGCGGGCAGCGGGATCAGCGGCTTTGCCGCCGGCATGATCGGGGAGGTGGTGCTCATGCGGCGCCCTTTTCACTCAACCGGAAAACAGAAAATCGGGCCGGGGATGTCTCCCCGGCCCGGCTCGGCCGTTCAGCGGGCCGGGGGCGCGTAGAGCAGGCCGCCCTGCGTCCAGATGTTGTTCTGGCCGCGCTCGAGGCCGAGCGGCGTCTGCGGGCCCAGGTGGCGCAGGTAGATCTCGCCGTAATTGCCGAACTGGCGGATGATCTGGCGGGCATAATCGGCGCGGGCCGCGCTGATGCTCTCGCCCATGTTGCCCTCGACGCCGAGGAAGCGGCGGACCAGCGGGTTGGTGCTGCTGCCCGCGATCTGCTCGACATTGGCCTGGTTGATGCCGAGCTCCTCGGCCTCGATCAGCGCGAACACGGTCCAGGCGACGATGTTCGTCAGCTCCTCGTCACCCTGGCGGATCACGGGGCCGAGCGGCTCCTTGCTGATGCGCTCGGGCAGGATCACGTGATCCGCCGGGCGGGTCAGCAGCGTGCGCTGGGCGGCGAGCGCGGCGAAGTCGTTCGTGAACACGTCGCAGCGACCGCTGTCATAGGCGCGGCGCAGCTCGTCCAGGTCGGAGATGACGACGGGCGTGAAGCGCAGATTGTGCTGGCGGAAGAAGTCATTGAGGTTCAGTTCGGTCGTCGTGCCGGGCTGCACGCAGACGGTGGCGCCATTCAGCTGGCGGGCCGAGTTCACGTTCAGGCGGCGGGGCACCATCACGGACTGGCCGTCATAGAAGACGATCGCCGGGAAGTTGAAGCGGTTCACGTTGGAATCGCGCGTCAGCGTCCAGGTCGAGTTGTTGGAGAGGATGTCCACCTCGCCCGAGGCCAGCGCCGGGAAGCGGCTCTGCGAGGTGACGGGGACGAATTCCACGCGGTTCGCGTCGTTGAAGATCGTGATCGCGACGGCGCGGCAGATCTCGACATTGAAGCCCTGCCAGCGGCCCTGGCTGTCGGGCACGCCGAAGCCGGGGTTGGACGGGCCCTGGACGCCGCAGCGCAGGGTGCCGCGGCTGCGGATCTGGTCGAGGTCACGGCCGGCCAGCGCTTCCACCGGCCCAAAGACCAGGAAAGCCGCCGCGGCAGCGGCAAAGGCGGTCAACTTCATCGGAAAATCCCTTTTCGTTGGCTCCGGCGAGGTATGCCCTCCCGGCTGGGCTGCCATGTGCCCGGAAGCTAGCCTTGTTGCAAGAGGGTTAACTCAGCGCAATCACGTGCCTGGGCAGGGGTCGCCCATGGCTTGGGCAGGGGCGGAAATCCTGCCGGGATTCCGCCTGGGGCGCGGGCAAGGCTGGGATTCTCAGCGGCGGACCAGATGGCTCGGCAGCAGCGCGACCGGCCGGCCGGTGATGGGAACGGGGTTGGAGCGATACGCGTCGAGTCCGCGCCCGCCGCCCCCGCTGGCCGGGAGAATCTGCGCCCGGTCCTCGCGATTCGAGAGGGAGAGCCCGCTGGGCGGCGCCATCGCGAGCGTGCGGGGCAGGTTGAGGCCGACCAGCGCGCGATCCTCCGCGGCGCGGGCCTGGGCGGCGGGCCAAGCCGCCTGGACGCGTGCGCGGTAAGCCTGGGCGAGGTCGGGCGTGTGGGAGTGGTAATGGCCCGCCGCCACCATCCAGTCGCCGCGGGCGGCGTGCAGCTGTGTCAGGAACTGCGCGGCATAGCGGGCATTGCTGACGGGATCGAAGGCCTCCTCCAGGCTCGCGAAGGCGCGGGGGTGATGGTGCAGGTTCACCTGCATGCAACCGACATCGATCACGCGCACCCCGCGGCCCTGCAATTCCCGCACGGCGGCAATCGCTGCCGCCTTGTCCGGGAAGAAATGGCCGCGCCCCTCGGCATTGATGGTCCAGGGCCAGGGGCCGCTGGTGCCGGTTTCGGGGTTCCGCCGGCCTGATTCCACCCGCCCGATGGCCTGGAGCAGCCCCGTCGGGATCTGTGCATCCTGCTCGGCCCGGGCGATGGCTGCGCGGCATTGCACCGTCGGATCAATGGCTTGCGCGCTTGCCATAGCAGCAAAGGACCACAGCAGGGCGAGGGGGAGGAGGAGGCGAAGCGGCATATGACGCTCTGCGCAAAACGCATGCCAGATCTGATGCAAATTTGCGATGCTGCAATGCAAAAAATCGCTTGCACACGAGCGACCTCCCGCCTATGTTTGCGGAGGCGGCAGGAACTACGGTTCTTGCCTGCTTTCTTGGACGTTTCCTCCCTAAACTTGGCGGCGCAGCAATGCGTCGCCATTTTTTTTGAAACGAACTTTGCCGCCGTCTTTACGGCGCCTCCACCAGCTTGGTCTCGAAGCTCGCCGGCGCGGTGATCTCCACCAATTCCAGGTCATCGGAATGGGCGATCTCCCGATGGCGGATGCGGGGCGGTTGCAGCACGCTGGTGCCCGCCGTCAGCGTCACCTCGCCGATATCCTCGTATTCGAAGCGCACCCACCCCTTCACGATCCAGACCATCTGGAACTCCAGCTCATGCAGGTGCCATTGCGGCTCGGCGTGCACGCCGGGAATCGCGCGGATCACATGCGCGCCGAAGCCGCCCTTGGTGGCCTCGGCGATGCCGAGGTCGCCATATTCGAAGAAGGCGCGCAGCCCACGCGTGAAATCCCGCCCCTCGGCATGGCGGACGATGGTGCGGCCCTTGGCTTGCTCGCTCACGACATCGGCACTCCCACATGGCGGGCATAGCCGGGGCGGGCCATCAGCCGGCCATGCCAGGCCTGCAGCCGTGGCTGGGGCGCGCGGATGATCGGCAGCGCCAGCCAGCGGTGGAGATAGGGGCCGAGCGCGATATCGGCCAGGCTCAGATGATCGCCGCCCAGATAGGGCGCGATGCCGAGGCTGTTCTCCACCACGTCCCACAGCGCCTGCGCCTCGTCCCGGGCCGCGTTCGTGGCGGGCCAGTTCCGCTCGGCCTCGGGGGTGCGGACATAGGTGAAGAAGAGGGTGGTCATCGGCGCGTTCAGGTGGCCGAGCTGCCAGTCCATCCAGCGCTCCACGCGCGCCCGGGCGCGGGGCTCCGTCGGGTGCAGCGCATGGCCCGGCGCGCGCGTCGCGACCAGATAGCGGCAGATCGTGTTGCTCTCCCAGAGCGAATAGCCGTCCGGCTCCTCGATGGTGGGCACGCGGCCATTGGGGTTCATCGCCAGATAGGCGGCCTCCTTCGTGCGGCCGAAGCTGCCGCCGGCATCCAGCCGCTCATGCGGAATCCCCAGCTCCTCGCAGAGCCACAGCAGTTTCATGACGTTGGAGGAGCTGGCGCGGCCCCAGATCTTCAGCATGATGTGTCTCCCTTGACCGGGGGGAGCCTAGGCCGGGCGGCGCGGGGCGGGGAAGGGCGGGACATTCATGGCAGCGCCCGGGCCGCCCGCGTAACTTTCCCATCATGTCCCGCGTAGCCCGAAGAGAAACAAGGAAGGACACGCCCATGCAACGCCGCCCGCTCGCCCTCGGCCTAGCCGCCGCCCTGACCGCCTGGCTCGTCGCCCCCGAGGCGCGCGCCCAGCCGAGCCCGGAGGAGATCATCAACGGCTTCGAGGGCGTGCTGGGCCCTGTCCGCAGCTATCGCCCGAGCCACCCCAAGGGGCTTTGCGCCGCCGGCCATTTCACCGCGACACCGGAAGGCACGCGCCTCTCGGTCGCCCCGGTCTTCAGCGGGCAACGCGTCACCACCCTCATCCGCTTCGGCGTCGCCGGCGCCAATCCGCAGGCCGATGACCGGGCGCGCAGCACCCGCGGCCTCGCCATCCGCTTCGAGACGGCGGCGGGTGACGTGCTGGACATGGCGAACATCTCGGCGCCCATCTTCGGCGCGCCCAACCCGACCGTCTTCCTCGAAAACCTGCGGGTCCGCGCGCCCGACCCCGCGACCGGCCGGCCCAATGCCGAGCGCATCGCGGCCTTCGTCGCCGCCAACCCGGCCGTGACGTTGCAGGGCGCCTGGCTCGCCGCCACCCTGCCGCCGGCGAGTTGGGCCACGACGCCCTATTGGGGCGTGAACGCCTTCCGCTTCCAGGGCCAGGATGGCCAGGTGCGGCACGCGCGCTGGGTCTTCGAACCGCGCGCCGGCGTGCAGCGCGTGACAGCCGAGCAGATGCAGTCCCTCCCGCGCGATTTCCTGGCCGATGAGATCCGCGGCCGCATCGCCCAGGGGCCGGTCGAATTCGACATGGTGCTGCAATTCCCGGGCGCGGGCGATGACGTGACCAATCCGACCATCGCCTGGCCGGAGGACCGGCCGCGCGCGGTGGTGGGGCGCCTCACCGTGACCTCGGTCGCCGCCGGGCCGGGCGGGCCTTGCGACCCGATCAGCTTCATGACGCTCGACCAGGAGCCGGGGATCAGCTTCAGCGATGACCCGACCCTGCATGCGCGGGCCGCGCCTTACGCCGTCTCCCTCTCACGGCGCACCAACTAGAAAGAAAGCCTCCGGCGGCCGGGGCCGAGAGGCCCCGGACCCCATGACTTGCCCGGGGCCGCCGGACGGCGCCAGATAGGCCCATGGCCTCCGCATTGCTCATCGCCATTCTCGCCTTTGGCGCGCCGCTCTTCGCGAAGGGCTCCGAAGGCTGGTTCGGACTGGCGCCCTGCGAACTCTGCCTCTGGCAGCGCTGGCCCTATTGGGTCGCGGGTGCCTTCGCCCTGATCGGCCTCTTCGTCTGGCGGCGGCCCGCGCTGCGACTCGCGGGCCTCGCCGCCGCCGCCTCGGCTGGCGTCGCGGCCTTCCATCTCGGCGTGGAGTTCGGTTGGTGGCCCTCGCCCCTGCCGGGCTGCCAGGCGCCGAGCTCGGGCGGCGCGATGAGCGTGGAGGAGATGCTCCGCAGCCTAGCCCCCACCCCCAACAAGCCCTGCGACCAGCCGGCCTATCTGATTCCGGGCCTCCCCCTTTCCATGGCGGGGATGAACCTGATCTATGGGGCGAGCCTCGCCATCCTGGCCTGGCGCCTCGCCCGCAAGGAGCCCCGCGCATGAGCACGCCCCGCCGCTACCTGGAAGAGGTGATCCGCGTGGACCACGCGGGCGAATATGGCGCGAAGCGCATCTACCAGGGGCAGCTCGCCATCCTGCGCGGCACGAAGCACGAAGAGACCATCCGCCACATGCAGGAACAGGAGCAGGAGCACCTCGACACCTTCTCCCGCCTCATCGCCGAGCGCCGCGTCCGCCCCACCGCCCTGCTGCCCTTCTGGCATGTGGCCGGCTTCGCGCTGGGTGCGGCCACGGCGGCGATGGGCGCGCGCGCCGCCATGGCCTGTACCGTCGCCGTCGAGGAGGCGATCGACGAGCATTACCAGGCGCAGGAGGCGGCGCTGGGCGAGGACGAGGCCCCGCTCAAGGCCGACATCGCCCGCTTCCGTGCCGAGGAGCTGGAGCACCGCGACATCGGACTCGCGAATGAGGCGGAGCTGACGCCGGGCTACCGGCTGCTCTCGGCGGCCATCAAGATGGGCTGCAAGGTGGCGATCAAGCTCTCGGAAAAGGTCTGATTCGGCGCGGTTTTGCGCGCCTGTCACGCTTTGGCACGATCCTTGCCTAATCCTTGCCTTGACCCCCGGGGGCCACACCCCCATAGAGGCGGGGTGGATCACGGCACCCCCCCTCTGCGCAGCCCGGACATCGAGAGCCTGGAGACGGCGCGGCGCGTCCTGCGCCTGGAAGCGTCGGCGCTCGAGGCGCTGGCGGCCGGGCTGGATCACCGCTTCGAGGAGGCGGTGCGCCTGCTCGCCACCACCACGGGGCGCGTCGTCGTCTCGGGCATGGGCAAGTCCGGCCATGTCGGCCGCAAGATCGCCGCGACCTTCGCCTCCACCGGCACGCCCGCGCAATTCGTCCATCCGGGCGAGGCGAGCCATGGCGACCTCGGCATGATCATCCGGGGCGATGCGGTGCTCGCCCTCTCCAATTCGGGCGAGACGGCGGAACTGGGCGACCTCGTCGCCCATGCCCGGCGCTTCGGCATCCCGCTCATCGCGATCGTGGGCCGGCCGGCCAGCACGCTCGCGCGCCACGCCGATGTGGCGCTGGTGCTGCCCGCGGCGCAGGAGGCCTGCCCGCTGGGCCTCGCGCCGACCACCTCCACCACCATGCAGCTGGCCCTGGGCGATGCGCTGGCCGTGGCCCTACTGGAGCGGCGCGGCTTCGGCCCCGAGGATTTCCGCGTCTTCCACCCGGGCGGCAAGCTCGGCGCCCGCCTCTCCCGCGTGGCGGACCTCATGCACGGGCCGGAGGAGCTGCCGCTCGCCACCCCCGAGACGCCCATGGCCGACGCCCTGGTGGCGATGACGGCGCGGCGCTTCGGCTGCCTCGGCATCACGGACGAGGCTGGCCACCTGATCGGGATCATCACCGATGGCGACCTGCGCCGCGCGCTGCAGCCCGGCGGCGCGCTGCTGACGCGCCTGGCCGGCGAGGTGATGACGCGCCAGCCCCGCAGCATCCCGGCCGATGCGCTGGCGGCCGAGGCGCTGCGACTGATGAACGAGGGCGGCATCACCACCCTTTTCGTGGTGGATGCCGAGCGCCGGCCCGCCGGAATCCTGCACATCCATGACCTGCTGCGGGCGGGTGTCGCCTGATGAGCCAGGAGATCCGCCGGTCGGACTTCCTGGATGTCGCGCAGGACCGTCGCCGCGCGCTGACCCCCTCCCGCGCGCGCGAGGTGCCGCGCGCCGAGCAGATCGCCCGCCGCCAGCGCCTCGTCCAGGCGATGAAGTTCCTGATGCCGCTGCTGGCGGCCGGCGTGCTGGCGCTGATGGTCTTCTGGCCGGACATCGAGGGCAATAATTCCCGCCTCTCCTTCCGGCGCGGCCCGGCCCTGGTGCCCGAGGCGCTGCAACTCGTCGCCCCCCGCTTCCAGGGCGTGGACGAACTGAACCGCCCTTACACCGTGACCGCCCGCCTTGCGCGCCAGCCGGGGCAGGAGGAGGTGCTGCTGATGGACCTGCCGCGGGCGGACCTCCAGCTCAACGACGGCGGCTGGGTCTACGTGGAAAGCGACCGCGGCCGCTATGACCGCGCCACGCAACTGCTCGATCTCGAGGGCAATGTGGAACTCTATCACGACAATGGCACCCTATTCCGCACCGAGGCGGCGGCGGTGCGGGTGAATGCCGGCACCGCCCATGGCGAGCGGCCGACACAGGCGCAGGGCAGCTTCGGCACCATCGAATCCGAAGGATTCGAGATGCGGGACCGCGGCACGGTGATGATCTTCACCGGCCGCGCGCGAGCCGTGCTGGAGGGCCGCCAGCAATGAGGCGCCCGCTCACCCTGCTCGCCCTGCTGCTGGCCAGTCCGGCTTTCGGCCAGGGCATCGACATGTCCCAGGGCGGGCCGGTGGACATCACCGCCACCAATGGCATCGAGTGGCGCCAGGCCGAGCAGGTGGTGGTGGCGCGTGGCGATGCGCGCGCCGTGCGCGACGGAACGACGATCGAGGCCGCGCGCCTCATCGCGCGCTACCGCTCGCAAGGGGGCGCCCAACCCGCGAGCGCCTCGCCCGCCGCCCGCCCGGCCTCGGCCGCCGAGACGCCGCTCAGCGGCGGCAGCCAGATCTGGCGCGTGGAGGCGGAGGGCGATGTCCGCATCTTCACGCCGACCGACACCGCCCGCGGCGACCGCGCCGTCTATGACATGGACCAGGCCGTGCTGGTGCTGACCGGCCGCGCCATCAGCTACACCACGCCGCAGCAGGTCATCACCTCGCGCGACAGCCTGGAATACTGGACGCAGCGGCGAATGGCGGTCGCTCGCGGCTCCGCCCTCGTCGTGACGCAGGATGGAAGGCGCATCGCGGCCGATACGCTGGTCGCGCACATGCTGGAGGACCCGCCGCCGGGCGCCACGCCAGCGGCGGCCGCCCGCCCCGGGACCGAGGGCACGGCGGGCCCGCCGCCGGGCCAGGGCCGCATTGATCGCATCGAGCTCTTCGGCAATGTCGAGATCCGCACCGAGGCCGAGGTGATCCGCGGCGAACGTGCGGTCTATTCGGCGGCGACCGGCCTGGCCCGCGTGCTCGGCAATGTCCGCATCACGCGGGGCGAGAACCTCGTCTCCGGCCGCGAGGCCATCGTGAACATGAATACGGGCGTCTCCCGCATCCTCTCCCAGCCCGGGCAGCGGGTGCAGGGCATCATCATTCCGCAGCAGGGGAGCGACCCGACCTCCCCAGGAGCCAGCCGATGAACAAGTTGGGCCAGACGCCCGGGCCGGCCAGCACCGGCAAGCCCGCCCTCTCGGCCATCGAGGGCTCGGGCGGGCTGATCGCGACGGGCCTCGGCAAGCGGTACAAGAAGCGGCCGGTGGTGCGGAACGTCTCCATCTCGCTCAAGCGCGGCGAGGCGGTGGGGCTGCTCGGCCCCAATGGCGCGGGCAAGACCACCACCTTCTACATGATCACCGGCCTCGTTCAGCCCGAGGAGGGCACGGTGATGATGGATGGCGCGGATGTGACGCGCCTGCCCATGTATCGCCGCGCGCGCCTGGGCCTCGGCTACCTGCCGCAGGAGGCCTCCATCTTCCGCGGCCTCTCCGTCGAGCAGAACATCCTCGCGGCGCTGGAGGTGGTGGAGCCGCTGCGTGACCGGCGGGAGCAGATGCTGGAGAGCCTGATGGCCGAATTCGGCATTTCCCACCTGCGCCGTGCGCCCGCGCTGGCGCTGTCCGGCGGCGAGCGGCGCCGCTGCGAGATCGCGCGCGCGTTGGCCACGCACCCCTCCTACATCCTGCTGGACGAACCCCTGGCGGGCATCGACCCCATCGCCGTCGCCGAAATCCGCGACCTCGTGAAGCACCTGAAGAATCGCGGCATCGGCGTGCTCATCACCGACCACAATGTGCGCGAGACGCTGGAAATCATCGACCGCGCCTACATCATGCATGACGGCCAGGTGCTGATGGAGGGCCTGCCGCACGAGATCGTGGCGCATGAGGGCGTGCGCCGCGTCTATCTCGGCGAAAAGTTCAGCCTCTAGCCCCCATGCAGGTGGCCGCCACACCAGCAAGACCAGCGCGGCGGGACTAGGCATGGCGCTCGGCCCGCGTCTCGACCTGCGGCATTCGCAGTCGCTGATGATGACGCCGCAGCTGCGGCAGGCCATCAAGCTGCTGCAATCCTCCAACCTCGAGGTCATGGCCTTCGTCGAGGAGGAGCTGGAGCGCAACCCGCTGCTGGAGCGGGATGAGACGCATGTGGCGGTGGCCGAGACCATCGCCGCCCCCGCCGATGCCGCGGCCGTCGCCACCTCCGACAATCTGGCGGTGGGCGATGCCGCGCCGCTGGATGCCGACTTCTCCAACGTCATGGATGAGGGCGAGGCGTATCAGCCCAGCATGGGCGCCGGCGGGCGCATGGATTTCAGCGATGACCTCTCGGGCATCGAGGCCATGGCCGCCGCCGGCCCCACGCTGCGCGAGCGGCTGGCCGAGCAGATCCGCCTGAATTTCGACGAGGGGCGGGACCGGCTGATCGCCTCCGCGCTGCTGGCGATGGTCGAGCCTTCGGGCCGGCTCAGCCTGGATGCCGAAGCGCTCGCCGCGCGGCTCGGCTGCGAGGTCGCGGTGGTGGAGCGCGTGCGCCGCGCCATGCAGCGCTTCGAGCCCACCGGCATGTTCTGCGCCGACCTTCGCGAATGCCTGATGGTGCAGTTGCAGGAGGCCGGCCGCTTCGACCCCTACATGGCCCGGCTGCTGGACAACCTGCCCCTGCTGGCGCGGCGTGACATGGCCGCGCTTCGCGAGGCCTGCGGCGTGGATGCCGAGGATCTGGCCGAGATGGTGGCGGAACTCCGCCGCCTCGACCCCAAGCCGGGGGCGGGCGGCGATGATGAGCCGCTTTCCATCATCCAGCCCGATGTCCTGATGCGCGCCGATGCCGAGGGCGGCTGGGTGCTGGAGCTGAACCCCGAGACGCTGCCCCGCGTGCTGGTGAACCGGGGCTTCGCCGCGCGCTGCACCGTGGGCCTGAAGGACAAGGAGCAGAAGGGCTTCCTGGCCGAGCAGCTGCAAAGCGCCAATTGGCTGGTGAAGAGCCTGGAGCAGCGCGCCAGCACCATCCTGAAGGTCGCCTCCGAGATCGTCCGCCGGCAGGATGGCTTCTTCCGCCACGGCGTGGGGCATCTGCGCCCGCTCATCCTGCGCGACGTGGCCGATGAGGTGGAGATGCATGAAAGCACCGTCAGCCGCGTCACCGCCAACAAGTACATGGCCACGCCGCGCGGCATGCTGGAGCTGAAATACTTCTTCACCACCGCCATCCAGGGCACGGCGGGCGGCGAGGCGGTGAGTGCCGAAGCGGTACGCCATCGTATCAAGGGACTCGTCCAGGCCGAGACCTATGAGACGGTCCTCTCGGATGACGCAATCGTATTGCGGCTGCGTGAAGAAGGCGTGGACATCGCGCGGCGGACCGTGGCCAAATACCGGGAAGCGATGCGCATCCCGTCTTCGGTGCAGCGCAAGCGCGAGAAGGCCGCCACGGCCTGAAGGGACACCCCCTGCTGGCCGGATGGCGGCTGGCCAAGGACGAGAACTTAACGTTCTCGTTCTGATTGACTGAGGGGAAGTGACCAACATGCACATCACTGTCGCCGGCAAGCAGGTCGCCACCAGCGATGCTCTGCGCGCCCATGTGGAAGATGGGCTGGGCACGATCACGGCGAAGTATTTCGACCACGCGCTTGAGGCGCGGGTCACCTTTCGCAAGGATGCCAAGGGGAGTGCCGGGGGGCACTTCGCCTGCGACATCAACCTGCATGCGGGCCGTGGCCTGATGATGCGGGGCGAAGGGCAGGGGGTGGATGCGCACAAGGCCTTCGACCAGGCGGCGGAGCATGTCGCCAAGCGCCTGAGGCGCTACCGACGCCGGGTGAACGAGCACGCGCGCGGCGCGGCGGCCGAGCGCGAGCCGCGCGAGACCATGCGGGAATATGTGGTGCAGGCCGTGGAGGATGCGGAAGAGGCGCCTGAAATCAACGGCGCCGAGCACCCCGCCGTGGTGGCCGAGCCGCTGGGCGAGCTGCACCAGCTCACGGTCGGTGAGGCCACGATGCGGCTGGAGCTGGCGGGTCATCCCGTCGTCGTGTTTCGCAACCGCGCGAGCGGCGGGATCAACGTGGTCTATCGCCGCCAGGACGGGCATGTGGGTTGGATTGATCCGGGATGATTTGATGCCCTCAAACGTCGGGCGCGCGCTCCGCGCGCTTGGCTTCGCGCCGCGTCTGGTGCGCTGAGGATATAAGGCGGTCTGGGCGCGCCGGCCGCGTTGCGGCCAGATTCTGGTTTGGCGGCGCCAGGCTTGGCCGGGCGCCGCTTTTTCGCGCGCTCGGCGGCCTCCGCTTTCTCAATGCGCGAAGATGTCGGGCTCCTCATAGCCCATCAGGTCCAGCTTCCCGCGCGCCGGCAGGAAGCGGTAGCAATCCTGCGCCAGTTCCAGCCGCCCCTCACGCACCAGCAGCGCCTCCAGCCGCGCCCAGAGCGCATGCAGGTGCAGCACGTCGCTTGCGGCATAGGCGCATTGCTCGGGCGTCAGCTCGGGTGCGCCCCAGTCGCTGGTCTGCTGCTGCTTGCTGATCTCAACCCCCAGCAGGTCACGGCAGAGATCCTTCAGCCCGTGCCGGTCGGTGTAGGTCCGCACCAGCTTGGAGGCGATCTTGGTGCAGCGGACGGGTGCGACCGTCGCGCCGATTCCCTGGAACAGCGCCGCCACGTCGAAGCGGGCGAAGTGGAACAGCTTCACCACGGCCGGGTCTTCCAGCAGCCGCACCAGGTTGGGGGAGGGGCCGCCGCCCGGGATGATCTGCACCAGATGCGCCGTGCCGTCGCCGGCGGAAAGCTGCACTAGGCACAACCGGTCCCGCCGTGGGTCGAGGCCCATGGTCTCGGTATCCACCGCGATGACGGGGCCGAGCGAGAGGTCGGGCGGCAGGTCCTGGCGGTGCAGCTGGATCGGGCCGGCGGGTGTGAACATCGTCTTTGCCATCAGGAAAACCTCGCTGTCCCGGTCGGAGCGGGTGTCTCTGCCGCATCGGCCGGAGGGTGTCCAGGCGAGGGCGCCGCCGCGGCCGGTTCGTCGCTCAGAGCATCGGTGGCGGCGGTGGCACCGCGCAGGGGGGCTCCATCAATCTGGGCGGCGTCTTCACCGTCGACAATCTGCCGAGCGTCACGCCAAGCGGCACCTTCACCGTCAACCTGGGCGCCAAGGGCGGCGCGGGCGGCGGCGGCGTGGCCGCCGATGGCTCGACCGCGCCGGGCACGGCCGAGGCCTATCTGGGGCCCACTGGCAGCGTGCCGGCCGCCACCAACCGGAACGGCGGCACGGTGACGATCAATGGCACGGCCAGCACCATCACGCGCGGCAGCCCGACGCTGTCGAATCTTGGTGGCCTGCAGCGCGCGACCTACACGCTGGGCGGCGAGGAATTCTACCTGCGTCCCTCGATGACGCTGAGCCTGATCCAGGCCCGCTCCGGCGCGTGGCGGGAGAGCGGGGCGGGGGGTGCTGAACCTGGAGGTCGCGGGCGCGCGCACTTCGCCAATGGCGTGGGGATGCGCCTCTTCACCACGCCCGGGGTGAGCCTGCTCAGCAGCGGGCAATGGAGCCAGGAGAGCCGGCTGGTCAGCTCGCCCTCGCCCGCGCGGTTCGGGACGGTGGTGCGGACGGATCAGGTGGTGGGGCGGCTCGCCGCCGGTGCGCAGGTCTTCGCGACGGACCGGCTGGAGGTGCGGCTGCAATGTGAGAGCGAGTACAGCGCCAAGCTGACGGGCCATGGCGGCTCCGTATCGGTGGCGCTGCGCTTCTGAGGCTTCGGCCCGGCACGAGGCGGCGCGTCGCCCGTACTTCACGGGTGGCCGGACCTGCTCATCGGATTATAGGGGAGACTGGTGCCCAGGAAAGGACTCGAACCTTCACGACCTTGCGGTCACTGGCACCTGAAGCCAGCGCGTCTACCAATTCCACCACCTGGGCAATTCAGCGTGGTGACGGCGAGATAGACGGGCCGCCGGGACGCGTCAACCCCGCCCCCCTGAGGTGTCGCTTGGCGTGTTGCGCCGCACGCCATATGAGGAATGCCGACGGAGGGCGGCGAAAATGCGCAAGGTTGCGACGGTATTCGGCGGTGCGGGCTTCATCGGGCGGCAGGTGGTGCAGCGCCTCGCGCGCGAGGATTGGGTGGTGCGCGTCGCCACGCGCGATCCCATGGGCGGGCGCGGCATGCACACCATGGGGCGCGTGGGGCAGATCGCGGCGCTGGCCGCCGATGTGACGGATGAGGCGGGTGTCGCCCGCGCCGTCGAGGGGGCCGGCGTCGTCGTGAATTGCGTGGGCATCCTGCATGGCAGGTTCGACGCGGTGCAGGGCGAGGGCCCGGCGCGAATCGGCCGACTCGCCGCGGCGGCGGGCGTGGAACGGGTGGTCCATATCTCCGCCATCGGCGCCGATGCGGCGAGCGAGAGCGCCTATGCCCGCAGCAAGGCGGCCGGCGAGGCCGGGCTGCTGGCCGCCTTCCCGCGCGCCACGATTCTCCGCCCCTCCATCGTCTTCGGCGAAGGGGATGCCTTCTTCAATCGCTTCGCCCAGCTCGGCACGCTGCTGCCCTTCATGCCTGTAATCTGCGGCGACACGAAGTTCCAGCCGGTGCATGTGAACGACGTGGCCGCCGCCGTGATGGCCGCCCTGCACGACCCCGTGACCGAAGGACGGATTTATGAACTGGGCGGCCCCCGCGCCTGGAGCTTCCGGGAACTGCTGGCCTTCATCGTGGCGCAGACGAAGCGCAACCGCCGCCTGGTCGAGATCCCGCTCGGCATGGCGCAGGTCCAGGCCCGCTTCGCCGAGCTGCTCCCCAACCCGCCGCTGACGCGGGACCAGCTGATCCTGCTGCAACGCGACAATGTGGTGGCACCGGGCGCGCTGACGCTGGCCGACCTCGGCATCCAGCCCGGCGCGGTGGAGGCGCTGGTGCCCGCCTATCTGGCGCGCTTCCAGCCCGGCGGGGCGCGGCGGGTGCGGTGAGTTGATTGGTCCAGATCGGACCAAAACAGATGGTTCGGATTTCCTGAATATGACCGATCCAAGGCTACCCGAAGAAAGAAGGACAGCAAAACTGTCCTGAATGCGATTTTCCCTCTGGCGCGACGGGAAAAGCTTGGTTAAGGGCATCCCGCGCCGCGCATCCTTGCGGCGAAATCCGTTTCGAGGGTGTTCCGATGGCTGAGCGCATGCTGCAATTCGTCCGCCTCCAACAGCAGACGCCGGAAAAACGCGCCGCCACCGCCCGTCGCGAGGATTTCAACGAAATCTACGCCCGCTTCGCGCCCGAGAAGGCGGCCGAGCAGGCCAGCCGCTGCAGCCAGTGCGGCGTGCCCTTCTGCCAGGTGCATTGCCCGCTGCAGAACAACATCCCCGACTGGCTGAAGCTCACCGCGGAAGGCCGCATGGAGGAGGCCTATGAGGTCGCCTCCGCCACCAACACCTTCCCCGAGATCTGCGGCCGCGTCTGCCCGCAGGACCGCCTGTGCGAAGGCAATTGCGTCATCGAGAAGGGCTTCGACTCCGTCACGATCGGCTCGGTCGAGAAATACATCGTGGACACCGCCTGGGAGAATGGCTGGATCAAGCCGCCGACCCCCACGCGCGAGCTGCCCTGGTCCGTCGGCATCATCGGCGCCGGCCCGGCCGGCCTCGCCGCCGCCGAGCGGCTGCGCGTGCGCGGCTTCCAGGTGCATGTCTATGACCGGTACGACCGCGTCGGCGGGCTGATGATCTACGGCATCCCCAACTTCAAGCTGGAGAAGGACGTCGTGCTCCGCCGCTGGGAGCAATATGCGGCGGGCGGCATCCAGTTCCACCTGAACGTGGCGGTGGGCCAGGACATCACGCTGGAGCAGCTGCGCGAGCGGCACGACGCCGTCTTCATCGCGACCGGCGTCTACAAGGCGCGCGACGTGGAACTGCCCGGCAGCGCGCTGAATGGCGTGGTCCCCGCGCTCGACTACCTCACGGCCTCCAACCGCAAGGGCCTGGGCGACGCCGTGCCGGAATTCGACAGCGGCGCGCTGAACGCGGCCGGCAAGGATGTGGTCGTGATCGGCGGCGGCGACACCGCCATGGACTGCGTCCGCACCGCCATCCGCCAGGGGGCGAAGTCCGTCTCCTGCCTCTATCGCCGCGACAAGGCGAACATGCCGGGCTCCATGCGCGAGGTGAACAATGCGGAGGAGGAGGGCGTTCAGTTCCTCTGGCTCTCCGCGCCAGAGGCCTTCCTGGGTGCGACCGATGTCACCGGCGTGCGCGCCGTGAAGATGCATCTGGGCCTGCCTGACGCCACCGGCCGCCAGCAGGTGGAGCCGATCGAGGGCAGCCATTTCGTCCAGCCCGCGAGCCTCGTCATCAAGGCGCTGGGCTTCGACCCCGAGGACCTGCCCCGCGCCTTCAATGAGCCCGCGCTGCCGGTTTCGCGCTGGGGCACGCTGAAGGTGGACCACAAGACGATGATGACGGCGCTGCCGGGCGTCTTCGCGGGCGGCGACATCGTGCGCGGCGCCTCGCTGGTGGTCTGGGGCATTCGCGACGGCCGCGACGCGGCCGCGCAGATCGAGGCTTATGTCAGGGCAAAGGCCAAGCTGGCCCCCTCTGAAATGATGACGGCGGCGGAGTGAGGACCATGGAAAGCAACTACATCCAGAACTACGTCTCCAATGCGGCCCTGCTGAACCAGGCCGGCATCGACACGACCGAGCATGACGCCTGCGGCGTCGGCCTCGTCGCCTCGCTCAACGGCAAGGCCACGCGCGCCGTGGTGCTGGCGGGCATTGATGCGCTCAAGGCCGTCTGGCACCGCGGCGCCGTGGATGCCGATGGCAAGACCGGCGATGGCGCCGGCATCCATGTCGAGATCAGCCAGGAATTCTTCGCCGAGGCCGTCCGCAATGGCGGCGACACGCTGAAGCCCGGCCCCATCGCCGTCGGCCAGGTCTTCCTGCCGAAGACTGATTTCGGCGCGCAGGAGCGCTGCCGCCAGATCGTCGAGACGGAGATCCTCGCCAGCGGCTACGGCATCTATGGCTGGCGCCAGGTGCCGATCAACGCGAGCGTGATCGGCGAGAAGGCCAATGCGACCCGCCCCGAAATCGAGCAGATCCTGATCCATGACCCCGAGCAGCGCGACATCGCGACGATGGAGCGCGACCTCTACGTCATTCGCCGGCGGATCGAGAAGCAGGCCATCGCGGCGCAGATCCCGGAGCTGTATCTCTGCTCGCTCTCGGCGCGCAGCATCATCTACAAGGGCATGTTCCTGGCGGAATCGCTGAGCGAATTCTACCCGGACCTGCAGGATGAGCGCTTCGTCAGCCGCTTCGCCATCTACCACCAGCGCTATTCCACCAACACCTTCCCGACCTGGCGGCTGGCGCAGCCCTTCCGCATGATCGCCCACAATGGCGAGATCAACACGCTCTCGGGCAATGTGAACTGGATGAAGGCGCACGAGACGCGCCTCTCGCACCCGCTGCTGGATGCGCATCTGGAGGACATCAAGCCGGTGGTGCAGGCCGGCGGCTCCGACACGGCGAGCCTCGACAACGTCTTCGAGTTGCTGGTGCGCGGCGGCCGCGATGCGCCCATGGCCAAGGCCATGCTCATTCCGGAATCGCTCGGCAACAACGCGACCATGCCGCCGCGCCACCATGACCTCTTCCTCTACTGCAACGCGGTGATGGAGCCCTGGGACGGGCCGGCGGCACTTTGCGGCACGGATGGCCGCTGGGTGGTGGCGGGCCTCGACCGCAACGGGCTGCGCCCGCTGCGCTACACCGTCACGCAATCGGGCCTGCTGATCGTGGGTTCCGAGACGGGCATGGTGAAGATCGCGGAGGACGCGATCTCGGCGAAGGGCCGCGTCGGCCCCGGCCAGTGCATCGGCGTGGACCTCGATGACGGCCGCCTCTACCTCGACACCGAGCTGAAGGACATGCTCTCGGCCCGCAAGCCCTTCGGCCAATGGGTGAACCGCACCACGCGGATTGACGAGATCGTGAAGGTCGCGAGCCCGCAGCCCGCGCCGATGACGGGCGAGGTGCTGCGCCGTTCGCAACTCGCCATGGGCTATACGCTGGAGGAGCTGGAGCAGATCCTGCACCCGATGGTGGAGGATGCGCAGGAGGCGGTCGGCTCCATGGGCGATGACACGCCCATCGCCGTGCTCTCCAGCCAGTATCGCGGCCTGCACCACTACTTCCGCCAGAACTTCGCGCAGGTGACCAACCCGCCGATCGACAGCCTGCGCGAGACGCGGGTGATGTCGCTCAAGACGCGCCTCGGCAATCTCGGCAATATCCTCGACGAGGATCCGACGCAGTGCGACATGCTGATGCTGGACAGCCCCGTGCTCTCCAGCGCGCAGTTCGGCGCCATGCGGCACTACATGGGCCCCAGCGCCTTCGAAGTGGATTGCACCTTCCCGGTGAGCGAGGGCGAGGCCGGCCTGCGCCATGCGCTGGCCCGCATCCGCCGCGAGGCGGAGGAGGGCGTGCGCAGCGGTTGCCAGCACGTCATCCTCACCGATGAGGCGCAGGGCCGCGAGCGTGCGGCGATCCCGATGATCCTGGCCGTCTCGGCGGTGCACACGCATCTGGTGAAGACCTCGCTGCGCACCTTCACGAGCCTCAACATCCGCTGCGCCGAGTGCCTGGATGTGCACTACTTCGCGGTGCTGATCGGCGCGGGTGCCACCACGGTCAACGCCTATCTGGCCGAGGCCTCCATCGCGGATCGCCACCGCCGCGGCCTCTTCCCGAGCCTGACGGTCGAGGAGGCGATCGAGCGCTTCAAGAAGGCCGTGGACAAGGGCCTGCTGAAGACCATGTCCAAGATGGGCATCTCGGTCATCTCCTCCTATCGCGGCGGCATGAATTTCGAGGCCATCGGCCTCTCCCGCGCGCTGATCGCCGAGTATTTCCCGGGCGTGCCCTCGCGCATCTCGGGCATCGGCCTGGCCGGCATCGCGCGGCGTGTGCTGGCGCTGCATGAGCGCGCCTTCGGCTCGGAGGTGATCACGCTGCCGGTCGGCGGCCTCTACAAGCTGCGCCAGTCGGGCGAGGCGCATGCCTTTGGTGGCACGCTGATCCACACGCTGCAGAAGGCGGTGGAGACCGACAGCTACCAGACCTTCAAGCGCTACAGCGAGGCGGTGCGCAAGCAGGCGCCGGTGGCCCTGCGCGACCTGCTGGATTTCCGCATGGACGGCCGCAAGGCGGTGCCGCTCGAGGAGGTCGAGAGCATCACCGAGATCCGCAAGCGGCTCGTCTCGCCCGGCATCTCGCTCGGCGCCCTCAGCCCCGAGGCGCATGAGACGCTCTCCATCGCCATGAACCGCATCGGTGCCCGCAGCGACAGCGGCGAGGGCGGCGAAGACCCGGATCGCGCCAAGCCGCGCGCCAATGGCGACAACGCGAATTCCGCCATCAAGCAGATCGCCTCGGGCCGCTTCGGCGTCACGGCCGAGTACCTGAACAATTGCCGCGAGATCGAGATCAAGGTCGCGCAGGGTGCGAAGCCGGGCGAGGGCGGGCAGCTGCCCGGCTTCAAGGTGACGGGCCTGATCGCGAAGCTGCGCCACTCCACGCCGGGGGTGACGCTGATCTCGCCGCCGCCGCATCACGACATCTACTCGATCGAGGATCTGGCGCAGCTCATCTATGACCTGAAGCAGATCAACCCGGATGCGACGGTCTGTGTGAAGCTGGTGTCGCGCTCCGGCATCGGCACGGTCGCGGCCGGCGTGGCCAAGGCGAAGGCGGATGCGATCCTCGTCTCCGGCCATTCCGGCGGCACGGGTGCCTCGCCCGTCACCTCGATCAAATATGCCGGCCTGCCCTGGGAGATGGGGCTCAGCGAGACGCACCAGGTGCTGCTGCTGAACCGGCTGCGCCACCGCGTGAAGCTGCGCACCGATGGCGGCCTGAAGACCGGCCGCGACGTGGTGGTGGCCGCCATGCTGGGTGCGGAGGAATTCGGCATCGGCACGGCTTCGCTCGTCGCCATGGGCTGCATCATGGTCCGGCAGTGCCACTCCAACACCTGCCCCGTGGGTGTGTGCACGCAGGATGAGGCGCTGCGCGAGAAATTCGCGGGCAGCCCGGAGAAGGTCATCAGCCTCTTCTCCTTCGTGGCGGAGGAGGTGCGCGAGATCCTGGCCTCGCTCGGCTTCCGCAAGCTGGAGGAGGTGATCGGCCGCACGGACCTGCTGAAGCAGGTGAGCCGCGGCGCGGATGACCTGGACGACCTCGACCTCAACCCGCTGCTGGTGAAGGCCGATGCGGGCCCGCATGCACCCTACTGCACGCTGGAAGGCCGCAACGAGGTGCCCGAGACGCTGGACGCCGACATGCTGCGCGACGCCGCACCGCTCTTCGAGCGGGGCGAGAAGATGCAGCTGGCCTACAACATCCGGAACACGCACCGCGCCATCGGCACGAAGGTGTCGTCGAAGATCGTGCGGCAATACGGCATGAGCGGGTTGCAGGACGGGCACCTCACGGTGCGGCTGCGCGGCTCGGCCGGCCAGTCGCTCGGCGCCTTCGGCGTGCGGGGCCTCAAGCTCGAGGTCTTCGGCGATGCCAATGACTATGTGGGCAAGGGGCTCTCGGGAGCGACCATCGTGGTGCGCCCGGCGCCGTCCTCGGGCCTCGCCTGGCATGAGAACAGCATCATCGGCAACACCTGCCTCTACGGTGCGACGGCCGGTGCGCTCTTCGCCGCGGGCCAGGCCGGCGAGCGCTTCGCCGTGCGCAACTCGGGCGCCATCACCGTGGTCGAGGGCGTGGGCGCCAATGCCTGCGAATACATGACCGGCGGCACGGTGGTGATCCTGGGCGGCGTGGGCGACAATTTCGGCGCGGGCTTCACCGGCGGCCAGGCCTTCGTCCACGATCCGCAGAACCTCTTCGAGCGGCGCGTGAACAAGGACACGCTGCAGTGGCAGCGCCTCGCCTCCGCCCATTGGGAGGGCGAGCTGAAGGCGCTGATCGAACGCCATGTGGCCGAGACGGGCAGCCGCCATGCCGCGCGCATCCTCAACGACTGGGAGAATGAGCGCGCCGCCTTCTGGCACATCGTGCCGAAGGAATACGCCAAGTACCTGGCGCGGCCGATGACGGAAGTGGCCGCGGCCGCCGAGTGACGCGAAGCGGGCAGGGCTGTCTCACGGCGGCCCTGCCTTCCCGCGCCGCGCCCCGGGTGGCATAAAATCCGGGTGAGAATCCTCCATCACCTTCCCCTCTCGCCCTATTCGCGCAAGATCCGTCTCGCGCTGGCCGAGAAGCGCATCCCCTTCGAACTGCGCGTGGAGAAGGTGTGGGAACGACGTCCGGAATTCCTGGAACTGAACCCGGCCGGCACCGTACCCGTGCTGGTGGAGGAAAACGGCCTCGTCATCGCCGACAGCTACGCCATCGCCGAATATCTCGACGAAGCCTATCCCGACATTCCCCTCTTCGGCCGGACGCTGGCCGAGCGCGCCGAGGTGCGGCGCCTGCTCTCCTGGTTCGACAACCTCTTCGGGCAGGAGGTCTCGCGCAACCTGATCTGGGAGCGGCACCTGAAGCGCCAGTTGGGCCATGGCCACCCGGACGGCACGGCGATCCGCCAGGGCTATGCCAACCTCAAGCACCACCTGGACGAGATCGGCTTCCTGGCCGAGCGCCGCACCTGGCTCGCCGGCGCGCAGATCAGCATGGCGGATTTCGCCGCCGCCGGGCATCTCTCGGCGCTGGACTACGCCAATGACGTGGATTGGGGCCACAACCAGTCGGCGCGCGACTGGTACGCCCGCGTGAAGTCGCGCCCCTGCTTCCGCGCGCTGCTGGCCGACCGGATCAGCGGCCTTGAGCCGCCGCCGCACTACGCCGACCTTGACTTCTGACACGCCCGCCTGGCCGCGGGCGCTGCGCAACGCGGTGATGCTGGCGCTGCTGGTGCTGGCGGCGCTCCTGCTGGTGGCGAGCGGCGAGGCCGCGACGCTGCCGCAGGTGCTGGCCAGCCTGCCGCTCGCAGTCCTCGCCTCCCTCTGCGCGCATGTCCCGCAGATCCTCTTCACCGCCTGGGCCTGGCTGATCCTGCTGCCGCAGGCCGACCGCCCGACCCTCACGCGCATGCTGAAGCTGCGCTGGTACCGTGAGGGCGCGGATGCGCTGCTGCCGGCCGGCTCCGTCGTCGGTCAGGCGGCCATCACGCGCCTGATGGTGCGGGACGGCATGCCAGGCGACCTCGCGGCCGGGACGGCCACCATCGGCATCTCGCTGGAGGCGATGGGGCAGATGGTCTTCACCATCCTCGGCCTCGCCTTCTTCCTCACGCTCCGCGACGACGCGGAGATCTCGGGCTTCCTCACCGGCATCGCCGTCGCCGCGGGCATGGTGGCCCTGCTGGTGGCGGCGCAGCGCCCCTTTGCCCTCGGCCTGCTGCGCCGCGTGCTGGAGCGCCTCTCGCGCCGCTGGCCGCGCCTGGAGCCGCACTGGCTGGACCGCTTCCAGTCGGCGCTCCTGCGCCTGCACGCCGATCACGGGAAGCTTGCCGTGGCCTTGATGCTGCATGTGGGCTGCTGGGTGATGGGCGCCATCGAGATGATGCTGGTCCTCACCCTGATCGGCCACCCGATCAGCCTCGCCGAGGCCATGGTGATCGAGGCCTTCGCGCAGGTGCTTCGCAATGCCGGCTTCCTGCTGCCCGGCGCCGCCGGCGTGCAGGAGGGGGCGATCATCGCGGGCGGCCTGCTGATGGGCGTGCCCGTCGCGCCCATGGCCACCGCCGCGCTGGTCCGCCGCACGCGCGAGATCCTGGTCGGCAGCACCGCGCTGCTCGCCTGGCGCCGCGACGAGGTGCGCGGCTATCCGTAAGTGAGGGCGTTGTCCGCCCGGCTGCCCGAAGCCCGCACCGGCCCGCCATCCGTCATGGCCAGCGCCACCGCCTCCGCCACGCGGATGCCATCCACGCCGGCCGACATGATGCCCCCCGCATAGCCCGCCCCTTCGCCCGCCGGATAAAGCCCTGGCGTGTTGAGGCTCTGGCAATCCACCCCGCGCGGGATCCGCACGGGGGAGGAGGTGCGCGTCTCCACCCCCGTCATCACCGCATCCGCCAGCGCGAAGCCCGGGATCTCGCGGTCGAAGGCCGGCAGCGCCTCGCGCATCGCCGCCACCACGAAATCCGGCAGGCAGGTGGAGAGGTCCGTCGGCGTCACCCCCGGCCGGTAGGAGGGGATGACCTCGCCCAGCGAGGTCGAAGGCCGCCCCGCCAGGAAATCCCCCACGCGCTGCGCCGGCGCCGCATAGGTGCCGCCGCCGGCCGCGAAGGCCTGCTCCTCCCAATGCCGCTGGAATTCGATGCCGGCGAGCGGCCCGCCGGGGTAATCCACTTCCGGCGTGATGCCCACCACGATCCCCGCATTGGCATTGCGCTCGGCCCGCGAATACTGGCTCATCCCGTTCGTCACGAGCCGCCCCGGCTCGCTCGCCGCCGCGACCACCGTGCCGCCCGGGCACATGCAGAAACTGTAGACGGAGCGCCCATTGGCCGCGTGATGCACCAGCTTGTAATCCGCCGCGCCCAGGAGCCTGTGCCCCGCATGCGGCCCGAAGCGCTGCCGGTCGATCAATGACTGCGGATGCTCGATGCGCACGCCGATGGAAAACGGCTTGGCCTGCATCGCCACCCCGCGCTCCAGCAGCATGCCGAAGCTGTCGCGCGCCGAATGCCCGATGGCCAGCACCACATGCCGCGCGGCGATCCGCACGCCGCCCTCCAGCACCACGCCCTGGACGCGGCGCTGATCATCCAGCTCCAGATCCACCACACGGCAGCCGAAGCGATACTCGCCCCCCAGCCCCTCGATCGTCTCCCGGATGGATTCCACCATCTGCACGAGCCGGAACGTCCCGATATGCGGCTTGCTGACGTAGAGGATCTCCTCCGGCGCGCCGGCCCTCACGAACTCCTCCAGCACCTTGCGGCCGAAGTGGAAGGGGTCCTTGATCTGCGACCAGAGCTTGCCGTCCGAGAAGGTGCCGGCCCCGCCTTCGCCGAACTGCACATTGCTCTCCGGGTGCAGCGTGTTCCGCCGCCACAGGTCCCACGTATCCTTCGTGCGCTGCCGCACCACCTTGCCGCGCTCGAGGATGATCGGCCGGAAGCCCGACTGCGCGAGGATCAGCGCCGCCAAGAGCCCACACGGCCCGGTGCCGATCACCACCGGCCGCTCGGTCATCCCCTGGGGTGCCGTTGCCACGAAGCGATAACCCGTATCCGGCGCCACCCGCAGCGTCGCATCCCGCGCCAGCAGCGCGGCCTCGCCCTCCACCTCCACGTCGATCGTGTAGGCCAGCATGATCCGCTTCGGATTCCGCGCGTCATAGCCGCGCCGGAAGATGGTGAAGCCCTGCACCGCCGCCCCGCCCAGCCGCGCGCGCACCGCGGCCTCCAGGGCCTCGGGCGGATGGTCGAGCGGCAGGCGGATCTCGGTCAGGCGCAGCATGGTACCCCCTCAACCCCGATCGCCCCTGGCGTCAAGCCCGCCATGCGCAAGGCCCCGTATCGCCCCGCGCGCGCCTGGGCTACACAGCCCGTGATGAGCTTCAAAGACACCCACGAAAACCGCGCGGCCAAGGCCGCCGAGGCCAAGCGCAAACTCATGGAGCGCTTCCGCGCCCAGCCCGGCCCCGATGACCCCGCCGTGATCGCCCGCCTGGCCGAGCAGAAGGCCGCCGGCGAAGCCCGCGCCCAGCGCCAGGCCGAGGCCCGCGCCCGCGCCGAGGCCAAGGCCGCCGCCATCGCCGCCGCCAAGGCCGAGGCCGAGGCCGCCAAGCAGCGCGAGGCCGAGGAAGCCACCCGCATCGCCGCCGAGGCCAAGCGCAAGGCCGCCCAGCTCCTCATCGAGCAGAAGGCCGCGCGCGACGCGCGCTACGCCGCCCGCAAGGCGAAAAAGCGTTAATTCGCTTCGGTTGTGAGGAAAGGACCGGTCGCGTGACCGGTCCGTGCGACCAGTGGGGCGCCGCCCCGCTCACGCCGCCTTCGTATTGGCGCGCTCCTTCAGGAAGCGGAAGAACTCCACCCCCTCGCGCAGGCGCCGCACCAGCATCTGCCGGTCCGTGATCATCTCGCCGCAGATGGACGCGATCTTCGGCGCGCGGAAGTAGAACTTCCGGTAGAAGGTCTCGACGCTGTCGAAGATCTCCGTATGCGCCAGGTGCGGATAGGCCAGCGGCGCGATCTGCACGCCATGCGCGTCCACATATTCCGTGTTCGCCGTATCGAGCCAGCCCTCGCGCGCCGCCTGATCCCACAGGAAGGTCCCCGGATAGGGCGCGGCCAGGCTCACCTGGATGGTGTGCGGGTTGGTCTCCACCGCGAAGCGGATCGTCTCCTGGATCGTCTCCGTCGTCTCGCCCGGCAGGCCCAGGATGAACGTGCCGTGGATCTTGATGCCGAGCTCGTGGCAGTCCTTCGTGAACTGCCGCGCCACATCCACCCGCATGCCCTTCTTGATGTTGTGCAGGATCTGCTGGTTGCCGCTCTCATAGCCCACCAGCAGCAGGCGCAGGCCGTTCTCCGCCATCACCTTCAGCGATTCCCGCGGCACATTGGCCTTGGCATTGCAGGACCACGTGACACCGAGCTTGCCCAGCTCCTTCGCGATGGCCTCGGCGCGGGGCAGGTCATCGGTGAAGGTGTCGTCATCGAAGAAGATCTCCCGGTTGCCCGGGAAATTCGCCTGGATGTACTTGATCTCCTCGATCACATGCCCGACCGAGCGCGTGCGATACCGATGCCCGCCCACCGTCTGCGGCCAGAGGCAGAAGGTGCAGCGGCTCTTGCAGCCGCGGCCGGTGTAGAAGCTCACATAGGGGTGCTTCAGATAGCCGATGAAGTACTTCGTGTAGTCGAGGTCGCGCTTGTACACCTCGCTCACGAAGGGCAGGTCATCCATGTTTTCCAGGATGGGGCGCTCGGCATTGTGGACGATCACGCCCTCGGCATTGCGGTAGCTCAGGCCCTTGATGGCGGACATGTCCATGCCCGAGGCCACGTCCTTCACCGTGAAGTCGAACTCGTTGCGGGCGACCCAGTCCACCACCGGCGCATCGCGCAGGCTCTCATTCGCCTGGACGGCGACCTTGGCGCCGATCAGCCCGATCTTGAGGTTCGGATTCTCGGCCTTCAGCCGCTCCGCCACCTTGATGTCCGACGCAAACGAAGGCGTGGAGGTGTGCAGCACCGCGAGGTCATAATCGCGCGCCATGGGGGCGACATCGGCCAGCGTCTGCTTGTGCGGCGGCGCATCCACGAGCTTGGAGCCGGGAATGAGGGCGGCCGGCTGCGCGAGCCAGGTGGGGAACCAGAAGCTCTTGATCTCACGCCGCGCCTGGTAGCGCGAGCCGGCGCCACCGTCGAAACCATCGAAGGAAGGGGCCTGGAGGAAGAGCGTGCGCATCATGGGCAAAGCGGGCCTTCGAGCTTGGGCCACCCCCGGACAAGCCAGGGAGTCGGCGGACGGGAGACGGATGCCGGGTTTGCCGGTTGAAGTCCAGCGGCGGATGCGCGGACGGGGCATGCGGCGGCGTCGCTGCGGGCGCGCGGTGCGTTTTTCGCGGATATGCGGTTTCGGACAAATTCCCCTCTGGCGCCGAAGGGGGGAGGGGCCGGGATTTGCAGGGGGTGGGGGAGGGTGGCGCGCATGCGCTGGATTTTAGGAAAAAATGCCGGAAAAGTCGAGGGAAAGTGACTTGGGGAGCCACGGGCGCGGTGTTGTAACGGGCGACGTTCAACGCAACGAACGCGCTCATATCGGGCATCGATTTCATGAAGCGAAGTTCACGTAGTGTGCTACCATAACTTAAGTGAGGGTCTGACCGGCAGGCCTATCAATTGGGAGCGTTGTGTCCTTTCATGGCTTTTCGACCCATCGTCCGTAATTCGCTCAAGTACCCCTCGCCCGAGGCCCTTTTCAATGACTGCAAAAAGCGGAAATATCCAGGCCTTCTGTCTCATCAGGCTGATGTTTTGCGCGCATATCAGAAAGATGCACTAGATAAGCCGGATGTAGCGTTTCAGCTTCCGACCGGAAGTGGCAAAACATTGGTCGGCGTTCTGCTGGCTGAGTGGCGTCGGCGTACATTCCAGGAGCGCACACTATTCCTTGTTCCCACGCGACAACTTGCGTTTCAGGTCGCCAACGAGGCGAGGGAAAAATATGATATACGTGTTTTTCCTCTCATTGGTAAGAAAAATCAGTTTCCTCCTGATCAGCAATCTGCCTGGGAGGCGAGTGATGCCGTTGTCGTGACAACATATCAGGGATTATTCAATGTCAACCCTGCATTCAGGGATCCTCAGGTTATTATTGTTGATGATGCGCATGCTGCAGAAAATAACTTCGCATCATACTGGTCGCTTTCCGTAAAGAAAATTGACCATCCCAATCTCTGGAAGGGCTTAGTTTCGCTCTTGTCCGGCAATTTACGCAAAATAGATCAAAAAAGAATGCTAGAGTCTTCACGATATATTGACGATGCTGCTTGGATTGAGAAGTTGCCTACTCCAGCTCTACATTCGATTGCCGATGGACTTACGGAACTATTAGATGAGAATCTCCTTGAGAGATCTGATGCATGGTATTCGTGGAATGTGCTCCGCAGCCATATTCTCGCATGTCATCTGTATTTAAGTTCTAATGAAATTCTCTTGCGGCCTCTGGTTGTTCCAAGTTCGTCTCACACACCATTTAATAGTGCTAAACAGCGGATTTATATGTCTGCAACTCTCGGTCAAGGTGGCGACCTTGAGCGGTTAACCGGTCGCAGGGCCATTCATCGCATTCCTGTTCCTGAAACTTGGGCGACCCAAGGGCTTGGGCGTAGGCTGTTCCTTTTCCCGTCAAAGAGTCTGGCCGAGCAGAAGGATATTGAGCTGCTTCCAACGCTCATTAAGGCAGTCCCTCGGTGCACAGTTCTGGCGCCCACCACCGTACGTGCCACCTATCTCGGAGACCTTATCAGAAATTCCTGTAGTCACGAGATATTTACAGCTGAGCAGATTGAAAAAAGCAAGTCTTCATTTGTTGAGACAAATAACGCAACGGCTGTTCTTGCAAATAGATATGATGGAATAGATTTTCCTGGAGATGAGTGTCGCCTCCTTGTTGTTGATGGGATGCCTCGTGCCATCAATTTACAAGAAAAATTCATCATGGCCCGAATGGGGGCGGCAATTCTACTTAATGACCGTATGATGACGCGGGTCGTCCAGGCCTTTGGGCGATGCACTCGGGCAGCAACCGATTTCTCCTGTGTTGTTGTTCTGGGAGATGAGGTTCTCAATCTTCTTCAAAAAAGGGAGAAAAGAGCTCTTCTTCATCCCGAGTTACAGGCAGAGGTTGAGTTTGGTTTGGAGCAGTCGAGCGGAGCCACGGCGGCTGATTATCGTGACTATTTGAAGGCATTTCTTGAGCAAGACACCAGTCCTGAATGGCAGGAGAACGGCGAGCCTGCCATTCAGGGTCTTCGCGAGGACGCTACGCAGAGGCGTGCTGATGGTGATGCCGAACTCGCCGCCGGAGTGGCTGCGGAAGTTGATTTTCAGAATCGTATGTGGAACGCAGACTATGAAGGCGCCGTGGAAGCCGCTCGACGCGTGTTAGCAAACCTCAAGGGGGATCCACTTAGCGGCTATCGCGGCCTGTGGAGCTATTTAGCGGGAAGTGCCGCTTATCTCGCGACGGTTGTAGATGGCCGCCAGTTGGATCAGGTCGCGAAGGATTTCTTTTGGGGCGCCGGTAAGGAAACCCGTGGGATCAGTTGGCTAACTGCACTCGGTCGCTATTCAGACCGTAAGGCCGATGTTGCTGAGGGCGGCCAGGCCGATGCTCAGTTAGTGGAGAGACTAGAGGCCGTTATTGAGGAAGTCGGATCGACCACCGACACAAAGCTGGTTCGGATAGAGAAGGAAATTCGTGAAGGAATCAATGGAACTTCCAGCGAAAAATTTGAAGCTGCTCACGAAAAGTTGGGTAGGCTGTTAGGCTACGACGCTGGGAATAAAGAAACTAGCGGTGCGCCAGATCCTTGGTGGATTGTTGACGAGAATTTATGCTTTATATTCGAAGACCACTCAGAGGGCAAAGGTGGAGCGCTTGACGTCACAAAAGCGCGTCAGGTTGCCAGTCATCCGGCTTGGGCGAGAGCGAATCTTCAGTTAGCGCCAGATGCAATGATTATACCTGTCCTCATTTCTGGAGCCCAGTCGGCTGATACCGACGCTGTTCCGCATCTTGAAGGCGTATCCGTTTGGCCGCTTGACGATTTTCGCGCCTGGTCTGAGCGAGCTTTGGCCGCGTTTCGTCATATACGTAACATTTATCCTGGTAACCCAGGCGATCTGGCATGGAGGGCAGAGGCACGAGCCGCTCTTGCTCGTGAAAATGTCGATCTCGACAGCATCTTAAAGAAAATGAAAGAAAATAGCGCTGCGAAGATCCTTGGCTTCCGACGAAGCTAAAGGAAAGTAACTTCCCTCATCGACTAGCGAAGATTGATTCGATCGGATGAGCCGCAAATCAGCGGCTCATCCCGCCCCAATCAGCCCCCTGATCCGCCGCCCATGATTGATCACCGCCCCCAGTGACCCCAGGTTCCGCCCATCCGCCAGCGCGGAGAGCGCCGCCCCGATCTTCCCCTCGCGCAGCCGGGCGAAGCTGTCCCCCAGCGCCACCGAGAAATGCAGCATGATGCTCGCATCGCGGTAGCAATCCGTGGTGCAGGCCTGGCAGCCGTCGCGCACCGCCATCTCGGGGCGGTAATCCATGACCTTGCTGATCGGCGCGTTCCAATCCTCGCAGCGCCAGAGGTCGTAGTTCCAGTCGAGGTAGAAGTACTTGTACCCCGCATGGCAGATGAAGCGCTCGCCCTGGCCCGTCAGGCGGCGCCGCATGTCGGCGATGCCCTCCTTCGGGTTGAACACCGGGATCACGGCCCGCGCCTTCTCCACCCCGTCAAACGCCGCGATCAGCTCGGCCACCGACATGTCCACCAGCTCGCTATCCTCGGAATAGACGAGCGAGGAGGAACCCAGCGCCGCCTTCCGCGGGTAGGAGAAGGTGACGGCCGCAAACCCCAGCTCGTTCAGGAAGCGCCCGAGCGCGGCGTAATCCCGCACCAGCCGCGTCATCGCGACGGACGCGATGGGCGTGATCCCCATCGCCTTCATCCGGCCGGTGCTTTCCTTGATGCGCTCGCACACGCCCTTCAGGCCGCGGTTCTTCTCATGCGCCTCCGCATCCTCGCTGTCGATCGAGATGAAGATCGTGCTGATCCCCGTCCCCTTCAGCGAGTCCAGCTGCCCGGGCAGCAGCCAGCCATTGGTCACCATGGTGGGCTGCACGCCCATCTCGCTCGCGGTGCGCGCCATCTCGGCGATTCGCTTGTGCAGCAGCGGCTCGCCGCCCATGAAGGTCACAAAGCGGACATTGGCCTTGAGGCGCATATGCGCCAGCGCATCGGCGAATTGGTCGGCGTCCATCATGCGCCGGTCGGTCACGAAGCCCTTGTCATGCGCGAAATTGCAGAAATCGCAGGTCGCGTTGCAGAGATTGGTGACGGAGGCGTTCAGGATCGCCGGCCCCCCCTGGGGAACCAGCTTCAACAGATCCAGGAAACCGGAACGATTCGCCGCCATGATGCATCCTCTGCCGCGCCCCCCGGGGGCCCGTCGATGGATTGCCCCAAACCGCCCCGGATGTCACGCGATGGCGCGGAATCCGGCCTCGGCCGCGTCCAGCACCAGGGCGATATCGGCCTCGGTATGCGCGGCGCAGAGGAACATGTTGTGCCGCGGGTGGAGATAGGCGCCGGCCTTGAGCGCGGCCGCGCAGAACGCCCGCCCCAGGCGGAACTCCTCATCGCCCTCGAAGAGAAACAGCGGCATGGAGACCGGGCCGGATTGCCGGAGGCCCACATTGAACCCCCGCGCCCGCTCGGCCAGCCCCTCCCGCAGCAGGGTCCCCAGCCGCTCCAGATGCCCCACCACATCCCGCCGCTCCAGCTCCGCCAGCGTGGCGACGGCGGCAGCCATGGAGACGGCCGAACACCAGAAGGAGCCGGTGACGAAGACGCTTGCCGCCGCCTCCCGCAGCGAATCCCGCCCGGTGATGGCGGCCAGCGCATGCCCATTGGCGATGGCCTTGCTCCAGGCCGAAAGATCGGGCCGCACCCCCAGCCCCTCCCAGGAGCCGCCGGGATGCAGCCGGAAGCCCGCGCGCACATCATCCACGATCAGCGCCGCGCCCTTCGCATCGCAGATCCGCCGCGCGGCCTGGGCGAAGGCGAGGGAGGGCAGCTCCTGGTCCACCACATTGTCATGCCGGAAGCCGGTGACGATGATGCCGGCGAGGTCACCGCCCGCCGCGTCGGCGGCCGCTTCCAGGCTCGCCACGTCATTATAGTCGAAGCGGCGCTGGTTCGCCCGGTCCTCCGGCCGCGTGCCCACCGGCACCGGCGTGCACCAGGGCGCCGCCCCGTGATAGGAGCCCTTTGCCACCAGGATCGTCCCGCGCCCCGTCGCCGCGCGGGCGATAGTGACGCAGGCGGTGGTGGCATCCGTGCCGTTCTTCATGAACATCGCCCAATCGGCGGCGGGGATGCGCTCCACCAGGCGTTCGGCCAGTTCCACCAGCACCGGGCCGGGCCCGTTCAGGCAATCGCCCAGCTCCGCCTGGCGCCGCGCGTGCGCCTCCACCACCGGGTCGTGATGGCCGAGCACGATGGGCCCCCAGCTGCACATGAGGTCCACATAGCGGTTTCCGTCCACGTCCCAGACATGCCCGCCCTCGCCACGGGCGAAGAATTGCGGATAGCCCTCGGGCAGCCTGGCGGCGTTCAAGTGCCCCCACATGCCGCCGGGGATGACGCGCGCGGCCCGCGCGCGGAGTTGCGCGTCGAGGCTCAAATCCGCGCCTCCCAGAACATCGGATAGGCGGCGCGCGGCAGGTCCCGCACGCGCTCGCGATAGCCGGCGGGGATGGTGAACTGGCCCCAGATCACGCTCGGCACATGCGCCACGGACGCCGTCTGGATTTCCGCCGCGATCCGCCGCCGTTGCGCGCCATCCGTCGCCAGCGCGAATTCGCCGAGCAGCCGCTGCACCTCGCGGTCGCAATCCCAGCCCGGGAAATCGGCGCAGGTGTTGGAGACGTAGAAATTGGTGAGCGGCGAGAACATGTCCGTCCCGTTCGCGTAGACGGCGAAGAGGTGCCATCCGTCGCGCCGCGCGCGGCGGGCCAGCAGCGTGCCCCAGTCCATCACCTGCTCGGTCACGTTGAAGCCGGCCTGTTGCATGGACTGGATCATCACCTGCGCCGCCGTCTGGCTGATGCCGCCCGCGGTGGTGAGGAAGGCGAGCGGCTGGCCGCGATAGCTGCTCGCCGCCAGCATGCGCCGCGCCTCGGCCGGGTCGAAGGCGGCCTGGGCCGCGCCGCCCGCACTCGACAGCGGCGCGTCGCAGAGGAAGAAGGATGGGCAGGGCGGGGCGCGGAACTGCGGCGGGATGCCGATGGCGGTCAGGATGCTCGCCTGGTCCACGCAGCGCCAGAGCACGCGGCGCACGGCGGGGTCATCCATCGGCGCGGCCGCATGGTTGATGCGGAAATTCCCCTGGAACTGATGGATGCCGCCCAGGCCCAGCATCCGCACGCCCCGCGCGCGCTCGAGGCGCCCCAGCAGGTCGAAGGGCAGGTACTGCATGTAATCCACCTCCCCCGCGATCAGCGCGCTGGCGCCGGTCGCCTGGTCGGGCATGACGCGGAGGTTGATGGCGTCCAGATGCACGCGCTTGCCGCCGGCCAGGAAATCCGCGGGCTCGGCGCGGGGCACGTAGTCGGCGAAGCGCTCCAGCACCATCACATTGCCGGGACGCCAGTCGGCGGCGCGGAAGCGGAAGGGCCCGCTGCCGATGATCTCGCGGATGCGTTGTTCCACCGGCACGGCGGCCAGCCGCGCGGGGAGGATGACGGGCAGCGGCGCGTTGGGCTTGCCCAGCACATCCAGCACGAGCGGGAAGGGGCGGGAGAGCGTGAGGCGGAAGCTGCGCGGATCGGTCGCCACCAGCTCGGCCTTGGCGGCCCAGAGCATGCGGCCCAGGCTGTCGCGCGGGGCCCAGCGCTCCAGGCTGGCGACGACATCGGCCGAGGTGACCGGCGCGCCGTCGTGGAACTTCAGCCCTTCCCGCAGCCGGAAATTCCAGGTGAGGCCATCGGCGCTGGTCTCATGCGCCTCCACCATCTGCGGGCGGATCATGCCCTGGCCATCCATGGCGTAGAGCGTGTCGAAGACGTGTGTGGCGAAGGTGCGCGTGATGGCCGCCGTGGTGGCATGCGGGTCGAGGATCACCACCTCGCTCTCCAGCACCAGGTTCAGCGTCCCCGCCGCCCGCGCCGATGGCGCGAGGAAGGGAAGGGCGAGGCCCGCCAGCCCCGCGCGCCGCGTGATGTTCATCGCCACCTCTCCCTGTTCGTTTCCGCCGGAAGGGTATTTGCTTCCCGCGCGGCGCGTCCAGCGCCGTCAGGGGGAAGGCATGGATTACGCTGACATGGCGCGGGCGGCGCTGCCGCAACTGGATGGCACACTGCGCATCGCGGGGCTGGCCGCGCCGGTGGAAGTGCGGCGCGACGGCCTCGGCATCGCGCATATCCGCGCGGGGAATGTGCGGGACGCCTTCTTCGCCCAGGGTTTCTGCCACGCTCAGGATCGCCTCTTCCAGATGGAGCTGAACCGCCGCCGCGCGCTGGGCCGCAGCGCCGAATGGCTCGGGGCAGGGGCCTTCGCGGCCGATGCCCTGGCCCGCCAGCTCGACGTGGCGGGCGTCAGCCAGCGCGACGCCGCCGCCCTGGGCGAAGACGCCCGCGCGATGATCGAGGCCTATGCCGCCGGCGTGAACGCCTTCATCGCGAGCGAGGCACCGCCGGCGATCGAATACCAGCTCCTCGACGCCACGCCCGAGCCCTGGGAGGGTTGGCACACCATCGCGGTCATGCGCCGCCTGGGCCTGCTCATGGGCTCGGTCTGGTTCAAGCTCTGGCGCGCGGCGGCGCTCCCGGTGGCGGGCGAGGCCGTCACCAGCCTGCGCTACGATGATGGCGGCGCGGACCTGCTGCTCCTGCCGCATGGCGCGGAGACGCAGCGCTGGCGCGCGGCGCTGACCGACCTCGCCCCCGCCGTCGCCGCCCTGATGGAGGCCGCGGCCCCCGACGCGACGGGCGGCGGCAGCAACAACTGGGCGGTCTCCGCCGCGCGCAGCACCACCGGCCGCCCCGTGCTCGCGGGCGACCCGCACCGTGTCTTCGAACTGCCGAACATGTACGCGCAGGGCCATCTCGCCTGCCCCGAATTCGACGTGATCGGCCTCACCGTCCCCGGTGTTCCCGGCTTCCCGCATTTCGCGCAGAACGGGAAGGTCGCCTGGTGCGTGACCCACGGCTTCGCCGACATCCATGACGTCTATGTCGAGCGCTTCGACGCGGGCGCCCGGCACGCCCTCTTCCAGGACGCATGGGAGCCCGTCCGCCGCCGCCGCGAGACCATCGCCATCCGCGGCCAAGCCCCGCGCGCGATCGAGGTGCTGGAAACCCGCCACGGCCCCGTCATCGCCGGGGACCCGCTGAAGGGCCATGCCCTCACGCTGAAATCCGTCCAATTCGCCGAGACCGACCTCTCCTTCGACTGCCTCCCCCGCATGCTCCGCGCCGAGAGCGTGCCGGCTCTGTTTGAATCCACGCGCGGCTGGGGCCTGATTGATCACAACCTCGTCGCCGCCGACACGCATCACGGCATCGGCTGGCTGCTGCGCGCGCGCATCCCCCGGCGCGGGCCCGAGAATGGCTGGCTGCCCGTGCCCGGCTGGAGCGGCGATCACGAGTGGCAGGGCTGGATCGCGCATGAGGACATGCCCGCGCTGCACGACCCCGAGGGCGGCCTCATCGTCACCGCCAACAACCGCATCGTGGCCGAGGAGCACCCCGACTACCTGCTGACCGATTGCCACCCGCCCTACCGCGCTCGCCGCGTCCTGACCCTGCTGCAGCAGGCGTCGCTGCGCAGCCCCGAGGGGGCCGCGACGATCCACGCCGATGTGCAGTCCCAGCCCGCCCGTGACCTCATCGCGCGCCTCGCCACCCTCCGCTGCGAGGGCGCGGCCGAAGCCCTGCGCGCCGAACTCACGGCGTGGGATGCACGGATGGACGCAGGCTCCGTCGCCGCCGCGCGCTACATCGCCTTCCGCCTGGCTCTGACCCGCCGCTTCGCGCAGGCCAGCGGCCTTGGCGCGCTGGCCGGCCATCCCTGGCTGGCCCCTGCACCCGGCGTCGCCCCGCTCACCCAGCTCTGGTGGGCGCTGCCCGCCCTGCTGCGCGCGGATGACGCCAGCCTGCTCAACGGCGCCGACTGGAACAGCCTGCTGCGCGAGGCGCTCACCGAAACCGCCGCCGACCTCCCCACCCAGCCCTGGGGCGAGGCGCATCGCCCGCGCTTCACCCACCCGCTCTCCGCGCTCTTCCCCGAGGCCGCGCCGGTGCTCGACCCGCCCTCCCAACCCATCGGCGGCGATGGCGACACGGTCTTCGCCAATGGCCTGATCGCCCCCTTGGGCCCGCGCGCGCAATACGGCGCCCTCTCGCGCTACGCCTTCGACGTGGGCGCCTGGGAGAACAGCCGCTGGTCCGTCTTCCTCGGCGCCTCCGGCCATCCCGGCAGCCCGCACTACGCCGACCAGCACACAAGATGGGCCAATGCCCAAATGACGCCCATGCGCTACGCCTGGGAGGGCATCGAAGCCACGCAAACGCAGCTTCTCCAGCCCGCCTGATTCCGGATAGCGTGACGTATGACCTATTCGCTGACCGCGCGCTGCGCCGTGACGGGGGCCTTCGGCACCATCGTCACCTCCTCCTCCATCGCCACCGCGGCGCGCTGCGCCTGGGCGGGCCCGCTCGGTGCCGTCGCCACGCAGAACCTCTCCGACCCCGCGCTCGGCCCGCAGGGTCTGACGTTGCTGCGCCAGGGCCTCGGCGCCCAGGCGGTGCTGGAGAATCTGCTCAAATCCACCCGCGGCGTGGAGCATCGCCAGGTCGCGGTGGTGGACCGCATGGGCGGCATTGCCTGGTTCTCCGGCGCCAAGGCCATGCCCGAGCACGCCGTCGCCGTGGGGCGCGACTGCGTCTCCATGGGCAACCTGCTGGACAACACCGGCGTGCCGCAAGCCATGGTGGATGCCTTCACCGCGAGCGAGGGCGCACCGCTGGCCGAGCGCCTGATGCAGGCCCTCGAAGCCGGCCTCGAAGCCGGCGGCGAATTCGATGATGAGCGCGGCGGCGGCATGCTGGTGGCCGACCGCTACGACTGGCCCGTCGTGGACCTCCGCGTGGATTGGCACGAGGAGCCGGTGGCCGAGCTTCGCCGCCTCTGGACGCGCTACGCCCCGCAGCAGGCCGCCTACGTCGCGCGCGCCCTGGATGCGGATTCCGCGCCGGGCTTTTAGGGCCTGATCGCCTTTGGTGGCATCACCAAAGGCGTGAGTCGGTCTCTCAGCGAAGCTTAGCGGCTGTTGCGCTGCCGCCAGGCGTCAATCGCCGCGATCATCTCATCCGCCGTCGTGATGTCGGCATAGCGGCGGCCGACATCCTTCAAATTCTGGTCATGCGCGGCCTGGTCATGATCCCCCACGCAATCCTCCGGCACCTGCACGCGGAAGCCGAGGGAGAAGGCATCGATCACGCTGGCCCGCACACAGCCCGAGGTGATGCAGCCCGTGACGATCACCGTATCCACCCGCTCCCGCGTCAGGATCGCGCCCGCCGCCGTGCCGAAGAAGATGGAAGGGGCCGTCTTGGTCAGCACCACATCCGGCTCCTCCGCCGCGATGCGCGGATCGAGCGCGGTGGCGGGCGTGCCGGCCAGCAGGTCATGAACCGGCGCCACCTTCCAGCGTGGCGCCCCCTTGGGGCCATCGAAGGCGACGACGCATGCGATGACCGGCACCCCCGCCGCCTTGGCCGCGCGCATCAGCCGCGCGGTGTTGCCCACGGCGCGGTCCACCATCGGCGCGCCGCCCATGGGGAAGGCGGGGTCGGTGAAGCCCGTCTGGAAATCCACGACGACCAGGCCCGGCTTCTCGCCGAAGCCGATGGGCAGCGCGCCATAGCCGCGTTCCTCGAAGACATCACTGGTCATCGCCAAGCCCTCCGCATGGAAGGCGCAGCCTCGCACAATGCGCGTGAAAATCCAGGGGCGCGCATGATCTTCACCGCAGGCGCGGAGCGTGAGAGGCTTACGCCATGAGCCATGTCCGTGATCCCGGTCGCATCCGCGACCTCTCCGCCGCCATCGCCAGCGGCGCCCTGACTTCCGAGGCGCTGGTGCGCCGCTGCCTCGGCCGCATCGCCGAGGTGGATGGCGCGGTCCAGGCCTGGCTCGACGTGCTGGCCGGCGAGGCGTTGATCCAGGCCCGCGCGCTGGACAAGGAACCCGTGAAGCGCGGCCCGCTGCACGGCATTCCCGTGGCCGTGAAGGATGTGATCGACGTGCGCGGCCTGCCCACGCGCGCCTTCAGTCCCTCCCGCGCCGAGATCGCACCCGCCACCGCCGATGCCACGGCCGTGGCCCATCTGCGCGCCGCGGGCGCCGTGATCCTCGGCAAGGTCCACACCACCGAATACGCCTATTTCTCGCCCGCGCCGCCCACGCGAAACCCCTGGGACCTGACGCGCACCCCAGGCGGTTCCTCCGCCGGCTCGGGCGCCGCCGTCGCTTCGGGTGCCGTGCCGCTCGCACTCGGCACGCAGACCGCGGGCTCGGTGAACCGCCCGGCCGCCTATACCGGCACCGGCGCCTTCAAGCCCTCGACGCTCTCCATCGGCGGTGTCGGCATCGTCCCGCTCGCCCCGTCCTTCGACACGCTGGGCGCCTTCGGCCAGACGGCGCAGGACGCGGCCTTCCTCGCCGCCGGCTATGCGGCGGATCATCTGGCATTGCGCAACCCGCCCTTCATCCCGCCGCGCATCGTGGTGCTGGAGGATGCGATGATCACGCGCCTCGCCCGGCCAGGCACGGCGGCGCGCGTGGCCGAACTCGCGCAGCGGCTGGAAGGGGCGGGGTTGCCGCTCGCCACCGCCCGGTCCCCCGTGCCGCTGGAGGGCATCATGGCCACGCATCGCCAGGTGCTGCTGGCCGAGGCCGGGCGCACCTATGCGACGCTGCCGCGCCACCAGGTCTCGCCACGCCTCGCCGCCGACATTGATGCCGGGCTCGCCATCCCCGACGCCGCCTATCACGCGGCGCTGCGTGAGCTGGCCCAGGCCCGCGCCGCCTTCTGGGCCGGCTTCGGCCAGACCGACCTGTTGCTGCTGCCCGCGGCACCCGATGTGGCGCCCGCCGATGGCACGACGGGCGACCCCTCCTTCGTCATCCCCATGACGGCGCTGGGTGGCCCCATCGCCACGCTGCGCGCGGGGCTGGATGGCGGGTTGCCGGTGGGCGCGCTGCTTGGCGCGGCGCCGGGCGCGGATGCGCGGCTGGCCGGCTTCCTGTTCTCCGTGGTGGCGACGCAGCTGGATCTTTGGGGGAGACCGCAGGGCCCCGCCGGCGAGAAACGCACGCAGGCCGTTGCTGTCAAGGCCGCGTCGGCCAGGAGCTTGGCTGACGGGGGCAGGCGGGCGAGTAGGTCGTGAGCGGGGCGCATGTCGCCCATCTGGCCGGGCGTCACGACGAAGGTGAGAACGCGGCCCGTGCCATCGGTTACGAGGTGGATCTTGGTCCCGCGACCGCCGCGGGAGCGGCCAATGGCCTGGAACTCGGCCCCCCTTTTCCGCCCGCCGCCGCGCGCTGTGCCTTGGCTGTCGTGCTGTCGATCAACTGCAGACCACCTGGCGTCGCCTGTACCAGCGCGGTCAGCATCTGCGTCCAGATGCCGCGCTGCGACCAGCGGTGATAGCGATTGTAGATCGTGGTGGGCGGGCCATAGATCCGAGGGCAATCCTGCCAGCGGCCGCCATGCTTGAGCATGTGCACGATCCCGCTGAGCACACGCCGGTCGTCCACCCGACGTGCCCGGGGGGCCACAGAGCGCGGGCAAAGGGGTCGAAGACAGGCCCGGCGCCCCGCGGGGTCTGAGCACCAAGATCCACTGGGCGGGGCGGCGTCCCGAGGTTTGCCTGACGGTGGCAAGCGGCGATGCCGCAGGCAGGCGATCGAGGCTGCCGCGAGGTCGTCATGGCAATGCCGCCACGATGGACGTGGCAAGCCACGCGGCAAGGGCGCGTGGCCGTCATCCCCAATAACCCGCTCGCGCCCAAATACCCATCGAAAGCACCCAGCAAGCCACTGATCGAGTGTTGCTTCTCCAAGCTCAAGAGTTCCGCCGCGCGCAACCGCTCGAAAGACAGCTCGAAACTACCTCGCCGTCGTCACACTCGCCGCCACAATCCTGTGGTAGATAAGTGTCCAACGTAGAGCGTGATGCGTTGAGGCGGAATCGCCGAAACGCTGAATCAGCCTCTCAGCAAAGGCTGAAGCGGGATCAATCTCTGTTGATCACGCTTCAGGCGGCGAAGGCCACCGGCCGCGCGCCGCCGAAGCCCACGCGCAGCGTGGCGCCCACCGGCCAGCGCGCCATGGCCGCCTGGCCCGGCAGGCGCAGCATGAGCCGCCCCGCGCTGCCGCATTCCACCACCAGCTCCGCCCGGTCGCCCAGATAGGCGCGGCTGAGGACGGTGCCCTCCAGCCCTTCGCCCGTCTCGATCGGGTGCAGATCCTCGGGCCTGAGATAGACCGAGACGGCAGCCCCCGGCGCCGCATCCCCGAGCGTTTCCGCCGGCACGGTGAAGGCAAGCCCGGCCGCCTCCACCCGCGCTTGCGCGCCGTCGCGCGCGAGAAGCCGCCCCGGCAGCACCGTCGCATCGCCGATGAAGCCGGCGACGAAAGGATGCGCCGGCCGCCCATAGATCACCTCGGGCGTGTCGAGCTGCAGGATGCGCCCCTCCGACATCACGGCGACACGGTCGGACATGGACATGGCCTCGCCCTGATCGTGTGTGACGAAGATGGTGGTGACACCGAGCCGCCGCTGGATCTCCTTCAGCTCGAGCTGCATCTCGGTGCGGAGGTTGCGGTCGAGTGCCGAGAAGGGCTCGTCCAGCAGCAGGAGCCGGGGGCGGATGACCAGCGCGCGGGCGAGTGCCACGCGCTGCTGCTGCCCGCCCGAGAGCTGCTTCGGCCGGCGGCTCGCCATGGCGGAGAGGCGCACCAGGCCCAGCGCCTCGGCGACACGCGATGCCTCCTCCGACTTCGGCACCCCGCGCGCGCGCAGCCCGTAGCCCACATTGCGCGCCACATCCATGTGCGGGAAGAGCGCGTAGGACTGGAACACCATGCCGAGGTCACGCTCCCAGACCGGCAGCGTCGTCACCAGCTTGGCCCCGATGAAGATCTCGCCCGCATCGGCCTCCAGGAAGCCCGCGATGAGGTTGAGCAGCGTCGTCTTGCCGCAGCCGGAAGGGCCCAGCAGCGTGATGAACTCGCCATCCTGGACCTTCAGCCAGGCCTCATGCAGCGCGGTGACGGCGCCGAAGCGCTTGGTGACGCCTTCGAGGCGGAGTGCGTCATTGGCGGCCATCTTCGGTCCCCAGGATGCGGCCAAGGCCAAGGAAGCGGTTGGCGATGACGAGCAGGATGGTCGTCAGCAGGATGTAGAGCGCCGAGATCGCCGCCATGGAGGGGTCGGCATATTCGCGGACGTAATTGTACATCGCGACCGGCAGCGTCTGCGTGCGCTGCGAGGTGACGAAGAGCGAGGCGGTGAACTCGTTGAAGGAGAGGATGGCGGCAAACAGCCAACCTCCCGCGAGGCCCGGCGCCAGGGCTGGCAGCGTCACGGTCCAGATCACGCGCCCCGGCTTCGCGCCCAGTGAGAGCGCGGCCTGCTCCAGGCGCGGATCAATGTTCTTCAGCGAGACATAGAGGCTGCGCAGCACGAAGGGCAGCACGAGGACGACATGCGCGAGGATCACCACCGGCCAGCCGCGCGACTGCCCGATCTGCGCGGCCAGGATCAGCGCGCCGAGGCCGATGGTGAAATGCGGGATGGCGAGGGGGGCCAGCAGCAGCGCCTCCAGCGTCGCTTTTCCGCGGAAGCTGTATCGGTCCATCGCATAGGCCGCCATGGAGCCGATGACGACCGAGATGGTGGAGGCGATGGCGGCGACGAAGACCGAATGCGCGAAGCCGATGCGGAAATCCTCATAGTTCAGCGCGCGCTCGAACCAGCGCCAGGAGAAGCCCTGGGGCGGGAAGGCGATGATGGGCCGCGGTTCGAAGGCGGCGATGATGGCGACGGCAGCTGGCATGATCACGAAGGCCAGCAGCAGCAGCACGAGGAGGCGGAAGGCCAGGATCACGTGAGCCCCACCTTGTGCAGTGGTCGCAGCAGCAGCCGGAAGGCGGCCAGCGCCACCGCCGTCAGCACCAGCCCCGCGACGGAAAGGGCGGCCGCAAACGGGAAGTTGAACGACGAGAAGCCCAGCGAATAGACGAGGTTGGAGACCATGTTCACGCGGCCCCCGCCGATGAGTTGCGGGGTCGCGAAGGCCGAGAAGGTCCAGGCGAAGCCGGTGGTGAGCCCCGCGATGATGCCGGGCATGGAGAGCGGCAGCGTGACCGTCCAGAAGACGCGCAGCGGCTTCGCGCCCAGGGCCGCCGCCGCGCGCTCCAGATCGCGATCTATGTGCGCGATGGCGGCGGCCAGCATGATCACCACCACCGGCAGCGTCACATGCACCAGCGCCACCACGACGCCGAGCCGCGTGAAGAGCAGGGGGATGGGCGCGTCGATCAGGCCCAGCGCCATCAGCGTCCCGTTCACGAAGCCGCGATTGCCCAGCACGATGATCCAGGCATAGGTGCGGATCACCTCGCCCAGGAAGAGCGGTGTCACCGAGACGATCAGGATCGCCGATTTCAGATAGGGGTTGCGCGCCCGCACCAGCGCCAGCGCCAGGGGGTAGCCCGCCAGCAGGGCCAGCACCGCCGTCAGGAAGCACAGCTTCACCGTGTCGTAGAAGACGCCCGCATAGAGCGGCTTCATCATCTCCCGGAAGTTCTGGAAGGTGAAGCCGCCGGGCTGCAGCTCTCCGGGGATGAAGGCCAGGAAGGCGTATTGCAGCACCGCCGCCATGGCGAGCAGGAAGCCCGCCGCGACCAGCGCGGCGGGGCTGATGAACCAGCCGAGGAAGGGGCGGCGCACGCGATGCTCAGCGCGCGATGATGTTCTCCTGGAACCAGCGGCGCCATTCATTCGTCTTCTCGGCGCGCAGGCGGTGATCAATGATCAGCGCCTGGGTGCGCCACTGCTCGGGCGTGGTGAAGACGCCGGGCAGGGCGGCCACCGCCGGGTCCAGCACCGCGTTCGTCACCGTCGGGCTGCCCTTCTTGTCGGCCGCGATGGCCGCCTGGATCTGCGGATCGAGGCAGGTGTTGACGAACTGGTAGGCCAGCTCCTGCCGGCGGCTGCCGCGCATGATCGAGACGCAGTCCACGCCCAGCACCGCGCCCTCGCGCGGGATGGCGAGACGCACATTCACGCCCTGGGACGCCATGTGGTGCGCGTTCATCGAGAGGATGACCTGCACCGGCGTCTCGCCGCTCGCGATCAGCTGCTGGCTGTTCGCGTCATTCGTGTAGAAGGCGCGGAAATTGGGCCGCAGCGCGCGCAGCCGGGCCTGGCCGCGCTCCCAGGTGGACGCATCGCCGCCTTCCAGGATCGCCGAGACCACGATGATGTGGGACGGGTCGAAATCGGGCGCCGCCAACTTGTTCGCCATGGCGGGCGACCAGAGATCCGCCCAGGAGGAGAAGCTGACGCCCGGCAGCAGGTCGGGCCGGTAGCCGATGGTGTAGACATAGGCCCAGGTGCCGATATGCCCCGGGCTGATCCGCGCCTGGTCCACCAGGTTCCGCGCATTGGGGATGCGCGACATGTCCAGCGTCTCGAAGAGATTGTCGTTCTGGTAGAGCCAGCCGATATGCGAGGTGGTGAAGTTCAGATCGCTCTCCGGATTGCCGCGGGCCAGGCGCGCGCGGTTCAGGCGATCAATGGTGCCGCCGGTCTGGAACTCGACGGTGGCGCCGGTATCGGCGGTGAATTTCCGCGCGATGATGTTCTGCACCATGTCCCGCCAGGAACCGCCCCAGACGGAGACGGAGATGCGGTTGGCCTGGGCATTGGCGATGGCGGGGGCCGCAAGCAGTCCGGTGCCCAAAAGGGCAGCTTGGCGGCGGGAAACCTGAACCATGATCCGTCTCCTTCTCCGATTGCGAGGTGGGTTAAGCAAGTGCCATGCCGCGCGACTGCGGCAGGGCCAGGTCTCAACGCCACCCCGTCACGGGGAGGCGGGAATCTCCGCGATGATGTCGATCTCCATCATGTATTCGGGCTTGGCCAACCCGTTCACGATGATGCCGGTGCTGACCGGAAACACGCCCTTCAGCCACTTGCCGATCACGCGATAGACCGGCTCGCGATAGGCGCGATCGGTGATGTAGATCACGATCTTGCACACGTGGCTGAGGTCCGAGCCTGCCTCCTTGAGCAGGATCTCGGCGCAGCGCATGGCGTTCTCGGCCTGGGCGGCGGGGTCGCCGATGCCCACGATCTTGCCGTCCAGGTCCATCGCGGTCTGGCCGCGCAGATAGACCGTGTTGCCGGCGCGCACCGCCATGCAGACGTCATTGTCGAGCGACTGCTCGGGATAGGCGTCCTTCGTGTTGAAGGGGCGGATGCGGCTGTGCGTCGGCATCAATGCGTCTTCCCACCCATCACGCGGTCGGAGAGCTTCGCGCTGTTGCGCACGAAGTCGAGCGGGCCCGAGAAGTCGAAGCTCTTGTAGACCGCCGCCAGATGGTTGAAGTGCGGCGCCTGCGCGAATTGCACGAAAGCGAGGCGATGGCCTGCATAATCGCTGTTCAGCAGGTCCCGCGCGAAGGCCAGCAGCTTGCGGCGATCCTCCGCACCCCAATTCTGGTTCAGCGTGTAGAACTTCTGCAGCCAGTTGCCCGCGCCGCCCTCGAACTGCACGGAATCCGGGGTCACGCAGATCTGCCCGCCGATCAGCTCCCGCGCCGCATGCATCATCACCGGCAATTGGCTGCAGGCCAGCACGCGCCCCGCATAGAGGATGGACTGGTTGGGCATGAGCAGCCCCGCGGGCGAACGCTCGGCCGTCGCGATGGCGGCGACGAGATGCGCGCGGATGCCCTCGCGGTAGCAGACGAGGTCGGCCAGCTTCTCCTGCACCGATTGCAGCTTCTCAAGACCCGTCTGCTTCGCGTTCCACATCGCCGCGCCGATCATCATGTCGGCCACGTAGAGGACGCGCAGAACATAGGGGAAGGCGCTGTAGCGATGCAGCGTGGCGCGCACCTGCTGCGCGGCCGCCGTGTGGCGATAGAAGAACACGTCCTCCCACGGGATCAGCACGTCGTCGAAGACGCAGAGCGCCTCCACCTCATCGAAGCGGGACGCCAGCGGGATGTCGGCCGCGTTCCCCTTGGTGGCGAAGGGCGCGCGGCAGATGTGCTTCACGCCGGGTGCGCCCATCTTCACGATGCAGCCGACGGCGTGGATGCTCTCCTTCTCATCCGTCCAGGCGCCCACGGTCGGCTTCAGATACGCCTGGTCCGCATAGGCCGAGGCCGTCTCGAATTTCGCACCTCGGATGATGATGCCGGCATCCGTCTCCCGCACCACGCGGATCATCATGTCCGGGTCGCGCTGATCCACCGGCAGCGAGCGGTCGCCCTTCGGGTCGGTGTTGGCGGAGACGTGGAAGATGTCCTTCTCCACCACGCGGCGGATGTGGTGATCAATGTTGTCGGCGAAGCGCGGATCAATCTGCGCCAGCACGTCGCGGCCATCCTGCAGCGACCACATCTCGCCCACCGTCTCGTCACCGAGGCGGGTGGCCACGCCGCCGATATCCTTCATCAGCAGGTCCACGCTGGCCCATTTGCGATGCCAGTCCTCCTGCGTGGTGGGGGGCTGCTGGAAGACGCTGTGCCGCTCGTTGTTCTCGACATAGGTGAGCGTGTCCTGGTGCCGCTCCTCATGCGCCATGTCATACATGCGCGCCTTCACGTCCACGATGGGCTTGAGCGCGGGATGCGTCGTCACATCCTTCACCCGCTCCCCATCGATCCAGACCTCGCGGCCGTCGCGCAGTCCCTCGCGATATTGGTTGCCGGTCCGGATCATGGCGAAGCTCCCCTGGATGCGGTTCGCACCTTGCGGGAAAGGGAAGCATCGGGGAAATATCTTGTTCCGAGCTTTGGCATAGGGAAATCCGATGCAGATCGCGAGCCTCTCGCTGCGCTCCCTGCGCTACCTCGTCGCGGTGGCCGATGCCGGCTCGGTCACCGGCGCGGCACGGCGGCTGCACGTCTCCCAGCCCTCCATCTCGGAGGCGGTGGCGGCGCTGGAGGCCGAACTGGGCGTCGCCCTGCTGCTGCGCCATCACGCCCGCGGTGTCACGCTGACGCCCGCCGGCAGCCGCGTGGTGGCCGAGGCCCGGCTGCTGCTGCGCCACGCCGAGGATTTCGTCCATGCCGCCGCTTCGCTCGGCGCCGAGGCCGTGGGCGAGGTCTCCATGGGCTGCTTCCTGACGCTGGCGCCGCGCTATCTCCCCGCGCTTCTGGCAGGCCTCGGCCGCGATATTCCGGGCCTCTCGGTCCGGGTGGAGGAGGGCGACCACAACGAGATGCTGGCGGGCCTGGAGGCCGGCCGCACCGAGATCGCGCTCACCTATGATTTCGAGATGCCACCGGGCCTGACCGTCACGCCCATCGCCCAGCTCGCCCCGGTGGCCGTGCTGCCCACGCGGCATCGCCTGGCGCGTGGCGCCCGCGTGCGCCTGGCAGATCTTGTCGCGGAACCCTTCCTGCTGCTCGACCTGCCACACTCGCGCGACTACTTCGCCGGTATCTTTCGTGCGGCGGGGCTGACGCCCCGCATCGCCTTCCGTTCCCGCAGCCAGGAGCTGCTGCGCGGCCTGGTGGGCAACGGCCTGGGCTGGACCATCCAGAACGTGCAGCCCGAAAGCCCCTACGCCATTGATGGCACGCGCATCACGTCACTCCCGCTCGACGCCGGCCTGCCCGCCGTGCGCCTGGTGCTCGCCGCAGCACCAGGCCCCGCGAGCCGCCCTGCCGTGCGGGCGCTGGCCCGCTACATCGAGGCCGCCTTCCAGAAGGGCGGCGTCTTCGACCCTCAATACCCCCGCGCCGGGTCCACCTGATGCAGCGGCGCCTCGCCGCGCAGCACGCGGCGGATGCTCTCCGCCACATCCGCCGCAGCCGCTTCCGGGATGGTGATGGAGGCCAGATGCGGCGTGATCCGCACATTCTCCATCGCCCAGAAGGGATGGCCAGCGGGGAGGGGGCTCTGCTGGAACACGTCCAGCGTCGCCTCCGCGATGTGGCCTGACCGCAGCGCTGCCAGCAGCGCCTCCTCATCCAGCAGCGCGCCGCGCGCCACATTGATCAGGTTCGCCCCGCGCGGCATCCGCGCCAGTTCGGCGGCGCCGATCAAGCCCCGCGTGGCCGGCGTCAGCGGCAGCAGCATCACCAGCGTATCGGCCTCCGCCAGCGCGGTGGCGAAGCCTGCCTCCCCATGCAGGCAGCGCACGCCGGGAATGGATTTCGGCGTCCGCGCCCAGCCCGTCACCGCATAGCCCATCGCCGCCAGCGCGGCCGCCGCCGCCCCGCCCAGCTCGCCCAGCCCCAGCACGGAGACGCGGTGCGTGTGCAACGCGCGCGGATGGATGTAGCGCCACTCGCCCGCCCGCTGCGCGCGCTCAAACAGGTGAAAATCGCGCGCATAGCGCGTGACGGCATAGGTCACGTAGCTGCACATGAGCTGCACCATGCCCGGATCGTTCAGGCGGGAGATCGGCAGCGGCGGCAAATCATCCCGCGCCACCAGCGCATCCACCCCCGCGCCCAGATTCACCACCAGCTTCAGGTCGCGGAAGCCCGCGAAGAAGCCTGTCGGCGGCTTCCAGGCGAGTGCGGCCACCACGCCCTCGGGCGGCCCATCCACGCGCAATTCCAGCTCCGGCAGATGCGCGCGCAGAGCGCGCTCCCAGGCCACGGGGTCGTCATGCTCGCTGTAGAAGGCGACGGGGATCACTTGCGGCATAGATCCACCATCGCCTGGATCGCGAGCTCATAGCCGAGCGGCCCGAGCCCGCAGATGCTGCCCACCGCCGCCTTGGACGTATAGGTCTTGTTCCGGAACGGCTCGCGCCGGTGGATGTTGGACATGTGCACCTCGATCACGGGTCCATCGAAGGTCAGCAGCGCATCCATCACGGCGATGGAGGTGTAGGAGAGCCCGGCCGCGTTGATGATCAGCCCCGCCGCCTCGCCCCGCGCCTGCTGGATCCAGGTGATGATCTCGCCCTCATCCTGGCTTTGCCGGAAATCCAGCTCCGCCTCCAGGCTCGCCGCCTTGCGCTGGCAGCGCGCCGCGATGTCGCCAAACGTCTCGCGCCCATAGGTCCCGGAGGGGTCGAGCCCGTAGAGGTTCGCATTCGGTCCGTTGATGAAGAGCAGCCTCATGCAAGCTGGTTCTTCACGAAGCGCCCGCCCTGCATGATGGCGGGCAGATGCGCCCCCTGTTCCGTCAGCACCGCGAGATCGGCCAGCGGGTCGCCATCCACCACGATCAGATCGGCCAAGGCGCCCGGCGCCACGACGCCGAGCCGGCCTTCCTGGCAGAGCAGCTTGGCCGCATGGCTGGTGGCGCTGCGCAGGATCTCGGCCGCCGGCAGCACCTCGCGCCGGATCAGGAATTCCTCCGACTGGCGCCGATGCATGGGCCCCAGCAGATCGGTCCCGAAGGCCATCATCAGCCCGGCCTTGTGCATCCGCTCCAGCGATTCCAGACCCGCGAGGCGCACGTCATCGATCTTCGCGACACTCTCCGGCCCGAGGCCGAGCGACGCCCCTTCCTCCTTCAGCGCCTGGTAGGTGACGAGCGTGGGGCAGGCGATGGCGCCCGCCGCCGCGGCCTCGCGCGCGGTCGCCTCGGTGATCAGGTTGCAATGCTCCAGGCTCCGCACGCCGCAGCGCACGGCCCGCGCGATGGCGGCATCGGTGTAGAGATGGGCCGCCACATAGGTCTGCGCCATCTCGGCCTCTTCCACGGCCGCGCGCAGCTCGCTCTCGGAGAAGCCGAAGAAGGCGATGGGATCGGAGGGCGAGGCCACGCCGCCATTGGCCATGAGCTTGATGTAGTCGGCGCCGCCCTTGATCTCCTCGCGGGCCGCGCGGCGCACCTCATCCACGCCATCCACGAGGCGCCCGAGCGAACCCAGGCGCGCCGCGAAGAAGCCGAAATCCCGCGTATCGGCGCGGCCCCGGAAGTCGCAATGCCCGCCGGTCTGCGAGAGCGCCTTGCCGCAGATCGAAAGCCGCGAGCCGGTGATCAGCCCTTCCTCCCAGGCCATGCGCAGCCCGAGGGTGGCGCCGCCCAGGTCCCGCACCGTGGTGAAGCCGCGCATCAGCATCTCATGCATCAGCCGGCCGGCGCGGAAGGCGACGACGGCATCGGGCAGCATGGCATTGGCCGCGATATTGGCGAGCGAGGCGACGACATGCACATGGGCGTCAATCAGCCCGGGCATCAGCGTCCGGCCCTTCAGGTCCACCCGCGTCGCGGCGGAGGCGATCGGCCGGTCCGACACCTCGCGGATCACCTCGCCCTCCACCAGCACCGACATGCCGGGCAGCGAGGCCTCGGCGAAGCCATCCCACAGGCGCGCATTCTCGAACAGGATCATCAGGGGCCCTCCGGCCGCTCACTCAAGACGCTTCCCGGGCCCCTGTGAAGCGGGAACGCCCTTGCATCCGCCCCCGCATCGGATGCATGACGGCGCGTTCATCTTTTGGAGAGCTTCTATGCCGACCCGCCGCGCCACCCTGCTCGCAGCCCCCTTGCTGGCCTTGCCCGCTCGTGGCTTTGCCCAGGCGGGCTCAGCTCCGGCAGGCTTCCCCGACCGGCCCGTCCGCATGCTGGTGGGCTTCGCCGCCGGCGGCCTGACCGATGTGACCGCGCGCGCCCTCGCCCAGGGCATGAGCGAGGCGGTGGGCCAGCCCGTGGTGGTGGAGAATCGTCCGGGGGCCGCCGGCAACCTCGCCAGCGAGCAGGCGGCCCGCGCGCCCGCCGATGGCTATACGCTGCTGATGGCCTATTGCGGCCAGGTGACGATCAACCCGCACACCTACGGCAATCTCAGCTTCGACCCGCTGCGCGACCTCACCGGCATCACCCGCGTCTCCCGCACCGATGTGGCGCTGGTGGCGCATCCCTCCTTCCCGGCCAATGACCTCCAGGGTGTCATCGCCGAAGCCCGTCGCCAGCCGGGTGCCCTGAACTACGCGACGGCCGGCAATGGCAGCCTGCTGCATGTGATCGGCGAACTGCTCCAGCGCCGCACCAACACCCAGATGCAGGGCGTGCATTTCCGGGGCTCGGCCGCCGCCATCCCCGAGGTGCTGGCCGGCCGCATACCGCTGCTGATCGACCCCGTGCCGACCATCGCCGAGCATGTGCGCGCCGGCCGCCTCAAGGCGCTGACGGTCTTCGCGGAGGCGCGCAGCCCGTTGCTGCCCAACGTGCCGACCGCGGCCGAAAGCGGCCTGCCCGACTTCGCCTTCGACAATTGGTTCGGCCTGCTGGCCCCCTCGGCCACGCCGCCCGCCCTCGTCGAGCGCCTCTCGGCCGTCGCCGGCCAGGTGCTGCGCCAGCCCGCCATGGTGGAGCGCATGACGGGGCAGGGCATCATCCCCGCGCCCACCACGCCGGCCGAGGTGCAGCGCCTGCTGGCCAGCGAATCCCGCGTCTTCGGCGAGGTGATCCGCGCCGCCAATATCCGGGCGGATTGATCCCGCTGGACAGGCCCCCGCCTGACCAGCATGTTGCACCACCGTCATTTCCTGGGAGGAACACCCTCATGCGCAAGTTCTCGTGGCGCGCCGCGCTCCTCGGCGGCGCCCTCGCCCTGGCCTCGCTCTCGCCCGCTTCCGCCACCACCTTCACCTGGGCCACGGCGAACGACATCCTGGGCCTCGACCCGCATGCCAACAACCATGGCGTCACCAACGCCATGAAGAGCAACATGTATGAGCCGCTGGTCCGCCGCGAGGCCGATGGCTCGCTTCGCCCGGCACTCGCCGAGCGCTGGGAGATGCCGACGCCCACCACCTGGCGCTTCCATCTGGTGCGCGGCGTGCGCTTCCATGGCGGCCAGCCCTTCACCGCGGCCGATGTGCTCTACAGCCTGGAGCGCGTGCGCCAGAACGACATGGCCTATACCGTCGCCTCCATCACCGGCGCGCGGGCGATCGACGACTTCACGGTGGAGTTCGAGACGCGCGGCCCGAACCCGATCCTGCTCCAGGACCTCACGCTGTTCTTCATCATGAACCGCGCCTGGGTCGAGCAGAACAACGCCTTCGCCGTGGCGCGCGCCGGCCAGGCGGGGGCCACCAACAGCTTCGTCCAGCTCAACGCCAACGGCACCGGCCCCTTCCGTCTGGTCGAGCGCCTGGCCGATGAGCGCACGGTGCTGGTGCCGAACCCCGACTATCGCGAGCGGCTGGAGCACGGCATCACCCGCGCCGTCTTCCGCCCCGTGGCCAGCGCGCCGACCCGCGTGGCGGCGCTTCTGAGCCGCGAGCTCGACCTCATGTACCATGTGCCGCTGCAGGACATCCCGCGCGTGCAGAATGCGCCCGGCATCCGCCTGATGCAGGGCCCGACGGCGCGCACCATCTACCTCGCCATGGATGTGGCGCGCGCGGAGAGCCTCGAAGCACCCGGCACGCCGAACCACATGCGCGACGTGCGCGTCCGCCGCGCCATGTACCAGGCGATCGACATGGACACGATCCGCCGCGTCATCCTCCGCAACTCCACCACGGCGGCGGGCCTGCCCATCGCGCCGGCCGTCGGCGGCTTCGACGCGGCCGCCAATGAGCGCTTCCCCTTCGACCTCGAGGCCTCGCGCCGCCTGCTGGCCGAGGCGGGTGCGACCAACTTCCGCGTGGCGCTGGGCTGCCCCAACAACCGCTACGTGAATGACGAGGCGATCTGCCAATCCGTCGTCGCGATGCTGCAGCGGGCCGGCATCCAGGCGCGGCTCGATGCCGTGCCCTTCGGCCGCTTCCTCCAGCGCGGCGCGAACAAGGAGTTCCAGTTCTGGCTGCTGGGCTGGACGCCGGGCAATTTCGACATCACCAACCCGGGCCGCGAGCTGCTGGGCGAGGGCAGCTTCAACTGGGGCGGTTTCCAGGATGCCGAGATGGCGCGCCTGCTGGGCGAGATCGGCGTCGAGGCCAACCAGGCCCGCCGCCAGGAACTGGCACGCGCCTATTGGGCCCGCTTCCGCGAACTCGTGCCGATGATCCCGCTCCACCAGGAGCCGCAGGTCTTCGGCGTGCGCGAGACGGTGGCCGACTTCCAGATGCGCGTCTCCGAAGACCTGGAGCTGCGCGGCGTCCGCATGCGGCGCTGAAGCCGGAACATCGTCCCGGCGAAGGGGGGCTCCGGCCCCCCTTTTTCATGGCCGGCGCTGGGCCGCCTCAACTCCGGCGACGGCGCCAGGCGCCCGGCGTCATCCCCATCCGCCGGCCGAACAGCGCGGTGAAATGCGACTGGTCGGCGAAGCCGCAGAGCTGCGCGATCTCGGCGAGCGGCAGGCTGTGATCCTCCAGGTATTCGCACGCCTTTTCGATCCGCCGCGCCGTGACATACGCGCGCGGCGTCTCGCCCATCGCCGCCTTGAAGGCGCGGCCGAAATGAAAGGACGAAAGGCAGGCCACCGCGGCCATCTCCGTGATCCCGAAGGACTCCGCGAGATGCGCCTCGGTCCAGTCGAGTACGGCCTTGAGCCGCGCCGGCGCCAGCGCCCGCACCTCGCCCGTGCTCGCCACCGCAGGCCGCCGGAGCCGGAGCAGCAATCCGACCAGCGCCATCGCGGCCCCCTCGCTGAACAGCCGGCCTTCCGGATTTTCGTCCACCGCCTCCGCCCAGATCAGCTCCATCAGCCGGGCGATGGCGGGCGAACGGAAGCTGCCCGCGTGCAGCGCGCCGAAATCGGCGGTGCAGCCCGCCTCCTCGGCCAGCTCCCGCAGCAGCCGGGCGGGCAGGGAGAGGAAGCTCTTCTGGTGCGGCGCGTCCACGGCGAAATGGGTGGCGACGCCGGGCGGCTTCAGCACCAGGTCCCCCGCGCGGAAGGGCAGGCTGTGCCGCCCGGCGCCGATGTCGAACTCCATCCGTCCGCGCCCGCGCTCATTGATGGCGAGGGTGTAGTCGGCCGTCGGCGGGTCGGGGAAGGCGCCGGCCGGCTGGCGGAACCGCACCAGCGCGAAGGGCGCCATGCCGATCCGCCGGTGGGCGCTGACGAAGCGGGCGTAGCAGCCCTGGCCATAGACATCGGCCAGACTGGCGCCGCGACTGGCATCAGGGCTGGCCTCGGGCGCGGATGGGGCGGGGCGTCGCATGCCTCGCCTACGTTCCGAAACCGGGACTGGTTACGGCCCGGGGCGCCATCCGCTTTCCGCAATCGGGCAACAGGCTTCCGCCCGAATCTCCAAGAAGCGGCGCCGCCTCCCCCCGCAGTCTTGGTCGCAGGGGGTCGTCCATGCCGGGTGGCCCTCTCGGGTTGAGACCAACAAGGCAGGAGCCACACATGACACAGCCATCCACCCTTCGGCGCGCGCTTCTCTCCACGGGCCTCGCATTCCTCGCGCTCGGCATGGCGAATGCCGTGCGGGCCGAGGGGGAGGGCACGGCCAACTACATGCCCGACCGCGTGGCCGAGATCCTGATGGAACAGGCCCGTCTCGCCGGGATGCCTACCTGCGAGGCGGTGCTGGTGCCCGTCGGCAATGACGGCACCTTCCGCCTGACCTATCGCGTGGTGCGCCCGGGCCAGCCCGCCGTGCCGCGGCCCATCAACGCGATGAGCGCGGTGGTGCAGAGCTCGGCCTGCCCACGCTGAGGATCATGGCCGGGGCGCGCACCGCCCCGGCCGCCCTCAGCCAAACAGGAAGTCGCTGGTCGAGAGTTGATTCGCGCTGGTGAGGCCGGTGAGCGTGATGGCGATGTCCGACGTGCCGTCGCCATTCACATCCACCAGCACCTGGCCCGCCTGCATCCGGGCCTCGCTGTTGTCACTGCCGCCCGTGAAGGCGCCGGTGCCGAGCCAGGCGAAGCGGCCGACCATGGGGGACTGGATGACCAGCAGATCGCCCTCCGCCGCGCCGCCATCCAGCGTGTTGAAGTCGGTGACGCGGTCCGTCCCCGCGAGGCCCGGCGAGAAGTGGAAGCGGTCCGCCCCGGTGCCGCCGATCAGCACGTCCGAGCCCGCGCCGCCGGTCAGCCAGTCATCGCCCGAGCCGCCCGAGATCCGGTCCGCCGCCGCGCCGCCGGTCAGCGTATCCGCCCCGCGCGTGCCCGAGAGCGAGAGCCGTCCATCGGCGCCGGCCGGGTCGTCATCCAGGATGGTGCCCACGCCCATGCCATCGGCGATGGTGGCCCGCTGCGGGTTGCTCAGCACCAGGGTGAAGCCCTCATTCGCCTCATCCAGCGCATCGCCTCGGATCGCGACCTTCACGGTCTTGCTCTGCTCGCCCGGCGCGAAGGTCAGCGTCCCCGCGGCGGCCACGAAATCGGCCTCCGTCGCGGTCCCGGCGCGCGTCGCGTAGTCCACCGTGACGGTGGTGGTGGCGGGTGCCGAGAGCCGCACCTCGAAGCTCGCCATGGCGCCGCCCGCCGCATCGTCCAGCAGCTCGAAGGCGAGCGGGCGGAGATAGTCCATCTTGTTCTCGTTCACCGTGCGCCAGTCATCCTTCAGGATGCCGCCGGTGTCGCCCGAATTGGGATTCCAGGACCAGAAGGTCCAGCTGATGCCCTGCTGGCCGGGCGCGAGGTCATTCGTGCCGTTGTTGTCGAAATCGCCGGAAAGGTAGGAGGTGATGGCCTCGAACCAGGGCGCGTCCTTCGGGTCCTGCAGCTTCGTGCCGAATTCGCCAATATAGACCGGCGCGATCCCCTCCTTGAAGATGTAGCCCCACATCTGGTCGAACTTCGCCGGCAGGTTGGCCGGGAAATCCGGGCCCTGGAACCAGGGCTGGGCGTAGATCGAATTCGGGTAGTCATGCGCCGAATAGACCAGCTTGCCCGCGACATCGAGCTCGATCGGGCGGTCGCGCACACCCATCAGGTTGCCGCCCCACCAGTAGTTCTGGCCCTCATAGCTGGCGACACCTTCGACGAAGATCAGCCAGTTCGGGTTCACCTCGCCGATGGCATTGCCCGCGCGCTCGGCCGCCGCCGCCCAGTCCCGCGCGCCGCCGCCGCCCCAGGTGCCGTTGTGCGGCTCATTGTGCAGGTCGGCGCCGATCACCGTCGGATCATTGCCGTAGCGTGTGGCGAGCATCTGCCAGTCGGAGATCCAGCCCGCCTCGGTATAGCGGTCATTGTACCAGAGCCCGTTCTCCGAGGTGCCGTTGCCCGCATTGCTGCGATGGTGGTCCAGGATGACGCGCAGCCCGATCTCGCCCGCCTGGGCGATGATCCTGTCCATCACCTGGAGCGGCGTCAGGCCGCGCAGATCCGGGTTCTGGTTGTAATCAATGCCCAGCGCCTGGCCGGTCGCGTGCAGCATCTCGCTCGAGAAGGGCAGGCGGATGGTGTTGAACCCCTCATCCGCCATCTGCTGCATCATCTCCTTGTAGGAGCGCGTCCAGAGCCCGTTGGGCGACATGTTCGTGCCTTCGAAGCCGAACCAGTTCACCCCGCTGATCAGCACGCTGTCGCCGGCCGAATCCACGATCTGGTTGCCGCGCGTGCTGAGCCAGCCCGTGGTGGCGATGAGGTTCCCCTCCTGGATCGAGGCGTCGCTCACGGTCAGGCTCGGCAGGTCGTCATTCAGGATGGTGCCGGTCGCCGTGCCGCGGCCGATGGTGGCGCCGCTGGGCGTGGAGAGGACAAGGCTCAGCGTCTCATCCGCCTCCATCGCCGTGTCGCGGGTGACGGCGACGCTGACGGTCTTGCTCGTCTCGCCCGCCGCGAAGGTCAGCGTGCCGCTGCGCGCCGCGTAGTCCGACCCGGCGGTGGCGCTCCCATTGGCGGTGGCGAAGTTGACCGTGACCGGCGTGGCGCTCGCCTGTGAGAGCGTGACGGTGAAGACGAGGCTCCCGGCCCCCTCCGCCGCGCTGGCATTCGCCACCGAAAGCGTGGGCCCGCCCGGCGCCGTGTCGTCATTGCGGATGGTGCCGATGGCCGACCCATCGCGGATCGTCGCCCCCTGCGCGCCGGAGAGGGTGAGGTTCAGCGTCTCATTCGGCTCCACCACCGTGTCGCCGCGCACCGCGACGGTGATGGTCTTGCTGGTCTCGCCCGCCGCGAAGGTCAGGCTGCCGCTCTTCGCCGTATAGTCGGAACCGGCCGTCGTCGTCCCGTCCGAGGTCGCGTAGTTCACCGTGACCGGCGTCGCGCTGGCCTCTGAGAGCGTGACCGTGAAGCGCATGTCGCTGGTGCCGCTCGCCCCCTCGGCCAGGCTCGCATCGGCGATGGAGAGGCTGGGCGTGCTGGGCGTCGCCGTGCCGTTCAGGACCAGGCCGCTGACCGACCCGCTCGGCCCGCCCGAGGCCTGGAAGCCGAAGCTCGTCTCGCCACCCGCCGCGACCTTGCCGTTATAGTCCTGGTTGCGGATCACGTAGCGGGTGCCGACATGGCTCACGATCACGGCATTCCAGATGTTCGTGATGGTGAAGGGCGCGTCGAATTCCGCGGTCCAGCCGTTCAGCCCGCCCGCGCCGGCCGTCACCGTCATGGCGGCGGTGAAGCCCGCCCCCCAGTCGCTGCTCACCTTGTAGGCGAGCCTGGCGTTGCCAGGCGCGGGTGAGGCGTCGTCATTGGTGATGGTGGCCGTCGCACTCCCATCGGCGATGGTGGCCCCCATGGCGTTGCTGAGGTTGACGGTGAAGGCCTCATTCGCCTCCACCGCCGCGTCGCCCGTGATGCTGACCTGGATGGTCTTGCTGGTCTCGCCCGCCGCGAAGGTCAGCGTGCCGGATTTCGCCGTATAGTCCGAGCCCGCCGTCGCCGTGCCATTCGCCGTGGCATAGGCGACACTCACCGGCCCGCTCGCGGCGGCGGAGAGCGTCACGGTCAGGTTCATCACCTTCGTGCCCGCATTGCCCTCCGTGATGCTGGCATCCGCGATGGCGAGGCTGGGCAAGGCGGGCGCCGCGCTGTCGTCATTCACGATGGTGACGATGCCGATGCCATCGGCGATGGTGGCGTTGGTCGGCTCGGAGAGGCGGATGCGGTAGCTCTCCGTCGCCTCCAACAGCCGGTCGCCATTGATATGCGCGTGGATGGTCTGCGTCGTCTCGCCCGGGGCGAAGGTCACGATGCCGTCCAGCACCTCGTAATCCACATCGCCGTTCGCCGTGATGTCCTCGCTCGTGTAGCGCACCGTGACGGGGACGGCGGAGGCCTTGGAGAGCGTCAGCACGATCCGCATATGCGTCAGATCCGCATCGCCCTCATTGGTGCTGTAGTCGGTGATGGAGATGCTGGGCGGGGTCGTGGGGGCCGTGTCCACGTCATTGTCCCGGATGGTGCCGATGGCCGTGCCATCCAGGATGGTGGCCCCGCGCGCGGCGGAGAGCTGCACCGTCATCGTCTCGGTCAGTTCGGGGATGCGGTCGCCCAGCACGGCCACGCTGAAGGTCTTGCGCGTCTCGCCGGGCGCGAAGGTGACGGTGCCGACGGCCGCCGTGAAATCCTCGCCCGAGCGCGCGCTGCCGGTCAGCGTGGAATAGCTGACGCTCACCTCCGTGCTCGCCGCCTGGGTGAGGGTGACGGTGAAGACCAGGTTCACCGGACCGGCATCGCCCTCCACCACCTGCGCATCGCTCACGGAAAGCCCGGGCGGGGAGGGCGCGGCGTCGATCGCCGCCTGCCACTCGGCGCGCAGCCCCGGGTCGCGCGCCACGATGTTGCTCATCTCCAGCGCGCCCAGGCTGACCCCCGCCAGCGTGTAGCTCTGCCGGTTGCCGACGATGGTGATGACGGTGGAGCCGCCCACTTCCGTGATCTCGATCTCGCTCGCCTTGAACCAGCCGAAATCCAGCTTGTCCGCCGCCGGGTCGAAATCGAGCCGCGCGGCCACGCCGTAATCCCAGTCCAGCGTGAAGGTCTCGCCCGTGACGCCGCTGGGCGGGCTGCCACTGCCGACCCCGGTCGGCCAGGCATTCGTCCCCGCGATGGGCAGCCCCTGCGGGACCACCTGGCTGTCCGGCACCACGGTGAAGCCGAGCTGCAGATGCACCCGGTCCTCCCGCACCTCGGCCGGGTAGAAGATGAAGTTGGTGACGCTGAGCTGCGCCTTCGTCACCCCCAGCAGGATCAGCGCCTGGCCGGTGCCCGCATTGGCGATGATCACGCCCTCCGCGCCATCGCTCATCGAGATCTGCTCGCGCGAGCCGTAGTAGCGGAAATCCACCCGGTCGGTCGCCGGGTTGAAGGCGACGCGGTCGATCTGCCCCAGCTCGTGCGAGCGCGCATAGACGGTGTTGGGCGCGGCGGTGACACCCTGCTCCCAGGCCAGCGCGCCGCTCAGGCATTGCCGCAGGTGGTCGTTCTCGATCGGCGTGAAGCTGTTGATGGTGAGCTGCCCGAGCGAGACGCCCTGGATGATGATCGTCTCGCCCGACCAGGGGTCCATGAAGCCCACGCCGGTCGCCGTATCCACGACGATGAAGTTGTGCACCGAGACTCCGCCGAAATCGAGCTTGTCTCGCGCGGGGTCGAAGCCGGTGATGTCGGCGCCGCTGGTGGTGACGGCGAAGATGCGTCCTTCGGTGGCCATGGTCAGGTTCCTCTTCCGGCGATGTCGCGGGCGGTTAGCAGCAGCATCGCCGCCGGCGGCCGCGCGGGGGCCGGGCAATCGATGAACCGGGCCGGAAACTCGTTGAGGCGGGCCGCATCGCCTCCCTGCGCGCGGCCGTGCTGTAATGCGCGCCGAGGACGGGCGGATTCCCCGCCGCGCCGGAAGGAGGTGCCATGGCGGATCTGCGCGCGCCGCACGGGAGCTGGGTGCGCCGCCCCGGCCTGTGGCGCGTGCTGGCCGCCGGCTGGGCTGTCTTCGCGGTCATCGACGTGATGACGCGGCTGCGCCTCTACGAGGAGGCCTGGGTCGCGCTCGGCGTCTCGCTCGCGCTCGATCCGCTGATCTTCCTGCTGGCGGCCGGGCTCTTCCTTGCCTTCGACCGGCTGGGCTTCGAGGGGCGCATCACCTGGCGCGCGCTGCCCTGGATCCTGGGCCTCAGCCTCGCCGCCTCGGGCGTGGTGGTGGCGGCGGGCTCCTTCATCCGCAGCCGCTTCGAGCTCGCCATGGCCGGATGGGGGCCGCATGAGGCGGTGGCCATCGTGGCCGTCCACTACTTCCTCATCTTCACCATCTGGAGCCTGGTCTGCTTCTGGATCAAGGCGGAGATCGCCCGCCAGGTCGAGGCGGAACGCGCGCTGGAGGCCGAGGGCCAGGCGCTGCGCACCGAATTGCAGCGCCTGCGCCTGCAGCTCGACCCGCATTTCCTGTTCAACGCGCTGAACGGCATCGGCGAGGAAATCCCAGAGAATCCCGAGGCCGCGCTCGCCATGCTGCGCGACCTCTCGACCTTCCTGCGGCAATCGCTGACCGGGATGGACGTGACGATCGCGACCGTGGCGGATGAGGCCGAGGCGCTCGCCTCCTATCTCCGCGTGCAGGAGGCGCGCTTCGGCGCGCGGCTGAGGGCGCGGGTGGATGTCGAGGAGGCTGCCGGCATGCGCCCCATCCCGAGCTTCCTGCTGCAGCCTCTGGTGGAGAACGCGATCAAGCACGGCCGGCGCGAACCGCGCCTCGAGGTCACCGTGGAGATCCGCGCCGAGGGCGAGGCGCTGGCCATCCGTGTCGCCAATACCGGCGCGCTGGCGCCCGCTTCACCGGGCGGCGCCGGCATCGGCCTCGCCAATATCCGCCGCCGTCTCGCGCTGCATTATCCGGGCCGGCACGATTTCGCGCTGGAGCAGGCGGGCGGCGTGGTGGTGGCGCGGCTCAGGCTGGAGGGGGCGCCATGCTCCGCGCCGTGATCGTGGATGACGAGCCGCTGGCCATCCGCGCCATGCGCCGCCTGCTGCTGGCCCATCCCGAGGTGGAGGTGGTGGAGACGGCCGACAGCCTCGCCACCGCGCTGGAGGCGATCGGCCGGACGCGGCCCGATGTGGTGCTGCTCGACATCGAGCTGGGCGCGGGGGATGGCTTCGAGGTCATCGCGCGCCTTGCGCCCGCGCCGCGCGTCATCTTCGTCACCGCCCATCCGCAGCACGCGGTGCAGGCCTTCGCCGTGGAGGCGGCGGACTACCTGCTCAAGCCCGTCCGCCCCGACCGCCTGGCCGAGGCGCTGGCCCGCGTGGCGCGGCATCGGGGCCCTGCCGCCGCGCCGCTCGGCCCGCCGATCGAGCTGCGCATGCCAAGCCGCACCGTCATGGCCGACCCCGCCGAGGTCGCGGCGCTCTGCGCGGAGGGAGATTTCACGCGCGTGCACCTCGCGGGCCAGGGCTCGCTGCTGATCCTCAGGACCCTCAGCCATTTCGAGGCGCTGCTGCCCGCGCCGCCCTTCCTGCGCGTGGGCCGCTCCGTCCTGCTCAACCTTGGCCGCGTGCGGCGCGTGGAGGCCGAGGGGCGCAACCTGACGCATGTGACGATCGAGGGCATGGAGGCGCCGCTGGGCTTGGGCCGCGTCGCCGCCGCGCGGCTGCGCGCGGCCCTGTCGGCGCGGTGAGGGGACCTCAGCCGGGACGGATGTCGTTCTCGCGCACCACCTGGCCCCATTTCTCCCAATCCGCCGCATAGACGCGGGCGAAGGCCGCGCGCCCGCCGCTGGCCGGCTCCGCGCCGAAGCCGCGGATGCGGGTGATGACATCGGGCTGCGCCAGGATCGCGCCCACCTCCTCGGCCAGGCGGTCCAGGATGGGGTCGGGCGTGCCGCGCGGGGCAAGCAGCCCGCCCCAGAAGCCCACATCATAGCCCGGCAGGGTCTCGGCGAAGGCCGGCACATCGGGGTAGAGGGGCGAGCGTTGCGCGGTGGTGACGGCAATCGCCCGCAGCGTGCCCTCCTGCAATTGCGCGCGCGGCGTGAAGAGCCCGTCATGCGCGAGGTCCACCTCGCCGCGGATCAGCGCGGTGATGGAGGGCTGGTTGCCGGAATAGGGCACGAGCGTGGGCTCGATGCCCGTGCGCCGCATCAGCAGCGCCATGGCGAGGTGGTTCACCGCCCCCGTGCCGGGGTTGGAGATGGTGAGGCGCGCGCCACGCTCGCGGGCGAGGGCCAGGAATTCCGGTACGCTGCGTGCCGGAAAATCCGGGCGGCAGACGAGGGCGAGCGGCGCCGACTGCGCCATCACCACCGGCACCAGCGCCTGCATCGGGTCCATGGTCGCGGTGCGGTTCACCAGGATGGCGATCTGCGTGGAGGGCGAGGTGTAGAAGAAGGTGGTGCCATCCGGCGCCGAGCGCGCCACGAGCTCAGCCGCGACCACCGTGCTGGCGCCGGGCCGGTTCTCCACGATGAAGCTGCTGCCCGGGATGCGTTCGGCGAGCTTGGCGGCCAGCAGCCGCGCCACGATGTCATTGGCGCCGCCGGCCGCGAAGCCAACGACGAAGCGCACCGGGCGGTTGGGCCAGGCCTGCGCGCGGGCGAGGCCGCCGGTGAGCGCGAGGCTCGGCGCTGCGAGCATCAGGACGCGGCGTTGCATGTTCATCCTCCCCCTGTTTCGCCGGAGGCTGTCACGCGCCGCCCGCGCCTGTCCACCGCCACTATTCGAGACGGATGTTGAGGTCCCGCACCACCACGTTCCAGCGCTCACGGTCGGCCGCGATGAAGCGGCCCGTCTCCTCCGGCGTCATCGTCACCGGAAGGGCGGCCTGGGTGCGGAAGATCTCCTGCACGGCCGGCTGGCGCACCGCCTGGCCCGCGACCGCGGAAAGGCGCTGCGCGGCGGCGGCGGGCATGCGCGCGGGGCCAAGCAGGCCGAACCAGTTGGCCGCCTCCACGGGCGTGCCGAGCTCCGCCATGGTCGGCACATTGGGCAGAAGTGCCAGGCGCTCCGTGGCGCCCAGCCCCAGGATGCGCGCGCGGCCGTCGCGCGCGATGGCCTCGGCCGGGCCGGCATTGAGGAACATCACATCCACCTGGCCGCCCAGGATGGCGGTGGAGGCCGGCGCCGCACCCGTGAAGGGCACGTGCAGCATCTCGACGCCCGTCGAGCGCATCAGCCGCTCCATCGCGAGGTGCGAGGTGGAGCCGATGCCCCAGGAGGCGAAGGTGAGCTGCCCGCGCCGCGCGCGCGCCAGGCCGAGGAAGCCGTTGAGATCCTCCACCGGCAGGCCGGGCCGGGTGATCAGCACGAAGGGACCGCGGGCGAAGATCGTCACCGGCGTGAAATCCGCCACCGCGTCATAGGCGAGGCGCGGATAGACCAGCGGGTTGATCGCATGCGTCTCGGCATTGGCGAGGATGAGCGTGTGCCCATCTCCGCGCGCCTGCGCCACCGCCTGCGTGCCCACCGCGCCATTCGCACCCGCGCGGTTCTCGATCACCACCGGTTGGCCGAGCGAGGCGGACATGACGGGGGCGATGGCGCGCATGACGACATCGGCGAGTCCGCCCGCATTCCAGGGGACGATGACGCGCACCGCCTGGTCGGGGAAGGCGAGCGCCGGCGTGGCCAGCACAGGCAGGATGGCACCGGCGCCCAGCAGCGCGCGGCGGGTGATGCGATGGGTCATTCTTCTTCCCTCCCAGGAATGCCGCCGGTGATCCGGTCTGGCGTTGTTACCGATCCCGGCCAGAGTGGCCGGAATTGTCAAATTTGGAGTTGATCGCCTCTGGTGGGCTTACCAAAGGCGTGAATCAGCCTCCCGCCGAAGGTGGGACATCGAGGCGAACGGCGATACCCTCCAGCTCCGGGCTCACGGCGGGGTAGCGCGTCATTACCAGCGGGTCATGGCCGGGGATGATATGCGCTTCGCTGTCCGCCACCGCGCGCAGCCGGTCGAAGCCCTCCAGCATCTCGCCCACATGGAAGGCGGTGCTGAAGGGGCGGCCCTCCTCCATGTTCGCGTAGAAATGCGTGACGTCGGAGGCCAGCACGACGCAGCCGCGCGCCGTCTCCACAGAGACGAATTGCAGCCCGGCCGAATGCCCGCCCGTGGGGTGCAGCTTGATGCCGGGCCAGGGCTCCACCACGCCGTCATGGAAGGCGACGCGGCCGGCGAAGTTCATCCGCACGATGCCCACCACATCCTCCACCTCGAAGGAATGGGCGAGGTGCCTGTGCCGCATGTAGCGCCCGGTCGCGTAGTGCATCTCGGGCTCGCGCAGGTGGAAGCGCGCGCGAGGGAAGAGGTGGAAGGAGCCGACATGGTCGTAGTGCAGATGCGTCAGCACCACGTCTTCCACCGCCTCGGGTGCCACGCCCAGCAGGCGCAGCGATTCCACCGGGCAGCGCAGCCATTCGCGCTTGCGTTTCGCCGCGACCTCGGCCGTGAAGCCGGTGTCCACCACCACCGCGCGCCCCGCCTTCACGCAGGCCCAGACGAAGTAATCCATGGGCATGGGGCCATCATGCGGGTCGCCGCCGATGAAGTGCTGCGCCGCCGTCGCATCGCGCCGCGCATAGCGCAGCGCATAGACCTCCCAGCTCATGCCTCTTCCCCGATGGTGACACCCGCCCATTCCTCGACGACGCGCGCCACGCTGGTGAAGTCGCTCTCGGGGCCGAATTTCGCGCTGGTGACGGCGAGCATCTGCCGCACCGCGCTGCCCACCACCATGGGAATGCCCATCGCCTCGGCCTCGTCCACGCAGAGCCGCACATCCTTGTGCGAGAGGCCGGTGGCGAAGCCGAAATCGAAGCGGCGCGGGATGATCGCCTTGGGGAACTTGTCCTGCGTCGCGCTGTTGCGGCCGGAGGAGACGTTGATCACCTCGCACATCAGCTTGGGGTCGAGGCCCGCCTTCACGCCCATCGCAATGGCTTCGGAGGAGACGACGAGCGTGGCGGCGGCCAGCAGGTTGTTGCAGAGCTTCATCACCTGAGCCGCCCCCGGCTTCTCACCGCAGAAGAAGGGCTTGCCCACGATCCTGAACACCGGCTCCAGCGCGTCGTAGCGCTCGCGCGGGCCCGAGACCATGACGGCGAGCGTCCCCGCCGCCGCGCCGGATCGCCCGCCACTGACCGGCGCATCCAGCACGCTGCGACCCTGCGCGCCGAAGGCCTCGTGCAGTTCGCCCGCCACGCGCGGGCCGGTCGTCGAGAAATCCACCAGCGTGCGCGCGCGCTGTCCCTCGATCACGCCGCCGGGGCCGATCGCCACCTCGCGCACGATGGCGGGCGTGGGCAGGCTCACGAAGACCACATCGGCGCGGTCCGCCACCTCGCGGATGCTGCCGGCCGGCTGCGCGCCAAGCGCCACCAGCGCCTCCACCGCCTCCGGCACCCGGTCATACACCACCACCGCATGGCCGGCGGCGAGCAGCCGCCCCACCATGGGCCGCCCCATCTGTCCCAATCCCACGAAGCCGATCACCTGGTCCTGCATGGCGTTCTTCCTTCCCTTGTGTCGTGATGCGTCGCTCAGGTGCTGGCGCGCTGGATGATCTCGAAGCGCAGATCCACCGTCGCCGGTCCCGATTGCCGGCGCCCGATCCGGTCCAGCAGGATCTGGGCCGAGCGCGTGCCGATCTCGTGGCGCGGCAGATGCAGCGTGGTGACCGGCGGGTTCATGTGCGCCAGCAGGTCCACATTGTCGAAGGCCGCGATGGCGACACGGCCCGGCACCGCCCAGCCGCGCCGCTGGCATTCCAGCACGGCGCCGGCGGCCAGCACGTCGCCCGCGAAGAAGATGGCGTCGGGCGGCTCGCTCTCCATCAGCCGCACCAGGGCCTCCGCACCCGAAGCCAGGCCCGGCGGCATTTCCAGCATCCAGCGCGGCTCCAGCGGCAGGCTCAGCTCCGCCAGAGCCTCAGCGAAGCCCAGCTGCCGGTCGCGCGAACGGGCATTGGCCGCCGAGGGCAGCGTCACCAGCGCGATCCGCCGATAGCCGAGCCGCGCCAGGTGCCGCGTCATCGCCCGCGCCGCCTCGCGGTTGGAGTAGGAGACGACCATGTCGAGCGGCGCCTCGGTCAGCGTGCCGTTCTCCACCACCGGCACGCCGGCGCGACGGATCATCTGGATCGCGCCCTCGGTGTGCAGCGTGTCATGCAGGATGAGGCCGGCCACGCGCTGCTCCAGGAAGGCGCGGATCGCGGCTTCCTCCGCCTCGGGCCCATAGCCGGAATCGGCGATCATCAGCTGGAATCCGGCGCGGCGCAGCACGTCCGAGATGCCCTTCACCGTGGCGGCGAAGAGCGAATTCTCCAGCGAGGGCACGACGAGGCCCACCACCTCCGACCGCCGCGAGGAGAGCGACCCCGCGAGGCGGTTGGGCACATACCCCACCTCCCGCACTGCCGCCTCGACGCGCGCGCGCAGCTCGGGCGAGACGAGTGCGGGCTCGCGCAGCACGCGCGAGACGCTCATGGCCGAGACGCCGGCCGCGCGCGCCACATCGCGCATACGTAGCCCGGGCGATGTCTCCCCGGCCACTTCGCTACTCGACCCGGATGCGCGCGTCGCGCACGACGGCCGCGATCTTCTCCACCTCCGCGCGGTAGAAGCGGCCGAATTCCTCGGCCGTGCCGCCCACCACCTCGGCGCCCATCTCCAGCAGGCGGGCGCGTTCGGCGGGCTCTGCGATGACCGTGTTGAAGGCGGCGTTGATGCGCTCCACCGCGCGCGGGTTCATGCCGGCAGGCCCGAGGCAGGCATACCATTCCTCGATGGCGAAGCCGGGCAGGCCCTGTTCCGCCACCGTCGGCACATTCGGCAGATAGGGCGCGCGCGTGGCGGAGGTGACGGCGATGGCGCGCAGCGAACCGTCCCGCACGAAGGGCAGGGTGGAGGAGGCATTGCCGAACATGAGCTGGATATGCCCGCTCACGAGATCCGCCAGCGCCGGCCCGCCGCCGCGATAGGGCGCATGCACCATGTCCACCTGCGCCGACAACTTGAACATCTCGCCCGAGATGTGCACGGCCGAGCCAATGCCCGGCGAGCCGAAGGTGAGCCGCCCCGGCTGCGCGCGGGCCAGCGCGATCAGATCGGGCACGTTGCGCACCGGCAGCGAGGGATGCACCACGAGGATGTTCGCGACGCGCGCCAAATTGATGATGGGTGCCAGGTCCCGCACCGGATCATAGGGCTGGCGCGTGAGAAGTGCGGCCGAGATGACGGTGGAGGTCACCATGCCGAAGGCGTGGCCATCCGTGTTCATCCGCGCCATCTCGGCCGCGCCGATCGCGCCCGAGGCGCCGCCGCGATTCTCCACCACCACCGGCTGGCCGAGCAGGGCGGCGAGGCGTGGCTGGAACTGTCGCGCCAGGATGTCCGTCGTGCCGCCCGGCGGCCAGGTGACCAGCATCCGCACGGGGCGCGTCGGGAAATCCTGCGCCAGCGCAGGCGTGGCGAGCAGGGCCCCGCCCAGCAGGGCGGCACGGCGCGTTGTCGGCATCACCATGGTCATCTCTCCCGTGTTTTTGTTCTTCATGCGGCGGACCAGCCGCCATCCATCGGCAAGGCGGCGCCCGTGATCGCCGCGCCCTGGGGACCGCAGAGGAAGGCGACGAAACCACCCACCGCCGCCGCCTCCACGAAGCGCCCCGAGGGCTGCTTGCCCGCGAGGAAGCGCGCGGCGGCCGCTGCCTCGTCCAGCCCCTCCCGCGCCGCCAGCGCCGCGACGCGGCCCTGGATGTTGGGCGTGAGCGTGGAGCCGGGGCAGAGCGCGTTGCATGTGATGCCCGTGCCCGCCGTCTCGAGCGCCACCGCGCGCGTGAGGCCGATCAGCGCGGTCTTGGTGACGACGTAGCCCACACGCTCCGTGGCGCCGACAAGCCCGTAGATCGAGGACATGTTGATGATGCGCCCCCAATCCCGCGCGCGCATGCCCGGCAGCAGCAGCCGGATCAGGTGGAAGGGGGCGGAGAGGTTGGTGGCGAGGTCGCAATCCCAATCCGCGGGCGGCATGGCTTCGACCGGCCCGAAATGCCGTGTGGCGGCGTTGTTCACCAGCACATCCATGGCGCCCGCTGCTTCGGCCAGCGCCGTGACGGCGTTGGCATCGGCGAGGTCCGCGCGGATGTAGCGCGCCGCCACGCCATGGCGCCGCGCGATGGCCTCGGCGGCGGCCGCACCCTCGGCGGGCTCGGCCAGGCCGTGCAGCACCACGGCGCAGCCCTGGGCGGCCAGCGCCTCGGCGACCGCGAGGCCGATGCCGCCGGTGGAGCCGGTGACGAGGGCGCGGCGGCCTTGAAGCATGCGGGTCTGCTCTGGGATCGGTATCACAAATGCGAGTGAAGCGCGTCGCCCAGCTCATCGCAAGCCCTGGCAGCATGCCTTGCCGGCATCGGCCCTGCTGGTTAGCGTTACCAAAATCCCGGAGATACCGCCTTGCTCAGCCCGACGCCCGTCGCCACCGCCCTCGGCCGCTTCGTGGCGGAGACCCGCTGGTCCGGCATCCCCGCAGGGGTCCGGCGCGAGGCGCCGCGCGCGCTGCTGAACCATCTGAGCTGCGCCTTGGGTGTCGCGCAGAGCCCGGTGGTGCGGGGCGCGCTGGCCGCGCTCAGCCCCTTCGCCGGCGCGCCCACGGCCACCGTCTTCGGCCAGGGTGTGAAGCTCGATCCGATGTCGGCGGCCTTCGTCAACAGCATCGCCGGCAACCTGCTCGACTATGACGACACGCATCTGGCGACGGTCATCCACCCCGCCGCACCCGTGGCGCCCGTGGCGCTGGCGCTCGCCGAGCAGCGCGGCCTGTCAGGCCAGGCGGTGCTGGAGGCGCTGCTGCTGGGGATGGAGGTGGAATGCCGCATCGGCCTCGGCGTGGCGCCCGGGCATTACGATCGCGGCTGGCACATCACCTCCACCACCGGCGTCTTCGGTGCGGCGGCGGCGGCGGCGAAGCTGATCGGGCTGGACGCCGCGCGCACCACCCATGCGCTGGGCCTTGCCGCCAGCCAATCCTGCGGCATCATCGAGAACCTGCCCAATGCCGGGAAGAACGCCAGCATGGGGAATGCCGCGCGCAACGGCATCCTCGCGGCCTTTCTGGCGGAAGCGGGGTGGGAGGCCGCCCCCACCGCCATCGAGGGCCGCAACGGCTGGGCCCGCGCCACGGGCGACGAGCCCGATGTGGCGGCGATGGCGGGCGATCTCGGCACGCGCTGGGAGGCGTCGCGCATCACCTACAAGCCCTATCCCGCCGGCATCGTCTTCCACGCGGTGATCGAGGCGGCGATGCGGCTGCAGGGCCCGGCGGAGGAGATCACGCATGTGCTGGTGGAGGGTGACGCCCTGCTGCTCAAGCGCGGCGACCGTGTGGTGCGGACGGGTGGCGATTCCCGCGTCAGCATCCATCACAGCGTGGCGCTGGGTCTCGTGCGGCGGCGCGCGGGCGTGGCGGAGTTCGAGCAGGCGGCGGTGGATGATCCGGCGCTCAGCGCCGTGCGTGCCCGCGTCGAGGCGCGGGTGGATGCCAGCCTGCCGCGTGGCGCTGCACGCCTGACGGCCACGCGGCGCGACGGCACGCGCCAGGTGGAACTGGTGGAGCACCCCACGGGCAGCGAGGCCAATCCGATGAGCGACGCGGCGCTGGAAGCGAAGCTGCGCGAGAACCTCGAACTCGGCGGATTCGCGCCGCGCGGCGATGCGCTCGTCGCCGCAATCCGCGGCCTGGAGGGCAGCGCCGGCACATCCGAACTCATGGCGCTCCTCGCCTGAGCCTGATCGCCCTGGGTGCAGGCACAAAAGGCGTGAATCAGCCTCGCACCCGGCCTCAATCCGCGTCGAATTGCAGGGCGGCGAGCCGGGCATAAAGCCCGCCCTCGGCCACCAGCGCATCATGCGTGCCCATCGCCGTGATGCGCCCGCCCTCCATCACCACGATGCGATCCGCGCGCCGCACCGTGGCCAGGCGATGCGCCACCACCAGCGTCGTGCGCCCCTGCGCGAGGCGGGCCAGGGCCTGCTGCACCGCCTGCTCGGATTCCGCATCGAGGGCGCTCGTCGCCTCGTCCAGCAGCAGGATCGGCGGGTCGCGCAGGATGGCGCGCGCGATGGCGATCCGCTGCCGCTGCCCGCCCGAGAGCATGACACCCTTGGCGCCGAGCGAACTCTGATAGCCCTCGGGCAGCGCCATGATGAAATCATGCGCCGCCGCCGCCCGGGCCGCCGCCTCCACCTCGGCATCCGTCGCCGCCGGCCGGCCGTAGCGGATGTTCTCGGCGGCGCTCAGGCTGAAGATCACCGGGTCCTGCGGCACCAGCGCGAGCCTTCCGCGCAGCGCCTCGGGATCGAGCGCGCGCAGGTCCACGCCGTCCAGCGTCACGCGGCCCTCGGCCGGGTCGTAGAAGCGCAGCAGCAATTGCAGCACGCTGGTCTTGCCCGCGCCCGAGGGGCCGACCAGCGCGACCGTCTCGCCCGGCCGCACATCGAGCGAGAAGCGGTCGAGCGCCGGCGTGTCCGGGCGCGTCGGGTAGCGGAAGGTGACCGCCTCGAAGGCGAAGCGCCCCTCGGGCGGCGAGGGGAGGGGCAGCGGGTTCGCCGGCGGCGCGATGCCGGGCCTGGTCTCGATCACTTCGATCAGCCGGTCCGCCGCGGCCGCCGCGCGCTGGATCTCGCCCCAGAGCTCGCTGATCGTGGCCCCGCTGCTTGCCAGCAGCACGGCATAGAAGACGAAGGCGGAGAGCTGGCCGCCCGTCATCCGCCCCGCGATCACATCCTGCCCGCCCACCCAGAGGCTGAAGGTGATGGCGCCGAAACCCAGCAGGATGACGATCAGGATCAGCACGGCGCGCGATGCCACGCGGCGCAGCGCCGCGCCCACGGATTGCTCGATCTCGGCTGCGAAGCGGGCCCGGTCCTCGCGTTCATGGGTGAAGGCCTGCACGGTGCGCAGGCCGTTCAACGTCTCCTCCGCCGTCGCGGCCAGGTCGGCCACGCGCTCCTGCGCGGCCTTGGAAAGCCGCCGCTCCCGCCGGCCGAAGAGCACCAGCGGCCCCACCACGAGGGGGACCACCACCACCACGATGCCGGCGAGCTTGGGGCTCGTCATGATCAGCAGCGCGAGCGCGCCCGTCGCCGTCAGTGCGGTCCGCAGCCCCATGGAGATGGCCGAGCCGATGAGCGATTGCAGCAGCGCGATGTCCGCCGTCATCCGGCTCAGGATGTCACCCGTGCGCGCCGTCTCGAAATAGGAGGGCGAGAGGGTGATGACATGGTCGAACACCGCGCGGCGCAGATCGGCCGCGACGCGCTCGCCCAGCCAGGAGACGAGGTAGAAGCGCGTCGCCGTCGCGACACCGAGTGCGGCCACCACCGCGAACATGAAGAAGGCGGCGCTGTTCAGGCTGGCCGCGCTGCGGTCGGCGAAGCCCTGGTCGATCAGGCGTTGCAGCCCCTGGCCCAGCAGCAGCACAAGCCCCGCCGCCACCAGCAGCGCGACGGCGGCGGCCGCGGTGCGCCCGGCATAGGGACGCAGGTAGGGCAGGATCACGCGCAGCGAGGCGACGGAGCGGCGGGGGCGGGCGGTTTCACTCATGCGGGGGCAGCATCGCACAAAGCCTGTTGGCGCGCAGGTGGCGCGTGGCCTAGCTTCTCGTAAAAGGATTGAGGACAGGCCTTGGACCATCCACCGATTTGGGCGCCCCCGCTGCGCGCGGCCGCGCCGCGCGGCCTTTGCACCGATTGCGGCGTCTCGCGCCTGGAGAACCCCAAGGCCTGCGGCGCCGCCTGCCAGTTCATCGCGCCCGACTACCCCCGGATGGAAGCCCAGGTGCATGGCCGCGCGCGCGACCCCGCGCGGCCGGACGAGCTGCATTTCGGCCCCTTCCGCCGCATGCTGAAGGCGTCCCTCAAGGCCCCGCTGCCCGGCGCGCAATGGACGGGCATCACGACGCGCCTCGCCGCGCGCCTGCTGGAGACCGGCGCCGTCCAGGCCGTGCTGACCATGGCGCCCGATGCCGAGGATCACTGGAAGCCCGTGCCCGTCCTCGTCACGCGGGCGGAAGGCATGGCGCAGGTGCGCGGCATGCGGATGGGCTATGCGCCGCTGCTGGCCCTGCTCGAACCCGCGCGCGCGGCGGGGTACACGCGCCTCGCCGTCATCGGCATTCCTTGCCAGGTCCATGCCCTGCGCGCGCTGGAGAAGGAACTGGGGCTCGAGCGGCTCTACGTCATCGGCACGCCGTGTTCGGACAACACGACGACGGAGAGCTTCCATCGGTTTCTCGACCTGCTGGATGACGATCCGGCTTCCATCACCTACCTGGAATTCCGCGCCGATTATCACGTGGAACTGCGCTTCACCGATGGCCGCACGCGGACCATCCCCTTCCTGCAACTGCCCATCTCGCAATTGCCGCCGGATTTCTTCCCGCTCACCTGCCGCACCTGCGTGGACTACACCAATGTGCTGGCCGACATCACCGTGGGCTACATGGGCGGGCAGGGGGAGCAATGGCTGCTGGTCCGCAACGAACGCGGCGAAGAGCTCGTGCAGCTCCTCGGCGATGAACTCCGCGCGGCGGCCCCTGGCAGCAAGGGCAAGCGCGCGAACGCCGTGAAGGGCTTCCTCGCCAATGTCGAGCGCGCGTCGGGCGGGTTGCCGCTGCGCCGCATGCCCGACTGGCTGCGCCCGATCGTGGGCTGGCTCATGCCGCGGATCGGGCCACGCGGCCTGGAATTCGCCCGCACCCGTGTCGAGATGAAGGCCTGCGAGACGGTGGTGCATCTGCGCCGCGAGGAACCGGCCAGCGTCAAGAACATGGTGCCCGCCCATGTCTGGGCGCTGGTCGAGCCTTATGGGATCAGGCCGCGCGAGGGCGAGCGGCGCGATCCGTGAAGCCCATGCCATAGCCGACCCGCCAAGCCCTGCTCCTGATCGGCGGTCTTGCCTTGCTCGGGCTGACGCCGCGCCAGGGTCAGGCGCAGACCGTCTCCTGCTGCCAGGGCCGCCTGATCGGGGCCAGCTTCCATCTCGGCAGCCGCGTCCTCAGCCCGGCCAGCGCCGAGCTGCGCTACAACATGGTGCTGCAAAACCCGGGCAACACCGCGATCAACTGCATCGTAAGGTTCCCGCAGCCGAGCAGCAGCGGCGGGCAGATCAATCGCCTGATGACGCTCGGCGCGGGGCAGCAGCAGGTCGTCCTGCTCGGGATCGAGACGATGCACCCCGATCTCGCGGGCGACGTGATGCGGGATTACGGGCCGCGATTCATGGTCGGATACGCCCGCGTCGAGTGCGGCGGCTGAGGCAGGAGGGAGCGCGCCTCAGAACACCATGTCGGTGTGCGTCACGCGCAGCATCAGGTCGTTGAAGTCGCCATCGCCGAAGGGCAGGCGGGTATCCTCGAAGCCGATCACAAGGCTGCTCGAGGGATCCAGCCGCGAGAGCGCCTGCACGCGCCCGCCGGCATTCAGCGGGTTCACGAGGTCGATCCGGTCGGCGTCCAGCGTGTGGAAGATGTCGCCCTCGACGATGCGTCCATCCCCCTCGCGGACCAGGAGCGGCGCACGGCTCCCGAGGCCGGCCTCGGTCAGATCCGCCCGCTCGCGGAAATAGAACTCGCCCGAGAGGCTCTCGTTCTGCGCCTGGCCGCCGCTCAACAGGAACAGGCCGAGCGTGTGGCCCTCGTGCATGAGCTGGATGTTCAGCAACTCGCCGGCCTGCGCGTTCAGGTCCAGGAAACGTGCCGCCCCCATCCGCCCCTCGGCATCGATGATGTAGTAGCCGAGCGCATTGTCATGCCGCGTGTTGCCCCCGACCAGTGAGACGGTCAGCGACTGGCTGCCATTGCCGGTCATTCGCGCGGGGCTGACGCCGTTGATCGCCCCGTCGCTGACCCTCTGCCCCTCCACCAGCGTCACCTGCGTTTCGATCGGCTTGGCCGCTGTCTCGTTGCCGTAGATGTAGAGGTGGTCGTCGGAGTTGTAGCCGCTCGCCAGGTCCGGCTTGCCGTCGCCATTGTAGTCGAACCCGGCGACGGCCAGGATGTCCGTGCCGAAGTCGAAGCCCGAGAACCAGAACATGTTCCCGGTCGTGCCCTGCCAGTCATAACCCACGATGACGTTGGAGGTGGCGCCATCCACCGAGACGATGTCGGTCAGCCCGTCGAGGTCGTAGTCCAGCAGCTTGCCGAGGTTGCCGCGCCCGATGCCGGGGAAGGTGATGTAGTTGTCCTGCTGGAGTGTCCGGTCCGGATTGAATCGCGCGACGTGGAGCGAGGAATTGAAGCTGATCACCACCTGGTCGACCGTGTCGCTCGCCTGACCGAGGACGCCCGCGATATCCTGCGGCTGTAACCAGTTGTTCGAGTACTTGTTGGACGAGGCCGTGTTGAGCAGCCCGGTCGTGGCCGCATTCGCGTCGCCCCAGAGGATGTAGGCGGGTGGGAAGGCGCCGGCACTGGTCCCCTGATCGCCATGCATGGCGAACGCCACGTCCACCTGGCCATCCCCGTCGAAATCCCCCGTGCTGACGCGCGGGGTGATCAGGGCGTCCCGGCCGCTGAAGAAGCTGGATGACTGGCCGCCGAAATTGTCTCCCGTCGGCTGCCAGCCGTTGAGGAAACTGAACGTGCCGGTGCCGTTGCCGTAGCCGATCGCGTAGCAGATCGAAGTGACGACCGAGTTCCCGTCGGATGCGTTGGTCGAATAATTGTTCACGCCCACGACGATGACGTCGAGGAAGCCGTCATGGTTGAAATCCGCCGTCGCCAGATCGGACGCCTGGATGATGGCGCCCTCGATGTCCAGCTGCATCGAGCCGGGGCCGATATAGGACACGACCTCCGGGGTATTCTGGAAGGGCAGGATGCCAAGCCCCGTCGCGCCGTCGGACTTGAGCGCCGTGATGTAGGTGGCCCCGGGCTCGGCCTGCGTGGATGCGGTGAGGTTGGCGGTGATCAGATCCTGGTAGCCGTCATTCGAGAAATCCACCGCGATGGCGTAGGTGTAGTAGTGCGAGCCGAAGAGGATCGAACTCTGGAAGCTTTCGCTGCCCGGATTGTAGGTCCGGTAATGCAGCCCGTCGGACTGCACGAAGACCACATCGGCCGTGGCCAGCGAGGCGAAATTCCCCCCGGTCGTGCCGGAAATGTCGTTGCTTTCCTGGAGCCGGAAGGCCAGCGGCGCGTAGAAAGTGCTGTAGGCCTCGACATCAGACCCGATTGTGAAGCTGCGAGGGAGCGTGTTGATGCCCGATGCCATGTCTTCGTCTTCCCCACGGAATGCCGCGTCGTAGTGCGATGATGGGTGCAGTCGGGCGGCGCCGCAATGGGGCTTGCCCCCATGGGCAGGTCTTGGCGGCCCGTCCGCCCTCACGCCACCGCGTAGCGTGCCGGCGCCAGGTCCGTCGCTTCGATCTCGGGCTTGCGCGCGCTCATCAGGTCCGCCAGCACACGGCCCGAGCCGCAGGCCATGGTCCAGCCCAGCGTGCCGTGGCCGGTGTTGAGGAAGAGGTTCTCGTAGCGCGTGGGGCCGACGATGGGCGTGCCATCCGGCGTCATCGGGCGCAGGCCGGTCCAGAACTGCGCGTGCTCGATATCGCCGCCCTCCGGAAACAGGTCGCGCACGGAATGGGCCAGCGTCTCGCGCCGCGGCGCGCGCAGCTTGAGCGAGAAGCCCGCCAGCTCCGCCGTGCCGCCGACCCGGATGCGATCACCCAGGCGCGTGATGGCGACCTTGAAGGTCTCGTCCATCACGGTGGAGACCGGCGCGGCATCCGGGTTCGTCACCGGCATGGTCAGCGAATAGCCCTTCACCGGATAGACCGGCACATGCACGGCCAGCGGCTTGAGCAGCGCCGTCGAATAGCTGCCCATGGCGACGACGTAGCGATCGGCGGTAAAGATGCCCTGGTCCGTCTCCACGCCGGTGATGCTGCCGCCCAGATTGTGCAGCCGCCTGATCGTGACACCCTGGCGAAAGGTCACGCCGGCCGCGGCCGCCATCTCGGCCAGGCGCCGGGTGAAGATATGGGCATCCCCCGTCTCGTCGCCCGGCAGGCGCAGCCCGCCCACATATTTGCCGGCCACGCGCGCCAGCGCGGGCTCGGCCGCCACGCATCCGGCCGCGTCCAGCACGTCATAGCGCACGCCGAACTGCTCCAGCACGCCAGTGTCGGCGCCGACCGCGTCCAGCTGCTTCTGCGTGCGGAAGAGCTGCAGCGTGCCCTGCATGCGCTGGTCGTAGGCGATGCCGGTCTCGGCGCGCAGGTCGCGCAGCGCATCGCGGCTGTATTCGGCGAGGCGCACCATGCGCGCCTTGTTGGTGGCGTAGGCGGCCTCGGTGCAATTGGCGAGCATGCGGGCCAGCCAGCCATAGAGCCCGCCCTCGGCCTGCGGCCAGACCACCAGGGGGCGGTGGCGCATCATCAGCCATTTCAGCGCCTTCGTCGGGATGCCCGGCGCGGCCCAGGGGGCCGAATAGCCTGGCGAGACCTGGCCCGCATTGGCGAAGCTGGTCTCCATGCCGGGGGCGGATTGCCGGTCCAGCACCGTCACCTCATGGCCGGCACGGGCCAGGTACCAGGCGCTGGTCACGCCGACGACGCCGGAGCCGAGAACGAGGATGCGCATGGAAGCCTCCGCCTGTGGGATGGAGGAAGGATAGGCAGCGACAGGCGGCATTTCCGCCGATTTCGGCGTGTATCCTGCGAATGCGACGCTGATCTTGCACGATCCTGCGGAGATGTCGCAGATTCCACGCATGCACGCCCTCGACGAGATCGACCTCGCCATGCTCCGCGAACTCCGCCGCGACGCGCGGATGAGCAATGCGGCGCTGGCCGCCGCCGTCGGCCTCTCGCCCTCGGCCTGCCTGCGCCGCCTGCGCCTGATGGAAAGCCGCGGCGTCATCCGTGGCTACACCGTGGTGCTGGAGGAACCGGTGGAAAGCGCGGGTGTCACCGTCGTCGTCCAGATCACGCTCGACCGGCAGACCGATCAGCATCTGGCCCGCTTCGAGGCCGCCGTGCGCCGCTGCCCGGAGGTGCGCGCCTGCTACCTGATGACCGGCATCGCCGACTACCAGCTCCGCGTCGAGGCGCGGGATGCCGCGGATTACGAGCGGATCCACAAGGAACAGCTCAGCCGCATGCCGGGCGTGGCGCGGATTCAATCAAGTTTCGCCATCCGGGCCGTGATTCGGGGCTGAAGCCCGCGTTTTTTGCTGGCGAAGGCCTTCTTCGCAGGTGCAGCATGAATGCATGCCTGACGCCGCCCCCCCGCCCTCGCTCCTCGATGACCTGCTGGCGCGGCTGCATGCCGCCCGCGAAGGCGCGGCGCAGGACCCCTTCGGCGATCCCGTCCTGCTCATGGCACTGGCCATCAGCCGCCGGGTGGATGACGGCGCGCTGGACCTGAAAGCGCTGGAAGCGCTGGTGCAGCATCTGGCCGATGACGCGGCGGCCGGCCGCGCGCGGCGCCTCGCGGCCTATCTCGGCCACCAACCGGGCATCGCGCCGCCGCTCGAAGGGATCGCAACCCGCCTGGTCCGGCCCGACCCGCTGGACAGCCCCGTCCCCTTCGCCGCCTATCGCGAGGCGGTGGAGCGCACGCGCTTCTCCGCCGTCTTCACCGCGCACCCCACCTTCTCGCTGCCCGCCAGCACGGGCGAGGCGCTCGCCATCGCCGCCACCCATGGCGAGGCCCCGCCGCGCGGCCTGCCGCATCGCCCGGCGCCCATTGATCTCGCCGCCGAATTCGCCCAGGCGAACGCCGCGATCACCCGCGGCCGCGATGCGCTGGACGCCTTCGCCCGCGCGCTCTTCCAGGCCGCGCAATCCGTCTGGCCCGACCGCTGGGCGACGCTGCGCCCGAGCCCCATCACGCTCGCCACCTGGGTCGGCTATGACACGGATGGCCGCACCGATATCGGCTGGTGGGACACGCTGCGCCTGCGCCTCGCCATGAAGCGGCTGCAGCTGGAGCGCCTCGCCGCGCAGCTCGCGCCGATCGCCTGTGCCGCCCCCATCACCGCGCGCCTGGGAGAAGCGCTTGAGGCCGTCGCCGCGCAGATCGCCGCCGTGCCGGAAAAGCCCGAGCCCGCCTCCGTCCAGGCGCTGGCCGCCGAGATGGTGACGCGGCGCGAGGCGGCGATGACCGATCTTGCCCCCATCCTCACCCTCTTCGAGGCCGCGCTGGCGCAGGCGCCGGATGACGAGACCCGCCTCGCGCTGGCCGTGGCGCGCGCCGGTTTCGCCGCCCACGGCCTCTCGCTCGCGCATACCCATGTCCGCCTCAACTCGCTCCAGCTCCATAACGCGCTGCGCCAGAGGCTTGAGCTCAGCACCGCGCCCGAGGACATGGCGATGCGCCGCGGCCTGCTGGCGCAGATCAATGCGGCGCTGGCCAGCGTCACCCCGCGCCCGGTGGATTTCGGCGCGCTGCTGGCCGAGCAGGCCTCCGCCGCCAAGCTCATGATGAACATCGCGCAGATCGCGAAGCATGTGGACGGCTCCGCCCCCGTGCGCTTCCTGATCGCGGAGACCGAGACGGGCTACACGCTGCTCGCCGCCCTCTGGCTCGCCCGGCATTTCGGCGTGGAGCGGCATGTCGAGATCTCGCCCCTCTTCGAGACCGCAAGCGCCCTCGAACATGGCGAGCGCGTGCTGGACGAGGCTTTGCGCAGCCCGCATTTCCGCGACTATCTCCGCCTGCATGGTCGGCTCTGCCTGCAATTCGGCTATTCGGATTCCGGCCGCTATGTCGGCCAGCTCGCCGCCTCCTACCTGGTCGAGCGGCTGAAGCTGCGCCTTGCCGAACTGCTGCGCCGGCATGGCCTTTCCGATGTGGAGCTCGTCCTCTTCGACACGCATGGCGAGAGCATCGGCCGCGGCGCGCATCCCGCGAGCCTGCGTGACCGCCTGGAATATCTCTTCCCGCCGCAGCAGCGCCTCACCCTCGCCGAGGCGGGCTTCGCCGTGCGCGAGGAATCGAGCTTCCAGGGCGGCGACGGCTACCTCCTCTTCGGGACGGAGGCGCTGGCGCAGGCCACCATCGCCCGCATCGCCGAACACGCCTTCGCCAAGCCGCCGCGCGAGCGCGATCCGATCTATGCCGAGGCCGATTACGGCGCCGATTTCTTCGCGACGCTGCGGCGCGAGGTGCAGGCGCTGGTGGAAGATCCGGGCTATGCCGCGCTGCTGGGCGGTTTCGGCCCCGGCCTGCTGGAGCGCACCGGCTCCCGCCCGGCCGCGCGGCAAACCGACGGCATGGGCGGCCCCGCGCGGATCAGCCACCCCTCGCAGCTCCGGGCCATCCCGAACAACGCGATCCTCCAGCAGGTAGGGTGGCTCGCGAACACCATGCATGGCCTGGGTGCCGCCGTCGCCGCCAACCCCGAGGCCTTCAACGACCTTCGCGCCCGCTCGCCGCGCTTCGCCCGGGCGCTCGCCATGGCGGCGCGCGCGGCCGAATGCTCCGATATCGGCGTGGTGCGCGCCGTGATCGGCACGCTCGATCCCGGCACCTGGCTGGACCGCGCCGCCGCCACCTCACGCCCCGGGCGCGCGCAGAAGCTTCTCGCCGTCTCCGAACCACTGGATGAGCTGAACCTCCAGGCGCCGCTGCGCCGCCTCTATCGCCGCTTCCAGTCGGATCATCTCGCCTTGCGCGCCGCCTGGCCCGAATTGCCGGTGATGCCCGAGCGCCTCGTCCTGCTGCACGCGCTGCGCCTCGCATTCATCCATCGCCTCTGGCTGCTGGCCGTCAGCATTCCGGAATTCTCGCCGCGTCATGGCGCCACGCGGGAGACGGTGATCAGCCGCATCCTGGCGCTTGACGTCGAACCCGCCCTCGCTTTGCTGGAGCAGGTCTTCCCCGCCGCGCCCGACCCCGTCGCCGGGCTCGATTTCCATGAGCCCTCCGTACCGGGGGAGGGGGCCAGCTATGCGCGCGAGCACGCGGAGATCTTCCAGCCGATGCGCCAGCTTATCGGGCTGGTGCGCTTCTGCTCGGCGGCGGTGGCGGAGGAGGTCGGCTTCTTCGGGTAGACGAAAAAAGAGGCCTCCGGGGTCTGCGGCCATTGGCCCCAGACCCCGTTCCTTGGCTACGCTTCCCGCATGGACATCCAGACCCAGCTCTTCGCCGAAATCCCCGCTTCCCTCCGCCGCCCTGTCGTCACCGAATGGTCCCGCGCCAACAAGCGCGGCGAAGCGGTGGCCAGCTTCCTCGAAGGGCCCTGCTTCGACCGGCAGGGCCGCCTCTACGTCACCGACATCCCGCACGGCCGCATCTTCCGCCTGGATGCGCCGGACGACTGGACCCTCATTGCCGAATATGACGGCGAGCCCAACGGCCTCGCCCTGCACCCCGATGGCGAGCGCATGTTCATCGCCGACTACAAGCAGGGCATCCTGGCGCTCGACCTCGCCAGCGGCGGCATCACGCCGGCGCTGCCCCGCCGCAACAGCGAGCGCTTCAAGGGCCCGAATGACCTCGTCTTCGCCCGCAACGGCGATCTCTACTTCACCGACCAGGGGCAGTCCGGCCTGCATGACCCGACGGGCCGCGTCTATCGCTGGCGTGCGGATGGCGGGCTGGACATGCTCATCAGCAATGGCCCGAGCCCCAATGGCCTCGTCCTCTCGCCGGATGAGGAGGTGCTCTTCGTGGCGATGACGCGCGACAATTCCATCTGGCGCGTGCCGCTGATGCCCGATGGCGGCACGGCCAAGGTGGGCCGCTTCGCCAGCTTCCATGGCATCAGCGGGCCGGATGGGCTGGCCATGGACGGGGAGGGGCGGCTCATGGTCTCGCATGCCTCGCTCGGCTGCGTGATCGTGCTCAGCCACCAGGGCGAGCCTGTCGCGCGCCTGCGCTCCTGCCGTGGGCCCACGGTGACCAACCTCGTCCTGCGGGAGGGGCGCGCCTTCATCACGGAATCCTCGACCGGTGCCGTGATGGTCGCGGATTGGCCCTAGCCTATCGCCGCAAGCCGGGCGCCTCGACGGGCATGCCCCGCGCGCGATGCGCGAGATACAGCTCCAGCGTCAGATACTCGCGCGATCCCAGCGGGAATTGCGTGGCGCGCACGCCCAACGAACAGGCGCGCAACCGCCGGTGCAGCGAACCCATGCTGTTCCACTCCAGCCGATAGGCCGGATAGCCCGTGCCGAGCCCGTTGGAGATCACATCGCCCCGCAGCCGGCGCCCCGCATTCGCGTCATGGCACTGCCCGCAGGCGAGGTTGAGCTGCCCTTGCCGCGTCTCGTAGAAGGCGCGCCCTTCCGCGAGAAACGCGGCTGCCGGCCCATCCACCGGGACCGACATCGCCATTCCGCGCGACTGCCGCGCGACCGCCGCCGTCATCGCCAGCAGGGCCTCGCTCTCCAGCCCGAAGGGCGGCGCGCCCTGGTTCTCCACCCGGCAGCGCTCGATCCGCCCCTCCAGATTCAGGAGCGCCCCATCCGCCGTGACGGCCGGATAGCGCGTCGCCACGCCGCGCATGGCGCTGATGTCGCCATGGCAGGATTGGCAGGAGGGCTCGCCCCGGCGCCAGAGCGCCTCGCCCTCATCCACCCAGAGCCAGCCCGGATGGCGCGACGGGTCCTCCTGCTGCGCGCGCAGCATGGGCGACAGGAACTCCTGCGAGGGCCGCACCTCCTGCGCCGAAACCGCGAGCGGCAGCAGCGCGAGCGCCAGCCAGCGCATCAGGTGACGACCAGCCGCGCCTCGCGCCGATAGACCGCGCCGCCATCCTCCTGCCATTCGAAGACCATCTCGCCCGTCTCCACCGCGATGGTCGTGAACTCCACATAGGGGTTGGCGGTGATGCCGGGCGAGAGCGCCATGCGGAAGACCTCCTCGCCCGCATAGGTCACGCTGAGCCTGTGCAGGATCTGCCGCGGCACCGGCGTCAGCCCGGGCCCGTCGAAGCCGCGCTCCATCGGGTGGCGGACGATGACGCGCACCGTCACCACCTGGCCGCGTTGCGCGGATGTCGGCAGCGTGATGCGGGCGATGATGTCGGACATCTCAACCCCCATCCACGCAGGCGCCGAGGATGACGATGACCTCCCGCGCGGCGCGATGCACCTGGCCGCGGCTGGTCTCGGCCAGCACGAGGATGGTCTGCGTGGTGGCCAGGCGAATGCGCGTCGCTACCTCGGCTCGCCCCGAGCGCGGCCCGAGCGTGAAGCTCGCCACGCGCGGGATGGGATTCTTCTCCGCGAGGATATGGATCGCCGTCACATGATCGGCCCGCGTGTTCGGGCTGTCCACGCGGATCGCAATGTCCACCGAATTGCCGTTCTCGGACAGTGTCGGCATCTCGATGGTGATGCCGGTCGGCGCCGGCAGCCGCCCCGCCAGGATGGATTGCTCCGCCGCCTCATAGGTCTCGGCGGCGAGCGCGGGACCGGCCACGAGCGGCAGGGCGAGCAGGCTTCGGCGTTGCATCACGTCACTCCTTCAGCCGCGCGAGATAGGCCACGACATCCTCGATTTCCAGCGCCGTCAGCACCGGCCGCCCGGCGTAGCGCGGGTCCACGCGCGTCAGTCCCTCCATGCGATGATAGGCGGGCATGATCGCCGCCGGATTGAGACGCGTCGGGTCCACCAGGCGCAACCGGATTTGCCCCGGCGTGAGGCGCGAGCCCACGCCGGCGAGCGAGGGCCCCACATCGCCCATGAAGCGCTCGCGCGCGTCGGGGATGGCGTGGCAGATCAGGCAATTCGCCGTCTCCCGGTTCTTCACGATCGCCTCGCCGCGCGCGGCATCGCCCGGCGAGGGGACGAGCGGCGCCTCGATGGCGTCGCCCGTCACGCTGAAGCGCGCCACCTCGGCGGAGGCCGGGGTAGCGAGCAGCAGCAACGCAAGCGCGCCCCGCATCAGGCGCGGCGCAGATCCTGGTCCTTCAGCGGCACGGAGCGGATGCGCTTGCCCGTCGCGGCGAAGATCGCATTCAGCACGGCGGGGGCCGCCACCATGATGGTGGGCTCGCCCACGCCGCCCCAGAACCCGCCGGAGGGCATGACGATGGTCTCGACCTTCGGCATCTCCTCCATCCGCAGCACGGGGTAGGTGTCGAAATTCGTCTGCTCGATGGCGCCGTCCTTCACCGTGCATTCGCCATGGAGCAGCGCGGAGAGGCCATAGACGAAGCTGCCTTCCACCTGCATCTCGATCTGCTTCGGGTTCACCGCCACGCCGCAATCCGTCGCCGCCACGATGCGATGGATCTTGAGCTGCCCCTGCGCGTTCACCGAGACCTCGGCCGCGGCCGCCACATAGCTGCCGAAGCCCATCTGCTGCGCGATGCCGCGGAAGACGCCCGCGGGCGGCGCCGAGCCCCAACCGATGCGCTCGGCCACCGCGTTCAGCACGGCCAGATGCTTCGGGTGGTTCGCCATCAGCTTGCGGCGCAGCGCCAGCGGGTCCTGGCTGGTCGCATGCGCCACCTCGTCCAGGAAGCACTCGAGGTAGATGGCGTTCTGGTTGTGGTTCACGCCGCGCCAGAAATGCGGCGGCACATGCGTGTTCCGCATCGCGTGATCAATGAGCAGGTTCGGGAAGCTGTAGCCGATGGCGCCCTCGGCGCCCCCCGCGTTCAACCCCTGGAACTGCACCGGGTCACGCCCGTTCTGCAGCGCGTTGGGAAACACGAAGGAGAGGATGGACTGGCCCGAGATGCGCATGTGCAGGCCGGTGATCTCGCCATTCGCATCCACGCCCGCGGTCATCTTGGCCTTGGTGACGGGGTGGTAGCGCCCCTGCACCATATCCTCCTCGCGGGTCCACATGGTCTTGATCGGCACGCCGGGCACCTGCTTCGCGATGAGCACGGCGTCGATCAGCCAGTCATGCGTGGTGCGCCGGCCGAAGCCGCCGCCGAGATCCACGCGGTGCACGTCGCATTGCGTCTGCGGCAGGCCGGCGGCCTGGGCGGTGGCGACCAGCGCGGCCTCGCCATTCTGCGTCGGGCACCAGACGTCGCAGCGCGTGGGCGTCCAGACCACCGTCGCGTTCATCGGCTCCATCGGCGCGTGGTTCTGGAAGGGGTAGGAATAGACCGCCTCGATCTTGCGGGGCGCGGCCGCGATGGCGGCGCGCGCATCGCCATTGCTGTTGCCGACGAAGGCTTCGGTCGCGTTCAGCCCCTCATCCAGGCGCGCCTCGATGTCGGATTGCTGGATGCGCGCATTTGCGCCGCCATCCCACTGGATTGGCAGCGCGTCCAGCGCGGTCTTGGCCTGCCAGAAGGTGTCGGCGACGACGGCGACGCCGTAATCCCCCACCTGCAGCACATGCTTCACGCCGGGCATGCCCGCCACACGCGCCGCGTCGAAGGACTGCACCTTGCCGCCAAACACCGGGCTGCGCTTCGGCACCGCCACCAGCATCCCCGGCATCTTGAGGTCCGAGCCATAGATCAGCTTGCCCGTCGTCTTGTCCGCCGTGTCCAGGCGCGGGACGGAGTGCCCGATCAGCGTCCACTGCCCAGGCTCCTTCAGCGGCACCTGGGTAGGGGGCGAGAGGCGAGCGGCCTCCGCCGCCACCTCGCCATATCTCAGCGTCCGGCCGGTCGGCGTGTGGGTGATCACGCTGTCTTTCGCCGTGCAGGTGGCCGGCTCCACGCCCCAGCGCGCGGCGGCGGCCTGCACCAGCATGATGCGAGCGGCGGCTCCGCCCCGGCGGACATAATCCTGGCTCTGTCGGATCCCCTGGCTGCCGGCGGTGAGGAAATTGCCCCAGGCGCGGTTGCGCGCCAGGCTCTGGCCGGGCGTGACGTACTCGGTCGAGATCTTCGACCAGTCGCAATGCAGCTCCTCCGCGATCATCTGGCAGAGGCCGGTGCGCGTGCCCTGGCCCATCTCGGTGCGCGCCATGCGCAGCACCACCCGGTCATCCGGGTGAATCACCACCCAGGCATTGATCTCCGGCGTGGCATCGGGGGAGGAGCTCGCCCCTTGGGCCAGCGTGCCGCGCGGTGCCAGGTGGAAGCCGACGACGAGCGCGCCCGCCGCCTGCATGAGCGAACGGCGCGAGGTGCGGATATGGTTCATGAAACGCGCCCCCCTCAGCCGGCCAGCCCGCGCGCCGCGCGATGAATGCCCTCGCGCACGCGGTTGTAGGTGCCGCAGCGGCAGATGTTCGTCATCGCCGCGTCAATATCCTCATCCGTGGGGCGCGGCTTCTCGGCCAGCAGGGCGGCGGCCGCCATGATCATGCCGGACTGGCAGAAGCCGCATTGCGGCACGTCCAGCGCGCGCCAGGCCACCTGGATCGGGTGGTTCCCATCCGGCGAGAGTCCCTCGATCGTCACGATCTGCTGCGCCTCGGTCACCGAGCCCAGCGTCACGCCGCAGGAGCGTGTCGGCACGCCATCCAGATGCACCGTGCAGGCGCCGCATTGCGCGACGCCGCAGCCATACTTGGTGCCGGTCAGGCCCACATGGTCCCGGATCGCCCAGAGAAGGGGCGTGTCGGGCGAGGCATTCACCTCCACCACGCGTCCATTGACGTTCAGCTTGGCCATGTCGGCTCTCCTTGGATTCTTCCGTTGCGCCGGGATATCGGTACAGGCATGGGTTGTTCAAGCGCGATCGCGCGTCACAGCGTGCGCGCGATGATCTCGCGCATCACCTCGGAGGAGCCGCCATAGATGCGGCCCACGCGCGCATCCGCCCAGGCGCGGCCGATCTCGTATTCGGCCATGTAGCCATAGCCGCCATGCATCTGCAGGAAGTCATCCAGCAGGCGGTTCTGCATCTCGGTGCCCAGCAGCTTGGCCGCCGCCGCCTCCTCGCCCGAGAGCTCACCCTTCATGTGGCGCGCGATGCAGTCATCCACATAGACGCGGAACATGGCGATCTCGGCCTTGGCCTGGGCCAGCTTGAAGCGGTGCACCTGGAAGTCGAAAACCGAATGGCCGAAGACCTGGCGCTCCTTCGTGTAGGCGATGGTCTTCTCCAGCATGGTCTCCATGCTGGTCGCGGCGCGGACCGCGATCACCAGCCGCTCCTGCGGCAATTGGTGCATCAGGTGGCGGAAGCCGCCATTCTCCTCGCCGATCAGATTGCCCACCGGCACACGCACATCCTCGAAGAACAGCTCCGAGGTATCCTGCGCATGCATGCCGATCTTCTCGAGCTTGCGGCCCTTGGTGAAGCCGGGCGTGCCTTCCTCCACCGCGATGAGCGAGACACCGCGCCGCCCCGCCTCCGGGTCCGTCTTGCAGACGACGATGACGAGGCCGGCATTCTGCCCCGAGGAGATGAAGGTCTTGGCCCCATTGATCACCCAATGGTCGCCATCGCGCACCGCGCGCGTCCGCACCGCCTTGAGGTCGCTGCCCATGCCGGGCTCGGTCATCGCGATGGCGCCGATGATCTCGCCCGCGGCCATCTTCGGCAGCCATTCGCGCCTGCGCGCCTCGCTCGCGTAAGCCGCGATATAGGGCACCACGATGTCCGAATGCAGCTGGAAGGCGACGCCCGAGGCGTTCACCCGGGCCAGTTCCTCGATGATGATGGCCGCATGGCCGAAATCGCCGCCCGCGCCGCCATGTTCCGGGTCCAGCATGGTGCAGAGGAAGCCCTGCGCGCCGGCCTTTCGCCAGACCTCGCGCGGGACGATGCCCGCGCGCTCCCAATCGCGGTGATGCGGTGCGATCTCGCGCTCGACGAAGCGGCGGAACTGCTCGCGGAACATCTCGTGCTCCGCGTTGAAGACCGTGCGCGGGCGGGGCGGGCGCGGGGCGTTGGTGTCCATGGGGTTCCTCCTGGCTTTGGGCGTGAGGCTAGCGGGTCGCGCGCTCGGGTGCGAGGGCATTGATCTCGGCCTCGGAGAAGCCGAATTCCGCCAGGATTTCCTGGCTGTGCTCGCCGCGCAGCGGCGGGGGCGCGGTGAAGCCGCCCGGCGTGCGGGAGAAGCGGGGTGCGGGGGCGGGCTGCATCGCGCCGTGATGCTCGACGAAGCTGCCCCGCGCCGCATTGTGCGGATGGTGCGGCGCTTCCGCCATGGAGAGGATGGGCGAGACGCAGGCATCGCTTTCGGCGAAGATCGCGGCCCATTCGTCGCGCGTCTTCGTCATGAAGGCCGCCGCCAGCAGCGCCTTGTGCGCGGCCCATTTCGCGGGCTCCATCCGGCCTTCGAACAGCTTCGGGTCCAGGCCCATCCTGGCCACCATCTCGTCGAAGAATTGCGGCTCGATGGGCCCGACGGCGACGAAGCCGCCGCCGGCGCAGGCGTAGCTGTCGTAGAAGGAGGCCGCGCCATCCAGCAGGTTCGCCGCGCGATCCTCGCCCCAGCGGCCGCGCGCCTTCATGCCGAAGATGGGCGCCATGAGCAGGGCCGCGCCATCCACCATCGCCGCATCCACCACCTGGCCCTGGCCGCTGCGCTCCCGCTCCAGCAGCGCGGCCAGGATGCCGAAGGCCAGCAGCATCCCGCCGCCGCCATAATCGCCGACCAGGTTCAGCGGCGGCGCCGGCGGCTCTCCCGCGCGGCCCATGGCATGCAGCGCACCGGTGAGCGCGATGTAGTTGATGTCATGCCCCGCCGCCTTCGCCAGCGGCCCCTCCTGGCCCCAGCCCGTCATGCGGCCATAGACGAGGCGCGGATTGCGCGCGCGCACCACCTCCGGGCCGAGGCCCAGGCGCTCCATCACGCCTGGGCGGAAGCCCTCGATCAGCGCGTCCGAGGTCTCGGCCATGCGCAGCACCGCCTCGATCGCCTCGGGCCTCTTGAGGTCCAGCGCCAGCGAACGGCGATTGCGCAGCGAAACATCGTGCCGCGATCCGGCCGGGCCTTCGGCGCGCTCGATGCGGATGACGGTGGCCCCCAGATCGGCCAGCAGCATGGCGCAGAAGGGGCCTGGCCCGATGCCGGCGATTTCCAGGATCTTTTGGCCGTGCAGCGGACCCATGATGACCTCCCATCTTTGGACGGGAGGCTAGGCGGGGAGGGGCGTTCCGTCGAGGGCGGCCTCAGCCCGTGGGCAGGCCGCGCGCACCGGCATAGCGCTGGATGCTGGCCTCGGCTGCGACATGCGGATAGGCCCGCGCACCCTTGGGCCAGGCGCGGGCAAAGGCCGCGACCTCGGCATGGTCCATGCGGCGAATGGTGCGGACCAGGGCGCGCGCCGCCTTGGCCGGCTTCAGCTTTTCGCGCTTCAACAGATGCACATGCCATTCCTGCGCGCGCAGCGGGCACCAATCCACCAGGGACTCGCGCAGCGCCGCGCGCACCTCGGGGGGCAGCGCGTCATAGGCGCGCCAGGCATCGCCCTTCAGCTGGCTGCGGGGCTTGGTGGCCGTATTGTTGTCCATGATGGACGAGGGCTTACCCCAGGGCCCGTGGGTTTGTCACGGCACAGCGCATGCGGACCATCTCGCGGAGCAGGGCGGCCGCGCCTGTGTAGGCGGGCGTCCCCGGCTGGTACGCGCCGGCGCGGATGCGGGAGGCGAAATGCGCGAGGTCCTCGGCGAAGCTCGCCACGCGTGCCTCCAGCGGCTTCGGGTCCACCGCGCCGGCTCGGCCCGCGATCGCCATGGCGTTGGCGATCATCCGCGCCTCGTAATGCAGATGGGCGGGCAGGGCGGGCAGCAGCTTCTCGAGCAGCGCCGCGCGGGCCGTCGCCAGCAGGTCGGCCGCGTCAGGCTGTTCCAGCATCGAGCGCCTCCACCTGGGCCAGGATGTCCATCTCAAGCTCCGGGATGATCTGCGCGGTCAGCGCGAGTTCCAGGCTCCGCTCCACGCCCGAGATATGCCGCGCCCCCTGATCGGCTGCGATCACCGCCCAGCGGATGGTCGCTCCCAGTTCCCAGAAGGGCAGGCGGGACGGATCGGCGCCCGGCCCATACCCCTTCAGGAAGGCCGCGCGGGAGCCGAGGCCGCCGGCCTCCAGCGCGCGATTGCCGAAGCGCCAGCAGGGCGCGCAGAACCAGCCGAGATCCGCATGCGGGTCGCCCCAGGCGGCGAATTCCCAGTCGAGCACGGCGGTGACGGCTTGGCCCTCGATCATCAGGTTCCCCGTGCGGAAATCATTGTGGTTCAGCACGGGGGCCACGGGCGGCGGCAGATGCCGCTCCATGGCCGCCAGGCCCCATTCGACCACCGGGCGCGGCGTGGCGGCTTCATCCAGCCGCGCGCGCATCGCCGTGATGAAGGCCGCCCCAGCATCCGCGGGCGGCGTGCCCAGGAAAGCGAGGTCCGCGCGCGGTGGCGTGATGCGGTGGATGCGCGCCAGTTCTGCGCCGAGCGCCCGCACCAGTACGTCATCGCCCCCCTGCGCGGCGGCGGCCTTGGCCAGGCGAAAGCCCGTCGCCGTGCCGCGCACGCGGCGCATCACGAAGAAGGGCGTGCCGATGACGCTGCGGTCCTCGCAAAGCCTCAGCGGCTCCGGCACCGTCACCCCTTCGGCATGCGCGGCCCGCAGCAGCGCGAATTCGGCCGAGCGCGGCAGGGAGACGGCGAGCGTCGCGGCATTGTCCGTCCGCAGCACCCACTCCTCGCCACCTTCGAGCGTCAGCGCCCAATTCTGTTGGATCGCCCCGCCTGAAAGCAGGCTGGCCTGCGTGATGCGAAGGCCGAGCCAGGCTTCCAGCGCGCTCCGCCGCGCCTCATCCATGCGTGCGCCAGCCGAAATACTCGCTGCCCTCGCGCCGCAGGAAATTGGCGATCACCATGCGATGCACCTCGGAGGCGCCATCCACCAGGCGCGCCTGGCGGGCATAGCGGTACATCCACTCCACCGGCGTGTCCTTGGAGTAGCCCTTGGCGCCGAGCAGCTGGATCGCGGTGTCCGCCGCGCGCTGCAGCGCATCGGCGGCGACGATCTTGGCCGTGCTGATCTCCTTGCGGGCGAAATCGCCCTGGTCGAGCTTCCAGGCGGCGCGCATCGTCAGCAGGCGGGCGATGTCGAGCTGCATCGCCGCTTCGCCCACCATCATCTGCACGCTCTCCTTCTCGGCGAGCTTCTGGCCGAAGGCGTGCCGCTCCTCGATGCGCGCCATCGCGATCTCCAGCGCGCGGCGGCCCATGCCGGTCCAGCGCATGCAGTGGGTGAGGCGCGCTGGGCCCAAGCGGATCTGCGTCATCTTCAGCCCGTCGCCGACACCCATGAGGATGTTCTCGTCCGCGACCTCGAGCCCGTCGAAGGTGATCTCGCAATGCCCGCCATGTTCCTCCGGTCCCATGATCGGGATGCGGCGCTCGATCTTCCAGCCGGGCTGGTCGGCGTGGAACAGGAAGGCGGTCAGCCCCTTGCGCGGATCATCGCTGGTGCGGGCCATGACGATGAAGTGCCTGCTCTCGCCGGCGCCGGTGATGAACCACTTGCGGCCGTAGATCTTCCAACGGTCATTGCCCACGCGTTCGGCGTAAGTCTTGGTCATCCCGGGGTCGCTGCCCGCGCCATCGGGCTCCGTCATCGCGAAGCTGGACTGCACCTCGCCGCGGACGACGGGCATCATCCACCATTCCTTCTGCGCGGCGGTGCCGACCTTGTTCAGCACCATCATGTTGCCGTCATCGGGGGCCGCCGAATTGAAGCAGACGGGGCCGAAGATGGAGCGGTTCATCTCCTCGTAGCAGGCCGCCATGCCGGTGAAGGGCAGGCCCTGGCCGCCGACATCCTCCGGCATCTGCAGGCACCAGAGACCCGCGGCCTTCACCTCGGCGCGCAGCGTCTTCAGCAGGTCCGGCGCGATGTTCTCGTGGTGGTCATAGCTCTTGGGGTCGCGCTCCAGCGGGATCAGCCGGTCCTGCACGAAGGCGCGCACGCCCTGGCGCTTGGCTTCGCTCTTGGCGTCGAGGGTGAAGTCCATGGAAGTGCTCTTTCAGAGGGGATTGATGCTGTGGCCGCCATCCACGGTGATGACGCTGCCCGTCATGTGCGCGCCGGCCCGGGACGCCAGCAGCAGCAGCGGTCCGTCCAGGTCCTCCGCCTTGCCCAGGCGTCGCTGGGGGATCCGCTTGATCATCGCCTGGCCCGCGTCCGAGGCGAAGAAATCGGCATTGATGTCGGAGGCGATATAGCCGGGTGCGATCGCATTCACGCGGATGTCGTGGCGCGCGAGTTCGACGGCCATCTGCCGCGTCATCTGGATCAGCCCGGCCTTGGCGGCGGTGTAGCCGACCACGCCCGGGATCACGCGCTCACCCAGCACGGAGGCGATGTTGATGATGGAGCCGCCGGTCTTGTTCGCCACCATCCGCCGCGCCGCCGCCTGGCCGACGAGGAAGGCGCCGCGCAGGTTGATGGAGACCACCTGGTCGAAATCCGCCGCTTTGTGATCGAGGAATGATTTGGTCGCCGCGATGCCGGCATTGTTCACCAGGATGTCGCAATCGGGTGCCGCTTCGAAGGCGGCGGCGATGCTCGCCTCATCCTGCACGTCGAGGCGGATGGCGCTTGCCTCCGGCCCCAGTTGCCGCGCCAGCGCCTCGCAGGATTCGATGCGCCGCGCGGCCAGGACCACCTGGGCGCCGGCCGCATGCAGCACACGTGCGAAATGCGCGCCCAGCAGGCCCGAGGCGCCGGTGATGAAGGCCTTGCGGCCTCGCAGTGAAAACATGGCCTTGCGCCCTCCCGCCCCGAAGATCGGGGCGGGGCGGCGGATGGTCAACCCAAGGGGCTTCAGCCGGGGGTGATTCGCGCCACGATCGGCGCCCAGCGCGCGACTTCGGCGGCCACATGCCGCGCCGCGGCCTCGGGCGAGGGGTCGGGCCAGGTCTCGACATTGGCGGCGAGCAGCCTGGCCTTCACCCCCGGATCAGCCACGGCGGCCAGGGCTGCCGCCTGCACCGCCCGCCGCGCCTCTTCCGGCCCGCCCGGCCGGGTGAAGAGCACCTGCCAGGCGGTCAGGTCATAGCCGGGCAGGGCGCTGGCGATGGGCGGCAGGCCGGGGGCCAGCGCCGAGGCCTCGGCACTCGTCACGGCGATGGGCTTGAGCTTGCCGTCGCGGATCAGCGGCATCATCAGCGTCGGGCTGTCGATGGAGAAGTTCATCCGCCCCGCCAGCAGGTCCTGCACGGCGGCGGCGGCGGTGCGGTAGGGCACGATGGTGAATTGCGTGCCGGAGAGCTGCTTGAAGAACTCGCCCGCCAGATGGTTCGTGGCGCCGGGATTGGCCGAGCCGTAATTGGCCGCCTCGCCCCGCGCCCGCAGCCAGGCCAGCAGGCCGGGCAGGTCGTTCGCCGGGACGTCGGGATGAACGGCGAGGATGAAGGGCTGCCGGCCAATGCCGGCGACGGCCACGAAATCGGTCACGGGGTCATGCGGGAAATTCGGATAGACCGCGCGCATCACCGGGTGGTTGTTGGTGCCGATGAAGAGGGTCTGCCCGTCATTCGCCGCGCGGTGGAAGGCGGCCGCGCCGACGGTGCTGCCGGCGCCCACCACATTCTCCGGCACGATGGGCTGGCCGAGTTGCCCCTGCATGCCTTCCGCCAGGATGCGACCCACCACATCCGTCACGCCCGCGACTCCGACCGGGATGATGAGGCGCAACGGCCGCGTGAACTGCGCCTGCGCGGCAACAGGCGTGAGCGTGGCGGCGGCGAGCAGGTGGCGGCGGTGCAGCATGACGGGGCCTCTCTTGGCGGTGCGTCCAGTCTGATCGGCTTTGGTGGAATCGCCAAAGATGTGAATCAGCCCGGCAGCAATCGCGGGCCGCGGGGAGCAACCTCGGTTGATCCCCCACGGCCCGTGCCGCAGGATGCCGGGATGCGCCAGATCACCCTGCAAGAGCCCTTCCGGGCCGTCTTCTACGCCCCCTACTACGCAGCCCTGGCGCGCGACGCCTATGCCCAGGCGGGTGTGAGCGTCACGGTCCGCGCCGGCACCCAGCCATCGCTGGCCAAGGATGCGGTGCTGGAGGGCCACGCGCATCTGGCCTGGGGCGGGCCCATGCGAATCCTTCTGGCGCACAATGCCGACCCCGATTCCCCCCTGCGCAATTTCGGCGCCGCCATCCTGGGCGACCCCTTCTTCCTGATCGGCCGCGCGCCGCGCCCCGGTTTCAAGCTGACCGACCTCGAGGGGATGAAGCTCGGCACGGTGAGCGAGGTGCCCACCCCCTGGTGGACCCTGCAGGACGACATCCGCCGCGCCGGCCTGGACCCCGACGGCATCGCCCGCGTGACCGACCAGCCCATGGCCGCCAATGCCGCCGCCGTGATGGAAGGCCGCCTCGACGCGGCCCAGCTTTTCGAGCCCTTCGCCAGCCAGATGGAGCGGGACGGCACCGGCCATGTCTGGCATGCGGCGGCCTCGCGCGGGCCCACCAGCTACACCACCTTCTATTCGACGGCCGCCAACATCGCCGAATACGCGCCGGAGTTCCGCGCGATGATCCGTGGCCTGGCCGCGACGCAGGCCTGGTTCATGGCCGCCACGCCGGAGGAGATCGCCGCCACCATCGCGGGCTTTTTCGAGGGCATGGACCAGGCGCTGCTCGCCCTCTGCATCGCCCGCTATCGCGGTCTTGGCATCTGGACGAAGGACCCGCATTTCCCGCCAGAGCCGTGGAACCGCCTCGAATCGGCCATGCTCAGCGCGGGCGCCATCCAGCGGGCGCCCGGCTATGCACATTGCGTGGATGACGCCATCGTCACCGCCGCACTTCAAGAGACGCAGTGATCCCTCGGGAGGGGACGATGCCCAAAACGATGTTCGACAAGATCTGGGACCGGCACGTCATCGCCGATCTCGGGGAAGGCTGGTCGCTGCTCTATCTCGACCGCATCCTGGTCCATGATCTGAGCGGCGGCCGCGCCATGGCGGAACTGGCCGAAGCCGGGCGCCGCGTCGCCGAGCCGAAGAAGGTCTTCGCCACGCCGGACCACGCCGTCTCCTCGGCACCCGGCCGCACGGCCGCGAGCTATCCGAAGGGCGAGCGCCTGATCAATTCGCTGCGCGAACGCTGCGCCGCCGAGGGCGTGCGCATGTTCGACCTGAACAAGCCGGGCAATGGCATCGTCCATGTCATCGCGCCCGAATTGGGCATCGTGCTGCCGGGCCTGACGCTCGCCTGCGGCGACAGCCACACCTGCACCAATGGCGGCGTGGGGGCCATGGCCTTCGGGATCGGCGCCAGCGAACTGGGCCATGCGCTGGCCACGCAGACCCTGCCGCAGCGCCGGCCGGGCACCTTCCGCATCCGCTTCGAGGGCGAGCGCCCGCCCGGTGTCACCGCGAAGGACATGATCCTTGCCGCCATCGGCCGCTTCAGTGCCGCCGCCGGCACCGGAATGGCGATGGAGTACGCCGGCAGCGCCGTGCGCGCGCTGTCGATGGAGGAGCGCCTGACACTCTGCAACCTCTCCATCGAGATGGGGGCCAAGGTCGGCATGGTGGCGCCGGATGACGTCACCTTCGAATACCTCGCCGGCCGCGAATATGCGCCGAAGGGCGCCGCCTGGGAGGCCGCTTTGCGCGACTGGCGCGAGTTGCCCAGCGACCCCGGCGCGACATTCACCCGCGACGAGGTCATCCACATGCGCGACATCGCGCCGCAGATCACCTGGGGCACCAGCCCCGAGCAGGTCGCCGCCGTCACCTCCCATGTGCCTGATCCGCGCGAGGCGCCGAATGACGCGAAGCGCGCCGCCTGGGAAGCCGCTCTCGACTATATGGGCCTGCAGCCCGGCCAGAAGCTGGAGGGCACGCGGGTGGACTGGGTCTTCATCGGCTCCTGCACCAATTCCCGCCTCTCCGACCTGCGGGCCGCCGCCGCGGTCATCAAGGGCCGCAGGAAGGCCGATCACGTCACCGCCTGGGTGGTCCCGGGCAGCGAGACGGTGAAGGCCGAAGCCGAGGCGGAAGGGCTGCACCACCGCTTCCGCGAGGCCGGCTTCGAATGGCGCGAGCCAGGCTGCGCCCTCTGCGTCGCGGCCAATGGCGAATCCGTGCCCGATGGCGCGCGCTGCGTCTCCACCTCCAACCGCAATTTCGTGGGCCGCCAGGGCACCGGGGCGCGCACCCATCTGGCCTCCCCCGCCATGGCCGCGGCCGCCGCACTCGCCGGCGCCATCGTGGATGTGAGGAGCTTCTGAGATGGAAAACTTCCAATCCGTCACCGGCTGCGCCATCCCGCTGATGGAGGCCAATGTGGACACGGATGTGATCATCCCGATCCAGCGCCTGGTCGGCACCGGCCGCAAGGGTCTCGGGGTCCATGCCTTCGAGCGCCGCCGCTATCTGCCCGACGGCCGTGACAATCCCGACTTCATCCCGAACCAGGCGCCCTATCGAGAAAGCCCCATCCTGCTGGCGGCGGAAAACTTCGGCTGCGGCTCCTCCCGCGAGGGCGCGGTCTGGGCGCTGATGGGCATGGGCGTGCGCTGCGTCATCGCCCCCAGCTTCGGCGATATCTTCTTCTCCAATTGCTTCCAGAACGGGCTGCTGCCTGTGAAGCTGCCGATCGAGGTGGTGCGCCGCATCGCGGAGGAAACCCAGGCCAGCCCCGGCAATGCCCGCACCACGGTGGACCTGGAGCGCCAGGTGGTCATCACCCCCTCCGGCGAGGCCATTCCCTTCACCGTGGACCAGCGCAAGCGCGAGGCGATGCTGCACGGGCTGGACGACATCGCGCTCACGATGAAGCACGCCGATGCCATCGAGGCCTGGAAGGCCAAGGACCGCGCCGAGCGCGGCTGGGCCTGGGAGAATGTGGCATGAAGGTCCTCGTCCTGCCCGGCGATGGCGTGGGCCCCGAGGTCACGGCCGAGGCCGTGCGCGTCCTGCGTTGGTTCGCCGAGCATCGCGGCCTCGCCCTCACGCTGATCGAGCGCGATTTCGGCATCGTGAACTGGCACAAGCACGGCACGCTGATGCCCGACGAGACCTGGGCGCAGATCGAAGCGGCCGATGCCATCCTCTTCGGCGCCACTGGCTCCATCGACCAGCAGGGCGTGGTCCCGCCGGAGGAGCGGCGCAAGGGCTCGCTGCTGCGGATGCGCAAGGCGCTCGACCTCTTCGCCAATCTCCGCCCGGTGCGGATGCCGGCGGCACTCGCCGAGGCCAGCCCCTACAAGCCGCGCATCACGCAGGGCGTGGATCTCTGCTTCGTGCGCGAACTCACGGCGGGCATGTATTTCGGCACCCCGCGCGGCGTCGAGACGTTGCCCGATGGCACGCGGCGGGGGATCAACACGCACAGCTACACCGAGGCCGAGATCGCCCGCGCCGCTCGCTTCGCCTTCCAGCTCGCCCGCACGCGGCGCAACCATGTGACCAGCGTGGACAAGGCGAATGTGATGGAGGCCGGCGCCCTCTGGCGCGAGGTGGTGGGCAAGATCCATCGCGAGGAATTTCCCGATGTGGAATTCCAGAACATGCTGGCCGATAATTGCGCCATCCAGCTCGCCCGCGCGCCCGGCCGCTTCGACGTGCTGGTGACCGACAACCTCTTCGGGGACCTGCTGAGCGATGCGGCCGGCGCCATCATCGGCTCGCTCGGCATGCTGCCCTCGGCCTCGCTCTCCGCCCCCGATGCCACGGGCCGCCGCCGCGCGCTCTACGAGCCCATCCACGGCTCGGCGCCCGACATCGCGGGGCAGGGCATCGCCAACCCCTTGGGCGCCATCCTCTCCGTCGCCATGCTGCTGCGCTGGAGCGCCAACCGCCCCGAGGACGCGGCGGCCCTGGAGCGGGCGGTGGAGCAGGCCCTGGCGAAAGGCGCCCGCACCGGCGACATCGCCGCGGAAGGCGAGACGGTGATCGGCACCCGTGCCATGGGCGATGCGGTGCTTGCGGCCCTCGCCGGCTGACGCGATGGGCGCGCGTATCCTCCTGGTCGAGGACCAGCCGCTCATCGCGCTGCACATGGCGGAACTGCTGGCCCTCGAAGGCTTCGAGGTGATGGGCCCGGCCCATGCCGTGGCTCCGGCGCTCGATCTCATCGCGCAAGGGCCGCCGGATGCGGCGCTGCTCGATCTCGATCTGGGCGGCGTCACCTGCCTGCCGGTGGCCGAGGCGCTGGCGGCCCAGGACGTGCCCTTCGCCTTCCTCTCCGGCCACGGCGTGGAGCACCTGCCCGCCGCGATGCACGACCGGCCCCTGATCGCCAAGCCGGCCATGCCGGAACCGCTGCTCGCCGCGCTGCGGGCCTTGCTCGGCTGACCGCCTCAGGCGGCGCCGATCACCACGGCCACGTTCTGGCCGCCAAAGCCGAAGGAATTGGACAGGGCGGCGCGGAAGCTGTGCGGCCGCGCCACGGGGATGGTGTCCACGCCCAGATCCGGGTCCACATCCGCCTGGTTGATGGTGGGCGGCAGCATCTGGTGGCGCAGCGCCAGCAGGCAGATTCCGGCCTCGATCGCGCCCGCGGCCGAGAGCGTGTGGCCGATCATGGATTTGGTCGAACCCACGGGCGGCGGCGGCGCGTCGCCGAAGAGCGCGCGCACCGCCATCGCCTCCATCTTGTCGTTCTCGGGCGTGGAGGTGCCATGCGCGTTGACATAGCCGATCTCGGCCGGCGTCAGCCCCGCATCATCCAGGGCGCGCTGCATGCAGCGGATGATGGCCGAGCCGTCGGGCGCGGAGCGCGTGCGGTGGAAGGTGTCGGCCGCCTCGCCCGCGCCCAGCACATAGCCGAGGATGTTGGCCCCGCGCGCCCGCGCGTGGTCCTCATCCTCCAGGATCAGGGCGCCGGCGCCATCGGCCATGACGAAGCCGTCGCGCGAGAGGGTGAAGGGGCGCGAGGCGCCCTCCGGGTCGTCATTGCGCGTCGAGAGCGCCTGGAGCAGGCCGAAGCGGATCAGCGTCTCGGGCTGCAGGCTGGCCTCGCTGCCGGCGGCGATCGCCATCTTCGCCTCGCCGCGGCGGATGGCCTCCAGCGCCAATTGGATGGCCGAGGCGCCGGAGGCGCAGGCGGTGGTCACCACCTGCGGAACGCCCCGCGTGCCGAAGCGCTCGGCGATGCGGGTCGCGGCACCGCCGAAGAGGAACTCCTCATACAGCGCCTGCTGCCCGGCCGCGGCCTGGATCAGTCCGGCATAGGTCGTGCCACCGAAGCCCGCGCGCTGCGGCCATTCGATCTCGACCGGCGGCATGCCGATGCAAAGGGGCCCGTCGAAGGGCGCGGCAAGGCCTGCCTGGGCCAGCGCCTCGCCCACCGCGGCCTCGCCCAGGCGCTGCGCGCGGGCGGAGACGGAAAGCGGCAGGCCCGGCTTGTCCTCCGGCAAATCCACGCAGCCGGCGATGCTGGCGCGCATGCCGGTCGTGTCGAAGCGCGTGATGCGGCGGATGCCCGAGCGGCCGGCGACCATGGCCGCCCAATTCGCCTCGGCGCCGAAGCCCAGCGCGGTCACCATGCCCAGCCCGGTGATGGCGATGCGCTTGTTCATCAGGGCGCCTCCAGCAGGGCCACGGCCTCGCCGCGCCATTGCCCGGCGCCGGTGACGAGCACCTGCTTCGCACGGCCTTCCGCGATGGCGAGTGCCGCGAGTGCCACGCCGGCCGGGAAGGCGGGTTCGACCAGGTGGCCGAGGAGATCGGCCGAGAAGAGATCGGGGGCCAAGCCGAGGGCGGTCAGCTCGTCCCGCGTCGCGGCCTCGGCGCCGCTGGCCGTCGAGATCACCATGCAGCCGCCCGCGCGCGCGGGTGTTGCGGCCAGCAGGGCCGCGAGGCGTGCCACGCGGCCCTCCGGCCGGCCCTGGTCGGTCGCCACATGGCGCAGGATGGCGGCCGGCTTCGTGGCCCGCTCCAGCGGCTCCAGCGTCAGGAAGGCGCCGGCGCTGCCGAAGACGATGCCGCGCCGCTCGGGCAGGGGCAGCCAGGGGCCGGCATGCAGCACATCGCCCATGGCGAAGAGCAGCAGAACCTCGGGCCGTTCGGAGGCGAAGGCGCCGCCCACCAGGCAGAGGTCGGAGGTGGCGGTCGCGACACGCGCGGCGGCCACGCGCAGCGCCTCGGCGCCCGAGATCTCCTCGCCCAGGAAGGTGCGGGACGAGCCGGCGACGTTGTGGACGATGGAGATCGAGCCCGCCATGAGGTTGGAGAGCTGCGCCAGGAAGAGCGTCGGCCGCAGCCCGTCCAGCAGCATGCGGTGCCGCTGCACCTCATCCGGCGCCGCGGCCAGGATCTGCTCGTCCAGCTTCCAGTCGCGCTCGCCGCCGCCGGCGGCGACCAGCAGGTCCATCTCGGACACGCGTTCGCGGAGGCCCCCATCGTCGATGGCGAGGCCGGCGGTGTAGACGCCGAGGCGCTGCCATTGCTCCATCTGGCGCATCTCGCGGCGCGGGATCGCGGCCTCGAAGGGCAAAGCGGGCAGGGGATGGACCGGGTGGGGGGCGAAGCTCACTTCGTCCAGCACCGGGGCCGCGCCGCCCAGGAGTGCGGCATGCGCCGCCCGGCCCTCGCCATGCGAGGAAGCGAGGCCGATGCCGGTGATGGCGACGGGGCGCAGCATCAGGCGAGACCGATCACGGAAGCGCGGGCGCGCACGGCGGATTCCAGCTCGGGCGCCGGGAAGGGCAGGGTCTGCAGGCGCAGCGTCGCCTCGGCCACCTTGCGCCCGGCCTCGGTGAGCGCGCCGCGCAGCTCGGCATAGCCGGAGCTCTCCTGCAGCAGCTCCACCGCGATGGTGAGGACGGCGCCGGGCTTGACCATGCCGCGCATCTTGGCCTCGCGCGTCTGGGCCAGTAGCGCCATGCGGGTGAAGCCGCTGCGCGCCACCATCAGCCAACCGCTGGCCTGGGCCATGGCCTCGATCATCAGCACGCCGGGCAGGATGGGGAAGCCGGGGAAATGCCCCTCGAAGACCGGGCTCGCATCGGGCACGCGCGCCTCGGCGGTGAGGGTGGTCGCGTCATGCGCCAGCACCCGGTCCACCATCTCGAAATATTCGAGGCGCAAGGTCCTCAGCCCTGCTTGGCCGCGACCAGCTCGTCAATGCGATCGCACAGCGCGCCGAGGATGAAGAACTGCTCGGCCGGGGCCTTGCCGCTGTTCACCTGCTCGGTCCAGGCCTCGACCGGGACCTTCACGCCGAAGCGCTTGTCGATCTCGAAGACGATGTCGAGGAAGTCGAGGCTGTCGATGCCCAGGTCATTGATGACATGGGCCTGGGGCGTGATCTTCGCCCGGTCCACGCTCGCCGTCTCGGCGATGATGTCGGCGATGGTCTCGAAGGTATTGGACGCGGCCGGGGACATGGCGGCGGACTCCGTGCGGATGATGGATCGGCACGCGGTTTGGCGCGGATGGCCGCTTCTGTCCAGCCGGGCGGGGGCTAGGCCGCGACGCGGGCGGCCGCCAGGAAGTTCTTCAGGATGGCATGCCCATGCTCGGAGGCGATGCTCTCGGGGTGGAACTGCACGCCATGGATGGGCAGTTCGCGATGACTGAGGCCCATGATCAGCCCATCCTCCGTCTCCGCCGTGATGTCCAGCGCGGCGGGCAGGCTTGACCGCTCCACGATCAGCGAGTGGTAGCGCGTGGCCCGGAAGGGCGAGGGCAGGCCCGCGAAGACGCCGCGCCCCTCATGCAGCACGTCCCAGACCTTGCCATGCACCGGCTCGGGCGCGCGGATGACATTGCCCCCGAAGGCCTGGCCGATCGCCTGGTGGCCCAGGCAGACGCCCATGAGCGGCAGGCGGGCCTCCGCGCAGGCGGCGATGAGGGGGAGGCAGATGCCAGCCTCATTGGGCGTGCAGGGGCCGGGCGAGAGCATCACCGCATCGGGCCGGAGCGCGAAGACGTCCTGCACCGTCAGCGCGTCGTTGCGGCGCACCACCGGCTCCACCCCCAGGTCACCCAGGAAGTGGTACAGGTTGAAGGTGAAGCTGTCGTAATTGTCGATGAGCAGGAGCATGCGGGCAAACTGCCCGCCCGCCGCCGCCTGCGTCAACCTCGCGCATGATCCGCCGCGGCGAAACGCCGGGGCGGTGAATCATCCGCGCAGCAATCTCGCGCATGATCCGCCGCGGCGAAACGCCGAGGCGGTGAATCATCCGCGCAGCAATCTCGCGCATGATCCGCCGCGGCGGAACGCCGAGGCGGTAAATCATCCGCGCAGCCGAAAGCCTCAGCCCGCCGGCCGGTCCTGCCGGATCGCGATGCAATTGGGATCGCCCAGCGGGCAGCCCACGATATAGACGGCGCGCTGGCCGCAGCCCGCCACCCCCACCGTGTATTCCGCGCGTTCGACGGCGCGGCGCAGATCCTCGGGGATGACGACGCGGCTCGACAGAACGCTGCCCTGGGCGGCCGGGCAGTTCATCTCGAAGCGCGCCCGCGCCTCGGCCGTGCGGATCGCCGGGGCGTCGCCGCCCGCCAGGAGCTGGTCGGTGGATTGGCAGCCCGCGAGGGCAACCAGCAGGGCGAGGGGGGCGAGGCGACGCATGCGATGACCCTTCTTCGGTTCCGATGCCGGATCATCCGCCCGGCTTACGCCGGTTGCAATCCTGCCTCCGCCGCCATCTGCCGCAGCGCGACCTTCGCGGCGGCGCGGGCGTGGCGGTCATGGCCCGCCTCGGCCCCGGTGCGCCGCGCCTCCGCCTTGGCGGCCAGCAGCTCCGGCAGGCCGAAGCGGGCCAGCAGCGCCTGGAAACCCGCATGCCGCGCCGCGTCGAAGGGGCGGGGCTCCAGCATCGGCGTGCGCATCGGGTGGGCGGGGAAGATGTCGAGCACGCTCACCCAGCCCTCGGGGATGGGGCTGGTCGCCGCATGGGCGCGCCCGGTGCCCAGCAGCTTGGGCAGCAGATGTGTGTGCGGCCCCTCGGGCGAGCGGCCATCCGGCGGCGGGATGGGCTGGAAGACCTCGATCCGCGCCAGCTTCGAGACGAAGACGCGGTGCGGCGAGTGGTGGATGATCGCCATCGCCGCCGGGTTGTCGCGGTCCAGCAGCGGCATGCCGCAGGAATCGCGCAGCACCCGGATCAGCGCGGGATCCGAGGTGCGGACGCAGGCGCGCAGATGCGCGAAGCCCACGCCCATGTCGAAGAGTTCCGCCGTCCGGTCCTCCTCGCGCAGTGCCTGGTTGTCGGGGCCGAGTTCCGTCACGGCCGCATTGCCGCCGATCGCTGCCTCCTCCTCCGGCAGGATCAGCGCCGCCGCCTGCTTCCAGAGGCGTGGATCGGTCGAGGGTTCCTCCCAGGCGATGAGGCGCGGTTCGGCGCGCGCCAGACGGATGGCGATTCCGCCGCGCGCGGTCAGCCGCCCGAGCGGCGTTTCCACCACCGGCTCGCCCTCATCGCGGATGAATTCGCCGATCGCGCCCAGCACGCCGACGGCGAAGCCGGTCTCGTGCTCGGTGAGGAGGTCGGTCAGCGCGTCTTGCATGGGCGCATGCTGGCGCGGGCGCGCCAGGGCGGCAAGTGCGCGCTACCGCCCGCCAGCGGCGAAGCGCACCGCTTCCTCGGCCGCGCGGAACAGCGCCTTGGCCTTCTGGATGCATTCCTCATGCTCGGCGCGCGGGTCGCTGTCCGCCACCACGCCGGCGCCGGCCTGGACATGCAGCACGCCCTCCTTCACCAGCGCGGTGCGCAGCGCGATGCAGACATCCATGTTGCCATCCACGCCGAAATAGCCGAGGCCGCCCGCATAGAGGCCGCGCCGCGAGGGTTCCAGCTCCTCGATGATCTCCATGGCGCGCACCTTGGGCGCGCCCGAGAGCGTGCCGGCGGGGAAGCCCGCCTGCAGCGCATCCAGCGCGGAAAGCCCCTGGCGGAGCCGCCCGCGCACCTCGGAGGCGATGTGCATGACCTGCGAATAGCGCTCGATGCGGAACTGCGCCGTCACCTTCACCGTGCCGATGGCGGCCACACGGCCCACATCGTTGCGGCCGAGGTCGAGCAGCATGAGGTGCTCCGCGCGCTCCTTCGGGTCGGCCAGGAGCTCCGCCTCCAGCGCCAGGTCTTCCTCGGGCGTCGCACCCCGGCGGCGCGTGCCGGCCAGCGGGCGGATGGTGACTTCGCCCTCCTTCACGCTCACCAGGATCTCCGGCGAGGCGCCGACGGTGGCGAAGCCGCCGAAATCGAAGAAGGTCAGGTAGGGCGCGGGGTTGATCCGGCGCAGCGCGCGATACAGGGCAAAAGGCGGCAGCGCGAAGGGCGCCGAGAAGCGCTGGCTGGGGACGATCTGGAAGGCATCGCCCGCGCGGATATATTCCCGCGCGCGCTCGACGGCCGCCATGTAGCCCTCGGCCGTGAAGTTCGAGGTCGGCGCGGGCGGCGCCGGCAGCCGGGCCGGGGGCGCCGGGCGGGGCAGGGGGCGGTCCAGCGCGGCCTCGGCCTCGTCCAGGCGCGACTGCGCCAGCGCCCAGGCGGCCTCGGCGTCCAGCCCGCAATCGGCCCAGACGGGGGTGACCAGCGTCAGCGCATCCCGCACATGGTCGAAGACGGCGACGAGGGTCGGGCGGATCATCACCGCCTCGGGGATGCCCAGCACGTCGGGGTTGGTGGCCGGCAGGCGCTCCATCTGGCGCACCATGTCATAGCCCAGATAGCCGAAGAGGCCCGCTGAGATCGGCGGCAGGCCGGGCGGCAGGGTGGTGCGGATGGCGGCGATGCGCTCGGCCAGCGCCTGGAGCGGCGGCAGCGCCTCCGGCTCGAAGGCGTGGGGGGCGGCGAGCGCCTGGGTGTTGCACTCCGCCTTCCCGTCCCGGCAGCGCCAGATCAGGTCAGGTGCGAGGCCGATGGCCGAGAAGCGGCCGCGCGCGGCGCCGCCTTCCACGCTCTCCAGGAGGAAGGAATGCGGCTGGCCATGCGCCAGCTTGAGGAAGCTGCCGACCGGCGTTTCCAGATCGGCCACGCGTTCGCGCCAGAGGAGCCGGGATTGCCCGGCCTCGAAGCCCGCGCGGAATTCGGCGAAGCCCGTCACGTCAATTCCCCGCCATCTGGTCCACCAGGCGCGGATTGATCCGCACATTGGCGCGCGCCCTGAGGGCCGCCTGGTATTGCGTCTCGAAATCCTCCGCCATGGCCTGCGCCGTCTCGCTCCTGAGCGCGCCGAGTTGCGCCGCCTCGCCCGAGAGATCGGCAGGCGTCACGCTGAGCAGTTGCATCACGGCGAAGGATTGCGCGCGCTCGATCATGGTGGTGGCGTTGGGGGCCAGCTCGAAGACCGGGGCCAGCAGGTCGCGCGGCATGGGGTTGCCGCCGCCGGGCTCGCGCGGGAAGGGGCCCAGCTCCTCGGCCTTGATGTCCGCCGCCTCGGCGGCCGCGGCGAGGGTCTGGCCGGCACGGGTCGCGGCCAGCAGGGTGGCCGCGCGCTCCTCCTGCCAGCGGCGGCGCGCGGCGGCGAGGAAGCCGGCCACAACCTGCTCGCGCACCGTGTCCAGCGGGCGCAAGGCGGGCGGTGTGATCTCACGCACGTCAAGCGCGATGAAGCCCCATTCGCCCTCCTGCAGGCGGGGCGGGGCGCCGCGCTCGGCGGTGAAGATGGCGCGCAGCACGGGGGCGCGCACGGTGGGGGCCACGGGCAGCGCCACCTCCGCGCCGTCCGGCGCGCGGCCGGTCGCATCCAGCCGCGCCTCGACATAGCCGAGCCCATAGCGGCGCGCGGCCTCGGCCAGGCTGGCACCACCGGCCAGCGCATCCTCCACGCGGTTCACCCGCTCGAAGGCCAGGTCGGCGGCGCGTTCGGCCTGGATTTCGGCGCGGAGTTCGTCGCGCACCTCGTCCAGGCTGCGCTCGGCGCTGGCCTCGACGCTGCCGACGCGCAGCACATGCCAGCCGAAGGGCGTCCGCACCGGGGCGGAGACATCGCCGGGCGTGAGCGCGAAGGCGGCATCGGCCAGCGCGGGCAAAGGCAGGTCGGCGCGGCTGGAGAGGCCGAGCGCGGTGGCCATGCCCCCCGCCGCCTGCGCCGCCTGCTCGATCGCGGCGAAATCCGCCGCCTGGCGCCAGGCGGTTGCGATGGCCTGGGCCGCCGCCTCATCCTGCATCACGGCCTGGAAGACCTCACGTTTCTCGGGCGTCTCGTAGCGGGCGCGGTTGGCGGCATAGGCGTCCTCGATGTCGCGCTCGCTCACCTGCACCTCGCCCATCAGGCGGGCGGCGTTGAGCGTCGCCAGCGCCACGTCGCGATATTCGGGCGTCGAGAATTGCCGGGCATTGTTCTCGTGATAGCGGGCGAGCTGCGCCTCGGTCGGCGCCTCGGGCTCGGGCGCCTCGGCGAAGGGGAGTTCGACCAGCGTGGCCGTCCGGCGCTCCAGCGCCCAGGCCAGCATGCGAAGGCCCAGTGCCTCGGGCGCGACCGCGCCCGCGCGCACCGCGCCGGCCAGCTGCTGGCGGCCCAGATCGGTCCGCAGCAGGTCGAGGAAGCGGGCCTCCGTCATCTCATTGCTGCGGAGGAAGTTGTTGAAGACCTCGCGCGAGAAGCGGCCATCCAGGCCGGCGAAGCCCGGGATCTGGAAGATGTAGTCCCGCACCACGTCATCCGGCACGGAGATCCCCATCCGCGCCTGTTCCTGGCGCAGCACGCGGTCCAGCACCAGGCCCTCCAGCGCCTGTTCGGCGACGGCGCGGCGAATGCGGGCATCCAGCTCCATCCGGCCCTGAAGCTGCCGCTGGATGCGCTGCAACTCGCGCCGCGCGGCCTCCTGCGCCTCCTCGACCTCGATCGCGTCGTCGCCCACCCGGGCGACGGCGGTGTCGCGCCCGATGTTGCGCAGCATGTCCTCGATCCCCCAGACCGCGAAGGAGAGGATCAGCAGGACGAAGAGGAGCTTGGCGAACCAGGTGCCGGCCAGCCGGCGCATTGCGGTGATCATGCACAGGCGAATAGCGGTTTGCCGGCCGGTTGCCAAACGCGGGCGGTTTCTGTCCAATGCCCGCAACCAGAAAGAGCAAAGCCATGACACCCGGGATTCGACCGCTGATTGCGGGCAACTGGAAGATGAACGGCACTCAGCGCGAAGCCGCGCGCCTGGCCGAGGCGCTGCGCGGTGGGGCCGAGAATGCCGATCTTCTGATCTGCCCCCCCTTCATCCACATTCACACGGTGGCCGCCCTCATGCTGGGGAGCCGCGTGGCCGTGGGCGCGCAGGATTGCCACGCGGCCCATCACGGCGCCCATACCGGCGATGTGAGTGCCGCGATGCTGCGCGACGTGGGGGCGACGCATGTCATCCTCGGCCATTCCGAGCGCCGGACGAACCACGGCGAGAATGACGCCGCCGTCCTGGCCAAGACCGAGGCGGCGCTGACGTCCGGCCTCATCCCCATCATCTGCGTGGGCGAGACGGAGGCCGAGCGCCTCTCGGGCCTGGCCGATTCGGTGGTGGAGAAGCAATTGGCCGGCTCCATCCCCTATGGTTTCATCACGGCCGGCGGCATCGTCGCCTATGAGCCGGTCTGGGCCATCGGCACCGGCCGCACACCGACCGAGCGCGACATCGCCGCCATGCACGCCACCATGCGGACCGCGCTGGTGGAGCGTTTCGGGCCGGCCGCGCGCACCACGCGGCTGCTCTATGGCGGCTCGGTGAAGCCCTCCAACGCGGCGTCCATCATGGCCCTGCCCGATGTGGACGGCGCGCTGGTGGGCGGCGCGAGCCTCGTGGCCGAGGACTTCCTGGCCATCGCCAAGGCCGTCCCCGAGTAGGATTTCTTGCATCCAGGGGCGTCCAGGCCCCAGGCTGCCTCCCAACCAAGGGGAGGACAGGCCATGACCCATGCAACCCGCCGCGCGCTGTTCGCCGGCGGCCCTTCCCTCGTGCTGGCGGGCCACGCGGCCGCCCAATCCGCCGCCAGCTGGCCTGACAAGCCCTGGCGCGTGCTCGTGGGGGGCGCACCGGGCGGCGCCAGCGACATCTTCATGCGCATCCTGGAGCCGAGCCTGCGCGAAAGCCTCGCGCATGGCTTCTGGCTCGACAACCGGCCCGGGGCGGGCGGCATGCTGGCGGCCGAGATCGCCGCCCAGGCGCCGGCGGATGGCTACAACTTCCTGGTCAACCACATCGCGAGCAACGGCATCGGGCCGCACCTCCACCGCCGCGCGGGCTTCGAGCCCAATCGCGACCTGACGGGCGTGGCGCGCATCGCCTCCATGCCCAATTGCCTGATCACGCTGCCCTCGCGCGGGTTCAACAGCGTCTCCGACCTCGTGGCCTTCATCCGCGCCAATCCGCGCGCGGCCACCTTCGGCTCGGCCGGCGTGGGCACCTCCTCGCATCTCAGCGGCGTGATGTTCGGCCAGCGCATCGGCGTGGAGCTGACGCACATCCCCTATCGCGGCACGGCGCCCAACATGCAGGCGGTGCTGAGCGGGGAGATTCTCTTCGCCATCGACAATGCCCCAGCCTCCGCCCAGCAGGTCCGCGCGGGGATGCTGAAGGCCCTGGCGGTGAGCTCCGCCACCCGCTGGTCGCAATTGCCCGACCTGCCGACCATGCAGGAGGCCGGCATCGCCGATTTCGATGTCGCCTCCTGGTATGGGCTGGTCGCACCCAGCGCCACGCCGCGCCCGGTGATCGAGAAGCTGAGCGCCGCCATCCTGCGTGCGCTGGCGGACCCCGCGACGATCCGGAGGCTGCGCGAATTCGGCGCCGATCCCTGGCCGCTCGGCCCCGCCGAATACACCGCCTTCATGCGGGCCGAGGAGGCGAAATGGGGCCCCATCGTCCGCGCGGCGGGGGCGACCGCCAATTGAGGGAAGCCCCGCGCTTGGCGTGACCTCGGGCGCATGCCTAACATGTCCGGACCTTCAAGGAGCGACCGTGTGATGAGCCTGAAGCGCCGCCATCTCCTGCTCTCGCCGCTGGCGCTGCCCGCGGTGGCAAGCGCCCAGACGGCAAGCCCGGCCGAGGAGCCCTGGCCCAACCGCCCCATCCGCTGCATCGTGCCCTTCCCGGCGGGCGGCGGCACGGACCTCGCGGCGCGGATCGCGACGCGGCGCCTCTCCGAGGCGCTGGGCCAGCCCATCGTCATCGAGAACCGGCCCGGCGCGGGCGGCACCATCGGCAGCAACGCCGTCGCCCGCGCAACGCCGGATGGCTACACCATCGGCGTCGCCACCACGAGCACGCATCCCGTCGCGACCGTCCTGCAGCGCGACGTGCCCTATGACCCCGTCACCTCCTTCACCGCCATCACCATGCTCGGCACCACGCCCTATGTGCTGGTGGCGGGCCGCGCGATCCCGGCGAACAACCTCGCCGAATTCCTGGCCCATGTCCGGGCGCGGCCGGGGCAGGTGAGCTATGCCTCGGTCGGCGTCACCACGCTGGGCTACCTGCTGACGCGGCAATTCGAGCTGCTGACGGGGCTTCAGATGCACCACGTGCCCTATCGCGGCTCCTCCCAGGTCTATCCCGACCTGCTGAACGGGACGGTGGGCGCGCTGCTGGACAATCCGCCCGCCTCCGCCGCCATGGTGCGGGACGGGCAGCTCAAGGCCTTCGCCGTGACGCAGCGCTCCAACCTGCTGCCCGGCGTGCCGACCTTCGAGAGCCTGGGTGTCGCGGGCTTCGACGCCGTCTTCTGGTATGGCCTCGTCGCACCCGCCGGCCTGCCGCCTGCCATCGCCACCCGCATGCAGCAGGCGCTGGCCGCGCATTTCCTGACCGATGCCGGCCGCGCCGAGATGCGCGCGAGCGACATCGAGCCCGTGATGTCCACGCCCGCCGCCTTCGCCGCCAGCATCGCCGCCGACTCAGCCCGCTGGCGCGCGCTCGCCCAGCGCCTCGACATCCGTCCCGAATAGGCCCGAACAGGAGACACCGCCATGGATGGCATGAACCCCCCGTTTCGCGTGAACGAACTCACGCCCGACCCGCGCGTGAGCTTCGACCCCAAGGTGAGTGGCGACTATGTGAAATACGCGCATCGCCTGGCCGCGCGCGGCCTCGTGAACAGCAGCGTCGGCGGCATGGTGATCCGCGTGCCGCACCCGGATTACGAGCAGGGCATCTGCTACGCCAAGCCCCAGGGCATCAGCCTGGAGGAAGTGGAAGTCGAGGATCTCGTCATCACCGACATCCCCTATGGCCGCATCCTGGCCGGCGAGCGCGCCACGACCGTCGGCCACCAGATGAACCGCGAGATCCTGCGGCTGCGCCCCGATGTGAACTGCGTGATCCATCTGCATCATGACGAGACGATCGCCTTCCTGGCAGCGGGCTATGAGGAGATCCGCTCCTTCAGCCTGACCTATGGCTTCCTCATGCAGAAGCCCGCCCATTACCTGCCGGCCTCCATCAACGTCGAGGAGGATGTGGCGCCGATCAAGACCTTCATCCAGGACACGAACTGCATCATCATGCGCCGCCACGGCTTCACCGTGCTGGGCCGCACGCTGTCGGAGGCCTATCACCGCACCTGCGTGCTGGTGAGCGAGGTGAAGCGCAACATCATCGTGGAGCAGCTCTGCGCGGTGAATGGGCGGACGCCGGAAGTCATCACCGAGGCGGAGCTCGCGAAGATGTTCACCCATGGCGACAAGGTGATGTATCCGGAGGTGGTAAGGAAGGGGTGAAGCCTACGCGGCCACCACCGCCGTCCCCACCAGCATGTGCCGCGTGACCATCGGAACCAGCTCCTCCACCGGCCGCTCTGCGGCACCCGGCGGCGGCATGGGCAGCACGAGGTAGCGCATGTCCGCATTGGAATCATGCACGCGCACCTCGACCTCCGCCGGCAGTTCCAGCCCGAATTCGGCAAGCACCTGGCGCGGCTCGCGCACCGTGCGCGCGCGGTAATTCTTCGAGATGTACCACCAGGGCGGCTGGCCGAGCAGTGAGCGCGGGTAGCAGGAGCACAGCGTGCAGACGATGACGTTGTGCAGCGCAGGCGTGTTCCGCACGACGATGAGCTTGGCTTCCTTGATCCTGAAGCCCAGCTCGGCGGCCGCCTTGGAGCCATCCTCCACCAGCCGCCGCGCATAGGCTTCGTCGCGCCAGGCCTGCGCCACGATGCGCGCCCCCCAGGTGACGTTGGGCGCCTCGAGGGCCGCGATCACGCGGTCCGTGTCGGCCGCCGCCAGCAACTGCTTCTCGAGCAGGATCTTGTGCAGCGCCTCGGTCATCAGCGCGTAGTAGTCGGCACCGTGATGGCCCTCGACCACGGGGCGGTTCGGGTCGATCGCATCGGCCGAGAAGCGGGTGGGCGGCACGGTGGAGGGGATGGGCATCAGGCGGGCACCAGCCAATGGTCGTAGACTTCGATCTCCAGCGTGTCATGCGCCGGCCCCACATAGTCGGGCCAGAGATGCGCCTGGCGGAAATGCACGCGGTAGAGATCAATCGGCGGCAGGCCGGGGCGGCCATGGCCGAGTTCCTCGGGGTTCGGATAGGCGCCGCAATGCCGCTCCACCACGCCCGTCTTCTGGCGGACGAAGAAGGGGATGCGGACATGGCCGGGCTTGTGCAGATCCACCACGCGCACCGTGTCGCCGGGCTGGAAGCGGGGCATCACCCGGCCTCCGTGCCGAGGGGGGCAACGGTCTTCGCCGCATGGTCCACGCGCTGCCCGCGGCCGGCGGCCAGCGCATCCATGCGGGCCAGCACCTCGGCGCGGTCCACCAGGCCCTTTTCGTCCAGCAGCAGGGTCAGCGCCTCGGCACGGCGTTCGTAAAAGCCCAGCGTCTCGTAGAGCGGTTCGCCGAAGCTCTCGAAAGCGCGGCGCATCTCGTCGAGGGAGACGCAGCGGTCCTTCTGCTCCAGCGCGCCGCGCATGGCCTCGGAGAGCTTCTGCCACTCGGCGAAGGGGTGCTCGTCCTGCTGGATGGGCCCGCCCGGCAGGCCGCCAATGTCGTGGTATCCGCGAAAAGGTGGCTCGCCCATCAGCTTCCCCCTACGGCATGCCGGAAGACCTCTCCAGCGCGTGCGCCTTGATGCGCAGGAATTGAGGACGGGTCAACGTGGCGCGGCTGCGCGAACGGGGCGGCGGACGGGCGGCGTGCCTGGCCAGGATGTGAATTCGGCGGCGGTGATGGCAGGGTCGGCCAAGGTGCCATATCCGAGCAGAACGGGAGGGAATTCCTAACGTAACTGAATCAATCTGACGTAAGGATTTGCCTGTTCCGTAGCCAAAAAATAACGTCAAAAACTGCCGCCAAAGGTATGAAAATTCGATTTTTTCGCTGAAGCCACACTTTATCTCATGATGAGGAATGCGAAAAAATTAAAAAAAGCGGAGAAAAAGCCTAATTTTCCTTGCGAACCTCTGTGGATAAAGCAATCTTCTCTCATAGGTTGTGTTTTTTCCCAGGGGGGGCTGTCATGGTTGCGGCGACGCGACGCGTTCAGGAAGAGAGGCTGGACCACCAGGTGCGACAAAGCCTCGGCCATTGGCCCCAGCGCCCGCCGGGACTCGAGCCTTCCTTCAAGCAGCCGGGAACCTGGCTGCGCGCGCGGCCCGACCTTGAGCGCAAGATCACCCAGCCCTACCTGAAATTCCCCGGCGCCGACCGGCTGAAGACGCTGCCCGACGGGCTCTACCTCCATTTCAGCACCAAGGCGGCCGAGCCCTATGTGGACATCCTCTGCATCGAGGCCTGCGGCACCTACCAGAACCTGCTCGACAAGCGCTCGCGCTTCGCGCCCAGCACCGGCTCGCTCCTCGCCGTCTGCCCGGTCGAGTGGCTGCTCCAGCCCGGCATGCCCGGCAACAACATCCCGCGCTGGCGCCTGATCCGCATGCTGAAGACCGAGCCCCGGACGGACCTCGTCCTCCCGGTGCGCGATGCGCGCGTGCTCTTCGCGCTGAAGCCCAGCCACTTCCGCGGCTTCATGGCGACGCAGACCGCCCATGCGCACGAGTTCTTCTGCCCGATGGATGCGCTGACGGCCGAGGATGGCGCGAAGAACCCGGCGCTGCGCGCGCTGCTCGCCCGCGCCGCCTCCGCCGCCAACTACATGGAGCTGCCCGAGGGGCCGCGCCGCGGCCCGCGCTCCGATCCGGCCTGACGCGCGGCGTTCACGGCGCCTCGGGCGGCATGGCATGCGGCCACGCCTCGTGGCCCGGCATGTAGTTGCGGTTGTTGATGGCCGCGTTGCGGTTCACGAGCGGCCGCGCGTAGAGCGGATGGGTCATGCTCCGCACCTCATGCTCCACACGGAACAGCGCGTTGCCCGTCTCCGGCTCCACGATGTCGAGGAAGCGGTACTGCCAGGGGTTGCTTTCCTCGCTGATCAGCCCCGCCGCCTTGAGGCGCGCATGCGGCCCGCCGAAATCCGCCAGCGTGATCTGGATGTGGTGGCCGTCGTAATCGGGCTGCGGCGCGTCGGTCTCGCGGAAGACCAGGTATTGCCCGTTCGCCACCAGCGCGCGCGCCACGCCGCCCTCGGCGCTCGCAGGCGCCTGCAGCACCTCGCGGTAGAAGCGCGCGATGCCGGGCGTGGTGCCCGGCGCCACGTCGAACTCCACATAGGGCATGCCGAGGGTGATGCGCCCGAAGCGCGCCGCATCGGGCGCATGCACGCGGATGCGGTTGCCCCAGGGGCAGGTGGTCTCCACCGCATCCTCGGTCTCGCGGAAGTCGAAGCGCGTGCCGGCGAGGTTCTTGCGCTGCGCCGAGAGCCGCCGCAGCAGCGCCGCGCGGTCGGGCAGGACCAGCGCCGTGGTGCCGCGCAGCACCTGGGGCGCGCCCGCGGGCAGGTGGAACTGGCTGATGCCGACATTGGCCCACATGTTGTCGGTGCCGGTCATCAGATACGGATCGCGCGTGAGGCCGAGGCCGCTGATATAGAAATTCGTGGCCGCGATCTGGTCCGGCACGCGGATGTTCACATGCTGCAGCTCGACCACATGGCCCAGCGATTCGGCATGCCGGTCATAGGGCTGGTTCATCGCGCATTCTCCCTTTGCGCCGAGCTTCGCGCGGGTCCGCCCGCGCCACAAGCACCCTCGACAGATGCGCCGCGCGGGCGGACAAAGCCCTGCGCCACGGAGTGGGGAAGGTGATCATGCGGATGCTGGGTGTGCTGGGGGGGATGGGGCCGCTTGCCTCGGCCGAGTTCATGAAGGCGCTGACGCTAGAAACGCCCGCCGAGCGCGACCAGGACCACATCCCGACCATCCTCTGGTCCGACCCACGCGTGCCCGACCGCACCGCCGCCCGCAAGCATGGCGGCGAGGACCCGCTGCCCTGGCTGATGCGCGGGATTCGCGGGCTGGAGGCGGCCGGGTGCGGCGCCATCGCCATCCCCTGCAACACCGCCCATGGCTGGTTCGACCAGATGCAGGCCGCGACCGCGCTGCCCATCCTGCACATCGTGGATGCCGCCGCGGCCGATCTCCGCCGCCAGGGCGTGACCTCGGGCCGCATCGGGCTGATGGGGACGACGGCGACACTCGCCATGCGCCTCTATCAGGAGCGGCTCGGCATCGAATGCATCACGCCCTCCGACGCGCTGATGGAAAGCCATGTCATGCCGGCCGTGGGCCTCGTGAAGGCCAATCGCGTGGCCGAGGCCTATGCGCCGCTGGCCGAGGTCGCGCGTCACCTGCACGCCGAAGGGGCGGCCGCCGTCGTGCTCGGCTGCACGGAGATCCCGCTGGGGGTGGCCGCCGGCCCAGCGCTGGAATTTCCGGTGGTGGATACGGTGGCGGCCCTGGCGCGTGCCGCCATCGGCTGGGCGCTTGCCGAGCGCGCGACCGCTGGCTAACCGTTGCGCCGCAAGTCAACCAAGGAACGTCCGATGAGCCAGGCTCAGCATTTCCACAACCTCGCCGACGTCACGCAGGGCATCGCGCGCGAACTGGCGCCGGGTGTGACCACGCGCATCTTCCCCGGCGAGCACGCCATGCTCTCCGTCGTCACCATCGCCCCCAATGGCGAGGGCACGATGCATTCCCACCCCGAGGAGCAATGGGGCGTCTGCCTCGAGGGCACCGCCATCCGCATCCAGGGCGGCGAGGAGATCCCGGTGAAGAAGGGCGATTTCTGGCGCACGCCGGGCGGGGTTCCGCACACCATGCGCGCCGGCCCCGAGGGCTGCCAGGTGCTCGATATCTTCGCCCCCCCGCGTGAGGCCTATCGCGTTGCCGGTTCGGGCTTCGGGACCACCTGAGCGCGGCTCTGGCTTGACGGCGGCGCGCTGGGCAGGCGCAATCAAGAAATCGAATGCCCAGGACATGACCATGCCGTTCTCGCGCCGCGCCGCCCTCCTGCTGGGCGCCTCCAGCCTCTCCGCCTGTGCGGCGCTGGAGCGCGGCCCCGCCGTACCGCGCGGCCAGACCGGGCGCGCCACCGTGCTCGGCATCCCCAATGAGCGCTTCTTCCCGGCGCTGGGCACGCGGCCACTGGTCGCCGAATTCATGGCGGCGCTGGAGCGGCGGCACGCCTTCCTCGGCGTCCCGATGGGCGGGATGATGCCGGCACTCGACCTGCTCGCCATCTCGGGCGGCGGCGATGACGGGGCCTTCGGCGCGGGGCTGCTCACCGGCTGGACGCAATCGGGCACGCGGCCGGAATTCGCGCTCGTCACCGGCGTCAGCACGGGCGGGCTGATCGCGCCCTTCGCCTTCGTCGGCCCCGACTACGATCCGGCGCTGCGCCGGGTCTACACGCAGAGCACGCTCTCCGACATCCTGATCCAGCGCAGCCTGATCACGGGCGTCCTCTCGGACGGGCTGGCCGACACCACGCCGCTCTTCCGCACCATCGCGCGCGAGCTGGACGCGACGATGATCGCGCGCATCGGCGAGGGGTACCGCCAGGGCCGGCTGCTGCTGATCGGCACCACGGATCTCGATGCGCAACTGCCGGTGATCTGGAATGTCGGCGCCATCGCGGCGAGCGGCCATCCGGGCGCCCCCGCGCTGATCCACCGCATCATGCTGGCCTCGGCCTCCATTCCCGGCGCCTTCGCGCCCGTGCTGTTCGATGTGACGCTGGATGGCGCGCGCCACCAGGAACTGCACGTGGATGGCGGCGCCTTCGCCCAGGCCTTCCTCTATCCGGTGGCGGTGACGCAGGCGCGGCGCGCGCGCATCGCGCGCCGCCTGCCGGTGCAGCCGATCCGGGCCTGGGTGATCCGCAACGCCCGTCTCGACCCCAACTGGGCCGCGACCGACCGCCGGACCATGAGCATCGCCGGCCGCGCGGTCGAGACGATGATCGCCGCCAGCGGCCTGAACGACGTGATGCGCATCTGGCTGAACGCCCAGCGCGACGACGTGGAATACAACCTCGCCTTCATCGGCGCCGATTTCGACGTGACCTACACCACGCCTTTCAACCCGGCCTATATGGGCCCGCTTTTCGAATATGGCCGGGCGCGCGCGGCGCGGGGCTATGACTGGGCGAAGCAGCCGCCTCTCATCGAGTAGCCCCGTCGCCAGGGTGGCTCAGTCGTCCCCGCACTCGCAACCGGGGGCCGGGGCCAGGCTCTGCCGCGTCACGTGATGGTCCACCCATTCGGCGACCAGCCGCCGCGCCTCGGCGATCGAGGCCTCGGGGTGGTGCACGCGATAGAGCGTCGTGCAGGCCTGGAAGGCGGCCATGTCCGTGGTGCCCACATCGCGCAGCTCGCGATAGGCGGTGACGACGGCGCGCTCGCAGCGGCGGGCGATATGGCTGAAATCGCGACCCATGGTGCTCTCCAGTTGCGAGTCACTCGCAACGAGCGAAAACATAGCCACATCTGAACAGCCGTTCAAGTGACGCATGGGACAGTCAGGCGGTTTTTCGCGGGATCAGCAGAAGGGCCAGCAAGGGCAGTATCCCGGCCAGCCCGAAGCCCCAGGCGAAGCCCGCCAGAAAGGCGCCCTCCGGCGCGGCGCCGGCCGCCAGCGCCCGCGACTCGCCCGCGCCGAAGACCAGGGTGAGGAGCGAGGCGGCGAGCACCACGCCCAGCGTCCGCATCAGGAGGGTCAGGCTGCCCGCCACGCCGCGATCCTCGCGCCGCATGGTGGCGGTCACCATGTCGGTATAGGCGAGGGTGAAGAGACCGATCCCGAAACCCTGGAGCAGCAGGCAGGCCAGCAGCAGGGCAGGGGGCGTCCCGCTGCTCCAGAAGGCGACGGAGAGCAGGCCCATCCCCGCCAGCAGCGCGCCGACCCAGGCCACGCGCGCCCCGCCGCCGAGCCGCCCGCCGAGCGCCGAGCCCAGCATGGCCCCCCCATGCCCGCCCGCCAGCACGAGGCCCAGCCAGGCTGGCGGCAGGGCGGCGATGCGCGCCAGGTAGAAGGGTGCCAGCAGCATCACGGCGAAGCCGGCCAGGTTGATCAGCAGGCTCGCCAGGTTCAGCCGCGCGAAGCCAGGCCGGCGGAAGAGCCGCAGGTCCAGGATCGGCCGCGTGACCGAGAGGCTGCGCCAGATGAAGCCGCCCAGCGCCAGCCCGGCCAGCAGGAACAGCGGGAGCGAGGCGCGGTTGATCGCCAGCAGCAGGCTCGCCATGCCGAGTGCCAGCAGCACCGCGCCCGGGCCGTCGAAGCTCTCGCGCGGGCCGTCGCGCGGTGGTGTCACGTGGTGCCGCATCAGCCAGAGCGAGAGGAGCGCCACTGGCACGCGGATCCAGAACACCGCGGGCCAGTCCCAGAGTTCCACCAGCACGCCGCCCAGCAGCGGGCCGAGCGCGGCGCTCGCCGCGAAGCTCGCCGCATAGGCGCCGAGTGCGCGCGCGCGCATCGCCTCCGGGTAGAGGCTGGTGGCGAGTGCGGCGCCACAGCCGATGACCAGCGCCGCGCTGATCCCCTGCAGCACGCGGGCCGCCAGCAGCAGCGGGTAGCTCGGCGCCAGGGAACACAGCAGCAGCGCCACGGCACTGGTGATGAGGCCCCAGCGGAACACCCGCGCATGGCCCCAGATGTCGCCGATGCGGCCTACCGCCAGCATCAGGCTGCCATAGGTCAGCACATAGGCGATGATGAGCCACTGGATCGCCGGCAGCGGCAGGGCGAAGGCCACGGTCACCGCCGGGAAGGCCACGTTCAGCGCGCTGTCGAAGGGCACGACCAGCGTGCCCAGCGCGAGAGGTGCCAGGCGAAGGAGGCTCCGCTCCCTCACCCGTCCAGGCGGATGTTGTTGGCGCGCACCACGCGCGCCCAGCGCTCGGTCTCGGCCGCGGCGAAATTGGCGAAGCCCTCGCCCGAGACGGCCAGCACATCCATGCCCTGCTGCTCGACGCGGGCGCGGGTCTCGGGCTCCGCCAGGATCTGCGCGAGCAGCCCGGCCATCCGATCGCGGATGCCGGCCGGCACGCCGGAGGGCGCGAAGACGGCCCACCAGGTCGGTGCCTCGAAGCCGGCCACGCCCTGCTCCTGGAAGCTCGGCACACCCGGCAGGTCACGCCAGGAGGCCGCGGTCGTGACGCCCAGGCCGCGCAGCGCGCCGCTCCGCACATGTGGCCCGCCGACGGGCGCGTTGGTGACGAAGAGCGGCACCTGCCCGGCCAGCGCATCGGCCAGCGCGGGCGCGCCGCCGCGATAGGGCACATGGGTGAGTTCCACACCCGCGAGGTTGCAGAGCTGCACCATCGCCACATGCATCATCGTCCCCACGCCGGCGGTGGCATAGGTGATGCGGCCTGGCGGCTGCGTGCGCGCCGCGGCCATCAGCGCCTGGAAGCTCGGCCAGGGCGTGGAGGGATGCGCCGTCACCACCAGCGGCCCGCGGCCGATCAGCATGATGGGCGCGAAGTCGCGGCGCACATCATAGGGCAGGTTCATGATGGCGGGCGTGATGACCTGGCTGTCCTGCGCGATGAGCCAGGTGTGGCCATCGCCGCCCGCGCGCGCCACCTCGGCGGCACCCACCGTGCCGGTGGCGCCCGCGCGGTTCTCGACGACGACAGTCTGGCCGAGCAGCGCCTGCAGCCGCGGCTGCAGCAGCCGCGCCACGATGTCCACCGAGCCGCCCGGCGGCCAGCCGACGACGAGGCGGATGGGCCGGCTCGGCCAGGCCTCCTGCGCGCTGGCGAGGGCAGGGGCCGCGAGCAGCCCGAGGGTGAGGGCGCGACGTTGCATGGTGTCTCCTCCTGGATGGCCGGTTGATGTCCGGCTTGTCAGGCAAGGGTGGAGGAAAGCCGCCCGTGCATACAAGCGCTCAATAGCCGATGCGGCGATCCACCAGTTCGCGCAGGGCCGCGCCGTCGAGGAAGCGGCGCAGATTGTCGGTGAAGAGCGCCGCCACCACGCGGTCCCGCTCGGGATGCATGCCGCCGATATGCGGCAGCACCATGATGCCCGGCGTGGTCCAGAAGGGGTCGCTGGCCGGCAGCGGCTCCACGCGGAACACGTCGAGGATGGCGCCGGCGATGCGCTTTTCCGTGACGGCGGCGATGAGGTCCGCATCCACGATCGCGCTGCCGCGGCCGAAATTCAGCAGCCAGGCACTGGGTTTCATCTTCGCCAGGCGCGCGGCGTTCATGAAGTTGTCCGTCTCGGCGGTGGAGGGCAGCAGCAGCAGGACGAAATCCGCGCGGGCCAGCACTTCATCCGTGCGCTCGGGCGGCAGCACCTCGCTCACATGCGCCATGGGGGCCGGATTGCGCCGCGTGCCGATCACCTCCATCCGCAGCGCGGAAGCCAGCCGCGCGACCTCCGCCCCGATGGCGCCGAGGCCCAGGATGCCCAGCACCTTGCCGTTCAGCGGCGTGGCGATGCGGCGCTTCCACATGCTCTCCTTCTGCGCCTCGGCGATGGCGGCATAGCCCTTGGTGATGTGGAACAGCCCGCCCAGGATGTTTTCGGGCATGGAATCCGTATGCGTGCCGCGCGCGCAGGTGAGCAGCAGCGCCTCGGGCAGGTCGGGCAGGGCGAGCCAGCCTTCGACGCCCGCGGTCAGCGACTGCGCCCAGCGCAGGCGCGGCATGCGGGGCAGCAGGCCGGCCGGCGCACCCCAGCCCAGGATCACCTCCGTCTCCGCCATCTGCGCCTCGGAGGGCTGCTGCGCGCGGGGAAGGGCTTCGACCGCGACGCGCGCATCGAGGCCCGCGGCATTGATCGCCTCGACATAGGGGCCGGGCGTGTCGGTCCAGAGCAGGATGCGGGTGCGGTTGGTCATGCGGGTCTTCCAGCTTGCGTCGCACCATGCTGCACCGCTTCGTGAAATCCCGCCATTGCCGAAGGCCGCGCGCGCGGTTCAAGCTGCGCGCGCACAAGCAGAGGGAACGCACGCCGATGAGCCAATCCATCCTCTTCCCCGGCCAGGTCGAATGGTCGGGCGAGAATCCCGGCATCTCGCTGAAGGAGGACGCCTCCGGCCCCTTCACCACGCTCGCCTCCTTCTTCCGCGTCGTGCTCTCGCCGCATGGGCGCGGCCATGCGCTGGTGCTGCTGCAGAATCCGGGGAGCGAGGGCGCGGGCAATGTCTGCCTGACGGACAATGAGCCGCTCGCCCGCTGGCTCGTGTCCGACTACGTCTCGCATTTCGGCGCCTGGCGCGGGCTGGCGGGGCTGAAGAACCTCGCCTATCGCCCGATCGAGAGTGTCGCCGCGGGCGGTGACGCCATCACGCACTACAGCGAGACGGTGACGGGCGCGGGCATGACCGTGGCGCTGGAATGGAAGGGCCTCGGCAAGCCCTTCTGCTTCGCTCTCGCCCCCGCGCAATCCGCCACGGGCTCGCACCACATGCCAAGTCTCTTCGTGGGATGCGAGACCGCGACCGTCACGGTGAACGGTGTGCCCCGGCCCGGGGCGCCCATCCCGCGCGAGATCGTGGGGCAGCACATCTCCACCGCCATGCTGGCCTTCTCGGAGACCTGGCTGCGCGTGTGAGGCGCTCAGGCCCTCGCCACGGCCTCGGCGATGGCCTTGCCCACATCCTCCGTGCCGGCCTGGCCGCCCAGGTCTCGCGTGCGTGGCCCGCCTTCGGCCAGCAGCTTCTCGATCGCCGTCGTGATCGCCGTCGCCGCCTCATGCTCGCCCAGGTGGTCGAGCATCATCGCACCCGACCAGATCTGCCCGATCGGGTTCGCGATGAAGCGGCCCGCGATGTCGGGGGCCGAGCCATGCACCGGCTCGAACATCGAGGGGAAGGCCTTTTCCGGGTTGATGTTGGCACTCGCCGCGACACCGATGGAGCCGGCGACGGCGGGCCCGAGGTCGGAGAGGATGTCGCCGAACAGGTTGGAGCCCACCACCACGTCGAACCAGTCCGGGTGCTGCACGAAATGGGCGCAGAGGATGTCGATGTGGAACTGGTCGGTCTTCACCTCGGGGTAGTTCTTCGCCATCGCCTCGAAGCGCTCATCCCAATAGGGCATGGTGAAGGTGATGCCATTGGACTTGGTGGCGCTCGTCACCTTCTTGCGCGGGCGCTTCATCGCCAGCTCGAAGGCGTATTTGATGATGCGGTCCGTGCCCGTGCGCGTCAGGATGGATTGCTGGCTGACGAATTCGCGATCCGTGCCCGGGAACATGCGGCCGCCGACGGAGGAATACTCGCCCTCCGTGTTCTCGCGCACCACATAGAAGTCGATCTCGGCCGGCGTGCGGTTGGCGAGCGGCGTGGCCACGCCCGGCAGCAGCTTGCAGGGCCGCAGCGAGACATACTGGTCGAAGCCGCGGCGGATCGGGATCAGCAGGCCCCAGAGCGAGACATGGTCCGGCACGCCGGGCCAGCCGACGGCGCCGAGGAAGACGCTGTCACTGTCCTTCAGCTGGTCCAGGCCGTCTTCCGGCATCATGCGGCCGGTCTTCACATAGGTCTCGCAGGACCAGTCGTAATGGGTGAGCTTGAGGTCGAAGCCGAAGCGCCGCGCGGCGGCATCCAGCACGCGCAGCCCCTCGGGCGTGGTTTCCTTGCCAATGCCGTCGCCGGGGATGACGGCGATGCGATGCGTGCGGGCCATGGGGCGTTCCTCGGGTGATTCGTGGCGCGAATGCATCACGCGCGCGGGCGCGCGGCAAGATGCGGCGGTTCAGAACCGCCGCGGCCGGAGCCCGGCATGGAACCAGTTGATCATCGAATAGATGTCATGCACCGGCAGGCCGGTCGCTTCCGCCACATCCGCCGCATAGGGCGGCATGTTGGTGCATTCCAGCACGATGGCGCCGACATCCGGATGGCGCGCGGTGAGGCGCGCGGCCGCGTCCAGGATGTCCTGCCGGGCGAGGTCCAGGTCCATGTCGGTCTTCTCCGCGCGGATCAGCACGCGGAAGAATTCGCGCCCCCCCTCGGTGCCCTCCATCGGCACGTCGAGCGGCACGCCCGCCGCTTCCAGATGGCGCGGTGTCACGCCCGCCTTGTTCACCGTGATGACGCCGACGCGCTGGCCCGGTGGCAGCGTGGCCTGCACCCAGGGCACCTGCATGAGCGAGGAGGTGGCGACCGGCACGCGCACCGCCGCCGCCAGTTCCCGCTGGAAGAGCGAGAGGAAGCCGCAATTGGTGGTGATGCCCTCCGCGCCGAGGTCCACCAGATCCCGCGCCGCCTCGATGAAGGCATCGAGCAGGCCCGGCGCGCCCTGTTCCACGACGCGCGTGGGCGAGGCGCCGCGCACCACGCGGAACAGCACGGGGAAGTTCCAGGTCAGCCCATTGCCCATGTCGCCCAGGATGCGCGGAAAACGGGCTTCCAGCATGAGGATGCCAAGCGGCGCGCCATAGATGGACTTGCCGCCCTTCGCGATCTGGCCCGCCATCATTCCCCTCCGCCTGTTGCGCCCCTACATAAACGGCCAATCGTCTGAAGGAGAACCCCGATGCGCCGCCGCTCCCTGCTCGCCCTGCCGCTTGCCGCACCCGCTGTGGCGCTTGCCCAGGACGCCTGGCCCAACCGTCCCATCACGATCCTGAGCGGCTTCCCCAATGGCTCGGGCATCGACATCTACATGCGCCGCATGGCCGAGCCGCTGGGCCGCGCGCTGGGCGGGGCCACCATCATCGTGGATCATCGCACGGGCGCGGGCGGCAATATCGGCTCCGACTTCGTCGCGAAGTCGCGGCCTGATGGATACACCTTCTATTTCGGCACGGCCGGCACGCATGCGATCAATGCGAGTCTCTACCGCACGCTGCCCTTCGACGTGGTGCGTGACTTCACGCCCATCGCCCATATGGGCGACGTGCCGAACGCGCTCACGGTGAGCATCGAGCGCCGCCCGCAATACACGGATTGCGCCACGCTGCTGGCCGCCGCCCGCGCCAATCCGGGGCGGCTGAACTACGCCTCCACCGGCAACGGGGCATCCACGCATCTCGCCGGCGCGCAATTCGCGGTCGCCGCGAATCTCGAGCTGACGCATGTGCCCTATCGCGGCCAGCCCGGCGCTCAGACCGCGCTGCTCGCGGGCGATGTGGATTTCTTCTTCAACCAGGTGGGTCCGGCACTGGGGCCCATCCGCCAGGGGCAGACGCGGGCGCTGGCGGTGACGACGGCGCAGCGCCTCTCCGTGCTGCCCGACGTGCCGACGGTGGCGGAGGCCTGCAACCTGCCGGGCTTCGTCAGCACCACCTGGTACGGCATCTTCGGCCCCGCGAACCTGCCCGCGCCCATCGTGGAGCGCATGTCGGCCGCGATCACCAGCGTCCTGCACGACCCGGAATTCAGCAACTGGCTGGTGACGACGCAGGGCATCGCGCTGCCGCCCGTCTTCACGCCCGCCGAATTCGCCGCGATCCAGCGGCGGGACATCGCGAGCTGGGCGGAGATCGTCCGCCGCTCCGGCGCCTCGGTGGATTGAGGCACGGCGCCCGGGGCCCAGGCCCCGGGCGCGAATTCGCCGCTTGCGTGACATGGATGTCGCTGTGTAGTCTCACTGACATGTCAGTGAACGAAGCAGCTCCATGTCGCTGGTAAGCCCGCTGGTGACCTCGATGGAAGTCCCGCCCTCGCTCACCGAGCGGGCGGTGGCGGCACTGCGGCGCGACATCCTGACCACGCGCCTCGCCCCCGGCGAGACCGTCTCCGAGGCGGCCGTCGCCGCCCATCTTGAGCTCGGCAAGGCGCCGGTCCGCGCGGCCCTCGCCCGCCTCGCCGAGGAAGGCCTGGTCCAGGCCGTCCCGCGCCGGGGCTGGATGGTCAGCCTCGTCACCATCCGCGACATCCATGAGGTCTTCGACCTGCGCCTGATGCTGGAGCCCGAGGCCGCGCGCCGCGCCGCGGGCCGGGTGGATGCCGTGATGCTCCGCCGCCTCGATGCCATCTGCGCCGAGGGCTATGACTGCGCCGACACCGAGAGTGCCATGTGCTTCCTCGACGCCAACAAGCAGTTCCACGTCGCCATCGCCGAGCTCTCCGGCAATGCGCGCCTGGCCCGGCAGCTCGACCGCCTGCTGGATGAGAGCACGCGCATGCTGGTCCTCGGCCTGCGCCCGCGCGACCGTACGGGCGAGATGGCGCATGAGCACCACGCCCTCGTCGAGGCGCTGGCGCTGGGCCGTGCCGAGGAGGCCGCCCGGATCATGCATGAACAGGTTTCCGCCAGCCGCCAGATGGTGCTGGCCGCGCTGACCGCGCCCGATGCGAGGACCGCCGTATGAACATGATCGCCGCCCGCTCCGCCATGGAAAAGGCCGGGCTCGATAACCTGCTCTCGGAGATCCGCGTCGCCGCCCGCCGCCCGCTGGAGGAACGCCCCGCCGCCGTCGCCGCCGCCATCGCCCCCTATCTCGGCGATGCCTGCCTGCTGGACGGCAAGGACTGTCCCTCCAACCCCGACCGCTACGTGCGCCACCTGCTGGACGAGGGCGAGGGCTATGCGGTCGTCGCCCTGGTCTGGCGCCCGGGCCAGATGTCGCCCGTGCATTCGCATCACACCTGGTGCGCGCTCGGCGTCCATCGCGGTACGCTGACCGAGCATTTCTTCGCCCCCGGCGCCATTCCCCGCCCCAAGGCCGCCCATCTGCGCGCCGAGGGCGACACCAGCCACGGCCCCGGCTGCCCCGAGCTGATCCACCGCATCGCCAATTGCTGCGCGGAGACGGCCGTCTCCATCCATGTCTATGGCGTGCCCTATGCGCAATTCGCCGATGGGGTGAACCGCATCCTCGCCTGACCGCCATGCAGCGGCGCGGGTTGACGCAACCCTCGCGTGCATCGCTAGTTGGGGCGTGAACATCAGCCCCAAGATCCTGGCCGGCCTGCTCATCGGGCTGCTGGCCTCCACCATCTGGGGTGGGCATGCCGCCGTCGCCCGGCTCGCGCTGAGCGGGCAGGGGCTGCATGTGCTTGACCTGCTCTTCTGCCGCTACATCCCCGCCTCGATCCTGCTGCTGCCGCTGATCTGGCGGGAGCGGGCGGCGATGCGGAATCTCGGCTGGCGCCGGATCTTCGCGCTCTTTCTCTTCGGCGGCATGTGCAACCTGATCCTCTTCGTCGGCGCGCTGAACTACGCGCCGGCGACGCATGGCTCCACCATCGCGCCCATGACCAACCCCGTGGCGGGCGCGCTCTTCGCCTGGTGGCTGCTGAAGGAGCGGCCTACGCCCGGACGCCTTGCCGCACTCGCCGTCATGCTGGCCGGCGTGCTCATCATCGCCTGGGATGGCTTGGGTATGCATCCGGGCGCCTGGCGCGGGGATTTGATGCTGGTGGGCGCCGGCGCCACCTGGGCCATGTTCACCATCCTGCTGCGGCGCTGGCAGGTGCCCGCCATTCCGGCGACGGCCGCCGTCACCCTCGTCTCGGTGCCCTTCGTGCTGCCGCCCTTCCTCTGGTTCCGTGCGGAGGCCTTCTTCGCGCTGCCGACGCCGCTCATCCTCTGGATGCTGGTGGCGCAGGGTGTGCTGCTGGGCGTCGTCTCCATGCTGCTCTTCGCGCGCAGCGTGGAGATGCTGGGTGCCACGCGCGCCAGCACGCTCTCCGTCGTGGTGCCGGTGATGGGGCTGATCACCTCGGCGCTGCTGCTGGGCGAGACGATCGGGCCGGTGAAGGCCTTGGGCGCCACGCTTTCGGTGAGTGCCATGCTGGTCGCGGTGCTGTTTACCGGCCGACGCGTGGGCTGATCAGAAGGCGCGCAGCCAGTCCCGCAGGGCCGGCGACGGCCCGCCGAGCGCGAGGGGGCGGAGCGCCCGGCCGGCCATGGCGGCCGCGCGGACCTCGCTTGGCGTCGCGCCGAATTCGCGGCGGAAGGCGCGGCTGAAGGCGGAGGGATCATGGAAGCCGCAGGCCTCGGCCACCTGCGCGATGCTGCGGCCGTCCCGTCCGTCGCTCAGCGCCGCGTGGCTGGCTTCCAGCCGGAGCTTCTGGATGTAGCGCGCCACACCCCCTTCGTTCTCCAGCAGGCGATAGAGCTGCGAGCGCGACGTGCCGGCGAGGCGACAGAGCAGCTGGGGCGACAGCCGGGCCGACCCGAGATGGCCACGGATGGCGCGGCGCACGCGGGCGAGGCGGGTGGCCTCGATCTGCCCTTCGGCCTGGGCCAGCCGGTCGGGGTTGGGTTGCATGCAGGCGGCCACCATGGCGGCGATGGCATCCGGCAGGCGCGCCGCCTCCTCGGGCTCGAGCTGTGGGATGTGTTGCGCCAGGAGGTGCATGTAGTCGGCCAGGAGCTGGCCCAGCATCCCCTGCAGCGGCATGTCACAGGCCGCGTCCAGCGGGCCGGCCAGCGCCTCCAGCCGGTCGCGCGAGAGGTAGAGTTGCAGCCGCGTGTCGGCCGCGCGCTCGCTCACGAGCTCCTGGCCGAGCGTCACGATGAAGGGCACGCCGGGCGGGATCCGCACCGGGCCGCGCGGCGTCAGGAGCCGCGTTTCGGCGCCGCCGAGCGTGAGCGACCAATGGTCCACGGGGTTGCGGCGGACAAGCTGGCGCGTGCGCATGACGCGCAGGCGAGGGGCCGTCACCTGGCTGATGCCCATGCCGGCCAGTGGCCAGGCCAGGCTTTCCGCCAGGAAGCCATCGCCCTCCGGCTCGGGCTGCTCCAGGTCGAAGACGGAATCGAACCAGCCGCGCCAGGCGGCGACCTGCTCGGCCGCCGGCAGGTCATGAGTCCGCAGGGTCACGGGGCGGAAGCCCTGGGGCGCCGGCGGGCCGCCCATCAGGGCGGCGCCGTGGGCGGGCGGCTGCGCACCCAGCTCGTGGTCACATGCACGGACACATCCTCCGATCCCGTGGGGCGGACCAGGATTTCCCCAAAGATGCTGCGGCCCTGGCCTTTGATCAGCCGCGCAGTGGCGGATATGGGGCCCGGCCCGCAGGGATGCAAGAAATTAACATGCATATTGGCGGTAAGGCTCTCATCCCGTCCACCGGTGGCGGCCAGCAGGACGGCCCACATGGCCATGTCGGCCAGGCCCATGATGGCGGGGCCGGATACGGTGTCGCCCGGGCGCAGCAGGGCCGGGTTGCGGGGCAGCTCCAGCACCGCCTCCTCCGCGCTGGCCGAGAGGACGCGCACGCCCCAGGCGGCGGCCAGCGGCACGCCGCGATGGATGATCGCCTCGATCGCGGCTGGACTCACGCCGGCACGCCCGCGACCACGCGGCCCGTACAGGGATTGCCGCCGAGCCAGTAGCAGAGCTCGGCCGGGCGCTGGATGCGGTAGAGCGCGAGGTCGCAGCGCATGCCTTCCGCCAGGATGCCGCGATCGGTGAGGCCAAGGGCGGCGGCGGCATGGCGTGTGACGCCCAGCAGCGCCTCGGGCACCGTCATGCGGAAGAGTGTGCAGCCCAGGTTGAGCATCAGCAGCAGCGAGAGGGCGGGCGAGGAGCCGGGGTTCATGTCGGTGGAGAGCGCCATGCGGCAGCCATGCGCGCGCATCGCCGCCACATCCGGGAAATGCGTCTCGCGCAGGGTGAGCGTGGCGCCCGGCAGCAGGACGGCGACGGTGCCGGCCTGTGCCATGGCGGCGATGCCGGCCGCGTTGCTGCGCTCCAGGTGATCGGCCGAGAGCGCGCCATGCGCGGCGGCCAGTGCGGCGCCGCCACCATCGGTGAGCTGGTCGGCATGCAGCTTCACCGGCAGGCCGAGACGCTTCGCGGCGGTGAAGAGTTCCTCCGTCTCCGCGGGGGTGAAGGCGATGCTCTCGCAGAAGGCGTCCACCGCATCGGCCAGGCCCTCGGCCGCGGCGCGCGGCAGGATCTCCTGCACCACAAGGCGCAGGTAGTCGCCCTGGCGGCCCTTGTATTCCGGCGGCACCGCATGGGCGGCGAGCAGGGACGTCACGACGCTCACGTTCCGCTGCCTGCCCACGGCGCGCGCGGCGCGGAGCTGGTGGAGTTCCGCCTCCAGCTCCAGCCCATAGCCCGACTTGATCTCGACGGTGGTGACGCCCTCGCGCAGCAGCGCATCGAGCCGGGGCAGGGCGGCCTGGACGAGTTGCGTCTCATTCGCCGCGCGCGTGGCCCGCATGGTGGAGAGGATGCCACCGCCGGCCCGGGCGATCTCCTCATAGGTGGCGCCGCCGAGGCGCATCTCGAACTCGGCCGAGCGATTGCCGCCGAAGACGAGATGGGTGTGGCAGTCGATCAGCCCCGGCGTGATCCAGGCGCCGCCGCAATCGGTGATCGGCGCCGCATGCGCGGGCAGTGCCGCGCGCGGCCCGATCCAGGCGATACGCCCCTCCTTCGCGGCGATGGCGCCATCCTCGACGATCCCCAGCGCGTCATCGCGCATGGTGGCGAGATGCGCGTTCAGCCAGACATGATCGAAGCTCATGCGAGCGGCACCTGCACGTCACGCAGCAGCGCGCGGGCGGCGGCGATGTCGGGCGCCATCAGCCGGTCCTCGTCCCAGGGGGCGACCACATCGCGCAGCCGGGCGACGGCGGCCTCGATCGGCGCGCTGCTGGTGAGCGGGCGGTGGAAGCCGATGCCCTGGGCGGCGGCGAGGTATTCGATGGCGAGGATGCCCTCGACATTCTCCGCCATCGGCGTCAGCCGCAGCGCGGCGTTGGTCGCCATGGAGACATGGTCCTCCTGGTTCGCGGAGGTGGGCAGGCTGTCCACACTGCGCGGCGTCGCCATGGCGCGGTTCTCGGCGGCGAGTGCGGCGGCCGTCACCTGCGCGATCATGAAGCCGGAATTGAGCCCGCCGCCCTGCACCAGGAAGGCGGGCAGCCCCGAGAGCACCGGGTCGGTCAGCAGGGCGATCCGCCGTTCGGCGATGGCGCCGATCTCGGCCAGCGCGAGGGCCAGCGTATCGGCGGCGAAGGCCACGGGCTCGGCGTGGAAATTGCCGCCGGAGAGCAACTCGCCGCCCTCGACCAGCAGCGGGTTGTCGGTCACCGCATTGGCCTCACGTCCGAGGGTCACGCCGGCCTGCTCGATGAGGTCGAGGCAGGCGCCGATGACCTGAGGCTGGCAGCGCAGGCAATAGGGGTCCTGCACGCGGATGTCATTGTCCCGATGGCTGTCGCGGATGGCGCTGCCGGCGAGCAGTTGGCGCAGCGCCTCGGCCACGCGCGCCTGGCCGGGCTGGCCGCGCAGCGCATGGATGCGCGGGTCGAAGGGCGTGTCGGAGCCGCGCGCGGCATCCACGCTCATGGCGCCCGTCAGCAGCCCGGCGCGCAGCAGGTCATTGGCGCGGAAGTAGGCGTCGAGCGCGATGGCGGTGCTGACCTGGGTGCCGTTCAGCAGCGCCAGCCCCTCCTTCGGCCCCAGCACCAGCGGCGCGCGGCCAATGGCTGCGAGCGCCGTCGCACCCCCATGCGTGACATGCTGCGCATCGCTGGCCGAACCCTCGCCCACCAGCACCAGCGAGAGATGGGCAAGGGGCGCGAGGTCGCCCGAGGCGCCGACCGAACCCTGCGCGGGTACGTCGGGCAGCATGTCGGCCTCCAGCAGGGCCAGCAGCGTCTCGACGATCTCGGGCCGCGCCCCGGAGGCCCCGCGGGCGAGCGAGGCGGCCTTGAGCGCCAGGATCAGCCGGACCACCGGGCGCGGCAGGTTGGGGCCGGTGCCGGCCGCGTGGCTCCGCAGCAGGTTGAGCTGCAGCTTCGCGAGATCGCCCGCCGCAATGCGCGTGGAAGCGAGCTTGCCGAAGCCCGTGTTCACGCCATAGAGGGCCGCGCCGCTGGCCAGCGCGCGCTCCAGCGTGGCAAGGCCGGCGGCGACATCCGTCCGCCAGCCGGGCGCGAGTTCGAGGGCGGCGCCGTCGCGGATGGCGCGCCAATCGGAGAGCCGGGCCTGGCCGGCGGCGAAGGTGATGCGGGTCATCGCGCCAGCCTATACCGAAGCGCCGGGCAAGCTTCCATCACAGGCTTGCGCGCAGGGGGCGGCCCCGCGATGTTTCACGGCATCGTCTCCAAGGGATTCCGATGGCCGAATTCTTCGCCGCCCATGCGCTGCTGCCGACCGGCTGGGCCGCCGATGTGCGGATCGCCTGCGATGCGGCGGGCCGCATCACCGAGGTCACAGCCGGCGCCACCCCCGGCCCAGCGCGCCGGCTGCGCGGCCACGTCATTCCCGGCATCGCCAATCTGCACAGCCACGCCTTCCAGCGCGCCATGGCCGGCGGGGCCGAGCGGCGCAGCCCGGCAGGCCGCGACAGCTTCTGGACCTGGCGCGAGACCATGTACCGCTTCGCGCTCAGCATCACGCCCGAGGATGCCGAGGCCATCGCCGCGCAGCTCTACGCCGAGTGCCTGGAGCGCGGCTTCACCCAGATCGCCGAATTCCAATACCTGCACCACGCGCCGGATGGTTCGCCCTATGCCGATCGCTCGGAGATGGCGCAGCGCCTCTTTGCCGCCGCCGCGAAGACGGGGCTGGGCATCACCATGCTGCCCAGCCTCTACCGCCATGGCGGCATCTTCGGCGCGCCGCCACATGACGGGCAGCGCCGCTTCCTGAACGATCTGGACGGCTTCCACGCGATCCTGGAGCGCGTGCGGGCCACCGCCGCCGCGCAGCCCCACGCCGCCTGGGGTGTGGCGCCGCACAGCCTGCGCGCCGTGACCCCCGCCATGCTGGCGGCGATGGCCGAGCTGGACTGCCCGATCCACATCCACGCCGCCGAGCAGGAGAAGGAGGTGGAGGAATGCCTCGCCGCCACCGGCCTGCGCCCCGTGGAATGGCTGCTGCGCCACACGCCGCTGGACCGCCGCTGGGTGCTGATCCATGCGACCCATATGACGGCCGAGGAGACGCGCGCGCTCGCCGCGACCGGCGCCGTGGCGGGGCTCTGCCCGAGCACCGAGGCCTCGCTGGGGGACGGCATCTTCCCGCTGCCCGACTACCTCGCCACCGAGGGGCGGCTTGGCTTCGGCACGGACAGCCATGTGGGCATCTGCCCGGCGGCCGAATTGCGCCAGCTCGAGACCAGCCAGCGCCTGGCCCTCGAGCTGCGCAGCGTCGCGACCGACGAGGCGCGGCCGCATCCCGCGCGCGGCCTGCTGGAGCGCGCGCTCGCCGGCGGCGCCCAGGCCTGCGGTGTCGCGATGGGCGGCATCGCGCCCGGCCTGCGCTGTGATCTGGTGGAGCTGGATGACGAACACCCGACGCTGGTGGGCCGCCACGGCGACGGGTTGCTGGACGCCTGGTGCTTCGGCCCGGCGGACCGGATGGTCCGCAGCGTGGCCGTGGGCGGCGCCGTGGTGGTGGAAGGCGGCCGCCACATCCGCGAAGGCGCGATCCGCGCGGATTTCACCCGCACGATGAAGAGGCTCGGCGCATGACCCTCCCGCTGCAAGGCAAGATCGCGATCGTCACCGGCGGCAGCCGCGGCATCGGCCGCGCCTCAGCCATCGCCTATGCCGAGGCGGGCGCGGATGTCGCCATCTGCCACCTGGATGACGAGGCCGAGGCGAAGACGCTGGTGCAGGCGGTGACGGCGCGCGGAAGACGCGGCTTCCAGATGGCCGCCGACATGGGGGATGTGGCGCAGATCAACGCCTTCGCCACGGCGGCGGAAGCCGCGCTCGGCCCCTGCGACATCCTGCTGAACAATGCCGGCATGAACATCCGCAATCCCTTCGGCGAGATCACCGAGGCGGAGTTCGACCGCATGGTGGCGGTGCACCTGAAAGGCATGTTCTTCATGGCCCAGGCCGTCTATCCAGGCATGGTCGCGCGGGGTGGCGGGCGCATCATCAACATCGCCTCGCAACTGGCACTCAAGGGCTCGCCCGGCATCGTCACCTATTGCGCGGTGAAGGCCGGCATCATCGGCTTCACCCGTGCGCTGGCGCATGAGGCGGGGCCGAAGGGGGTGCTGGTGAATGCGATCGCGCCGGGGCCGGTGGAGACCGACCTGACGCGCGCGCGTGGCCCTGAGTGGGAGGCGCGAATCTCGGCCAGCCTGCCGCTGGGACGCCTGGGCCAGCCAGAGGAGATCGCGGCGACGGCGGTGCTGCTGGCGGGGCCGGGGGGCAGCTTCTACACGGGCGCCTGCCTCTCGCCCAATGGCGGGGATGTGATGCATTGAGCGACGCTCTCGACATCCGGCCCATGCGGCCGGCCGAAGTCCCGCAGGCCGTCGAATGGGCGGCGCGCGAGGGCTGGAATCCCGGCCTCAACGACGCCACGGCCTTCGGCGCGGCGGACCCTGAAGGCTTCCTCTGCGCGATGCGGGGCGCCGAGATGCTGGCCTGCATCACGGCGGTGAAGACAGGAACCGATTTCGGCTTCATCGGCTTCTACATCGCCCGGCCCGACATTCGCGGGCAGGGGATCGGCTTCGCGCTGTGGCAGGCGGCGATGATGCGGCTGGCGGGGCGCTGCATCGGCCTGGATGGCGTGGTCGCTCAGCAGGCGAATTACCGGAAGGTGGGCTTCACGCTGGCCTGGAACAATGCGCGCTACCAGGGCGAGGCACCTGTGATCCTGGCCGGCGGCGGCGTGCGGATCGTGGATGCGGCGGAGGTGGATTTCGCGGCGCTCGCCGCCTTCGATGCGGAGGTCTTCGGGACGCCGCGCGCCGAATTCCTGCGCGCCTGGCTCACCACGCCCGGCCATCGCGCGCGCGTGGCGCTGGGGCCTTCGGGCATCGCGGGCTATGCCGTGCTGCGGCCTTGCCGGGAGGGATCGAAGCTCGCTCCGCTCTTCGCGCTCGATGGTGCGGTGGCGCGCGCGCTGATCGCCGATCTCGCGCCGCATCGCGCGCCCGGCCCCTTCATCCTCGACCTGCCCGAGCCGCATGCCGAGGCCGTGGCGCTGGCGCAGGGAATGGGCCTCGAGAAGACCTTCGAGACGGCGCGGATGTACACGCGCGAGCCGCCGGTGATGGCGCGGGAGCGGATCTTCGGGCTGACCAGCTTCGAACTCGGTTAGTCAGTCCACGATGAACAGCGTCACGCCGGTGTCGGTGCGCGAGCGGTGCGGGAAGTCTCCGAAGTCGGAGACCTGGTAGCTCATACCGGCCTTCATCGGGAAGGCGCGGCCGTCCTTGAGTTCGGAGACCATCTCGCCCTTCACGACGTAGATGATGTGGCCGCGGTCGCACCAATGGTCGGCCAGGTAGCCGGGCGAGTATTCGACGAGGCGCACGCGGATGTCCCCGATGTTGAGGGTGCGCCAATGGCCCATGCCCGTCTCGCCCGGGTGTTCCGTGCGCGGGACGTGGTCCCAATCGGTCACGGTGAACGGCAGCGCCGGAATTTTCATGGGGATGCTTCTCGTCGGAGGTGCAGGAACCTGAGGTTCCTGCTGGGATGCGCGAAGGGCAAAGCCCTTCGAACACGCCCTTCATGCTCGCTTACGCGAGAACGAACACCGGCACCGGGGCGCCATCGCCCTCGGTCGCGCGGAACTTCACCTTCACCTTCTGCCCGACCTTCAGCGCGTCGAGGTCGCACTCGACGATGTTGGTCAGCATGGTGGGGCCTTCGGCCAGCGTCACATAGGCCACGCAGAAGGGCTCCTTCCCGCGCGCGACGCTGTAGCTGTAGATCACGCCATCGCCCGAGGCTTCCACGAACTCGACATTGTTCGAGAGCGTGAAGGGCGAGACGTGCCGCGGGTAGTGGAAGAGCTTGCCGGTATCCAGGCACTTGCCGAGGATCAGCTTGCCCGCGCGGCAGCCGTCGAAATAGACCTTGTTGTCCGGGCTTTCGGCCGGGGCCGCGGGGGTGCGGTCAAAGGACATGGTCGCCATGGGTGTCACTCCCGCTCCAGGATGACGGTGCCGCAGCCATGCCGCGAACCGAGGTTGCCGCCCTTGCCATTGGCAAGCACGAGATCAGCGTTCTTCACCTGCACCGCCGGATGCGCTTCGCCGCGCGCCTGGCGCACCGCCTCGATCACCTTGGTCATGCCGCCGCGGTTGCTCGGGTGGTTGTTGCAGAGGCCGCCGCCATCCGTGTTGAAGGGCAGCTTGCCGACGCCGGAGATCAGGTTGCCGTCGGCGACGAACTTGCCGCCCTGGCCCTTCTCGCAGAAGCCGAGGTCTTCGATCTGCACCACGACGCTGATGGTGAAGCTGTCATAGATGGAGGCGTATTTGATGTCGGCCGGCTTCACGCCCGCCTTGTTGAAGGCCATCGGGCCCGAGAACTTCGTGGCGGAGTAGGTGAGGTCGATGCCGCCCGCATTCTGGTGCTTGTAGGCCTCGCCCCAGCCCTTCACGCCGACCTTGGGTCGGTTCAGCGTCTTCGCGATCTCGGGACGCGCCACGATCAGCGCGCCGCCGCCGTCCGAGATGACGCAGCAATCGAGGCGATGCAGCGGGTCCGCCACCATCGGCGAATTCACCACATCTTCCACGGTGACGACCTTGGGCAGCATGGCATGCGGGTTGTGCTGCGCGTGGTGCGAGGCCGCGACCTTCACCCAGGCCAGCTGCTCGCTCGTCGTGCCGAATTCGTACATGTGCCGCATGGCGACGTTCGCGTGCATCGTCGCGATGGTGCGGCCATAGGGCAGCTCGAAGCTCTCATCGGGCACGCCCACGCCGGCGGAGCGCACGGCGGTGCCGGTCTGCATGCCCTCGGCGCGCGGACGGCCGGCGAGCGTGATGAGCGCGACATTGCACTTGCCCGCGATGATGGCTTCCACCGCATGGCCGACATGAATGACGTAGGAGGAGCCGCCGCTTTCCGTCGTGTCGTAATGGCGCAGCTTGGTGAGGCCCATGTAGTCGATCATGGACAGGCCACCCATGCCGGGCGCATCGCCCGCGCAGAAATAGCCATCAATGTCGGCGGCGGTCAGGCCGGCATCCTGCAGCGCGCCGTAGGCGACCTCGGCATGCAGCTGCGCGGTGGATTTCGTCTCGGCCTTGCGCGTCGGGTGCTCGAAAGCGCCCACGATGTAGGCGGGATTCTTCATGGGGCTCGGTGCCCTTTCCTGGCGATCATCGCATCCTCCCGGATGAGTGGTCCGCTGCCTTGTGGCGCGGCGCCGAGAGCCTCGCTTCCATGCCGCGATCCGTCAACCTCGGCAGGCGCGTCTCAGCCGAGATTGAGCCGCCGCGCGAGGTTCCGATACAGCGCGATCTGCGCCTCCACCATCGCGCGCATGGCTGCCCCGTCGAGGTATCGGGGCACGCTGCCGGTGCGGCGGGTGGCGGCGAGCCATTCGGGATCCCCTGCCGTGGCCCGCGCCACGCGGCTCCAGAATGCCAGCACGGGATCCGGCAGGCTCGCGGGTGCCGCGAGCGCGTTCCAGCCGGCGAGCTGCGACAGCGCCGGCAGCCCCGCTTCGGCCGCGGTCGGCACGCCGGGCAGGTTCGGCAGGCGCGCCTCGCCGCTCACCACCAGGGCGCGGACCTGGCCCTGCTGGATGGCGCCCAGCATGTCGCCCAGGTTGTTGCCGACGAATTGCGCGTGGCCGCCCAGGAGCGCCGTCAGAGCTTCGCCGCCGCCGCGGAAGGGCACCGCCTGGGCGGCATCGATGGGCAGGCCGGCGCTGGCCAGCATGTGGCGGATGCCGAGGTCGAGGATGGTGGCTGGCCCGCTGGTCGCGAAGTTCAGCGTGCCGGGGGCGGCGCGGATCGCGGCGATCAGCGCGGGCAGGTCCCGCCAGGGCGCATCGGCGCGCACGCAGATGACGAAGGGATTTTCATCCAGCAGCGCGAGCCAGGTGAAGTCCTCCACCGTGTAGGGCGTGCGCGGATCGGTCGCGGGCAGGATGGCCGAGGAGCCGACGCGGGCCAGCAGCAGCGTATGCCCATCGGGCTTGGCGCGGGCGACATACTGCGTGCCGATGGCGCCCGAGGCGCCGGTGCGGTTCTCCACGATGATGGGTTGCCCGGGCTGCCCCAGGTGGCGCACCGCATGGGCCGCGAAGAGGCGGGCCGCGATGTCGGCGGCGCCGCCGGCCGAGAAGGGCGCCACCAGCGTCACCGGCCGGTCCAGCACCGGCCCCGGCGCCTGGGCAAGGGCAGGTGCCGCGAGGCAGGTGAGCATGAGGGTGCGACGTGCGATCATTGGGGGTGTTTGCCTCCCGGTTCGTGACTGGCCTGCAGGGCAGCATGGCCCGGTTCGGACAGGAAGGGTTGCCCTTTCGCTTCACGCCATGCTACCGCATGTTGCATGTTAACCAAGACTGGCCTGCCCAGGGGGGCGAGCGCACGCTTCGCGCCCCGGCACCCATCACTGGTTCGCGCGCCGCACCGCGTCGTGCAGCGCGGGTCCTTCCCCCGGGGAAGCCTTCGTGGCCTCGCTCTCGGCGCCTTCACGGCCTGGGTGCTGGGCGCGTTCACCTGGGCCCTGCCAGGGACCGCGCGCGCCACCGAAGCCCGCCCCCAGGCCGCGAGCCGCCCGGCCGTCTCGGCACCGGCGCGCCCGACGCCCCGGCCCGCTGCGAGCCCATCGGCCCGCCCCAGCGGCGCCAATGCCGCCCGCCGGCCCGCCAACACGCGCAGCGCCCAGCGCGCCCGCCCGCCCTCCGCCACACCCCGCATGCGCGACGCCCCGCAGGAGCTGATCCCCGTCCTGGCCTCCGACATGCCCCGCGGCACGGCCCAGCTCTCGCCCCGCGCCGCCTGCCTCCAGGCGACCCAGCGGGCCGAGCAGGTGCACGGCCTGCCCGCCGGCCTGCTGACCGCGGTGGCCCTGGCCGAAAGCGGCCTGCACGCTTATGCGCTGTCCATCGGCGGCCGTGCCCATTTCCCGGCGACCGAGGAAGCCGCCCGCCAGCTGCTGAACAGCGCGCCGCCGCGGCGCAGCGTCATGGCTGGCTGCGTGCAGGTGAATGCCCGCGTGCACGCCCGCAACTCGCATTGGCCACTGAACCCCGATGCCTCGGCCGACTGGGCCGGCGGCATGATGGCCCGCTGGGCGCGTGAGACGGGAAGCTGGTCCACCGCGCTGCGCCGCTGGCATGGCGGCAGCCCCGCCTCGACCCAGCGCCTGGTCTGCCGCGTGAAGGCCAAGATGGAAGTCACCAGCCCCGGCAGCGACATCTTCGAGGACTGGAACTGCGCATCGGGCCTCGCGGACCGCACGCGGCGCAATGGCGAGGTCCACCTCGCCACCGCGCAGCGCCAGACGGAATAGGCGCCCGACGGAGGAGCGGGCGCTACTCCTTCACAGCACCGGTCAGGCTGCTGACATAGTAGTCCACGAAGAACGAGTAGAAGATCGCGACCGGCAGCGAGCCGAGCAGGCTGCCCGCCATGAGCGCGCCCCACTGATAGACATCGCCCGTCACCAGCTCGGTCAGGATCGCGACGGGGACGGTCTTGTTCTCGCTGCTCTGGATGAAGGCGAGCGCGTAGATGAACTCGTTCCAGCTCAGCGTGAAGGAGAAGATGCCCGCGCTGATCAGCCCCGGCACCGCTAGCGGCAGCGTGATCTGCCGCAGGATCTGCAGGCGCGTGGCCCCATCGATCAGCGCGCATTCCTCCAGCTCGTACGGGATCGACTTGAAGTAGCCGATGAGGAGCCAAGTGCAGAAGGGCACGAGGAAGGTCGGGTAGACCAGGATCAGCGCCATCGGGCTGTCGAAAAGGCCGAGCTGAACCACCATCGTCGCCAGCGGGATGAAGAGGATGGAGGGCGGCACGAGATAGGCCAGGTAGATCGCAAGCCCGACATACTGGCTGCCGCGGAAGCGCAGCCGCTGGATCGCATAGGCGGCGAGCGTGCTGGCGAAGAGCGACAGGAAGGTCGCCCCCACCGAGACCATCATCGTCGTCCACAGCCAGGAAGGGTAGGAGGTCTCGAACAGCAACTTCCGGATGTGCTGCAGCGTGGGCGAGGTGATCCAGAATGGGTTGTGCGTGGCGAAGTCATAGAGCTCCGCATCGGGTTTGAAGGCCGTCACCGTCATCCAATAGAACGGGAAGAGCAGGATCAGCAGGAAGCAGGCCAGCGGGATCCACAGCAGCACCATCCGGCGCGCGCGACTGTCCCACTGCATCGTCTCCGGCGCGGCCGTCGAAGCTTGGCTCATGGCGTAGGCCCTGTCTGAAGGTGCGGCATGGGTCGGGGTTGCGCGGCGAGGGGCGCTGCCCCTCGCACTCCCCGCCGAGGCCCCAGGCCCTCGGAACCCATGTGATGGGATTTTGGGAGAGGGGCGGAGCGGGGCTTCGGGCCCGGAGCTTGGCACGGCCCCTCTCCCAAAACCCCTTGAGCGGTTTCCAAAGGCCCCCGGCCTTTGGTGGGGTACAGGGGAAAAGCCCCTGCGGCGCAGCCCGTCACGCGCGGCCCTTCAGTCATTGCCTTCGCCCTGCTGCCACTTGCGGCGGGCGAGGGCGAAGTAGCTGAAGAGGGTGGCGAAGACCAGGAAGGGGATCATCGAGACGGCGATGGCCGCGCCTTCGCCGAGTTGTCCGCCCGGGATGCCGCGCTGGAAGGCGAGGGTGGCCAGCAGGTGGGTGGAGTTGACGGGGCCGCCGCGCGTGATGGCGTAGACGAGCTGGAAATCGGTGAAGGTGAAGATGATGGAGAAGGTCATCACGATGGCGAGGATGGGCATCAGCATCGGAAAGGTGATGTAGCGGAAGCGCTGCCAGCCGGAGGCGCCGTCGAGGAGCGCGGCCTCGTAGAGCGAGGGCGAGATGGTCTGCAGCCCGGCGAGGAGCGAGATGGCGACGAAGGGGATGCCGCGCCAGATGTTGGCGACGATGAGCGAGAAGCGCGCCGGCCATTCGCTGCCGATGAAGTCGATATTGGTGGTGCGCCAGCCCAGCACGTCCACGAAGACGTAGCTGATGATGGAGAATTGCGGGTCGTAGATCCACCAGAAGGCGATGGCGGAGAGCACGGTGGGCACGATCCAGGGCAGCAGGATGATGGCCCGGATCAGCGACTTGAACGGCATATGCTGGTTGAGCAGCAAGGCAAGCCAGAGGCCGAGGGCGAATTTCCCGATGGTGGCGATGGCCGTGTAGAAGACGCTGAAGAAGACGGCGTTCCAGAAGATCGGGTCGGTGAAGAGATATTCAAAGTTCTCGAGGCCCACATAGATTCCGCGCCGGCCGATCGTGGCATCGGTGAAGGCGAGGTAGATGCCCAAGCCCAGCGGATAGGTGAGAAAGACGCCGAGCAGGCCCATCGCCGGCAGCAGGCAGGCGATGATAAGCACGGCCTTGTTGTCGAAGAAGCGGGAGAGCGCCGTCTGCGGCGGGCGCATCCGGGACCAATGCATCTGGGTGGTGGCGTCCATCAGGCTACTCCCGTGGGGCAGTCTCCACGCGGCGGCTGCCGCGCGGAGTGTCGCTGGGTTTGGGCTTACCGCCGGCGGAAGAAGCGCGCGGCGCGGCGCTCGGCCTCGCGTGCCGCAGCTTCGGGCGTGGCCTGGCCGGAGGCGACCGAGGCGCACATCTGCACCATCACATAGTCGGCGTTGGCAGCTGCCGAGCCTTCCGTGATCGGCCCCTTGAAGCCGTTCCAGAAGTCCGTATCCATCGTGTCCCTGAAGATCGCGACCTTGGGGTCGCCCTGCCAGGTGCGTGAGGCGTTGTAGGCGTTCAGCGGCTGCGCCCAGTAGCCGATATTGGCCTGCAGCCAGGGGTCGTATTGCGGCGCTTCCATCATGAAGGCGAGGAAGGCCTTGGCCGCGTTCGGGAAGCGCGTGTGGCGGAACACCATGGCGTTGAGCGTGAGGCCAGCATTGGGCGGCGAGGCGGCAAGGCCCTTCGACGCCAGGCTGTGTTCCGTGTCGGCGGCGATGGGCGCCGTCGCCGGGTCATTCTTCATCGAGAAGTAGAGCGAGACGCCGTTCTGCGTGAGGAAGCACTCGTTCGAGGCGAAGGCGCGGTTGTTGCTGATGTCGCCCCAGGCGAGCGTGCCGGGGATGAAGGTGGGGTAGAGTTCCCGCAGGTAGTTGAGTGCCGCGATGGTCTCGCGGCTGTTGATGCCGGGCGTGCCGTCCTCGTTCACCAGATGGCCGCCGAAGGACCAGATCAGCCAGCTGGCGAAGGCATTGCCGTCGCCCACTGCATTGCCCAGCGCGAAGCCGGCCGGCTTGCCCGCGCGGCGCAGCGCCTGGCAGAGGCGCAGGAAGCCCGCATGGTCTTCCGGGATGCTCTGGAAGCCCGCTTCGTTCACGACGGACTTCCGCCAGACGAAGGGGCCGCCCGAGGCGCCGAAGGGCAGCCCGATCCAGTTGTTGGTGTTGTGCCGGCGGCCGTAGCGCAGCGCCAGCTTCTTCCAGCCGCCATATTTCGCGCCGAGATATTCGGCGATGTCGGTGACCTCGATCAGCTTGTCCTGGAAGACGTGCGGCGCCTCGTTGAAGCCGATGATCACGTCGGGGCCGGCGCCGGTATTGGCGGTGACGCCCGTCTGCTGGGTGATGTCCTCCCAGGCCACGAAATCCACGCGGACCTGCACGCCGGTCGCCTGGGTGAAGCGGGCGGCGTTCGCGCGGAACACGTCCTCATCGGGCTGGACGAAGCGCACGGGGCGCAGCACGCGCAGTGTCGCGCCATTCTCGATCGGCAGGCGCGGCGGCGCGACATTCGCGGCCGCGATGTTGCTCGCATTCTGGGCGAGCGCCTCGCCGGCGATGAGGCCTGCGCCAAGACCGCCCACGAGGCGGCGGGTGATGCTGAAGGTCATGTTCGTTGTCTCTCCCTGTGGTCTGTTGGACGCCCGGTTACATCCGGTCGCCGGTCTGCTTGTTGAAGAGATGTGCCTGCGCGGCCGAGGGCATGATGGGCAGCCGCTCGCCCGGCTTGGCGGAAATCCGCTCGCGGAAGACGCCGTTCAGCTTGGTCTCGCCCATGCGGAGCATCACCAGCGTCTCGCTGCCCATGGGCTCGACGACGATGACCTCGGCCGGCATGCCGTCGCCGGCCAGCCGGAAATGCTCGGGGCGGATGCCATAGACGGCCGGGCCGTCCGGGTAGGTGCCAGGCGGCAAGGGCCAGCTCACGCCCTCCGGTGTCAGGAAGGCGCCGTGCTCGATGCACCCTTCCAGCAGGTTCATCGCGGGGCTGCCGATGAAGCCCGCGACGAAGAGGTTGGCCGGCTTGTCGTAAAGCTCCAGCGGCGGCCCGGCCTGGCGGATATGGCCGAGCTCCATGACGACGATCTTGTCCGCCATGGTCATGGCCTCGATCTGGTCATGCGTCACATAGATGGTGGTGACGCGCAGCCGCTGGTGCAGCTCGCGGATCTCGGAGCGCATCTGCACACGCAGCTTGGCGTCGAGGTTGGAGAGCGGCTCGTCGAACAGGAAGACCTGCGGGTCGCGCACGATGGCGCGGCCCATCGCCACGCGCTGCCGCTGCCCGCCCGAGAGCTGGCGCGGATAGCGGTCGAGCAGGTTTTCCAGGCCCAGGATTTTCGCGGCGCGCGCGACCTCGGTCTGCATCACCTCCTTCGAGGCGCGGGCCAGCTTCATGGAGAAGGCCATGTTCTCGAAGACGGTCATGTGCGGATACAGGGCGTAGTTCTGGAACACCATGGCGATGTCCCGGTCCTTCGGCGGCACGTTGTTCACGACACGCCCGCCGATGGAAATCTCGCCGCCCGTGATGTTCTCAAGGCCTGCCACCATGCGCAGCAGCGTGGACTTGCCGCAGCCCGAGGGGCCGACCAGGACGACGAACTCGCCATCCTCGATGTCGACCGAGACCCCGTGAAGCACGGAGGTGCTGCCGAAGCTTTTTCGCACCTTGTCGATCTGGACGGTTGCCATGGGGGTCGCGTTACCTCGGGTTGTTGGGTGGACGTGCTGGCTGCCCGTGGCAGGCCGGCGGGAAGGCCTGGGCGGCTTGTCGGAAAACTTGACGGTTGCGGCGCGGAGAAGGGAGGCGACGGATCAATGGATTGAAATAAAACATAAAATATCCAGGCACGCTTTTTGCTCTCCGAGGTTTGCGGCGACACATTCCGTGGCCCGCGAAGGAGAGACCAAGATGTTTTCGACGTTCAAGCGAATCCTGATGGCGGGCGGCGCGACCTGCGCGCTGGTCGCAACGCTGGCCACCAGTGCGATGGCCGGGCCGAGCTACAGCTTCACGGTGCGGACCGCGAACCAGGGCGGTGCGCAGTTCGATGCCGCCAACCCCGCCACCGGCTTCAATGCGGCCGGGGCCATCACAGCGACCTTCAACTACAATGGTCCGCTGTCCTTCAATGTCGGCCCGCCGCAGAACAACAACAACGCCGGCGATCTTAACTCGGCATTCTTCGGAGCCAATGCGGGCGCGATCTCGAGCTATTCCGGCGCGGGCAGCCTGCCGCTTCCGAGCGGCGCCAACTTCAGCACGCTGGCCAGTTTCCTGGGCTCCAGCGGCAGCGCTGCCAACTACCAGTATGGCTCGCTCTACACCATCGGCCTGGGCGTGCTCTCGGCCGGAACCCGGCTGACGATCACCCATGATGACGGCGTGAGCGTCTATCAGGGCGGCGTTCGCATCGGCAGCACGACGGCCGGGCCGACCTCCGCGATCACCGAGTCCGTGGTGCTCAGCAACACGGGTGCCACGACGCTGTACTTCGGCCGCCAGAACGGAGCGCCCTCGGTCTTGACCGTGGCCGTGCCGGAGCCGGCGAGCATCGCGCTGTTCGGTGCTGGCCTGCTCGGGCTGGCCGCTCTTCGCGGCCGTCGTTCCGGCAAGCAGGCGGGCAACGCGGCCGCCTGAGGCGTCCGTGCCAGGCAGCGGTCCTCCTCGCGGGGGCCGCTGCCGCAAGGCGGATGCGGGCTGGATCAAAACCGCGACACCTGCGTTTCCTTCGAGGTGATGAACTCCAGAAGGGCAGGGGTGCCATTCTTCGTCTGCTCGATGCCGCGCTGGATGGCGGGCACGATCTGGTCCGGCGTGAGCACGCGCTCGCCATAGCCGCCGAAGGCGCGCGCCATCTCGGCATAGTTGCCGCTGATGTCGGTGGTGCGGAACTTCTCCGTGCTGAGCGCCATGATCTTCAGCTCGATCGCCATGGAGAAGTTGTTCAGCAGGATGGAGAGGATCGGGATGCGCTCGCGCACCGCGGTCTCGAAATCCATCCCCGTGAAGCCGATGGCGGCATCGCCCCAGACATTGATGCAGAGCTTGTCGGGTGCCGCCAACTTGGCCCCCATGGCGAGGCCGAGGCCGTAGCCCAGCTGCGTCGTCTTGCCCCAACCCAGATAGGAGAGCGGTGTGCGGCTGATCCAGAAGGGCGAGAGCTGGTCGCGCGGCGAGCCCGCATCATGGGTGATGATGGTCTGGTCCGGGTCCACCGTGCGCCAGAGGTCGCGCAGCACGCGATAGGGGTTGAGCGGCGCGTCGTTGGAATCTCGCTTCTCGGCCCATTTGGCGAGCCAGGGCGCGCGCAGCGCCTCGATCGCGGCCTGAACAGGCGCATGCGGGCGGGCCGCCATGCCGCGCAATTCGTCGATCAGCGCCTGGAGCACGAGCTGCGCATCGCCGAGCAGGCCGATGTCGCAGCGGATGTCCTTGTCGAGGTGATCCGGGTCCAGCGTCGCGTGGATGTATTTGGGACCGCCATCCTTGGTTTGGGCCGGCATCTTGATGCCGAAATTCGTCTCGGTGAAGGAGCAGCCGACGCCGAAGATCACATCGGCATCATCGAGGAATTTCCGCACCGGATGCGGCATGGCCAGCCCACCCGAGCCCAGCGCCAGCGGATGATCCTCCGGGAAGGAAGACTTCCCGCCGAGGCTGGTCGTCACGGGTGCGGCCAGCATTTCGGCCAGCTCGCGCAGCTGCGGCCAGGCCTTCGCCCAGTGGATGCCGGTGCCGGCATAGATCACGGGGCGCTTCGCGTTCCGCAGCATTTCCGCCGCGCGCTTCACATCGGCGGGGTCGGGCGCGGAGCGGACGGCGAGGACCGGCGTGTAGCTCCAGTTCTCGGGCATCTCCTCCTGGAACATGTCGGTCGGGATCTCGACCACCACGGGGCCGCCGCGGCCATTGCGCAGGCGGGCGAAGGCGCGGCGCATGATGTTGGGCACCTCGGCGGCGGACATGATCGCCTCGGTGGACTTCGTGATGCCCTTCATCTGGATGGTGCTGTTGTAGTTGGGCGGCACATGCGCGATGCGGCGCGGATAGCCCATCGGCAGGACCAGGACCGGAACGCTTTCACCAAAACACTGCGCCACGCCGCCATAGGCGTTCTCGGCGCCCGGGCCGTGCTGCATGCAGAAGGCGCCGAGCTTGCGGGCGGAGGTGACGCGGCTGATGGCGTCCGCCATGTGCAGCCCGATGCGCTCCTGCCGCACCATGACAGGCCGGATGTCGATGGCCGCGCAATGCTCGATCATGTGGTTCACCGGATAGCCGGTGAGCACCTCGATCCCCTCGCGCCGCATGATTTCCGCGATGGCGTCTCCGACCTTCATGCCGCCGTGTCCTCCTCAAATTATTTCTTGGGAGGAAGGCTAGCCCCCGCTTCGCATGGCCTGCAAGCGTGGCAAGCTATGCTGCTGCGCAGCAGAAATGGAGATCCCGATGCCCGAGCCGCTCCCGCCCGATCACTTCGCCACGCTGATGGCCCAGGCGGGCATCAGCCTGCCCGCCGCGGAGGTCGAGGATCTGCGCCACGCGCACGCGAAGCTGGCCGGCATGCTGGAGGCGCTGCGCAAGCCCGCGCCGAAGCTGGTGGCGGAGCCGGCCTTCACCTTCAATGTCGGCTTCGCAGCGCGGCCAGCCGCGACGGAGAAGTGAGCATGATCCCGACCATCGCCGAAGCCGCTGCGCTGATCGCGGCGAAGAAGCTCTCGCCCGTCGAGCTCATGCGCGAATGCGAGTCGCGCATCGCCGCCCAGAACGGTGCGCTGCACGCCTTCATCCTCGAGACGCCCGAGCGCGCCCTTGCCGACGCCAAGGCCGCCGAGGCGCGACAGATGGCCGGCACGCTGAAGGGCAGGCTCGATGGCATCCCCATCGGCCACAAGGACATCTACTCGACCGCCGGCATCCGCACGACCTGCCATTCGGCGCAACTCATCGACAATGTGCCGGTCGAGGACGCCGTCACCGTCGCCAAGTGGCGCGATGCGGGCGTGGTGCTGATGGGCAAGCTCGCCACCCACGAATTCGCCTTCGGCGGCCCGAGCTTCGACCTGCCCTGGCCGCCCGCGCGCAACCCATGGAACACGGAATGCTTCACTTCCGGCTCCAGCAGCGGCACGGGTGCCGCGGTGGCCGCGGGCCTGATCCTGGGCGGCACGGGCTCGGACACGGGCGGCTCGATCCGCGGGCCGGCGGCGCTGTGCGGCATCGCCGGCATCAAGCCGACCTACGGGCTCTGCTCGCGCACCGGCATCTATCCGCTGGCGCAGACGCTGGACCACGCCGGCCCCATGGCCTGGACCAGCGAGGATTGCGCCATCCTGCTCGAAGCCATGGCGGGCCATGACCCGAGCGACCCCGGCAGCGCCGACCGGCCGGCGCCGCGCTTCGACCTGGCGCAGGATTGGCGCGGCCGCCGCGTCGGGCTGATCCGCCACATGCATGAGCAGGACAATCCCGTGAGCGCCGCGACGCTCAAGGGCATCAACGAGACGGCCGAGATCCTGCGCAAACTGGGCGCCACCGTCGTGGACGTCACGCTGCCCTCGCTGCATGAGTTCAACGCGGCGGGTTGGGTCACGCTCTCGGGCGAAGCCTGGGCGGTACATGAGGAGTGGATGCGCAGCCGGCCGCTGAAATACGGCGAGTTCCTGCGCGGCCGGCTGGCGCTGGGCGGCCTGCTCTCGGCGGGCGACTATGTCCAGGCGCAGCGGGTGCGGCGCGACCTCATCGCGCGCAGCTTCGCGGCCGCGGCTGATGTGGACCTGCTGCTGACCGCCGCCGCGCCCGGCGAGGCCCCGAAGATCCGCGACGTGCCGAAATGGGCGAGCCTCGAGAAGCCCAACTTCACCATCGCCTTCAACCTGCTGGGCTGGCCCGCGCTCACCATCTGCACCGGCCATGGCGAGGGCGGGTTGCCGGTGGCCGCGCAGATCATCGGCAAGCCCTGGCAGGATGGCCTGGTGCTGGCCGCCGGCCATGCGGTGGAGCGGGAGAACGGGGCGCGCGGCAAGCGGCCGTAAGGCAGGGAGCCAGTCGGATGGAACGCAGCTATGACCTGATCGTGGTGGGTCATGGCATCCTGGGCCTCGCGCATGCACTGACCGCGGCGCGGGCCGGGCATCGCGTGGCGGTGCTGGACCGGGACGCGCAGCCCAATGGCGCCTCCATCCGCAATTTCGGCTTCGTCACCGTCACGGGCCAGGGCTGGCCCGACACCTGGCGCCGCGCCCGCCGCGCGCGCGCCGTCTGGGCTCAGGTCGCGGAGGAGGCGGGCATCCCCATCCTGCAGCGCGGCCTGCTCATGGCGGCGCGCCGGCCCGAGGCGCTGGCCGTGATCGAGGAATTCGCGGCCGGCCCGATGGGGGAGGGCTGCCGCATCCTCCGTCCCGGCGAATTGCCGGGGCCATTCGCCCCCGGCCTGCTCGGCGCGCTGCATTCGCCGCATGAGCTGCGCGTGGAAAGCCGAGATGCGCTGCCCCGGCTGCGCGCCTGGCTGGCCGAGCGGCATGGCGTGGCGCTGTTTCCGCAATGCGCGGCGCTGGCCGTGGAGACGGGCGCGGTCCATACGCCGCGCGGGCGCTTCGCCGCGCCGCACATCGTGGTGTGCCCCGGCACGGACCTCGTCTCGCTCTTCCCCGAGGCCTTCGCCGCGCGGCGGACGACGCTGTGCAAGCTGCACATGCTGCGCCTCGCCGATCCCGGCTGGAGGCTGCCCGCGCCGGTGATGAGCGACCTCGGCCTGCACCGCTATCGCGGCTATCACGGCGCGCCCTCGCTGCCCGCGCTGCGCGCGCGGCTCGATGCCGAGCAGAAGCCGCAGCTCGACAACGGCGTGCACCTCATCGTCGTGCAATCGGCCGATGGGAGCCTCGTCGTGGGCGACAGCCACCACTACGCGGCTACACCCGACCCCTTCCAGCCGGAGGGCGTGGATGCGCTGATCCTGGAGGAATTCGCCGCCGTGCTGGGCGCGCCGCCGCCTGTGACAGAGCGCTGGATCGGCGTCTATCCCTCGGGCCCGGAGGATGCCTTCTTCGAGGCGCCACTGCCCGGCGTGCGCCTGGTTTCCGTCACCTCCGGCACCGGCGCCTCCACCGCCTTCGGCCTGGCGGAGGAAGTGCTGGCCGACCTGATGCGGATGGAGTTCCCCCCATGATCCAGGCTGTCATCCTCGACTGGGCGGGCACCGTGCTCGACCATGGCAGCCGCGCGCCCATGGCCGCCTTCGTGAAGGCCTTCGCGCATTTCGGCGTCACCATCAGCATCGCCGATGCGCGCGGCCCCATGGGCTTGGCCAAGCGCGACCACATCCGCCTCGTCGGCCGCGCGGTGAACGCGGCCTGGCGCGCGAAGCACGGGCATGACTTCAACGAGGCGGACATGGAGGCGATCTTCGCCGTCTTCGAGCCGCTCAACGTCGTCGCCGTGAAGACGGCCGAGCATTCGACACTCATCGCCGGCGCGCGCGAGGCGCTCGACTGGTGCAAGGCGCGCGGCATCCGCGTGGGTTCCACCACCGGCTACACGCGCCCCATCATGGAGGAACTGGCACCCCTCGCCGCGGCGCAGGGCTTTTCCCCGGAGGTGATGGTCTGCGCGGGCGATCTGCCCGCCGGCCGGCCGGCCCCGCTGCAGATGTGGCATGCCATGGCGCGGATGGGCGTCTGGCCCGCGAAGATGGTGGTCAAGTGCGACGACACGCCGCCCGGGATCGGCGAGGCGCGCAATGCGGGCTGTTGGGCCGTGGGCTTCGCGCTGTCCGGCAATATCGCGGGCCTGTCCGAGGCGGAGATGGCCGTGGCGAGCGAGGCCGACAAGGCCGCGATGCGGGCGCGCGCCACGGCTGAGTTGACCGAGGCCGGCGCGCATCTCGTCGTGGATTCCATCGCCGACCTGCCGCGCGCCCTGACCGACATCGAGGCGCGGATGGCGAAGGGCGAGGCGCCCTGACCTACGCGGCGCCCGCGATCCGCGCCTGGTTCCGCCCGCCTTCCTTCGCCGCATAGAGCGCCGCATCCGCCGCGTTGAAGGCGGCCTCCAGCGCCGCAGCATCGGAATGGGCGACGGCCGCGATGCCGGCCGAGAGTGTCAGCATGCGCGCTGGCGCGCCGGGATGCGGCACCGTCGTCATGATCACCTCGCGCATGCGGTTGACCAGCGGCAGCGCCTCCTCCGGCGTCAGGTTGGGCAGCACCATCGCGAATTCCTCGCCGCCCACGCGTCCCAGCGCATCCTCGCGGCGGATGGCGCCCTTCGCGGCATGGGCCACGCCCCTCAGCAGGGTGTCACCCGCGCCATGGCCCCAGCCGTCATTCACCGCCTTGAAGTGGTCGATGTCGAGCATGACGGCGACACTCGGCTGGCCCTGGCGGGCGGCGCGGGCCAGCACCGCCTCGGCCATGCGCGCGAAGCCCATGCGGTTGGGCAGGCCGGTCAGCGGGTCATGCTCGGCGGCATCGGCCAGTTGCGCCTCCAGCCGGTCGCGCGCCGCGAAGGCGTGCGCCATGCGCAGGAAGAAGAGCGGGACGAGCGTGTCCACGCCGAGCCAGACCCAGTTGATCAGCTCGACCTGGATGCCTGCCTTGCGGATCCCCTCATCCAGCCCGCTGCCCAGATGCAGCAGGCCGACCAGTACCATGAGCAGCGCGCCAACGAGGCCGCGAAGGCGGCGATCGGGGTGGTGCACATAGCCCATGCCCATCCGCCAGCCGACATGGCCCGCATAGAAGCACAGCGCCGCCAGCCCGATGCGGGCGGCGAGGAAGAACTCGTCATCCCAGTTCATTCAGCGCGGATGTTCCCGGCGCGGATCACCTGGCCCCAGGCGGCGATTTCGGTCTGGAGGAAATCGCGGAATTGCTGCGGCGTGAGATCCACCACCACGCCGCCCTGGGCCACGATGCGCTCGCGCTCCCGCGCGCTGGTGGCGAAGCGGCGGCCCTCGATGTTCAGCCGCTGCACGATGGCGGGCGACGTGCCGGCGGGGGCGACCAGCCCGGACCAGGTCTGCGAGGCGTAGCCCACCGCCCCCTGCTCGGCCATGGTCGGCAGGTCGGGCCAGGAGGGGTGGCGCTCGCGCGTCGTGATGGCGAGCGCCTTCAGCCGCCCGCCGCGCGCATGCGGGCCGGAGGAGGAGGAGCTGTCGAACAGCACGTCGCAATGGCCGGCGATGGTGTCCACCACGGCCGGGCCGGAGCCGCGATGCGGGATATGCGTCATCTCCACGTTCATCGCGCGCGCGAACATCTCGGCCGAGAGATGCGAGGGCGAGGCGACGCCGATCGAGCAGTAGTTGATCTGCCCCCGACGCGTGCCGGCCCAGGCCACGAATTCCTGCATGGTGTTGGGCGGCCGGTTGGTCGGCACCACCATCATCAGCGGCGTCACCGAGGGCAGCAGCACATGCTCGAAGCTGCGGATCGGATCATACCCGGCCTGGAGCATCTGCGGCAGGATCGAGAGCGGGCCGCTTGCCGTCATCGCGAGCGTATAGCCATCGGGCGCGGCGCGCGCCGTCATTTCCGTGCCCAGCATGCCCGAGGCGCCGGAGCGGCTTTCCACGACGAAGGGCTGGCCGAACACCTCCTGGTAATGCTGCGCGACCAGCCGGGCCACCGCCTCGGTCGCGCCGCCGGGCGGGAAGGGGACGATCACGCGCACCGGGCGTTCAGGCCAGGCCTGGGCGAGGGCGATGCCGGGGATGAGCAGGGCGGCAAGGACGAAGCGCAACATGGATGGGCCTCCATCTCGGGGAAAGGCAGCGTGGCATCCACCGCGCCCTGCTTGCAAGCAGGCCCGGAGCGGCTATGCCGGATGGGTGATGAACATCCTCTCGATCCAGTCCTGGGTGGCCTATGGTCATGTCGGCAACGCCTCCGCGATGTTTCCCCTGCAACGCCTCGGCGCCGAGGTCTGGGCCATCCACACGGTGCAGTTCAGCAACCACACGGGCTATGGCGCCTGGCGCGGCCAGGTGCTCGGCGCGCCGCTCATCCGCGACTGCGTGCGGGGCATCGGTGAGCGCGGCGCGCTGCCCGCCTGCCACGCGGTGCTGAGCGGCTACATGGGCGATGCCGAAATCGGCGCCGCCATCCTCGATGCGGTGGCTGAGGTGAAGGCGGCGAACCCGGCGGCGCTCTGGTGCTGCGACCCGGTGCTGGGCGATGACGGGCGCGGCATCTATGTGCGGCCGGGCATTCCCGAATTCCTGCGCGACCGCGCCATGCCCATGGCCGACATCGCGACGCCCAACCGCTTCGAGCTGGAATGGCTCACCGGGATGAGGGTGACGGACCTCGCCTCGGCCCGCGCGGCGGTGACGGCGCTCCAGACCTTGGGCCCGCGCTGCGTGCTGCTGACCAGCCTCGACCTGCCGGACATGCCGGAAGGCACCATCGGCATGCTGGCCGCCGAGGGAGGGCGCTTCTGGCGCGTCACCACGCCCCTGCTGCCGGTCAGCGTGAACGGCGCGGGCGATGCGATCGCGGCGCTCTTCCTGTTCCACCGGCTGCGCAGCGGCGATGCTGGGTCCGCGGTTTCGGCGGCCGCCTCCTCCGTCTTCGGCGTGCTGCGACGCACGGCCGAGGCGGGCTCGCGCGAATTGCTGACGGTGGCCGCGCAGGAGGAATTCGTCGCGCCCTCGCGCGTGTTCGACGCCATCGCCTGCTGAGTCGCTCCCGCTGCGCGCATGAACGCCGTGTCATGCAGCCGGGGCGTCATGGCCGCGTTCACGCTGGCGCCGATGGCGGGAGCGGGCGGATGCTGGACTCGACGGAGCGCGTGACGACGGGCCTTTGGCGCCCCAGCCGGCTGCGCCAGGCGCTGGCGCGGCTGGCCTATCCGCTGATCTGGGTGGCGAACCGGCCGGCCGGCGCTTGGTTCGGCCGGGCGCTCCATGACCTCGCGCTGCGCTGCCAGGGGATCGCGATCAACTTCCCCGGCAACCATGGGCTGACGCGGGGCGAGGAGGCGTTCCTCGCGCGCATCGCGCCGCAACTCCAGGGCGGCGTGCTGCTCGATGTGGGCGCGAACCATGGCTTCTACACCGAGCATCTGCGCCGGCTCGCACCCAATGCCCGCATCCACGCCTTCGAGCCGCATCCGCGCACCTTCGCCCGCCTCGCCGCCCGCCTGGACCAGCCGGGCGTCACGCTGGTGCAGGCGGCGCTCGGCGACAGCTCCGGAACGCTCGAGCTTTTCGATTTCGCGGGCCAGGACGGCTCCACACAGGCGAGCCTGAGCCGGGAGGCGGTGGCGCTCTACACGGAGGCCGTCACCAGCCACCGCATCCCCTGCACGACGCTCGACGCCTATCTGGAGGCGCAGGGGATCGGGACGGTGGATTTCCTGAAGATTGATACGGAAGGGCACGATCTGCACGTGTTGAAGGGCGCGGCGCGCGCCATCGCGGCGCAGCGCATCCGCGTCATCCAGCTGGAATTCATCCCCGCCAACATCGCGACGCGCGTGACGATGCGCGACATCTTCGAGGCCCTGCCGGGATACGCCATCCACCGGCTCTGCCTGAACGGCGCGCTGCTGCCGCTCGCCCCCTATGACGTGAAGCACTGCGAGATCTACGTGACGCAGAATCTGGTGGCGCTGCCCGTCAGATGACGGCGACACCCACCAGCGCGAGGACTGTGATGAAGAGCGTGGCGGCGACACCGAGCAGCAGCGGCGCCGCACCCCGCGCATGCAGCGCCCGCAGGTCGGTCTGCAGGCCGAGGGCCGCGACCGAGGCCGCCAGCATGATCGGCACGACGAAGCGCGAGGCATCCACCACCAGCTTCGGCACCAGGCCCGTGCTGCCGATCACCACCAGCGCCAGGAAGCCGAAGGCGAACCAGGGCACGGGCGCCTTGGCGTGCCCGGCCTCGCCCATGTGGCTGCGCGCCACCCACCAGCCCAGCGCGACGACCGCGGGGGCGAGGAGGAAGACGCGGGCGAGCTTCATCACCGTGCCGGTCTGCGCCGCTTCCGGCCCGCCGGCCGCGGCCGCACCCACCGCCTGCACCACCTCATGGATCGCGGCCCCCGCCCAGAGGCCATAGGTATTGGCCGACATGCCCATCAGCTCCCCCAGATAGGGGAAGAGGATCAGGGCCACCGTGCCGCAAAGCGTGATGACGGCGAGCGCGTAGGTCACATCCTCATCGCGCCCGCGTGCCACCTGGTTGGCGGCGACGATGGCCGACGCGCCGCAGATCGCGGTGCCGGTGCCGATGAGCAGCGAGAGCTTCGGGTCCACGCCCATGACGCGGCCAAGCCAGATGGTGAAGGGCAGCGTCAGCCCCACCACGAGGAAGGCCAGCACCAGCGCGCCGAGGCCGAGCGAGGCCAGCATGCCGAGCGTCACCTGGAAGCCCAGCAGCACGATGGCGGCCCGCAGCACCGGCCGCACGGCATAGCTGATGCCGGGCTTGAGGCTGGCCGGCCGGCCGATCACGGCACCCAGCCCCACGCCCAGCACAAGGGCCACCACCACCGGGTTGAGGGCCGCGATGCCGGTCATGTTGCGGATGATGATGGCGATGGCCGCGATGACGAGGCAGACGCCGAGGCCAGGGGCCAGGCTGCGCAGCCGGTCCGGGAAGGATTGGGCGGCGCTGGGGGCGCTGGTCGGGGCTGCCATGGATGCTCGCAATCTAGTCTGGAAAGGATGACGAGACGGTCCACCCGTGGGGGTGCCGCGTCAACCCGCCCCGCCAGGCCACCGGCTATTCGGCGGCGATCGGCATGGGTTTCGTGAGGCCGAAGGCCTCGGCCAGCAGCGTCACGCTGCGGGCGCGGGCGGCCGCGTCATGGCAGGGGGTGAGCACCGCCACCTCCTGCGCGCCAAGCTCCGCCGTGAGGGCCGCGAGGCGGTCGCGCACCTGCTCGCCCGTGCCGATGATGGCCGTCGCCCGCATGCGCTCGATTCGTGCGCGCTCGGATTCGGAATAGGGGTGCGCCAGCGCCTCCTCGGCGGTGGGGAAGGGCGGGAAGCTGCCGCGGTCGCGATACAGGCGCCAGAGCGCGCGCGGCGCGAAGAGGCGTTCGGCCTCCTCCACCGTATCGGCCGCCAGCGCATAGACCGCGACGGCGGCGTGGGCCGGCTGGCCGCGCATGTCGCGATAGCCCTCGCGGTACATGTGCAGCGCCTCGGCCGCGCCCCGCCCGTCGGTGATGAAGTGGGCGAAGCAATAGGGCAGGCCGAAGAAGGCCGCGACCTGCGCGCCATAATCGCTGGAGCCCAGCACCCAGACCTCGGGCGCCGTCGCCACTTCGGGGCTCGCGCGCACCTCGCGGAAGGGGTGGTTCTCGGGCAGGCCGTCGCCGAGCCAGCCCAGCAGGTCTCGCAGTTGCGCGGGGAAGTGGTCGGCCGCACTCGCCGCGTTGGGGTTGAGCGCATAGGCGGTGCGGCCATCGCTGCCGGGCGCGCGGCCGAGGCCGAGGTCAATGCGGCCGGGCGCGATGGCTTCCAGCGCGCGGAACTGCTCGGCCACCTTCAGCGCGGAATAATGCGGCAGCATCACGCCTGCACTGCCCACACGGATGCGCCGCGTGGTGGCGGCGATGGCGCTGATCAGGATCTCGGGCGCGGAGCCCGCATGGCTCTGGCTGTTGTGGTGCTCGGCCAGCCAGTAGCGCGCATAGCCGAGGCGATCGGCCAATTGCGCGATGGCCAGGCTCTCCTGGATCGCCTCGGCCGGCCCCTTGCCGGAGACGATGGTGGATTGATCGAGGATTGAAAGCGCTGGCATGGTCATCCCTTGAGTCTACCGGCAGCAGGGGATACCATGGAAGAGACGTTCCTTCGCCGCGCCTTCGCGCTGGCCTGCCAGGGTGTCGCCGAGGGCGGCGGCCCCTTCGGCGCCGTCGTGGTCAAGGATGGCGCGATCATCGGCGAGGGGCGGAACAACGTCGTCCCGGGGCGTGATCCGACGCAGCATGCGGAGGTGGTGGCGATCCGCGCCGCCTGCGCGGCGCTGGGCACGCATGATCTGACCGGCGCCGTGCTCTACACGAGCTGCGAGCCCTGCCCGATGTGCCTCTCGGCCACCTGGTGGGCGCGCATCGGCGAGATCGTCTATGGCAATGACCGGGCGGATGCGGCGGCGATCGGCTTCGACGATGCCGCGATCTACGAGGAGGTGGCGCGCCCGCTGGAGTCGCGGGCGCTGCCCATCCGCCGCCTGCTGGCGAGCGAGGCGCTGGAGGCGTTCCGGCTGTGGGACAACAAGCCGGACAAGATCCGCTACTAGCCTACTCCGTCCCGAAGCAGCGATCCCCGGCATCGCCCAGCCCCGGGACGATATAGCCATGTTCGTTCAGCCGCTCATCCAGCGCGCCGGCCAGGATCGCCACATCCGGATGCGCGGCCTGGAGCGCCGCGACACCCTCGGGCGCGGCCACCACGCAGGCGAAGCGCACCACGCGCGCGCCCGCCTGCTTCACGCGATGAATGGCCTGGATGGCCGAACCGCCGGTCGCCAGCATCGGGTCCAGCACCAGCGCGCCGCGGCGGGCGAGGTCCTTGGGCAGGCGGACCACATACTCGCTGGGTGTCAGCGTCTGCTCATCCCGCACCAGGCCGAGATGGCCCACCGGCGCGTCCGGCAGCACCATGCGCGCGCCGTCCAGCAGGCCGAGGCCGGCGCGCAGGATGGCGACGAGGCAGGGCTCCTGCTGCGTCAGCACCGGGGCCTCCATGGCGCTCACCGGCGTCTGGATGGTGGCGGTGGTCTCGGGCAGGTCGCGCAGGGCCTCGCTCGCCAGGATGGCGCCGATCTCGGCCAGCACGCGGCGGAAGGTGGCGCTGTCCGTCTCCTGCTTGCGGATGCGGGTGATCTTCGCGCGCAGCAGGGCGTGGCGGGGCGTGTGGAAATTGGCGCGGGTCTGGCTCATGGCGCGGGCTTAGCCCCAGCGCCAGCGCCGTTCAATCGGGGGTCAGCGCGGTGCGGTCGGGCTCAGGATGTCCACCGCGTCCCGCCCGTTCGGCGTGCGGCCGAGCGCGCGGATATCCACCCGCGTCTCGGTGAGCCCGCCTGCCACCAGCGCGGCCTTCACGGCGCGCGCGCGGGCGAGGGTCAGGCGGCGATGGGTGGAGAGGTCCTCGCCGACGCTCGCCTCGCTGTTGAGCAGGATGCGGCCGATGGTGCTGGCCTGCAGCGCGGCGCCCAGGCGTTCCAGGGCGGCGCGCGGCTCGGCCTCCAGCGTGTCGCGATCAGCCGGGAAGGTCACGCGCCAGATGCCCTGCGGCAGCTCCGTGATGCCGCGCGGCAGGTCGAGCGGCGGCATGGGCGGCAGGGCCGCGGGCGGCGTGGCGGGCGTGCCCAGAGGCTGGGACAAGGCCGGCGCCGTGGTGGGCGAAGCCAGCAGCAGCGCCAGGAAGAGCCGCCGGCGGGGCATCAGCCGGCCTCGGCGCGGCCCTTGGCGGCACCCTGGGCGGCGGCGGCGATGCTCTCGGCCACCACCTCGCGCAGCTTGCCATGCAGATGCTGGTTGCCGGCCACCACATGCCCCTCGGCATAAGGGTCCCCGCCATCGGGTGCGGTGACGATGCCGCCCGCCTCGCGCAGCAGGACCAGGCCCGCCGCGATGTCCCACTTGTTCAGCCCCAGCTCCCAGAAGCCGTCGTAACGCCCCGCCGCCGTCCAGGCGAGGTCGAGCGCCGCCGAGCCGAAGCGGCGGACGCCCGAGACCTGCGGCATCAGGCGCACGAGCGTGTGCGTGAACTCCGCCTTGCGCGGGATGGCGGCGAAGGGGATGCCGGTGGCGAAGAGCGCCTCGCGCATCTCGCGCCGGCCGGAGACGCGCAGGCGCTTGTCGTTCAGGAAGGCGCCCATGCCCTTCTCAGCCCAGAAGAGCTCATCGGCCGCCGGGTTGTAGACCACGCCGGCCACGACCTCGGTCCTGTCCTCGGCGATGCGCTTCTCGATGCCGACGCTGATCGCCCAATGCGGGATGCCGTGCAGGAAGTTGGTCGTGCCATCCAGCGGGTCCACCACCCAGCGCCATTCCCAGTCGGCATCGCCATGGGCGCCGCTCTCTTCCATCAGGAAGGCGAAGCCGGGGCGGGCCTTGTGAAGATCCTCGCGCAGGGTCTGCTCGGCGCGCAGATCGGCCTGGCTCACGAAATCGCCCGGCCCCTTCATCGAGACCTGGAGCTGCTCCACCTCGCCGAAATCGCGCAGCAGGCGGCGGCCGGCCTTGCGGACGGCTGAGACGACGACATTGAGGGCAGGGGAGAGCCGAGGGGAAGCGCCGGACATCCGGAAATCCTAACAGGAGGCGGTCATGAAAAGACAGGGCCGCGAGCCGCCCACCCGCCGCCCCCTGGAGCCCTTCGGTGGCTTTGCCATCGAAGGATGAACCGAACCACCCAAGGCAAGGGCCAATCCGGGGCCCCCGCGAAGACGCCCAAATCAAAAGACAGGGGCGGGTTCGTGGGGAAAAGGCCTAGCCCTTGGCGCGCTCGACGTAGGAGGCGTCCTCGGTGCGGACCACGATCTTCTCGCCCGCCGTGATGAAGGGCGGCACCATGGTCTTCACGCCGTTCACGAGAAGGGCGGGCTTGTAGGAGGAGGAGGCGGTCTGCCCCTTCACCACCGGATCGGCCTCGGCGATCTCGAGCGTGACCGTCTCGGGCAGGTCCATGGAGACGGGGTCGCCCTCGATGAGGCGGACATTCACCGTCATGTTCTCCTGCAGGAAGGCCAGGCGGTCGCCCAGGATGGCGGAGGGCACCTGCGTCTGCTCATAGGTCTCGGGGTCCATGAGCACGAGGTTGTCGCCATCGGCGTAGGAGTAGGTGAACTCCTTGTCCTCGGTGGTCAGGCGCTCCACGACATCGGCCGTGCGCCAGCGCTGGTCCTTCTTGGCGCCGGTCTTGATGTTGCGCATGTCCACCTGGATGATCGCGTTGCCCTTGCCCGGGATCATGATGTTCTGCTTGAGGATGGTGTAGCGCTGGCCTTCGAATTCGATGACCATGCCGGCACGCATCTGGTTGGCCTGCATCTTCGCCATGGGCGGGGACCTGCTAATTTCTCTGGGGTTGATCTCAGGCGGCAGGGCTTACACGCGGCCGCCCGGATCGGCAAGTTTGCGCGTCGGCGGTGTCCCGTTCAGCCGGGCTCGACCTCGCCGCCCGCCGCCACCCAGTCCTTGAAGCCGCCGAGGTTGCGGACGTCATTGTAGCCCATGGCCTTCAGCGTCTGCCCCGCCAGCGCGGCCCGGCCGCCCGAGGCGCAATGGATGATGATGGTCTTGGCGCGGTCGAACTGCGCGTCATGCGTCGGCGCCTCGGGGTCGGCGCGGAATTCGAGCAACCCACGCGAGACGGCGAGCGCGCCCTTGGCCTTGCCGGTGGTCTTCACCTCGGCGGCGTCCCGCACGTCGAGGATCAGCACGTCCGGCCGTTCGGCCAGGGCCACGGCCTCGAGGCCGGAGATGCGGGGCACGGCGGCATTGGCGGCGGCCAGCATGGCTTGCACGGTGACGGTCATGTTCGTTCCTCCCGGTTGTGTTGGCGGGGGAGGCTAAAGCAGGACGCGGCCCGGTGAAATCCCGGCGACGCCCGATGCGCCGGGCCGCTCAGATCCGCTTCCACCGGCCGCGCCCGGCCGTCAGCGCGATGCCCCTGGCACGTCCCCCGGTCGTCAGGTGGCTGGCCCGCGCGAGGAGCATGGCGGGCTGGCGCAGCGCGAGGAAATCGCCGGGAAGATGGAACACCGCCTGCCATTGGCCCTTGGACGAGGTCGCGACCTGCTGGTGCAGCAGGGTGGGATGCGCCTCGAAGCAGCTGAGTTCCACCTGCACGCGCTCGCGGCGCTGCGGCGGCGGCGCCTCGAAGCGGAGTTCAAGCCGCACCCGGTCCCCGGGCGCGACCCAGCCCGGCACGGCGAGCGCGGCCGCCTCCTCGCCCCGGCGACCGACGAGCAGGGTCTCGGCGGTCTCCCACGCGCCGCTCGGCGTCCCGGAAGGCGGTGCGGGTGGCCGCAGAGCCGCCGCGCGCCGCGCCCGCTCCATGTCGGCCAGGCAGAGGATCACGCTCTCCCGCGCGGTGCGCGCGAAGAAGGCGTGGTGCAAGCATTCCAGCTCCTCGGCGAAGACCGGCGTCACATCCGCCTCCAGCGCGGCGATCACCGCCTCGGGCACCGGCTGCGCCAGCTCCTGCCGGAGGTAGCGAAGGGCCGAGACCCCGAAGGCGGAGAGGCCGCGCCGCACCACCTCGCGTTCGACCAGGCCCCAGTCGAAGTCGGGCGTGGCGAGGGCGGCGGCGGCGTCGAAGGCCCAGTCGGTCGGCCGGCCCGGGCTGTGGAGGAGGCCATGGCCGATCGCCATGACCAGCCGGTCCTCCGCGCCGGGCACATGCACGGGCAGCCCGGCGAAAACGCCGGGCACGGAGCGCGCGCGGAGGCCATCATCATCGCCCACGCAGCGGTTGCGCTTCATGGCGTGCAGGTGCAGGTCGATATTGGCCTCGGCCAGTCGCAGCCCGACGCCGTGATAGCGCTGCCGGATGTTCAGCACCTCGGCGCGCGTCAGTTTCTCCGGCGTCATCCCCGCATCCATCAGCAGGCTCGCCGCGCGGCCCCATTCGGCTTCGGGCACCAGCGCGTCCACATCGTGGCTGTAGCGCTCCAGCGCCTCAGCCGGGTCGAGCGCGATGCGTGCCGCCCCCTTGGTCAAGACCAGGGGAATTCCCGCATCGAGCAGCAGCTTCAGCAGCGGCGCGACGGAGCGGTGCAGGATCCGCGACTTGGTCCAGAGGAAGCGGCGCACGCCGATAAGGCGCGGCAGCAGCGGGCTGTCCAGCCCCAGTTCCGGCAGGCGGCGAGCGACGATCGGAAAAACGCGCAGCTGCGCCCAGTTGGTCGCGTCGAAGCGCCCGGGATCGTCCCAGGCGCGCCAGGCGGCTCGAGCGGCTTGCGGATCGGGATGCAGCGCCGCCGCGAGCAGCCAGGTGGTCTCGGCCGAAGGCCAGTAGCGGGTCGGCTCCAGGAACATCAGGGGGGCACCTTGTCCGCAGGGGGGCGGCCGCGGCGCCGGGCGATGGCGCGGCGGGCCACCTCGATGTATCCGGCATCCGAGCCACCCGCGCGGGAGGAGAGCGAGCCCAGGCGGATGCGCCGCCGCAGCACCACCCTCGGCAGGGTCTCGAAGGCCAGCCCCGCCGCCCGGGCCCGGTGCATCCAGTCGAGGTTGTAGCCGATCCGCAGCGTTTCCTCGTAGGACCCGATCGCCTCCAGGGCGTCGCGGCGCAGCAGCAGCGCGCCCGTCGTCAGGCAGGGCACGGGGGGCAGGCCCAGCTGGCGGCGCGCCGGAGCATCGGCGGGGAGGCTGGGGCAGGCGAAGCTCTCCATCAGCCCACCGATTCCGGCGAGGCGCGGGGCCTCGGCCAGGGCGGCGAGCTGCGCCGCGATCCGTCCGGGCACCCAGAGGTCGTCGGCGTCGCTCGACGCGATCCAGGCGCCGCGCGCGGCGGCGATGCCCAGGTTCAACGCGGCCGCCGCCACGCGGTTCGGCTGGACCAGGAGCTTGGCCGAGGGCAGGGCGGCCCGCGCCACCTCGGCCGTCGCGTCGGTCGAGCCGTCATCCACGACGATCACCTCGTCCGCCGGCGTCAGCTCGGCCGCGACGCTGGCCAGGGTCTCGGCCAGGGTGGCGGCGGCCTGCCAGGCCGGCACGATCACGGAAAGCCGCGTCACGCTGCCCCCTTGGCCCGCCGCCGCGCGACCGAGCGCGCGATGGCACGGGCCAGCTCCTGCTTCCGCCGAGGGTCGGGGGTGGTCAGCAGGGAACCGGGATAGCGGCGGTGCCACAGCGTCACATCGGGCAGGGCCGCCTCGCGCAGCCCGGCATCGCGCAGGCGCAGCTGCAGATCCCAGTCATCGGCGTAGAGCATGGTCTCGTCGAAGGGGCCGACCTCGGCCAGCGCGGCGGCGCGATAGAGGCAGGCCCCCACGCAGACGGTCTGTTGCCGCTCGATCCGCGCCCCGGCCGGCGGCGCCAGCGTGGCCGGGTCGATATGGTCGCAGAAGCCGGTGATCCCGCGAACGAAATCAGCGCCTGTGCCGCGCAGCGCGTCGAGCCGCAGGCCGAGGGAGCCGCGTGGCCAGGCATCGTCGCCGTCCATCACCGCCATGATGCCGCCCTTGGCCTGCGCGAGGCCGATGTTGCGCGACCGCGCCGGGCTGTGCCGCGGCGCGGGGAGGACGCGGATGCGGGAATCGGCCGATGCCAGGGCGGCGGCCAGCCCCGCCGTGCCGTCCTGCGATTCGGCGACGACGACCAGGATCTCCGCGACCGGCGCCTCCTCCGCCTGCACGGAACCGATGGCGTCCGCCAGGAAGCGCTCGAAGTTCAGCGCCGTGACGATGACGGAGACCGCATCCCCCCGCGTCATCCCACGGCTCCGTCGCCCAGGAAGGCGCCGATGCGGGCGGCCGCCTCGGCCGGATCGCGGCCAAGATCCAGATCCAGGCAGGGCAGGCTGCGGACGAGGCGCGCCGCCAGGGCGAAACTCGCTTCCGGCGTCACGCGCATCACGAAGCCCGAGACCGGGCCCAGCGCCCGGAGCGCAGCGGCGGCGGAGCCGGGCGCGATGACGCTGCGCGCGCCCCCGGTGAGCCGTGGCAGGAGGATGGCCCGCAGGGGAACCATGGGCGACAGACGCCCCTTGCCCAATTGCCGCAGCGGCATGATGTGCTTCGCGAGGCCCGGGCCGGTGGCCGCGCTGCCTGAGGGCGGCCGCGCACCGGTCAGCCGCAGCGTCTCCTCGCTCAGCTTCACCGCGTCGAAGGCGGCATGGGCCACCGGGGTGCCCTCCGGATCCCAGGCGATCAGCGTCACGTCGTCGCCCGCGCTGCCCATCCCGGCCAGCAGGGCCGCGGCGGTGGTGGTGGATTTGCCCACGCCCGTGGTTCCGGCCAGCAACACGCCGCCTCGCGCATCGCCCATGACGGCGCCGTGCAGCAGCCCGAACGGCTCCTCCCGCGTGGCCCAGGCGATCAGCCGCTTGAGGGGCGAAGCCCATTCCCAGGGCGCGACGCGCGCCGCGTCGGCCACGAGAAGCAGGCCGGTCCGGCTTGCGGCGTCATAGGTCTCCCAGGCGCGCGCGCCGGCCTGATGGATGGCGATGATGCGGCCACCGGCCCGCAGGTTCACCTCATCCATCGGCGGCGTGAGGTGCTCGGTGCCGGGAACCATGGGCGGCGCGGGAAGCCCGGCCTGCCCCGTGTCCACCGCCGCGACGCGGATGTGACAAGGGCCGGGCCCGTCGCTGCGCGCATGGTGAAGGGCGCCGCCCAGCAGCGCCGCGAGGCGCGCATCGGCGGCATGCAGGGCGATGGAGAGCGGGCCGATGCGGTAGAAGAGGGGCGGCACCCGCGCGAAGATGGCTGCGAGTTGCGGGGCGGGGACAAGGTCCGCCAGGCGGTGCGGCGGCGTGGCGCCCTGCGTCATGCGGCGCCGGAGCGCGGCCAGCCCATCATCGCGTCCACGTCATGCACCGGGTCGATCGAAACCAGGTCGGCCAGGTCCGAATAGGTCTCGATGACGGCCGGCGCGTAGGAGAAAGGGGTGATGGCGGGCGGGGTGCCCTCGGTCTCGGCCGGCAGGACCAGGCCGCTCTCCAGGAAGCGGGCGACCAGGCGCTCCAGCTCGGCCGCCAGTGGCGCGAGACCCGGTGAGGTGTCTCCCGCCGCCGCGTGCAGGACGGCCGCCATGCCCTCGATGGAGGCGGGGACCTGCAGGATTTCCCACGCCGGCAGCGCGAGCCCGCCCAGGCTGAAATAATGCCCGGTCTCGAACTGGATGATGACGAACTCATCGCCGAAGCGCTCGGCCGCGGTGGCCGCCCTGTTCGCGACATGGACCGAAGAGGTCATGGGGTTGGCATCCTCCAGCCGCTCGGCCGCCGTCGAGGGGCCCCGGCGTTTCGCCTTCAGTAGAGGTCTTCCGCCGCCCCTCGGCAAGCAGAGGGCTGGCCGGGGGTGCGGCCGTGGGGAGCCCTGGGCGGGAACTGTCGGCGGCGGGGTTGTCAGGCCGGCGGCTGGCCTATAGGAAGCGCCTCGGCTTGCTGTTGTAGCTCAGTGGTAGAGCACTCCCTTGGTAAGGGAGAGGTCGAGAGTTCAATCCTCTCCAACAGCACCATTCCCCCCTAATGCCCCTCCAGAACCTTCAGCGCCGCGAGCCGGCCTGACAGCGCGGCCATCGGCACGCCGGCCCCCGGATGCGCGCTGCCGCTCGCCACGTAGAGGCCGGGCAGCCTGGTCGTCGTCCCCGGCCTTGCGAAGGTCGCGGACCAGCCATGCACCGCCTGGCCGTAGAGCGCGCCGCCCGTGGAAGGGAACAGGGCATCGAACCCGGTCGGCGTGGTCAGGATCTCGCGCGTCGCATCCCGTTCCACCGTCAGGCCGCAGCGGGCCAGGAGGGCGAAGGTGGCGCGCTCGGCCTCGGCCAGGGCGGAGTCCGGAATGGGGCGGTAATCGCCGCGCGCCGGGGCGTTGATCAGGCAGAGCAGGCGCTCCGGCCCGTCCAGTGCGCTGTCGTCATCGCCGCGGTCCTGCGCGCAGACATAGACGGTGGGGGTGGAAGGCAGGCGGGCCTGCTGCGTCAGTTCGTCGAATTCGCGCGTGTAGTCGCCCGAGAAGAAGACATTGTGCCGCACCAGCGGAAAGCCCCCGGTCCGCACATGCATCGCCCAGGTGACGGCTGAGAGCGATCGCCGCGCGCGCGGCACCGGCGCCACGGCACCCGCGGCCGCCTGGCCGAAGCGCCCGGCCGAAAGGGCCGCCACATCGCCGTTCGAGATGATGGTTCCGGCCTCCAGCACCTCGCCATCCGCGAGTCGCACCCCGGCCGCACGGCCGCCCTTCACCAGGATCTCGGCCACGTCGGCCCCGTAGCGGAAGCGGGCACCCCTGGCCGTGGCCAGCGCCTCGAAGGCGCGTGCCACGCGGTGCATGCCGCCTTCGACCAGCCAGACACCTTCCTGCTCCACATGGGCGATGAGCATGAGCGTCGCCGGTGCCAGGAAGGGGGAGGAGCCGACATAGGTGGCGTAGCGGCCAAAGAGCTGACGCAGGCGCGCATCCTGGAAGTGCTCGCCCAGCGCGTTCCACATCGTGGTGAAGGGCGAGGTGGCGAGCAGCCGGCCCATTCCGCCCAATCCCGCGCGGCCGACGAGCCCCATGGGCGAAGGGCGGGAGCCCCGGATGAAGGGCGCCTCGAGTGCCGCGAAGGTCTTCTTCGCGCGCGCCACGAAGTCGAGATAGCCACGCGCCTCGGCCGCGCCGGCGAAGGCGCCGATGGCGTCCGCCGAGCGCTGGATGTCGGCGAAGAGGTCGAGCCGACCGGGCCGGCCGTCCCAGGCATGGCGCGCCAGTACCTCGACCGGCTGCAGCGTCAGGTGCTCGGGCAGGCTGGTGCCGCAGGCGGCGAAGATCTCGTCGAAGACCCAGCGCATGGTGAACACGGTGGGCCCGCCATCAATCCGCGCCTCGCCGATGGCGAGGTGGCGCATCTTGCCGCCAGGCGCCGCCTGGCGCTCAAGAATGGTCACATCATGCCCGCGGCTGGCGAGCATGGCGGCGGCGGTGAGGCCGGCAATGCCGGCCCCGATGATGAGGACGCGCTGGGTCACGCGCTCAATCTGGCATGCCTCAGGCGAAGACGTCAGCCGGGGATTCCACGAGCAGTTCCTCGCCCAGCGCCCGGCCGATCCGCTCGGCGTCGCAAGCATCGCCGGTGATGGTCCGGCGCAGGACGAAGCTGCCATCGGCGCGCGCGATCAGCCCGGTGAGGCGGATCTGCCCGTCATCGGTCAGCGTGGCGTGCCCGCCGATCGGCGTCCGGCAGGAACCATCCAGCGCGCCCAGGAAGGCGCGCTCGCACAGGCTGACGGGGCGCGAGCAGGGGTCGCAGATGGCCGAGAGCAGCTCATGCAGCTCCACGTCATCGGCGCGGACGGTGACGCCGATGATGCCCTGGCAGGCCGCCGGCACCATGTCATCCTCGCTGATCACGACCCCCGCGTGATGCTCGAGGCCAAGGCGCTTCAGCCCCGCCAGCGCCAGCAGCGAGGCGTCGAACTCGCCGGTCGCGACGCGGGAGAGGCGGGTCTGCACATTGCCGCGGATCACCTCGCAGCGCAGATCGGGCCGCGCGTAGAGCAGCTGCGCCTGGCGGCGGACCGAGGCGGTGCCGACCAGCGCGCCCTTGGGCAGGGCGGCGAAGGGGTCGGGATTGTCGTGATGGGCGGCGCTGGTGAAGCCGCGTGGGTCGCGGAAAGCCTGGCGATGGCAGGCATCGCCCAGCACGATGGCATCGCGCGGGTCCTCGCGGCGCAGCGTGCAGGCAAGCACGATGCCGGGCGGCAACTCGGTCTCCAGGTCCTTCAGCGAATGGACCGCGAAATCCACGCGGCCATCCAGCAGCGCCTCATGGATCTCCTTGGCGAAGAGCCCCTTGCCGCCGATCTCGGCGAGCCTGCGATCCTGCACGCGGTCCCCCGCGGTGCTGATCTCATGCTCCTCGAAGGCGTCCACCTCGCGCAGCAGCGGGCAGACGGCACGGATCAGGTCCAGGAAATGCCGTGTCTGGTAGAGCGCCAGCGGCGAGCCGCGGGTGCCGACCTTCATGGGCAGCGTCGGGCCGTGATGGCGCTTGGCGCGGGCCCGGGCGTGGTGGGGGTTTGCGAGGTCCATTATGCGCGCGCCAATCCGAGAAGGTGTGCCATGTCCTTGAAGAAGATCTTGATGTGCGCCAGCGGGTCCTTCCGGACCAGTTCCTTGTTCATGTAGGATTCCCACGTCAGGCGCTGGACATCCTTGTCCATGCACATCTTCACGAAACGCTCCCGCACCCAGTCATTGCGGTACCAGAAGAACTGCATGATCCCGAGGACCATGAAGACCTTGCCGTGATCCTTCATGAAGCGCTTGCGGGCGCTCTTCAGGGCGGCGGCATCATTGGTGGCGAGCGCCATCTGCACGGCTTCGGCCGCGAGCCGCCCGCCCAGCATGGCGTAGTAGATGCCCTCGCCCGAGGCGGGGGCGACGACACCGGCGCTGTCACCCGCCAGGATGACATCTCGCCCGTTGTCCCACTTCTTCAAGGGCTTCATCGGAATGGGCGCACCCTCGCGCCGGATGGTCTCGACATCCGCGAGGCCATTCTCTTCGCGCACCATCGCGGTGGCGCCGCGCAGCGAGAAGCCCTTCTTCGCGCTGCCGGTGCCGATGCTCGCCGTATCCCCGTGCGGGAAGATCCAGGCGTAGAAATCGGGCGAGGTGCGGCCGTCATAGATCACGTCGCAGCGCTGGCCGTCGAAGCCGCTCTCCGGCGCCTTCACGATCTCGTGATAGGCGAAGACGCATTTGGGGTGACCCTGGCCAGGAATGGCCTGCATCGCGAGATCGCTGCGCGCGCCATTGGCCACGATCACCATCCGCGCGCGGATGCGCTGGAGACCTTCGCCCCCCTTGGGCTCATAGGTGATGACGGCGGTGCCGTCCGGGTCGCGCTCCAGGTCGTGCGAGGTGCCGCGGATCCATTCGGCGCCAGCCTCCGCCGCGCGTTCGCGCAGCCATTCGTCGAACTCGCAGCGATCCACCATGCCGACATACCCGCCGTTCTCGACGGGCATGTCCACGCGGCGCCGCTTGGGCGAGACGATCTGCGCGTTGTTGATCTTCGCCTTGATCAGGTGGTCGGGGATGGCGAAGTCGCGGATCGCGCGCGGCGGGATCGCTCCGCCACAGGGCTTGATGCGCCCCGCGCGGTCCAGCATGGCGACGCGCCTGCCGGCGCGGGCCAGGTCATGCGCCGCCGTCGCGCCCGATGGCCCGCCGCCGACGACCAGCACATCATAGGTGTCTTGGCTCACGAAAGGGCCTCCTTCATCGGGGTCATGCGGAGTTGGGCCAGCCGAGGCACGGCAAGCCGGGTGGCGATCAACGCCGAGAGAACGAAGAGGCCCGCCTCGCCCAGGAAGACGGCTGCATAGGCCTGCGCCGGATGACCCAGCAGCCAGCGGGCAAGATCGCAGACGACCGTGCCGCCGAAGCCGCCCAGCGCGAAGGCAATGGCCTGCGCCGCACCCCAGAGGCCCATGCGGGTGCCGGTGCGCGCGGCCCCGGCCAACTGCATCATCGAGGCGATGGCGGCCGCGGCGAAGGCGCCGTTCGCGAGCCCCAGCGCCACATAGAGCGCCTCAAGCGGGACGCTCGCGGTCACGCGCGGCGCGAAGGCCAGCGCCACCAGCGCCGCCGCCGAGGCGACGCAACCCCAGACCGTCCATCCGCGCAGCGAGGCAAGCCGCTGCCCGAAGAGGCCCGAGCCGAAGATGGCCATGATCACCATCCCGCCCAGCGTGCCGCCATTCTGCAGCCCCGCGAGAGCGGTGGATTGCCCGATGGTGCGGCCGAACACCTCGCCCGCGAAGGGCTCCAGCACCAGGTCGGCCGCGCTATAGGCCAGCATGGAGATGAAGACGAAGACGGTGAAGCGCCGCGCCGCCGGATCCTCCCAGACCTCGCGCAGCACGGCGGAAAAGGCGGGGCGCTCGCCGTCGTGCGCGACGGGCGCCCTCGCACCGCGCTCGATGCCGATCAGCGCGACACACGCCAGCAGGAAGGCGACGAGGGACACGCCGCCCGTGACCACGACGAGCCGCAGCGGCGAAAAGGGATCGAGCAGCTTGCCTGCCACACCCGCCGTGACCGCGAAGCCCACGATCATCATCACCCAGAGGATGGTGGCCGCCGGCGCGCGCCGCTCGGGCTCCACCATCGAGGCGAGCATGGCGAGGAGGGAAGTGCCCGCCGCACCCACGCCCAGGCCCACCAGGAAGAAGCCCAGCGTGGCCAGCGCGACACCCCAGCCCAGCGATGTGCTCATCAGCGCCACCGCGCCTGCGGCCGTGACACCGCCCAGGGCCAGCACCGCCATGCCGCCGATGATCCAGGGCGTGCGCCGCGCGCCCATGTCGCTGCCATAGCCGAGGCGCGGGCGCAGCATCTGCACCGCGTGGTGGATCGCGACCAGCACGCCCGGCAGCATGGCCGGAAGCGCGTATTCCACCACCATCACACGGTTCAGCGTGGAGGTCGTCAGGACGATGATGGCGCCAAGCGCGGTCTGCACGAGCCCCAGCCGGACGATGCTCATCCAGGAGAGGCCGGCCGCCTCCGATCGCCGAAGGGCCCTGGCCTGGGGGCGTGAATCGGCGGCGCCCATCTCCATCAGGCCATCCCCCGCAGCGCGAAGGCCGTGGCCAGCATGCCGAGCACGTACATCCCGATGCCGGTCGCGTTGTACCAGGGGGCGAGCGCCTTCGGGTCGCGCAGCATCTTCACCATGGCGGCCACCTGGCCCGCGAGGAGGAGCACCACGACCAGCGCATGGATCGGCGTGCCCCAGGCGAAGAGGAGGGCGATCACCACGAGTTGCGGCAGCGCCATCATCCAGCAGGCGACCAGCGCCGCGCGCTCCGCACCCAGTTGCACCGGCAGACTGCGCACGCCGGTATGGGTGTCGCCCTCGATGGACTTGAAGTCGTTCAGCGTCATGATGCCATGCGCGCCGAGCCCATAGAGCAGCGCCATGGCGATGACGGGCAGGGCAGGGGCGCCGCCGGAGATGACGGCCGCCGCCGTGATCCAGGGCAGCGACTCGTAGCTGAGCCCACAGGCGAGGTTGCCCCACCAGCCATTCAGCTTGAGCCGCAGCGGCGGCGCCGAATAGGCCCAGGCGAGCGCGAGCGCCACGACGGTCGCGGCAAAGCCCCAGGCGCCGAGCGTCGCACCCACCAGCAGCGAGGCGAAGCTCCAGAAAATGGCGATGTAGAGGCCGAGCCGCCCCGGGATGCGGCCCGAGGGAATCGGCCTGTGCGGTTCGTTGATCGCGTCCACATGCCGGTCGAACCAGTCATTCACCGCCTGGCTCGTGGCGCAGACCATCGGGCCCGCGAGCAGCAGGCCGAGGGCCGCGAAGCCCCACTTGCCCGACATCGGCGCGCCCGAGGCCACCACGCCGCAGAGGAAGGCCCAGACCGGCGGGAACCACGTGACGGGCTTGAACAGCTCGAGCACGGCCGCGGGATCGGGGCGGATGATGGCCGAGTCGGACATGTCAGCCCTCCTCATCCGCATCGGCTTCGCCGATGCCGTAGCGGCGCAGCTTCACGTAGAGCGACTGGCGCGAGAGGCCGAGCATCTCCGCGGCCGAGGCGCGGTTGTTGCCGGTGAGTTCGAGGGCGGCCTCGATCGCCAGCTTCTCGATCACGTCCGTCGCCTCGCGCACCAGCTCCTTCAGCGGCACGCGACCGACGAGGTCGGTGAGCTGGCCGGCAGCCGGCAGCGCCGAGGCGGCCTCGGGCTGCAGCGCGGGGCGGGTGCCGATGTCGCGGATGGTGAAGCCGAAACAGGGCTGCCCGCCATCCAGCACCGAGACGGCCGAGACCTCGACTTCGGCCTGCGAGCCATGGTCGCCGCGCATGATCGTGCGGAACAGGCGCACCGGGCCGCGGCCGCGCACCTGGGCCAGCAGCACGTCAAGCTCGATGGATTGGCGGCCGAGGAAGCGGGAGAGCTCCTCGCCGCGCGCCTGCGCCTCATTGGGCAGCTCGGCGAGATCGAGGAAGGCCGGGTTCGCGGTGATGATGCGGCCATCCGCGCCGATCAGCACGAAGGCATCGGGCGTGCTCTCGACGAAGCCGGCCAGACGCGTGCTCGTGGCGGCGGCGACGGGCTCGCGCTCGGCGCCCAGATAGGCCAGACGGACGAGGAAAAGCGCGCTGCGCTCGTGGCGCAGGAGCGAGGCGGAGAGCAGCACCTCGCGCCCCGTGCCGGCCAGCATGACGCGCCGCTCCTCGGCCGTGCCGGCGCTGCGGACGGCGGCGAGCAGGGCCTCGATCTTCGGTCGCTCCTCGGGCGCGAAGGCGTCGAGGAAACTGGGCTCGGCGCCGAAGAGGCGGTCGGCGGCGAGGTTGGCCTCCAGCACGCGAAGGCTCGCGGCATCGAGCACGAGAACCGGCTCGCCCGACATCTGGAAGAGGAGGCGATAGCGCGTCTCGGCCTGGCGCAGCCGGCCATATTCGCGCTCCATCGCCTGCTGTGCCTCGACCAGCCGCTGCTGCAGCGAGGCGAGCAGGCGCAGATCCCGCGCGAAGACCACGCTGCGGTCCGAGCCGGTGACCTGATTCGCGGCGCAGAGCAGCGGCAGCGTCACACCATCCATGCCGCGCAGATTCAGGTGCCGCCAGCGCGGCGCCTCATGCACGGCGGCGCCCGCCAGCATCTCCTGCACCTTGGCGCGGCTGTCCTCCGCGACCGAATTGACGAGGGCACGGCCGACCCAGGCCTTCCGCCCACCCAGGGCGGCGGCGAGGTCGGCATTGCCGAAAGCCATGTCGCGGATCACGCCATCACCATCCACCACCAGCGTCGCGTCAGCGGCGGCGGCAATCAGGCGGGATGCGGCTTCCGCATCCATGTCTCCCAGCGACTGGCCCGGGGTGCCAAATCCCAACACGCGATGTCCGTTCCTTCCAACAGGGGGGTGGGTTGTACGTCGCTGTTATCATGGCGCCTCGATCATGAGAGCCACCAAGGCCTCGGCCCGGCGAAGCGCCTCGGCCGCGTCGGTGGCGGTGGCATCCGCCCCGGCTGCGGCGGCGAGTCCGGGGTTGGCGAGCACGGCGGGGCCGCCCAGCATCACGGCCACGTCGGGGTTGCGGGAATGCCTCCGGATGGCGGTGATCTGCCCGGCGAGGCCTGAGACGCCGTCGGAGGAGCCGACGGAGATGGCGACGAGGCCGAACCACTGCCCGGCGACCCGCGTCATGAGCGTCGCCTCGCTGTCCACCGCGTCATCCACGATGGCCCAGCCACCGGCCCGGAAGAACTCGGCCACCATGGCGATTCCCATGGTGTGCTGATTGCCGATGCTGCTCATCATCAGGGCCGAGCGACCGCCGCCGATCCGGGCGTTGGAGGTCAGGCCGGGGGCGAGGCCGCGCAGCTGCTCGTGCAGGACGATCATGCCGAGCGTCACCTCGACGAAGGTGCAGCGATCCTGCTCCCACCATTCGCCCAATCGGCGCGCCAGGAGTGTCAACAAAGTCAGACACAGGTGCTCGGATGATTGCCCGTCCGTCCTGCGCTGTTCGATGGCAAGGGCCAGGGCCTCCCGTTCCCCGCGGCTGAGGGATGCGGTCAGGCGCTCGACCTCCGCGACATCCACGGGCTGCCTCAGTTCGGTCAGCAGGGGGATGACGTTCTGCCCTACGGCAAGCTCGATCTGTCGTGAAATGACGCCGAGGCGACGGCCGAAGATCGAACGGGCGGGGGGGGTGTCCACGGCTCCGTTTCCGGGTCTCTGGGCCGCCTTCCTCGCCGCGCTGTGCAACATGATCTCGGCTTCCTCAATGACCCATGGCGGCGGATCATCCCCCGAGCGGAGCTCAATTGTCAATTCATCTTTACGTCAATCTTGCTTGACACCCACGAGGGCTAGCACCTAGCTTTCCACCATCCAAAGGGAGCCGAGACAGCCGGGGGATGCGAATGGATCGGACCAGTTGCCCGACCCGCTCAGCAGACCGGCCCCGTCTCCCCGCAGCGGAGGGCTAGTCCACCATGCTTTCGAACCAGATGCTCGATCGGTTGATCAACGCGGTGGATTCCTGCCCTTACGGCATGGCCTCGGGCCGCAAGCACAAACATGTGGCAGGCGCAGCAAACAGCCGCCCGCCGCTCTACACGGCCGAGGAAAAGGCCCGCCGCGACGCAACCCCCTGGACGTTGGTGCAGGGCATCCTCGCCCCCGTCCAGTTCCTGGTCTTCATGGTCAGTGTGGGTCTCGTCATCCGCTACCTCGGCAGCGGCGAGGGCCTCGCCTGGGCTGAGGGTTCGATCGTGCTCAAGACCTCGCTGCTCTACACGATCATGATCACCGGCTGCATCTGGGAACACGAGGTCTACGGCAAGTACCTCTTCGCGCCCGCCTTCTTCTGGGAGGATGTGTTCAGCATGCTGGTGCTGGCGTTGCACACGGCCTATCTCGCCGCGCTCTTCACCGGCTGGGGCGACACGCATTTCCAGATGTGGCTGGCGCTCGCCGCCTATGCCGCCTACGTCATCAACGCCACGCAATTCGTGCTGAAGCTGCGCGCCGCCCGCCTGCAGGCGGAGGCCGCATGAGCGTCACGCTCGACCGCCCAGCCGCCCCGGCGCCGGCCGAGGTAGGCTGCGACACGCGCCCCATCCTGCGCGAGCGGGGGCAGCGCGAGGTTTTTTGCGGCCTGACCGGCATCGTCTGGATGCACCGGAAGATCCAGGACGCCTTCTTCCTCGTCGTCGGCTCCCGCACCTGCGCCCACCTGCTGCAATCGGCCGCCGGCGTGATGATCTTCGCCGAGCCGCGCTTCGCCACCGCCATCCTCGATGAGCGAGACCTAGCTGGCCTTGCCGACGCGCAGGACGAACTGGACCGCAACGTGGCGCGCCTGCTGGAGCGCCGGCCGGATATCAAGCTGCTCTTCCTGGTGGGTTCCTGCCCGTCAGAGGTCATCAAGCTCGACCTGCATCGCGCCGCGCAACGGCTGGACCGCCGGTTCAACGGCGTGCGCGTGCTGAATTATTCCGGCTCGGGAATCGAGACGACCTTCACCCAGGGCGAGGACGCCTGCCTGGCCGCGCTGGTGCCGGAGCTGCCGCAATCGGACGTGGCGCAGCTCATGGTCGTGGGCGCGCTGGCGGATGTGGTGGAGGACCAGTTCAGCCGCCTCTTCGCGGCCTTGGGAATCGAGCGCGTGGCCTTCCTGCCGGCGCGGCGCGCGGGCGGCATGCCGGCCGTCGGGCCCGGCACGAAGTTCCTGCTGGCGCAGCCTTTCCTGGCCGAGACCGGCCGCCTGCTCGAAGCCCGTGGCGCGCGGCACCTGGCCGCACCCTTCCCATTGGGTGCGGAGGGCACGACGCTCTGGCTCCGCGCGGCTGCGCAGGCCTTCGGCGTGAGCCCGACCCGCTTCGGGGAGGTGACCGCGGCCGGTGAGGCGCGCGCCCGCCAGGCGCTGGCCGCCCCCCGCGCGCGGCTTGAGGGCAAGTCGGTCTTCTTCTTCCCCGACTCGCAGCTGGAGGTGCCGATGGCGCGCTTCCTCACGCGCGAATGCGGGATGGAGGCGATCGAGATCGGCACACCCTACCTGCACCGCCAGCATCTGGCGGAAGAGATGCCGCTGCTGCCCGAGTCGGCCCTGCTCTCCGAAGGCCAGGATGTCGAGAGGCAGCTGGACCGTTGCCACGCCGCGCGGCCGGATCTGGTGGTTTGCGGCCTCGGCCTCGCCAATCCGCTGGAGGCGCAGGGGATCACGACGAAGTGGTCCATCGAGCTCGTCTTCACGCCGGTGCAGGGCTACGATCAGGCGGGCGACCTCGCCGGCCTTTTCGCGCGCCCCTTCGCGCGGCGCGATCTGTTGAGGGTCTGAGGTCATGCAACTCACCCTCTGGACCTATGAAGGCCCGCCCCATGTGGGGGCGATGCGCGTGGCCTCCGCGATGGAGGGGCTGCACTACGTGCTGCACGCCCCCCAGGGCGACACCTACGCCGACCTGCTCTTCACCATGATCGAGCGCCGCAACTCGCGCCCGCCCGTCACCTACACCACCTTCCAGGCCCGCGACCTCGGCGGCGACACGGCGGAGCTGTTCAAATCCGCCCTGCGCGACGCCGCCGAACGCTTCCGGCCCGAGGCCATGCTGGTTGGCGCTTCCTGCACGGCCGAGCTGATCCAGGATGATCCGGGCGGACTCGCCGGCACTTCGGGGCTCACGATCCCGGTGATCCCGGTGGAACTGCCGGCCTACCAGAAGAAGGAGAACTGGGGCGCGGCCGAGACGCTCTACCAGCTCATCCGACGCTTCGCCGTGAAGATGGAGCGTGCACCGGGCGCGGCGCCCCGCTGCAACATCCTGGGCCCGACGGCGCTCGGCTTCCGCCACCGCGATGATGTGAAGGAGGTGCGCGGGATTCTCTCGCGGCTCGGGATCGCGGTGAATGTGGTGGCACCGCTTGGGGCTCGGCCGTCAGATCTCGGTCGGTTGGGTGACGCCGATTTCAACGTGGTACTCTATCCGGAAGTCGCGGGCCAGGCAGCGTCCTGGATGCAGCGCAACCTGGGCCAGCCCTTCACGCGCTGCATCCCGATCGGCGTCGGCGGTACGCGTGACTTCATCGCGGAGGTCGCGGGCTTGGCTGGCGTGGATGCCGGCGAGTTCCTCGCCGAAGAGAGTTCGCGCCTGCCCTGGTATTCGCGCAGCGTGGACAGCACCTACCTCACCGGCAAGCGCGTCTTCATCTTCGCCGATGCGACGCATGCCGTCGCCGCTGCGCGGGTCGCCGCCGAGGAGTTGGGCTTCCAGGTGGTGGGCCTCGGCACCTATTCCCGCGAGCAGGCGCGCGAGGTGCGCGAGGCCGCGAAGCGCCACGGGCTCGAGGCGCTGATCACCGACGACTACCTGGAGGTCGAGGCCGCCATCGCGGCCGCGCAGCCGGAGCTGGTGCTGGGCACGCAGATGGAGCGGCACGTGGCCAAGCGCCTGGGCGTGCCCTGCGCGGTGATCTCCGCGCCGGTGCATGTGCAGGACTTCCCCGCGCGCAACTCGCCGCAGATGGGATTCGAGGGGGCCAACGTCCTCTTCGATACATGGGTCCATCCGCTGATGATGGGCCTGGAGGAGCATCTGATCGGGATGTTCCGCGAGGATTTCGAGTTCCATGCCGAGGCCGCACCCTCGCATCTCGGCCACGCCGCCGCGCCGCGCGCGGCGGAGCCGGTGGATCCGACGCCCGAGGCCGCCGTCATCGAAGCGCCGGGCGCCGTCAGCTGGACGCCGGATGGCGAGAAGGAACTGAAGAAGATCCCGTTCTTCGTGCGCGGCAAGGCCCGCCGCAACACGGAGCGATTCGCCGAGATGAACGGCATCCGGACCATCACGGTAGAGACCTTGTATGACGCAAAAGCATACTTCTCCCGCTAGGGGGGCTCAGCCCCTCCACGTCGTCATCGTGACCATGGACGGTCACTTTGGCGCTGCGGTGGAGCGTGCGCAGGCGGAGCTGGCGGCCGAGATGCCGGGGCTGCGCCTCTCTGTGCATTCGGCGGATGAATGGGCCAGCGACGCGCATGCGCTGGCTGCCTGCCATGCCGACATCGCGCGCGGCGACATCATCATCGCCGCCATGCTGTTCCTGGACGACCATGTGCGCATGGTGATGCCGGCGCTCGAGGCGCGGCGTGCCGATTGTGCCGCCATGGTCGGCATGATGTCGGCGGGCGAGGTGGTGAAACTCACGCGCCTCAAGAAGTTCGACATGTCGGCCGAGGCGCGCGGCGTGCTGGGCCTGCTGAAGAAGCTGCGTGGCTCCAAGGGGCCGAAATCCTCCGGCGCCGGCCAGATGAAGATGCTGAAGGAGCTGCCGAAGCTGCTGCGCTTCATCCCCGGCGTCGCTCAGGACGTGCGGGCCTACATGCTCTGCCTGCAGTATTGGCTGGCGGGCTCCTCCGAGAACCTGGCGAACCTCGTGCGGCTGCTGGCCCATCGCTACGCCGATGCGCCGGTGGCCAAGCCCGGCGCGCCGGTCGAGTACCCTGAGATCGGGCTCTACCACCCGGCCCTGCCAAACCGCTTCGCCGATGACGCGGCGGCGCTTCCGCGGCGCTCGGGCGCGCAGGGCAGGGTGGGGTTGCTGGTGCTGCGCTCCTATGTGCTCGCGGGCAATGCGGGTCATTATGACGGCGTCATCGCCGAGTTCGAGAAGCGCGGCATCGAGGTGGTCCCCGCCTTCGCCTCCGGCCTCGACCAGCGCCCGGCCGTCGAGCGCTTCTTCATGCGGGACGGCCGCGCCACGGTGGATGCGGTCGTTTCGCTCACCGGATTCTCGCTGGTGGGCGGCCCCGCCTACAATGACGCGCGCGCGGCCGAGACGATGCTGGCGGCGCTGGATGTGCCTTATGTCGGCGCACATCCGCTTGAGTTCCAGCCGATCTTCCAGTGGCGCAAGGATGCGCGCGGGCTGACGCCGGTCGAGGCCACGATGATGGTGGCGCTGCCCGAGCTGGATGGTGCCATCCTGCCGATGACCTTCGGCGGGCGCTGCGGTGCGACCACGCCGGGCGACCGCTGCCCGGGCTGCGATGGCACCTCATGCGGGCGTGACATGGTCGCGCATTACGAGCGCGCCGGTATGCTGGCGCAGCGCGTGCAGAAGATGATCGTGCTCCGCCGCAAGGCCCGGGCCGAGCGGCGCGTGGGCGTCGTGCTCTTCAACTTTCCGCCCAATGCCGGCAACACCGGCACCGCCGCCTACCTCTCGGTCTTCGAGAGCCTGCACGCCACCCTGCTCGGCCTGCGGGACGAGGGTTACACGGTCGAAGTGCCGGAGAGCGTGGATGCGCTGCGCGAAGCCATCATCACCGGCAATCGCGAGCGCTACGGCTCGCTCGCCAATGTCGCCGCGCGCGTCAGCACGGATGATCACGTCCGCAAGCAGCGCTGGCTGGCCGAGATCGAGACCTGCTGGGGCCCCGCCCCTGGCCGGCAGCAGAGCGACGGGGCCAGCATCCATGTGCTGGGCGAGCGCTTCGGCAATGTCTTCGTCGGCGTTCAGCCGGGCTTCGGCTATGAGGGCGACCCGATGCGTCTGCTCTTCGAGCATGGCTTCGCCCCCACCCACGCCTTCGCCGCCTTCTATCGCTGGCTGAGCGAGGAGTTCCAGGCCGATGCGGTGCTGCATTTCGGCACGCACGGCGCGCTCGAATTCATGCCAGGCAAGCAGGCTGGCATGTCCGGGGATTGCTGGCCGGACCGGCTGATCGGCGACCTGCCGAATTTCTACCTCTACGCCTCCAACAATCCCTCCGAGGGCATGCTCGCCAAGCGCCGCGCCGGCGCGACGCTCATCAGCTACCTCACGCCGCCGGTGGCGAGTGCGGGCCTCTATCGCGGTCTGATGGATCTGAAGGCGAGTCTCGACCGGTGGCGCGCGCTGGAGCCTGACACCGATCCCGCCATGCGCGCCAGCATGGCGCAGCTCGTCCAGGCGCAAGCCGCCGCGGTCGAACTGGCCGAGGCCGAGCCCGCCTGGGAGGCCGAGGCCTGCGAAGTGCGGATGATGAAGCTCACCGCCGAGTTGCTGGAACTGGAATACACGCTCATTCCCTACGGCCTGCACGCGCTGGGCCAGCCGATGAGCGCGCAGCAGCGCACCGAGATGCTGGACGCGGCCGGCGTGACGGATCCCGCCGAGCGCAACCGGCTCGAACAGCTTCTGGCCACCGAGCACGAGATTCCGGCCATCCTGCACGCGCTGGATGGCGGCTACACGAAGCCCGCACCGGGCGGCGACCTGCTGCGCACCACGGATGTGCTGCCGACGGGCCGCAACCTGCATGGCTTCGACCCCTTCGCCATCCCGTCCAACTTCGCCATCCGTGATGGCGCGCAGCAGGCCGACCGCCTGCTGGAGCGGCATGGTGCGCAGGGTGCCGCCCTCCCCGAGACCATCGCCATGGTCCTCTGGGGCACGGACAATCTGAAGACCGAGGGCGGACCCATCGCACAAGCGCTCTGGCTGATGGGCGCCGAGCCGCGGCACGACGCCTATGGCCGGCTTTGTGGCGCGCAACTCGTGCCGTTGGAGCGCCTCGGCCGCCCGCGCATTGACGTCATGATCAGCCTCTCTGGCATTTTCCGCGATCTCCTGCCGCTCCAGACCAAGCTGTTGGCCGAGGCCGCGCTGCTCGCCGCCCAGGCCGATGAGCCAGAGGCGATGAACTTCATCCGCAAGCACGCCATGGCCTATCTGGCCCAACATGGCGGCAGCATCGAGGATGCGTCGCTGCGCATCTTCGGCAATGCCGACGGCACCTATGGCGCCAATGTCAACCAGATCGTGGACAATGGCGGCTGGCAGGATGAGGACGAGCTGGCCGAGGCCTATCTCAAGCGCAAGGGCTTCGCCTATGGCGCCGATGGACGCCCGCGCCGCCAGGACGCGGTGATGAACGCGGTGCTCGGCACTGTCGAATGCACCTACCAGAACCTCGACAGCGTCGAGAGCGGCATCACCACCATCAGCCATTATTTCGACAGCCTGGGTGGCATGAGCCGCGCCGTGCTGCGTGTCCGCGGGCAGGAGCCCTCGGTCTATATCGGTGATCAGACCAAGGGCGCGGGCACCGTCCGCTCGCTGGCCGAGCAGGTCAGCCTCGAGACGCGCACCCGCGCGCTGAACCCGAAGTGGTTCGAGGCCATGCTGAGCCATGGCTATGAGGGCGTGCGCCAGATCGAGGAGCACGTGACCAACACCATGGGCTGGTCGGCCACGACCGGCCAGGTGCAGCCCTGGGTGTATCAGCACCTGGCGCAGACCTACATGCTGGATGACGAGATGCGCGCGCGCCTCGCCAACCTCAACCCCACCGCTTCCGCCAAGATCGCGAACCGCCTGATCGAAGCGACCGAGCGTTCCTACTGGACACCCGACGCCGCGACGCTCGAGGCGCTGCGCCGTGCGGGCGAGGAGCTGGAAGACCGGCTCGAAGGCATCACCCCGGAGATGGCTGCATGAACCACATCACGCGAACCGAACTGATCCGCGGGGCAAACACGGCGAAAGTCGGCGATGGAGCCGGCAGCGTGCAGGTCCATATGGACCAGGTCGCGAAGATCGAGACCGCCAAGGTCTTCGCCGTCTATGGCAAGGGCGGCATCGGCAAGAGCACGACCAGCTCGAACCTCTCGGCCGCCTTCGCCAAGCTCGGCAAGCGCGTGCTGCAGATCGGCTGCGACCCGAAGCATGACAGCACCTTCACGCTGACCAAGCGCATGATCCCGACGGTGATCGACGTGCTGGAAAGCGTGGATTTCCACGCGGAAGAGCTGCGCGCCGAGGATTTCGTCGTCGAGGGCTATGGGGGCGTGATGTGCGTGGAGGCGGGCGGCCCGCCGGCCGGCACGGGCTGCGGCGGCTATGTAGTGGGCCAGACGGTGAAGCTCCTGAAGGAGCATCACCTGCTGGAGGATACCGATGTCGTGGTCTTCGACGTGCTGGGCGACGTGGTGTGCGGCGGCTTCGCTGCGCCCCTGCTGCATGCCGATCGCGGGCTGATCGTGGCGGCGAACGACTTCGACAGCATCTTCGCCATGAACCGAATCGTGGCAGCCATCCACGCCAAGGCGAAGAATTACGGCGTGCGCATCGGCGGCGTGATCGCCAACCGCTCGAAGGATGTGGACCAGATCGAGCGCTACAATGACGCGACGGGCATGAAGCTTCTGGGCCATTTCCCCGATCTCGACGTGATCCGCCGCTCGCGCCTCAAGAAGGCGACGCTCTTCGAAATGGATGACAGCCCGGAAGTGGAGGCGGTGCGCGCGGAATACCTCCGTCTCGCCGCCAGCCTCTGGGCCGGCGTGGACCCGCTGGAGGCCGGCCCGCTCAAGGATCGTGAGATCTTCGACCTGCTGGGTTACGACTGATGCACAGCGCCACCTACACCGAGCGCCGCAGCAAGCTCGAAGCCTATTTCGATCGCACGGCCGCCGCCGCCTGGCAGCGTCTGACCTCGGACGCGCCGGTCAGCGGCATCCGCGCCACGGTGCGGGCAGGGCGCGAGGAGATGCGGAACACGCTGCTCTCCTGGCTGCCGGAGGATCTGACGGGGCTGCGCATCCTGGATGCCGGTTGTGGCACGGGCGCCCTGGCGAGCGAGGCGGCGCTGCGCGGCGGCGAGGTGGTGGCGGTGGATCTCTCGCCCACCCTGATTGAATGCGCGCGGGAGCGGGCGTTGGAGATCGGCGGACCGCAGCCTGAATTTCACGCGGGTGACATGCTGGGCGACGAGCATGGCGAATTCGACCACATCGTCGCCATGGACAGCCTGATCCATTACGACGCGCCGGATATCGTGGCTGCACTTGCGCGCGCGGCCAAGCGCTGCCGGCGCTCCATGCTCTTCACGGTCGCCCCCAACTCGCCGCTGCTGACCGCCATGATCACGGTGGGCCGCATGTTCCCCCGCGGTGATCGCGCGCCCTTCATCGCGCCGCTGGCGGAGGCCAAGCTGCGCCGGCTGATCGCGGCCGAGCCCGCGCTGCGCGACTTCACCGCCGGGCGGCACCGCAAGGTACAGCGCGGCTTCTATACCTCCCAAGCCTATGAATGGGTGAGGCGATGAGGGGCTTCAGCCTCGCCAAGCAATGGATGCGGCTCTCGCCCGCGATGCTGCCCTTCGCCGATGCGGCGACGGAGGAACTGCCGCTTTCGCGCCTTCTGCGCCTTTCCCTGTTTCAGATCTCGGTCGGCATGGCCGCGGTGCTGCTCATCGGCACGTTGAACCGCGTGATGATCGTGGAACTGCAGGTCCCGGCCGGCCTGGTCGCCGTCATGGTGGCGTTGCCGCTGGTCTTTGCGCCGCTGCGCGCGCTGATCGGCTTCCGCTCGGACAACTACGCCTCGGCGCTTGGCTGGCGGCGCGTGCCCTATATCTGGTTCGGCACGATCTTCCAGTTCAGCGGCTTCGCGATGATGCCCTTCGCCCTGATCCTGCTGTCGGGCGACACCACGGGCCCGATGTGGGCGGGGCAGGTGGCGGCCGCCATCTCCTTCCTGCTGGTGGGTGCGGGCATGCACATGGTGCAGACGGCGGGCCTGGCCTTGGCCACCGACATCGCGCCGCCCAAGGTCCAGGCCAAGGTTGTTGCGCTGCTCTCGGTGATGTTCCTGCTCGGCATGCTGCTGGCCTCCATCGTCTTCGGCGCGCTGCTGACACCCTTCAGCCAGATCAAGCTGATCCAGGTGATCCAGGGGGCGGCGGCGCTCACCATGGTCATCAACTTCATCGCGGTCTGGAAGCAGGAACCCCGCGTGCCCAACCGCAACATGGACCGCACGGAGGAGCCGAGCTTCATCGCCGCCTGGCGCGAGCTGCGGCAGACGGGCCCCTGGGGGCGACGGCTGCTGGCCACGGGGATCGGCACCTTCGCCTTCTCGGCACAGGACATCCTGCTTGAACCCTATGGCGGGCAGATCCTGGGCCTGAGTGTGGGCGCCACGACTCTGCTGACCGCACTTTTCGCCTCGGGCGGTATCCTGGGCTTCTGGCTTGCGGCCAAACGCATCGGCGATGGTTCGGATGCCAACCGCATCGCGGGCTTCGGCGCCATGTTCGGAACGCTGGGCTTCGCGGGTGTGCTGCTGGCCGCGCCGCTCGCCAGTGCGGGCCTGTTTGCCTGCGGCATCGGCGTGATCGGCTTCGGTGCCGGGCTCTTCGGCCACGGCACGCTGACCAGCTGCATGCAGGCCGCGCCGGCCGACAAGGTGGGCCTCGCGCTCGGCAGCTGGGGCGCCGTGCAGGCGACGGCCGCGGGCCTCGCCATCGCGACCGGCGGCCTGCTGCGGGACACGCTCGCCAGCCTCGCCACCGGCGGAATGCTGGGAGATGTGCTCACCGGACCCGCCGTCGGCTACGGCGCGGTCTACCTCATCGAAATCGCGCTTCTCTTCGCGACCCTCGCCGTGATCGGGCCCCTGGTCCGCAATCGGCGACGCCTTGACTCACCGCTCGGACTGTCCGGGCCGCAGACTGCAACCTGAAGCCAAGAGGAGGTCCGCCATGCAGGCAGGCACCTATCTGACCAGTATCGATTACGCCACCGTCTCGATCTACGCCTTCTGGATCTTCTTCGCCGCGCTGGTGCTCTACCTGAACCGGGAGAGCAAGCGCGAGGGATATCCGCTGGTGACGCCGGGGCGGCCCAAGCAGAACAATGTCGGCGGCTTCCCCGGCATGCCGGACCCCAAGACCTTCCTGCTCGCCAATGGCACCACCGTGCAGGCGCCCAAGCCGCAGACCGAGCGCGAGATCGCGATGGTGCCGATGGATCCCTCGCCCGGCTCGCCGCTCATTCCCACGGGCGATCCGCTCGTGGATGGCGTGGGCCCCGCGGCCTATGTGATGCGCGGCCAGCATCCGGCCCTGCTGCATGATGACGGCACGCCCTCCATCGTGCCGCTGCGTATCGCGCCCGAATTCAGCGTGGACAATGGCGACCCCGATCCGCGCGGCTTCGACGTGCTGGACGCCGATGGCGTCGTCGCCGGCAAGTGCGTGGATGTCTGGCTCGACAAGTCGGAGATGATCTTCCGCTACATCGAGGTCGCGGTTCAGACCGATATGGGCGAGCGGACGATGATGTACCCTGTCCCGCTCATCCGCGTGGATGGCGAGCGCCGCGTGGTGACGGTCCGCACGTTGCTGGCCAAGCACTTCGCCAATGCGCCGCGCCTGAGCTACCGCGACAGCATCACGCTGCGCGAGGAGGACATGGTCTCGGCCTATTGCGCAGGCGGCCAGCTCTACGCGAAGCCGGAGCGATCGGAACCCTGCCTGTGAGAGAGCACGAGATCGAGCCGGTTCCGGGCCTGCCCGAGAAGTTGCCGGAGGGAGAGGGCATCCTCTGGCAGGGCAGCCCGCGTTGGTGGTCGCTCGCCAGCCGCGCGTTGCATCTGCGCGGTCTCGCCCTCTATTTCGCGCTGATGGTGGGCTGGAGCATCTACAACGCCGCCACCACCTCGGCGAGCCTCGGCGAGGCGGCCATCGCCTCGGCGAGTTCCATCGGCCTGGCGCTGTTCTGCCTCGCGGTTCTGGTCGTGATCGGCCGGGCGCTGGCGCAGGCCGCCTTCTACACCATCACCAACCGGCGGGTGGTGCTGCGGGTGGGTGTCGCGCTGCCGATGACCATCAACATTCCCTTCACCGCGATCGAGGCCGCCGCGGTGAAGCGCCATGCGGACGGGACGGAGGACATCGTCCTCACGCTCTCGTCCAAGCAGAAGATCGCCTGGCTCGCCCTTTGGCCGCATGCGCGGCCCTGGCGCGTGGCCCGCGCGGAGCCGATGCTGCGCGCCGTGCCCGTGACCTCGGGGGCGGCGCAGGTGCTGGCGCGGGCGCTGGCGGCCAGCGCCTCGGTGCCTGTGACGCCGGTGATCGAGGAAGGACGCGGGGTGCGTGACAGCGCGCTTCCCGGCGCGGCGGTGGCCTGATGTTCACGCTCACCGACCGCGGCAATTTCCTGCCCTTGGCGACGATGCTCGGCGTCATTTGCGCCGTGCTCTTTCTTGTCGGTGGGCGCCAGCCGCGCTCGGTGGAAGTGCGCGGCCTCGAGCAGCCGGCCGCCGAGCGCCTGGTTCGTTTCGAGGATGGCGCGGATGGCTCCATTGTCATCCGTGATGCGCAGAATTCCGCGGTTCTGGCGCGGTTTCCAGTAGCCGAAGGCGGCTTCGTGCGTGGTAGCATCCGTGCGTTGGCGCGTGAGCGTCGGCAGGAAGGCCAGGGTCGTGAGGCGCCGTTTCGCCTCGCCCGCTGGGCGGATGGCCAGCTCACGCTCGACGATGCGGCGACCGGACGCCGGATCGACCTGACGGCCTTTGGCGCGACGAACGCCGGGGTCTTTTCGCGGCTGCTGACCGCGCAAGGAGAAGACTGATGAGGAAGGAGGCTTCGTCCTTCTGGGCTGGTCTGTGGGAGGATTTCACCGCCCCACGCACCATCACGGTTCCCTGCACCGTGGAGATCGAGCAGAGCTTCGACAGTTTCCACGCCCATGCGGTTCCCGAAGGCATCATGCTTCGCCCTGGCGATCGCGTGGTGGTGAACGGCGCGCCCGAGCACATCGCCTATGGCGAGTGCAGCAGCTACGAGACAACGGCCACCGTCTATCGCGCGGGGCCGCTCACCCGCCTCTGGACCGAGGTCTCGGCCATCATCGAGATCACCGAGCTGTACCACTGTGGCTTCGAGCCGAAGGAATACGCGGCATGAACCACATCAACCCCAACCCGCCGCGCCAGCTCAACGAGACGACGCGGATGGCGACCACCGAGACGGTGCTCTCGCCGCGCTTCTACACGACCGACTTCGCGGCGATGGATGCGCTCGACGTCAGCTCCATCCGCGAGGATTGGGACGCACTGATGGCGGAATTCCGTCGCGACCCGAACAAGGGGCACTTCGTCCGCACCGCCGTGTTCGACGAGTTCCGCATGGATGACCTGCCGGAGCCGCTGCAGAAGGAGCTGCTGGAATTTCTGGTCAGCTCCGTCACCGCGGAATTCTCGGGTTGCGTGCTCTATGCCGAGATCAAGAAGCGCATCAAGAACCCCGACATCAAGGAGCTCTTCGCGGTGATGAGCCGCGATGAGGCGCGCCATGCGGGCTTCATCAATGACAGCCTGAAGGACCTCGGCGTCGGCGTGGATCTGGGCTTTCTGACCAAGGCGAAGAAGTACCACTACTTCCAGCCGAAGTTCATCTTCTACGCGACCTATCTCAGCGAGAAGATCGGCTACGCCCGCTACATCACCATCTACCGCCAGTTCGAGCGGCATCCGGAGCTGCGCTTCCACCCGATCTTCAACTGGTTCAAGGAGTGGTGCAACGACGAGTTCCGCCATGGCGAGGCCTTTGCGCTGCTGATGCGCGCGAACCCGCAACTCACCAGCGGGATCAACGTCCTCTGGTGCAAGTTCTTCCAGCTCGCGGTCTTCGCCACCATGTATGTGCGCGACCATGCCCGGCCCGAATTCCACAAGGCGCTCGGCATGACGCCCACCGAGTATGACATGGAGGTGTTCCGCATCACCGCGGACATCTGCAAGCAGTGTTTCCCGGTGACGCTGGACATCGAGGCGCCGGCCTTCCTGCGCAACATGGACCGCATGCTCGCCATCGCGGAGGCCATGGGCGAGACGCGGCGCAAGCCGGGCTTCCTCTCCAGCGTTAAGCGCTTCGGGCTGAGCATCGGGGCGGCGGCCGTCTTTGCGCGCCTCTACCTCATTCGCGGCCGCAAGGCGGAGCTGCCGGCGCAGGTGCGCCTGAGCCCGGCCTGGTAGAGGGAGCCCCGCGTGCTGCAGCACATCCTCCCCGTCATCTTCGCGGTCTTCGTCTGGTGGTTCGGCACGGCGCTGGTTTTCGTGCTGGACCAGCTGCCTCGGCGGAGCTTCCACTGGACGATGGCGGGGGCGAGTGCTGCTCTCGTGGGCGCGCTCTACGGGGTGGTGGCGCTGGCGCAGGATGTCAGCGTCGTCGGGGCCTATCTCGGCTTCGCCTGCGGCGTGGTGATCTGGGCCTGGGGGGAGATCGGCTTCCTGACGGGCCTGGTCACCGGCCCCAGCCGCCAGCCATGCCCGCCGGGCGCGCAGGGCTGGGTGCGTTTCCTGGCGGCGCTGAGGACCATCCTCTACCACGAACTGGCGATCCTGGGCCTCGGCCTGGTGCTGCTGGTCCTGCTTTGGGATGCCCCTAACCAGATGGCGCTCCACACCTATCTGGTGCTCTGGATCATGCGTCAGAGTGCGAAACTGAACATCTATCTGGGGGCGCGCAACCTCGGCGAGACCATGCTGCCGCCGCATCTCCTTCATCTGGCGAGTTATTTTCGCCGCGGGACGATGAATGCGCTCTTCCCGGTCTCGGTCACGGGCGGGACCATCGCGGTCGTCGTCCTGGTCCAGCATGGGCTGGGCGCAGGCCCCCATGAAGCCGCCGCCTATACCCTGCTGGCGGCCTTGATGGCATTGGCCGTGATCGAGCACTGGTTCCTCATGCTGCCCCTCCCGCTTGACGGTCTCTGGACCTGGAGCCGGCCGGGGCAGGCTGCCATCCACACGGTCCCATGCCCGCAGCATGGGGAGACGGCCCGCCTGCCGTTGCGGCCCTGAAACAAGAAAGGCCAGACGATGAACTATGATACCCTCTTCCGCACCCAGCTCGACGGCCTCCGCAAGGAGGGGCGCTACCGCGTCTTCGCCGACCTCGAGCGCCAGGCCGGCGCCTTCCCCAAGGCGAAGTTCCATGGCTCCGGCGGCGTGGGCGAGGTCACCGTCTGGTGCTCCAACGACTATCTCTGCATGGGCCAGAACCCGAAGGTGCTGGCCGCCATGCATGAGGCGCTGGATCGCAGCGGCGCCGGCGCCGGCGGCACGCGCAACATCGGCGGTACGAATCACGAGCACATCCTGCTGGAGCGTGAGTTGGCCGACCTGCACGGCAAGGACGCCGCGCTGCTGTTCAACTCGGGCTACATGTCCAACTGGGCGACGCTCTCCACGCTCGCCTCGCGCCTGCCAGGCTGCATCGTCCTCTCCGACGAGCTGAACCACGCCTCAATGATCGAGGGCATCCGCCATAGCCGCGCCCAGTGCATCGTCTGGAAGCACAATGACCTGGCCGACCTGCGCGAGAAGCTCGCCGCCATCCCGGCCGAGACGCCCAAGCTGATCGCCTTCGAGAGCGTCTATTCGATGGATGGCGACGTCGCCCCCATCCACGCCATCTGCGACCTGGCCGATGAATTCGGCGCGATGACCTATCTCGATGAGGTGCATGCGGTCGGCCTCTATGGCGCGCGGGGCGGCGGCATCTCCGAACGGGATGGCGCGCAGCATCGCCTGACCGTGATCGAGGGCACGCTGGCCAAGGCCTTCGGCGTGATCGGCGGCTATATCGCGGGGTCGGCCGACATGGTGGATTTCGTCCGCAGCTTCGCCTCGGGCTTCATCTTCTCGACCTCGCTGCCACCAGCCGTGGCCGCCGGCGCGGCCGCCAGCATCCGCCACCTCAAGGAAAGCGCCGTCGAGCGCGAGCGGATGCATGAGCGCGTGGCCCAGGTCCGCAACCGGCTGGATGAGCTGCAGATCCCGCATCTCGACAACCCGAGCCACATCGTTCCGGTGATGGTCTACGACGCCAAGCTCTGCAAGCAGATCAGCGACACGCTGCTGGAAGAGCACGGCATCTATGTGCAGCCCATCAACTTCCCGACCGTGCCGCGCGGCACGGAGCGGCTGCGGTTCACGCCCTCGCCGGCGCATACGGACGCCGACATTGATCATCTTATGTCCGCGCTGCAGCAGGTCTGGGCGCGCTTCCAGCCGAGGCGGGTCACCTGAGCATGGACGGCTCAATCGTCGGGACGAGGCCGCGAAAGGCGAAGTCGGCCAGGACGGCGCCGCCCCAGCCCCGGCTGGTCTTTCCCTTCACGGCCATCGTCGGCCAGGAGGAGCTGCGGCTTTCGTTGAGCCTCTGCGCGGTGGACCCCAGCATTGGCGGTGTCCTGGCACTGGGCGACCGCGGCACGGGCAAGTCCACCGCGATCCGCGCGCTGGCGGCGTTGCTGCCACCCATGCGGGCTATCCAGGGCTGCGCCTATAACTGCGAGCCGGGCAAGCCGGCTCCGGGCTGCGAGGCCTGCGCCCGCCGCGCGCCCAAGGCCGTGACCGTGCCCGTGCCCGTGGTGGATCTGCCGCTCGGCGCCTCGGAGGATCGCGTGGTCGGCGCGCTCGATCTCGAAAAGGCGCTGGCCCAGGGCCAGAAGGCCTTCGAGCCGGGGCTGCTGGCCCGTGCCCATCGTGGCTTTCTCTACATTGATGAGGTGAACCTGCTGGAGGATCACCTCGTGGACCTCCTGCTCGATGTCGCCGCCTCCGGCGAGAACGTGGTGGAGCGCGACGGCCTGTCCATCCGCCACCCCGCGCGCTTCGTGCTGGTGGGCAGCGGCAACCCCGAGGAGGGCGAATTGCGGCCGCAGTTGCTGGACCGTTTCGGCCTCTCCATCGAGGTGACGACACCCGCCGACCTGCCGACGCGCATCGAGGTCATCAAGCGCCGCGACGCCTTCGAGCGCGACCCTGCCGGCTTCTGCGCGCAATGGCACCCGGAGGAGGAGGGGTTGCGCGCCCGCATCCTCGCCGCGCGGGCCTTGCTGCCGCGCGTGGTCCTGCCCGATGACGTGCTGGAGATGGCGGCGAAGCTCTGCCTCACCGCAGGCACCGACGGGCTGCGCGGCGAATTGACACTGATGCGCACCGCCCGGGCGCTCGCCGCCTTCGAGGGTGCGACGGAAGTCGGCCTCGATCATCTGCGCCGTCTGGCGCCCATGGCCCTGCGCCACCGCCTGCGCCGCAACCCGCTGGATGACGCGGTGGCCACCACCCGTGTGGCCCGCGCCGTGCAGGAAGTCTTCGGGCCGTGACCAGCCCGGCCCGGGCGCCGTCGCCGGGCGAGGATGCGGCCATGGCCGCCTGCCTGCTGGCGGTGGACCCTTTCGGCCTGGGCGGTGCGGTGCTGCGCTGCCGTCCCGGGCTTGAGCGCGATCGCTGGCTCTCCACGCTGCGCGAATTGCTGCCCGGCGACATGCCCCAGCGCCGCCTGCCGCCCGGCATCGGCGATGACGCGCTGCTGGGTGGGCTTGACCTCACCGCCACCCTGGCGCGCGGCCGGCCGGTGCAATCCGTGGGCCTCCTGGAAGCGACGCGCGCGGGCCTTCTGGTCATGCCCATGGCCGAGCGTCTCTCCCGGGCCACCGCTGCCCGGCTCACGGCGGGGCAGGAGGCGCATGGCTATGCCATGGTGGCGCTGGATGAGGGCCTGGAGGACGAGGCGCCGCCCCCCGCCCTGGCCGACCGCCTCGCCTTCCAGCCCGACCTCAGCGAGGCGCCGGCCGCGGCACCCTTCACCGGCGGGCAGGTCGCCGCCGCGCGGGAGCGCCTGGCCCGCGTGGAGAGCGATGACGCCCTGATCGAGGCCATCCTCGCCACCGCCATGGCCTGCGGCATCACCTCGCTGCGCGCGCCCGCCCTGACGCTGCGGGCCGCCCGGGCCGCCGCCGCGCTGCATGGCCGCACCGTTCCGGGCCCCGAAGATGCGCAGCTCGCCGTCCGCCTGGTGCTGGGGCCGCGCGCCGTGATGCTCCCCGCGCCCCCCGAGGAGGCGCCGCCGCCCGACCAGGCACCTGAGCCGCCGCCCGAGAGCGAGTCGAGGGCCGAGCCACGCAATTCCGACGCGATGGAGGATGTGCTCCTCGACGCGACGCACGCCGTGCTCCCGGCGCAATTGCTGGCAACCCTCGCCGCCGCCGGGCTGCGTGCCCGCACGCCCACGGCCGGCAAGCAGGGCGCCGAGCGCATCTCGCTCAAGCGCGGCCGGCCCATTGGCACCCGCCCGGGCGAGCCTCGCAACGGGGCCCGCATCGCGCTGCTGGAGACGCTGCGCGCGGCCGTCGCCTGGCAGAGACTGCGCCCGCGCGCCCCGCATGCCGCCATCGCCGTCCGGCGCGAGGATTTCCGCATCAAGCGCTTCCGCGAGCACAGCGAAAGCACGGCGATCTTCGTGGTGGATGCCTCGGGCTCGGCCGCGCTGCATCGTCTGGCCGAGGCCAAGGGCGCGGTCGAGCTGCTGCTGGCCGAATGCTATTCGCGGCGGGACCGGGTCGCCGTCATCGCCTTTCGCGGCAAGGCGGCGGAGCTGCTGTTGCCGCCGACGCAATCGCTGGTGCGTGCCAAGCGCGCGCTGGCCGGCTTGCCGGGTGGGGGGGCGAGCCCGCTCGCCTCGGGCATGGATGCGGCGCTGGCGCTGGCCCGCCTGGAACGCCGCGCAGGCCGCACGCCGCTGATCGTGGTCCTCACCGATGGACGCGCCAATATGGCGCGCGATGGCCGCACCGGCCGCCCGGTGGCGGAGGAGGATGCACTGGCCGTCGCCAGGCTGCTCCGCGCCGAGGCGCACAGCATCCTGGTGGTGGATACGGCACCGCGGCCTCAGCCATTCTCTGCCACGCTGGCCACGGCCTGCGGCGGGCGCTGCCTGCCTCTGCCGCAGGCGGGCGCCCAGGCGCTGGCCGGCGCCGTGCGGGTCGGACTGGCAGCATGAGTCTGGCGCTCACCCTCTCACCTGAGGCAGCGAGCCCAGATCTGCGGGAGGATTGGCCGCACCGCGCCGCCAGCCGCTTCCAGCATGCGGGCGGGCTTCGCTGGCATGTGCAGGTGATGGGCCCAGGGGAGGGCAACTCGCCTGTCGCGCTGCTGCTGCATGGCACCGGCGCCTCCACCCATTCCTGGCGCGGGCTGATGCCCCTGCTGGCGCGCCGGTACACGGTGATCGCGCCCGACCTTCCGGGCCAGGGCTTCACGGGCGAGGCGCCGGCCGATGCGCTCTCCATGGAGGGCATGGCGCGGGCCCTCGGCGCGCTGTTGCAGACGATGCAGGCCGAGCCTCGTCTTGTCATCGGCCACTCCGCGGGGGCGGCCATCGGCGCGCGCATGTGCCTGGACGGGCTGGTGGCGCCCGAGCTTCTGGTCTCGATCAACGGCGCGCTTCTGCCGCTGGGCGGCTGGGCAGGGCAGGTCTTCTCGCCCCTCGCGCGGCTCATGGTGCGGCTGCCCGGTATGCCGCGCCTCTTCGCCTGGCGCGCGGCGGATCCCGTGGTGGTGCGCCGGCTGCTGGATGCCACCGGCTCGAAGCTGGATGAGGAAGGGATCGAGTTCTATGCGCGCCTCTTCCGCCGGCCGGAGCATGTGGCCGGCACGCTCGGCATGATGGCCGCCTGGGATCTGCACGCGCTGCGGCGCGACCTGCCGAATCTGAAGACGCCGCTGCTCCTGGTGATCGGCCAGCAGGACCAGACGATCCGGCCGAGCGAGGCGCGGCGCCTCATGCGTATCCTGCCCCAGGCGCGCATCCATGCGCTGCCCGGTCTTGGTCATCTCGCCCATGAAGAGGCGCCCGAAAGCGTCCTGCACGCCATCCTGGAGGATCACCCATGAGCGACACGTTCCAACAGGACCTTGCCGCCTGTCGTGAGTTGCTGCGCGTGGGCTCCAAGAGCTTCCACGCGGCCTCGCTGCTGCTGCCGCGCCGCGTGCGGGACCCCGCGACGGCGCTCTACGCCTTCTGTCGCCTGGGCGATGACGCGGTGGATGACGCGGCCGACCCGGCCGAGGGCCTCGCCATCATGCGCGCGCGCTTGGACGCCGCCTATCGCGGCGCGCCACAGGACCATCCGGCCGACCGCGCCTTCGCCCATGTGGTCGAGGCGCACGAGATGCCGCGCGAATTGCCCGAGGCGCTGCTGGACGGCTTCGCCTGGGACGCGGCCGGCCGCCGCTATGAGACGCTGGATGACGTGCACGCCTATGCCGCGCGCGTGGCCGGCACGGTGGGTGCGATGATGACGCTGCTGATGGGCGTGCGGCGCCACGCGGCGCTTGCGCGCGCGACGGATCTCGGCACCGCCATGCAGCTCACCAACATCGCGCGCGATGTGGGCGAAGATGCGCGCAACGGCCGTCTCTATCTGCCGCGCCAATGGCTGCGCGAGGCCGATGTGGACCCCGACGCCTTCCTCGCGAACCCCGTGTTCTCCGCCGGCGTGGCCAGCGTCACCGCGAGGCTCCTGGCGGAGGCGGCGCGGCTGTACACGCGCGCCGAAGCGGGGATCGCCATGCTGCCGCGCGATTGCCGTCCGGCGATCCGTGCCGCGCACCGCATCTATGCCGAGATCGGCGCCGAGGTGGTGCGGGCTGGGCATGACAGCGTCTCGCGCCGCGCCGTCGTCTCCTCGCGCCGCAAGATGGCGCTGCTCGCCCGCTCCTGGCTGCCGGCCATGCCGCGCCGCGCGGTGGCGCCCGAGCCGCCGCTCGAAGCCAACGCGTATCTGGTGCAGGCGGTTCCAGCCGAGGAACTCGCCATCGCGGAGCAGAGCCTCGGCGAGCGCATCGGCTGGGCGATCGAGCTTTTCGCGCAGCTCGAGGAGCGGCAAAAAATCGCGCAGCGCACGGCGCAACCCTGACCGTTTTGCGCCACATCAAGGAGCGCTGACGCGGCCGCACCTAGGCTTTCCGATGGAAGCCACGAAAGGTGCAGCATGCGGATCGTCCTCGTTCATCCGAACTACCATTCGGGCGGAGCGGAAATCGCCGGCAACTGGCCGCCGGCCTGGGTTGCGTACCTCGCCGGCTACCTGAAGGCGGGCGGCTACACCGACATCACCTTCATCGACGCGATGACGAACAACCTGACGGATGATCAGGTGCGCGACATGCTGGCGGAGGCGCAGCCCGATGTGATCGGCGCGACCGCCATCACGCCCGCGATCTACAAGGCGGAAGAGCTGCTCAAGATCGCGAAGGAAGTCTGCCCCGATGCCGTCACGGTGCTGGGCGGCATCCACGGCACTTTCATGTACCAGCAGGTGCTGGCCGAGGCCCCCTGGATCGACGCCATCGTGCGCGGCGAGGGCGAGCAGGTCTTTCTCGATCTCGTGAGCTGCGTGGATCGCGGCAACTGGATGGAGGGGCGGCACCAGGTGAAGGGCCTCGCCTTCCTCGTTGGCCAGCAGGTGAAAGCCACGCCGGCGGCACCCACCATCAAGGACCTGGACCGCATCCAGCCCGATTGGGGTGTGCTGGAATGGAGCAAGTACATCTACATTCCGAAAGGGCGGCGCGTCGCGATCCCGAACCTGGCGCGCGGCTGCCCCTTCACCTGCTCCTTCTGCAGCCAGTGGAAGTTCTGGCGCGACTACCGCGTGCGCGACCCCAGGAAGGTGGTGGACGAGATCGAGACGCTGGTGCGTGAGCATGATGTGGGCTTCTTCATCCTCGCCGATGAGGAGCCCACCATCCACCGCAAGAAGTTCATCCAGTTCTGCGAGCTGATGATCGAGCGCAACCTGCCGGTGGAATGGGGCATCAATACCCGCGTCACCGACATCCTGCGCGACGAGGAGCTGCTGCCGATGTATCGCAAGGCGGGCCTCGTCCATGTCTCGCTCGGCACCGAGGCGGCGGCGCAGCTGAAGCTCGACCGCTTCAACAAGGAGACGACGGTCGCGCAGAACAAGAAGGCGATCGACCTGCTGCGCAAGAACGGCATCGTCTCCGAGGCGCAGTTCATCGTGGGGCTTGAGAACGAGACGGTCGAGACGCTGGAGGAGACCTACCAGATGGCGCGGGACTGGAATCCCGACATGGCGAACTGGGCCATGTACACGCCCTGGCCCTTCAGCGACCTGTTCCGCGAGCTGGGCGACAAGGTCGAGGTCTTCGACTTCGACAAGTACAATTTCGTCACACCCATCATGAAGCCGGACGCGATGGATCGCGCCACGCTGCTCGACCGCGTGATGCACAATTACCGCCGCTTCTACATGAACAAGGCGTTCTTCCAGTATCCCTGGACGCGCGATAAGCGCCGGCGGAGCTACCTGCTTGGCTGCCTCAAGGCCTTCCTCAAATCGGGCTTCCAGCGGACCTTCTACGACCTCGGCAAGGTCGGCTACTGGGGCCCGCAATCGAAGAAGAAGGTGGACTTCCACTTCGACAACACACGCAAGCTCGATGCCGAGGCGCGCGACTGGAAGAACGCGCCGCCGCGCAAGCGTGAGGTGGTGAAGGCCTGCGGCGGCGGCGACCAGCAGATGACCGAGGCCGAAATGGAGGCGGTCAAGCCGGCGCCGCGTGTCTGAAGCGCGCATCGGCCCCAATGCCATCATCCGGGTGGCGGAGGCGCTGACGCAGATGCGGGGCAGGGCGGTCGCGGCGGATGTCTTCGCCGCGGCCGGTCTTTCGGATGCGCTGCGTGAGCCGCCGCAGGGCATGGTGCCCGAGGTGCAGGTGGTGCGACTGCACGCCGCGTTGCGCGGCCTGCTTGGCGTGCCCACCGCACGTGCCATTGGTGCCGAGGCCGGGCGGAGGACCGCGCATTACCTGCTGGGCCATCGCGTGCCGCGGCCGCTCGTGCTGCTTCTGCCGCGCCTTCCAGCCTGGCTCTCAGCGCGCGTGCTGCTCAGCGCCATCTCGAGGCATTCCTGGACCTTCGCGGGAAGTGCCGCCTTCTCGGCCCGCGTCGCGCGGCCGGTGGAGGTGGGGCTCGCGGGGTGCGCGATCTGCCGGGGCGCGCATGAGCCGGGTCCGCTTTGCGACTATTACGGCGAGACACTGGCGGGGCTGTTCAGGGCGCTGGTTTCCCGCGATTGCCAGGCCGCGCAGGTCAGCTGCGCCGCTGCGGGCGCATCCGCCTGCCGCTTCGAGCTGGCCTGGTAGAGCGCGGGATCCTCCCGGAAATCATGAGGGTCAGGGGCGCAGCTCCTGGCCTTTTCTGTGGTCGCGGGCCGTATCACCGTCCTGCTGCCGGACATGAAAAAGCGCGGGAAGCTCTCGCCGCCCGCGCCGATGAGTGAGGAAGTAGGCCCGCGCTAGTTGCGCGCGGGCTGCTCGAGGCCGGCCCGCCGCGGCGGCGGGTTCAGCTCAGGGTAGTCCTGCAGCATCCGCGCACCGCGCAGGGGCTCATTCACGCCCTGGTGGCAGGTGGTGCAGTTCACCTTCAGCGTGTCGCCCAGCGGGCCCAGGCGGTGCGGCGGGAACTCCGGCCGCAGCGGCTCGATGTAGTCATTGTTGATGGCCCGCACCATGCGGATGCCGTGCCAGGCCGTCACGCGTTGCGGCGTGCTGTCCTGCCAGCCGGAGAAGTTGCGGCTGTTGTGGCAGAAGGTGCAGTTCACGCCGAGCGAGGACGACATGTGCATCATCAGCGAGTAGGTCCACTCGGTGCCGAGGATGCTCGAGTTGTTGTCCGCCTGGCGCGAGGTGGAGGACTGCACGCCGATCGGGTTGTCACGCAGGAGATAGGGCGTGAAGGGATCGGTGGGCAGGCTGCTGAGCGCATTGGCCGCGACGGGGCGGTTCTGCTCCGGCGCCGTCGAGAGCAGGCGGTGCAGGCGCGCATTCGGGGGCGAAGTGGCCCAGACGGCGGCCGGCACGGCCTGGCCACGGTGGCAGGTGTAGCACGTGACACCGACCTGCTGGACGTGGCTGTTGTAGGTGGTGTTGATGGTCTGCACCATCTGCAGCATGCGCCGCGCCACCGTCTTCTGGTACTTGCCCTCGGCCGCGAAGTTCCCTTCCACGTGACAGCCGTTGCAGCCCTGGTTTTCGCCCTCGCCGGGATACACCCATTCGGTCATCGCCTGCATGATGCGGCCGAACTGCTCGACGCTCAGATGGCCGAGCACGCGGACGTTCTCGTAGATCTCCGAGGCGCGCGGGCTGGTCGGGTCATCCTCCGCCGGCTCGAGAGCCGGCGGCGCGACATTGCGGGCGTTCACCACCGCCACGGTGCGGGGGTTTTCCACCCGCCCCATGGAGGTGCCGCGGAAGCCACCCTGCTCGGTCGCGACGGGCGGCCGCTCGAAGGTGACGACGAAGAAGGCCAGGCCCGCCACCGCCGCGACCAATCCGCCAAAGATGAGATTGAACTTCATGTCTCGCTCTCCTCTCAGCGGCCGGGCACGGGGATGACACCCCACACCGCGGGATAGGCGGGCGCGAAGCGCTTCTCGACCGCCCACAGGTACCAGTTGTCCACCACGGTGCCCGTCAGCAGGATGCCGATGCCGCCGGTGATGGGCGTCAGGATGGCGAACCACCAGGCCCAGCGGTGGATGCTCTCGTAGGTGGCGTTGAAGCCCATGGTCCAGCGCCAGAAGATGCCGGCGCGCTCGGCCGCGGTGCCACGGTCCACGGTCTGCTCGACCTCACGCTCGCCGCCGAAGCGGCCCACGGCCAGGATCGTGGCGCCATGCATCGCGAAGAGCAGCGTGGAGCCATAGAGGAAGACGATCGAGAGGGCGTGGAACGGGTTGTAGAAGAGGTTCCCGTAGCGGATCGAGAAGGCGGCCGTCCAATCCAGGTGCGGGAAGATGCCGAACGGCACCGCCTCGCTCCAGGAGCCCATGAGGATGGGGCGGATGAAGCCCAGCACCAGGTAGAGCCAGATGGCGGCCATGAAGGCCCAGAAGGTGTGCTGCCCGAGGCCGAGAGCGGCAGCCCGCCGCCAGATCCGCGCCGCCCAGAGGAACATGGAGGCGGTGAGGAAGAAGCCGGCGGCCAGCCACCAGCCGCCCTCGGCGAGCGGCGGGATCCGCAGCCCGTGCTTGGGCAGCGGCGCCTCGAGGGCCAGCCAGGGCAGCAGCTTGATGAACTGGACGACGTTCCAGTTCACCGAGGCCAGCATGTTGAGCCCGATGATCTCGAAGGCGATGAAGCCGCAGAGGATCGAGAGCACGCCCAGGTTGCCCAGGTAGAAGGGCCCGATCTGCGCATCGGCGAAGTAGCCGAGCAGTCGGCTGCTGGTCGGGTGTCCGATCCGGGCGTCATTGCCCGGAGGGAGCTTCACGCCGGGGTAGTGCGGCCCGGATGGCTGCAGCCGCGTGAAGAGGTATTGGTATTCCATGTGCGGAGTCCCTTCCTCTCAGTTCCAGATCGGCAGCTGAAGCCACCAGTTCCACCATTCCGGCCAGCCGCGGGTCCAGAACGGACCGCTGATGACGATGCACACCGCGCTCCAGAAGCCGGCCGACAGAGCGACGAACAGGCCGAGCCGATGGATGCCCAGCGTGCCGATCGAGTAGCCGATGAAGTCGCGGTAGAAGGTGTTCTCATGCTCCGGCGTCTTCACCGGTTCACCCTTGGCGGGGTTGATCGCGGCCAGTACCAGCGCGGCATGGAGCGAGAGCGCCAGCGTCGTGGTGAAGAAGAAGCTCACCGCGATCATGTGCGCCGGATTGTAGTGGAAATGCAGGTACTGGTATCCGACATTCGACACCCAATCGAGGTGGCTGAAGATGCCGTAGGGGAAGCCGTGCCCCCAGGCGCCCATCAGCACGGGGCGGATCACGACGAGCGTGAAGTAGGCGAAGACGGCCATGCCATAGGCCCAGGGGATGTGCATCCCCATGCCAAGCTTGCGGGCGATTTCGGCCTGGCGGAACGCCCAGGAGACGAAGGCGCCGAGCGCGCAGATGGTGATGGCCTGCCACAGCCCGCCCTCGTACATCGGCGCGAGGCCGAGGCCGTATTTCAGGTCGGGCGGGGCGATGTTGATCAGCCAGGGATTCCAGGTGCCGCCATGCGCGGCGCCCACCAGAATCAGGCCGACACCGACCAGGGTGAAAAAGATCGTCGTGACGCCGAAGAAGCCGACATAGAAGGGCCCGACCCAGAAGTCGAAGAGGTCCCCTCCCACCAGCGTACCGCCGCGGACGCGATATTTTTGTTCGAAACTCAGCATCGCCATGGATTGATGCTCCTGTCAGGGCAGCGCCGAAGCCCACCCGGGTGTGTCGTCATCCTCGGCAGCGGGCGACGCCCGCTGCGCATGCCTCGCCCACTGCCGTGGAGCGACACTCTTCGCCCGGGCTGGGAGGGATCGGATCACGCCCCGAAGGACGTGATCCGCATGCCCTCGTCAGTTCGAGCTGCGAAACCCGCGCGCGCTTCTGGAGAAGCGCCCGTGGATCAGCGGCCGACCGGCTGCCCGGGGGTGAAGGTCGGCGTGGTCGCGCACCAGCCCAGGTGGTCGCAGTAACGCGGCGAGCTGAGCACGGCGAAGTGAATCACCGCGGCGATGCCGACGACACCCAGGGTGCCGAGGACGCCGACGCGGAGGGGATTCACCACCATCCAGATCTTGTGCATTGAATACTCTCCTCTCGATTGAGAATGCCGGGCTGCCGATCAGGACCGGAAAGCCCGGCGGCTGATCACAGGAACATCCGCCAATCGGGCGGAACCACCTGGGTCCCGTAGACGAGCGGACGCCAGAGCCAGACGAGGATGTGCGCGCCCATCGAGGCGAACACGGAGAAGATCCAGCCTTGCATCACCAGGCGGTGAATTTCACGCGCCTCGGCTTCCGTCACACCGGACCTCGTAGTCACATCGGCCATGAATTTGACCTCCAACCGGCCTTGCGGCCATTACCGTGCAAGTCCCGCGCGGCAAGGATGTACGTGGCGAAAACGCCACGCACGGCTGACGGCCCGGTGTTGCCAGGCAGACAGAGGGTGAGGGGGAGAGGCGCGCTCATGCGGGCACCGTCTCCACCGATCTTGTTTCGGGAACGCGCAGCCTCTGAGCGACGCGCGCGCGCGTAATCTTCGCTTCGCCGGCGTCACGCGCCGCCTGCTCCACTTCCTCGCGCATGCGCTTGGCGGCCGAGATGCGGATCAGGAAGGGCTCGCGCTCGACCAGCGCATCCAGCAGCGCCTGCGCATCCTCCTCCCAGACATCCGAGGGACGCGCCGGCGTGGCCGGGATCTTGTCCATCTCGGTGCCGAGCGGGAGGATATGGAAGAGCGCGTCGAACAGCGCGTTGCAGTATTCCTGGATGATGTAGGTCGCACCCGCGTAGCCCATGTAGGGCGTGCCGGTGGCGCGGCGGATGATCGCACCCGGGAAGCTCGCCGGGATATAGGCCGCGCGCGTCCCGGCTTCCGCCATGTACATGCGCTCGTTGAAGCTGCCGAAGACGACGAGACCGGGCTTCTTCATCGCCTCGCGCGTCGCGGCATTGTCGGGCTTCTGGCCGGCGCGGCGTTCAGCCGCATAGGCGCAGGGGATGCCCATCTCCTCCGTCAGGAACTGCTGCAGGCCATGCGTGTAGGTGTGCGTGGCGACGACCGAGTAGGGGGCGGAGGCGAAGAAATCCTGCGTCACCGAACGCCAGAGATCCCACATGGGCTTCAGCGTCGTGTGCTTTTCGCGCTCGATGAAGGGCTCGGGGTCGAGGCCCGTCAGCTCACCCAGCTTCCGGAGGAAGTTGGTGGTGGCGAACATGCCGATCGGCGCCTGGAGATAGGGGCGCTCCAGCTCCTCGCAGAGCTTGCGCCCGAATTCGCGGTACATGCAGATGTTCACATCCGCGTTCGGCAGCTTCGCGATGTCCTCGACATGGCTGCCCAGCGGGAAGACCAGGTTGATCTCGCAGCCGATGCCCTCGACCAGGCGGCGGATCTCCGCGAGATCGGACGGCATGTTGAAGGTGCCATAGATGGGGCCGATGATGTTGACGCGCGGCGCCTCGCCATCCTTGCGGACGCGCGGCTTCATCTTCCGCCCCTTGGCGCCGAATTCGGTCCAGAGCCAGTTGATGGCGCGGTCCGCCGCCTGCCACTGGTCCTCATCAATCGTGCGGCAGATGAAGCGCTGCAGGTTGGAACCCTGCGGCGTGACACCGCCGCCGATCATCTCGGCGATGGAGCCGGTGACGACCACGGCCGGCAAGTCCGGATCCTGCGTCGCGGCGGCGCGGCGCATGTTGGGCTCGGTGCCGTTCTGGCTGAGGCTTTCCTCATCGAGGCCGGTGACCACGATGGGCAGCTCATGCGGCGGCAGGCCGTCCGTGTAGTGCAGCACGGCGGTGACGGGCAGGTTCTCGCAGCCTACCGGGCCGTCAATGACGACGCGCATGCCGCGCACCGCCGAGAAGGCATAGATGGCACCCCAGTAGCCGCCGGCACGATCATGATCGAGGACGAGCATGGCGTTACGTCCCCACCGCTTCTTCGGCCTTGGCCTTCGCCGCGCGCAGCTTGCGCTGCCGCTCGCGGAAGCCCGGCGGGTCCACCGGCCTCTCGCGGAAGCCGTAGCCCGCGCCATCGGGCGTGCCGACGCCTTCGAAGAAGCTGACCATGCGGCTGAAGCGCTCGCGGCCCTTGGTCTGCGCCGCGACGATCCCGGCCATGGAGCCCGCACCCGCGATGGAAAACAGCGGCCGGGCGCTCACCATGTTGGTGAAGTAGAGGGCTGGGATGCCCATCTCCTTTGCCTTCTGGACGAGCGGCGTGGTGCCCAACGCGAGGTCCGGCTGGACCTCCTTCATCGCGGCCATGTCCTGCTCGAGCGAGGCGCGATACTGCACATGGCAGCCCTGGGCCTTCAGCCACTCCGCGTCGGCCGCGCTCCATTCAGTGCGCGGGGCGGCGGTGCCGACATAGGGCACCTCGGCGCCGGCTTCGATCAGCAGGCGCGCCACCAGCAGCTCCGAACCCTCATAGCCGGAGACGGTGATGCGGGCCGCGATCGGGTTGGCGGCGAGGACGCCGCGGATCGCGGGCAGCACGGCCTGGCGGGCGGCCTCGCGCTGGCTTTCGGGCACACCGGCGGCGCGGCCGATGGTCTCGATCCAGGCGGCGGTGCCCTCGACGCCCACGGGGCCGGAGCCGACGACGTTGCGGCCGGCGGCGCGGAACTCGCGCACGCTCGCCGTGTAGAAGGGATGGAGCGCCGCGACGGCGACGGAGTCCAGCGCGGAGTAGAGATCACGCCACTCGCGGCAGGGCGCCTGCGCGCCGGCGGCGAGGCCCATCGGCGCCAGGATCTGGCCGATGCCGACGGGGTCGGCCGGGAAGAGCTCGCCGACCAGGCAGACGTTGCGCACGTCGTCGTTGTGGTTGCGCGGGCGCGCCACCGGGCCTTGCTCGGCCTCGTTGCGCGCATAGCGCAACATGGCGCCCGTCAGCACGTCCTTGGCTTCCGCATGCGTCGGCACGCCGAAGCCCGGCACGTCGATGCCGATGATGCGCACGCCGTTGATCTCCTTGGGCAGGAGCTCAAGCGGCACGCCGGAAGCCGTGGGCACACAGAGATTGGTGACGACGACGGCGTCGTAATCCTCGGGCTTCGCCGTCTCGTTCACCGCGTCGCGGATATCCTCGAAGAGCTTGCCGGTGACGAGCGTCTCGGAGTTGAACGGCACATAGCCCACGGTCCGCTTCGCGCCGTAGAAATGCGAGGTGAAGGTCAGGCCATAGACGCAGCAGGCGCTGCCCGAGAGGATGGTCGCCACGCGCCGCATGCGCAGGCCCACGCGGAGGCTGCCGAAGGCCGGGCACATGCTCTGCGGCTGGTCATGCGGACCGCGCGGGTAGTCCTTCATCAGCTGGTCCATGACCTCCGTCTTGCCCGCGGCGCGCGCCGCGGCGTCGAAGGTCTCGCGGCCCGCATGACAGGGCTGGCCGCTGGGATCCGGAGGGCTGGCTGGGGGGAGGGCGTCCATGCCTCAGGCGCCCTCGTAGACCACTTCGAGGGAGGGCTTGTTCAGCACATCGGTGCCGCACATGTCCTCCATCGTCGCCGGCTGCAGCGTGACGCCACGGCCCACCGCATCGCCCTTGAAGAGGTTCAGCAGGTTCTCGTGGCTCAGCGGCGTGGGACGCAGCGGCGGGGCCTCCGCCACCTGGATGCCCAGCGCCTCAAAGAGCGGGGCCCATTGGCCGCCCGGCATGCCCACGATCTCGTAATTCGCGCTCTTGCGGCGGATATCCTCATCGGCCGGGATCGCGGCCAGCACAGGGATGCCGACCGCGGCGGCGAAGGCCTGCGCCTCGCCCGTGCCGTCATCCTTGTTGATGACCAGGCCGGCCACGCCGACATTGCCGCCGAGCTTGCGGAAATAATCCACCGCCGAGCAGACATTGTTCGCCACATAAAGCGACTGCAGGTCATTGCTGCCGACGACGATGACCTTCTGGCACATGTCGCGCGCGATCGGCAGGCCGAAGCCGCCGCAGACCACGTCGCCCAGGAAGTCGAGCAGCACGTAGTCGAAATCCCATTCGTGGAAGCCCAGCTTCTCCAGCAGCTCGAAGCCGTGGATGATGCCACGCCCGCCGCAACCGCGGCCGACTTCGGGTCCGCCCAGTTCCATGGCGAAGACACCATCGCGCTTGAAGCAGACATCGCCGATCGTGACCTGCTCGCCGGCCGCCTTCTTGCGGGACGAGGTCTCGATGATGGTGGGGCAGGAACGGCCGCCGAAGAGGAGGGAGGTGGTGTCGCTCTTCGGGTCGCAGCCGATGAGCAGGACGCGCTTGCCCTGCGCCGCCATCATGTAGCTGAGATTGGCCAGTGTGAAGGACTTCCCGATGCCGCCCTTCCCGTAGATGGCGATGATCTGCGTTTCCTTCTTCGCCGGGATCACCTCCATGGAGGCGTCGGCGTCGGAAGGCTGCATGTTCCCGGGGACAGCATTCATGCTTTTGTTCTCCAATCGAGGACCATCTTGAGACAGCGCGCATCGCCGAAGGCGGTGCGGTAGGCGTCAGGCGCGTCGCCGGCGTGCTGGCGATGCGTGATCAGGTTGTCGAGGGAGAGCTTGCCCTCGGTGATGAGCCGGTTCAGCGCCGCCATGTCCTGCGCCTGCCACTCGGCGGCGATGCGCAGCCGCATCTCCCGCATGAAGGCGGGGGCGAAGGCGAAGGAGAGGCGCTCATAGAAACCGGCCAGCGTGATCTCGCCGCCGGGTGCCAAGCGCGCCACGAGCTGGTCGAGGATGTTCTGGTCGCCGCTCGCATCGCAGATGCGGCGGTAGTCGCGGCGCGCATCCGTCTCGGGCGAGAGCACGGTGTACCCCTCCGCACCCTCAGCGCGTTCGGGGCTGAGTTCCCAGACGGTGGGCGCCGGATGGCCCATGGCCAGCGTGATGCGCGCGAGCAGTCGGCCCAGCACGCCATGGCCGATGATCAACTCCGGCGGATGGTCCACGATCGCGTGATAGGCTGTGGCGGCCAGCGCCAGCAGGATCGCGGTATCGCCCAGCGACTCGTCCACCGGGATGACGCGCGCGCCCGGAGTCACCAATCGACCGGCGGCGCCGCCGAAAAGGCCTCGCACGTCACGGAAGCCGCGCGAGCCGGGGATGAAGACGCGCCGGCCCACGGCCTGGCCTGAGGCCGGGCCGGCCTGGACGATGCGGCCGACGCTCTCATAGCCAGGGACGAGCGGGTAACCCATGCCCGGGAAATTCGGCATGCGGCCCAGCCAGAGGAGCTTTTCCGTGCCCGTGCTGATGCCGGACCACTCGACATGGATCACCACATCTTCCTCGCCGGGTGGCAGGAGGTCGACGCGCTGGAGCATCAGCTGCTCCGGCTGGGTCATCAGGACCGCGATGGTGTCCACGGGTGGTTGGCTCCCTTTCAGGGACGGTATGTCAATCTAGGACTACGGTAAGAAGTGTCAAGCAAAATGGACAATCGATCTCGGCAACATGTCACGCGGACGCAACAAGCACGCGCGTCAGAAGCGGTGTCGCGGTCGGCAGCAGCCGCGGCTGCCGGAAGCCCGCGGCCTCCAGCAATTGGCAGAGCTTGGCGGGCGTGCGCGGCCGGCCGGTGCCCATGGCGCGCAGGTAGAAGCCGAAATAGGCGGCTCCCATGGCCTCGGCGCCGCGAGTCTCGGCCATGGGCTCGGCCACCAGCAGGGTGCCGCCGGGGGGCAGGGCGGCATGGGCCGCGCGCAGCATCCGGGCCACATCCGCCTCGTCATGATCGTGCAGGACCCGGACGAAGCTGATGATGTCGGCACCCTGCGGCAGGCTTCCCGCGTGGAAATCGCCGCCCATGGCGCGGGCGCGATCGGCCATGCCGGCCGCGGCGAATCGCGCTTCGGCGCGGGCGGCGACGGCCGGGAGGTCGAAGAGGATGACGCTCAGCGCCGGGTGCGCCGAGGCCACCGCGCGCAGGAAGGAGCCATCGCCCCCGCCCACGTCCAGCAGGCAGCGATGCTTCGAAAAATCATAGGCATCAAGCACTTCGCCCGAAATCATCGGCTGCGAGGCCGCCATCAGCGCCGTGTAGGGCGCGACCTCGGCATCGCCCAGCGCTTCGGGGCGCTCCACGCCCGCATAGGGCCAGTAGGCCGCGAGCTTGCCGCCGCCGCGCTCGCCGCGCAGCAGGGCCACGGGGTCGGTCAAGTCGGCGTAGAGCATCGCATGGTGGGTCACCATCGATTCGATGGCGGCATTGCCGACCATCACCGCACCCAACTGCCCCAGCGCCCAGCGGCCATTGCGGCGCTTGGTGAGGCCAAGCGACTCGGCCGCCTCCAGCAGCTGCGCGGCCGCATCGGCGGGCAGGCCCAGCCGGTGGGCGAGGGTACGCTCCTCCTGCGGGCCCTCGGAGAGGATGGTGAAGAGATCCAGCCGCACGCAGGCGTAGAGCACCTGCGAATAGACGAAGCCCGCCGCGAGGTCGAAGAGGGAGCGCGCCCTCCGCCTGGCCATGCCGCGCGTGAGCGGGAAGCGGCCGGCCCAGCGGCGGAAATCGGCGCTCGCGACCAGCCGGTCATGCCAGGCGGCCAGGCGGTCCCGCCAGTTCAGGGGGGAGGTCAGGGCCACCATGCTCAGAGCGCGTGGGCGGGGAGGGTCTTGGGCACCAGGCGCCGCGCCTCGTGCCGCATCAGGGCGCCCAGCTCGGCGCGGCCGGGGCAGGGGGGAATCGCTTCCACCGCCAGATCCGCGAGTTCCTCCAACCGCTTGACGGCGCCCTTCAGGCCGAGTTCGCGCACCGCGCTCGGCCGGTCATGCGCCGCGTCCTGGCCAACCGGCTTGCCCAGCTGCTCGGCATCCGAGATCGCATCGCCGATGTCATCGGCCACCTGATAGGCCTCACCCAGGCGCATGCCGACATGGCTCCAGGCTTCGACAGGCCCGCCGGCGGCGGCGGCCCCCGCCATGGTGGCGCCGGCGAAGAGGGCGGCCGTCTTGGCGCGGTGATAGGCGGCCACATCCACGCGGGTCTCGCATTCCCAGGCCTGGCCGGCGACGATGCCGAGCGGCGTGCCGACGGAATCGCCCACGATCCGCATGACCGCGCCCAGTCGTTCCGGATGGGCACACTGGGCGGCCGCCCGCGCGATGGTCTGGAAGGCGAGGACGATCAGCGCATCGCCCGCCAGCAGGGCGAGCGGCTCGCTGAAGGCACGATGGACGGTGAGCCGCCCGCGCCGCGTCGCCGCGTCGTCGAAGCAGGGCATGTCATCATGCACGAGGGAGGCGCAGTGGAGCATCTCGATGGCGGCGGCCGTCGCGTCCACCAGCACCGGGTCATCCATGCCGCAGGCGGCGGCGGCGGCCATGCAGAGGCGCGGGCGCACGCGCGCGCCGCCGGGGAAGACGGCGTGATGCATGGCGAGCGAGAGCAGGGGCGGCGTGGCCCCGGGCGCCAGGGCCTCGGTCAATTGCCGTTCGATGCGACGGTTCGCGTCCATGGAAGTGCTCCCTTCGGAAGGGCGAAGATGGCACTCTCCTCATTGACTGTCACGTTCAATTGACAGCAATCTCGCGTCAGTACGAAAAAACTGTCAACCGATCCTGACCGTCACGGTCGGGCAACGAGCGACCCGCAGGGTCCAGGAGATCCGCCCTTGCCCTTGGACGATCCCTCGAACGGCCTCGGCCCCGGCTTCCACCACACGCCCCCGAAGGACGGCTACGCCTGGTGGTATCTGGACGCGCTGAGCGAGGATCATCGCCACGGGCTGACCATCATCGTCTTCCTGGGCTCGGTCTTCTCGCCCTACTACGCCATCGCCCGCCGCCAGGGCCCGGCGGACCCCATGAACCATTGCTGCATCAACGTGGCGCTCTATGGCAGCCCCGCGCGCTTCGCGATGACCGACCGGCCCGCCCGTGCGCTGAAGCGCGACGATGTCAGTATCACCATCGGCCCCTCCGCCATGCGCTGGGACGGCCAGGTGCTGACGCTGGATCTCGACGAGGTTGCGGTCCCCCTGCCGCGCCGCATCCGCGGCAAGGTGCGCCTTACGCCCGGCCCGATGAACCGCCGCGTCTTCACCTTGGATGCGGCCGGCCATCATCATTGGCGGCCGATGAGCGCCGCCGCCAAGGTCGAGGTGGAGCTGGAGCATCCAGGCCTCTCCTGGAAGGGCCATGGCTATTTCGACAGCAACTGGGGCTCGGCGCCGCTGGAGCGCGACTTTCGCGAGTGGGACTGGTGCCGCGTGCCGCTGAAGGAGGGGGCCGCCATCCTCTATGACGCGCGCCGCCGCGACGGTACGCGCCAGCAACTGGCCCTGCGCTTCCACGCGGATGGCCGCATCGAGGAGATGCCGGTGCCGCCCGACGTCACCATGCGCCGCTCCATGTGGGGCATCCGCCGCGCCACCCAGAGCGAGAAGGGGGCGCGCATCGTGAAGACGCTGCTCGACACGCCCTTCTATGCGCGCTCCGTGCTGGAGACGACGCTCTGCGGCGAGACCGCCATGGGGGTGCATGAAAGCCTGGATTGCGATCGCTTCGCGGCTCTGCCCATCCAGCTCATCCTGCCATTTCGGGTTCCGCGGCGCTGGGTCTAGACTGCGGCCAACGCCCCGGAGGAATGACAATGCTCGAACAATCCCCCATGCCCGTCCTGGACATCCCCTCGCTGCGCGACAAGGTCTCGCCCGCCGAGTGGCAGGCCCGCGTGAACCTCGCCGCCTGCTACCGCCTGATCGCGCTCTACGGCATGAGCGACATGATCGCGAACCACATCTCCTGCCGCGTGCCGGGCGAGGACGGTGCCTTCCTCATCAACGCCTATGGCCTGCTCTATGAGGAGATCACCGCCTCCTCCCTCATCAAGATCGACGTGAAGGGCAATATCCTGCTCAAGCCCGATTTCGGCGAGCTGAACTACGGCGTGAACCGAGCGGGCTTCGTCATCCATGGCGCGATCCATGAGGCGAGCCACGAGATCGATTGCGTGATCCACACGCACACCTGGCCGGGCATGGCCGTCTCCTCGCTGGAATGCGGCCTCCTGCCGATGAACCAGACGGCGATGCGCTTCCTCAAGATCGGCTATCACGATTATGCGGGCGTCGTGCTCGACACCGCGATGCAGGCGAAGCTCGTCGAGGATCTCGGCACCAACAATGCGCTCATCCTGCGCAACCATGGCCTGCTGACGGTGGGCAAGACCATCGCCGAGGCCTTCAACGCGATGCACCGCCTGGAACTCTCCTGCCGGGCGCAACTCGCCGCACTCGCCTGCAACGCGAAGATCATCCAGGTGCCGCAGCATGTGCTGGACGAGACCTACATGAACTACCAGCCGCAGACGCGCCGCCCCTATGGCGTGATGGAATGGCCCGCGCTGCTGCGCCGTCTCGACCGGTTGGACCCTTCCTTCCGGAACTGAGGGAGGTCAGGGAAAGGGCAGGCGGACCCGCTCGCGGAACCAGAAGGCGCCTTCCGCCACCAGGCTCGCGTGATAGGGCGGCTGCCGGTCGCCCAGCGGGAATTCCCCGGTGATGACCACGCTCTCGCCCGGCGCCACGTCGCGCTCCAGCGCGCCGCGCGCCATCAGCTCCATCTCGCCCGCGCCGGAGGCGAGGCTGCCGGTGGCACCCATCGTGACCAAGCCCTCCTCGCGTTCGGCCCTGGCGCGCCAGGTGGTCTGGCCGGTGTTCTCGGCGCGCAGCACCACGCGCAGCGTGCCGGGGCGGGGCTCGCGCGCCTCGACCACGGCGAAGCGCGCCGAGGTCAGCTCCGGATCAAGCCCACCGGGCCGCAGCGCGGGCGGGCGCCGCGCCACGCAGGTGTTCCAGCCGCGCTCATGCCCGTCGCCCGCCGCCTCCGCAATGGTGCGCTGTCCCTGGCCGGCCGGGAAGAAGCCGTTGACGCTGTGCAGGAACTCGATTTCGGTGAAGCCCGTCTCGCGCAGCAGATGCGTCAGGTAGTCGCGCGCGAAGGGGCTCTCCAGCGTGCCGTAGCGTTCCATCTCGGCGTCCAGCTCTGCCTCCAGCGCGCGGTCGCCGGGGTTCCAGCGGCTCTCACCCAGCACCGCCATCCGCCCGCCTGGCGCCAGCAGGCCGAAGACGTTGCGCGCGGCCTTCGCCTCGTCGATCACGTGATGCCAGGCCTCGTAGAACACCACGGCATCCGCGCGGCCTGAGCCTTCGAGCTCCGGCGGCAGGCTCTCCATCGTGCCGCGCAGGAATTCCGCGCGCGCCAGCATGTCGATGTCCCATTTGGCCGAGGCGCGCTCGATCCGCTGGCGCGCGATGTCGAGCATGTCCTGGCTCGGCTCCAGCAGGATGACGCGGTAGCCGATCATCAGGAACTGCTCGGCCAGCCAGCCGGGGCCGGCACCCGCATCCACGATGGTGCCGCCCGGCAGGTCGAGCTTCTGGATGATGTTCAGCGCGTTGTAGATGGCGCGGAAATAGTGGGCATGCCCGCGCGTTGCGTCGAGCGGCTTCAGCAGCAGACCGGTGCGATGCTCGGGCGGGATCTTCCAGGTATAGGCCTCGGCGGCCGCCACCAGCGCCTCGTAGCGATCCTGCGCGGCGGTGACGTAGCGGCGCGGGCCGGTAAAGCCGGGTGCCGGCTCGGGGCTGCGCCGCAGCACGCGCCGCAGCCAGCCCGGCGGCTCACCGGCCATGGGCGGGCGAGGGGATGTTCGTGGCCATGGCTACTCCCGTAGCACGATCACATCCCCGGGCGAGAGGCCCTCGCGGATCTCCACGCCCTCGGGCGTGCTGATGCCGAGCGTCACCGGCCGCGAGACGACGCGCCCGCCCTCGCGCACGCGCACCACACGGCTCCCGCCTTCGTCGCGGATCGCGTTGGGCGGCAGCACAACTGCATCCTCCCGCTCATGCGTGATGATGGAGAGGCTGGCCGACATGCCGACGGCCAGCCGCGCGCGCTGCTCGGGCGTCAGGTCGGTGATGGCGATGCTGACGGCGAAATTCGGCATGCCGCGGCCCATGCCGCCCTGGTCGGCGCTGGCCTGGGCCGCGACGGAGGCGACGCGGCCCGACAGCACCTCGCCCGCGAAGGCATCGCCGGTGACGGTCACGCTCTGGCCCGGCCGCACCTGGTTCACGTCGATCTCGTCCACCTGGCCGCGCACCAGGAAGCCCGCGAGGTCGCCAATGCCGAACATGGTCTGTCCGCGCGAGACGCGGGAGCCGACTTCGATGGTCTCCGCACGGCCCTGGCCGCCCTGGCGCTCGGGCGGCATGAGCACGACGCCGGAGACGGGGGCGCGCACCTCCGCATTGCCGAGGTCGGTCTCCAGTTCCCGCACGCGGGTCTCGGCATTGGCCAGTTCGAGCTCGGCGGTGCGCAGGTGCAGTTCGCTGCCGCGCTCCATCGTGGCGGCCAGATCCTGCTGCGCGGCTTGCAGCTGGAGTTCCTGGTTGCGCTGCTGCTGGATGAGGTTGCGGTGCTCCTCGGCCGGGATGATGCCGCGGCTCAGCAGCATCTGGCTCTGCTGGACGCGCGCGCGCAAGTTCGTCGTCTCCAGCTCGGCCGCCGCCAATTGCCGCCGCGCGCGCGCCACCTCGAAGCCATTGGCCCAGCCGCGCAGTTCTTCCACGCGCTGCCGGGCGCGGATCTCGGCCGCGCGCGCTTCGCGCAGGCGGGTCTCCACATCGCCGCGATCCATCCGCAGCAGCACCTCGCCCTGCCTGACGGCGCCGCCATAGCGGAACAGGCGCTCGCGCACCGTGCCATCATAGGGGGCGACGACGCTGACATTGGCGCCGGGCTCCAGCACGCCGACGACGGCGATGCGCGCGCTGACGGGCTGGGCCGTGGCCGTCATGGTGATCGCGCCGCCCGCGCCGCCGGCCGCGGATTCCTCGGGGCCGCTGGGCGAGAACCAGGTCCAGGCGGCGACGCCGAAGACGCCGAGGAAGGCGGCGGCCACGGCCGCGATCCGCAGCGCCGCGATTCGCCGTGCGATGCGGGCCGAGCGCGCGGCCGAATCCTCGAGCTTGAGGAAGGCATCCTGCAGTTGCGTGAATTGCGAGGCGAGCTCGGCCTGCAGGCGCTCGGTCTCGGTCACGTCGGTGAAGACGGCGGTGATGGCCGGGCGCCCGGCATGCGGCCCGGTCTGCACGCGCCAGCTCGTGGCTTCGACCGAGAGGCGGCGCTCGCCCGGGAAGTCCAGCACGCGGCGGCCCTGCGGCGCCTCATCCTCCTGCAGGGGGGCGAGCACGGCATCGATGAAGTCGTCCGTGCCGTCACGCTCGCTCAGCAGGAGCGCGAGGCTCTGGCCGATCGCCGCCTCGGCATCAATGCCCAGCATGCGGGCGGCGGCGGGGTTCACCGTCATCACCCGCGCATCGGGGCCGATGGCCAGCACGCCATCCGTCATCACGTCCAGCGCGCGGCGATAATCGAGGGCGAGGCTCTCGTCGCGCCCGCGGCGTGCCGCGTCTCGCTCGGCGGTCTCCAGCTCGGCGGCGGCGCGGCTGGCCAGGCGCCCCAGGCCCTCGCGCTCGGCCTCGGTCAGCCGGCGCGGCGCGCGGTCCAGCACCAGCACGGCGCCGCGGCCGAGCGGCAGGGGCGCGATGGCGGCGAAGCGCAGCGCCTGCTCGCCGGTGACGAGGGCATGCCCCGCGAAGCGCGGATCGGCGGCGAGATCGGCGATCTCGGCCAGCGCCTCGCCGAGCGCGGCGCTGAAGGGCTCGTCGGCCAGCGCGGCGCCGGTCACGGCGGCGATGCCCTGGTCGCGCAGGACGACGGCCGCGATGGGCACGCGGCAGAGCAGGGCGGCGAGCCGCGCGATGTCCTCGAAACCGGGCCCGGCGGGGCCCGCAGCCGCATCAGTCATTCAGGGAGATCCGCCATGTGTCGAGCGTGGTGCCCAGCACCTGGTCGAGCTGCGTGAGCGCATTGGCATAGGCGATCACGGCCGAAAGCTCCGCGCTCTCGGCCGATTGGAGCGAGCCCTGGAAGGAGACGACCTGGAAGTTGGAGGAGCGGCCCGCCTGGAGCTTCACCAGTTCCGCCTCCAGCTGCTGCCCGGCCAGTTCGCGGGCGCGGCGCGCCAGCTCGGCCTGGCGGCGCAGCGTGTCGATGTTTCGGACGATGTCCTCCACCGCCTGGCGCAGCCGGTCGCGCGCCTGCTCGATGGCGAGCTCGGACTGGCGGAGCGCGATGGTGGCGTTCACCTCCGGCTGCTCGCGCGCGATCTGGCCGATCGGGATATTGACCTGCAGGCCCACATTGAAGTCGTTGCGGACCTCGGCCAGCGCGCCCAGCGTGCGGGCCAGCTCCGCCCGCTGCGCCGCCCAGCCCGTGCCGGCGACCAGCGAGACATCCCACAGGCGCTGGTTGCGCGCGACATCGAGGTTGATGCGGTTGATCTCCACCGCCAGCAGCGTGCGGAGATAATCGGGCTGGTTGGCGGCGGCGACATCGAGCGCGCGCTGCGGATTCACGCGCGCGGATTCGGCGGCCGGCCGCTCCACTGCCCAGATCTTCTGGTTCTGGTTCACGGCGAGCAGCGTGAGCAGCGCGAGGCGCGCCGCCTCATGCTGGTTGCGCGCGCCGACGAGCTGGAGCTCCTGCTGCGCGATGCTGGTCTCGGCCTGGATGAGCTCCACCTGCGCGAGGCGGCCCGCGGTGAAGAGCGCCTGGTTCACGCTGGCGAGTTCCCGCGCGCGCCGAAGGGCTTCGGTCGCGATGCGCAGCTGCTCCTGCGCCTGCAGCAGCGTCCGGTAGCTCGTGATGGTCTGGGTGATCTGGTCCGAGACCAGCGCCTTGAGCTGGAGCTTGCTGTTCTCCTCCTGGATGCGCGCGATGCGCACCGGGGCCATGGCGAAATCCACGCCGCCACCGGCGAGCAGGGGCTGGATCACCTGGAAGGTGGCGCGCCCCTGGCCGCTCGGGCTCTGGCCGCGCGTGTTGCTCTGCACGCCGAGCCAGCCGAACTGGAACTGCGCGCCCGTGGGGGCCGCGATGTTCACGACGGGGCCCAGCGTCGCCTGGGTCAGGTTCACGCCATTGCTGCGCGAGCGGGTGACGCCGCCGGTGACGCCGAAGCGCGGATCGAAGGTCGCCTCCGCCACGCGCAGCGAGAAGCGGTCGGCCACGCGCTGCAGATATTGGCTGCGGATGGCTCGGTTGCTGCGCAGCGCCAGGAAGACGGCCTCGGGCAGGGTCAGCGGGATGCTGCCCTCGGGCATGTTGGCCGTGGGCATGGTGGTGTTGGCACGCGCCGGCGGCCGTTCGCGCGCCTGCTGCGCCCCGGCGGGCGAGATGGCGAGTGGGATGGCGCACAGGACCAGCGCCGCACCGAGGATCGCCCTGCCTCCCTGCATCGCGCCTCCCTGCATCGCAACGTCTCCTTTTTGCGCTCTGGTATAAACTATTCCACTCTCGGGGCGTCCGCCGCAAGCCACCCGGCCATGGGTCTTGCCGATCGGCGGGATCGTCCCCCTCGACCGCGGGCGCGGTGTGGTGTTCCCTTGGGGCATGATTCGCGCGCGCGCCGTGTCGCTCCTGCTGCTCCTGCTGGTCCCGGCCTGCGCGCCGCCCTCGACGCTGCGCGAGCCGGTCATCGGCGCGAGCTTCGAGCCGGTGAACGCGCCGCTGCCGCCGCTGCCCGCCGTGATGGAACTGACCGGGGACCCGCCGATCGCCCTGCCGGACCCCTCGACCTTCACTCCGATCTTAGCGCCTCGATCGGGTCCAGCCGGGCGGCCATGACGGCCGGGTAGAAGCCGAAGAACACGCCGACGGCGAGCGAGACGCCGGCCCCCAGCGGGGCCGCGACGGGCGAGAAATGCACGGGCCAGCCCGACATCCAGGCGAAGCCCACGCCGCCCGCATAGCCGAGCGCCACGCCAAGCGCCGCCCCCAGCAGGGAGAGGATCAGCGCCTCGCTGAGAAACAGCCGCCGAACATCGCGCCGCCGCGCGCCGATGGCCAGCCGGATGCCGATCTCGCGCTTCCGCTCGGCGACCGACATCAGCATGATGTTCATCACCCCCACGCCGCCCAGCACCAGCGCGATGCTGCCCACCGCGCCGAGCAGCAGCGCCACCAGCCGCACCTGGCTGTTCATGCCGGCGATGAGCTGGCGCGCGGAGAGCACGTTCAGCGTGGAATCCCGCATCCCCGGCCCCAGATGCTGCTGCAATTGCTGCGCCGCCAGCTCGGGGTCGGCGTCGCCGCGCAGGCGGGCGACCGCCATCGACAGCGCGGGGGCCGCCATGACCCGCCGCGCATTGGGCAGGGAGAGGAAGAGTGTGCCGTTCACGTCCATCGGCAGCATGGGGTTCATCAGCACCGGCTCGATGATGCCGATCACGGTGAAGATGTAGCGGCTGACCCGGATCTGCGAGCCAACGCGGATGGGCGAGAAGGGGGTGGAGAGCTGCTGCGCGAGGTCGGAGCCCAGCACCGCATGCAGCTCGAAACGGTCATGCGGCGAGAGGAAGCGGCCCTCGGCCATGGGCAGGCGGCCCACATCGGCGAAGCTGCCGGTGGCGCCGATGAACCCGGCGTTTCGCGTCTGCCCCTCATAGGAGATGGGGCCGCCGCCGATCATGAAGGGCGCGATCTCGCCCACGGTCGGCACCATGAGCGGCACGCTCTCAATGTCGCCCAGCCGGAAATTGCCGAGGCCGGTCGGGCTGTCGGCGCGCAGGACCAGCGTGTCGGTGCCCATCTGGCGGAACTGCCGGATGGTCTCCTGCCGGGCCATGGTGCCGGCATGCAGCATGGAGATGACGGCGCCGGCGCCGACGACGATGCCGATGAGCGCGAGCAGGCTGCGCTGCCAGGAGGCGAGCAGGTTCCCGGCCGCTTCCATCAGGGTTTGCCGGATCATGCTGAAGCCCCGGCGCTCATGCGTGCTCGAGCGCCATCTGGTCTTCGAGGCGCCCCTGCTTCAGCACGAGCCGGCGGCGGCAGCGGGCGGCCACACCCGGGTCATGCGTGATGATGAGCACCAGCACGCCGAGGTCACGGTTGATCTCCTCGAAGAGGCCCATGATCTCGCGGCTCACCGTGGGGTCGAGGGCGCCGGTGGGTTCATCGGCCAGCAGGATGGCGGGCTCGCCCACCAGGGCGCGGGCGATGGCGACGCGCTGCTTCTGCCCGCCCGAGAGCATGTTGGGCACGTGGTTCAGGTGCTGGCCGAGACCCACGCGTTCCAGCATCACCTCGGCCCGGCGGCGCGCCTCGGCCTCCGGCGTGCCGCGATACATCAGCGGCAGGGCCACGTTCCGCCAGGCATTGAGGCGCGGCATCAGGAAGAATTGCTGGAAGACGAAGCCGATCATCTTGTTGCGCATGGCCGATTGCGCATCGGCCTCGGCCGCCAGCACATTCTCGCCGCGGATGCGGTAGGTGCCCGAGCTGGGGCGATCCAGCAGGCCCACGATGTTCATGAAGGTCGTCTTGCCCGAGCCCGAGCCGCCCATCAGCGAGACCAGCTCGCCGGCCGCCAGGTCAAGGTCGATGCCGTGCAGCACCGTGCGCTCGGTAGGACCGATTTTGAACTTTCTGGTGATGCCGCGGAGCTCAAGCATATAAAAATGGTAGCCGAGCGCGCGGCCGCGTCAAAGCTGCCTGAGCACGGCCTCCGCCGCCGCCTCGCTCGGCAGGCCGTGTTCGGGGCGCAGCCGGGCGAGGGCACGGGCGAAGCCGTCCCGCTGGCGGGCCACCGCCTCATCCTCCTCGAAGAGCGTCCTGAGCCCGGCGGAGATTCGCACCGGCTCGCAATGCGGCAGCAGGAATTCGGGGACCACCGGCTCATCCAGCAGCAGGTTCACGAGGCTCGCGTATTTCAGCCGGAACAGCCGGCGGATGATGAAGTTGGTGGCCGGGTTGAAGGTATAGGCGATGACATGCGGCAGGCCGGCGACCGCGGCCTCGAGCGAGGAGGTGCCGGATTTGATCAGCCCCGCCCGGGCGGCCGCGAAGGCATCGGCCTTGTCCTGCGGGCTGCGGACCATGCTGACCGGCCGGCCCCATTCGCCCGCCCGTGCGCGCACCGTCTCCTCCACCGTGCCCGCCAGGCCGATGATGGGGTGGATGTCCGCGGGCAGGCGCTTCAGCGATTCGGCGAAGATGGGCAGCAGCCGCTTCACCTCGCCGCGCCGGCTGCCGGGCATGATGATGAGGCGGCGGCCCTCACCGGGCGCGTTCGCGGCCACGCCGTGCGCGGCCTCGCTCTCCAGGATGGGGTGGCCCACGAAATCCACGGGGATGCCGGCCGCCTCGAAGATCGGCGCCTCGAAGGGCAGCAGGGCGAGGATGCGGTCCACGCGCCTGGCGATCTTCTTTACGCGCCCCGGCCGCCAGGCCCAGACCTGGGGGGCGACGTAATGGATGACCGGGATGCCGAGGTGCCGCACGCGCGCGGCCAGGCGCAGCGTGAAGCCCGGGCTGTCTATGGTGATGATGAGGCGCGGGCGGCGGGCGGTGATGTCGGCCACCGTCTCCTCCATGCGGCGCTTCAGGCGGAGGATGCTGGGCAGCACCTCGGCCAGGCCCATCAGCGCCAGTTCGCGGATGTCGAAGAGGGAGGCGAAGCCCTGCTCGGCCATGCGCTCCCCGCCGATGCCGGCGAATTCCAGGCTGGCGTCGCGCGCCCGCAGCGCCCTGATCAGGCGCGCGCCGAGGATGTCGCCCGAGGCCTCGCCGGCGGCGATGTAGAGCAAGGTCATGCGAAGAGGGCTGGCGCGGGGCGGGGGATGGGCGCGCGCGGCCAGTCGCGGTGGTTGCGCACCGCGCCATCGGCGCGCACCGCCTCGAGCCGCGTGGGGTCGAGATCGGTGAAGAGGAGGCCCGGCGCGTCGAGCGGGTTGGCCGCGACCACGCCATCCTCGGCGAAGCCGCGATCCACGGGGCCGAAGACGCTGGCGGCGCCGTGATTCTCATCGAGGGCCACCGAGGCCGCGAAGCCCCCGACCGTGGGGGCGAGGGCCACGAAGCACTGGTTCTCCATGGCGCGCGCCGCGGCACCGATGCGCACGCGGTGGAAGCCGTGCAGCGTGTCGGTGCAGGTGGGCACCAGGATGAGCCAGGCGCCAGCTTCCACCTGCGCGCGGACGAGCTTGGGGAATTCCGCATCGTAGCAGATGGCGATGCCGATCAGGCCCCAGGGGGTCTCGAACACCATGGGCGGGGCGCCGGCCGAGATGCCCCAGCGCTCATCCTCGAAGCGCGTCATCATGCGCTTGTCCTGGAAGGCGAGGCTGCCGTCGGGCGTGATCAACGGCGCGCGGTTGATGATGCGCGCGCCGTCCCGCATGGGCAGCGTGCCCGGCTGCAGCCACAGGGCATGGCGGCGGGCCGCCTCGCGCATCGCGGCGAGGATGGCATCCGCGTGGTCCACCATCGCGCGCAGTTCCGTCGCGGCATCGGGCGCGCCGCCGGCCAGTGCGGCGCCCAGTTCCACGCAGGCATATTCGGGCATGTGCAGCAGCTCCGCACCGCCAGCCTTGGCCTGCGCCGCCCAATGGTCGAGCTTGGCTGCATAGGCCGCGACATCGGGCGTGGGCTGCACCGGCCAGGCGAGCGTGGCCAGTCTCATGGCTGGGCCTGCGATTCACGCTCCGCCGCAGGGGCGCCTTCCCGATCGCGGCCGAGCGCCTTGATCCAGAAGGAGAGCGCGTGCGGCGAGGGCCGCGCATCGCCGATCTCGGTCCAGTCGAAGACGCAGGAGAGCTCCGGGTGATGCGTGTAGCCGCGCTTGCGCCAGAAGGCGTCGAGCGGCGTGTAGCCGGCCGGCCGGCGCGGGTCATTGCTGTTGCGGACCACGGCGCAGAAGGTGGCGAGCGGCAGGCCGAGCCTCTTCGCATGCGCCTCGCGCGCCGCGAAGAAGGCGACGCCCAGGCCCTGGCCGCGATAGGGGGCCAGCAGCACGGATTCGCCGAAATAGGCATATTCCAGCGGGTTGCGCCCCGACGCCTCGAAGCAGGCGCGCACTGGGCCATGCGTCGCCGCCATGGGCTGGCAGGTGGCGGCGCCCACGATCTCCTCGCCGTCCCGCGCGAGGATCACCGCGGCCCCCTGGTCTTCGGCATAGTGCCGGAGGTAGCGCGCCTCCTCGCCCTCGGGCGCCTGGTACAGGTAGGGCCATTCGGCGAAGACGGTGGCGCGCAGCCGGGCCAGCGCCGGCACATGCGGCAGCAGGCCGGCGCCGGTGACGGTCTCGATCTTCATGCGGCGGCCTTCAGGAAGGCGCGCAACCCGTCCTCGACCACGCGCGGCTCCAGGTCGCGCAGGATGAAGACGAGGCGGCTCGAACGGTCATCGCCCTCGGGCCAGGATTCCAGCATGCGGGGCGGGTGGAAGCTGTGCTGCACGCCATGCATCACCACGGGCCCGCGCTGACCCGCGAGGTTCAGCACCGCCTTCATCCGCAGCATGTGCTGCCCCTGGGTCATCGCCATCATCTCCAGGTAGCTGGCGACACCCTCCCAGGGGAGCGGCGCCTCAAAGCGCAGGCAGAGCGCGCGGATGCGCGCATCGTGGAGGTTCACGTCGTGGTGGTGGTGATGGTGATGGTGGCCCGCGGCGGCGATCCAGTCGCTGATCTGCGGCAGCTTGCCATCGGCGGAGAAAGGCCCGGCGTTGATGAGCTGTGCGGCCGCCACCTCGCCCGTCAGGATGGGCGCCATCGGGTTCAGCGCGGAAAGCCGCGCCACCAGCGGCGCGGGGTCCGCGAGGTCGGTCTTGGTGACGACGATGCGGTCGGCCACGGCGGCCTGGCGCAGCGCCTCGGGCTGCTCGTCGAGCGTGGCCATGCCATGCACCGCATCCACCAGCGTCACCACGCCATCCAGGCGATAATCGCGCAGCAGCAACGGGTCGCCCATCAGGGTCTGCAAGATGGGGGCGGGGTCGGCCAGGCCCGTGGTCTCGATCACCACGCGCGCGATGGGTTGCGGCCGGGCCGCGAGGTCCCGCAAGGCGCGGGAGAGATCGCCGCGGATGGTGCAGCAGAGGCAGCCGGCGGCGAGCAGCACCGTGTCCTCGTCCAGGCGCTCCACCAGCAGGTGGTCGAGGCCGATCTCGCCGAATTCGTTGATCAGCACGGCGGTGCCGGCCATCCCGGGCTCGCGCAGCAGCCGGTTGAGCAGCGTGGTCTTGCCGGCGCCGAGAAAGCCGGTGAGCAGGGTGACGGGGATCTGGTTCATGCGCCGTAGAGGCTTTCGGGGCTGACGAGCGGGGCGGCGATCTCGGTCAATTCGCCGTCGCGGGGGGCAAGAAAGAAGCAGTTCCGCCGGCCGGTGTGGCAGGCCACCCCCTTCTGGTCCACCAGCAGCAGCAGCGTGTCGCCGTCGCAATCGAGGCGCAGATCCACCACATGCTGCACTTGGCCGGAGCTCTCGCCCTTGCGCCAGAGGCCGCCCCGGCTGCGGCTGTAGTAGCAGGCGCGGCCGGTGGCCAGCGTCTCGCCCAGGGATTCCGCGTTCATCCAGGCCATCATCAGCACCTCGCCCGTGTCATGCTGCTGCGCGATGGCGGGCACCAGGCCCCGCGCGTCGAAGCGCACGGCGGCGAGGAGGCGCGCGCGGGCCTCGGCATTCGGGATTTGCAGCGGGGGAGGGGAGGTGCCGGTCATCATCCTGCACTATATGGCATTGCGGAACCGCAAGTGAGGGCCCCATGGAGATCGAAGCGACCCTGGACCGGGCGGCCGAGCAATGCGCGGCGCGCGGGACGCAGCTCACGCCGCTGCGCCGGCAGGTGCTGCGCCTCGTGCTCTCGGCGGGGCAGCCGATGGGGGCCTATGCGCTGCTCGACAAGCTGCGCGAGGAGCGCGGCGTGGCGGCCCCGCCCACCGTCTATCGCGCGCTGGATTTCCTGCTGGAGCAGGGCCTGATCCACAAGCTGGAGCGGCTGAACGCCTTCCTCCCCTGCATCGAGGCCGGCCATGCGCATGCCGGGCATGACCACCAGCACCAGTTCCTCATCTGCGGCACCTGCGGCGCCACCACCGAGCTGACCGACCATGCGGTGGCCCATGCGTTGGAAGCCGCCGCCGCACGGGCCGGCTTCAAGCCGGGCCGGATGACGGTCGAGGTCGAGGGCACCTGCGCCAAGTGCCAGGCGGGTTAGGCTTCAGCCCTTCTTGCCGAAGCCCCCGTGGTTGAAATGGGGCGCCGATTTCAGCGAATCCACCGTGTCGAAGTCGCGCAGCACGCCGTCATCCGCCACCTCCACCTCGATCAGCCGGTCGGCATGCTTGCCCACCAGCTGGCGGGCGCCGACATCGCCGGTGATGGCCATCATCTCCGGCAGGAATTCCCGGCCCCAGAGCACCGGGTTGCCCTGCTTGCCGCGGAAGGTGGGCTGGACGATGGCGCGGCCCTCCTCCGGATCGAAGGCGGCGAGCAGGCGGGCCATCACGGCGCTGTCCACCAGCGGCATGTCGCCCAGCGCCACCAGCACGCCCTCGGGCTCGGGCGGGAGTGCCGCGAGCCCGGCCTTGAGGCTGGAGGAGAGACCCTCCGCATAATCCTCGGCATGGACGAAGAGGATGGGCCGGCCGGACAGCGCCTCCTCCACCCGCTCGCGCTCATGCCCGGTGACGACCAGCACGGGCCGCACGCCGGAGGCGATGACGTTGTCCACCACGCGGGTGACCATGGCGACCCCCTGGGAATCCGCCACCAGCAGCTTGTTGAGCGGCGCCATGCGGCGCGAGCGGCCGGCGGCCAGCACCAATCCCGCCACCTGGCGCGGGCGGCGCGGCGCATTGGCGGGCGGCGGGGATTGCGGCGCCTTGGCCCGTGGCAGGGGCCGCGTCTCGATTTCCTTGAGCAATCCGCCGACACCCATGCCCATGATGTCGCGCGCGCGCACGGTCAGCCCGGCGAAGAGGCGCTGCAGCACCCAGTCGAAGCCGTTGAGCTTGGGGCTGCGGGCGCAGCCGGGCAGCACCATGGCCGGCACCTCGCCCACGGCGCCCAGGCAGATCAGGTTGCCCGGGTCCACCGGCATGCCGAAATGCTCGATGCGCCCGCCCGCCTTCACGATCGCGGCGGGGCCCACGTCGCGGCGGTCCACGGTCGCCGAGGCACCCGCGATGAGCAGCATCTCGGCGCCCTGGCGCATCAGGCGGCGCAGGGCGTCCGCAGCCGCCCCCGTCTCGTGCCGCACGCGCTCGACCGGCAGCAGGCGGCCCATCAGCGCCTCGATGCGCGCGCCCGTCACCTCGACCGCGCCCTCCATCACGCTTTCCTTCACGCCGGGCAGCTCGGTGAGGACAAGGCCCACCTTGAGCGGCCGGAAGGGGTGCAGCGTGAGCAGCGCCTGTTGCCGGAGCAGCACCTCCGCGACGCCCAGGGCCGGCCCCGGAACGGCGAAGGGGATGATCTTCAGCGTGGCCAGCATTTCCTTGGGCTGGACCACGCTGAAATTGGGCAGCGTCGCCAGCGTGATGCTCTCATCCAGCGCGTTCAGCCGGTCCACCAGCGCCGCATCCACGGTGAGCAGGCCGGTCGTCTCCGCCACCAGGTTCACACGCCCCGTGGCGGCGCGGCTGCGGGCGATGAGGGGGGAGAGCAGGGCGTCGGCCAGGCGGCTGGCCGCCTCATCCTCCGGCACATCGCCCTGGCCGAGGCGGGCGGCGATGACCTCGCCGAGGCCGGCGGCGCGGAGTGCCGCGATGGCATCGACGTCCAGCACCGTGCCCTTCTTCAGCACACGCTCCTTCAGGCGGACGCTGTGCGCGAGGATGGCGCCCTCGGCCTCGTCCAGGGGTGTCGGACCGAAGATCATTTGCCGCGCCGCCGCGCCACGATCTGCGCGATGATGGAGAGCGCGATCTCGGGCGCCGTCACCGCGCCGATGTCGAGGCCGACGGGGGCCGCGATGCGGGCGATGTCGGCCGCCTCATGGCCCATCTCGGTCAGGCGCTCCACGCGCTTCGCATGCGTCCGCTTGCTGCCCAGCGCCCCGATGTAGAAGGCCGGGCTGTTGAGCGCGACGTCCAGCGCCGGGTCGTCCAGCTTCGGGTCATGCGTGAGCGTGACCACGGCGGTGCGGGCATCCGGCGCCAGGGCGGCCATCGCCTCATCCGGCCAGTCGTGGTTCAGGATGACGCCCGGGAAGCGCTCCTCGGTCGCGAAGCTGCCGCGCGGGTCCACCACGGTCACGGCGAAGCCCATGGCCACACCCAGGGGCGCCAGCGCCTGGGCGGCGTGGACGGCACCGATGATGATGAGGCGCAAGGGCGGGTTGAAGGGCTGGAGGAACCAGCTCTCGCCATCCTGGGCGAGGGTCGCCGTCCGGTCCGAGTTCAGCGCCTGCTGCGCGGCCTCGGCCAGCGTGCCGGGCAGGGCATCCTCGGGCCAGAGATGCTGCTCGCCATCGGAAAGGCGCGTCAGCAGCACGACGGAGCGCTGCGCCGCGCGGGCCGCCTGCAATCGGGAGAGGAGTTCCGGCGTCATCCGAGCTTTTCCACGAAGACCTTGAGCTTGCCGCCACAGGCCAGACCCACTTCCCAGGCGCGCTCATCCGAGATGCCGAAGTCAAGCAGTTGCGGCTTGCCGTCGCGCATCGCCTGCATGGCAACGTCCGCCACGGCCCCCTCGATGCAGCCGCCCGAGACGGAGCCCGCCATGCGGCCCGAGGCGGTGATGGCCAGCATGGAGCCGGCCGGGCGCGGGCTGCTGCCCCAGGTCTCGACCACGGTGGCCAGCGCCACCTGCTCGCCCGCCGCGGCCCATTCGGCGGCGGTGGTCAGGATATCCTCGCTCATCGACGCTTCCTCTCCCCCAATGCCTCGATCAACTCGCGCAGGCTGGCGAGGTTATGGACCGGGCGGAATTCATGCACATGCGGCAGCATGGCCTTGATGCCCTGGGATTTGGGTTGGAACCCGGCATATCTCAACAGGGGGTTCAGCCAGATCAGCCGCCGGCAGGAGCGTTTCAGCCGGTCCGTGGCTTCGGCAAGACCCCGCCCGCCCTCGCGGTCCAGCCCGTCGGTGATGAGCAGCACCACCGCCCCCTGGCCCAGCACGCGCCGGCCCCAATCCTGGTTGAAACGCTCCAGAGCCTCGCCGATGCGGGTGCCGCCGGACCAGTCGGGCACCATGTGCGAGACCATCTCGAAGGCGATCTCGGGGTCGCGGTGCTTCAGCTGGCGGGTGATGTTGGAGAGCCGCGTGCCGAACAGGAAGGAATGCACGCGCTCGCGGTCATTGGTGACGGCATGCAGGAAGTGCAGCAGCACCTGGGCGTAGCGCGCCATGCTGCCCGAGATGTCGCAGATGGCGACGAGCGGCGGCGGGCGCGTGATGCGGCGGCGGCGCAGGATGCTCCGGAACTCGCCGCCCTGGCGCGTGGTGGCGCGCAGCGTGGCCCGCATGTCCACGCGGGGGCCGAGCGGATCGGTGCGGAAGCGGCGGGTGGGCCGTTCATCGAGCGGCAGGACGAGGCGGCGGATCTCCTGCTTGGCGGTGGCGATCTCGGCCGCGCTCATCGCCTCGAAATCCATCGTCTGCAGGCGCTCGCGCTCGGAGACGGTCATCGCCGCGTCGAGCTGGCGGGGCTGCTCCTCCGGCGTGGGCGGCGGGGGCTTGGGGCGCTCGCCCGCCATCGCTTCCGCGATGCGGCGGCCGCCGGGCTTGGACTTCTCCTCGGGCTTCTGCGCCTCCATCAGGGCAAACGCGGCGGCCGCGGCCGCGCGCTCCGGGTCGCGCCAGAAGAGGTCGAAGGCGGCGTCGAAGATGTCCGCCTGTTCGTGCCGGCGGAGCAGCGTGGCCTTCAGCGCCGCGCGGAGGCTGGCCTTGTCGCCGAGTTCGATGAGGGTCAGCGCCTCCGCCGCGCCCAGCGCATCGCCGGGGCCGACCTGCAGGCCCGCGCGGCGCAGCAGGCGGACGAAGGCCAGCAGGTTGGGGGCGAGGGCCGCCGATGCCTCCCGGGAACGTTCCGCTTCCCTTGCGCCCGGAATCAGCACCGCCCTAGGCTCCGCTCGAGGTTGAGGGGCAAAATATGAAAATTTTCCCGTCCGTGCTGGCCGCAGCACTGCTGTCCTGTGCCCTCATGGCGCCCACGGCCCAGGCGCAACGCCGCGATGAGAAGGTCGGGCGCGTCGGCAACGTGGACATCCTGCGCGTCTGGGAGGGCGGGCGCTTCGACCGCTGTTTCGGCCTGGTTCCCGGGCTCGGCGGCGGCTTCCGCGTGTTCTGGAATGTGGGCCGCAACTACATCATCACGGCGCCGGCCGTGGGAACCCGGCAAGCGGTGGCGGTGGTGGTCACCACCCCGCGCGGCATGGTCCAGACGCGCGGCCGGCTGATCGGCGAGCGCAGCGTCATCGAGCTCAACAACCAGGAGGCGCAGCAGATCATGTCCCTGCGCGGGCGCTTCGAAGTGGACGTGCAAGGGACGATCTTTCCCTACCAGCTGCAAGGCGTAACGATGGAGCAGGTCTTCGTCGCGGTCGAGAACTGCGCCCACCGGAACGCCAGGTAGCGGGCCCGCCGCCCGCATCACGCGGGGCCGCGGCTTTCCTCGATCAGCCGCGCCGCCTCCTCGCCCTTCAGCTTGGCGATGTCGTCCTGGTATTTCAGCAGCACGCCGAGCGTCGCATCCACCGAGGCCGGCTCCAGCTCGCGCGCATTCAGCGCCGAGAGCGCATTGGCCCAGTCGATGGTCTCGGCCACGCCGGGCAGCTTGAAGTAGTCACCCTCGCGCAGCTTCTGCACGAAGGACACCACCTGGGCCGAGAGCGTTTCCGCCACCTGCGGCGCGCGGAGCGCCAGGATCGCCTTCTCCCGCGCCGCATCGGGGTAGTCCACCCAATGGTAGAGGCAGCGGCGGCGGATGGCGTCATGCACCTCGCGCGTGCGGTTCGACGTGATGATCACGACCGGCGGCGTCGCCGCGCGCAGCGTGCCGAGCTCGGGCACGGTGATCTGGAAATCGGCCAGGACCTCCAGCAGGAAGGCCTCGAAGGGCTCATCCGCGCGGTCCAGCTCGTCGATCAGCAGGACGGCGGGCTCCCCCTCCAGCGCCTGGAGCAGGGGGCGCGACTCGAGGTAGCGCCGGTCGTAGATCGAGCTTTCGATGTCGGCCACATTGCCCGCGACCTCGGCGAGGCGGATCGCCATGAGCTGGCGCGCATGGTTCCACTCATAGGCCGCGGCCGAGAGATCAAGACCGTCATAGCACTGCAGCCGCACCAGCTTGCGCGGGAGCTGCGCCGCCAGGACCTTGGCGATCTCGGTCTTGCCGGTGCCGGGCTCGCCCTCGAGGAAGAGGGGGCGGCCCATGCGGAGAGCGAGATGGACGGTGGTGGCCAGCGCCGTGTCCGCCACATAGCCGCCGGCCGCGAGCAGGCCCGCGGTGGCCGCGACATCGGCGGGCAGGGCCTTGCTCACGAGGAGAGGAAGATCAGGTAGAGCACCCAAAGCATCGCGCCGCTGCCGAGCCAGAAGAAGAGAGGCATGCCCATGAACTCCGTGGGGATGAGGGAGAAGATCGAGATGGCGGCCGGCGCGGGGGCGGGGGTGGGCGCGGCGCCGGGGGTGGCGGCATCGGCCTTGGGGGCCAGGGCCGCGGCAAAGCGGTCGAAGAACTGGTCGGCCATCTGCTTGGCGGTACTGTCGATCAGGCGCGCGCCGAGCTGCGCCATCTTGCCGCCGACCTGCGCCTTCACGCTGTACTTCAGCAGGGTCTCGGTGGGGCTGATCGCCTCCAGCGCCACATCGGCGCCGCCCTTGGCGAAGCCCATCGCCCCACCATTGCCCTCGCCGCTGATGGTGTAGCTGGCGGGCGGGTTCAGGTTCTCGAGCTTCACCTTGGCGGAGAACTTCGCCGCCATGGGGCCGATCTTGATGGCGAGCTTGGCCGTCAGCTCGGTGTCCGAGACCTTCTCGATGGATTCGCAGCCCGGAATGGCGGCCTTCAGCGCCTCGGGGTCGTTCAGCGCTTGCCAGACCAGCTCGCGCGGGGCGGCAATCTGCCGCTCGCCATGCATTTCCATGTGGATACTCCGCCAATTCGCCCCGTTATTAGGGGCGGGGGGGCCGGCGCGCAAACCCCCCCAACGCGCATTGACGGGGGCGGTTCATTCGGGAAAAGACCTTAATCACCCTGTCGGGAGCTTCATCTTGCGCGCTGCGACCCTCGTCTTCCTCCTGGCCTGCCTCGCCCTCCCGGCGGAGGCCGCGGCCATCGACGGGCGCCAACTGGGCCTGGTCTGGACGCTGCCCTTCGTGGGCATCCTGCTCTCCATCGCGCTGATGCCCATCCTGACGCCGGGCTTCTGGCACCATCACTACGGCAAGGTGGCGGCCTTCTGGGGGGCGATCTTCCTGCTGCCCTTCCTCATCGTCTTCGGGCCCGCCATGGCCGGGCAGGAGGTGGTCTTCGTCCTGGTTCAGGAATACATTCCCTTCATCGTTCTGCTGCTCGCCCTCTACACGACGGGCGGCGGGGTGCTGCTGCGCGGCACGCTGGTGGGCACGCCCGCCACCAACACGGCGCTGCTGGCCATCGGCACGGTGCTGGCGAGCCTGATGGGGACGACGGGCGCCTCCATGTTGCTGATCCGGCCCGTGCTGCGGGCCAACCAGCACCGCACGCGCAAGGTGCATATCTTCGTCTTCTTCATTTTCCTGGTGTCGAATATCGGCGGCAGCCTGACGCCGATCGGCGACCCGCCGCTCTATCTGGGCTTCCTCAAGGGCGTCTCCTTTTTCTGGCCGACGACGCACCTCTTCCTGCCCTTCCTCTTCTGCGCCCTGATCCTGCTCGGCATCTTCTACACGCTGGACAGCATCCTCCACGCGCGCGAACCCAAGCGCCCCGCGGACACCGCCCCGCGCGAGAAGCTCAGCATCGAGGGCTGGCCCAATGTGTGGCTCATCGGCGTCGTCGTGCTGGGCGTGCTGCTCCAGGGCGTCTGGAAGCCGGGCGACGTCCAGGTGCTGACCGAGAGCGTGGGGCTGGAGCGCATCGTCGCCATCGGCATCTTCCTGGGCGTCACGCTCGTCTCCATGCTCATCACCTCCAACGCGCTGCGCGAGGCCAATGGCTTCGCCTGGGGCGCCATGGCGGAGGTGGCGAAGCTCTTCGCCGCCATCTTCCTCTGCATGGGGCCGGTGCTGGCCATCCTGAAGGCGGGGCCGGAGGGCTCGGCCGCGGCCCTGGTCGCCCTCACCTCCGACGCGTCGGGCGCGCCCATCCCCTGGGTCTATTTCTGGATGGCGGGCGTGCTTTCGAGCTTCCTGGACAATGCGCCCACCTACCTCGTCTTCTTCAACATGGCCGGCGGCGACCCGGCCTATCTGATGACGCAGGGGGCGGCGACGCTGGTGGCGATTTCGGCCGGCGCGGTCTTCATGGGGGCCAACTCCTATATCGGGAATGCGCCCAACTTCATGGTGAAGGCCATCGTCGAGGAGAACGGCGTCCGCATGCCCTCCTTCTTCGGCTATTGCGGCTGGGCGGCGATCTTCCTGCTGCCCTTGTTCGTGCTGGTCACCCTCATCTTCTTCTGACGGCGGGGCCGGGTTAAGCTCGGGCCAACCGTTAGAGGAAGGCCAAACCCATGCCCTATGTGATCGGCGCCGATCTGCCCACGCAACCCGCCGGCGAGCGCTTCCGCGCCCTGCTGGACCGCCCCGAGATCCTGGGCATGCCGGGCGCGCACCTTGGCATCGCGGGGCTGCTCGCAAAGAAGCATGGCTTCGAGGCGCTGTATCTCTCGGGTGCTGCCATGTCCGCCTCCATGGGCCTGCCCGACCTCGGCATGATCACCATCGAGGATGTCTGCTTCTTCATCCGCCAGGTGGCGCGCTCCACCGGCCTGCCGCTGCTGGTGGATGGCGATACCGGCTATGGCGAGGCGCTGAACGTCATGCACATGGTGCGCGCCTTCGAGGATGCGGGAGCGGGTGCCGTGCACCTGGAAGACCAGCTTCTGCCCAAGAAATGCGGCCACCTGAACGACAAGAAGCTGGCCAGCGCCGATGAGATGTGCGCCAAGGTCGCCGCCGCCCATCGCGCCCGCCGCCACCTCTACATCATCGCCCGCACCGATGCGGTGGCGAGCGAGGGGATGGATGCGGCCGTGGCCCGCGCGAAGCGTTACCTGGATGCCGGCGCGGATGCGATCTTCCCCGAGGCGCTGACCACGGTGGAGATGTTCCGCGAGTTCCGCGCCCGCATGCCCGGCGTGAAGCTGCTGGCGAACATGACCGAGTTCGGCCGCACGCCCTTCCTGACCAAGGAGGAGTTCCAGGCGCTGGGCTATGACATGGTGATCTGGCCGGTGACGCATCTGCGCATCGCGGCCAAGGCCTGGGATCAGCTCTACGCCCAGATCGCGTCGGAGGGCGGCGCGCAGGGGGCGGTGGACCGGATGCAGACGCGTGCGGAGCTCTACGAGACCATCGGCTACCACAAGTATGAGGAGCTGGATGCGAGCCTGGTGCGGACGATCATTCCGACGGCGATGCCGCAGTAGCGCCCCTGGCGCGGCCGGGCGGCGGCTCCCCGCAGTCGCCCTCCGGCCGCCCCTGGGCCAGTTCCGCCTGGACCCGCTCGGGCGTCTCCTCGCTCTCCCGCTCGAGTGTCATGAGGTCGGCCTGGGCCCCATGGGTCGCGCGGATCCCTTCGTCCAGCTTGAGCTGGATGGCGGCCGTGTCGCGGTTCCGGGCGCTCTGGATCGGGAAGACCATGACGAAGGTCACGGCCGAGGTGAGCGAGTTGATGACGAGCCGCCAGGTGTTGGGGAAGCCGAAGACGGGGCCGGTCACCACCCAGGCGAGGACCAGCGGGATCGCCGCGAGCAGCGCACCGGGCCGCCCGGCCCGCCGCGTGCAGGCCTGGGCCAGGCTTGCCGTCATGTGTGGGGTGTCCATATGCGGAAAACGCGGCCGCGCCCTCTTGTTACGCACCGCCTTTCCTTTTCGCGCGAGGCGGCATGGCTGAACCCCTGCTCATCGGCTCCGAGGTCTACCGGCGCTCCACCTATGGCCCGAAGCACCCGCTCGCCATTCCGCGCGTCTCCACCACGCTCGACCTGATCCGCGCGCTGGGCTGGCTTGACCCGGTGCAATACCTCGACAGCCCGATGGCGAGCGTGGAGCAGCTCACCCGCTTCCATGATCCGGGCTACATCGCGGCCCTCCAGCGGGCGGAGGCGGCGCAGGGCGTGGATGCGGAGGATCGCGAGCGCTACCGCATCGGCGCCGATGGCAATCCGGTCTATCGCGAGGTGTTCCGCCGCCCGGCGACCAGCGCGGGGGGCGTGATCCTGGCCGCGCGTCTGACGGAGGCGGGCGGCGTCGTGCATGTGCCGGGCGGCGGCACGCATCACGGGATGCGGGATCGCGCCAGCGGCTTCTGCTACGTGAACGATGCCGTGCTGGGGCTGATGGAATGGCGGGGGCAGGGGCTCAGCCGCATCCTCTACCTCGATATCGACGCGCATCACGGCGATGGCGTGGAGATCGCCTTCCGCGACGAGCCGCGCGTGACGACACTCTCCATCCATGAGGCGGGGCGCTGGCCCTTCAGCGGCGCCGCGCATGCCGCCCCGCATGCGCTGAACCTGCCCGTGCCGCCCGGCTTCAACGACAGCGAGATGCGCGCCCTGCTGCATGGGTTCGTGCTGCCGCTGATCGCACGGTTGCGGCCCGAGGCGGTCATGCTGCAATGCGGGGCGGATGCGCTCGAGGAGGACCCGCTGGCGCGTCTCGGGCTTTCCAACAACGCGCATGCCGAGTTCATCGCGGCGGTGAAGGATGCGGCGCCCCGCTTCATCCTGCTGGGCGGCGGCGGCTACAACCCCTGGACCGTCGCGCGCTGCTGGGCGCGGGGCTGGGCCGCGCTGAACGCCCTGCCCGTGCCCGCGCGCCTGCCCGAGTCCGCCGAGGCGGTGCTCCGCGCGCTCACCTTCCACCGCGCCGCCGGCCGCAACCCGCCGGAGCACTGGTTCACCACCCTGGCCGATGAGCCGCGCGAGGGACCGATCCGCGAGGAGGTTCGGGCCCTTCTCGCCCAGGGGCTGGAAGCTGTGGCATGATGCCCCGCATGAAGCGCCTCCTGCTCGCCCTCGCCCTCCTGATGCCCACGCTCGCGGCCGCCCAGCCCGGCGTGGACCGCCCGCAGCCGCGCCTCGCGGAAGAGCCCATGGTGATCGTGACGCGGGATGGCACGCGCCACGCCTTCCGCGCGGAGATGGCGATCCAGCCGAATGAGCAGATGGTCGGCATGATGTTCCGCACCACCATGGCGCCGGACGAGGCCATGATCTTCGACTGGGGCGCCCCGCGCGAAAGCAGCATGTGGATGCGCAACACGCTCATCCCGCTCGACATGCTCTTCGTCGCCGCTGATGGGCGGATCCATCGCATCCATGAGCGCGCGGTGCCGCAGAGCCTCGCGACCATCGACAGCCGCGGCCCGGTGCGCGCCACCATCGAGGTGCCCGGTGGCACGGCCGAGCGGCTGAACCTGCGCGTGGGCGACCGCGTGCTGCAGCGGATCTTCGGCAGCGCCCCCTGAACTGTCGCGATTACCGGGGCAGTCGCGAGGAGTGATGGTCGGCGATGCGCCAGAGGCCATCAGGCCCCCGCATCATCACCATGCTGAAGCGGGACGGCTCCTCGCTCATCATCCCATCCGCGGCGCGGCGCAGGAAGGTGTAGTGGCCCGAGGCGACGGCCAGGCCCGGCGCCAGCTCGCGCAGGGCGAAATCGCCGAAGCGCACGTCGATGCCCGCAGCGCCCGGCCGCGTCCGCACGAAATAGGCGGTGATGGCAGCCGTGCCCACGGTCTGTTCGCGGCTGACCGAACCCCAGAGGCGCGCATCGGAGGTGTATTGCGCGGCGGCATCCGGGGCGGCTGCCTGGGCCGTGCCGATCCCGGCCAGAAGCAGGGCGACGGCCGCGCGCATCACGCGGCGCCGCGCAGCACCTGGCGCCAGACGCGCAGGACATTGCCCGACCAGAGCAGCCCGATCTCGCGCGCGCCATAGCCGCGCTTCATGAGCTCGGCCGTGATGTTCGGCGTCTCCGCCGCGCTGGACCAGCCGGCGACGCTGCCGCCGCCGTCAAAATCCGACGAGATGCCGACATGGTCGAGGCCGATTCGGCGGATCGCATGCTCCACATGGTCCACGAGGTCGGCGACGCTCGCCTGCGTCACGCCGCCTGGGCCGGCGGGCTTGAGGAAGGAGGCGACGGCGGTGATCTGCGCCACGCCGCCCACCGCGCGGATCATGTCGAGCTGCTCGTCATCCAGGTTGCGCGGATGGGCGCAGAGTGCCGCGCAGGCCGTATGGGTGACGGCGATGGGCGTGCGCGAAAGCTCCGCCGCCTGCATCATCCCGGCCTTCGACACATGGGAGCAGTCGAGCATAAGCCCCACACGGTTCATCTCGGCGATGGCGGCGCGGCCGAGCGCGGAGAGCCCGCCATGCTCGGTCTCGGAATCATTGAGGTTGCGCCGGGGGCGGGCGCTGTCGGCCAGGGCATTGTGCCCGTCATGCGTGAGCGTGAGGTAGATGGCGCCCAGCCGCCGCCATTGCGCGATCCGCCCCAGGTCATGGCCCATGGCATAGCCGTTCTCGACGGCCGAGAGCACGGCGGGGATGCCGGCGGCGAAGCTCGCCTCCAGCTCGTCCGGCGTCGCGCAGAAGCGCGCGGCGGTCCCATCGGCGCGGGCGCGGATGTGGCGCAGCATGGCCTCCGCGCGCGCGCCGGCCGCGGCATGGCCCGCATGGTCGCGCGCCCCCTGGCCGACATAGGCAATGAAGACGGCCGCGCTCATGCCGCCGCGCCGCATCTTGGGCAGGTCCACGCATTGCCCGGTCTCGCTCAGCCAATCGGGCGTCTCGGGCCAGCGGATGTCGATATGGGTGTCGAGCACGAGGGGGTTCATCGCGCGTCTCCGAAGCCGGTCAGGAAGCGTTCGAGCAGGCTCCCCAGGATGTCCACATTGTAGCCGCCCTCCTGGCAGATGGCGGTGGGCAGGCGGAGCGCGCCGATGGCCGCACCCGCACGGGCGAAGCCATCGGCCGTCACCTTCAGCGCGGCCAGCGGCTCGAACTCGCTGGCGTCGAAGCCGAGGGGGACCACCAGCGCCTCCGCGCCGAAATCGCGGATGGCGGCGATGCCGTGGTCGAGCGCGGCGAGCCAGGCTTCGTCGCCCGTGCCGAAGGGCTGCGGCAGGTTGAGATTGGCTGCCCTCGTCTCCTCCGCGAAGCCGACATACCAGGGGTAATAGCGACCCGGGTCGGCATGCAGCGAGACGGTCAGCACGTCATCCCGCTCCCAGAAGATGCCCTGGGTGCCGTTGCCGTGATGGCTGTCCACGTCCAGCACGGCCACGCGCTTCGCCCCCGCATCGCGCAGGCGCTGGGCGGCCAGCGCGCTGTTGTTGACGTAGCAATGCCCGCCGGCCCGCGCGGCATAGGCATGGTGGCCGGGCGGGCGGCAGAGCGCATAGGCCACGCCACCCTGGGCCGCCACATCGGCCGCCGCCAGCGCGCAGCCGGCGGCGCCGATCGCGGCCGTCCAGGTGCCGGGGCCGATGGGGCAGGCGGTGTCGGCCGTATGCGCGCCGGCGCGGGCGATGATGTGCGCGGGCTTGCGGCTCGATTGCGCCAGCATCTCGGGCGTGGGGTGGATGTTCGCGACGATCTCGCGCCCGGCTTCCGGCAGCGCGGCCCATTCGGCGGCCGCGTGCTCCAGGAAGTCGAGGTATTCGGCCGTGTGCAGCGTCAGCAGCGCGTCGCGCGGCGCGGGCGGCGGAAGGTCAGGCTTGAGGCCGAGCGCATCCAGCCCCGTGCGCAGCGAGGCGGCGCGGGCCGGCACCTCGTAATTGGCGCGGACCTGGCCGCGCATGAGGAAGAATTGCGGCGCATGCAGCGCCTCGTCCGGGTGATGGAAGGCCTTCATGCACCTGAGTGAAGCGCGGGCGCGGGGCCTCGACAACCTTCATCACCCCTGGCCATGCTGCGGGCATGACAATGCCCGATGCCGGCGCGCGACGCGCCATCCTCGACGCCTGCGATTCGCTGCGCGAGGAAACCCTGGACTGGCTGTTCCGCCTGGTCCGCTGCCCCTCCACCCTGGGCAATGAAGCCTCCGCCCTGAACGAGATGGAGCGGCTCTACCGGCATCTGGGCCTCGCGCCGCAGCGCATCGCGACCGACCCCGCGAAGCTGGCCGACCATCCCGGCTTCTCGCCGCCGCTGATCGACTATGCGGGGCGGGACAATGTGGCGGCGATCCATCGGCCGAAATCGGCCAAGGGGCGCAGCCTGGTGCTGCAGGGCCATGTGGATGTGGTGCCCGAGGGGGCCGCCGACATGTGGGAGACGCCGCCCTATGCGCCGAGCATCCGCGGCGGCCGTGTGTTCGGCCGTGGCGCGGGCGACATGAAGGCGGGCATCGTGAGCTATGCCATGGCCTTCGCCGCCCTGAAGCGCGCCGGACTGCAACCCGCCGCCGAGGTGCAGATGCAGGCGGTGATCGAGGAGGAATGCACGGGCAATGGCGCCCTCGCCACCATGCTGGCGCTGCCCAAGGCGGATGGCGTGATCATCCCCGAGCCCGGGCCGGGCCTCGATGCGCTCTACACGGCCGAGGTCGGCGTGGTCTGGGCCTGGGTGACGGTGAGCGGCCGGCCCGCCCATGTGCGGGACATGCAGGCCGGCATCAACGCGATCGAGGCGGCCAACATCATCGCCGGCGCCTTCAAGGATTACGAGGCCGAGCGGAACCGGGGCGAGAACATCCACGCCGCCTTCCATGGCGTGAACCACCCGGTGAATGTGAATCTCGGCACCATCACGGGCGGCGAGTGGAACTCCTCCGTCGCCACGCGCTGCCGCATCGGGCTGCGGGTTGGCGTCATGCTCGGCTATTCGGCGCGGCAGACCAAGGCCGATATCGAGGCGCTGGTGGCGAAGGCCGCGACCCATGAGCGGCTGCGCGGCGCGCAGGTGAAGCTGGAGTTCAAGGGCTTTCTCGCGGATGCCTGCGTGTTTCCCAAGGACACGGCGATCAGCGCGCTGGCCCAGCGCAGCTACGCCGAGGTGACCGGCGGCACGCTGCGCGACTATCCGGCGACGGGCCTGACCGATGGGCGGCACTTCGTGCTCTACCAGGGCACGCCCTGCGCGGTCTTCGGGCCGGATGCGCAGGACATCCATGGCATTGACGAGAGTGTCGGCATCGAGAGCATCCATGGCATCACGCGCAGCATCGCGCTGACCATGGCCGAGTGGTGTGGAGTGGAACATGCATAACCTGCCCTTGAGCGGCGCCCGCCTCTGGGACAGCCTGATGGAGATGGCGCAGATCGGCGGCACGGCGAAGGGTGGCTGCAACCGCCAGACCCTGACCGATGTGGATGCCGAGGGCCGCGCGCTGTTCCAGCGCTGGGCCGAAGCCGCGGGCCTGACCATGACGGTGGATCGCCTGGGCAACATGGTCTTCCGGCGCGAGGGGCGGAATCCCAGCCTGCCGCCCGTCGCCATCGGCAGCCATCTCGACACGCAGCCCACGGGCGGCAAGTTCGACGGCGTGCTGGGGGTGCTGGCCGGGCTCGAGATCATGCGGGCGCTGCATGAGGCCGGCGCCGAGACCGAGGCGCCGCTGCTGCTGATCAACTGGACCAATGAGGAGGGCTCGCGCTTCTCGCCCCCCATGATGGGCAGCGGGGGGGCCATGGGCATCTTCACCGAGGCGGAGATCCTGGCGAAGCAGAGCCAGGACGGCGCCGTCTTCGGCGAGGAGCTGCGCCGCATCGGCTGGCAGGGCGCCGCCGATCCGGCGGATCTCCAGAAGGTGGGCCATTACCTCGAACTGCATATCGAGCAGGGCAAGCTGCTGGAGGATGCGGGCCTGGATGTCGGCGTCGTCACCCATGCGCTGGGGCAGACCTGGTTCGAGGTGGTGGTGGAAGGCGAGGAGGCGCATGGCGGCTCGCCCATGGCCGGCAGGCGCGATGCGCTGATGGCCGCGGCCCCGCTGATGAGTGCGGTCGAGGAGATCGCCCTCACCACCCTCGCCCCCTCGGGCGAGAAGGGGCGCGGCACGGTGGGTGTGGCGGAGATCTATCCCTCCAGCCGCAACATCGCCCCCAGCCGTGTCTTCTTCACCATCGACATGCGGCATGGCGACCCGGCGGCGCTGGAAGAGATGGAGACGAAGCTGCGCGCCCGCGCCGAGGAGATCGCGATCGCGCGCGGCGTGAAGATCACCGTCACGCGCTTCTGGCACTCGCCGCTGACGCCCTTCGACCCGGCGCTGATCCAGCGCGCGCGGGAGAGTGCCACGGCGCGCGGCTTCAAGTGGCGCGACATCCCGACCGGCATCGGCCATGACGCGGTCTACATGGCGCGCCGCGTGCCGACGGTGATGGTCTTCTGCCCCTGCCATGGCGGCCTCAGCCACAATGAGGCCGAGAGCATCACGCCCGAATGGGCGACGGCGGGCATGCTGGTGCTGGCCGATGCCGCACTCGCCACCGCGGGGCTGGTGCGCCCGTGAACCTGCCCCTCTCCACCGAGCGCCTCTGGGCGCGGCTCATGGAGATGGCGGCGATCGGTCCCATTCCGGGCGGCGGCAACAACCGGCCCGCGCTCTCGGCGCTGGATGGTGAGGCCCGGGCGCTGCTGGCGCGCTGGGGGGCGGAGATCGGCCTCACGCTGAGCGTGGATCGCCTCGGCAACATGGCGCTGCGGCGCGAGGGCAGGGACCCCAGGCGCAAGCCCGTGCTGGTCGGCAGCCACCTCGACACGCAGCCCACGGGCGGGAAGTTCGACGGGCCCTATGGCGTGCTGGCGGGCCTCGAGATCCTGCACGCGCTGCATGAAAGCGGCACGGAGACGGAAGCACCCATCATCCTGGTGAACTGGACGAGCGAGGAGGGCTGCCGCTTCAGCCCCTCCATGATCGGCGCGGCCGGCGCCATGGGCATCCTCAGCGAGGCGGAGGTGCTGGCCCGCCCGGCGCTGGATGACGGGCAGCCCTATGGCGAGGCTCTGGCCGCCACCGGCTGGGCCGGCGCTGCCGACCCTGTGGCCTTGCAGGACGCCGCCGCCTATTTCGAGGCGCATATCGAGCAGGGCCCGGTGCTGGAGGCGGAAGGCTTCGACCTCGGCATTGTCACCGGCGGCTTCGCCACCGAGCGCGCGCTGGTCACCGTCACCGGCGAGACGAGCCATGCCGGCACCACGCCCATGGAGATGCGGCGCGACGCCGTGCTGGCGGCGGCCGAGATGATCTCGGCCGGCGAGGCGGTGCTGTATCGCATCGCGCCCGAGGCGCGGATGACGGTCTGCCGCTTCCTGGTGGACCCCGGCGCCGATGGCGTGGTGCCCGGCCAGGTGCGCTTCGCCTTCGAATATCGCCACCCCGCGGACGCCGTGCTGGCGCAACTGCTCGGCGAGGCCGACGCCGCCATGGCCGCCATCGCGGCGCGGCGTGGCCTGACGGTCAAGCGCGAGCCCTATTGGAGCTTCGCCGCCGTGCATTTCGACGGCGCGCTGGCCCAGCGCCTGCGCGCTTCGGCCGACCGCCACGGCTATCGCCACCGGGACATCCTCTCGGGTGCCGGGCATGACGCCTATCACGCCGCCGCGCGCATGCCGGCGGTGATGCTCTTCATCCCCTGCCACGGCGGCATCAGCCACCACCCGAGCGAATCCATCTCGCGCGAATGGGCGGAGAAGGGGCTGCGCGTGCTGGCCGAGGCGGTGCTGGAGACGGCGCGTTGACGCCCATCCTCACCAGCGAGCGGCTGACGCTGCGCGAGTTCCGCGCCGCGGATTTCGAGCCCTTCGCCGAATTCTGGGCGAGCGAGGCCTCGCGCTTCGTGGGGGGGCCGATGGGCCGCCCCGATGCCTGGCGCCGCATGGCCATGTATGCGGGCCACCGCGTGCTGCGCGGCTATGGCATCTGGGTGATCGAGGCGAGGCAGGGCGGCGCCGTGCTCGGCCAGGCTGGGCTTTGGTTCCCCGAAGCCTGGCCCGAGCCCGAGATCCACTGGACCATCTTGCCCAGCCATCAGGGCCAGGGCTACGCCACCGAGGCCGCGCGCGCCATCCGCCGGCACGCCCGGGATAATCTGGGCTTCACGCGGCTTGTGAGTTGCATCGAACCCGCCAATGACGCCTCCATCCGCGTCGCCCTGCGGCTGGGCGCCGTGCGCGAGGGCAGCGTCACGGTCCCGCCGCGGATCATGGATCTCTATCGCCACAACATGGATTTCTGAACATGCGCATCGCCGTCGCCGGCTTTCTGCACGAGAGCCATTCCTTCGCCCCTCGCCCGACGGAATGGGCGAATTTCCTGACGCCGGGCGGGCTGCCCGCGCTGCAACGCCCTGCCGCGATGATGGAGGGGCTGCGCGGCACCTCCACCTGCGCCTGGGGCGGCATCACGGAGGCGATGAAGCAGGGTGCGAGCATCGCGCCGCTCGGCTGGTGCTTCGCCAACCCGGCCGGCCCCGTGACGCGCGAGGCCTTCGAGCGGATCAGCGCGATGATCCTGGACGCGCTCTCGGTCGCGATGGAGGAAGCGCCGGTGGATGGCGTCTTCCTCGACCTGCACGGCGCCATGGTGAGCGATGACTACCCCGATGCCGAGGGCGAGCTGATGCGCCGCGTGCGCGCCGTGGTCGGGCCCGCCATGCCGCTTGCCATCACGCTTGACCCGCATGCCAACATGACGCGGCAGATGGCGGAACTGGCCGACGTGATCGTGCCCTATCGCACCTATCCGCATGTGGACATGCTGGCGGTGGGCACCCGCGCGATGGCGCTGCTGATCCAGCGCATCAAGCGCGGCCAGCCCTGGGCCATGGCCTTCCAGGAACTCGATTTCCTCATCCCCATCACCAGCCAATGCACGATGGTGGAGCCGATGGCGGGTGTCATGAGCCAGCGCGCGGAGCTGGAGGCAGGCATCGTCGAGCTCGCCTATTGCTTCGGCTTCCCCTATGCGGATTTCCCGGGCTGCGGCCAGGCCATCGCCGCCTATGCCGAGACGCCGGAGGCCGCATCGGCCGCCGCCGAGGCGCTGGCCAAGGCGATCCGCGCGCGCGAGGCGAGCTTCGCCGGTGCGGTGCAGCCGGCGGCCGAAGCCGTGGCCGAGGCGATCCGCGCCTCGGGTCCAAGCCCATCATGATCGCCGACACGCAGGACAATCCGGGCGGCGGCGGCCATGGCGACACGACCGGCCTGCTCGCCGAACTCATCGCGCAGGATGCCCAAGGCGCGGTGCTGGCGCCGATGAACGACGCCGAGAGTGCCGCAGCCTGCCATGCGGCGGGCGAGGGGGCCACCATCACGCTCGAGCTCGGCGGCAAGAGCGATGGCGCGCCGCTGACCGTGACCGGCGTGGTGGAGAAGCTCGGCGACGGCCGCTTCACGCTGACCGGCCCCATGGGCAAGGGCAACCCGGCGGATCTCGGCCCCTCGGCGCTGCTGCGCATCGGCGGCGTGCGCGTCGTCATCGTCAGCCGCAAGATGCAGGCGCATGACCAGTCCATCTTCCTGCAACTGGGCGTGGACCCGGCGGCGCAGAAGATCGTGGCTGTGAAGTCCAGCGTGCATTTCCGCGCGCATTTCCAGCCGATCGCGGCGAGCGTGCTGGTGGCGGCCGCCCCCGGCCCCGTGGTGGCCGACCCGGCGAGCCTGCCCTTCACGGCGCTGCGCGAGGATATGCGCCTGCGTCCGGGCGATAATCGCCGCTTCGGCTGGCAGAAATACCGCCAGCCGAAGAAGGGGCCGCAATCCGTGCTGGAGATTCCGGAGAAGCCTGAGGAAGAATGAGCCCCGGGCAGGCGGCGCGGCTCAGGCCGCGCTCGCCATTTCCCGCCCGCGGATGAAGTCGCTCGCCTTCTCGGCGATCATCAGCGTGGTCGCGTAGGTGTTCGCGCTGACCATGGCCGGCATGATGGAGGCATCCACCACGCGCAGCCCCTCCATCCCGTGCACGCGCAGCCGGTCATCCACCACCGCCGTCGGGTCCTCGCGCGGGCCCATGCGGGCGGTGCCGATCAGGTGGTAGGTGGTGCTGCCGTTCTTGAAGGCGAAGTCCAGCAGCTCGTCATCCGTCTGCACATCGGGGCCGGGCAGCGTCTCCTGGTCCACGAAGGGGGCGAGCTCAGGTGTCGAGAGCATGCGGCGCAAGAGGCGCATGCCGCCGATATGCACGCGGCGGTCCATCTCGTCGGAGAGGTAGTTGGGCTGGATCTCCGGGTCCTCGAACACGTCGGTGCTGCGGGCGCGCACCCAGCCCTTGCTCTCGGGGCGGTGCTGCCAGGCGCCGGCCGTCATGCCGGGATAGTCGTCCAGCACATAGACCATGCCCTCCTTGTAGGAGCCGGGCGTGAAGACGCATTGCAGATCGGGCTGGTCCAGCCCCTCGAAGCTCTTCCAGAACACATGGGCGTGGCTGGGCGCGGTGGCGAGGATGTTGGGCTGGCCCGTGCCCCAGCGCAGCAGCTGCTTGCCGAGGTTGAGGCCCTTCGACAGCTCGTTCAGCGTCTGCGTGCCGGGCTTGGCGCGCATGACGAAGCGGCTCGCATAATGGTCACGGAAATTTTCGCCGACGCCGGCGAGTTCGTGCTTCACCGCCACGCCCAGCTTCTGCAGCAGCCAGCCCGGGCCGATGCCCGAGACCTGCAGCAGCCGCGCGGTATTGGCCGTGCCGCCGGAGAGGATCACCTCGCGCCGCGCCCGCACCTCGACGGGCTTGCCGCCGCGCTCCGAAAGGTAGCGCACGCCGACGGCGCGCTTGCCCTCCATGATGATCTCGCAGGCCCGCGCATTGGTGCGCAGCGAGAGGTTGGGCCGGTTCAGCGCATTGTGCAGGAAGGCGCGATAGGCGCTGACGCGGCGTCCGTTCAGGATGGCGCGCTGGAAATAGCCCACACCCGCCTGGTCGCCGCTGTTGTAGTCGGGGTTGCGGGGAATCCCGAGGCCGACGCAGCCGGCGATGAAGGCCTCCGTCACCGGATGGATCCAGTCCATGTCGGTGACGGGAATGCCCTCGGTGCGGCCGCGCCGCTCGGGGTCGCCATAGCCGATGCGGCGTTCGGTTCGCATGAAATAGGGCAGGCAGTCGGCATAGCCCCAGCCGCGATTGCCGCGCTGCGCCCAGTGGTCGAGGTCGTTCGGCTGGCCGCGGTTGTAGATCATCCCATTGACGGAGGAGGAGCCGCCCAGCGTGCGGCCCTGGACGGTCGCGATGCGCCGGCCGCCCGTGCGTTCGGTGGGTTCGGTGCTGAACTGCCAGGTGACGCCCGGGTCCTTCAGCGTCTTGATGAAGCCGGCGGGGATATGGATGAAGGGGTTGCGGTCCTTGGGGCCGGCCTCCAGCACGCAGACGCTGGATTGCGCGTCCTCGCTGAGCCGTGCCGCCAGCAGCGAGCCCGCCGCCCCGCAGCCCACGATCACATAATCGAATTCATCCGCCATGGCGCTTCCCCCGGTGTTGGGCGAAGCCTAGCAAGAGGAATGAACCGGAGCCAACACGGCCCCGACTGGGCCGCGCGCCCCCGCCCAGGCTGCTCCGTGCCCGCCGCCCCATCCGCCCCCCGGCCGGCGCCGCGGCTCCGCCGCGGCAACGAGCGCGAGCTGCCCAGGATGAGCACCAAACCGGGGCCCCCGCAAAAATGCCGAAGGCGTTTTTGTGGGGAGACCTAGAACGGCGAAATGATGTCGAGCAGCTGCTGCCCGAGCCGCGGCTGCTGGATGTCCGAGAGTGAGCCCCGCCCGCCATAGGAGATGCGCGCCTCGGCCAGCCGGTCGTGCCGGACCGTGTTGTCGCTTGCGATGTCCTGCGGGCGCAGGATGCCTTGCAGCGAGAGTTCGCGCATCTCGTTGTTCACTCGCACCTCCTGCCGCGCCATCACCACCATGTTGCCGTTGGGCAGGGTCTGCGTGACGGTGCCGGCGAGGCGGAGATTCACCGTCTCGTTTCGCCGGACATTGCCGTTGCCGTCGCTGTTGCCGGCGCTGTCGGTGTTGAGCAGGGCGGAGGGGACCGCGCCCGGCGGATAGAGGCGGCGGGGTGCCCGCTCCTGGCCATAGAGATTGACCGCGGCGGCCGTCTCGCTGCCGGTGCGGCTGCGCTGCGTGCGGTTGGCGAGCTGCGCGTCGTCATCGATGGTAACGAGGATGGTGATGAGGTCCCCCACCTGGGCCGCGCGCTGGTCGCGCAGGAAGGTGCGGCTGCCGGGGCGCCAGAGCGAATTGGCCAGCGGCGGCGCCTCATAGGGCGCGGGCATGGGCATGGAGACGGGCCGGTAGCGCGGGTCCTGCGTCGGGTCCGCCACGGGCGAGAAATCGGGCGCGCGGCCGATGCGCGAGAGGCGCTCGGCCTGGCCGCAGGCGGCCAGCGCCAGCGGCAGGAGGAGGAGCGCGGCCTTCATCGCGCGGCCACCGGGATGGCGCCCATGGCGACGCGCACGCGGCCGGGCGCGATGGCGATGCCCTCGACGATGTTGCGGCTGGCGAGGTTCATCACCGGCACGGTGGCGCCGCGCGCGGCGGCTTCCAGCGCGCGGCCCTGGGCGGTGAGCTGAAGCCCGCCCGCATCCAGCAGCAGCGTGACCAGCGCGTTCTTCTGCACGATGGAGGGCGGGCCCAGATCCACCAGCGCGAAGCCCTGGTCCGCCGCCATGGGCCGGCGCAGCTCCTGCCCCACCACCTGGGAGATCTGCTGCGCCTGGCCCGGCCGCACGCGCTCGGCCCGCAGGCGGGAGAGGCGGGCGTCATTCGGCCCGATCACCTCGCCCAGCGCGAGGCGCCGCGTGGCGACGACGACGGGCACGGTGACGACGGCGCGGCCGGCCAAGCGCATGCGCTGCGTGCCCGCGCCATCGGCCAGCACGACAAGCGTCGCCTGGAAGCGCGCGCCGGGCTGCTCGACGCTCACCCCTTCGAGGGCGAGCTGGAACCAGGCCTGGGCCGGGATCATGGGCGGGATGAGGCCGGGCAGCTCGATCTCCATCTCGGGCTCGATGCCGTGGCGCGCGAGTTCGTCGCGCAGCAGCGCCTCGATCTCGGCGCGCGGCACGGTGCGGCCGGGGCGCTCGATCACGATGCGCTCCGTGCCCGTCAGCGGCCGCCAGTTCACGCCGTTCTGGCGCGCGATGTTCACGATGTTCTGCGTCTCCAGTACCATCCGGCGGCCGGGCTGGGGGCTGGCCGCGATGACGCGCTCCGCATGCGGCCCCGCATGTTCGAAGAGGTCGGAGACGCGCAGAACCTCGCCCTCCAGCAGCGCGTGCGGGCGCAGGATGGCGGGCGGCGGCGCATTCTGCGCGCGGGCGGTCGCGGGCCAGGCGAGGGCGGCGAGTGCCAGGAGGTGGCGGCGGTTCATCAGCGCAGCCTCGTCAGCGTGCTGAGCATCTCGTCGCTCGCGGTGATGACGCGGCTGTTCATCTCATAGGCGCGCTGCGCGGTGATGAGGGAGGTGATCTCCTGCACCGTGTTCACATTGCTGGTTTCGATGAAGCCCTGCATGACCGAGCCATGGCCCGGCTGGCCGGGTGCGGCCGCCTGCGGCTGGCCCGAGGCCGGCGTGGCGAGGAAGAGGTTGTCGCCCACCGCTTCCAGCCCGCCCTCATTGGCGAAGATCGCGGTCTGGATCTGGCCGACATTCTGCGGCGCCACCTGGCCGTCGAGGCGCGCCAGCACCTCGCCGCTCGCGTTGATGGTCACGTCACGCGCGGCCGCCGGGATGGTGATGCCGGGCTGCACCACGAAGCCCTCGGCCGTGACCAGCACGCCCTCGGGGCTGAGGGCGAAGGTGCCGTCGCGCGTATAGGCGATCTCGCCCGAGGGCATCTGGATCTGGAAATAGCCATTGCCGCGGATGGCGAGGTCGAAGCGGTTCTCCGTCTGCTGCAGGTTGCCCTGCTCGGAGATGCGATAGACGGCGGCCGTTCGGACGCCGAGGCCCACCTGGGCGCCGGAGGGCAATACGCTGCCCGTGTCGTTGCTCTGCGAGCCGACGCGGCGGAGGTTCTGGTAGATCAGGTCCTGGAACTCGGCGCGGCGGCGCTTGTAGCCGGTGGTGCCCATGTTCGCGAGGTTGTTGGAGATGACCTCGACATTGGTCTGCTGCGCGAGCATTCCGGTCGCGGCGATGGCGAGTGAGCGCATGGGTCAGGCGTCCTTTCAGCTACGGCGGCGGAGCAGGCGGTCCACGGCGCTCTGCTGCCGCTCCCCCTCGCGCTCCAGGAACTGGGTGGCGAACTGGAACTCGCGCAGCTCGGCCATCATGCGCGTCATCTCCAGGACCGATTGCACGTTGCTGCCCTCCAGCGCGCCCTGGACGAGCTGCGGGCGGGCGATCTCCTCCGGCGCCTGGCCCGCGGCATCGAGGTGGCGGTCGCCCTCGGCGCGGAGCTGCTGCTCATCGGCGAAGCGGACAATGCGAAGGCGGCCGATCACGCCATTCTCGGAGCGGATGGTGCCGTCGCCCTGCACCTCGATGCGCGTATCGCCCGGCGCCACGGCGAGGGGGCGTGAATCGGTGTTCAGCACGGGCGCGCCGGTCGTGTCCACGATCTGCCCGTCGGCGCCGATGGCGAAGCGCCCGGCCCGGGTGTAGCGCTCGCCGCGCGGGGTCTCGACCACGAAGAAGCCCTGGCCCGAGATCGCGATGTCGAGCGGATTGCCGGTCGAGCTGATGGCGCCGGGCTGGGTCTCGCGCCAGCTCGCGCGGTCCCAGGTGTAGCCGACCTGGGCCGCGCCGTTCGGGCCATGCACGCGGCCCTGGCGCTCGACATGTTCGGCGAAGACGGGGCGCTTCGCGCGGAAGCCGGGCGTGTCGGCATTGGCGAGGTTGTGGGCCGTCAACTGGCTCGCGCGCTGCTGCGCCGAGAGCCGCGAGAGAACGATGTAGCCGGGGCTGTCCATGGGCACTCCGTGGGATGCGTCGCGCTGGGTTCCGCAAGCCGCGTGCCAGCGTGGCGGCAGCCTTGAAGCGGGCGGCGGGCAGCGCTTGCCGCGCCCGCCGGGCAAAGCCTGCCCGCCCCCGGCAAGGTGCGCCGTCGCAAGGCTTCGTTAACCCGGACGCGCCACACATCGCGCTCCGATCACCAGAAGGGTGTTGCAGGCGATGGCCGCGGCGAAGGGCGAAGAAGAGGCGGGGGAGGCGGAAGCCAAGCCCCGTGGCTCGAAGAAGAAACTGTTGTTGCTGGCGGTGCCGCTGCTGCTGGTCGGCGCGGGTGCGGGCGTGTGGTTCAGCGGCATCCTCTCGCCGGCACCTCCGCCGCCGCCGGCCGCCGAGGCCGAGCCGCAGCCTGTGAACCGCCAGCCGGTCTTCGTGAACATGCCCGACATCACCGCCAACCTGAACGCGCCCGGGCGGCGCGCCTTCATCCGCGTGAAGAGCCAGGTGGAGGTGGCGGGGCCGGCCGATGCGGCGGCGCTGCAGGCCGCCATGCCGCGCCTCGTGGATCTCTTCACCACCTATCTGCGCGAGGTGCGGCCCGAGGAGCTGCGCGGCAGCGCCGGCACGCACCGCCTGCGCGAGGAGCTGATCGCGCGCGCCAACATCGCGGCCGCGCCGGCCCGCGTGACCGACGTGCTCTTCACCGAGATCCTCGTGCAATGAGCGGCACCTCCGAAGAAGACGACATGGCGGCCGCCTGGGGCGCGGCGCTGGCCGAGGAGGGCAGCGCCGCCCCGGAGGCCGAGGCCGCGCCGGAGGAAGTGCCGGCCGACGCCGCGCGCGTGCTGAGCCAGGCCGAGATCGACAGCCTGATGGGCTTCGACGGCGGCGCGGGCGGCGATGCGGTCAAGAGCGGCATCGAGCAGGTGATCCATTCGGGCCTCGTCTCCTACGAGCGCCTGCCCATGCTGGAGATCATCTTCGACCGGCTGGTGCGCATCCTCTCCACGTCCTTGCGCAACTTCACCTCGGACAATGTCGAGGTCTCCATCGAGCGGCTGGCGAGCCAGCGCTTTGGCGACTACCTGAACTCCGTCCCGCTGCCCGCCATGCTGGCCGTCTTCAAGGTGGCGGAGTGGGACAATTTCGGCCTCATCGTCGTGGATTCCGCGATGATCTATTCGGTGGTGGACGTGCTGCTGGGCGGGCGGCGCGGCACGGCGGCCATGCGCATCGAGGGCCGGCCCTACACCACGATCGAGCGCACGCTGGTCGAGCGGCTGATCGGCGTGGTGCTGAAGGACCTCACCGACGCCTTCGCGCCGCTGACCAATGTCCTCTTCGAGTTCGAGCGGCTGGAGGTGAACCCGCGCTTCGCCACCATCTCGCGCCTCTCGAACGCCTGCGTTCTGACGCGCCTCAGGATCGAGATGGAGGATCGCGGCGGGCGGCTCGAATTGCTGCTGCCCTATGCGACGCTGGAGCCGGTGCGCGAATTGCTGCTGCAGCAGTTCATGGGTGAGAAATTCGGCCGCGACAGCATCTGGGAGCGCCACCTGGCCGAGCAGCTGCGCCACACCGACATCAGCCTGGATGTGGTGCTGGACGAGCAGGTGATGCCGCTCTCCTCCGTCATCGCGCTCAAGCCGGGCGATCGCATCGTGCTGAACGCGCCGCCGGGCGCGCCGGTGCGGCTGCAATGCGGCACGGTCCCGCTCTTCGCCGCCGAGTGGGGGCGCCGGGAGAACAAGCCGGCCGTGCGGATTTCCGACCCTCTGCGTCCCCTCTGGGAGGTCCTGCCATGAATGCTCTGGAATGGGCGGTGCAGCTCACCGTCATCGGCCTGTTGGCGGCCACGCTGCCCATGGCCTGGCGGCTGGATCGCATGCTGCGCGCGGTGCGCGCTGACCGCGCGGCGCTCCAGCAGGGGGCCGAAGGGCTGGGCGAGGCGTCGCGCCATGCGGAGGCCGCGCTGATGCGGCTGCGCGCCACGACCGAGCTCGCCGGCCGGCAGGTGGCCGAGCGCGTGGCGGGTGCGGAGACCATCCGCGAGGATCTGCGCTACCTGGTCGAGCGCGCCGAGAGCCTCGCCGACCGGCTGGAAGCGGCGGTGCAGCAGGCCCGCCCCCTGGCGGGCGCCGCGCCGGCCGCCGCACCCCAGGTGCGCAGCGAGGCCGAGCGCGAGCTGATCCGCGCGCTCGGGATGAAGTGATGCGCTGGCCCACCCCCCGCCTCCTGCCGGTGGCGTTGCTCGGCATGGCGGCACTGGCCGGCGTGAAGCTGGAGGCGCTGCTGCGCGGTGGCGAGGCGCCCGGCATCGTCACTTCCGCCGTGGCCCAGGCGCCCACGGCGCCGCCCGCCGCGACGCCCCCCGCCGCTGCGGCCGCGGCGCCCCAGGCCACACCGCCAGCCGGCTCGCCAGCCACACCGCCAGCCGCGTCGCCGGCGGCAGCGCCCGCCGCGCCGCCGCCCGCGCCCGACCAGGCTGCCGAGCGCGCCGTGCTGGAGGCGCTGCGCGCCCGCCGCGCCGAGATCGAGGCGCGGGAGGCCGCTCTCGCCCAGCGCGAGATGCTGATGGCCGCCGCCGAGCGCCGCCTGGCCGACCGGCTGGAGGAGCTGAACGGCCTGCGCCAGCGCCTGGAGGCCGAGGGCCGCCAGCGCGACGAGCGCACGGAGCAGGGCTGGCGCCAGATGGTGCGCCTCTATGAGGGCATGCGACCGCGCGATGCGGCCGGCATCTTCGACGAGCTGGAGATGCCCGTCCTGCTGCAGGTGGTGGACCGGATGCGCGAGGCGAAGGCGGCCCCCGTGCTCGCCGCCATGCGGCCCGAGCGCGCCCGGGCGCTGACCACGGAACTCGCGCGGCATCGCTCGCGCCCGCTCGAATAACCGCATCTTAACCACGCCCGGCGCATCAAGGCGCGCCGCAGCAAGGAGCAACCGCCGATGGCCCTGGACAAGAACATGAACGTCCTCATCGTGGACGACTACAAGACGATGTTGCGCATCATCCGCAACCTGCTCAAGCAGCTCGAATTCGACAATGTCGAGGAGGCGACGGACGGCGCCGAGGCGCTGGCCAAGCTGCGTGCGGGCAATTTCGGCCTCGTCATCAGCGACTGGAACATGGAGCCGATGACCGGCCTCGACCTGCTGAAGGAGGTGCGCGCCGATGCGCGGCTGAAAAACCTGCCCTTCATCATGATCACGGCCGAGAGCAAGACCGAGAACGTGGTCGCCGCCAAGGCGGCCGGTGTCTCCAACTACATCGTGAAGCCCTTCAATGCGGAGACGCTGCGCGAGAAGATCGAGAAGGTGCTGGTCCATGCCTGACGGGAGCGGGCAGGACCCGATCGAAGCCGCCGTGCGCCAGGTTCTCGGCAGCCTGGCCGGCGACATGACCACCACCGAGGCCACGCTGCTGGCCGAGCTGGAGGCGCTTGGCCGCGAGGTGCAGCGCGCCAAGTCCGAAATGGCGGCGCTGCGGGTGGACGACATCAACGCCCGCCACATCCCCTGCGCGACCGATGAGCTGGACGCGGTGGTGGAGCACACGGCCAATGCGACGAACGAGATCCTCGATGTCTGCGAGGGGCTCGAGGTGATGCAGGCCCGTCTGCCGCCCTCCGAGGCGGAGGCGCTGGGCACCGCCGTCACGCGCATCTATGAGGCCTGCTCCTTCCAGGACATCACCGGCCAGCGCATCAGCAAGGTGGTGACGGCGCTGAAGGCGATCGAGACGCGGGTGGCGAGCGTCACCGCCCGCTTCGGTTCGAGCGAGGGCGCGCCCCCGCCCGAGGAGGAGGCGCCCGCCGCGCCGGTGACGGAAGGCCGCGCGCTCGCCAATGGCCCGCAGATGCCGGGTGCCGGCACCAGCCAGGAAGAGATCGACAAGCTCCTGGCGAGCTTCGACTGATGCGCGCCGGTGCGCGCGCCCTCACGCTGGCCATGCTGGGGCTGGCGCTCCTCGCGCCGCCGGGTGCGGCGCAGGAGAGGGTGGGCGTGCGCACCGGCGATCATCCGGGGCATGGGCGCATCGTCTTCGACTGGCTGGCCGCACCCGTCTATCAGGTGGAGCAGCAGGGCGACCGCGTGATCCTGCGCTTCCCGAATGCGGAGGCGATTGATCTGGCGGGTGCCAGGCGGCTGCCACGCAACATCCTGGCGGTGGCCAAGGTGCCCGGCGGCGTGGAGCTGACGCTGCGCCCCGGCGCGCGCATCCGCCATTTCCGCAACGGGCCGAAGGTGGCGCTGGACGCGCTGGACCCGGGCGAGACGCAGGGCACGGAGGCGCCGCGTGCGCCGACCGAACCGCCCCGCGCCGCGGCCCCGCGCCCGACGCGGGAAGCGGCCGCGCCGCCCGCGCCCGCTGCCGCTTCCGCACGCAGGGAGACCACCCGGCCTGAGCCTGCGCGAGCCGAGCCTGCACGCCCCGCGCCGCCGCGGGCGGAGCCGGACCGCATGGAGGTCGCGCGCCTTGAGCCGCCGCGCCCGGAGCCGCCGCGCCCCGAGGCGCCCCGTGCGGAGGCTCCCCGTGCGGAGACTCCCCGTGCAGAAACACCACGTGCCGAGCCGGTGCGCGCCGAAGCCCCGCGCGCGCCGGCGCAGCGCCCCGAACCCGCGCGGCCGGAGCCCGCTCGCGCCGAGCCGCCGCGTGCCGAGCCCGCGGCCGAACCGGCGCGCGCCCCCGCCGCTCGCCCCGCCGCCGCGCCGCCCCCGCCCAACAGCCTCGCCGGGCCGCCGCCGGTGCGCGCCCGCCTGCTGGATGAGCCGGGCATCGGCCCCGGCATGCGCCTGCCGCTCGGCGCCGGCAACGGGCTTGCGGCCTTCCGTCGTGGCGAGCAGGCGCTGATCCTCGCCGAGACGGAGCGTCCCATCGAATTCGGCGGCCTGCTGCGTGAACCCGCTTTCCAGGGCATCCAGGCGCGGCCCGTGCCGGGTGCCACGCTCATCACTTTCCCTCTGGCCCTCGGCCAGCAGCTCGCCGTGCGGCAGGAGGGGAATGACTGGTTCCTCTCCGTCGTGCCGCGCCAGCATCCCGCCGTGACCGCGACGCCCACGCTGCGCGCCGAATTCGACCAGGGACGCGCCATCCTGCACGCGCCGCGCCCCGGCCGCGTGCTCAGCCTGCCCGATCCGCTCACCGGCGGGCCCCTGCTGGTCGGCCTCGTCACCCAGGCCGCACCCCGCCAGCTTGGCACGCGGGGCCTCGCGGAGCTTGACCTGCTGGAGACCTTCCTGGGCGTCGCCGTGCTGGCGCGGGCCGATCGCGTGGCGCTGCGCCCCGGCGCGGGACGCTTCCTGCTCTCGCTCGAGGGCGGCAGCGTGTCCCTCGCCGCGGGCCCCGAGGCGATGCAAGGCCTCGCCCCCGGCATGACGCGCAGCTTCGACATGCCCGGCCAGGCCATGCCCGCGCTGCTGGAACGCCTGCGCGCGCAGCAGGCCGGCATCGCCTCCGCGCCGCCGCTCACGCGGGCCGAGCCGCGCCTCGCCGCCGCGCAGACGCTGCTGGCGCTCGGCCTCCCGCAGGAGGCGCAGGCCATGCTGCGCCTCGCCGCGCAGGAAAGCCCCGAGGCAGCGATGGACCGGCGCTTCGCCTTCCTGGGCGGGATGGCGGCCTTGCTCGCCGGCCGCCCCGGCGAGGCGGCGGGGCTGGACGCCGAGATCCCCGGCTCGGATGAGGTGCTGCTCTGGCGCAGCCTGCGCGCGGCCATGCTGGGCGATGCGCAGGCGGCCGGCCCCGGTCTTGCCGCCGCCTGGCCGCTGCTGCAGGCCTATCCGGAGGGGCTGCGCCGCCGCCTGATCGGCCCGGCTGCGGAGGCCCTGGTGGAAGGCGGCCAGCATGCCGCCGCCCGCCGCCTGATCGAGGGCGCGGCGGAGGACCCCGCCATCCTGCTCGCCCAGGCCATGCTGGAGGAGGCCGAGGGCGAACCCGGCCGCGCGCTGGAAGCCTACGCCGCCGCCACCCAGGTGCGGGACCGGCTGATGCGCGCCCGCGCGCTGCGCCGCGCGATCGAGCTGCGCCTCGCGACCGGGCGGCTCGATGCGGCGGGTGCGGCGCGCGCGCTGGAAGCCGCGCTCTTCGCCTGGCGGGGCGACGGCATGGAGCTGGCCACGCGCCAGCGCGTGGCCGCGCTGCGCCGTGAGGCGGGTGATCCGCGCGGCGCGCTGACCTTGCTGCGCGAAACGGCCGAGGCCTTCCCCGAGCAGGCGGCGCAACTGCGCGCGCCCATCCAGTCCGCCTTCCTGCACGCGCTGGAGGCCGAATCGCCGCTGGGCGCCGTGGCGCTGGCCGATGCGCATCCCGAATTGCTGCCGGCGGGCGAGGCGGGGGAGGGCGTCCTGGCCATGCTCACCGATCGCCTCGTCGCGCTCGACTTGGCTGACCGCGCCTCCGCCCTGCTGCGCCGGGCGATGGAGCATGCGCCGCCGGGCGAGCACCGTGCGGCGCTGGGCGCGCGCCTGGCCGCGCTGCGCCTGTCGGAGCGCGATGCGGAGGGGACGCTGGCCGCGCTCGCCGTCAGCTCCGCGCCGCGCCTGCCGGCTGGGCTGATCGAGGCGCGCAGCCTGCTCGCCGCGCGGGCCGAGGCGCGGCGGGGCAATCGCGCGCTCGCCGCCGAGGCCTTGCAGGCGCTGGGCCCGGCGGGGGATGAGGCGCTCTCGGAAATCCTGGCCGAGGCGCGCGACTTCAGCGGGGCGGCCGCGGCCCTGGGTCGTCACCTGGCTGCGCTGCCGGCCAACGGCCCGCTTCCCGAATCCGCGCAGCGCCTCGTGCTGCGCCAGGCGGCCTGGCTCGCCATGGCCGGGGATCAGCCCGCGCTGGCCCAGTTGCGCGCGCGGCACGGCGCGCAGCTTGCCCCCGGGCCGCTGGCCAACGCCTTCGAGGCGCTGGCGACGGACCCGGTGCGCGGCCTCGCCGACCTCCCGCGTTTGGCGCGGGAACTGAACCTCTTCCGGAGTTTGCCGCAACGGCTGGAGCCTTTGCGGACCGCGCAGGGACCGGCCGGTTGAGTCTTGCGTAGGGTGGGGGGGAGCTCCGCGATTTTTTCGGGCCGCGCAGGCGGAATTTCATTTGACCCCCGGGGCCCCTTGCCCCATATGCCCCCACCGCTGACCTGTTCGAACCGACGGCCACTGGGGCCGCACAGCCGACAATTGGTCATCTGCTGGTGGGAAAGGGAACCCGACATGGACTCTCTCGTCCGACTGGGGATGGACTCGGATACGCTCCCGAGCAACGCCCAGAACACGACTCATGCCTCGGCCGGTTCGGTCAGTGAGACGAAGGACTATTTCGTCGAGCGCAACGGCGTCCGCTTCGCCGGCACGCACCTGATCATCGATCTCTGGGGTGCGACGAACCTCGACGATCCCGCCCATATTGATGCCGTGCTGCGCGAGGCCGCCATCGCCTCGGGTGCGACGATCCTGCATGGGCATTTCCACCACTTCTCGCCCAATGGCGGCGTGAGTGGCGTGCTGGTGCTGGCCGAGAGCCACGTCTCGATCCACACCTGGCCCGAGCGCGACTATGCGGCGTTGGACATCTTCGTCTGCGGCGATTGCGACCCCTACAAGGCCATCCCGCTGCTGAAGACCGGCTTCCTGCCGGAGCGTGTGCAGCTCGCCGAGCACAAGCGCGGCATGGTGGGCTGAACGCCCCCGAGCGATGCGATGAACGGGGCCGGGCGGCAACGTCCGGCCCTTCTTCTTGGATGGGCTTCCTGGCCTGAAGGATTCCGACGATGACCGATGTGTGGGTGAACGAGACACTCTATCCCGATTGGGGCCAGCGCTTCCTGGTGAAGCGGGAACTCGCGCGCGTGAAGAGCGAGTTCCAGGACATCATGCTTTTCGAGAGCACCTCGCATGGCCGCGTCATGGTGCTGGACGGCGTGATCCAGATCACGGAGCGCGACGAGTTCGTCTACCAGGAGATGCTGACCCATGTGCCGCTGCTGGCGCATGGTGATGCGAAGCGCGTGCTGATCATCGGCGCCGGCGATGGCGGCGTGCTGCGGCGCGTGCTGCAGCACCGGAACGTCGAGAAATGCGTGATGGTGGAGATCGACGGCGAGGTGATCCGCCTCTGCCAGGAGCACATGCCGGATGTGGCGGGCGATGCCTGGACCAACCCGCGCGGCCAGGTGATCGTGGGCGACGGCATTGATTACGTCCGCCAGGCCGAGGCCGGTTCCTTCGACGTGGTCATCGTGGACAGCACGGACCCGATCGGCGTGGGCGAGGTGCTCTTCACCGACGAGTTCTACCACAACGCCGCGCGCCTGCTCTCGGCCAACGGGTTGATCGTGAACCAGTGCGGCGTGCCCTTCATGCAGGCGGATGAGCTGCGCGAGACCTCGCTGCGCCGGGGCAAGTTCTTCCCCGACATCTCGGCCTATGTGGCGGCGGTGCCGACCTATGTGGGCGGCTTCATGACGCTCGGCTGGTCGGCCAAGACGCATGGCCTGCGCGATGTGCCGGTGGAAGAGATCCGCCGCCGGGCCGAGGCCGCGGGCATCCTGGGCACGACGCGCTACTGGACGCCCGAGATCCATGCGGGTTCGTTCAATCTGCCGCCCTATATCGCCGAGAACCTGCCGGGCTGAGGCCCGGCGCTCTTGCGGGGGTGATTCACGCCCCCGGCAAAATGGCCGGGGATGATCAACCCCGGGCCGTTCCGGCCGCCGCCGCGCCGCATGCGCGTGTTCGCGGCGATGCCCCCTCTCGCCACCGGATGGCGCGGCCCGCGGGCTGCCCCCTCCGGGAGTTCCCCAGGCTCACGCCTGGGGCGTCGCGACGGGGCGTCGCCTGGGGCTGTTCCCCGCTCACGTCATGCCCGGCGGCGGCCGGTTTCCAGGGCCCGGCGCTATAGCGCCCCCTGTTCCTTCAGCACCTGCTCGGCCATGCGCAGCGCATCAATCGAGGCCGGGAAGCCGCAATAGGCGACGGCATGGGTGAAGACCTCGCTGATCTCCTCCGCCGTGCAGCCATTGTTGAGCGCCGCCACCAGGTGGATGCGCAACTCATGCGGGTGGTTCAGCGCGCAGAGCATGGCGAGCGTGATCAGGCTGCGCTGCTTGCGGTCCAGCACCGGGCGCGTCCAGAGGGTGGCATAGGCCATTTCCTCGGAGAGGGCGCGGATGGCGGCGTTGAAGGGGGTGGTGCTGGCGTCCCGCGCCTCGGTGTAGGGCGCGCCCAGGATCTCGCGCATTTCCTGGCGCCCGCGCGCGCGGAGCGCCTTGTGGGCTTCGGTCTCGTCCATGCTGTTGGTCCTCCCTTGAGGAGGGGAGGCTAGGCCGGTTCAGCCAAGCTTCAAAACGGCTCGGCCGTGTCCCGGCGCAGCAGGCGCCGGAAGGCGCCCTGGGAGCGGTCCTGCCCGGTCACCTGGTCGGCCAGCGCATCCAGCCAGCCGGAGAACCAGGCCTTCCCCCAGTCGCCCGTCTGCGCCATCGGGTTCTCCAGCACCGAGGCGCCGGCGGCGAAGGCCTCGCGGCCGGCCGCATAGGCGTCGTCGCTCACGAAATCGTCGTTCGGGTCCACATCCTCGGGCATCGGGGCATCCTGTGATCTGGGGCCGCATATGGCATCGCAGGGGCGGGGGCGCCATCCTATATTGGGGCCATGAACGTGATCGCACCCGTGCTGTTCCAGCCGATCCGCCAGCCCATGCCGGCCGCCGGCAAGCCGCTGCGCGTCGTCAGCCCCTTCGAGCCCAACGGCGACCAGCCCCATGCGATCCGCGACCTCATCGCGGGCGTGGAGGGCGGCGAGCGGGACCAGGTGCTGCTGGGTGTGACCGGTTCGGGCAAGACCTTCACCATGGCCAAGGTGATCGAGGCGGTGCAGCGGCCCACCCTGATCCTGGCACCCAACAAGACGCTCGCGGCCCAGCTCTATGGCGAGATGAAGAGCTTCTTCCCGGAGAACGCCGTCGAATACTTCGTCAGCTATTACGACTACTACCAGCCCGAGGCCTATGTGCCGCGGACCGACACCTATATCGAGAAGGACAGCCAGATCAACGAACAGATCGACCGCATGCGCCACTCGGCCACGCAGGCCCTGCTGGAGCGGCGGGATGTGGTGATCGTGGCTTCCGTCTCCTGCATCTACGGCATCGGCTCGGTCGAGACCTATTCGAACATGGTGGTGAAGCTGGAGGTGGGCGGCTCCATCTCGCGCGAGGCGCTGCTGAAGGGCCTGGTCGAGCAGCAATATCGCCGCAACGACATGGCCTTCGCGCGGGGTTCCTTCCGTGTGCGCGGCGAGAGCCTGGATGTCTGGCCCGCGCATCTGGAGGACCGCGCCTGGCGGATCAGCCTGTTTGGCGACGAGATCGAGAACCTGCGCGAATTCGACCCGCTGACGGGCGAGATCACCGGCGAGTTCGAGCGCCTCAGCATCTACGCCAACAGCCACTACGTGACGCCGCGGCCCACCCTCACCCAGGCGATCGGCCGCATCAAGGCCGAGCTGAAGGAGCGCCTCGCGGAGCTGGAAAAGGAAGGCAAGCTGCTGGAGGCGCAGCGCCTGGATCAGCGCACCACCTTCGACATCGAGATGATGGAGACCACCGGCTCCTGCAAGGGGATCGAGAACTACTCGCGGTACCTCTCCGGCCGGAATCCGGGCGAGCCGCCGCCGACGCTCTTCGAATACCTGCCCGAGGGCGCGCTGCTGGTGGTGGATGAGAGCCACGTCACCGTGCCGCAGATCGGCGGCATGTATCGCGGAGACTATGCGCGCAAGATCATCCTCAGCGATTTCGGCTTCCGCCTGCCGAGCTGCACCGACAACCGCCCCCTCAAGTTCGAGGAATGGGACAGCTTCCGCCCGCAGACGGTCTTCGTCAGCGCGACACCCGGGCCCTGGGAGATGGAGCGCACCGCGGGCGTCTTCGCCGAACAGGTGATCCGCCCGACCGGCCTCGTGGACCCGGTCTGCGACATCCGGCCCGTCGAGAACCAGGTGGATGACCTGCTGGCCGAGGTGAAGGATTGCGCGGCGCGAGGTGCCCGCGTGCTGGTGACGGTGCTGACCAAGCGCATGGCCGAGCAGCTGACGGAATACCTCACCGAGATGGGGGTGCGCGTGCGCTACCTCCATTCCGACGTGGACACGCTGGAGCGCATCGAGATCATCCGCGACCTGCGACGCGGCGTCTTCGACGCGCTGATCGGCATCAACCTGCTGCGCGAAGGGCTGGACATCCCCGAATGCGGCCTCGTCGCCATCCTGGATGCGGACAAGGAGGGCTTCCTCCGCAGCACCACCTCGCTCATCCAGACCATCGGGCGTGCCGCGCGCAACGCGGAAGGCCGCGTCATCCTCTATGCCGACCGCATGACGGACAGCATGAAGCGCGCCCTGGAGGAGACGGAGCGGCGCCGCGCCAAGCAGATCGCCTGGAACACCGAGCACGGCATCACCCCCACTTCCATCCGGCGCGAGATCAGCGATGTGCTGAAGGATGTGAGCCAGGGCGACTACGTCACCGTCGAGGCCGTGGAGGGCGACGCCACCGCGCAATTCGTGGGGCGCGACCTGCGCGCCAGCATCGCGGAGCTCGAGAAGAAGATGCGGGCCGCGGCGGCGGACCTGGAGTTCGAGACGGCGGCCCGGCTGCGCGACGAGATCAAGCGGCTGGAGGCGCTGGATCTGGGCCTGCCCGCCACGGGCGCGCTGGCGCCGAACGAGGCCGGGCGCAGCCTGCGCGAAGCCGCGCCCAAGAAGGACTGGAAGCCGAAGCCCATGGGGCCGGGCGGCGGCGGCTATGATCCGAAGAAGGGCAGGGGCCGCAGCCGCAAGGGCCCTTAGCGCTACCCGCCCGCGGGCCGGGGCTTGGCCGCGCCGGTTTCGGGCTCCACGGCGCCGCGCGTCGCGTGCTGGTCGAGGAAGCGCTCGAAATCGCGCGGGATGATGCGGAACTCGCGCCCGACATCGATGGCGCGAAGATCCCCCTGCCTGATCCAGTGGCGGACCGTCGCCTCGCCCACCTGCGCGAGGTCGGCCACTTCACGCACGGTCATGAATTTCCGCGTCAGCATCTGATCCCTGCCTCACTGATCCCGGCGGTGTTGAAGATAGTTGAGCAGCGTCGAGCGCCTTTTGACGGAGATCAAGGCGGCTGAACCTCGTCTGCAGCAAGCTGCCGTCGTTGGGTGCTCGGGCTGCCAATGGTTGGCGGCGCCGCATCTGACGAGAGGGCGCGCCGGCGTGCAAGCCGGCCGACCCAGCCAGGGCCGGAGGAGCTTCCATGACCGTCACCACCATCGCCTGCCACATCGAACCAGGGGATGGCGCCGCGCTGGACGCGTCGTTCACGGCGCCCTTCGCCCTGGCCGAGGCCTGGGGCGCGCATGTGACGGCCCTGGTCTTCGCGACCGACGGGGAGGCGAGCCTCGCCGCCGAGCAGAAGGCGGCCGCCCAGCTGCGCGACACGGCCGAGCGCCGCGGCCTGGCCTGCGAGGTGCTGGACCGCAGCAGCTTCGCCTTCGGCGTCGGCGAGGTCTTCGCCGACCATCTCCGCGTCTCGGATCTCGGCGTCATCTCGGCCGGGATGGCGGGGGCGATGGGGACGCGAAACCTGCTGAACGCCGCCGCCTTCGACAGTGGCCGCCCGCTGCTGGTGGTGCCGCCGGACGCGCCGCTCAGCGGCCTTCCGACGCGCGTGGTGATCGCCTGGGACGCGACCCCGGCCGCCGTCCGGGCGGTGCATGGCGCGCTTCCCTTCCTCCGCCGCGCCGAAGAGACGATCATCGTCTCCGTGACGGAGGACAAGGAATTGCGGGCCGGCCAATCCGGCATCGCGCTGGCGCGGCTTCTGGCGCGGCACGACGTTGCCGCCCGTTTCAGCGCGGTCCCGCTCGGCCGTGGCGGCGTGGTGGCGGCCCTCGATGCCGCGGCGGGCGAAGCGGGGGCGGAGATGATCGTGATGGGCGCCGTTCGTCACGCGCCGCTGCGCGACATCGTCTTCGGCAGCGCGACACGGGATCTGCTCGACCGAGGGCCTCGGCGCGCGACGCTGGTCGCGGGCTGAATCCGGCCCGCCTACAACTGCTCCTCCACCGGCAGCCGGCGCACGATGCCCGCCAGCAGCCGCCGCCAAAGCCCCACGCCCGGTTCGCGCGGGGCAAGTGCCGGGCCGTCGCGCCAGACCAGCTCACCTGCCTCCAGCGCCACCTGCCAGCTCATCGCCGGTTCCGCGAGGCGCGCATGCTCCGCCGCGATGCCGGCCGCGATTCCCGCATCGCGCACGAAGCAGCCCATCTCGGTGTTCAACGCGGCCGAGCGTGGGTCGAGGTTGAAGGAACCGACGAAGCCGAGTGTCCCATCCACCGCGAAGGCCTTGGTGTGCAGCGCGGCACCCCGCGAGCCCAGCAGGCTTGGATTGGGCTCGCGCCACTCCGGCTTCAGCTCGAAGAGTGCGACGCCGAGCGCCAGCAGCGCGCGGCGGTACTTGGCATAGCCCCCATGCACCGCGACCACGTCCGTCGCCGCCAGCGAATTGGTGACGACCGAGACGCGCACGCCCCGGCGCCTGAGGTCGCCGATCAGCGCGAGGCCGGCGCGGCCCGGCACGAAATAGGGCGAGATCAGCAGCGCCTCGCGCTCGGCCTTGCGCAGCGCATCGGCGATCTCGGCCGCGATGCCGCCCGCCGCGCGGGCCGCCTTGCGGGCACGCAAGCCGCGCTTCGCCTTCTCCGGCGGGTCGGCCACCACCTGGATGGCATCGGCCGCCAGGAGCGCCAGCCCCGTGGCGAGGCGCGCCCGCAGCGGCGTGTCGGCGCTCAGCAGCAGCGCGTCGGCGGTGGGGCGATCATCCGCCTGGGCGAGCACGGCGCGCAGGGCGGGCAGGCCGCCCGCCCGCTCGGCCGTGGCGGAGGCGAGGCCGGCGGGGCGGGAGAGGGGGCTGTTCCAGTAGCGCTGGAACACGCGGCTCGCCTGGTGCGCGGCAGGGCCGGCCAGCAGCAGATCCAGGTCACGGAAGCGGAAGCTGCCGCGCGCGGCGAGGCCGAAATACGCATCGCCCAGGTTGCGCCCGCCGACAACGGCCATGCGGTCATCGGCGATCCAGGACTTGTTGTGCATGCGCCGGTTCAGGTGGCGCCCGCCAAAGGCCAGCTCCAGCAGGAAGCCCAGCCGGCCGAAGCGGCGCCAGCGCGTGCCGTTGAAGAGCCGCACCTCGATCGAGGGATGCGCGTCCAGCGCGGCCAGCGTGCGTTCGGGGCCGAGCGCATAGACGTCATCCAGCAGCAGCCGGACCATCACGCCACGATCGGCCGCCGCCAGCACCTCGCAGGCCAGCAGCTGGCCCGTCACGTCGCCGCGCCACATGTAGTATTGCAGGTCCAGGCTGCGGCCGGCGGCCCGCGCGCTGGCGGCGCGCAGCGCGAAGGCGGTGGCGGCATCGGGCAGCAGCGCCACGCCGCTGGTGGCGGGCGGCGCCGCGCCCAGCGCCTCGGCCACATCGCGCTCCAGCGCGGTCTCGGCGTGGCGGAGGGGGGCTAGGGGGAGCCTGGTCATCATCTCCTGGCCCGAACAAGGCCGGGCGGCTTGGGTTGCCCCTTCGGGCGGCCCGGGGGCAGCATGCCACGAACCAAGGGAGAGATGCCATGAAACGCCGAAACCTGCTCCAGGCCCTGCCGCTCGCGCTGGCGCCCGGCGCCGCCCTCGCGCAGTCCGACTGGCCGACGCGCGCCGTCACGATCATCGTGCCCTTCGCGCCCGGCTCCTCCTCCGACATCATCGCCCGCGCCATGGCGCAATCCATGCAGTCCGCCACCGGCCGCGCCGTGACGGTCGAGAACCGGCCGGGCGCGACGGGCGAGGTCGGCGCGCGGCAGGTGATCCGCTCGGCCCCCGATGGCTACACGCTGATGCATGCGCCGATCAGCACCTGGGCGATCAACGTCGCGCTGCGGCCCAACCTCGGCTACGACCCGCTGACGCAGCTCACCCGCATCATGCAGACGGTGCGCACGCCCAATGTGCTGGTGATCAACAGCGGTGCGCTGCCGGCCACCGACCTCTCGGGCGTGCTGGCCTGGCTGCGCGCGCCGGGGCGCAATGCCAGCTATTCGACCAGCGGCGCCGGCTCCTCCGATCACCTGACCATGGAGATGTTCCGCCAGGCGACGAACACCGACATCACGCATATCCCCTTCCAGGGCGGCGCACCGGCGACCACGGCGCTGCTGCAGGGGACGGTGCAGCTCTCCTTCCAGAATCTCGGCTCCATCATGCCGCATATCGCGGAGGGTCGGGTGCGCCCCATCCTCATCACCTCCGAGGCGCGCAGCCCGCTGCTGCCGCAGGTGCCGACGGCGGTGGAGCTGGGGCTGCCGGATTTCGTCGTCTATTCCTGGCAGGGTTTCGGCGGACCGCCGGCCATGGCCGAGGCGCTGGTGCAGCGCGTGCATGCGGTGGCGGAGGCCGGGCTGCGCGCGCCCGCGGTCGCCGCGCGCCTCAGCGAACTGGGCTTCGAGATCGTCGCCAGCAGCCCGGCGCAATTCGCGGTCTTCCAGGCCGGCGAGATCGCACGCTGGCAGCGCGTGGTGCGGGCGGGGCGCATCACGGTGGATTGAAGCGCGGGCAGGGCGGGCCTAGCCTTTCCCCAGCAATGCTGAGGAATGCCATGACCCCGCCTGAACGCCTGCGCTCGCTTCTCGCCCAACCGGGCTTCGTCACCATGCCCGCCGTCTGGGACGGGCTGAGCGCCAAGCTCGCCGCCGGGGCGGGCTACAGGACGGCCTTCCTCTCCGGCTCCTGCGTGGCGGCGAGCCGGCTGGGCGGGCCGGATCTCGACCTCATCTCCTTCGCCGAGATGTTCGACAGCTTCCACATGGTGCATGGCGCGGCCCCGGACACGCTGATCCTGGCCGATGGCGACCATGGCTATGGCAACCCGCTGAACGTGCAGCGCACCGTGCGCGCCTATGGCCGGGCGGGCGCGGCGGCGATCCTCATCGAGGACAAGATCACGCCGCGCCAGCTCACCTCCTCCGGCAAGCCCTGCCTGCCGCGCGAGGAGGCGCGGATGAAGATCCGCGCGGCCGTCCAGGCGGCGAAGGACAGCGGAATCCTGGTGCTGGCCCGCACCGATTGCCGCCCGACCCAGGGCATCGACGAGGCGGTGGCGCGCATCGAGATGTATGTGGAGGAGGGGGCCGACATCCTCTTCCTCGACAGCCCGGCCGATGATGATGAGTTCCGCCGCGCGGTCGCCGCCGCGCAGGGCCGCCCCTCCTTCGCCGTGCTCTCGCCCGGGCCGGGGCGCCGCATCCCGACGCGGCCCGAGGCGGAGGCGCTCGGCATCAAGATCGGCACCTATCCGACGGCCATGCTCTCGCCGGCCATCGCGGGGATGCAGGCGGGCCTGGCCGAACTGGTGGCCGGTGGCGCCGAGTCCGCCCTCGCGCTGACGCCGGCCGCGCTGCGGCAGACGCTGGGCTATCCCGACTACGACGTGCAGGGCAAACCCTTCCTCGTCGGATGATCATCGCCTTCCACCTGCTGGTACAGGCGCTGGTCATCACCCGCATCCTGCTGCGCCCGCACCGGGACCCGGCGTCGCGCATCTCCTGGATGGTGGTGGTGCTGGTGCTGCCGGTGCTGGGGCTGCTGGGCTACCTGCTGCTGGGCGAGACCAATATCGGCCGGCGCCGCGTGGCGCGCATGCAGAAGGTGCTGGCGAAGCTGCCGGCACCCGCCAGCATGGGCACGCCCGCCGCCGTGCCCGAGCGGCTGGAGGGCCTGTTCCGCGTGGGCCAGTCCATCGGCGGCTATCCGGCGGTGGGCGGCAACACGGCCCGGCTCTCCGGGAATTCGGACGCGACCATCGGCATGCTCGTCGCCGACATCGAGGCGGCGCGCGAGCATGTCCATCTGCTCTTCTACATCTGGCTGCCCGACCACAACGGCACCCGCGTGGCCGAGGCGGTGGCGCGTGCCGCCCGGCGCGGCGTGACCTGCCGGGTGCTGGTGGATGACATCGGCTCCCGCGCGCTTATCAAGAGCCCGCTCTGGCGGATGATGGGCGAGGCCGGCGTGCGCCAGGCCCGCGCGCTGCCGGTGGGGCTTCCGGTGCTGGGCGCGCTGCATGGGCGGCTTGACCTGCGCAACCACCGCAAGATCACGGTGATCGACCACGCCATCACCTGGTGCGGCAGCCAGAACTGCGCCGATGCCGCCTTCCTGCCCAAGGCGAAATTCGCCCCCTGGGTGGATGTGGTGATGCGCTTCGAGGGACCCGTCGCGCGGCAGAACCAGCACCTCTTCGTCACGGACTGGATGGCCTGGGCCGAGGAGGATCTGAGCGAGCTGCTCTGGGCGCCGATGCCCGAGCCGCGCGCGGGCGGCTTCGTGGCGCAGGTCGTCGCCTCCGGCCCCACGATGCGGCATTCGGCCATGCCCGAGATGTTCCAGAGCCTGATCTACGCCGCCCGGCGGGAACTGGTGATCACGACACCCTATTACGTGCCCGACCCCTCCCTGCAGGATGCCCTGCGCGCCGCCGGCAACCGGGGCGTGCGGACGACGATCGTCTTTCCCGCGCGCAACGACAATTGGGCGGTCGCCGCCACCTGCCGCAGCTACTACGCCGAGTTGCTGGCCGCCGGTGTGCATATCCGCGAATACGAGGGCGGCCTGCTGCACAGCAAGACGCTGACGATGGATGGCGAGGTGACGCTGATCGGCTCGGCCAACATGGACCGGCGCAGCTTCGACCTGAACTACGAGAACAACATCCTGCTGCAGGACGAAGGCGCGACCGCGCTGGTCCGCGCGCAGCAGGCGGAATACCTGGCGCGCTCGCGCACGGTGAGCCTGGCCGAGGTGGAGGCCTGGCCTCTGTACCGCCAGCTCTGGAACAATTTCGCGGCGGTGCTGAGCCCGATCCTCTGAGTCTGATCGTCTTTGGCGGCTTCGCCAAAGGCGTGGATCAGCCTCACGGCAGGGCGCCACTCGCCGGTTGCGAGGCAGGCTGCGAGCGCCGCCTTGGCATGGGCCTTGCGGAGACCCGGGCACCCGCCCTGGAGCCCGCCCATGCCCTTCGATCCCGTCCCCGCAGCGCAGATGGCCCCCGAGGCCCCGGTCCGGCCGCTCAACCTGCTCTACGTGCTCTCCTCCTTCCCGGTGCTGTCCGAGACCTTCGTGAGCAACGAGATCCGCGCCATGCGCGCGCTGGGCCACAAGGTCGTGCCGCTCACCATCCGCGACCACCACGGCCCCTGCCAGCCGGAGGATGAGGCGCTGAAGCCCGGCATCCAGCGGCTGGAGGATCTGCCGCGCGTGCTGGCGATGCTGCGGGCCCTGGCCGGGCCGAGGCGCCTCCGCGCCGCGCTGGATTTCATTCGCGCGCAGCAGGGCCTGCCCGGCCCTTCGCTGCTGGGCTTCGGCCGCGCCCGCGACTGCCCGGAGAAGGGTGTCGTCGGCCGCCCGGCCGTGCGGCGCTATCCCTGGCTGCATGACGCGACGGCCGCCGGCCTCTGGGCGCGGCTGGAATGGCAGGAGGTGGCGCGCCTGGCGCGGCAGGGCCGGCGCTTCGCGGCGCGGCGGCTCGCGCGCGTGATCCCGGGCGCGGAGCGGCCTGGATCAGGCGCCGCGCGCCCTGCCAAGGAGGCGCATTCGTGAGCGCGCCCCGGCTTTCCGTCATCATCCCCACGCGCAACTGCCTGGAATGGCTGCCGCGCGCCATGGCGAGCGCGCTGGCCGTGCCCGTGGACGGCCTCGAGGTCATCATCGTGGATGACGGCTCGACCGATGGCACGGCCGCCTTCCTCGCCACGGCGGAGGCGAACGGCCTGCCCATCCGCGTGCTGCGCCGCACGGGCGGCGAGGGGGCCGCGGCGGCGCGCAATGCGGGTCTCGCCGTGGCGCGCGCGCCGGTGGTGGGTTTCCTCGACGCGGACGACATCTGGCAGCCCGACCGCATCGCCGAGCGACTCGCCTGGCATAAGGCGCATCCCGAGACGGCGCTGAGCTTCGGCGAATACGAGACGCTCTACGCCGACAACCGGCGCGAGCCGCGGCTGATCGGCTACATGCCGCGCTTCGCCGCCGCCGTGGCGCCGCCGGACGAGCCCTGGACCGGCGACATCGGCTGGCTCGGCGCGGGTGGCGCCGGGCTGGTCTATGGCGAGAATCCGGTCTGCACCTCGGTCGTGCTCGCCTCGCGCGCGGCGGTGGAGGCGGTGGGTGCTTTCGATGTCTCGCTCGGCCAGGCGGAGGATTGGGACCTCTGGATCCGCCTCGCGCTGCATGGGCCGGTCGCCTATGCGCCGCGCCCGCAGGGGCTGCACATGCATCGCGCCGATTCGCTGAGCAGCGAGGTGCGGGCGGGCTGCCTCGCCGTCGCGACGGTGCTGGACCGCTATGCGGGGGCCATCCGCGCGCGGGATGCGGGCGCCTGGCGCTGCGGCCGGGCCTTCGTGGCCGAGGCGCGGGCGGAGCTGGCGGAGGAGGAGGGGCGCCGCTTGGCGCATCTGGGTTGGCAGGCCAGGGCCTGGTTCTGGCAGCCGAGCCGGCGGCGCTGGCGCTCCTGCCTGCGGGCCGCCGTGCATGCGGTGGTGCCGAGGGGCGCGGTGCGGCTGGTGGCGCGGGCGGCCTGAGGGCGGTTCGGGCCGGTCACGACGAGCATCGTGGATGCGGCGCTCCAGGGGCGGCCCCCGTGCGCCAGTTGCGACCGCAGCGCTGGCGATCAGGGCGATCGCAGAGGGGCGGGGAGGACTGTGTCGGGGATGGCTCCGGCGGTAGGATTCGAACCTACGACCAACGGATTAACAGTCCGCTGCGCTACCGCTGCGCCACGCCGGATCACCATGAGCGGGGAACTAGCAGGGGTGGTGCGGGAGCGCAACCACCCCTCAGCCGGCTTCTCGCACAAGACGGATTTCCACCTCGCGCTCCACGAAATCCCATTCGCGTTGCGCGCGCAGCCGCGCCAGCATCTCGTCGAAGGCGGCCTCGTGCTCCGGCGCGTATTCGAACCAGGTGAGGAAGTCGAAAGGCTCGCCCAGTTCGCGGCTGTGATGCAGGCGCCGCGCGATGGCGGGGAGGTAGTCCATGCCGATGGCGATATGGCGCGATTCCGCCTCCAGGATGGCGCGCCGCTCATCCTGCGCCAGCGCCCACCAGGGCTCGCTCTTGCGGATGGGGATCAGCGCGGCGCGGCGCGCCTGGGGGCGGGAGAGCCCCTGCTGCCGCGCGGCGAGCGAATCGGCTTCGGCGCGCTCGGTGTAGCGCAGGTTCCCGGTGCTCCCGCTCAGGGTCCAGGCGATGGCGCCCGCGCGCGGGCTGGCGGCGCCCTCCTGCACGGCGATGCGCGCCACCGCCGGCAGGGGATCGCCCGCCAGCGCGCGCAGACTGTTGACGCGCCAGGGGCCGGCTTCGCCGCCATGGAAGCGGACCATCAGGGGAGGGGGCATGGCGGGCTCCGGCGCATCGGGCCAGCAACCATGCCGGAAACATGCTGTTGCAGGAAAGGGCGCTTGGAGGTCCGAGGCGGAATTGAACCGCCGTAGCAGGTTTTGCAGACCTGTGCCTGACCACTCGGCCATCGGACCCCAAGGCCCCGCTGTATCGGCCGGGCGCGCCGCCGGGTCAAGGCGGGGAATGCCGCGCCCGCGCGCTTTCCGCCGCAGGCCGCCCGTCCTATAACGGCGCCAAGGCCGGCCAGGAGATGAGAATGCTCGCTTTGGATGTGGATTTCGCCCGGGCACGCCGCTTCATGCGCGACGGGCAGCTGACCCCCAACGGCGTGACCGACCCCCTGCTGCTCCAGGCGATGGACGAGCTGCCGCGGGAGAATTTCGTCCCCGAGGCACTGCGCGAGCGCGCCTATGCCGATGCCCAGGTGCCGCTGTCCGGCGGGCGGGCCATGCTCTCGCCCATGGCGCTGGCGCGCCTGCTGCAGATGGCGCTGCCCCAGCCGGGCGAGCGCGCCCTGGTCCTCGCCGCCGGCACGGGCTACGGCGCGGCGGTGCTGGCGCGGATGGGCCTGCAGGTGACGGCGATCGAGAGCGACCCGGCCCTCGCCGCCGCCGCGCGCCACGCGCTGGACTTCTCACTCACCGAGAATCGGCCGGTGGTCCAGCAGGGCGACCCACGCCTCGGCGCGCCGGCTGGCGCGCCCTTCCGGCTGATCCTGATCGAAGGCATGGTCGAGGAGGTGCCGAGCGCGCTCTTGTCCCAGCTGGGCGAGGGTGGCCGGCTGGTCACGGTGCGGCGCGAGGGCGGGCCCGTGGGCCGCGGCATCCTGTTGCGTCGCGCCGGCGGCGCGGTCAGCGAGGTCGCGGGCCTGGACGCCGCCGCGCCCTTGCTCGCCGAGTTCGCCGCCGCCCCGGGCTTTGTTCTGTGACGAATATCATTTTTTGACAGGTTTCATTTTGTGACGAGGCCCCAAAGGCGGCGCGCGGCCCTTGGCGCGACGCGGCAGGGGTAGGCTATACTCCGCCGGGAAGCTTGAAGGGGACATGGACCGATGCATCAGGGGATGAAGGCGACACTCCTCGCGGCCGCGGCCGTCATGGCGGTCACGGTCGGCAGCGGCGCGCAGGCCCAGACGCTGAAGGAGGCCCTCGCCATTGCCTACAACAACAACCCGACACTGCTCGCCGCCCGCGCCCAGCTGCGCGGCGTGGATGAGGGCGTGCCCCAGGCACTCGCCGGCTGGCGTCCCACGGTGGTGATGGCGGGCAGCTATGGCGCGGCCGATGTCCGCACGCGCAGCCAGGTGCAGCAATTCCGCAACGACGGCAGCTTCTTCTTCCGCGACCCCGCCTTCCCGCAATCCACCACCATCCGGCAGGAGCGGGCACCCGCCACCGCGACCGTCACGCTGACCCAGCCGATCTATCGCGGCGGCCGCACCACGGCGCAGACCCGCCAGGCCGAGAACCTCGTCCTCGCGCAGCGCGCCCGCCTGATCGCGACCGAACAGCAGGTGCTGGGCGACGCCGTTTCGGCCTATATCAGCGTCATCCAGAATGGCGAGCTGCTGCGGCTCAACATCAACAACGAGCAGGTGCTGGCCCGCCAGCTGCAGGCGACGAACGAGCGCTTCCGCGTGGGTGAGATCACCCGCACCGACGTGGCGCAGGCGGAAAGCCGCCTGGCCGGCGCCCGCACCGCCCGGGTCCAGGCCGAGGGCAATCTGCAGATCGCGCGCTCCGTCTATGCGCGCGTGATCGGGGAGGAGCCGCGCCGGCTGACCAACCCGCAGCCGCTGCAACTCCCGGTCCGCAGCCAGGCCGAGGCGCAGTCCATGGCGGTCTCCAGCAACCCGAGCGTGGTCGCCGCCCTCTTCAACGCCGCCGCCGCGCGCGACAATATCGACGTCCAGGCCTCGGCGCTCATGCCGCAGCTTTCGGGCAATGCCCAGGCCTTCCGCAACGACAACGTAAACCTGCCGCACACGCGCCAGAATGGCGGGCAGGTGACGCTGAACCTCTCGGCGCCGATCTACCAGGGCGGCGCGGAATACTCCGCCGTCCGCCAGGCGCGGCAGGTGGCGCAGCAGAACCTGGCCCAGGTCGACGAGTCGCGCCGTGCGGCCGCCGAGGCCGCGGCCCGTGCCTGGGAAACGCTGACCAGCGCCCGTGCCGCCGTGACCAGCGTGCGCGTGCAGATCCGCGCGCAGGAGATTGCGCTGGACGGCGTGCAGCGCGAGGCCATCGTGGGCAGCCGCACCACGCTCGACGTGCTGAACGCCGAGCAGGAACTGCTGAACGCGCGCACCAGCCTGGTGAACGCGCTGGCGCAGGTCGTCACCGGCTCCTACGCGCTGGCGGGTTCGGTCGGGCGGCTCACCGCGCAGGATCTCGGCCTCAATGTCGAGTTCTATGACATGGCCGCCTATTATCAGGCGGTGCGCAACCGCTGGGCCGGCCTGGGCGACTATTCCAACGTCTCCGCACGGCGCTGAACCGTGTCCGGCCAGACCCCGCCCGGCGGTGCCGACCCCTCGATGGATGACATCCTGGCCTCCATCCGGAAGATCCTGAACGAGGAGGAGCCGGCCCCGCCGCCGGCCGCGCCGGCCGCGGAGGCCATCCAGCTGACGCCGGAGATGATGATCGCGCCGCCGGAGAAACTCGCGGGGCCGCCCGAGCCGCCCCCCGCGCCCCAACCGCCGCCGCCCGAGCCGCCGCCGCCCCCGCGCGCCGTCGAGCCGCCTCCGCCGCCGCCGCTCGTCCCACCACCGCTGGTGGCCGCACCGGCCGTCGCGCCAACGCCCACGCGGGTGCCCACGAACATCATGCAACCTCTCCATCCCAGCCCGGCGCCCGAGCCTTCGGCCACCGCCCCCAATCTGCTCGACCCGCTGGCCGCCGCGGCGGCGGCCGCGGCGCTCGGCCAGCTCAGCCGCGCCGTCTCGCAGGAGCGCAGCGCCAGCGTGAGCCGGGGCGGGCCGACCATCGAGGATGTGGTGCGCGAGGAATTGCGGCCGCTGCTGAAGGCCTGGCTCGACGCGCATCTGCCGGCGACGGTGGAGCGCCTGGTCCGCGCCGAGATCGAGCGCGTCATGGCCCGGCAGGGGTAGGCTGCTCCGCGGGGAGAGCATGCCGCTGCGCGGCGGGGGGCTGATCAGCGTCAGCGGGGCTTGACGCGCCGCCCCGCGCGTTGGACCAGTCCGGCATGCTCGACAAGGCCTTCGACCCCGCCTCCCTGGAAGCGCGGCTTTATGCCGCTTCCGAAGCCTCCGGCGCGTTCAGCGCGGACCCCGCGCGCAATGCCGCGCCCTTCACCATCGTCATACCGCCGCCCAATGTCACGGGCAGCCTGCATATCGGCCACGCGCTGAACAACACGCTGCAGGATGTGCTGGTGCGCTACCGCCGCATGCAGGGGCGCGACGCGCTCTGGATGCCGGGCACCGACCATGCCGGCATCGCGACGCAGATGGTGGTGGAACGGCTGATCGGCGGCCAGGGCCTGACGCGCAAGGGCATGGGGCGCGAGGCCTTCCTGCAGCGCATCTGGGACTGGAAGGCCGAGAGCGGGGGCACCATCACCCGCCAGCTCCGCCGCCTGGGCGCTTCGCTCGACTGGCCCCGTGAGCGCTTCACCATGGATGAGGGCCTTTCCAAGGCGGTCATCGAGGTGTTTGTCCGGCTGCACCAGGAAGGGCTGATCTACCGCGACACGCGCCTGGTGAACTGGGACCCGGTGTTCCAGACCGCGATCTCGGACCTCGAGGTCGAGAGCCGCGAGGTGAAGGGCCATATCTGGACGCTGCGCTACCCGGTGGAGGGCATGCCCGGCCGCTTCATCGAGGTGGCGACGACGCGGCCCGAGACCATGCTGGGCGATACGGCGATTGCGGTTCACCCCGAGGATGAGCGGTTCAAGGACCTCGTCGGCCAGCGCGCCATCCTGCCGCTGACTGGCCGCCTGATCCCGATCGTCGCCGATGACTACAGCGACCCGGAGAAGGGCACGGGGGCCGTGAAGATCACCCCCGCGCATGACTTCAACGATTATGGGGTGGGCCGCCGGCATGAGCTGCCCATGCCCTCCGTGCTGGATGCCGAGGCGCGGATCTGGCTGGACGAGATCGCGGCCGATCTGCGTGAAGTGCCCGGCGTGGCCGACCCGGAATTCGTGCGCGGCCTTGCGGGGCAGGACCGCTTCGTGGCGCGCAAGGCCATCCTGGCGGAGCTGGAGCGCCTGGAACTTCTGGTGAAGGCCGAGCCGCACACCAACATGGTCCCGCATGGCGACCGCTCGGGCGTGCCGATCGAGCCGCGGCTGACGCTGCAATGGTATTGCGACGCGGCGACGCTGGCCAAGCCCGCGATCGAGGCCGTCGAGACCGGCAAGACCGAGTTCGTGCCCAAGCAGTGGGAGAACACCTTCTTCGCCTGGATGCGCGACATCCAGCCCTGGTGCATCTCCCGCCAGCTCTGGTGGGGGCATCGCATCCCCGCCTGGTACGGCCCCGAGGGCAGCGTCTTCGTGGCGCGGGACGAGGCGGGCGCGCAGGCGGCGGCGCGGGCGCAATTCGGGCGCGACGTGGAACTGACGCGCGACGAGGATGTGCTGGACACCTGGTTCAGCTCGGCGCTCTGGCCCTTCTCCACGCTGGGCTGGCCGGAGAGCACGGCGGAGCTGAAGAAGCACTACCCGACCGACGTGCTGGTGACGGGCTTCGACATCATCTTCTTCTGGGTCGCCCGGATGATGATGATGGGGATCCACTTCATGGGCGAGGTCCCCTTCAAGCATGTGGTCATCCATGGCCTGGTGCGCGACGAGAAGGGGGCCAAGATGAGCAAGTCGAAGGGCAATGTCCTCGACCCGCTCGAGCTCATCGACGCGCATGGCGCGGATGCGGTGCGCTTCACGCTCTGCGCGCTGGCCTCGCCGGGGCGGGACATCAAGCTCTCCAAGCAGCGGATGGAGGGCTACCGCGCCTTCGCCACCAAGCTGTGGAACGCGGCGCGCTTCTGCGAGATGAACGGCATCGCGGCGCGGCCGGGTTGGCATCCCGCCACAGCCGCCACGCCGCTGGCGCGCTGGATCCTGGACGGCGCGAATCAGGCGGCGGCCGAGGCTGGGGCGGCGCTCGATGCCTTCCGCTTCGATGACTACGCGGCGGCGCTCTACCGCTTCACCTGGAACAGCTTCTGCGACTGGTTTCTTGAGTTTGCCAAGCCGGTCCTGAACGGGCCGGATGGTGCCGAGAAGGAGGAGGTGAAGGGTGCCGCGCAGCATGTGCTGGGCGTGATCCTGCGCCTGCTGCACCCCGTCATGCCCTTCGTGACGGAGGAGCTCTGGACGCAGTTGGGTTACGGCGGCACGGCGAGCCTGATCAAGGCGCCCTGGCCGCAAGCCAGTGCGGTGCAGGGCGCGGAGGCCGCGCGGGCGGAGCTGGATGGCATCGTGCGCCTCATCTCCGAGGTGCGCGCCGTGCGCTCCGAGGTGAATGTGCCGCCTTCGGTGAAGACGAAGCTGCTGGTGCAGGGTGCGTCGCCCGAGACGATGGCGCGCGCGCAATCCTGGCTGGAGGCGATCCAGCGCCTGGCGCGTGTGACCGAGATCGAAACACTGGAAGGCGCGCCGCCCGCCGGCGTGGCCCAGGTGGTGGTGGGCGAGGCGACGCTGATGCTGCCGCTCGCCGATGTCATCGACCTCGGCGCCGAACGCGCCCGCCTGACCAAGGCCCGCACCGCCGCCGCCGCCGAGATCGGCAAGATCGAGAAGAAATTCGCCAATGCCGAGTTCATGGCCAAGGCGAAGGAAGAGGTGATCGAGGAAAACCGCGAGCGCCTCGAGAATTTCACGGCCGAGATCGCCCGTCTGGACGCGGCGCTGGCCCGCATCGCAAACTGAGTTGAGACACCGAGGAACACGCCAATGACCAAGTGGGACAAGTCCAAGCTGCCGAGCCGCCATGTGACGGTCGGCCCCGAGCGCGCGCCGCATCGCAGCTACTACTTCGCGATGGGCATGACGCGCGAGGAGATCGAGAGCCCGCTGGTCGGCGTGGCCTCCTGCTGGAATGAGGCCGCCCCCTGCAACATCGCGCTCTCTCGCCAGGCGCAGGCGGCGAAGCGCGGCGTGGCCGCGGCCGGCGGCGCACCGCGCGAGTTCACCACCATCACCGTGACCGATGGCATCGCCATGGGCCACCAGGGGATGAAGTCCTCGCTGGTCAGCCGCGAGGTCATCGCCGATTCCGTCGAGCTCACCATGCGCGGTCATTGCTATGACGCGCTGGTGGGTGTCGCCGGCTGCGACAAGACGCTGCCGGGCATGATGATGGTGATGTGCCGCCTGAACGTGCCCTCCGTCTTCCTCTATGGCGGGTCCATCATGCCGGGCCGCCATCGCGGCCGCGACGTGACCGTGCTCGACGTCTTCGAGGCGGTCGGCCAGCACGCGGCGGGCAACATGTCCGACGAGGAGCTGAAGGAGCTGGAAGAGCATGCCTGCCCGGGTGCGGGCGCCTGCGGCGGCCAGTTCACCGCCAACACCATGGCCTGCATCTCGGAAGTCATCGGCCTCGCCTTGCCCTATTCGGCCGGCGCGCCGGCGCCCGACACCGAGCGCGACGAATACGCCTACAAGTCCGGCTTCCAGGTGGTGGACCTGATCCGCAAGCAGCTCCGCCCGCGGGACATCGTGACGCGCAAGGCGCTGGAGAATGCGGCGCGCATCGTGGGCGCCACGGGTGGCTCCACCAATGCCGCGCTGCACCTGCCCGCCATCGCCAATGAGTGCGGCATCGACTTCCCGCTGGAGGAGGTGGCCCGCCTGATGCGCGACACGCCGCACATCGCCGACCTCAAGCCCGGCGGCAAGTATGTGGCGCTGGACGTGCACAACATCGGCGGCATCCCGGTCATCATCAAGGCGCTGCTTGATGGCGGCCTGCTGCATGGCGACGCCATGACCGTCACCGGCAAGACGCTGGCCGAGAACCACAAGGACGTGGTCTTCCCGACCAACCAGGATGTGGTGCGCCCCGTCTCCCACCCGATCAGCAAGATCGGCGGCGTGGTGAGCCTCTTCGGCAACCTGGCGCCCGATGGCGGCATCGTGAAGATCGCCGGCATGGAGAAGCTGCGCTTCGAGGGCACGGCCCTGTGCTTCGACTGCGAGGAGGATGCCTTCGCCGCGGTGGACCAGCGCGCCTACAAGCCGGGCGACGTCATCGTCATCCGCTACGAGGGCCCGAAGGGCGGCCCCGGCATGCGCGAGATGCTCTCCACCACCAGCGCCATCTACGGCCAGGGCATGGGCGACAAGGTGGCGCTCATCACCGATGGCCGCTTCTCCGGCGCCACGCGTGGCTTCTGCATCGGCCATGTGGGTCCCGAGGCGGCGGTGGGCGGCCCCATCGGCCTGCTGCAGAACGGCGACAAGATCGTGATCGACGCCGAGAAGGGCACGATCGACGTGCTGCTCTCCGATGAGGAGCTGGCGAAGCGCCGGGCCGAGTGGAAGCCGCGCGGGCATAACTTCAATTCGGGCGTGCTGTGGAAGTACGCCCAGACGGTGGGCCCGGCCCGCCAGGGTGCGGTGACGCAGCCCGGCGCCAAGGCCGAGACACACATCTACGCTGATATCTGAGCGGGCTCGCTTAACCGTTTTTTGGCTTTTCCCTGCCAGTTTTGGAAAGGAGGTCGGATCCCCCGGCCTCCTTTCGAGCAAAGGGAAAACCCCCAATGACGATGAACTCGGTTCAGACCAATGTCGGTGCGATGGTGGCGCTGCAGTCGCTCAACCGCACCAATGAGGAAATGGCGGCGACGCAAAAGCGCATCTCCACCGGCTTTCGCGTCTCCGATGCGAAGGATGACGGCGCGGCCTATGCCGTGGCCCAGCGCGTCCGCGGCGACATCGCAGGCCTCGGCGCCGCGAATGAGCAGCTCGGCTCCACCAAGGGCCTGCTGGAGACCACTCTCGGCGCGCTGAACGAGGCCTCCAAGAACCTCACCAAGATCCGTGAGACGCTGACCAAGCTCTCCTCGGACACGCTGAGCACCTCGGACCGCGAGACCTACACCAAGGATTTCGAGAACCTGGTCAACCAGACCAACCGGGCGCTGGGCGATGCCAGCTACAATGGCCGCAGCCTCCTGGGTTCGCAGGACTCCAACAAGAATGCCACGAGCACCGCGCAGAACACGGGCGTGGTCCGCAACGAGCGCGGCAACACGCTGAACATCACCGGCGTGGATGCCTCGACGCTGACCTTCGACACGCGCGTCGCCACCGGCGGCCGTGACATCGCCGGCACCTTCGAGGAGCCCGAGGCCTTCGTCTTCAACGCCGGCACCGCGATGACCTCGGAGCAGGCGCGCGTCATGCTGGGCAATGGCGATGCCAGCGCCACGGGTCCGCTGGCGGACACGATCGCGGCCTATGGCGACGAGGCGAATTTCGGCGGCGGCGCGGCAGCGTCGAACATCAAGACCTTCGCCACGGTGGAGCTGGCGCTGAACACCGCGCTGTCCAAGTTCGGCGCCGATGCGCGCGACATTGACGGCGCGCTGAGCACCAACCGCCAGAAGATGGACTCCATGGAAAGCGGCCTCGGCTCGCTCGTGGATGCCGATCTGGCGAAGGAAAGCGCCCGCCTGCAGGCGCTGCAGATCCGCCAGCAGCTCGGCACGCAGTCGCTCTCCATCGCGAACCAGGCGCCGCAGGCCCTGCTCTCGCTCTTCCGCTGATTTCCAGCGCCCACGGGCCGGCAAAACGCCGCCCGGCTCCCTTCCTGTCCTGACCAGAGGCCTTCATGCTCGCAGACACCGCGCCCCGCCCCGATGCCGCCGCCGCCTATCGCCAGCGCCGCACGCCCCGTCAGATGGAGGCCGAGGTCTTCGTGCGCGCCAATCGCAGCATCCGCGAGGCGCTGGCCGAGCAGAGCCCGACGGCCCTTGCCCGCGCGCGGGCCGATAATCGCCGCTTGTGGGATGTGGTGCTGGGCCTCGTGATGGACCCCGCCAACCAGTTGCCGGCGCCGCTGCGCAGCCAGGTCGCCTCTCTCGCCCATGCCGTGCTGCGCGAATGCGAGAGCGATGCGGCCGATCTCCAGTTCATTTCCGAAATGAATGACGCCATCGCGGGTGGCCTCTGGAGCTGATGTCCGACTGACGGCTAATTTTGGCTGTCAGCCCCGCTTGACGTTTTCCTGCCATCTTGGAAGAGGTTCGCCATGGACCGCACCGAGATCGCGAGCCACAGGGGGGGCGCCTTCCTTTGGCCTGAGAACAGCCTGCTTGCCTTTCGCAAGGCACTCACCTGGCCCGCCGAACAGATCGAATTCGATGTGCATGCGAGCGCGGAAGGCGAGCCCGTCGTCATCCATGACGCCACGCTGGACCGCACGACCGATGGCTCGGGCCCCGTCGCGGGACTTTCCTGGGCGGAGCTGCAACGGCTGCGCGTGAAGGGGACGGGCGGCGAATGCCTGCCGCATCTGAGCGAGGTCGCGGCCCTGATCGGCCCCTCGGCGCAGCGCCTGCGCCTCGAGGTGAAGGCCGACCCGGAGAAGCGCCCCTATCCGGGCCTCGTCGCGCGCTGCGGCCGGCTGCTGGACAGCCTGGGCCTCAAGCCCCGCACCATCATGATGAGCTTCGAGCGCCCTTCGGTGGCGGAAGCCTCCGCCATCGGCGGGTTCGAGCAAGTGGTCTGGCTCGTGGATGGCCCGACGCTGCACGGCACCCCGGTGGCCGATCTGGTGCGCGAATGCCAGGCGCTGGGCGCGACCGAGATCGGCGTGCATGTGAAGGGCGCCAGCAAGTCGCTGCGCGATGCGCTGCGGGCGGAGGGGCTGCGGCTTTCCGTCTGGGGCGCCAATCACGGCGAGACGATTCACCGCGCGCTCCTGCTTGGGGTGGATGTCCTGGCCACCGATGACCCACCGCTGGCGATCGAGTTGCGGCGCGACGCCACGCCGTTGCGCTGACCGGCCGCGGCAGGCGGTGGGCGTGGGTGCCGGCGAATGAAGTGCCGGCTTGCCGCGGCGCGTCGCTCTGGGGGATGATGGGGGGCCACCAGAACAACGAGCCCGCGGGCGAGGAAGCAGCCAGGTGATCCCCAACACGAACATCCCCAGTCTGGATTTCGGTCTCGGCGAGGAGATCGACGCGCTGCGCGACAGCGTGCGCGGCTTCGCGACGGACCGCGTGGCGCCCATCGCGGCCGAGATCGACCGCACCGACGAATTCCCGCGCTTCCTCTGGCCGGAGATGGGGGCGCTCGGCCTGCACGGGATCACGGTGGATGAGGAGCATGGCGGGGCGGGCATGGGCTACCTCGCGCATTGCGTCGCCGTCGAGGAAGTCAGCCGCGCTTCCGCCAGCGTGGGCCTCAGCTATGGCGCGCATTCCAACCTTTGCGTGAACCAGCTCGCCCGCAACGGCAATGCGGCGCAGAAGGCGAAATACCTGCCCAAGCTCATCAGCGGGGAGCATCTGGGCGGGCTTGCGATGAGCGAGCCGGGGGCGGGCTCGGACGTGGTGTCCATGAAGCTCAGGGCCGAGAAGCGCGGCGACCGCTACGTGCTGAACGGCACGAAGATGTGGATCACCAACGCGCATTATGCCGAGACGCTGATCGTCTATGCCAAGACCGATCCGGAAGCGGGGCCGAAGGGGATCACCGCCTTCATCGTCGAGCGCGGCATGAAGGGTTTCACGCCGGCGCAGAAGCTCGACAAGCTCGGCATGCGCGGCTCGCCCACCTCGGAGCTCGTCTTCGAGGATTGCGAGGTGCCGGAGGAGAATGTCCTGGGCGCCGTGAATGGCGGCGTGCGCGTGCTGATGTCGGGCCTGGACTACGAACGCGCGGTGCTGGCCGCGGGGCCCTTGGGCATCATGCAGGCCTGTCTCGATGTCGTGGTGCCCTACATCCATGAGCGCAAGCAGTTCGGCCAGGCGATCGGCGAGTTCCAGTTCATCCAGGGCAAGGTCGCGGACATGTACACGCGCTTCAACGCGGCGCGCGCCTATGTCTATGCGGTGGCGCGCGCCTGCGATGCGGGCAAGACGACGCGCAAGGATGCAGCGGGTGCGATCCTGTTTGCCGCCGAGGAGGCGACGCGGGCCGCGCTGGACGCCATCCAGATCCTGGGCGGCAATGGCTACATCAACGAGTATCCGACGGGCCGGCTGCTGCGCGATGCGAAGCTCTATGAGATCGGCGCGGGGACCAGTGAGATCCGCCGCCTGCTGATCGGCCGGGAGTTGTTCCGTGAAACGGCGTGAGACCCACATGAATCCGAAGCTGCAGGAAACCGGGTTTCCTGCCGGGGCGCTTGAGGGGCGGAGCCCCTCAAGATGACCAGCATCAACCCCCGCAGCGAGGAATTCCGCGCCAACGCCGCCGCCATGCAGGCGCTGCTCGATCAGCTCGCCGCCCGCACGGCCGAAGCCGCGCTGGGCGGCAGTGAGGCCGCGCGCGCCAAGCACACCGCCCGCGGCAAGCTCTTGCCGCGCCAGCGTGTCGAGCGGCTGCTCGACCCCGGCGCGCCCTTCCTGGAGCTCTCGCCGCTGGCCGCGAACGGGATGTATGGCGGCGAGGTGCCAGGGGGCGGCGTCATCACCGGCATCGGCACCGTCTCGGGCCGCGCCTGCGTGATCGTTGCCAATGACGCGACGGTGAAGGGCGGCAGCTATTATCCGCTGACCGTGAAGAAGCATCTGCGCGCGCAGGAAGTGGCGGCGCAGAACAACCTGCCCTGCCTCTATCTGGTGGACAGCGGCGGGGCCAACCTGCCGAACCAGGACGAGATCTTCCCGGACCGCGAGCATTTCGGCCGCATCTTCTTCAACCAGGCGAACATGTCGGCTGCCGGCATCCCGCAGATCGCGGCGGTGATGGGCAGTTGCACCGCCGGCGGCGCCTATGTGCCGGCGATGTGCGACGAGGCGGTCATCGTCCGCAACCAGGGCACCATCTTCCTGGGCGGCCCGCCGCTGGTGAAGGCGGCGACCGGCGAGGTGGTGAGCGCCGAGGATCTCGGCGGCGGCGATGTGCACACGCGCCTCTCCGGCGTGGCGGATCACCTGGCCATGGATGACATGCACGCGCTGGGGCTGGTGCGGCGCATCGTCTCCAACCTCAACGCCAAGGCGCCCCCCGCGCCACCGTATGCGCCCGTGGCACCCGCCTACGCGCCGGAGGAGCTGAACGGAATCATCCCCCGCGATGTCCGCCAGCCCTATGACGTGCGCGACGTGATCGCGCGCATCGTGGACGGGTCCGAACTCGATGAGTTCAAGCCGCGCTACGGCACCACGCTGGTCACGGGCTTCGCGCGCATCTGGGGCATGCCGGTCGGCATCATCGCCAATAACGGCATCCTGTTCAGCGAGAGCGCGCAGAAGGGCGCGCATTTCATCGAGCTGTGCTGCCAGCGGAACGTCCCGCTGCTGTTTCTGCAGAACATCTCGGGCTTCATGGTGGGCCGCAAATACGAGACGGGCGGCATCGCGAAGGATGGTGCCAAGCTGGTGACGGCGGTCGCCACCGCGCAGGTGCCCAAGATCACGGTCATCATCGGCGGCAGCTTCGGCGCGGGGAATTACGGCATGTGCGGCCGCGCCTACAGCCCGCGCTTCCTCTTCGCCTGGCCCAACGCGCGGATTTCCGTGATGGGCGGCGAGCAGGCGGCGAGCGTGCTGGCCACGCTGCGGCGGGACAATCTGGAAGCCGCCGGCAAGGCCTGGAGCGCCGAGGAGGAGGACGCCTTCAAGGCGCCGATCCGCGAGAAATACGAGCGGGAAGGGGACCCCTACTACGCGACGGCGCGCCTCTGGGATGACGGCATCATCGCGCCCGCCATGACGCGGGATGTGCTGGGCCTCGCCTTCAACGCGGCGCTGCATGCGCCGATCCCGGCCACGAAATTCGGCCTGTTCCGGATGTGATGGTGATGTTCAGCAAGATCCTCATCGCCAATCGCGGCGAGATCGCCGTTCGCATCATCCGCACGGCGCGGCGGATGGGCATCGCCACCGTGGCGGTGTTCAGCGAGGCCGATGCCAAGGCCCTGCATGTGCGCGACGCGGATGAGGCCTATGCGATCGGCCCGGCGCCAGCCGCGCAATCCTATCTGCGCGGCGAGGTCATCCTGGAGGTCGCGCGGCGCAGCGGCGCGCAGGCGATCCATCCCGGCTATGGCTTCCTCTCCGAGAACGCCGGTTTCGCGGAAGCCTGCGCCGCCGCCGGCGTCGCCTTCATCGGCCCGCCGGCATCCGCCATTCGCGCCATGGGCAGCAAGGCCGAAAGCAAGCGCCTGATGGTGGCGGCCGGCGTGCCGACCGTGCCCGGCTATCATGGCGAGGCGCAGGATGAGGCGACACTCGCGGCCGAGGCGGAGCGCATCGGCTTCCCCGTGCTGATCAAGGCGAGTGCGGGCGGTGGCGGCAAGGGCATGCGCCCCGTCTACGCGCCCGAGGACTTCGCTGCCGAACTGGCTGGCGCCCGGCGCGAGGCGCTGGCTGCCTTCGGCGATGACCGCGTGCTGATCGAGAAATACCTCCAGCGCCCGCGCCATGTGGAGGTGCAGGTCTTCGGCGACGGCCATGGCCGGGTGACCCACCTGCACACGCGCGACTGCTCGGTCCAGCGCCGCCACCAGAAGGTGCTGGAGGAGGCGCCGGCGCCCGACCTTTCCGACCGCCTGCGCGCCCAACTGCACGAGGCGGCCGAGAATGCGGCGCGCGCCGTGGGCTACACCAATGCCGGCACGGTGGAATTCGTCGTCGAGGGCGAGCACGCCTATTTCCTGGAGATGAACACCCGCCTCCAGGTGGAGCATCCGGTGACGGAGATGGCGACGGGGCTCGACCTGGTGGAGTGGCAGCTCCGCGTGGCCGCCGGTGAGGCGCTGCCCGCGCATTGGCCGCCCCCCGCGCAAGGCCACGCCGTCGAGGTGCGCATCTATGCCGAGGAGCCGGAGCAGGATTTCCGCCCCGCCGCCGGCCGCCTGCTCAAGTTCGGGCTAAATCCGCCCGGCCTGGACCAGCGCTTCGACGCGGGCTTCGAGGCGGGCGACAGCGTCACCACCTTCTATGATCCCATGCTGGCGAAACTCATCGCCTGGGGGCCGGATCGCGCCGCCGCGCTGACCCGCCTGGCCGAGGGGCTGGCCCGGCTGGAGATCGAGGGCCTCGGCAATAATGGGCGATTTCTGCGTCGCCTCGTCCGGCACCCGGCCCTGCGCGCGGCGGAGCTGGACACGGGCTTCATCGCCCGCCACGCCGAGGGGCTGCTCGCGCCGCCCGAGGCCGCGCCGGAGCGCGTGCTGATCGCCGCCGCCGCGGGCGGATTGGCGCGGGCTGGGCACGGCATGGGGGAGGGCGTCCGGCCTTGTTCCCCCTGGGCCAGCGCGCGGGGCTGGCGCTTGCAGGGCGAGGCGGAGATCGTCCAGCTCTGGGATGACGGCGTGGCCCCTCGCCGCGTCACCCTCGCCTGGCAGGGACGCGGCTTTCGTGTCGCCATCGGGGAGGGCGCGCCGCGCGCCGTCGCGATCGGCGGCAAGGGTGAGGCGCTGGCCCTGCTGGAGGGCGATGCGTCGGAGGCCTTCAGCCATCTCGATGAAGCCGATGGCTGCACCATCCGCATGGCCGGCGAAAGCTGGCGCCTTTACCGGCGTGACCCCTATGCGCCCGCCAGCGAGGATGCGGCGGGGGAGAGCCGCCTCTCAGCGCCCATTCCGGGCCGGGTGGTGAAGCTGCTGGTCGGCGTGGGCGATGCGGTGGCCAAGGGGCAATTGCTGGCCGTGCTGGAGGCGATGAAGACCGAGATCAAGGTCACCGCCCCACGGGATGGTGTGGTGGCGCATCTCGGCTGCGCCGAGGGTGAAAACATCGAGGAAGGTGTCGAAATTCTGAGCCTTGCCATGGGGGAAACTCCGCAAACTCTGTGACTTTTCGGAAAAATACAACCATAAGGACCCATGCTGAGGCTGCGATTCATCCCCTGGTCGCTATTGCATGTTTTTCAGGCGGCATAACATGCCCGCCGGGTCGGATGGGCCTGCAATGATCGCCGGATGAGCGGTCAAGCGGTCCCGTCCGTGGGAAAAGGGGATTGTGATGATGGTGTCTGAGCAGGAAGCTCCGGCCGTCGCGGCTGTACCGCGCCGCCCGCCGGTGAATGTGATCAGTCTCTCGAAGGAAGAGGAAGGCCCGGTCAAGGGTGAGTTCTGGGCCCTGGCCCGCGCGCTCGGCCTGCTGATCGGGACGATCGTGGTGATCGGCTACATCATCGCCTGACGGCGTTCAGCCCGCGCGGCCGAGCAAGGGGCCGCGCAGGTTCAGGAATTCGCGGAAGGCGGCGACGAAGCCGCCGAGATCGGTGGGCGCCAGCGGCAGGCTGAGCGCCACCATCCCGCGGCGGGCCAGGTAGAAGCCGGCCTCCAGCATGTCCAGGAAGAACAATTCGCGGGCCTGCTCCTCCTCCGGGGTGGCGGCATAGGGCGTGTTGATGGCGCCGGCGCGGAAATGCGCCGTCATCATGCTGCCCGCGCCGGTGAACTGCATGGCGACCCCCGCCTCGGCGCAGAGGGCGTTGAGGTCGGCCCGGAGCTTTTCGCCGCGCTGGAACAGCGCCTCCACCACCTCGCCGCGGAACAGCTCGCCCAGGGCGACGCAGCCGGCGGCCATGGACCAGACATTGTTGTTGAAGGTGCCGGCATGGGGCAGGGCGCCGGGGCGATGCGCGTCGAACACATCCATGATCGCGGCGCGGCCGCCGAAGGCGCCGACATTCATGCCCCCCGCGATGTATTTGCCGAGCGTCGTCATGTCCGGGATCACGTTGTGGCGCTGCTGCAGCCCGCCCTCGCTGTGGCGGCTGGTCATCACCTCGTCGAAGATGAGGACCGCCCCGGTCTCGGTGCAGGCGGCGCGCAGGGCGGCCAGGAATTCGCGCGTGGCGGGAATGCAGCCGCCCGAGCCCAGCATGGGCTCGACCAGGACCGCGGCCAGCTTGTCACCCGCCTCGCGGATGGCGGCCACCGTGCCGTCCACGTCATTGTAGGTCATGAAGCGCGTGGGCACCGGCAGGTTCACGGGGCTCTGGCCGCTGGCGAAGGTCATGACGCCGCCATGATAGCCCCCCTTGGCCACCATGATCTCGGCGCGGCCGGTGAAGGCGCGGGCGGCGGAGAGGGCCATGATGTTGGCCTCGGTGCCGGAATTGGTGAAGCGCACGCGCTCGATCGAGGGCAAGCGGGCGCAGACCAGCTCGGCGAAGCGGATTTCGTTCGCCCCCGCGCCGGCCAGGTTGATGCCGGTGTCCATGGCCGCTCGGGCCGCGTCCAGGATGCGGCGCTCGCTATGACCGAAGAGGCCGGCGGTGTATTCGCCGAGCAGGTCCGTATAGGCGCGGCCGTCCGCGTCCCAGAGGCGCGCCCCTTCGCCGCGCGTCATGCTGATGGGGAAGGGCGACCAGAAGAGCACGGTGCGCGTGTTGCCGCCGGGCATGACGCGGCGTGCCGCCTCGTGCAGCGCGGCACTTTGCGGGCGCGCCGCGGCATAGGTGGCGCGGGCTTCGAGCAGCGCGCTCTCCAGGTCGGCATTGCGGGGCGGGGGGGCGTCGAGCGGGGGCATGGGGCAGCCTCCCGCAGGACTCCGCGCCGCGTCAATCGGGACTTGCCGGCGGGTGCGGGCGCGTGCTCCATCGCGATCTCGGCGAGGGGCATGCGGCATGCTGGTGGATGCGATCGTGGTGGGCGGCGGGCTGGTGGGAACGGCCATCGCCTGGGGCTTGCAGCGCGAGGGGCTCTCCACCGTGCTGCTGGATGAGGGGGACCTCGCCTTCCGCGCGAGCCGGGGGAATTTCGGGCTGGTCTGGGTGCAGTCCAAGGGGCTGGGCGCACCGCATTACCAGCGCTGGACCCGCGCCTCGGCCGAGGCCTGGGAGGGGCTGGCCGCCGAGCTTTCGGCGAAGACCGGCATGGATTGCGGGCTGCGCCAGCCGGGCGGCGTACATCTCTGCCTGAGCGAGAAGGAATTCGAGGACCGCGCCAACCGCATGGCGCGGATGAAGGCCGAGGCCGGAAACTATGCCTATGACTACCGCATGCTCGACGCGAAGGAGGTGCGGGACATGCTGCCGGGCCTCGGCGAGCGCGTCGTCGGCGCCTCCTGGACGCCCTATGACGGCCATGCCAACCCGTTGAACCTGCTGCATGCGCTGCACCGGGCATTGAAGGCGGCCGGCGGGCGCTATGTGCCGGAGGCAGGCGTCACCGGCGCCAGCGCCGCGCCGCGCGACTTCCGCGTGAGCACGCCCGCGGGCGACTTCGCAGCGCCCTGCATCGTGCTGGCGGCCGGGCTCGGCAATGCCAAGCTCGCGCCGCTCTTCGGCCTCGACGCCCCGGTCCGCCCGCAGCGTGGCCAGGTGCTGGTGACGGAGCGCACGCGGGAGGTGCTTCCCATCCCCACCACCTCGATTCGCCAGACGGATGACGGCACCCTCCTGCTCGGCGACAGCCAGGAGGAGGTCGGGTTCGACCTGCACCAGACGCAGGATGTGATGGCGATGATCGCCCAGCGCGCCGCCTGGTCCTTCCCCTGGATCGCGCGGCTGAACATCGTCCGCGCCTGGTCCGCGCTTCGCGTCATGGCCCCGGATGGCCTGCCGATCTACGATGAAAGCGAGGAATTCCCTGGCGCCTTCACGGCCAATTGCCATTCGGGCGTGACACTCGCCGCCGCCCATGCCCGCCTGTTCGCGCCGATGGTGGCGAAGGGCGCGCTGGAGCCGGGGATGGAGCTCTTCTCGGCGCGGCGTTTCGCAAGCTAGGTCACGGCCTTGGCGCGATCTTCGCGCTTTGCGGTCGCGCTCCGTTCCGTGTAGACAGCGCGGATGGACCGCAGAGATTTCCTGGCCGGGCTGTCGGCGCTCGTCGTCGCGTCCGGCACCGCACGCGCGCAGACCGCCGGCGCCGCCGCCCGCACCATGGTGGCCTCGCCCGAGGCGATGCAGCGCCTTTCGGTTCGGCTCATGCGGTTGGAGGAGGATGGGCTCGACCCGCGCTGGTACGGGCTGAACCCGGGCAACCAGGACGACCCCGCCGCCGTCACCCGCGCGGCCGCCGGCGCGGTCACCGACATCGTCCAGGGGCGCGTGGCCAGCCTGCCCGGCCGCGTGGACCTCCGGCGCGACGCCAACCCGGCCACGCTGAACCTCTGGGTCCAACGCATCGCCGAAGCGGCCGAACCCGCCGAGGTGATCGACCTCGCTTCCAATGCCACGCCCGACATGGCGATGCTCAAGCCCGCCCTGGCCGCGGCGCGCGCCCGCGCCACGGGGAGCTGGCCCGGCTTCCCCGTGGGCGGCCGGACACTCGAGCCCGGCGCCTTCGACGAGAGCCGCGTGGCGGCGCTCCGCGCCCGCCTGGTGCTGACCGACCCGCAGCTCGCCGCCAACCCCGGCAGCGGCGGCACCTATGACGAGCGCCTGCAGGCCGCCGTCCGCCGCTTCCAGACGGCGGTGGGCACCGAGCCCGATGCCCGCATCGGCGGCGCGACGCAGGCCGCGCTCAACCGCTCGCCCATGGCGACGGTGAGCCAGCTCCGCGTCGCGATCGACATGCGCCGCGCCCAGCCCGCCCTCTCCGCCGAGCGGCGGATTGACGTGAACATCCCCGACTACCGCCTCCGCATCCTGGAGGAGGGGCGCACCATCATGGACATGCTGGTGGTGGTGGGACGCCCCGCGCGCGCCACGCCCATGATCACGACGCGCATGACTTCGGTGCAGTTCAACCCCTCCTGGGGCGTGCCGCTGCGCAATGCGCGCGAGGACCTGCTGCCGCGCCTGCGTCGCGACCCGGCGGCGCTGCAGCAGCGGGGCTTCCGCATCTTCGGCCGCGTGGATGGCCAGGTGGTCGAGATCGACCCGACCACGGTGGATTGGCGCGCCATCAACCCGGACCGCTTCCCCTTCATCATCCGGCAGGATGCGGGCGACCTGAACGCGCTCGGCCGCATCAAGTTCAACATGCCGAACAATGACGACATCTACATGCACGACACGCCCGACCGGCACTACTTCCGCCGGGCGGATCGCGCGCAATCCTCGGGCTGCATCCGGCTGGAGCGCCCGATGGATTTCCTGATGGCGGCGCTGGAGGGCACGCCCGGCTGGGACCGCGAGCGGGTGGACCGCGTGCTCGCAACGCGCAACACTCACACCATCCCGCTGCGGCGCCAGCCGCCGGTTCGCCTGTTCTATTCAACCGTCACCGTGGAGGGCAGCGAGTTGCGAGTCCGACAGGATATCTACGGCCTGGACGAGGCTTATGCGCGGGCCATGGAAGCCCGCAACCGCCCGCCGGGCATTCCGATGGCGGCGGCGCAGGGCTGAGCCATGCGCCTGTTTCAGCATGCCTGCCCGGCCTGTGCGGCGGGTGATTCCCTCGACTGCCCCAAGGACACCGGGGGCCTGACCCGGCGCGGGCTGCTCGGCGCCGCCATCGGCCTCGGCTTCGCCGCCATGCCGGAGGAAGCCGTCGCGCAGCGCCTGGGCAATTCCGGCACGCGCGCCATCTCCATCCGGCGCGCCCAGACGGGTGAGAGCTTCCAGGGCGTCTATTGGCGCGACGGCCGCTATGACCGCGAGGCCTTGCAGCGCCTCGACCTCGTCCTGCGCGACCCGGGCATGGATGAGGCGACGCCCATGGACCCCCGCCTGTTCGACGTGCTGGTGACGGTGCAGCGCGCGCTGGATTCCACCGACACCTGGGAAGTCATCAGCGGCTATCGCGCGCCCGAGACCAATGCGGCCCGCGCGCGGTCCTCGCGCCGCGTCAGCCGCGCCTCGCTGCACATGTCGGGGATGGCCTGCGATTCGCGGCTGCCGGGGCGCAATTCGCTCGGCATCGCGCGCGTGGCGGCGGACATGCAGACGGGCGGCGTCGGCCTCTACCGGCGTGACGGCTTCGTCCACCTGGATTGCGGCCCGGCGCGGCGCTGGTAGCCGATGTTCCGACGCAGCGGCCCGACCGATTGCGAGATCAGCTGGAACGGGGCGGCGCTGCCCGCGCGGGCGGGTGAATCGCTGGCCGCCGCCTTGCTCGCCGCCGGCATCGCGCAGTTCCGCGACACCGCCGTCTCGGGCGCGCCGCGGGGGCCGCTCTGCCTGATGGGGGCCTGCTTCGACTGCCTGGTGGAGGTGGAGGGTGTGCAGAACCGGCAGGCCTGCCTCGTGATCGTCACCCCCGGGCTTTCGGCGCGCACGCAGGCCGGCGCGCGGGAGACGGGGGCGTGAGGGAGGTTCCGCTCCTCATCCTGGGCGCAGGCCCGGCCGGGCTGGCCGCCGCCGCGGAGGCCGCGCGCCAGGGCATCACCGCCCTTCTGCTGGATGAGAACCCGGCGCCGGGCGGGCAGGTGCATCGCGCGGTGGGCGGCTTCTACCGGCCCGAACCGGGCGCCCCGGGCGCGGACCAGGCGGCCGAGGGGCTGGCGCTGATCGAGGCCGCCGCCGCCTCCGGCACCGAGGCGCGCTATGGCGCCACGCTCTGGGCGATCCAGGAGGATGGCGTCGTCAGCTGGTCCGAGGGCGGGCAGGCCCAACAGGCGCTGGCCTCGGTGCTGCTGCTCTGCCCGGGCGCCACGGAACGGCCCATGCCCATTCCGGGGTGGACGCTGCCCGGCGTGATGGGTGTGGGGGCCGCGCAGATCCTGATGAAGACGGCCGGGCTGCTGCCGGAGGGCAAGACCTGGCTGGCGGGGCAGGGGCCGCTGCTCTGGCTCTATGCGGCGCAACTGCTGGACAAGGGCGTGCGGCCGGCGGGGATCGTGGACCTCTCGCCGGCCGGAATCCCCTGGCGGGCGCTGCCGCATCTGCCGCTGGCGCTGCGCGCGCCGGGCTATCTGCTGAAGGGGCTGGACTGGATGCGGCGCCTCCGCCGCGCCGGCATCCCGGTGATCAGGGCGCGCGAGGTGGCGGCGCTGGGGCGGGAGCGGCTCACGGGAATCTCCATTGATGGCAAGGAGATGGAGGCCGATCTTCTCCTGCTGCATGATGGTGTGGTGCCCAATACCCAGGTGACGCGCGCGCTGCCCGGCTGCGCCCATGAGTGGGATTCCGCGCAGATGTGTTTCCGCCCCGTGCTCGACGCATGGGGCAATACCAGCCTGGACGGGCTGCTGGTGGCGGGCGATGGCGGGGGCATCGGCGGGGCGCGGGCGGCGGCGCTCTCGGGCCGGATCGCCGCGCTGGAAGCCGCCCGGTGGCTTGGCCGGATTACGGTGGAACAGCGCGACGCCCTCGCCGGCCCGCTGCTGCACCGGCGCAGCGCGGAACTCGCCCCGCGCGGGCTGCTGGACGCGCTCTACCCGCCGCTGCCGATGGCCCGCGTGGCCGATGACACGGTGGTCTGCCGCTGCGAGGAAATCACTGCCGGGCGGGTGCGCGCCGCGGTGCGCCTGGGGGCGCAAGGGCCGAACCAGATCAAGGCGTTTCTGCGCGCGGGGATGGGGCCGTGCCAGGGGCGGGTCTGCGGCCCGGCCGTGCATGCGCTGATGGCCGAGGCGCGCGGCGTGGCGCCTGAGAGCCTGGAGCCGCTGCGGACAAGGTTCCCGACGAAGCCTGTGACGGTGGGGGAAATCGCGGCGCTGGCGGAGGGGTGACACCCAGGGGCTCTGCCCCTGGACCCCGGCAGGAAACTCAGTTTCCTGCACCTTCGCGGACATGATGGGGTGAAGGGGGCCGTGCCCCCTTCCGGGGTCGAGGGGCAGAGCCCCTCGGTTCACCCCTCAAACGTAGCCCGGCCCTTCAATCGCCGGGTGCTTGATCAAAAACTCCTCATTCACCTCCACACCAATCCCCGGCGCCTCGTTCGGCCGCACCGTCCCATCCGGGTGGATGCGCCAGGGCAGGCTGCAGAGTTCGTCGCGGAACTTGTTGGCGCGGCTGATGTCGGCTTCGAAATAGCCCGGGTTATCAATGGCGCAGAGCAGGTGGATGGACGCCGCCTGGTTGATCCCCGTCATCGAGGAATGCGGGTGGAACGGGATCTTGAAGGCCGAGCCCATGGCGGCGATGCGCATGCACTCCGTCACGCCGCCGGCCTTGGAGAGGTCGCCCTGCCAGATGCGGATCACGCCGTCTTCCAGCACGCGGGAGAATTCGTAGCGCGTGAAGTGGTTCTCGCCGGCGGCGAGCGGCGTGCGGCCATAGCCGGCGGCCTGCTTGTAGCTGGCGTGGTCATGCGCGGGGAAGGGCTCTTCCAGCCAGCCGATGTTCAGCTCATCCATCACGGGCATGACGCGGCGGACGTCTTCGATGGTGTAGCCGATATTGGCGTCGGTCAGGATGTCGATGTCGTCGCCGAAGGCGTTGCGGACGGCCTGCATGCGCTCGATATCGGCGCGCGGGTTGTCGCCCACGCGGAGCTTCAGCGCCTTGTAGCCGGCCTCCATATGGGGGGCGGCCTCGTCAATGAGCTGCGCGGGCGGCTGGTAGCCCAGCGCCACGCCGCCGGCATAGGCGCGCACGGGCTTGGAGCGGCCGCCCAGCAGCTTGTAGAGCGGCCAGCCCGCGGCCTTCCCGCGGATGTCCCACAGCGCCATGTCGATGCCGCTCATGGCGAGCGAGGTGCCGGCGCCCATCCCGTGGGAGGCGAGCTGGTACTGGTAGATCTTCGCCCAGATGCCGACCACGTCGCTGGCGTCCATGCCCATGATGAGGGTTTTCAGCGTGGTCTCGATGAGGCGGGCCACGGCGGTATGCGCCCGGCCGTGATGGGACTCGCCCCAGCCCACGATGCCGTCCTCGGTCGTCACCTTCACCATGACGGCGTCGCGCTTCACGGCCTGGCCGATGCCCAGGCGCGGGCCGCCCGGGGGCAGGGCGAAGCTGGTGGGATAGGCCTTGATGTCCACGATCTTCATGGGGGCGTTCCTCCGTGTTTGGCGGGGAGGGTGTCGCCTTGCGCGGGGGCTGGCAAGCGGGCCAGTATCCTGGCGCTTCAACGGAGTGCGATGATGGCTGAACCGAAGCTCGTCCTGCCGACCATGGATGCGATCCAGCGCTGGCAGGGCATCGCCGTGCCCAATGCGGCGGCCCGGCATGGGCTCGCGGATTTCGAGGCGCTGATCGCGGACCTCGAGAAGCTGCGGGGCGAGATGGCGTTCGAGGAGGAGCCCGCGGGGTTCGAGGCAGCGCTGCGCGACTGCCGGGACCCGGAGGCGTGACAGTTTTCCTTGCCTTAGGGTGGGTTTAAGGTCTATATTCCTAGACATGGCGCCGCACCCGACCTCTCCCATTTCCCGCATCCTTCGCCCGCCGCAATGGTCCGGGCTCCGCCCTGACACGCCAGGGAATTGCGGCCAGGCCGCGCCCCGGCATTTGTCCGAAACCCAGATGGTGCCGCGATGAGCCCTGACGTCCTCTCCGAACTCTCCATGACCGAGGCCGCCGACGCCTTCGCCCGCGGCGAGGTCACGGCCCGCGCGCTGGTGGAGGCGATGCTGCATCGCCTCGGCCAGCATGAGGCGAAGGTGAACAGCCTGATCCGCCTCGACCGGGAGGAGGCGCTGCTGGCCGCCCATGCGGCGGACAAGGCGCGGGCGGCAGGGCAGAAGCTGGGGCCGCTCGCCGGCGTGCCCATGCTCCACAAGGACATGTATTACCGCGCGGGCAAGGTCAGCACCTGCGGCAGCCGGATCCGGCGCGACTTCGTGCCGCCGGTGACGGCGACGGTCCTGAAGCGCCTGGATGCGGCGGGCGCCATTGATGGCGGCACGCTGAACATGGCCGAATTCGCGCAGAACCCGACGGGCCACAACGCGCATTTCGGCGATGTGATGAACCCCTGGAACGCCGCGCATTGCACGGGCGGCTCCTCCTCCGGCTCAGGCGCGGCGGTGGCGGCGCGCTTCGTGACGGCGGCCCTCGGGTCCGACACGGGCGGCTCGATCCGGCTGCCGGCGGCGATGTGCGGCGTCACCGGCCTCAAGCCCACGCAGACGCGGGTGCCGCGCACGGGGGTGATGCCGCTCTCGTTTTCCGCCGACAATGTGGGGCCGCTCTGCCGCACGGCGCGGGATGCGGCGCGCTTCCTCAGCGTGATTGCCGGGCGTTGCGAGGGCGACCCGACCAGCGCGCGCGAGCCGGTGCCGGATTACGAGGCGGCGCTGACGGGCGATCTGCGCGGGATGCGCATGGCGGTGATCGAGCCGTGGTTCCTGGACGGCATCGAGGAGCCCGTGGCGGCGGCCTTCGAAGCCGCGATCCGCGTGCTTCAGGCGCGCGGCGTGCGGACGGAGATGATCAGCCCGGCCTCGATGCACGGGATCGTCACCTACACCGCCGTCGTCTCGCGCGTGGAGGGGGCCACGATCCACCAGAACTGGATGCGGGAATGCCCTGGCGACTACGCCACGCATCTCTCGGCACGCATCTATGGCGGCTATGCCATCCCGGGCACGGCCTATCTGGAGGCGCTCTCGCGCCGCGGGCCGCTGCTGCGCGCTTTCTGCGCGGAGGCGCTGGAGGGCTTCGACGCGGTGCTGACGCCCACGTTGCGCACCCGCGTGCCGACGCGCGCGGAGACGGACATTGATGCCGACCCCGAGAACTGGGCGCGCTTCATGGGGCTTTCGGCCAATACGCGCCCCTTCAACTATCTGGGCCTGCCAACGATCAGCGTGCCGGCCGGCTTCGATGACCGCGGCCTGCCGGTGGGGCTGCAGATCGCAACGCGCCCCTTCGGCGAGGCGCGGCTGCTCAGGATCGCGGATGCCTTCCAGCGCGAGACGGATTGGCACAAGCGCAACCCCTTCCCGTGAGCGCCCCGTCCGATGACCGGAGGGCGGAGCCCGCAGGTCTGAATCGGCCGGGTGGCCCGGCAAAGCTGGCCATCGGCTTCATGTGCAAGCCCCCGGTGGCGGGGCTGAGCAAGACGCGACTCGCTGCCGTGCTGGGCGCCGAGCGTGCCGCCGAACTGGCCCGCGCCTTCCTGCTGGACAGCGCCGGCATCGCGCGGCAGCTCGCGACGCGCGAGCATGCGGCGCTGACGGCCTTCCACACGCCGGATGATGCAGGCGAGGCGATGGCCGCGCTGCTGCCCGGCTGGCGTCTCGCGCCGCAAGGCGAGGGCGATCTCGGCGCGCGGATGGCACGCGCGGTGGAGCAACTCTTCGCCGAGGGCGCCGGCCGCGCGCTGCTGATGGGCGCCGATGCGCCGACGCTGCCGCCCGCGCTGCTGGAATTGCTGCTGGCCGCGCTGCGCGACGGCGCGGATGCGGCGGTGATCCCGGCCTTGGATGGCGGGTATTGCGCCATCGCCTTCGCGCGGCCGCTACCGGCGCTGCTGGAAGGGATCGCCTGGTCCACGCCCGCCGTGCTGGCCGAGACGCGCGCGCGCGCCGGCGCGCTGGGCCTGCGCTTCGATGAGCTGCAGTCCTGGCATGATGTGGATGAGGCGGCGGATCTGGAGCTGCTGCGCCTGACGCTGGACGGCGCGCGGCCGCCGGGCGGCTCGCCGCTGCCGGGCTATCGCGCGAGTGCGACGCGCGAGGCGATGCGGCTTGCGGGGTAGGGCGCGCCCCACCCGCAACGCCCCACGCCAAGACCAGACTTATTCGTCCGAAACCGCGCTTCTACAGCGCCCGATGCAGCCAATGCGCGATCGCCGTGGTCCGCGCATCCTGATGCGCCTGGCCGATGATCTGCGCGCCCCAGGGCATGCCCTCGACGGCCATCACCGGCAGCGTCACGCAGGGCACGCCCAGCGCCGAGGTCGCGGCATTGGCCGCGATGTCGCCGGTGGGGCGGGGGTTCTGCGTGTCCTCCGGGTCCCAGAGCGGCGCGATGCCGGGGGCGGCGGGGGCGATCAGCGCATCCACCACGGGGGCGAGGCGCGCCATGGCCGCGCGCATCTCCTCGCGCGTGGCGAGTGCGGCGCGGTAATCCTCGGCGGTCAGCGCCTCGGAGGCGCGGAGCCGCGCGATGGCGCGGGCGCTGAGGCCACCCGGGTGGTTGGCTTCCAGGTTCAGCAGGGACCAGCGATTCTCGAAGCCCACGATCACCGCCGTCACCGCCTTGCCCTGGGCCGCGATGCGCTCCAGCGCCGCCAGCGCGGGATGGTCGGTGAGCACGGGGATGCCGAGGGCGCTGATGCGCTGGAGCAGCGCCTCGAAGGCTTCCCGCTCGGCCGGGCGCAGCATGGACCAGGCCTCGGTTTTCAGCAGGCCCAGCCGCTCGGGGCGGGCGGGGTGCGGCGGCGTCTCGGGGCCGACCAGGCCCAGCGTGCCGGGATCACCGCCCGCCCGCTTCGCGATCTCGATGGCGACCTGCCACATGTCCTCGTAGCTGTTGGCATGCACGCCGGCGGTGCTCTGGCTGGAGCCCTGGCGCTCGCCGCGATGGATGCCGCCCTGCGTGGGCTTGAGGGCGATGTTCCCGCAGAAGGCGGCGGGGCGGATGATGGAGCCGCCCACCTGCGTGCCGATGGCCGCCGGCACCATGCCTGCGGCGACGGCGGCGGCGGAGCCGGAGGAGGAGCCGCCCGGCGTGCGCGTGGCATCGAAGAGATTCCTGGTCGGCCCCGGCTCGCTCTGACCGAGTTCGGTCGTGACGGTCTTGCCGAGGATGATGGCGCCCGCCTGCTTGAGCGCCTGGATCATCGCGGAATCGCGGCGCGGGAAATTCCCGGCATAGGCGGCGCAGCCCATCTGCGTCGGGAAATCCTTCGTCTCGATCAGGTCCTTGATGCCGATGGGCATGCCATCAATCGGCGAGAGCGGCTGTCCCGCCTGCCAGCGCGCCGTGCTGTCATCGGCGTGCTGGCGCGCGAAGTCGGGGTCATAGACGACGAAGGCGCGCAGATCCTCCTCGCGCGCGGCGATCATGCCGAGGCAGCGCTCCAGATAGGCGCGGGGGCTGTCGCGCCCCTCGCGGAAGCCGGCGGTGGCGTCATGCCAGGTGAGGCCGGCGAAGGTCTTCGGGTGGTAGCTGGGCATTCAATGGATCTCCGGCTCGGGGGTCGGCTCCCCGCGTTCCAGGAAGTCGAGGTCGCAGCCCGTATCGGCCTGGCCGACGCTGCGCTGGTACAGCGCCGTCCAGCCGCGCTGCTGGGGTTCGACGCGCGGCCTCCAGGCGGCGCGTCGGGCGGCGAGTTCCGCCTCGTCCACCAGCAGGTCGATGCGCCGGCCCGGCACGTCGAGCGAGATCATGTCGCCATCGCGCACCAAAGCGAGCGGCCCGCCGAGCGCCGCTTCGGGCGCCACATGCAGCACGCAGGTGCCGTAGCTGGTGCCGGACATGCGGGCATCGGAGACGCGGACCATGTCGCGCACGCCCTGCGCCAGGAGCTTCTTCGGGATGGGCATCATGCCCCATTCGGGGAAGCCCGGCCCGCCCTGCGGTCCCGCCTGGCGCAGCACGAGCACGCTGTCGGCCGTCACGTTGAGGTTCGGGTCATCCAGCCGCGCATCGAGGTCGTTGTAGTCCTCGAAGACCACGGCCGGGCCGGTGTGGCGCAGCTTTTCCGGGCTCGCCGCGCTGTGCTTGATGACGGCGCCATCGGGGGCGAGCGAGCCGCGCAGGATGGCGACACCGCCCTCCGGGTAGAAGGGATTGTCGAGGGGGCGGATCACGTCGCGGTCATGGACCTCGGCGCCCGCGATCTGCGCGCCCAGCGTGCCGTTCACGGTCACCGCATCCAGCGCCAGATGCGGCGCCAGCGTGGCCAGGAAGCCGCGGCTGCCGCCCGCGTAGAAGAAATCCTCCATCAGATGCGTGTCGCCGTTCGGGCGCAGATTGGCGATCAGCGGCACACGCGCGCTGATGGCGTCGAAGCGCTCCAGATCCATCGCGATGCCCGCGCGGCGCGCGATCGCGATGAGGTGCGGGATAGCGTTGGTGGAGCCGCCGAAGGCCATGGTCGCCGCCACCGCATTGTCGAGGCTGCGCTGGTCCAGCAGCTTCGTGATGGTCAGATCCTCCCACACCATCGAGACGATGCGCGAACCGGCGGCGGCGGCCATACGGGGATGCGCGGAATCCACGGCCGGGATGCTGGCGGCCCCCGGCAGCGTCAGGCCCAGCGCCTCGGCCGCGATGGCCATGGTGCTGGCCGTGCCCGCGGTCATGCAGGTGCCGGCGGAGCGGGAAAGGCCCGCCTCCATCTCGTTCCAGTCCGATTGCGCGATCGTGCCCGCGCGCAGCTCGGAATAATACTTCCAGACATCGCTGCCCGAGCCCAGCTTCTTGCCGCGCCAATTGCCGCGCAGCATGGGCCCGGCCGGGACATAGATCGCCGGGATGCCCATGCTGATCGCGCCCATGATCAGCGCGGGCCCCGTCTTGTCGCAGCCGCCCATCAGCACGAGGCCATCGAGCGGGAGGCTGCGCGCGATCTCCTCCGTCTCCATCGCCAGGAAGTTGCGGTAGAGCATGGTGGAGGGCTTCTGGAACACCTCGGGCAGGGCCATGGCCGGGATTTCCATGGGCACGCCGCCGGCCTGCCACACGCCGCGCTTCACATCCTGCGCGCGCTCGCGGAAATGGCCGTGGCAATGCATCAGGTCCGACCAGGTGTTGATGATGCCGATGACGGGCTTGCCCCGGAATTCCGGCTGGCCGAAGCCGAGCTGCATGAGGCGCGAGCGATGATTGGCGCTGCGCATGGTCTCGACACCGAACCAGCGATGGCTGCGGAGGTCCTCGGGCTTCTTCGTCATCGGATCAGGCTTTCAGCGCGGGGCCATGCGCAGCGCGCCGTCGAGGCGGATGGTCTCGCCGTTCAGATAGGCATTGCCCACGATGCTCATGGCGAGGCTCGCATACTCATCCGGGTTGCCCAGGCGATGCGGGTTGGGGACGCCAGCGGCCAGCGAGGCCTTCACCGCATCCGGCAGGCGCTGGAGCATGGGCGTGTCGAAGATGCCGGGCGCGATGGTGCAGACGCGGATGCCCTTGCTGGCGAGGTCGCGCGCCGCCACCACCGTCATGCCGATGACGCCGGCCTTGGAGGAGGCATAGGGGATCTGGCCGATCTGCCCCTCGATGCCGGCGATGGAGGCGGTCAGGATGCAGACGCCGCGCTCGCCCTCCACGGCGTCATTCTTCGCCATGGCCGCGGCGGCGAGGCGCAGCGCGTTGAAGCTGCCGGTCAGGTTCACGCGGATGATCTCGGCGTAGTGGGCGAGGCTGCCCGGCGTGCCGTCCTTCTCCAGGATGCGCAGCGCGCCGCCACGGCCCGCGCAATGCACCAGCACGCGCACCGGGCCCATCGCCTCGGCCGCCGCGACGGCCGCCGTCATGCTCGCCTCATCGCCCACATCGGCCACCGCGAAGCCACCGCCCAGTTCGGCCGCCACCGCCGCACCCGGGGAGGTCGCGAGGTCCACGATCATCACCTTGGCGCCCGCGGCGGCGAGACGCTTCGCGCTGGCCAAGCCAAGGCCGGAGGCCCCACCCGTCACGATCGCGACAGCACCCTTCACATCCATCTGATTCCTCCCTCGGTGTGTGGGGGGGAGCGCACCATGCATGCCGCATTGACGCAACCCGCCAGGACGCGGAAGTTTGCGGTGAGGAACAACGAGGAAGCGCCCATGCCGCTGCTGGCCCAGAATGCCGCGTGCTGGCCCGATAAGATCTGCGCCATCTTCCCCGATACGGGCGAGGCGCTGAGCTTCGGGCAGCTCGATGCGGCGGCGAACCAGATCGCGAATGGGCTGGTGGCGCTCGGCCTGCAGCCGGGCGAGGGAATCGCGCTGCTGCTGGAAAACGGTCCGGAATTCCTCTGGCTTACCTATGGCGCGAAGCGGGCGGGGCTGATGGTGACGCCGCTCTCCATCCATCTGCGGCCCAATGAGGTGGCGCATGTGCTGCGCGATTCCGGGGCGCGGCTGCTGGTCGCCTCCTCCACGCTGGGCGAGCTGGTGGCCGCGCTCGACCTGTCCGAGGTGCCGCATCGCTACAGCGCGGGCGGCGCCATCACCGGCTTCACGCCGCTGGACGCGCTGCGCACCGGCCAGCCCAGGACCTGGCCGCCGGGCGAGCGGCCGTTGGGGCGGGAATTCCTCTACTCCTCCGGCACCACGGGCCTGCCCAAGGGCATCCGCCGCCCGCCGATCCCCTTCGCCGACCGGCTGAAGCCGGAATTCGACATGACCTGGAAGGGCTTCTACGGATTTGACGAGGCGACGGTCTATCTCTCGCCTGCGCCGCTCTATCACGCCGCCCCCAACCGCTATGTGCAGCGCGCGATGGACCATGGCGGCACGGCGGTGATCCTGCGCAAGTTCGACGCGGAGCGCTGCCTTGCCCTGATCGCGGAACACCGCATCACCCACAGCCAATGGGTGCCCACCATGTTCGTGCGGATGCTGGCCCTGCCGGGGGAGGTGCGGGCCCGGCACGACCTCTCTTCGCACCGCTGCGCCATCCATGCGGCCGCGCCATGCCCGGTGCCGGTGAAGCGCGCGATGATCGAATGGTGGGGGCCGGTCATCCGTGAGTATTACGCAGGCAGCGAGGGCATCGGCACGGTGTTCATCGACAGCGAGACCTGGCTCACCAAGCCCGGCAGCGTGGGGCGCCCCGCCTATGGCCGCGTGCACATCCTGGACGATGAGGGCCATCCGCTGCCGCCCGGCGAGACGGGCCGGATCTGGTTCGAGGGCGGCGCGAAATTCGCCTACCATAACGACCCGGAGAAGACCGCGGCCGCCTATAATGAGCGCGGCTGGGCCACGCTGCATGACCTGGGCTGGCTGGATGCGGAAGGCTTCCTCTTCCTCTCCGACCGACGGGCGGACCTCATCCTCTCGGGCGGGGTGAACATCTACCCGGCCGAGATCGAGGCGGTGCTGATGACGCATCCGCGCGTGAGCGAGGTGGCCGTGATCGGCGTGAAGGATGAGGAGTTCGGGGAGCGCCCGCGCGCGCTGGTGGTGCCCCGCGGCGGCACGGGCGATGCGGCGCTCGCCGAGGAACTGATCGCGCTGTGCCGGCGCGAGCTGGCGGGCCCCAAGGTGCCGCGGGCCGTGGAGTTCCTCGACGAATTGCCGCGCAGCGAGGCGGGGAAGCTGCTGCGGCGCGTGTTGAAGGAACGCTATCTCTGAGGGGGCTTCGCCCCCTCAACCCCCAGCAGGAGGCTGGCCTCCTGCACCTCGCTACCGCTTCGCCTTGTCCTCGTCATTCCGCGCCTTGATGCGCGCGCGGGCCTCGGCCCACTCCGCATCGCCCCAGGCGGTGTAGTCATTGTAGTTGCCCGCGCCATTCGCGAGCCAATTGCCGCCATCCAGCGCCACCGTCTGCCCGCTGATCCAGCGCGCGCCATCCGAGAGCAGGAAGGCCGCGAGATTGCCGAGATCCTCCCCCGTGCCGCCCTTGCGCATCGGGTTCTTCGCCACCGCCTTGCCGACAGGATCTTCGGCGCCAGGGCGGATGCGCGCCAGCATCCCCTCCGTCGGGATCAGGCCGGGCGCGATGCCGTTCAGCCGGATGCCGTAGCGGCCCCATTCGAGCGCGAGCGACTTCGTCATCGCATCCACCCCCGCCTTGCTCATGGCGGACGGCACCACGAAGGGCGCGCCGGTCCAGACCCAGGTGACGGTGATGGAGACCACGGCGCCCGGCTGGCCCGCCGCGATCCAGCGCTTGCCCAGCGCCTGGGTCACATGGAAGGTGCCGTTGAAGACGATCTCCGAGACGGCGCGGAAGCCGCGCGGCGAGAGATCCTCCGTGCGGCTGATGAAATTGCCGGCGGCGTTGTTGATGAGATGCGTGGGGCCATGGCCGACGTCGAAGCTCGCCTGGATGGCGGCGTCCACCGCATCGGCGTCCTTGATGTCCACCGCCTGGAAACGCGCGCGGCCGGGATGGGCGGCGTTCATCGCCGCCACCGTCTCCTCCAGCACCGAAGCGCGACGGCCCCAGATTTCGACCGCGGCACCCAGACCGAGCAGATGCTCGGCCATCATGCGCCCGAGGCCGGTGCCGCCGCCGGTGATCAGCACGCGCTTGCCGGCAAACAGATCGCCCGCGAAGATCACAGGCCGAGGCCCAGGCGCTTCACGCGCGCTTCCTCGTAATTCGCCGTCTCCTGGATGAAGCGGCCGTAGTCCGCGCTGTTGAGATATTCCAGCGGCATGTCGAGCCGCTCCAGCGTGGCGATATGCGCCGGGTCGTGCAGCGCGATACGGAAGCCGTCATGCAGCCGGCGGACGATCTCGGGGTCCATGCCCTGCGGGCCCACGATCCCGTAGGGCGAGGTCACCACCATGTCCTGGTAGCCGAGCTCGATCAGCGTCGGCACGTTGGGCAGCTTGGGCGAGCGCGCGCGCGGCCAGACGTTCAGCGCGCGCAACTGCCCGTCCTGGATGAGCTGCAGCACGCCCGAGCCGGTGCCCGAGGCGTCGATATGGCCGCCGATGAGCGCCGGCACGGCATCGCCCTCGCCGCGGAAGGGCACGTGCAGCACCTCGATCCGCTCGCGCGCCGCAAGCTCGATCAGGGTGAGGTGCGGCGTGCCATTGGCGCCCGTATTGCCGATCTTCACCTCGCCCGGCCGGCGCCGCGCATCGGCGACGAGGTCGGCCCAGGTCTTGTAGGGGCTTTCGGCCCGCACGCAGACCATGAAGAGATAGCCGGTGACGTGGATGATGGGCGTGAAGTCGGTGCGCGGGTTGAAGGCCATGCGCTGCATGAAGGGCAGGCGGATGGCGGGCAGCGCGAATTGCGCGAGCGTGTAGCCGTCGGGCCGGGCGTTGCGCATGTTGGCGGCCGGCAGCGTGCCGCCGCCGCCGGGCCGGTTCTCGATGATCACCTGCTGGCCCATGGCGCGCGTCGCGGCCTCGGCGAAGCTGCGCATCTGCACATCGGTGGCGCCGCCCGCGGGGAAGCTGATCTGGATGGTGATGGGCCGGTTGGGAAAGGCCTGCGCGGCCGCCAGGCCCGGCAGCAGGGCGGGCGTGGCGAGGGCGCTGGCCAGCAATTGGCGGCGGTTCATCTTGGCGTCTCCCGTAGTCTTTTATGAAGAACTCTTCATCGCCGATTTGGCGCGGCGATGCCAGCACGAAGCGTCAGGCGGGATCGAGCCCCGCCGCCCGCGAAACCGCCTGCGCGGCGGGCGAGGCCAGGAAGCGGATCAAGGCCAGTGCCGCCTCCGGCTGCTCGGAGCGTGCGCCGATCCCGGCCGAGAAGGTGGTGACGCGCTGGAGCGGCGCTGGCAGGGGCCCCACGATCTCGATGCCCGGGATGGGCAGCAGCTCGCTCATCTGCTGGAAGCCGATCTCGACCACGCCGTTCGCGACCTCGCGCCCCACCCAGCGCGGGAATTGGCGCGCCTTGCCCTGCATCTGCTCCGAGATGCCGAGGCGCGCAAACAGCTCGGTGGAGAGATAGACGCCGCTGGCGCTGGAGGAATAGCCGATGCTCCGCGCGTCCAGCAGCGCCTGGCGGAACTCCTCCACGGTGCCGATTCGCGGATGCGGCGCGCCGGCGCGCACCGCCATGGCGATGGCGGAGTGCACGAGGTCCCGCTCGCTGCCGGGGCGGACATGCCCCGCCCGGACCAGGCCGTCGAGCGAGCCGCGCGCGAGGATCACCACATCGGCGCGCTCGCCGCGGGCGAGGCGGTTGGGCAGGGCATCGGGGGCCACGCCCATGGAGGCGCCCCGGATGGTCTCGATCGCGTGGCCGGTCTCGGCGGTGAAGCGCGGCGCCAGGATCTCGAAGGGCGCGGTGAAGGCGCCCGAGGTCATCACCTGGAGCGGCGCGGCGGCGCGGGAGGCCGCGGGCAGCAGCCCGGCGAGCCCCAGCCCCAGGAACAGGCGACGTTGCAACATGGCTTCCTCCCTCGTCTTGCGCGCAGTCTTCGCCGGGTGGGCGTCGCACGCAAGCGGGGGAGGGGCGTCAGCCCTCGATGCGGATGTTCGCCACCCGGATCGCCTCGGCGAAGGCCGCGCGCTGCGTCGTGATGTAGGTCGCCATCGCGCTCGCGTTGCGATAGTCGGGCTCCAGGCCGGAGGCGGCGACGCGCTCGCGGATCTCGGGCAGCTGCATGGCGCGGCCCACCTCGCCGTCAATGCGCTCGATGACGCTGGCGGGCGTGCCGGCCGGCGCCATGAGGCCGATCCAGGCACCACCATCGAAGGCGCCAAGCCCCGGCAGCGCGGCCAGCGGCGGGACGCCCGGCGCCAGCGAGGAGCCGTTGCGGAAGGAGATGCCGAGCGCGCGCAGCTGCCCGTTGCGCATGGCCGCACCGGCGGCGGCCACCGTCTCGATCGAGTAGTTCACATGCCCGCCCATCACGGCGGTCAGCGCCGGCGCGCTGCCGGCGAAGGGCACGTGCACGACGTCGACGCCGGCCAGAGCGTGGAACCAGGAGGCGATGATATGCGCCGTGGCGCCCGTGCCGGAGGAGGAGAAGGTGTAGCGCCCCGGATTGGCCTTGAGCAGCGCGATGAACTCGGCGGCATTCTGCGCCGGGAAGTTGGGCGGCACCACCAGCACCAGCGGCGCGATGCCGGTGATGGAGATGGGCGCGAAATCGCGCTCGGCATTGAAGGGCACGCGCTGCACGAGCGGCGAGGTCACGATGGGCCCGGTGGAGGCGGCCAGCAGCGTATAGCCATCGGGCGTGGCCTTCGCGACCTGGTCCGTACCGATCAGGCCCCCGGCGCCCGCCCGGTTTTCGGCCACGAAGGGCTGGCCCAGCGTCTCGGTGAGGCGCTGGGCCATGACGCGGGCGGCGAGGTCCGTCGCCTGGCCGGGCGGCCAGGGGATGATCACGCGCACGGGGCGGTTGGGGTAGGGCGCTTGCGCGGCCGCCGTGCCGGCCAGCAGCGCGGGGGCGGCGAGGAGGCTGCGGCGCGCGAGCATCTCAGCCGTCGATCCGGATGTTGGCGGCACGGATGGCCGTCGCGAAGCCGCGGCGCTGGTTCGCGATGTACGCCTTCATGCCGTCCGCGCCATGGTACACGGGCTCAAGGCCCGCGGTGGCCAGTCGTTCGCGCATCTCGCCACCCTGCATCGCGCGGCCGATCTCGGCGTCAATCCGGTCGATGATCGCGCGCGGCGTGCCGGCGGGCGCCATCAGGCCGATCCAGGCGCCGGCGTCGTAATCCTGCATGCCCGGCAGGCGCGCCAGCGGCGGCACGTCGGGCACCAGGGTGGAGCCGTTCTTGAAGGAGATGCCGAGCGCGCGGAGGCTGCCATTGCGGATCAGCGGGCCGGTCGCGGCCAGGGTCTCGACGGAATAATTCACATGCCCGCCCACGACCGCCGTCAGCGCGGGGCCGCTGCCGGCGAAGGGCACGTGCACGACATCCACGCCGGCCAGCGCGTGGAACCAGGCGGCAACCACATGCGCGGTCGCGCCCGTGCCGGAGGAGGAGAAGCTGTAATGCCCGGGGCGGGCGCGCAGCAGGGCCACGAACTCCTCGGCCGTGCGGGCCGGGAAGTTGGGCGGCACCACCAGCAGATAAGGCGACATGCCGGTAATGGAGACCTCGGCGAAGTCGCGCTCGGCATTGTAGGCCGTGCGCTGGACGAGCGGCGAGGTGACGATGGGCCCGGTCGAGGCGGCGAGCAGCGTATGGCCGTCGGGGGCGGCCTTGGCCACCTGGTCCGTGCCGATCATGCCGCCGGCGCCCGCGCGGTTCTCGGCCACGAAGGGCTGGCCGAGGGTTTCGGAGAGGTGCTGCGCGGCGATGCGGGCGGCGAGGTCCGTCGCCTGGCCGGGCGGCCAGGGGATGACGACACGGACGGGGCGGCTCGGCCAGGCCGGCTGGGCCGAGGCGGAGGCGGCGGCGAACAGGAAGGGGGCGGCGAGGGCCGCGCGACGCTGGATCATGAGTTTCTCTCCCGGAGTTCATGCGCGCATAGCGGCCGGGCCACGGCTTGCGCAAGAGGCTTTGCGCGGCGCCAAATGCGCGCCGCGAAGGAGGAGCAAACTTCATGCAATTCGAGACGCTGGCGCTGGAGTTCCAGGCGCCGCATCTGCTCATCGTGCGCCTCAACCGGCCCGAGGTGGCCAATGCCCTGAACACGCAGATGGGCCGGGACCTGCTGGCGCTCTGGACCGCACTGACCGAGGATGCGCGCGGCATCCGCTGCGTCGTCTTCACCGGCACGGGCGGGCGCGCCTTCTGCGCCGGCGGCGACCTGAAGGAGCGGCTGGGGATGACGGATGCCCAGTGGCAGGCACAGCATGAAATCTTCGAGCGCGCCTATTGGGCGCTGATGGACTGCCCCATCCCCGTCATCGCCGCCGTGAACGGCCATGCCTATGCGGGCGGGCTGGAAATGGTTCTGGCGTCGGACTTCGCCTATGGCGCGGAGGGCTCGCGCTTCGCGCTGACGGAAGTCACCATCGGCATCATGCCGGGCGCCGGCGGCACGCAGAACCTGCCGCGCGCGGTGGGCGAGCGGCGCGCGAAGGAGATCATCCTCACGGGGCGCCCCTTCACCGCGCAGCAGGCGCTGGACTGGGGCATCCTCAACGCCGTGTATCCGGCGGACGATCTCTTCCCGGCCGCGATCGAGACCGCCTCACGCATCGCCGAGAACGCGCCGCTCTCGGTGCGCCAAGCCAAGAAGAGCATCCATTACGGGTTGCAGATGGACGTGCGGACGGCCTTCCGCTTCGAGATCGAGGCCTATAACCGCCTGGTCGGCACCGAGGACCGGCATGAGGGCATCGCGAGCTTCAACGAGAAGCGCAAGCCGGCATTCAAGGGGAAGTAGTCTTCAGCCATGCCACGTAATCCGCGACCCCCTGTTCCAGCGGCGTGGGCGGGTGCGGATAGCCGGCCTGACGCAGCTTCGCCATCGGCGCCTCGGTGAAATACTGGTACTTGCCGGCGAGATCGGCCGGCATGGGCATGAACTCGATGCGTTCGGGCAGGTTCAGCGCCGCGAAGACCGCGCGCGTGAGGTCGAGGAAGCTGCGCGCCTGCCCGCTGCCGCAGTTGAACAGGCCGGAGACGCCCGGGTTGTCCAGCAGCCAGAGCATCACGCGCACGCAATCGCCGACATTCACGAAATCGCGCGACTGCATGCCATCCGCGATGCCGGGGCGATCGGAGGCGAAGAGGCGCGCGGGCGCGCCGGTCAGGATCTCGCGGTACTTGTGCAGGGCCACGCTCGCCATGCGGCCCTTGTGCCCCTCGCGCGGCCCATAGACGTTGAAGAACTTGAGCCCCGCCCATTGCGGCGGCTTCGGCCGGCCGAGCGCCAGCATCTGCGCCACGCGCCGGTCGAAGGCGTGCTTGGACCAGCCATAGAGGTTGAGGGGCCTGAGGCGCGAAAGCTCTTCGGGCGTCTCGCCATCCTCGAAGCCTTGGTCCCCATCACCATAGGTGGCGGCCGAGGAGGCGTAGATGAGGGGCACAGCCTGTGCGGCGCACCAGTCCCAGAGCTTCAGCGAGAGGGTGAGGTTGGAGGCGGCGACGAGGTCCCCATCCGTCTCCGTCGTCGCGCTGATCGCGCCCAGATGCACCACGGCGCGCGGACGCAGCGCCAGGGCGGCGTCCAGCTCCGGGGGCGGCAGCAGCCCGGCCAGCACCGCGCCCTCCAGGTTGCGCCACTTCTCATCCTTGCCGAGCCAGTCGAGCACCACCACCTCCTCGCCACGGGCGGTAAGAGCTGCGACAAGGTTCGAACCGATGAAGCCGGCGCCGCCGGTGACGAGAATCATGGTTGCGGGTTAGAACGCCTGCCATGCCGCAGCAAGGAGGGGTTTCGATGCGCAAGGATGGTCGCCAGCGACTGGATGACCTGGCCGGGATGGCCGGGGGCGCCTTCTCCGTCTTCGCGGGGCTGCGCGCGGAGATGGAAGCCATGGCCCGCGCCCAGGCCGAGGCGATGGTGCGCAAGCTGGAACTGGCCCGCGCCGAGGATCTCGACGCCGCCATGGAAGTGGCCCGCCGCGCCCGCGCCCATGCCGAGGCGCTGGAGGCGCGCGTCGCGGCGCTGGAGGCCGAGATCGCGGCCCTCAAAGCCGCCGGTTAACCCCCGGGGCGGACGCCGGCATCTGCCAAGAGCTTCGTGATCCGCTCCAACTCGACTGCGAATAGGTCGCCATGGCGTTCGGGCGTCTGGTCGGCTGCTGGGAAGGGCGTGGTGCCGAGCTGTGCGAAGCGGGCGACGATGGCGGGGTCCGTCACCGCGGCCCGCAGCGCCGCGTTCAGCCGATTGATGATCTCGGGCGGCGTCCCGCGCGCCACATAGAGTCCGTGCCAGACATGCAGGTTCACCCCAGGCACGCCCGCCTCGGCCGAGGTCGGCACCGTCGGGATGGAGGGCAGCCGCGCGGATGACGTGACCAGGACACCCTGGATGTTGCCGGCCGTGAGCTGCGGGATCGCGTTGGTGGATTGGTCGCAGAGGAGATCAATGCTGCCCGCCACCAGGTCATTCATGGCAGGTCCGCCGCCGCGATAGGTGACGAGCGTCACCGGAATGCCGAGCGCCTGGGCCAGTTGCAGCGCGCAGAGATGCCCGCTGGTGCCAAGCCCGCCATGGCCGATGTTGGCCCGCTCACCCTGCGCCCGCAGCCAGGCGAGCGGCTGCTCGAGCCCGCGCCGCGCCGAGAGCACCGTGGGGCCGGTGTTGACCAGGCCCACGGGCGCGAAGGCGGTGCGTGTGTCGAAGCGGAGGTTGGGGATCAGGCCGGGGGCCGCCAGCAGCGCCAATTGGTTGATCAGGATGGTCTGCCCATCCGGCGCCGAATTGGCCACGCGCTCGGAGCCGATCGAGCCACCCGCGCCGGCCACATTTTCCACCACCACCACCTGGCCGAGGGTGCGGCCCATATGCTCGCCCACCAGCCGCGCGATGGCATCCGTGGCGCCGCCCGCCGCGAAGGGGACGATGAGCGTGATCGGCCGCGTCTGCGCGAAGGCCGGGCCCGCCAGCAGCGCCAGCCAGAGCGCCAGCCAGCGCATCACCGCCCCCGCCGCAGCAGCTGCCCGGGCAAGGCGCCGGTCGCGACCCCGTTGCGATAGGTGACGACACCGCGCTTGATCGTGGCCCGGTAGCCGGATGGCGCCTGCAGCAGCCGCCGCCCGCCCGCCGGCAGGTCATGGACCATGCGCGGCGGCAGCAGGCCCAGTTCCTTCTCGGCGATCAGGTTCACATCGGCCAGCATCCCCGGCGCCAGCACGCCGCGATCGGTGAGTCCCATGGCCCGCGCCGTGTCGCTGGTCTGGCGGCGGATCAGTTCCTCCATCGGGAAGCCCCGCTGGCCCCAATGCATCAGAACGAAGGTCGGGAAGGAACCATCCGAGATGAAGCCCACATGCGCGCCGCCGTCCGAGAGGCCGATGATGGCGTTGCGGTGACGCAAACACTCGGCGGACGCGTCCAGCGTGTAATCCGCGAAATTGGTGAGCGGCGCGAAGATGAAGTTGGTGCCATCGCCCTCGGTCAGCAGGTCATAGGCGACCTCTTCGGGCTGGCGGCCCTCGCGCTCGGCCTGGGCTTCCAGGCTCTTTTCGCGCGGCGGCGCGTAGTCGGGCGGCGCGCCGAAGGGGAACATGCGCGCCCAATGCAGCCGGGTGATGAGCGGGAAGTTGGAGCCGGCGATGCGGTCCTCGCTGAGGATGCGCGCGCGGCGGCCGGGCTCGCGCAGGGCGGCGGCGCGCTCGGCCGGCGGCAGATGCGCCACCTCCTTGTAGGAGGGGCAGCCGGAGAAGGGGTTCTGCGAACCCACCAGCCCCAGCAGGATGCCGATGGGCCGCGGCGGGAAGACCGGCCGGATGTCGAGCCCATTCTCCGCCGCCTCATCGGAGAGGGCGAGAAGCTCCTTCCAGGCCTCGGTGCGGTCATGCCGCGCGGTCAGCGAGAAGACGATGGGCCGGCCGGAGGCGACGGCCACGCGGCGCACCATGGCGAATTCCGTGCCCGGGTCCGGCGTGTTCCAGTCGGAGACCATCTCCAGCAGCCCGCCACCACCCTCGGTAAGACCGGCAGCGAGGCCGATCAGCTCATCCTCCTGGGCCTTGAGCGTGGGTGTCGGGTCGCCGGCCAGCGTCTTGTGGCTGATGGTGCGGCTGGTGCTGGCGCCGAAGGCCCCGGCCGCCGCCGCTTCCGCCGTCAGCGCACGCATCCGCGCGATCTCGTCCGGCGTGGCGTTCTCCAGGCTCAGCGCTCGCTCGCCCATCACATGCACGCGCAGCGCGCCATGCGGCAGCAGCGCGCCGATATCAATGTCGCGCGCCTTGCGCTCCAGCGCGTTCAGGTATTCGGGGAAGCTCTCCCAGGACCAGTTCAGCCCTTCATGCAGCACGGGGCCGGGGATATCCTCCACGCCTTCCATGAGCGCGATCAGCGTGTCCCGATCCTCGGCGCGGCAGGGCGCGAAGCCGACGCCGCAATTGCCCATGAGCGCGGTGGTCACGCCATGCCAGGCGGAGGGGGCCAGGTGGCTGTCCCAGACCGCCTGGCCGTCATAATGCGTGTGGATGTCCACGAAGCCGGGGGTGACCAGCAGCCCGGTCGCGTCCATCTCCTCGGCGCCCTTGCCGCGCACCTCGCCGACCTGGACGATCTTCCCGCTTTGGATGGCGACGTCGCCCTGGAAGCCTGGCGCGCCGGTGCCATCCAGGATCGTGCCGCCGCGAATGACGATATCGAACATCAGGCCTTCCCTCCGCGAATGAGCCGGCCGGGCAGGGCGCCCGTCGCCGTTCCGTGTTCATGCACGATCTCGCCCGCGCAGAGTGTCGCGCGATAGCCGCGGGCGCCCTGCACCAGCCGCTTGCCGCCCGCGGGCAGGTCGTAGCGCATGTTGGGCCGCTCGATGGCGAGATTGTCGAAATCAATCACGTTGAGGTCGGCGCGCAGCCCGGGCGCGAGCCGCCCGCGATCCATCAGGCCGAGTGCCGCGGCATTGTCGGCGGCCAGCCGCTTCACGACGAACTCGACCGGAAGCCTGCCGCCCCGCGCGCGGTCCCGCGCCCAATGCGTCAGCATATGGGTCGGCGCCGAGGCATCGCAGATATAGCCCACATGCGCGCCGCCATCGCCCAGGCCCATCAGCGTATGCGGATGCGTCACCATTTCGCGGATCGCGTCCAGATTGCCATGGGCGTAGTTCAGCAGCGGCCGGTTGAGGATGGCGCGACCCTCCTCCTCCAGCATCCAGTCGTAGCAGAGGTCCTCCGGATCACGGCCTTGCAGCTTCGCCTGCTCCAGCACGCTCGCTTCGGGCGGCGGCTCGTAGTCCGGCGTCAGCTTGTAGATGCGGGCGTAGTTGTTGAGGCGCGCGCGCAGCGCGGGGTCCGTCGTGGGTTCCGCCAGGATGCGGGCGCGGCGCGCGGGGTCGCGCAGGGCGGCCACGCGCTCGGCGATCGGCAGGTGCGCCACCTCGCGGAAGCCCGCGCGGGTCAGGAAGGGATGCTGCGAGAGTTCCCAGCCGAACATCAGCCCGACCGGCCTTCCCATCACCTGGCCGGTGACGCGGATGCCCTGGGCATTGGCCGCGCTCACCTGATCCAGCAGCCAGCGCCAGAAATCGGGGCGGGATTCACGCTGCAGCAGGGAGAAGGTCATGGGCCGCTTCGCCAGCCGCGCGATGCGCATCAGCCGCTCCCACTCTTCCTCCGCCGGGTCGTCGAAATCGGAGATGAGCTGCATCCAGCCGCCTCCGAGCCCCGCCGCGATCTCGGCCAGTTCGATCTCGGCGGCACCCAGCGTCGGCGTGGGTTCGCCCGCCAGCGTCTTGTGCGCGATGGCGCGGGAGGTGGAGAAACCGAGCGCGCCCGCCGCGATCCCCTCGCGCGCGAGGCGCGCCATCTCGGCCCGGTCCTCGGCGGTCGCCGGCTCCCGCTCGAAGCCGCGGCGGCCCATGACATGCACGCGCAATGCCGCATGCGGCACCTGGGTCGCGATGTCCATGTCATAGGGGCGGGCATCGAGCGCGTTCAGATACTCGGGAAAGCTTTCCCAGTTCCAGGGAAGGCCCTCGGTGAGCACGACCTCCGGCAGGTCCTCCACGCCCTCCATCAGCTTCACCAGCATGTCACGGGCCTCGGGCCGGCAGGGCGCGAAGCCCACGCCGCAATTGCCGAGCAGCGCCGTGGTGACGCCATGCAGCGAGGAGGAGAGGATTTCCGAGGTCCAGGTCGCCTGCGCGTCGTAATGCGTGTGGATGTCCACGAAGCCCGGCGTCACGAGATGCCCGCGCGCATCGAGTTCCGGAGTGCCGCGCGGGACTGTCAGGTTCTTCCCGATGGCCGCGATGCGGCCGCCGCTGATCGCCAGATCGGCGTCGAAGGGTGCCGCCCCCGTGCCGTCCACCAGGGTTCCGCCGCGGATGATGAGGCTCGTTTCGGCCATGGATATCTCTCCCTGGCCGAAGTCTCGCATCCCTGGTGGCGATGCGCCAGGGATGCGCGGGGCGGCGTGCCAAGGCTGGTTGTCAGCCCCGCCGCAGGAGGCCCATCGCGACCAGCAGCCCGAGCGAAACCAGCCCAAGCCCCAGCAGTTGCACCCCACCCGGCCATTCGCCCGCGAGCGGAATGCCGAGCAGGATGGCCGAGGCCGGGACCAGCGCCGGGAACAACGCGGCCCGCGCGGCACCCAATTGCTCCGCGGCGCGGGTGAAGCAGATCACCGCCACCACGCCGGAGAGCGCGCCCTGCACCAGGATCTGCGGCAGCAGCACCGCCGGCGGGAGGGCCAACAGATGCGAGAAGCCCGTGGTGGCCGCAGTGACCGGCACCACGACCAGCGCCGAGAGCACCGAGACGGCCGCCGTGGCGGGGATGGCCTTGATCCCCCACCGCCGCGCCAGGATGGTGAAACTCGCCCAGAGCAGGCCGGCGCCGAGGAACATCGCATCGCCGAGGGGCGTCATGGCCGTGCCGGAGAACAGCCCCGGCCCCGCGATCACGCCAATGCCCAGCAGCACGATGCCAAGGCCCACCAGCCGCGTCCGGCCCGGCCGCTCCTGCAGCACGAGGGCCGCGAGAAGCGTGGTGAAGACGACCACCGCCGCCGGCTGCGCCACCGCGCCATGGACCAGCGGCGCGAAGGCATAGCCGCCCACGCCCAGCAGGATGAAGAGCGGCCCTGCCGTCAGGGTCAGCGCCAGGGCGCGCCCCCAGCCCATGCCCGCCATGGTGAGCGGCTGGTGCCGCAGCCACCAGGGGAGCATGACCAGGCCCGCCGTGCCGTAGCGGATCAGGGTGAAATCCCCGGCCGTGATGCCGCCCACCACGCCGGCCCGCGCCATGGCGAGATAGCCGCCCCAGATTAGCACGGCGGCGAAGCCGTAGAGCATGCCGCGCGCCATGGGGCTGAGCGTGGCGGCGGGCAGGGGAAGGGTGGCCGACATCACACCGCCTCCGTGAGGCTGTGCAGCGCCTCCAGCGCCGCGCGCGGCTCCAGCCGGCGGCGATCGTCGGGCTCGATCGCGGCCAGTGCGATGCGCCCGCCGCGCGCGATTACGAAGCTCGCCGGCATGGGCAACGCCCAGCTGCGATCGCCATTGCGCTCCGGCAGCGCATGACCCGCCTTCTCGTAGAAGGGCCGAACCGCCTCGGAGAGCGTGAAGCGGATGCCGAGTGCGCAGGCCAGTGCGCCGCCCACATCGGAGAGCACGGTGAAGCGCAGGTCGTTCTTCTCCGCCGTGCTCAGCGAATGATCCGGCTGCTCCGGCGAGACGGCGACCAGCGCCGCCCCCATCGCCTCGATCTCCGCTCCGACCCGGGCTGCCCAGGCGGTGCGGAACTGGGTGAGTTCGCTGTGCAGGCTCATGTTACGCGCCTCACGCGGCCAGGCTGCGGTTGCGCGGCGCGGTCCAGGCCAGCGAAGGGTCGGCCATGAAGCCTTCCTTCGGCGTATGCGTGATGTGGTTGACGTAGTTGCTGATCGTCTTGGTCGCGACGATGGTCACCACCTCCAGCACGTTCTCCCGCGTGAAGCCGGCGGCGAGGAAGGCATCCACCGCGGCATCGCCCACGAAGCCGCGCTCGCCCACCACGCGCTCGGCGAAGCGGCGCAGCGCCTCGAGGCGGGCATCGGCGATCGGCAGCCCGTTGCGCAGCGCCTGGATCGCGCCCTCATCGAGCTTCGCCGCGCGCGCCAGATAGGTGTGGCCGGCGGTGCAGTATTCGCACTCATGCAGCACGTTGATGGCGAGATAGGCGGCCTGCTGCTCAGCCGGCGTGACGCTCGACTTCGCCACCAGGCCGAACAGCGTGTCATAGGCCTCGAGTGCCACGGGGCTCTCGGCCAGCGTGCCGTGCAGCGTCGGGATGAAGCCCCATGCCTTCTTCACCTCGGCAAGGCGGGCCTGGGCGGCTTCGGGGGCAGTGGCCTGGGTGTGGACGGTGAACTGGGTCATCGGGGTCTCTCCTTCGCATCGGGCGGGCTGTTCCGCCTGAGGGCAGAGAACGCCATTCACACGCGCCGCAGAACGCGGTTTGATCCCATATGATCCATACGCAGAGTGGATGAATGGCCGATCTGATCCCGCTCTTCCGCAGCTTCGTCCGCGTCGTCGAAGCCGGCTCCTTCACCACCGTCGCGGCCGAGCAGAACACCTCCCAGCCCACCGTCTCCCGCCAGATCGCGGCACTTGAGCAGCATCTGGGCTGCCTGCTGCTCCAGCGCACCACGCGCGCGCTGACGCTGACCGAGGACGGCCGCGCCTTCTACGCGCAGGCGCAGCTGGCACTCGAAGCCATCGCGGAGGCCGAGACCTCGGTGGGCCGCCGCAAGGGCAAGCCCACCGGCACGCTGCGCCTGGCCTGCGCCGCCGTGCTGGGGCGGCTGCACATCCTGCCGCGCCTGCCGCGCTTCCTGGAGCGCTACCCGGATGTCGCGGTGGACCTCGTCATGGGCGACGACTTCACCGACCTGGTGGAACAGCGGATCGACCTCTCCATCCGCGTGGGCGCCCTGACCGATCCGGGGCTGGTGGCGCGGCGCATCGGCACCTCGCGGCGCGTCGTCGTTGCAACCCCGGATTATCTGGAGCGCCACGGCGAACCGCGCACGCCCGAGGATCTGCGCGACCACGCCTGCATCCTCTACACGCGCCTCGCCACCGGCGCGAACTGGCCCTTCACGGGGAAGGACGGCCCCAACTCGGTGCCCGTGCAGGGCCGGCTCACGGTGAACAGCACGGAGGGTGTGCGCGCCGCCATCCTCTCGGGCCTCGGGATCGGCATGGTGCCGGTCTGGCATTTCGTTGATCGCGAGATCGAGACCGGCCGCCTGCGCGTGCTGCTGCCGGAACATGAACCGGCGCCACACCCGATCCATGCGGTCTATCCGACCCGCCGCTTCATCGCGCCCAAGCTGCGCGCCATGCTCGACCATCTCGCCACCGAATTCGAGCTCGACCCGCTGCTCAGCGCCTATTCGGAGTAGCCGCGCCCTTGCGGGGGCGGGAAGGGGCCACACCTGCCGGGGCATGCTCCGATTGCTCCTCCTCCTCGCCCTGCTCTGGCCTACCGCCTCCACCCGCGCCGATGAAGCGGCCGCCTGGGCCGCGCTGCGCGACGGCGCCATCGTGCTCTTCCGTCACGCCCATGCCCCGGGTGGCGGCGATCCGGGCGGCATGCGCCTGGGCGAATGCGCCACGCAGCGCAACCTCGACGCCACCGGCCGCGCGCAGGCCGTGCGGATCGGCGAGGCGCTGCGCGAGAAGGGGGTGCCGGTCGGCGCGGTGCTCACCTCCGAATGGTGCCGCACGCGGGAGACGGCCGATCTCGCCTTCCCCGGCCAGGCCCGGGCCGAGCCCATCTTCAACTCCTTCTTCGCCGACCGCCGCACCGGCCCGGCGCAAACCGAGGCCGCGCGCGCCCTGCTGCTGGGCTGGAGCGGCCCGGGCACGCTGTTCGTCAGCACGCACCAGGTGAACATCACGGGGCTGACCCGCATCGTGCCCGCCTCGGGCGAGGGCGTGGTGCTGCGGCGCGAGGGCGCGGAACTGCTGGTGGTCGGCCGCATCCGGCCGTGAGCCTCAGCCGGCACCCTGCTTGCGGAGCGAGCGGGTGAAGCGCGCGCCCGCCTCGGCGAAGCCGGTCGCGCGGCAGAAGGCCTCCAACTCCGGTGTTTCGGCGGCGATCTCGATCCGCTCGCAGCCGGCCACGCGCGCCGCCTGCGCCGCGGCCTTCAGCAGCAGGCGCCCGATGCCCTGCCGCCGCTGATCGGCCGCCACCAGCAGCAGGGAGAGCCGCGCGACGGGCCCCGAGGTCAGTGCCGGGTGCCAATGCAGCAGCACCACGCCGCTGGGTGGCCCCCATTGCAGGGCCACCAGCGCGGTGCCCGGCCCCTGGCGGAGCGCGGCCAGCCGCTCGGCCAGGTCGCGCGGCTCCACCTTGAGCCCCGCCTCCGCCAGCAGCGTGGCCAGCCCCGGCGCCTCGGCTGCCGTCGCGGCACGGATCTCCATGCCGTAGCGCAAATTCATCCCGCCAGCGCCACGCAGGAAAAGCCGACCCGCGCCTCGGTCGGCACGCCGAAGAGCACCGTGTGCCGCGCCGGCAGCCCCTTCGGGAAATGCTTCACATATTCGGCGTTCAGGGCGGCGTAGTCGGCGCGGTCGGTGATCAGCATGGTCACCTGCACCACACGGTCGAGGCTGCTGCCCGCCTCCTCCAGCAGGGTACGGATGAAGGTGAGCGCGTTGCGCACCTCCTCGGCCGGCGTCGCGCCGCGATGGATGCCGCGCGCCGGGTCGTGCGGGGCGGAATGGCCCGAGACATAGACCATCCCGCCCGCCCGCACCGCGCGGGTAAAGGGGCGGGCCTCGCCCGGGGCGGGCGGATGGAAGAATTCGATGCTCATGGCGGCCCTCGCATTGCGTCTCGGTCCACTGTGCCGGATCGCGGCCCGGGTGGCATCCCGCTCCGTGGGGTTTGCCGCTAGGATGCGCCGCATGAAAGCCGCCGTGACCAAGCCCGACACCCCGCCTGCGGAACAGCCCAGGGCGGCAGCCCCGCGCAGGCGCTGGCTCAGGCGCGCGCTCTTCAGCCTGGCCGGCCTCCTGGTGATCCTGGCCGCCCTTCCCATCGCCGCCTGGGCCCTGCTGCCCCGCCTGGAACTGGCGGAGTTCGCCGCCGGACACGCCAGCGCCCGGCTTGGCCGGCCGGTCACCATCCAGAGCCTGCGCGTCAGCCCCGGCCCGCGCATCGGCATCACGGCCAGCGGCGTCACCATCGCGAACATCGAAGGCGGCACCCGCGCGGAGATGCTGACGCTCGACCGCGCGACCGCCGAGCTGGACCTGATGGCGCTGCTGCGGGGCGAGATCGTCCTGCCGCGCGCCGAGGTCGCGGGCCTCTCCCTCCTCCTGGAGCGCGATGCCGGGCGCGTGGCCAACTGGCGGTTCGGCCCCGCCGCCTCCGCCGCCGCTGGGCGCGGCGGGATGCCGCTCTTCGAGGCCATCCGTGTCACCGGCGCCGAAATCCTCTTCCGCACCACCAGCGGCCAGATGCTGCCCACGCGCATCGAGGCGGCAAGCCTGACCGCGGCGGGGCTGCACGCGCCCATCCAGCTCAGCGCACGCGGCAGCTACAATCGCGTGGACCTCACCCTGGAAGGCCCGCTCGACAGCATCGCGAGCTTCCGCAACGCCGCCACCCCCTTCGGCCTCGACCTCACCGCCACGGCGGGCGTGACCACGCTCGCCCTGCTCGGCTCGGCACGCGACCCGCTGAATTTCGACGGCGTGCAGGGCCAGATCGAGCTGCGCGCCGCCAACCCCGATGCGCTACTCGCGCTGGGCGGCGCCGGCACCGAGGGCGTGCCGCGCATCGCTTTCGACCTCGCCGGCACCTTCGACCGGCAGGGCGATGTCTGGCGCATCGGCGCCCCCTTCGGCGAGCTGGACGGCGCGCCCTTCACCGGCACGCTGCTGCAGCTCACCGAGGGCGCGCGCGGCCAGCCCGACGCCCTGCTGCTCGACCTCGCCCTCACCCGGCTCGACCTCAACCGCCTCCTCCAGGCGGGCGGGCACGAGGCCGATGGCGTGGCCGACCTGCCGCTCGCCGTCTTCACCGCGCCCGACCCGCTGATCGAGCTCCGCCTCTCGGCCGAGGCCTTCGCCTATGGCGCGCTGGAGGCCCGCGCCGCACGGCTCGAAGCCTCGCTCGTTCCGGGCCAGGTCCGCATTCCCACCCTTGCCATGCAGGCCTTCGGCGCGCGGATCAGCGCGGGCGGCCTGCTCGAGGCGGATGAGGAGGACCTGCGCATCACCGCCGATGTCACCATGGGCGAGGCCGATCTGGAGCCACTGCGCCGGGCTCTGGGCCTGCGCGAATTGCCGCTTTCCGGCCGCGTCGAGGGGCGGCTCGCCGTGATCGGGCGCGGCCGCAGCCTGAACGCGGCGGCGCGGGAGGCGCATGTCTCGGCCGTGCTGCTCATGTCGGGCGGCACCATCGCGCGCGAGGTGATCGAGATGGCCTCCACCGACATCCGCGCCCTGTTCCGGACCGCGCGCGGCCGCACGCGCCTCGCCTGCGCGATCGGCGTGCTCGACATGAAGGGCGGCGTGGGCGAACTGGCGCCGCTGCGCCTGCGCTCGGCGCAGGGCATGATCAGCGGCCTCGCCACCTTCGACCTCAACCGCCACCGGCTCGATCTCGTGATCGGCAGCCACCGGCAGACGACGGGCAGCTTCGCCCTCGACATCCCCGTTCGCGTGAGCGGCAGCTTCGAGGATCCGGGGGTGCAGCCCGCGCAATGGTCCACGGCGGGGCGCGCGCGGCTCTCTGCGCCCGACCACACCGCACCCCTGCCGCCCGCCCTGCGCGACTACGCCCGCCGCAGCCCCTGCTTCTTCGCGGGCGGGCGCTAGGCGTTTGATCCCGGGTTTTGATGGTGCAGTCTTCTCCAAGGAATGGAAGGATGCGCTATGGGTCAAATTCTCCATGGGTGCGCCACAACGACAGAGGCGGTCCGTCGCGCGATCCAGCATAGTCAAGCGAGCCTGAGAGAACTCGCCAGGCGTTACGGCGTGAACCCCAAGACCATCGCCAAGTGGCGCAAGCGCACCTCGGTCACCGATCTGCCCACCGGGCCGCGAGACGCCCGCTCCTCCACGCTGTCACCCGAGCAGGAGGCCATCGTCGTCGCCTTCCGCCGTCACACCCTGCTGCCGCTGGACGACTGCCTCTACGCCCTGCAGGCCACTATCCCGCAGCTCACCCGCTCCGCCCTGCACCGCTGCCTGCAGCGTCACGGCATCTCGCGCCTGCCCGAGGTCGAGGGCGACAAGAAGTCCAAGGCCAAGTTCAAGACTTACGCCATCGGCTTCTTCCACATCGACATCGCCGAGGTGCAGACCGAAGAAGGCAAGCTCTATCTGTTTGTGGCCATCGACCGCACCAGCAAGTTCGCCTTCGTCCAACTAGTCGAGAGCGCCACGCGCGTCACGGCATCCGCCTTCCTAGAGGCCCTCATCGCCGCCGTGCCCTACCGCATCCATACGGTACTCACCGACAACGGAATCCAATTCCGCTTTGCCCCGCGCTACGCCGACGGCCCGACGGCGCGCTACATGACCCACATGTTCGCCATGCGGTGCCAGGAAAACGGCATCGAGCACCGCTTCACCAAGATCAATCATCCTTGGACGAATGGTCAGGTCGAGCGGATGAACCGCACCATCAAGGACGCCACAGTCAAGCGCTTCCACTACGACAACCACGAGCAGTTGCGACGACACCTCGACGACTTCGTCGCCGCCTACAACTTCGCCCGCCGCCTTAAGCGCCTCCGCGGCCTCACACCCTACGAGTTCATCTGCAGGACGTGGGCAGAAACGCCCGAACGATTCAACAAAAATCCGCACCACCAAATGCCGGGACTAAACACCTAGGCTCCGGTGAGGACGGCGAGCTGCCATCCGAAGGAAGGGGTGCCCGCGCGCTGCGGCACGGGGACCCGTGGCGCCTGGGCAAGGCGCGTGGGCGGCACGCCTTCCGGCGCCAGCAGCACCTCGCCGCGCGACGAGACCAGGGCGATGGGCGCGCCCGCATGGCCCTCCTCGCGCCGGACCACACCCACCACCCAGTCCCAGAGGATGTGCGAGCCGATCATCGCGACGATCCGCCCGTCGCCGTCGCGGATGGGCGAGACGAAGTCGATCAGCCGCAGCATGCCCTGCTCGGGGCTGCGGCTCAGCGCACGCTGGAGCAGCAGCGCGTCATGCACGTCCACCGCCGCGTCGCGCTGCGTGCCCTCGATGAACCACGGGCGCTGCGCCACATCGGCGCCCTCCAGCAGCTTGCGCGTGGCCGCCAACACCCGGCCATCCGAGACGGTGGCGACGCCGATCCAGATGATGTGCGGTGCGTTGTCATGCGCGGTGTCGAGGATGAAGCGCAGTTCCTCGGCATCCTGTGGCGGCCAGAATTCCTGCACCGAGCGCGCGACCCATTGCAGGTGGTCCCATTGGCGGTCGAGCAGGACGCCGACGCGCGCGGCGATGCCGGCCGCGTCCCGCTGGGATGGGGCGAGGGGGGCCAGGGATGCGGTCTGGGCGGCGGCCTCGCCCGCGAGGGCAAGGCTGGCCAGGAGCGCCAGGCGGCGCGGGCAGCCCGTCATCGCGGCCGCTCCATCGAGGTGATGTCGAACTGTCGGGTCAGCTGGAGCCAGCGGCGGTTCTCCGCCTCTAAATAGGCGGGGAAGGCCGCGCGCGTGCCCTGCATCGGCTCGACGCCGATCGGCGCCAGCAGCGTCATCACATCCTGGCCCGACAAGGCCTCGATGCTCGCCTGGTTGAGCCGGGTGAGCGTGCCCTCGGGCGTGCCCGTGGGTGCGAAGAGGGCGAAGTCGGTCGCGACCTCGAAGCCGGGCAGGCCGGCTTCGGCGAGGGTCGGGACATCGGGCAGCTGGGCGGTGCGATGGCTGGCGGAGACGCCGAGCGCCCTGAGGCGCCCGCCATGGATGAAGGGCACGGCCGCCCCCAGCCCCAGCAGCGTGAATTCGGCATCGCCCTTGTCCAGCGCCTCGAACCCCGCCAGCGCCCCGCTGACCAGCACGCTGGTGACGCTGATCTCCAGCATGTCCGCCAGCAGAAGCGTGGGCAGGTTGTAGGCGTGCGGCGTCACGTAGCGCAGCGCGCCCGGGGCGCGGCGTGCGGCCTGCGCGAGATCCGCCACGCTCCGGATCGGCGAGGCGGCCGGGACGCAGAGCACGAGCGGCGTGCGGGCCAGCAGCCCGACCGGCGTCAGCGCCGCCGTGAAGTCGAAGCGGCAGGAGCGGATGTTCATCGTCATGGCGTAGAGGCCGTTTGTCGCCAGCAGGAGCGTCCGGCCGTCGGGCTGTGCTTCGCCGGCATAGCAGACGCCGGAGAGGCCGCCCTGCCCGGGGCGGTTCTCCACCACCACCGGCTCGCCGAGCAGGCGCGACAGCCTGACGCCCAGAAGGCGGCCGACGAAGTGGGGCGGCCCGCCCGAGGCATAGGGAACCACGATGGTGATGGCCCGCCGTCCCGCTGCGCCCACGGAGACGGGTTGCGCCGAGGCGGGCCTGAAGGGGGCGGAGAGCGGGCCGAGCGCCCCCGCGAGCGCGAGGCCGGCCAACCGCCGTCTGCTGAGCATGCGCACAACTCCGGCGACTGCTTCCGAAACGTCTACAAATATGACAGAAATATACCGCGAAATACATTTGTTGGTTTATATGAGTTTTGTCGAGTATCGCAGAGAAGACTGTATCTTCCGACCCCGACATGAGAGGAAGGTTGTCGGACGGCCCTGCCCGGTCGGTGGGCCTGGAAGGATGCCTGCGGGTCATGATCCCTGAAACCCGGTCAGCCGCCGAAGCGGCCACGATCCTCATCGTGGATGACATGCCGCAGAACCTGCTGCTCCTCGGCGAATTGCTGCAGCCGCACTACCATGTGCGCGCCGCCAGTTCCGGCGAGCGCGCCCTGCGCGTGGCCCGCGGCGATCCGCGGCCCGACCTCGTGCTGCTCGACGTGATGATGCCCGGGATGGATGGCCACGCGGTGCTGCGCGAATTGCGTGCGGACCCGGCGACGCGGGACCTGCCCGTCATCTTCGTCACCGCGCTGGACGATGCTGCGGATGAGGAACAGGGCCTGTCGCTCGGCGCCGTGGACTACATCACCAAGCCCATCACGCCCCCGGTGGCGCTGGCGCGCATCCGCACCCATCTCGAACTGGCCCAGGCCCGCCGGCGCCTCGCCGCGCAGAACGAGTGCCTGGAAGGGGAGGTGCAGCGCCGCATGGCCGAGACGCGCCTGATCCAGGAGCTGTGCATCCGCGCGCTGGCCTGCCTCAGCGAGACGCGGGACAAGGAGACGGGCCGGCACATCATCCGCACCCAGGCCTATGTCGGCATCCTCGCGCGCCACCTTGCGGGCCACCCGCGCTTCGCCGAGGCGCTGGCCGGGCGGCGCCTCGAGATGGTGGTGCAAGCGGCGCCGCTGCACGACATCGGCAAGGTCGGCATCCCGGACGCCATCCTGCGCAAGCCGGGCCGGCTCACGCCCGAGGAGATGGCCGTCATGAAGACGCATGCCGCGATCGGCGCGCATGCGATCGGGGCGGCGATGGAGCAGGCGCTGGCCGAGGCGGATGACCTGACGGTGGAGCAGGCCGAGGGCGCGCTCGCCTTCCTGCGCACCGCGCAGGAGATCGCGCTCGCCCATCACGAGAAATGGGACGGCTCGGGCTATCCGAAGGGGCTCGCCGGCGAGGCGATCCCCGTCTCCGCGCGTCTCATGGCGCTGGCCGATGTCTTCGATGCGCTGATGACGCGGCGGGTCTACAAGCCCTCCTTGGGCATCGAGGAGACGACGCGGGTGATCACCGAGGGGCGGGGCGTGCATTTCGACCCGGACGTGGTGGACGCCTATCTCGCCTGCCGCGAGGCCTTCCTTGCCGTCGCGCAGCGCATGCCCGACGCGCCGGAGGCCGCGGCGGTCGCATGAGGATGGACGGAGGACGGGCATGGCGGTGAGCGGGCGCTGGCCGCGCCTGCCGCGCTACGCGCTGGTCTTCATCCTGCCCATGGTGGCGGCCATCCTGGCCCTCGGCCTCATCAACGGCTACTACAACCGGAACCTCCAGCGCTCCCAGGCCGCCTATGTCGCGGCGCAGGCCGAGGCGCTCGACGCGCTGGCCTTCGTCGCCCGCTTCAACAGCAACTTCTCCGACCTGCACCGCCGCATGAGCGTGATGCTGGAACTGGCCAGCGCGGGCCGGATCGACGGCTGGGAGGCGGACCAGTCCCACGAGGCGCTGGAGCCCGAGCTCGCGGCGTTGACCGCGCGGGTGGAGCGGCTGGAGCGGATCGCCGCCAGCCTCGGCGCGACGCTGCCCCTGCTGCCGCGCCTCGACGTGTATCGCGCGGCGCTGCGGGCCGCGGCCGACCATGCCACGGTCCGCCTGCCGGGCGCCCACCGCTACATCGTCCTGGCCGATGCGCGCTTCGCGGAACTCGCCAGCATCACCGGCGCGCTGCTCACCACCGCCTCGGCCGAGGTGCTGCGCCGCGCGGAGGCGGAGGCGCTGGCGCTGGAGGCGCTCTCGCGCCGGCTCACCCGCATCCGCGCCGTGGTCGTGACCGGCTTCCTCACCTTCTGGCTTCTCTTCGCCTGGCTGCTGACGCGCTCGCTCCGGCGCCTGACGGAAGTGCTGCGCCGCCTCGCGGAGAGCGAGACCGCGCCCGCCCGCCTGCCCGAGGTGGAGGCGCTGGCCCGCAGCCGTTCCGGCCTGCTGCGGGACATCGCCCAGGCCGCCATCGCCTTCCGCGACGCGCTCGCCTCGCGCGAGGCGGCGGCGGTCGAGCTGAACGAGCGCATGAAGGAGCTGTCCTGCCTCTACGACACGACGCGCCTGACCGACCGGACCGATCTCAGCATCCGGGCGATGCTGGAGGCGGTGGCGGCCCGGCTGCCCGGTGCCATGCGCCACCCGCCGCTGGCGGTGGGCTGCGTCGAGCATGGCGGGGTCATGCATGGGCAAAGGCCCGAGGGCCCCACGCTCAGCGTAACCTTTCGGGGCGCGGATGGCGCCTCCGGCGTGGTCAGCGTCACCTATGCGCGCGCGCTTCCGCCCGGCATCGGCGAGCCCTTCCTGCCGGAGGAGCGCATGCTGCTCGAAGCCGTGGCCGAGCGCCTGGGGGCCGCCATCGAGCGCCGCCGCTCGGCCCAGGCCGAGGCGGACAGCCGCAACCTTTTCTCGGCCGTGGTCAACGAGGCGCCGCTCGCCATCGAGATCGTGGATGCCGAGACGCTGCACTTCGTCGAGGTGAACAACGCCTCCTGCCGGCTGCTCGGCTACACGCGGGAGGAGTACCGGCGGATGACGCCGGCCGACACCCAGGCCGTACCGCCGCCCGGCGGCTTCCAGGCCATGGCCGATCGCATCCTCGCCGCGGGCGGCGCGCGCTTCGAGGCGCAGCACCGCCACAAGGGGGGCCAGGTGCTGGACGTGCAGGTGAACGTGCAGGTGATCCGCCAGCGCGGCCGCGACTACTTCCTCGCCATGTGGGAGGACATCACCGAGCAGAAGTGCCGCGAGGAACGGCTGCGCACCCTGGTGCGCGCCGTCGAGCAGAGCCCGGCCAGCATCGTGATCACCGATGTGCAGGGCTGCATCGAATACGTGAACGAGGCCTTCGAGCGCACCACGGGCTACACGCGCGTCGAGCTGCTGGGCGAGAACCCGCGCATCCTGCAATCGGGCGAGACGCCGTCCTCCGTCTTCGATGAGATGTGGGAGCGGCTGCCGCAGGGCGAGACCTGGCGGGGCGAGCTGGTGAACCGCCGGCGCGACGGAACACGCTACATCGAGGCCGCCGTGATCGCTCCCGTCCGCCGGCCGGACGGCGCCATCAGCCATTACGTCGGCGTGAAGGAGGACATCACCGCCACACGCCAGATGGCGATGGAGCTGGAGCGCCATCGCGGCCACCTGGAGGAACTGGTGGCCGAGCGCACGGCGGAGCTGCTGAGCGCCCGCCAGGCGACCGAGGTGCTGGGCCAGGATTTCTTCCGCGTGCTCGACCGCTCGCCCGACCTGATCGCGCTCAAGGGGCGCGACCTGCGCCTCAAGGCCTGCAGCCGCGCCTATGTCGAGCTGGCCGGCAAGCGCGGGCCGGCGCAGATGCTGGGCCGCACCGTGGAGGAGAGCTTCGCGCCCGAGATGGTCGCGATGGTGCGGGCGGATGAGGAGGCGCAGCTCGCCGCCGGCGACGCGGTGCGGAGCATGGAGCGCATGCTGCCCCATGCCGATGGAACGCGCCGCCTCTACAGCATCACGCGCACCATGCTGCGCGGTGCCGACGGCGCCTTCGACGGCTTCCTCGTCATCGGCCGCGACATCTCGGCCCGCGCCGAGGCGATGGAGGCGCTCGCCCGCAAGGAGGAGGAGGAGCGCCTGCTGCTGGAGAGCAGCTCCAACGGCATCGTGGGCGTGGGCCCGGACGGCCACATCACCTTCGCCAACCGGGCGGCGGCGCGCCTGCTGGGCCATGCCGAGCCCGTCGCGCTGGCCGGCCTGCACGCCCACCGGCTGATGCAGCCCCGCCGCGCCGACGGCACGGATTATCCGGCCGTGGAGGGCGCCATCCATCGCGCGCTGACGCAGAGCGAACCGGTCGCGAGCGAGGAGGAGGTGTTCTGGCGGGCCGACGGCACGCCCATCGCCGTCGCCTGCTCGGTCGCGCCCATCCTGCACGGCCCGGCGGTGCTGGGCGCCGTGATCTCCTTCGAGGATATCGGCGGGCGCAAGCTGGCCGAGGCGGAGCTGCGCCGCGCCAAGGCCGAGGCCGAGGCGGCGAGCCGCGCCAAGAGCGAATTCCTCTCCAACATGAGTCACGAGATCCGCACGCCGATGAACGCCATCATCGGCTTCGCGCACCTGCTGCGGCGCGACCTGCACGAGCCGCGCCAGCAGGAGCAGCTCGGCCGCATCACCGATGCGGCGCATCACCTGCTCAACATCATCAACGACATCCTCGACCTCTCGAAGATCGAGGCCGGCAAGATCGAGCTGGAGCAGGCGGAGATCGTCGTCGAGCGGGTGGTGGACCGCGTCTGGGCCCTGGTGCGCGACAAGGCCGAGGCCAAGGGCCTGGAGCTGCTGGTGGACCTGCATGAGCTGCCGCCCGTGCTGCTGGGCGACGAGCTGCGCCTCAGCCAGATCCTGCTGAACTTCGCCTCGAACGCGGTGAAGTTCACGGAGGCGGGGCACATCGTCCTCAGCGGCCGGGTGGCGCGCCGCACCGCCCAGGGCCTGGTCGCGCGCTTCGAGGTGGCGGACACCGGCATCGGCATCTCGCCCGCGCAGCAGGCGCTGCTCTTCCAGCCCTTCCAGCAGGCCGACGCCTCCACCACGCGGCGCTATGGCGGCACCGGCCTCGGCCTCTCCATCTGCCATCGCCTCGCCGGGCTGATGGGCGGCGAGGTGGGTGTGGAGAGCGCGCCGGGGGAAGGCAGCGTCTTCTGGGTGGAGGTGCCGGTGGGCGAGGCCCCCGGCACCTCCCCCGGCATGGAGGTGCCGCCGCTCGCGGGCCGACGCGCCCTGGTGGTGGATGACGTGCCGGAGGCGCTGGCCTCGATGGCGGGCACGCTGCGCTCCCTCGGCCTCGATGTCACCGCCACGGGCTGCGGCGGGGAGGCGCTGGCGCGGGCAAGCGAGGCCGATGCCGCGGGCGCGCCCTTCGACGTGGTGCTCGTGGATTGGCTGATGCCGGGGATGGACGGGCTGGAGCTCGGCCGTCGCCTGGCCGGCCTGCCCCTGGCCCGCAGGCCGCTCTGCCTTCTGGTCTCGGCCGAGGCGGAGGCGGTCTCGCCCGCCACCGCGGCGCAGGCCGGGTTTGAGGCGGTGCTGGGCAAGCCGCTGCTGCCCTCGCGCCTCGCCGCCGCGCTGCTCGCCGCCCTGGCGCGGGTGCCCGTCGCGCAGGCCCGGGGCCCCGCGCCGCGCCACTTCCCGGGCCGGCGTGTCCTGCTGGTGGAAGACAATGCGGTGAATGAGGAGGTGGCGGCGGCGCTGCTCGAGGAGGTCGGCCTCGTGGTGGAGGTCGCGCGGGACGGCGCCGAGGCGGTGGAGCGCGCGGCCGCCGCCGATTATGACCTGATCCTGATGGATGTGCAGATGCCGGTGATGGATGGCCGCGCCGCGACGCGCGCCATCCGCGAACTGCCGCGCCACGCCCGCACGCCGATCCTGGCGATGACCGCCAATGCCTTCCTGGAGGACCGTCGCGCCTCGCTGGAGGCTGGCATGAATGATCACCTGGTCAAGCCGATGAACCCCGCGGCGCTGCATGCGGCCCTGGCCCAGTGGCTGCGGCTGGAGCCGGACGACGGCCCCGCGCCCGGCGTTCAGGGACCGGGCGTTCCGGAGCCCGTCCCGGCGGCGCTGCCCGCGGTGGCGGGGCTCGACATGGCGGCCGGCCTCAAGGCCAGCAACGGCCAGCCCAGGCTGTATCGCCGCGTGCTGGAGGTCCTCCTCGACAGCGCCGACATCGCCCCGCTGCACGCGGCGCTCGCGGCGGGCGATGGATTGGCGGCGCGGCGGGCGGCGCATTCCCTGAAAGGGGCGGCGGCGACCATCGGCGCTTTGACGCTGCGCGATGCGGCGGGCGTGCTCGAAGCCGCGCTGGCCGGCAAGGCGGCGCAGGAGACCGGGCTCGAGGCCGCCACGCTGGAAGACCTCCGGCCCGGCGCGGCCGCGCTCGGGATGGAACTCGCCCTGCTCAAGTCACGCCTGGCCGCGGCCCTGGCGCCGGAGGCCACGCCCGCGCCGCCGCCCGAGGCCGCGCCCGCCGCGCCTGAGGTGATCGGCGAACTGGCCGGACTGCTGGAGGCGAACGACATGGCCGCGCGCACCTTTTTCCGCGCGCATGAGGCGGCGCTGCGGGCCAGCCTCGGCCCGGCGGCGGCGGAGATCGGCCAGCTCCTCGACAGCTTCGCCTTCGAGGAGGCGCTGGTCGCGCTGCGGCAGGCGCAAGGGAAGGGGCAGGGCTGAGGCGCGGCCGGTCAGGCCGGCCGCACCAGCACGTGCTTCTTCTTGCCGGCCGAGAGCTTGGCGGCGCCATCCCGCAGATCGGCCAGGGTCACGGCGAGGGCCGCATCGCTCACGGCCGCGTCGTTCAGCCGCACGCCATTCTGGGACACGAGGCGCCGCGCCTCGCCCTTGCTGGCGGCGAGGCCGGCGCTGACCATGAGATCGGCGATGGCGGCCGGCAGGGCATGCGTGATCGTGGGCAGGCTCTCGGCCGCCGCCCCCTGCTCGAAGGCGAGGCGCGCGGTCTCGGCGGCGGCCTCGGCGGCGGCACGGCCATGCAGCAGCGCGCAGGCCTCGGTCGCCAGGATCTTCTTCGCCTCGTTGATTTCCGAGCCGGCCAGCGCGCCCAGGCGCCGCACCTCGTCCATCGGCATGTCGGTGAAGAGGGCGAGGAATTTGCCCACATCCGCGTCCTCGGCGTTGCGCCAGAACTGCCAGTAGTCATAGGGGCTGACGCGGTCGGCATTCAGCCAGACGGCACCCGCCGCCGTCTTGCCCATCTTGGCGCCCGAGGCGGTGGTGATGAGCGGCGCGGTGATGCCGAAGGCGTCCGCCTGATCCATGCGGCGCACCAGGTCGGCGCCCATCACGATGTTGCCCCACTGGTCGCTGCCGCCGAGCTGCAGCGTCACGCCATGGCGGCGGCGCAGCTCCACGAAATCGTAGCTCTGCAGCAGCATGTAGTTGAACTCGATGAAGGTCAGCGGCTGGTCACGATCCAGGCGCAGCTTCACGCTGTCCATGCTCAGCATGCGGTTCACGCTGAAATGCCGCCCCACTTCGCGCAGGAATGGGATGTAGTGCAGCGGCGCCAGCCACTCGTCATTGTCGAGCATGATGGCCGTGCCGGGGCCATCGCCGAAGGTCAGGAAATTGGTGAAGGCGCTGCGGATGCCGGCCTTGTTCTGCTCGATCTTCTCCTCGGTGAGGATCTGCCGCGTCTCGTCCCGGCCCGAGGGGTCGCCGATCTTGGTCGTGCCGCCGCCCATCAGCACCACCGGGCGGTTGCCCGTCTTCGCCAGCCAGCGCAGCAGCATGATCTGCACCAGGTGGCCGACATGCAGGCTGTCGGCCGTCGCGTCGAAGCCGATATAGCCGGCGACCGAGCCCTTGGCGAAATGCTGCGCGAGCGCCGGCTCGTCCGTCACCTGATGGACGAAGCCGCGCTCGCGGATGATCGAGAGAAAGTCGGAGGCTGACATGCAAGGGGACCCGGTTGGCGTTTCGCGGGCCGCCGTAGCACACTCGCCCCATGTTGAGAATCATCGGGCTGATGAGCGGAACCTCGCTCGACGGGGTGGATGCCGCATGGGTGGAGACGGATGGCGAGCGCGTGGGCCTGCTCGGCCCCACGGTGACGCTGCCCTATGACCCGGCGCTGCGGCGTGACCTGCGCCGCCTGCTGGAGATGGCACCCACCATCTCGCCCGAGGATCCGTTCCTGCTCGATTGCGAGGCGCGCCTGACGGAGCGGCATGCGGCCGCCGTGCTTCGCGTGCAGCAGGAGGCACGGCGCGCCGGTCTGCCCGAGGCCGAGCTCGTGGGCTTTCATGGCCAGACGATCCTGCACCGGCCGCTGCGGCCCGGGGACTCGCGCAACGCGCGCGGCCACACCTGGCAGATCGGCGACGCGCGGGCGCTGGCCCAGGCGACCGGGCTTTCGGTCGCCTATGATTTCCGCACGGCTGATGTGGCGGCGGGCGGGCAGGGGGCGCCGCTGGTGCCCATCGCCCATGCGGCGCTGGCGCATAACCTGCCGAAGCCGCTGGCCGTGCTGAACCTGGGCGGTGTGGCCAATGTCACCTGGCTCGGCACGGAGGGCGGGATCCAGGCCTTCGACACGGGACCGGCCAATGGGCCGCTGGATGACTGGGCGAAGCGCTCGCTGGGGCGGGACTATGACAAGGACGGAAACCTGGCGCTGGCGGGCCAAGCGGACGGCGCGGTGCTGGGCCGCCTCATGGCGCATCCCTACCTGGCGCTCAGCCCGCCCAAATCGCTCGACCGGCTGGATTTCGACCGCGCGCTGCGCGATGCCGGGGCGCATCTTCTCTCGCCGCAGGATGGCGCGGCGACGCTGGTGGCCTTCTGCGCGGTCTGCGTGGCGGCGGCTGCGCGGCACTTTCCCGAGCCGCCGATGCAGTGGCTGGTGGCGGGCGGCGGCCGGCGCAACCCGGCCATGATGCGTGCGCTCTCCGCCACGCTGAGCGAGCCGGTGCGCCCGGTCGAGGTGGCGGGCTGGAACGGCGATGCGCTGGAGGCGCAGTGCTTCGCGGTGCTGGCCGCCCGCACGGCGCGTGGCCTGCCGATCAGCTTTCCCGAGACGACCGGCGCACCACGCCCCATGCTGGGCGGGCAGGTGCTGGGCGGGCTTCTCTAGACCGTGCCGTGTTCACTCCGCGCGGTCCAGGCTCTTTCTGAAAGGATGATTCCGCCATCAGGCCTTGGTGGTAGGCCTGCCACGGCGGGCGCTGGAGCGGCGGAGTTGCGGGCGGGTCTTCGCACTCCGCGCGGGCGCAAGAGGCTCGGCCCGCGCCGCCCGGTTGGCGGCAGCGACCTGCAAGGCGGCGGTGGCGAGGGCGATGCCTCGGCTGGAGAGTTCCATGCGGCAAATTCCTAGAGTTGTTGTCGGATATGGGCCTGCCGCGGGCGGTTTCCCAGGCCCTTCCGTTGCGACGGCAAAATAAAATCAATCGGCCCTGAGGCCGGTCGCCCTTTGCAGCTCGGCCCATTGGGCGCGGTCGCGCGCGATATAGGCGGCATAGTCGGCCGTGCTCATCGGCAGGACTTCCATGCCGCCGCTGGCCATGCGCTGCTGGAAGGCAGGACGCGCGAGGATGGTCTGCACCGCGGCGTGGATGGTGGCGACGATGGGCGCGGGCAGCGCGGCCGGCCCGGAGATGCCGTACCAGTTCAGCACCTCATAGCCCGGCAGCGTCTCGGAGACGGAGGGCACGTCCGGCAGCACGGCCAGCCGCGCCTTGGTGGAGACGGCGATCGCCCGCACCCGCCCATCGCGGATGAAGGGCAGCGCGCTGCTGATCGTGTCCGTCATGGCGGCCAGCCGCCCGCTGATGAGATCAGGCATGGCGAGCGCCGATCCGCGATAGGGCACATGCGTCATGTCCAGCCCGGCCTTATGGGCGAGCAGCGCCAGCGTCATGTGCGTGGAGGAGCCGATGCCGGCCGAGCCATAGGCGAGTTGCCCAGGGCGGGAGCGGATCAGGTTCATGAAATCGGGCAGTGTGCGCACTGGCAGGTCGTTGTTCACGATCAGCACGGCCGGCACGCCGGCGAAATTCGCGATGGGCGTGGTGTCGGTGCCCGGGTCGAAGTTCAGCCGCGTCAGGACGGGCGTGATGCCATGCGTGGCCTGGCTGGCGGTGAGCAGCGTGTACCCGTCGGCCCTTGCGCGCGCCACGAACTCCGTGCCGATGGCGCCACCCGCGCCGGTGCGGTTCTCCACGACGACCTGTTGGCCAAGGATCGGCGCCAGCTCTTCTGCGGCGATGCGCGAGATGATGTCGGCGGCACCGCCAGCCGCGAAGGGCGCGATCAGGCGGATCGGCCGATCGGGCGTCCAAGCTTGCGCGCGTGCGGTGAAGGGGAGGGCAGTCGCCGCGAAAAGCGGCAGGAGCGAACGGCGAAACATCGAAAATTCCCGGCTGATGAAGACTGAGCCGGAAGGTCAGCAATTACCGTGCCGTAATCTGTGGAGGGCATCGGCGCGCGGGGGTGAGCCGTCAAGGCGGAGGACTGACCGGACTTACGGCCGCCCGGCGGCTGCACCCATGCCGTGCCAGCCCCATCCGAATCATGAAAATAGAATAAATAAAATCTGCGATGCATCTGGGCCATGAATTCCATGTGGTCGCCAGGTCGAATGATCTGGCATCGATCCGAAGTGGAGCCCGAAATGACCGAAGTCTTCCAGTGGTACATCTATCTGATCAGTATCGCGATCGTTCTGATCCTGAATTTGACTGGCGCGGTCCGGGCGGTCATCGTCTGGGCCTGCGACCTGGGGCCTGGGAGTGACCAGCTGGATGCAGTTGGCGAGGCACAACCAGAACAATCAGCAAAAAAACTGCCCAAGACACCCCAGCAGATCAAGCTCGAAGAATCTTCCCGCGTCATCGGTTGTCTCGAAAAATTTCTTTACTGTTATTTTATCATCCGCGGCCAAGAATCAGCGCTCGGGTGCCTGCTTCTGTTCAAGGGTTTCACGCACTGGCTGCACCAGCAGGAGCAGGTGTCGGCGGCTGGCGCGGCCGAGGGGCACGCTCCGCTGTCCAAGGCGCTGCTGCGTTACTACTCCTACGCCGTCGGCAACTTCATCTCCCTGCTTTTCGCCATCCTCATCTGCGAGGTGGTCACCTCTGTGGTGAGGGGAGTGCCCTGGTTGAAGCAACATTTGTGGCTCGGGTGACAGAGGCCATGCCGGAACCGGGCTGCGCTCGCGCCCCCTGGCGTCGGCAGCCCGCCGGTCGCTCGCTATAGGCCCGAATTCGGCGCGTCGCACATGTAGCGGCTCAGATGATAGGGCCGCGCCGCCAGGCCCGAGCAGAAGCTGGCCACCACGGGCTCCAGCGCCTCGAAGAGCGCGCGTGCCTGCACCGCCGCCGCCTCCAGCCGCTCGCGCGCCGCTTCCGCCGCATCGGCCAGCTTCGCCATGTCCAGCGTCGTGTGCCGGCCGTCGCGATAGACGAAGCGCCCGCCGATCATCACATGGCGCACGCCCGTCGCATCCTCGGCGTGGATCATCTGGTTGAGCGTGGCGTTGTGCGGCATCCACTGCGCCTTGTGCAGGTCGAGGAAGACGATGTCCGCCTTCATCCCCGGCGCGATCGCGCCGATGCCCGCGATGCCCAGCGCCCGCGCCGAGCCCATCGTGCCCGCGCGATAGACCTGCTCCGCCGTCGCCCATTCGTAAGGGTCGGGCTTCTGGACGTGGGAGGTGTGGGAAGCGAGGCGCATCGCCTCGTACATGTTGGAATTGTCGCCGCTGCTGACGCCGTCGGTGCCGATCCCGACATTCACGCCCAGCTCCAGCGCGCGCTTCAGCCGGAACATCCCGTTGCCGAGCTTCATGTTGGAGGCCGGGTTGTGCGCGATGCTCGCACCGCGATCCGCCAGCAGGCGGAAATCATCATCATCCAGCCATATGCCGTGCGCGACGGTGAAGTCCGGGCCAATCAGCCCCAGGCTGTCCATGTAGTGCACCAGCGTCATGCCGTATTTCTGCATGCCCACCACGGCCTGCACCTTGCTCTCGCCCACATGGCTGTGCAGGCCCACGCCATGCTTGCGCGCGAGGTCGCGGCAGCCGCAGAGGAATTCCTGGCTGCAATGATGCGGGATGGTGGGGCCGACGGCGAAGCGGATGTCCTGCGCCGCCCAGCGCCAGCCACGGAAGGCGGCGTCCATGGCGGCGATGGTCTCCTGCCAGGGCTTGAAGCGGATCTTCTCCGCCTCGGCGCGCAGTTTGTCCGGCAGCGCGTCCATCAGCCCGGGGATCGCCTCGTAGAGCGAGCGGTCGGCCACCATGGGCGCGATCATGGCGCGCATGCCGACGGTGGCGTAGGCATCGGCGATGGCGTCCAGGCCGTCCACGGTCGGGAGCGGCACTTCCATCGTCAGGTCATAGGCGGCGGTGCAGCCCTTCGCCACCATCTCGGCCGCGCAGAGCAGTGTGGAGAGGCGCTTGTCCTCCAGCGTGCGCCCGCCGCCGAACCAGGGGGCGGCGGCCAGCAGCGTCTCCAGGCTCATCCGGTCGCCCTGGCTGCGCGCGAGGCCGCCATGGCCATGGGTATGCGCGTTGATCAGGCCGGGATGCAGCAGGCAGGCGCTGGCGTCCACCACCCGCGCGCCCTCGGGTGCCGCCAGGTTCGGACCCACCTCGCGGATGATGCCGTCCTGGATCAGGATGTCGGTGACAGGCGCACGACGCTGCGCGGGGTCCGTCAGGCGGCCCCCCTGGATCAGCTGCCAGCCGGGTTCCGCCTGCGCCATGGGATCAGACCTCCGGGGCGAGTTCGAGGGCGGTCAGGCTCCAGACCTCGGGCCCGGGCTCGGCATGGAGCGGCAGCGCATTGGGCGTGCGGACATTGGAAGGCAGCCCCGCCTCGTAGCGGAAGGCGCGCCACAGCGCCCCATGCGCCACGACGAGAACCGGGCCGGGCAAGGCGGTGGCGCGATTGATGGCGCGGACCGTGCGGGCGCGGAGCACGGCGAAGGGCTCGGCACCGGCCGGCGTGTAGGTGTCGGCGATCCAGTCATCATACCAGTCGCCCATCGGCTTGCCCTCCTGCTCGCCGAAATTCACCTCCATCAGCTCTGGGTCGAAGGTGACGGGCAGGTTCAGCGCGGCGGCCACCGTCTCGGCCGTCACACGGGCGCGGCTGAGCGGGCTCGCCACGATGGTGGCGATCTTCGTGCCCGCCAGCGTCCGCGCCGCGCGCTCGGCCTGCATGTGGCCGATCTTGTTCAGCGGGATGTCGGTCTGGCCCTGGCTCAACCCCTCCGCGTTCCAATCCGTCTCGCCATGGCGCAGGAACCAGAAGGGGATGGGGTTGAGCGTCATGCGGCGAAGCCTTCGGCCTGGAGGGTGTCGGCAAGGGCGGGCAGGGCGAAGACGCGCTTGCGATGCGCCATCAGCGCATCAGGCGGCACGACGCCGACAAAGCCCGCGAAAGTGGTCATCATGGCGGCGACGAGGTCGGCCGCGGTCAGCGCATCGCCCACCAGCCAGTCCCGCTCGCCCAGGCCGGTTTCCAGGAAGGCCAGCACCTCGCCCACGCGCGCGAGGCCGCCCTCGCGGATCTGGTTCTCGGCGGTGGGCGGGCCGAAGATCGCGGGGCGGAAGGCCGGCTGGAAGGCGCGCGGGAACTGGTAGGCATACCAGGACAGCCACTCCATCACGCGCCAACGGGCGACACCCGTGGCCGGGATCAGGCCGCTCGCCGGCGCCATCTCGCCGATGGCGAGCAGGATGGCGGGCGTCTCCGTGATGGTCTCGCCGCTGTCGAGGATGAGGGCCGGCACCTGCCCCTTGGGGTTCAGCGCCAGCATCTCGGCTGTCCTGTGCTCGCCCTGCCGCAGGCTGAGGTCCCGCACCTCCCCGGGCAGGCCGGCGAGGGCGAAGGCGAAGCGGCACGCCAGGCTCGACGTGCGCGCGGAAACCAGAAGGATCAAGCGAGTCCTTCGCGCGCCATCACGCGCTGCACGGCGGGTCGCGCCTTCATCCGCTCATAATGCGCGGCGACGTTCTTCGGCAGGTCGAGCTTGAGGCGCGCGGCGGCCCAGAAGGTCACGTAGAAGGGCGCCGCATCGCCGAAGCTGAAATCGCCGCAGATGTAGTCGCGGCCTTCCAGCGCGCGGTCCAGCCAGGCCAGGCCCTTGTTGAACAGCTCCAGGCCGCGGGCCTTCACGGCCTCATGGTCGCCCTCGCTGGGGGCGAAATTCGCTGGGCGGAACATGCGGGAAAAGCCCTGCATGTGGATGGTGGCCACCGCGTAGTCGGTCGCTTCCAGCGCGGTCGCCTGCGCCTCGGCCGTCGCCGGCATCAGCTTCGCCGCCGGATGCTTGGCCGCGATCCAATAGGCGATGGCGGTGAACTCGGTCAGCACCGAGCCGTCGTCGCGCACCAGCGTCGGTACCTTCGACTTCGCGTTGATGCTGGTGAATTCCGGCTTGAACTGCGCACCCTCGCGGATGTTCAGGAGGGTTGGCTCATAGGCCGCGCCACTTTCCTCCAGCAGCACATGGATGCCGAGCGAGCAGGCGCCGGGGGCGTAGTAGAGCTTCATGGAAATCTCCCTTGCGTGATGGTTCAGGCGGGCTTGGCTTCGCGCGCCAGGGCGCGCTGGACGGCCGGCCGCGCCAGCATGGCCGCATGGTGCCGCGCGAGCTTGGGCGGCAGGGTCATGCCCGCCCGCCCGCTTGCCCAGTTGGTGATGAAGAAGAGCGCGCAATCCGCCACGCTATAGCCTGAGGGCAGCAGCCAGGGGTCGCCCGCCAGCCCCTTCTCGATGACCTGGAGGTAGCCCTCCGCCAGCGCCTTGCCCTGCGCGATCACGCGCGCCTCATCCTCGGCGTCCTTCGCGAAATTGCCGGGGCGGAACTGCCGGGTGAAGCCCTGCGGGTGCACCGTGCCGCAGAGATAGTCCATCCATTCCAGCGTCCGCGCCTCCGCCTCGAACTCGACGGCGATGAGGTTGGACATGGGGTTCGCCTTGGCCAGCCACCAGGCGATGACCGGGAATTCCGTCAGCACCTTGCCGTCGTCCCGCAGCAGGGCCGGCACCTTCGCCTTGGGGTTGATGGCGAGATATTCGGGCTTCTTGTTCGAACCGTCGCGCGTCGAGACCAGCTGCGTCTCGAAGGGCTTGCCGATCTCCTCCAGGATCACGTGGATGCCGATCGAGCAGGCACCGGGCGAATAGAAGAGCTTCATGGGCGGACCCTCCGCGAGTGGTTCAACAGAAGAGCGACGAGACCGAGCGTTCCTCGCTGATGCGGCGCATCGCCTCGGCCAGCAGCGGCGCGATGGGCAGTTGCCGGATGTTGCGCGCGCCCTGCACCGCGGGCGTCGCCGCGATGCTGTCGGTCACGATCATCGTCTCGATGGGCGATTTGGACACGCGCTCGACGGCCGCACCCGAGAAGACGCCGTGCGTCACATAGACGCTGGCAGACTTGGCGCCGTTCTTCATCAGCGCCTCGGCCGCGTTGCAATGCGTGCCGCCGCTGTCGATGATGTCATCCACGATGATGCAGTCACGCCCCGCGACGTCGCCGATCACGTTCATCACCTCGGAGACGCCGGCCTGCGGGCGGCGCTTGTCGATGATGGCGAGGTCGCAGTGCAGTTGCTGCGCGATGGCGCGGGCGCGCACCACGCCGCCCACATCGGGGCTGACGACCATCAGTTCCCGGCCCTTGAAGCGCTCGCTGATGTCGCGCGCGAAGAGCGGGGCGGCGTAGAGGTTGTCCACCGGGATGTCGAAGAAGCCCTGGATCTGGCCCGCATGCAGGTCCATCGTCAGCACGCGGTCGGCACCCGCCTGGGTGATGAGGTTCGCCACCAGCTTGGCTGAAATGGGTGAGCGCGGGCTGCTCTTCCGGTCCTGCCGCGCATAGCCGAAATAGGGCATCACGGCCGTGACGCGGCGCGCCGAGGAGCGGCGCAGCGCATCCAGCGTGATCAGCAGCTCCATCAGGTGGTCATTGGCGGGGTAGCTGGTGGACTGGATGACGAAGACATCCTCGCCGCGGATGTTCTCATGGATCTCCACGAAGATCTCCATGTCCGCGAAGCGGCGAATGGACGCATTGGTCAGCGGGATGCCGATCTTGTCGGCCACGGCCTGCGCCAGGGGCATGTTGCTGTTGCACGCGACGATCTTCATCGGGCCATCTCACCCCTGTTGGCTGGCGTGGCAGCGATAGCGCCCCGCCGCCGTGCTGTAAACTTCACTGCGGTCAAATGAGTTGGACTCGCGGTCTAGCTGGTGGAGCTGGCGTTGCGGATGATCTGCTGCACGCCGGCCGCCGCTTCCTCGGCCGCGACATAGGCGATGTCGCCCCAGGCGCGGGAGAGGCTGCCCATCGGCACCTCGTTCAGCTGCAGCACGCGTCCCAGCTCATAGCCATCGCGGCGCGAGACGATCCACTGGATCTCCACCCGCTGCACCGTGGTGCTCACAGGTGCGACCGCCACCTCCGCCGTCACCGCGAAGGCCGCGCCATCGGCCAGCTCCTGCACCACATAGCCGCGATTGGTGAGGAATTCGCGAAGCCGCGCGGTGAGCGAGCTGTTGCCATCCCCCGGCGCGCCCCGCACCGGAATCAGCCGGACCCGCTCCGGGCCGGTCCGGATCGCCGCGGGGTCGGCCGAGGCGCGGGCCGCCTGGATCGAGAGCAGCATCTGCGTGACGCGCGGATTGGCCTGCTGCGCCACGGCCTGGAGCGTCGGCGTGCTGGCTTCGGCCCAGGCGCGGATCGGCACGGGCGGGCCGGCGACGGCGCCCTGCTCCTGCCCATCGGCATTGGTGATGACATAGCGCGGGATGACGGTGCTGCCGGTGTTCTGCGCCGTCACCACCAGGCGCCAGTCGAGCGGCAGCGGCGTGGAGGTCGCGATGGCCGGCACATCGGCCGATTGCAGCGCCTCGCTCAGCGCCTCGGCATAGCGCTGGGCCGCGTCATCGGTCATCAGCGCCTCGGCCGGCGGCGGGATGGCAAGGCGCACGGCGAGCGGGATGCGCAAGCCGCCCGCGAGCCCGCCCGGGCGGCCGCGATGGGGCTGCGGCAGGCCGGTGCAGGCGGGCAGCGCCAGCAGCGCGAGAAGGGCGACCCTACGCGAAGACACAGGACACCATCATCGTGACGATGAGCAGCATGAGGAACATGATGACGTAGGGCATGGCGCCTTCACAGCATGATGGCGGAGAGCTGGTGCCCGAGCGGCCCGCCGCCCGCCAGGGTGCGGCGCCGATGGCTGAAGAACCGGGCCTCATCGGCCAGCGTGTCCACCCCCAGCGCCTCTGCCGCCACTCCTGCCGCCTGGAGCCGTGCCACGCAATAGCCGGGCAGGTCGAACTGGAAATGCGCGTCATCACGGCCGGGCGCGAAGAAGCGGGCCTGGCCCACCGCATCGCGCAGGTCGGCGCGCACCTCGTAGCTCGCCTGGGCGATGCAGGGACCGACCACCGCGGTGATGCGCCCGCGCGCGGCGCCCAGCGCCTCCATGGCCGTGAGGGTCGCCTCCAGAACGCCCGACGCAGCACCCCGCCAGCCGGCATGGGCGGCGCCGATGACGCCCGCTTCGCCGTCGTGGAACAGCACCGGCGCGCAATCGGCGGTGATGATGCCGAGCGCGATGCCGGGCCTGCGCGTCACCATCGCATCGGCTTCGGGCAGGTTCTCCCAGGGGTCGCCCGCCTCGACCACGGCCGGGCCGTGCACCTGGCGCAGGCCGCGCAGCCCTGCCGGGTCCGCGCCCAGCGCCCGGGCGGCGCGCGCGCGGTTCTCGGTGATGGCGGCCGGGTCATCCTCGCTGCGCAGGCCGCAATTCAGCGTGGCATAGGCGCCCACCGAGACGCCGCCGCGCCGCGTGAAGAAGCCATGCCGCGCGGCAAGGCCCGCATGGGTCAGGAATTCGGCCATCACGCATCGAATCCGGCTGGGGTGGGGAGGGCAGGGTGGGCCAGGACCAGCGCCTTGAACAGCCGCCCCATCCCTTCGGGTGCGACAAGGCGCTGCGCGGCCGCGAGGATCTGCCCCGCCTGGCGTGGTGCCGACTGCGCCAGCATGGCGCTGCGCGCCATCAGGCCGAGCCGTTGGAGGAAGACGCCCATGGGCAGCGGGCCATGCGCCGCCGCCCCCGCCGCGTGGCCGGCCTCGGCCAGCGCCTGGAAATCCACATGGGCCGTGATGTCGGCCGTGCCGGGCTCGCTCAGCGTGTCAAGCGCGGCGTTGTCGCGCAACGCCTGGAGCGTATCGCCCAGCCCGCTCACGGCCGGGCCGTAATCCAGCGCCAGCAAAGCGCCGCCCTGCGCCGCCAGACGCGCGCCAAGCGCCGCGGCGATATGCCGCGCCGGCTCGCAGATCTCGCGGATGCTGCCCTCGGGCGCCGGCTCCACATGGTCGCAGGGCTGCTCCACGAAGGCGCCGCCTGCCACATATCGCTCGCGCCAGCCCTCCGCGCGCCGGATGAATTGCCGGATGGGCAGGGCGTCGAAGAACTCGTTCGCCAGGATGATCGTGGGCCCCGGCGGGATATCCCCCGCCGCCCCATGCCAGCCCGCCACGCGCGCACCCAGCTTCGCCGCCTGCGCCGCGCGTAGCGCCGGCGAGGTCTCGACCAGGTGCAGCTCCAGCGCGCGGCCGAAGGCCGGCACCATCTGGTCCACCGCCCGCAGCGCATCGGCCATGAGCGTGCCGCGCCCCGGGCCGAGTTCCGCCAGCACCACGCGCGTGGGCGCGCCCATCGCCTGCCAGGTCACGGCGGCCCAGAGCCCCAGGCATTCGCCAAAGGCCTGGCTCATCTCCGGTGCGGTGGTGAAATCGCGCCCGATGCCCGCGCCGCGCGCGTAATAGGTGGCGGCAGCGCGGGCCATGAAGGCGTCCAGCCGCTCCATCAGCCGGCCCGGCGCCCCCGCCAGATGAGGTATCCGCCCGCCACGACCATGGGCAGGCTGAGCAGCTGGCCCATCGTGACACCGGCCAGCAGGAAGCCCAGATGTGCGTCCGGCTCGCGGAACATCTCGCCCACCAGCCTTGCCGCGCCATAGCCCGCCAGCAACGCGCCCGTCAGGAGACCCGTCCGCGCGCGGTTGGCCGCTTTGCTCCAGAGGATCAGCATCAGCGCGAAGAGCGCGATGCCCTCCAGCCCCGCCTGATACAACTGGCTCGGATGCCGCGGCAGTTGCAGCCGGTCCGCCGGGAACACCATGGCCCATGGCACATCCGTCACGCGCCCCCAGAGTTCGCCATTGATGAAGTTGGCGAGCCGCCCGAAGAACAGCCCGATCGGCACCACCACCGCCACACGGTCGCCAAAGCGCAGCGGGTCGAGCTTCTGGCTGCGGCAGAAGAGCAAGGTCGCGATGATGACGCCCAGCGCCCCGCCATGGAAGGCCATGCCCCCCTGCCAGACCATCAGGGCCTCCAGCGGATGGAACAGGTAATGCCCCGGACGGTAGAACAGCACATAGCCAAGGCGCCCGCCCAGGATGATGCCCAGCGTCGCCCAGGTGATGTAGTCATCCACCTGCTGCGCCGTCGCCGCCTGGGGCTCGGCCTGCGCCAGCCGCCGCAACAGTCGCCACCCCAGCACGATGCCGGCGATATAGGCCAGCGCATACCAGCGGATGGCCAGCGGGCCGATCTGCAAGGCGACCGGATCGATCTGCGGGAATTCGAGCATGGGCGATGGGTAGCCCGACCGGGCCACCAAGTCACGGCGCGGGAAAAGAAAAAAGGGCTTCCGGCGGCTGGGGCGTCAGGCCCCAGGCCCCATCACTTCAGGGCGCTCTCAAGACCGCGGAACACGCCGCGGGCAGGGAAGGGGGCGGACCCGGCTGGCGGGGGCGCGGCGGTGGGCGGCGCGCCTCCTCGGAGAGCCACCACTCCAGGCTCGCATCGCAGCCGTCGCCCGGCGGGATCGGGTTGGCCTCCCGGCACTCCGACGAACCCGCCGGACACCGCAGCCGGATATGCATGTGGCTGTCATGCCCCCGCCAGGGCCGCACCCGGTGCAGCCATCCCTCGCCCCGGTGCCGCTCGCAGAGACTGCGCTTGATGCCGTGATTCACCAGCACGAGGTGCACGCCGGGGCTTTCGGCGGCCATGCGGATCAGCCGCGCATGCTGGGGCGTGAAGCGCGCATTCACGCCGCTCTGGTCCGGCAGCACCAGCGAGGGCACGTCGATATCCTCGCGCGCCGCCCGGCTCATCGCCGGCTTCGCGTTGAGGTCGAGCCAGATGTCCACATCGAGGCCGGTCTGGTGGCTCGCATGCATGTTGGGCATGGGCCCGCCGCGCGGCTGCGCGAGGTCGCCGATCCAGAGATCGGGCAAGCCCGCCGCCCGGGTGCGCTGCGCGAGATCCCGCGTGAAGCGGATCAGGTCGGGGTGCCCCCAATGCCGGTTCCGCGAGATCCGCACCGCCTGATAGCCCGGCCCTTCCGGTGGCAACTGCACGGCGCCCGCAAGGCAGCCCAGCGTGGTTCCGCCGATCACCTTGGCCGGCCCGGGCGAGGGGGTGGATACCTGCGCCCAGGGGCTCATCGGCTGCGCCTGCGCGGCCGGCGCCAGCAGCAGTAGCGCCAGCACCCAGCGCTTCATCGCCCGCGCGCCAGGATGGAGGTGGTGGAGCGCCCCGGCAGGAGATCCAGCAGCACCGTCCGCCCGCCCCAGGAGGCGACCTCCGGCGCGCCCACCACCTGCTCGATCGTGTAGTCGCTGCCCTTGAAGAGCCGGTCCGGCCTGAGCGCCAGGATGGCCTCCAGCGGCGTGTCCTGCGGGAAGGCGATGACCGCATCCACGCTGGCCAGCGCTGCGATCACCGCCGCGCGATCTTCGAGCGGGTTCACCGGGCGCGTCTCGCCCTTCAGCCGCCGCACCGAGGCATCATCGTTCAGCGCCACCACCAGCCGGTCGCACTCGGCCCTTGCGGCGCGCAGCATGCGGGTGTGGCCGGCATGCAGGATATCGAAGCAGCCATTGGCGAAGCCCACGCGCAGCCCCTGCTCATGCCAGGACTGCACCAGGCGCTGCGCCGCGGGCCAGGTGAGGATCTCCCCCGTGGCGCCATCCAGCTCGCGCATCGCGTGGTCGAGTTCGGCGGCCGAGCAGGTGGCGGTGCCGAGCTTGGCCACCACGACGCCCGCCGCGGCATTGGCGGCGCGCATGGCGCCCTCCAGGCTCAGCCCGGCGGCGACGCCGAGCGCGAGGGTGGCGATCACCGTGTCGCCGGCGCCCGAGACGTCGAAGACCTCGCGCGCCATGGCCGGCACGGCCACGGCGGGCGCATCGCGCCGCACCAGCATCATGCCCTTCTCGCTGCGGGTGGCGAGCACGGCCTCCACCGGAACCGCGGCCAGCACGGCGCGCGCCGCGGCCTCGCACTCGGCGTCGGTGGCGACAGGCATCCCGGTCGCCTCGGCCAGCTCGCTCGCATTGGGGGTGAGGCAGGTGGCGCCGGCGTAGCGGGTGAAGTCGCGGCCTTTCGGGTCGGCCAGGACCGGGATGCCCTGCGCATTCGCGGCGGCGATGGCCGCTTCCAGCACGCGGGGCGTCAGCACGCCCTTGCCGTAATCGGAGAGGATCAGCGCCTGCGCGCCCGGCAGAAGCGCTGCCAGCCGATCCGCGATGGCGGCCTCCTCGGCCGCGTCGGCATCGCGCCGCTCCTCCTCATCCACCCGCACCACCTGCTGGCGGGCGGCGATGACGCGCAGCTTCACCGTGGTGCGCCGCGCGGCACTTCGGAGCAGGTGCCCGGCCTCGCCCAGCAGGCCCGAAATCTCCTGGCCCTCCGCATCCTGACCCGCGAGGGCGATCAGCGCCGCCTCGCCGCCCAGCGCCTGGATGTTGCGCGCCACATTGCCCGCGCCGCCGGCCATGGATTGCGTGCGCTTGAGGCGCACGACGGGAACCGGCGCCTCGGGCGAGAGCCGGCTCGCATCGCCGTAGAGGAAGCGGTCCAGCATCACATCGCCGAGGCAGATGATGCGGCGTCCGGAGAGATCGAGCATGGCGGGCTTCTACGCCCCCCGCATCAGACCGGGAAGCGTTCCAGGATCTCGATCGAGATGTTCTCGGGGCCGCGGATGAAGCAGATGCGGATGCCCGGGCGCGGCTCGTTCGGTTCCATGGTGAAGACGACGCCCTTGGCCTTGAGCTTGGCCACATAGGCATCGAGCCCGGTCACCGAGAAGCCGAAATGGTCGATGCCGAGATAGGGCGCGGAAGGGGCGGGGGCCGCGTCCTTGCCCTCGGGCAGGAGGAAGATGTCGATGCCGCCCAGCTTGAGGTCCACGCGCGGCTGGCCCTGCTGCATGGAGCGGATCACCTCGGCGCCCAGCATCTCCTCGAACCAGAGGGCGGTGGCCTCCGGGTTCGGGCAGCGCAGGTGGATATGGTCGAAGCTCAGAGCGGACATGGACGATTCCTCCAGGGGATGATGGGCCGGGAGGGTAGAGGAGTTTCGCGGTGTGGGTAGAGTGCGCGCCATGACCCAACCTGTCCGCATCCTCTCCACCCTCGCCGTCGCGGGAATGCTGCGCGAGTGGCTGCCGGGGCAGGGGGCGGAGGTCGTGTTCAACCCGACGGCCCGCCTGATGCAGCAGATCGGCGAGGGGCTGGAGGGTGACATCGCCATCCTCACCGAAGCCGGCATCGAGGAACTGACGGCGCGCGGCGTGCTGGCCGCCGGCACGCGGCGCGACCTGGCGCTCTCGGCCATCGGGATGGCGGTGGCCCCGGGCACGCCGCGCCCCGATATCTCCACCGTGGAGGCCCTGCGCGCCACGCTGCTGGCCACCCCCAACCTCGTCTATTCCCGCGCCGGCGCCAGCGGCATCTTCTTCGCGGAGCTGATCGAGCGCATGGGCATCGCGGCCGAGGTCAACGCCAAGGCCATCGTCATCCCGCAGGGATTCACCGCCGAAGTCGCAGCGCGCGGCGAGGCGGCGCTGGCCATCCAGCAGGTGAGCGAGCTGATGGCCGTGCCGGGTGTGGAAATCGTCGGCAAGCTGCCCGAGGGCGCCAACACCTGCGCCATCTTCTCCGCCGCCTGCTTCGGCCAGGCCCAGCCCGGCGCGCAGGCCCTGCTGGAGCGCCTGGCCGCCGCCATGACGCCCGAGCGGCTCGCCGCCCATGGGCTCGACCCCGCCTGAGCTTTTTCCTTGCGGCCGCGCAGCCCCGCGCCGCAAGATTCCCGGCTCGGAGAAGGGAAGGAAACGGCCATGCGCCAATGCATCGTCATCGTGCAGTTCGATCTGCCGAAGCGCAGCGAGGAGCAGGCCATCCGCGGCGCCGTGGCCACCGCACCCATCTATCGCGAGCTCGCCCGCAAGGGGCTGATCCGGAAGAACTATCTGAACGGGGATGCCGGCACCGGCGGCGTCTATCTCTGGGAAAGCCGCTCCGATGCCGAGGCCTGGTTCACCGAGGAGCGCATCGGCCAGCTCACGGAGCGCTTCGGCGTGCGCCCGCGCCTCACCTGGTACGACACCCATGTAACGGTGGAGAACCCGGCCGAGGAGATCCGCGTGAACGGCCGCGCGGTGGAGCCCGCTTAACCCTCAGCCCTGCTGCGCGGCTGATTCACGCCTCGGTTCCCGAGGCGATCAGGCGCGCACGGCCCCGATCAGGAACTCCCGGTTGCCCTCGGGGCCGAGGATCGGGCTGGCCTCCACGCCCAGCACCCGCCAGCCCGGCTGCTCGGCCCACCAGGCGCTGATCTCGTGGCAGACGCGGCGATGCACATTCGCGTCCCGCACCACGCCGCCCTTGGCGATGGCGGGCCCCACCTCGAATTGCGGCTTGATCAGCGCCACGGCCCAGGCGCCCGGCCGGCAGAGCGCGAGCGAGGCCGGCAGCACCACGCGCAGGCCGATGAAGCTGGCATCGCAGACCAGGACGTCCAGCGGCGGAACCTGCCCGGGCTCCAGGTGGCGTGCGTTGACGCGCTCCATCACCGTCACGCGCGGGTCGTTGCGCAGCTTCCAGGCGAGCTGCCCATGGCCGACATCCACAGCATGGACATGCGCGGCACCATGATGCAGCAGCACATCCGTGAAGCCGCCCGTCGAGGAGCCGAGATCGAGGCAGGTCTTCCCCTCGGGTGACAGTCCGAAATGCGCCAGCCCATGCGCCAGCTTCACGCCACCCCGTGAGACCCAGGGGTGATCCTGCCCGCGCAATTCGAGCGGCCGCCCTTCGGCGATGATGTCGCCCGGTTTGTTGATCCGAACCTCGCCCGAATAGACGAGACCCGCCATGATCAGTGCCTGGGCGCGGGTGCGCGATTCCGCGAGCCCGCGCTCGACGAGCGCGAGATCGGCCCGTTGCTTCGCAGCCATGAACGGATCAGGCCCGCGCCGGCTCCATCAGCGCTTCCTTGCCGAGTGCCGCCAGCGCCATCGCCGTGATCTGCGGCGCGTTCAGCCCGGCCAGGTCGTACTGCTTCTTCGGGTTGTCGTGGTCGATCCAGATGTCGGGCAGCGTCATCGGGCGGAACTTCAGCCCGTGGTCCAGCAGGCCGCGCAGCGCCAGGTGGTGCATCACCAGCCCGCCAAAGCCGTTCACGCTGCCTTCCTCGATGGTGATCAGCACCTCGTGGTGACGCGCCAGCTGCTCCACCAGTTCGGTGTCGAGCGGCTTCGCGAAGCGCGCATCGGCCACGGTGGTGGAAAGGCCGAAGCTCGCCAGCTCATCCGCCGCCTTCAGGCATTCCTGCAGGCGCGCGCCGTAGCTGAGGATGGCGATCTTGCTGCCTTCGCGCACCACGCGCCCCTTGCCGATGGGCAGCAGGCTGCCGCGCGCTGGCAGCGGCTGCAGCCCGAAGCCCTCGCCGCGCGGATAGCGAACGCCCGACGGCGCGTCGTCGATCTGCGCCATGGTCGCGATCATATGGGCCAGTTCGACCTCGCAGCTCGGCGCCATCAGCACCATGCCCGGCAGGCAGCCCAGATAGGCGATGTCGAAGCTGCCCGCATGCGTCGCGCCATCGGCGCCGACCAGGCCCGCACGGTCCATGGCGAAGCGCACGGGCAGGCCCTGGAGTGCGACGTCATGCACCACCTGGTCGTAGCCGCGCTGCAGGAAGGTCGAGTAGATGGCGCAGAACGGCTTCATCCCCTCGGTCGCCATGCCGGCCGCGAAGGTGACGGCATGCTGCTCGGCGATGCCCACGTCGAAGCAGCGATCCGGGAAGCGCTTGGCGAACATGTCGAGGCTGGTGCCGGAGGGCATCGCCGCGTTCACCGCCACGATGCGCTCGTCATGCTCGGCTTCCGCGATCAGCGATTGCGCGAAGACCTTCTGGTAGACGGGCGGGCCGGGCGGCGCCTTCTGCTGCTCGCCGGTCACGACGTTGAACTTCTGCACGCCGTGATACTTGTCGCCGCTCGTCTCGGCCGGGGCGTAGCCCTTGCCTTTCTGCGTGACGGCATGGATCAGGAAGGGGCCCTTGTGGTCCGTGTCGCGCAGATTGCGCAGCACGGGCAGCAGGTGGTCCATGTTGTGGCCGTCGATCGGGCCCACATAGTAGAAGCCCATCTCCTCGAAGAGGGTGCCGCCCGTCAGCAGCCCGCGGGCATATTCATCGGCGCGCTTGGCCACCCGCTCGATCGGCCCCGGGAAGTTCTTCGCGATCTTGGCGGCGAAGTCGCGCACCGAGAGGAAGGGGCGCGACGAGATGGTGCGGCTCAGATAGGCCGACATGGCCCCCACCGGCGGCGCGATGGACATGTCATTGTCGTTCAGGATGACGATGAGGTTGGCCTTCTCGGCCCCCGCATTGTTCATCGCCTCATAGGCCATGCCGGCCGACATGGAGCCGTCGCCGATCACGGCGATGACATTGCGCGGTTCCTTCTGCAGCTCGCTCGCCACCGCCATGCCGAGGCCGGCCGAGATGGAGGTGCTGGAATGCGCCGCGCCGAAGGGGTCGTATTCGCTCTCGCTGCGCTTGGTGAAGCCCGAGAGGCCGCCACCCTGGCGCAGCGTGCGGATGCGGTCCCGCCTGCCGGTCAGGATCTTGTGCGGGTAGCACTGGTGGCCGACATCCCAGATCAGCCGGTCATGCGGCGTGTCGAACACCGCATGGATGGCGACGGTGAGCTCCACCACGCCGAGCGAGGAACCCAGGTGCCCGCCGGTGACGGAGACGGTGCTGATCGTCTCGGCGCGCAGCTCATCGGCCAGTTGCCGCAGCTGGTCGGCCGAGAAGTTGCGCATGTCGGCGGGAACGCGGACCCGGTCCAGCAGCGGGGTTGCGGGGCGGTCTTGCATTTAACTTCTCCGCTCGATCACGTAGTCTGCCAGGGCGCGCAGCAGATCGGCGCGCTCCCCGAAGATTTCGATATGGTCCCGCGCCTGCGCCACCAGGCGCTCGGCCTGCATGCGCGAACGCTCGATGCCGAGCAGGCCGACCAGGGTCGCCTTGCCGGCGGCGGCGTCCTTCGCCGTCGCCTTGCCCATGTCCTCGGCGCTCGCGGTGGCGTCCAGCAGGTCATCGGCGATCTGGAAGGCCGCGCCCAGGTCGCGCCCATAGGCGGCGAGCGCATGGCGTTGCGCGGCGGCGGCCTTGCCCAGCACGGCGCCCGCCTCCGCCGAGAATTCGATGAGCTTGCCGGTCTTCAGCAACTGCAGCCGCCCGATGGCCGGCTCATCCAGCGGCTCGCTCGCCTGCTCGGCCATGATGTCCAGCATCTGGCCGCCGCACATGCCGCGCGGGCCGGCCGCACGCGCCAGAATCCGCACCAGCTCGATCCGCACGGCGGGGTCCGGGTGCGTCGCCTCGTCCGCCAGCACGGTGAAGGCGTGGCATTGCAGCGAATCGCCGGCCAGGATCGCCGTCGCCTCGTCGAAGGCCTTGTGGTTGGTGGGCTTGCCGCGCCGGAGGTCGTCATTGTCCATGGCCGGCAGGTCGTCATGGATGAGGCTGTAGGCGTGCATCATCTCGATCGCGGAGGCGACGCGAAGCGCCGCGCTGCGCGAAACGCCGAACTGCTTCGCCCCTTCCAGCACCAGGAAGCCGCGCATGCGCTTGCCACCGCCGATGGTGGAATAGCGCATCGCCTCGAAAAGCCGGGCCTCGTCCCCTTCCACGACGGGAAGGAGCTGGTCCAGGGCCTCATCGATATCCTGGGCGGCTTCGGTCAGGGCGGCCGCGAGAGAGGCGGCTGAAGCGCCGCCGATCACCATGGTCATTCGAACAGATAATCCTATTCCACATCCCTCAGGGTCAGGCCCACGCTGCCTTCGACCACGGCCTGAACCTTGGCCTCGGCCTCGGCGAGCTTCGCCTCGCAATGGCGACGCAGCGCGGTGCCCCGCTCATATTCGGAAATCGCCTGGGCCAGGGTACTCCGCCCGCCCTCGAGCGACTTCACGATTCCCTCGAGCTGGCTCAGCGCCTCCTCGAAGGAGAGTTCCGACACATCGCCATCCGCCAGCTCGGGCGGATGCGACGCTTGATGCGCAGACATCGAACGCTCCCTAAACCAAACTGCACTCCGGCTTCGGATGTTTGCAGCCTGATGACCCCGGCAAGACGCAGCAAACCGAAATTCAGCGGGCAACACAACCAAGACGTTCTGTCAGCTTTGCAACAATGCCCGGACGTGGGCCGCGGCAGACTGGGCCAGCGCCTCCAGATCATAGCCGCCCTCCAGCAGGCTGACCACCCGGCCGCCGCAGCGGCGTTCGGCAATGGCGCATAACTCACTGGTCAACCACGCGAAATCCGCCTCGCTCAGGCGCAGCTGCGCGAGCGGATCCCGCGCATGGGCGTCGAATCCCGCGGAGATCACGATCAGTTCGGGAGCGAAATTCTCGATCGCGGGGAGCAGCGTCTCGGACCAGGCACGCCGGAACTCCACGCCCGAGGCGCCGGGCGGCAGGGGGGCGTTGTGGATATTGCCCACCCCCGTCTCGCTCGCCGAACCCGTGCCCGGATAGAGTGGCATCTGGTGGCTGGAGGCGAAGAGGATGCTGGGGTCGTTCTCCGTGCAGTCCTGGCTGCCATTGCCGTGATGCACGTCGAAATCGCAGATGGCGACGCGGCTGAGCCCATGCGCGGCCTGGGCGTGGCGCGCGGCGATCACCGCATTGGCGAAGAAGCAGAAGCCCATGGGCCGGCGATGCTCGGCATGATGACCGGGCGGGCGGGTCGCGCAGAAGGCGCGGCGCACCTGGCCCGTGCAGACCTCGTCCACCGCGCGCACGGCGGCGCCGGCCGCCAGCAGCGCCGCGCGGGCGCTGCCGTGGCACATCACCGTGTCGGGGTCGAGCGCGACGTAGTCGCCCTCCGCCGGTCGCACGCCGAGGATGGCGGCCACGTAGTCCGCCGGGTGGGCGCGGCAGAGCTGCTCCTCCGTCGCCTCCTCCGGCTGGTCGCGGATCAGTTCGGCGAACTCCTCCTGGTCCAGAGCCTGGAGCACGGCGCGCAGCCGGTCGGGGCATTCGGGGTGGCCTTCGCCCATTTCATGGGCCAGGCAGTCGCGGTGGGTGAGGAGAAGGACGCTCACGGCTCCGCCCTCCGGCGCAGGACGAAGCGGTAGCCGCCATCCTCCTCCGCCCAGGCCAGCAGCTCATGCCCGGTTTCCTGGGCATAGGCATGGAAATCCTTGACCGCCGCCGGGTCGGTGGCGAGCACCGCGAGCGTGGCGCCGGGCGCCATGGCCCGCAGCGCCTTGTTGGCCTTGAGCACGGGCAGGGGGCAGGTCATGCCCCGGACGTCGAGTGTGGTGGTGTCTCCCATCCCGCCAATGCAGCACCGCCGGGGGCTTGCCCGCAAGCCTCGCGCGCCGCAGCTTGGCCCTCATGCGCATCGGCATTGACCTGGGCGGAACCAAGACGGAGGTCGTGGCCCTGGGCACCGCCGGCGAGGTGCTGCTGCGCCGCCGCCAGCCCACGCCGTCCGATTATGCCGGCGTGATCCGCAACATCGCCGGACTGGTTGAGGCCGCCGAGGCGGAGCTCGGCGCGAGCGGCACGGTGGGGGTGGGCATTCCGGGCAGCCTTTCGCCGGCCACGGGTCTGGTACGCGGCGCCAATTCCACCTGGCTGAATGGCGGGCGCCTGGATGTGGATCTCGCCGCCGCGCTGGCCCGGCCGGTGCGCCTCTCCAACGACGCCAATTGCCTGGCGCTGTCCGAGGCGGCGGATGGCGCGGGGGCGGGGGCGTCGAGCGTCTTCGCCGTGATCCTCGGCACGGGCGTGGGCGGCGGGCTCGTCCTCGGCGGGCGGCTGGTGGAGGGGTTCAACCGGATCGGCGGCGAATGGGGCCATAATCCGCTCCCCTGGATGACCGAGGCCGAGTTTCCCGGCCCCGCCTGCTGGTGCGGAAAGCGCGGCTGCATCGAAACCTTCCTCTCCGGGCCCGCACTGGCGGCCGATGCCGATGGCCCCGGCGCCCGCGATGCCTCCGGCCTGCCGGGGCGTGGCGATGCCGCGGCCCGGGGCGCGCTCGCCCGCCACACGGACCGGCTGGCCCGGGCGCTCGCCGCCGTGGTGAACCTGGTGGACCCGGAAGTGATCATCCTGGGCGGTGGTCTCTCCAACATGGCGCATCTCTACGTGGAGCTGCCGCGCCTGCTGCCGCGCCACGTCTTCTCCGACGTGGTCCGCACGCGCATCGTCCCGGCCTCGCATGGCGACAGCTCCGGTGTGCTGGGGGCAGCGCGCCTTTGGGATTCGTAGCGGAGGCATCATTCGCAGCGGCCGCCGGATGAGGCATGTTTGGCGGTGGCAACCCCGATGGACCCCATGGACTTCGACAGCGAAAACACCCCCAGCAACCCCGTGCCGCGCGCGACCATCGGCGAGATCATCGCCCGGCGCTATTCCCGGCGCGGTGCCCTCATGGGCGGGTTCGCCGCCGCCTTTGCCGGGCCGGCCGGGGCCGTGCCGATGCGCGGCGGCCCCTCCACACTGACCTTCCCGGAGCTGCGCCACCAGCTCGCGCAGACCGATGCCGTCGCCGAGGGGCATGAGAGCCGGCTTCTCATCCGCTGGGGCGACCCGGTGCTGCCCGGCGCACCCAGCTTCGACCCGCGCCGCCAGACCGCCGCGGCCCAGGCCCGGCAATTCGGCTACAACAACGACTTCATCGCCGTGCTGCCGGTGCGGCCGGGCGAGCCGATCGGCGAGCGCGCGCTGCTTTGGGCGAACCACGAATACACCAACACCAACCTGATGTTCCCCGGACTCGGCTCTCCCTCCGAGGCACGCACCCGCGTCACGGCGGAGCAGGTCGAGGTGGAACTCATGGCCCATGGCGGCAGCATCGTGGAGATCATGCGGGAGGGCCGCGGCTGGAAGGTCGCACCCCCCGGCCGCCTCAACCGCCGCATCACCGCCGGCACGCCCATGCGGATCAGCGGCCCCGCCGCCGGCCATCCCTGGATGCGGACCAGTGCCGATCCGGACGGACGGACGGTGCTCGGAATGTTGGCGAATTGTGCTGGCGGAATAACTCCTTGGGGAACGATCCTCACATGTGAGGAGAATATCAACTTCGCCTTCGGTGGCGTGCTGGCCGACACCACACAGGCGGAATCCCAGCGCCGCTTCGGCATGACCGACACCCCGCCCTATGCTTGGCATCGCTTCATCCCGCGCTTCAATCGTTCGCGGGAACCGAATGAATCCAATCGATTCGGTTGGGTTGTTGAAGTTGATCCTTATGATCCGGAGAGCCTGCCGGTGAAGCGCACCGCGCTGGGCCGCTTCAAGCATGAGGGCGCGGCCCATGCCTTCGCCCCGGATGGCCGCATGGTCATCTACATGGGCGACGACCAGCGCTTCGATTACGTCTATCGCTTCGTCACCGCCCGGCCGCACAACCCGGCCAACCCGGACCGGAACCTGCTGGACGAGGGCACGCTCTCCGTCGCCCGCTTCGACGCCGATGGCACCATGCGCTGGCTTCCCCTCGTCCAGGGCACCGGCCCGCTGACGCCGGAGAACGGCTTCCACGACCAGGGCGACGTGGTCATCCAGGCCCGCCGCGCCGCCGACCTGCTGGGCGCCACGCCCATGGATCGGCCGGAGGATGTCGAGGCCAATCCGGTCAATGGCCGCGTCTATGTCATGCTCACCAACAACGCCAACCGCACGGCGGCGCAGGTGAACCCGGCCAATCCCCGGGCCGAGAACGCGCATGGCCATGTGGTGGAGCTGATCCCGCCCGGCGCGCCCGGCCAGCCGGACCACGCCGCCGAGACCATGCGCTGGGGCCTCTTTCTGCGCGCGGGCAAGCCCGGCGTGGACCCCGGCACCCAGTATCACCGCGCCACGACCGAGCATGGCTGGCTCTCCTGCCCCGACAATTGCGCCTTCGACAGCAAGGGCCGGATCTGGATCGCGACCGATTCCGGCGGCACGGCCGGCATTGCGGACGGCGTCTGGGTGGCGGATACGGCGGGCGGGGGGAGGGCGCTGACCCGCCTCTTCTACCAGGCACCGACCGGCGCCGAGGTCTGCGGGCCCTGGATCCTGGAGGATGACAGCGCGATCTTCCTCGCCATCCAGCATCCCGGGCAGAACAGCGGCAGCAGCTTCGACACGCCCTCGACCCGCTGGCCGGATTTCGCGGAGGGCATGCCGCCGCGCCCCTCGGTGATCGTCATCACCCATGCCGAAGGGCGTACGATCGGCAGTTGAACCCCCGGGGCGCGGGCCGCATCTTCCACTGATGCCCGACCCGGCCCTCTGCCGTGACTGCCTGAGCGACGACCCTGGCCCGGGCGCGGCCTGCCGCCATTGCGGCGGGCGGCGGCTGGTGCGCCACGCGGAGCTTTTCAGCCTCACCATCGCCCATGTGGATTGCGACGCCTTCTATGCGAGCGTCGAGAAGCGCGACCGGCCGGAGCTGGCGGCCAGGCCCGTGCTGGTCGGCGGCGGGCGGCGCGGCGTGGTGGCCGCCTGCTGCTACATCGCCCGCGGCTACGGCATTCGCAGCGCCGTGCCGATGTTCAAGGCGCTGGCCGCCTGCCCGGATGCCGTGGTCATCAAGCCCGACATCGCCAAATACGCCCGCGAGGGGGCCCGCATCCGCGCCCTGATGGAGGCGCTGACCCCTCTCGTGCAGCCGCTCTCCATCGACGAGGCGGTGCTGGATCTCGCCGGCACCCAGGCCCTGCACAAGGCGCCGCCGGCCGTGACGCTCGCGCGACTGGCGCGCGATGTGGAGCGCGAGGTGGGCGTTACCATCTCCATCGGCCTCGCCGCCAACCGCCTCATGGCCAAGCTCGCCGCGGGGCGGGACAAGCCGCGCGGCTTCGCGGTGATCGGCGCGGGTGAGGCGGCCGCCTGGCTGGCGCCGCAGCGGGTGGGGGTGCTGCCCGGAATCGGCCCCGCCGCCGCGCGCCGCCTGGAGGCGGCCGGCATCACGCGCCTGGGCCAACTCGCGGCCCTGGACGCGAAGGCCGCCATCGCCCGCCTCGGCCCCGACGGCCCGGCGCTGGCCGCCCGCGCCCGGGGCGAGGATGAGCGGCCGGTCAACCCGGAGCGCGAGACCAAGTCCGTCAGCGCCGAGACCACCTTCGAGGAAGACCTCGCCGATCTCTCCGCCCTTGAGGCCGTGCTGTGGCGGATGAGCGAGAGGCTGGCCGCGCGGCTCGCGGGCAAGGGCCTCTCGGCCGGGGGCGTCGTGCTGAAGCTCAAGACGGCGGGCTTCGAGACGCTGACGCGCAACGCCCGCCTGCCAGGCCCCACCCTGCTGCCCGAGACGCTGTTCGACGCGGCGCGCCCCCTGCTGGCCCGGGCGGCCGATGGCACGCGCTACCGCCTGCTGGGCCTGGGCGCCGCGTCGCTCTGCCCGGCGGAAGAGGCCGACCAGGGCGATCTGGCCGACCCCCATGCCCCGCGCCGCGCGGCAAAATGGCGCGCCGTGGAGGCGCTGCGCGAGCGCTTCGGCTCGGCCAGCGTGGTGGCGGGGCGCTCCCTGCAAGGGACGAAAAAATCGTAATTAAAGCGGAAATATTTGACTTTTATATCTCCGCCCCTGCCTCTTTTCCGGATCAGGGAGACTTCACCATGTCACGTGCATTTCGAAACCGGCCCTCGGCCTTGGCGGCGATGGCGATGCTGGGCCTCGCCGGCGCTTCGGGCGCCAAGGCCCAGGCACCCGCCGGCGACTTCGCCGTCCCCACCCAGGGTGTCTATATCGGCGCCGGCGGCGCCTTCAACATCACCCGCTTCGGGACGCAGAACGTCTATGCGCTCGGCCTGTCTGATGTGTACCAGAACGGTGTGCGCGTCTCGAGCGGCTCGGCGGCGGGACCGGCGCGGGTACCGCTCGGCAGCGAGGCGGGCTTCGCCCCGGCGGCGCAGATCGGCTATTTCCAGAACTTCCCGGAGAGCCGCTGGCTCTGGGGTGTGAAGGCGTCCTACAGCTACCTCGGCACCTCGGCCAGCACGCCCAACGCGCTGCTGCCCCAGGCGGGCGCCTTCACCGATGCGCGGACGGGCGCGAGCACGCCCTTCCTCGGCAATGCCGTCGTCCGCTCCTTCGAGCAGAAGGCCGAGCACCAGATCACACTGACGCCCTTCATCGGCCATGCCCACCAGCGGGGCTTCCTCTACCTGGGCGGTGGTCCGACCCTGACGCGTCTCAGCACGCAGATGAACGGCCTGGTGGGCTTCGCCGACATCAACGGCAATCGCAGCGAGATCTCGGGCCCCCCGCAGAACTTCTCCAGTGCCGGCTGGGTCTGGGGCGCGATGTTCATCGCCGGCGTCACCTATTTCATCGACCGCGACTGGTTCCTGGACGTGACCTACACGGCCTCCACCACGCAGCGGCAGACGGGCCAGTATTTCAGCAGCTTCACCAATGCCGGAGGGCCGGGCGGCACCGTCACCACGGGGTCGCTGATCGGCAATTCCTCCAGCGCGCCGCTTGTCTCGCAGGGTGCGATGCTGACGCTGAACCGGCGTTTCTGAGGGGTCTGCGGCGAGGCGGGTGACGAAGGCTTAACCCGCCTGGCCCATTCTCCGGTCGTGCCGCGCCCCGATCCGTTCAGCTTCGATCCCGTCCGCTTCCCGGGCCTCGCCCCCGGCGAGGTCTGGCCGCCAGACGCCTTCGATTTCTCCGCCCCCTGGCTGCGCCACCGCGACCTGGCCTTCGAGCGCGGCGAATCGGGCGAGGTCATCCTCGTGCGCCGCTATGACGAGTTGCGCCTCGTGCTCGACATCGAGACGGCGCATTCGGCGCTGGACGTCCATCCACGCAGCCGGGATTTCCGCCTGCTGCGCCTCGTCCCCTCCGCCCTCTGCCTGGTCGAGACGGTGGAGCCGGGCGATCCCGTGCCGCCCAGCCTGCGCGGCATGCCGCCCGCGCCGCCGGAGGATCACCACATCTATGCCGCCACCACCGCCCTGGTCGCGGCCTTGCAGCGCGGCGCGGGCGAGGCGGGTGGCGCCTTCCTCGACGCGCTGCGCCGCACACCCCCCGGGATCGGCATGTTCGAGGCGGCGGCGGCGCAATGCATCCGCCAGAGCGGCTTCGGGCTGGAGCGCATCGCCAACCTCGCCCGCGGCCTGCAGCGCCTGGCCAATGCCCATGCCGAGGTCCTGGCTGCCGAGGCGACGCGCCCGGATTACGCCGGCATGGAGCGCATGGTCGCCGCCACCGCGCGCGCCATGAGCAATGATGCCGGATGGTCGCGGGACCTGCTGGCGCATGGGCTGCGCCAGATCGCGCCCATCATCTCCCGCCCGCGCGTGGCGACGGAACAGCTCCGCGCCAATGCGGCCGCGCAGCTCGAATCGGGCGGCACGCTGGGTGACGCGGCGCGCCTCGCCTATGCCCAGGGCGCCTATCGTGACCGGCTGATCGAGATGGGCATCTTCTGGCGCCGCCTGGCCGCCGCCTGGGCCAGCGTCCATCCCAAGCTGACCGATCGGCAGGAGATCGACATGCTCTGCCGCAACGCGCTCCGTCGGCTCTCGCTGAAGGAGCTCTACGACCCGCTTTAGGTGGGCCTCACTCCCGCCAGGGGCGGCGCTGCCAGAGGGCGCGCAGATTGTCCTCGGTGCGCTGGGCCATGGAGCGGTAATCGGCGCCGATCATGGGGTTGAGCGGCATGAACTGGCGCTGTGCCTCGCGCAGGAATTCCGGGTCGCGCAGGGCCACCGCGAAGGCCTGGGTCAGGCGCTCGGTGATGGGCGCGGGCAGGCCGGGCGGGCCCACGATGCCGCGCGCGGCGCCGTGCAGGATGTCGAGCCCCACCTCGCGGAAGGTCGGCACGTCGGGTGCTTCGGGGGAGCGGGTGGCGCTGGCCTGGGCCAGGATGCGCAGCTTGCCCTCGCGCTTGAGCTGCAGCGCATCGCCCACATTGATGGCGGCCAGGTCCACATGGCCCCCCAGCAATTGCGGGACAAGCGGGGCGGCACCGGCGAAGGGAACATGGACCAGCGGCGGGACATCGGCCAGCTGTTCGAAGGCCAGCATGAAGAGGTGGTCGTCCGAGCCCACGCCCGTGGTCGCATAGGTCATCTGGCGCGGCCGGGCGCGCGCGGCGGCGATGAGATCGGCCACCGAGCGCAGGGGGCTGTCGGCGCGCACGTAGAAGCAGTTCGCATCCTCGACGATGTTGGCGAGGAAGGTGAAGTCCATCGCGCGGAAGCGCGCCGGCCGCTCCATCGGGATGGCGTTGTGGGCTGGCAGCGTGGTGGCGCCCAGCGTGTAGCCATCGGGGGCCGCGTTGAAGGTTGCCTCCAGCCCGATCTGGCCGGCCGCGCCGCTGCGGTTGGTGACGATGTGGCGCATGCCCGGGATCTGCGCGGCGACCAGCGGCATGATGAGGCGTGTCATCACATCCACGCCACCGCCGGCCGGGAAGGGGACGATGACTTCGACCGGCCGGTCATTCGGCCAGGCGGCCTGAGCGCGCGCGAGGGCGGGCATGGCCAAGGCCCGCGGCTGTACCCGCGAGCCAGGTGCGACGCTGGATCATCTGGTTCCTCCCTGTTGCGCGGGAGGGTGCGGCATCGCGCTTCCGCGAGGCAAGGATTGTTTCGCGGGCGCTATTCCCGCCAGGGGCGGCGCTGCCAGAGCGCCCGCAGGTTCGCGTAGTCCGCCGCCATCATCTGCCGATAGGCGCGGCCGACCAGCGGGCGCATGGGGAAGCCCTGCTGCGCCGCGTCGCGCAGGAAATCCGCATCCGCCAGCATCGCCGAGAAGGCCAGTTCGAATTGCAGCGTGATCTCGGGATGCAGGCCCGGTGGTGCCGCGATCCCGCGCGAGGAGCCGCCCAGCACGTCGAACCCCGCCTCGCGGAAGGTGGGCACGGGCCCGAGCGGCGCCCAGCGCTCGGGCCCGCCTTGAGCGAGGCCCCGGATGCGCCCGTCGCGCAGCAGGGTCAGCGCCTCGCTGCCGTTGAAGGCGCCGATGGCGAGCGTGCCCACCAGCAGGTCGCGCTGGATGGGCGCGGTGCCGGCATAGGGCACATGCAGCAGGTTCACGCCCGCCGCCGCCTCGAAGGCCAGCAGCAGCATGTGGTCATCCGAGCCGATGCCCGCCGTGCCGACGCCGATCTCCCCAGGCCGCCCGCGCGCGGCCATCCGAAGGTCGTCCAGCGTGCGCCAGGGGCTGCGCGCGGTGACCCAGAAGGCGCCCGGGTCATCCACCACATTGGCGATGAGGGTGAATTCATCCGGCCGGTAGCGCGGGCGGCGCTCGATCGCGATGGCGTGCATCGCGGTGTTGGTGGCCGCCCCGATGGTGAAGCCATCCGGTGCCGCGTTGAACAGCGCCTCGAAGCCGATCTGCCCGCCGGCACCCGGCCGGTTGATCACCGCCATGCGCGCACCCGGCAGATGGCGCGGCAGGTGGTGGGCGACGAGCCGCCCCATCTGGTCCACGCCGCCGCCGGGCGGGAAGGGGATGATGACCTCGATCGGGCGCTCCTGCGGCCAGGTGGCCCGCGCGATGCCGGGGATGGCGAGGCCCCCCGCCGCCAGAAGCACCCTGCGCCGCATGCCCTGCCTCCCTGTCACGGTGGCAGGGTGGATGCCAGCGCCGATTTCGTCCAGCTTGGGGCAGGCAAGGAGATAAGGCATGCACGGATCGCTGCTGGAGGAATTCGGCGTCGAGGGGGAATGGAACGTCGCGGTGCGGCATCGCATCCGCTGGGCGGAATGCGACCTCTACGGTCACGTCAACCATGCGGCCTATCTCGTCATGTTCGAGGATCTGCGCGTGGAACACTGGCGCTCCCTCGGCCAGGTGCTGCGCGCGGACCAGCCGGGGCCGGTCGTCGCCAAGCTCGAGGCGCGCTACGTCCGCGCCACCGGGTTCGAGGATGACGTGCTGCTGACGCTGCGGGTGCCGAGCCTGCGCAACACCAGCTTCGTGCACGAATACGCGATGTGGAAGAACGGCCTGTGCTTCGAATGCAAGGCGTTGCTGGTCTGCGTGCAGAACGGCGCGAGCACGCCGATCCCGGAGCAGGCGCGGAAGCTCATGATCGAGCGGGACGGCGCGAAGGCCGGGTGAGGAGGGCTCTGCCCTCCTCACACTCCTCCCGCCAAGGGCCGCAAGGCCCTTGGAACCCGGGAACTAACCCGCGTAGCCCTCGACCAGGGCGACGTGCGAGACGGTGCAGGACTCGCGCAGCGCCAGCAGCGGCGCGTAGTCGGCGCCGTGGTAGAAACGCTTCAGCGTGTCCATGTCCGGGAACTCCAGCACCACCACGCGGTCCAGGCCCGGATCACCCTCCACCGCCGTCACCGCGCCACCCCGGATCAGGTAACGCCCGCCATGCGCGGCGATCACCGGCGCCACCTTCTCGCGGTATTCGCCGAAGCGCGACGCGTCCTTCACCGTGATGTTCGCGATGAGGTAGGCCGCCATCGCCCTCACTCCACTTTGATGCCGGCGGCGCGGATGATCGGCTCCCACTTGCCGATCTCGGCGCGGAGGAAGGCGGCCGAGCTCTCGGGCGTGCTGTTCGTCACCACCTGCATGGTCATCTCGGTCAGCCGGTTGCGCACCGCCTCGATGGCAACGGCGCGGTTCACCGCGGCATTGATGGCGCGCACCACCGGCGCCGGCGTGCCCGAGGGCACCAGCACCATATGCCAGGTATAGGCCTCGTAGCCCGCCACACCCTGCTCGATGAAGGTCGGCACCTGCGGCACCAGCGGGCTGCGCTCCTTCGTCGAGATCGCGAGCGGGCGGAGTTCGCCCCGCTGGATATAGGGGATGGTGGCCGCCGCCACGTCCAGCATCATCGGGATGCGGCCGGCCAGAACATCCGGCATGGCGGCGGACGAACCACGGAAGGCGATGTGGTTCATCCGGAGCGGACCAGAGGGACCGCCGGCCATATGCAGGAACAGCTCGGACGCCAGGTGCACCGCGCCGCCATTGCCGCTGCTCGCATAGTCGAAGCGGCCCGGATTGGCGCGGACGAGGGCGATCAGCTCCGGCAGGGTGCGCGCGGGGAAGTTGTTGTTCACCATCATGATCATCGGGATCTGGCCGACGAGCGCCACGGGGGTGAAATCCGCGATGGGGTCGAAGGGCACGCGCTCGAACAGCGCGCGCACCACGGCGTGGCCGACCGTGGTGTAGAGCACCGTCAGCCCATCCTTCGGCGCCTTCGCCACCAGGTCCGTGCCGATGATGATGCCCGAGCCGGTGCGGTTCTCGACCACGATGCGGTTGGGGAGTGTGCGGGACATCTCCTCCGCGATCATGCGGGCGGGGATGTCGGTCGGGCCGCCGGCGGCGAAGGGGACGATGAAGCGCACCGGCGCGGTGGGCCAGTCGGTCGCGGTCTGCGCCCCGGCGCCGGAGATGAGGGCAGGCGCGGCAAGGGCGGAAAGCGCCAGGGTGCGGCGGTTCAGCATGGATCGTGTCTCCCGTGTGTTGGGCGGGAGATTGGCGCTTTCGCCGCCCCGGTCAATCCCGCGGATCGAGCCTTTTGCCCGTTTCGCCGTCGAAGACATGCAATGATTCCAAGGGCAGGATCACGCCCATCGGCCCATCGGCGTAGGTGGCGCCGGGCAGGCGGGCGGTGAGCGCCGTGCCATCCGGCAGGCGGCCATGCAGAACGCTTTCGCCGCCCAGCGGCTCCACCAGCTCGACATGGATGTCGAGGCCGCCCGTGCCGATCTGCAGATGTTCCGGCCGGATGCCGAGCGTCAGCTTGCGCCCGGCCGCACCCGGGCGCGGGCCATCGGCGAAGGGCAGGACCAGCCCGCTGGTCTCGAGCCGCGCCGCGCCGCCACCCTCCATCAGCGTGGCGGAGAGGAAGTTCATGGAGGGGCTGCCGATGAAGCCCGCCACATAGGTGTCGGCCGGCTTTGCCCAGATCTCCATCGGTGTCGCGATCTGCGCCGCGTGGCCGGCATGCATCACGACCAGCCGGTCGCCCAGCGTCATCGCCTCCACCTGGTCATGCGTGACGAAGAGGCTCGTGACGTTCAGACGTCGCTGGAGCTGCCGGATCTCGGCGCGCATCTGCACCCGCAGCTTGGCATCGAGGTTGGAGAGCGGCTCGTCGAAGAGGAAGAGCTTGGGGTTGCGCACGATGGCGCGGCCCATGGCGACGCGCTGCCGCTGCCCGCCCGAAAGCTGGCGCGGCTTGCGCTCCAGGAGCTGGCCGATGCCCAGCAGCTTCGCCGCCTCATCCACGCGGCGGACGATTTCGTCCCGCGCCATGCCGCGGATCTTCAGGCCATAGGCCATGTTCTGGAAGACCGACATGTGCGGATAGAGCGCGTAGTTCTGGAACACCATGGCCACATCGCGGTCGGCCGGTTCCAACGGCGTCACGTCCTGGCCGTCGATGATCACGCCGCCCGAGGTCGCGGTCTCAAGGCCGGCCACGATGCGCAGCAGGGTGGACTTGCCGCAGCCCGAGGCTCCGACGATCACGATCATCTCGCCATCGCGCACATCGAGGTTCACGCCGTGCAGCACGGCGGTGGGCCCGAAGGACTTCTTCACATCGCGGAGGGTGAGCGTCGCCATTACTTTTCCGTCTCCGTCAGGCCCTTCACGAACCATCGCTGCATGAGCACGACCACGGCGACGGGCGGCAGCAGGGCCAGCACGGCGGTCGCCATGATCACGTTCCATTCATTCTGGGAATCGCCGCTGCCAATCATCTTGGTGAGGCCCACCACCACCGTCTCCATGCTGCGGTCGTTCACGATCAGCAGCGGCCAGAGATACTGGTTCCAGCCATAGATGAAGAGGATGACGAAGAGCGCCGCGACATTGGTGCGGCTGAGCGGCAGGATGACGTCGAGGAAGAAGCGGATGGGCCCCGCGCCGTCGATCTTGGCCGCCTCCACGTATTCATCCGGGATGGTCAGGAAGAACTGGCGGAAGAGCAGGGTGGCGGTGGCACTCGCCACCAGCGGGATGATGAGGCCCTGGTAGGAGTTGGTCATGTTGAGGTCCACCATCACCTGGATGGTGGGAATGATGCGGACCTCGACCGGCAGCATCAGCGTGATGAAGATCAGCCAGAAGAACATCATCCGGAAGGGGAAGCGGAAGAACACGACGGCATAGGCCGATGTCAGGGAGATCGCGATCTTTCCCACCGCCACGCACATCGCCATGATGATGCTGTTCATCAGCATGACGCCGGCCGGCACGCCCATGAAGCGGCCACCGCCCACGCCCCAGGCCTGGGTGTAGTTCGCCACCGTCTCGCCACCCGGCACCAGCGGCACGTCGCCACGGCCGATCGTGTTCACGTCATGCGTGGAGCCGATGATGGTCAGGTAGATCGGGAAGGCGAAGATCAGTACGCCGAGCACGAGGCAGGCATGGGTGACGAAGGCCTCGCGCCGCTGGCGGCGGCGGGTGCGGTCGGCCAGCGCATTCACATCGACGGCGCTGCGCGGCCGATTCACGCCTTCGCTGGCGCTCAGTCGATCGGACGCCGCCATCAGTAATGCACCTTCCGCTCGACATAGCGGAACTGGACCATGGTCAGCACGATGACGAGGATCATCAGGATCACGCTCTGCGCGGCGCTGGAGCCGAAGTTCAGGTTCATCACGCCATCCGTGTAGACGCGGTAGATCAGGGTTTCCGTCGCCTTGCCCGGCCCGCCCTGCGTCAGCGAATGGATGATGCCGAAGGTGTCGAAGAAGGCGTAGACGAGGTTCACCACCAGCAGGAAGAAGGCGGTGGGTGAGAGCAGCGGGAAGACCACCGTCCAGAAGCGCCGCATGGGCCGCGCGCCGTCAATGGCCGCCGCTTCCAGCACGGATTTCGGAATGCTCTGCAGCCCCGCCAGGAAGAAGATGAAATTGTAGCTGACCTGCTTCCAGGCGGCGGCGAAGATGATCAGCAGCATCGCCTGGTTGCCGTTCAGCTTGTAGTCCCAGGGCACGCCGAGCGCGTTCAGCATCCGCCCGAAAATGCCGATATTCGGGTGGAACATGAAGAGCCAGAGCACGGCCGCGATGGCGGGTGCCACGGCATAGGGCCAGATGAGCAGCGTCTTGTAGGTGTCGGCGCCACGGATGTGCTTGTCCGCCTGGACGGCCAGGAACAAGGCAGCCCCGAGTGCCAGCACGGCGACCGAGGTGGAGAAGATCAGCGTGCGGAAGGCGGAATCCAGCCAGGTCGGGTCGCTCAGCACATCCACGAAGTTCTCGAAGCCGACGAATTGGCTGGAGAGGCCGAAGGCGTCCTCACGCAGGAAGGATTGGCGCACGGCCTGCGCCGCCGGCCAGAAGAAGAAGAGGCCCGTGACCACGATCTGCGGCAACAGCAGCAGATAGGGCAGGGCGATGCCCTTGAAATAGACCTTCTTCTCCATCGCCCCCTCAAACCCGTCGTGCGGCGAAGCCGCCTTCCGCCCCCTGATGCCCCTCGGTGGCTTCGCCACCGAGGGATGAGCCGTCCTGGGAAAGGCGAAGCCCAGAACGAGGCCCCGCGAGGGTTTTGCTGTCGTCCACGCCGCGCAGGCGGCGTTGCGACAGCAAAACTTCGTGGGGAATTATCCGCGGTTCGTGCGCTCGAAGTTCCGCAGCACGACGTTGCCGCGCGTGACGGAGTTGTCCATCGCCTGCTGCGCCGTCTGCTGGCCCTGCAGCGCGCGCTCCATCTCCTCCTGCATCGCGGTGCGGATCTCGACGAAGCCACCCAGGCGGATGCCGCGGCTGTTGCCCGTCATCTGGCCGCCGCCGCGCAGCAGCTGCTGGATCGGAATGTCGGCACCCGGGTTCTGCGTGTAGAAGCCCGTCGCCTGCACCTCGCGGAAGGCGGTCTGCGTTACCGGCAGGAAGCCCGTCTCGGTGTGCCAGGCGGCCACGATGCGGGGCTGCGCCAGGAAGGCGAAGAACTCCGCGATGCCGCGATTCTCATCGGCCGAGCGCGCGGCGTTCGGGCCGCGGTTCATCGCCCAGAAGGCGGCACCACCGATGATGGAGTTGATCGGCGCACCCTGCACGTCGTTGTAGTAGGGCAGCATGGCGACGCCGAGATTGGCGATCCCGCCCGGCAGTTCGCGCACGAAGCGTGCCCGCGCGCCGGAGGAGGCGAAGATCATGCCCGAGGAGCCATTGGCGAAGAGTGCATCGCCAGCGCCATCGCGCCCGCCCCAGCGGAAGGTGCCCTCGCGGCCCATTTCCATCAGGGTGTTCAGGTGGCGCACCATCAGCGGGTTGTTGATCCGCAGCTCGGCGTTCAGGCCGCCGAAGCCATTGTCGAGCGTGGCGAGCGGCGTGTTGTGGATGGCGCTGAACTGCTCCACCTGCGTCCAGGTCGGCCAGGCGGTGGTGACCGGGATCTCGACATTCGCGGCCTTCAGGCGGGCGGCGGCGGCGCGCATCTCGGCCCAGGTGGCCGGCGCCTGGTCGGGGTTCAGCCCGGCGCGGCGGAAGGCGTCCTTGTTGTAGAACATGATGGCCGTGGAGGAGTTGAACGGCATGGCCATCATGCGGCCATCGGCCAGGCTGTAGTAGCCCTTCACGGCGGGCAGGTAGTCGTCGAAGTTGATGGTCACACCCGTCTCGCGCAGCAGCTCATGCAGCGGCTTGATGGCGCGGCCCGCGGCCATCATCGTCCCGGTGCCCACCTCGAACATCTGCACGATGTGCGGCGCGGTGCCCGAGCGGAAGCCGGCGATCGCGGCCACCATGGTCTCGGGGTAGGAGCCGCGGAAGCTCGAGACGATGCGGAAGCGGTTCTGGCTCTGGTTGAACTGGTTCGCGATGCCCTCGAGGATGCCGCCCAGCGGCTGCGCCAGCCCGTGCCAGAAGGAAATCTCGACAGGGCCCGACTGCGCCAGGGCAGGGGCAGCGAGGGGGGCGGCAAGGACGGCCTTGCCGAGGGTGCGACGCAGCATGAAGGGGCTCTCCCAGGAATTGCGATGGGTGGCGCCTAAGCCCCCACCATTGCCCCCATGTGACACTAAAAAGTCACTTTCGTGAAGCGGGTTACTCCGCGGTAAGTTTTTCATAGAGTTCGGGGTCGGTGGCGCCCTCCGTCCCGAAGATCAGCACGCGGCTTTCCGCCGTCAGCCCCAGCGCCTCGGCCGCCGCCGGGCTGCCCAAGGCACCCTGGAGCGCGATGAGCCCGGCCACCGCCGATTCCCCCGCCTCGATCCCCTCCGCCTTCAGCGCGCGCATCGCGGGGCCCACCAGCTCATCCGGCACGGCCATGGCGGCGAAGGCGCTGCGCTCCAGCTCCTGCCAGGCAAGCAGCGAGGGCTCGCCGCAAGCGAGGCCCGCCATGACGGTGTCCAGCGCGCCGGTCACGGTGCGCAGCTCGCCCGCCTCAAGGCTGTCGGTCAGGCAGGCGGCCTGGTCGGGCTCGGCGATGATCAGGCGCGGGCCGCTGCCGCACATGGCGCGCAGCTGCACGGCGACGGCGGCCGCGACCCCGCCGACGCCGCCGGGGACGAAGACATGAGTGGGCACCACGCTGCCCATCTGCGTGATCGCCTCCTCCGCCATCAGGCGGTAGCCCTGCATCACGTCGCGCGGCGGCTCGGTATAGCCGGGGTAGGAGGTGTCGCTGATCACGAACCAGCCATTCTCATCCGCCGCATGCTGCGCGGCGCGCACGCTGTCGTCGTAATTGCCCGGCACCACGCGGATCTCGGCGCCGAAGCGGGCGATGGCGTCGCGCCGTCCCTGGCTCACATTCTCATGGACGAAGATGACGCAGCGCGCGCCGAAGCGCTGCGCGCCCCAGGCGACGGAGCGGCCGTGATTGCCATCGGTGGCGCAGGTGACGGTGATCTGCTCGGTCGCATGGGCGTATTGGCCGGATTCGAGCGCCGCGCCATCGGCATTGTTGGCCGTGCCTCGCCGGGCGAGCTCCGCGCCCAGCAGCTTGCAGACTGCATAGGCCCCGCCCAACGCCTTGAAGCTGCCCAGGCCGAAGCGTCCGCTCTCATCCTTGAAATGGACCGAGGCCACGCCTTCCATCGCCAGCGCATGCAGCGGCGTGGGCGCATAGCCGGGCCAGGAGGTGATCTCGCGCTTGGTGCGGCGATAGCCCCCCTCGGGCAGGACGATGATGCCGGGGGTGCCGTGATGGCGGTTCAGGACGAGACGGAACGGGTGCATGGCCGCAAGCTTGGCGTGGCGCGCGCGCGCGGGCAATCTGCCCGCCATGCAGATCACCATTCTCGGCGGCGGGGGCTTCCTCGGCCGCAAATTCGCCGAGCGGCTCGCCGCCCAGGGCCATCTGGGCGGCGAGCCGGTCACGGGCCTGATCCTCTTCGACCTCGCGGCCCCGAAGCCGCTGGACGCACCCTTTCCGGTGACCTGCCTCGGCGGTGATGTCGCGAGCCTGGCCGACGTGTCCGCCGCGATTCCGCCCGGCACCAACCTCGTCGTGCATCTGGCCGCCGTGGTGAGCGCGGCGGCGGAGGCCGATTTCGACCTCGGCATGCGGGTGAACCTCCACGGCACGCTGGCGGTGATCGAGGCCTGCCGGAAGCTTGCGGCACCCCCGCGCGTGCTGTTCACTTCGAGCGTGGCCAGCTTCGGCGGCGGCCAATCCGCCCTGCTGCCCGATGACGCGCGGCAGGTGCCCACCAACTCCTATGGCGCGCAGAAGGCGGCGGCCGAACTGCTGCTGCAGGATGCCAGCCGCAAGGGCTTCCTGGACGCCGTCTCCATCCGTCTGCCCACGGTGATCGTCCGGCCCGGGCGGCCCAACAAGGCGGCTTCTTCCTTCTTTTCCGCCATCCTGCGCGAGCCGCTGCTGGGCCTGGAAACCCCGCTGCCGGTGGAGGATGGCTTCCGCGTCTGGGTCTGCTCGCCCCGCCGCGCGGTGGACTGGCTGTTCCATGCCGCGACCATGGACACGGCCCCCCTCGGCGTGGATCGCGGCATCAACCCGCCGGGCCTCGCCGTCAGCGTGGGCGAGATGCTGGCCGCCCTCAGCCCGGCCGAGCGCGCGCTGGTGAAGCGCGAGCCCGACCCCGCCATCGCCGCCATCGTGGGCGGCTGGCCCGCCGAATTCGCCGCCACCCGCGCCCGCGCGCTGGGCTTCGCGCCGCAGGAGGGGGTGCCCGAGATCCTCGCCGCCTTCCGCGCCGATGACCTGGCGGCGACCCGCGCGGAGAGGGGCCTCTGAGCATGGAAATCACCCGCTTCCTGCTGGGCGACGGCCCGAAGCGCGTCGCCCCCTTCAGCCACGCGGTGCGCGCCGGCGATTTCCTCTTCGTCACCGGCCAGATGCCGACCGAGCCCACGGACAATACGCGCTGCGTGCCGGGCGGCATCGAAGCGCAGACGCATCAGGTCATCGCGAACCTGAAGGCGGTGCTGGCGGGCTGTGGCGCGGATTGGAACCGTACCGTGATGGCGCGCATCTACCTCACCGATTTCGCGCGCGACTATGCGGCGATGAACGCCATCTGGGAAAAGAGCTTTCCCGAGGGCGGACTGCCGGCACGGACCACGGTGGGCGTGACGGGCCTTGCCCTGGGCGCTCTGGTCGAGGTGGACCTGGTCGTCGCGCTTTGAGCGCGCGGAAGTTCGTCGCGCTCTGACACCGAATCGCCTTCACGGCGCGGGGCGCGCGTGGGACCGTTCTGCCCAATGATGGGGAGATGACCATGCCCGTGACGCGCCTCGCCGTGCTGCTGCTCCTGCTGACCGGCTGCGCGGCCGTCGCGCCGGCGCCCGTCGCCACGCCCGAACCCGCGCCGGCCCCCGCCGCGGTGCAGGCCACCGCGGCCCAACCCAGCCTGGCCCTCGCCCCCCGGCGCCAATGGCGCCGCATCCCGCTCACCCGCGGGGCGCGCATGTCCGAGGCTTTCATCGCCTCCGAGATCGTGACCAATCCGGACGGCACACGCCGCGTCTGGATGGTGATCAACCTGCTGGAGCCCATCCGCCTGCCGGAGACCGGCGGCTACGCCCGCAGCGGCGCCTACCTCGCTGATTTCCGCTGCGACCCGCATGCCTGGAACCCCATCCAGGGCGTCTGGTACACGCAGCGCAACGCGGTGGGCGAGGCGCTGCGCGAGCAGGAGCGCGGGCCCGGCGGCATCCGCGACGTGGGGGAGGGGACCTTCATGGACCTCTTCGTCAACGCCGCCTGCGGCACCACACCCGCGCGCCGCCGGCGATAGGCCGGTCCGATCGGCGCCATCCGCGCGCCCGTCTCGATGACGCGCGCGGCGATGTGCAGACTGGGCGCCAGTTGCAACCAGGAGATGTCCCCGTGACCCGCATCCTCGCCCTGGCCCTGGCGCCCGCCCTGTTCCTCTCCGCGCCCGTTCTGGCGCAGACCGCCAATTGCGGCGGCGCGCTGACCGTGGACAGCGTGAACTACGGCACGCAGCGCGTCCCGCGCGTGGGGCCTGGGAGCGACCTGCTGACGCTGACCGTCACCGTCCGCAACATCTCGACCAGCCAGCAGCGCTTCACGGCGCGCTATACCTCGCGCGCCATGCAGCAGGACTTTCTCACCGGGCAGTCCTGGACGCTGGGCGCCGGCGGGCGGACCGAGGTGGTCGTCGGCAATGTGCTGCGCCCGGGCGAGCCCGACGCCACGGTGCGCCAGCTCCTGCAATTCACCTGCCAATAGCCGGCGGCGCTCAGACCGGGCTCGCCGCCGCCGCATCCTCGGGAAACACGGCGACGGCCCGCCCCGTCTGCCATTGCAGCAAGACCGGCCGGGCGCGGCTGTTCTGGCCGCGCTCCTCCAGCCGGAATCCCCAGCCATTGGCCCATTGCCCCTCGGGCTGGTCCAACGCCGCCAGCGCCGTCCGCAAGGGGCCGCGCTCCAGGCTCGGCTGCGCCAGAATGAGATGCGCCCCCGCATAGGTGGCGAGCGAGAGGCCCGAGCGCGGCCCGCTGCCCCAGCGGCGCTGATAGGCCTCGGCGAAGGGCCGGGCCCCCACGGCCCAGCGCTCGGCCGTCTCGATGGGGGGCATGTCGAGGGCGAAGCAGCCCTCCAGCGCGGGGCCGATGGCGCGCGCCAGGTCGGCGAGGCCCCAGGCCGGCCCCGCGCCGATCACCGCCGCCGGGCGCCAGGCGGCGTCCTGCATGGCGCGGAACAGGGCCAGCGCATCGCTCTCGGCCGCCGCATGGATCAGCACGTTCACCCCCGCCGCCCGCAGCCGCTGCACCATGGCCGGCATCTCGGGCGTGCGCGCCGCATGCGGCAGGCGCTCGGCGACGACGAGCCCCGCCTCACGCAGCTTCGCCTCCAGATGGATCGCGATGCTTTCGGGAGAGGCGCCGGATTCGTGCAGGATCGCGATGCGCAGCACATCCGCCGGCTGGCCCAGGTGGTTGGGCAGGAAGCGCGTCAGCGCATCGGCGCCGAGCTGCCCGTAATCCACCGCGGCCGGGGCGGTGCGGATGACATGGCGCGCGCCGCGCTCGATCACCGCATCAGCCGCCGCCGCCAGCTCGACATAGGTGGAATCGAGCGACTCGGCCGCTTGGGAGCCGGCTTGCCCGATCGGCGCCGAGACGCTGCCGAAGAGCAGCGCCACGCGCTCGGCCTGGATGAGCCGCCGTGCTTCCGCCAGGGCCTGGGCGGGCTCGGTCACATCGGCGCGCAGCAGGCGAATCTGCCGGCCGCCGGCCGCGTTGCGCTCGGCGATGGCGAGTTCCAGGCCGCGCGCCGCCTCATCCCCCAGCAGGGCGCTGGCGCCGGAGAGCGGGAACAGCCCCCCCACCCGCAACTCGGGCGGGGCGGTCTGAGCCAGGGCTGGTGCGCCAAGCAAGCTCGCCAGGAGCGCGCGGCGCGAAGGAGGGCCAAGTTTTGTCAAAGCGTCTCAGTTTCCGTCGCATCGCGCGGCGATGCAATGCGGCCGCCGCGCTTGACCAACGCCGCAGGGGCGCGGAACGTGCCGGCCCAAGCCTGAGGAGCACGCCATGAGCCAGACCATGAAACACATCGCCCATGGCGCCGGGGGCGCTGCCGAGGTGATGGTGCTGGCTGAAGGCCCGCGCCCCGCGCCCGCCGCCGATGAGGTGCTGATCCGCGTCGAGGCCGTGGGCGTGAACCGCCCGGATGTGCTGCAGCGGGCCGGCGCCTATCCGCCGCCGCCCGGTGCCTCGCCCATCCTTGGCCTCGAATGCGCGGGCGAGGTGGTGGCCGTGGGCGCCGAGGTCACCGCCTACAAGCCGGGTGACAAGGTGTGCGCGCTGACCAATGGCGGCGCCTATGCCGAATACTGCACGGCGCCGGCCGCGCAGACGCTGCCCTGGCCCCGCGGCTATGACGCGCTGACGGCCGCCGCCCTGCCGGAGACCTTCTTCACCGTCTGGGCCAACCTCTTCGGCACGCCCCATGCCGGTGGCGGCCGGCTGGCCGCGGGCGAGACGGTTCTGGTGCATGGCGGGTCCTCGGGCATCGGCGTCACCGCGATCCAGCTCGCCAAGGCCTTCGGCGCCCATGTCATCACCACCGTCGGCAGCCAGGCCAAGTGCGAGGCCGTGCTCGGCTTCGGCGCCGACCACGCCATCAACTACCGCGAGCACGACTTCGCCGAGGCGGTGAAGAGCATCACCGGCGGCAAGGGCGTGGATGTGGTGCTGGACATGGTGGGTGCCCCCTATTTCGGCCGCAACCTGCGCAGCCTCAGGATGGATGGGCGCCTCGTCCTCATCGCCTTCCTGGGCGGCGAGATGGCGGAGAACCTGGATCTGCGCCCCATCATGCTGAAGCGCCTGACGGTGACGGGCAGCACCATGCGCCCGCGGACCACGGCGCAGAAGGGCGAGATCGCGGACCACCTGCGCGCCCGCGTCTGGCCGCTGCTGGAGGCCGGGCAATGCCGCCCGCACATCCACGCGACCTTCCCGCTGGCCGAGGCGGCAGCGGCCCACGCGCTCATGGAGAGCAGCCAGCACATCGGCAAGATCATGCTGACGGTGGGCTGAGCGCGCTTGTCCCAAGGCCCGATGGCTCAAGGCAGGGCGCTTCAGCTCCTCTTCCTCTCGGTCTTTCTCTTCGGCGGCGTCTGGCCGGTCACGAAATACGCCTTCGCCCACGCGACGCCGCTCTGGTTCGGCTTCACGCGGGCGGCGCTGGCGGCGCTTTCGGCCGCGGTGATGCTGGCGGCGATGGGGCGTTTGCGTGTTCCCAAGCGCGACGACTGGCCGGGCCTCTGCGCCATCGGCCTGTTGCAGATCGGTGCCTTCTTCGCGCTGGCCCATGTGGCGCTTTCGCTGGTGCCGGCCGGGCGCACGGCGATCCTCGGCAATGTCACCATCTTCTGGCTGGTGCCGCTCTCGGTGCTGCTGCTGGGCGAGCCGGTGTCGCGCAGGCGCTGGATCGCGGCGGGGCTGGGGCTGGCCGGCGTGGGCGTGATGATGAGCCCCTGGGGCATGGACTGGTCCGCCCCCGGCGCCGTCTTCGGCCATGCGCTGCTGCTTTGCGCCTCGCTCTGCTGGAGCCTCGCCATCCTCACCACGCGGCTCTATCCGCCGCGCACGCCCATCGCCGACCTCATCCCCTGGATGTTTCTGCTCGGCGCGCTGCTCATCCTGCCCATCGCGCTGTGGCGCGAACCCTTTTCGGCCGGTGGCGGGGTGGGGCAGGGCGCCTGGCTCATCGCGGGCTTCATCGGCCTCATCGCGGCCCCCATCGGCACCTGGGCGACGGTGGAGGCGGGGCGGCACCTGAACGCGGTGCTCGCCTCGGTCGGCTTCCTCATGGTGCCCTTGGTGGGGCTGGTCCTGGCCACCACATGGCTGGGCGAGCCGCTGGGCTGGGACCTGATCCTGGGCGGCGGGCTCGTGGTGTTGAGCGTCATCGTCGCGGCAAGGGGATAGGGCATTGCGCCTGAACGTGATCGAGATGGGGGAGGGCAGCCCCGTCGTGCTGCTGCACGGGCTGTTCGGCGCCGGGCGGAACTGGGGCGGCATCCAGAAGCGCCTGGCGCAGCGTCACCGCGTCCTCGCGCCCGACTTGCGCAACCATGGCGAGAGCGAGCACGCGGCGCGGATGGACTATGCCGCCATGGCCGAGGATGTGGCGGAACTCATCGCGCGCCGCGGCCTCGCGCCCGCCGCCGTGCTCGGCCATTCCATGGGCGGGAAGGTGGCGATGGCGCTGGCGCTCGGCCAGCCCGGCATGGTCGCGCGCCTCGTCGTGGCGGATATCGCGCCCGTGCGCTACCCGCCCGCCCTGCGCGGCTATGTGGCGGCGATGCGTGCCCTGCCGCTGACCCCGGGCCTCAGCCGGCGCGAGGCGGATGCCGCGCTGGAGACCGCGATCCCCGAGGCCGGCATCCGGGCCTTCCTGCTGCAATCCCTGGATTTCGGCGGCGATGCGCCGGCCTGGAAGCTCGGCCTCGCCGAGATCGCAGCCAGCATGCCGGAGATCGAGGATTTCCCGCTCACGGGCCGCTATGAAGGCCCGACCCTGGTGCTGGCGGGCGAGCGCAGCACCTACATCCAGGCCGAGCATCACGCGCTGTTCCGCCGCCTGTTTCCCGCCGCGCGCTTTGCCATGGTCGAGAAGGCGGGGCATTGGGTGCATGCCGACAACCCCCATGCCTTCCTGGCGCTGACGGAGCCCTTCCTCGCATGACCGCGCTGCCCATCACCTCCTTCTACGCGGCCTTCTTCGGGCTGCTGCTGTTCGCGCTTTCCGTGCTGGTGATCCGCGCGCGGGTCGCCTGCCGCATCGCCATCGGCCTGGGCGAGGATATCCGCATGCTGCGCGCCAGCCGCGCGCAGGGGAACTTCGTCGAATACGCGCCGATGATCCTGATCCTGCTCGGCCTGCTGGAACTGGCCGGCACCGGACCCTTCCTGCTGCATGCGCTGGGTGGGCTCGCACTCGCCGGGCGCGTCGCACACGCCATGGGCATCTCGCGCGAGCCGGAGAACCTGAAGCTGCGCCAGCTCGGCATGGCGCTCACCTTTACGGTGCTCGGCCTCGCGCCGCTGCTCCTGCTGGTGCGGATCGCCTTCGCCTGATCAGGCGCCCAGCGTCAATTCCACGATCTCGGGCGGCACGCCGAACCGGACCGGAATCCGGGAGGTGCCGAGCCCGCCCGAGATGATGAGCTCACGCCCGCCCTCGGTGACATGCCCATAGGCATAGCGGTTGCCGAAGCGCGAGGGCACGCGGGGTGAATAGCCGAGCACACGCACCTGGCCCCCATGGGTATGGCCGCAGAGGGTGAGCGCGACGCGCTCGGGCAGGGTGGCGAAGATGTCCGGCTCATGCGCCAGCAGGATCAGGGGCGCTGCATCGGTCACCTGCGCGAGGGTGCCCGGCAGGTCATCCGCCCCGCGTGGGCGGAAGGCGATCTGGCTGTCCAGCCCCGCGAGCCAGAAGCCCTGTGCGAAGCGGCGCGCCTCGTTCTGCAGCGGCGTGATGCCGTGCCGGGCCAGGGCCTCCAGCCATGCGGGGCGGCCCGAGCGCCGTTCCATGGCGGCCTCATCCTCCCACCAGTCATGGTTTCCGGCGATGGCGAAGACGCCGAGGGGTGCGCGCAGCCCGCCCAGCAGCGCCGCCACCTCCTCCGGTGCGTAGGGTTCGCGCACGAGGCGGCTGACCGGGCCGTAGTCGCCCAGCAGCACGATCATGTCGGCGTTGAGCCCATGGGTCGCGGCGGTGATGCGCGCCACGCGGTCCAGCGTCATCAGCGGCGCCCCGGCATGCAGGTCCGCCAGCACGGCGATGCGCAGGCGCAACCCCGCGGGCCAGCCGCGCGGCGTCAGCGCGTAGCGCGTGATCACGGGGTCCGCGAAGGGGGAGAGCCCGAAGCCGTACGCGGCGGCGGCCATTCCCAGCAGCCCGGTGCCGAGAAGGGTGCGACGGAGCATCATGCGTGCCTCCTGACGCCTTGCGGGCGGCGGAACTCGGGCCAGTTTGGGGTCGCATGATGGCAGAACCCACCCGCGCCGCGGCCCTCGCGCGCCTCACCCAATTCGCCCCGCGCATGGGCCGCGACTACGCGGCCCTTCGCAACTCGGATGGCGGGCCGGGGGCGCGCTGCGTCTCCGGACTCTCGCCCCATGTGCGCCACCGGCTGGTCTCGGAGAGCGAGCTGGTGGGCGTGGCCCTGGCGCAGCATGGCCCGGCGCGGGCGGAGAAATTCATCCAGGAGGTCTTCTGGCGCTCCTACTGGAAGGGCTTTCTCGAACTTCGCCCGGCGATGTGGCGGGACTACCGCGCGGCGGTCGCGCGGATGGAGACGCCGCCCGGCCTCGCCGCCGCCATGGCGGGCGAGACCGGCATCGCCTGCTTCGACGCCTGGGCGCGGGAACTGGTCGAGACCGGCTGGCTGCACAACCACACGCGCATGTGGTTCGCGAGCATCTGGATCTTCACGCTCCGTCTGCCGTGGGAACTGGGGGCGGAGTTCTTCCTGGCCCATCTGGCCGATGCCGATCCCGCTTCCAACACGCTCTCCTGGCGCTGGGTCGCGGGCATCCAGACGCCGGGCAAGCATTACCTCGCGCGCGCCGAAAACATCGCGCGCTACACCAATGGCCGGTTCAACCCGCGCGGCCAGCTGGATGAGGCGGCGCCACCGATCGAAGCGCCGCCCCCCCCGCCGGCCGGGCGCCTCCGTGCCGCCGATGCCCCACCGGGCGGGCGCGTCGCGCTGCTGCTGCACACCGATGATCTGGGCTTCCGGCCAGAGGGGCGAGAGGTGGCGGGCTGCGAGGTGGTGGGCATCGCCGCGTTGGCCGATACCGCCGCGCGCAGCCGCTTCCCGCAGGGCCGCGTCGCGGCGGGCTTCACCGCCGGCGCGCTGGCCGATGCCATCGGCCGCATCCTCGCCGCCGAAGAGGTGGCTGGCTGGGCGCGCGGCCTGGGCGTGACCCGCATCATCACCCCCTGGGCGCCCATGGGCTGGACGGCGCCGCTGCTGGACGAGGTCGGAAGGCTCTGCGCCGCCGCGGGCGTCACCCTGCACCGGCTGCGCCGTGAATGGGACGAGGCGTGCTGGCCGCTCGCCCAGCGCGGCTTCTTTCCTTTCCGCACCGAAATCCCGCGCCTGATCGCCGGGCTTCAGCCCACGCCCCCTTGACGCCGGGCCAAGCCGCACCCCATGTCACGGTTATGTTTACGGCGCTTACATCACTAGCTCCTGGCAAAAACCCCTGGGTTGGCCCGCGCGGCCGCAGCAGATGCCTTGCGCGGCGACATCGGCATCGCGATGTTGACCGCATGGAGAAGCACCGCCCCTCGCCTGACCGCCTGATCGCCAGCATGCCGCTGCCGCTGCGCGTGATGCTGGGGCTGGGCCTGCTGGGCCTCTGCGCCTGGCTGCCAGCCGCCATCGCGCTGTTCCGCTGACCATGGACCTCAAGGGCGCCGTGAAGCGGCAGATCCGGGCGGCCGCCAGCCAGCCTGTCTTAGGCTGGCGGGTATGGCTGCTGCCGATGTTCTTCTGGCCGCTCTTCCTCGACGTGCCGGTCGAGATCATTCGTGGCGGCGGCACCCGCCTGGTGGGCACGCTGCTGGGCCTGGGCCTCGCCTGGTATGCGGCGGCCCTGATGGCGCAGGGGCGCCGCCGCAAGGGCGCCCAGCTCTTCGGCGTGGCGGCCGGCCTGACTGCGGGACTCGCCGCCGGGATCACGCCGCCCATCGCCGTCGGGCTCGGCTTCGGCGCCTGGTTCGGGGCGCGCCTGCTGACGGCCGACCTGCCCGAGGCCGCGCCCCCGCCGCCCCCGCCGCCCGAACCAACCCGCCCCGCAGCCCTCGATGGACCCCGCGCCCAGCTCTCCCGCATCGCCGCCGCGGCGCCGCGCCTGCCGCTTGGCACGCTGCTGCTGGAGGCGGCCGGCGCCATGCAGGGCGTCGTTGACGACCTGGAAGCCCGGCCCGCCCGCCTGCACGAGGCGCGGCGCTTCCTCGCCGTCCAGCTCGATGGGCTCTCGCGCATCGTGGACCGGCTCGAGGCCGGCGCCGCGCCGCCCGAGACGCTGCCCAGCCTGCTCACAGATCTCGCCGCCTCCGCGCGCAAGCTGCGCAGCGAGTTGCGGATGGCGGAGAGCGAGGCCCTCGAAATCCAGGTGAAGGTGCTGGCCGAGCGGCTGCGCCAGGAGGAACCATGAGCGAAGTGCAACCGATCCGCGAGGAGGAAGTGACCCGCCTCGCCGCCGCGATCGACCTGAAGGACCCCGGCACCATCCTGCGCTTCGGCGCCGCCGCGCAAAGCCGCGCCCAGGCCGCCGCCGACGCCATGCTGGAAGGGGCGCAGAACCGCGAGACGGGGGAGGCGGGGCAGACCCTCTCCTACATGCTCACGGCCCTGCGCGGCTTCGATGTCACCGGCCTCGCCGAGAAGCCCGGCTTCTTCCAGCGCCTCTTCAACCGGGCGGGGAGCGAGGCCACCGCCATCGTCCAGCGCTATGAGGGTGTGCGGGATCAGGTGCAGGAAATCGGCGACAAGCTCGATCAGCACCGCACCAAGCTGCTGGAGGATGTGGAGCGGCTGGAACGCCTCTACACCGCGACGCTGGACTGGTTCCACGCGCTGGCCGACCACATCGAGGCGGGCGATCGCGTGCTGAAGCAAACCGACAGCGTCACCATCCCCGCCCTCGAAGCCGCCGCCCTGGTCGAGGGAGATCCGCTCGCCCCGCAAGCGCTGCGCGACGGCCGCGCCGCGCGTGACGAGCTGGAACGCCGTGTTCATGACCTGCGCCTGACGCGGCAGGTCGCCATGCAGGCGCTGCCCTCGATCCGCCTGATCCAGGAGAACGACAAGGCGCTCTCGGCCAAGATTCAGTCTGTCCTCGCCAACACCGTGCCGCTCTGGTCCCAGCAGCTCGCCCAGGCGCTCGCCATCCACCGCATGCGCGAGGCCGGGCAGGCGGTGAAGGCGGCCACCGACCTCACCAACAAGCTGCTGGTCGCCAATGCGGAGACGCTGCGCACGGGCAATGCGGAAGCCCGGCGCGAACTGGAGCGCGGCACCTTCGACATGGACGCCATCAAGCAGGCCAATGCCGCCCTCGTCGGCACCATCGAGGACAGCCTGCGGATCGCCGACGAGGCGCGCGCGCAACGCCGCACCGCCGAAGCGGAACTTGCCAAGTGCGAGCAGGACATCCGCCGCGCGCTGAGCGCCGCCCGCGCCCGGGAGACCGCCAGCCCGCCCGCGCGCGCGTGATGCTGCGGCGGCGCGGGCCCGGCGGGTTCAGCGCAGCGGGAATCCCAGCGCGCGCAGCACGTCGGAGAGCCTGTCGCGCCCGCCCATGGCCGTGAGCTTGCCCATGCGGGCGATGACCCGCTGGCTCCAGCTGGTCGCCGCCATTTCGTTCCGCTTCGAGAACTCCGCCATCTTCGCGTCATAGGCGGCGCGCAGCGCGGGCTCGCCGGCCGCGTCATATCGGTCATGGAAGAGGATGGCGGGCTGCGCCAGGCGCGGCTTCACCTCATTCGTGACATCCGGCGCGGCATAGCCGACGCAGAGGCCGAAGACGCCCATGACGCCCGGCGGCAGGCCGAGCAATTCCGCGACCAGCGCCGGATCGTTGCGCAGCGCGCCGATATAGACGGTGGAGAGGCCCAGCGACTCGGCCGCGACCACGGCGTTCTGCGCGGCGAGTGCGGCATCGATGGCGGCGACCAGGAAGGTCTCGAGATAAGGCAGGGTGGGGAGGTCCACGCCTTCCTCCGCGCCCAGCCGCGCATTGCGCGAGACATCGGCGCACCAGACGAGGAAGAGCGGGCATTGCTCGATATGCTTCTGATTGCCCGCCGCCTTGGCCATGGCGGCGCGCGCCACCGGGTCATGCACGGCGACGACCGACCAGGTCTGCAGGTTGGAGCTGGTGGCGGCGGATTGCGCGGCGGCCACCAGCGTCTCGAGCGTGCCGGCGGGCAGCGCATCGGGCCGGTAGCCACGCACCGAACGGTGCGAGAGCAGCAGCGCGATGTGATCGTTCCAGGGCCCGGCGGGCGGGATGGCATCCGCGCCGTAGCGAAGGGCAAGTGCCTCCTGCTGGGCGGCAGGGCGGGGGGCGGAAATGTCCATGATGCGGCCTCGTGAGGGATGGGGCGCGGTCAGCGCCGGAATTTCAGATCCAGGCCCTGCCTGCGCCAATTGGCCTCGATCGCGTCCATGTTCGTGCTGCCCGAGGGATGGGCGCGGCTCGGCTGGTTGCGCAGGCCCGGCGCACGGGTCAGGCGCCAGAGCTTCAGCAGCCGCTCCAGCTCATCGAGCGGGTTCGCGTGGTCATCCACGCGCAGGTCGATGTCGGGGAAATCCTCGGTGGTGATGAGCTTCAGCGCCGCCGATTGCCGGCCACGCTTGTCCCCGCCCGCGACCTCGCCCGCCTGCAGCGCCTGCAGCATGCGCTCGGGCAGGGCGAGTTCCTGCCGCGCGAGAAAGCTCGCCAGCGTATCGGCGATCACGGCCTCGCCGGAGAGCATGTTGCCGGCGATGGACCACCCCGTGCCCGAGCGCGCGCCGGCCCATTCCACGCAGTTCTGCCCGGTCCAGGCGGCGCTGCGGCCATGGCTGTCGATCGCATGCAGCTGGCGGAGGTGCTTGCCGTCATCTCCCACCAGCGCGCCTTCGATGGCGGCGGCGGGGGAGAGGCCGCGCGCCATGGCGTCCAGCACGGCGGGGCCGAGATAGCGGTTCGTGATGGATTGGGTCGAGACGGCGCCGACGCCTGGGCGCACGAAGGGGCAGGAGGCGCCGACGGCGAGCGCGCAGGTGGTGACGGCCACCGCGAAACTGCCGGTTTCAGGCTCATGCGCGAGCAATGACCAGGTCAAGGCGAAATCCTCATGTGGCGCACACCATGCTTGCATGCAGAGAGTGGTCAGGGCAAAGCCCCGGTCAAGAAGGCCCGGGAGGGTTCCATGGGCCAAGCGGGAGAATACGTCCATGTACCCCACCCCTCGCCGGAACTTCCTGGCCGCGGCCGGCACCCTGCTCGCCGCGCCCGCGCTCGCGCAAAATCCCTGGCCGGACCGGCCCATCCGCCTCATCGTGCCCTTTGGCGCGGGCGGCGCGGTGGATACGCTGAGCCGCACCGTCGCCGCGCGTTTCGGCGAGCACACGGGCGGCCAGACGCTGGTGGTGGAGAATCGGCCCGGCGCCGGCGGCACCATCGCGGGCGCCTTCGTGGCGCAGCAGCGGCCCGATGGGCTGACGCTCATGATGTCCGATGTCGGCGCCAATGCGATCGGGCGCCTGCTCTATCCAAGCCTGCCTTATGATCCGATGACGGCCTTCACGCCCATCGTGCACCTCGTGAACCTGCCCGGCGTGCTGATGGCGCACCCTTCGGTCACGGCGACGACGGCGGCGGAGGTGATCGCGGCCGCGCGCGCCCGGCCGGATGGCTTCACCTTCTCCTCCGCCGGCAATGGCAATGGCAGCCACCTCTTCATGGAACTTTTCCTGAAGCGGGCCGGCCTCAAGATGGTGCACGTGCCCTATCGCAGCGGTGCTGAGATGGTGACGGCGCTGATCCGCGGCGACGCGCAATTCGGCTTCCCGACCGTTTCCTCCGGCCTGAACATGATCCGCGAGGGGAGGGCCAAGGCCATCGCCATCTCGGTTCCCGGCGGCACGCCGGCGCTGCCCGGCATCCCGGCCCTGGCCGATACGCTGCCTGGCTACAACACCGCCGTCTGGCACGGGATCATGGCGCCGGCCGGGATGGAGGCGGGCCTCGTCGCGCGCATCAACGAGGTCTTCACCAAGATCATCACCATGGACGAGGTGCGCGAGCAGGTCTTCCGCGCCCAGGCCGGCACCGTGGTGCCCGGCACGCCCGAGCAGTTCGCGAGCTTCATCCGCCGCGAATACGAGACCTGGCTGCCCATCATCCGCGAGGGCAACATCCGGGCGGAGTAGCCGGCGCGCCCGGGCTGGGCTTCACTGTGACGCATGAGCACACCCGTCCTTCCCCGCCCGGCCGCCACCATCCTCCTCCTGCGTGACGGCAGGCAGGGCCTTGAAGTCCTCATGGTCTGCCGCGCGCGGGAGGTGGATTTCGCCTCCGGCGCGCTGGTCTTCCCGGGCGGGCGCGTCGAGACGACGGATGCGGCGCTCGCGCCGGCCGATGACCCGCTGGGCGCCTTCCGCGTTGCGGCCATCCGCGAGGCCTGGGAGGAATCGGGCATCCTGCTGGCGCATCCACCGGGGCCCGAAGTGCCGGCCGAGGGCGAGTTCCTGACGCATCTGCACGCGCGCGGCCTGCGGCCGAGCCATGCGGCGCTGACCCGATTCGCCCACTGGATCACGCCGGCGCATAGTCCGAAGCGCTTCGACACGCATTTCTTCCTGGCGCATGCCCCCGAGGGCCAGGAGGCGGTGCATGACGGGCGCGAGGCGGTGGAGGCCGTCTGGATCCGCCCCGAGGACGCGATCGCCGAGGCCGATGCCGGGCGCCGGACCCTGGTCTTCGCCACCCGGCTGAACCTGCTGCGCCTGGCCCGCCACCGCGCGGCCGAGGAGGCGATCCACGCCGCGCGCACCGCCCCCATCGTGACCGTGATGCCCGAGCCGCTGCCGGATGGCGCGGGCGGCACGCTGCTGCGCATCCCGGAGGCGGCGGGCTATGGCGGCAGCCTCTTCGCCGCCAAGGGTCCGCCCGCCTCGGGTGGGCAATGGCCGGGCCAGAGGGGCTGACGGCGCTCAGCCGGCTTCCAGCGCGAAGCCCTCGTCGAGCCAGCCGGTGATGCCGCCCGCCATGATCTTTACCGGGCGGCCGAGGCGGGCGAGCCGCAGCGCGCCCCGCGCGGCGCCATTGCAATGCGGCCCAGCGCAATAGGTCACGAAGAGCGTCCCCGCCGGCCATTCGGCCATCCGTCCCGCGGTGATCTTGCCATGCGGCAGGTTCACCGCGCCCGGCACATGGCCCTGGGCGAAGAGGGCCGGGGATCGCACGTCCAGCAGCACGAAATCCGCCCCGCGGGAGAGGCTGTCCTGCACGTCCCAGCAATCGGTCTCGAAGGTGAAGCTTGCGGCGAAATGCGCCTCGGCCTCGGCGGGCGGGGCGGCGGGGATGGCGGAGACGGCGGTGGACATGGCTGGTTCGGGCTCCCTCGCCGCCGGCGGGATGCGGGCGGCGGCCCCTCCGGTTCTGCCCGCTTGCGGCGGCGGCCACGAGTGGCGCAAAAGCCATTCATGGATCAGATCGCGCCAAGCCCCGAGGCCACGACCGGGCCGCTGGTGGTGGCACTCGCCTATGACGGGCTCTGCACCTTCGAATTCGCCATCGTGGCCGAGATCTTCGGGCTGCCTCGCCCCGAGATGGGGCCGGGCTGGTATCGCTTCGCCACGGCGGCGGTGGAGCCTGGGCCGCTGCGCGCCCATGGCGGGCTGCGCTTCGAGGCGGAAGGCGGGCCAGAGTTGCTGGAGCGCGCTGACCTGATCGTCGTGCCAGGCTGGAAGGGCGCCGATGTGCCGGTGCCCGCCGAACTCGCGGCCATGCTCCGGCGTGCATGGGAGCGCGGGGCGCGGCTCGCCTCGATCTGTTCCGGCGCCTTCGTCCTGGCCGCGACCGGCCTGCTCGACGGGCGGCAGGCGGCGACGCATTGGCGTTACGCCGAGGCGCTCGCCGCGCGCCACCCGTCGCTCACCGTGAACGCCTCCGTGCTCTACGTGGAGGAGGGGAGGGTCCTGACCTCGGCCGGCAGCGCCGCCGGGCTCGATCTCATGTTGCACATCGTGCGCGCCGATTTCGGGCTGGCGGCGGCGAACAGCGTCGCGCGGCGGCTCGTGTTGCCGGCGCACCGAAGGGGCGGGCAGGCGCAGTTCATCGAACGCCCCGTACCGCCCGCGCGCGAGGGCCGGCTTTCCGCGCTGCTCGACGCCGTCCGGGCCGAGCCGGGCCGGGACTGGACGGTGGCCGCCATGGCGCGGGAGGCGGCGATGAGTCCGCGCACCTTTCTTCGTCGATTCATCGCAACGACAGGCCTGCCGCCGGCCGAGTGGGTGGCGGCGGCGCGGGTCGAGGAGGCGCGCCGGCTCCTGGAGACGACCAGGCTGCCGGTCGAGGAGATCGCGCTGCGTGCCGGCTTCGGCAACGCCTTGGCGCTGCGGCGGCACTTCCGCGCGCGCATTGGCCTCGCGCCACGGGCCTATCGGGAAGGCTTCGGCTGAGCGGCGCGGCCTTGAAGGAGCGAGGGCAGGGGCCTCCATGATATGGGATTTTAATCATGACGCACGAAACCCGCAGCCGGCAGAAGGTAGGAGAAAGAGCCCAAAATCCTTAGAGGAAATTATCCCCAGGATTAAAGGCCGCGCCGTTTCGCGAGAATCCATTCCTGTTCCATTTCCTCCAGCGTGGCATCCGCCGGGGAGCGCCCCTGTGCCGCCAGGGCCGCCTCGATCGCGCCGAAGCGCCGCTCGAACTTCGCATTGGCCTGGTTGATGCAGGCCTCCGGGTCCACATCGAGTTTGCGGGCCAGATTGGCCAGCACGAACAACAGGTCGCCCACCTCATCCGCGAGCCGCGCGGGCTCGGCCGCTGGCAGTTCGGCGCGGAGCTCCGCCACTTCCTCATCCAGCTTGGCCAGCACGGCAGCGGCATCAGGCCAGTCGAAGCCGACCCGCGCGGCGCGGCGGGTGAGCTTGGCGGCGCGGGTCAGGCCGGGCAGGGCGGCCGCCACCCCGGCCAGGACGCCGGTTTCGGCGCGCGAGGCGCGCTCGGCGAGCTTCTGGGCCTCCCAGGCCTCGGTCTGGGCCTCGGCCGTGGCGATCTCGGCGGAGCCGAAGACATGCGGGTGGCGGCGGATCATCTTGGCGGTGACGCCGGCCGCTACATCCTCGAAGCGGAACCAGCCGCGCTCCTGTGCCATTTGCGCGTGATAGACCACCTGGAGCAGCAGGTCGCCCAACTCATCCTGCAGCGCCGCAGGGTCCGGGCCGTGCTGGATCACATCAGCCACCTCATGCGCTTCCTCTATCGTATACGGCGCGATCGACGCGAAATCCTGGACGATATCCCAGGGACAGCCGGTCTTCGGATCGCGCAGCCGCGCCATCACGTCGAGCAGGGCCTGCATGGGGGCGGGGTGGGTCATCGCTGGCTCCGGTTATTCACAGGCGAATTTGTCGCATAATCTTTATTATGGAAAGCCAACCTGTGGAAAAGCGTGTGGATACAATTGCTTGCCGCCGGGTTGCGATAGCCGACGCCGCAATGATATCGGGCCTTCCCATGGCGTCTAAGCTTCCCTGGCACATGATGGACGCCCGCACATTGCGGGCCTTCGCGGCGAGCCTCGAAACGCAGGCGCGGCAGCTCGTCCATCTGGCCGAGGAATTGGAGCGTCAGCAAGCCGTATCCCAACGGCGCGCGAAGGCGTTGAAGGCGTGGCAGGAAGCCCGCCGAGGCCAGCGCGACGCGGCGCGGGCCTCCATTCTGCGGCTTGCCTTGGAAAAGGCGCCAGCGTCCGCGCTGGCGGCGGAGACCGGCATGCCATTACGCACGGTCCAGCGGATCAAGCGCGACGTCACCCCACGATAGGCGAATTCGCCACCTGGTCGCCGTCGCCGATCGGCAGCGCCTATCGCCGATTGCGAAGCCAGATGATCCCGGCCACCAGCAGCCCGGCGCCGGCCACCCAGGGCCAATAGGCGCCGGCATAGGCGCCGATTCCGGGCGATTGACCCAGAGGCCAGACGCCCCCGGCCGCTTGGTAGATGCGCCGCGCGTCGCCTTGCGGCAGCCAGGCCAATTCGGGAGGCGTGGCCATGGGGGGCGGCAGCGGCAGCGGCAAGGCCTGCCATGCCTGCAATTGCTCGTCCGTCGCGTTCAGCGGCTCATCTGCCACGGCCGCGCCCTCCCCCGTCTTGCGTCACCAGATAGAGCCCCGTCACCACTGCCAGGCCAAGCGCGAGCCATAGCGCGACGCCACCGGCCGCGCCGGCAATCGCCTCGATCACGCTTCGGATGGTTTCGATGACGCTTCGCAGCGCATCGGCGGCGAGTTGGAGCGCCCGCGAGAGAAGATCCCGCAACCAATCCAGAACGCGCGCGACAATGCCGCGCGAGGTCGGGCGATATTCGAAGGCGTCGCCGGTTTCCGGGCCCGCTTCGGGCGCCGTGGCGCCGCCCGCCCCCTGCCCTTCGCCACCGTTCAGGGTCCGGTAGCAGAAGCCGCCCGGCGCCAGCACCATGGCGGGCGGAAGGCCCATGGAGTAATCCACCGCGCCCTCCGGCACGACGCCCAGTTCGGCCGCGAATTTCACCCAATCTTCGCGCTCGACTGGCGACATGCGGCGCCAGAGCTGCGCGAGCGTCGTTCCGTCCGAGAGCTCGACCGCACCGCCGCCAATGAGCGAGGCGCAGAGGTTCGGATAGAAGCCCGGTCGCGCGGCTTCAGCTGCCACGGCTCATCCACCGCATGGCATTGGGGCGGGGCGGCGGCGGGGCCTGTTTCTTGGCGTCTGGCGCCTTGTCGGTTGCCTTGCCCTTGGTGCCCACCACCAGCAGGAAGGCAAGGCCGCCGATGATGATCCACTCGCCCGCGCTCATGCTTCAATCCTCATCCATGGGTAAACGTCTCGCGGCGGCTCGGGCGGGTTTTCCGGCTCGGGCGCCGTCACCTCGTCCGGCGCGAGGAGGAAGGCGTCCAGCGCCGCCAACATGCGGTCCGCGTTGCGCTCGCTTTCCTCGCGGCGGAAAGCGTCGATAGCAGCCACGATTTCGCGCGCGATTTCAACCTTCCCCATGTTCGCCCCCATTCATCACACGCCGCGCCACCATGGCTAAGGTCGCTTCAAGCGCGCCGATCTTTCCCGCGATGCCATGCAGCAGGAACAGGGCGACAAGGCCGAAACCGCCGTCGAAAATCAGGCGCAGCAGATCGGGCTCGATCACTGGTATTTCTCCCGCGCCAGGGTCCATTTGCGGACATAGCTTTGGGGGATGAAGCCGCGCAGGACGTTGCCCACGCCCGCGTTATAGGCGCCCACCCATTCGGTTTCCGTGGGGTCGCGCCCCAGGCGTCGCGCCAGGAAATCATGCGCCCATTTCGCATAGTCGATGCCCACGCGAAGCGACACGGCCGGGTCATACATGCGCTCGGGCGAGCCTTGAAGGCCCATGTCGCGCGCCGTGCTGGCCAGCACCTGCATGAGGCCATAGCTCGCCTCGTTCAAATGCGGCTCGAAGCGATAGGCGAAGGGGTTGAAACCGCTTTCAACCTCGACGAAGGCCAGCGCGGCGGCGGGCGGCATCCATCCATCCGGGTCGGCTTCGGGTAGCAGCGCCAGGACATCGGAAGGCGACACGCGGCCGCGCGCGGGCGGATTGGATGGCGGCGGCAAGGCGCCGCTGATTTCTTCGGTCGTCACGATTTCGAAGGAGTCCACAATAGGCACGCGCCGCGCGCGTGAGCCGACAACCAGCGCCGCCGCCGCCGTCACCAGCGCAGCAATTCCGAGCGCGCGGCTCATCAGATCACGTCCCAGGTCACGACATAGGACGGGCCGGCGCCGGTGACATCGATTGAAAGAGCTTGGCCAGGCGGCACCAGCACACCCGGCCCGACGTAGTTAAACACGCCGTTCAGCGCGAGGAAAACCGGCTGGGAGCCGGTTTCAAGCTCGATTGATACGCCCGACGCAGAATAGAGGATGGCCGTCCGCACGATGAGGCCGGTCGTGTTGGCGCCCGCTGAAACCAGCGTAACCGGGCCGCTCGGAGCGCCGAAAGCGATTTGCGCGCCGCGTCGCTGCGGCGCTTGGTTCGGGTTCTGGATCATGCGCCTTCTTCCATCCAGCGAACGAAGCCGCCCGCGCTCGCGGAAAGCCCGAAAAGCGGCGCCGATGTCGTCAGCACCAATGAGCCGCCAGGTTCAATTTGCAGGCCATTCGCCAGGGTGACCGTGTTGTCGCCCAGGACAACGGTTGCCGGATTGGTGACAGGCGCTTGCACAATGAGCCGTTGGCGGAAGCTATTCGCGGGTATCAGCTGCGTTCGTGACGTGCCCACGGTTTGGACGCCCGTTGCAATTCGGGGGGATTGCCCCTGAAAGACCAGCTGGCGCGCGGGAATGTTGTTGGCTTCGAGCGCATCGGCGCTTGCGCTCATCACGATGACGGCGCGGATGCCGGGTTGGGCGGTCCATCGCAGCGTGACCAGTTCGACCGTGGGGCGGAATTGGACGCGCGAATTGTAGCTCAGCGGCACGCCGTCATCTTGCGAGGCCTGCCCGCCGAAGACCGCCGTGATTTGCCCGGAAAGGTTGACCGTTCCGTCTGCCGAATTCTCGAATTGCCAGAGGTGGAAATATCCCACGCGCTGGCGAATGAGTGTCTGGCCGTCCGCGTCCAAGGGGATGCGATAGACCGTGATTTCAGGCCCGGAGGGGATCATGCGGAAACCTCAATGTCCGGCAGCCGGCGCTTGGTGAACAGGTAATAGACGGCGCCCAGCGTTAGCACCGCCGCCGCGATCTTGGTCATCGGTTCCAGGCTCGACGCGAATTTTTCAAGCCCGCTTTGCCCGTCCTTTTCGGCCTGCAAGCCGTCGCCGATTTTGCCGAGGCCGCCCGCCAGCGCCGTGATTGCCAGGGCTTGCCGGTCGGAAGATTTCAGCGCGGCTTGCGTGTTGGCTTCCATCGCGTCGAGCACCCCTTGCGCCATGCGGTCGAGAGGCGCCGCCACAGCATCCGCAAGCGGTTGCGTGTCGACCGTGTTTTGAAAGGTCGGGTTGAATTCGGCCGTCACGTCGACATCGTTCTGGATGTCGTTGTCCAGATAGATGTTGTTGTCGACGGTCGTCGTATTGATGACGGTCGTTTTCTTGCTGCCAAACATGGCCGCCCTATTGGCTTTCGATCAGCAGGAAGGCGCCGCCAGCAATCAGCATCAGGAGCAGAAGGTCATTGGTGGCGAGCGTCTGGCGCGGGGTGGCAAAGCCGGTTCCCAGGCCAAGCGCGCCCGTCGGGCTCGTGCGCGGAAGGATGGAAGCCGGGTTGCTGCCATCGGAATTCGCCATGCTCGGGTTGCTGGTATTGTCCAGCGGCGCGTTGACATTGGGCGAAAGCGATTGCGGAGAGCTCGACCCGCCGGAAGCCGGCGCCACTGCGCTTCCCGCGCCGATCATGTTGGCGATGGTCGGGTTATTCGTCAGCGCCAGGCCGAATGTCTGCGTCGTCGGGTTGACGATGCTGATTGGGTTCGAAACCGTGGTTTGACGATGTCGTAATCCGTCACCGCGTTGGCGGTCAGGACAATGGCGGCATCCATGCCATACGGCCGCTTGCCCATTTCCACCAACGCGCGCGAGGCGAGATGCGCGCCGTTGACGGAAATCAGCGTGTCCGCGCCGTTGATGATGATTTCAAAGCGCCGAATGAGACGCGCAAGCGTCATCCAGAGCGGACCCACCGCCGCCGTCACGCCGTTGGTGACGCGGAATTGCAGGCGCACGCGAAGCATGGTCAGCACGCCGTCGCGGTCGATGGCGATCGTGTTTCGGACACCGGCCTGATAGGGCACGGAAGGGAGACGGCGCTTGACCGTCGCCGGGGCGATGAGCTGGTTCATGGGGCGATCTCCCGCGCGCGGCTCAGATGCGGCCCTTGACCCACTTGTCATAGACCCAGAGTGCGACAACGCCGGTCACGACACCCATGGCGAGCATTTTTGCGGACATTCGAGATCCTCGGAAGGAAGGTTTTTCGGTTCGACCTTCCTTGCCGAGAAAAAAGCGCGCCGCTGGCCGTTATGTAACGTAACGGCGCCCGATAGTTTTTTATCGGAAAGGCGACTTTTTTTGCTTGACTTCGCGCTCGGTCCAATCGAGCGCCACATGCTCACCCAGTCGCGGCGCCGCCGCCGCCGCTTCGGCGCCCATCGTGTCGTTGATCCATCGCAGGTCGCCCGGCTCGGTCATGCGGAACAGGATCACGCGCCCCGCATTGGCCGACAGGTCACGCGACACGCGCCGCACGCGCCGCGAGCAAGCGTAAATTTTCACGCCGCGATGGCGCCCCGCATTCACCATCTGATACGCGGCGGGCGGCAGGCGCCCGGCATCCGTGAAGCGGTCGACTTCATCCCAGATCACAAGGCAATCGCCGGCCGCCAGAGCGCAACGGTTGGCCCATTCGAAGGCGTCGCGCATTTCCGCATCGCCGCGCGCCGCCACGCTGCCACGCCAGCAGATGCGCCACGCGCGGCCTTTCATGGCCTCGACCAGTCCAGCGCGGTCGTGGATCACAAGCGCGCCCTCTTGCCACGCCGCTTCCCCGTTCGGGTCATGGATGAGCAGGCGCCGCGCGCTGGATGCCTGATACCGCGCGAGGTAGCTTTTCCCGCTTCCCGACTTGCCCAGGAACAGGCGGAAATCAGGCGCCGCCAGCGGTCGCGGCATCGTCGCCCCCTTCCCTCGCCTCGCGGATGCGCGGCGCCGCCACGCTGCCCAACGCAAGCGCCAGCGTGGCCCAGGCCATGAAACGCGGGTCGCCATCCGTGGGGAGGTAGTAGACCGCGACGCCCGCCAGCGCATCGCCCACGGCAGAGACTTCGCGGTCGCTCAGCTGCGACACGTCCGCGCGCGCGCAGATGATGCCGCCGATGATCTTGACCAGCGCAGCGCAGCCGAAGCGCAGGCCATCATTCGGCACCATGGATTGCGCCACCGGCTCGCCTTCCACCGCCTCGGCTTCCGGCGGGGGGCTGGATGCGGTCGCTTCGCGCGCCAGGTCATCCAGGCTTTCGGCGGCACCTGGCGCCGGCGGCGGCAGAGCTTGCGCGTGGGTGGATGGCTTCACGTCGTCAGTCACAGGAGGGGCCTTTCCCAGATCGAGAGGCGCGGTTTCGGCTCAACCGGCCTCGGTTCTGGCGCCGGGGGAGCTTTCGGACCCGCGCCAAGTTCAGCGCGCCGCGTTGTGTCGGTCCAATCCGTGGCGCGCCCCGCAAGCCGCTTGTCGCAGGCCAGGGAGCGCGAGAAGAATTGATGACTGCAATCGGTTTCGTTGCAGACGTAGTAGAGGCGCCCCTTTTTCGTCTCGCGCAGCTGCGCGGGGGCCTCGCAGACATGGCAGGCGATGGTTGCGAGTTTCCGGGTCATCAGGCGGGCCTTTCAATCCAGCGATGGCGCTCTTGCAGCCGGGAAATCTTTTCTTTCCGGCGCGGGTCGAATTGCTCGGATGCGGCAACATCCGACATAAAATCATCCATCGCGGCTTGGTCGATCTCGCCATGCAACGCCACCAATGCCGCGCGCGCCGTTCCTATGGCGTTCTTCCTCATCATCGCGTGGAATTCGTCGCGCTTCATGGTGGACAGGTTCACCACCGCCGCGCCGAAATCCGCGCCGCCCGCCGCTTCCATCGCGTGCCACCATAGGGGATGGACATTTGCCCGGCGCGCGCGCGAGGCGCTGCCATCGGTCAGCCGGTAGGCGTGAAGCGCGGTCGAGATCATGGGGCGAAGCGAGGATTCAACCGCCTCGAAACTGCGAATTCCGCGCTCTTTCATCCAGGCGCCAGAAAAGCGGCACTCAATCCGCCAAACGTCGCGCTTCACGCCGCCCCATATCTCGTGAAACCAATCCTTCCCGCTGGCCTGCCGGATTTCCTTGCACTTGTCGTAGAGCTGCACTTGAAGCCCGGCCATACTGCCGAGCGTGAAGGTTTCCGGGCCTTGCGCGCATCCAATGACGCGCAGTTTCGCCGTGCCTTGCGGGAAGCAAAATCCGCGGTCGCCCATCGAATAGGACGGGGCGAAGCCGGGCGCGTGGAGGTCAATCGCATAGTCGAAGCGAGAGACGCGCGGGTTATCCTCGCAAGCCGCCAGCGTGCCCGCGCGCGCCACGAAGGCCGCGACGCGCTCACGCAGAGCCGGGAGGCCATGGCCCCAGATGCCGGCGCTCCGATAGCGCGCCGTGAGGCTCCATTCCGTGTTGAAGCTGCGGCAAAGCAGCATGATTTCCGGGTTGTGCAGGACATGGACAACGCCGCCCTTCGCGCCGTGTGGCATGACCTGCCATTCCTCGCCGCATAGGTTCAGCGGCGCGCCATCCTTCCGGCGCGGGTCCATATCCGCCGCCGCCCGCGCCGCCTCGATGGCCTGCCGGGCCTCGCGGCTCCATTCGATGTTGAAGGTTTCCGCGTAGGTATCGCACCCCTGCCCGATCACGCGGAACGGCGCCGCCTCCCAGCCCGGCGCGGGCGAGAGGGGGGATAGGGGCTTGGCCTTCATGCCGGGGGGGTGGCCGAATAGGGGGGCCTGTTAGGGGAGGCCCCCCAAGACGCACCGGGGGCGCCGTGGGTCTGGCGCGAGGCGATCACGGATAGCGCGAGGGCGGCGAGGATCACCGCGAGGCGTGCCAGGATCAGCCGGGAGGGGTTCATCTGCCGGTCAGGCGCCGGAAGAAGCCGCGCTTCGCGGGGGCCTTCGCTTCAAGGCCACGCGCCGCCGCGCGAATTCGCTTGGCCGCTTCGGATAGCTCATCCGCGATCTTGCGGGCCTGCCGCGCCGTGATGGCCTCGGAGACAACGCCGGGCGTGGCGCCAGCTGGCGCCACTTCGAAGGCCACCGCGAGGCGTTCGCCCTTGCGTCCCACCAGAAACCGGAAACGGCCCCCATAGGGGCCGCCCAGCTTCACCAGGGAGGCGCGGCGGGTCACTTGCCCGCCGCCTCTGCTTTCTCGCCTTCCACCACCCGGCACGCGCGCAACAGACGCATGGCGAAGTCGCGGGCGGCGGCGGGTTCAAGCTTGACGTAGCGGCGCCATGTGGCGCCGCCGATGGTCAGGACGCCGGACAGGACCACGTTGCCGGTAGCAACGTCCGTGGTCACGTCCAGAGAGAGATTTCCCAGGCCCGAAAGCGGGAAATTCAGGGGACGGTCAAGCATCCGGCGCCGCGCCCTTCTTCGGCTTGACGTAGCCCGCCGCCTTCGCCGCCTTCGTCAGTTGCGAAGCGAGGGCGACGGCCGCCGCGTTGTCCATTTCCGTGATGATCTTGTCGCCCTCGGAAGTCTGGAAGCGCACCGCCACCTTCCCGAAGAACGGGGTGGCCTCGATCTTGTCACCGGGCATCATGCGGCCTCCCGCAGCTGGCGCGGCCGGTTCCACACGATGCGCCATGTGTCGCCCGCCTCATCGTTCGGGAAGGCCGCGAGGTTCAGCGGCGCCGGGAAGCTCGGATCATCCAGAGTGATGGACAGGAAACGTGTCCCGTCGCGGGTCGTCTCCTTTTTCCAGGCCGATCCTATGGGAATGAGGTCCGCTCCGTCTTTCGCGTAGACCGTGAAATCCGGGCTTTCCCGGCCCCGCTTATCGGCCGCCTCGATAGGCTCGAATTCCAGGTTGAGGCGATGCGTCAGCGTCCGCACCCGCCCCGAAAATGCTCCACCGTCCAGCGGTCGGAGGGTTCCAATGTCAGGCATTGCCAGTCTCCCGTTGCATGCGCGCTCCGCGCAGGGACCGCGAGGGGTTGGGGGGCGATGCGTGGGGAAGGCGCATGCGTGATGAGCCTCCCCCCGCCCCCCAAGCCCGCACGGTCGCGGTCAGGCCCCGCGCGGGAAACTTCCTCCCGGTCGCCCCCCGCCCGTGGTTCGTGACGGGCGGGGGGCCTGCCGGGAGACAGACATGCGCCAGAGGCAGCATGTAGGGTGTAGGATTACGTTACACACATTCGCGCCGCAATAGGGAATGAGTATCATCCCCCTACGTTACGTTATGGAGGCTCAGATGGATTTGAACGCCTATCTGGATGCAGCCGAAAAGGCGCCCGGCATCACGACTCAGGTTGCCCTTGCGCGCGCGCTTGGCGTGACCCGGCAGTCGATCATTTCGTGGCGGGTGGGGCTTTCGTCGCCTCGACCCGAAACGATGTTGCGCCTTGCCCAGCTGGCGGGCGTATCGCCCGAAATTGCCATGATCGACCGGATGGAATGGCAGGCCGATGGCGTCGCCTCTCGTGATATTGTGGCGCGAATTCGCGCATCCATCGCCGGAATTGCGGCTTGTATCCTGCTGTTTCTTTTCGTTTTTCCGCCGCCGATTAGCGCGGAGACATGCGCCGAAAATCCACCGTGTTCTCTTTATTATGGAAAGAAAAGCCCTGGGGAAAAGCCTGTGGATGGGCTCATCCGGGCACCTCGAGGGTCAGGCCGTCGAAGCCGAGCTCGACCCCCTCCGGCAAGCGCGCCGAGATTCGGGCGAAATCCATCCGGTCGCCCAGATGCGTCAGCACGGTGCGGCGCGGCCGGATGGCGTCACGCCAGGCCAAGACCTGCTCGAGCCCGGCATGCACAGGGTTCTGGTCACCGGGCTGCATGCAGCTGACGACCCAGGTGTCGAGGCCATGCAGCCGCGCCAGGCTCTCGGCCGGCATCCGGATCACGTCGGTCGTATAGGCGAAGCGGTCGATGCGCAGGCCCAGGCTGCGCGTGGCGCCGTGGTCCAGCTCCAGCAACTCGCAAGCCAGGCCGCCCAGGGTGACCGGGCCGCCGGCCGACACCACCTGCCCGTCCAGCACCGGCCGGTAGAAGAAGCCGGTGGGCGCGAGGAAGGCGTAAGCAAAGCGGGCCTTGAGCTCGGCCAGCGTGGTCGCGTTGGCGTAAAGCGGCAGCACGGCGCCCATCGCGCGGTTGACGGCCCTGAGCTCATCCAGCCCCGCGATGTGGTCGGCATGGGCATGGGTGACGAGCAGCCCATCCAGGCGCGTGACCCGCGCGCCCAGGAGTTGCACCCGCGCGTCCGGCCCGGCATCCACCAGCAAGGCGCGGCCATCGGCGGATTGCACCAGGGCCGAGGTCCGCATGCGCCGGTTGCGTGGCTCGGCCGGGTCGCATTCGCCCCAATGGCCCGTCCCGTCCGGGCCGCCCACCGCCGGCACGCCCTGGGAAGGCCCCGTGCCCAGCAGCGTGACCCTGAGGGCCTGGCTCATGTGGCCTTGGGATAGAGGCGATGGAAATTCTCGGTGGTGATGCGGCCGATCTCTTCGAGGCTGACGCCGCGGCAATCGGCCAGCACCTTGGCCGTATGGGCGGTATAGCCTGGCTCGCATCGCTTTCCGCGCAGCGGCACGGGTGCGAGATAAGGCGAATCCGTCTCCAGCAGCAGCCGGTCCATCGGCAGCCGCGCCGCGACCTCGCGCAGTTCGGTGGATCTCGGGAAGGTCAGGATGCCGGAGAAGGAGATGTAGCCGCCCATCTCTACAGCCTCATCAGCGAGTTGGGGCGTAGAGCTGAAGCAATGCAGGAGGAAGGGGAAGGCGCCCCCTGCCCGCTCTTCCCCCAGGATCCGCGCGATGTCGGCATCCGCCTCGCGCGCATGGATGGCGAGCGGCAGGCTGGCTTCGCGCGCGGCGCGGCAATGGCGGCGGAAGCCCTCCTGCTGCACGTCGCGCGGCGACTTGTCGTAGAAATAGTCGAGGCCGCTCTCGCCCAGGCCGATGATCCGCGGATGATCGGCCAGCGCGACCAGATCCTCGACCGTCGGCATCTCGCCCTCGGCCGCGCGGTGCGGATGCACGCCGACCGTGCCCCAGACCTGCGGGAAGCGCTCCACCAGCGCCCTGACCGCAGCGGCCTGCGGCACGGAGGTGCCGATGGTGACCATGCGTGTGACGCCGGCCGCTTCGGCGCGGGCCAGGATCTCCTCGATCTCGGTCTCGGAGAAATAGTCCAGGTGGCAGTGGGTATCTATGATCATCAGGGACTTATCCGGCGATCTCAACCTTGCGGAACAAGGGCGAGGGCGGCGGCAGCACATGCCCCTCGGGCAGCGGCGCGGCCAGCGCGGCGAGGTTGCGCGCATCGCCCGGCACGCCGAGCTGGTCCAGCAGCGCCGCCATGCTGCCGGGCATGAAGGGCTGCAGCACGGTGGCATAGGCGCGCAGCGCGCTATGCAGGTGGCGCAGCACCTGCGCCATGCGTGCGGGGTCCGTCTTCTTCAGGGCCCAGGGCGCCTGGATGGTGATATAGCCATTGGCGCCGCGCACCTGCGCGAAGATCTCCTCCAGTGCCAGATGGTATTGCTGGCTTTCCAGGAGCTTGCCGACCGTCTCAGGCAGGTTGGCGAGCGGGTCGAGCAGCGCGCCATCCGCCTCGGCCGGCGCGGCGGGCCCAGGCAGCTTGCCCTCGCAATTGCGCTGGATGAGCGAAAGGGTGCGATTCGCCAGGTTGCCCAGCACATCCGCCAGTTCGCCATTCAGCCGGTTCACCAAGGCACCGCGGGCGAAATCACCATCCTGACCGAAGGGGACCTCGCGCAGCAGGAAATAGCGCACAGGGTCGAGGCCGAATTCCTCCACCAGCGCCAGCGGATCGATCACATTCCCGAGGGATTTGCTGATCTTCTGCCCCTCATTGGTCCACCAGCCATGGGCAAAGACGCGCTTGGGTGGCGGCAGGTCGGCCGCCATCAGGAAGGCCGGCCAATAGATGGCGTGGAAGCGCAGGATATCCTTGCCGACGAAGTGCACATCGGCCGGCCAGAACTTCCATAGTTCCGCCTTTTCGTCGGGATAGCCCATGGCCGTGATGTAGTTTGTGAGGGCGTCCAGCCAGACATACATCACATGCGCCTCATCCCCCGGCACGGGCACGCCCCAACGGAAGGAGGTGCGCGAGATCGAGAGGTCCGAAAGGCCGGACTTGATGAAGCTGATCACCTCGTTCCGCCGGCTGGCGGGGGCGATGAAATCCGGATTAGTTTCGTAATATTCCAACAACTTGTCAGCCCAAGCTGAGAGCTTAAAGAAGTAGGAAGGCTCCCTCACCCACTCCACCGGCGCGCCGGAGGGGGCGTATTTCACACCATCCCGCTCGGTGAGTTCGTCCGGCCCGTAGAAGGCCTCGTCACGCACCGCGTACCAGCCTTCATAGGCGCCGAGATAGATCTGCCCGCGCTCCGCGAGGCGCTTCCACAGCGCCTGGCAGGCTTCGTAATGGCGCTTCTCCGTGGTGCGGATGAAGCCGTCATTGGAAAAGCCCATCGTATGGGTCAGGTCGCGGAAGGCCTGGCTCACGCGGTCGGTGAAGGCCTGCGGGTCCTCGCCGGCATCCTGGGCGGCCTTCTCCACCTTCTGGCCGTGCTCATCCGTGCCGGTGAGGAAATACACCTCCCGCCCCGCCAGACGGTACCAGCGGGCCAGCACATCGGTCGCCAGGCTCGTATAGGCGTGGCCGATATGCGGCTTGTCATTCACATAATAGATGGGAGTGGTCAGGTAGATCGGGCTCATGCCTGACCTATGAAGCGCCTCTAGCGCCCCCGCAAGGTCTCCATCGCGACCAGCACCGCCTGCCGACGATCGAGCGAGAGGCGTTCTGTATCCCGCACGAGCTTCGAGACCGCCTCCGCCGCCTCCACCCAGTCCGCGAGCGGCCGCGTCGCTAGCCAGGGCGCGGGCGCCTCGCCCCGGGCCGCCGCCCGCACCGCCTGGGAGAGGCCGCGCAGCAAGAGGTTGAAGAAGGCCGGGAAAGCGAGCGCCGCCTCGCGCCCCGCGATCCGGTCGGCCAAGGCATGGGCGGCGAGGCCGCGTGGCAGGTCCTGCAAGGTGGCATCGGCGAGGCGGGCCAGCTCCACCCCCTCCCCCTGCGCCAATTCCAGTGCGCGGCCGGGCGCGCCTTCCGCGAGCCGGATCAGCTCGAGCCGGTCCATGCGGGGCATATCCGGCAGCCACTCGCCGAGGAGCCGTTCCATCGCCGCATCCTCCAGCCCGAAGAGGTCCAGGCGCCGGCAGCGGCTGCGGATGGTGGGTAGAAGCCGCCCGGGCGAGGCGGTGATGAGCAGCAACACGGTCCGCGGCGGCGGCTCCTCCAGCGTCTTCAGGATGGTGTTGGCTGAGGCCGCCTCCATGGCCTCCACCTCATCCATGACGACGACGCGCCAGCCGCCTTCGGCCGCGGTGAAATTCAGGAAGGCGCGGGCCTCGCGCGCCTCCTCCACCTTGATGATGCGGCGCTTGCCCGGCTCGGCCTGGGGCTCGAGCACCATGAGGTCCGGGTGGCTGCCGGCGGCGACGCGGCGGAAGACCGGGTCCGCCTCGGGCACATGCAGCGGCTCCGCCCCTGGCGGCTGACCGGCGAGCAGCCAGCGGGCGAAGCGGTAGGCCAGCGTCGCCTTGCCGATGCCGGGTGGGCCGCAGAAGAGCCAGGCATGGTGCAGCCGGCCCGAGCGTGCCGCCGCGGCCAGGCTCGCCGCAGCCAGCTCATGTCCCGCAAGGATCGGATTCCCACGGGGCGGGATCACGGCAGACCGAGCCGGGCGCGGGTGGTGGCAATCATCGCCTCGGTGACTGCGGCAAGCGGCGCGGATGCGTCCAGCACCGCGAAGCGATCCGGCTCGTCCGCCGCCTGCGCCAGGAAAGATTGCCTGATCCGCTCATGGAAGGCGAGTCCGAGCCGATCATACCGGTTCGCATCGCCACGCCCCATCGCTCGGGCCACGCCGATTTCCACCGGAACGTCGAGATAAAGCGTCAGGTCCGGTGCCACATCGCCCAGCGTCACCTTGCGCAGCCCCTCCCAGGCGGCGCGCGGCGCGCCCTGCCCGGCGACCTGATAGGCCAGGGTGCTGTCGAAGAAACGGTCGCAGACCACGAAGCTGCCGGCGGCGAGGCTGGGCTGGATGCTTCGCGCCCAATGCTCTCGCCGGGCGGCGAAGTGCAGTGCCATCTCCGCCACGGGGTCCCAGCCCGAACGACCCAGCAATAGCCCCCGGATCGCTTCCGCACCGGCCGAACCGCCCGGCTCCCGCGTCCTCAGGACTGAAAACCCAGATGCGGCCAACCAGTTGGAAAGAATTTTTGCCTGGGTTGTCTTTCCTGAGCCCTCGCCGCCCTCAAGGGTGATGAGCCTAGGATTCAAATCCGACCACCGATCATCTGGCCCACCACGGCGGGAATTCGCGCGAAGAGGCCCAGCCGCTCCACATCTGCGCCCGCGTAGAGCGGCAGCGTCATCGGCGGCACGCCGCGGCCCGAGATCTCGAGCCGGCCCAGCTCCTGGCCCTTCACCACCGGCGCGGGCACCGGCGCCTCGTACCGGACGCGCGCCTGCAGGCTGTCCCGCCATCCGCGAGGGACGGTCGCCACCACCTCGCGTCCGCCGATCAGCGGCACGGTCCGGCGTTCGCCCAGATGCACCGGCACCTCCTCGATCGTGTCGGCGGCGCGGAAGAGGATGACGTTGTCGAACTCGCGGAAGCCCCATTCCATCAGCCGCTCCGATTCCTCGGCCCGGGCGCGCATGGTGGGCAGGCCGCCCACCACCAGGATCAGCCGCCGCTCGCCGCGCCGCACGCTGGCCGTGAGCCCATAGCCCGCCTCCTCCGTGTGGCCGGTCTTGAGGCCATCGGCGCCGTTGACGCGACCCAACAGCGGGTTGCGGTTCTCCTGGGTGATGTTGTTCCAGCGGAAGCTGCGCTCGCTGTAGAAGCGATAGAATTCCGGGTGGTCCACGATGATGCGGCGGGCCAGGGTCGTGAGGTCCCGCGCCGTCATCCGGTGCTCGGGGTCGGGCCAGCCGGTCGCGTTTCGGAAGGTGCTGGAGGTGAGGCCGATCTGCCGGCCGAGGCCCGTGATCATGTCGGCGAAGGCGCGCTCGGAGCCCGAGATGTGCTCGGCCAGCACCACGCAGGCGTCATTGCCCGACTGGATGATGACCCCGCGCGAGAGCTCCTCCACCGTCGCCGTGCTGCCGCGCTCCAGGAACATCTTGGAGCCGCCCATGCGCCAGGCGGCCTCGCTCACGGTGAGCGCCTGGTCCATGCGCAGCCGGCCGGCCTTCACCTGTTCGAAGACCGCATACATGGTCATGAGCTTGGACATGGAGGCAGGCGGCATGCGCTCATCCGCCTGCTTGTTCAGCAGGGTGGCGCCGGTCTCGAAATCCACCAGCAGGACCGAGCGCGCGATGGTATCCACCGGCCCGATCGGCGATTGCGCGGGTGAGCTCGGGGGCGCGGCCGGGCGGGCGGGCTGCGCGCGCTGCGGCTGGGCGGGGGCGCGGTTCTGCGCCAGGGCCGGGGCAGCAAGCCCGAGCCCGGCGGAGGCCCCGATCATGGCACGGCGAAACATCTCAATTCCCTCGGCGATGAGTTGAGGCAATACGCCGCGGCTCTAGTCCACCGCAAGCCGCAGGTCGGGCTGGCCAAGCGCGATGGCGCGGGCCAGCGCGGCATCCGCCTCGGCGATGCTGGCGTAAGGGCCGGAACGGACGCGCCATTGCTGCTGACGGCCGGGTGGGCCGAACGGCTCGGCGCGGCCGCCGAGCCGCGCAGCCTGGGCCTGGGCGAGGTCACGCCGGAAGAATCGGCCTGCCTCGAGCCAGATCCGGCCAGGGCTTGGCGCGCCCTGGGTGACCTGCTCGGGCAGGCGCTCCGGCTCGCGGAAGCTCGGCGTCAGCTCCGCCACGCTGCGTGCGGCGGCGGGCGTCGCCTGCGCGGCCCCCCTCGCCCCCTCCGGCGGGGCCAGGGATTCGCGCTCCACACGGCCCACCGGCGCGGTGGCGATGGGCAGGGGCGCCGCCTGACCCGCCAGCCCCTCGATCGCGGCGCGCGAGGCATTGCCGTCCAGCACCACCCGCGCCCGGAAGGGCCCGGCGGCGCCCAGCAGCTGTGCGGCCCGGGGGGAGACGGCGATGACCCGGCCGGCCTCGGTGGGGCCGCGGTCATGGACCCGCAGCCGCAGGGACCGGCCATTGTCGAGATTGGTGACGGTGACGACGGCGGGCAATTGCAGCGTCCGGTGGGCGGCAACCATGGCGCCCGCATCCCGCGCCTCGCCATTGGCGGTCAGCCCTTCGGCGCGGGGCATGATGGCGGCGATGCCGCTCTCATCCAGCGCGAACTCCTCCTTGGGGTAGGCCCAGAGGCCGCCGGCGCGATAGGGTTCGCCTAGGAAATATCTCGGTTGAGGCTGAGGCGGCGTCGTACATGCTGTAAGGACCAAAAGCCCAATGAGGAAGATCCTCACGCGACACGGTCCGACAGTAATCCTACAGCTGTCGCGTAGAAGTTCGACGGGTTGTAGCGGCGGATCGCCATGAAGTTCGCGCCGACCATGAAGGCCTGGTCATCCCCGCGCGACAGGCCCGGGATCACGACGGCCCATTCGCCGGGGGTGCCCGGCAGCCCGCCGCCGCTGGCCCGCACGACGCCCATGCGCGCCCATTCCGCCATGGCGCGCATCTGCCGGTGGTCTGCCAGGCTCGTGTCGAAGCCGCGCGGCAGCAGGACCTCGAAGCCCCAGGGCTCCCCTTCCCGCCAGCCATTGCGAGCCAGGTAGTTGGCGATGGAGCCCAGCGCATCGGCCCGGCTGTCCCAGATGTCCCGCCGGCCGTCGCCGTCGAAGTCCACGGCCAGGCGCTCGAAGCTCGTCGGCATGAATTGCGGGTGGCCCATGGCACCGGCGTGGCTGCCGCGCATGCGGTCGAAGCTGACATTGCCGGCATCGAGGATGCGCAGCGCCGCCATCAGCTCGGCCCGGAAGAAGGCGGCGCGGCGTCCCTCCCAGGCCAGCGTCGCCAGCGCCTCGATCACGTTGAAATTGCCGGTGAAGCCGCCGTAATTCGTCTCCATCCCCCAGATGGCGACGATCACGCGCGCGCTCACCCGGTAGCGGGACTGGATGCCCTCCAGCAGGGTCCGGTTCTCGGCATAGGCGCGGCGCCCGGCCTCGACCCGCGTGGGAGACAGGCGGGCGTCGCGGTATTGCGGCCAGGTCTGGGTGAATTCGGCCTGGCGGCGATCCAGTTCCAGCACGCGCTCATTGGGCTTAAGCCCATTCAGTGCGCGATTGAGGGTCGCCGGCCGCACGCCGGCGCGGCGCGCCTCGGTGCGGACCCCATCGAGGAAGGCCTCGAAGCTTCCCTGACCGCGGGCGTTGCGGGCCAGGGCCGGACAGCCCAGGAGGGCCACGAATCCGGCCGGCAGGACACGACGCTTGAACATGCGGGCTTGGTGCCATTTCCCGCCCCCCGCCGCAACGCGGAACTGCCATGGTCGGCCATCGGTGCAGCGCATGGCGTCTGGTCGCGTCGCGAGGGCTATGGTTTGATCCGGGAAACGTTCCCGAGGACAACGCCATGACCGCCGTGACCGCCACCTTCGCCCGCTACGCCGCGAATATCCGCCACGAGGACCTGCCCGCCGAGGTCGAGACGCGCACCCGCTTCCTCATCCTCGATCTGCTCGGCAACATCGTCCGGGGCCGGCACGATGCCGAGAGCAGCCTGCCGCTGATGGCCGCCGCCCGGGCCATGGGGCTGTCGCAGGGCAACCACGCCGTCTTCGGCGAGACGAGCCGCTGGTCCCCCGCCGGCGCCGCCCTGCTGAACGGCGCCTTCGCCCACAGCCTCGATTTCGATGACACGCATGCCGCCGGCACGCTCCACCCGGGCGCCCCGGTGATCCCGGCCGCACTCGCCGCCGCCGAGATCTGCGGCGCTTCGGGCAAGGATGTCATCGCCGCCATCGTGGCGGGCTACGAGGTGACGAACCGCCTCGCCGTGGCGCTCCCGGGCGGTGATCATTACGACCGCGGCTACCACCCGACCGCGACCTGCGGGGTCTTTGGCGGTGCGGTCGCCGCCGGCCGCGTCTTCGGCTTCAGCGAGGCGCAGATCGCCGATGCGCTCGGCATCGCGCTCAGCCAATCCGCCGGCAGCCTGCAGTTCCTGGCCAATGGCGCCTGGACCAAGCGCTTCCAGGTGGGCTGGGCCGCCATGGCCGGCCTCTCGGCGGCGCTGCTCGCGCGCGAGGGCTTCCGGGGTGCCGCCGAGGCGCTGGAGGGCAAGGCCGGCTTCCTGCGCGCCTATGCGCCCAACCCGAACCCCGAGCGCGCCATCCGCAACCTCGGCCAGGAGTTCGAGCTGATGGAGACGGCGGTGAAGCCCTATCCGTCCTGCCGCTACGGCCATGCCAATGTGGATGCGGCCCTCGCCCTCCGTGCCGAGCACGATCTGAAGGCCGAGGAGATCGAGAGCGTCACCATGGGCCTGCCCAACAAGGGCATGCTGCTGGTGGGCGCGCCGCTCGCCTACAAGCAGAATCCGAAGAACGTGGTGGATGGCCAGTTCTCCGGCCCCTTCGTCGTCGCCTGCGCGCTCGCCCATGGGCATTTCGGCTGGGACAGCTACCCGAAGATGGACGCGCCCGAGCTGCGCGCCCTCATGCCCAAGATCGTGTGCGAGGAAGACCCGGAGATCCAGGCCGAGTTCCCGGCCAACATGTCGGGCAAGCTCACCATCCGCGCCCGCGGCCAGGTCTTCGTGAAGAAGGTGGTGGTCCCGAAGGGCGAGCCCGCGAACTTCCTGACCGAGGCCGAACTGCGCGCCAAGTTCCACGGCCTGGCCGATGCCGTGCTGGGGGCCGAGGGCGCCCGCGCGCTGGCCGATGCGGTGGTGGGCCTCGCTTCCGCCCCTGACGTGCATGGCCTGATGCGCCTGGGCGCCCCGCAGGCCGCACTCCGTCTCGCCGGCGAATGAGCGCGCGGGTCGCCCTCGTCACCGGGGGCGGGCGGGGCATCGGCCTCGCCACCGCGCGGCGCTTCCTGGAGGAGGGCTGGCAGGTCGCCCTCCTCGACGTGGACCCGGATGTGCTGGCGAGCGGCGTGGCCTCGCTTTCCGCCCCCTTGGCCTCGCCCGTGCTGGAACTGCTCTGCGACGTCTCCGACGCGGCCGTCGTGGACCAGGCCATCCGCCGCACGCGCGAGCATTTCGGGCGGCTGGACGCGCTGGTGAACAATGCCGGCATCGCGATCTTCAAGCCGCTGTTGGAGACCACGCAGGAGGATTGGAACCGCGTCCTCGCCGTGAACCTCACCGGCCCCTTCCTGATGACCCAGGCGGCGGCGCCGGTCATGGCGGAAACCGGCGGCGGGGCCATCGTGAACATCGCCTCCATCTCCGGCCTGCGCGCCTCCACGCTGCGCGTCGCCTATGGCACCAGCAAGGCCGCGCTGATGCACCTGACGAAGCAGCAGGCGGTCGAGCTGGCCGCCCTCGGCATACGTGTGAATGCGGTGGCCCCGGGCCCGGTGGATACGGCCATGGCCAAGGCTGTCCACACCCCCGAGATCCGCGCCGACTACCACGCCGCCATGCCGCTCAACCGCTACGGCCTCGAGAGTGAGCTGGCAGACGCGATCTTCTACCTGTGCAGCGAGCGCGCCAGCTACATCACGGGCCAGGTGCTCGCGGTGGATGGCGGCTTCGAAGCGACGGGCATCGGCCTCACCACGCTGCGGGCCGAGCGGCGCAACCTCTGATGCGCATAGCCGTCATCTCCGACATCCACGGCAACCTCATGGCGCTGGAGGCCGTGCTCTCGGACCTCGCGAGCCGCGGCGTGGATGCCACCATCAACCTCGGCGATTGCGTGGCCGGCCCCCTCTGGCCGCGCGAGACCTTCGAACTGCTGGCCGACCTCAACATCCCGACCGTGCGCGGCAATCATGACCGCTGGATCGTGGACCGGCCCGACATCCAGATGCCGCCCGCCGGCCTCTTCGCGCGTGAGGCGCTGACCGAGGCGCAGCGCGCGGCGCTGCACGCCCTGCCCGCCACGCTGCAATTCACGCCCGAGATCCTGGCCGTCCACGGGACGCCGAGCGACGACAGCGCCTACCTCCTGGAGGAGGTGACGGAGGATGGCCGCCTCGCCCCGGCCCGCCGTGCCGTGCTGGCTGATCGGCTGCACGGGGCTGCCCCGCCCGTGCTGCTCTGCGGCCATTCGCATCGGCAGGCCGTTGTCACAGGGCCGGGGGGCACGCTGATCCTCAATCCGGGCAGCGTGGGCTGCCCTGTCTTCGCGGACTCGCCCGCGGCATCGGGCCTGGAGCATCGCTCGCCGCACGCGCGCTACGCCGTGCTGACGAAGCGGCGTGGCCGCTGGGGGGCGGAGCTGCTCGCCCTCGAATATGACTGGGACGCCGCGGCGCGCCGCGCCGAGGAACTGGGCTGGCCGCGCTGGGCGCGCGCCTTGGCAACGGGAAGCGTGGAATGACCAACAGGATGAAGGCCTTGTTCGCGGCGGGAAAGCCGGCGCTGGGCTGTTCACTGATGTTTCCCTCGGCCCCCATCGTCGAGATGCTCGGCCATGCGGGCTTCGACTGGGTGCTGTTGGATTGCGAGCATGGCTCGCTCTCTATGGCCGATGTCGAGCTCATGTGCATGGCGGCGGATGCGGTCGGCATCACCGCCATCGGCCGGCCGCGCAGCAACGCGGCGGCCGATATCCAGCAGATCCTGGATCGTGGCGTGGCCGGCGTGCAGATCCCGCACATCAACACGGCCGAGGATGCGCGCCGCGCCGTCGCCGCCGTGAAATTCGGTCCCGGCGCCGGACGGGGCCTCGCTGCCGGCACGCGGCCTGATCGCTGGGGCATGGGTGCGAAGATGCCCGACTTCGCCGCCCAGGCGAACGCGCATTCGCTGGTCTGCGTCCAACTCGAGCATGAGGAGGCGATCGCCAATGCCGAGGAGATCCTGAAGGTTCCAGGCATTGATGTCTTTTTCATCGGCCCGTCGGATCTCTCGCAATCCATGGGGCATCCCGGCAACCCGAAGGCCGCGCCAGTGGCCGCCGCCATCGAATCTACGCTGGCCAAGATCCGTGCGGCGGGCCAGACGCCCGGTATGCCTGCGACGACGGAGACCCTCCCCGAGGTGCTGGGCAGCGGCTGCCGCTACATCTACACTCACCTGCCCCGCGTGCTGGGCGCGGGGGCGAAGGGCTTCCTCAGCGCGCGATGATAGGCCGACGGTGATTGACGCGGGGGCGCGATCCGCGCGACGAAGCAGCGCCCGGACAGGTGGCCGAGTGGTTTAAGGCAGCGGTCTTGAAAACCGCCGTGGGGGTAACTCCACCGTGGGTTCGAATCCCACCCTGTCCGCCACATGCAACTCATGGTTGCATTCGATGGCCGGTTGAGCAAAACCGGCGCCATGCTCCCTCCCCTCGGGCCACAGGGCCTGTCCATCGCCGAGGCGCTTGAATGGCTGCGCCTTTCGATGCCCCCCGCGCGAAGGTGCCTCCGATGGTGGTCGGACATGGATTACCCGCTCGCGGGCGCGCATCTCGTGGATCTTTCCTTCCAGGGCGTAGTGGACACGGATCTTCACAGCGTCATCCGCGCGCCTCTCCACACCTCCCGGCACGCAAAGAGTACGATGCTGACGCTGCTGGAGGCGCAGGACGGCGTGGCGCCACTGGATGTGGCGATCGAGGCCATCGTCAGCCGCATCGGCGATCTGCGCGCCGCCATCCGTGAGACCCTCCGGGCGAAGGGTGTCATCCGCCGTGAGACCGAGCCGCTGATCTGGGGCTTCGTGCAACTCCGCACCTCGCCTGGCGCGGCGCCGAAGGCAGCCGGGCTGCGCGCCGCGCTCACCGGCCTGATCGAGGGGGAGGAGTTGCCCTCGCCCGAGGAGGCCGCGCTGATCTCGCTGCTGCACGCCTCCGGCAAGATCGCCGAGATGCTGGGCGTCCCCAAGCCGCGCGCCTGGCTCGCGCGGCACGAAACACGGATCGCGGCGATCCATCGCATGGATCTGGTGGGCCAGACGGTCTCGGCCACCGTGACGGCCATGCGCGCGCGGCTCGCCGCCTATCTCCTGCGCCCGGAGGCGGGGATGAAAGGCCATGCCGGCGCCGGCTGGGAGTGGCGCTGCTTCTGGCCGGGCGAGGCCAGCATCGCCCTGCCACCGCCCCTCGACCTCGCCGGCAAGGGCGTGGAAGAGCCGGAGGAAGCGGCGGCGGACACCTACCTCTTTCTCCATGGCAAGCGGGACAACATCAAGTTCCGCGGCAAGGGCCTGAAGGTGAAGCCGGTGATCGAAGCCTTCGACGAATTCAGCGCCTTCGGATCGAGCAGCAAGGTAGCCTTCCCGGTGCGCGCGGAAAGGCTCATGGAGATTTTCCCGCGCTTCAACGAGATTGAGGTGAAGCTTCGCACGCGCGAGGACATGCTGGCCGCGCTCTCCGCCAGCGGCTACCGGCCCGGGGTGGTGACGGTGCAGAAGGCGCGGCGCGAGTATCGCGCCATCCTCGGCGTGAAGATCGAGCTCGCGCGCCTCGAAGTGCAGGGGCGCATCTTCCACTCGCTGAGCCTGGAGAGCCGCTTCCTGACCGCGCTGCGTGTCCTTTGCCGCAATGTTCCCGTGGGTGATGGCATCGTCGCCGGCTATGCCGCCTTCCTGGAGCGGATGGCGCTGGGCCGCGCCTGAGCCGGCGTCAGTCCGGCAGCGGCACGGGGTTCGCCCAGGCGCGGCGCCCCGCCGCATCGGCCACCACCACGCGGGCAAAGCCGCCGCCCTTCAGGGCCTTGAGGGAGAGCCGTGCCCGCGTCTGGCAGAGCCCCACCGACTGATCGGCGCGCGAGCCACGGCCCAGCACCATGATGCTGGCGGCGGCCGAACAGGTCACCTCCACCGCATCCGCCTCCCAGCGGATGTCATGGATCAGCGGCCCCTGCGTCGCGTAGAAATGCCCGGCCTTGAGTGCCGCCAGCAGCGCGTCCGGCTCATTCGCCTCGGCCTTCACCATCACCCAGCCGCCGAAGGCGTCGGGCGATTTGAAATGCGCGTCATCCACCGCGATCAGGTTGATCATGCGCCCCGCGGCGAGCAGCTGGTCGGCGAGATAGACGCCATCGCCGCGCTCGGTCCTCACCTGGGAGGTGTGGTTGTAGACCTCCACTGCGTGAGCGCCCGGCAGCGTCTGCGCATCGGCGAGGCTGAGCGAATACCAGCCGGGATGCGGGATGGCGACGAAGGCGCCGGCGGCCAGCGCGCGCGCGGCGAGTTCCGGTCCGGTCTCGCTGGCTGGCGTCCGCGCGAAATCCAGCGGCAGGCCGACGGCGAGGATGTGCCACATCTCGCCCAGCGCGGTCGCCGGCGCATGCAGTTCCGCGCCCAGGATCGTGGTGAAGCCGGGCGCGCGGAAGGGCCGCGTGTCCACGATGGGGAAGTCATACTTCGGCAGGAAATGATCGGTGATGGCGAGGAAGTCGTAGCCCGCCTGGCGATAGCTGGCGCAGACCTCAGCCACACCCAGGGCGCCGTCCGTCGCGTTGGTGTGGGTGTGGATATTGCCCTTCCAGAAGCGGCCAGGGGCGGAGAAGGCATCCATGCGCGTCAGGCCAGCTTGCGGAAGGCGTCGAGGAAGGCCGCCACATCGGCCTCGTCATTGTAGACATGCGGGCTGATCCGCATGCGGCCGAGGCGCGGGGCCACATGCACATTGCGCTCGGCCAGCGCCTCGATCAGTCCGGGGCGCATGCCGTGGGCGAAGCCCAGGCTCAGCACATGCGGCGCGCGCAGGCCCTGCGGCAGGATCTCAACGCCCGTGCCGGCCAGGCCATCGGCCAGCAGGCCCGTGAGGTGGCCGAGGCGGGCGCTGATCGCGTCCGTGCCCCACTCCGCCATCATTTCCATCCCGACCGCCGCCATCTCGAGCCCGATCACATGGTCGCGCTCGCCCATGTCGAAGCGCTTGGCGCCATCCGTGAAGCCGAGATCGGCCATGTAGGGCCGCGCCTCGGAGGAGACGCGACGGCGGGAGGAGCCGGTCTGCTCCAGCGGCACGCCCTCCTGGTGGCGCTTCGCGACGTAGAGGAAGGCGCGCCCATAGGGGCCCAGCACCCATTTGTAGGTGGGGAAGATCAGCACGTCGGGGTCGAGCGTCGCCACATCCAGCGGCAGCACGCCCGCGTGATGCGTCGCATCCACCAGCAGCATCGCAGCCGCCGCCCGCTTCGCGGCCGCCACCGCGTCGAGGTCGATCAGACCGCCATCGGCCCAATGCACGGAGGAGATGGAGACGAGCGCCAACGGCGCGGCCCCGGGGCGGCGGATCGCTTCCAGCGTCGCCGCGGTCCAGTCGCCATCGGCGGGGGTGGCGATGGTCTCCACCGTGAAGCCGCCCTCGGCCGCGCGCTGCAGCCATTCCAGCACGGGCGAGGAGTGGTCATCGCCCAGCACCAGCACACGCGAGCCGGCCGGGATGGGCAGGATGCGCCCGGCGACGGCCACGCCATAGGAGACGGAGGGGATGATGGCCACATCCTCGGGGGCCGCGTTGATCAGCCGCGCGGCCGCCGAGCGGGCACGGTTGCACTGGCGCGCGATGTGTTCGCCGGTGATGCCCCAGGGCCGCGCCTTCAGCGCGATCCCCGCCTGGCCCGCCGCCTGCACCGCATGCGGCAGCGGGCTCCAGGAGGCGGCATTGAGGTAGGCGACATCGCGCGGGATGTCGAAGGCGTCGCGCTGGCATTCGAGCATGATGATGTCCTTGGCCCCGTTGCCCGCACTCTGCGCCCCGTGGCCGAGGGGATCAATGCAGCCGGCTGGCGAATTCCGGGCCGATCCAGGCGAGTTCGCCCTGCGCGAAACAGGCGGCCAGCGCGCCATCCGGCGTCACCACCGCGATGTCCCCGCGCAGGCCCTCCGCGATGCGGCCGCGATCCTTGAGGCCCAGCGCATCGGCCGGGTTGGAGGAGACCAGCGCCCAGGCGGCGGCGAGGTCCAGTACGCCCCGCGCCGCCATGCGGAAGGGGGCGGCCAGCAGCGCGGGCCAGTGGTAGTCGCTCGCCAGCACGGTGACGAGGCCGCGTTCGGCGAGAGGCGCGGCGCTGGCCCAGCCCAGATGGCTGCCGCCGCGCACGACATTGGGGGCACCCATCACCACCGCCTCGCCCGCGGCGCGGGCGTCCTCGGCGACCGGTTCTGCCATGGGGAATTCGCAGATGGAGGCCCCCAGTTCCCGGAACAGCGCGCGGTCGGCCAGCGTCGCATCGTCATGGCTGAGCATGGGGATGCCGGCGCGCTTCGCGGCCTCCGCCATGCGGATGCGCATCGCCGGCACCTCGGCGCGGTGGCTGAAGGCGGCATCGGCCAGCGCCATCAGCTCGGCCTCGGAGACGCCCGCGCGGCCGGCATATTTGCCGAGCTCCTTCGGGTTCTTCAGCTTCTTCACGATGCTGGGCGTGTGGTCGTTGAAGCCCAGCAGATGCACCTGGCCGGCCGCGATGGCCGCCACCGCATCCGCCTCGGCGCCGAAATTATCGGCCTCGAAGCGCAGGTGCACGCGCAGTTCCGGCCCCGGCGGCGGGGCCTTCAGCGCCTCCAGCGTGGCCAGGAAGGCCGGCAGCGAGCGCAGGCCGGGCTCCCAGGACAGGGTGACGCCGAGATAGGCGGTGGTGATGCCGGCGGCCAGGCATTGCGCGGCGGCGTCGCGCAGCGCGAAGGCGGGCGGGAAATCCACATTGGGGCGCGGCTGCAACGCGCGCTCATGCGCATCGCCATGGATGTCGACGATGCCGGGCATGACGCAGAGGCCCGTGGCGTCGAAGCGTCGCGCGGTGGCGGTACCGGTCACGATGCGCCCCCCGGCCAGCGTCACTTCGCCCGCGTCGAGCGCATTGCCGCGCAGCACGCGGCCGCCCGAGATTGTCCAAGCCATGTTCAGGACTCCACCACCATCTGCGTGCGGCCCGCGGCATAGAGCGTCACCGTCGCATCCACCGGCTTGCCGCCGCCATCCACATTCACCGCCTCCGCAACCAGCACCGGCCGGCTGCGGGATTGCTGCAGCGCCTCCGCCTCCTCCGCCGTCGGCATGCGGGCCGTGATGCGGGTCACGCGCCGGCGGTAATCCGGCACGCCGGCCGCCGCGAGCGCATGGGTGATGGAGGGGTCTTCACGCAACCGCGCCATGATGTCGGGGAAGCGATGCGCGGGGAAGTGGTGCGCGCCGAGCGCCACCGGGCGGCCATCGGCCATGGCGAGGCGCTCGGCCAGGATGACCGGGCGGCCGCGGCGGATTTCCAGCATCTCGGCCACGCGCGGCTCGGCCGGGATTTCGACGAGGCGCAGCACGCGCCCGGCGGGTTCGCGATTCTGCGCGCGGATGATCTCGCTGAAGCGGGTGCGGGCGTTCAGCGGATAATCCAGCACATCCTCCGCCACGAAGCTGCCGCGCCCCTGCTCCACGCGGACGATGCCGCGTGTCTCCAGCTCCTCCATCGCGCGGCGGATGGTGTGGCGGTTCACACGGAAGGCCTGGGAAAGCTCTGCCTCCGTCGGCAGACGCTGGCCGGGCGCATGCCGGCCGTCGCGGATCGCGGCCTCGATCGCCGCGCCGATCTGGCGCCAGAGCGCGATGCCGGCGCCGCGGTCCAGCGCGGCGCTCGCGAACGTCACGGAAGTTTCAACCAAACGGGCGCTCCGGAATGGCAATTGCGGCTTGACCATAGCGGGCCAGATGTATAGCTGTCTAGACAAATGATCACCCGCCCCGAATGGATGGCCATCCTGGCCCGCGCCCCTGCCGAGGAGATGGCGGCATTGCTCGCCCCCGTTCCCCCGCTGCCGGCGCACCGCGTGATCCGCGGCCCCGAGATCGGCCTCACCATGCTGCGCGGCCGGGCCGGCGGCGATGGCGCGGCCTTCAACCTGGGCGAGGCGACCATCACCCGCTGCTCCGTCTCGCTGGAAGGCGGCACGCTGGGCCATTGCTGGCGCCTGGGGCGGGACAGGCGCGCGGCGGAGACGGCCGCATTGCTCGACGCCTGCCTGCAACAGGCGGAGTGGCGGGCGCCGCTGATCGAGGCGGTCATCGAGCCGCTGCGCGAGCGCCAGCGCGAGGCCGCGGCGCTCACCGCCCGCCGTGCCGCCGCGACCGAAGTGCGCTTCGCAACCCTGGCGACCATGCGATGAGGATGGGGCGATGAAGCCAGGTTTCACCGACCCCGTCTTCGGCGCCCAGTCGGGCTTCGCGGCGCTGATGAACGCCATGGCCCGCCCCGGCCGCATCCAGGAGTGCGCCGCCCTGCGCGAACCGCCCCCTGGCCTCCATCCGGCCGCCGCGGCCGCGCTGCTGACGCTGGCCGACGCGGAGACCCTGGTCTGGACCGATGCCGAGGGCGAGGCGCGCGACTGGATCGCCTTCCACACCGGCGCACCGCTGGTGGAGGACCCGGCCCGCGCGCAATTCCTGCTCGCCACCCGCGCCATGCCGCCGATGGCCAGCCTGGACTTCGGAACCGATGAGACGCCGCAGGACAGCGCCACGCTGATCGTGCAGGTCGCGGCGATGGACGACAGCGCCGGATGGCACCTGACCGGCCCCGGCATCCAGCACGAACACCGCCTCGCCGTGACGGGCCTGCCGGCGGATTTCGTCGCGCAATCGGTCAGCAACCGCGCGCAATTCCCGCGCGGCGTGGATGTGGTCCTCTGCGCCGGGACGCGCCTCGCGGCCCTGCCGCGCACCACCCGCATCACGGAGGATCGCTGATGTATGTCGCGGTGAAGGGCGGCGAGGCCGCGATCGAGGCCGCCCATGCCTGGCTCGCGGAACGGCGGCGCGGCGATGCGGCGTTGCCTGCGCTCACCCCCGCGCAGATCGAGCAGCAACTGGGGCTCGCGGTGGATCGGGTGATGGCGGAGGGCAGCTGCTATGACCGCGGCCTCGCCGCGCTGGCGATCCAGCAGGGGCGCGGCGACCTGATCGAGGCCGCCTTCCTGCTGCGCGCCTATCGCAACACCCTCTCCCGCTTCGCCGCCTGCGAGCCGGTGGATACGGGCGCGATGCGCGTGCAGCGCCGGATCAGCGCCACCTACAAGGACCTGCCCGGCGGCCAGGTGCTGGGCCCCACCTTCGACTACACGCACCGGCTGCTGGATTTCGCCCTGGCGGCCGAAGGCATCGCCGCCCCGCAGGAGGCCGAGGCCAGCGAGGCCCCCATGCCGCGCGTGACGGAACTCCTGGCCCGCGAGGGGCTGATGGCGCGCGATACGCCGGATGAAGGCGCGCCGCCCCCTGATCTGACGCGCGAGCCCCTGCCCTTCCCCACGCCGCGCGCGCTGCGCCTGCAATCGCTCGCGCGCGGCGATGAAGGCTTCCTGCTCGGCATGGGCTATTCCACGCAGCGCGGCTACGGCAATGCGCACCCCTTCGTCGCCGAGCTGCGCATGGGCGAGGTGGAAGTGGTGCTCGCCCCGCCCGAGCTAGGTTTCGCCGTCTCCATCGGCGACGTGACTGTGACCGAATGCCAGATGGTGAATCAGTTCGCCGGCAGCGCCACCACACCCCCGCAATTCACCCGCGGCTATGGCCTGACCATGGGCCATGGCGAGCGCAAGGCCATGGCCATGGCGCTGGTGGACCGCGCGCTGATGGCACCCGACCTGGGCGAGGACGCCACCGCCCCCGCGCAGCAGGCGGAATTCGTGCTGCTGCATGCCGACAATGTGGAGGCGACGGGCTTCGTGGAGCATCTCAAGCTGCCGCACCATGTGGATTTCCAAAGCGAGCTCGAGAAGATCCGCAGCATCCGCGCCCGCTGGGAGGAGAAGGCATGAACGCGATGCCGCCGCGGAACACGCCCGATGCCGCGTATAATTTCGCCTACCTGGATGAAGCCACGAAGCGGATGATCCGCCGCGCCATCCTCAAGGCGCTGGCCCTCCCCGGCCACCAGATCCCCTTCGGCGCGCGCGAGATGCCGCTGCCCTATGGCTGGGGCACGGGTGGCATCCAGGTCACCGCCGCCATCCTCGGGCCGCGCGACGTGCTGAAGGTCATCGACCAGGGCGCGGATGACACCACCAACGCCGTCTCCATCCGCGCCTTCTTCGCCCGTGTCGCCGGCATCGCCACCACCACCCGCACGGCGGAGGCCACCATCATCCAGACGCGCCACCGCATCCCCGAGCGTCCGCTGACCGAGGGGCAGGTGATGGTCTTCCAGGTGCCGATGCCCGAGCCGCTCTTCAGGCTCGAGCCGCGCCTGGCTGAAACCCGCCGCCTGCACGCGCTGGGCGACTACAGCCTGGCCCAGGTGAAGCTCTACGAGGACATCGCGAAGCAGGGCGAGGCCGGCACCAGCTACAACCACCCCGTCATGGTGGCGGGCCGCTACCTCATGTCGCCCTCGCCCATTCCGGGGTTCGACAATCCGAAGCTGCACAATTCGCCCGCCATCATGCTCTTCGGCGCGGGGCGGGAGAAGAAGATCTACGCCGTGCCGCCCTACACAACCGTCGAGAGCCTGGATTTCGACGACCATCCCTTCCGGCCGATGCGGGCGCCGCACGCCTGCTCGGCCTGCGGCAGCACCACCAGCTACCTGGATGAGATCATCGCGGATGACCGGGGTGGGCGGATCTATGTCTGCTCCGACACCGACCATTGCCGCGAGAACCAGACGCCATGAACGCGCCGCTGCTGGAGGCTTCCGGCCTTGACCTCCGCTTCGGCGCGGTGCGCGCGCTGGATGGGGTGAGCCTCGACATCCACCCGGGCGAGGTGGTCGCCATAGTGGGCGAGAGCGGCTCGGGCAAATCCACCCTGCTGCGGGTGCTGGCGGGGATGATGGCGCCGCAGGCGGGCCGCGTCCTCTACCGCGACGCCGAGGGTGCGCCGCACGAGATCGGCGCGTTGAGCGAGGCCGCCAAGCGCCGGCTGATGCGCAGCGAATGGGGCTTCGTGCATCAGAATGCGCGCGACGGCCTGCGCATGGGCATCTCGGCGGGCGGCAATATCGGCGAGCGGCTCATGGCCGCCGGCGGCCGCAACTATGCCGCCATCCGCGCCGCCGCCACGGACTGGATGGCCCGCGTCGAGATGGACCCGGCCCGGATTGATGAAGCGCCGCGCAACTTCTCGGGCGGCATGCAGCAGCGGCTGCAGATCGCCCGCTGCCTGGTGACCGAGCCGCGCCTCGTTTTCATGGATGAGCCCACGGGCGGCCTCGATGTCAGCGTCCAGGCGCGCCTGCTGGACCTGATCCGGGGGCTGGTGGCCGAACTCGGCCTCGCCGTCTTCTTTGTCACGCATGACATCGCCGCCGCCCGCCTGCTGGCGCATCGCATCATCGTCATGCGGCAGGGGCGCATCGTGGAGGAAGGGCTGGCCGACCGCGTGCTGGACGATCCGCGCCATTCCTACACGCAACTCCTCGTCGCCTCGGTGCTCTCGGCATGAGGCCCGCGATCCGCGTCGAGGCGCTGGCCAAGGGCTTCACGCTCCATCTGCAAGGTGGCATCGGCTTCCAGGTGCTGCGCGATGAGGCGCTGACCGTGATGCCGGGCGAATGCGTGGCGCTGACCGGACCTTCTGGCGCCGGAAAATCCACGCTGATGCGCTGCCTGCAAGGCAATTACGGCAGCGATTCGGGCCACATCTGGCTGCAACACCGTGGCGCGGCGGTGGACCTCGCCGCCGCCGATGCACGCCTCGTGCGGGAGATCCGGCGCGAAACGCTGGGCTATGTCTCGCAATTCCTCCGCGTCATTCCCCGCGTCTCGGCGCGCGACGTGGTGGCCGAACCGCTGCTGGCGCAAGGCGTGGCCCGCGCCGAGGCGGAGGCCCGCGCCACGGCGCTGCTGACGCGCCTGAACCTGCCGCCCCGCCTGCATGGCCTGCCGCCCGCCACCTTCTCCGGCGGCGAGCAGCAGCGCGTGAACCTGGCGCGCGGCTTCGCGCCGCACTACCCCATCCTGCTGCTGGACGAACCCACCGCAAGCCTGGACGCCGCGAATCGCGAGGTGGTGATCGGCCTGATCGCCGAGGCCAAGGCGCGCGGCGCGGCGCTGGTGGGAATCTTCCATGACATCGAGGTGCGGGACCGGGTGGCGGATCGCACGCACGACATCCTTCCGCTAGAAGACGCCGCATGACAGAGACTGTTTTGACCAATGCCCGCCTCGTCCTGCCCGAGGCGGAGATGGAGGGCACGCTCGTCCTGCGCGGCGGCCGGATCGCCGAGATCCAGCCCGGCCGCGCGCACCACGCGGGCGCCCTGGATTGCGAGGGGGATGTCCTGATCCCGGGCGTGGTGGATGTGCACACCGACAATCTGGAGCGCCAGGTCCAACCGCGGGCCAATGCGCGCTGGCCCTCGCTCTCCGCGTTCCTCGCGCATGACGCGCAATGCGCGGCGGCCGGTGTCACCACCGTGCTGGACGCCCTCTGCCTCGGCGATCTCGGCTTCGACCAGGGCCGGGACCAGACCTTCCATGACGGCGTGCGCGACCTGACCGCGCTGCACGACCAGCCCTTCATGAAGGCCGAGCACCTGCTGCATCTGCGCTGCGAATTGCCCGCGCGCGACATGCCGGGCCTGCTGGATGGCGTGGCGGAGCATCCGCTTGTCGCCATGGTCAGCCTCATGGACCACTCGCCGGGCGTGGGTCAGTACCGGGACCTCGCCCGCTATCGCGCCATGCGCATCAAGCAGACGCGCATGACCGACGCCGAGGTCGAGGTCCGCATCCTCAAGCTCCAGGCGCAGCGCGCGGAACTGCGCGAGCGCCAGCGCCGCCTCGTCATTGATCGCTTCGCCGGGCGCAACATCCCGCTCGCCAGCCATGACGATGAAGATGCCGCGGATGTGCGCCGCAACGCCGAGGACGGCATCCGAGTGAGCGAATTCCCGGTGACGATGGAGGCTGCGCTGGAGGCCGCGCGCATCCGCGTCGGCGTCATCGCGGGCTCGCCCAACATCGTCCGCGGCGGCAGCCATTCGGGCAATGTGGCGGCGATGGATCTGGTGCGCGCCGGTGCCGTGCATGTGCTGGCCAGCGACTATGTGCCCCCCGCGCTGATCGAGGCCGCCTTCCTCATCGCGCCCGAGATTGGGCTGCCGGCGGCGATCGCGACCGTCACCAGCGCGCCGGCGGCCATGTGCAACCTGAGGGATCGCGGGCGGCTGGAGGCAGGGCTGCGCGCGGACCTTGTGCGGGTCACGCGGCACGGGGCGATGCCGGTTGTGCGGCAGGTCTGGCGTGGCGGGGAGCGCGTGATCTGATGCGCGTCGCGGTCTACTGGGCGCCCGAGCTGGACGACCCGCTGCACGCGGCCGGGAGCGCCTGGCTCGGCCGCGATGCGGAGACGGCGGCCCGCGTGGCGCAACCCGACATCCCCGGCCTCGCCGAAATCACATCCGATCCGCGCGGCTATGGGCTGCACGCGACGCTGAAGCCGCCCTTCCGGCTCGCCACCAGCTACCAGGCCTTCCTGACCGATGCCGTGCGCTGGGCCGCCAGCATCGCACCCTTCACCTTGCCGCCGCTCTCCGTGCAGGACCTCAAGGGCTTCCTCGCGCTGCGCGAGACCGCGCCCTGCCCGCCCCTGCACGCACTCGCGGATTCGGCGGTGGCCGCGCTCGACCAGCATCGCGCGCCCCCCACGGAAGAGGAGCTGACCCGCCGCCGCAAGGCGAAGCTGACGCCCACGCACGAGGCGCTGCTGGCGCGCTGGGGCTACCCTTACGTGATGGAAGAGTGGCAGTTCCACGTCACGCTGACGCACCGCCTGTCACCCGAGGAGGCGGCGCGCATCCGCCCGCTGGCGGAGGCGCATTTCGCGGGGCTGGTCGAACAGCCCCGCAAGGTGGGGACGGTCTGCGTCTTCACGCAGGCCGCACCGGGTCAGCCCTTCCTGATCGCGGAACGGCTCGTGCTCAGCGGGCCGGCGGCGTAGCCGGCGCATCGCCCTGCGGGCCGCGCGGGCCGCGCTGGTGATGCGCGCCGCGCTGCGGCAACTCGTCGCGGCTGACGACATTGTCGCCATTCGCGTCCATGCCCCGGAAGCGGGCCTCCACCATCGGGCGGATTTCCACCAGCGTGACCTGGCCGTTGCGATCGGCATCCAGGCCGCGGAACATCATGCCGCGCATCTGCTCCATCCGCTGGGCGTATTCCGGGCGCGGCGCCGGCGCATTCTCCGGGCGCACGCGGAGTGCCGCGAATTCCTCGAGGCTCAGGCCGCCGCTGCGGTCCGCATCGGCCGTGTTGAAGCGCGTGGTCACGAAGATCCAGGCCTCATCCCAGACGACGCGGCCGTCGCGGTTGGTGTCGATCAGCTCAAACATGCGCAGGCCGCCATCGCCGCGCGGGCCGCGCCCGGTCCGGGCCTCGCCGGCCCCAGGGGACGCGGCGGGGGGCGTGGCGGGCTGGGCGAGGGCGACGCCGGCGCTCAGCAAGGCGAATCCAAGACCCAAGGTCGCTGCGGTTTTCATCATCATCTTCTCCGGTTTCGGGAGGCGGCGTGACTGTCGCTCCGTTGAGGGGAAGATGCGCCTCGATTGTAACAGGCGCGTGGCCGACATGCCCCGCGGGCGTGAGGAAATGTGTCGGCCCCGCACCGGTCTCAATTGGTCGGCGCCGAGCCGCCCGTCCGACCGCTCGATTCCGGGTTCCCCGGTGCCGCCATGCCACCGGGCATCGGACGGCCGGGCACCGCGTTGGCTGCGGGCGGGTTCGCAGGGCGATCAATCGCGCGGCCGGTCGGGTTGCCTGGGGTGCCGGGCGGCGTCGGCGGATTGCCCTGGAGGCGCTCCACGCGCGTGCTGGGGTCCGAACCGGGCGGTCGTGGCGAGTCGTTGCTGCTGCCCTGGGCCCAGGCCGCGCCGGAGGCCAGCATCAATGCCGTGCAGAATGCCCCGGCCAGATGTCGGAATCGGATCATGTTCTGCTCCTCCAGGCCCGTGCGGCGAAAAGCCGGCAGGCTTCCTGGGGAACGTCCCCCCAATGGCGAAGTTGCCCGCATGGTGGGGGAGGACATGCCGGGTGTCGGATTTGAACCGACGGCCTACCGCTTACAAGGCGGTTGCTCTACCCCTGAGCTAACCCGGCGCCGCCCTGTATCTAGGACAGCCGCGCGCCGCTTGCCAGCGGGCGCGGCGCGGGCTTGATGGGGGAATGCGCCAGAACCGACACCGCCCCCGCCCCCAAGACGCCAGCCCGGCGCGCGAGGAGGGCGGCGTCTTGCTCTACGGCCTGCATGCCGTCTCGGCCGCGCTCGCCAATCCCGCCCGCCGCCTCCGTCGCCTGCTGGTGACACGCGGCGCCGAGCAGGAATTGGCCGAGCGCTTCTCGCCCCCCTGGCGCATCACGCCGGAACTGGTGGAGCGCAACCGTCTCGATGCCATGCTGCCGCCTGATGCCATTCACCAGGGTGCGGCGCTCATGGTCGAGCCGCTCGCCTCGCCCAACATGGAGCGCCTGCTGGAGGGCACGAGCGGCCCCGTCCTCGTGCTCGACCAGGTGACCGATCCGCGCAATGTCGGCGCCATCCTGCGCTCCGCCGCCGCCTTCGGCGCGGCCGCGCTCGTGCTGCAGGAGCGTCACGCGCCGGCTGAGACCGGCGCTCTGGCCCGCGCCGCCTCCGGCGCGCTGGAGGTCGTGCCCATCCTGCGCGAGGTGAACCTCTCGCGCGCCCTGGAGCAGCTGAAGAAGGCGGGCCTCTGGGTCGTGGGGCTGGAAGCCGCCGGCCCCGTCACCCTCGCGCAGTCCGGCCTGACCGGCCGCCGCGTGGCGCTCGTGCTGGGTGCCGAGGGCGAGGGCCTCAGGCGCCTGACGCGCGAGACCTGCGACGAGTTGGTGCGCCTGCCGATCCAGGCCAGCATGGAAAGCCTGAACGTCTCGGCCGCCGCCGCGGTCGCCCTCTATGAACTCGCCCGGGAGTGAAATGATGAGCCAAGCCGCCGACATGATCCTGCAAGCCTCGAAGGCCAGGCGCATCCTTGCCCCGCTGGGCGCCGCGGCCCCCCGCGACGTGGCCGAGGGCTATCGCGTCCAGCGCGAGGTGGCCGAGGCGCAGGGCGCGATCCCGCCGGCCGGCTTCAAGATCGGCGCGACGACGAAGCAGATGCAGGCCTATCTCGGCCTCGCGCACCCGGCCGCGGGCTTCGTGCCGAAGCCCAGCCTCAATGCCGATGGCTTCACCGCGCCCTTCGCCGATTTCATCGCGGTCGGCGTGGAATGCGAGGTGGGCGTGCGCCTCGGCCGCGACCTGCCCTTCGGACCCACGACCCGCGCCGAGGCCGAGGCCGCGGTGGCGGAAGTCTTCCCCGCCATCGAAATTGTCGAAAAACGCTATGGCGACCTGGCCGAGCTCGGCACGCCGACGCTGATTGCGGACCAGGTCTTTCACGCCTCGGGCGTGCTGGGCCGGCCGGCCACGGATTGGCGTACCCTCGACCTCGGCGCCATGCGCGGCGAGCTTTTCGTGGATGGCGCCTCGAAGGGCGCGGGCCACGGACGGGACCTGCTGGGGCACCCGATGGAGGCGCTGGCCTGGCTGGCCGGCTCGGGCGCGGCCGAGGTCTTTGGCGGGCTGAAGGCGGGCCAGGTGGTCTGGCTGGGCTCGGTCACGCCGCCCATCTGGCTGGATGGCCCCTGCGAGGTGCGGGTGGTCTTCGAGGGGCTGGGCGAGGTCCGCACGCGCTTCACCTGAGGCGCAAGGCTCTGTTAACGGGCCTCCATCTACAAGCGCGGGACAGAAACCCACCGCCAGAAGGGCGGGCAAGCGGATGATCTTTCCCATGCCCCCGCCCTCCGACTGGAAGGACATGCCGGACGAGCTGCAGCTTGTCCTGGCGCGCGAAGCCTTGCGCCGCGCGGCAGAAACGCTCGCCGAACACGCGGAACTCCTCGCCCTCGAGATGGAGGATGGCGCGCTGCGGGACCGTGGCGGTCCCGATGCGCTGCGCCTCTTCGCCTCCGTCGTGCGCGCGACCAGCCTCGATTCGCTCGGGCCGGTCGGCCATGCGTAAGGCGGATCGGCCTGAACTGGACCGCTGACAGCGCCATCCCGGGGCGCTATGTGAAAAAACAGATGACAGGCCATGGCACGCGCAGCGGCCTGTCGTTTCACAAACCGGGGAAACGAACCGTCATGATCAGGATGCTTCTGGCCACCGCCGCCATCGCGCTGCTGCCCGGCCTGGCCGCCGCGCAGACCGCCAACTGCTCGCATCGCGGCGCGCTGGACGACGCCTATTGCGACGAAAATCGCGACCTTGTCGCCGATGCGCCGACCGACCCGGCCCGCCTGCGCAACCCGAGCACGCTGGTCTTCGCCTATACGCCGGTCGAGGACCCCGCCCTCTATGCCAGCCAGTTCCGCCCGCTGCTCGATTATCTCACGCAATGCACCGGCAAGCGCGTGGTCTACTTCCAGGTGACGAGCAACGCGGCGCAGGTGGAGGCCATGCGCTCCGGCCGGCTGCACATCGCCGGCTTCTCGACCGGCCCCACCGCTTTCGCCGTGAACCTCGCAGGCGCCGTTCCCTTCGCCATCAAGGGCAATGAGCGCGAGTTCGAAAGCTATCGCGTCGTCGTCGTCACGCGCGCCAATTCGGACATCCGCACGCTGGCCGACCTGCGCGGCAAGCGGGTGGCGCACACCTCCGCCACCTCCAATTCGGGCAATCTCGCGCCGCGCGCGCTCTTCCCGGCGGCCGGTGTCACGCCGGACACGGATTACCGCGTGCTCTTCTCGGGCGGGCATGACCGCTCGGTGATGGGCGTGAATGCCGGCGATTTCGACGCCGCGCCCGTGGCGAGCGACGTCTACAACCGCATGATCGCGCGCGGCCAAGTACAAGCGGCGAATCTGCGCACCATCTGGCAGAGCGATCCCTTCCCCACCAGCAGCTTCGCCCTCGCGCATGACCTGCAGCCCGAATTGGCGCAGCGCATCCGCCAATGCTTCTATGATTTCCGCTTCCCCGCCTCGATGTCGCGTGACCTCGGCGGCAATGATCGCTTCTGGCCCGCCACCTACCAGGCGCAGTGGGCCCCGGTGCGCGCCGTGGCCGATGCGGTGAACGCGCCCTATACGCGTGCGGCCTTTGACCAGGAGAGCCGCCGCGAGCTGGAAGCCGAGGCCCGCCGCCGCGCCGCCCAGCAGCAGCCCGCAGCCCCGGCCGCGCCTGCGACGCCGGCCCCGGCCGCGCGGCCGCAGTGAGCGCTGCGCCCATCCTGAAAATCCAGGGGTTGGAGAAATCCTACACCCCTGGAAAGCCCGTGCTGCGCGGCATCGACCTCGAGATCGGGGCGCAGGGCATCACGGCCATCATCGGGCCCTCGGGCACCGGCAAATCCACGCTGCTGCGCTGCATCAATCGGCTGGTGGAGCCCACCGCCGGCGCCATCCTGATGGGCGAGGAGGATCTGGCGAAGCTGCGCGGCGCCGCACTCCGCCAGGCGCGGCGGCGCATCGGGATGGTCTTTCAGGAATACAACCTGGTCGAGCGCCTGACGGTCATGGAGAACGTGCTGACCGGGCGCCTCGGCTATGTGCCGCTCTGGCGCGCCTGGCTGCGCAAGTATCCGCAGGCGGATATCGACCGCGCCTTCGCCCTGCTGGACGCGGTCGGCCTGCCCGAACAGGCGACGCGCCGCGCCGACGCACTCTCGGGCGGGCAGCGCCAGCGCGTCGGCATCGCGCGCGCGCTCATGCAGTCGCCCGCACTGCTGCTGGCCGACGAGCCCACCTCCTCGCTCGACCCCAAGACGGCGGTCGAGGTGATGGAACTCATGGCGCGGCTGACCAGCGAGGCGGGCGTGCCGGTCATCGTGAACATCCACAATGTGGACCTGGCCCGCCGCTTCGCCATCCGCATCATCGGCATGACAGGCGGCGCCGTGGTGTTCGACGGCCCGCCCGAGGCGCTGGAGAACCACCACCTGCGCGAGATCTATGGCGGCGAGGACTGGTTGTGACGCGCAACCCCTTCCCCGCCAATTGGCCGCTGCGCATCGGCGGCCTGATCGGCCTCGCCTACATCATCTATGCCAGCGCGCAGCTCGGCATCACGGGCGAGCGGCTGCTGCACGGCTTTGGCGAGGCGCAACGCTTCCTCGCCCGCATGTTCCCGCCCAATTTCGAGCGCTGGGGCCTGCTGGTGGAAGGCATGCTGGAAAGCTTGCAGATCGCCGTCCTCTCCACCGCCCTCGGCATCGTGCTCTCCCTGCCGCTCGGGTTGATGGCGGCGCGCAACCTCTCGCCCGTCTGGCTCGCCGCACCCACGCGCGGCTTCATCGCGGTGTGCCGCTCGCTGCACTACGTGATCGTGGCCATCATCTTCGTGAAGGCGCTGGGCTTCGGGGCGCTGGCGGGTGTGGCCGCGCTGACTGTCGCCTCCATGGGCTTCATCGCCAAGCTCTTCGCGGAAGCCATCGAGGAGATCAGCATGAAGCAGGTGGAGGCGGTGCGCGCCTCGGGCGCCTCGCCGGCCGGGGTGCTGATCTATGGCGTGGTGCCGCAGGTGGCGTCCCGCTTCATCGGCTTCGGCATCTACCTGCTCGATTCCAACCTGCGCAATTCGACGCTGGTCGGCATCGTGGGCGCGGGCGGCATCGGCGGCACGCTCTTCGCGGCCTTCAAGCGCTTCGACTATGACTTCGTCTGCGCCATCCTGATCTCCATCATCGCCCTGATCTTCCTGGCCGAGGTGATTTCCGGCCGCATCCGGGCGGCACTGCGATGAGCGCCCCGTCCGATGGTCGGAGCGCCGAATGGCGCGGAGAGCTGAATCGGCCGGGCAGCGCGCACCGCGAATGGGTGCGCCACAGCTTCCGCGAACGCCTGCTGCGATATTTCCTCTGGCTCGCGGCCATCGCCTCGCTCGTCTGGGCGGTGCGCTCGATCGAGATCATCCCGGAATTCCTGGCCGATGCGCCGGAACAGATGGCGGACCTCCTGATCCGCATGTGGCCGCCCGATCTCGGCCACTACTACCCCTCCGTCCATGCCGCGATGATCGAGACGCTGCACATCGCGAGCCTGGGGACGGTGCTGGGCGTGGCACTCGCCATCCCGGTGGCGCTGCTCGCCGCACGCAACATCTGCCGCAACGCCTTCCTCAACGCCTTCGCGCAATTGCTGCTGGTCTCCTCGCGCTCCGTGAACAGCCTGGTCTGGGCGCTGATCTTCGTGGCCGTCTTCGGCCCGGGCCCGGCGGCGGGCACCTTCGCCATCGCCTTCCGCTCCATCGGCTTCGTGGGCAAGCTGCTGGCCGAGGCCATCGAGGAAAGCGCCCCCGGCCCGGTCGAGGCATTGGAGGCGAGCGGCGCACCCTGGGGCCACCGCATGCTCAAGGGCATCTGGCCGCAGGTGCAGCCCGCCTTCTGGGGCATCGCGCTGTTCCGCTGGGACATCAATGTGCGCGAATCCGCCGTGCTCGGCCTGGTGGGCGCGGGCGGCATCGGCGTGGTGCTGGATGACGCGATCAACTTCTTCCAATGGGAGAAAGTCGCCACCATCTTGTTGGCGATCCTCGCGGTGGTCGTGGTGGCGGAAATCCTCGTCACCCGCATCCGCGCCAAGCTGATCTGACCGGGTGTCCATGCAGGCTTTCGACGTTCTGGTGGTGGGGGGCGGCGTCAATGGCGCCGGCATCGCGCGTGACCTCCAGGGGCGCGGCTATTCGGTGATCCTGGCCGAGCAGGGCGACCTGGCGCAGGCCACCTCCTCCTCCTCCTCCAAGCTCATCCATGGCGGGCTGCGCTACCTGGAGCATTACGAGTTCCGCCTGGTGCGCGAGGCGCTGGGCGAGCGCGAGGTGCTGCTGAGGATGGCGCCGCACATCATCTGGCCGCTGCGCTTCGTGCTGCCCCATCGCCCCGAGATGCGGCCGCGCTGGATGATCCGCGCGGGGCTGTTCCTGTATGACAACCTCGCGCGCCGCGTCTCGCTGCCCGGCGCGCAAGCCTTCCAGACCGCGCAGGACCCGATGGGCGCGGCGCTGAAGCCCGAGATCACCCACGCCTTCGCCTATTCGGATGCCTGGGTGGAAGACAGCCGCCTCGTCCTGCTGAACGCGCAGGATGCCGAACGCCGGGGCGCTGATATCCGCACCCGCACCCGCTTCGAGGAAGCGACCCGCCATCCCGGCCATTGGGAGGTGACGCTGCGGGGCCCCGACGCGCAGGGGCAACGCATCCGCGTGCGCGCCATCGTGAACGCCGCCGGCCCTTGGGTGCAGCGGGCACTCGACTCGGCCCATGCCGAGAAGCCGGGCGCGGTGCGCCTGATCCGTGGCAGCCACATCGTCCTGCCGCGCCTCTATGAGGGCAGGCACGCCTTCATCCTGCAGAATGACGACCGCCGCGTCGTCTTTGTCATTCCCTATGAGGATGAGTTCAGCCTGATCGGCACCACCGACGTGCCGCATGAGGGCGATGCCGCCACCGCGCATTGCACGCCGGAGGAGGCCGAGTATCTCTGCGCCGCCGTCTCCCGCCAGTTCCGCCGGCAGATCACGCCGGCCGACATCGTCTGGTCCTACTCCGGCGTCCGACCGCTCTTCGACGATGGCGCGGATGATCCCTCGGCCGTCACGCGCGACTATGTGCTGAAGCTGGATGAGAGTGCCGCGCCGCTGCTCAGCGTCTATGGCGGCAAGATCACCACCTTCCGCCGTCTGGCCGAGGAAGCGGCCGGCAAGGTCGCCAAGGCGCTGGGCCGCGAGGGCACGCCCTGGACGGCCGGCGCCACGCTGCCCGGCGGGGACCTCGGCGGCCTGACGCGCGAAGCCTTCGCGGCCGAGATGGCGCGCGCCCTGCCCTTCCTGGACCCGGCCTCCATCCCCCGCCTCGTGCGCACCCATGGTGGCGAATTGCCGCGCGTCTTTGAAGGCCGGGACGCCGGGCAGAGCCTCGGCGCCGGCCTCACCGAGGCCGAACTGGACTGGATGCGCCGCCACGAATGGGCTCGCTCGGCCGAGGATGTGCTGTGGCGCCGGACCAAGCTCGGCCTTCACATGAGCGAGGCGGAACGCGCGGGCGTCGCCGCCTGGTTCGTGGGGGCAGCGGGTTAACCCTCGCCTTCGGGCTCCAGGTCCACGCTGACGCTGAGGCGGTGGTCGCCGCCGCCCAGCAGGACGCCGCGCAAGGGCGAGATGTCGGAAAAGTCCCGCCCCCAGGCAAGGATCACATGCTCGTCCCGCACCACGATGCCGTTCGTCGGGTCGAGTTGCACCCACCCCAGGCCCGGCCCCATCCAGGCCGAGACCCAGGCATGCGACTGGTCGGCCCCGCGGCGCCGCGCCTGCCCCGGCGGCGGGCGCGTCCGCACATAGCCCGAGACATAGCGCGCCGGCAGGCCGAGGCCGCGCAGTGCGGCCAGCATCACCTGCGTGAAGTCCTGGCAGACGCCCCGCCGGTCCCGCAGGACATCGGCGATGGGGGTGGTGATGCTGGTGACACCCGCCTGGAAGACGAAATCCTGGCGCATGCGACGATTGAGATCGAGCAAGCCCTCCAGAACGCGCCGGCCGGGCGGAAAGGACGTCCGGGCATAGGCGGTGGCCTCGGCCAGCAGGGGGATGTGGCGCGTGGGCAGGATGAAGTCCTCCGTCTCGGCCCCATGGGCGCTGGCCGCCACCTCTTCCCAGGCCGGCGTCCCGGCGGCTTCGGGCGGGGGCGCGAAATCCACCTCGACCAGGCTTTCGGCCGTCACCTCGAAGCTGGTGTGCGGGGCAACGAGAAAGAGGCGCGTCGCGGCATTGCCGAAATGGTCGTGAGTCTCGGTGTGGTGGTCCGGCCGGGGCGTGCAGGTGAGCCGGGCCGAGATCACGCGCTGGCCGGGCAGCGCCCGGGGCTTCAGGTGCAGCAGATGCGCCGCCAGATCCACCGTCTGGGCGTAGCCATAGGCGGTGCGGTGTCGAAGCCAGTAGATCATCCGGCCCATTGTGACGGATGGGGGGCGTTGCGCCTACCGCCCCCCTCCCGGTCACGCGGTGATGACCGCGGGCTCGCCCACATCAACGCCGACCGCGCGGGCCGGCGGCAGCAGCGCGAAATAGCGGCGCGAGAGCTGGTCCGAGAGGGTCGCGATGTCGCCCGCCATGCCGCGCAGGAGGCGCGGCAGCTGGGCCGCCGCAGCTTCCGCCTGGTCGGGTGCGGCGAGCAGCCTGGGGGTGATGCCCTCCGCCTCGGCCAGCAGGCGCCGCAACTCGCGCGCCGTCTCGGCATCGCCCTCCCCGGAGAGTTCCCGAAGCGCGGTGCCGATCGCCGCCAGCTGGAAGGACAGGCCACGTGGGTTGGAGGGATCGGCCAGCACCAGGTCGAGCGCGGGGGCGGGCTGCAGCACGGCCAGGTATCGGCTGCGATACGTGATCACGCTGTCGCACAGTTCCAGCGTCAGGCGCAGCCCGGCCTCGATGCGCTGGGCCGGCGCATCCAGCGCCACCGCCACCTCGCCCGCCACGGCCATGGCGCGCTCGATCCGCCGGCCAAGCTCCAGGAAGAGCCGCGCGCCGCCGCGCACCATGTTCTCGGAGGCGATGCCCGCCACCGCATTGGCGAAGCGCAGCGAGGGCAGCAGCGCACGGGCCAGGTCGGGCAGCTCGGCCGGGGAATTGTCCAGCGCCTCCTCCGCCGCGCGCAGCGTCTGGGTCAGCGTCGCGTGCATGTCGGCGGTCAGGCGGTCCCGCACGGATTCCACCAGCGCGCCGATCGTGCCCTGGAGCTGGCGGACGGCCGGGCGTCCGGTCGCCTCCAGCGCATTGGCGAGCGAGGCGAGGTTGCCGGCGCTGGGGCGGGCCTCCTCGTCCAGCAGCTGCGCCTCGCGCAGGCAGGTGGCGAGCGTGCCGAGCTCGGCGAGTTCGCGCGGTAGGGGCGCGCCGCGGCGCAGCCGGGTGATGGTGGCGCGCATCAGCCGCGCGGCGCGATCAAGCCGCTCCACATAGCGACCCAGCCAGAAGAGGTTGTCGGCCACGCGGGATGGGATGGCGCCCGCGGTGCGGCGGATCGCGATGGGCGGGCCGGATTGCGCGGCGGGGCCGATGATGGCCTCGGACGGGTCGGCGGGCACCCAGGCATCCTTGCACCAGCCACCGCCCGGCAGCCGGCCGGTGAGCTTGGCGCCCGGCGTCACGAGGCGTGCGATGCCGCCGGGCAGGACCTGCCAGCCCGCGCCGTCGGAAATCGCGAACATGCGCAGGATGAAGGGCGCCGGGGTCAGCACGCCGCCCTCCAGCGCGGGTGCCACCGGCAGGGGCGGCAGGGCAATGGCAGCCACGCCGCCCTCCCCCGGTCGCTCGAGCACCTCCGAGGCGCTGCCCAGCCCCGCGGGGCGGAAGATCCACCGGGCATGGCCCTCGGGCAGCGGCGGCGTCGGGGCATTGGCATCCGGCAGCCAATGGGTCGGCAGGTTGGACAGTTGCAGCGCCTCGCCCAGCAGGGAGGGCGCCAGCGCCCCCAGCCAGGTGCCAAGGGCCGGCATCTCGGCCAGGGCGGCCCCCGGCGCATTCAGCACGGTCAGCGCGCCATGGCGCACCGCGTCCAGCAGGCCGGGCACACCGCTGCCCGCTGGCGCTTCAGGCTGATCCAGCGGATCGAGGGCCGCCGCATCCACGCGGGAAAGCACGACATCCACCGGCTGCAACCCGCTCAGCGTCTTTAGGAAGAGCGCCCCGCCGCGCATCGTCAGGTCGCCGGTTTCGACGAGCGCGCAGCCCAGCTCGCGCGAGAGGACGACATGCTCGAACCAATGCGGATCGCGCGTGCCGGGCGAGAGCAGCGCGATGGCGGGATCGCCCATGCCATGCGGGCCGAGCCGGCCCAGCGCCTCCTGCCACAGCTCGAAGAAGGGCGAGATGCTGCGCGGCTGGCTGGCGCGGGCGATTTCGGGCATCGCAGTGCCGATCAGGCGGCGATTTTCGCGCAGCTGGCCGAGGCCGGAGGCGAGGCCCGTGCGATCCTGCAAGACGGCCCAGTTGCCATCGGCGGAGCGCACCAGGTCCACCGCATAGAGATGCAGCAGCGGGCGGCGCGGCGGGCCCTTGCTGCGCCGCGCGGTGCGCTGGAAGGACGGGCTGCCGAAGACGAGCGGCGCGGGGATCTGGCCGCTCGCGAGCAATTCCTGCGCGCCGTAGAGATCGGCCAGGATCGCATCCAGGAGCCGGGCCCGCTGGATGATGCCGGCGGCCAGCGCCTCGAACTCCTCCACCGGAACCGGCAATGGCAGCGGGTCGAGCCGCCAGAGGGCGGCCCCCGAGGCGCCGGGCAGCAGCGAGGCCACGCCGTCATCGGCCATGGCGCGCGCCAGCCGCTCGCCCCGCTCGGCAAGGCCGGCACGGCCCAGGCTGCCGACGACGCTCATCACGCCGCGCCAATGGGGGCGGATGCGCCCCTCGCCGGAGACCATCTCATCGGGTCCGCCGGCGAGAAGCTCAGTCACGCGCGAAGGCCCGGAGGTCGAGCGTGCAGGGATGCTCCAGGCTCGCGCGGGGCTCGGCCACCACGCGGGCGCCCGGCGCATGGCCCATCGCGAAAAAGCGCGAGCGCCGGCGGGCCTCGGCCGCATTGGCGTTGACCGGGAAATCCTCATAGGCGCGGCCGCCGGGATGGGCCACGTGATGCGCGAGTCCGCCGAGCGAACGGCCCGTCCAGCGATCCTGCACATCCAGCACCAGCGGCGCCTGGGCGCGCACCGAGGGGTGCAGCGCCGAGGGCGGGTCCCAGGCCTTGAAGCGGATGCCACCCACGAACTCGCCGGCCCTGCCGGTCGGTTGCAAGGGCACCGCCACGCCATTCGCGGCCAGGAGGAAGCGCTCCGGCACCCAGTTGGTCACGCGCGCCTGCACGCGCTCGGCGCTGCTGTCCACGTAGCGCACCGTGCCGCCGGCGGCCTGTTCCTCGCCCAGCACATGCCAGGGTTCCAGCGCCTCGCGCAGCTCGAGATTGATGCCGGAGACATTGACCTCGCCGATCTTCGGGAAGCGGAACTCCACATGCGGCGCGAACCAGGCGGGATCGAGGCCGAAGCCCATCTGGCCGAGCTCCTCCAGCGCGCCGTGCAGGTCCTCGCGCGCGTAATGCGGCAGCATGAAGCGGTCATGCAGCGAGTTGCCCCAGCGCACCAGCGAGCGCCGGTAGGGCTGGTCCCAGAAGGCGGCCAGCGCCGAGCGCATCAGCAGCATCTGCGCCGCACTCATCTGCGCATGCGGCGGCATCTCGAAGGCGCGAAACTCGACCAGGCCGCGCCTGCCGCTGGAGGAGTTCGGATCGTACATCTTGTCGATGCAGAACTCGGTCCGGTGCGTGTTGCCGGTCATATCGGCCAGGATGTTGCGGAACAGCCGGTCGGTCATCCAGGGCGCCGGGTTCCCGCCCATGCGGTCCAGCTCGCCGAAGGCGATCTCGAGCTCGCGCAGTGCATCCATACGCGCCTCGTCCACGCGCGGATGCTGGCTGGTGGGGCCGATGAAGAGCCCGCTGAACATGAAGCTCAGCGAGGGGTGGTTGTGCCAGAAGGAGACGAGGCTGCGCAGCAGGTCGGGCCGGCGCAGGAAGGGACTGTCCTCCGCGCGGGCCGCGCCCATCACCACATGATTGCCGCCGCCGGTGCCGACATGCCGGCCATCCTGCATGAACTTCTCGGTGGAGAGGCCGATCTGGCGTGCTTCCTCGTAGAGCTGCTCGGTGCGCTGGACCATCTCGGGCCAGGATTCCGCCGGGTGGATGTTCGCCTCGATCACGCCGGGGTCGGGCGTGATGGAGAAATGCTGAAGGCGTGAATCCTCGGGCGGCAGGTAGCCCTCGATGAAGACCTTGCGGCCCGTCTCGGCCGCCGTGTCCTCGATGGCGGCGATCAGCTCCAGCCAGTCTTCGGCCGCGTAGAGCGGCGGCAGGAAGACATGGATCATCCCACCGCGTGGCTCGACGCAGAGCGCGGTGCGGACCTGGGCCGGATCGTCCATCCCGATCTCGGGCGCCGGCTGCGGGGTGGGGCGCTGGTCGGCCGGGAGCGCGTAGGGGTCGCCCCCCTGTCCGGCTTTGCGGAAGCTCGCGCGAATCTGGTCGAGCAGTGGCAGTTCGGCCTCGGGGGCGAAGGGGTCGCGCGGGCTGTCGAGCTCCTTTGCCAGTTCCGCCGGATCAATCCAGGGCAGCGAGCTGAGCGGCAGGCGCAGGCCCATTGGCGCATCGCCGGGTGTCAGGAAGAGCGTGTCGTCGCGGAAGAACCAGCGGCCCGACTGCCAGCGGCGCTGCCCGCCCTGCACCACGCGGCGCAGCGGCAGCACCGTGCCGGTCGGCGTGGCGAGGCCCCCGCGGAAAAGCCGCGCGAAGCGCTTGCGCTCTAAGGGGTCGGCAAGCTTGCTGTCCTCGGCCACCACATTCGCGGGCAGGCGGCTTTCGCGCCAGAGGTAGTAGTGGATGTCCTCATGCGCGGGCGTGGCGAGCTCCGGCGGCACCTGGAGGCGCTCGGCCAGGCTGGCGGCGAAATGCGCCGCCGTCACATGGCTCGCATCATCCATGTCGTCATCCGAGGCCAGCAGCGACGCATCGCGCCAGATGGGCTGGCCGTCGCGCCGCCAATGGGCGGAGAGCGCGAAGCGCGGTAGCGGCTCGCCCGGATATTGCTTGCCCTGGCCGGTGTGGATGACAGCCCCCGGCGCCCAGAGCGGGATCAGCCGGCGCAGCAGCCCCCCCGCATAGGCGCGCTTGGTGGGGCCCAGCGCATCGGTGTTCCATTCGGGCGCCTCGCGGTCCGTTGCCGCCACGAAGGTCGGCTCGCCGCCCATGGTGAGGCGCATGTCCTGCCGGCGCAGCGCCTCGTCCACGCGGTCGCCCGCCGCGCGGATCGCGGCCCATTGCTCATCGGAGTAGGGCTTGGTGACGCGCGGCGTCTCGACGATGCGCGTGACGCGCATGTCGAATTCGAATTCCGTGTCCGCCTTCTCGACCAGGCCCGAGATGGGGGCCGCGGAGGCGGGCTCGGGCGTCGCGGCGAGCGGAATATGCCCCTCGCCCGCCATGAGGCCGGAGGTGGCATCAAGCCCGACCCACCCGGCGCCGGGCAGATAGACCTCGGCCCAGGCATGCAGGTCGGTGAAGTCGGCGGTCGGCCCTTCCGGACCCTCGATCGGCTTCACATCAGCCACGAGCTGGATGAGGTAGCCCGAGACGAAGCGCGCGGCGAAGCCCAGATGCCGCAGCGCCTGCACCAGCAGCCAGGCGCTGTCGCGGCAGGAGCCCCTGCCCTCGCCCAGCGTCCGCTCGGGGTCCCAGACGCCCGGCTCCATGCGCACGATGTAGGAGATGCGCGACTGCACGAGCTGGTTGATGAAGACCAGGAAATCCACCACGCGCTGCTTCTCGCGCGGAATCTCGGCCAGCAGCGACTTGAACAGCGGGCCATAGGGGGCGAGCTTGCGGAAGGGCGCCAGCTCCTCGTCCAGCACGTGGTCATAGGCGAAGGGGTAGTGCTCGGCCTCCGGCTCCAGGAAGAAGTCGAAGGGGTTGATCGTCGCCATGTCGGCGATCAGGTCCACCGTCACGTCGAAATGCGTCACGCGCTCCGGGAAGACGACGCGGGCCTGGAAATTCCCCTGCGGGTCCTGCTGCCAGTTGATGAAGTGCGGCTTGGGCTCGATCTTCAGCGAATAGGAGAGGATGGGGGTGCGCGCATGCGGCGCGGGGCGCAGCCGGATGGTCTGAGGCCCGAGGGCCACGGGCTTGTCGTAGCGATAGCTGGTGCGATGCGTGAGGGCTGCGTGGATGGACATGCGCGCGTAGAGTCCCCGGCCAGGATGCTGCGGCGCTTATAGGCCGGTTTCCGGGCCCTGGCAGCCAATGGATTCGCTGTTTTTGCAGTGGCCGCACCCGCCCCGCGCATGGCGCGGGCGAACTGCCGCCTTCTTCAGCGCCCCCTCAACGTCCCTTGAAGACGGGTGCGCGCTTCTCGCGGAAGGCGCGCAGCCCTTCCTGCAGGTCCTCGCTCGCCTGGCTCGCCTTGGCGCGGGCGATCGCCCCCTCCACGTCGAATTCCTGCCGCGCGATCTCGTTCAGGCTCTTCTTCACCCCCTGCACCGCGAGGGGCGCCATGGCCGCCAGCCGATCCGCCAGCGCGTCCACACGCGCATCCAGTTCAGCGGCCGGCACCATCTCCGTCAGGTAGCCAATGGCCAGCATCTCACGCGCCTGGATCTTCTCCGCGGTGAGGAAGAGCTTTTTCGCGGCGTTCAGCCCGAGGCGGCTGACGTAGCGCACCATGCCGGAGGGATAGTAGTGCAGCCCGAGGCGGGCGGCCGGCATGAACATCTCCGCCGTGTCCACGCCGATGCGGAAGTCGCAGCACAGCGCCAGATCGGTCGAGCCGCCATAGACCCCGCCATTCAGCCGGCAGATGGTCGGCACGCGCAGGCGCTCCAACTGGTCCGCGACGCCCTCGAAGGAAGGCGCATCGGCGCGGGCGGTAACATCGGCATTCGGGCGCTCGGCCATGTCGCCCAGGTGATAGCCGGAGGAGAAGGATTTGCCCGTGCCGGTCAGCACCATGACGCGGATCTCGGGATTGGCCTCGATCGCGGCGAAGTGCTGGCCGAGCATCAGCAGGTCGGAAGGCTCGATGCGATTGTGCACGGCGGGGCGGTTGAGCCGGATGGTGGCCCGCGCGCCCTCGATGGTGAGGATCGGCGTGCTCGCCTCCGTCGCCTGGATGTTCATGCCCGCTCTCCCCTGACTGGTCGGGGGGGAGGATACAGCCCGGGACGCGCGGTGGAAGGGCCGCCGCCTCACGCGGCCTCGCGCAGGCCCTCCGCCTGCCGGGCTTCGGGCCGCCCCGCCGGTGCCGCCTGGCCTCCCTCGGTTGCCCACCAGGCGAGGCGCATCATCAGCCCGAAGGCGATGGGCACCAGCGCGGCGAGCGCCCAGAACAGCACCTGCGGCGTGACGTAGTAGGCGAGCAGCGCCAGCGCCATGGCGACATTGGCGAAGAAGAGCAGGATGCCGCGGCCGAGCTCATCCTCGGCCCGCTGGTCCCCGGCCGGTGCCGCGGGCGTGAAACCGGGCTCCACCGCGGCCTCCGCCGCACGGCGCGCGAAGACCGAGAGAAGCAGCGTGGCGATCAGCGCAATCACGGCCAGCGCCACGCCCTCTCCGCTCCACCAGAGCCAGGCCGAGCCCGCGAGGCCGATCCCCAGCATGGCGAAGGGCAGCAGGCGCGCCAGCCCCGCCGCCAGGCCAAGGCGCGAGGCCGCGCCCATGGAATTGCCGAGCTGCCGAAGATTCTGGATCCAGAACAGCCCGGCCAGCGGCAGCGAGGTCGCGAGCAGCACCCAGCCGATCGGCGACTGCCAGGCCTCCACCCCGCTGCGCATTCCCGCGGCATAGAAGCCGGCCCAGAGCAGGAAGGGCGTCAGCATGAAGATGGCAATCGCGAAGGGTAGCAGGCGGGGCATCGGGCAGTTCCGTCTCGGGGCTGGAGAAAGGACGCGAAGGCTCGCGGTGCGGGCGGCACTGCACCACCCAAACATGAACAAAACGTCATTTCATGCAGGGTCACCCGCGCCGGAAACCCGGTGCGGCGGGGCGCCCAGCCGGAGCGGATCACGATCCGGCGGCGCCCGGCCGGGCAGGCGGGCCCGTCTCAGTGGCGGTGGTGGCCCTGCTGGCGCGCCCCCGCCGCCTGAACGGCGAGTTGAATGGTCACTTCGCCCGCCTGCTCGAAGCGCAGCGTGACGGGGATGCTCTGCCCCACATTCATGGGCTGCGTCAGGCCGATCAGCATGAGGTGCAGGCCGCCGGGCTGGAGCGTCACCTCGCCATTGGCCGGGACGGGAATGTCATTCACCGGGCGCATCCGCATCACGTCTCCGTCGCGGATATGGGTATGCAGCTCCATCCGGCCGGCGGCCGGAGAACTGGCCGAGACCAGGCGATCGGCCGTCGCAGAGGTGTTGCGGATGACGAGGAAGCCGCCACCCTGCATCCCCTGCCCCGCCGCGCGGGTCCAGGGATTCACGATGCGCAACGGGCCGAGCTCGGTGACGGTGTCCTGCGCGCGCGCGGGCGCCGCGAGCGGCAACAGGGCGGTGGCGAGGAGAAGATGGCGACGGGTGGTCATGGTCTGGGTTCCTTCTTGTTGGTTCAAAGGGAGGCCGGGCGCGGCCGCTCGGCCCGCGCCTCGATCCGGCCGGCAAGGCGGGACAACCGTGCGGCATCCCGCGCCGCAAGGGCCGGGTCGCCCTCGGCGCAGACGCGCCTGAGCGTGATGAGCTGGGTTTGCAGCGCGGCCGCCTCGTCGGCGCCCGCCAAGGGCAGGGCGGCCTCGACGGCCTCGGCCGCGCCGGAGGTGGCGGCGGTGCAGACCTCGGTCATCGCGCGTTCCATCTCGTCCGGATCGCAGGCGATGGCGGGCGTCGCGAGGAGCAGCGCCAGGGCCAGCAGCGCGCGCATCAGCGGGCGCCCAGGCGCAGCGTGGGGGCCGGGCTGCGTGGGCGGGGCTGGCCCGGTTCAGCCACCTCCACCCAAGCATGCTGGGCGCCGCCTTCGCAGCGCTGCACGACGGGAATGACCAGCGTGGCGCCCGCCTGATCGGGGGCGCGGATCATCATCACGAACTCGTCGTAATGCGCATCCGGCAGCGGCCCGCCGCGCCAGGCGATGCTGGCCGGCGCCTCCCTGACCAGCCCATGCCCGCTGGAGACCGGGCGCGCGAGGGCGCGCGCCTCGATGGCGATCTCCCAGCCCGGCTTGGGCATGGGCCGAGCCATCGTCACGGCCTCTGGCAGGTTGACTTCCACCGCGATGGTGGCGGCCGTGCCGCAGCCATGGCCCACGCGGAAGGCGAGGCGGGCGTAGGAATTGGCGGCGACCTCGGGCGGTTCGATCACGACATGCGCGGCGGCCGGTGTGGCGAGAGCCAGCAGGACGGCAATGAGGCGTTTCATCCTCGTGTCTCCTTCAGAAGCGGTAGAGCATGCCGGCATAGGCGGTCGTGCCGATGCCGGGCTCGTAGAGGGCGGGATTGCCGAGCGCGATGGGGGTGACGGAGGCGGAGCTGATGAAGCGGCTGTTCAGCAGGTTCCGCCCCTCGGCGAAGAGGCCAAGGCGCCCGTCCATCAGTTCCGCGCCGGCGCGCAGGCCGAGCAGCGTGTAGCTGTCCGTCCGGCGGGTATTGGCGTTGTCGACATAGAAGCCCTCGGGGACCCAATCCACATTCGGCGCGACCCACCAGCCCGAGGGGTGGCGGTAGCGCGCCTCGGCCCGCAGCACATGCGGCGGCACGCCGGGGAGCTGGTTGTTGCGGAAGATCGGATCATTGTCGAAGAAGAAGTCGCTGAAGGTGTAGGCGCCGCGCAGCGTCACGGAATCCTGCGTGGTGAAGAGGTTGCGCCCGGCCACGTAGCTCGCGGCCAGCTCGACGCCCTGGTGCACCGTCCTGTCCGCGTTTCGGGCGAAGCTGGTGCCCGGCTGCTGGCCGGCGAAGAGCTGGATCTCGTCCTTGAGCCAGCTGTAGTAGTAGGCGCCGTCGAAGCTGAAATCGCCCACCGTGCCGCGCGCGCCGATCTCGCCCGTGATGGCGCGCTGTGGCGCCAGCAGGCGGAAGCCGCCCAGCGGCACCAGCGCCACGAGGTCCGAGAGCGTCGGCGGCTCGGTGGACCAGGTGACGTTGGCATAGGCCTGGACATTGGGCGTGGCCTGCCAGAGCAGGCCGGCGCGGGGATTGATGAAATTCCAGTCCCCGCTGCCGCTGAGCGCGGCGTTCAACCGGTTCTCGCTGCGCCGCACCGCCTGGCCGCCGGAGAGGCCCGCGACCAGGGCGAGGTCGGGCAGGACGTAGAAGCTGTTCTCGACATAGGCGTCGGTGGTCGAGGCGGTGTCCCAGGAGGCGAAGGTCTGCGCGCCCCGCACGCCGCTCAAATTCACGAAGCGGCGGTTGTCGTTGGTGCCCCAGGCGGCGTTGACGCCCGCCACCAGCCGGTTGCGGAAGCCACCCAGCGAACCATCCCAGGTGATGCGGCCGAAGAGGTTGAAGTCATTGGTGTGGTTGTCGATGTACTGGAAGATCGGATGGTCGAGCTGGCGCTGGACGTAGCTGCCGCCGAGTTCCACCAGCGTCTCGGCATTCGGGCGGATGGCGGTGATGGTGCCGAGGCGATAGCTCTCGATGTTGCGCTGGTAGTTGAGCTGGACATTGGTGGGATTGGCCAGGCGCGGCGTCTGCGTGGCCGAATTGCGCGTGACCGTGCCCGGGATGTCCTGCTGGATGGCGTTATAGGTGAAGAAGACGCGCGTCTCGGCATTCTCGGCCCAGCGATAGGCGCCGTTGGAGTTCATCCGCCCCGCGCTGCCGGAGGAGTGATTCCGCCAGCCATCCTGGTTCAGCATGGTGCCCGAGACCCAGCCATCCCAGGCGCCGAAGACGCCGCCCATCTGGGTGTTGCCGCGGATGAAGCCCCGGCTGCCGCCCTCGAGCCGGAAGGTGACGCCCTGCCCTTCCTGTTGCCGCGCCGTGGGTGTGACGAAGTTGATGGCGCCACCGAGCGTATTGGCGCCGAGCGCGAAGCCATTGCCGCCCCGGAACACCTCGGCGCGGAGGAAGCTGGTGGGGTCCAGCTCCTGCAGGTCACCGCTGCCATCGGCCTGGTTGATCGGAATGCCGTCCTGGAAGACGCGCACGCCGCGCAGGTGGAAGTTGCGCGCGATGCCCGAGCCGCGGATGGAGAGGCGCGAATCCTCCCCCCATTTGGGCTGGGCGAAGACGCCGGGCGTGAACTCGAACATGTCCCGCATCGAGAGCACGCCTGGGCGGTCCTGGAACTCGGAGGCGGGGACGACGGTGTTGTTGCCCGGGCTCAGCCAGAGGCGCAGCCGCGCCTCGTTGTTGCTCTCGGAGGTCAGCGGCGGCGGGGCGGCGGTGACCACCGTGTCCGGGTGGGCGCGGATTTCGGTCTGCGCGAGGGCGGGAGAGGCGATCAAGGGCGCGCTGAGCAGCGCGCGACGCAAAAGCGACATGGATTGGGTTCCGGCACGGCATGAACGGGCGCGCCGCCCGGAGTGCCGGGCGGCGCGAGCGGGGTGTTCAGGTCGTGACGGGCGGGGCGCGGGTCGCGTAGGGCGGCGCCCGGGCGGGCGGGCGCAGCGTGCCGATGGGGGACGGGGCCCAGGCGATGCTGTCGCCCAGCCAGGCGGGGGTGGACACCAGCGGCGGCGCGGGCAGGTCCACCGCGGGCAAGCCATGGCAGGCCGGGCAGAAACCGCTTTCCGCGGCCGGCGCGTGGTCGGCCATGGGCTCGCCATTCGCATCCAGGCGGATGCTGCGCAGGCCATCGGCCGAGCAGATCTCGACGACGAGGCCATCGCCCGCGCCCATCCCGCGCAGGCAATGCGCCACCGCCACGCCCGACTGCAGGAGCAGCACGGCCGCGAGAAGACGGATCAGCAGGGAACGCAGGGTTGCCACGTCGGAGGGTTTAGTCCCGCCCCACGAAAGCCTCAAGCCGCCAGATCGTACTCGACCTCGGGCGTATAGACGGCCGCCTCCTTCCCCAGTTGGGAGGAGAAGAGGACGAAACGCTCCACCATCACCGGCTCGGTGCGGAACAGGTTATGCGCCTGGATGAAGCCCGCGAGCTTGGGCAGGGCCGCCCCCTCGGTCCGCGCCAGTGTCACATGCGGCGCGAAGCGCTTGCGCTCGGCCGGCAGGCCGGAGCGTTGCAAGGCGGTCTCGATCTTGGATTGCAGGTGGGCGAGGCCCGGCGTGCGCTCGGCCACCGCATGCAGGGATTGCACGCGGCCCGCCTTCTCGAAGGTGCCAAGCCCGGCGAGGCTCAGCGGAAAGGGCTTGGCGCGGATTCCGGCCAGCGCCAGGTCCAGTTCCTCAGCCAGATGGCCCGGCACCTCGCCGATGAAGCGCAGCGTCAGGTGGTAATTCTCCGGGCGAACCCAACGGACCCCCGGCAGGCCACCGGTGAGCGAAGCGAGGCGATCCTTCACTTCCGGCGGAAGCTCGAGAGCGACGAAGAGACGCATGGGCCAAGCCCCCTTCCCGGATTCGCCCACCTATCCTGCCGGGGAAGCCGCCACCCGGTCCAGCAGTTGTTCCGTGGCGGGCAGCATGTGGCTGACCATCAGGGCCACGCCACGCGGATTGGGATGGATGCCATCCGCCTGGTTCAGCGCGCGCTCTCCGGCCACGCCCTCCAGGAAGAAGGGCACGAAGATCACCTGCGGACGCTTCGCCGCGGCTTCCGTGAAGACGGCGTGGAAGGCGCGGCCGTAATCGGCGCCGAGATTGGGTGGCGCATGCATGCCGGCCAGGAGCGTCGGGATGCGGCGGGCCTCCAGGCGCGAGAGGATGCTTTCCAGCGCCTCGGCCATTCGGGCGGGCGGCAGGCCGCGCAGCCCGTCATTGCCGCCAAGTGCCACGATCGCCGCCTGGGGGCGGTCCGCCATGGCCCAGTCGAGCCGCGCCGCGCCGCCTGACATGGTATCGCCCGAGACGCCGCCATCCAGCACGCGCACCTGGCGCCCGCGCGCCACCAGCGCCGCCTGGAGCTGGGGCACGAAGCCCTCGCCGCGCGGCAGGCCGTAGCCCGCGGTCAGCGAGTCGCCCAGCGCCAGCAGCCGCACCGGCGCCACGGCTTGAGCGGAAGCGGCCGTGGCAAAAAGCAACAGGCCCTTTTGCAGCGCAGCGCGCCGCCCATATGCGATCCCCATGGACACTGCTCTGAATTCCCCTGTCACGCCCCTCATCTCGGCACGCGACCTCACCTTCGAAGTGGGGGGCTCGGCCGGCCGGGTCAACATCCTGAAGGGGGTGAGCCTCGAGATCGGCGAGGGCGAGGCGGTCGGCATCATCGGGCCCTCGGGCTCGGGCAAGACCTCGCTGCTCATGCTGCTGGCGGGGCTGGAGCGGGCCACGGGCGGGCATCTGACGGTTGCGGGGCGCGAACTGGGGCGTCTCGGCGAGGATGAGCTGGCCCGCTTCCGGCGCGAGGAGGTGGGCATCGTCTTCCAGTCCTTCCACCTCGTCCCCACCATGACGGCGCTGGAAAACGTCGCGATCCCGCTGGAATTCGCCGGCGACGAGCATGCCTTCACCCGCGCCGAGGCGGCGCTGAAGTCGGTCGGCCTCGGGCACCGGCTCAACCACTATCCCGGTCAGCTCTCGGGCGGCGAGCAGCAGCGCGTCGCCGTCGCCCGCGCCTTCGTCGCCCTGCCCCGCGTGATCCTGGCCGATGAGCCGACCGGCAACCTGGACCGCGCCACCGGCCTCGCGGTGATGGACCTCCTCTTCGACCTGCGCGCCAGATACGGCACGACGTTGATCCTCATCACGCATGACCCGGCGCTGGCCGCGCGCTGCGAGCGGCAGATCCGCATCGAGGACGGACGCATCACCGACGACACCGCCGCCCTGGCGCTCGCCGCCGAATGAGGAACCTCGCCCTCGGCCTGAAGCTCGCGCGCCGTGAGTTGCGCGGCGGCGTGAAGGGGCTGCGCATCGTGCTGGCCTGCCTCGCGCTCGGCGTCGCCGCCATCGCCGCCGTCGGCACGCTGCGGGCCGGCATCAATGCCGGGCTGCAGGCCGATGGCGCCCGAATCCTGGGCGGCGACCTCGAGATCCGCGCGGGCTACGAGCCCGCCGGCAGCGATGCGCTGGAGTGGGTGCGCGCGCGCGGCGGGGTGATCAGCGAGGTCGCGCTGCTGCGCGCCATGCTCATCGCCCCCAATGGCGAGCGCACGCTGGTGGAACTCAAGGCCGCCGATGGCCGCTACCCGCTATATGGCAGCCTCACGCTCGACCCGGCGCAGGCTCTGCAAGGCCTCATGCTGGTGGCCGAGCCCTCGGTGGCCGAGCGCCTCGGCCTCTCGCCCGGGGACGAGGTGCGCCTGGGCGAGGCGCGCCTGCGTTTCGCCGGCCGCATCACCGAGGAGCCGGACCGGGTGGCCACCCCCACCGTCTTCGGCCCGCGCGCCATCATCCCGCTGGACCAGCTCCCGGCGACCGGCCTCGCCCAGCCGGGCAGCATGATCACCCACGAATATCGCATCCGCCTGCCCGAGGGCGTCTCCGCCCGCGCCTTCGGCGAGGAACTGCGCGCCGCCTTCCCCGGCGCGCCCTGGCGCATCCGGCGCGCGGACCAGGCCGAGCCGGGGGTGAATCGCTTCCTCGACCGCGCCGCCTCCTTCCTCACGCTCGCCGGCCTCACCGCGCTGCTGGTGGGCGGCATCGGCGTCGCCACCGGCGTGCGCGCCTGGCTGGACGCGCGCAGCCGCACCATCGCGACGCTGCGCTGCATGGGAGCGCCGACGGCGGCGATCTTCTCGGCCTACCTGTTCCAGGTGCTGGCGCTGGCGGCGCTCGGCATCCTCATCGGCCTTGCCGTGGGCTGGGGCCTGACGGTTCTGGCTGCCTGGGCGCTGGGCGGCACCCTGCCCGTCCCGGCGCGGATCGGCCTCTACCCGGCGCCTTTGGCCCTCGCCGCGCTCTACGGTGTGCTGACGGCATTGACCTTCGCCCTCTGGCCGCTCGGCCGGGCCGGGCGCATCCCGGGGGCGGCGCTGTTCCGGGACGTGCTGGGCGCGGGCGGCTTCTGGCCGGGATGGGGTGTCGGCCTCGCCAATGCGCTCGCGGCGGCGGCGCTCGTCACGCTGGTCATCGCCACGGCCGAGCAGCGCTTCTTCGCCATCGCCTTCTGCGGCGGGGCGGCGGCGGCCATGCTGTTGTTCCGCCTCGGCGCCTGGGCCCTGATGGCGGGCGCACGGGCCCTCTCGGGCATCCGGCGCCCCGCCTGGCGACTCGGCCTCGCCAACCTGCACCGGCCGGGTGCGCCTACACCCATCATGCTGGTGGCGCTGGGCCTGGGGCTGACCACGCTCGCCGCCATCGCGCAGATCCAGGGCAACCTGGCCTCGGCCATCGGCAGCGAAATGCCGGCCCGCGCGCCCAATTTCTTCTTCATCGACATCCAGCCCGACCAAGTGGCCCGCTTCGACGCCCTGGCGCGGGAGACGCCCGGCGTGGACGAGGTGCGCCGCGTGCCCAGCCTGCGCGCCCGCATCTCCGCCGTGAACGGCGTGCCGGCCGAGCAGGTGCGCGCCACGCCCGAGACCGCCTGGGCGCTGCGCGGGGACCGCGGCCTGACCTATAGCGCGACGCCGCCGCCGGGCACGCGTGTCGTGGAAGGCACCTGGTGGGCCGCGGATTACGAGGGGCCGACACTGGTCTCCTTCGACGCCAACCTCGCGCGCGGCTGGGGGATCGGGCTGGGCGACACCATCACCGTCAACGTGCTGGGCCGCGACATTGACCTGAAGATCGCCAATCTGCGGAACGTCGAGTGGCGGTCGCTCGGCATGAACTTCACCCTCATCGCCTCGCCCGGCCTGCTCTCTTCGGCGCCGCATACCCATATCGCGACGGTGCGGGGCGACCCCGCGCAGGACCAGAGCCTGCTGCGCCGCATCACCGACGCGCTTCCCAATGTCTCGGGCATCCGGGTGCGGGAGGCGTTGGAACAGGTAGGCATCCTGCTCGGCCGCATCGGGACGGCACTGACGGCCGTGGGCTCCATCACGCTCCTGGCCGGCGCCCTGGTGCTGGCGGGCGCCGTCGCCGCCGGGCAGCAGCGCCGCATCCGCGAGGCGGTCCTCCTCAAGACGGTGGGCGCCACGCGCGGGCAGATCCTGCGGGCCTTCCTGGTCGAATTCGGCGTATTGGGCGGCTTCGCGGGCATCCTGGCCGCGCTCGCCGGCACGGCGGCGGCATGGGGCGTGGTGGTGGGCATCATGCGCCAGGAATGGGTCTTCCTGCCCGGCACCTTGGCGCTGACGGTGGCCGGGTGCATGCTGCTGGTGCTTGCCTTCGGCTATGCCGGCACGGCCATGGCGCTGCGGGTCCGCCCTGCGCCACTGCTGCGCAACGAATGATCAAGCGGGCCGGGACTTCCGAATTGCGTTGAATCTGATTACAGAAGTTCCATATGTTATCCATCCCGGGGCGGAGTCCCCGTATCTCGTCCCTCTGGAGGAACTGAACTCATGGCACTGCAACCCGAATCGCGCTGGACCCAGCCGCTGGGCGGCCAGCAGGGCTGGGGCCGCACCGCGGGCGTGGACGCCGCCGCGATCGACGCCGGTCTGCGCGCCTACATGCTCCGCGTCTACAACTGGATGGCCTCCGGCCTCCTGGTGACGGCGATCGTCGCCTATGCGGTGGCCAACACCGGCCTGTCGGAGCTGTTCTACACCGTCGTCCGCACGCCGCGTGGCCTCGCCACCGCGCCGACCATCCTCGGCTATGTCGCGATGTTCGCGCCGCTCGCCTTCATCCTGGTCCTCTCCTTCGGCATCAACCGGATGAGCAAGACGACCGCACAGGCCCTGTTCTGGACCTTCTGCGGCGTGATGGGCGCCAGCATGGCGAATATCTTCGTGATCTACACGGGCGCCTCCATCGCCAGCACCTTCTTCATCACCTCGGCCACCTTCGCCTCGATGAGCCTGATCGGCTACACGACGAAGCGCGACCTGACGAAGATGGGCAGCTTCATGCTGATGGGCCTGATCGGCATCATCCTCGCCTCGCTGGTCAACATCTTCCTGGCCTCCTCGGCGCTGGCCTTCGCCATCTCGGTGCTCGGCGTGATCATCTTCTGCGGTCTCACCGCCTATGACACGCAGCGCATCAAGAACGACTACATCGAGTACTCCTACGCCGAAGGCACGGAGGAGGCCGGCAAGCGCAGCGTGATGGACGCGCTGGGCCTCTACCTGAACTTCATCAACCTGTTCCAGCTGCTGCTCTCCTTCATGGGCAACCGCAACCAGGGCTGATCCGGCACAAAGCCGCAGCACGAGGAACCCGGCGGAGCGATCCGCCGGGTTTTTTCATGTTCAGTGCGAGGCAGCCCGGGAGAAGAGGCTGATCACCGCAACGATGAGGCCGATGCCATGGCCCGGCACCGCCAGGACGGGGGGCACCGGCAGCGTGACACCTTCGGATGGGCGCAGGGCCAAGCTGCCCGCAACCGCCGCCAGGATGGCGAACGGCAGGCAGAGCCGGTTCACCGCGCGCTCAATCCCGCGTGGAGGGCAGCACCTTGTAGCCGGCGCCCTCGATGGCCTGGGTCGCGCTGGCGCGGTCCAGCGCCGTCTCGGCGCTGACCAGCCCCTCCGCCAGGTCCACCTGCACGCGCGCATGCGCGTCCCGCGCCTGGATGGCCTTGGTCACCGTCTGCACGCAATGGCCGCAGCTCAGGCCACTCACCTTCATCTCAAGCACTGGCATCGACCTTCCCTTCCATGTGGTCGAGGATGGGGCATTCGGGCCGGGCATTGCCCTGGCAGGATTGCGCGAGGTGGCGCAGCGAATCCGCAACCGCCTTGAGCGAACGCGCTTTCTCCTCCAGCGCGTCAACATGGCCGAGCGCGATCTTCCGCACCTCGGCCGATTGGCGCCCGTCATTCTGCCAGAGCGCCAGCAGGCGCTTCACCTCGGACAGGGGGAACGCCAGATCCCGGGCGTGGCGGATGAAGCGCAGCACCGCCACGTTCTGCTCGGTGTAGCTCCGATAGTTGTTGGCACGCCGCAACGGCGTGATCAGCCCGAGCGTCTCGTAATGGCGGATCATTTTCGCGCTGACGCCGCTGGCCGCGGCCGCTTCGCCGATGTTCATGTGGTCTTCTCCCTTAGTTTTCCCGTCGGGCGCCACCGCGCCAGCAACATGGCATTTCCCAGCACCGAGACCGAGGAGGCCGCCATGGCCGCCCCCGCCAAGGCCGGTGACAATCCACCCAGGGCCGCGAGCGGCAGGCCCGCGGCGTTGTAGGCAAAGGCCCAGAACAGGTTCTGCCGGATCTTGCCGCGCGTGCGGCGCATCAGCTCGAGTGCCTGGGGCACCAGGGCGGGGTCGCCGCGCAACAGCGTGACGCCCGCGGCCGCCATGGCCGCATCGGTGCCCGTTCCCATGGCGATCCCGAGATCAGCCGCCGCCAGGGCCGGCGCGTCATTGACGCCGTCGCCCACCATCGCCACCCGCTCGCCCGCTGCGCGCCATGCGGCGATGCGGGCGGATTTGTCGGCCGGCAGCAACCCGGCCTCGACCTCGGCGAGACCAAGGCGCAGGGCGAGCGCGCCGGCCGCCGCCGGGCTGTCGCCCGAGAGCACGGTGACATCAAGGCCCATCGCCTGGAGCCCGGCCACCGCCTCCGCCGAGCGGGGCTTCACCTGGTCCTCGAAGGCCAGCAGCGCCAGGACGCGCCCTTCCTCCAGCAGCCAGGCGAGGGTACGGCCCTCGGCGGAGGCCGCCTCGGCCGCCGCGGCGAGCTTCGGGTCGGGCGTGGCGCCCGCCTCGGCCAGCATGCGGGGCGAGCCCAGGCTGAGGCGTCGGCCCGCCACCTCGCCCTGCACGCCGCGGCCGGGCAGCGCCCGGAAGCCCGTGACGCGCGCCGTGGCCGTGCCATGCGCCGTGAGGACGGCACGCGCCAGCGGGTGCTCGCTGCCCGCCTGCAAGGCGGCCGCGAGGCCCAAGGTGCCGGGCTCCATCTCATAGAGGCCTGCCAGCACCGGCCGGCCCTCGGTCAGCGTGCCGGTCTTGTCGAAGGCGACGCGGGTGATGCCGGCGGCGCGTTCGATCGCCTCGGCGTCGCGCACCAGGATGCCGGCGCGTGCGGCCGCCCCGGTGCCCGCCATGATGGCGGCGGGCGTCGCCAGCCCCAGCGCGCAGGGGCAGGCGATGACCAGCACCGCCACCGCATGCATGAGGGACGCCTCCAGCCCCGCGCCACTGATCCACCAGCCCGCGAAGGCCAGGAGAGCGATGCCGATCACCACCGGCACGAAGACGGCCGAGATGCGGTCCACCAGCTTCTGGATCGGCGCCCGGCTGGCCTGGGCGGCGGAGACGAGCGCCGCCACGCGCGCCAGCACCGTCTCCTCGCCAATCGCCGTGACCCGCATGACGAGGCGGCCATCCAGCACCACCGTTCCGGTGGAGAGCGTGGAGCCAGGCGCCTTGGCCACGGCCTGACTCTCGCCGGTGAGCGCGCTTTCATCCAGGCCGGCTTCGCCCTCCGCCACCACGCCATCGGCGGGCACGCGCTCGCCCGGGCGGATGACGACGAGGTCGTCCAGCTTCAGCAACGCGGCCGGAACCTCCCGCTCCTGCCCCGCCTCCAGGCGCATCGCGGTGCGGGGCTTGAGGTCGAGCAGCGCGCGGATGGCGCCGGCCGTCGCCTGCTTGGCCCGGGCTTCGAGGTGCTTGCCCAGCAGCACGAAGAAGATGACGAGGGCCGAGCCCTCGAAATAGAGGTGGTGATGCCCGCCCAGCAGCTGCCAGACGGAGAGCGCATAGGCGGCGCTGGTACCGAGCGCCACCAGCAGGTCCATGTTGCCGGTGCGTGCCCGCAGCGCGCCCAGCGCGCCGCGATAGAAGCGGGCGCCCAGCACCAATTGCAGCGGTGTCGCGAAGGCGAGCTGCCACCAGCCACCCGGCATCCAGTCCCGGCCCAGACCCATCCCCAGCATGCCGACCAGGAAGGGGGTGGCCAGCAGCGCGGCAAGGGCGAGTTCCACGGTGCCGCGGGGGAAGCGCGCATCGGTGCTGTGCGCGGCAATGCCGTAGCCGGCGCGATCCAGCGCGGCCTCCAGCGAATCGGCGGGCGTACCGGCCAGGACCTGCAGGGTCGCGCGCTCGCTGGCCAGGTTCACGGCCGCCGCCAGCACGCCGGGCACGGCCAGCAGCGCGCGCTCCACCCGGCCGGCGCAGGAGGCGCAGCTCATCCCCGTCACCTGCAGCTCCACCACCTGCTCGCGCAGGCCGTAGCCCGCGCCGCGCAGGGCGGCGTCCAGGGCGGGAAGCGGCGCGGTCCCCAGCACCTCGGCCGACTCGGTCGCGAGGTTCACCTGCACCCCGGCCACGCCCGGCACCGCTTCCAGCGCGTGGGTGACGCGGCCGGTGCAGGAGGCGCAACTCATGCCCGCGATGGGCAGGGTGAGGCGCGGGAGGGGGGTATGGCGGTCCATCATGACTCCGAGGTGGCGATTGCCATCGTGGCAGGGTCAAGTGGGGAAGACCTTGCGCTGGCGCAAACCGGTGGGCACATCGCGATGCATGCGCATCGCCGTCATCCCCCTCGCATCCATCCTGGCGCTGGCCGTCCTCACGCCCAGCCTCGCACAAAACGCCGCCGAGCCCTCCGGGTTCCGGGTGGTGAACAGGACGGGCGCCGACGCCACGGCGCTCTATGCCGTCCGCAGCCCGCGGGGCGGCCAGGGCGACTGGGGCGGCAACCTGCTGCGCCCCGACCGGCCGCTGACCGAGGGGGGGGGCTTCCGCGTGAACCCGGCCGCCGATGCCGGCTGCCGCTTCGACCTGCGCCTCGTGCTCGGCGACGGGCGCGAAGCTGTCCTGCGCGACCAGGACATCTGCGTGAACCGCAACATCGACCTCGCGCGGGCGGCCCGACCCGCGGCGCCCGCCCCTGCCCGCCCCCAGCCGATGGCAGCCCCCGCGAGCCGCGAGACGCCGCTCGCCCAGCCCAATCCGCAGGCGCGCCAGGTCTCGACCGGGACCGGCTTCCTGATCGCCAATGAGCGCGTGATGACGAACCACCACGTCATCGACAATTGCAACCGCGTCCTGCTCCGCACGCCCTCGGGCCACTGGCTGGCCGCCGCACCGCCCGCGCGGATGGACGCGCAGCTCGACGTGGCGGTGCTCAACGTGCCGGGGCTGGTGGGCCCGGCGCTGGCCTTCCGCAGCGCGCCCGCCGTGCGGCGCGGCGAGGGCGTGGTGGCCTATGGCTTCCCGCTGGCCGGGCTTCTCAGCTCCGACCCCAAGCTCACGCGGGGCGAGGTGAATGGGCTGCGCGGCCTGGGCGACAACCCGAACCAGTACCAGATCAGTGCTGAGGTGCAGCCCGGCAATTCGGGCGGCCCGCTGGTGGACATGCAGGGCCATGTGGTGGGTGTCGTCGTCTCCAAGCTCAACGCCCAGGCCGTCAGCCGCCGCACGGGCGACATCGCGCAGAACGTGAATTTCGCGATCCAGGGCCAGGCGGCGCTGGCCTTCGCGCGGCGCGCCGGCGTGGAGCCGCGCCTGGCCGAGAGCGCGGGGCCGGACCGTTCCACGGCCGATGTGGGCGAGATCGCGCATCGCAGCACGCTCTTCATCCGCTGCGAGAAATAGGGCCCCCTCGCGGAGTCCGGCGGGCTTGGCTAGTGTCTGCATGACCCTGAGGGAGTGTTCCGCATGCAACGCCGCGTCCTGCTCGCCGCCCCTGCCCTGGCCGCGCCGCTGATCCCCGTCCAGGGTCAGGCGCAGGCGCCGCGCATCATCACCGAGGAGTTCATGGTGCCGGCGGGCGATGCCGGCATAGAGCTCTTCGTCCGGAACAAGCGCCCCGAGAGCATGACGAGCTTCTCGCCCGGCCGGACGCTGATCATGGTGCATGGCGCGACCTATCCCGCGCACACCGCCTTCGACCTGCCGCTCGGCGGCCTCTCCTGGATGGACTACATCGCGGGCCGGGGCTTCGACGTCTGGTGCATGGACATTCGCGGCTATGGCCGCAGCACCCGCCCGCCCGAGATGTCCCAGCCGCCCGAGGCCAATCCGCCGCTGGTGCGCGGCACGACGGCGGTGGCCGACATCATGAGCGTCTCCGCCTTCGTGCGCGGCCGCCGCTCCATCCCGAAATGCGTGCATCTCGGCTATTCCTGGGGTACCGCCCTCATGGGGCGCTTCGCCGCCGACAATCCCGCCGTGGTGGAGCGCCTCGTGCTCTACGCGCCGATCTGGAACCGGCAGACGCCCTCCCTCGTGGACCAGGGCGGGACCATCGGCGCCTATCGCTTCGTCACGCAGGAGCAGGCCCGCGCGCGGCGCGGCGCCGGCGTGCCGGAGGCGCATCGCGCCAGCCTCGTGCCGCCGGGCTGGTTCGAGCATTGGGCCGGCGTCACCTGGGCGACCGACCCCGAGGGGCTGCGCCGCAACCCGCCGGCGCTGCGCGCGCCCAATGGCGTCGTCGCCGATGGCCGCGAATACTGGTCCGCCGGGCGCCCCTATTACGACCCCGCGAAGATCACCGCGCCCACCCTGCTCGTCCTTGGCGAGTGGGACCAGGACACGCCGCCCTACATGGCGCAGACCCTGTTCCCGCTGCTCACCGCCTCGCCCGGCAAGCGCCTCGTCCTGCTGGGCGAAGGCACGCATGGCATGTGGATGGAGCGCAACCGGGGTGCCCTGTTCCAGGCCGTTCAGGTCTTTCTTGAGGAAGCCGCAGCGTGAGCTCTTTTCCGTCCAATCCCACCATCTGCTTCGCCCATGTGGCCTATCGCTGCGCTGACCGCTTCGTCGCGCGCGGCGCGCCCTATCCGCATTTCGAGGTGCGCAGCCTGGACGAGCTCCAGGCCCGCATCCCCGAGGCCGATGTGCTGGTGGTCAGCGGCTTCTGGCGCAACACGCTGCCCGCGCTCACCAAGCGGCTGAAGTTCGTGCAGTCGCTCTCCGCCGGGACGGACCAGTATGACCGGCCGACCTTCAAGGAGCACGGCATCGCGCTCGCCTCCGCCGCGGGCGGCAATGCGGCGGCCGTCAGCGAGCATGCGGTGAGCCTCATGCTCGGCATCACGCGCAAGCTCTTCATCGCGCGGGACGACCAGCACAAGAAATTCTGGTCCGGCATGAAGGGCGATTTCACGCAGCGCGAGGATGAGCTGAACGGCAAGACGGCCGTGGTCATCGGGATGGGCGCGATCGGCAAGCGGGTGATCCGCGTGCTCAAGGCGCTGGACATGACCGTGATCGGCGTGCGTGCCAATCCCGCCTCGGGTGCGGAGGGCGCCGATGAGGTGCATGCCACATCGGCGCTGCCACAGATCCTGCCGCGCGCGGATTTCGTGGTGCTGGTCTGCCCGCTGACGGCGGAGACGACGGGGCTGATCAATGGCGCCGCGCTCGCCGCCATGAAGCCCACGGCCTATCTGATCAACTGCGCGCGCGGGAAGGTGGCCGATGAGGAGGCGCTGATCGAGGCTCTTCGGAACCGCACCATCCGCGGCGCCGGCCTCGACGTGATGGCGACGGAGCCGCTGCCGCCGGAGAGCCCGCTCTGGACGCTGCCAAATGCCTTCCTCACGCCGCACACGGCAGGCGAGACCTGCGCCTATGAAGACAATGTGCTCGACCTGATGATGGAGAACATCCAGCGCCTCCAGGCCGGCCGCAGCGACCTGGTGAACCGGGTCGTCTGAATGATCGTCCTCTCCCCCCGCTGGCTCTGGTGCGCCGAGACCGGATTGCGGGAGGGGGCGCATCTGATCATCCAGGGCGACCGCATCGCCGATGTCGTGAGCGAACGTCCTTCCCTCGATGCCGAGCGCATCGAGGTGCCGGATGGCTTGCTCACGCCCGGGCTGATCAACCTGCACAACCACGCCTTTTCGGCCCCGCTGTTCCGGGGCCTCGCTGATGATATCCAGCCGGGCGACCTGCCCGGGCATATCCTGTTTTCGCTGCTGATGCCGCTCGGCGACCTCGTCTCCGAGATCATGTCGGCCGACGCGATCGGCGATGCGGTGGAGATGGCGCTGCTGGAATGCCTGATGACGGGCACGACGGCGATGCTCGACATCTGGCGGCCGCAGCAGCACCAGTTCGTGCCGCGCGCGACGGGCCTCGGGCTGCGCACCTGGTCCTGCCCCTACCTGTTCACCCAGCCCAACCTCGCCATGGACGAGGCTGGCCAGCCGGTCTGGCGCGGCGCCGATGCGAGCGAAGCGAGCTTCGATTTCGTCATGCGCCTGCATGCCGAACGGCACCAGGGGCCGGACGGGCTCGCTTCCATCGGTTTCGGGCCGCATGGGCCGGACAGCAACTCGCCCGCGCTGTTGCGGCGCATTGACGCGGCGGCGCGGGAGCTGGGCGCCATCGTCTCCATCCATTGCGCGCAGAACCCGATGGAGGTCGCGGCCGTCCAGGCCGCGCATGGCAAGGGGAGCGTGGCGCATATCGCCGATTGCGGCCTGCTGCGGCCGGGCGTGATCCTGGGCCATGCGATGTTCGCGACGGATGAGGAGATCGAGATGGTGCGGGATGCGGGGGCGACCATCGCCTCCTGCCCGCTCGGCTTCGCGCGCTCGGGGCGCGGCGTGCCGCTGGCGCGCTTCCTGCAATCGGGCGTGCGGCTCGGCATCGGCACGGATGGCGTGACACTCGACATGGTGGATGAGCTGCGCGCCGCCGCCGTGCTGGCCAAGACGCAATCGGGCATCGCGGGCCTGGGCAGCGCGGAGCGGCTGCTGACGGCGGCCACGCGCGATGCAGCGGATGCCTTGCGTCGGCCGGATCTCGGGCGCCTCACGCCGGGCTCGCGGGCGGATGTCGTGATCTTCGACCTCTCCCGCCCGCGCTACCAACCGGTCTGGAATCCGTTGCGCGCGCTGCTGACCAATGGCCAGGGGAGCGACGCGGATACGGTCATCACCGCCGGCGTGCCGCGCGTGCGGGGCCGGCAGTTCCTGCGCGGCGATGCGGCGGCCATCGTCCAGCGCGGACGTGCCGCCATCGAGGCGGTGTGGGCGGAAGCCGCGCGGCGGGGCGCCATCCCGGCCAGGCTCGCGGCGCAGCGCGATGGGGTTCGAGTTCCGGGGGCACGAGTGCATTGAGCATGACGACAGACCAGACCATTGCCGCCATCCGCGCCCATGCCGGCTACCGGAAGGCCTGCGAGGTGATGCGCGCCGAGCATGAGCGCACCGTCGCCGACATCATCACCCTCACCGAAATCCCCGCCCCACCCTTCGCCGAGGAGAAGCGCGCGAGCGCCTATCTCGACATGCTGCGCGCCCACGGCCTGGAGGAATGCACGCAGGACGAGGTGGGCAATGTGATGGGCCTGCGCCGTGGCTTCGGCAATGGCGACATCCTGGTCGTCGCCGCCCATCTCGACACCGTCTTTCCCGCCGGCACCGATGTGCGCGTGCGGCGCGAGGGCACGAAGCTCTTCGCGCCGGGCGTGGGCGACGACACGCGCAGCCTGGCCGTGAACCTCGCCTTCCTGCGCGCCATGGATGCGGCGGGGCTGCGCACGCGGCATGACATCCTCTTTGTCGGCGATGTGGGCGAGGAGGGCCTCGGCGACCTGCGCGGCATCCGGCACCTGTTTGCCCATCACCCGAAGCGCGAGCGCATCCGTGCCTTCCTGACGGTGGACAGCCCCGATGTGGACCGCATCGTCACGGGCGGCATCGGCTCGCGCCGCTACCGCGTCACCTTCCGCGGGCCTGGCGGGCACAGCTACGCCGCCTTCGGCATGGTCAACCCGATGTATGCCATGGCCGATGCCGCCCGTGCGCTCGCCGCCATCCAGGTTCCGCGCGAGCCGGTGACGACGCATTGCGTGAGCGTGGTCTCGGGCGGCACCTCGATCAACGCCATCCCCGAGACGGTGACGATGGAGGTGGACCTCCGCTCCGCCAGCGCGGAGCAGCTGGCACGCCTGGAGGAGCAGTTCCTGGCCGGCGTGCAGGCCGCCGTCGCCGCTGAGAACGCCGCGCGCCAGGGTGAGATCACGGTCGAACTCGTGCCCGTGGGCGACCGTCCGGCCGGGCATACGCCCAATGGCTCGCCCGTCGCGCGCCTGGCTTCGGCCGCCGTCGCGGCCGAGGGCTATGCGCCGAGTTTCGAATGGTCCTCCACCGACGCCAACATCCCGATGAGCCTGGGCATCCCCGCCTTGCGCATCGGTTCGGGCGGTACGGGCGGGCGGGCGCATTCGCTGGAGGAATGGATCGACGTGGAGATCGAGGCCTCGCTGCGCGGGATGCGCGCGAGCCTCGCCACCATCCTCGCGATCGCAGAGATGGAGATGGCGGAATAACCGCCACCCGGGAGGAACACATGACCCTGCAACGCCGAAGCCTTCTCGCCGCGAGCCTCGCGGCCCCTGCCCTCACTCCCTCGCTTGCCGGGGCACAGATCGAATGGCGGCCGACGCGCCCCATCACCTTCATCCTGCCCTTCGCGGCCGGCTCGGGCACGGATGCCGTGGCGCGCGTGCTGGCGCAGATGCTGGGGGCCGAACTCGGCGTGAGCATCACGGTGGACAACCGCGCAGGTGCCAATGGCACCATCGCGGCGGCGGCGGCGATGCGCGCCGCACCCGATGGCCACACGCTCTTCGTCACCACCAACACGACGCATGGCGCCAATTCCTGGCTGCTGAAGCGGCTGGACTATGACCCCATCGCGGATTTCACGCCCATCTCGCGGCTCGGCCAATACGTCTTCTGGCTGACGGTCGGCGCCGATGTTCCGGCGCGCAACTTCCAGGAGTTCATCGCCCTCGCCCGCGCCCGGCCCGGCCAGATCAGCTACGCTTCGGGCAACGGCACCGGCATCGTGGCCGGGGCGACCATCGCGCGCCTCGCGGGCGTCGAGATGCTGCATGTGCCCTACCGCTCCACGCCGCCCGCGCTGACCGATGTGCTGGCGGGCCGCGTCACCTCCATCGTGGTGGACCTGACACCCACGCTCGGCCATGTGCGCGACGGGCGGCTGCGCGCGCTGGGCCAGACCAACAAGCGCCGCTCCGCCCTGATCCCCGACGTCCCGACGCTGGACGAAGTGGGGCTGACCGGCTTCGACCTGCAGAGCTTCGCCGCCCTCTTCGGCCCGGCGCGCCTGCCGCCTGAGGTGGTGGCGACCATCTCGGCGGCCATGCAGCGCATCGGCGCGCGCCCGGAATACCGCACCCGCATGGCGGAACTCGGCTTTGATGGCTTCACCTCCACGCCGGAGGAGTTGAACCGCTTCGTCGTCGAGCAGATCGCCGCCTGGGGCGAGATGATCCGCGGCGCCGGGATCGAACCGGAATAGGATGCCGCGCCGGCGCCGCAAGACCGGCCTGCTGGGCCGCCTGCTGCTGGGGCTTCTGCTCCTGCTCCTGGCGGTGCCCGCTGGCCTCTTCGGCGCGGTCTGGTGGACCTTGCCGCCCGATGCGGCGGAGTTGCGCGTCGAGGCGCTCTCCGCCCCCACACGCATCACGCTGGACCAGAACGGCATCCCGCGCATCCAGGCGGCGAGCGAGCGCGATGCGGCCGTCGCCATGGGCTACCTCCATGCGCGGGACCGCCTCTTCCAGATGGAGATGATGCGGCGCGGCGCCGAAGGGCGCCTGGCCGAGGTCGCGGGTAGCGCCATGCTGCGGCTCGACCGCTTCAGCCGCACCTTGGGGCTGAAGCAGGCGGCCGAGGCCGATTTCGCGGCGCTCGATGCCGAGACGCGCGGGCTGCTCGAAGCCTATGCGGCGGGTGTGAACGCCTGGATCACGGAGCGCGGGCGCTTCGCGGCGCCGGAATTCCTCGCCCTCGGCCCGCCCGAGCCCTGGCAGCCGCAACACTCCCTGCTCTGGGCCAAGGTGATGGGCCTCTGGCTCTCGGGCAATTGGCGGGCCGAGCTGGAGCGCGCACGCCTCGCCACCCGCCTCTCGCCCGAACGCCTCTGGGAGCTCTGGCCCTCCGATCGCAGCGCGGGCCGCCCCGATGTGGCGGCGCTGGCGGGCATGGAGCGCATCCTGGCGGCGATCCCGGCCTTCGGGCAGGACGCCCCCCTGCCCGCCTCCGCCTCCAACGCCTGGGCGGTGGCCGGCGCGCGCAGCGCCTCGGGCGCGCCGCTCCTCGCCTCCGATCCGCATCTGGGCTACGGCGCGCCCATCCTCTGGTATCTGGCGCGGATCGAGCTGGCCGATGGGCGCATCCTCTCGGGTGCCACGGCGCCCGGCACGCCGCTCATCATCATCGGCCGCAATGCCGAGCTCGCCTGGGGCTTCACCACCACCCATTCCGACACGCAGGACGTCTTCCTGGAGACCCCGGCCGATATCCGCCGCACCCGCACGGAGACCATCCGCGTGCGCGGCGGAGAGCCCGTGACGCTCGTGGTGCGGGAGACGGCCAATGGCCCGGTCATCTCGGACCTGGACGAGACGCCGCGGCTGGATGGCCGGCTGCTGAGCGTCCGCATGGCCAATCTGGAGCCGGGCGACAGCTCGGCGCAGGGCTTCCTCATGCTCAACCGCGCGCGGAACATCGCCGAGGCGCGGGCGGCGGCCGCACTCATCGCCTCGCCGCCGCAGAACCTGATGGTGGCGGACCGCGCGGGCGGCATCGCCATGTACCTCACCGGCCGCACGCCGATCCGCGCCAGCGGCGATGGCAGCCTGCCCGTGCCAGGGAGCGAGCAGTGGCGCGGCTTCGTGCCCTTCGATGAATTGCCGCATGTGGAGAACCCCGAGAGCGGCGTGCTGGTGAACGCGAACAACCGCGTGAGCCCGGAAGGGCACCCCGTGCATCTCTCGCGCGAATGGTATGGCGATTGGCGCTTCCGCCGGATCCATGAGCGCCTCGCGGCCGATCCGGTGAAGGGCCCGGCCGAATTCGCCGCGATCCAGATGGACACGCTCTCGCTCCTCGCGCGGGAGAGCCTGCCCTTCCTGAACTCGCTGCCGCGCGGCACGGGCCCGCTCGGCCAGGCGCAGGCGCTGCTGGCGGATTGGGAGGGCGAGATGGCGCCGGGCCTGCCGCAGCCGCTCATCTGGAACGCCTTCGCGCGGCGCATGCCCGCCCTCGCCCTGCGACAGGCCCGCGTGCCCGAGGCGCGCGGCACGCCGGAATTCCTGCGCTTCCTGCTGACCGCGCCCGAGGCCGGCTGGTGGTGCGGGGGCGATTGCCGCGCCATGGCGGCCCTGGCGCTGGCGGAAGCCGTGGCCGAGCTCGGTGCCGCCTTCGGTCCGGACCCCGCGCAATGGCGCTGGGGCCAGGCGCATCAGGCGCGCTTTGAACACCCTCTGCTCCGGTTCGTGCCCGGCGTGAACGGCCTCATCGGCCTCGGCGTGCCGGTGGGCGGCGATGGCGAGACGGTGCAGCGCCAATCCATCCGCGCCGGCGGCGCCGAGCCCTATCAGGCCATGCACGGCGCCGGGCTGCGCTTCGTGGCCGATCTCGGCGCGCCGGACGCCAGCTTCGCGATCATCGCCACCGGCCAGTCCGGCCACCCGCTCTCCCGTCATTGGGGCGATCTGCTGGAGACCTGGCGCGCGGGCGGCATGCTGCGCCTGGGCCGAGAGGCCGCGCTGGTCACCGCCACCATCCGTCTCTCGCCGTAGGTCTTATGCTGCAACCCGTCCTGCTGGGCCTGCTGGCCGCCTTTGTCGGCTTCGCCTCCTCCTTCGCCGTGGTGCTGGCGGGATTCACCGCAATGGGTGCCACGCCCGAGCAGGCTGCCTCGGGCCTCATCATGCTCTGCGTCCTGATGGGCGTGCTGGGGGCGGGCTTTTCCATCATCTGGCGCATGCCGGTCTCCATCGCCTGGTCCACCCCGGGGGCGGCGCTGCTGGCGACGACCGGGGCGCCGGCGGGCGGCTTTTCCGCCGCGGTCGGTGCCTTTCTCGCGGCGTCCCTGCTCCTGGTGGCGGCGGGGCTGTGGCGGCCCTTCGCACGGGCGGTGGAACGCATCCCGCCGCCGATCGCAGCCGCCATGCTGGCCGGCGTGCTGCTCGACCTCTGCCTCGCGCCGGTGCGCGCGGTGGGTGCCCTGCCCTGGCTCGCCCTCCCCGTGGTGCTGGCTTGGGCGGTGATGCTGAAGCTGAATCGCCTCTGGGCCGTGCCGGCGGCGGTGGTGGTGGCCGTCGCGGCCCTGCTGCTGGGCCCTGGCCTGCCCGGCGCGGGGGCCTGGGAGGCCCCTCGTCTGGTGTCGGTGACACCCAGCTTCGAATGGGGGGCGATGGTGGGCATCGCGCTGCCGCTTTTCCTCGTCACCATGGCGTCACAGAACCTGCCCGGCTACGCGGTGCTGCAGGCCAATGGCTACAAGCCCGAGATGCGGCCGGTCTTCCTCGCGACCGGCGGCGGCAGCTTCCTCGGCGCCTTCTTCGGCGGGCAATTGGTGAACCTCGCCGCCATCACGGCGGCGCTCTGCGCCGGGCCGGAGTCGCACCCGGAGCCGAAGCGCCGCTGGGTGGCGGGCCTGGTCGCGAGCCTTGGCTATCTGGGCTTCGCGATGGTGGCTGGCGTCGCCGCCGCCGTGGTGGCCGCCGCACCGCCGCTGCTGATCCAGGCGGTGGCAGGCCTCGCCTTGCTGGCCTCGCTGGCCGGCGCGCTGACATCCTCCATGTCGTCGGAGCCGCTGCGCGTGCCCGCGATCGTGACCTTCGTCGTCTCCGCCTCCGGCCTCAGCGTGGCTGGCATCGGCGCGGCCTTTTGGGGGCTGGTGGCGGGTGGCGCGCTGATGTGGCTGCTGCGCCCCCGGTGACGCGCGTCAGGCGCCGTGCAGGATCGCCCGCGCCTCCGCGGGCGTGGCCGCTTGCTCGCCCAGTTCCTCCACGATGCGCTTCGCGCGCGCCACCAGGGGCGCATTCCCCTCGGCCAGGACGCCGCGCGCCAGGTAGAGATTATCCTCCAGCCCCACGCGCACATGCCCGCCCAGGATCACCGCCTGCGCCACCATCGGGAATTGCGCGCGGCTGATCCCGAAGGCGGACCAGATTCCGGCTGGCGGCACCATCTGCTTCAGCGCCACCATCGCCTCCGTCGTCGCCGGCGCGCCCCAGGCGATGCCGAGGCAGAGCTGGAACCAGGGCGGCGCCTCGAACAGCCCGCGCTTCACCATGTCGGCCGCCAGCGCCGCATGGCCGAGGTCGAAGACCTCCAGCTCCGGCTTCACGCCGGCCGCGCGGATCATCTGCGCCATGGCGGCCAGGTGCGCGGGCGTGTTCACGAAGGCCATCGGCCCGAAATTCATCGTCGCCACATCGAGTGAGCAGATGTCGGGCTTCAGCTCCAGCACATGCGCCACGCGCTCCTCGGGTGTGGCCATGCCGCGCGGGCGGGCGTTGACGTTCGGGTCCTCGCCCGGGGCGAAGCTGGCGCCGGGGCCGGTGGTCAGGTTGATCAGCACGTCGCTGCCCGCATCGCGGATGCGGCTCACCGTCTCGCGGTAAAGCGCGACCTCGCGCGAGGGCTTTCCCGTCTCGGGGTTGCGGACGTGGATATGGACGATGGCCGCCCCTGCCGCGCGCGCGGCCAGCGCCTCGGCCGCGATCTGCGCGGGCGTGATCGGCACATGCGGCGAGGCGCCGGTGCTGTCGGCACCTCCGGTCAGGGCGGCGGTGATGATGACGGGTCGGCTCATGGGCGCATCCTCCAGCGAACGGCGCCCCATGGGAGACGCGATGTCCGCCCTTGTGAAGCCCCGCCCGTAACCGCCGGTTAACCAGCGTCAGGCTACCGTGCAGGTCACATAAATTTACGGAAAGACAGGGACTTGCATAGATTTCGCCACCCCTCCGTCACGCTTCGCGCCCTCCTGGTGCTGGGCGCCATGTGCCTTGGAATACTCTTCACGGCCGTGAACCAGTCGCGCGAGGTCGGCCGGCTGAACGAGGCTTACCGCGTCATCGCCGAAGAGCGCTCACCGGGCTACGTTGCGCTCGCGCGCGCACAGCGGCATTTCCAGATCGTCGGCCGGCATTTGAACCGCATGGCGATCGAGGCGCAGAACCCGGCGGCCCTCAACGCCCTTTGGGGTGAGGTCGAGGCCGAGATCCGCAACTTCCATACGCGCAATGACCAGTTCCTGCGTGGCAACCCCGACCGCCAGGATGTCGCGCAGGCCAACCGCGCGCGCCATGCCGAGCTGGAGCGCGCCGCGGTCGCCGTCCGCGATGCGCTCCAGGCCGGCAACCGCACGCGCGCCGAGGAGATCATCCGCACCCAGGTGGACCCCGCGATCAACGCCCTGCGCGACGCGCTGGTGACGCAGGTGGATGGCAATGTCGGCCTGCAGGCCGCCCAGGCCGCCGCCGCGCGCGAGGCGGCGGAGGCCGCCATCCAGCAGATGTGGTTCGCCCTGGGCGGGACGGTCCTGCTCGCGGCGGGCGTGATCTTCCTGCTGTTCCGGCGCGGCGTGGCACTTCCGCTGGACCGCCTGACCGGCACGGCCGAGCAGCTGGCCGTGGGCGAGAGCACGGGCGCGGAGGCCGCTGCCGCCCTCGGCGGCAGGCAGGACGAGGTGGGGCGCCTCGCGCGGGCCGTCACCGCGCTGGCCGAGCGGGCCGCCGCCGCTCGCGCCGAGGAAGCGGCGAACCAGGCGGCGATGACCGAGCGCGAGGCCACGCAGCGCGCCGCGGCCCTCCAGGCCATGGCGCAGCGCGTGGAGGATGAGACGCGCAGCGCCATCGAGACGATGACCAGCCGCATGCGTGCAGTCAGCGACGGTTCGAGCCGCCTGAGCGAGGGCTCGGCCCGTGTCACCGCCGAGAGCGAGGGCGTGGCCAGTGCCGCCGGCACCGCGCTGGAAGCGACCCAGGCGGTCGCCGCCGCGACGGAGGAGCTGTCGGCCAGCATCCGGTCCGTGACGGGGCAGTTGCAGGCGGCCTCGGAAGCCTCGCGCGCCGCCGTGAGCGGCGTGGAGGAGGGCGTCACCACCATCGGCGGACTGCAGGAGGCGGTGGGGCGCATCGGCGAGGTCGCGCGCCTGATCGGCGAGATCGCCGGCCAGACCAACCTGCTCGCCCTCAACGCCACGATCGAGGCGGCGCGGGCGGGGGATGCGGGCAAGGGCTTTGCGGTCGTCGCCGGTGAGGTGAAGGCCCTGGCCAACCTGACGGCCCAGCGCACTGGCGAGATCGCGCAGCAGATCGGCGCGATCGAGACGGTGACGCATGAGGCCGTCGCCGCCGTCCGCCGCATCGCCGAGAAGGTCACGCAGCTCGACCGCACCTCGGGCAGCATGGCCGATGCCATGCTTCAGCAGAGCAGCGCCACGGAGGAGATCGCGCGCTCGGTGGCGGGTGCCGCCGCGTCGGTGCGGGACGTGGAGGCGCGGATCGCCACTGTCGCAGCGGAAGCGCGGCGCGCCCGGGAGCAGGCCTCCGTGATGGATGCGGCAACGGACGAGGCGCGGACTGGCGTCGCCGAGATGCAGCAGAGCCTGGTCCGGATCGTCCGCACCGCCACCAAGGAGGTGGAGCGCCGCCGGGCGGAGCGCCAGCCGGCGCGCGGGAGCTTGCAGCTGCGCGTCGCGCATGCGGCCGCGGCGGCTTTCGAACTGGTGAATGTCTCCGGCGAGGGCTTTGCCGTGCGGGGCTCGGCGCCGGCCGGCGCGGCGATCACCGGCGAGATCGGCGGTGAGACGATCCACGGCCGGGTCGTCCATGCGGGAGATGGCACGATCCGCGTGCAGCTGCTGGAGCCGGCGGCGGGCGCGCGGGAGGCCCTGCTGGCCATGGCCCGGCCTCGCGCCGCCTGACGGGGCGTGCTCGCGGTCAGGCGGCGAGGATGCCCTCGACCACCTCCTGCACCGCGAGCGCCTCCACCAGCGTCGCCAGCTCCACCGCCTCCCCGCGCGTGAGCGCCGCCAGCTTGTCGAGCTGCCCGGCCAGCGTGAGCGGGCGCATCTTCTCGTTGGGCAGCGCATCGGGCGAGGCGTGCCAGGTGCCGTCGGGCGAGAGCTTCTCGGCGAAGGACCAGTCGCGCAGGCGGATGGCGCCCCTGGCGCCCTGGATGCGCGTGATGTTGTGGTCATCGGCGAGCGTGATGCCGACCCCGCCCGAGATGGTGACGGGCACCTCGCCGGCCGAGAGCCGCGCCGCGATGGCCGTCTCGCTGCCTGTGCCGGGCGGGTAGCTGACGCGCGCCTCGGCGAGGCGCAGCGGGCCGCCCAGGCGCTGCGCCAGGAAGAGGAAATGCGAGACCACCTCCCGCGTGAAGCCGCCCTCGGCGCGTTCGGAGAGCCAGGAGGCCGCGCCCTGCTGCCAGCCGCGCGGCCATTGGGCGAAGGCGACCGTGATCTCGATGCGCTGGATGGGCCCGATCTCCGGCAGCCAGGCGCGCAGTTGCGCGATGGAGGGGGAGGAGGCCATGGGGAAGTTCACCGCCGTGCGCTGGCCGCGGGCACCCGCCACGAAGGCGCGGGCGGCCGTGAGGTCGGACGCCAGCGGCTTCTCGAGGAACAGCGCCTTGCCCGCCGCCAGCACCTGCTGGCCGAGCGCGATGTGCGAGGCGGGGGGCGAGGCGATGTAGACCGCGTCGCTCGCCGCGATCACGGCCGCGGCATCACCGCGCATCGTGAGGTCGGGCGTGATGGAGGCGAGGCGCGCCACGGCCGCAGCACCCGGGTCCCAGACGGCGGTGACCTGCGTACCGGCGTGGTTGAGCGCCGCGCGCATCAGGCGCTCGCCCATGATGCCGAGGCCGAGGATGCCCAGCTTCAACGGTTCAGACCTCATAGGGCAGCCCCACATATTGTTCGGCGAGGCCGGTGCGCGCGGCCTCGGATTGCACGAGGTAGTCGAGTTCGGCGACCTGCACGCGATGCTCGAAGGGATCCTTGTCGCTGAACCTGTGCAGCATGGCGGTCATCCACCAGGAGAAGCGCTGCACCTTCCAGATGCGGCGCAGGCAGATCTCGCTGTAGCGGTCGAGCAGGCCCATCCCCTGGCCACGATAGAAGGCGATCAGGCCTTGCGCCAGCACGCGGACATCCGCGACGGCGAGGTTCATGCCCTTGGCGCCGGTGGGGGGCACGATGTGCGCGGCATCACCCGCGAGGAACAACCGGCCATGGCGCATGGGCTCGGCCACGAAGCTGCGCATGGCGGTGACGCCCTTCTGCAGGATCGGGCCCTCGTTCACCGAACCCAGGCGCTGATGCAGGCCCTCCCAGATGCGCGCATCGGACCATTGGCTGAGATCCTCATCCGGCGCGCATTGCAGGTAGAGGCGGGAGACGGTGTTGCTCCGCATGGTGGCGAGCGCGAAGCCATCGGCATGACGGGCATAGATCAGTTCGTGGCTGATGGGCTGCGCCTCGGCCAGGATGCCCAGCCAGGCGAAGGGATAGACGCGCTCATAGATGCGCAGCACCTCGGCCGGCATGGCGGCGCGCGAGATGCCGTGGAAGCCGTCGCAACCCGCCACCACGTCGCAGCGCAGCTCCTGCGCGTGGCCGTCGAGCGTGAAGGTGATGCGGGGCTGGTCCGTCGCGATGTCATGGACCGCCGCATCCTCCACCTCGAAATGCAGCGGGCGGCCGGTGGCGAGCCGCGTGGCCACCATGTCCTTCACCGCCTCCTGCTGGCCATAGATGGTGACGCGCTTGCCGGTCAGCCCGTGCAGGTCGATGCGGTGGGAGGCGTCGTTGAAGCGCAGCTCCATGCCGTCATGCGCCAGGCCCTCGCGGTGCAGGCGCTCAGCCAGGCCCGCCTCCGTCAGCGTGTCCACGCTGCCCTGCTCCAGCAGGCCGGCGCGGATGCGGCCCTCGATATAGGGGCGCGACTTCGCCTCGATGATGACGCTGTCGATGCCCGCCCGATGCAGCAGATGCGCGAGCAGCAGCCCGGCCGGCCCCGCGCCGAGAATCCCCACCTGTGTCCGCATGCCCGAACTCCCGCTATCCGAGAGCCGGGCAATGGCGCAGAATGGGCCGCTCGACAACGGGGGTGATGATGGACCAGCCGCGCCGCATTGACGTGATCTCGGACGCGATCTGCCCCTGGTGCTGGATCGGCAAGCGGCAGATGGAGCGGGCGCTGGCCCTGCTGGACCAGCCCTTCAGCATCCATTGGCGCCCCTACCAGCTCAATCCCGACATGCCGGTGGAGGGTGTGGAGCGCGCCGCCTATCGCGCCGCCAAGTTCGGCAGCGTGGAGCGCGGGCGCGAGCTGGACGCCAACGTGGCCGAGGCCGGCCGCGCCGTGGGGCTCGAATTCCGGCATGACCGCATGCTGCGCACGCCCAACACCATCGCCGCCCACCGCCTGATCCGCTGGGCCGGCGAGAAGCAGAACGACATGGTGGAGGCGCTGTTCCAGGCCTATTTCCACGACGGTCAGGACATCGGCGACCACGCGACGCTCGCCGCCATCGCGGCCACGCTCGGGCTGGATGCCGCGGCTTTCCTCGCCTCGGACGAGCAGGCGGACGAGGTCCGGGCCGAGGATGCGCATTTCCGCCGCATCGGCATCAATGGCGTGCCGAGCTTCGCCCTCGACGGCCAGGTGATGTTCTCGGGCGCCTATCCGGCCGAGCACATGGCGCAGATCTTCGGCCGGCGCGCCGCCTGATGGAGGCGGTGCTGGCCAAGGCCGCCGCCCTGGGCGAGAGGCTGCGCGCGCGGGGGGAGACCATCGCGGTCTCCGAATCCTCCTCGGGCGGGCTGGTTTCGGCGGCCCTGCTCGCCCTGCCCGGCGCCTCGGCCTATTTCATGGGGGGCGCCGTGACCTACACGGCCGCCGCGCGCGAGGCTCTGGCCGGCATCACGGCCGAGCAGATGGTCGGGCTGCGCTCGGCCAGCGAGCCCTATGCGCTGCTGCTGGCCCGCACCATGCGCGAGCGGCTGGGCACCACCTGGGGCCTAGCCGAGACCGGCGCCTCTGGCCCCACCGGCAACCGCTATGGCGATGCGGCGGGGCACAGCTGCCTCGCCATTTCCGGCCCCGTCGAGCTGGTCCGCACGCTGGAGACGGGTCATGGCGAGCGCTGGCCGAACATGCTGGAATTCGCCCTCGCCGCGCTGGGTTTGCTGGACGAGGCGCTCAGCGGTTGAGCGCGCCGCCCGCCAGCCAGCCGGCGCCATCAGCGTAGAGGCGCTCGACCGCAGCGCCCTTCAGCCCCGGCATGTCGCGCTTCACGGCATAGCCGATGCGGGTCTGCAAATAGGCCAGGTGCCGGTAGCCCTCGGGGAATTGCGCGAGCAGCGCCGCGTCCAGCGAAAGCCGCGCATCGGGCGCCACCGGGTCCATCCGGTCCTTCTCATAGATCGGCTGGCGGAGCAGCAGCTTCCAGCTTCCTTCATGGCGCTCCACGAAATCATAGAAGCGGCCGGTGCAGACCACATCCACCAGCACGCCCTCCACCTCGGCGCGCTGGCTGATGGTCATCTTGGTCTGGGCAATGGCGCGATCGCCCCGGATGTCGCTGCTGTGGCCGCCCAGGAAATGGAGGATGGAGACGCCGCGATTCCAGCCCTCGATGCTGGCGGCGATGAATTCCGCCGCCGTGCCTTGCTTCCAGGTGGCCATCATCCGGCCCTCGGGGTGCCAGCAGGTGGCAAAGCGCGCCCAGTCGCCGGCGTCGCGCCAGACGGCCCAGTTCTCGATGAGGGCGCGGATCTCGGCGGCGTCACGCATCGTCAGCGCTTTGCGATGATGCCGCCGGACATGCTGGCCGGGATGCGGTCCCGCCAGGCGCCGGCATCCACGGCCGTGATGAAGTCCAGCAGCGCGCGGTTGAAGACGTCGGGGTCCTCCAGGTTCATGGTGTGGCCGCATTTCGGCATGACCAGCAGGGCGGAGCTGGTGATGGTGCGCTTGAGGTAGAGCGCGGGCTCCAGCGTCGGGTCATCCTCGTCGCCCGCGATGATGAAGGTGGGCAGCTTCAGCTTGCGGAAGCGCTCCTCCAGTTCGAACAGCGAGGGGCGTTCGCGCTGCACGCCCAGCATGGTCAGCGCCGAGCCCTCGGCGGAGTGTTCCGCCATCATCGCCTCGAACTCGGCGAAGCCGCGCGGGTCCTTTTCCTCGAAGACGAGGCGCGTGGGGCCATGGGTGTAGGTGTGGGCGAAGGCCTGCATGCCTTCGGCGCGCAGCTGCGCGACCGAGGCGTCCAGCTCGGACTGGAACTGCCCGCGCTTGCCCGGGGCCGCGCCATAGCCGACGCCGGCCGCGGTCAGGCTGCGCGCCAGATGCGGGTAGCGGAGCCCGAGATGCAGCGTGGCGAAGGCGCCCATGGAGAGCCCCACCACATGGGCGGGCGCCAGGTTCAGCCCCTGGATGACGGCGGCGATGTCATCCGTCGCGCGGTCCTGGTTGTAGGCCTTCGGGTTGGTGGGGACGCTGCTTGGCGGATAGCCCCGCGCGTGGAAGGCGATACAGCGGTAGCGGCGGGAGAAGAAGCGGATCTGCGGTTCCCAGCTGCGCGCATCGCCCGCGAATTCATGGGCGAAGACCAGCGGCGTGCCCTCCCCCGCCTCGATGTAGTGCAGGTCGACGCCATCCTCGGTGCGGATGCTGGGCATGCGGGGAATCTCCTCTCCAGTCGGGTCGCAGCTTGCGTCGGGGCCCAGGGCGCGGCAAGGGACGGCCGCCGTTCAGGAGTGCCTCGCCGATGCCCCGCCAAGCCCTCGCCTTCCGCGTGCCCATGCGCCATCCGGGCGATGTGTCCGAGATCGCCGCCCTGTTCGAGGCGGGCCGGCTGCGGCCGGAGGAGGTGGTGGCGATCCTCGGCAAGACCGAGGGCAATGGCTGCGTGAACGACTTCACCCGCGCCTATGCGGTGAGCGCGCTGGCCGGGATGCTGGGCGCGCGCATGGGGGCGACGCCCGAGGCAGTGATGGCGCGCGTGGCGCTGGTCATGTCGGGCGGGACGGAGGGCGGGCTCTCGCCGCATTTCCTGGTGCTCGCGGTGCGCGAGGTGGCGAGCCCCGCGACGGGGGCGCTCGCCATCGGCGTGGGCTTCACGCCGGATTTCCCGCCGGAGGAGATCGGCCGCATGGCGCAGCTCCGCGCCACGGCTCATGCGGTGCGCGCCGCCATGGCGGATGCGGGCATCAGCGACCCGGCCGAGGTTCACTACGTCCAGGTGAAATGCCCGCTCATCACCTCGGCCAAGGTGGCGGACGCCTTGGCGCGCGGTCAGAGCGTGGCGACGCATGAGACCTATCCCTCCATGGGCCTCTCGCGCGGCGCGGCGGCGCTGGGGGTGGCCCTGGCGCTGGGTGAGATCCCGGAGGCCGCGCTGTGCGATGCCGTGATCGGCGCCGACTGGTCGCTGCACTCGGGCCGCGCCAGCTGCTCGGCCGGCGTGGAGCTGGAGCGCTGCGAGGTGATCGTGCTGGGCAACAGCCCGGCCTGGGCGGGCGACCTCCTCATCGGGCATGATGTCATGACCGATGCGGTGGATTTCGGTGCGGTGCAGCGGGCTCTCTCCTCGGTGGGGCTGGGCGTGCCCGGGCAGTTGGACGCCACGGCCCGGGCGCGGCTGGTGGCGGTGCTGGCCAAGGCCGAGCCCTCCAGCACTGGAAGCATCCGCGGCCTGCGGCACATCATGAATGATGACAGCGACATCAACTCGACGCGCCACGCCCGCGCCCTGGTGGGCGGCGTGATCGCGGCCGCCGTGGGCCGGACCGACCTCTTCGTCTCGGGCGGCGCCGAGCACCAGGGGCCGGATGGCGGCGGGCCGGTGGCCGTGCTGGCGCGGAAATAATCCGGCTTGTCCAACGGAATGTCGCGCGGGGGGCTGGAAACCGGACGCGGTTGGTCCTATTTGACCGACACCGCAGGAGAACGCCGGTGCTGAAACTCTCCAGATTGACCGATTACGCCGTGGTGGTGCTGTCGCGCATGGGGCGGGACAATGAGCCGCTGCAAAGTGCCCCGGGCATCGCCGCCCGCACCGGCCTGGCCGAGCCTACCGTCGCCAAGGTGCTGAAGATCCTCGCGCAATCCGAGATCGTCGAGGGGCTGCGCGGCGCCCGCGGTGGCTATCGCCTGACGCGGCCGCTCAGCAGCATCACCCTGGCAGAGGTCATCGTCGCCTTCGATGGGCCGATCGCGCTCACCGCCTGCGTGGATGGCGGCATGGGCGGCTGTGAGAGCGAGCATCTCTGCCCCGTCCGGGGCCGCTGGGACCCCGTGAACCACGCCATCCGCCAGGCCCTGGCCGGCATCTCCGTGGCCGAGCTGGCCGGCGGAAATTGCGGGGCCAGCCTTCCCTTCACCACCGACCAATTCGTCGCCGCCGAGTAGGAGCGCACATGCCTGCCGTTGCAGAGACCCTCGAGACCGTCCAGGCCGCCAGCGATGGCGGCTACAAGTGGGGCTTCGAGACCGAAATCGCGATGGAATTCGCGCCGAAGGGGCTGAACGAGGACATCGTCCGCTTCATCAGCGCGAAGAAGAACGAGCCCGAATGGCTGCTGGAATGGCGCCTCAAGGCCTATCGCCTCTGGCTCACCATGGAGGAGCCGGACTGGGCCGCGGTGAACTACCCGAAGATTGATTACCAGGACGCCTATTACTATGCGGCGCCCACCACCAAGACGGCCCCCAAGTCGCTGGACGAGGTGGACCCCGAGCTGCTGCGGACCTACGAGAAGCTCGGCATTCCCGTGCGCGAGCAGGAGCGCCTGCAGGGCATCGCGGTGGACATGGTGTTCGACAGCGTCTCGGTCGCCACCACCTTCAAGGAGCGGTTGCACAAGGAAGGCATCATCTTTTGCTCGATCAGCGAGGCGGTGCAGGAGCACCCGGAGCTGGTGAAGCAGTATCTTGGCTCCGTCGTGCCGCCCGGTGACAACTACTTCGCCTGCCTGAACAGCGCGGTCTTCACCGATGGCAGCTTCGTCTACATCCCGAAGGGCGTGCGCTGCCCGATGGAGCTTTCCACCTATTTCCGCATCAACGCCAAGAGCACGGGCCAGTTCGAGCGCACGCTGATCGTGGCCGATGCCGGTTCTCATGTCTCCTATCTGGAGGGCTGCACCGCGCCGATGCGCGATGAAAACCAGATGCACGCGGCGGTGGTCGAGCTGGTGCTGATGGATGACGCCACCATCAAGTACAGCACGGTGCAGAACTGGTACCCGGGCGATGCCGAGGGCAAGGGTGGCATCTACAACTTCGTCACCAAGCGCGCCGCCTGCCGCGGTGCCCGCAGCAAGGTGAGCTGGACGCAGGTGGAGACGGGTTCCGCCATCACCTGGAAGTATCCCTCCTGCATGCTGCTGGGCGATGACAGCGTGGGCGAGTTCTACTCGGTGGCCATCACCAACAACCACCAGCAGGCCGACACGGGCACGAAGATGTGGCACGTGGGCAAGAACACGAAGTCCACCATCGTCTCCAAGGGCATCAGCGCCGGCAAGGGTCAGAACACCTATCGCGGCCTGGTCAAGATCAGCCCCAAAGCGACGGGTGCCCGCAACTTCACCCAGTGCGACAGCCTGCTGATCGGCGACCAGTGCGGCGCGCACACCGTGCCCTACATCGAGAACCGCTGCGTCAGCGCCAAGGTGGAGCATGAGGCGACGACCTCGCGCATCGCCGAGGACCAGCTCTTCTACTGCCGCTCGCGCGGGCTCAGCCAGGAAGAGGCGGTAGGGCTGATCGTGAACGGCTTCTGCCGTGAGGTCCTGAAGGAGCTTCCCATGGAATTCGCCGTGGAAGCCCAGAAACTTCTCGCTATCTCGCTCGAAGGGAGCGTCGGTTGATGTTGCGTATCGAAGGCCTGACGGCCGAAATTGACGGCAAGCAGATCCTCAAGGGGATCAACCTGGAAGTGCCGACGGGCGAAATCCACGCCATCATGGGCCCCAACGGCTCGGGCAAGTCCACCCTCTCCTACGTGCTGAGCGGGCGCGAGGGTTATGAGATCACGGGCGGCAGCGCCACCTTCAACGGCGTGGACATCCTGGCCATGGAGCCGGAGGAGCGGGCCGCGGCCGGCCTTTTCCTCGCCTTCCAGTATCCCGTGGAACTGCCGGGCGTGGGCAATGCGAATTTCCTGCGCACGGCGTTGAACTCCATCCGCAAGGCGAAGGGCGAGCCCGAGGTGGACGCCATGGCCTTCCTGAAGATGGCCCGCGCCAAGCTGAAGACGCTGCAGATGAGCGACGACATGCTCAAGCGCAACGTCAATGTCGGCTTCTCCGGCGGCGAGAAGAAGCGCAACGAGGTGCTGCAGATGGCGCTGCTGGAGCCCTCCCTCGCCATCCTGGACGAGACGGATTCCGGCCTCGACATCGACGCGCTGAAGATCGTCTCCGAGGGCGTGAACGCCATGCGCGGCCCGAACTTCTCGGCCCTTGTCATCACCCACTACCAGCGCCTGCTGGACTACATCACGCCCGACCGCGTCCATGTCCTGATGGGCGGCCGCATCGTGAAGTCGGGCGGCCCCGAGCTCGCGCTGGAGCTGGAGGCGGAGGGCTACGCGAAGGTGGCGGCATGAACGCCATGACCCCTGGTGCCTTTTCCGCCCGTTTCGCGGGTCTGCGCGAGCACCTGCCCGGCGGCCGCACCCCCTGGGTGGCGGCGCTGCGCGGGGCCGCGGCCGAGCATTTCGCCGCGACCGGTCTGCCGCACCGCAAGCTCGAGGCCTGGCGCTACACCGACCTCTCGCCGATCGCCCAGGCGCAGTTCACCGAGGCGCTGACGCTGGCGGCCGAGCACCCCGCGCTGCCGCCGATGCGCGCGCCGCATCGCGCCGTCTTCGTGGATGGGCGCTTCGCCGCAGGCCTCTCCACCCTCCCCGCCTGGTGCCGGACGCTGGCGGGCGACCTGAACGCGGCCGAGGGCTGGCTGGGCGCCCTTGCGCGCGAGCTGCCGGTGGTTTCGCTCAACACCATGCTCTTCGAGGACGGGCTGATGCTCGATCTGCCGGCGGGCGTGGAGGGCGGCGCGCTGGAGCTGCTGAGCCTCGCCAGCCACACCGAGCGCCCCATCGCCTTCCATCCGCGCCACCTGATCCGCCTCGGCGCCGATGCCTCGCTCACGCTGATCGAGACGAGCCTGGGCCCCAATGGCGCGAGCTACCTGCACAACCCGGTCTTCGAGATCCAGGTGGCGGCAGGTGCGACGCTCAGCCATGTGCGCATCCAGCGCGAGGGGCGCGCGGGCTTCCAGCTCTCCACCGTGCTGGCGGCGGTCGAGGGTGGCGGCACCTATGACAATTTCACGCTGAACGCCGGCGCCCGTCTCGTCCGCAACGAGATCCACACCGCGCTGCTCGGCCCCAAGGCCGCCTGCCACATGAACGGCGCGCAGCTCGCGGGCGATGGGCAGCACGCCGACACCACCACCTATCTGGATCACGCCGCACCCGATTGTGCGAGCCGCCAGACCTACAAGACGGTGCTGGCCGGCAAGTCGCGCGGCGTCTTCCAGGGCAAGATCCTGGTGCGGCAGGTGGCGCAGCGCACCGATGGCTACCAGATGAACCAGGCGCTGCTGCTCTCGGAAGAGGCGGAGATCGACGCCAAGCCGCAGCTCGAGATCTACGCCGATGACGTGAAGTGCAGCCATGGCGCCACCGTCGGCGCGCTGGACGAGGCGCAGCTCTTCTACCTGCGCGCGCGCGGCATTCCGGCCGAGGCGGCGCGGGCCATGCTGGTCCAGGCCTTCCTGACGGAGGCGATCGAGGGTGTCACGCACCCCCTCGCCCAGGCCGCGCTGGCCGAGGCGACCGAAGGCTGGTGGGAGCGCGAGGCGGCATGATGCGCGCGACCGATTCACGCCTCCGGTCTGGCGCCCTCCAGCGATCGGGCGCGTAATCATGGACACGCACGTCCCTGCCAGCTTCGACGTCGCCCGCATCCGGCAGGATTTCCCGATCCTGGCGACTGATGTGCGCGGCAAGCCGCTCGTCTTCCTCGACAGCGGCGCCTCGGCGCAGAAGCCACGCCAGGTGATCGCGGCGATGACGCGGGCGATGGAGACGGCCTATGCCAATGTCCACCGCGGCGCCTATCACCTGAGCGAGGTGGCGACCGAGGCGCATGAGGCCGCGCGCGGCGCCGTGCAACGCTTCCTGAACGCGGCCGAGCCGGAGGAGATCATCTTCACCGGCAATGCCACCGGCGCCTTCAACCTCGTCGCACACAGCTTCGGGCGCGGCATGCTCAAGCCCGGCCAGTGCGTGCTGGTGAGCGAGATGGAGCACCACGCCAACCTCGTCCCCTGGCAGATGCTGCGGGATGCGGGCCTCGGCATTGGCCTGCGGTTCGTCCGTGTCACGGACAGCGGCGAGCTGGACCTGGACGATCTCGCGGCCAAGCTCGCGGATGGCAAGGTCGGCCTCGTGTCCGTCACGCACATGTCGAATGTGCTGGGCTCGGTCACGCCGGCCACCACCATCGTGCGCATGGCGCATGAGGCGGGTGCGCGCGTCATGCTGGATGGCAGCCAGGCCGCGGTCCATCGCGCGGTGGATGTCCAGGCGCTCGACGTGGATTTCTACGCCTTCACCGGGCACAAGCTTTACGGCCCGACGGGCATCGGCGTGCTCTATGGCAAGCGCGCGCTGCTGGACGCCATGCCACCCTTCTTCGGCGGTGGCGACATGATCGAGACGGTGACGCTGGAGCGCAGCACCTTCGCCGCCGCCCCTGCCCGCTTCGAGGCGGGCACGCCCGCCATCATCGAGGCGGTCGGCCTGCATGCGGCGATCGACTACGTGAACGCGATCGGCATGGAGGCGATCGAGGCGCATGAGCGTGGCCTGGTGGACCACGCCATGGCGACGCTGACCCGGGTGGAGGGGCTTTCGCTGCTGGGCAAGGCGCAGGATCGCGGCGGCGTCTTCGCCTTCGCGCTGGACGGCGTGCACCCGCATGACCTCTCCACCTATCTGGACCGCGCCGGCATCTGCGTGCGCGCGGGACGCCATTGCGCCGAGCCGCTGCATGCGCGATTCGGCCTCGAGGGCGGCAGCACGCGCGCCTCCTTCGGCCTCTACACGACGCGGGAAGAGATTGATTTCCTCGCGCAGAAGCTGACGGACGCGCGGAGATTTTTTGCGTGAGCGCGCCCGCGGATTTCCAGGAGTTGCAGGACCTCTACTCCAAGGTCCTGCGCGACCTGGCCCGCAACCCGGTCCATCGCGGCCGGCTTGAGAATGCCACCGCGTCCGCCCGCGGCGACAACCCGATGTGCGGGGACCGCGTGGATCTCTCGCTGATGGTAGCCGATGGCGCGATCACCGAGGCGATGTTCCAGGGCCGTGGCTGCGAGATCAGCCAGGCCAGCGCGGCGCTGCTGACTGAGCTGGTCCGCGGCAAGTCGCCGGCTGAGGCCCGTGCCCTGGGTGAGGCGGTAGCCCGCCTTGCGCGTGGGGAAGAAGTCAGCGGCGATGCGCCGGAACTGGAGCGCCTCGCCATCCTCTCGGTCGTGAAGAAATTTCCGAGCCGCGTGAAATGCGCCACCTTGGCCTGGCGCGCGCTCGATGCCGCCCTCGCGGGCGTGAAGGAGACGAGCAGTGAGTGAAAACGCGACCCATGGCAGCTGGACCCCTTCGGGCGAGCGGCTCGCCGCCGTGACGGAAGAGGGCGTGATCGCCGCCATCAAGACGGTCTTCGACCCCGAGATCCCGGTGGACATCTTCGAACTCGGCCTGATCTACGCGATCGAGCTCGGTGATGACGGGAAGGTCAAGGTCGAGATGACGCTCACCACCCCCTCCTGCCCCTCGGCGCAGGAACTGCCGAGCATGACGGAGGAGGCCATCCGCCAGATTCCCGGCGTCACCGATTGCGAGGTCGAGGTCGTCTGGGATCCGCCGTGGGACCAGTCGCGGATGAGCGAAGATGCGCGCCTCGCGCTCAACATGTTCTGAGGGAGACACGCGATGAGCACCACCGCCGCCCCCACCCGCCCCAAGCGCGAATTGCCGCCGCTGATGACGCTCTCCGACAGCGCGGCCGAGCGCCTCCGCAAGCTCTATGAGAAGGCCGAGGCCGGCAAGCTGCTGCGCATCGGGGTGAAGACCAAGGGCTGCTCCGGCATGGCCTATGATTTGAGCTTCGTGGACGAGGCCGGCCCGGGCGATGAGCGCGTGACGGACAAGGGCCTTTCCATCCTCGTGGACCGCAAGGCCAGCCTCTACCTGATCGGCACCATGATGGACTACGAGGTGAAGCCGATGAGTGCGGGCTTCATCTTCGTGAACCCGAATGAGAAGGGCCGCTGCGGCTGCGGCGAGAGCTTCCACGTCTGAACCACGGGGAGGCCCAGCCGCACCTCACGTGAACAGGCTGTAGAACATCCGGATGCTGGTCGCCGCCAGGAAGACCGCGAAGGCGCGCTTGAGCCAGATCGGCGGGATGGTGTGGGCGAGCTTCACACCCCAGGGGGTCGCGATGATCGAGGTCGGCACTATCAGCGCGAAGCCGACTAGGCTCACATAGCCCAGTGAATAGGGCGGCACATTCGGATCGTTCCAGCCGCCCCAGATGAAGCCGATGGTCGCCGGCACCGAGATGATCAGGCCGAAGACGCTGGACGTCGCGACCGCCGCGCGGATCGGATAGCCGAACATCGAGAGGATGGGCACGCCCAGCGTCCCGCCGCCAATGCCCATCATCGCACTCACAGAGCCCATGCCCATGCCGAGTGCCGCGCGCGGCGGCCCCTCGGGCAGCTTGTCCGCCACGCGGAAATCCACGCCCGTGAAGCCCATGTTGAGCGCCACCAGCAGCGCGACCATGCCGAAGACCGCCGTCAGCCCCTCACCGCGCACATGGACGGCGAGCGCCGTGCCAAGCGCCACGCCCAGCATCATGGGCAGCGCCATGGAACGCAGCAGCGCCTCGTCCATCGCGCCCGTCGCGCGGTGCTTGCGGGCCGAGACGATGGAGGTCGGGATGATGGTGGCGAGCGAGGTGCCGACGGCGAGCTTCATCTGCATCGCCTCGGGAATGCCGAAGAGCGGGAAGACGTTGAACAGCAGCGGCACGATCACGATGCCACCACCCACGCCCAGCAACCCCGCGAGCGTGCCGGACACCAGGCCCGTCGCCGCCATCGCCGCCGCGAGCGCGACAAGCCACAAAACTTCGTTCATGAAAACAACCCCGGCAGTCCCATTCTTGGAAGCATTGTCTAAAGACCCGCACCCCTGATGCGAAGTCCAGGTGCGGTAGCCCACCTTCCCGCCCGGCGCATGGCGTTCTAGCCTTCGCGTCGAATCAACCAAGGAAGGGAAAGCGCCATGATGCTCAAGGACAAGGTCGCCATCGTCACCGGATCGGGCGGCGGAATCGGCCGCGAAATTGCCATCGCCATGGCAGAGGCCGGCGCCAAGGTGGTGATCAACGACATCGGCGCCTCGCTGGGCGGCGAGGGCTTCTCCACCAGCCCGGCCGAGCAGACCAAGGCCATCATCGAGCAGAAGGGCGGCCAGGCCGTCATCAACACCGACAGCGTCTCCGAATGGGAGAACGCGAAGAAGATCGTCCAGACCGCGATCGATGCCTTCGGCCGCGTGGACATCGTGGTGAACAACGCCGGCATCCTGCGTGACCAGATCTTCCACCGGATGACGCCGGAGGAGTGGCTCTCGGTCATCAACGTCCACCTGAACGGCAGCTTCTTCGTCAGCCGCGCGGCCGCCGAGCATTTCCGCAAGCAGGAGAGCGGCAGCTTCGTCCACATCACCTCGACCTCGGGCCTCATCGGCAATTTCGGTCAGGCGAATTATTCCGCCGCCAAGCTCGGTATCGTGGCGCTGTCCAAGTCCATCGCGCTCGACATGAAGCGCTACAATGTCCGCTCCAACTGCCTCGCGCCCTTCGCCTGGAGCCGCATGACCAGTTCCATCCCGGCGGAGACGCCCGAGCAGAAGGCGCGCGTGGAGCGCATCATGAAGATGGGGCCGGAGAAGAACGCGCCGCTGGCCGTCTTCCTGGCGTCGGACGCCGCGAAGGAAGTGACCGGCCAGGTCTTCGCGCCGCGCATGCATGAGCTGTTCCTGTTCAGCCAGAACCGGCCGATCCGCTCCGTCCACAGCGAGAGCGGCTGGACGCCGGAGAAGATCGCCGAGATCGCGCTGCCGGCCTTCCGCGCGAGCTTCGTGCCGATGGAACGCTCGGGCGACGTCTTCAGCTGGGATCCTGTGTGACGTGAATTTCCAACTGAACGAGGAGCAGGCGGCGTTTCAGCAGGTGGTGCGCGGCTTTGCCGAACGCCACCTGGCGAAGGGCGCCGTCGAGCGGGCGCATACCGTGGGATTCCCCTGGGATGTCGCGAAGCTGATGGCCGACCAGGGCCTCTTCGGCATCATGATCCCCGAGGAGGATGGCGGGGCGGGTGGCACGGTGTTCGATGCCGTGCTCGCCATGGAGCAGATCGCCCAGGTCTGTCCGCGCAGCGCCGATGTGCTGCAGGCCGGCAATTTTGGCGCCTTCCGCACCTTCGCCGAATATGCCTCCCCGTATCAGAAGGAACGCTTCTTCAAGCCGCTGCTCGCCGGCGAGGCGGTGGCGGCGGTGGGGATGACCGAGCCTGACGCGGGCTCGGCGCTCACCGACCTCAAGACCTTCTGCACGCCGGATGGCGAGGGCTTCCGGCTGAACGGGCAGAAGGTCTTCACCACCAACTCGGCCGAAGCCAACGTCTTCGTCATCTATTGCCGCTTCGGGCCCGGCGTTGGCGGCATCGGCTCGGTGCTGGTGGAGCGTGGGATGGAAGGTTTCCGCCTCGGCCAGCCCAGCCTCTACATGAATGATGAGGAGTGGTGCGCGCTTTATTTCGACAATGTCTACATCCCGCCCGAGATGGTTCTGCTGGGCCCCGGCGGCTTCAAGAAGCAGATCGGCGGCTTCAACGTGGAGCGCGTGGGCAACACCACGCGCGCGCTGGCGCTCGGCGAATACTGCTTCAACGCGGCACGCGACCACGCCATGCAGCGCGTGCAGTTCGGCCGCAAGCTGATGGAGTTCCAGGGGCTGCAATGGAAGTTCGCCGAGATGCGGGTGGCGCTGGATGGCGCGCGCCTGCTGCTCTACCGCGCGGCCATCAATGCGGGGCGCGGCCTGCCGGATGGGCAGGAGGTCGCGATGGCCAAATACGCCTGCAACCAGGCGGGCTGGATGGCGGCCAATGAATCCATGCAGGTCATGGGCGGCACGGGCTACTCGAAGGATTTGCTGATCGAATACTGTGTCCGCCGCACCCGCGGCTGGATGATCGCGGGCGGCAGCCTCGAGGTGATGAAGAACCGCATCGCCGAGGGCGTGTTCGGGCAGAGCTTTTCGCAGCGGCCGCCGCGCGCATGAGAAAGAAGGGGCCTCCGGCGGCTGGGGCCTCAGGCCCCAGACCCCTTGAATGGATTTGGGTCTGGGGCCTCTCGGCCCCAGCCGCCGGAGGCTTTTTTCTTTGAAAGAACTTCTCGCGCCGCGCAGCATCGCGCTCATCGGCGCCTCGGGCGACCCGTCGCGCCTCACCGCCCGCGCGCAGATCTACCTCCGCAAGCATGGCTATGACGGCGCGCTGCACCCGGTGAATCCGCGCGCGCCCGAGGTGCTGGGCGAGCGCGCCTATGCGAGCGTCGAGGAGATCCCGGGCGAGATTGATTTCGCCTATATCCTGCTCAACACCGAGCATGTCGAAGGCCAGATCGCCGCCGTCGCGGCCAAGGGCGCCAAGGTGGCCTGCATCCTGGCGGATGGCTTCGCCGAAGCGGGCCCCGAAGGCGCCGCGCGACAGCAGCGCTGCGTGGAGGCGGCCAAGGCGGCGGGCCTGCGCCTGCTCGGCCCCAATTCCATGGGCCTCATCAACATCCCGGCGCGCATCGCCGTCAGCGTGAATGCGGCGCTGGAGGCCCCTTCCCTGCCGGCCGGCCGCATCGCGCTGGTCAGCCAGTCGGGCTCCATGCTGGGTGCCATCATGTCGCGCGGGGCCGCACGCGGGATGGGCTTCAGCCATCTCGTCGCCACCGGCAACGAGGCCGATCTGAGCGCCGGCGAAATTGCCGCCATGCTGGTGGATGACCCCGGCGTGGACGCGGTGATGCTCTTCCTGGAGGCGATCCGCCAGCCGCAGCACTACGCGCATGCGGCCTGGAAGGCGCATCGCGCGGGCAAGCCGCTCGTCGCGTATAAGCTCGGCCGCTCGCCCTATGGGGCGGAACTCGCCACCAGCCACACCGGCGCGTTGGCCGGTTCGGATGCGGCGGCCGAAGCCTTCTTCCGCGCGCATGGCATCCTCCGCGCCACCATGCTGGAGAGCTTTCTGGAACTCCCGGCCCTGGCCCTCGGCCGGCATCCGGCAGCGCGCCCGCACCGCGCCGTCTCCGTGCTGACAACGACCGGCGGCGGCGGCGCCATGGTGGTGGATGCGCTGGGTGTCGCGGGCATCGAGGCGCGCGTGCCCGATGCCGCCGCCTCCGCCGCGCTGGATGCGGTGAAGATGCACGGCCATGGCCGGCTGCTCGACATGACACTCGCCGGCACCAAGCCCGATCGCATCGAGGCGGCGATCCGCGCGCTCGACAAGGCCGCCGACACGGATGCGATCATTCCCGTCATCGGCTCTTCCGCGCAGTTCCGTCCGGCGGATGCGGTCGCGGGCATCCTCGCCGCGGCGCCGCATGTGCGGCCCGTCGCAGCCTTCCTCGTGCCCCAGGCCGATGCCTCGCTGAAGCTGCTCGCCGAGGCCGGCATCCCCGCCTTCCGCACGCCCGAGAGCCTGGCGGATGCCATGCGCGCCTTCCTTGACTGGCGCGCGCCGCTCGCGACACCGCATGTGGCGCTGCCCGAGGTGAAGGTCCCCGAGGCGCCGGATGAGGCCGACGCGCGCGATCTCTTCGCGGCGCTGGGCCTGCGCACGCTTTATTCGCGCGAGGTGGAGGCCGAGCATCGCTACCCCGTGGCGCTGAAGATCCTCTCGCCCGACATCGCCCACAAGACCGAGATCGGCGGCGTCGCGCTCAACATCCCCGACGCCGAAGCGCTGCGTGAGGCCGCGGCCGCGATGCAGGCGCGGGTGGCGAAGGCCGCACCGGATGCGCGGTTCAACGGCTTCCTGATCCAGCCCATGGCGAAGGGCCTGGCCGAGGTCATCCTGGGATTCCGCCGCGATCCGGAAGTTGGCCCCGTGGTCCTGCTCGGCGCCGGCGGCGTGCTGGCGGAGCTGCACCGCGACGTGGCACTTCGCCTCGCGCCCCTGCACGAGGCCGAGGCGCGGGAGATGATCGCGGAGGTGCGCGCGCTGCGCGTGATCGAGGGCTGGCGTGGGCTCCCGCGCGGCGATGTAGAGGGCCTGGTGCACGCCATCGTCGCCGTCTCGCGCCTCGCCGCCCTGCCGGAGATCCGTGAGGCGGAGATCAATCCGCTGATGATCCATCAAGAAGGCCTGACCGTGGCCGATGCCTGGGTGGTGCGCGCATGAAAGATCCCCGTTCCCTCATCGAGGCCCGCTACGGGCATCTGCCCTTCGAGCCGCCGGCCGAGGTGCCAGAGGCGCTGGCCGCCCTGCTCGACCGGCGCGTGACGCGCCGCTTCAAGCCGGACGCGATCCCGGAGCCGCTGCTGAACATCGTGCTCGCCGCCGCGCAATCGGCGCCCAGCAAGAGCGACATGCAGCAATACTCCATCGTGGTGCTGGAGGATGCGAAGCGCATCGCCGCCATCGCCGACTGGATCGGCACCATGCCCTGGATCAAGGATGCGCCGGTCCTGCTGATCTTCTGCGCGGATATCCGCCGCAACCGCGAGATCTGCGAGCGCGCTGGGCTCGAGCATGCGAATGACAATCTCGACACGCTGCTGAACGCGACGGTGGATGGCGCGCTGGCCTTGGGCATGTGCGTCGCGGCCGCCGACGCGGCGGGGCTTGGCACCTGCCCCATCTCCTACGTGCGGAACCACATGGAGAAGGTGGCGCCACTGCTTTCGCTGCCCAAGGGCGTGTTTCCCATCGCCGGCCTTTCGCTGGGCTGGCCCGCCGCCCGCAACGAGCCCAGCGCACGGCTGCCGCCTTCCGTCATCATCCACCGGGACCGCTATTCGACGGCGGGGGAGCCGGAGGCGCTGGCCGCCTATGATGCGCGGCGCGAGCGCGCCAAGCCGCGCTACCCCGAGATCCATGGCCCCGCGCCCGAGGGCTGCAGCTGGACCGAGAATGTGGCGCGCCAGCTCTCCGTGCCCGAACGCGCGGGCTTCCGCGCCTGGTTGCGCTCGCGCGGCTTCGCGCTTGACTAAGGGCGATGACAATCCCGGCGGCGCCGATGCGGGGGGCCGCAAGCCCCGCCGCGCCGTGCGCCCCAAGGATGCGGCGAGCCTGATCCTCTGGCGCGAGGGTGCGAACGGCACCGAGGTGCTGATGGGCCGCCGCCACCGCGACATGCGCTTCATGCCCGGCGTGCTGGTTTTCCCGGGCGGCCGCGTGGACATTGGTGACTACCATGCGCGACCGATGAGCGACCTTTCCCCGGCGACGCGCCGCATGCTGGAGATCAGCTCCCGCCCGACCCAGGCCGAGGCGCTATGCGCCTGCGCCATCCGCGAGTTGCACGAGGAAGCCGGGCTTGTCATGGGCCGGATCGAGGGCCGCCGTGAGAGCCTGTTCCCCGACTTCGCCCCCCTGCACTACCTGACGCGTGCCATCACACCCTCGGACCGCCCGATGCGGTTCCACGCCCGCTTCCTGGTGGCGGAGGCCAAGCACGCGCACGGCGAGATCCGCGGCTCGGGCGAACTGGAGGAGATTCGATTCTTCGCGCTCAGCGAATTGCACGCGCAGCCGCTGGCGAAGATCACCACCATGATCCTCGATGAGTTCTCCGCCTGGCTCGCGCTCTCACCGCAGGGGCGCGCGCGGCGGCAGCTCATCAGCATCCAGGGGCGGGACGACCGACGGCCGGAAAGACGTTAGACGAGGCGCCAGGCCTCGGCCTCGCGTGCGGCCACGCCATCCTCCTCCAGCATGATGAGCTGCGCGAGCAGGCTGCGCCCGGCCGCGGTCACCAGCTTGGGGTCGAGCGGGCCATAGACCTGCCCGACCAGCGCGGGAATTTCCATCGTCCCGCCCTCGCGGAGGGCGGCGATGATCCGCGCCTCGCGCCGGCGGCGATGCTCGGCCAGGCCATCCAGGAAGGGCATGGGGTCCGGCAGCTTCGGGCCATGGCCGGGCAGGTAGAGCCTGTCCTGCCCCTCACGCGCGCGCAGCCTGGCGAGGCTCGTCATGAAGTCGCGCATGTTGCCGTCGGGCGGGCTGACCACGCTGGTGGACCAGCTCATCACATGGTCCGCGCTGAACAGGATGCCGGAGCCCTCCAGCGCGAAGCAGAGGTGGTTGCCGCAATGCCCTGGCGTGAAGAGGGGTGTCACGCGCCAGTCCCCGCCGTCGAGCGGCACGCCATCGGGCAGCTTCACATCGGGCTGGAAGGCATGGTCCCCGCTTTCCACGCCCGGCGTCGCGTGCGGGCCGTATGCATATGTGGCCGCATCCGTCGCGGCCTGGAGCGCCGCAGCCCCAGGTGAATGGTCGCGATGCGTGTGCGAGACGAGGATATGCGTGATGCGCTCGCCTGCGGTGGCGGCCAGGATGGCGCCCAGATGCTCCGCATCCACCGGCCCTGGATCGAGCACCGCGACGGAGGCGCCGCCGCCGATCAGGTAGGTGTTCGTGCCGCGATATGTGAAAGGCCCCGGGTTGTTGCACAGAACGCGCCGCACGCCGGGGGCGATCACCTCCACCTGGCCATGCACCAGCGGGTCGTCGCGCAGGAAGGGGATGTTCACGCGGTCGTTCCTCGTTTTTGCGCGGCGCGGATGGTCTCACGCCGCATGATGTAAAGGGCCGCCAGCACGATCAAGCCCGAGCCCACGAAGGTCGCGATGCCCGGCGCCTCGCCGAAGAAGATCCAGCCCAGCAGCACCGCCCAGAGAATGCCCGTGTAGGAATAGGCGCCGAGGGAGGAGACCTGCGCACTCGCATAGGCCTCCGTCAGCATCACCTGTGCGACACCGCCGACCAGGCCGATCACCAGCAGCAGCAGCCATTCATGCCCCGTGGGCGTGACCCAGACGAAGGGCAGCGTCAAAGCGGTGAAGCCTGTCATCAGCAGCGACTGCCACAGCACGATGGTGGTGGAGCGTTCGGTGGCGGAGAGGCTGCGGACCAGCAGCGTCGTGGCGGCCGAAAAGACGCCATGCATCACGGCCACGACCATGCCGAAGATGATCCAGGGCTCCATCGGCCCCATGAAGGCGCCCTTGCCGAGCGCGATGACGAGGATGCCGACGAAGCCCAAGGCCACCGCGCTGAACCGGTGGATGCCCACCTTCTCCCCCAGCAGAGGGATGGCCAGCAGCGTCACGAAGATGGGCGTCGTGAAGGTCAGCGCCGTCTGCTCGGCCAGCGGCAGCACGGTGAGCGCGAAGAAGGAGCAGGACATGGCCGCCGTGCCGGTCATCGCGCGCATGACATGCTGCGGGAAGCGCTGGGTGGCGAGGCTCGCGCCCCCGCCCATCCGCAGCACGATCAGGAAGACGACCGGCAGCGCCAGGATGCTGCGGAAGAACATGATCTCAAAGAAGGGGATGCGCTCGCCCACCAGCTTCACCACCGCGCTCATCATGGTGAAGAGCGCGGTGGAGGCGAGCATCAGCAGTGCGCCGCGCCTCGCATCATGCCGAAGCGCCACGTTCCGCCCTTTCCTGCGCGCGGCGCACCCGCTCGCGATGCAGATTGTAGAGCCCGGCGCAGATGACGATCCCGGCACCGATCAGTGTGGTCCAGGCTGGCACCTCGGCCCAGATCAGATAGCCCAGCACCAGGCCCCAGAGCAGCGGCGAGTATTCCAGCGGCGCCAGCGACGCGATGTTGGCGAGCGCGAAGCCACGCGCAAAAAGCAGGTGCGCCGCCGCATTGGCGACGCCGAAGAAGAGCAGCAGCGCCAGCAGCCAGCTCAGCGGAAACAGGTCCGGAAATCCCTCCGGCGGCCAGAGGGCGGCGATGGGCAGGACCATCAGCCCCATCGGGATATGCGTCAGCATCAGCCAGAAGGAGATGCAGGCCGGCGTGTCGGTCGCCGCCAGCGTGCGCGTCCAGATGCGGCTGAGCGCCATGCCGCAGACAGCGACCAGCAGCACCGCCGCCTCCCACCGCCAGAGCTCGCCGCCTGGTTGAAGCATGAACATCACGCCCATGAAGCCCACCGCGCATGAGGTCCAGCGCCGCCAACCCACGCGCTCGCCCAGCATGGGGATGGCGAGCAGCGTCATCAGCAGCGGCGCCGCGGCCGCGACCGCATAGCTGTCGGCCAGGCCAAAGCCCGACATCCAGACGAAGTACCAGAGGATGGAGACAGAGCAGTGCATAATCGAGCGGCCGAAGACCAGCCGCTTGTTGCGCGGCCAGAGGCCCCGCCCGCGCGTCAGCAGCGCGATGGAGAGCGCGCCCGCGCCGCCGCGCCAGAGCATGGCGCCGGCCACGCCCACCACGGGCAGCGCGAATTTGATGGCTGCATCCGCGAAGGAAATGATGGCGTAGCCGAGGGCCGCCAGCATCAGGCCGCGCACCGCGGCCTCACCGCTGGTGGACCGCCCGGGCGGGTCCTTATCCAAGCAAGGCTTCCGCCTGCATGCAGGTGGCACCCCCGTGGTCGCGTGTCTCCGCGGTGGCGGCGTCGCCCTCGACACGCGCGAGGACGGACAGCGCATTCCCCGCGAAGCAGGGGCGCTTGCCGCGGAAGGCGAAGCGCGTGAGGCGCTTGCCGGGGGCCGCGTCCAGGATGGTCTGCGCCATCAGCGTCGCCTGCAGCGGGCCATGGACGATGAGGCCGGGATAGCCTTCCTCGCCGGTCACATAGGGCATGTCGTAATGGATGCGATGCCCATTGCCGGTGAGCGCCGAGTAGCGGAACAGCATCAGCGCGTCGGGCACGAGGTCCAGCCGCTGGTCGGCGGCGAAGGCGGGCGCGGGTTCGGCCGGGCGCACGGCGGCGCCCTCGGTGCCACGATAGACGATGTCATGCTCCTCGGTCAGCACCGGGCCGCGCGGACCCGTGATCTCATGCCGGACCGTGACGAAGACGAGCTTGCCCGAGCCGCCCGACTTCTCGGAGATGGCCGCGATGGTGGAGAGCCGCGTCACGCGGTCTTCCGCGCGCAACGCGTTCGTGTGGAAGTCGAGCCGGCCGCCCGCCCACATGCGGCGCGGCAATTCGTGCACGGGCGGCAGGAAGCCACCGCGCTTGGGGTGGCCGTCCGGCCCCACGCCCGAGGGGCGGCGCCAATCCTGGAAGAGCATCCAGTGCCAGAGCGGCGGGACGTCCCCCTCCGGCGTGGGGCGGTCCAGCGTTGCGGCGAGACCTTCGATCAGGCGGGGGTCGAGGCGGTCCTCACGGGTCTCCGTGCGGCCGAGGAAGTCCTGGTAGCTCATCCGGACATCCTTCCCCGCTTGGCCCGCGCGCCGCAACCGGGTTTTGCGCGCATCTGCCATCCCTTGGCCATGTTCCGGGCTTGCAAGCGCCATGTCACCCGGCCAGAACCGGAGCATGGACGCCGCCGAATACGATCTGATGGATGCGGTCGAGGACCGGATGTGGTGGTACCGCGCCATGCACGGCCATGCGCTGCGGGCGCTGGCCGGCCTGCCCGCGCAGGCGCGCATCCTGGATGCCGGCTGCGGCACGGGCGGTTTCCTGGCCAAGCTGCGCGCCGCCTATCCCGAGGCCGAGCTCTTCGGCCTGGAATATGCCGAGATCGCCGCCTCCCGCGCCGCGGCCAAGGCGGGCGCCCAGGTGGCGGCGGGGACGATCAACGCCCTGCCCTTCCCCGATGCGCAGTTCGATGCCGTGGTCAGCCTCGACGTGCTCTGCCACATGGCGGTGGATGAGCCGGCGGCGCTGGCCGAGTTCCGCCGCGTGCTGCGGCCCGGGGGGCGGCTGGTGCTCAACCTTCCCGCGCATGAATGGCTGCGCTCGGCGCATGATTTGCGCGTGCATACCGCCCGCCGCTACGACCGCGCCCGCGCCGCCGCCGTGCTGGGCGAAGCGGGGTTCGAGCAGGCGTCCCCGCGCCACTGGAACAGCCTGCTGCTGCCGCTCATGGTGATGCAGCGCAAGGTGCTGCGGCGCGACGAGGGGGCGGCCTCCGATGTCGCGCCCTTCCCGCCCTGGCTTGATGCCAGCCTCTATTCCGTCTGCCGGCTGGAGGCGGCCCTGCTCGGCGCCGGCCTGCGCTTCCCGGCGGGCGGCTCCGTCCTCGCCACCGCAACACGTCCCCTGGACCCCGCACGCCCATGAACGACCACCCTGTCGGCCTTTCCATCGTGGTGCCCGTCTATCGCGGGGCCAGCACCATCGGGCGCCTCGTCGAGGCGGTCTCGCAGCTCAAGCCCGCGGGCGGCATCGAGATCATCCTGGTGAATGACGGCAGCCCCGACGAGAGCGGCGATGTCTGCCGCCGCCTGGCCGAGACGGCGACGGTGCCGCTCACCTACATCGAGCACGCACGCAATTTCGGCGAGCACAACGCCGTGATGACGGGCCTGCGCCACGCCCGCGGCGCCTATGTCATCAACATGGATGACGACCTGCAGAACCCGCCCGAGGAACTCATCCGCCTCTACGACCATGCGCGGCTGGGTGGGTGGGACGTGGTCTACACGCGCTACGCCAAGAAGGAGCACGAGGGCTGGCGCAACCTCGGCAGCCGCTTCGCCAACAAGGTGGCGGACAGCCTGCTGGACAAGCCCAAGGGCCTCTACCTCTCCTCCTTCCGCTGCATGAGCGCCATGGTCGTGCGCGAGGTCACGAAGTATTCCGGGCCCTACCCCTATATCGACGGCCTGATCATGCAGGTGACGCAGCGCATCGCCTCGATCGAGGTCGCGCATTACGCGCGCGCGGATGGCGTCTCCAACTACACGATGCGGCGGCTGGTGCGGCTCTGGCTGAACCTCGCCACCAATTTCTCGGTGCTGCCGCTCAGGCTCGCCATCTTCGCCGGCGTCGCGATGGGCATGCTGGGCTTCCTGGTCGCCATCATCGTCATCATCGAGGCGATCTTCTTCGAGACGCCCTCCGGCTGGGCCTCCTCCATGATGCTCATGCTGCTGATCGCGGGTGTGCAGTTCACCATCCTGGGCGTGATGGGCGAATATGTCGGCCGTGCCTTCCTGTCGGCCAACGGCAAGCCACAGGGCGTGGTGCGCGAGGTGATCGAGCCGCGCGAGAAGGTGCGCGGGGAATGAGCCTCTATTGGGGCGCGCTCGCCGCCGCCATCTGCTCCTCCCTCGTGGGCCAGGTGCTGCTGAAGGCCGGCGCCGAGGCGCTCAGCGGTGCCAGCTTCCTCGCGCAGATGCTGCGCTGGCAGACCATGCTCGGCCTCTGCTTCTATGGCCTCGGCGCGCTGCTCTACATCATGGCGCTGCGGCGCATCCCGATGAGCGTCGCGCTGCCCTGCACGGCGGCGAGCTACGTGCTGATCGCCGCCATTGGCTGGTATTTCTTCGGCGAGACGATGGGGGCGCAGAAGATCGCCGCGATCACGCTGATCGCCGCGGGTGTCGCGCTGCTGGCGACGGCCTGAGGCGGATCTTTCTGCGATGGGTCCCGCTTCCCGCGGGCGGCGCGCGGGTCTAAGCGCCGCCGCATGCCGATCCGTGACGCCCGCGATTCCGACCTGCCCGCCATCACCGCCATCTACGCCCATTGGGTGACCCATGGCCGCGCGAGCTTCGACCTCGACCCGCCCGACCTTGCCGAGATGACGCGCCGCCGCGCCACCGTACTGGCCGGCGGCTACCCCTACCTGGTCGCGGAACATGAGGGCGAGGTGCTGGGCTATGCCTATGCCAGCCTCTATCGCGCCAGGCCGGCCTATCGCTTCACCGTGGAGAACAGCGTCTATGTCCGCCCCGGCGGCAACCGCCAGGGGGCCGGGCGCGCGCTGCTGGAGGCGCTGATCGCGCGCTGCGCCGAGAGCGGCTTCCGGCTGATGATCGCCGTCATCGGCGACAGCGGCAATGCGCCCTCCATAGGGTTGCACGCCGCCTGTGGCTTCCAGCCCGCCGGCCTGCTGCCCGGCACGGGCTGGAAGCACGGCCAATGGGTGGACACGGTGCTGATGACGCGCGAACTGGGCGCGGGCCGCGCCACACCGCCCGGCTGAAGGCTACAGCAGCCCCTCGCGCCGGAAGCTCACATGCCGGCCCTGGCCGAGGATCAGGTGGTCATGCAGGGTGATGTCGAGCAGGCCGGCCGCCGCCTTGATCTGCTGCGTCATCTCGACGTCGGAGCGGCTCGGCGTGGGATCGCCCGAGGGGTGGTTGTGCACGAGGATCAGGGCCGTGGCGTGCAGTTCGATCGCGCGCTTCACCACCTCGCGCGGATAGACGGGCGTGTGGTTCACGGTGCCGCGCGCCTGGGCCTCGTCAGCGATCAGGCGGTTCCTGGAATCGAGGAACAGGACGCGGAACTGCTCGATCTTCTCGCGCGCCAGCCGCGCGGTGAGATACTCCAGCAGCCGGTCCCAGTTGTTGAGCACCGGCTGCTCGGCCACCTCGGCCTGCATCATCCGCAGGGCCGCCGCCTGGACGAGCTTCAACGCCGCCACGCTGTGCGGGCCGAGGCCGCGCGTGGCCAGCAGAGCCTCCTGCGGGGCGGCCATGACGCGGGCGAAGCTGCCATACTGGTTGATCAGAGACTTCGCGAGCGGCTTGGTGTCCCCTGTCTTGAAGGCGAAGAAGAGCAGCATCTCCAGCACTTCGTAGTCGGCCAGCGCATCGGGGCCGCGTTCCAGCAGCTTCTCCCGCATCCGCCCGCGATGGCCCTGCGGGCCGGTGGAGATGAAGGGTTGCGGGGTCGTGGCCCCACCGAAATGCTGCGGGGCCTCGGCGAAGCCACGCCTGGGCGGGCGGGACGGCGCCTCCGCCTGTGACGCTGTGCGGCGGCCAAACCAATCGCTGAGCCAGGACACGCGCAATCCTTAACAAAATTGCCACCTAAGGTAGCAATATTGTCGAAGATTTCAATTAATTCCGGCGCCACATCGCCCGCCACAGCGCCTCGGGCGTGGCCGGCATCTGGACATCGGCGCCCACGGCATCACGGATCGCCGCCATGATGGCCTGGGGGGCCGCGATGCAGCCGGCCTGGCCGGTGCCCTTCACGCCCAGTCCGTTCGCGGCGGTCGGCTGGTCCTCGCGCAGTTCCACGCGCAGCGCCGGCAGGTCGGCCGCGCGGGGCATGGCGTAGTCCATGAAACCGCCGGAGAGCAGTTGCGCGCCCTCCGCATCATAGGCGATGCGTTCCATCAGCGCCTGGCCGATGCCCTGCGCGACACCGCCCTGCACCTGGCCGCGCGCCAGCATGGGGTTGAGCAGGCGCCCATAGTCATCCACCGCGATGTAGCTGAGCAGGCTCACCTCGCCCGTCTCGGCATCCACCTCCAGCTCCGCCGCGTGAGCGCCGTTGGGGAAGGTGACGAGGTCCAGCGCATGCGCGACCTCGCCCTCCAGAGCCCCCTCCTCGGCGGCGATCTCGGCCAGTGTCAGGCCGCGCCCGTCGGGCAGGGCGAAGCGCCCGGCCTCGTAATGCAGCGCATCGGGCATGGATTGCAGCAGGCGGGCGGCCACCGAGCGCGCATGGGCCAGCAGCGCACCGGCCGCCTGGCGCATCGCCTCGCCTCCCATATGCAGGCTGCGCGCGCCGCCATGGCCGCTGCCGCGCAGCACCCGGGCGGTGTCGGCCTGGACGTAGCGGATGCTCCCGATCGGGATGTCAAGCAGATGCGCGACATATTGCGGGAAGCTCGTCTCATGCCCCTGGCCGTTGGATTGCGTGCCGATGGCGAGTTCCACGAGGCCATCGGGTGTCGCGCGCAGCCGGGCCCATTCGCCGGGCGCGCCCCTCGCCGTCTCCAGGAAGCCGGTCAGGCCGAAGCCCCGCCGCTTGCCGCGTCTGGCACTCTCGGCGCGGCGGGCGGGAAAGCCCGCGCGGTCGGCCAGCCTCGCGCACTCCATCAGGCGTGCCGCGAAATCACCGTCCCGGATCTCCTGCCCCAGCGCCGAGCGATGCGGCAGGGCGCGAATGGCGTTGAGTTCGCGCAGCGCCTGCGCGTCGCGCCCCGTATCGGCTGCCGCGGCCTCGATCATCATCTCGATGATGTAGTTCGCCTCGGGCTTCCCTGCGCCGCGATAGGCCTCCATCGGCGCGGTGTTGCTGAAGGCGCCCCGGGCGGTGAAATGCACCGCGGGGATCTCGTAGATGCCCGAAAGGGCCGTGGCCGGCGTGTGGCTCGCGCAATAGGGCCCGTTGGAGGAGAGATAGGCGCCCATCTCGGAGAGCGAATCCACCTCCAGCGCGAGGAAACGCCCCTCGGCATCGAGGGCGAGGCGGGCCGTGGCTTCCATCCCGCGCCCATGGGCGGAGGCGGCGAAGTCCTCGCCCATCCGCGCGACCCAGCGGATGGGCCGGCTCAGCAGGCGCGCGGCGTGCAGCAGCACCACATGCTCGCCGAAGGCCACGTTCTTCACGCCGAAGCCGCCGCCCACATCGGGCGCCAGCACGTGCAGGCCTTCGGGCGCCACGCCGAGCGCCGTCGCCACCTGCGCGCGTATCGCGTGCATGTTCTGCCCGTTCAGCTCCAGCGTCAGCACGCCATCCTTCACATGGGCCAGGGCGGCGCGGGGCTCGATCGGCGCGCAGGCCACGCGCTGGTTCACGAGATGCCGCGTCGAGACATGCGCGGCGCGCGCCATGGCGGCGGCGACCGCCGCCGCATCGCCGCGCTGCCAGCGGAAGGCGAGGTTGGCGGGTGCCGCCTCATGCAACTGCACGGCGCCGGGCGCGATGGCGGCCGCGGGCGTGCTCACGGCATCCAGCGGCGTGTAGCCCACCTCGATCAGTTCCGCCGCATCCTCGGCCGCCGCCTCGTTCTCCGCAACGATGCAGGCCACCGCCTCCCCCACATGGCGCACCCGGCCCTGCGCGAGCGCCGGTCGCGGGGGGACCGCCAGCGGCTGGTCGGCGTCCAGGATCGGCAGGCAGGGCAGGCTGCCGATGCCGGCCGCCCGCAGATCATCCCCTGTCAGGATCAGGCGAACCCCCGGCGCGGCCCGCGCGGCATCGAGGCTGATCGCGTCCAGGCCCGCATGGGCATGCGGGCTGCGCAGGAAGACCGCGTGCAGCGTGCCCTCTGGCGCATCCGCATCAGCGAGGTAGCGCCCCTGCCCGCGCAGGAAGCGATCATCTTCCAGCCGACGAATGGACTTTCCGAACATGAGGCTCTCCCGAATCCCGGGAGAGCTTACCGGCGAAAGGGCCCGCGCGTCAGGCTGCCCGCATCTCGTCCAGCATGACCGAGAGATCCGCGCGCAGCGCCTCGCCCTGGCCGGCCACGGCGTCGGTGCCGCCGCTGAGCTGCGCCACCGCCTGCTGCGCGGCGTTCATGCTCTCGCCCACGGCCTCGATCTGCGTGGTGACCGCATCGGTCCCGGCCGCCGCCTCGGCCACGTTGCGGGCGATCTCACGCGTGGCCGCACCCTGCTGCTCGACGGCCGCCGCGATGGCGCCAGCCACCTCGTTGATCTCCTCGACCACGGCGCCGATCCCCTGGATGGAGCGCACCGCGGCGGTGGCCGCCGCCTGGATCGCGCCGATCTGCGCGCTGATCTCGCCCGTCGCGTGGCCGGTCTGGCTGGCGAGGCTCTTCACCTCGGAGGCGACCACGGCGAAGCCCTTGCCCGCCTCCCCCGCCCGCGCCGCCTCGATGGTGGCATTCAGCGCCAGCAGGTTGGTCTGGCCGGCGATGTCGCTGATCAGGCGGATCACCTCGCCGATCCGCTCGGCCGCGGCACTCAGCTCGCGCATGGTCTCATCGGTGCGCTGCGTCTCCGCCATGGCGCGGGCGGCCACCTGCGCCGCCTGGGAGACCTGGCGCGTGATCTCGCCAACGGAGGCCGCCAACTGCTCGGCCGCGGCCGAGACGGTCTGCACATTACCGCTCGCCTGGCCGGCACTGGCCGAGACCTCGTCGGCCTGGCGGGCGGTCTGGCCCGTGCTCTCGCTCAGCGCATGCGCGGCGCCGCGCAGTGTGCCGACTTCCAGGCCCAGGCGCTCCACGACGCCGCCGATCGAGCCCTCGATGCGCTGGGCCAGGGCGAGGCGCGCGGCGCGGCGCTCGGCCTCCGCCGCCTGGCGTTCCGCTTCGGCCGCCCGGTCCATGCTGTCGGCCCGCGCCGCCTCCTGGCGCAGCGCGTCCAGCGCCTGCGCGAGGCGCGCGAATTCATCCTGGCCGGTGGTGCCGGGCACCTCCGTCTCGTAGTCCCGCGCCTTGAGCCGCGCCGTCGCCGCCTCCAGCCGCGCCAGCGGGCGAAGGACGCGCCACACCAGCAGCGCGGCCGAAAGGGCAAGGCCGGCCATGGCCCCCAGCAGCACCAGCAGGGCAAAGCCCGCACGCAACCCGGCATCGTCCACCACGGCCTCGAGTTGCTCCTCCGTCACCAGGGTCGCGGCGTCGCGCACCGCGAGCAGGCTGCCGATCAGGGGCGTGGTGCGCTCGATGAAGGCGGCGCCTTGCATGCGGTTTGGCCCTGGGTCGGCCTGCGCGGAGGAAAGGGCGCGGAAGGCTTCGAAATAATCGCGCCGCGCCTCGGCCATGGCGGCGACGAGGCGCGGCTCGCTGCGCACCGTGGGGTCGGCTTCGATCATCCGCCAGGCGATGTCGACCGCCCCCCGCGAGGCTTGGATGACGGAACGCTCCTCGACCGTGAGGGCGCGGTTGGCGGAGAGCGCATTGGCCACCGTGCTGCGCTCCCGCCCGGCGGCGTCGCGCGCCAGCCAGGAGCCCTGCTTGAGCGCGTTCACCCGCGCGACCATGGGGTCGATCACGCCGCCGCGTTGCAACAGCAGGGCCCAGATGCCCTGCTGGAGCTCGACGAATTCCGACATCTCGCGGAAGAAGCCTCCACGAGCGAAATCGGCCTGACGCTCGGCGAAGGGACGGGCCAACTGGGCATCCGCACGGCCACGAAGGCTGGTGAGGCGCGCCACCCCCTCGTCCAGTTCGCGCAGCATGCGTTGGGTGTCGGCCGCTTCGGCACGGAGCAATGCCGCGCGCGCCTCGGCCATCTTGGCGTCGAACTGCCGCCGGCTGCGGGCGATGGCGTCCGACGCCGGGGCGGCGAGCGCGGCGGGGGCATTGAGCGCGGCATTGGTCGCGGCACGTTCCAGGAGCAGCTCGAACAGGGCCTCATTCAGCCGATTGCCGGCCTGGTCCATCCGGAGCGCCTGGCTGGCCGCGCCCCATTCCCGCCAGGCGCCTTGCAGAACGAAGGCGGCGGGGATGATGGCAAGCCCGGCCAGCAAAAGGCAGCCGCCGAGGATGGGGGCTCGGACGGAACGAAAGACGGCAAGCATGGGGGACACCTGTTCTGCGAAGATGTCCGGATGATCCGTCGCCCTTTGTGAAGGAATCCCTAACGCCCCGGCCGGGCCGTCTCGGCCAGGCCGAACATGCCGCGCAGGAAGCCCGGCGTGACCATGGCCAGCGGATTGACCGTGATCTCCGCATCCTCGGGCGGGCCCTGCGCGCGGAAGGTGGCGGCGAAGACCCCGCCCCCCGCCTCGGGGCTGAAGAGGCGCCCCACCAGCGGCAGGTTGCCCAATAGCGTGTTGAAGAAATAGGCCGGCACGATGGTGCCATCGAGGTCGAGGATCACGCGCTCGCGCAGCACCCGCCCGCGGGCCGTGAGGCCGAGCGAGGCCGAGAAGGCGCGGGCATCGTTCAGCCGCAACTCGGTCGGCGAGAGGCTGAAGGGCACCACCGCCCGGCTGAAGACGAGGCCCGAGCCGCCCTGCACCGCCTCGACCAGCCCGAAGAGCGTCATGGCCTGGAGCAGCTTGCCCAGCGCCGGCGCGTTGCGGACGGTGAAGCCCTCCAGCTCCGCCGTGCCGGTGAGCGGCGTGCCGGGGCGCGATTCCGCGTATTCGGCGTTCAGCTGCATGCGCCCGCCATCGATGGTCCCGATAAGGCCGAAGGCGCGCAGCAGGGCGCCGCCATCCTCGGCATTCCCGCGCAAGTGCCGCGCCTCGCCACGCGGCGTCATGGTGAGGTCGAAATTGCCCGCCGTCCGCGAGGTGCGGGCGCGCAGATGGGCCTCGCGCAGGACGCCCGCTGTGTCGAGCCGGCCGCGCGCCTGGGCGGCGAAGACATCCCGCCCCGGCGCCAGCATCACCTGGTCGAAGCGCAGGTCGAGCGCGAGGGGCGGCTGCGGCCCCTCGACCGGCTCGGCCTCGCGCGCGCCGCCGGCGACATGGCCCGAGGGGCCGAAGAGCGAGCGCAAATCCAGCACCGGGCCGCGCAACGAGATGGACCAGGCGCCGCCCGGCGCGCTGGGCGCCCGCGCATCGCCCACAAGGCGGCTCGCGCCGAAGCCCGTCTCCTGCAGCTCGACGCGCTCGATGCGGCCGGCACGGGCGACGGCGCGGGCGCGCAGCGCCAGTTCCAGGGCCTCGATCCGGATGCCCTCGATGCTGGTGAGCTGGTCGCCCTGCAGCCGCAGCGACGCATCGGCCCGGCCCGGGCTGCCGGCGGGCTTGCTCCAGCCGAGTGGCCGGAAGGCCAGCACGGAATCGCGCAGATCTCCCCGCAGGTTCACCGTGTATTGCCCGTTGCGCCGGCGCTCGGTCCGCACCTCCAGCGCGATGGGCCCGCTCACCAGCGCGCCCATGTCGAAGCCGAGCTCCGCGATGCGGCGCGCATCGGGGCGGCCGGTGATCACCTCGCGTACCACCACCTGGTTCGCGGGGCCCGCGCGGAAATCCATCTCGACATTGAGGCGCAGCGGCACGGCGAGCAGCGAGGCCGTGCCGTTCAGGCGCAGCTGGTCCATGTCCACCGTCAGGTCGAAACTGGCCTCCTCCAGGTCGCGCTCGAGCAGGAGGCGCGTGAAGCGGCCATTGCTCACCTTCGCCTCGGCGTTCAGGCGGACCATGTCCATGCTGAGGTCGGCGACCATCGGGAAGGCGATGTTGAGCCGCCCCTCCTGCGTGCCTGCCACCGGCTGCACCGGGAAGGGTCGCCGCTCGAAGAGGCGCAGCCGGGGATGGCGGAGGATGGCCACCGTCTCGGTGACGGGACCGGCCAGCTGGATGGCCATCTCCGTGCTGGCGGTGCCGCCCGGGGGCAGCAGGAAGCGCAGCGTGGAGGGCTTGAGCTCGATGCCGCCCGGCTGGCCCGCGGCATTGTCGAGCCGCCCGCCGGTGGTCTGCACCGTGATCTCGGTCAGGCCGAATTGCGCCCGGCCATGCACGCCGCGCACCGGCGGCATGGGGCGCAGCCAATGCACCGTGGCCTGCCGGAGGTCGGCCGTGCCGGTCAGGCCCTTCACCGCCGCGTCGGCGAAGCCGGGCGCGCTCTCGGCCTCGATCCGCCAGCGGCCGCCGCTCGCCTCGCCCGTCGTGATGTTGCCGGTGATCCAGTCCCGCGCGCCCTCGGCAAGGCTGGCCGGCCAGAGCACCTGGAGATCGGCCAGGGCCACGCGGTCGAGTGCCAGGTCGAGCGCGCCGCGCCAGCGCCCGGCCTCCAGCCGCGCCTCGCCGCTGGCCTCGAGGGTGGTGACGCCACCGGGCGCAGGCAGGCGCAGCGTCAGCGTCTCGATCGCCATGGCGTCGCCCGAGGCGCGGGCATGGAAGCTGGCGGCCTGGATCGCGAGGGCGCCGCCGGCCGGGAGCGCGAGGCGCGTCTCGCTCAACCCGCCCGCGACGCGGCCTTCCGTCGCGCGCCAGTCGTTCAGCTCGGCGCCGGCGGCGATGCCCAGGCGCAGGCTGGCCTCGCGCAGCATGCCCTGCGGGATGGCGAGGCGCACCGCCTCGCGCGTTTCGGGCGCCAGGTCATTGGGCCAGAGGAGCGGGAGTTCTGCCAGGTCGAGCCGGTCGAGCGAGGCGCGCAATTCGCCCGCCCAGCCCTGCTCCGTCCGGCGCAGGTCGCCATCGGCCTCGAGCGTCGCGCCATGGGTGCCGGGCAGCTCGAGCCGCGCCTCCTCCAGGGCCATGCGTGTCTCGCTGCCGGCCAGGCGCGCGACGAGGCGCTGGAAAGGCAACCGCGTGCGTGGGGTGAGCTGCAGGGCGCCCCCCTCCTCGGCCACCAGCGCCAGGCCGAAGCCGGTGTTGCGCCCCACCGCGTCGAAATCCGCCGAGGCGCGGATGGCGACCGCCGCGTTCAGGATGGCGAGCGGCCCAAGCGGCGGCAGCAGGGTGGAAACCTCAGAGGGGCGCAGCACCGGCAGGTCAAAGCCGACGGAGAAGCGCAACGGCGCGCCCAGCACGCTGCCGGTGACATGGACCGGGATGTCCACGCCGTTGACCTGCAAGGTCGCCTCGCCATCCGCCTCCAGGCCGCCGGCCGGCAGGCGGCGCAGGTCGAGGATCGGGTCCTTCAGCGCCCAGTCGAAGCCGAGCCGATCGTCCCGCACGGTGACGGTCCCGCCAGTGACGCGCATTCGCCGGAAGGAGGTGTGGCGCAGCCGGTCCTCCGGCGGGCGCATCAGGTCGGCCAGGATGTCGGCGAAGCCTTCCTGGGTGGCATGGGGGTCGGCCTCCGCGGCGGGCGGCTCGGCCGCGCCGCTGTCAAGCGCGATCCCGCCCTCCGTGTCGCGGCGGAGGGTCAGGCTCGGCCCGTGCATCTCGATGCTGGCCGGCGCCAGCACCCCGCGCAGCAGCGGCCCGAGGGCGAGCGTGACATTCGCATCCGGCAGGTGCCCGCGCTCACGCCCCGCGGCGTCGCGCAGGATGACGTCGGAGAGGCGGACATCGATCGGCGCGCCCTCGCCATGCCATCCCTGCCAGGCGATGGTGGCGCGGCCGATCTCGACCCGCAGGCGGTTGCCGGGAAGGTTCACCCCCGCCTCGATCCGCCGCGCGAGGAAGCTGCTCGACACCGGATCGGTGGAGAGCCGCCATGCCAGCATTCCCAGCGCCAGCCCCGCCAGCAGCGGCAGCGCGGCGAGAAGGCCGAGGCACAGTCGCAGCGCGAGCGGCCCGTGCCGGCGCGGGGCTTGACCCGCGCTCATCGCGGCGTCTCCCCTGTCGCATGAACGACACGAGGCCCCTCTACGACCCCCAGGCGATTCTCCTGCTGCGCGCCCGCCTCGCCGAGGGCGACGCCGCGCAGCAAGCGCTGGCCGCGCGCGAGGATGCGGCGCCGCTGCTCGACGTGCTGGCCGCGCACAGCCCCTATCTCAGCGACCTCTGCTGGCATGAGGCGCCGAGCCTGCTGCGTCTGCTCGACCGTGGCGCCGAGGAGGCCATGCAATGCGCGCTGGAGCCGCTGACCAAGGCGGACCCGGCCTCCCCCCGCGAGGCGGTGATGAGCCTGCTGCGCCGCGCCAAGCGCCAGGGCGCGCTGGTGGCGGCGGCGGCGGACCTGGCCGGCCTCTGGCCGCTCGACCGCGTCACCGGCGCGCTGAGCGAGCTGGCGGACCTCACCATCGATTTCGCCTGCGCGCACCTGCTGCTGGAGGCCGCGCGGCGCGGACAGATCCGGCTGGCCCGCACCAAGGGCGAGCCCCGGCAGATCACGAAGGGCTCCGGCCTCATCGTGCTTGGCATGGGGAAGCTCGGCGGGCGCGAGCTGAACTACTCCTCGGATATCGACCTCTTGCTGCTGCATGACCCGGAGGGGCCTTCCTATCACGAAGAATATGGCGCGGCGCCCTATATCCGGATCGCGCGGGACCTGGTGCGCCTCATGGAGGAACGCACGGGCGAAGGCTACGTCTTCCGCACCGACCTCCGGTTGCGCCCGGACCCGGCGGCCACGCCGCTCTGCGTGAGCGTACCCATGGCCCTCTCCTATTACGAGAGTCTCGGCCAGAACTGGGAGCGGGCGGCGATGATCAAGGCGCGGCCGGTGGCGGGCGACCGCACGGCGGGCGAGGCCTTCCTGCGCGAGCTGCGCCCCTTCGTCTGGCGGCGTCACCTCGATTTCGCGGCCGTCGCCGACATCCATTCCATCAAGCGACAAATCCATCTGCACAAGGCCGAACGCGGCGCGGGTGGCGAGATTGCCGTGGCGGGGCACGACGTCAAGCTGGGGCGCGGCGGCATCCGCGAGATCGAGTTCACGGTGCAGGTGCTCCAGCTCATCTGGGGCGGGCGGGACCCGGCGCTGCGCGACCCGACGACGCTGGGCGCGCTCTCGCTGCTGGCGGCCGCCGGCAAGATGGACCGCCGTGCCGCGGCCGACCTCGCGGATGCCTACGTCTTCCTGCGCAACACCGAGCACCGGCTGCAGATGGTGCATGACCGGCAGACCCATCGCCTGCCGGAGGAGCCGGAGGAACTGGCCCGCATCGCGAGCTTCATGGGCTACCCCGACACGGCGAGCTTCGCCGAGGCGCTGACCGCGCATCAGCGCCGCGTGCAGGGCCATTACAGCCATCTCTTCGAGGCGGCGCCTCGGCTGACGGCGCCCCAGGCCGCGGGCAACCTGGTGTTCACCGGCGTGGAGGATGACCCCGAGACGCTGCAAAGCCTGCGGGGCCTGGGCTTCCGGGAGGCGCCTTCGATCGCCGCCATGGTGCGCGGCTGGCATCATGGCCGCCCACGTGCCACCCGCAGCGAGCGCGCGCGCGAATTGCTGACCGAGCTGATGCCCGCCCTGCTGGCCGCCTTCGGGCGCCAGCGCGAGCCGGAAGCCGCCATCGCGCGCTTCGACCGGCTGCTGGGCCAGCTCTCGGCGGGCGTGCAGTTCCTCTCGCTGCTGCACCGCAATCCGCGCCTGATGGACCGGCTGGCGGCGCTGCTGGGCGCCGCTCCGCAACTGGCCGACCACCTAGCCCGGCGCCCCTCGGCGCTGGAGGGACTCCTGGCCGGCAGCTACGCCGCACCCGGCGAGAAGCCGCTCGCCGCCCTGCCCGCCTTGCTGCGCGAGGCGCGCGACCTCGAGGATGCGCTGGAAGCCACGCGCCGCCTCGTCACCGAGCGCATCTTCGAGGTGGACGCGGCCGAGCTGGAAGGCCGGATGGATGCGGATTCCAGCGGCGAGGCGCGCAGCGCGGTCGGCGAGGCGGCGATCTGCGCCCTGCTGCCGGCCGTCGAGCGCGACTTCGCCCGCCGCTTCGGCCGCGTACCGGGCGGGCAATTCGCGGTGATGGCGCTCGGCAAGCTCGGCGGGCGGGAGATGCTGCCCAATTCCGACCTGGACCTGATCTTCACCTACGAGCACGAGCCCGAGACGGAGGGCAGCGAGGGCGGGCCGCGTTCGCTGGCGCCCTCGGAATACTTCATCCGCCTCTCGCACCAGGTGGTGGCCGCGCTCACCACGCCCGGCCGCGACGGGCGCGCCTTCGAGGTGGACATGCGGCTCAGGCCCTCGGGCAACAAGGGCCCGGTCGCGGTGCGGCTTTCCACCTTCGCGCGCTACCACGCCGAGGAGGCCTGGACCTGGGAGCGGATGGCGCTGACCCGTGCGCGCGTCATCGCCGGGCCCGCGGCGCTGACCAAGCGCATCGAGGCGGCGCTGGACGCCGCGCTGACCGAACCGCGCGACGCCGCCGCCGTGCTGAAGGACGCCGCCCAGATGCGCGCGCGCATGCTGCGCGAATTACCGGCCGATGGCCCCTGGGACCTCAAGGCCATGCCGGGCGGCCTGGTCGAGGTGGAGTTCATCGCCCAGGCGCTGACCGTGGCCCATGCCGCGCACCATCCGCGCCTGCTGCGCCGGACCACACGGCTGGTGCTCGGCGAACTCGGCCGCGCCGGGCTGATCGAGGAGCGCGAGGCGGCGACGCTGATCCAGGCCGAACGCCTCTGGCGCGCGCTGCTTGGCCTGCTGCGCCTGACCGTCGGCAAATGGAAGGAACCCGGCCTGCCGGTGACCGTGGAGGAGGCGCTGCGCCATGGCGCCGGCACGCTGGTGCATGAGGAGATTCAGAGCCTCTCGCACCTGCGGGACGTGATGCAGGGCCATGCCGAGGCGGTGCGCGCGAGCTTCCTCCGCCATGTCGGCCCGCTCGGCTGAGGGGGCGGCTGCGATGAAGCTCTTCATGGCGGCACTGTTGACCGAGACCAACACCTTCTCACCATTGCCGACGGGACGGGAGGCGTTCCTCGGCAACGGCTTCAGCCGGAACGCGGGCAGTCAGGCACCGCCCTTCTGGGGCAACGTCCCGCTCATCGCCTGGCGCCGGCTGGCGGCGGAGGCGGACATCGGCGTGGTGGAGAGCATCACGGCCAACGCCCAGCCCGGCGGCACCACGACCCGCGCCGCCTTTGAGGAGTTGCGCGAGCTGATCCTGGCCGATCTGCGCGCGGCCGGCCCGGTGGACATCGTACTGCTCAACCTGCACGGCGCCATGGTGGCCGAGGGCTATGACGACTGCGAAAGCGACCTGGTGCGCCGCGTGCGGGAAATCGTGGGGCCTGAGGTGGTGATCGGCGTCGAACTCGACCTGCATTGCCACCTGGACGAGACGCTGCGCGCGAATGCGGACCTCGTCGTCATCTACAAGGAATACCCGCATACCGACATGGCCGAGCGCGCGGCGGACCTGTTCCGCCTCGCCCTGCGCGCGGCGCGGCGGGAGATCCGGCCCGTCATGGCGTACCACCCGCTGCACATGATCAACATGTGGCAGACCCCGGTGGAGCCGATGAAGGGCCTCGTGGCGGACATGCTGGCCACCGAGGCGCGGGGCGAGATCCTCTCCCTCTCCTTCGCGCATGGCTTCCCCTGGGGGGACGTGCCGCATGTGGGCGCGAAGGTGCTCGCCATCGCCGATGGGGATGCGGGCCATGCCGCCCGCACCGCGCGGGCCTGGGGCGAGCGCATCTGGGCGATGCGCGAGGCGACCCGCAAGCGCTTCGACACGCCGGACCAGGCGATTGACGCGGCGCTGGCCGCGCCGTCCGGCACGACGGTGGTGGCCGAAACCTCGGATAATGCGGGCGGCGGCGCGCCGTCGGACTGCACGGCCATGCTGGCGCGCATGCTGGCGCGCGGCGTCCGCGAAGCGGCGATCGGCATGTTCTGGGACCCCATCGCCGTCTCGTTCCTGCGCGAGGCCGGGGCTGGCGCCGTCATGCCGCTGCGGCTGGGTGGAAAATGCGGCTTGATGTCGGGCGACCCGCTGGACCTGATGGTGCGCGTGCATGCGGTGACGGACCGCCATGTGCAGTCGGGGCTTTCGGGCGGGCGGAGCGAGATGGGGCCATCGGCCTGGATCGAGGCGCCAAGTGGAGATGGAGGCATCCACATCATCCTGTCCAGCGCGCGTCAGCAGGTGTTCCACCCGGACGCCTTCACCGGGCTTGGCTGCACGCTGCATGACAAGCGCCTGGTCGTCGTCAAGTCCTCGCAGCACTTCTACGCGGCCTTCGCGCCGCTCGCGCGGGAGGTCCGTTATTGCGCGGCCGAGGCCGGCATCCTGCGCGACTTCGCGGCCATCCCCTACCGGCGCTTCACCGGCCGCTACTGGCCGAAGGTGGAGAACCCCTAACGCCGGCGCGCCACGCCATCAGCGACGAGGTTGCAGCCCAGCACCGTCAGCAGGATGGCCAGCCCCGGCCACAGGGCCGCGAGCGGCGCCTGGAAGACCAGTTCCTGCGCATTGGCCAGCATGTTGCCCCAGGAGGGCGCCGGCGGCGCGATGCCGAGGCCGAGGAAGCTCAGCGTGCTCTCCGCCAGCACGGCGCCGCCCACGGCCAGCGCGGTCGCGATGGCGATGGGTGCCGCGAGTTCCGGCAGCACATGGCGCCACAGCACCCGGCCCTCGGAGACGCCGAGTGCCCGCGCCGCCCGCACGAAATCCCGCGCGAGGACCGAGAGCGCGGTGGCCCGCACCAGCCGCGCCACACCGACCCAGCCGAAGGCGGCGAGCAGCACGGCGATGCGCAGGATGTCGGCCGTCGCCTCGCCGCGCGGCAGGCCCAGCACGGCGGGGTCGAGTGCGGCCAGGATCACGAGCAGCGGCAGGGCCGGCAGAGCCAGGAGCCCGTCGGCAAGGCGCATCAGCACCGCATCCCAGAACCCACCGCGCCAGGCCGCCATGAGCCCCACCAGCGTGCCGATGAGCGTGGCGGCAAGGGCGGCGAGCAGGCCCACCGCGAGCGACACGCGCGCGCCCTCCAGCAGGCGCAGCAGCAGGTCGCGGCCCAACTCATCCGTGCCGAGCGGATGTTGGGCGCTGGGGGGCGCGAAGCGATTGAAGAGGTCGGGCAGGAAGGGATCATGGCCCAGTGCGGCTGCCGCGAAGGGCGCGGCGAGCGCGGCCAGGACAAGCGCCGCCAGCAGGGCGAGGCCCGCCCTCACGCCACGTCCGATCGCCGGAGGGCGCAGTCCGGCGGCGTGAATCGGCCGGTCATCATGCCACGTCCGATCGCCAGAGGGCGAAGCCCGGCGGCGTGAATCGGCCGGTCATCATGCCACCCTCGGATCCAGCCAACGCTGGGCGAGATCGGCCGCCAGCGTCGCCAGCATGGTCACCACCGCCACCACCAGCAGGGCCAGCAAGGCGAGGTTGAAGTCATTGCCCATGACAGCGTCGTAGATCAGCTTGCCCATGCCGGGGCGGGCGAAGATCGTCTCGGTGATGAGCGCGCCCGAGACGAGCGCGCCGGCATCGAGTGCGGCGATGGTCAGCAGCGGCACGCCGGCATTGGGCAGGGCATGGGCCAGCAGGATGCGCCGCTCGCCGGCGCCCTTGGCGCGGGCGGTGCGGATATGCGGCTCGTTCAGCGCATGGGCGAGCGCGGCGGCGCCATGCCGGGCATAGGCGGCGAGATTGGCGAAGCAGAGGGTGGCGACCGGCAGGATCAGGTAGCTCCAGCCGCCCTCGCCTCCCGCCGGCAACCAGCCAAGTTGCACGGCAAACAGGATGATCAGCAGGATGCCCAGCCAGAAGGAGGGCACGGCCTGCGCCACCAGCGCCAGCCCCTGCACGAAGGGTGCCGCGCGCGGCCGCAGCGCCGCCAGGGCGCCGAGCGCGATGCCGAACCCGGCCGCCAGCAGCAGCGCCAGCCCGAGCAATTCGAGCGAACTCAGCAACGCGGGCCAGAGCAGCGCCGCGACCGGCTGGGCAAAGAGGCGCGAATGTCCGAAGCGCCCCTCCAGCACCGCGCCCGCCCAGGCGATGTAGCGGGCCATCAGCGGCTGATCGAGCCCGTGCAGCGCGCGCAGCCGCGCCGCATCCTCGGCCGAAAGGCGCGGATCGCCCGCGATGGCGAGGTCGATCGGATCGCCCGGCATGAGCGCAATGAGCAGGAAGGCGCAAAGCGAGAGGATGGCGGCGGTGGCGGCGATCTGCGCAAGGCGCGAGAGGACCAGCCGGATCATGGCGCGTGGCAGACCGCTTCCACGCGGTTGCCGTCCGGATCGAGCAGGAAGGCGGCGTAGTAATGCGCGTGGTAGTGTGGCCGCAGGCCGGGCCCGCCGTCATCCGTGCCGCCCATGGCAAGGCCCGCCGCGTGAAAGGCGTCCACCGCGGCGCGGCCCGGCGCGCGAAAGGCCCAATGCCGGCGATCCGCCACAACGCCCGGGCATTGGCGGATGGTGAGATAGCCCGCGCCGCTGTCCCGCGCGCCGTAGCCGATGGCATCCGCCTCACGCCAGACACAAGGGACGCCAAGCGCCGCCATCACCGCGTCATAGAAGGGCGCGCTGCGCGCCAGCTCCGAGACGGTGATGGAGACATGGTCCAGCATCAGCGCACACGCCACTCCTCGACCCAGAGGCTGGAGGGGTTCAGATGCCCTGTCGGGCGCACGCCGGTGAGCCAGGCGGGCCAGAGATGCGCGTCCTGCCGGAACCAGAGCGGCAGCGCCGGCAGTTCCTCGGCATAGATCGCCTGGAGCCGGTGCCACAGCACGCGCCGCTTCTCGCGATCCAGCTCTTGCGGCAGGGCTTCCAGCAGCGCGTCCATCTCGGCGTTGCGGAAGCCCGCATAGTTCTGGCCGGACCAGTTGCGCTCGGCGCGCGGAATCTCGTCCGAATGCAGGCTTGAGCGCGGCACGCTCTCGGGCGCCGAGACCCAGGCAAAAAGCGCGGCACCCTGGAAACGGCGGCGCGAGAGCGTCTCGCCGAAGAGCACGCGTGGCGGCTCGTTGCGGATGCGCGCCTCGACACCCACCTGCCGCCACTGCGCCTGGATCACCTGCTGCACCGCCTCGCGCGAGCGGTTGCCGGCGGTGGTCATCAGCTCGAAGGAGAGGCGCTGGCCTTCGGCGTTGCGGCGGATGCCGTCGGGCCCCGGCGTCCAGCCGGCTTCCGCCAGCAACGCGGCGGCGCGTGCGGGGTCATGGGGGTAGCTGCGGACATCGGCGTCATGCGGCCAGTCGAGCGGGTTCACGCTGGTCTGCGCGACGGTCTGCCGCCCCTCGAAGAGGCGCGCGACGATCTGCCCGCGGTCCAGCGCCAGCAGAAGCGCCTGGCGCACGCGGCGGTCGGTCAGCGCGGGCACATCGAGGTTCAGGTCCATGTGCTCATAGATCAGGCCCGGGCGGTATTCGGCGCGGAAGCGGTTCCCCGTGCGCCGGATCAACGCGGTCGCCTGCTCCACCGGCAGGCCGAGCTCGCCCGCGATCATGTCCACCTGGCCGGCGAGCAACTGCGCCTCCAGCGCCGGCGTGCTCTCCACGGTGCGGATCACGATGCGGCGGAAGGCTGGAGCCGGGCCCGACCAATGCGGGTTGCGCTCCAGCGTGATGGCGCTGCCCGCCTGCACCTGGGTGATCCGGTAGGGGCCGTTCCAGAGGCCGGGGTTGGCCGGCTCCGTGTCATAGAGCGTGCGCGTGCGATAGGTCCGCGGGTCGCTCTCCCAGCGGGCGCGCTCCAGATGCGCGGGCAGCGGCGCGAAATCGCCGAGGCTCGCGAACTGGAAGGTCACGCGGTCGAAGCGCAGCGTGAAGCTCCGGGCGTCCTCGGCGATGAACTCATAGGCCGAGCGGAAGAATTCGGCGGGACCGATGCCCGTCGTCCCCTCGCGGCCCGCATCATAGGTGAAGCGCAGATCCTCGGTGGTGATGGGCGTGCCATCGCCCCAGCGCAGCCCTTCGCGCAGGCGCCAGGTGACGCGCAGGCCGGGCTTGCCGTCGGGCGTCGTCTCCCGCACGGCGAGGCCATTCTCCAGCGTGGGGATGCTCTCGCAGAGCAGGCAGATCAGCTGCCAGTCGGCGTCATAGGCGGTGACGGGGCGGCGGACGAAGCCCAGCGTGTAGGACTTCGCCACCATGTTCTCGATGTTGGGATGCAGCGTGGACGGATACTGCGTGATGCCGATGGTGAGCGTGTCGCGCTGGGGCTGCGCCAGCGCGGGCAGCGCGAGGCAGAGCAGCGTGACGAGAAGGCGGATCAACCCGCCTTACCCTTGTGCGCCAGCGCCTCCTCCAGGCTGCCGACGCCGCCATGCGCGCGGGACCAGGCCACCGGGTCCTCCAGGAACTTGCGCACGCCCGAGAGCGCGGATTCGGGGAAATAGGCGCGCTCGCGGCAGACCTCGAGCACATCCCACCAGGTGGCGAGGTGATGCAGCGAGAGGCCCATGGCCTTCATCTGCTCGAAGCTGCCGGGGAAGACGCCGTAGTAGAACACCACGAAGGTATGCGCGCATTTCGCGCCCGCCTCGCGCAGCGCCTCGGCGAAGCGGATCTTGCTCGCGCCGTCGGTGGTGAGGTCCTCCACCAGCAGCGTCTCGCGCTCGACGGGCACATCGCCCTCGATCAGCGCGTTGCGGCCGAAACCCTTGGGCTTCTTGCGCACATAGGCCATGGGCAGGTTCATCCGGTCGGCGATCCAGGCCGCGAAGGGGATGCCCGCCGTCTCGCCGCCGGCGATGCTCTCGATCGTCTCGAAGCCCACGTTCCGGTTGATCTTCTCGACACCCAGGTCGCAGATGCGGGTGCGCGCGCGCGGGTAGGAGATGATCTTGCGGCAATCGATGTAGACGGGCGACTTCCAGCCGGAGGTGAGGGTATAGGGTTCCTCGGGGCGGAAATTCACCGCCTTGATCTCCAGCAGGATGCGCGCCGTGGTCAGTGCCGCGTCCCTGTCCCAATCCGAGGCGTGATGGCCGCTCATTCTCTCACTCCGATCCTGATGGCGTCTCGTAACGCCGGCTGCGTTCGCCGTCCATGATCTGGGTGCTGGAAGATCCGCGCGCGGGTACGGCGGCGCAGGCGCTGGGCATCGCCGAACGGCTGGGGCTGCCCTTCCGCCGCGTGCCGCTGCGCTTCGGGCCGCTCGCCAAGCTGCCCTGGCCCTGGCCGACGCTGGTGGGCCTGGCCGACCGCAGCGCCTTCGTGCCGCCCTGGCCGAGCCTGGTGATCTCGGCCGGGCGGCGCTCGGCGCCGGTGTCGCGCTGGCTGCGGCGGCGCGGGGCGCGAACGGTGCATGCGATGCGGCCGGGCTTCGGCGCCTGCGATTTCGACCTGCTGCTGCTGGGCGCGCATGACCACCCGGCGCCGGCGCCCAATGTGCTGGTGATCCAGGGCGCGACCCATCGCCTGACGCCCGAGGCGCTGGCCGCGGCACCGGCGGCCTTCCCCGACTTCGCCACCCTGCCCCGGCCCATCGTCACGCTGCTGCTGGGAGGGCCGGTGCGCGGCGAGGGGCTGGACCCCGGGCAGGCCGCGCGGATCGCGACAGAGGCCATGGGACTGGGTGCCAGCCTTCTGGTCACCGCCTCCCGCCGAACCGGCCCGCCCGCCACCGAGGCGGTAGCCGCCACGCTGCGGAATTTTCCGCATGTCCTGTATCCCTGGGGCGGGCCCGGGGCGAACCCATATCTCGCCATGCTGGCCAAGGCCGATCGGCTTGTCGTGACAGGTGATTCGATTTCCATGCTCTCCGAGGCGCTGATCACCGAGGCGCCGATCCTCGTGGCCGACCCCGGCGGACTCGGGCCACGCCATCAGGCCATGATCCGAAGCCTGCTCAGCGCCAGCCTCGCGGCGCGGCTGGGCGACCCCCTGCCCCCGCCCCGCGCGGCGCGGGACGAGACGGGGCGCGTGGTGGCCGAGATCCGCGCCCGGGGCTGGGCATGAGCTTCACCCCCTGGCGCGACCGCGCGGGCCGGCTCTCTGTCCTGCGTATCATCACGCTGCTGGTCATGACGCTGCCCGCGCTGCGCCTCCTGCAGCTCTGGCTGAGCGATGGCCTCGGCCCCGAGCCGCTGGAAGCCGCGACGCATGAGACCGGGCGCTGGGCCATCCGCCTGCTGGTGGCGACGCTCGCCGTCACGCCGCTCGGCCGCGTGCTGGGCTGGCCGAAGCTTTTCCAACTGCGGCGCATGCTGGGCCTCGGCGCGCTCGCCTGGGTGCTGCTGCACTTCCTACTCTACATCGGCGACCAGAATTGGCGGCTGCTGCGCGTGGGCCTCGAGATCGTGAGCCGCGTCTATCTCACCATCGGCTTCGCCGCGCTGCTGGGCCTCGTCGTGCTGGGCTGGACCTCCACCGATGGCTGGATGAAGCGGCTCGGGCGGGGCTGGAAGCGGCTGCACCGGCTGGTGTTTCCGGTGATGCTGCTGGGGCTGCTGCATGCCTTCATCCAGTCGAAATCCGACATCTCGCGCGCCGTGGTGCTGGCCGGACTACTGGTCTGGCTGCTGGGCTGGCGCGCTTTGCCCGCCCGTTGGCAAACGAACCTGCTGGCGCTGATGGGTCTGACCCTCGCCGCGCTGCTGGGCGGCGTGCTGATCGAGTACCTCTGGTACTCGGCCTTCTCCAACCTGCCGGCTGGGCGCATCGCCATGGCCAATCTGGACCTCGCCTTCGGGCCGCGGCCCGCGGTTCTGGCCGGGATGATCTGCGCGGGTGTGACGCTGCTCGCGGCGGGGCTCACGCTTTGGCGGCGCGTGGCGCGGGCGTGAGCGTCAGCGCGGCTTGGGGGGCTGCAGCCAGAGCTGCGGCGGCGGGATGTATTGCGGCCAGGGCGGCGCATCGGGCTGTGGCAGCGTCGCGGGTGCCGGCCGGCAATCGGGGCGCAGCGCCCCGCAATCCCAGCGGAAGCCGTCCGACCGGCCGGTGAGCTGCCCGCCCGCCTCAAAGCGGCAGCGGCAGAGGCGGCCATCGAAGCAGGCGGTCATCCCCTCGCGCTCCGCCTGGCAGATCGGAACCTGGGCGGCGGCGGGCCAACTCATCAGCAGGCCGAGAAGCAGGAAGCGCATGCCCTGAGGCTGCGTCCGTGCAGGTTAAGAAACGCAAAAGGCCCCGCGATCTCTCGCGGGGCCTTCGCCAAGCCAGCGCCGAAGCGCCAGGCTTACTTCATGCCGATCGCCTGGCGGCCACGCTGGCCGTCACGCACATCGAGCGAGACCTTCTCGCCCTGAGCGAGGTCGGTGCGGCCGGCGCGCGTCAGGACGGAGGAGTGCAGGAACACGTCCTGGCCACCATCTTCCGGCGTCACGAAGCCGAAGCCACGCACCTGGTCGAACCACTTCACGGTGCCGTTCAGCGGATAGACCGGGCCGGTGCCCTCATCAAAGTTGCGGCGCGGCGGCCGGTCGCCGCCACCACCACCGAAGCCGCCGGAGCGCGGGCCGCCGAAGCCACCACCGCCGCCGCCAAAATCACGGCGCGGAGGACGGTCGCCGAAGCCACCACCGGGGCCACCAAAGTCGCGGCGCGGCGGACGATCGCCGAAACCGCCGCCGGGGCCACCAAAGTCACGGCGCGGCGGACGATCGCCGAAACCGCCACCGGGGCCGCCGAAGTCACGACGCGGCGGACGATCGCCGAAGCCACCGCGCGACGCACCGCCACCCGGGCCGCGCTTCAACTCGGTGATGCGGGTGACGAGCCGGCGACCCTGACGGTCGGACCCGATCTCGCACACCAGAATATCGTCGGTGTCGGGCTGTTCGATGCCCGCATCCGTCAACGCGGATGCGTGGAAGAACACATCCTGCCCATCAGGGCCGAGCACGAAGCCGAAGCCCTTGCGCCCATTATACCACTTCACCTTGGCCTCGATCAGGCCAGTGTCACCGCCCGCAGGCGAATAATCGTCAGACACGTCGCTCTTCAATCCACGCTAGTGTTCGCAGCCAAACGGGATGCTGGGCCGGCGTATCCGAACCATGCCACTGCTGATTTGGAAATGCACGCAAAAAACTCACCGAAACCGCCCGGGCGAATAAGGTCCCGCCGGAATGGGCGCGGGCTTCCCCGCCAGCAGCGCCACCAGCAGTTCCGCCGAGCGCGGTGCGGCCACCAGCCCCACATGCCCATGGCCGAAGCCGTGCAGGATATCGGCGCTCGCCGAGGCAGGGCCGAGGCAGGGCAGGCCATCGGGCATGGAGGGGCGATGGCCCATCCAGAATTTCACCCGATCGGCGGGCAAATCCCGCGGCAGGCCAGGAAAACTGCGCAGCAGATGATCGCGCAGGATTTCCGCGCGCTTCCAGTTGGGGGCGGCCTCAAGCCCCGCGATCTCCACCTGGCCCGCCACCCGCAGGCCCGTCGCCGTCCAGGTCAGGCTCATCTTGCCGTCGGAGGGCATCATCGGCGTGCGCGGGCCGGCCTCGGCATCGGCGATCACGGCGTGGTAGCCGCGCTCGGTCTCGAGCGGTAGGTCATCGCCCGCGGCGCGCGCCAGGACGCGCGAATAGGCGCCGGCCGAGATCACCGCCTTGTCGGCCGGGACGTCGCCCTGGTCGGTGCGGATGGCCTTGAGGCGGCCCCCATCCATGACGAATCCGGTCGCGCGCGCCGCGAGGCGCTTCATCCCCTGCGCCTCGGCCTGGGCGATGAGAGCCGCGACATAGGCGCCCGGATTGAGGCAATGCCCCCCCTCCTCCACCATAACGCCGAAGCTGTACCGGCGGTCGAGGTCCGGCTCGCGCTGGCGGAGCTCGTCCTCGCTGAGTTCGAGCCACTTCACGCCCGTCTCGCGCCGGACGCGCCAGGCCAGCGCCTCGGCCTCGAAATCCGCCCGGCTCGGGTAGATGTAGAGCAGGCCGCGCCGCTCGATCAGATGGCCGACGCCGGCTTCCTCGGCGAGTGCTGCGTGCAGCTCCGGCGCGCCGGCGACCAGCGCCCGCAGGGCGTGGCCGGTCTTCATCACCCGCGATTCGGTCCAGCCGGCCAGCAGGTAGCGGATCAGCCAGGGCGCCACCTGGGGCAGGTAGCGCCAGCGGATGGCGAGCGGACCCAGCGGGTCGCTCAGGAACTTGGGCAGCTTTTTCCAGAGGCCCGGTACGGCGGGCGGCACGACGCTGGAGGGGCTGAGCCAGCAGCCATTGCCATAGCTCGCCGCCTGCTCGCCGCCCGGCGTCTCGGGCTCGATCAGCGTGACGGTGAAGCCCGCGCGCTGGGCCGCGAGCGCGGTGCAGGCGCCGACGATGCCGCCGCCGAGGATGGCGACGTGCATCAGACCCTCCCCGGATCGGTGTTCGTCAGCAGCGAAACATGCGCCGAGACCACGCGCCAGCCCACATCCGGGAGGCGCACCATGATCTTCGTCTCCCGCCCGATCAGCCCGGTGCCGACGCGCTCATATTCCAGATGCGTGCAGGCGAAGTCCTGGCCGAAGCTGGTGATGTGCACGCACTTCTGCACCCGCTTCGCATAGGCCTTCACGCTGGAGCGGAAGGCGCGGATCGCCTCGATCCCGTAGAGGATCTCGGTGATGCCGAATCGCACCGTGCGCGTGTCGGCCCAGAAGATGCTGTCCAGCACCTCGGTGCGGTTGTTCATCAGCGCGTCCTCGTATCGGTCGAAGACGGCACGGGCTTCGGCGATGACGCCGGGATCGTCGAGCTGCATGGCTTGATGTTAGGCGGCCAGCCCGGCGAGGGCCAGCATGTGGCGGCTACCCTCGCCGGGGAAGGCTCTTGCCATCTTTCAGCTCGGCATCCTGCTGTCGCAAGAATTCGTGCGCGGCCAGCGGCAACGGCTGGTCTGGAAACGCGCGCTCCATTTCCAGCGCCGCGCTGGTGATCCAAAGAGCCGCATCGGCTGGCCCCCATTCACTTGCAGCCCCAGTTGGTCCGGCATGGCGTAACCATTGAATCGCTGCGTTCGGCTTGGACCGCCTTGCCGCTTCATCTCCGCAGGTATCGCGCAGGTCTTTCACGACATCGTATCTTGCCGACGAAGCTTCACCCCGCAGGATGCCCTCTGCCGCGCTCGCGAGCGACATCGCAGCAGTCCACGCAGTCTCACGGAATGCAAGGACGCTCCAGGTCAGTTGCTCGGCAGCGGCGTCATGAACGCTATGGAGCCGACGCGCCGCCACGGCGTCAGGCGGCCGGCCGTCGCAGCAACAGCACGCCAAGCCCCAGCGCCATGATCATCGCCGCACTGCCCTGCCGCATCCGCCGCAGCAGCCCGCCGCGCTGGTCGAAGGCCCCGCGCAACCGCCCCGCCGCCAGCGCCACGCCCGCATCCACCAGCGTGTTGAGCGCCACACAGATGCCGCCCAGCAGCAGGAACTGTTCCACCACGCCGCCACGCTCGAGCACGACGAATTGCGGCAGGAAGGCCAGGAAGAAGAGCGCCGTCTTGGGGTTGAGCGCCTCGACCACCGCGCCTTCTCGGAAGGTGCGCCAAAGGCCCAGCGCCGGCAGCGGTGCGTCCAACGGCAGCGCCGCCCCCGCCTCGCGCCAGGAGCGCCAGCCAAGCCAGACGAGGTAGAACCCGCCCAGCAGCTTCATCGCGGTGAAGGCCTCGGCGCTGGCGAGGATCAGCGCGGACACGCCGAAGGCCCCGGCCAGGACGTGGACGAGGCCGCCGACCCCCGTGCCGAGAGTGGAGGAAAGCCCCGCGCCCAGTCCGCCCGAAAGTGTCCGGGCGCCGACGTAAAACATCCCGGGCCCCGGGGTCAGAGCCAGGAGGGAGGCGGCCGCCAGGAAGAAAAGAATCTGGTCGGCCGCCACGATCTCAGCCCGCGGCGGCGACCGCGCGCTTGGCCATCACCGTCACCAGATGCGCGCGGTATTCGGCGCTGCCATGGATGTCGCTGTTCAGCCCATCGGCCGGCTGCTTCACGCCCGCCACCGCATCGGGCGACCAGTTGCGGCCGAGCGCGGCCTCCATGTCGCTCTGGCGGAACACGCAGGGTCCCGCGCCGTTGATGGCGACGCGAAGGCCCGACGGGCCCTTGGAGACGAAGGCGCCCGCCATGACGTAGCGGCTGGCCGGGTTCTTCAGCTTGGCGTAGCCCGCCTTCTCCGGAATCGGGAATTCGATGGCGACGAGGATCTCGCCCTCCTCCAGCGCCGTCGTGAACATGCCCTGGAAGAAGTCATCCGCCGCGATCTTGCGCTTGCTCGTGTGGATGGTCGCCCCCAGGCCCAGCACGGCCGCCGGGTAATCCGCCGCCGGATCGTTGTTGGAGACCGATCCGCCGATGGTGCCGCGGTTGCGGACCTGGTTGTCGCCGATATGGCTCGCCATGTAGGCCAGCGCGGGAATCGCGGCCTTCACCTCGGCGCTCTTCGCCACTTCGACATGCTTGGTCAGCGCGCCGATGATGAGCGAATTCCCTTCGCGCCTGATCCCCTTCATCTCCGCAATGCCGGAGAGGTCCACCAGTGCGGAGGGCTTGTTCAGCCGGTGCTTCAGCGCGGGCAGCAGCGTGTGGCCGCCGGAGACGGGCTTGGCCTCCGGATCGGCCGCCAGGAGCTTGACGGCATCGGCCACGGAAGCGGGCTTGTGGTAGGCGAAATCATACATGCGGGTCGCTCCTTAAACGCTCTTGCCGTGGATGATGGACCAGATTTTCGGCGCTGTCGCGGGCATCTCGATGTGTTCCACGCCGTAATCGCGCAGCGCATCCACCACCGCGTTGATCACGGCCGGCGGCGAGCCGATGGCCCCCACCTCGCCGCAGCCCTTCACGCCGAGCGGGTTGTGGGTGCAGAGCGTGGTGTGGGTCGCGACGCTGACCGGCGCCAGATCATCGGCGCGCGGCATGGTGTAGTCCATCATCGAACCGCTCATGAGCTGGCCGTCCTGGTCATAGACGCAGGCTTCCAGCAGCGCCTGACCGATGCCCTGGGCGACGCCGCCCTGCACCTGGCCTTCAACGATCATCGGGTTGATGACCCGGCCCACATCGTCCACCGCGGTGAAGTTCACCATGGAGACCTTGCCCGTCTCCATCTCGATCTCGACTTCCGCGATGTGGCAGCCGCCCGGATAGGTGAAGTTCTTCGGGTCGTAGAAGGCGGTCTCCTCCAGCCCGGGCTCGATCTCGTCGATCGGATAGTTGTGGGGGACATAGGCCGCGAGGCTGACATCGGTCAGCGTCTTGGTCTTGTCGGTGCCGGCCACGCGGAAGGTGCCGCGGTCGAACTCCACATCCTCGACCGAGGCTTCCATCAGATGGGCGGCGATTCGCTTGCCCTTGGCGATGATCTTGTCCATCGCCTTCTCCATGGCCGAGCCGCCGACGGCGAGCGAACGGCTGCCATAGGTGCCCATGCCGAATGGTACCTTGGCCGTGTCGCCATGCACGATGTCCACATTGGCGATGGAGACGCCGAGCTTGTCGGCCACGAGCTGCGCGAAGGTCGTCTCATGGCCCTGGCCGTGGCTGTGCGCGCCGGTCAGCACCGTGACGGAACCCGTCGGGTGGACGCGGATGACGCCCACCTCGTAGAGACCGGCGCGGGCGCCGAGCGAACCCACCACCGCGGACGGCGCGATGCCGCAGGCCTCCAGATAGGTGGAGATGCCGATGCCACGCAGCTTGCCGCGCAGCCGTGCCTCCGCCCGGCGCGCCTCGAAACCGGCCCAGTCGGCCGTCTTCAGCGCCTGGTCGAGCGTCGAGAAATAGTCGCCGCTGTCATACTGGAGGGCGACGGGCGTCTGGTAGGGGAAGGCGTCAGTCGGGATGAAGTTGCGCCGGCGCAGCTTCACGCGGTCGAAGCCGCATTGCTTGGCGGCGACATCAACCAGGCGCTCCAGCAGATAGGTCGCCTCCGGCCGGCCCGCGCCGCGATAGGCATCCACCGGGACGGTGTGGGTGAAGACCGCCTTCACCTCGGCATAGATGGCGGGCGTCGAATACACGCCGGCGAGCAGCGTGGCGTAGAGATAGGTCGGCACACACGGGGCAAAGGTGGAGAGATAGGCGCCCATGTTGGCATGCGTCAGCACGCGCAGGCCAAGGAAGGTGCCCTCCTTGTCCAGCGCCAGCTCGGCGCGGGTCACATGGTCACGGCCATGCGCGTCGGACATGAAGGCCTCGGTGCGGTCGGCCGTCCACTTCACCGCGCGGCCGAGCTTGGCGGCCGCCCAGGTGACGATCGCCTCCTCGGCATAGTGGTAGATCTTGCTGCCGAAGCCGCCGCCCACATCGGGGGCCACGACGCGCAGCTTCGCCTCGGGGATCTGCAGCACGAAGGCGCCCATCAGCAGCCGGATCACATGCGGGTTCTGGCTGGTGGTGAAGAGCGTGTGCTCGCCCGTGGTGGTGTCATAATCGCCGACGGCGCAGCGCGGCTCCATGGCGTTGGGGACAAGACGCTGGTTCGTCGTCTCGAAGACGACGCGATGCGCCGCCTTCTCGAAGGCGGCATCCACCAACGCCTTGTCGCCGATATGCCAGTCGTAGCAGAGGTTGCCGGCCACATCGTCATGCACGCGGGGCGCGTCGGCGGCCAAGGCGGCCGTGGTCTGGCTCACCGCCGGCAGCACATCGAACTCGACGAAGATCGCCTCGGCCGCGTCGCGCGCCTGGGCACGGGTCTCGGCGATGACGACGGCGATGGGGTCGCCCACATGGCGCACCTTCCCCTCGGCGAGGACGGGGTGCTTCGGCTCCGCCATGGGCGTGCCGTCCTTGTTGTGGATCTGCCAGCCGCAGGGCAGGCCCCCGATGGCGGCGAGATCGGCGCTGGTATAGATCGCGACGACGCCCGGCATGGCCGAAGCGGCCGCCGTGTCGATGTTCAGGATGCGCGCATGCGCATGCTGGCTGCGCAGGATCCAGGCATGGGCCTGGCCGGGGCGGTTGATGTCATCCGTGTATTGCCCGCGGCCGGAGAGGAAGCGGACATCCTCCTTGCGGCGGACACTCGCACCAATGCCTTCGAACGGCGTGACGACGTTCATGCGCGATTCCTCCCTGGTTGTTGGCGGGGTGATGGCCTCCCCACCCGGGGCCGCGGCTTTGGCGCCGCTTATGCCCCACTGAGCGCCAAATTACTCCGCTGCGGCGGCGATGCTCGTGCGCTTGCCGTGCATCACATCCTGGGCGGCCGCGATGGCCTTCACGATGTTGTGGTAACCCGTGCAGCGGCAGAGATTGCCCTCGAGCCCCTCGCGGATCTCCTGCTCGGAGAGGCCTTGTGGATTCTTGGCGACGAGATCCACGGCGGACATCACCATGCCAGGCGTGCAGAAGCCGCACTGGAGCGCGTGATACTCGCGGAAGGCTTCCTGCATCGGGTGCAGCGTGCCATCGGCCGCGGCCAGACCCTCGATGGTGGTGACCGAGGCACCGTCGGCCATCACGGCCAGCGTGGTGCAGGACTTCACGCTGTTGCCGTCGATATGCACGACGCAGGCGCCGCACTGGCTGGTGTCGCAGCCGACATGGGTGCCGGTGAGGCGCAGCTTTTCGCGCAGCAACTCGACCAGGAGGGTGCGGCCCTCGACCTCGACCGTATGCGTCTTGCCGTTCACCGTAAGCGTGACCTGCGGCATCAACCGTCTCCCCGTCCATGCACTGTGTTGAGTCGGAGCCTCGCCAAAGTCACGCAAGGCGTCAAGCGTCGGGTTGTTTCATCCCCGGCGCCGGCTGCTCGATGACGAGGCGCCTGCCGCGCGTCAGCAGCAGCAGCAGGCCCATGACAGGGACGGCCAGCAGCCAGAAGGCCCAGAGCAGGCCGAGCGCCCCCGCACCGAACATCATGGCCCCCGCCGCCACTTCCTCATCCTCCGAGAAGACGAAGCGCTGCAAGCCGGCGCAGGTGCCGAGCATGAGCAGCGGCGGTGCGAGCACTGCGAGCCAGAAGCCCCATTTCACGAGTCGGCCGAAGAGGCTTCGTGGCGCGCGGGCCACGAAGCGGAGGGGCTGGTCGCTCAGGCGTCGGCCGTCCGGAAGGCGGTGGGCGGCGCCTTGTTCAGCAGCGGATTCTCCGCCGCCGGGCGATCATGCAGGTGGCAGGCCGCGAGGTGCCCGGTGCCGTCATCGCGCAACGCCGGCTCCTCCGACCGGCAGCGGTCGAAGGCATAGGGGCAGCGCGTGTGGAAGCGGCAGCCCTTGGGCGGCTTGATCGGGCTCGGCACATCGCCCTGCAGCACGATGCGCTCGCGCATGGCACCCGGCACGGGCACCGGCACGGCGGAGAGCAGCGCCTCCGTATAGGGGTGGCGGGGCGAGCCGAAGAGCGACTTACGGTCCGCGACCTCGACGATCTTGCCGAGATACATGACCGCCACGCGATGCGTCATATGCTCGACGATGGCGAGGTCATGGCTGATGAACAGCATGGCGAGGCCGAGTTCCGACTGCAAATCCTGCAGCAGGTTGACGATCTGCGCCTTCACCGACACATCGAGCGCGGAGACCGCCTCATCGCAGACGATCACGTCGGGCTCGGCCGCCAGCGCACGCGCGATGCAGATGCGCTGCCGCTGCCCGCCCGAGAATTCATGCGGCCAGCGATTCACGGCATCCCGCGGCAGGCGGACCTTATCCATGAGCTGGCCCACGCGCTCATCCACCTCGGCCTCGTTCTTCGCGAGCCCGAAGTTGCGGATCGGCTCGGCCAGGATCTCGCGCACCCGCATGCGCGGGTTGAGCGAGGAGAACGGGTCCTGGAAGACGACCTGAATCTGTCGGCGCAGCGGTCGCAGCGTGCTCGTGGAGAGGTCATCGATGCGGCGGTTGTTCAGCACCACCTGGCCGGATGTCAGCGGAAACAGCCGCAGGACCGCCTTGCCCACCGTGGACTTGCCGCACCCCGATTCGCCCACGAGCGAGAGCGTCTCGCCCTTGTTGATGTGGAAGGAGACGCCATCCACAGCATAGACATAGCCCACGGTGGAGCCGAGCAGCCCGCCCCGGATGGGGAAGTGCTTCTTGAGGTCCGTGACCTCGAGGATGCGCTCGCCGGTTTTGACGGAGGTGCTCATGCGGCGACGGACCCTTCGACCTGGGCGTAATGGCAGGCGGCGATGTGGCCGGGCGCCTTTTCCTGCAAGGCGGGCGCCACGGCGCGGCAGAGATCGGTGACGGCCGGGCAGCGCGTCGCGAAGACGCAACCCGGGATCTTCTGCTTGAGGCTGGGCACCAGGCCCGGAATTTCGGCGAGGCGCGAGGTCTCGCCGGTCAGCGAGGAGCCGAGCTTGGGCACGGAGCCCAGGAGCCCTTGCGTGTAGGGGTGGCGCGGGTTGCGGAAGAGGTCGCCCACCGACGCTTCCTCCACTTTCTTCCCGGCATACATGACCACCACGCGCTCGGCGACCTCGGCGACAACGCCAAGGTCATGCGTGATGAGCACGATGGCGGCACCCACGCTGTGCTTGAGGTCGCGCATCAGGTCCAGGATCTGCGCCTGGATCGTCACGTCGAGCGCCGTCGTCGGCTCGTCCGCGATCAGCAGCTTCGGGTTGCAGGCGAGCGCGATGGCGATCATCACGCGCTGGCGCATGCCGCCCGAGAGCTGGTGCGGATATTCGCGCACGCGCCGGCCGGGCTCGGGGATGCCGACCAGCTTCAGCATCTCGACCGCGCGGTCCTCGGCCTGCTGCTTGGAGAGGCCCTGATGCAGCCGCAGCGTCTCGCCGATCTGGCGCCCATTGGTGAGCACCGGGTTCAGCGAGGTCATCGGCTCCTGGAAGATCATGCTGATCTCATTGCCGCGGATGGCGCGCATCTCGCGGTCCGAGCATTTCAGCAGGTCCTTGCCCTGGAAGCGGATGGCGCCCGCGATCTTGCCCGGAGGCTCCGGGATCAGGCGCAGGATGGACATGGCGGTGACGGACTTGCCGCAGCCGCTCTCGCCCACGATCGCCAGCGTCTCGCCCGAGCGGACGTGGAAGCTGACGCCATCCACGGCGCGGTTGACGCCGTCCATGGTGCGGAAATGGGTCTGGAGGTTGTCCACCTCCAGGAGGATGTCGCGATTGTCGGCCATGGGATTGGTGCTCACAGCTTGGTCGCCAGGCGCGGGTCGATCGCGTCGCGCAGGCCATCGCCCAGCAGGTTCACCGCGAGCACGGTGATCGAGAGGAAGATGGCGGGGAAGAAGACGATGTAGGGCTTCACCTGCCAGAGCGCGCGGCCCTCGGCCATGATGTTGCCCCAGGACGGAATGATGGGCGGCGTGCCCGCGCCGATGAAGGAGAGAATCGCCTCCGTGATCATCGCAGCTGCGCAGATGAAGGTGGCCTGCACCGTCAGCGGCGCCAGCGTGTTGGGCAGGATGTGCTTGAAGATGATGACGGGCGTCTTGGTGCCGGACGCCACCGCCGCCTCAACATAGGGCTGCTCGCGCAGCGAGAGCACCACGCCGCGCACCAGGCGCGAGACGCGCGGCACTTCGGCGATGGTGATGGCGAGGATGACGTTCTGCACCGAGCCGCGGGTCAGCGCCATCAGCGCGATGGCCAGCAGGATGGGCGGAATGCTCATCATGCCGTCCATGACGCGCATGATGATGCTGTCCGCCAGTCGGCTGAAGCCCGAGATCAGGCCGATGGTCAGCCCGATGATCGAAGCGAAGAAGGCGACCGAGAAGCCCACCAGCAGCGAGACGCGCGCGCCGTAGAGCACGCGGGAATAGACGTCCCGCCCCAGCATGTCGGAGCCGAACCAGAATTGCGCGCCGGGCTCACGGGTGCGCAGCGCCGGCGCCAGCGCCGTCGGGTCCTTCGTCCAGAGGAACGGCGCGAAGACCGCGACGAACAGCATCACGAGCAGCAGGCCGCCGCCGATGGCGATCGTCGGATACCGGCGCAGGAAGCCGAAGAAGCCCCGGCGCGGCTTCACATTGGAGAGGATGTCCTGCGTCGGCTGCGCGATGGCGAGGCCGGGCGGGATGGTCACCCCGGGCGGGATGGTGACGCCGGGCGGAAGCGTGGTGGTGCTCATGTCGCCTCCACGGGCAGGACTGGATGCATCGTGCGGAGGAGGGCCATCAGTAGCGGATCCTCGGGTCGAAGAGGGTGTAGAGAAGGTCGATCAGCAGATTGACCAGCACGTAGACGAAGCTGAACAGGAGCACGACGCCCTGGATGACCGGGTAGTCGCGCCGCAGGATCGCATCCACCGTGAGGCGGCCGAGGCCCGGGATCGCAAAGACGCTCTCCGTCACCACCGCGCCGCCGATCAGCAGCGCGATGCCGATGCCGATGATGGTGACGATGGGCACGGCCGCGTTCTTCAGCGCGTGCAGGAAGAGGATGCTGCGCTGGCCCGCACCCTTGGCGCGCGCCGTGCGGATGTAGTCCTGGCTCAGCACCTCCAGCATGGTGGCGCGGGTGATGCGGGCGATGAGCGCGATATAGACGCCGCCCAGCGCCACGGCCGGCAGGATCAGGTTCTCCATCCAGGGGAAGAAGCCCTGGCTGAAGGGCGTGTAGCCCTGAACAGGCAGCCAATCGAGTTCGAGCGCGAAGACGAAGGCGAGCAGGTAGCCCACCACGAAGACGGGCACCGAGAAGCCAAGCACCGCGAAGGCCATCACGGCGCGGTCGATGGTGGTCCCCTGCTTCCAGGCGGCCACCACGCCCATCGGCACGGCGATCGAGACCGCCAGGATCAGCGTCACCACCATGAGCGAGAGCGTCGGCTCGATGCGTTGCGCGATCATGTGACTGACCGGCAGGTTGGTGAAGATCGAAGTGCCGAGGTCGCCATGCAGGATGTCCCAGACCCAGGCGCCGAAGCGCACCAGATAGGGCCGGTCGAGCCCGAGCGAAGCGCGGATGCGTTCCACATCGTCGGGCGTCGCCTGGTCACCGGCGATGACGGCGGCCGGATCACCCGGCGCGAGATAGAGCAGCGAGAAGACGAAGAGTGCGACGACCGCCATGACCGGAATGGTCGCCAGCACGCGCCGGACGATATAGGCCCACATTCAAAAATTCCCCCAACGCCATGCTCCGCCGGGACGCTTTGTGGCGTCCCGGCGGCAAGTCCGCAAGCCGTATCGGCTTCGCAGCATCACGACTTGGAGACGCCCCAGAACCAGGGCAGCGGACCGGCCACGATGCCGGTGACGTTGCCGCGCCACGCCTGATAGGCGCGGTAGAAGCCCGTCGGCACGAAGGGCAGGCTCTGGCAGGCGGCGACGTTGATCTCGTCGCAGGCGGCCTTCTCCTGTGCCGCGTTGGTCGCGGCGAACCACTTGTCGCGCCCCGCTTCGATCGCCGGGTCGTTCGGCCAGCCGAACCAGGCCTGATCGCCGCTCGCGCGCAGGCCGAGATAGGAGGCGGGGTTGGTGCAGTCCGCACCGGCGAACCAGGTGAAGAAGATGTTCCAGCCGCCACGGTCGCGCGGCTCGCGGCTCGCGCGGCGGGCGCCGACGGTGCCCCAGTCGGTCGCGACATAGTCCACGTTCATGCCGATGGCGCGCAGCGCGGCATTCGCCACCTGGCCCATGGCCGAGAGCGCCGCGATGTCCTGGCCCACGATCATCGTCACCGGCTCGTTGTTGTAGCCCGCTTCCTGCAGCAGGCGGCGCGCCATCGCCGGATCGCGCGGGCGGGAGAGGATCTCGCCGCCGGCCTCGGTGTAGTTGGGCGTGTCGGGCGTGAAGAAGCCGTTCATCTGCTTCCACAGCGCGTCGTCATTGCCAACCACGGCGCGCATGAAATCCGGCTGGTTGACGATCCAGGCCACGGCCTGGCGGATGCGCGGGTTGTTGAACGGCGCGTGCAGGTGGTTGAAGCGGAAGCAGCCCACATTGCCCAGCGGGTCGGCCACATCCACGCGGATGTTGCGGTTCCGCCGCAGCACGGGGATGAGGTCGTTGAGCGGGGTTTCCCACCAATCCACCTCGCCCGACTGAAGGGCGGCGCCCGCCGTCGCGGCGTCGGGCTGGATGATCCACTCGACGCGGTCCACCATCATGCGCTTGCCGCCCGAGAGCCAGTTCGGCGCCTCGCTGCGGGGCTGGTACTGGTCGAAGCGGCTCCAGGTCGCGCGCGCGCCGGGCACCCATTCGGAGCGGTTGAACCGCATCGGGCCGGAGCCGACATATTCGGTGATCTGCTGGAACGGATCGGTCCGCGCGATGCGCTCAGGCATCATGAAGGCGATCGGCGTGTTGTTCTTGCCGAGTGCGAGCAGCATCTTCGGATAGGGCTGGCGCAGGACCCAGCGGAAGGTGCGGTCATCCACCGCCACGAGTTCCTGCTGGATCGCGCGGATCATCTGGCCCATGCCGTCGCGCACGCACCAGCGGTTGAGCGAGGCGACGCAGTCGGCGGCGCGGACCGGCTCGCCATCATGCCAGCGAAGGCCCTCGCGCAGGCGGAAGGTCCAGGTCAGGCCATCGGCGCTGACCGTCTCGCTCTCCACCATCTGGCGGCGCGGCGTGAAGGTGTTGTCGATGCCGTAGAGCGTGTCCCACACCAGCATCGAGGCGTTGCGGACGACGAACTGGGTGCCCCAGATCGGGTCGTAATTGGCGAGGTTCGCCTGGGGGACGAAGCGCAGCGTGCGCGCGGCCGCGCCCTGGCTCAGCGCGGGCGCCGAGAGGCCCGTGGTGGCCGCGGTGGCGGCAACGCCCGCCTGGAGGAAACTTCTACGATCCATTAACCCGTTCTCCCTGAGCGCCCGGCCTCTCGCCGACGACTTGCTGTAACTTTCACCGATATCTGCACCAACCTTGGGCATCGCGCCAGCGTCCCCCGCCGACGCGCGCCCATGGCGCGCTGCCAAGCACGTCCTGTGCCACTCAGGCGCGGCGCACACCCCAGAACAATGAAGACCCGCCGCGGACCACATCCGTGATGCTGCGACGCCAGGCCTGCGGGGGCCGCACGAGACCGAGCGGGATGAAGGGCACCTCCTGCCACGCCACGCGCTGGATCTCCTCCGCGATGCGCCGCGCTGCGGCGGTATCGGGGGCGGTGAACCATTCCTCGCGAAGCTCTTCGAGGCGCGGCATGGTCGGCCAGCCGGACCAGGCGGCCGAGCCATGGCCGCGCAATGGCTGGTGGCTGCCGGGCACCGAGACGTCGAGCCCTTCCCAGGTGGTGCAGAAGGCGCTCCAGCCCCCCTGCTCCACCCCGTTGCGGTTGGTGCGGCGCTGGATCTGCGTGCCCCAGTCCATCGCCGGGAAATCCACGTTGAAGCCGACGCGCCGCAGCAGGTCTGCCGCCACTTCCGAGAGGTTCTGCAGCACCGGCAGGTCGGTCGCCGACATCAGCACCACGCGCTGCCCGGCATAGCCGGAGGCGCGCAGGGCCGCACGCGCGGCATCGAGGTTGCGCGGGCCCGACAGCACCTCAAGGCCGGCATCATTGGCCAGCGGCGTCCCCGGCGTGAAGACGCCTGCCGGCACCACGGACAGCGCGGGGTCCGTGCCGATCGCAGCATTCATGAAGTCGCGCTGGTTGACGGCGGGCAGCAGCGCGCGCCGCACCGCCACGTCGTTGAAGGGCGCATGCAGGAAGTTGAAGCGCAGCACGCCCAGGTTGCCGGCCGGGTTGACCACGCCGATCTCGATCTCACGGTTGCGGCGCAGGAGCGGCAGCAGGTCGGGCAGCGGGGTCTCCCACCAATCCGCCTCGTTGTTCTGCAGCGCGGCGCCGGCGGTGGCGGGGTCGGGCATGACCTTCCATTCCACGCGGTCGAAATTCACCCGCTTGCCACCCGCCAGGAAGTTGATCGGCTCGTCGCGCGGCACGTAATCCGTGAAGCGCTCATAGACGGCGACGTCGCCGGGCCGGAACAGGTCCTGGCGGAAGCGGAAGGGCCCGCTGCCGGTGGCCTCCGTGATCTGCGTGAAGGGGTCCGTCCGGGCGATCCGCTCGGGCATGATGGCGCAGATATTGGCGGAGGGCTTGCCCAGCGCCCAGGCGAGGCCGGGCCAGGGGCGCTTCAGCCGGATGCGGATGGTGCGGTCATCCGGTGCCGCAACCTCATCGGCCAGCGCGTCCAGGCGCTGGCCCAGCACGTCGCGCTTGGACCAGCGCAGGATGGAGGCGACGCAGTCCCGCGCGCGCACGGGCTCGCCGTCATGGAAGCGAAGACCCTCGCGCAGCGTGATGGTCCAGGTCAGCCCGTCATCGCTGATCACATGCCCCTGCGCCATCTGCGGGCGCACCTGGTAGTCGGAGCCCAGCCCGTAGAGCAGGTCATAGATCATCAGCCCGTGATTGCGGACGATGACGGCCGAGCTCCAGACCGGGTCGAGGCTGGCCAGGTTGGCCTGAGGGATGAATCGCAGCAGGCGCGCATTGGCCTGGGCCGAGGCGAGACGCGGCGCGGCCATCATGGCGGCCGCGCCGGAGATGGCGGCGCGGCGGGAGATCTCTGTCATGTCTTGCTGATGTTCCAGAACACGGTGGCGGGCGCGCGGAAAACGCCCTGGATGTTGCGGCGCCAGGCGCTGGGCTGCCAGTAGTAGCCGAGCGGCATGTAGTACATCTCGCGCATGGCGGCCGCGTTCAGCGCCTGTGCGATGCGGCGGCCCTCGGCGGCATCAGCCCCCTTCTCCACCCATTCGCCGCGGAGTTGCTCGACCTCCGGCACATTTGGCCAGCCGAACCAGGCATTGGGCCCATTGGCGCGCAGGAAGAGGTGGAACACGGGCAGGGCGAGCGACTGGCCCGAGGCGGTGGTGTGGATGATGCTCCAGCCGCCACGCTCCACCGGCTCGCGGCTCGCGCGGCGCTGCACCAGCGTGCCCCAGTCGGTAGAGATGACTTCGACGTTCATGCCCATGCGCGTCATGATGTCGGCGGTGACGAGGCTCAGCGCGTTGATCTGCGGGTAGTCGCCCGGCGTGATCAGCACGACCTTCTCATTGTTGTAGCCGGCCTCGCGCAGGGCCGCGCGGGCGCGCTCGATGCTGCGCGTCTGCAGGATCTCGCTGCCGATGGTGTTGGCGAGCGGCGTGTCGCAGGTGAAGACGCCCTCGCAGACGCCCCAGCCCGCCTGGTCATTGCCGGCGACGGCGCGCAGATAGTCGCGCTGGTCCACCGCCATGGCGACGGCACGGCGGATGGCGGGGTTGTTGAAGGGCGGCTGCAGCGTGTTGAAGCGCGCGATGCCATAGGTTCCGTCCTGCAGGCGCTGGTCCACCACCACCTGGCGGTTGCGCCGCAGCAGCGGCAGCAGGTCGTGCAGCGGATATTCCCAGTAATCCTGCTCGCCCTGATTGATCGCGTTGGCGCTGGTGGCGGAGTCGACGATGATGGTCCACTCGATGCGATCCAGGCGCGGGATGCGGCCGCCGGCCAGGCCATCCACCGCCTCCTGCCGCGGCACGTAGCGCTCGTTGCGCGCCCAGACGGCCTTCTGGCCGGGGTTCCACTCGCCGGGGATGAAGCGGAAGGGGCCGCTGCCCACCGTCTCGCGGATCTGCTGGAAGGCATCCGTCTGCGCGATGCGCTCGGGCATGATGAAGCAGGGGAATTGCGTCTGGCCGAGGGCCAGCGTCAGCAGCGGCGTCGGCCGGTGCAGGCGGAAGCGGAAGCGGCGGTCATCCAGCGCCGTGATCTCGGCCACGTTCGGCCACAGCACCTGCATGAAGGGATCACGTCGCGCCCAGCGGTTGATCGAGGCCACGCAGTCCCGCGCACGCACCGGCTCGCCATCATGGAAGGCGAGGCCCTCGCGGAGCGTGAAGGTCCAGGAGAGCTGGTCGTCCGAGACGACCCAGCCCTCGGCCATCTGCGGCCGGATGGCGCCCGAGGAATCCTGCGCGCACAGCTGGTCGTAGATCAGGAAGGCGTGGTTGCGGGTGACGACGGCCGTCGTCCAGATCGGATCCACGCTGGTGAGGTTGGCCTGCGGGATCACCCGCAGGGTCCGCGACGCCGCGCTCTGTGCGCCCACGACCTGCGGGGCCGCGACGCTCGCCGCCGCCCCCGCCAAAACGCCGCGCCTGCCGAGTGTCATCGCCCAGTCCTCCCTTGATGAAGTCTCAGCTTCGCTGGATGCCCCAGAACAACGCAAGCCCGCCGACACGGCCCGTGAGGTTGGTGCGCAGCGCCGTGATGGACATGTAGGAGCCCACCGGGATGTAGGGCAGCTCATCCATCGCCACCGTCTGCATCTCACGCGCGAGGCGCTGCTCGGTGGCCAAGTCGGGCGCGTCGAACCAGGCGTCGCGCAGTTCTTCCAGGCGCGGGATGGTGGGCCAGCCGAACCAGGCGTTGGTGCCGTTGCCGCGCAGCGGGAAATGCGCCGCCGGATTGGCGAAGTCGAAGGAGGAGAAGGCGGTGAAGAGCATGCTCCAGCCGCCGCGATCCACCGGCTCGCGCGAGGTGCGGCGCTGCACGGTCGTGCCCCAGTCGGTCAGCAGGATGTCGGCATTGAATCCGAGGCGCCGGACGAGATCGGCGCCCACCTGCGTCATGGCGGAAGGCGCCAGGATGTCGGTAGGCCCGATCAGCCGCATGGGCTGGTTGGTGTAGCCCGCCTCACGCATCAGGGCGCGGGCGCGGTCCACGCTGCGCGGCCCGGTGAGCGGGCCGATCGCCGCGTCGTTGGCAAGCGGCGTGCCGGGCGTGAAGAAGCCCACGCCCGTTCGGTAGTCGGCCGTGTTGGTGCCGACCACGGCGCTCATGAAATCCGCCTGGTTGATGGCGGGCAGCAGGGCCTGGCGCAGGCGCTTGTTGTCGAAGGGCGGATGGAGGTGGTTGAAGCGCAGGATGCCCGTGAGCGGCAGCGGGTCGATCGCCTCCAGCTTCACGTTGCGGTTGCGGCGCAGCAGCATCTGGATTTCCGGCGGCGGCTGCTCGTACCAGTCGATCTCACCCGTTTGGAGTGCGGCGGCCGAGGTCGCGGCATCCACGATGATGTGCCACTCGACGCGGTCGAAATGCGCGACCTTGGGGCCGGCGGTCAGGCTCGGCGTGCCGGTCGAGACGGGGATGTAGTCCGGGTTGCGCGTGTAGACCACGCGGCTGCCCGAATTGTATTCATCCGCCTTGAAGCGGAAGGGGCCGCTGCCGATGGCCTCGCGCACCTGCTGGAACGGGTCGGTGCGAGCGAGCCGCTCTGGCATGATGAAGGCCGGACTGTTCGAGACCTGCGCGAGGGCCGCGAAGAGCAGCGGGAAAGGCTTCTTCAGGCGGAAGACCAGGCGCTTGTCATCCATCACCTCGACGGCGTCGGTGGCGGCGGCGAGCTGCTGGCCGAAGGGGTTGCGGCGCATCCAGCGCTGGATGCTGGGCACCACGTCCTGCGCGCGCACCGGCTCGCCATCATGGAATTTCAGCCCGTCACGCAGCGTGATGGTGACGCGCTTGCCGTCCTGGTCCACCACATGGCCGGCCGCCATCTGCGGCTGGGCGCGGAACTCCGCATCCATGCCGTAGAGGCTGTCATAGATCATGTGCCCGTGGTTGCGGGTGATGTTCGCCGTCGTCCAGATCGGATCGAGGCTGGTGAGGTTCGCCTGGGGCACGTGCTTCAGCACGCGGTTCTGCGTCGGCTGGGCGAGTGCGGGGCCCGCCAGTGCGGCGGCTCCGGCGGTTGCGATCAGGTCACGGCGCTTCATGGGCTTTTCCTTTGGACGTTCGTGGCGTGATGCTCGCGCCCGGCTGAAGCCAGGCTGAACGATCCCCCATCAGAACAACAGATCCGGCAGCCACGTGGCCAGCGCCGGGAACATGACAACGAGCAGGATGCCGATCACCTGCAGGATCACGAAGGGCGTGACCCCGCGATAGACATAGCGTGCGTTCACCTCGGGCGGGAGCACGCCTTGCAGGTAGAACAGGGTGGGGCCGAGCGGCGGCGTCAGGAAGCTGGTCTGCAGGTTCATCGCGATCAGCACGCCGAACCAGATCGGATCGATGCCCATCTGCAGCAGGACCGGCCCCACGATGGGCACGACGATGATGACGATCTCCACGAAATCCAACGGAAATCCGAGGATGAAGATCACCAGCATCACGGCGGCGAGCGCGCCATACTTGCCGCCCGGGATCATCTCCAGCACGGCGCGGATCATCTCGTCCCCGCCCAGCCCACGGAAGACCAGCGAGAAGAGTGTCGCGCCGATCAGCGTCGCGAAGATCATCGCGGTGACCGACATGGTGGCATGCGACACCTGCCCCAGCATGCCGCCTCGGAAGGCCCGGCGCAGCGAGACGATGATGCCATAGGCGAGGCCGACACCCAGGACCGCCGCCGTCCAGACCGCGATGCGGTCCACCAGCGGCGCCTCCTGCCGGCCGATGCGCAGGTCGAACATCACGCCGAGGCCCACCATGGCGACGGCGCAGATGGCGGCGAGGTAGATGGGCCAGGCGCTGTCCTCGCTGTTGCGCAGGCCGGCGAGCAGCGTCGCCCCCACGGCCCCCACGGCCGCCGCCTCGGTCGGTGTCGCGATGCCGCCCAGGATGGAGCCGAGCACCGCGATGATGAGCGCCACGGGTGGGATGAGCGCGCGCGCGATCTGCCCGCCGCTCACCGCGTCGCGCTCGGCCTGCGGGATGGCGGGGCCGACCTCCGGCTTCAGGTAGCAGAGCGTCACCTGATAGAGGATGTAGATGCCGGCCAGCATGAGTCCCGGGATCATCGAGCCCGCGAAGAGCTGGCCGACCGAGATGGTCTGGATCGAGAAGAGCCCCTGCGCGAGTTGCGCCTGCTGGTAGGCCGAAGCCAGAACCTCGCCCAGGATCACCATCACGGTCGAGGGCGGGATGATCTGGCCGAGCGTGCCGGCGGCGCAGATGCTGCCGCAGGAGAAGCCCGGCTCGTAGTTCCGCTTCATCATGGCCGGGAGCGCGATCAGGCCCATCGTCACGACCGTGGCGCCCACGATGCCGGTGGAGGCCGCCAGCAGCGCGCCGACAAGCGTCACCGAAATCGCCAAGCCACCGCGGACCGAGCCGAAGAGCCGCGCCATCGCCTCCAGCAATTCGGGCGCGATCTTCGACTTCTCGAGCATCATGCCCATGAAGACGAAGAGCGGGATGGCGATCAGCACCTCGCTCGTCATCGTGCCGAAGACGCGCTGCGCGAGTGCGCCCAGCAGGAAGGGATCGAAGGCGCCGAAGAGGATGCCAAGCCCTGCGAAGATGATGGCGCAGCCGGTCAGGATGAAGACGACGGGAATGCCGATCATGATGAGGGTGCAGAGGGCCACCATCATCATGACGTCCAGGATGGAACCGATCTCGGAGGGGCTCATCCTTCGCTCACCGCCTGGCGGTACGGGAACAGCTTGTCCGTCGCCCCGGTGATGACGCCGATGGCCCGGATCATGACCGAGAGGGATTGCAGCGCGAGCAGAGCGGCCATCACCAGGATCAGCGCCTTGAGGTAGGGGGTGAAGGGCAGCCCGCCCACGGCCATGGGCCCCTCGCCCATCATGAAGGAGCGCGAGACATAACCCCAGCTCGCCCAGACCAGCAGCCAGCAGAAGGGCAGCACCGTCACCAGCACGCCGATCAGGTCGGTCCAGGCTTTTCGTCGCTCGGACCATCCGCCGTAGAAAAAATCCACTCGGACATGGGCGTCCAGCATGTAGACATAGCCGATCGCCAGCATGAAGAGCGCGGCGTGGATATAGACCACGCTCTCCTGCATCATGATGAAGCTCGATCCGAAGGCGTAGCGGATCACCACCACCGTGAACTGGACCAGCACCAGCAGCACGGCCAGCCATTTCACGACGCCGCCAAGGACGCGGGCGGCCGCGTCTATGCCGTCCGCCAGCGCCAGCAGGGGGCGCATCAGCCCCAGCGGATCGGCAGCGCGCGCGAGTTGAAGTTCGCCCCGTAGCTCTGGTTCATGTAGCCCGCGCTGCGGTTGCGGAAGACCGCGTAGCTGTCGGCGATGCGCTTCACCAGCGGGTCCTGGTGGGCGCGGAACTCGGCCAGCATCTCGCCCGCGGTGTTGCCGAAGGCGATGAGCAGGTCACGCGGCGCCTCGCGCACCGTCACACCCTGGCGGGCCACGAGGTCGGCCAGGGCGATCGGGTGGCGGACGTCGTATTCCGTCGTCGTCTCCTCGTGCAGCGACATCGCCGCGATGCGGACGACGGTCTTGAGGTCATCCGGGAGCGCGTTCCAGCGCGCCATGTTGATGCCGATCTCCTCCGCCGAGGAGGGCTCCTGCACGCCCGGATAGTAGTAGTTCTTCGCCACCTGATGCAGGCCGAGCGGCGCATCGCTGAAGGGGCCGAGGAATTCGGCGGCATCAATCGTGCCGGACTGCAGCGCCGAGAAGATCTCGCCCGCCGGCAGGTTCACGACGGAGGCGCCCGCCCGGCGGAACATCTCGGCGCCGAGGCCCGTGGTGCGGAAGCGCAGGCCGCGGAAATCATCCACCGAGCGGATCTCGCGGCGGAACCAGCCGAGCCACTGCGGGCCGGAATTGCCCACGATGAAGGGCTTGATGCCGAAGCGGCCGTAAATCTCGTCATACATGGCCTGGCCGCCGCCATGCATCATCCAGCCCTGCTGCTCATAGGCGGTGAGGCCGAAGGGGAAGCTGCCGAAGAAGCCGATGCCGGGCGACTTGGAGACCCAGAAGGCGGGCACGCCATGGTAGAGATCGGCCGTGCCGGCGGCCACCGCGTCGAAGGCGCCCGGCGCCGGGACGACCTCTCCCGCCGAGAAGAGGCGCACGGTGAGGCGCCCGCCGGAGAGCGCGCCGATGCGGTCCGCGCAGCGCTGGGCGGCCACACCCGGGCCCGGCAGGTTGCGCGGCCAGATGGTGACCATGCGCCACTCGATCCGGCCCTGGCTGAGCGCGGGGGTCGAGAGGGCGGCGGTGCTGATCGCGGCAGCCCCGATGGCGGCGGTCTGGGCAAGGTTGCGACGCTTCATGGGGAGATCTCCAGCGGAAAGGGTCAGAAATTGTGACAGCAGAGACAGGTGCTTGCCAAGCCTCCCGGCGCCGCCGGGACCGTCACCAGCCCAGGATGGATGAATCGGCAGGCAATCGGCCCGCCGCCTGCCTCAGGCGCGCGCAACCACCGGGAAGTCGGGGCCGTCCAGCGGCGCGCCATCGGCCAGCGTCAGGTGGCGCATGGGCGGCGAGCCACGGCCCTTGCGGTCAATGAAGACGGCATCCTGCCCGACCCAGCGTGCCGAGAAGACACGGCGCCGATTCTGCCGGCTGGTATTGGCAGGCGCGCCGTGCACGGTGCGGAAGTTGAAGGCGACGGCATCCCCCGGCTCCATCGCCCAGCCGAGGATGCGGTAATCGGCGCGATGGGCGTCGATGTCCGGCATCTCGATGGCTGTGTCGCCCTCATAGAGGTCGGTCCCGTCGAAGCGCTTGGGCTTGTGGTTCACGCCCCAGAGATGCGAGCCGGCGACCGATTCCAGCGTCGTCTCGCGCCCCACGGGGTCGAGCGGGATCCAGAAGCTGACGCTCTGCTGGCCGCCCACGCAGTAATAGGGGCTGTCCTGGTGCCAGGGGGTGACGATGGAGGTCCCCGGCTCCTTCACCAGAACATGGTCGTGGAAGAAGCGCGCGATGGGCGAGGCCATGAGTTGCGCCGCGATGGCAGCCGCGGGGCTATCCAGGACGAAGGCGCGGAATTCGGGGATGCGCTGCCAGTTGCAGAGATCCTGGAAGAACTTGGCCGAGCCATCCTTGGGCATGTAGCTGCGCTCAAGCGGGCTGGGCGCCGCCATCAGCGCCTCGATGCCGTCGGAGAGGGGCTTCACCCAGTCGCGGAAGGCGCCGCGCAGAAGGATGACGCCGTCCTCGGCGTAGGATTGGATGTCGGCGTCGCTGATCTGCATGGCGGCGAGGCTATCAAGCGGCGCGCGGCCCCGGCAAGGGGCGCTGGGCCGCGCAGGAGCAGACCAGCGAGCCATCCGGCAGACGGTTCGCCATGGTGGGTTCGCCGCAATGCGGGCATTCGCGCAGGCCCTCCCGGCTCACTGCCGGGCACTCCGCTCGGGCAGCGGGCGCATGGCGCGGAGCTGCGCGGCGAGCGCCCCCTGCCCCGCATGCTCGGCCAGGAGCGCCGCTTCCTCGCGCGCGGCCTCGAAGCCCAGGCGGTAGCCCTCATAGGTGGCGCGGTCGAGGCTGCGGGCGATGGCCAGGGGAACGCCCTTCGGGATGCTTTCCATGCGGCTCATGTGCCGCCACGGCTTTCGCTTGCAAGGGCGCGCCCGGCGGTTTCTCCTGCGCCATAAAGACTTCGGGAGAGACGTTGATGCTGCGCCGCACCCTGCTGGCCCTGCCGCTGGCCACCCCCGCCCTCGCGCAATCGCTCGGCGATCGTCCGGTGCGGCTCATCGTGCCCTATTCGGCCGGGGGCGTCGCGGACACGGTGGCGCGCATCCTGCAGCAGCGCGTCGCCGAGAATCTGGGCCTGCCCTTCATCGTCGAGAATCGCACCGGCGCCTCGGGCGCCATCGGCGCCGGCTTCGTGGCCCAGGCACAGCCGGACGGGCACACGCTGCTGCTGGAGGGGGCGACCTCGATCACAGGCCCGCTCGCCAATCGCGGCCTGCCCTTCGACTATGCCGCCATGCCGCGCGTGGCGCAGGTGACGGCGGCCCCCTACGTGCTGGGCATCCGCGCGGGCTTCCCCGGCGAGGATCTGGCGGCCTTCCTGGCCGAGGCGCGACGCCGCCCGGGCGAGGTGACCTTCGGCACGCCGGGCATCGCGCATGTCGGCCACCTGATGGGGGAATTGCTCCAGTCCCTGGCCGATGTGCGGCTCGAGCACGTGCCCTTCCGCGGCGGCGCGGATGCGGCGCGGGAGGTTGCTGGCGGGCGCATCGACGCCTGCTTCATCAGCGAGAGCAGCTTCTCGCCCGTGTTGCGCGGCGAGCGCGGGCGCGTCATCGGCGTGACGGGCGCGGCACGCCGCCCCAACCTGCCCGGCGTGCCCGCGATCGGCGAGGTGGTCGCTGGCTACGACCTCACCACCTGGATGATGATCTTCTCGCCGCCGGGCACGCCCATGGCGCTGCGCCAGCGTCTCGCCCAGGCCTTCGCCGCCGCGCTCGCCGACGCGCAGATCCGCGAGCGGATCGAGGCGAGCGGCAATGACCCGGTGAGCGGCGGGCCGGAGGCCACCGAGGCGCTCTGGCAGGCCGAGCGCACCAAGCTGACCGCGCTGATGCGCCGCGCCGGATTGGTGCAGGGATAAGTGGCCGGGGGTGGCTTGTGGCGCGGCGCGGGTTTCGCTAGAGACTGCGCCCATCGGCGCGTTGGTCGGTACGCCTTCCCAGGCGGGCGCTTAGCTCAGCGGTAGAGCACTACCTTGACACGGTAGGGGTCACAGGTTCAATCCCTGTAGCGCCCACCATTCAAATCAAGCACTTAGCAGCAGTTCGTGAGCCGGGCGGAAAAGCCTAGGTAGCACATAGGTAGCGGCAGCGCCGGGCGGGCTGATTTTCGGGCTTGCCCCCTACCCCGTCGAGTGCGCCTCTCGCGGCGGCTTCTTCAGCACCACAAACCCACACCGTGCCAGGTGCTGCACCACCCCACGCGCCACCGCTGCCGGATCATCCCGTGTCCGCATGCCCAGCGGCTTGCCGACAAGGTTGAACGTTAGGGCGTAGGCGATCGTTTCGGCCAGATCAGCCGGATCGGCGGGAGTAAGGTCCGGCTCTTTCATGCTTGATCCCCACGGTTGTCTAGCACCGCGTCCACCGCCTCAGAGATCATCCGGGCCGGAAGCGCGGGGTGTAGCGCCCACGCAACCCGGCGGGCCTCCGCAGCCGCGTCCGCACGCCTTGCTAGGGCCAGCACCGCCGCCCGGTGCATGGCGTCGGCAGCCTGAGGGGTGAGCCATGGCGGGGTGCGATAGAGCGGCATGTCCGGAACGTAACAAGAACATCGTCCATAGGCAACGCTAACTGATCACCCAAAATTCCATCGCACGGCCTATTTCCAATCCGTATGCTCGGGAGCGTAGGCTTCCGGTGAAGCAGCCTGGAAACGCCCCATGAAGCCCATCATCGGCCTAGCCTTTATCGCCGCACTGGCCGCACCCGGCATCTCCGCTGCCCAGAACTCCATCATTGCGACCACCAACTTCAATGGTTGGCAGATCAGTTCCTTCCGGTCGCCCAGCACGGGGCAGTTCACCCATTGCGCTGCCAGTGCCAATTATCGCTCGGGCATCACCCTGCTTTTTTCGATCAACAGCAGAACCCAATGGAACATTGGCTTTGTCCACAGAGATTGGACCTTGAGCCAGGGAAAAGATATTCCCCTTCAGTTCAACGTTGACAACGCTCCGCCGCGTCCCGGTGTTGCGACCGCGATCAACACCACCCACGCCGTCATGGGCCTGCCGGGTGACAGCCAACTGTTCCAGCAAATGCGCTCTGGCCAGATGCTATTCGTTACTGCGGCGGGTCAGAATTTCCAGTTTCGTTTAACGGGAACCTCGGTGGTTCTTCAGACCTTGCTGCGCTGCGCTAACAGCAATGGGACGGATGTTGCCACGCAGACCCAAACCGCCGCCCCTGCCCCGCCACCAACTCCACAGCAGCGCGAAGCACCACCGCCGCGCCCGCCATCCGGCCCAACTGCGGAGCAGCGCCTAGAGGCAACCCAATTCGCCGCGAATTTGCTGGCCGAAGACGATATGCGCCGCTTCCGCTTGCTCACATCCAGCGAATTGCGGGCGTCGAGCCTCTCTGATTTCTTTAAGGCGAGTGACGTTGTCTGGCAGGGCGACGGCGTGACCGGCTCCATTCGCATCCTCAGCGGCCATACCCGCAGCCTCGACGCCATCGCGGCCGAAATCATCGGCGCAGATGCCCGCGACTGCCGTGGCGAGTTCATCACCGGCCGCACCGCCGATGCAGACCTGCCCGATATCCGCCGCGTTCAGACTTTCTGCTCCAATGCGGGCGGGCGTCAGGCGGTGGTCGCCTACCTATTCCTTCCGATGCCAGGGGGCGTCATCTACCAGATTTCAACGATGGGGCGTCCCGACCGCCAAGCCGCCAGCACTGAGGACCAGCGCGTCAGAGACGCCGTGCGGTCGGTTGTGCTGCGCGACACAGGGAGCGGAACGCCTAGGCAAGGTTCGGGACCGGCAACCATGACGCCCGCAGTCGAGGGTCCGGCGCGGCGCCTCTAGCGGCGCCACGCTGATGCGGCAGCGTCATCACGCAGTCGTGTTCAGCACCACCCGCCTCCAGATGACGGCGGTTTCTTCCATGACCGGACGCCCCAGCCGCGCCGGCTCTGCATGCTAGATAGGCTGGCTAGAAGCCCTCGCGCGCGCGCACACATGCGCGCGAGATTTTCAGCGTGTGCTTCACCGCTCGGCGCATGGGCGGTGTCTCCATATGCGGATCTTCCGCATAAGCTCGGCATCGCCCCACACCGCTTGCGCTGCCAGGTCCGCGATCCGGTCCTTCAGGTCGTCATCCGCGATGATGGCGAAGTCGCCGCCGTCATTTTTCGGCGGCCACACCTCCCAACGGTCCCGGCGCAATTCGACGTAGCCGAACGTCACCGGCACCCCGTCCAAGGCGATTTCCACCAGCGCGGCGGGCGTGCGGCGGGAGGCTTCCAGAAGGCGCACGCCCAGCACGTCCAGCACCGGGCCAGGTGGTGCAGCTCGACGGCGCCGGGTCATGCGGCGGCCTCGGGCTTGGGACGCTTGCCCACCGGCTTGCGCTTCCCGGGGTGTGGTCCTGTCAGATGGGCGAAGGCGATAGGATCGGCGCGGATGGCCTCGGCCGCCGCACGCTGCATCTGCGCCAGCATTTCAGGCGAGGTGCGGATGGCGGGGCCACCGTCCAGCCCGGTCGGCAGGCGCATGATGTGGCCGCTATTCAGAAGGTTTTGACAGGCGACCGTCACCGCCCAATGCGGCCCCATGGCGAGGTCCACAAAGACAATCGGATTTCGCCGGAAGCCCGGCGGGATGCGGACATTGGCGCCGCGCACGACGAAGGCGGCAGGGGTGTTTTCAGCTTCGCTCATTGGGATTTCCCTTCACACGAGGCGCCGGGGATCGGTCGCCCAAACACAACACCCAGGCGGGGGGATGCCCTCTCTCAAGAGAGGCATTCCCCCCCGTAGGGGGAGAGGTCGGAAACGTGGGAACGCCTAGAGTTCTGTGGGTTTCAGCGTTCCCGGGAACGAGAAGGGCGGGAACGAAGATTTCGGGCGTTTTTTCGCGGTTTTCTGCCGCTTTCCTCGTTCCCGGGAATGAACGGGAACGGCTCATTCCCGCTCGTTCCCGGATTTCGCGGGAATGATCCCCGCCGCTCCGACGCCTCCATGGGCGCGGTATTGGGCGAGGGCCTCGGCGCGTGAGCCTGCGTCGGTGACGATGGGCGGCCCCTTCGCATAAGGGCCTTCCGGCACGTCGAGAAAATCAGGCGCCCGACTGCCCGGCCCCCTGCACTTCACCAAGCGCCCTTGCTCCACGGACTGATTGCCCAAGAGTTCCAGCTTCGCGCGCGGCAGACTGGCCAGCGGCTCAGGCAGATCAGCGCGGCCCTCGAAAAGCCCCGCCGCCCCGGTCAGCTTGAACGGCATCCCGGCTGCCGCGCATTCACCGCACGCGGTGACCAGCGCATCAAGCAAAGCCGCGTCCGGTGCTGGCGGTGCGAGGCGTTGCGTCTCATCAAGCAGACGCCCGCTATCGCGGCAGCGCAGAAAGAAGCGGTCCCGGTAGGTGGGCGCCCCGGCGTGGTTCGCCTTCACAAGCTGACCAATCACGATCCGCTCGGCCTCGATGTGCTGCCGCTTGAATTGTCCGATGGCGCTTTTGTCGTGGTTCGGATCAGGGCGCCTCAGGCTGTAGGCGAAGCGGCTATTCGCCACCCATGCGCCGCTACCGCGCATGCTGGTCCCGCCCGCGCCCTTTGCCACATGGCCCAAAAGCAGGATGGTGGCGCCGTGAGCGCTGGCCTTCTCGCGCAATAGGCGCATGAGGCGTTGGACAAACTTGGCGTCGTTTTCGTCGCCCTCCAGAAAGTCGCCCGCCGGGTCCAGGATCAGCAGCCGCACCGGAAACCCGCTGCCGCGCGAGATGTTCGTCAGCAGCGCATCAAGCCCTGTCTCGGCAAAGCTGGTCAGCACCGCCACACGCTCGCGGCTGGTCGTCACTAGCGCGGGTTCAAAGCCCGGCAGATCAAGCGCCGGGATGACGAAGCAGGGAACGCCGTCCCGCGTGCGGTGTGGATCAAGCGCGTTGGCGCGGCGGTGCAATTCGGCCTTGTCGTCTTCCAACGTGATGAAGACGGAGGCGCCCGCCGCCTCTTGTGACACCGTTCCCCCCAGCGGCCCCGGCAGCCGCCCTGCCAGGCCACAGCCGCGCGTGGCACGGGCGGTCAGAAGGGCGAGGTCCAGCGCCACCATGGACTTGCCCAAGCCGCCCTCGCCAAACAGCAGCCCCACCGTTCCCAGCGGCATCAGAGGTTCAAGCAGGAACCGGCGCGGCGGCGGCTCGCCCTCGGTCAGACAATCCAGCCGGAACCGCATCACGTCGCCCAGGTCGGGCGTCTCGGCGGCGGGCCTTACCTCTGGCGAGTAGGACCGCGTGACGCATCGGGCGATGTGGCGGAGGCGCAAATCTGCATTCGGCCACTCATCCCCGTTCGCCTTGCCGTGGGCGAAGGCTGCCAGGATCAAACCCGCCTCGATTTCGGAGAAGCCCGCCGCCTTCAGCATCGCGGCGAGACTGAAATCCGCGCCGCTCCGGCTATCGTCGTGCCCGGCCTCGGTCAGATCATCCACCATCCCCGCCCAACGGTCGCCCAGGCGCTCCCGCGCCGTGAGGGCGCGTTCAAGCCGTTGCGCCAGATCAGGCGGCAAATCCTCTTGCCGCTTGATCCTCGCCGCCCCGGCCTTCCTGAGGGCGTCCAGAACGCTACCTGACGCCTCCGCGCTGCGTTCTGGCGTGGCAGGATCGGCGGCGGCCTTGCCGCCCTTCCTGACGTGCCCTGAGGCTTCCACACGCTGCGCCCAGGCGGGCAACCGCGCCTCGATTTCCGCCGCCGTGTAGAAATGCGTGGCGGTGTGGATCAGGCGGGCGCGTGTGACAGGGCGGCCCTTCTTCACCTTGGCGCCCGTGGGGAAATTGATCGTCCCCGGCAGCCGCAAGAGGCGGTCAATATTCGCGGTGCCCTTGGCGCCCGTGGCGGCTTCGATGGCCTGGGATTGTCGCTCGGCTTCGGCGTAGTCATCCACGCCAGAGAGTGCCCGGCGCTCCGCCACCCACAGGGCTTGAATGCCGTTGCCGCTATCAATCAGGACGGAGGGCGGAAACACCGCATCCGCCTTCAGATGCTCGGCCAGGTCAGAGAGGCGGCGCCGCTCATCAGCCAGCGGAAACTGATCGTCCAGCGGATCAATGTCTGCATGGCGACACAGGGCCGCCGCCATGCTCGCCTTGTCGGGCTTCTTGGTGCAGCCCGGCGCGGTTTCGTTGGGCGTGAAATAGACGTTCTTCGCCGCCTGTTGCTGGCGTTGAACCCACGCGGTCATCGTGTCCAAATCGCTCGGCCCGAACGTCTGCGTCTCGGTGTCGTTTCTGTGAGAGATCGCCGTCAAAGTCAGGTGTGGCGCGTTCGCCGCATCCATCCAGAAGCGGGCGAAACGCTCGCACTCTGCCAGGTCATTGAGGGGGCTTTCTGCGTTCAAGCCGCACCCCCATCCACTCGCGGCGCGGCGAGGCTGGCGAAGCTGACCAGCGCCGTCAGCACCGGGCGCCGTGCGGGTCCGGTCGCCACGGCCACCACAGGGCCGCCAGAGGGCGTGTGAAGCCCTTCCAGCAACACGAGGCGCGGCGCATCGCCCAACGGCACCAGCGGGCTTCCTGCGGGCTTCTTGGGGCTATTCTTGCGGCGGCTCATTGCATCACCCCGCCCGGCTGAGAGATTGCCGGATGGGTGGCCAGGATGGCGGCCTTCAGGCGTTCCCGCGTGCTGCGGTCGGTCGCAAGCAGCAGATGGCAACCACCCGCCGCGAAGACTTCGCCTACGGCATCCACCGTGGCGCGGATCACCTCGGGCGTTATCTCGCCATCATGGAAGCTGACGCCCAGCACAGGCGGCATCGGCTCGCCCGGCTGCATGCGGCGCGGCGCAACGATGGAACGGAACGGAGCGCGGGCCACCAGGGCGCGCACGTCTTGGTATGGAACCAACTTCTCAGACATTCCCCAAAACCTCCTTGGGAAATGCACGGCGCTGGAAATTGGCGGATGCTCAGGCTATATTCGCGGCGTCCAAGTCGTCCGCGTATTGCAGTTCAGCCCCGCACCGCCTCCAGGTCGTGCGGGGTTTACTATTTCTGGCGGATGACGGTGGCGCTGCCCGGCGGCTTGGGGCCGCCGAGCTTGGGGGCGAAGGGCGCGGCCATCAGGCGGCCACCCGCTGCGCGTCAGCCTCGGAAGTGCTGCACCGCGTGGCGCTGGTAAACTTGCGCGCCCAGGCCAGCGCATCGCCCCAGCGATACAGGGCGCGCGCTGCGAAAATGGCGTAGGGCGGGCCACCGCCGCGTGTGGCCTTGGTTGCCAGCGTGCGGGGCGAGATGGGATACCCGGCCGCCGTCAGGGCCTCGGCTACCCTCTCGCGCGTCAGAAGCGCGTCGTCGGTATTCGGAACCATTGGTAAGCCTCCAACACAAACGCGGAAAGTCGCGCCCGTGTCGAAGCAAACATAAAGCACTGAATATCAACAACAATTCGGCCAATCCTGCTGCCAAGGATCGGCCCCGGCTAAACCTCCCCGGTGGGTTCGGCCGCATGCTTGCGGCTGAGAACAGTCTCCAAGCCGGAAGGCGCGGTAACGTGTCGCGAAGCCCTCCCTTTCCGGATAAATCGATCAAAAGCGCGGTCATCGGTGAAGCCGTATTCAGCCATCACCTGTAGCTTTGCCTCGGCTCGCTTTAAGCGTGGGGGCGCTCCTGATTTGTTTGGCGTCCCCCCTGCCCATCTGCCCGACAACATGTCCCACAACTCGTCTGCGGCTTTCGCGCGCTTGATGGTGTCAAACTCGCTGAAAGCACTCCAGCCAGCTTCCCGCGTGAACCCCATAACCATCGGGATCAGGCTTGCCCTTTGACTAGGCTCAAGCTTCCGCACACGGAACCATTTGTTTAGAGCGGCGCGACCCTTGCCATTGTTGATCCAATCAGCCTGAACATCACGCATGTCCCGCCCCTCGGCCAAATGCATGATCTGTCGCGCCATCGTTGCAAGCACATCCTGCGCCCATTCGGGCAACGGCGGTCGCGGAACCGGCATCTTGAGCATGTCCGCAGTCTGGATGTCAGCAGACGTCTCGCGCATCCGGCGCACATGGCCTTCGTCGTCCCAACCTTGCAAAAGCTGCCAGAAGAAAACGGGATTGCCGGTAGCCTCCAATTCGGCGCGGGCAAACGCGCATCTCGCTGCCCAGTCGGCTGCGTAAACCTCTTCCCATTCCTCTGCGGAAAGGTCTTCAAACTCTGGCGTCGGTTCCATCGGTTCCACGTCGCGCCTCTACCTCGCGCCTCTGCGATGAAGCGGCGGGGCTGCGCGGGCAGAGGTTCCGCGCGGATCGGCCAATCCTGCCCCGCCGAGACGATCCTACAGGATCACTCAGGCGGTTGCCGCGTGAAGCTGCACAACCTCCGCGCCGTTCTGCTTCTCAGGCTGCATGCGCCGCGCGATCTCGGCCGCCACCTTGTCAGCAGCCGCCAGCAGCACCGCATCCGCCGAATGGACGTAACGACTGGTCACGCTGCGCCCGCGATGCCCGATCAGCGCGGCAATCGTGATTTCCGTCATGTCGAGATCAGCCGCCACACTGGCGAAGCTGTGACGCAGCACATGCGCCGTCACGTCAGGCGGCAACCCGCCCAGCTTCACGATGCGCGCCATGAATTTCTTGAAGCCGGTCATGGTGGTTTCACCGCGCGACGGCGGAAACACCAGGGCCTCGGCCTCGCCGCCCGTGGCGGCCTTCTGCGCCGTCAGCACGTCGCATGCCTCGCGCGACAATGGGCGAATGCTGGCGCCCGTCTTGGTGTCACCCAGGCGGGCGGTGCGGCGGGCCAGATCAACCTCTTTCCAGCGCAGCCCGATGGCCTCGCCGCTGCGCCATCCGGTGAGGGCCAGGAAGCGGGCGGCGGCCACGGCGTGGGGCCAGATGGCGGCCTTGTCGGGGCCGCCGTCCTTCTTTGCCGGGATCAGGCGGGCGCCCTTCTCAAGCCCAGCGTGGAACAGCGCATACTCATCATCAGACAGGCGCCGCTCGCGCTTCCCGTCAGCAGGACGCAGCACGCCACGGGCGGGGTTTTCGGTGCAGATGCCAACTTTGACGCCATAGGCGAAGATGGCACCCAGCATGCCGATGGTTCTAGACGCTGCCCCCATGCTGCCGCGCACATTCCGGAAAGCCCGCTTCTTTTCCAGCTTCTCGCGGCGGTGCGTCTTCCCGTCCGCAACATCGTGCATGAAGGCTTCCAGATCGGCCGTGGTGATGCTGCGGGCCTTCCGGTTGCCGAGTAGCGGCAGGACGTGGGCATCAATGCGGCTCTTATCCGCCGCAAGCGTGCTGGCCTTCTTCGCCCCGCCGCGCCGCGTCGGAAGGCGCCCAGCCGCAGCAGCCGTCAGATACCGTTCGCACAGTTCCTTGACGGTCGGGGCCTCGCGCGCCTCACGCTTGGCGGCGGCAGGGTCAGCCCCCCCGGCGGCCTCGGCCAAGATGGTCTTGGCCTTCGCCCGCGCCGTTTCAGGCGTCCATGGCGCACCATGGCGCCCGATGGTCAGGCGGCGGTTACGCCCCTCGGCGTTCCGAAACAGGACGATGTAGGAGACGCCCTCGCCGCGCTGGCGGCGGATGCCAAAGCCCGCCACCGCGCCCTTGCCGCCGTCGAACAGTTCAGAATTGGGCGGGAGGCTCCGCACCTCTGCCAGCCCGATCTTGTTCGCCGCCGTCGCCATCCACCTGCTCCAACCCGCCACCTAGGACCGTCTAGGTAGCGGCTAGGTAGCAGGATGGCGCATGAGGTAGCAACTTCATTCAAACGGCCACAATGGAAATGTGAGTTAAAAGGCTGGCTTGATGTGGCCAAACAAACCAGATCAGAGGGCGAAAACACCTAAGACTTGCCTTGACACGGTAGGGGTCACAGGTTCAATCCCTGTAGCGCCCACCATTCCAATCAAGCACTTGCAGCGCGATCTTCCACTGCCGAACGACCCTGTCGTGGGGCGGCTTTCGCCTGCTCAGTCGCCGGTCAGGCCCAGTTCCCGCATCCGCTTCCACAAGGTGGTCCGTGAAATGCCCAGGAAGCGCGCCGCCTCCGCGCGGTTGCCCCCTGCCCTGGCCAGCGCCTCCGTGACCGCCATGCGCGTGGCACCCTGAATCGCCGCGCCTAGAAGCGGGGCGCCCGGCGCCGCGTCCCGCTCCAGCGCGTGCTCGGGGAAGAGGTCATGCGGCTCCAGCACCTCCCCTTCGGCGAGGGCCACCGCGCGCTCGATGCGGTTGCGGAGCTCCCGGACATTGCCGGGCCAATCGTGGTCGGCCAGGGCCGCCGCAGCGGCCGGCGAGAGGTTCCGGGGCCCAAGGCCGAAGCGGGCGACGACCTCGACCAGCAGGCGCCCCGCCAGCCAGGGCACATCCTCCACCCGGCGCCGCAAGGGCGGGATCTCCACGGCGATGACATTCAGGCGGTAATAGAGATCTTCGCGGAAGCCGCCGGTCCGCACGCGCGCGGCGAGGTCGGCATGGGTGGCGCAGACCAGCCGCGCGGCGAAGCGACGCTCGGCGGCGGCGCCGAGAGGCAGGAAGGCGCGCTCCTGAACCAGCCGCAGCAGCTTGGCCTGCAGCTCCGGCGCCAGTTCCGCGATCTCGTCCAGCAGGAGCGTGCCCGATCCGGCGCGCTCGGCCAGCCCTGGGTGGCGCGCCGCGGCCCCGGTGAAGGCCCCGCGTTCATGGCCGAACAGCGTGCTCTCGGCGAGGTCGCGCGGGACGGCGGCGCAGTTCAGCGCCACGAAGGGCTGCTTCGCGCGGCTGGACGCGGCGTGGAGGAAGCGCGCTGCCACCTCCTTGCCGACACCCGTCTCCCCCGTCAGCACCACCGGCACATCCACGCGCGCCGCCTTGCGCAACATCGCCTCCACCCCGCGCATCGCGGCCGAGACACCAAGTGCGGCGGGCCCGCCCCCCTCCTCCGCGCGGTCCCGCGGGGGGATCAGCGCGGCGCCCAGCGCCTCCAGCAGCCGGTCCACATCCACCGGCTTGGTCAGGTAGTCGCGGGCGCCGGCGCGAACGAGGCGCACCGCCTGCGCCACGTCGCCGAAGGCCGTCATGAAGAAGGCGGGCAGCGCGCCATGTTCGGCCAGCAGGCGCAGATACACCTCCTCGCCTGACATGTCGGGCAGGCGGATGTCGCTCAGCACCGCATCGGGGCGGAGCGCGCGGGCCTCGCGCAGCGCCGCCGCGCCGGTCTCCGCGAGCCGGGGCCGATAGCCTTCCAGGCGCAGCCGGTGCACCAGGGCGGGACCGATGATCGGATCGTCCTCGACGACCAGGACGACCTTGGGTGTCGTCATGCGGGATTGCTCCGGTTGAGGGGAATGGCCAGCCGGATCGCCGTTCCACCGCCGGGCCGCGCCGCGACCGAGGCGCGCGCGTCCAGGTCCCCGAGAAGCCCGACCACGACGCCGAGGCCCAGGCGGCGCGAGGATGCCTCCGGCGCCGGGCCGCCCCCGGCCAGGCGCTCCGCCGCGGCGCGGTCGAGCCCGGGGCCCTGGTCGGTGATCTCGCAGAACAGCTCGCCGCCCTCGATCCAGGCCGCCAGTCCGACCACGCCACCGCGCGGAGTGGCCGCGCAGGCATTGAGGAGGAGGTTCAAGAGGACCTGTCGCACCCCCCCGGCGCCCGTCCCGAGCTGGCCCTCCGGAAGATCGAGCCCGAAGCTGAGCGCGACTCCCTGCCGCTCCGCCGCCGGGCGCGCGAGGAGGCGCAGATCCTCGAGATCCGTCCGCGTCAGCGGGTGGTCCTGCTCCGGCCGGTAGAGGCTCAGCGTGCGGCTGACGATGCGTTCCAGCGCGTTGATCCCGCGCTCCAGGAAGGCCAGCGCTTCCTCCCGTTCGGCGGGGCGATCGCCGAAGCGGCGCATGGTGGAGACGGCGGTGGCCAGCCCGGCGAGCGGGTTGCGCACCTCATGGGCGACGCTCGCGGCCAGTTGCCCGAGGGCCGCGGCCTGCTCCCGGTCCGCGAGTTCCGACGCCAGGCGCTCGCGCTCGCGCACGCCGTCGGCCATCCGGTTATAGGCTTGCAGGACCTGCGCCATCCGCGGATCGGCCTTGGCGAGCACATCCTCGGGCAGGCGCGGCGGCGGGCGGCTCGCGCCCTCGGACAGCGCCCGGACGAGCAGGCGCAGCGGCCGGCCGAGCCGGTGCAGGACGAACCAGGCGAGCAGGGCGAAGAGCCCCGCCAGCAGCAGGTCCATCCCGATGATCGCCCAGGAGAGGCGCTCGCGCGCGGCCAGCATCGGCGCGATGTCGAGCGCCGCGACGATGCGCCCGGCCGGGCCCGCTTCGCCCTCGACGCTGCGCGCCGTCCAGGCGAGGCGGCGGTCCGGCTCGATGCGCCAGCCCTGCCCGGTCATGAGCGCGTGGTCGGGCTCCGACACTGCCGGGTCCCCGTGCCGCGCCAGCAGGCGGCCATCGGGCCCATAGGCGAAGAGCGCGCGTTCCGCGACGCCGTGCTGCTCCTCGAAGGCGCGGCGGAACCGCAGCGCGATGTAATCCGGATCCCGCGCCTCAAGCCCCACCCGGACACTTGCCGCGAGGCCGTCCAGATAGACACGGCCAAGCTGCTGGAACTGCCGGTCCGCCTCCCTGTTCGTGGCCAGCAGCGCGACATGGGTCGTCCCCACCGCGACCGCGAAGACCAGCAGCCCCGCCGCCGCGGGCAGCCGCAGGCCGAGCGGCAGCGGGGAGTGCGGGCGGCGGCCCTGCTGCTCCGGGCCCATCGCGGGCGTCATGCCGCGGGTGCCCCCGTCAGGCGCCGGTCCCGGACCGGCACCGCCCCCGCACGGTCAGGGCAGGAGGATGAGGGGAACAGTCTCCGCCGTCGTTTCAAAGGCACAGTTCCGGATACTGTCGAAGACGCCGCCGTAGCACGTGGACAGGCAGGGGACCACCGCGGCATCGAAGGCGGCCAGGCGCGCGCGGAGTTCCTGCGGCTCGCTGCCCTGCTCCAGGGGAGCGAGGACGGCGACACGCCTGCCGTGGTCGCGCAGCAGTTGGGCCTGCGCCTCCACCATCTCGTGCACGCCCAGGCGCGCATCGGCGAGCGGCAGGATCGCGACGGCCGCCGTGGGCCAGAGCCCCGAGCGCAGCAGGCCGGCGGCGAGAGCGGCGGAGCGCGACGAGGATCCGACGACCAGCACCACGCTCTGCACGCGGTCCGGATACCGGCGCACCCGCAGCACCGGGGCGACCCGCGCCTCGGCCAGGGCGGCCGCGATCTCGTGCGCCGGCTCGCTCTCCGGGCCATGCGGGCCGATGCCGGCCGGCACGACAACGAGGTCCTGCCCGGCCAGCAGCGTCGCGACCTCACGGGCGGAGCTTTCCTCGTGCCGCGCGACGGCCCGCAGCCCCTGGTGCCCGGCCGCGATCGCCTCGAACTCCCCGAGGGCGGCCGCCGCCTGCTCACGCATGCGCGCCCGGCTGCGGGAGGCCAGCCAATCCGCCCAATAGGCGCCGCCCACCGGCAGCGCGCCGCGCCAGATCCTCGGCTCCAGCCCCGCGCCGGAGAGGCCGGTGACCGCGGCATCGGCGGTGCCCGCGAGGCGCATGGCCGCGACCGTGGCGGCACTCTGCGCCGGCCCGCCGACCAGGCAGACCAGCAGGCGGCGCAGGACCACCGGCTCGGTTGCGGGCTGGTCCTGCTGGACCGGAACTGCCGGCCGCTTGAACTCCGGAATGGCGCTCATCGGGGTTTCCTCGGGGGATGGGGCGCGCATCGGCCTGGTCCGCAGGGTGCGCGCCGGGTCGATGTCGAAGACCTTGCGGTGCAGGACGCCCGAAAGGGCGTCGGCCATGGAGGCGGCGCCGAGCGGCGCCCCGGCGACATAGGCGGCGCGGCCCAGGGCATGGGAGGCGATCGGCGCCGTCAGCAGCAGGAAGATGACGGCGGCCAGCGCGGTCAGCAGCGCGCCCGGCGTACCGAGGGCAAGCCCGGCGCCGAGCAGCAGCAGCCCCGCGCCGGCGGCGCCCGCCTTGGCCGCGGCATGCATGCGCATGAAGGGATCCGTCAGGCGCGCGACGCCGAGTGCGGCCAGCGCCACGATGCCGGCGCCGCCGACGAGCAGGAGCGCGGCCAGGACCTCGATCACGGCGCTCATTCCGCCGGCTCCGGCGCGGGGGGCACGCTGGCGCGCTCCATCAGCCGCGCGAAGGCGACGGCACCGAGGAAGCCCACGAGCGCGATGCCGAAGGCGATGTCCAGGAAGGCCGCATGCCCGGCGATGACGGCGACTAGGGCCGCGAAGCAGACGCCCAGCAGGCCCAGCATATCGGTCGCGATCACGCGGTCGGCCGAGGAGGGCCCGGCGACCAGCCGCACCGCGACCGGGATGCAGCCGAGTGCGACGAGCAGCGCGGCGAGGCCCGCCGCCCAGGGGATCAGGCCGGTGGTCATGGCAGCACCTCCCGCACGCGGGCCTCCAGGGTGGATTTCATGCCCGCGACCGCCGCCACCCGGTCCGGCGCATCGAGGACGTGCACGTAGAGCGTCCGCCCATCGGCCGAGACCTCGAGGCTCGTGGTGCCGGGCGTCAGCGTCACCATGTCGGCGAAGAGCACCGTCCCGCCCGGCGAGCGGATGTCGAGCGGCACGGCGAGGATGGCCGGGCGCAGGCGCTCGGGCGGGCCGAGCACGGCGCGCATGGTGCCGAGGGTGGACTTGGCCAGCTCCGCCACGAAGGTGGCGCCGACGCCGAGCCAGGCGAGGACGATCCTCATCGTGCGGCCTCCGCGAGTTGCAGGGGGTTGGGGCCAAGCACGGCCGCGATATAGGCGTCGCGGTCCAGCAGGCTCTCGGCCGCCGCCAGGGAGAAGGCGGCGAAGGGCTCGGTCCAGAGGCCGATGGTCAGCGTGACGCCGCAGAGCAGCAGGATGGGCGCGAAGGTCGCCAGGCGCTGGCCGGGCGTCCATTCCGGCGCGGCCACCGCCTCCGGCGCCGCCTTCCAGAAGGCCTCGTTCCAGATCTTGATCATCGAGTAGAGCGTCAGCAGGCCGACCGCGAGAGCGACGCCCGCCAGCAGCCAGGCCTCCGCCTCCAGCCCCGCGCGGATGACGACGAGCTTGCCCCAGAAACCCGAGAGCGGCGGAATGCCGGCCAGGGACAGCGCGGGGATCAGGAACATCAGCCCGAGCAGCGGCGCCGCGATCCAGAGCCCGCCGAGGCGCGCGAGCGCGAAGGAGCCGCCCACCTGCCGCATCGCGCCCGCGACGAGGAAGAGGTTCGCCTTCACCACGATGTGGTGGATGACGTAGAGCACGCTGCCGGCGATGGCGAGCGGCGTCATCAGGGCCACGCCCACCAGCATGTAGCCGATCTGGCTGATGATGTGGAACGACAGGATGCGCCGCACATCGTAATGCGCGGCCGCACCCAGCACGCCCACCACCATCGTCGCGATCGCGATGCCGGCCAGGATCGGCCCGAACAGCGCATGGTCATGCGCGAAGACCAGGGTGAAGACGCGGATGATGGCGTAGACGCCGACCTTGGTCAGCAGCGCGGCGAAGATGGCGGCGACCGGCATGGAGGCCGTGTGATAGGAGGCGGGCAGCCAGTTGAAGAGCGGAAACACCGCCGCCTTGGCGCCGAAGGAGACCAGCAGCAGCACCGCCGCCGCCGCCAGCGCGCCCTGGTTCTCCACGGCGGGAGTGACGCGCGCCATGTCCGCCAGGTTCAGCGTGCCCGTCAGGCCGTAGAGCAGGCCGACCGCCAAGAGGAAGAAGGTGGTGCCGACCAGGTTCAGCATGACGTAGCGGATGCCGCCATCCAGCTGCTCGCGCGTGCGGTCCAGCACGAGCAGCCCGAAGGAGGCGATCAGCATCACCTCGAACCAGACATAGAGGTTGAACAGGTCCCCCGTGGAGAAGGCCCCGGCGACGCCCATCAGCAGCGCGTGAAACAGCGGCTGGAAGCCCGCGCGGTCCCGCTCCTCGGCGCCGGGGCCCATGGCATAGACGGCGACGGCGACCCCCATGAGGCCGGTGATGACGAGCATCGCCGCCGAGAGATGGTCCACCACCAGGCTGATGCCGAAGGGCGCGGGCCAGTTGCCCATCTGCCCCACCACCATGCCGCCCGACATCACCTCGCCCAGCAGGCCGAGCGTCGCGGCCAGCATCAGGATGGCGGCGGCGAGGCCCGTCCATCGCTGCGCCGTGGGGCGGGACCACAGCAGGGCCGTGATCGCGGCGGCGAGCAGCGGGATCAGCATGGGCGCGACGAGCAGGAACTGGCGCATCACGCCGCCTCCTGCCGGGCGGCGGGCCGGCGCGTGGCCGCGCTTTCCGGCACGGCGGGGTGCTGCGCGAAGTCCGGGCGCTCGGCCTCCTCCATCTCCTCGGCGGCGACGGTGCCGAAGGCGACATGGGCGCGCATCACCAGCACCAGCGCGAAGGCGGCCAGCCCGAAGCCGATGACGATGGCGGTCAGGACCAGCGCCTGGGGGAGCGGGTTCGCGGCGCCCGCGACGAGCGCGGCGGCGCCCGGCTCGACCAGGGGCGGCGTCATGCCGCCGATCCGCCCGGACGCGAAGATGGCAAGGTTCGCGCTGGTGCCGAGGAGCACGAAGCCCAGCAGCGCACGCGGCAGGTCCCGCGCCAGCAGCAGGTAGGCGGCCGCGGCGACCAGCAGGCCGATGGTCAGGGCAAGGGCGGCTTCCATTGCGTTCACTCCTCCGCCACGAGGGCGAAGACCATCGCCGTCACGGTGCCGACCACCACGAGATAGACGCCCACATCGAAGACGAAGGCCGTGTTCAGCGGCAGCGTCAGCGGGATGTCCGGGAACCACCAGCGATGCGTGAGGTAGCCGGCCGCGGGATCAAGCCAGGCCAGCAGCCCGCTGCCGGCGGCCAGCAGCAGTCCGGCGCCGCACCAGGCGGCGGGCGGCGCGCGCATCACCGCGAGCGCCGCCGCCTGCCCGCGCGAGATGGCGAAGAAGACGAGCCCGGCCGCGGCGACCAGCCCGCCCACGAAGCCGCCACCCGGCGCATTGTGGCCGCGCACTAGGAGGTAGAGCGAGACGAGCATCGGCACCCAGAGCAGCAGCGGCGCCGAGACGCGGAGGATGAGAGAGGCCTGCATCGTTTCAGCTCCCGGGCCGGAGAGAGCGCCCCGCGCCGCGCAGCAGCGCGAGGACGGCGAAGGCGGCGACGGCGAGCACCGCGATCTCGCCCAGCGTGTCGAGGGCACGGAAATCCACGAGGATGACGTTCACGACGTTGCGGCCATGCCCAGCCGGAACGCTGTTCTCGCCGAACCAGGCGCCGAGGCGCGGATCGAAGGGCGCGGCCAGCACCGCCAGCAGCAGCGCCGCGACCGAACCGCCCAGCGCCAGCGCCACCGCGGCATCGCCCGCGCGCTGGCCGCGCGTCCGCGCATCCCGCGCCAGGAGCGGCAGGCGGACCAGCACGGCGGCCAGGATCACCACCAGCAGCACCTCGACCGTGAATTGCGTCAGCGCCACGTCGGGCGCCCCGAACATCAGGAAGACCAGCGCCGTGCCGAAGCCGACCAGGCCGGTCGCGAGCACGGCGGCCAGGGTGCTGCGGGCCATCGCCGTGGCCAGCGCGCCGGCGACGATGAGGAGGAAGGCTAAGGCGCGCGGGTCGAGCGTGCCGCCCGAAGGCCGGTCGAAGCCGCCGCGCAGCGCGAGCACCGCGAGGGGCGCGAGGGCGGTGACCAGCAGCAGCGTGCGCATGTAGCCGCGCAGGCTGCCATGCTGCACGGCGCGCGTCGTGGCCTCGGCCCAGGCGATCACACCCGCCAGCGCCCTGTCATAGCCGCGCGAGGGGGCGAGGCGATCCAGCGCGGTGGCCCCGCGCAGGCGTGGCATCAGCCGCTCCCACCCCAGCAGGATCAGCAGGCCGACGCCGATCGTGGCCGCGCTGAGGGCGAGCACGGGGGTGAAACCGTGCCAGAGCTTGAGCGGCACCTCGGCCGGGCGGCCCAGTATGGCGGTGGCCGCGCCGTCCATCAGCCAGGCGCCGGGCAGCGAGGGCGCGACGCCGGCCAGGAGCCCAAGGCCCGCCAGCAGGATGGGGCCGGCCAGCATGGCGAGGGGCGGATCATGCGGCTCTCGCGGTGTGGGCCGGGCTGCACCGAAGAAGATCCGCCAGGACAGCAGCCCGGCCACCGCCACCATGGCGGCGTTCACGGCAAAGCCGATGCCGGCCACGAGGGGCGCCGTGCCGCCGGCGGCGAGCTTCGCCTCGTAGACGATCTCCTTGGCCACGAAGCCGACAAAGGGCGGCAGCCCGGCCATGGACAGCGCCGCCAGCACCGCCGCGGCCGCCGTCCAGGGCATGGCGTGGCGCAGCCCGCCCAGCGCGGAGGCGTCCCGGCTGCCCGTCTCGTGATCCAGCACGCCCGCGATCAGGAACAGCGCCGCCTTGTAGAGCGCATGGACGAGCAGGAAGGTCACCGCCGCCGTGGCCGAGAGGTCCGGCGCGATGCCGATGAGCATGACGAGCGTGCCGAGCGCGGTGACCGTCGTGTAGGCCAGCACCCGCTTCAGGTCCGTCTCGCGCAGCGCCAGCAGGGAGCCGGTCGCCGCCGTCAGCAAGCCAGCCCAGGTCAGCAGGTCCTGCCAGAGGGCCTCGGCCCCGTAGAGCGGGTTCAGCCGGGCCAGCAGGTACACGCCAAGCTTCACCATCGTCGCGGAGTGCAGGTAGGCGCTGACGGGGGTGGGCGCCGCCATGGCGTTGGGCAGCCAGAAATGGAAGGGAAACTGCGCCGACTTGGTGAAACAGCCCAGCACGATGAGCAGCATGGCCGGCACGGCCGCCGGATGCGCCAGCACCGCCTCGCGCGCCGCGAGGATGCCGGTGAGGCTGGTGGTGCCCGCGGCGATCGCCACCAGGACCAGGCCGGCCAGCAGGGCGAGGCCGCCGCCGCCCGTCACCAGCAGCGCCTGCAGCGCGGCCTTCCGCGCGCCGGGCTTCTCATGGTCATGCCCGACCAGGAAGAAGGAGGCGAGGCTCGTCAGCTCCCAGAAGATGAAGAGCGTGACGACGTCATCCGCCGTCACCGCGCCCAGCATCGCCACCATGAACAGCAGCAGGAGGACGATGAGCCGCCGCAGCCGCGGATCGCCCTCCAGGTAGCGCCCGGCATAGAGCAGCACGAGCCCGCCGATGCCGGTGATCAGCAGGGCGAAGAGCAGCGAGAGCCCGTCGAGCCGCAGCCCGCCCACGATGCCGAGCGACGGGACGGCCCAGAAGGCGGCCGAGACCGGCACCGCCGCCCCGAGCACGAGGTAGCCCAGAAAGGCGCAGGTGGCGGCGGCCGAGGCGACCGGCGCGACCCGGGCGACGGGCAGCATGGCCGCGAGGGCTGCGACCGCGAGGCCCGCGAGCAGGAGAAGCGACAGGGCGGGATCCGGTGCGGTCAACATCGCGCCCGGTTTTGCAACGCGTGTGCCAGCGGCATTCTTCAATGTGGCCAATGCCTTGCGGCGGCTGCGGTGGCTTGAGGGTCACACGCCGCGAACGCCGCTGAACATCAACGTTCAGTTTTGTTGACGTTCGGGTGTTGTGCCTCGCGGTCCCGTCATGCCGGGGCCGGGGTGCTCCATGGGAGCCCTGGACCTGGCCTGGGTGGCCATGCCGCGCTACCGCCGCACGGGCACGGCGGCTGGCCACGCGGCGCCCGTGACACGCGCGGGACGCGCGGATGGTGCTGCCCGTCCCGTGGTGATCGGCCGCCCGGCCGCACGATGCGCGCCATGAGCCGCCCCAGGCCGGCATCGTGGCCGCGCCGCCCCGGCGCGCGGTCAGCGCCGCGCGCGTTCCGCGTGCTTGCCCATCGTGCTGTAGGGCGCATAGGGCGGGAAGGCACCGATGGCGGTCATGTCCACCTCGACCAGGCTCGGCCCATCCACGGCGAGCGCCCGCGCCACCACTGCGCCGAATTCCTCGGCCGCGCCGACCCGGAAATAGGGCAGGCCGGCGAGCGCGGCCAGCGGCTCGAGGGCCGGGCCCTGCAGCTCGTCGCCGAAGCGGCGGCCCTCGACCACCGCATCCTGGATGTGGCGGATCACGCCATAGCCGCGATCGTTCATCACGATCGTGCAGAGCCGCGCGCGCTCCTGCACGGCGGTCCAGAGCTCGGTCAGGTTCATGGCGAAACCGCCATCGCCCACCATGGCGACGGTCTTGCGCCCGCCCGCCCCCATGGCGGCGCCGATGCCGAGCGGCAGGCCCGGGCCGATGGCCGCGCCCACCGGATGCACGGCATCGCGCGGGCCATAGACCTCGAAGGTGCGGTTGCCCCAGGTGGAGTTGCTGATGGTGATGTCGCGCACCCAAAGCGCATCGCGCGGCATCACGGCGCGGAGCTGCTTCGCGAAGCTCGCATAGGGGCCGAGGGTCGCCTCGTACTCCTCGATGGCGAGCGCCTTGGTGCGCGCCACATCGGCAGCGAAGCCCGGCTCCACCGCGATGCGGCCACGCAGGCGCCGGGCCAGGCCCTGCGCCACCAGCTCCGCATCGCCCTGGAGGAAGTAGCGGTTGGGATAGGTGCGCCCATTGGCCGCCGGATCCACATCCACCTGGATGAGGTTCTCAGGCAGCTTCATGGAGAACTCCATCATCTCATGCCCGCGCAGGCGCGAGCCCAGCACCAGCATCGCATCCACGGATTCGTAGAAGCTGAGGATGCGCGGCGCGCCATTGCCGTGGAGCGCGCCGAAGGTCATCGGGTGATCCTCGGGGATGATGCCGCGTCCGTTCCAGGAGGAGACGGCGGCGAAGCCGAGGTCGAGCAGCGCCCGTGCCCCCTGCCCTGCCTCGCGCGCGCCATTGCCGAGCCAGATCATGGGCCGCTTCGCGCGCGCCAGGATCTCGGCCACCTCATCCAACGCGGCCTCGCTCGGCGGGAGCGGCGGGGGTGGGGCGAGCGTCAGCGAATCCAGTTCGCCCGGGCGGGGGATGACGGCGCGCTGCAGATCAATCGGGATCTCGACCGAGACGGGGCCGCGTGGCGGCGTCATCGCCTCCTGCGCCGCGCGCAGCAGCACGCCCAACGCCTCGCTCGCCGCGCGCACGCGATAGGCGGCCTTGCCGGAGGCGGCGAGGATCGCGGTCTGGCCGGGCACGTCATGCACCGTGCCCATGTCGCGATCCACGAACTTCGTGGCCGTCTGGCCGGTGATGTGCAGCACGGGCGCGCACGCGAAACGCGCCTCCACCAGCCCGCCGATGCTGTTCGCCATGCCAGGGCCCGTGCTGGTGAAGAGCACGCCGAGGCCGCCGGTCACGCGCGCATAGGCATCGGCCATGTGCGCGCCGCCCATCTCGCCCCGGCACATCACATAGCGGATGGCGTTGCGGCGCCCGATCGCGTCCAGCATCGGGATGTTGTGGACGGAGACGATGCCGAAGACCGTGCTCACGCCGATGCGCGAGAGGAATTCGGCGACCAGGTCGCCCACGGTATAGGGGGTTTGGCTCATGGCGCTTCCTCAGGGTTCTTGGCGCGCATCGTGTCACGATGCGCGCCGGGCGCCAGCCCCTGGGGTCAGGTCGCGCCCCGGGTGTTCACGTAGATCGAATAGAGCGACTTGCTCGCCGCCATGAAGAGCCGGTTGCGGTGCCGCCCGCCGAAGGCGAGGTTGGCGCAGCGTTCGGGCAGGTCGATGAAGCCGATGGGCGCGCCCGCCGCATTGAAGACCTTCACGCCGTCCAGCCCGGCCGCCCCCATGCCCCAGCCGCACCAGAGGTTGCCCCCCACATCCACGCGGAAGCCGTCCGGCGTCTCGCCCGCTTCGCAGCGCACCAGAACGCGGCGGTGGCGCAGCGTGGCGCCGGCCACGTCATAGGCGAGGATGTTGCGCGGCTCGCTGCGGCTTTCGATGACGTAGAGGATCGCTTCGTCAGGGCTGAAGGCGAGCCCGTTCGGGTGGTTCACGTCATCCGCCACGCAGGCGATGGCGCCGGTCTGGCCATCCACGCGGTAGACATTCGTATGCGGCAGCTCCGCCTCACGCCGCTCGCCCTCATAGTCGCCGAGCAGGCCGAAGGGCGGGTCGGTGAACCAGATGCTGCCATCGGATTTCACCACCACGTCGTTCGGGCTGTTCAGCCGCTTGCCCTGGTAATGCTCGGCGATGACGGTGAGGCGCCCGTCATGCTCGGTGCGCACCACGCGCCCGGTCAGGTGCTCGCAGGTGACGAGGCGCCCCTCGCGGTCGCGCGTGTTGCCGTTCGCGTTGTTCGACGGCTTGCGGAACTCGTCCACCAGGCCCGTGCTCTCGGACCAGCGCAGCATCCGGTTGTTCGGGATGTCAGACCAGATGAGGCAGCGATGGTCACCGAACCAGACCGGCCCCTCCCCCCAGCGCCCGCCGGTCCAGAGGCGCTCCAGCCCCGCCAGCGGCAGGCGCAGCGCGTTGAAGGCGGGGTCGAGCACGCGGACGGCCGGGTCCGGGTAGCGGGCGATGGGCGTCTCCATCATCAGCGCCCCTGGAATACGCCCTGGCGCTTTTCGAGCATCGCGTTCACCGCCTCCTTGTGATCCTCGGTCTCATGCGCGATGGCCTGGAAGGCGGCGGAGAGCTCCAGCAACGAGGGCAGCGACATGTGCTGCCCCTCGCGCAGCAGGCGCTTGGTCATGCGCAAGACCTGGGGCGGGTTCTTCGCCACCCGGGCAGCGAGTTCGCGGGCCGCCCCCAGCAGTTCGGCATGCGGGACGACGCGGCTGACGAGGCGCGCGGCCAACGCCTGCTCGGCGTTCAGCGGATCGCCCGTGAAGGACATCTCGGCCGCCATGGCGAGGCCGACGGCGCGCGGCAGCAGCCAGGCGCCGCCATCGCCGGGGACGATGCCCACGCGCACGAAGCTCTCGGCGAAGATCGCCTTGTCGGAGGCGATCCGCATGTCGCACATGCAGGCGAGGTCGAGCCCCGCGCCGATCGCGGCCCCGTTCACGGCCGCGATGGTCGGCACGTCGAGCTCCCAGAGCGCCAGCGGGATGCGCTGAATGCCGCGCCGGTAGTTCTCGCGCATCACGGCGGGGCTGTCGGCCGCCATGATGCCCTTGCGGTCGCGCATGCCCTTGAGGTCGCCGCCGGCGCAGAAGGCCGGGTCGGCGCCGGTCACGATGACGCAGCGCACGCCGTCGTCGCGCGCGATGCGCTTGCAGGCGGCCTCCACCTCGTCGCAATCCTCGAAGCCGGAGATGGCGTTGCGCCGCTCGGGCGCGTCGAGGGTGAGGGTGACGACCGGGCCGTCCTGCTCGATCTTGAGAAAATCAGCCATGACTCAAACTCCTTGTTCTTGGACGACCGATTCAGACCCGCGCGCCTGCGGCGCTGCGGTCATCGGGCGCCATCCACATCCCGCGCCGTGATGTCGGGCCAGAGGCTGGCCCCGCCGCGCGCCATGGCATCGCGGCCGATCTCGGCGGCCCAGAAGCGCTCCGTGCCGCCCTCTTCCCGCCAGGCCCAGAGGCGGCGGGTGAAATGGTGCAGCTCGTGATCCTCGGTGATGCCGATGGCGGCAAACACCTGGTGCACGGTGGCCGCCCCCATGGTCGCGGCCTCGCCCGCCACCACCTTGGCGCAACCGATCTCAAAGCCGGCCTCGGCGAGGCCGCGCGCATCCACCGCACGTGCGGCCTGTTGCACGGCCACCTGCACCGCCGCCACCTCGCCCGCCATGGCGGCCAATTGCTGCTGCACCGCCTGGAACTTGCCGATGGCGCGGCCAAACTGCCGGCGCGTGTTCGCCCAATCCACCGCCAGCGCCAGGATGCGCTCCAGCGCGCCGGCGATCAGCGCGGCACGGATCAGCGCGAGACCCAGCAGCGCGGCGCGCGGGCCGAGCGCATTGGGCAATTCACCCCGCGCGATACGATCACCCGGCAGCACGCCATCGCGCGGCTCGCGGCCGATATTCTCGCCGGGCGAAACCGCGCCGGGGGCGTGCAGCGCCACGCCCGCGCCCTTGGCGAGCACCAGCCGCGCGGCATGGCGGCCGAAGGGCACCGCCCCCTGCCCCGCCAGGCCGAGCGGGCCTTCCGGGGCCTCGATTCCCGCGGCGGAAAGCAGCGCCGCGCCCAGCATGGTCTCGGCGATGGGCGCCGGCGCGCCGTGCCGGCCCAGCACCTGCCACAGCGCGGCCGCATCGCCCCAGGAGAGGCCGACGCCGCCGGCTTCCTCGGGCACCAGGGCAAGGTTCAGCCCCTGCTCCTCCAGCCCGGCCCAGAGGGTCGCGGGCCATTCGCCGGCCTCGACGGCACGCAGCAAGCCGACACCGCCGCCATCGGCCATCAGGCGGTCCACCTGCTCAACGAGGATCGAACGCAATTCGCTCATCAGCGCAGCCCCATGTCGCGCGCGATGATGCCGCGCAGGATTTCCCGCGTGCCGCCCCGCAGGCTGAAGGTGGGGGCGAGCTGCGCCAGGCCCGCCAGCATGCGGCGCAATTCCTCCGGGCTGTCAGCCGGGTCGATCAGGTTGCGGATCTGCTCGGGCAGGGCCTGTTCGAAGACGTTGCCGGCATCCTTCACCAGCGCGGCCTCGACGGCGGGCGATTCGCCGCGCTCCAGCATGCCGCCGACCGAGAGCGACATGCCGCGCAAGGTGTTGAGCCGCGCCACCATCCGGCCGATCGTCACCTCGGCGCCGGGCGTGGGCGCCGCATTCAGCGCATCGATTCCGGCGGCCAGCGCGGGGTAGGAGGAGAGGTAGCGATCCGGCCCGCTGCGCTCGAAGGCGAGCTCGCTGGTGGCCTGCGCCCAGCCCGCGCCCTCCTCGCCCAGCAGGTCATCCTCGCCGAGCCGCACATCGTCGAAGGTGACCTCGTTGAAGCTTTCCTCGCCCGCAAGGTCGCGGATCGGGCGGATGGAAATGCCGGAGAGGCGCAGATCCACCAGGAATTGCGAGAGCCCGGCGTGCCGCGCCCCACCCTCCGGCACGGGGGAGGTCCGGACGAGGGCGATCATGTAGTCGCTCTTGTGCGCGAAGGTGGTCCAGATCTTCCGGCCGTTCAGCTTCCAGCCGCCCGGCACCCGCTCGGCCTTGGTGCGGAGATTGGCGAGGTCGCTCCCCGCCTCGGGCTCGGAGAGGCCGATGCAGAAAGCCAGCTCCCCCGCCGCGATGCCGGGCAGGATTCGCCGGCGCTGCTCCTCGGTGCCCAGGCGCAGGATGAGCGGCCCCGATTGCCGGTCCCCGATCCAGTGCGCGCCGACCGGGGCGCCTGCGGCCAGCATCTCCTCCAGGACCACGATTCGCTCCAGGCCGGAGCGCTCATGCCCGCCATAGGCGGCAGGCCAGGTCATGCCGATCCAGCCGCGGGCACCGACCGCGCGGGAGAAGTCGCGGTCGAAGCCCATCCAGCTGCGCGCCCGCGTCTCGGGCGTCCAGTCGCGCCCGGCCTCGGCCAGGAAGTCGCGCAATTCGCGGCGCAATTCGGCGGCGCGGGGCGGGGCGTCAGGCAAATCGAAACGCATGAATGTTCCTCCGGGAGCGAGGCTAGCAGGGGGTTGGGGAAGCCGGAACACCACCGCATCACCGCAACTGCACTTGCGAGTCATTCGCAAATAGATTAGCAATCTTCCCATGACCGAAGCCGACGACCCCACCCCCTTCCGCCCGCCCAGGCCGCCCGGCGCCCCGCCGCGCCGCCGCAGCCTGGATGCCGAAGTCCTGTTCCGCGACGGCCCGGAGATCGAGATCCATCACCGGGAGGAGATTTATCGCCTGCGCCTGACGCGCGGCGGAAAGCTCATCCTGACCAAGTAGTTCCGCTTCACCGTCCCGCGTCAGCCAGCCCCGGACCCGCCCGCCTGAACGGGCCTCCCGCAAGCCAGCGCGCCATCCGCCGCCCCCGCCATCCCGGGGCGCGATGGCATCCATCGCAAGGCCTTGCCGTGTCCCGCTTCCCTTCCGCCCTGCTGCTCACCACCGCGCTCGTCCTGCCCGCCTTCGCGCAGGAGGCCGCTGCCCCCGCGACCGCGCCCGCGGCGGCACCAGCCGCCAACCCCGCCACCGCACGGGCCGCGACGCCGCTCGACACCGTCACCTCCACCGCGACCCGCACGCCGCAGGTGGCGGGTGACTCGGCGGTCTCGATCTCCGTCATCACGCGGGAAGAGATCTTGCAGCGCCAGCCGCGCTCCCCGGTGGAGCTGCTGGGCGACGTGCCGGGCGTCGAGATCTCGGGCGCGCCGCGCACGAGCGCGCTGCAACCCACCATCCGTGGCCTGGGCGATGAGCGAATCGTGCTGCGCATCGACGGCGTGCGGAACAACTTCAACGCCGGCCATCGCGGCCGCACCTTCATTGATCCCGAATTGCTGCGCCAGGTGGATGTGCTGCGCGGCCCCTCCTCCTCCCTCTATGGCTCAGGCGCGCTGGGCGGCGTCATCTCCTTCCGCACCATCGATCCCGAGGACGTGATCCTGGGCTCCCAGCCCGTCGGCGGCTTCTTCTCGGGCGGTTATCAGACGCAGGGCGCTTCCGCGCGGGGCCTCGGTGTCATGGCGGCGCGGGCGGGGGATTTCTCCACCCTTGTCGCCTCCTCGGGCTTCCGCAACGGCCAGTACCGGGACGGTGCCGACCGCATCATCCAGTTCAGCGGCGACAATGTGCTGAACCTGCTCGGCAAGCTGAACTGGAGCCCCGGCTTCCACCGCTTCCAGTTGCAGGGCAGCCGCTACGAGAACGCGAACCAGATCCCGATCGCCGCCAATACCGCCACCACCACCGGCATCGCCGACCGCACCACGCTGCAGGAGAGCGTCTCGCTGCGCTATACCTACGCCAATCCGGCGATGCCGCTCTTCGAGCCGAGCCTCACGCTCTACAACAACTATGTCGAGTTGAACGAGGCGCGGATCGCGGCGCCCTATGCGCAGGACCGCACGCGGCTCAACACCAAGGGCATCGAGGCGCAGAACACCTCGCGATTCACCCTGTTCGGGCCGGAGCGCCACACCTTCGTGGTCGGCCTCGAAGCCTACCAGGACGAGCAGCGCGGCTATCAGAACGGCCTGCCCCGCCAGCAATTCCCAAGCGCCAACCAGGACGTGCTGGGCCTCTATGTGCAGGATGAGATCCGCTGGGGCAATTGGACGCTGCTGCCCGGCGTCCGCTTCGACCGCTTCCAGCAGGAGCGCGGCTCGGGCGCGCAGTCGCAGGACAACAGCCGCGCCTCGCCGCGCGTCAGCCTGGCCTGGCAGGCGACGCCCTGGGCGCAGCCCTATGTCTCCTATTCGGAGGCCTTCCGCGCCCCCTCACTGACCGAGCTCTATGTCGGCGGGCAGCATTTCCCGGGCAATTTCTTCGTGCCCAACCCGAACCTGCAGCCCGAGACGGCGAAGAACATCGAGGCGGGCGTGGATCTGCGCTTCCGCGACGTGCTGAACGAGAATGACCGCATCCGCGGCCGCATCGCGATCTTCCGGAACAACATCGACAACTTCATCGAGCAGACGGTCGGCCGCACCACCACGACCAGCCGCAACATCGGCGAAGCGCGGATCGAGGGCATCGAGGCGGAGCTGCAATACGACACGCCCTTCTGGTTCGCGCGGCTCGCCGCCTCCGCGCTGCGCGGGACCAACCTGGAGACGAACCTGCCTCTTGCTTCCATCCCCGCCCAGCGGCTGAGCCTCAATGGCGGCTACCGCTTCCTGGAGCAGGGGCTGACGCTGGGTTCGCGCCTCGTGCTGAACGACGCCCAGGACCGGCTGCCCAACACGGAGAGCTACCGCGTCACCGCGGCCTCGGCGGTGTGGGATCTCTATGCCACCTGGCAGCCGACCTTCGCCCCCAACCTGCGCCTTGACGTGGCCGTGAACAACGTGACGGACGCGACCTATCGGCGCTCGAACTGGAATGGCGTGCCGACGCCGGCCTATGCCGAGATCGGGCGCAACTTCCTCGTGGCGCTGCGGGCCAGCTTCTGAATGCGCGCGGCCCGGCCCGAACGCATGCCGGGGGGCGCGGCCGGCGCCTCGCTCGCGCTGCACCTGGGCGCCGGCCTCTGGCTGGCGCTGGGCGCCGCGCCGGGCGGGCTGCCCGCGCGGGAGGCGGCGCGCGAGGTGCCAGTGGCCTTCGCCATGCTCACGCTGGCCGCGCCGGGGGAGGCGCGGGAGGCGGCGGGCTTGCCGGAGCTGATCGAGCCCTCGCGCGCCGAGGCACGGGCTGAACCAATCCCGGAACAGGATTCGCTGGCCGAGGCCGCGCCAGCCCCAACCCCGGAGCCGCAGACCCTCGCCGCGCCCATGCCAGTCCCGGAACCGCCACGCCGCGCCGAGGCGCCACCGCCGCGTCCACGCAACAACCCGACGCCGCGCCCTGCTGCCCGCCCGATGCAGGCCATGGGTCGCGGCGTGCCTCACGAAGCCGCGGCCCCCGCCGGCCAGGCCACCGCCATCCCGGTCGCCGCCGCCGCTCCCCATCCGGGCCCGCCGCCCCTCATCACCCAGGCGCGCTACCGCCATCCGCCGACACCGCCCGCCTATCCGCCGCGCGCCGTGGCACTGCGCATGGCGGGCACCGCGCTGATCCGCGCCCTGGTCGGGCCGGATGGCATGACGCGGGAGGTGCGCCTGCACCGCTCCTCCGGCTTTGGCGAACTGGATCAGGCGGCCCTCGCCGCCGTGCGCGGCTGGGCCTTCGCCGCCGCGACCGAGGGCGGCCGCCCCATCGAAGCCTGGGTGGAGGTGCCGGTGCGCTTCCGCCTGGACGACTGACCCACACCCACAGGAGCAAGACCATGAATCTCAGCGCCCGCCATGACGAACTGATGCGTGAGGAGCCCCGCATGCGCATCCGCGACGCCGCCGAGCGCCTCGGCACCACCGAGGCCGCGCTGGTCGCCCTCCAGGGCGCCACCACGCTGCGGCCCGACTGGTCCGCCCTCTTCGCCGCCCTGCCCGCGCTCGGCAGCATCATGGCGCTGACCCGCAACGCGCATGCGGTGCATGAACGCCATGGCCGCTTCGAGGAAGTCTCGGCGGGGCCCGGCCATATCCTGGTCACGGGCCCCGACATTGACCTGCGCCTCTTCACCCGCCGCTGGGCGCACGCCTTCGCGATCGCGGGCGAGCGCCCCTCGATCCAGATATTCGACGTGGATGGCGAGGCGGTGCACAAGGTCTTCGCCACCGAACGCACCGATCGCGCGGCCTGGGCCAGCCTCGTGGAGAGCTTCACCAGCCTCGCCGCCGCAGCGCCGCCGCTTGAGGCCGCCCCCAAAGCCCCGCCCAAGCCCGAGACGGAGGTGGATGCCCGCGCCCTGCGTTCCGAATGGCTCGCGCTGCGCGACACGCATGACTTCTTCGGCCTGCTGAACCGCCACAAGGCGAGCCGCCGCCAGGCCTTCCGCCTGGCCGGCGAGGATCTGGCGCAGCCGCTGGCCCCCGGCGCGGCGCGCGCCACGCTGGAACTCGCGGCCGCGCGCGCGGTGCCGATCATGGTCTTCGTCGGCAACCGCAACGCCATCCAGATCCACACCGGCCCGGTGCAGCGGCTGGTGGCCACACCCGGCTGGTTCAACGTGCTGGACCCGATGTTCAACCTGCACCTGCGCGAGGCGGGGGTGGCCGAGGCCTGGCGCGTGGTGAAGCCCACCGAGGATGGCGCGGTGACCAGCATCGAGCTGCTGGACGCGGCGGGCGAGACCGTCGCGATGCTGTTCGGCGCCCGCAAGCCCGGCCAGGCCGAGCGCGAGGATTGGCGGCGCCTGGCCTCCGACGTGGCCGAGGCGCATGCGCGGGAGGCGGCGGCTTGATCACGCGACGCCTTCTGACCGCGGGTCTGCTGGCGGCCCCCGCCCTCGCGCGGGCCGCGCCGCCGCGCATCGCCGTCGCCGGCGGCGGCGTGGCCGAGATGCTCTGCGCGCTGGGGCTGGAGGCGTCCCTCTGCGGCGTGGATTCCACCGCGCTGCACCCGGCCCGGCTGCGCGCCTTGCCGCAGCTCGGCTATCAGCGGGCACTCTCGGCCGAGGGGATTCTCTCGCTCCGGCCCGACATGCTGGTGCATGCGCATGAGGCGGGGCCGCCCCCGGTGCTGGCGCAGCTGCGCGCGGCGGGGCTGCCGCTGCTGCCCGTGCCGCGCATCGCCGATGCCTGGCAGCTGATCGCCGCGATCACCGCCCTGGGCGAGGCGCTGGGGGTGGACCCCGCGCCGGTGACGCGCGCGCTGGCCGCGGATTTCGCGGCGCTCACGGCCATGCTGCCGGGTGGGCCGCCGCCGCGCGCGCTCTTCCTGCTCTCGGCCGGCAATGGCGCGCCGCAGGCCTCGGGGCGCGGCACGGCGGCGGCGGCGATGTTCGGCCTCGCGCGCATCCGCAACGTCGTCGAGGGCTATGAGGGCTATCGGCCGCTCTCGCCCGAGGCGGCGCTGACGCTGGGCGCCGACTGGCTGGTGGCGCCGCGGCACAGCGTGGAGGCGCGGGGCGGCGAGGCCACCTTCCTGGCGCAGCCGCAGCTCGCCCTGCTGCCGGCCGCGCGCGCCGGGCGGCTCTACACGCAGGACAGCCTCTACCTGCTGGGCTTCGGCCCGCGCAGCGCCCATGCGGCGCGCGACATGGCCGGCGCGCTGCGCGGCGTCACCCTGCCCCCGCTGCCGGAGCGGCCCTGGCTGTGATGGCGCTTCGCCTGCCCCTGCTGGGTGGCCTTACCCTCGTCACCCTCGCGCTGCTGCTGGGCGTGGGCGCCGTGCCCATCCCGCCCTGGCGGGTGGTGGGGGCGGTGCTCGGCTCGGGCATCGGGGCAGATCACGCCATCATCTGGGGGCTGCGCCTGCCGCGCACGCTGCTGGCGGCCCTCGCCGGGGCGGCGCTGGGGCTTTCGGGCGCCGTGATGCAGGGGCTCTTCCGCAATCCGCTGGCGGATCCGGGCCTGCTCGGCGTCTCGGCCGGCGGGGCCTTCGGGGCGGTGGCGATGATCGTGCTGCTGCTGCCGCATGTGCCGCCGCCGCTGCGCCCGCATGCGGTGGCGCTGGCCGCCTTCGCGGGCGCGCTGCTCGTCACGGCGCTGGTCCTGCTGCTGGCCCTGCGCGAGCGCCAGGTGGGGGTGGCCGGGCTGCTGCTGGCGGGCATCGTGCTGAACGCCTTCGCGGGTGCGGGCACCTCGGCGATCATCTACGCGGCCGATGACATGCAGCTGCGGGACGTGACCTTCTGGACCATGGGCTCGGCCGCCGGCGCCACCTGGCCGGTGCTGGGGGCGACGCTGCTGGCGGGCCTGCCGCTGCTGCTGGCCGCCCCTGCCCTGGCGCGCGGGCTCGATGCGCTGATCCTGGGCGAACGCGAGGCGGCGAGCCTCGGCATCCGGGTGGAATGGCTGAAATGGGGCGCGGTGGGACTGGTGGCATTCGCCGTCGGCGGCGCGGTGGCGGCGACGGGGCTGATCGGCTTCGTCGGCATGGTGGCGCCGCATCTCGTGCGGCTCGCGGGTGGCGCGGGCCATCGCTGGGTGCTGCCGGCCTCGGCGCTGATGGGGGCGCTGCTGCTGGCCGCCGCCGATGGACTGGCGCGCACCGCGGTCGCGCCCGCCGAATTGCCGATCGGTCTCGTCACCGCACTGCTGGGGGCGCCGGTGTTTCTCGTCCTGCTGCTGCGCGGCGAGCGGGGGGTGCGATGATCCTCTCGGCGCAAGGGCTGCGCGTGGCGCGCGCCGGGCGCGTTCTGCTGGACGTGCCCAGCCTGCGCGTGGGCCCGGGCGAGGTGCTGGCCGTGCTGGGGGCGAATGGGGCGGGCAAGTCCACCCTGCTGCGCTGCCTCGCGGGTGAGATGCGGCCCGATGCGGGTGAGGTTCGCCTGCTCGGCCGCGCTCTGCCGCAATGGCCGGCGCGCGAGATGGCGCGGCACCGCGCCGTCATGCCGCAGGCCAGCGCGCTGGCCTTCCCGCTCCGCGCGCGGGAGGTGGTGGCACTCGGCCGGATTCCCTGGGGCGGCGGCGAGGCGGGGGTGGAGGCGGCACTGGTCGCGGCCGGGGCCGAACACCTCGCGGGGCGCTGGTACGGCACGCTCTCGGGCGGCGAGGCGCAGCGCGTTCAGTTGGCCCGCGTGCTGGCCCAGCTGCACGGAACTCGGCCGGGCGAGAGCCTGCTGATGCTGGATGAACCCACGGCGAGCCTCGACCTGCGCCACCAGCACCGCATCCTGGAGGTGGCGCAGGCGCGCGCGGCCGAGGGGGCGGCGGTGGTGATGGTGCTGCATGACCTGCACCTGGCCGCACGCCACGCCACCCATGTCCTGCTGCTGCGGGAGGGTGTGCCGCTGGCGGCGGGGCCAGCGCGCGAGATGCTGGATGGCGCGCTGCTGAGCGCCACCTACGGCGTGCGGCTGAGGCGCGTCCCCGACCCGGCGGGCGGAGCCACGATCTTCGTCCAGGGATGAATCGCGCCCCCGGTGATTTCACCGCGGGCGATCATGCTCTAGTTTGCCCCGAACCCAGGGGAGATGAGCGGATGGACAAGTTCGGAATTGGCCAATCGGTGCGACGCAAGGAAGATGTGCGGCTGCTGACCGGCACGGGCCTCTACACGGACGACATCAATCGCGAGAACCAGGCCTGGATGGTGGTGCTGCGCAGCCCGCACGCGCATGCGAAGATCCTCTCGATCAGCACGGACGCCGCCCAGGCCGCGCCGGGCGTGATCGCGGTGCTGACGGGGCATGATGCCAAGGCCGATGGCCTCGGCCTGTTTCCCGTGATGGTCGAGGTGCCGGGCAAGGACGGCAAGCCGCTCTGGTGCCCCGAGCGCCACATCCTGCAGACGGAGGCGGTGCGCTTCGTGGGCGACCCGGTCGCCATCGTCGTGGCCGAGACCCGCGCCGAGGCGCAGGACGCGGCCGAGATGATCGAGGTGGATTACGACATCCTGCCCAGCATCACCGACACGGCGACGGCGCTGGACGCGAGCGCGCCCGTGATCTGGCCCGAGCGCGGCTCCAATCTCTGCGTGCACTGGTCTAACGGGCGCGAAGCGCAGGCCGAGGCCGCCTTCGCGCGCGCGGCCAAGACGGTCAGCGTGGACCTGGTGAACAACCGCCTCGTCGGCAATCCGATGGAGCCGCGCGTGGCGCTGGGCGAATACGACCCGGCGGAGAACCACTTCACCCTGCACTCGCCGACGCAGGGCGTGGTGCGCGTGCGCGAGAGCCTCGCCAAGTTCATCTTCAAGCTCCCGAAGGAGCAGGTACGCGTCATCTCCCCGGATGTCGGCGGCGGCTTCGGCCTGCGCGGCAAGCTCTTCCCGGAGAGTGCGATGGTGCTCTGGGCGGCCAGGCGCACCGGCCGACCGGTGAAGTGGCGCGCGGACCGGACAGAAACCTTCCTGTGTGATCCGCATGGGCGCGACCATGTGACCCATGCCGAGATGGCCTTCGATGCCAACGGCAAAATTCTCGGCATGAAGGTGGAGACGGTGGCCGCCATGGGCGCCTACCTCTTCGACTTCGGCCCGCGCATTCCGACCGTCGCGGGCGGGCGCATCCAGGGCACGGTCTATGACATGCAGGATGTCAGCATCAATGTCCGCTGCGCCTTCACCAACACCGCGCCGACCGACGCCTATCGCGGCGCCGGCCGCCCCGAGACGGCCTATGTGATCGAGCGCCTGCTGGACCAGGGCGCCCGCGCCTTCGGCATCACGCCGGCCGAGATCCGCAACCGCAACTACGTGAAGCCCGAGCAGATCCCCTACATCAACTGCGCGGGCAATGAGATCGACAGCGGCCGCTTCGAGGAGACGCAGGCCCAGGCGCTGGCGCTGATGGACTGGCAGGGCTTCGACGCCCGCCGCGCCGAAAGCCAGCGCGCCGGCAAGCTGCGCGGGCGCGGCATCGGCTATTTCATCGAGGCCTCGGGCGGGCAGCCGGCCGAATGGGCCCGCGTGCGCATCACCCCCGAGGGCGAGGCGCTGGTGCATGTCGGCACCTTCAGCCATGGCCAGGGGCATGAGACGGCCTTCGCCCAGGTGCTGCATGCGCGCCTCGGCATCCCCTTCGAGAAGGTGAAGCTCGTCCAGGGCGACAGCGACCTGACGCCGGCCGGCGGCGGCACGGGCGGCAGCCGCTCCTCGCAGATGGGCGGCGTGGCGGTCTCGCGCGCCTCGGAGATGGTGCTGGCCAAGGCGCGGCGCCTCGCCGCCCATCTGCTGGAAGCGGCCGAGGCCGATATCGAGCATGAGGGCGAGATCTTCCGCATCGCGGGCACCGACCGCACGATGACCTGGGCGCAGCTCGCCGCCGCCGAGGGCATTCCGGACGAGACGCCGGGCCTGGATGAGGAGCTGCTCTACAAGCGCAACACCGAGTGCAACTTCCCCAATGGCTGCCACGTGGCCGAGGTGGAGGTGGATCCCGACACCGGCATGGTGAGCGTGGTGCGCTATGCCGCGGTGGATGATGTGGGCGTGCCGCTGAACCCCATGCTGGTGCATGGCCAGTGCCATGGCGGCATCGTCTCGGGCATCGGCCAGGCGCTCTACGAGCATGCGCGCTACGATGACGAGAGCGGCCAGTTCCTGACGGCGACCTTCCAGGACTACTGCATGCCGCGCGCGGCCGACCTGCCGCATCTGGAGGTCGGGCTGAACGTGGTCCCCTGCCCCTCCAACGATTTGGGCGTGAAGGGGGCCGGCGAAGGCGGTTCCTGCGGGGCGCCGCCGGCGGTGGTGAGTGCCGTTTGCGATGCGCTGGGCATCAGCCACATTGACATGCCGGTGACACCCGAGAAGGTGTGGCGGGCGCTGGCGATGCGGCAGGCGGCCGAATAGGCCAGTCTGAGGATGATGCGTTGCGGCGGAATCGCCGCAACGCCGGATCACCCTCTCGGCAGCGGCTAGACCGCGCGGCCTGAACGCGGCGCGGTCTAGCCTGCGGTAATCCCGAGCGCGCGGATCATGCCCCCCACCTCGGCCACGTCGCGCTGGACGAAGGCGGTGAAGGCGGCGGGGGCCAGCGGCGTGGGCGCTATGGCATGGTCGAGCAGGCGCGGCCGCACCTGTTCGCTGCGCAGTGCCGCCTGCGTCGCCTCGTTCAGCCGCTCGACGATGGGCGCGGGCAGGTTGGCGGGCCCGGAGATGCCGACCCAATTCAGCACGACCACCGTGGGAAAGCCGAGTTCCGGCATGGCCGGCAGCGTGGGCGCCATCGGGTTGCGCTCGGCCGCGCTGATGGCGAGGCCGCGCAGGCGCCCGGCCGCGAAATGCTCGAGATATTGGGGCATGGTGTCGAAGGCGAGCGGCACCTGGCCGTTCAGCAGGTCGGGCAGCAGGGGCGCGCTGCCGCGGTAGGGCACATGCGTCATCTGCACATTCGCGGCGCGCTGGAACATCTCGCCATAGATATGCCCGACAGAGCCCGCGCCTGAGCTGCCGAAGCCCGGCGGACTGGGCTGCGCGCGGATCCAGGCGATGAGCGAGGGCACGTCTGTCGCGGGGACGAAGCGCGGATTGACCACGATCGCGGCCGGCGCCGCGCCGATATAGGTGACGTAGGTGAAGCTGCGGACCGGATCATACCCCGCCTGCGGATAGAGCGGCGGCGAGGTGGTGATGGGCGCCGTGTTCGAGAGGAAGAGCGTATAGCCATCGGCCGGCTGCTGGGCGACATGCAGCGCCGAGAGCGTGCCGCCGGCGCCGGGGCGGTTGTCCACCACGAAGCGCTGGTTGAAGGCGGCGGAGTACTGCTCGGCCAGCAGCCGCGCCGTGATGTCCGACGAGCCGCCCGGCGGGAAGGAGACGACGATGCGCACCGGCCGCGTGGGCCAGGCGCCCTGGGCACGGGCCTGCACAGCGGGAAGGCACAGGGGTGCCGCAAGCAGGGGCAATTGACGACGACGCATGGGCTGGACCTCCATCAACGGAGGAACCCTGCATCATTCATGCCGGATTACGCGCTGAACATCTCGAGCGCAGCCCTGAGGCCCAGCAGCGTCGCGTCCCAGACAGGCCGGCCCGCATACTCCTCGCCGATCAGCGGCACGGGGTAGTTGGTGCACCAGCCCAGCAGCACGTCGCAATCCGGTGCCGCGCGCGCGGCCTGGGCCGCGATCACCTCGCGCGAGGTCGCGGCGTAGGAGAGGTTGTCGGAGAGGCCCAGATGGTCCTCGGCGGTGACATTCCAGCCGCGTGCGGCGAAGGAAGCGATGAGCTTGGCCTGGTAGGCGTCACTATAGGGCGTGATCAGGCCGATGCGCGTCGGGCCCCGGGCGGCCAGCGCGGCCTCGAGCGCCAGGCCCGAGGTGGTGGCGGGAATCCCCGTCGCGGCCGTGATGCGCCGTGCCAGATCGCGGTCGTGATCCAGCCCGATGGCCCCGCCCTTGCTGCCGTTCCACAGGATGACGCCGGGCTTAGCGTGGCTCAGCAGTTCGGCCGCGCGCAGCATGCCGTCCAGGTCGTAGCTGTCGGGGAAAGGGTCGCTCGTGCCGTGCACGGGGATGCGCGCGAAGATGGGCAGCACATCCCTGACCTCGCGCAGCGCGGCCTGCGTCACCCCCTCCACCACCGTATTGCCCGAGGGCGTGATGGTGCCCAGAACCCTCGGGCCGTGCAGGATCATCGCGCGAGCGAGAGCAGCGCGGAGCGCGGCGGGATGCCGGGCTCGAATTGCGGCCAGCGGGTGGAGGGGCGGGCGAAGGTCGCACCCGGCTCCGCCCCCGGACGGCGCGCCACGGTGAAGATGGTGCCGCCATCCGGGGCCATGACCGCATTGCCGATGCCGGCCGCCCGTGCCGCGCCGTAGAGCATGGTGGCATTGCCGCCCGCATCCACGGCCCAGAGCGTCTGCGCCGTGGTGCCGACCGGCCCACCCGTGTCGGTGCCGATGAGCAACCGCCCGCGCGCATCGGCCGTGGCGGTCTGGACGGCGCCGAGGCCCTGTGTGTTGATCATGTTGCCAGCCATGCCGGCCGCCGCCGGGTCGCCACCATCGGGCGTGAAGGTGAGCACGCCGAAGCCCCCCGTGAAGATCAGACGATTGCCGCGCGCATCCCAGGAGAGGCCGGAGGGCGCGTCGAAGGCCATCGCACCCGCCGCGCGCGCCGCATCCACGGGGTTGGCGGCCGCACCCTGCGGCAGGGCCACCCAGGTGATGCGGGCATTCTGCAATTGCGCGACGCTGAGCGTCCCATTGTCCAGCGCATCCGGCCCGCTGGCCGGCCCGGCCGAGACGAAGCGGAAGAGGTAGCCCCCTGCCCCGCGCTCGGCCACATAGACCACCGCCTGGCCGCCGCGCGCCTGCGCCGCCGCCGCATCCGCCTTGCCGAAACGGCCGAGTGCCGTGCGCTTCACCGGGATGGATTGCGGGTCGAGCGGGTCGAGTTCGACGAGCCATCCGAAGCCATCGCCACGCTGGAAGCGGCGGTCCAGGCCGCCGAGGCGCGCGGACCAGAGCGCCGGGTCGCCCTCCGCCAGCAGCAGCGAACCCCAGGGCGTGGCGGCACCGCCATTCACACCCAGCACGCCGAGCACGGAGGAGCCGACCTGCTCGGCCAGGGGCCCCGAGACGCGACAGAGGGTGGAGGCCGTCAGGCGGCGCGATTGGAAGCCGCCATCCACCACGATCCAGCGCCCGCCCTGGACCTCGAGGTTGAGGAGCGAGGCGCCCTGCATCTGCGCCGCCACCGCCGGCCGGTCCGCGCCGCCGGGGAAGGCCATGGCCGCCTCCACCGTCGGATGCGCGATGGCGAGGATGGCGCGCGTGACGCCATCCGCCGCCATGGGCGGGATCACCTGGGCGGCGATGCGCGCATCCCAGCCGAATTGGGCGGAGGCGCCCTCGGCATCCAGGTTGCCCGGGTCGAAGGGGGGCGCGTCGAAGGTCACGCGGTCACCCCAGCGGATCAGGACGCCACGGCGCAGGCCGGCGCCGACGGTGTCATCCTGCTTTACGGTGGGGGCGGTCTGCGCGGCGGCGATGGCGGGGATCAGCGCTGGCGTGGCGAGAAGGGCGCGGCGGTGGATCATGCGGGCATCTCCTCGATCACCGGAGGCTGGAAGGAACGGACGGGCGGAAGAGGCGCGGTCCAGGCCTCGACACGCACGAGGCAGGATTGGGCGGAGGGGCCCTGCGTCAGGCTCGAGGTGCCGATATCGGCCGTCAGCACATTCGGGTTGCCATGCACGCAGAGGCTGCCCGGGACGCCGGGCTCCAGCGGGTCGAACCAGGCGCCTGTCGCGAGCAGGACGACGCCGCGCGTGAGGTTCGCATCGCAGCGCACGCCGGCGAGGCAGGCGCCGCGCGCGTTGAAGACGCGCACCACCTGGCCCTCGGCGAGGCCGCGCGCGGCCGCATCCTCGGGGTGCATGCGGATGGGCTCGCGGCCCTGGATCTTGTCGGCGGCTGCGATGGGCCCGGGATCGAGCTGCGAATGCAGGCGGGTCGGCGGCTGCTGGCTCAGCAGGTGGAGTTCATCGGCGGCGGCCGCCCCCAGCCATTCGCGCGGCGTGAACCAGGTGGGGTGGCCCGGGCAATCGGGGCGTTGGAACGCCGCGATGGTCTCGGAGAAGAGCTCCACCTTGCCCGAGGGCGTGTCGAGCGGATTCGCCTCGGGGTCGGCGGCGAAATCGCTGAACTGTGTGAAGGCCTCATGCGCCTCGATGGGCGGCATCTCGACATGGCCCTCCGCCCAGAAGCTGTCGAAATCAGGTGCGGCAAAGCCCTGTCGGGCGCAGGCGGTGCGCCACTTGTCGTAGAGGAAGCGCAGCCAGGCGCCCTCGTCGCGCTGCTCGGTGAAGCGGGCGCGGAATCCCTGCGCATCGGCCAGGTCGGCCAGGATGTCGTGGTCGTTGCGCGCAAGGCCCTGCGGCGGGATCGCCTGGTGCATGGCGCGCACGAAGCGGTCGCGCGAGGAATGTGCGATGTCGTTGCGCTCCAGCGTGGTGGTGGCGGGCAGCACGATGTCGGCATGGCGGGCGAGCGCGGTCCACCAGGGCTCCTGCACCACGATGGTCTCGGGCTTCGCCCAGGCGCGCAGCAGGCGGTTGAGGTCCTGGTGATGGTGGAAGGGGTTGCCGCCGGCCCACCAGACCATGCGGATATCGGGCAGCGCGAGGTCCCGACCATTGTAGTGCAGCGTGCCGCCCGGCCGTTCCAGCAGTTCCGTGACGCGGCCCACGGGGATGAAGTGCGAGACCGGGTTGCGCGTGGCGGGCAGCGAGATGCTCGGCATCTCCCGCCGCGGATTGCCGATGCCGCCCGAGGAGCCATAGCCGAAGGCCACCCCCTGCCCCGGCTTGCCGATATTGCCGAGTGCCGCGGCCAGCGCGATCAGCGCCCAGTAGGGCTGCTCGCCGTAATCGGCGCGTTGCAGCGACCAGGCGGCGGTGAGCATGGTTGGCTGGGCCAGGCATTGCTCGGCGAGGTCGCGGATGGTGGCGGCAGGCACGCCGGTCAGCCCTTCGGCCCATTCGGGTGTCTTCCCGGCCAGCGTGGGCGCCAGCTTGTCCCAGCCCACGCAATGTGTGGCGAGGAAGCCGCGATCCTCGCGGCCGAGGGCCATGATGTGCTGGATCATGGCGAGGATCATCGCCGCATCCGTGCCGGGGCGGATCGGCACCCATTCGGCCGCCAAGGCGTCCTCGGTGTCGCCGCGATAGGGCGAGATGTTCACGAATCTGAGGCCGGCGGCGCGGGCGGCGCGCATGTTGGGGCCATAGGTCATGGCGGCCCCGCCCGAGGTGACATAGCCGTTCTTGGCCGCCAGCCCACCGAAGCAGAGCATGAGCTTCGCGTGCTGCGCGATGGCGGCCCAATCCGTCATGCGGCCCAGCACGATTTCATTCGTGCCGACCACATGCGGGATCAGCGCCTGGGCCGTCGCATAGGAATAGGCATTGATCGAGGTGGTGTAGCCGCCGCCCAGGCCCAGATAGCGCTGCAGCTGGCTCTTCGCGTGATGAAAGCGCCCGGCCGAGGACCAGCCATAGGAACCGCCATAGATCGCGGCATCGCCGTGCTCGGCGCGGATGCGGGCGGTCTCCTCGGCCAGCAGGCGCGTGACACGGTCCCAGCTCACCGGCACGAAGGGATCAGCCCCGCGGGCCTGGCCGGCGCGGCGGCCCTCCAGCCAGCCCTTGCGCACATAGGGCTGGTCCACCCGGGCGGCGCTGTGGACCGTGGCCGGCATGGAGTCGATGAGCGTCGCCGGCACCGGGTCCCGTGCGAAAGGCCGCACGGCGACGAGGCGCCCGCCCTCGGTCACGGCGTCGAAGAAGCCCCAATGGGCGGCGTGCGGCTTGATCTCGGTCATGGGACGGATATTGCCCCCATTCTCCCCTTCCGCGAAGCGCCGGGGCGGATAGACTGCGGGGAAGCACAAAGGATGCCTCCATGACCCCGCCGCGCAATTCCAACGCCGCCCGCGACATCGCCAACGTCCTGCATCCCTATACGGATGCCCGCGCCCACCAGAAGAACGGGCCGCTCGTCATCACTCGCGGCGAGGGCGTGCGCGTCTTCGACGAGCAGGGCAACGCCTATATCGAGACGGTGGCGGGCCTCTGGTGCGCCTCGCTCGGCTTCGACAATGAGCGCCTCGTGCAGGCGGCGTTGAAGCAAATGCGCCAGCTGCCCTTCTACCACGCCTTCACCGGCCGCAGCCACGAGCCCGCCATTGATCTCGCAGAGATGCTGATCGAGCGCGCGCCGGTGCCGATGAGCAAGGTGTTCTTCTGCAACTCGGGCTCCGAGGCGAATGACACCGCGGTGAAGATGATCTGGTACTTCAACAACGCCATCGGGCGGCCGGAGAAGAAGAAGATCATCGCCCGCATCAAGGGCTATCACGGCGTGACCGTGGCCTCGGCCTCGCTGACCGGCCTGCCCTACAATCACAAGCTCTTCGATCTGCCGATCCAGGGCATCCTGCACACCGGCACGCCGCACTACTACCACTGCGCCCTGCCCGGCGAGAGCGAGGACCAGTTCACCACGCGCCTCGCGAACGAGCTGGAGGAGATGATCGTCCGGGAGGGCCCGGAGACGGTCGCCGCCTTCTTCGCCGAGCCCATCATGGGTGCGGGCGGCGTCATCGTCCCGCCCGCCGGCTATTTCGAGAAGATCCAGGCGGTGCTGCGCCGGCATGACGTGCTCTTCGTGGCCGACGAGGTGATCTGCGGCTTCGGGCGCACCGGCAGCTACTGGGGCTGCCAGACCTTCAACATGCAGCCCGACATCCTGACCTGCGCCAAGGCGCTGAGCAGCAGCTTCCTGCCGATCTCGGCCGTGATGGTGAATGACCGCGTCTTCCAGGGCCTGGCCGATGGCTCGGCGGGGCTTGGCACCTTCGGGCATGGCTACACCTATTCAGGCCACCCGGTTCCGGCCGCCGTCGCGGTCGAGACGCTGAAGATCTATGACGAGATGGACCTGGTCGGCCATGTCCGGAAGGTGGGGCCGGTGATGCAGGAGGGCCTGCGCCGCCGCTTCGGCGACCATCCGCTGGTGGGTGAGATCCGGGGCGTGGGCATGATCGGCGCCGTGGAGTTCGTCTCCAACAAGGAGACGCGGGCGAATTTCGACCCGGCGGTGAAGATCGGGCCGCGCCTCGTGAAGATCGCCGAAGGCCACGGGTTGATCATGCGCGCCCTGCCGGGGGATGGCATCGCCTTCTCCCCGCCGCTCATCATCACGGCGGACGAGGTGAACGACATGCTCGACCGCTTCGGCCGCGCGCTGGATGACCTCACGGTGCAGTTGCGCCGCGAGAGCATCACGGCGGTTTGAACAACCGGCTCTGGCCGCTGGCGGTGGCGCTGGCGGCGGTTCCCTTCGTCATCGTGCTGCAGAACCGCACGCTGGCCCCGATCGCGCTGCTGGCCTTTGGCGGCGTGATCCTGGCGGGCTGGCGCGCGGGCTGGCGGCCCTCGGCGCCGCCCCTGCTGGTCTGGCCGGCGGTTGGGCTGCTGGGTTGGGCGGCGCTCTCCATGCTCTGGGCGCCGGAAGCCGGGCGCGTGGCCGACAGCGTGCTCCGATTGGGTGCAACCCTGGGGCTGGCCGTGCTGGCCGCCGATGCGCTGCGCGGCGTGCCACTCTCGCCCTTGATCCCGCGCGCGGCGGCGCTCGGCCTTGCGCTGGGCATCGCGGCCGCGCTCTTGGATGACCTTTCCGGCCATGCGCTGCGGGCCGCGGTGCGCGGGCTGCGCGAGGCGCCGCTCACGCTCTCCTACGGGTTGAAGAATGCGGCCTCGGTCATCGCGCTGCTGCTGCCGCTCGCCGTCTTCGCGCCCAGTCTGCCGCGCTTCCTCCGCATCACGCTAGGCGTCTCGGGTGCCGTCGTGGCCCTGCTGCTGCCGGGCGAGAGCGCCAAGCTCGCCGTGCTGGCCGGGCTTGCGGTGGGCATGGCGGCGACGGTGGCGCCGCGTGTGACGCGCGTGAGCCTCGCCGGAACCGTCGCCGTGCTGGTGCTGGCGCTGCCCTGGGTGCTGGGGGCGGCGCTGCCGCGCGATGTGAGCGCCCTGCCCTTCTCGGCCGCGCATCGGCTGCTGATCTGGGATTTCACCGCCGAACGAATCGCGGAGCGGCCCGTTCTGGGCTGGGGCATGGACAGCAGCCGCGCCATTCCCGGCGGCGCCGGGCGCACCAGCCAGGAGACGCGCACCGCCTTCGGCCTCACCGGCGAGAACGCGCATCACTGGTTCATCCACCAGCAGATGCTGCCGCTGCACCCGCACAACATGCCCCTGCAGATCTGGCTGGAACTCGGCGCGGTGGGCGCCGCGCTGATGGCGCTGCTGCTGACGCTGGTGGCGCTCGCCTGCCGCAATCCGGCCGCCTGCGGGGCCTTCGCGGCGGCGCTGGTCATCTCGCTCCTCAGCTATGGCATGTGGCAATATTGGTGGGTGGCGGGGCTGATGCTGGCGGCGGTGAGCGCGCCGCTGGTGGGCGCGCGCAAGCCGGCCTAACTTCTGCCGATGCAACGTTTCTGGTTCAGCGCGGCGGGGCTTTGTGGCGGGCTCGCCGTCGCACTCGCTGCCATTGCCGCCCATGCCGATCTCGAGTCGCGCGCCATGGTGCAGAATGTCGCCATGCTGCTGGGCTGGCATGCGCCGGCCTTCATCGGACTTGCCCTCTGGGGGCGCGGCGGCGTGGTCGCTTCGGTTCTCCTGGCCGGCCTCACGCTGTTCAGCGGCGCGGTGCTGATCCGTGCCTTCGCGGGCGTCTCGCTCGGGCCTGTCGCGCCCATCGGCGGCATGACGATGATCGGCGGCTGGCTGCTGCTCGCCGTGCTGGCGTGGCGCCGATGATCCGCGCCGCCTATCTCGCCGATGAGGGGCTGGAACGGCCCCTCGCCGAGGAGCTGGAGCTCTCCGGCCGGCGCGTCTCCGCCTGGCATGGCCGCCTCGCCCTCTCGCCCGATCCGCCCGCGCCGGCCGCCTGGGCGCTGGATGTCTGGGATGATCCGCGCGAGATCCCGGCCCCGTCGGTGAAGCTCGCGGCCGATGGGCTGCGCGCCATCCAGCGCAACTGGTCGCTTGTGCCCGCGCTGCATCACCGCCGCGCAGCGCTGATCGAGGAACGCCTGCCACCCGTGAAGGCGCGGCCGCTGGCCTTCCCTGAGCCCGCGCCCACCGGGCATCTGGGCGGCTGGACGCTGCTGGCGCCCGAGCTGATCCTGGCCTCGCCCACCAAATCCTCGCCCTTCCCTGGCGGCGCGCCGCGCTTCGTGGAGGATCGCGAAGGCCCGCCGTCCCGCGCCTATCTCAAGCTCTGGGAAGGGCTGGTGCGGATCGGGCGGCACCCGGCGGCGGGCGAGGCCTGCCTCGATCTCGGCGCCTCGCCCGGCGGCTGGACATGGGCGCTGGCGCAATTGGGCGCGCGCGTCACGGCGGTGGACAAGGCGCCGCTGGAGGAGCGCGTCATGGCCATGCCCAACGTCACCTGGCGGCAGGAGAGCGCCTTCGCACTGCCGCCCGAGCCGGTGGAATGGCTGTTCAGCGACGTGATCTGCTACCCCGCGCGCCTCCTCGCGCTGGTGACGCGCTGGCAGGGTGTCGCGCGCAACATCTTCTGCTCGGTGAAGTTCCAGGGCGAGACGGACCATGCGGCGGCGGCGCAATTCGCGGCCATCCCGGGCGCGCGCCTCTTCCACTCGGCGCACAACAAGCATGAGCTGACCTTCGTGCGGCTCGCGGAGGACATGCCATGACCGCTCTCACCATCCGAAGCATCAGCATCCGCGCGCTGGATGCGCCCATGGACCCGCCGCTGCGCAACAGCCTGAACGTGATCCCCCGTGCGCCGCTGGTCATCGCCGAGGTGCAGACCGAGCAAGGGCCGCGTGGCACCGCCTATGCCTTCGCCTATGCGCCGGCGGCGTTGGGGCCGCTCGCCGCACTCACGCGCAACCTCGGCGCCGGCCTCGTCGGGCGTGAGGTCGCGCCCCAGAAGATCTGGGACGAGATGCTGAACGCCAACCGGCTGCTGGGCGCCGAGGGGCTGGTGATGATGGCGATCTCGGTGCTCGACATGGCGCTGTGGGATGCGCTGGGCCAAAGCGTGGGCCTGCCGCTCGCGCGCCTCTGGGGCGGCGATCTCTCGCCCATCCCGGCCTATGGCAGCCTGCGCGGCTGGGGGCCCGCCATGCTGGCGGAGGAAGGCGGGCGCGCGGTCGCGCAGCACGGGTTCCGGGCGGTGAAGTGCAAGCTGGGGGCGCCGAGCATCGCGGGCGATCTCGAGACGGTGCGCGCCCTGCGCGACGCGGTCGGGCCGGAGGTCGAGATCCTGATCGACTACAACCAGGGGCTCGACCGGCCCGAGGCGCTGAAGCGCGGCCTCGCCCTCCAGGCCGAGGGCGTGCGCTGGATGGAGGAGCCGCTCCATGTCACCGATGACGAGGGTCTCGCCTGGCTCGCCGACCAGTTGGAGATGCCCGTGCAGGGCGGCGAGAACTGGTGGGGGGTGACCGGCATGGCTCGCAGCCTCGCCGCGCGCGCGACCGACCTCTGCATGCCCGACGTGATGAAGATGGGCGGCGCCACAGGCTTCCTGCGCGGCATGCCCCTGGCGGCCGCGCATCGCGTGCCGCTTTCCTCCCACATCTTCATCGAGGCGAGCGCGCATCTGCTGAGCGTCTGCCCGCTCAGGCATTACCTGGAGCACCTGGACATCGCCGGCGCGCTGCTGCGCGAGCCACTGCGGATCGAGGCCGGCTGCGCGCTGCCGCCTGATCGTCCCGGGCTCGGGCTTGAATGGGATGAGGCGGCACTCGCCCGCCACGCCGCCGACGCCTGAACCACCAAGAGGAAACGAAACACATGGCCGAAGACCCGCGCATGGACCCCGAAATGGCGGCCTTCACCGCCTATATGGCGCAGCAGATGGCGGGCTATCCGCCCATCATCCTGCCCAACCCGCCGCGCAGCGCGCCCTTCGACGAGCCGCGCCGGATCAATGACGGGCCCCAGGTCCATCTCTCCGAGGGCGGGCCCGTCATGGCGGAAAGCCGCGACCTGCTGCTGCCCATCCGCGGGCGGCGCATGCAGGTCCGCTTCCATCGCCCGAGCAACGACCCGAACCTGCCCGTGCTCATCTACATGCATGGCGGCGGCTGGGTCTGGGGCAGCATCGACACGCATGACCGGCTGATGCGCAGCTATGCCGCCGCCAGCGGCTGCGCCGTGCTCGGCCCCGACTACGCGCTGAGCCCGGAGGCGGTCTTCCCGCAGGCGATCGAGGAATGCCACGCCGTGCTGCGCCATGTGGCGACGCGCGGCGCGGAACTCGGCCTCGACCCCAGCCGCATCATCCTGGGCGGCGACAGCGCGGGGGCGAACCTCGCCTCCGGCCTCGCGCTGCTCAATGCCGAGCAGGCGGCGCCCATCCCGCTCGCCGGCCTGCTGCTGAACTACGGCGTCTTCGACCATCGGCTGGACACCAGGACCTACCAGGATTTCGCCGATGGCTACGGGCTGACGCTGGCCAAGATGCGCTTCTACTGGGACGCCTATTGCCCGGATCTGGTGGCGCGCGCCTCCCCCGTCGCATCGCCCATGCGCGGCAACCTGGCCGTACTGCCGCCGACCTTGCTGCACATCGCGGAGCTGGACGTGCTTTGCGCGGAAAACCTGGCCTTCGCCGAGAAGCTGCGCGCGGCCGGCGTGCCACTGGAGACGGAGCTTTTCCGGGGCACGGTGCATGGCTTCCTCCGCGCGCTCGGCCGCGTGGGAGCGGCGGATCGCGCGGTGGAGCTGGCCGGCGCCTGGCTGAAAGCCCGTTTCAGTTCGTGATCCGCCTTTGGCGGACCACGAACTGAGCTTCGCCGAGAGGATGATGAACCGCCTCGGCCTGTGGCCTCAGCGGATCATGCTCTAACCGGTGATGTTCATCCGCCGGAGCAGCGGGCCCCAGCGCTCGCTCTCCGTGCGGAGGAAGCTCGCGAATTCCTCCGGCGTGCTGCCGATGGCGAAGATGCCCTCCGTCAGCAGCCGCGCGCGGAAATCCTCCGTGCGGATGGCCTGGACGGCCGCCGCGTTCAGGCGCTGCACCATCGCGGCCGGCGTGCGGGCGGGCACCAGCAGGCCGAACCAGGTCTGCGCCACCGTGCCGGGGCGGAGATCGGCCACCAGCGGCACCTCCTCATTGCCCGGCATGCGGCGATCGCCCGTCCATGCGAGGATGCGGCCCTGCCCGGCGCGATGCATGGCCAGCCCCGTGCTGCCGCCCACCACGAGCAGATCAAGCCGCCCACCCAGGAAATCCGCCACCTGTGCGGCATCGCCGCGATAGGTCACGTCCTGCATGCGGACACCGAAGGCCTCGTTCACCAGCAGCATGGCGATGTTGTTGAAGCTTGAGGGGCCGTTGGTGCCGTAGGTGATGGTATTGGGCGCGGCCGCGGCGCGGGTCATCAGCGCCTGCAGGTTCGCCGGCCCATCCGGCCGCGCCACGATGGCGAAGGGCAGCGTCGAGATCAGCGTGACCGGCGCGAAATCCTCGGCCCGGTAGGGGATGTTGCGGACGATGTGCGGGTTGATCGTCAGCGTGGAGCCCGAGGCGATCAGCACCGTATGCCCATCCGCCGCCGCGCGCGCCACGAATTCGGCGCCGATGACGGTGGCGGCCCCAGGCCGGTTCTCGACCTGCACGGGCAGGCCGAGCGGGCCCGCCATGCGCTCGGCCAGGATGCGGGCGGTGACGTCGGTCGAGCCGCCCGGGGGGAAGGGCACGGTGATGGTCACCGGCCGCGCTTGCGCCAGGGCCGCGCCCGGCAGCAGCGCCGACGCGGCCAGCAGGGCACGGCGCGTGGACATCACGAGGCGACCAGGATCGTGCGGCCCGTCACCTTGCCGTCGCGCAGGCGCATCAGGGCCGCATTGGCGTTCTCCCGCTTTTCCAGCGTGATCGGGATGCCCGGGATCTTGCCCTTCTGCGCCAGCGTCACAAGCGCCTTCAGCTCCTTCAGGCTGCCCACATAGCTGCCCTGGATGGTCAGCGCCTTCATCGGCATCAGCGGGAGCGGCACCCGCATCTCGCCCCCGAAGAGGCCGACCTGGACGAGCTTGCCGCCCTTGGCCAGCGCGTCGAAGGCGGCCATCGCGGTCTTCGTGCCGTTGACCAGGTCGATGATGCCGAGCACCGGGCCACCGCACGCCTGGATGATGTGCTGCGCCGTGTCGCCGCCCGCCAGCACCGTCTCGGTCGCACCTTGTTCCTTGGCCGCGGCGAGCTTCGCCTCGTCCACATCCACCGCGCAGATGCGCTTGTGGCCCATGGCCTTCAGGATGGCGATGGCGTTCAGCCCCAGCCCGCCCGCGCCGATGATCACGATGGGATCACTCTTGCCGATCGGCGCCAGCTTGCGGATCGCCGAATAGACGGTGACGCCCGAACAGGCATAGGTGGCGGCGAGCGCCGGATCGAGGCCATCAATCGGAATCAGGTGCTTCCAATGCGTCGCCAGCACATGGGTGGCGTAGCCGCCGTTCTGGAAGACGCCGAGCGCCCGGGGCTTCACGGCGCAGAGATTCTCCTCATCCGCCTTGCAGCGCGCGCAGTTCCCGCAGCCGACCCAGGGGAAGACGAGCCGGATCTGCCCCTTCTTCAGCCCCTGCCCCTTGGCGCCGGCCCCCCATTTCACCACGCGGCCCACGATCTCATGCCCCATGGCGAGCGGCAGCTTCAGCCCACGGTCGGACATCTTGAGCTTGCCGCGCGTGCCCAGATCGTACTCGCCCTCCCAGATGTGCAGGTCGGAATGGCAGACGCCGGCATGGGTCACTTCCAGCAGCACCTCGTCGCCCTGCGGCTCAGGGGTGGGCAGCTCGATCTCCTGCAGCGGCTTGCCCAGTTCGGTCACGGCCCAGGCGCGCATCTTCGTCTCTCCCTCGGTGTTTTCGGTTGGAGGCATGGGAAACCCTTTGACCCCCTCCGGTCAATCATCTCCCCGGGGCGGTCCCGGGATGGCGGGGCTGACATGAAGCGGCCATATTGCCGCCGCCTGCCGGGAGCAGGTGCGGATGGTTTGCTGGAGTTCGCACGCCGATGACACGGCTGATGGTCGCCTTCTTCTGTTCGGGCTTCGCCGCCCTGCTGTGCCAGATCATCTGGCAGCGCATGCTGGGCGTCTTCGCAGGCTCCGACACGGTCTCGGCCGCGCTGGTGGTGGGCGCCTTCCTGGCGGGACTGGGCCTCGGCTCCATCATCGGGGCGAAGCTGGCGGACCGGCTTTCGCCGCATCGCGCGCTGCTGGGCTTCGCGCTCTGCGAGGCGGGGGTCGCGGTCTGCGCGCTGCTGTCCAAGTTCTTCCTCTATGACCTGATCGCGATCGGCCTTTCGGACGCCGTGGAGCAGCCGGCGGCGATCTTCGCGCTCTGCTTCGCGGGCCTCGTCATCCCCACCACGCTGATGGGCGCCTCGCTCCCCTTCCTGGCCCGTGCGGTGGCGACGGACCTCGCGAGCGTGGCCAGCCGGATCGGCACGCTCTACAGCCTGAACACGCTGGGCGCCGGCCTTGGCGCGCTGATCGGCGGCTGGTTCATCGTGGGCAGCCTCGGCTTCGTCGCCGCCCTCACCTTCGCCGCCGGGCTCGACATCGTGGCCGCCGCCCTGGCACTGACGCTGCTGCCCGGCCTCTCGCGCGAGACCCCGCCGCCGCCGGCGCGCCAGGCCGTGGCGGCCGCGGAGCCCTTCGGCGGGCTCGCGCTGTGGTGCGTCCTCGTCTTCCTCTCGGGCTATGTCATCGTCGCGCTGGAGATCATCTGGGTCCGCATGCTGGGCCAGGTGGGCCAGTACCACGCCTATCTCTTCCCGACGGTGCTGGGCGTCTTCCTGCTGGCCGACGGCCTCGGCATGTCGCTCGCCTCGCGCATGGTCCGCACCATGCCGGACCCGCGGCCCGCCTTCTTCCTGACCCAGGGAGCGGGCTTCGTGCTGGGTGTCGCACTCCTCGGCCTGCTCTGGTGGATGATGGGCCTCTCGCCGCTGAAGGACGTGATGGCGGTGGATTTCGACCGCTTCAACCCGCGCGAGATCGCGATCTCGACGGCCATCATCGTCGCGGTGGTGGCCCCCCCCTCCTTCATCATCGGGATGACCTTCCCCTTCGTGCAGCGCGCCGTGCAACAGGATCTGGCCAGCGTGGGCGCGCGCGTCGGCTGGGTGCAGCTCGCCAACATCCTGGGCAATGCGGCGGGCTCGATCGCCACGGGGCTGCTGACCTTCCACCTCTTCGGCATCATGGGCACGCTGCTGCTCCTGGCGATCCTCTCGCTCGCGCTGCTGGGTTTCTGGGTGATGAAGGCGCAAGCCTCGCGGCCGGCCACGCTCGTCCTGGCGGGCCTCACCGCCCTGATCGCCATCGCGGTGCCGAGCAACCAGGATTTCTGGTCCCGCATGCATGGTCTGCCGCCGCAGGTGGAATCCGCCTGGGGCGAGGACCGCTCCGGCGTCGCCTTCTGGCGTGAGCGTGGCGAGGGCGAGGGACGCGCGCCGGGGCGCTTCTTCATCATGGGCCATGGCCAGGGCTTCGTGCCCTTCCTGGATACGCACATCCTGCTCGGCATGCTGGGGCCGATGATCCACCCCGACCCGCAGCGCGTGCTGGCCATCGGCGTGGGCTCCGGCGGCACCCCCTATGGCGCCATGGTCAACCCCGCCACGCGCGAGATCCGCGCCATCGAGCTGATCAAGCCCGTGCTGGACGCGCTGGAGGAGATTGCGCGCGAACGCCCGCAATCGGGCGTGGCCGCCCTGGTTTCCGACCCGCGGGTGCGCCTGGAATACGGGGACGGGCGGCGGGCGCTGACACGCGGCGCGGGCCTCTATGACGTGATCGAGGCCGATGCGATCCGCCCGCAATCCTCCCATTCCGGCCTGCTCTACAGCGCGGAGTTCCTCGGGCAGGTGCGCGGCCGCCTGGCGCCGGGCGGGCTCTACGTGCAATGGGCGCCCACCTGGCGCGTGGTGGACACCTTCGCCGCCGCCTTTCCCTACGCCGTGCTGTTGCGCCCGGTGAACGTCATGATCGGCAGCGACCGCCCCATCCCGCTCGACCAGGCGGCACTGCTGGCCGCGCTGCGCCAGCCCGAGGTGCTGGCCTTCGCCCGGCGCGGCAATCCCGAGGTGACGGATCTCGCGAAGCTCGTGGATGGCGAGGTCACGGTCTGGACGCCGGCCACGCCCCGTGTGGCGCCGCCACTGACCGACATGTTCCCACGGGACGAGTTCTTCCTGAACCACGCGCAGCTGCACAGTTGGTGGCCGCGCCCCTGATGGGCGAGGCCGCGGCATGACCTGGCGCCTGATCATCACCGGCCTCTTCCTGGCGAGCCCGGCCATGGCCGCGTTGGATACAGGGAAGAGCTTCACCCATGCGGTGCCCGCGCAGCGGGTCTTCGCGCTGCTCTTCCTGATGATCGGGCCGCTCAAGATCCTGGGCCCCTTCGTGGCGATGACGCGGGGGACGGAACCCGCCTTCCGCCGCCGGCTTGCCACCCGCGCCATCCTGTTTTCGGCCGCGGCGCTGGTGCTGGCGGGCAGCATCGGCCACCAGATGCTGCGCAACTTCAACATCCCGATCCCGATCCTGGCACTGACCGGCGGGCTGGTGCTGTTCCTCGTTGCGCTCCAGACGCTGCTGGCGCAATTCAAGACCGCCGATCCGCCACGCGCCGAGACCCGCAAGCCCGAGATGGCCATGGCGATCAATCCGCTGGCCTTCCCGACCATCGTCACCCCCTACGGCATCGCCGCCGTCATCATCTTCGTCAGCCTGGCCGAGGGCGATCACGCGGCGCAGCTCGTCATCGCGGGGCTGGTGGGTGTGATCCTGCTGCTGGACTGGCTCGCCATGCTGGCGGCCCACACCATCCTCAAGCATGCGGGGACGGCGTTGCAGATCTTCGCCATCGTACTGGGCGTGACGCAGGTGGCGCTCGGCCTGCTGATCATATTCCAGGCGCTGGCCGCGACGGGGGTCCTCGTGCTGCGGCTCTGAACACCGCCTTGCTTCGCTGCGTCCCCGCACATAGCCTTCCCGCCAACAACGCACAGGGGAAACGGCCGCATGAAGGTCACCGATGTCATCTGCCACGTGGTGCAATCCAAGGTGGAGAAGCCCTTCACCTCGGCGCGCGGCTGGCTCTACACCACCCGCGCCTCCTGCCTCGTCGAGATCCGCACCGATGAGGGTGTGACCGGCTGGGGCGAGTGCTACGGCCCCGCCATGGTCAACAAGACCATCATCGAGACGCAGTATCGCAGCCGCGTCATCGGCCGCGATCCCTTCGACGTGGAGGTGATCTGGGAGGACCTCTACAACCGGATCAAGGATTACGGCCTGACCGGCATGACCATCTGCGCGCTCTCAGGCATCGACATCGCGCTGTGGGATGTGATGGGCCGCGCGGTCAACAAGCCGATCCACAAGCTGATCGGCGGCGCGCATCGCAAGGAACTCGTGGCCTATGCGACGGGGCTCTACTTCATCGACATGAACCGCCTGGTGGAAGAGGCGGTGGAGGAGGCGCTGGCCTACAAGGAGCAGGGCTTCCGCGCGGTGAAGATGAAGATCGGGCTCGGCGATCCCAAGCTCGACATCCGCCGCATCGCCGCCGTGCGCGAGGCGCTGGGCGATGGCGTGCAGCTGGCCGTGGACGCGAACCATTGCTTCACGGTTCCCCAGGCCATCAAGCTCGGCCGCGAGATGGAGAAGCTGGATCTCCTCTGGTTCGAGGAGCCGATCAGCCCCGAGGACCATGAGGGCTATATCGAGGTGTCCCGCGCGCTCGACCTCGCCGTCGCCGGCGGCGAGAACGACTTCACCCGCTGGGGCTTCCGTGACGTGATCGCGAAGAAGGCGATGGACATCGTGCAGCCCGATGCCTGTGCCGCCGGCGGCATCAGCGAATGCCGGAAGATCGCGGCCCTGGCCAGCGCGCATGGCGTGGAATGCGTCCCCCATGCCTGGGGCTCGGCCATCGGGCTCGCCGCGACCGTGCAGTTCCTGGCCGCCCTGCCGGATACGCCGCCGGCCTTCCGCCCGATGCCGCCCATGCTGGAATTCGAGCAGACGCCCAACCCGCTGCGCGACCACCTGGCGAAGGAGCCCATCGTGCAGGTGAACGGCATCGTCCGCGTGCCCGACGGGCCCGGCCTGGGCATCGAGGTGGATCTTTCCGTGCTGGAAAAATACCGCGTGGCCTGACAAGCTGTCCGGACAGCCACCTCGGGGAAACCGGGGGGCAAGCTTCAGGGAGGATTGATGATGCGGCGAATCCTGCTGCTCTTGTTGGCGATGGCCGCTCCCGCGGCCGCGCAGGACTACCCGCCTCGGGACATCCGCTTTCTCAATGCCTTCGCGCCCGGCGGCACGTCGGACCTCCTGGGCCGCGTGCTGGCCGAGCAACTCTCGCAGCAGATGGGCCGGCGCGTGGTGGTGGACAACCGCACCGGCGCCAGTGGCGCCATCGCGGCGGGCGAACTCGCCCGCGCGGCGCCGGATGGCTACACGCTGCTGCTCGTCTCGATGAGCATGATGGCGGTGCTGCCGCAGATGCAGCGCCTGCCCTATGACACGGACCGCGACATCACGCCCATCGTGAACGTCGCCAATGTCTACAACATCCTGGTCGCCTCGCCGGCCTCGGGCATCCAGACTTGGCAGGATGTCCGCCGCATGGCGCAAGAGCGGCCGGGCGCGCTGCGTTGCGCGACCGTGGGCCCGGGCTCCAGCCAGCAGCTCTCCTGCGCGCTCTTCATGTCCCTGACGAACACGCGGCTGGAGCAGGTGGGCTATCGCGGCGGCGCGCCGGCCATCCTCGACATCGTGGCCGGCCGCGTCGAGGTGATGTGGGGCAACATGCCGGAATACCTCGCGCAGATCCGCGCGGGCGGGCTGCGTCCCATCGCCTACGGCGCGGCCAGCGCCTCACCGCTGCTGCCGAACCTGCCGGTGATGTCGCAGGATGGGCTGCCCAATTTCGTGATCCCCAACTGGTTCGGCGTGGCGGGCCCGGGTGGCATGTCGCCGGCGCTGGTCCAGCGCATCAATGCCGAGGTGAACCGCGCGATGATGGCGCCCGAGGTGCAGCGCCGCTTCGAGGAGAACGCCATGCTGCGCATCGGCGGCAGCCAGGCCGACATGATCCGCCAGATCGGGCAGGACCGCGAGCGCTGGGGCGCAGTGATTCGCGACCACGATATCAAGCCGGACTAGGCGTCTGATCGTCCTTGGCATCTTGGCCAGGGGCGTGAATCAGGCGCTCGGCAACAGCTTCTGATCGTCCCTGGCGCTTGCGACGGGGACGTGGATCAGCCGCCCAACATCAGGCTGGAGGAGCGACGGGCGCCGCCTCCTCGCGCACCGCCAGCACCTTGTCCACGCGGCGGCCGTCCATGTCCACGATCTCGAAGCGCCAGCCGGCATGGGCGATGCGGTCGCCCTCGCTCGGGATGCGCTCCAGCAGCGCCAGCATCAGCCCGCCCACCGTGTGATAGGCGCCGGATTGCGGCGGCAGCTCGAAGGCGTCCAGCCGGTCCCGCAACTCGTCCAGCGCCATCATGCCGTCCAGCAGGAAGGAACCGTCATGGCGCTGGACCGCGGAGGGCTTCTCAGATTCCGGCGCGGGGCCCAATTCGCCCACGATGGCCTCCAGCAGGTCGGAGGCGGTCACCACGCCCTCGAAGCTGCCGTATTCGTCCAGTACCAGCGCCATGCCGAGACTGTCGGTCCGCAGGCGCTCCAGCGCGTCCAGGGCGGAGAGGCTGTCGGGCATCACAATGGGCTGGCGAAGGGCCGACGCGATGTCGAGCGGCTGGCCCTCCAGCATCTGGTCCAGCAGGTCCTTGGCGGCGACGACGCCGACCACATTGTCCACCCGGCCATCGGCGACGACGAAGCGGGTCAGCGGCTCCGCCTTCAGCGCGGTGGCGATCTCGTTGGGTGCCGCATTGCGGTCGAGCCAGGCGACCTCCGGGCGCGGCGTCATCAGCGCGCGCACCGGGCGGTCGGCCAGGCGGAGCACGCGTTCGATCATCTGGCGCTCGTGATGCACGAGGGCGCCAGCCTCCACGCCCTCGGCGACGACGGCCTTCACCTCCTCTTCCGTGACGCTCTGGTCGGAGGGCTTGTAGGCGCCGAAAGCTCGGAGGATCAGCGCGGAGGAGCGCGAGAGGAACCAGATGAAGGGCGCGGTGAAGCGCGCCAGCGCGGTCAGCGGCAGCGCGAGGGCCGAGGCCACATGCTCGGGATTGCGCAGCGCGAGCTGCTTGGGAACGAGCTCGCCCAGGATCAGATTCAGGTAGGTGATGGTCATCACCACCAGGAAGAAGGCCAGCTCATGGCCCAGATTGACCATGAAGGGCCAGGTCTCCAGCCAGTCGCCGAAGGGGCCGGCGATGGCGGCACCGCCGAAGACACCGGCCAGGATGCCGACGAGCGTGATGCCCACCTGCACGGTGGGAAGGAATCGCTGCGGGTCCTCCTGCAGGGCGATGGCCGCCGCCGCCCCGCGGCTGCCCTGCCGCTCCATCGCCAGCAGCCGCCCCTTGCGGGAGGAGACGACCGCCAGCTCGCTCATGGCGAAGACGCCGTTGAGCAGCGTAAGGAGAAGGACGAAAAGGATTTCGAGGCTGACACCCATGGGCATGAATGTAGGGCAGAACCCCCCAACCTGTAATCGCCGGGACCGATGTTTCCCTTGCGCAGCCGGCCCGGCGCGGTAGTTCTGCACTCATGGACACGACGACTCGCCGCACCGCCTGGCTGCTCGGCCTGGCTGGCCTCCTGCCCTTCGCCGCCTGCGCGCTCGCCTTCTACGCCGCCCCGGATTCCTGGTCGGGCTTCGCCGAGGGGGCGCTGATCGCCTATGGCGCCGTCATCCTGAGCTTCCTGGGCGCCGTGCATTGGGGCCTTGCCCTGCGCGCGCCGGTTGAAGAGGCGGCGCATGGCCCGGCCCGGCTGCTGCTGGGCGTGGCGCCCGCCCTGCTCGGCTGGGTTGCATTGCTGCTGCCCGACGTCTTCGCCCTGCCGCTGCTGGCCCTCGCCATTCTCGGCACGGCGGGCGTCGAGCAATGGGCGCGGGGCCTGGGTCTGGTGCCGGGCGAATACCTGCTGCTGCGCTGGGTGCTCTCGATCGGCGCGGCGCTTTGCCTCATGGCGCCCATCACGGGCTGAGCCCGCTTCGCGCAACCAAGGATTGCCAACGGGGCTTTGGCGATGACCCAGGGCTGTGCTCGTGGTGAAAGTAAAGCTTGTCTTAAAATCCGGACGGTGTTATAAAATTGTTAACACCTGGACCCTGGAGACCCCCGATGGCCGACATCCTCGCCTTCCCCCAGAAGCCGGAAGACCGCCTGCGCGCCGCGCTCCGCCGACTGGAGGACGCGCTGGCCGAGCAGAAGCTCGCCTTCACGGAGTTCCGGACAAATCTCTCGGCGCTTGGCGGCGCCGTCTCGGGGCTTGAGGGCAGCCTGAACCAGTATCGCGACAATCTCGCCGCCACCCAGCAGGATGTGGCCCGCAGCCAGGAGGCCGCGAAGCGCCTGGAGAAGACCGCCGAGATCTGGCTGCAGACGGCGCGCTGAACCGCCGCCATGTGCGGCCGCTATGTCCTGCAGCGCGATCCGGCCGGGCTCGTGCGCTATTTCGGCGCCTCGCCGCCGGTGCCGAACCATCCGGCCAGCTGGAACATGGCGCCGACGCAGCCTGGCCTCGTCCTGCGCCGCAACCCCGAGACGGGCACCCGCCACCTGGATGTGTTGCGCTGGGGGCTCGTCCCCCACTGGTCGCGCGATGCGACGGCGGGGGCGCGGATGATCAATGCCCGCGGCGAGACTCTGGCCGAAAAGCCCAGCTTTCGCGACGCCTTCCGCAAGCGCCGCTGCCTCGTCCCCATGGATGCCTTCTATGAATGGGCGCAGGACAGCGCGCCGAAGCAGCCCTTCGCGGTCGCGCTCCGCAACGGCGCGCCCATGGTTGCGGCAGGTCTCTGGGAGGGGTGGAAGCAGCCGGACGGAGGCTGGCTCAAGACCTACAGCGTCATCACCTGCGCCTCATCCGGGCGGCAGGCGCGACTGCACCCGCGCATCCCCGCCTTTCTCGGCCCGGAGGACTGGCCGGCCTGGCTGGGCGAGACGCCCGCGGAGGCAGATGCGCTGACCGCGCTCCTTCGGCCGATCGCGGACGAGAATCTGGCCTTCTGGCCCGTCGCGGCGCGGGTCGGGCGCGTGATGGAGAATGACGCGTATTTGCTGGAGCCAGCCCCCATCGAGGGCTGGCCAGAGTTGCGGGACGCGCCCCCGGACTGGGAGCGTCCGCTGGAGCCGGCGGCGCCCTGAGGCGCCCCCGGCTCAATCGTCCCGGTGGACCTTCTCCATCCGCTCGTGGCGCTCCTGCGCCTCGATGGACAAAGTGGCGATGGGGCGGGCTTCCAGGCGGCGCAGGCCGATCGGCTCGAAGGTCTCTTCGCAATAGCCATAGGTGCCGTTGGCGATGCGCTCGATCGCCTGGTCAATCTTGCTGATCAGCTTGCGGGCGCGGTCGCGGGTGCGAAGTTCCAGCGCCCGGTCGGTCTCGACACTGGCGCGGTCGGTCAGGTCGGCTTCGGTGATGCCCCCGGCGGAGAGGGAATTCAGGGTGGCGCCCGCCTCGCGGAGCAACTCGTGGCGCCAGCGCAGCAACTTCTGGCGAAAATACTCCTGCTGCAGGGCATTCATGAACTCTTCGTCTTCTGATGGACGATAATCGGACGGCAGGGTGACGACCATGAGCCTGTACCTCACCTCGTGGCGCCTCCGGCCCGACGCCAGATGCATTCCCAAGGCGTCCGGACCATAGGGAAAGCCGATCGCCGCGCCAAGGGGTGAATTGGCCCAAGTGCATGGCGCGCCTCCGATTTCACCGGATTGTCCCAGGTTTCATGCGCCTTGGCGGGCAAGCTCCACACGGGCGCGGAGAATGATCTCCCCCAGGATCTCGCGCAGCACGGGGTCGGCGCCTGCCTCCCCCTCGGCCAGCAGGGCGAGTCGGGAGAGGCGGCTGGGGTCCGCCGGGCCGTCGAGCAGCGCCAATTGCAGCCCGGCCAATTCCTGGAGGATCGCCTGGCCGCGGCGCTGCGCCGCCGCATCGGCCTCCGCGGGGCTCCAGTCCTGCTGAAGGGCCAGGATTCCGGTGGCGGCCGTGGCCGCCGCCGCCTGCGCCTCCGGCGTTGCCTGCGGCAGGTGGAAGCGCCCTCCGGCGGAACGGCGCGGGGCGCCGGTCGGGCCCGGCGGGGAATAGCCTCGGATCGGCGGCAGCATTCTTCACCCTTTCCTCATCACGGCGCTTTCTGCCGGGGCCGGCGGGCCAGCCCCGCCCCCGCCCGGCAGATCCTGCCACCGGTGGAGCGCCCCGGGCTGGCATGGCGGTTGCCCTGAGACCCTGAGGCGAACTCGTTTTGATAGCAGCGCGGAGTGCCAGGGACAGTGGTGCGAATTCCTTTCGGCCTGATGAAGACGGGGCTCGGCCTCTGGCTCCTGCTCTGGCCGGCGCTCGCCGGCGCGCAGGCGGTCCGCATCAAGGACATCGCCGATGTCGAGGGCGTGCGCGACAACCAGCTGGTGGGGTACGGCCTGGTCGTCGGCCTGCCCGGCACGGGCGACCGGCTGCGGACCGCGATCTTCACGCGGCAGTCGATGGTGGGCATGCTGGAGCGCCTCGGCGTCAACACGCGCGACAATGAGGCGCGGCTGGATACGCGCAACATCGCCGCCGTGATGGTGACGGCGAACCTGCCCGCCTTCGCCCAGCCCGGCAGCCGCATCGATGTCGCGGTCTCCTCGCTCGGCGATGCTTCGAACCTCACGGGCGGCACGCTGCTGGTGACACCCCTGCTGGGGGCGGATGGCGCAGTCTATGCCGTGGCGCAGGGCGCGGTGGCGACGGGCGCCATCGCCGCGCGGGGTGCGGGCGCCTCGATCGCGCGCGGCGTGCCGACCTCGGCGCGGATCTCCTCGGGCGCCATCGTCGAGCGCGCCATTCCCTATACCCTTGCGGGGCGCGATCATCTCCGCCTGGCACTCCGCAATCCCGATTTCACCACGGCGCAGCGCATCGCCGCCGCCATCAACGGTCGTGGCGGCAACGTGGCACGCGCGGTGGACCCGCGCACCGTGCTGCTCACGCTGGGCGGACGCGACCCGATGAGCTTCATCACGCAGATCGAGCAGCTGCGCGTGGTGCCCGACCAGGTGGCGCGCGTCATCATCGAGGAAGCCTCGGGCACCATCGTGATGGGCGAGCAGGTGCGCGTCTCCACCGTCGCCATCGCGCAGGGCAACCTCACCATCCGCATCACCGAGACGCCGCAGGTGAGCCAGCCCAACCCACTGGCCAATGGCGAGACGGTGGTGGTGCCGCGCACGCAGATCGAGGTGGACGACCAGAGCGAGCGCCGCATGGGCGTGCTGCGCGGGGGCGTGACGCTCGCCGAGCTGGTGCGCGGGCTGAACAGCCTGGGCGTAGGCCCGCGCGACCTGATCACCATCCTCCAGAGCATCAAGGCGGCCGGCGCGCTGCAGGCCGAGCTGGAGGTGCGATAGATGATCCCCCTCACCGCCCTTCCCCCCTCCGGTGGCACCCAGACGCCGGCCCGCATGCGTCAGGCGGCCCAGGCCTTCGAGGCGCAGGTGCTGGGCCAGCTCATGCAACCCGCCTTCGATACGGTGGACAGCTCCAAATCCGCCTTCGGTGGCGGCCCGGCCGAGGCGCAGTGGCGCCCCATGCTGGTCGAGGCCTTCGCCACCCATGCGGCGCGCTCCGGCCAGGGCATCGGCCTGCAGGACATGGTGCTGCGCCACATGCTCCGCCTCCAGGAGGCGGCCCGCCATCCCACCCCCACCCCTGATGAGGAGACCCGCCCATGATGGACGCCGTGATCGCCGCCGGAGAGCGCCTGGCCGAGGCGCTGCGCGCCGAGAATGAGGCGCTGGCCGCGCTCGACCTGACGCGCGCGGCCGCTCTCGCCACGCGCAAGATGCAGGCGACGGATGCCTTTGCCGCGGCGACGGCGGCGGCGAGCCGCACCCAGGCCCGCGCCGAGGGCCCGCTGCGCGTGGCGGCCGAGACCCTGGCCGCCGATCTCTCCACGCTCGGGCAGGAGAATCGCAAGCTGCTGGAGGCGGCGATCGCGCTGCAATCCCGCGTGATCGAGACCATCGCGGGCGCGGCGCGGCCGCTGGCCGCGGCACCCGGCTATGGGCGCGCGGGGCGCACGCGCCCGCCGGTGCAGGCTGCCGCCATGGCGCTGGCCACGCGCGTGTGACGGCGTCCTGACAGCCGGGCCATGCTGCGCTATGCGCTGATGCGATGGACCCTGGCCAGGACGACCCCGAATGGACCGCGCTGCGCGAAGGGCGGGAGAGCCGGCTCACCGCGCTGTTCGGCCCGCTGCTGGAGGCGCCTGCGCGCGGCATCGTGATCGGCCGCTTGGCGCAGACGCTGGACGGGCGGATCGCCACGCGCTCGGGCAACAGCAAGTGGATCGGCGGCGCGGGGGATCTGCGCCACACCCACCGGCTGCGCGCGCTGTGCGACGCGGTGATCGTGGGCGCGGGAACGGTGCGGGCGGATGACCCGCAGCTCACCACGCGGCTGTGCTGCGGCCCCTCGCCTACGCGCGTCGTGATCGATGCGGGGCGGCGGCTCGGAATGGATTACGGCATCTTCCAGGGCGGCCCGCCCACGCTGCTCGCCACCGCCGAGCCCGGCCCCGCGCGGCACGGCACCGCCGAGCCGCTGATGGTGCCGCGCGCGCCCGGGGGCGGCCTCGACCTTGCGGCGCTTCTCGCGGCGCTGGCGGCGCGGGGCCTGAGAAAGATCTTCGTGGAGGGCGGCGGACAGACCGTCTCGGGCTTCCTGCGCGCCGGCCTGCTCGACCGGCTGCATGTGACGGTCGCGCCGATGATCCTGGGCTCCGGCCGCCCTGCCTTCGATTTGCCCGAAGTCGGGCGCATCGAGCAGGGCATGCGCTTCCCCTGGACCGTCCATGACATCGCCCCCGATGTGCTCTTCGACATCGCGCTCGACCGCCGCGCGCCCGGCGAGGCCGGCGCATGAGCGAGCGGCGCGACAGCATGGCCCGCGCGCTGTGGCATGTCGGGCCCGGCGCGGCCGAGCTGCGCGAGGCGCGCCTGCCGGGCCTGGGTCCGGGTGAGCTGGTGGTGCAGATGCTCGCCTCCGGCATCTCCCGCGGCACGGAGCGCCTGGTGCATCATGGCCGCGTGCCGGCCTCGCAGCACGCGGCGATGCGCTGCCCCATGCAGGAGGGCGAATTCACCTTCCCCGTGAAGTATGGCTACGCGGCCGTGGGCCGCGTCGAGGAAGGGCCGGCGGAGTGGCTGGGCAGCCGCGTCTTCGCACTGCATCCGCACCAGTCGCGCTTCGTCATCCCCGCGCATTTCTGCGCGCGCGTGCCCGATGGCGTGAGCGATGCGCGGGCCTGCCTCGGCGCCAATATGGAAACCGCGGTGAACGTGATGTGGGATGCGGCGCCGCGGCTCGGCGAGCGCGCGCTCGTCATCGGCGCCGGCGTGGTGGGACTGCTTTGCGCGGCCCTCCTGGCGCGGCTCCCTGGCGTGGCCGTGACGGTGGTGGATCGCGACCCGGCGAAGGCGGCGCTGACGCGCGCCTTCGGCGCGGATTTCGCGCTGCCGGAGGAAGCGCCGCGCGAGCAGGAACTCATCATCCATGCCAGCGCCAGCGCGGCCGGGCTGCGCCTGGCGCTCGACTGCGCCGGCTTCGAGGGCCGTATCCTGGAGGCGAGCTGGTTCGGCGATGCCGAGCCCGCGCTGCCGCTGGGCGCCGCCTTCCACCAGAAGCGGCTGCAACTGATCTCGACGCAGGTGGGCAGCGTCTCGCCCGTGATGCGCGGGCGGCGCAGCCATGGCGAGCGCATGGCCCTTGCCCTCTCCCTTCTCGAAGATGCGAGGCTCGATGCGCTGCTCGGGCCCTTCGTGCCCTTTGAAGATCTGCCCGCCGCCCTACCTGCCCTGCTGGACCCGCCGCCCGGCGCGCCGCAGCCGCTCTGCCCCGTCATTCGCTACGCCTCCGATGACCGAAGCGCTCCGGCGCGCAGGTCCGAATCGGCGGCGCAGCCGAACGTTTGAAGGAACCGCTCTCTCATGTTCAGCCTCACCGTCGTGGACCACATCATGGTCGCGCATTCCTTCCGCGGCGCGGAATTCGGCCCGGCGCAGCGCCTGCATGGCGCGACCTTCGTGGTGGAGGCGGAGTTCCGGGCGCCGAAGCTCGATGACCTGCACCTGCTGATCGACATCGGCCTCGCCAAGGATGAGCTGCGCAAGATTTTGAGCGCGCTGGACTACCGCAACCTGGACGAAGAGCCGGTCTTCGCCGGCAAGAACACCACGACCGAATATCTCTGCCTGCACATCCACGGGCTGCTGGCCGCCGCCTGCCAGGACGGCCGGATGGGTCCGGGTGGCGCGGGGGTGACGGGGATCAAGGTGCTGCTGCGCGAGAGCCATGTGGCCTGGGCCGCCTTCGAGGGGCCTGTTGGCTGATCATGAAGATCGCGCTTCTCGTTCCCGGGCCTTTCGATACGGTCTCAGGCGGCTACCTCTACGACCGGCGCATGGTCGGGGGGCTGCGCGCGCTGGGCCACGCCGTGCGCGTCGCGGAGCTTTCCGGCCGGTTCCCGATGCCGGATGACGCGGCGATGGCCTCGGCGCGGGCGGCCTGGGCGGGACTTGCCGCGGACGAGGTGGCCGTGATCGACGGCCTGGGCCTGCCCGCCTTCGCGCCGCTGGCCACCGAGCTCTCGGCGCGGCGCACGGTGGGGCTGATCCATCACCCCACGGCGATCGAACCGGGGCCGCACCAGGCGGAACTCGCCGCGCTGGAGCGCCAGCTCTTCGCGGCCTGCGGGCGGCTCATCGCCACCTCGCCCTACACCGCCAAGGGGCTCGCGGAACGCGGCGCCGGGGCCGCGCGCATCGGCGTGGTGGAGCCTGGCACCGATCCCGCGCCACGCGCGATGGGCTCGAGCGGGCCGGGGGCGCGCATCCTGGCCGTGGGCTCGCTCATCCCGCGCAAGGGGCATGACGTGCTGCTGCGCGCGCTCTCGCGCCTGACGGATCTCGACTGGAATCTGCGCATCGCGGGCCCGCCGGCCGATCCCGTGCATGCCGATGGGCTGCGCGCGCTCGCCGGGGAACTGGGTCTCGCCAATCGCGTCACCTTTCTCGGCGCCGTCACCGACGCAGCGCTGGAAGCCGAGTACGCGGCGGCCGACCTCTTCGCGCTGGCCACCTGGTTCGAGGGCTATGGCATGGCGGCGGCCGAGGCCCAGGCGCGCGGCCTGCCGCTGATCCTCTGCACCGGCGGCGCCATCACCGACCTGGTCGGACCCGGCGCTGCGATCCTCGCGGCAGCGGGCGATGCCAACAGCCTCTCGCGCGGCATGCGCCGGCCCATCTATGACCCGGCGCTGCGCGCACAGATGGCGGAAGCGAGCTGGCAGGCCGGGCAATCCCTGCCCCGCTGGGAGGACCGCGCCCAGCGCTTCGCGGCCGAGCTGGAGGCGGCAGCCCATGGATGACCAGACCGAGCAGTTCGACGGCGACTGGCTCTCGCTGCGCGAGCCCTTCGACGCGCGGGCGCGCAACCCGGACATCGCGCGCGCCCTGATGGAGCACCTGGACGCGAAGGGCCGGCCCCGGTTCCTCGACCTCGGCGCGGGCACGGGCAGCCTCACGCGCTGGCTCGGCCATCATGTCGGCCGCGCCCATGCCTGGGTGATGGCCGATGCGGATGCCGGGCTCATGGCCCGCGCCTTCGACACGATGATGGACGCGGCGGAGGCCATCGGCTGGCGGGCCACCTGGCCGCAGCGCAAGGTGCTGCTGCTGCACGCGCCCGAGGGCGCCTGGCGCATCGAGGGCGTGCTGACCAACCTCGTGGAAGCCCCCGAGGGCCTGCCTCTGCAGAACGTGGATGCGGTGACCTGCAGCGCGCTCTGCGACCTCGTCTCCGAGGCCTGGGTGGTGCGGCTGGCCGCCGAACTCGCCCGCCGCAAGCTGCCCTTCTACGCCGCCCTGAACGTGACGGGGCGCGAGCGCTTCATGCCCCCCTGCGCCCCTGGCGATGCGCTGGTGGCCCGCGGCTTCGCCCGCGACCAGCGGCGGGAGAAGGGCTTCGGCGGCATGGCGCTGGGGGCGGCCGCCACCAGCACCATCGCGCGCGTCTTCGCCGGCCATGGCTACCGCGTGCTGCGCGGCGCCAGCCCCTGGGTGATTCCGCGCCAGGCGCGCGACATGGCCTTGGAACTCGCGCTCGGCCATGCCGAGGCGGCGCTGCGGCATGAGCGGCGCGGCGCCGCGCAGATCGAGGCCTGGGCCGAGACCCGCGCCGAGCAGGCCGAGGCGGGACTGCTCTCGGCGCGGGTGGAGCACCAGGACATCCTCTGCCTGCCGGGCTGAAGCGCGCCGTGTTCACGGCGCAGGTTCCAGCCTTTGGCGCGGCGGGTGATTCGGCGTGTCGGCGGTTCCGCCGCGACGCATCATGCCCCAGGCACGCTTCCGCAAGGAAACACGCGCCTGATCGCGCATTGGGCATTTTAGCGTCAGACGCACGGTAAAACGGCATTATGCCGTCTGGTTGAGCGATTTCTCTCCTTGGCTTCATGCCCAGGACATGGAATTGGGGGACTGGGCCTCCCTAGGCTCAGGGGCGTTTGAATTCCCCTGGAGGATGCCTTGTCCAAGACCCTGCCCCCGATCTCCCGCCGCGCGCTGCTCGCCGCCCCCGTGGCCGGAGCCTTGGCCGCGCCCGCCATCGGCCAGACGGCGCCCATCCGCGTGGGCGTGCTGCATTCGCTCTCCGGCACCATGGCCATCTCCGAGACCGCGCTGCGCGACACGGCGCTGATGATGATCGAGTGGCAGAATGCGCGCGGCGGCCTGCTGGGCCGGCGCCTCGAGCCGGTGGTGGTGGACCCCGCCTCCAACTGGCCGCTCTTCGCCGAGAAGGCGCGCGAGCTGCTCGCCGTCTCCCGCGTGGACGTCACCTTCGGCTGCTGGACCTCGGTCTCCCGCAAATCCGTCCTGCCGGTCTTCGAGGAGCTGAACGGCCTGCTCTTCTATCCCGTCCAGTATGAGGGCGAGGAGGAGAGCCGGAACATCTTCTACACCGGCGCGGCGCCCAACCAGCAGGCGATCCCGGCCGTGGAATACCTGCTCGGCCCCGATGGCGGCTCGGCCAAGCGCATCGCGCTGCTCGGCACGGACTACGTCTATCCGCGCACGACCAACCGCATCCTGCGCGGCTTCCTGAACTCCAAGGGCATCCCCGATGCCGACATCATGGAAGAGTATACCCCCTTCGGCCACAGCGACTGGCAGGGCATCGTGGCGCGCGTGAAGCGCTTCGCCTCCGAGGGCAAGAAGACGGCCATCGTCTCCACCATCAATGGCGACGCGAACGTCCCCTTCTACCGCGAGCTGGGCAACCAGGGCATCAAGGCCGAGGACATCCCCTCCGTCGCCTTCTCGGTGGGCGAGGAGGAGCTGGCCGGCATTGATACCCGCCCGCTGGTGGGGCACCTCGCAGCCTGGAACTACTTCATGTCGGTGCAGTCGCCCGCGAACACCGAGTTCGTGACGATGTGGCGCAACTACATCCGCAACCCGCGCCGCGTGACCAATGACCCGATGGAAGCCACGCTGATCGGCTTCAAGATGTGGGCCCAGGCCGTGGCCGCCGCGCGCACCACCAGCGTGGACGCGGTGCGTACCGCGCTCTACGGCCAGAAGGTGAACGCGCCCTCCGGCTATGAGGTGGAGATGTTCCGCAACCATCACCTCTCCAAGCCCGTGATGATCGGCGAGATCCAGGCGGATGGTCAGTTCAACATCGTGAGCAAGACGCCGACGGCGATCCAGGCCGAGAACTGGAGCCGCTTCATCCCCGAAAACGCCAATCGCCGGCGGTGATTTATTGATGCCCTCAAGCGCTCATGCCGGAGGCATGACGCGGCGGCTCTGCCGCCTTGGCGGCGCCACACCGCTGGAGCACCCGGCGGCGCGGTTATTTTGGCGGCGCCGGCCGCGTTGCGGCCGGATTCTCTGTGGGGCGTTCAACCCTTGATCCGCTTTCTCCTGTTGCGCGGTGGTGCCCTGGCACTGATGGCGCTGCTATTCCTCTCCCCCTCCCGCGCGCAGGATTTCGACGCGCTGCTGCCCGGCCTGACCGGCGGCTTCGCGCAGCAGGCGGAGACGGTGGAGCGCCTCGGCGCGCTGGGCGACCCGCGCGCCATCCCTCTGCTGCAGGCACTGGCCGATGCGCGGCTGCTGCGCCTGGCCGATGGCCGCATCGCCCCGCAGGAGGGCGCGAGCCCGCCCGAGGGAGCGACCATCATCCGCATCAACAACCGCGTCCGTGTGGCGCTGCGCGGCGCCCTGGGCCGATTGCAGCTCGTCTCGCCCGATCCGGCGGAGCGGCTGCGCGCGGCGGATGCCATCCTGCGCAACCGCAGCGCCGATGACATTCCCCTGCTGGATGCCGCCCTTGCGCGCGAAGCCCGCGCCGACATCCGCGCGCGGATGGAGCTTGCACTGGGCGGCGCGCGCCTCGCCTCGACCGACCCGGCGGCGAAGCGCGCCGGCATCGCGGCACTCGGCGCCTCCTCCTCGCCAGAGGCGCGCAACCTGCTGCTCGCCGCCCGCGCCGCCAATCCGGACCTCACCGCCGAGATCGAGGCCGCGGTCGCCGCGATCGACCGTCGCCTGCAGCTGCGCCGCGCCGCGGAGACCTTCTTCCAGGGCCTCTCGCTCGGCTCCGTGCTGCTGCTGGCGGCGCTGGGCCTCGCCATCACCTTCGGCGTGATGGGCGTGATCAACATGGCGCATGGCGAATTCGTGATGATCGGCGCCTATGTCACCGTCGTGGTGCAGGAGCTCTGCCGCGACATCCCGGCCTTGCAGCCCTATTCGCTGCCGCTCGCGATCCCCACCGCCTTCCTGGTCACGGCCGCGATCGGCGCCGCCATGGAGCGCGGGCTGATCCGCCATCTCTACGGGCGCCCGCTGGAGACGCTGCTGCTGACGTTCGGCGTGGGCATGGTGCTGCAGCAGATCGTCCGCCTCGCCTTCGGCGCGCAGAATCGCGAGGTGATCAGCCCGGACTGGATGATGGGCACGCTGATCCTGCCGGGCGGTGTCGCCATCACGCAGAACCGCGCCTGGATCATCGTCTTTTCCATTGCGGTCCTGCTGGCGACACTCGCCGCCATCCGCCTCACCCGCTTCGGCCTCGAGATGCGGGCCGTGGTGCAGAACCGGCGCATCGCCGCCACCATGGGCATCCGCACCGGGCGCGTGGACGCCATGACCTTCGCGTTCGGTTCGGGCATCGCGGGTCTGGCTGGCGTGGCGCTGAGCCAGATCGACAATGTCTCGCCCAATCTGGGCACGGGCTACATCATCGACAGCTTCATGGTGGTGGTCTTCGGCGGCGTAGGTTCGCTGATGGGCACACTGATCGGCGCCTTCACCCTCGGCCTCGTGAACAAGATCCTGGAGCCCTATGCGGGCGTGGTGCTGGCCAAGGTGCTGCTGCTGGTGGGCATCATGCTGTTCATCCAACGCCGGCCCAAGGGCCTCTTCGCGCTGAAGGGGCGCGCGGCCGACCAATGAACACGCGCCGCCTCATCCTGCTTGGCTTCGTCGCCATCCTTGCCCTCCTGCCGCTGCTGAACCTGCTGCCGGAGGCGCATCCGCTGCATGTCTCGGACTTCCTGGTCAGCATCATCGGCAAGTGGATCTGCTACGCGATCCTGGCCTTGGCGCTGGATCTCGCCTGGGGCTACGCGGGCATCCTCTCGCTCGGCCATGGCGCCTTCTTCGCGCTCGGAGGCTATGCCATCGGGATGCATCTGATGCGCCTCATCGGGCCGCGCGGCGTCTATGGCCACCCGGTGCTGCCGGACTTCATGGTCTTCCTCGGCTATACGGAACTGCCCTGGTACTGGCTCGGCTTCGACTGGTTCATCTTCGCCTTCGCCATGGCGCTGATCGTGCCTGGCTTGCTCGCCGGCATCGTGGGCTACCTCGCGTTTCGCAGCCGCATCACGGGCGTCTATCTCTCGATCATCACCCAGGCGCTGACCTATGCGCTCATGCTCGCCTTCTTCCGCAACGACATGGGCTTCGGCGGCAATAACGGCTTCACCGATTTCAAGGAATTGCTAGGCATGCCGCTCAACAGCGGCCACACCCGCGCGATACTGTTCTACGCCTCGCTCGTCTCGCTCGTGCTGGTCTTCCTGATGTGCGGCGCGCTGACCCGCACCAAATATGGCCGCGTGCTGACCGCCATCCGCGATGCCGAGAGCCGCGTGCGCTTCCTGGGCTATGACACGACGCGCCACAAGCTCTTCGTCTTCGTGCTCTCGGCGATGATCGCGGGGCTGGCCGGCGCGCTCTATGTGCCGCAGGTGGGCATCATCAATCCGGGCGAGTTCAGCCCGGGCAACTCGATCGAGGCCGTGGTCTGGGTCGCCTTCGGCGGGCGCGGCACGCTGGTGGGCGCGGTGCTCGGCGCCTTCTCGGTGAACGCGCTGAAGACCTGGCTGACTTCCGTCGCGCCCGATCTCTGGCTGATCGTGCTGGGCTGCCTCTTCATCGCCGTGCCGCTGCTGCTGCCGAAGGGGCTGATCGGCCTGATCCGCCGCCGCGGGGAGACGAAGCCATGAACGCCGTGGCCCTGCCCGAGGGCGATTCCACCACCGGCCTCTATCTCGATGGCGTCTCGGTCGTCTTCGATGGCTTCCGGGCGCTGAACAATCTCTCGCTGATCGTCGAGCCCGGCGAGCTGCGCGCCGTGATCGGCCCCAATGGCGCGGGGAAGACGACGATGATGGATGTCATCACCGGCAAGACGCGCCCCGGCGCCGGGATCGTCCGCTTCGGCGGGCGGGACCTGACGCGGATGGATGAGGCGGCCATCGCCAATCTCGGCATCGGGCGCAAGTTCCAGAAGCCCACGGTCTTCGACGCGCTGACCGTCTTCGAGAATCTGGAGCTGGCGCTGAAGGCGCCCCGCGGCCCCATCGCCTGCCTGCGCTGGGTGCTGCGCGGCGAGGCGCGGACGCGCATCGAGCGGACCATGGAGGAGATCGGCCTCACCGAACGCGCGGGGGATCTCGCGGGCCTGCTGAGCCATGGCCAGCGGCAATGGCTCGAGATCGGCATGCTGCTCATGCAGGACCCGCGACTGCTGCTGGTGGATGAACCCGTCGCCGGCATGACGGACCATGAGACCGAGCAGACGGCGGAGCTCCTCGTCGGCATCGCGGGCACGCGCAGCGTCGTCGTGGTCGAGCACGACCTGGAATTCGTGAAGGCGCTGGGCAGCCGCGTCACCGTGCTGCATGAGGGCAGCGTGCTCTCGGAGGGCTCGATCACCCATGTGCAGAAAGACCCGCGCGTGATCGAAGTGTATCTGGGGCGATGATGATGCGGCCTCATCTCCGCCCAGCTTCCATGCCCGCGCGGCGCATCTTCATCCGCATGGACGGCGGGCCGATTCACGCGGCTGCCGCACAGCCACGATCGGACCGCTGACGATGTTGCACGTCACCGACATCGACCTTTCCTATGGCGCGAGCCGCTGCCTGCGCGGCGTCTCGCTCTCCGTCGGGCCGGGCCAGGTCGCGGCCGTGCTCGGGCGCAACGGGGTGGGGAAATCCTCGCTGCTGCGCTCCATCATCGGGCTCGAGAAGATCCAGGGCGGCTCCATCCTCTGGGAGGGAAGCGAGATGCGGGCCCTGGGCCCGGCCGAGCGCGCGCGGGCCGGCATCGGCTATGTGCCGCAGGGGCGCGAGATCTTCCCCTTCCTCACCGTGCAGGAAAACCTGCAGACGGCGCTGGCCGCCGCCCCGCGCGGTTCCGCCGTGCCGGAAGAGGTGTTCGATCTGTTTCCCATCCTGCGGCAATTCCTGCGCCGGCGCGGCGGCGACCTCTCGGGCGGGCAGCAGCAGCAGCTCGCCATCGGCCGGGCGCTGACGGCACGGCCACGCCTGCTCATCCTCGACGAGCCGACGGAGGGCATCCAGCCCAATGTCATCAAGGACATCGCCAAGGTGATCCATCACCTGGCGAGGGACCGGAACTTCGCCATCGTGCTGGTGGAGCAGTATTTCGAGTTCGCGCGGGATCTGGCCGACACCATCACCGTCATGGTGCGCGGCGAGGTGGCGCTTTCGGGCAAGACCAGCGAGCTGGACGAGGCAGAGGTCAGGAAACTGCTGACGGTGTGAGGGGCCTGGGCGGGGGCCTTCCGTTCATTCTTTCCACAAATCAAGCTTCTCGGCATGAAGTCGGCCCCCGAGATCCCGGATTTCGCCGAGAATCTGCCCTTCTGCTGGACCGCCTGAACTGGAGCCGCGGCGGGCTAGCCCGCCGCGTGGGCGTGGACAAACCAGCCTGGCGCCACCTGCCGCGTGGCGCTCACTGCCGCGATCGCCGAGGTCCTGCCCGGCTTCACCCGCGCGGATTGGCGGCTCCACCCGGGCGTCTTCACCGCGCGCTGCGTGCGGGCGGCGGAAGCGCCGCCGGCCCCGTCGCGCCCGCTGCTCCCCGCCCTCGCCGCCCCCGGGACGCACACCGCCTCCACCGCGGCGCGCTATGGCGGTCTCTGGCTGCTGCTGCGTGCAAGCGTGCTGACGCCGGAACGGCCGAGCCTCGTGGGGGTAGCTCGCCAGCATCGCACCGCGTGACGGCACGGTGTGGATGGCCGTCCAAGGCGGGCTGCACGGGACCTGGCGGGCGGCAGCGCCGCTCGTTCCGCTGCACCACCTGCTCTACATTCGGAATGGAAGGACGCGCTATGGGCCAGATTCTTCATGGGAGCGCCCGCACGACAGAGGTGGTCCGTCGCGCGATCCAGCATGGTCACGCGAGCCTGAGGGACCTGGCGCGCCGCTAAGGCGTCAATCCGAAAACCATCGCCGAGTGGCGCAAGCGCGCCTCTGTCACCGATCAGCCGACAGGGCCGAAGGCGCCGCGTTAACCACCCTCTCGCCAGACCAGGAAGCCACCATCGTGGCTTTCCGCCGCCATACCGTCCTGCCGCTCGACGATTGCCTCTACGCCTTGCAGGCGACGATCCCGCCGCTCACCCGATCCTCGCTGCACCGCTGCCTGGAGCGCCACGAGATCTCTCGCCTGCCCGAGGTGAAGGGCGACAAGCCCGCCAAGACCGCCTTCAAGCCCTGTCCCATCGGCTTCTTCCACATCGACATCGCCGAGGTGCACACCGCCGAAGGAAAGCTCTGCCTCTTCGTTGCCATCGACCGCACCAGCAAGTTCGCCTTCGCTCAGCTGGTCGAGAGCGCAACGCGCGTTACCGCATCCGCCTTCTTTGAGGCCCTCGTCGCAGCCGTGCCGTACGGGATCCACGCCGTCCTCACCGACAACGGCATCCAGTTCCGGCTACCGCCTCGCTACGCCAACGAGCCCACCGCTCGATATCTCACGCACATGTTCGACGTGCGATGCCAGGATCATGGCATCGTGCATCGCTTCACCCGCATCAACCATCCCTGGCCCCATGGTCAGGTCACGGATGAGCCGCACCACCAAGGACGCGACCGTCAAGCGCTTCCACGACGACAGCCACGACCAGCTCAGGCGGCACCTCCAAGACTTCGTCGCCGCCGATAACTTCGGTCGTCGTCTCAAGCGGCTGCGCGGCCTCACACCCTACGAATTCATCTGCAAGGCATGAGCAGCCGAGCCCGAACGCTTCAACGCAAATCCGCATCATCAAATGCCGGGACCAAACAGCTTCGGCACGGCGGCGGAGGGGACGAGCTTCGCGCAGACTGACGCCACGACGTGGCGGATCACCTCGGCCGATGGCCTGGCGACGGAGACCATCACGCTGGGACATGCGGCCACCCTGCACAGCTCGGACTGGAACTTCGTATGGCGCGGGGGCGCTGCGCCTGATGGCGGGCCGGCGGCCCCTCCTGCGATCCGCGGCGCCGGCGCGCCGAACCGGGCAGCCTCACGCAATGGCTGGATTCCCGCGCTCGGCGATCTGATCTAGCCTCCCCAAAACAGGGGGAAGGACACGCAAATGGGTCATCGCATCGCCATCATCGGCGCGGGCGCCGTCGGCTGCTATGCCGGCGCGCATATGGCGCAGGCCGGCGAGGACGTGACCTTCGTGGACACGTGGCCCGAGCATGTGGAGACCATGCGCCGCGACGGGCTGCGCGTGACGCATCTGAAGGACGTGCCGGAATTCACCGTGCCGGTGACCGCCATCCACCTCACCGAATTGCAGGCGGTCGCGCGCAAGCCCTTCGACATCGCCTTCATCTGCGTGAAGTCCTACGACACGGACTGGGCCACGATGATGATCCGGCAATACCTGGCGCCCGGCGGCTTCGTGGTGTCCTTGCAGAACTGCATGAACGAGGAGACGATCGCGGGCATCGTCGGCTGGGGCCGCACGCTGGGCGCCATTGCCAGCTCCATCACGGTCGAACTGAGCGAGCCCGGCCATGTCCGCCGCGCCTCGGGCAAGGGCGGCGCCGCCCACACCGTCTATCGCGTGGGCGAGGTGCATGGGCGCATCACCGACCGCGCCGAGGAGGTGGGGCGCCTCACCGGGCTTTCCGACAGCACGACCGTGACCTCCAACCTCTGGGGCGAGCGCTGGTCGAAGCTGGTGGCGAACGGCATGGGCAATGGGCTCTCCGCCTCCACTGGCCTCGTCATGAAGGACATCCTGACGAATGATGCGCTCCGGGCCTTCGGCGCGCGGCTGGGCAGCGAGGCGATCCGCGTGGGCCAGGCGCTGGGCTATGCGCTGGAGGAGATCTACCACCTGGACCCCGAGATCATCGCCCGCGCCGGCGAGGGCGATGCCGCCGCCCGCGCCGCCTATGACGCGCATCGCCTGGCTGAGGCGGCCAAGCCCGGCGGCGGCGCGCATCGCCCCTCCATGGGGCAGGACATGGTGAAGGGCCGCCGCACCGAGATCGAGTTCATCAACGGCTTCATCGCCGAGAAGGCCAAGCCGCTCGGCATCGCCACCCCGGCCAACGCGGCGCTCACCGAGATCGTGCTGCGGCTCGAGCGCGGCGAGATCACGCCCGATCCGCGCCACATCCTGGAACTGCGCCTGAACTGAGCGGCCCGGCCGCTAACCCTGCAACTCGATGTCGCCCGGCTTCCAGCTCTGGTCGAACCAGGGCTGCAGCGGGCCATAGAGGCGCAGGATCACGAACCAGGACTTGCCCGGGATGGTCTGCACCCAGTTGCTTTCCTTGCCCGCCGGCGGCGTCGGACCGAACCACACATCCACCGAGCGGTCAGGGTTCACCTGGAGATCAGGCTTCTGGCTGCTAACCGAAGGGAATCGGTTGTCCGTCTGCAGCATGGAGCGCGTCTGCGTGTCATAGACGATGGTGGACCAGAAGGTGCGGACCGGCACCGGGCCCGGCAGCCGCAGGCGATAGGTCTTGCCGCCGTCGAAGGCGTTGCCGTTGGAATCCTCCGCGGTCCAGGGATAGGTCGAGCCCTCGCCCACCACCTTCGTGTCCATCGCTGGCGTCACGCCGGTGGCCGCGAAGAAGTAGAAGGAGCGGGCGTTGAGGTTGGGCACGCCGGGCTGGCGTTCGAACTTGTAGCCGCCGACGAAGGCGAATTTCCACTTGCGATCGGGGAAGATGATCCCCTCCGGATCACGCATCCGGTAGAAGAGCGCGCGCGCGGTGGCGTCCCCGGCAGCTGCGGCCTCGGTCAGCACGCGGCGCATGCGCTCATCCGGGCGGAAGGTCTGGCCCTTGCGGATGCCGACGGCCGCGAAATAGCCGAGGCTCGTCGCATCCGTGGCCTCCGGCGGCTCCTCCTGGACGACGGTGTTCAGCAGTTCCCAGAAGCGGAAATCGGCCGGGCCCACCATGTTGAAGGGGCGCGTCGAGGCATCCACGAAGGTGAGGCGCGGCGGATTGGCCGCGCGGGCGAGCGGATAGACCTTGGTGCGGCGCTTCACCGCGTCCACGCCCGGGCGCGGGTCGCCATTCTCCAGAAAGCTGCGCCAGATGACGACGCTGCTGAAGGTCCTGGGGCGGATCACGTTGTAGCCCTGCGGCACCTGGCCGCGCCAACCCGGCGGCAGGATGAGATATTTGCCGCCCCGCCCGCGATCCGCGCCGGTCAGGCCCAGATCAGCCACCCAGAAATAGTACATGTCATTGATGATGCCGAGCACGCGCGGCGGCACCTCGATGACGAGCGGCCCGCCGCGCAGGTCGATCCAGAACCAGGTGTAGGGCGTGTTGTCATTGGCCGTGAGCTCGACCGTGCGGCTGTCCACCAGTTGTTCCCAGATCGGGATGGTGACGTTGTCGGGGCCGAAGCTGCGGATGGCCTCGCGATTGAAGGCCTGGTTCACGGCCGGGATGCCGAGGAGGTAGGCCTGCACCGCCTGCTGGAAGATCAGGTTGTCGTAGATCGCATCCGTGGTCGGGCCATCCGGCACGCCGTCGAAGAAGTTGAGCCGGCCGAAGCGCGTCTCCACCGTGGCGGGCGAGGCGACGCCGGACGGCATGGGGGTGGTGTAGCGAAAGACGGGCGGGGTGGCGTGCCGGTGAGCGGCTGCGCCTGGGCGCGGCCCGCGCCGAAGGTGCCGCGCAGGGCGGCGGCCGCGGCGGCCAGCGCCGCGAGATCACGTCGTTTCGTCATTCCTGGCCTTGCCTCGGTCGAACCCGGTGAATCCGTGTTCTCATTTTTTGAGGCTAGGCGCTCATGCGGAAGCGCAACAGTGCAGCAGCGTTAATCTACGGACACCCGAGCCGCGCGCGCGATGGCCTGCCACCGCTCGGCGCTCGCCCGGATGAAGGCCTCGTTCTCCGCGAAGGGCAGCGCCATGGGCTCGACGAAGGCGGTGCGCAGCCGGTCATGCGTGGCGGGCGCGCTGCGGGCGCGCTCCAGCGCCTCGGCGAGGCGGGCGACGACCGGCGCGGGCGTGCGGCGCGGCACGCCCAGGTTGAACCAGATGCCGAGGTCATAGCCCGCCAGCCCCGCCTGCTGCATCGTCGGCACATCAGGCAGCGCGGAGGCGCGCGTCGTCGTCGTCACGGCCAGCGGGCGGAAGGCGCCCGAGCGGACATGCGCCGTCGAGGTCGCGGTGGTGTCGAAGCCGAAATCCACCTCGCGGGCCAGCATCGCGGCCACCAGCGGCGAGGAGCCGCGATAGGGCACATGCGTCGCCTCGATGCCCGTCATGCTGAGGAACAGCGCGGCCGAAAGATGCGAGGAGGAGCCATTGCCGACCGAGCCGAAGATCAGCGGGCGGCGCCTGGCCTCCGCGATGAAGCCCGCCATGTCCGTCGCCTGCACGCGGCCCGGGATGACGGAGAGGATGTTCGCAACCTCCCCGATCATGCCGAGGCTGACGAAGTCCCGCACCGCATCCACCCCGGAAGAGGCGGCGTAGAGCAGCGGGTTCACGCCGAAAAGCGCAGTGGTGCCGAACAGGATGGTGTAGCCGTCGGGCTCCGCCTGGGCCGCAGCGACGGTCCCGATATTGCCCCCTGCCCCGGCCCGGTTCTCGATCAGCACGGGCTGGCCCAGTTCGCGCGAGAGCGGCTCGGCGATGATGCGGCCCACGATGTCGTTCACGCCGCCCGGCGGGTAGGTGACGATGATGCGGATGGGCCGCGTGGGCGCCCAGGGTTGCGCCCGCAGCGCGGGGGCCGCGAGCAGCATGCCAAGCCCGGCCAGCGCCAGGCGCCGTGTGGTACGTGCCATCCTCAATACCTCCCTGTGCGGCCGGCCCGTTATGTCCCGGGCCTGACCTGATGCGTGCGCCGCCTAGCGGGCGCGCTCGATGCAGAACCGAACGACATCGGCCAGCGCTTCGCGCGCCTCGCCCTTCGGGAAGATCTCAAGCGCGGCCAGCGCCGCATTGCCGTATAGCTCCGCGCGCTCGATCGTGCGCTCGATGCCGCGGTGCTTGGCGATCAGCCGCTGTGCCTCGGCGAAGTCCTCGTCGGTCTGCTCGCCGGCCTCCAGCGTGCGGCGCCAGAATTCCTGCTCGGCCGCGTCGCCGGCGTGGAAGGCGGTCAGCACCGGGAGCGTGATCTTGCCCTCGCGGAAATCGTCGCCGACCGTCTTGCCCAGGCGCGCCTGCTCGGCCGAGTAGTCCAGCGCGTCATCCACCAGCTGGAAGGCGATGCCGAGGTTGTTGCCATAGGCGTCCAGCGCCTCGGCCTCGACCTGCGGGCGGTCGCCCACCACGGCACCCAGGCGGGCGGCGGCGGCGAAGAGGGCGGCGGTCTTGCCCTGGATCACCTCCAGATACTGCGCCTCGGTGCTCGAGAGGTCGTTCTGGGTGATGAGCTGCAGCACCTCGCCCTCGGCGATGGTGGCCGAGGCGCCCGCCAGGATGCGCAGCACCTCGAGGCTCTTGTCCTCGATCATCAGCTGGAAGGCGCGGGCGAAGAGGAAATCGCCGACGAGGACGGAAGCCTTGTTGCCAAACAGCGCATTGGCGCTGGCCTGGCCGCGGCGCAGCGCGCTCTCGTCCACCACATCGTCATGCAGGAGCGTCGCGGTGTGGATGAACTCGACGCAGGCGGCGAGCGCCACGTGGCGCGGGCCCTCATAGCCGCAGAGGCGCGAGGTCGCGAGTGTGAGCAAGGGGCGCAGGCGCTTGCCGCCGGCCGCGATGATGTGCGCGGCCAGCTGCGGGATCAGCGCCACCGGGCTTTGCATGCGCTGGATGATGAGGGTGTTGCAGGCCTTGAGGTCTTCCGCGACCAGCCGGTTCAGCCGCGCCAGCGCGTCCTCGCCTCGGTCAGCCCGCATGGCGCCATTATCCCTCACCTGTACCACACCCGCCACGCGCGCATTCCCTGTCTCTTCCCTCAGCCCCCATGGTCGAAACTTGACCCCGGCCCGGGCTGTGCAGGATACCGAGAGGCCGACATGGCGGCAAGGCAAGGGAAATCAAGGATTTCAGCCGATGGAAGTGGTGGCGGCCGATGCGGATCCCATCCGGATGCAGTTCCTGGCCTCGCTGCTGCGGGATGCCGGGATCGAGGCCGTGCTGCTCGATCGCAACCTCTCGGGCCTCGGGCTCTCGATTTTCCCGCAGCGGCTGGCCGTCCGCGCGGAGGATGCGGCCCGTGCCCAGCGGTTGCTGAAGGAGGCCGGTGTCTAGCAACCTCTCCGAGGACGCCCTGCTGGGCGGCCGCGTCAAGCTGCTGCAGCCGCGGGACGGCTTCCGCGCGGCGCTGGACCCCGTGCTGCTGGCGGCCTTCGTGCCGGCGCGGCCCGGCGACTCCGTGCTGGAACTGGGCTGCGGCACGGGTGCGGCCTTTCTCTGCCTCGCCGCCCGGGTTCCGCGCCTCGGCATCCTGGCGGTGGATCGCGACCCGGCGCTGGTGGACATCGCGCAGCGCAATGCCGGCCTGAACCTCCTGCCCGCCGAGATCCGCGCGGCCGATGCGCGGGAGTTGCGGCACCTGCCCCCCATCCATCACGCCTTCGCCAATCCGCCCTACTGGGCGGGCGGCACCCCCTCGCCCATGGCCGAACGCCGCCAGGCGGCCCATGAGGATGCTCCACTTCTGGACTGGGTGCAGGCCATGGCGCGACCGCTGCGGCACAAGGGAACGCTGAGCCTGGTGCTGCCCGCCGCGCGCTTCGCGGAAGCCGCGGCCGCCCTGATCGAGGCCGGGTGCGGGGCGGTGCGTCTCCTGCCGCTCTGGCCCCGCCAGGGCGTGCCCGCCAAGCGCATCCTGATCCAGGCCCGCCGGGGTGGCGCGGGGCCGGATGAGGTGCTGCCCGGCCTCGTCCTGCATGAGGCGGATGGCCGCTACACCCCGGCCGCCGAGGCGGTGCTGCGCGAGGCTTCCGCGTTGACATAGCGCCCCCAGGGCGGCGCATCATCGCCCCCAACCACAGGGAGGGGCGCATGGCCCAGGACAGGCAGCCGGAGCGGACCCACGCGCTGGTCATCGGCGCGGGCTTCGCGGGGCTCTACCTGCTGCACAGGCTGCGGGGCCTCGGCATCCCCGCGCTGGCGCTGGAGGCGGGTGATGGCGTGGGTGGCACCTGGTACTGGAACCGCTATCCAGGTGCCCGCTGCGACGTGGAAAGCATGCAGTATTCCTTCGGCTTCTCGGAGGAATTGCAGCAGGAATGGAGCTGGTCCGAGCGCTTCGCGGGTCAGCCTGAAATCCTGGCCTATGCGAACCATGTGGCCGACCGGCTGGACCTGCGGCGGGACATCGCCTTCAACACCCGCGCGACCTCGGCCGCCTGGGACGAGGCGGCGGGATGCTGGCTGGTCGAGACCGATACGGGGCGCCGGATCATCGCAAGCCAGCTGATCCTGGCCACGGGGTGCCTCTCCTCCGCGCGGCTTCCGGATATTCCGGGCATCGGGGATTTCGCGGGCGAGATCCACCACACGGGGCAATGGCCGCATGGCGGCGTGGATTTCACGGGGCAGCGGGTCGCGGTGATCGGCACGGGGTCTTCCGCGATCCAGGCGATTCCGGTGATCGCGAAGCAGGCGGCGCAGCTCACCGTGTTCCAGCGCACGCCCAATTTCAGCATCCCCTCCCGCAACGGGCCCATGACGGAGGATTACGCGCAGGCCTGGAAGCGGGATTACCCGGCCCGGCGCGCGGCGGCGCGGCAGATGCGCACGGGCATCCTCTATCACCTCAACCCCATCTCCGCGCTCAGCGTTAGCGAGGCCGAGCGGCGCGCGGAATACGAGGCGCGCTGGGCGGCGGGCGGCACGGCCTTCATGGCGGCCTTCAGCGACCTGCTCACGAACAAGGAAGCCAACGACACGGCCGCCGATTTCGTGCGCGAGAAGATCCGCGGCCTGGTGCATGACCCGGAGGTGGCGGAGATCCTGGCGCCGAAGAACCATCCCATCGGCACCAAGCGCATCTGCGTGGACACGGCCTATTACGAGACCTTCAACCTGCCGCATGTGAAGCTGGTGGATGTGCGGCGGCACTCCATCACGCGCATCACGGCCAAGGGCGTGGAGGCGGGCGGGCAGACGCACGCGGTGGACAGCATCGTCTTCGCCACCGGGTTCGACGCGATGACGGGGACCATCCTCGCCATCGACATTCGCGGGCAGGACGGGCTTTCGATGCGGGACGCCTGGGCGGAGGGGCCGCGCACGCATCTGGGGCTGATGGTGGCGGGCTTCCCGAACCTCTTCCTCATCACCGGGCCGGGCAGCCCCTCGGTGCTGTCCAACATGATCGTCTCGATCGAGCAGCATGTGGACTGGGTCTGCGACGCACTGGCGCATATGCGGCACGCGGGCTTCTCCGTCATGGAGACGACGGCGCAGGCGCAGGAGGAGTGGGTCGCGCATGTGAACGAGGTGGCGCACCGCACGCTCTATCCGCAGGCGAACAGCTGGTACATGGGCGCCAATATCCCGGGCAAGCCGCAGCTCTTCATGCCCTATGTGGGCGGCGTGGGAACCTACCGGCAACTCTGCGACGAGATCGCGGCGGGGGGCTATCCGGGCTTCGCCTTCACGCCCGCCGAACAGGTCAGGGCAGCCGAATAACCGACCCGAAAGAAGTCAGCACCGCCGCACGAGAATCCGGACGCAAAGCGGTCGGCGCGCCCAGACCGGCCTCCCCGCCAGCGCGCCTCAAGCGGCGCGAAGCCAAGGCGGCGGAGCCGCCGCCCGGCGCTTGAGGGCGGTTAACGAAGTGCCCCGGCGGGGCACGCCGTGCGGCCGCCATCCACCTGGAACTGGCCGCCCGTGATGCCAGAGGCCTCGTCCGAGCACAGGAAGAGCACCATTGCCGTCACCTCGGCCGGTGTGCAGTAGCGGCCGAGCGGGATGGAAGCCATGTATTTCTCCGGCACGTCATTGGCGCCACGCGCCGTCGCCTGCTCCTCCAGCGAATGGATCATGCGCGTGTCGGTCGGCCCGGGGCAGAGCGCATTCACCCGCACGCCCCCGCGCGCCACCTCGCCCGCCGCCGTCTTGGTCATGCCCAGCACCGCATGCTTGGAGGCGACATAGGGGCCGAGCCCGGCCGAGCCCACCAGCGCGGCGGTCGAGGCCGTGTTGACCACCGCGCCCTTGCCCTGCGCCAGCATCACCGGCATCACATGCTTCATGCCCAGGAAGACGCCCTTCACGTTCACCGCGATGACGGCGTCGAAGACCGCCTCCTCCTGCTCGATGATGGGCCGGACATGGCCCTCGATGCCGGCATTGTTGAAGAAGCAGTCGATGCGGCCCCAGGCCTCCATCGCGGCGGCGACATAGCCGCGCACATCGGCATCCTGCGTCACATCGGCCTGGCGGAAGCGCACGTCATGGCCCTGGGCGGCCAGCGCCGCGGCACCGTCGGCGCCGCGGGGGTCGCGGTCCACCATCAGCACCTTGGCCCCTTCGCGGGCGAAGCCGCCGGCGGCGTCCAGGCCCAGGCCGTTCGCCGCGCCCGTGATGATGACGACCTTGTTCTCGAAGCGCATCCTCAACTCCTCATTCCTTGTTCAATTGGCCGTGTGGCCGCCATCCACGGCGATGGCCTCGCCGGTCACGAAGCTCGCGCGGTCCGAGCAGAGGAAGACCACCATCGCGGCGATCTCCTCCACCGTGCCGATGCGCCCCAGCGGCACGCGCGCCAGGATGGCGTCGCGTCGGCGCTCTATGCCGCGGTGGGCCAGCGGCGTCTCGACATAGCCGGGGCAGATGGCGTTGACCCGGATGCCGTCCTTCGCGTGGTCCAGCGCCGCGGCCCGGGTCAGGCCGATCACGCCATGCTTGGCCGCCACATAGGCGCCGGCCTTGGGCAGGGCGATGCGGCCGGCGATGGAGGCGGTGTTCACGATGGCCCCACCCGATGTCATGGCCGCGATCTCGTGCCGCATGCAGAGGAAGACGCCGGTGAGGTTGACGTTGATCACCCGCGCCCATTCCCCGGCGGAGATCCCGGCCAGCGGCTGCGGCTCGGCGGGCGCCACGCCCGCATTGTTGAAGGCGCAGTGCAGCGCGCCGAAGGTCTCGACGGCCGCGCGCACCATGGCGGCCACATCGGCCTCGTCGGTCACGTCGGCCGCGATGGCGCGCGCCTCGCCGCCGGCCTGGACGATGGCGGCGGCGGTGCGCGCGGCGCCGTCGCGGTCCGCCACCAGCACGCGCGCCCCCTCCCCGGCCATGGCGAGCGCGGTGGCGCGGCCGATGCCGGAGGCCCCGCCCGTCACCAGCGCGACCTTGCCGGCCAGCATCACGCGCGCATGCCCTCCTTCAGCGCGCGCGCCGCCGTCTCGATCAGCTCCAGCGCGGGCTTGATGATGGCGCACATGGTCAGCGCGCCGTGCAGGATATCGGCCGCATGCAGATGCGTCACACGCACGCCCTCGCGCTCCAGCCGCGCCGCATATTCGCGCCCCTCGTCGCAGAGCGGATCATGGCCCACGGTCAGCACGAAGGCGGGCGGCGTGTTCGCCAGAGAGGCGGCGCGCAAGGGTGAGGCGCGCCAATCCGTCCATTGCGCGGCATCGGGGATGTAGAGGTTGCGGAACCAGTGCATGCCGGCCGCGACCAGCGGCAGGCCCTCGGTGAAGCGCTGGTAGCTCTCATGCGTCGCCGTCATGTCGGTGGCGGGATACATGAGCAGCTGGAAGCGCAGCGGCGGCAGCGTGCCGTCGCGCGACATCAGCGCCATCACGGCCGAGAGATTGCCGCCCGCGCTGTCGCCGCCGACGGCGAGCCGCGCTGGATCGATCCCCAGGGCGGCCGCGTTGTCGGCAGCAAAGCGCACCGCCTCGGCCATGTCGTCCACGGCGGCCGGGAAGATGTGCTCGGGCGCCATGCGGTAATCCACGGCGAGCACGGCGCAGCCAGAGCCATTGGCGAGGCTGCGCGCAAGGTGGTCATGCGTGTCGAGGTCGCCGAAGACCCAGCCGCCGCCATGGGCGAAGACCAGGCCGGGCAGGATCTGGTCCGGCGTGCTGCCCAGCGGGCGATACAGGCGGGCCGCCACGCCGCTCTTCAGGCGCAGGTCGCGCGCCTCGGCCACATCCGGCGAGGGCGGCTGCACGACATTGCGGCCGGCGGCGTATTGGGCGCGCGCGGCCAGCGGCTCCATCGTGTCGAAGCGCGGACGGCCGCTGGCCTTCACCAGCTCCAGCAGGGCGATGCAATCGGGATGCAGGGGGGCGGTCATGCGCGCGCCTCGCCGGTCGGGAACATGCGTCGTCTTCCTCCGAAGGTCTTCGGCGCAGCATGGACCCGGGCGGCGCGGCGGGGCAACGGCCCCCTCACCCCGCCGGGGCGGCGGGCGGGGTCCCGCGCCGCGCCCAGAAGGCGCCGCCATGCGTGCTGAGGCCGTGGAACAGGTCGTCCCGCGCCCAGAGCGCGGCGAGGCGACCATGCAACCCCGGCTCGCCGCTCGCCCAGGCCACGGGCAGCAGGATCTCGTCGGCGCCCGCGCCGCCGAGCAGATAGGCCATCAACAGGTATTGCTCGCTGTAGAAGCGGTGGTTCCAGGCCTTCGGATAATCCTGCGGCAGGAAGATGTCATGGATGCCGTAGATGACGCCGGGCGGCAGCGCGGGCAGCAGTTCGGTGAAGAAGATGGTGACGTCGGAGCCCGGGAAGCTGCGGTGGCTGTTGTCGATGAAGAGCATGTCGCCTGGCTGCAGCCCTTCCCAGAAGCTGGCCGGCATGTCCTCCATCCGGCTCACGATCGTCTCGTCGCACAGTCCGGCCAGGGCATTGTGCGGGTGTGGGTCGATCGAGACGATCCGCGTCGCGAGGCCGAGATCGGCGATGGCCTGGCGGGCGAAACGGGTGGAGATGCCCGATCCGACCTCCAGGTACAGGCGCGGCCGGTGCCGGGCGATGAGGCCGTAGAGCGCCGCGCCGTCGAAGGGCGGGAACCAGTCATTCTGCCAGAAGGGCCGCAGCGTGCCGTCCGCCAGGCGCGGGATGCGGGCCAGGCCCTGGGCCTCGGTGGCGATGCCGGCGAGCGTCGCCTCGATGCCCGGCAGGGCCTTGCGAAACTGCGCGTCGAGCTGCCGGCCGCCGGCCGAGGACGCGAGCGGACGGGCCGCCGGGTGATAGGCATATTCGGTGATGAAGAGCCGGTCCTCCGCGCGGGCCGCGCGCATCCCGGCCGTCTCAGCTTCGAGATGGGCCAGCGCCGCGCACGCCGCGGCGAGGCGCGCCTCGCGCCGATCCAGCTCCGCCGCCTGCGCGGCAAGCCTCGCGGTCGCGGCATGCAGCTCGGCCTGAAGCCGGTCGCGCCCCTCCACCAGCCGGCGCAGCGGAGGGAACTGGAGGAGGGCTCCGCGCGCGAGGGAACGGGGTGTCGGCATGCCAATTTCTTTCCGCGTGATGTAGGTTATTTCATATTAGACCCATGACCTCGCCGCCATCCCCGCCCGGCCGATCCGCCTTGCGGCCCCTGGGTGGCTGGCCTAATGCTGCGCGCATTGGCGGCTTGACGGGCGAAACACGCGATGGATGAGGCAGAACGCCGGCAGGCCAGGGCTTTCGCGGACCTCACCTATGAGGGGTTCCGCGATCTCGCCGGGCGCGCCGATCTCAGCCGCTACCAGCGCATCGGCTTCCCTGACAGCCTGCGGGCGGGGCGCGAGGCCGCGATCTTCGAGGACATCCGCGCGAAGCTGCCCGCCCTGGAATCCGCGCGCGGGCTGAGGGTGCTCGATATCGGCCCCGGCTGCAGCGACCTGCCGGCCTTCATCATCGAGGCCTGCCGCGCGCAGGGCCACGAGATCATCCTGGTCGACTCCCCCGAGATGCTGGACGCGCTGCCGGACGCCCCCTTCATCCGCAAGGTCGAGGGCCCCTTCCCGCAATGCGCGACCGCGCTCGATGGGCTGCGCGGCGGGGTGGACGTCATCATCTGCTATTCCGTCCTGCATTACGTGTTCGCCGCCGGCCCGCTCTTCGCCTTTCTCGACGCGGCCATGGCGCTGCTGCGCCCGGGCGGCGGGGCCATGCTGATCGGCGATGTGCCCAACGCCTCCATGCGCCGCCGCTTCCTGGCGAGTGCCGCCGGCGCCGCCTTCCACCGCCACTACACGGGCCGCGACGAGGACCCGGTGCCCGGCTTCAACCAGCCGAGCGAGGGCGAGATGGATGACGCGGTGCTGCTCTCACTCGTTGCACGCGCGCGGGCCGCGGGGGTGGATGCCTGGGTGCTGCCGCAGCCGCCGGAGCTCCCCATGGCGAACCGGCGCGAAGACCTGCTGCTGCGGAGGCCGTGATGAGCGCGCCCGAAAAGCGGCATGACCTCGTCCTGGTGGGCGACAGCGCCTTCGCCGAGGTGGCCCACGAATACTTCACCGCCTTCAGCCCCTATCGTGTCGTCGCCTTCGCGGTGGAGCGCGCCTTCCTCAAGCGGGAGACCCTCTGCGGCCTGCCCGTCGTGCCGCTGGAGGAACTGCCCGAACGCTACCCTCCCGCCACGCATCACGCCCATGTGGCGGTGGTCTATACCCAGCTGAACCGGCTGCGCGCGCGGCTGGTGGCCCAGGTCGCGGCGGCGGGCTACCCGCTCGCTTCCTTCGTCAGCCCGCACGCCTTCGTCGCCCCCAGCGCGCGCATCGGGCGGCACTGCTTCATCTTCGAGAACAACGTTGTGCAGTCCTTCACCGAGATCGGCGAAAATGTCGTCCTCTGGTCGGGCAACCATATCGGGCACCACAGCCGCGTGGGGGACAATGTGTTCGTCTCCTCCCATGTCGTCGTTTCGGGCTTCTGCGAGATCGGCGCCAACAGCTTCCTCGGCGTGAATGTCGCCATCGGGAACAATCTGCGCGTGGCGGCCGATAACTGGATCGGCCAGGGCGTCGTCATCTCCCGCGACACCGAGGAGGGGCAGATGTTCCGCCCGCCCGAGCAGGAGGCGGCCAAGGTGGGGGCCAGGCGCTTCTTCCGCGTGCGGGACGAGCCGCCGGCATGAAGTGGCGCAAGCTCGGCCTGCTCTGGGCGCCGGATGGAAGCCGGCCCTGGGCGCAATCGCATGCGATGCTGGCGACGCCGGTCTATCTGGAGGATCGCATCCGCCTGCTGCTCGGCGTGTGCGACGCGAACACCGTCTCGCGCACTGGCTGGATCGAGGTGGATCGCCGCGACCCGAGCCGCGTTCTGGCCGTGGCGGAGCGGCCGGTGCTGGACATCGGCGAGCCCGGGCATTTCGACGACAATGGCGTGAACCCGTGCAGCGCGGTGACGCTGGCCGACGGCTCGGTCCGGCTCTACTACAATGGCTACCAGCTGCAGACGAAGGTGCCCTACACGCTCTTCGCCGGACTCGCGACCGCGCCGCGTGGTGATATGGATTTCACGCGCTGGGCGGTGACGCCCGTGTTCGACCGCGGGCCAAAGGAGCCGATTTTCCGCACCGCGCCCTATGTCCGCAAACGCGACGGCGCGCCGGGCTGGGAGGCCTGGTATATCGGCGGCGCGGGCTTCCGCTTCGTCGAGGGTCGCAAGCAGCCGCGCTACAGCCTGCATTACGCGACCTCGGAGGACGGGATCCACTGGCCGTCCGAGGGGCGGGAGCTGATGGCGCCGGAGGGCGAGGAGATCGGCTTCGGGCGGCCCTGGATCCAGCGCGTGGGGCCCGCCGACTGGCGCATGTGGTACGCGGTGCGCTCACCGCGCGGCTATGCCATGGGCTATGCCACCTCGCCCGACGGCCAGGCCTGGACGCGGCGCGATGCGGAGGTGGGCCTCGATCTCTCCCCCGGTGAATGGGATGGCGAGATGCTGTGCTACGGTGCCGTCGAGCGGATCGGCGGCGCGCTCTACATGTTCTACAATGGCAATGGCTATGGCCGGACCGGCATCGGCCTCGCCGTGCTCGAAAGCGACTGAGGCCAGCATGTCCGCCACCGTCCGTCCCCTCATCGTCGAACGCTACACCGCCGAGCGGCGCGCGGAATGGGACGAGTTCGTCCGGGCCAGCAAGAACGGCACCTTCCTGCTGCTGCGCGGCTACATGGACTACCACGCCGACCGCTTCAGCGACTGCTCCCTCATCATCCGCAGCGGGGATGAGATCGTCGCGCTGCTGCCGGCGCATCGCGATGGCGACCTGGTGGCAAGCCACAATGGCCTGACCTTCGGCGGCTTCATCATCAACGCGCGGATGACGACGCCGATGATGCTGCGCGTCTTCGACGTGGTGCGCGCGCATCTGGCGGCCCAGGGGGCGAAGACGCTCATCTACAAGAGCATCCCGCATATCTATCACCGCCTGCCGGCGGAGGAGGACCGCTACGCGCTGTTCCGCCACGACGCTCAGCTCTACCGCCGCGACCTGCTGAGCACGATCGACATGGCCCGCCGCCCGCCGCCGCAGGAGCGCCGCCGGCGCGGCGCCGCCAAGGCGATGAAGGCGGGCGTCACCGTCGCCGAGGACCAGGATTTCGCGCTCTTCTGGGACCTGCTCGATCGCCATCTGCGGGCGCGCTACGACGTGAAGCCGGTGCACAATGTGGGGGAGATCCAGTATCTCCATTCCGGCTTCCCGCAGAACATCCGCCTCTTCACCGCGCGCGACCCTTCGGGCGGGCTGCTCGGCGGCGTCGTCATCTACGAGGCGGATGAGGTCGCGCACCTGCAATATGCCGCCAGCACGCCGGATGGCTTCGCCATGGGGTGCCTGGACCGCATCTTCCTGTATCTGCTGGACGAGGTCTTCGCGCAGAAGCGCTGGTTCGACTTCGGCAACTCGACCGAGCAGCAGGGCCGCTACCTGAATGACGGCCTGATCGAGCAGAAGGAAGGCTTCGGCGGCCGCGCCGTGGCGCACGACTATTTCCAGCTGAATCTGTAGCGGCTCAGCCGTCCCGCCTCCGGGAGCGGCGGCACGGGCTGGCTGAGCACCGCCGCGGCCAGCAGGGTCTCGGTCAGCACGGCGGCGATGTAGAGCGGATAGATGCGCCGGAGCAGGAATTCGCCCGCGCGCTCGCGCTGCAACACCTGCGTGATGATGTAGCCGGAGACGAGGAGGAAGACGATGACGCCGGCGCCGCCCGCCCAGACGAAGGGTGCCAGGATCTGTGCCATCAGGCGCAGCGTCACATGCAGCGTGGGGTCCTGCGCCGCGGCCTCGATCGCCGGATAGAACTCGTGGCCGGCCAGCACGCTGGCGAAGGCGAAGATGCGCAGCAGGTCGAGGAAGACGACGCGGCCCTGCGCCGTCTGGGGCGCGGGGACGGATTCGGTCGGCCTCGTGATGTGCATCACATGCCGACGAGCCTATTGCCCGGCCCCGGCAAATGCGCCAACCCTCCGGCTCAGGTTTTCTGGAGCCCGCCCGCATGGCCACGACGCCGATCGTTTCCGTCTGCATCCCGTCGTACAACCACGCGAAATACGTGCGCGCCGCGCTGGAGAGCGTGCTCAACCAGGATTTCGGCGACTTCGAGATCATCATCACCGATGACGGCTCGACCGACGGGACGGTGGAGGAGGTGCTCGCCGTGCGCGACGAGCGCATCCACTTCGAGCGCAACGAGCGCAATGTCGGCCCCAGCGTCACCGCCGCGCGCAACATGGCACGCGCGCGCGGACGCTTCTTCGCCTTCCTGCCTTCGGATGACCTCTATCTGCCGGGCAAGCTGCGCCGCCAGGTGGAAGCCTTCGAGCGGCAGCCCGAACTCGCCGCCGTGTTTTCCTGGATGACGCCGGTGGATGATGGCGGCGCCCCCATCGCGGGCGATTTCCCCTATTACCGGCCAGCCGGCGTCACCCGGGAATCCGCGCTGCGCCACTTCTTCTTCGAGGGGAACCTGCTCTCGGCGCCCACCGTCATGGTCCGGCGGGAGGGCTTCGAGCGCGTGGGCGTCTTCGACCCCTGCCTCTGGCAGACCCAGGATTACGACATGTGGGTCAAGCTCTGCCTGAACTTCCCGATCCATGTGATCGAGGAGGCGCTGGTGGCCTATCGGCTGCGCGCGGGCGGCGCCAACATGCACGCGAGCAACCCGGCCACCGATGCGCGCGTCGCCTGGGAATTCGTGCAGGTGCTGCGCAACTATTTCACGCTGGAGCAGGACCCGGCGCTCTTCCTGCGCGTCTTCCCCGAGGCGGCGGCGCATCTGGAACAGGGCCACGGCGTCACCGGCGCGCTCGCGCTGCTCGGCCTTGGCGCCAGCGCGCCCGCGCCGCGCAACTTCGGGATCGAGGCGCTATATCGCGCGCTCAACACGCCGGAGACGGCGGCGGCGCTGGAGCGCACGGGCCATGGCGCGGCCTATTTCTACCGCGCCCTGGCCGAGGTGGACCCGATGCGGACCGGCGCGCTGCGCGCGCTCGCCGCCAGCGGCCAGGAGATCGCCCGTCTGCAGGCCTCGCAGGGCGGTGCCGAGCAGCTGGCGCAGCTGCAGGCGGCGCATGCCGAACTGCTCGCCTATCACCAGCAGGTGATGGAGGCGAAGGAATGGTGGCAGAAGCAGGCCGAGGCCTGGGAGGCGCAGGCCAAGGGCCGCCGGGGCTGACGCGCCTCAGCCGCCGCGCAGCATGCGCGCCGGCACGCCCACCACGGTCACACCCGGCGGCACGTCCCGGATCACCACCGCCCCCGCGCCGACGACGGCGCTGCGCCCGATCCGCCGGCGCGGAATCACGCGCGCGCCGGTGCCGAGATCGGCACCCGCCTCGACATGCACGCCCCCGGCCAGCGCCACGGCCGGGGCGAGCGTCGCGAAATCCTCCAGCACCACGTCATGCGCCAGCGTGCAGCCCGGATTGACCAGCACATGGCGGCCGATCGCGACATCGGTGGTGGCGGAGGCATGGCCGAAGACGATGCTCCCCTCACCCAGTGTCACGCTCTCGCCCAGCCAGGCGGCGGGGTGGCGGAGCGTGGCGAAGCGGGCGCCGGAGAGGCGCTCGACGGTGGCCGCGCGCAGCCCGGGGTCGCCCAGCGCCACGACCACCGAAAGCGTGGGGTCGGCGCGCACCATGGCCATGGCATCGTCATGCACCGGCAGGCCGCCGAGCGTGGGCGCGCCGCGGTGCGAGGGGTCCACCGCGAAGCCGATGGCCTCGGCCGGCCGGCCGCTGGCGGCGATGTCCCGCAGGATCTGCAGCACCTCGCGGCCCAGACCGCCCGCGCCGAAGATCAGAACGCGCCCGGGGCCGGCGGGGGCACTCATGCGAGGCAGGGCAGCGGACGGGCGGGGGCGGCCAGGGCCTCGAGGTAGGCGGCCTCATAGGCGTCCATCATGCGGCGCCGGTCGAAGCGCGCCTCGGCCACCTGGCGCGCGGTCTCGCGCAGCGCCGCGAAGCGGCCGGGGTCCTCCTGCAGGGCGGCGACCAGCGCAGCGCAGCGCGCGGCATCGCGCGGCGGGCAGAGGAAGCCGTTGCGCCCGTCCTCGATCAACTCGGGAATGCCGCCGACGGGTGCGGCGATCACCGGCACGCCGCAGGCATTGGCCTCCATGATCGCGGCCGGGCGGCCATCCAGCACCGAGGGCACCACCAGCACGTCGATCGCGGCGAGCGCGGTGGTCGGGTGGTCGGCGAAGCCGCGGAACGCGATGGCGTCGCGGGCCGGGCTCGCGGCGATGCGGGCCTTCACCTCGCCCGCCATGGCGCCCTCGCCGAACATGACGAAACTGAGGCCCGGCCGGGCCGCATGCAGCGCCTCGGCGAGCGTGACGAAGCCGAGCGGATTTTTCTCGGGCGACATGCGGCCCACATAGCCGAGCACGAGCTCCGGCCCCGGCGGCTGCAGCGCGCGGCCGGCGGGGACGAAGCGGGCGATGTCCACCCCGCTCTCCACCTGCCGCACCCAGGCGCCATGCGGCCCTCCCTCGAGCCGCGAGACCATCTCCCGGCTTTCCACCAGCACGCCGTCATAGCAGGCGCCGTAATGGGCGAAGGCGTGGAAGTGCGGGCCGTTGTTGTAGAGCGTGTCCACGAGGCGCAGTGCCGGGCGGCGCTCCTTCAGCCGGGCCAGGTGCGAGTAGGCCCAAGGGGAGCCGATCTGCAGGATCAGGCCGATGTCGCGCTCCTCGACGAGCGCCTCCAGCCGGTCCGGCCCGTCGGGGCCGATCGCCTCGGAGAGATCGATCAGGCGGCCTTCGGCGGCGAAGTCGTCCAGCGGGTCCATGGTGTAGCCCTGGGCCACGGGCAGGTAGCGCGCCACGGTCACGTCATGCCCGCGGGCGCGCATCTCGCGCATCACCGACACCGGCAGGGAGCCGACCACCAGGAAGGGAAAGAGGGCCAGGATGCCGCGCGCGGCGGGGGCAGGCTCAGCCATGTCGGGTGTCTCGCGGGGCGGCGGCGGGGCGGGTCATCGGGGTCGGGGGCGCCTGCGTCACAGCTTGCCGCGCGGGCCACGCAGCGCGTTGACCAGTGGCTTGAGAGCGGCCTTGAGACGGTGGCGCAGCCCCGCGCAGTAGGAGGCCTCGCAGCCCTCCGCCCGGACCTTCCATTGGTCGCGATCCGCCAGGTAGGCGTCGCGTTGCGCCCGCATATGCGCAAGCTCCGCCTCAAGAACGCCCAGGCGCGCCAGCACGCTCCCGGTGGCCTGCCCCGTGGGAAGATCCCCGGCTTCGTCCAGGCCAGCCATGATCCTGGCCTCACGCTCCCACAGCGCGGCCTGGCCGCGCCAATAGTCGCGCGCCTCGATATAGGCGCCCATATCCGCGTAGAGCTTCTCCAGCAGGCCGGCCGGCAGATGCGACTTGCCGTGCAGCAGGCCGAAGCGGCCGAGGCGGTCCAGCACGCCGGTCGGGTCCTCCGCCTTCAGGCTTTCACGGAAGGCGGGGAAATCGGTCTGCGCCGGCAGGGTCAGCATGTAGCCCGCGAGGCGCGAGGCCTCGCGCGGCGTGACCGAGATGATGTGCGCGTTCTTGGCGAGCCAGCCCAGCATCTCGGCCAGGGCGTCGAAGAGGCAGCGCCGCTCGGCCAGCGGGGCCAGGTTGCGGATCTTGGCGAAGCTCATCTCGAGCAGCGTGCCGACCGGGTCCGCATGGGTCACGCCGCGCGCCTGGAGGCGGTAGAAGGTGTCGGGCTCGTGCAGCAGGCCGAAGCGGCAGCCCTGCGCCAGGGCGCGCGTCCAGAGCTCGTAGTCCGGCGCGCGCACCATCGCGGCGTCGTCCAGGCCGATGCGCAGATGCGCCGCGCGCCGCACCATGGTGGAGGAGCGGCAGAGCGGGTTCTGGCCGATCCAGGTCTCGACGCGGTTGAGCTGGTAGTCGCGGTTGATCAGCGCCTCGACCTCATCGGCCCGGGCGTGGCGCCCGCCTGTCTCGTCCACCACCGAGACCCAGCCGCCCAGGATGTCGATCGAGGGGTCGCGCGCGAGGGCGGCCAGTTTCCGCTCGCACTTGCCGGGTGCGATCCAGTCATCGGCGTCGAGGTTGACGAGCCACTCCCCGCGCGCGGCCTGCACCGCGACATTGTAGCTGCCGGCGCCGCCCAGGTTGCGCTCATTCTCGATCAGGCGGATGCGCGGATCGCCGAAGGAGCGGATCACCTCGCGCGAGGCGTCGGTGGAGCAGTCATCCACCACCACCACCTCGAAATCCTGGACCGTCTGGTCGAGGATGCTGCGCAGCGTGGTGCGGATGTAGTCCTGGTAGTTGTAGGACAGGACGATGAAGGAGAGCTTGGGCGCGTTCACCGCAGCGCCTCCGCCACGCGGCCGATCTCGGCTTCGGTCAGGCCCTCGTAGAAGGGCAGGCCGATGACGCGCGGCGCCAGGTCCTCCGTGACCGGCAGCGCGGTGCGCCGCAGGTCGGCGAAGGCCGGGTGGCGGTGGGTGCCGAGGCCCCACCAGCGCCGCCACTGGATGCCCGCCGCATCGAGCCGGCTGAGGCTGCCCTCCAGCCGGTCCGCGGGGATGACGACGTTGAGCGTCATCGTCGCCCATTCCGTGCCGGCGCCCTCCTGCAGGCGGCAGGGGGAGTTGCGCAGCGCCTCGGCATAGAGCCCACCCAGGTGCAGCAGGCGTTGTTCCTTGGCGTCAATGCCGGCAAGCACCGCGAGGCCGACGGCAGCCGCGTATTCCGAGATGCGGTAGTTGCCCGCGCGCTCGGCCGAGACGCGATCGGTGCCCAGGAAGCCAAATCCGGTATTGGCCGCCAGGCGGTCCGCGAGCGCGGCATCCGTGGTGATCACGGCGCCACCCTCGCCGATGCCGAAGACCTTGGTGGCGTGCAGGCTGACGGCGAGCGGCTGGCGGCCGATGCGGCGCAGCGATGTGACGGCGGCGGCCGCGTCGAAGACGACGGGGACGCCGTGCTTCGCCTCGAAATCCTCCCAGCCCGCGACGTCGGGCGGCGCGCCGAAGGCGCTGACCACCAGCACGGCGGCGGGCGGCTCCGGCAGTTCGGCCATCGCGGCCTCGGCCAGGGCCGGCGTCAGGGTGAAGCGCGCCTCCTCCACATCGGTCAGCACGGGTTCGAGACCGGCATTGCAGACCGCATGGGCGCTGGCGATGAAGGTGAAGGCAGGCATGAGGCAGAAGCGCCGGCCCGGCAGGGCGCGGGCGCGCAGCGCGATCTCGATCGCCGTGGTGCCGCTGCTGGCGGTGACGACGCGCACCCCTCCCACGCCCGCCTTGGCGCCCAGCCAGCGCGCCATGCCCTGCTGCAGCTCCAGGCAGAGCGGGCCGTAGTTGCTGTAGATCCGGGTCGCGTCGATGCGGTCGAGATAGGGCAGCACCTCCGCCGCCCGGGGCAGCAGCGGCCGCAGCACCGTGATCGGCGCCGGCCCGCTGCCCGGCGTGGCCTGGCCCGTCATCGCGGCGCGCCCGCCAGGCCGGCCGTGCGAGAACATGCCTGCAAGGGCTGCAACCGAAGGCAAGGCTGGAAGTTCACGTGAGGCGGTTCCTCGTCTGGGCCACAGCATGCGCGCTGCGCGGCGGTCTTCGGCGGGCCGGCCACCAACCGGCCCGTGTAAAGTTTGGCGTGTCGGACAAATCTACGCCGAAATCAACCGTCCTACGCCGCAATCAACGGAAGTGGCGGCGCGCTTGTGGTCGCGCCGGGCCTCGGCCATAACCCGGCGCGATGGAATCGGCAGACAGAGCTGAAAGGTGCGCCCGGCCGCGGCTTCCGGCACAGGCCATGCCTGTCGCGGCCGCGCCGGCCGCGGTGGGCCCTCGCTCCGGCGGGTCCACGCGCCCGCAGCACCCGAACGTGCGCCGATGACGGCTGGTCCCTTGCGGGGCGCGCTGCGCAGGCTCGCCGGCGGCCTGCTGCGGCGGGGCCGACGCCTTGCGGCCCACTTCGTCCGGCGCCTGCTGGGCCGGGGCAGCGGCGCCAACCCCTTCGTGGCCGGCGCGGGCGCGGAGGAGGATGGCCGGTACAGCGACCCGGCCTTCTTCCAAGCCATCGCTTCCGAACGCCTGCTGAAGCCCGAGACGGGCCACCGCCCCCGCCCGGCCTTCGACCCCGCAACGGCGCCGCGCGTCAGCGTGGTCATCGTCTCGTTCAACTATGGGCGGTTCCTGGGCGCGGCCGTCGAATCCGTGCTGGCGCAGACCTTCCAGGACATCGAGGTGATCGTGGTCGAGGGCGGCTCCACCGATTCCGCATCGCGCGAGGCGGCGCGGGCGCTGGAGGGCGGGCGGGTGCGGGTCCTCTTCCAGGATTCGCCGCGCCCGGCCGGCGCCAACCGCAATTTCGGCATCAGCCAGGCGCGCGGCGCCCTCATCTGCTGCCTCGATGCGGATGACACGCTCGCGCCCACCTATCTCGAGCACGCGGTCTATCTGCTGGACCGCCAGGGCTATGACGTCGTCTCCTGCGGGCTTCGCATGGTGGGCGAGGACAAGGGCGACTACTTCCCGATGGAACGCCCCGAGCTGGCCGACCTGCTGAAGGACAACCAGGTGCTGACCTGCGCGGTGTTCCGCCGCGCCCTCTGGGAGGCGAGCGGCGGCTTCCGCGACATCGAGCGCGACGTGATCGGCCATGTGCACGAGGATTGGCTGTTCTGGGTGCGCCTCGCGGCGCTGGGCGCGCGCATCCGCAACCTGCCGCGCGCGCCCTATCTCCGCTATCGCGTCCATGCGAGCAGCCTGAGCAAGGCGAAGGACGTGCTGCCCGCCTGGCAGCAGCGCATCCTGGTGCAGCGCGCGAACATGGACATCCTCTGGCCGCTGGCCACGACGCGCGGCCTCTCGCACTCGGCCCATGCGGGCCGGGGCACGCCGCAGCGCCGGCGCGCGCTCGCCGGCCCCGCCGGCCCGCGGCCACCGACGCTGCTGCTCGCCCTGCCCTGGCTGGTGCTCGGCGGGGCGGAGCGGCTGCTCAGCGCGGTGGTCGGGCACCTGACCGCCGCGGGCTGGCGGGTCGTCATCGTCACCACCCTGACGCCGGACCCGGCGCTGGGCGACAGCACGCCATGGTTCGCCGCCCACACGCGCGAGATCTTCGAACTGCCCTGCGCCGTGCCGCCCGAATTCCAGGACGACTTCCTGCTGCACCTGGTCGAGACCCGCGCGCCCGACATCGTCTGGATCGTGGGCAGCGCGGCGATGTACGAGATGCTGCCGCGCCTCAGGCTCGCGCAGCCGGCGCTGCGCGTGGCGGACCTGCTGTTCAACACGGTCGGCCATGTCGCCAACAACACGCGGCGCCGCCGGCTGATCGACCTCAACCTCGTGGAAAGCCAGGCGGTGCTGGACCACCTGCTCGAGACCGGCGAGACGCGGCAGCGCATCCGCCTCGTCGAGAGCGGGGTGGATCTGGAGGCGCTGCGCCCGGGCGGCGCGCGCGACGCGTTCCGCCGGCAGATGAACGCGGGCGCGGGGCACCTCCTTGTCGGCTTCATGGGGCGCTGGTCGGAGGAGAAGAATCCGCTGGGCTTCATCGAGATCGCGCGCCGGGTGGACGCGGCCCTGCCCGTCACCTTCGTGATGACCGGCACCGGGCCGCTGCGCCCTGAGATCGAGGCCGCCATCGCCCAGGCGGGCTTCGCCCCCGGCCGCTTCCACCTGCTGGGCGAGGTGGCGGAGGTGGCGCCCGTCCTGAGCGCGCTCGACCTCCTCATCCTGCCCTCGCGCCTCGATGGCCGGCCCACGGTGGTGATGGAGGCCGCCGCCATGGGCGTGCCCGTCCTCGCCTCACGCGTCGGTGGCCTGCCCGACCTCGTGACGGAGGGCGAGACCGGCTGGCTCCATGACGCGGAGGACCTGGCGGGCTTCGCCGCCCGCATCGCGAAGGCGGCGCGCGACCCGGCGGCGCTCGACCGCATGCGCGCGGCGGCGCGGCGCCTGGCCGAGGCCCGCTTCGACCGCCGCGCCATGCTGGCGGGCTACGAGGCCGCCCTGGCCGAACTCCTCCCTCCCTCGCGGCACCCCGGGGCGGCACGTCATGGATAGGCTGAAGATCGCGGAACTGCTGGTGGACCCGGACTGGTACCGGGCCCGGCATGGCGGGGCCGCGGTGGGCGACCCCGTGCTGCACTTCTCCGGACGCGGGATGGATGAGGGGCTCGACCCCAACCCGATGTTCGACACCGCCTGGTACCGCGCGACCCATGGCGCGGCGATGGCCCCGGGCATGAGCGCGCCCGAGGATTTCTGCCGCAACGCGCTGACCGCCCTGCGCGATCCGGGGCCGCTGTTCGACATGGCCTGGTATTGCCGCACCTACCCCGACATCGTGGCCGCAGGCGTGAACCCGCTGCACCACTACCTGCATTTCGGCCGGCCCGAGCGGCGGGACCCCTCGCCGCTCTTCCACAACAAGTGGTACTTCGCCGCCTATCCCTTCGCGGAATCGCCGGGGATGGACGCGCCCACCCATTTCATGAACCACGGCGCGGCCCTCGGCCTCTCGCCCTCGCCCTTCTTCGACGTCGCCTGGTACGTCGCGCAATATCCCGAGGTGGCGGCGCGCGGGATGAATCCCCTGCTCCACTACATCCTGGAGGGCGAGGCGAAGGGCTTCCGGCCGACCCCAGGCTTCGACCCGCTGCGCCATGCGGCGCGCAACCGCCAGAGCCTGCCGGACGCGCGCGGCGCGCTCCGGCATTACGCCGCGCAGCGCGAGTTCCGCCACCAGGCCTATCTCCACGCGAAGGATGCCCCCCTGCGCTTCGTCCGCGGCGCCGTCGCCGCCGAGGCGCGGGCGATGATCGCGCTGGTGCGCGACATCGAGGCCGACCTGGCCGACCTGCCGTCGGCGCTGGAGCAGCTGCCCGCCGTCTCCCTCGCGCTTGGCCCGGCCGAACTGGCCTGGCGCTCGCTCTTCCTCTCGCTCGACACCGTGCCACGCCGCATCCTGCTGGCCGGGCGGCTGGACGACGTGCCGGAGCTGGCCGACCTGCCCGACGACCCGACGCTGCTGGTGCTGGAGACGGATGGGGACGAGGTTTCGGTGGGGCGCCACCTGCCGCGCTCCGTCGCCTCGCGTTCACTCCCGGCCATCAGCCCGGGGCTGGAGGGGAGCGCGCGCGTGCGCGTGGTCACCGCCCTGCTCAACGCCTTCCGGCCCCCGGCCATCATGGCCTGGGGCAGCCATGCGGGGGGTGAGGCGATCGCCCGGCACGGTGGCAATTTCCGGGTGGATGCCCGCCTCTTCATCGCCTGGACCGACAGCCCGATGGGCGAGGCGGCCGACCTGATCAGGCGCCATTTCCGGCGCTGCCTGCCCTTCCTCACCCTCAGCTACGCCCCCGACCTCGCCGCCCTCAACCGCCTGGCCGACGGCTTCGGCCTGCCCGAGGCCGCGCGCGCGCCGTTCCGCCCGCTCGAAGCCTGGCGGGCGGCGGAGGGTTTCCTCGGCGCGGAGCCGCCCGCCCCATGACCGACATCTCCGCCATCCTGAACGTCCATCGCGAGGGCGTGCTGGCCCAGTCCTCGCTGCTGAGCATGGGCCAGGCGGCCGAGCAGGCGCGCGCGGCCGGCCTCGCGGTGGAGATCATCGCCATGGCCGACTGCACGGACCAGACCACGCTCGACGTGCTGGCGCGCCACCCCGGCGTGCGCGTGGTGCAGACCGAGGTGAACGACCTCGGCCTCGCCCGCAACGAGGGCGTGCGCGAGGCGCGCGGCCGCTACCTCACCTTCCTGGACGGGGATGACCTCTGGGGTCCGGGTTGGCTGCTGCGCGCCCATGCGGCGGCGAGCCAGGCGGCCGAGCCCGCCGTCTGGCACCCCGAGGCGAGCCTGCTCTTCGGCCAGGATGTGGCGCCGAGCTGGCTGCCGCACCCGGATGGCGAAAGTGCCGAGGGCGATTGGGTCGTGCTCGGCCTGCGCAACCACTGGACCTCGCCGAGCTTCGCCGAGCGCTCCGTCTATGAGCGCGTGCCCTATCGCCGGACCAACATCGACAAGCAGTTCGGCTATGAGGACTGGAACTGGAACTGCGAGACGACGGCGGCGGGGTTCATCCACCGTGTCGTGCCGGATACGGCGCATCTGATCCGCGTGCGCGCGGATTCCATGGTGCGGCGGACCATCGGCACCCAGTCCCTGATGACGCCCTCCAGCCTCTTCCGCTCGCGCATCGGCTGGCTGCGGCCGGAGGGCGCCGCGTAGCTCAGCCCAGCAGCAGCGCGGCGACCCGCTCCGCATCGGGCGGCGCCAGGCGATAGCCCCAGGAGCGCAGCAGCGCGGCCGAGCCCCAGTGGCGGATCATGTCGGAATTGCCGGCGCGGCCCGGCGCCTCCTGGATCTCGACCGGGCGGCCGGACGCGCGCACCAGCGCGGCGGTGAGGTCGGCGAGGCTGGTGGGCTGGCCGGAGCAGATATTGACCACGCGCCCCTCCGCGCGCGGATCACGCAGCAGGTCCAGCAGCAGGGCGGCGGCGGGGGCGGCCTCCACGAAGTCGCGCTCGCGCGCCAGCGGCCCGGTGCGGAGCACGCCGCCCGAGGCCGGCATGGCGCGGATCTGCGCGGCGAAGGCGCCGAGTGCCAGGTGCCCCGGCATGGCGCCGCCGATGACGTTGAAGAGCCGCGCGACCACGACCGGCAGGTCCGAAGCGGCGGCGAGGCCATGCAGCGTCTGCGCGAGCTTGGTGATGCCATAGACCGAGACGGGCCGGCAGGCGGCGTCCTCGGCCACCGGCAATTGCGCCTCCTCCATCGGGCCGTATTCGGCGGCGCTGCCGGCGAGCAGGATGCGCGGCGGCGCGGGCAGGCGGCGCGCGGCGGCCAGCAGGCGCGCGGCGAAGAGGACATTGACGCGATAGGCCTCCTCCAGCGGCTCGGCGGCGGCGGTGCCGGCGAGGTGGAAGATCAGGCCCGGCTGCGCCTCGCGCAGGACGGTGCCGATGGCGGCCTCATCGCCAAGGTCGGGGATGCGCCAGGCGCGGCCGGGGAGGCTGGCCGCCGGGTCGCCGCGCCCAAGCGTCACGGCCTCGATCCCACGGGCGGCGAGTTCGGCCAGCACATGCCGGCCGACGAAACCCCCCGCCCCCGTGACCAGCGCCTTCACGTTCCGTCAGGCAGGAAGCGGCCGCGATCCGTGTCGAACAGGGCCTGGGCCTGGGCGTAGTCATCGGGCCGGCCGATATCGAGCCAGAAGCATTCGGGCGCGTGGCAGAGGACGCTCCGCCCCCCGGCCACCAGGGCGCGCATCAGGTCGGGCATGTCCAGCCGCTCGCCGGGGGTCACATGCGGCAGCACCGCGTCGCGCTGGAGCACATAGAGGCCCATGCTGACGAGATGCGTCTGCACGGGCTTCTCCAGGTAGCCCGTCATCCGCATGGCATCATCGGTCTCGAGCACGCCGAATTCCGACTTCATCTCGCGCCGGAAGCTCGCGATGGTGGCGTCCGCCCCGCCCGCGCGATGGGCGGCCAGCATGGTGGCGAAATCGAGCGTGGTCAGCAGATCGCCGTTGCTGACGAAGAAGGTCTCCTGCAGCTGGTCCCGCACCAGGCCGATGGGGCCGGCGGTTCCGAGCGGCGAATCCTCCAGGCTGTAGGAGATCTTCATGCCGAGCCGCTCGCCCTCGCCGAAGAAGGCGCGCAGCAGGTGATGCAGGTGGTTGACGGCCAGGATCACCTCGGTGACGCCAGCCGCCTTGAACTGGCGGAGCAGCAATTCGAGGATCGGCATGTCGCCGATCGGCACCAGCGGCTTCGGGAAGGTGGCGGTATAGGGGCCGAGGCGCGTGCCGCGGCCGCCCGCCATCACCAGGACCTGCATCGTCGTCTCCCCTGCGCCCTGCTTCAGACCGTGTAGGTGTTGGTGCGGTAGAGGTGGCGATGGGCGCCCACGAACTCGATGGTCTGGCTCAGGCCGTCATCGAGCGAGACCTGAGGCGACCAGCCCATCAGGCGCTTCGCCTTGCTGTTGTCGGAGACGAGCTTGCCCACCTCGCTCTGCGCCGGGCGCATGCGCGCGGCCTCCTGCACGATGGGCTTTTCCATGCCCATCAGCTTCAGGATGCGGGCCGCGAAATCGCCGATGGAATAGGTGGCGCCGGTGCCGAGGTTGATCGTCTCGCCCGAGATGCCCGGCGTGGTGGCCGCCGCGAGGTAGCCCGCCACCGTGTCCGAGACGAAGGTCATGTCGCGCAGCGGATCGAGCGAGCCCAGGCGGATCTCGTCGCGCGTGAAGGCCTGGGAGATGATGGTGGGGATGAAGGCGCGGGCCGACTGGCGGGGGCCGAAGGTGTTGAAGGGGCGCAGCGTCACCACCTCGGTCTCGAAGCTGCGCCAGTAGCTCTCGGCGATCTTGTCGGCGCCGATCTTGCTGGCCGAATAGGGCGACTGGCCCTGCAGCGGGTGCTCCTCGTCAATCGGTTCGCGCAGCGCGGTGCCATAGACCTCGGAGGTGCTGGTGTGGATGACGCGGCCGACGCCGAGCTGGCGCGCCGCCTCCAGCACGTTCAGCGTGCCCTCGACATTGGCGCGAACATAGCTGCGGGGTGCGACATAAGAATAGGGAATGGCGATCAGCGCGGCCAGGTGGAAGACCACATCCATGCCCTTGCAGGCGCGGGCGACGTAGTCGCTGTCCTCGATGTTGCCCAGCGTCACGCGCAGCTCCGGCTTCACCTCGGGAGCCGCGAGGTCCAGGTTCCCCCAGCTGGAGAGGGCGTTGTAATGGACCATGGCGTGCACTTCCGCACCCTCGCGCACCAGGCGCTCCGCCAGGTGGCTGCCGATGAAGCCGCCGGCACCGGTGACCAGCACGCGCTTTCCACGCAGATTCGTGGCGGCGGGCGCGGGCGCGGGCGAGGCTGAGTGACTCACGTGTATCTCCGGGGACAAAATGTGACGGCGCTTTAGCGCGAAGCCGCCGCAAGGCCAACCGGCGATGGTGGCACGTAACCTTCCCATACCGACAATCCGTGACGCGGGGCTTTTCCGCCTGCTAGCCTCACGCGATGCAGCAAAGCCCCCCGCCCTTGGTGATCTGCCTCGGCAATGTCGTGGCGGACCATGTGTTCCGGGTGGATGACGTGCCGCAGCCGCCGGCCAAGGCGCAGGCGCGGGGCTACAAGCTCGCGATCGGCGGCATGGCGGCCAATGCGGCCATCGCCGTCGCGCGCCTCGGCGGCCGGGCGGCCTTCTGGGGACGCGTGGGCGATGACCCGAATGCGGAGCTGCTCACCAGCGGGCTCAGCGCGGAAGGCATCGACCTCACCGGCCTGCACGTCTTTCCCGGCGCGCGCAGCCCTGTCTCGGCCGTGCTGGTGGACCGCTTCGGCGAGCGCGCCATCCTGGGCTTTCGCGGCGAGGCGCTGGGGACGGACCCGTCCTGGCTGCCGCTGGAGATGATGGGGCAGGCCCGCGCCTTCCTCTGCGACCCGCGCTGGCCGGAGGGGGCGGCGGCCGCGCTCGCCGCGGCCGAAGCCGCCGACATCCCGACCGTGCTGGATGGCGAGCGCAGCGAGACGCGCCTGCTGCTCGATCTCGTCCCCCGCGTCCGCTACGCCATCTTCTCAGCGACGGGGCTGAACAACTACGCGCCCGGCCAGCGCATCCCCGAGGCGCTGCGGCGCGCGACCTCCGAGGGCGTCACGCGCATGGCGGCCGTGACGCGGGGCGAGGACAGCACGCTCTGGCTGATGCGCGGCGAGACGCGGCCGCGCGAGATGAAGGCCTTCCGCATCGAGGCGCGGGACACGACGGGCGCGGGCGATGTCTTCCACGGCGCCTTCGCGCTCGCCATGGCCGAGGGGATGACGGTCGAGGATGGGCTGCGGCTGGCCAGCGCGTCCGGCGCGCTCCGGGCGCGGGATGGCGCGACCGCCCGCCGGGCGGAGGTGGAGCACTTCATGGCGGAATATCCCGCGGGCTGAGATGTCCGCTTCCGGCGGGCGCGCCATCCGTGCCACAATTCATGCCTGCCCACGGAACCAGGACCGCGACCCACGTGAACGACGCCAACGCCGCCCCGCTTCCCGCCGAAGACCTCACGACGCCCCGCCCCGACGGGCAGGCGATGCGCGACGCCATCCTGCGCAAGCTGACCTACGATCTCGGCAAGAGCCGGGCCGGCGCGCTCGACCGCGACTGGTTCATGGCAACCGCGCTCGCCGTGCGGGACCGTGTGGTCGAGCCGTGGCTGAACGACATGCGGGCGACCTACAACACGGGGCAGAAGCAGGTCTATTACCTCTCGCTCGAATTCCTCATCGGCCGGCTGCTGCGTGACAACATCACGAATTTCGGCCTGATGGCGGAGGTGCGGGCCGCACTCGCCTCGCTCGACGTGGATGCCTTCAAGGTCGCCGCCTGCGAGCCGGATGCGGCACTCGGCAATGGTGGCCTCGGCCGGCTCGCCGCCTGCTTCATGGACAGCCTGGCGAGCCTCTCCATCCCGGCCTTCGGCTATGGCATCCGCTATGATCACGGCCTGTTCCGGCAGGTCATCCGCCAGGGCTGGCAGGAGGAATATCCGGAGGATTGGCTGCAGTTCCAGAACCCCTGGGAATTCGCCCGGCCCGAGATCTCGCACAGCATCGGCTTCGGCGGCACGGTCGAGGAGGTGAATGGCGAGGATGGCGAGCCGCATCACGTCTGGAAGCCGGCCGAGACGGTCCTCGCGGTGGCTTACGACACGCCCATCGTGGGCTGGCGCGGCAAGCATGTGAACACGCTGCGCCTGTGGTCGGCGCGTGCCGCGGACCCTCTGAAGATCGACGTCTTCAACCGCGGGGACCATATCGGGGCGCTGTCGGAGCGCGTGCGCGCGGAGGCCATCTCGCGCTTCCTCTATCCCTCGGATGACAGCCCGGAGGGGCAGGAATTGCGCCTCCGGCAGGAGTTCTTCTTCAGCTCGGCCGCGCTGCAGGACCTGATCCGGCGGCATCTGCGCGTCTATGGCGGCATCGAGAGCCTGCCCGAGCGCGTGGCGATCCAGCTCAACGACACGCACCCCGCCATCGCGGTGGCGGAGCTGATGCGCATCCTGCTCGATGACCACAGGCTGCCCTGGGGCGAGGCCTGGCGCGTGACGCAGGGCACCATCGCCTACACCAACCACACGCTGCTGCCCGAGGCGCTGGAGACCTGGCCCGTCTCGCTGATGGAGCGGCTGCTGCCGCGCCACATGCAGATCATCTACATGATCAACGCCTTCCACCTGGATTATGTGGCGGCCGCGCATCCCGGCGATCTCGGCCTGCTCGCCTCCGTCTCGCTGATCGAGGAACATCACGGGCGGAAGGTGCGGATGGGCAACCTCGCCTTCATCGGCTCGCACAAGGTGAACGGTGTGTCGGCGCTGCATTCGGACCTGTTGAAGAAGACGGTCTTCCACGACCTCAACATGCTCTATCCCGGGCGCATCACGAACAAGACGAACGGCATCACCTTCCGGCGCTGGCTGCAGCAGTGCAACCCCTGCCTGACCGAGCTGCTGACCGAGACGATCGGTGGCGAGTTCCTCGACCGGCCGGAGGCGCTGACGGCGCTCAAGCCCCTCGCCTCCGATGCCGGCTTCCAGGGGCGCTTCGCCGAGGTGAAGCGCACGAACAAGGAGGCGCTGGCGAAGCTGATCCGCCAGCAGGTCGGCATCCGGGTGGACCCGGCCGCGTTGTTCGACGTGCAGATCAAGCGCATCCATGAATACAAGCGCCAGCTTCTCAACCTGCTGGAGACGGTGGCGCTCTACAACGAGATCCGCGCGCAGCCCCACAACAACTGGGCGCCGCGGGTGAAGATCTTCGCCGGCAAGGCGGCGGCGAGCTACCACCGCGCCAAGCTCATCATCAAGCTGGCGCATGACGTGGCGCGCACCATCAACCGCGACCCCACCATCCGGGACCGGCTGAAGGTTGTCTTCCTGCCCAACTACAATGTCTCGCTCGCGGAGGTGCTGGTCCCCGCCTGCGACCTCTCCGAGCAGATCTCGACGGCGGGGATGGAGGCGTCGGGCACGGGCAACATGAAGCTCGCGCTGAACGGGGCCCTCACCATCGGCACGCTGGATGGCGCCAATGTCGAGATCCTGGAGCATGTGGGGCCCGAGAACATCTTCATCTTCGGCCTGACGACGGAGCAGGTGGCGGCACGCCGGCGCGAGGGCTGGCGCGGGCAGGATTCCATCAATGCCTCGCCGCGCCTGCAGCAGGCGCTGGAATCCATCGCCTCGGGCGTCTTTTCCTCGGATGATCCGCATCGCTATGGGGAACTCGTGCACATGCTGCGCGAGCATGACCACTTCCTCGTCACCGCCGATTTCGACGCCTATTTCGACAAGCAGCGCGAGGTGGAGCGGCGCTGGGCGGACCAGGCGGCCTGGCAGAAATCCGCCATCCTCAACACGGCCCATATGGGCTGGTTCTCGTCCGATCGGACCATCGCGGAATACGCGCAGGAGATCTGGCGGGTGCCCGTGCCGGGATAGAACACATGCACGCCAGCGAAGGCGACGTCCTGGCATTGCTGGAGGGCCGGCATGCCGATCCCTTCGCGGTGCTGGGCCCCCATGCCGCGCGGGGCGGGCTGATGCTCCGCGTGCTGCGGCCGGGGGCGGCCAGCGTGGAGGCCAGCTTCACGGGGCTGACCCAGCGGCTGGAGCCGCGCCATCCCGATGGCTTCTTCGAGGGCTTCATCCCCGACGTGCGCATGGGCGAGGCCTATCGGCTGCGCATCACGGAGGGCGGCACCACAAGCGAGGCGCTGGACCCCTATGCCTTCGGGCCCGGCCTCGGCCCGCTGGATGACCACCTGCTGATCGAGGGCACGCATCATCGCCTGCATGACCGGCTGGGCGCGCATCTCGTCACGCATCAGGGTGTCGCCGGCGTGCGCTTCGCCGTCTGGGCGCCGCATGCGCGCCGCGTTTCGGTGGTGGGCGAGTTCAACCGCTGGGACGGGCGCTGGCACCCGATGCGGCGCCGCGTGGATTCCGGCCTCTGGGAGATCTTCCTGCCCGGCATCACCGAGGGCACGGCCTACAAATACGAGCTGCTCGGCGCCCACGGCGCGCTGCTGCCGCTGAAGGCCGACCCCTTCGGCTTCGCGGCCGAACTCCGGCCCGCCAATGCCAGCGTGGTCGCGCGCATCGACGACTTCACCTGGACCGATGAGGAATGGATGGCGGCGCGCGCGAAGCGCGACCCGGCGGCGGCGCCCATGTCCATCTACGAGGTCCACGCGCCCTCCTGGAAGCGCCACCCGGATGGCCGCTTCTGGAACTGGGACGAGCTGGCCGCCCACCTCATCCCCTATGTCGCGGATCTCGGCTTCACCCATATCGAGCTGATGCCGGTGATGGAGCACCCCTTCGACGGCTCCTGGGGCTACCAGCCGATCGGCATGCACGCCGTCACCGCGCGGCTCGGCCACCCCTCGGGCCTCGCGCGCTTCATCAATGCGGCGCATATGGCGGGGATCGGCGTGATCCTCGACTGGGTGCCGGCGCATTTCCCGGATGACGCGCATGGCCTCGCGCGCTTCGACGGCACCTGCCTCTACGAGCACCCCGATCCGCGGCGCGGCTGGCACCCGGACTGGCAGACGGCGATCTACGACTATGGCCGCAAGGAGGTGGAGGCCTTCCTGGCGTCGAACGCGCTCTTCTGGCTCGAGCGCTATCACGCGGACGGGCTGCGGGTGGATGCCGTCTCCTCCATGATCCACCTGGATTACTCGCGCGGGCCCGGCGAATGGGCGCCGAACGAGGATGGCGGCAATGACAACCGCGACGCCGTGGGCTTCCTCCACCGCACCAACGCCATGCTGGCCGAGCAGGCCCCAGGGGCCATGATCATCGCCGAGGAAGCCACGAACTGGAGCGGCGTCTCGGCGCCCGTGGCGAAGGGCGGGCTCGGCTTCGCCTTCAAGTGGAACATGGGCTGGATGAACGACACGCTGCGCTATGTGGCGAAGGACCCGCTCTTCCGCGCGCATCACCACCAGCTGATGAATTTCGGCCTGATGTATGCCTTCAACGAGCGCTTCATCCTGCCGCTCAGCCATGACGAGGTGGTGCACGGCAAGGGCACGATCGGCGGGCGCATGCCGGGCGACACCTGGCAGAAGCTGGCTGGCCTGCGCGCCTATTACGGCTTCATGTGGGGGCATCCGGGCAAGAAGCTGCTCTTCATGGGCCAGGAATTCGCGCCCTGGGCCGAATGGTCCGAGGCGCGGGAGCTCGACTGGTGGCTACTGGAACACGCGCCGCACCAGGGCGTGCAGACCTTCATCCGCGAGTTGAACCGCATGCACCGGGAGACCCCTGCCCTGCACGCGGCCGATGCCCGGCCGGAGGGCTTCTGCTGGATTGATGCGAATGACGCGGACCACTCGCTCTTCACCTGGCTGCGCTTCGACGGCGCGGGCGGGCCGCCGGTGGCCGTGCTGTGCAATTTCACGCCCATCCCGCGCGAGGCGGTGCTGATCGGATTGCCGCGGGCGGGCACCTGGCTTGAGGTGCTGAACAGCGACGCGGCGGATTTCGGCGGCTCGGGCCAGGGCAATCTTGGCCGAGTGGAGGCGGTGCCGGTGCCGGCCTTCGGGCAGCCCGCCTCGGCCCGCGTCTTCCTGCCGCCGCTCTGCACAATCCATCTGGCGCCCCAGGCATGGGAAATGCCAAAACCGACCACAGTCGCAACGACGTCCGGGACACCACATGTCTGATCGCGCGCAGAACGCCGCCCCCTTGGCCCGCACCGCCATGGCCTTCGTGCTGGCCGGCGGGCGCGGATCGCGGCTGATGGAGCTGACGGACCGGCGCGCCAAGCCCGCCGTGTTCTTCGGCGGCAAGTCGCGCATCGTGGATTTCGCGCTGTCCAACGCCATCAATTCCGGCATCCGCCGCGTCGCCGTCGCCACGCAGTACAAGGCGCACAGCCTGATCCGGCACCTGCAGCGCGGCTGGAATTTTCTCCGGCACGAACGCAACGAGAGCTTCGACATCCTCCCCGCGTCGCAGCGCGTGTCCGAGAACAACTGGTACATGGGCACCGCGGATGCCGTGTACCAGAACATCGACATCATCGAGGACCTGGCCCCGCGCCACATCGTGCTCCTGGCGGGCGACCACATCTACAAGATGGATTACGAGCGCATGCTGGCCCAGCATGTGGACCAGGGCGCCGATGTCACCGTCTCCTGCATGGCGGTCCCGCGCGAGGAGGCCAAGGGCTTCGGCGTCATGGCCGTGAACGCCGAGGCCTGGATCACGGATTTCGTGGAGAAGCCGGCCGACCCGCCCGGCATCCCGGACCGGCCGGAGCTCTCCCTGGCCTCCATGGGCATCTATGTCTTCGAGACCCGCTTCCTGATCGAGCAGCTGAAGCGCGACGCGGCGGACCCGGACTCCAGCCATGATTTCGGCAAGGACATCATCCCCTACATCGTGAAGCATGGCCGCGCGGCGGCGCATCGCTTCGAGCGCTCCTGCGTGCGTTCCAGCCAGGAATTCACGCCCTATTGGCGCGATGTCGGCACGGTGGACGCCTATTGGGAGGCCAATATCGACCTCACCGACATCGTCCCCCCGCTCGATCTCTTCGACCAGGAATGGCCCATCTGGACCTATGGCGAGGTCGTGCCCCCCGCCAAGTTCGTGCATGACGTGGAAGGCCGGCGGGGCGAAGCGATCTCCTCGCTCGTCTCGGGCGGCTGCATCATCTCGGGGGCGTCGGCGCGGCGTTCGCTGCTCTTCACCGGCGTGCATCTGCACTCCTATGCGCGGCTGGAAGGTGCCGTACTGCTGCCGCGCGTGGATGTCGGCCAGGGGGCGCGGCTCTCCAAGGTCGTGGTGGATCGCAATGTCCGCATCCCACCCGGCCTCGTCGTGGGCGAGGACCCGATCGAGGATGCGCGCCGCTTCCGCCGCACGGAGAAGGGCGTCTGCCTCATCACCCAGGCGATGCTCGACAAGCTCGCATGAAGGTCCTCGCCGTCGCTTCCGAGGGGTTTCCCTTCATCAAGACGGGCGGGCTCGCCGATGTGGTGGGCGCGCTGCCGGCGGCGCTCGCGCCCGAGGGGGTTTCCGTCACCACGCTGCTGCCGGGCTATCCGGCGGTGATGGCGGCCTTGGGCCCCGTGCAGCATGTGGAGCAACTGGCGGACCTCTTCGGCGCGCCCGCGCGGCTGGTGCGGGCCGAGGCCGCGGGGCGGGACATCCTGGCGCTCGACGCGCCGCATTTCTTCGCGCGCGCGGGCTCGCCCTACCTGGCGCCGGGCGGCATGGACTGGCCGGACAATGCGATCCGCTTCGCCGCCCTCGGCCGGGCCGCCGCGCATGCGGCCGATGCGATGGGCTTCGACGCGCTGCACGCGCATGACTGGCAGGCGGGCCTGGCGCCCGCCTATCTGCGCTTCGCGGAAAGCCGCGTGCCCACGCTCTTCACCATCCACAACCTCGCCTTCCAGGGTCAGTTCCGCGCCGATCTCTTCGGCCTGCTGGGCCTGCCCTCGGCGGCCTTCGCCACCGCCGGCCTCGAGTATTTCGGGCAGGTCGGCTACCTGAAATCGGGCCTCTGGTTCAGCGACCGCATCAGCACCGTCTCCCCCGGCTACGCGGCCGAGATCCGCACGCCCGCCTGGGGCATGGGCCTCGATGGCCTGCTGCGCGGGCGCGGCGCGGAAGTCAGCGGCATCCTGAACGGGCTCGACACGGAGGAGTGGAACCCGGCGACGGACCCGCATCTGCCGGCGCATTACGATGCCGGCACCATCGCGCGGCGCGCCATCAACAAGTCGGAATTGCAGGCGCGGATGGGCCTTGCCGTCGAGCCCGCGACGCCGCTCTTCTGCTTCGTGGGCCGCCTCGCCTGGCAGAAGGGGATGGACCTGATCCTGGAGGCGCTGCCGGCCATCCTGGACAATGGCGCGCAGCTTGCCATCCTCGGCAGCGGCGAGGCGGCGCTGGAGGAGCGCGTGCATGGCGCGACCGGCGCACAGCCCGGGCGCATCGGCAGCTTCATCGGCTTCGACGAGGGGCTGGCGCGGCTCTGCTATGGCGGCGCGGATGCGATCCTGATGCCGTCGCGCTTCGAGCCTTGCGGCCTCGGCCAGCTCTGCGCGCTGCGCTATGGCGCGCCGCCCATCGTGGCGCGGGTGGGCGGCCTCGCCGACACGGTGATCGACGCGAATGAGATGGCGGTCGCGGCCGGCACCGGCACGGGGCTGAACTTCGCCCCCGTGAGCCAGGAAATGCTGGCGGCCGGCATCACCCGCGCCATCGGCCTCTATCGCGAGGACGGCACATGGGCGCGCATCCAGGCCAATGCGATGGCGAGCGACGTCTCCTGGGCGCGCTCGGCCGGGCGCTATGCCGCGCTCTTCCGGGGCATGATCGCTGACCGCGCCCGCTGAACTGGGTGTGAGCCTCCGCCCCGATGGGGTGGAGGTGGCGATCCCGGCGCCGGGTGCGGAACGGCTCCACTTCTGCACCTTCGACGGCGCGCGCGAGACGGCGCGCCTGCCGCTGCCGCGGCGCCAGGGTGACGTCTTCCACAGCGTGATCCCGGGCATCCCGCCAGGCACCACCTATGGGCTGCGCGCCGAGGGCCCGGGCTTCGATCCGGAGAAGCTGCTGCTCGACCCCTGGGCGCGCGCGCTGGAAGCCCCGCTGCGCCTGCACCCCACCGCCTTCGGCCCCGGCGATTCCGGCCCGCATGTGGCGCGCGCGGTGATCAGCGCCCCCCTGCCCGCTGAAGCCTGGACGCCGCTGCCCGCCCGGCCCGCCGTGATCTACGAGCTGCATGTGAGGGGCTTCACCGCGCTGCACCCGGAGATTCCGGAAGCACAGCGCGGCACCTTCGCGGGCCTGGCGCATCCGGCCGCCATCGCGCATCTGCAACGCCTCGGCGTCACGCATGTCGAGCTGCTGCCCGTGGCCGCCTGGGTGGATGAGCGGCATCTGCCGCCGCTCGGGCTGACGAATTACTGGGGCTACAATCCGGTGGCCTTCCTCGCGCCTGATCCGCGCCTCGCCCCGGGCGGCATGGCGGAGGTGCGGGCCGCCGTCGCCGCGCTGCGATCGGCCGGGATCGGCGTGATCCTGGACGTGGTGTTCAACCACACGGGCGAGGGCGATGCGCTCGGCCCCACGCTGAGCCTGCGCGGCCTCGGCGAGCCGCATTGGTACCGCCTCGGCCACAATGAGAGCGGCTGCGGCAATGTGCTGGCGCTGGACCGGCCCTGGCCGCTGCGCCTGGTCATGGATGCGCTGCGGCACTGGGCGGAGCAGGCCGGGGTGGATGGCTTCCGGCTCGACCTGGCGACCACGCTCGGCCGAACGCGGCATGGGTTCGACCCCGATGCGCCGCTGCTCGCCGCGATCCGGCAGGACCCCGTGCTGCGGCACCGATGGATCATCGCCGAGCCCTGGGATGTGGGGGCGGATGGCCACCAGCTCGGCCGCTTCCCCGCCGGCTGGGGGGAGTGGAATGACCGCTTCCGCGACGATGTGCGCCGCTTCTGGCGCGGCGATTCGGGGATGCTGGGGCCGCTCGCCACGCGGCTTGCGGGCTCGGCCGATGCCTTTCCGACGCGCATCGCGGACAGCGTGAACTTCATCACCGCGCATGACGGATTCACGCTGGCCGATCTCGTCAGCTACGAGCGCCGCCACAACCTCGCCAATGGCGAGGAAGGGCGCGACGGGGCGGGCGAGAACCACTCCTGGAACCATGGCACGGAGGGGCCGGCCCCGGCGCTGGCCGAACGCCGCGCGGGCGATGCGCGCGCGCTGCTGGCGACGCTGCTGACGGCGCGCGGCACGCCGATGCTGGCGATGGGCGATGAGGGCGGCCGCAGCCAGGGCGGCAACAACAACGCCTATGCGCAGGACAATGCGACCTCCTGGCTCGACTGGGCGAAACTCGACCAGGGGCTGGTGGACCACACCGCGCGGCTGATCGCGGCGCGGCGCGCGCATCCAGCGCTGCATGCCACAGCGCCGCTGACCGGCCTGCCCTGCCCTGAGACCGGCCTGCCCGACGTGGAATGGCGGCACCCCGAGGGCCACGCGCTGGGGCCGGAGGATTGGGGCGCATCGCGCGCGCTGGTGGCCGTCCTCGCCTCGGGCGTGGACCGCGTGGTGGTCGCGATCAATGGTGGCGATGAGCCACGCGCGCTCCGCCCGCCCCGCCCGCGCTGGGGCTTCCGCTGGCAGGTGCTGGCGGCCAGCGCGCCGGCGGACAGCGTCACGCTCCCGCCGCGCAGCATGCTGCTGCTGGCCGAGCAGCCCGCCCTGCCCCACCGCGCCGAGGCGCCGGATGCGGCACTCCTGGGCCGGCTCGCCATCGCCGCCGGCATCGCACCCCATTGGCACGATCTGACGGGGCGCGAGCATGAGGTGCCGGAGGCGACGCTGCGGGCCGTGCTGGCCGCGCTGCGCCTGCCCGCCGAGACCGCCCCCCAGGCGCGGGACAGCCTGGCCCGCCGCCTGCATCGCCCGCCCCTGCCGCCACACGTCCCGGCCCGCGCGGGCGAGACGGCGCGGCTGCCCGTGGGCCCCGGCCTGCCCGAGCGGCCGGCGCTGCACCTCACGCTGGAGGATGGCAGTGCCCGCGAATTCCACGGCCTCATCGAAGGCGGCCAGCTCACCCTGCCGCCCCTGCCCGAGGGCCGGCATGAACTGCGCTGGCGCGATGCGCTCTGCCGCATCACCGCGGCCCCCGCGCGGTGCTTCCTGCCCCTGGAGGCGCCGCGCTTCGGCATCACGGCGCAAAGCTACGCGCTGCGCCATGCGGCGGACCAGGGCATCGGCGACTTCACCGCCATCGCCGACCTCGCGCGCGGCGCGGCCGGGGCGGGCGCGCTGTGGCTCGGCATCAGCCCGCCCCATGCGCTGATGCCGCTGGAGCGTGAGCGCGCCAGCCCCTACCAGCCCTCCGACCGGCGCTTCCTGGAGCCGCTGCTGATTGACGTCTCCCGCCTGCCGGAAGCCACGGGCGAGGCCGCGCTCTTCGCGGCGCTGCGCGCGGGCGGCGACGTGGATTACCCCGCCGCCTGGGCCGCCAAGCGCCGCGTGCTGGCCGCGGCCTGGGCCCGCTTTGACCGGATGGATCCGGATTTCCTGCGCTTCCGCTCGGTGGGCGGTGCCGCGCTGATCCGCTTCGCCACCTTCAACGCGCTGGCCGAGCGGCACGGCAGCAGCGATTCGCGGCGCTGGCCGGCGGGGCTGCGCCACGGGCGGGATGCGGGGATCGCCGCCTGGCAAGCCGCCCATGCCGATGCCGTCGGCTTCCACGCCTGGCTGCAATTCCTCGCCGACCGGCAGATGGCCGAAGCGGCAGCGGCCGGCGCGGGGCTCTATCGCGACCTCGCCGTCGGCATGGCTGGCGATGGGGCCGAGGCCTGGTCGGGCGACATGGAGTTCCTGCCCGGCCTCTCCATCGGCGCGCCGCCCGATCCGCTGGGCCCGCTCGGACAGGTCTGGGGCATCCCGCCGCCCGATCCGCTGGCGGCCGAAGCGAGCGGCCATGCCGGATTCGCCACCCTCATCCGGGCCAATATGCGCCACGCGGCCGCACTCAGGATTGATCATGTGCTCGGGCTCAGGCGCCTCTTCCTGGTGCCCGAAGGTGCCGCCGCCGGCGAGGGCTGCTACCTCGCCCAGCCCCTCGAGGCGGCACTGGGCGAGATCGCGCTGGAGAGCCAGCGCGCCCGCTGCGCCGTGGTGGGCGAGGATCTCGGCACCGTGCCGGACGGCCTGGCCGAGGCGCTGCGGGATTCGCGCATTCTCTCCTACCGGGTGCTCTGGTTCGAGCGGGAGGGTCCGGAATTCCGCCCCCCGGCCGCTTATCCGGAACTGGCTGCCGCCTGCGTGGCCACCCATGACATCCCCACGCTCGCCGGTTGGTGGGAGGGGGCGGACATCGCCGAGCGCGAGGCGCTGCTGCTGCTGGATGCGGCGGGTGCGGCCGCGGCGCGAGCGCAGCGCGCGGCGGAACGCGCGACACTGCTGGCCACGCTGGGCCTGCCCGCCCAGGCCACCCAGGCCCTGCCGGAAGCGGTGGCGGCGGCGATCCATGGCTTCGTGGCCGCGAGCCCCTCCCTCATGCTGCTCCTGCAGGCGGAGGATCTGGCGGGGGAGCTTGTGGGGGTGAACCTGCCTGGCACCGATCGGGAGCGGCCAAATTGGCGGCACCGCATGGCGCCCGAGGCCCGGGCGATCTGCGGGACGCCGCTGGCCCGGGCGATCCTCGATGCCATCCACGCCCGCGCGCGCGCCTGAATAAAAAAGGCCGCCTGCCCCATGAAGGAGGCAGGCGGCCGGAAGCTACGGCGCGGCCCGGCGGGACCGCGCCGTGATGGCTTAGCGACCGATCGTGTTGGTCGGGCCCTGCTGCACCACGGGCGCCACGCCCGGGGCCAGCGTGCCGGGGGCCACGGCCGGGCCACGGCGGTTGCCGCGCGGGCCGGCGACCACGCCGGTCGGCGCCTGCTGGCCGGGCTGCACGAAGGTGACGATCGGGCGGCCCTGGCCGTCCGTGCCGGTGATGACCGGCGTGCCCTCGGGGGCGAAGCTGCCGCTCGCCGGGCCGATGTGCTCGACGATCGGGCGGCCGCCGCTATCGGTGCCGGTGATGATGGCCTGACCGGCCGAGACGCCGGCGGAGACGCGCGGACCGAGGGTCACGAGCTGGTCCATGCCGTTGATGTTCGCGCGGACGGCGGTGCCCGGCGGCGTGTTGCGGACGACCGAGGCGCGCACCATGGCGACGGTGGTGCCGGTGGCGTCGACCAGCGGGAACATGTCCTCGGGCGGGCCGCTGGGCGCGCAGGCGGCGAGGCCGGCAACCGCGATCACTGCGAAGAACTTGGTGGCTTTCTTCATTTCTCTCATCATCCCAACCCCTGGAAATGGATACGCGGGAAACAGGGCCAGCTGCAGGGTTTTCCAGCCTACCATCCCAAACGTGACAAAAGCCTAGCATCAGATGCCTTGCGGGCAATAGCGCCGAATCAAGGCGAAGGCCCGCTGCGGCGCGCCAGCGTTGCAATTCCGCCGCAACCGCGACTTTCTGGTCACAGTCGCCGCGCGGCCCTTACATTACGGAGCGCGAGACGGAGGCCGGGGGCGGGCCACGGCGCCGGCTCGACGGATTCTGGCCGGCGCCCTGGGCGCTCCGAGTCGGGCTCGCCTCCGTGCCGGAGGACGCCGCGAGCGGGTCGAGCGGGGCGGCGGTCACGCCGCCCATGATCGGGATTTCGGCGATGGGCGGAAGGGCCGCGGCCGGCGCCACCGCGGCCACCGCCACAGGCGCGGCGGCGGCCGGGCGCGGGCCCATGGCCGGGCCGAGCCCGACCCGCTCGCCCACCATCACCGACTGCTCCACCCCGCCGAGATTGGCGCGCAGCACGGTCCCGGGGGCGGCGCCGCCGATCTGGGAGGCGCCGGCCATGGCGACGGAACGCCCCATCGAATCGCGCAGGACATAGAGCGGCTCCTCCCCGTCATGGCCCGCGCAGGCGCCGGTTCCGAGCAGGGCGGAGAGCGCCAGCAGGCGGGTCCATCGGGTCTGGGCATGGCGCATGGGCGGTCTCGTTCTCGGCAGGAGGCGGGCGCAGGCTAGGCTCGAGACTCATTCAGCACCAGCAGATGATTGCGGCTGCGATGGCGACGGCCGAGGCGAAGTTGTTGGCGAGCTTGTCGTATCTGGTGTGGATGCGGCGCCAGTCCTTCAGCCGGCTAAAGGTTCGCTCGATGGCGTTTCGCGCTCGGTAGGCAGTCTTGTCGAAGGGATGGAACCGCCTGCGGGTGGGGTTGTTCGGGATGACCGGCAGGGTGCCCCGCTCGGCGAGAAACGCACGCAGGCCGTTGCTGTCATAGGCCGCGTCGGCCAGGAGCTTGGCTGACGGGGGCAGGCGGGCGAGTAGGTCGTGAGCGGGGCGCATGTCGCCCATCTGGCCGGGCGTCACGACGAAGGTGAGAACGCGGCCCGTGCCATCGGTTACGAGGTGGATCTTGGTCCCGCGACCGCCGCGGGAGCGGCCAATGGCCTGGAACTCGGCCCCCCTTTTCCGCCCGCCGCCGCGCGCTGTGCCTTGGCTGTCGTGCTGTCGATCAACTGCAGACCACCTGGCGTCGCCTGTACCAGCGCGGTCAACATCTGCGTCCAGATGCCGCGCTGCGACCAGCGGTGATAGCGATTGTAGATCGTGGTGGGCGGGCCATAGATCCGAGGGCAATCCTGCCAGCGGCCGCCATGCTTGAGCATGTGCACGATCCCGCTGAGCACACGCCGGTCGTCCACCCGACGTGCCCCGGGCTGGTTCTGCGGCAGGAGCGGCGCGATCGCTTCCCACTGCCGATCCGTCAGCCAAAACCCATGCGCCATCCGCGTCGCCCCCCTGAACGAAGGCAGCGAATCACATCGCAACGTGTCGAAGCCAGACCTGATTGGGTTTGGAGCCTAGAGCATGATGCGTTGAGGCGGAACGCCGCCTATTCCCGCCGCAGCACCGAATCGGTGAACCAGGCGGCGATGGGCTGCGGCTTGAAGCCGGCCCGCAGCGCCGCCTCGTCATATTCCGTCGCGAGCCACGTCTCGAAATCGAGGCCGCGCGCCTCGGCCTCGGCATAGGCGGCGAAGAAGGCGTCCAGGATGCCGGTGCGCGCCGCCGCGATATGGCCGTAGCGCAGCGAGAGCTCGGACATGGCCGCCGCCGCCCCCCGGCCCTGCAGCAGATGCCAGACGCCGGCGGCGAGCCCCGTGCGGTCCGCGCCCGACTTGCAATGGATCAGGATGGGCTGCGGCAGGCTGCGGTAGAGCGCGATCAGCTTCAGCAGCCGGTCCTTGTGCGGCGCGCCCCGGCTCTCGAAGGGCTGGTCGGCGTGCACGAGGCCCAGCTCCGCCGCCGCCGCCCGGCCCAGCGCGTCCGAACCGCAGGTGGTGCGGTGGCCGCGCAGGTTGATCATGCTGCGGATGCCATGGCGCTGCACCGCCTCGCGGATCTGCCAGGGCAGCGGGTGGTTGGACCGGTAGAGCCGCCCGCTGTCCACGACCCCCCAGTTGCGCCAGGAAATGCGCAGGAAGGCGTGATCCACGAAGAGCGAGTTCAGCCAGGCCACGGAACCGCTCAATACACCACGACGCTGCGGATGCTCTCGCCCTTGTGCATCAGGTCGAAGGCGTCGTTGATCCTGTCCAGCGGCATCACGTGGGTGATGAGCGGGTCGATCTCGATCTTCCCCTCCATGTACCAGTCCACGATCTTCGGCACGTCGGTGCGGCCGCGCGCGCCGCCGAAGGCCGTCCCCCGCCAGTTGCGCCCGGTGACGAGCTGGAAGGGCCGCGTCGAGATCTCCTGCCCCGCGGCCGCCACGCCTATGATGATGGAGGTGCCCCAGCCGCGATGGGTGCATTCCAGCGCCTGGCGCATCAGCGTGGTGTTGCCCACGCATTCGAAGCTGAAATCGGCGCCGCCATCGGTCAGGTCCTGGATGGCCTGGATGACCTTGTCGCGGCCCACCGCATCGGGGTTCACGAAATGCGTCATGCCGAAGCGCCGCGCCATCTCCTCGCGCGCGGGGTTGATGTCCACGCCGATGATCTTGTCGGCGCCCACCAGCCGCGCGCCCTGGATCACGTTGAGCCCGATGCCGCCGAGCCCGAAGACGGCGACGGTCGCTCCCGGCCAGACCTTGGCGGTGTTGATCACGGCGCCGATGCCCGTCGTCACACCGCAGCCGATGTAGCAGATCTTCTCGAAGGGCGCGTCCTCGCGGACCTTGGCGAGCGCGATCTCGGGCAGGACGGTGAAGTTCGCGAAGGTGGAGCACCCCATGTAGTGCATGACCTGGGTGCCCTCGCAGCGGAAGCGGCTGGTGCCGTCCGGCATCACGCCCTTGCCCTGCGTGCCACGGATCGCGGTGCAGAGGTTGCTGCGCTGGCTGAGGCAGGTTTTGCACTGCCGGCATTCCGGCGTGTAGAGCGGGATCACATGGTCGCCGGGCTTGAGCGTCGTGACACCCGCGCCCACCTCGCGCACGATGCCCGCGCCCTCATGGCCCAGGATGGCGGGGAAGAGCCCCTCGGGGTCGGCGCCGGAGAGGGTATAGGCGTCGGTGTGGCAGATGCCGGTGGCCATCACCTCGACCAGGACCTCGCCGGGCTTGGGCCCGCCGATCTCCACCGTCTCGATGGTCAGGGGTTGGCCCGCGGCCCAGGCGACCGCCGCTCGTGATTGCATGATTCGTGCCCTCAGACGCCGGGCGCTCGCTCCGCGCGCTTGGCTTCGCGCCTCAGGCCGGGCGCTCTGGCGAAACGGTTGGTCGCCGCGCGCCGCGGCTGTTCGCCGCGGATTCGGCGTGGGCCGGAGTGTGCCTTCAGATGGCGCGCCACGCCAGATGTGGCGCGCCATGCGGGACAGGCGGTGCCTAGTCCAGCCGCGCGCCGGAAATGCGCACCATCTCCTGCCAGAGCGGACGTTCGCGGCGAGCGCGCTCCCACACCACCTCGGGCGAGGAGCCGCGCGCATGCGCGCCGGTGCGCAGGAAACGCTCCTGCATGGCGGGCTCGGCCGCGATCTGCTGCATGAGCTGGCTGGCGCGGGCCACGATGGGCGCGGGCACGCCCGCCGGCATGCCGAAGGCGCACCAGGAGGTGACGACGAAGTTCGGGATGCCCGCCTCGGCCATGGTCGGCACGTCCGGCAGGGCCGGGTGACGCTCGGCGCTGGTCACGGCCAGCGCGCGCATCCGGCCTTCCTGGACGATGGGGACATAGCTCGCGAGGTTATCAATGGCGAAGGTCAGGTCGCCGGCGAGCATGGCGGGGGCGATCTGCGCGGCGCCCCGGAACGGCACGTGGACGCCGTCAATGCCCTGGCGGTCGCAGAACAGCGCGCCGCAGAGCTGCGCCGTGGTGCCCACGCCGGGCGAGCCGTAGGAGACGCCCTGCCGCCGCGCCTTGGCGAAGGCGATGAACTCCGCGACCGTGCGGGCGGGCGTATGCTGGGAGGAGACGACCATGACATTGGGCAATTCCCAGTGCATCGAGATCGGCTGCATCTCCCGGTCCACGTCGAAGGGCATGCGGGTGAACAGGAACTGGCTGATGGCCCAGACACCCAGCGTCAGCGGGCCCATCGTGTAGCCATCGGGCGCGGATTTCGCGATTGCGTCGGCGCCGATGTTGCCGCCCGCGCCGGGGCGGTTCTCGATGGCGAAGGGCTGGCCCGTGATCTGCTGCAGCCGCTCACAGACGATGCGGCAGAGCACATCCGTGCTCCCGCCGGGCGGCCAGGGCACGATGACGCGCACGGGCCGCTCGGGCCAGGCGGATTGCGCAAGGCTGCCGGCGGGCAGCAGGGCGGGCGCGGCCAAGCCGGCGGCCAGCAGGGTGCGGCGGGTGGTCATCTGGGTGGGGTTCCTCGGATTGTTGATCTTCTGTCACGCAGGATGGGCCAGGACGGCCACGAGGGCGAGAGGGTTCGCAAGGCAATCTTTACCGCATTGCCACAAAGCTGCCCCGGATCGGGCATAGAGCCGCCTCACCCCCCCGCCAAAACCGCGGTGTTCAACGGGAATTGACGACGATGTTCGCCGCCTTCTTCACCAAGCTCGGGCACAAATTCCGCCGCTGGATCGGCTACCGGCCCGAGCGCCGCTACATGCGCGGCGGCGCGCGCTGATCCAGCCCCTCCCCGCCTATCCGGTCACATGCGGGTCGGTCAGGCGGCGATGCTCCTCCAGGGCGAAGCGGTCGGTCATGCCGGCGATGTAGTCGCAGACCACCTCGGCCGCACTGGGCGTGCCGGATTCGCCGGCCCGCCTGCGCCATTCATCCGGCAGCATCTGCGTGCCGCCATGCAGCAGCTGGAAGAGCATCTGCAGGGCGCGCTTCGATTTCTGCGTGGCCCGGTTCACCCGGAAATGCCGGTACATCCGCTCGAAGAGGAAGGCGCGGACCTCCGCATTCGCCTCCGCCATGCGGGCGCTGAAAGCGACCACGGGTGCGGGCGCGGCGCGGATGTCGGCGGCCGATCCGGGCGCCAGCGCCGTGATGCGCCGCGCCGTCTCCTCCGCCACGTCGTTGATCATGGCCGCGATGACCCGGCGCACCATCTCGGGCGCGGCGCGGCCCTCGGGCAGGTGCGGGTGGGTGGCACGCGCCGCGGCCAGCGCGGCACCCGGCATGGGGAGCTCGGCCACCTCCTCCACGGTGAAGAGGCCGGCGCGGATGCCATCCTCCAGGTCATGATTGTTGTAGGCGATGTCGTCCGCGATGGCGGCGACCTGCGCCTCGGCGCTCGCGTGGCTGGCGAGTTCCAGGTCATGGCGGGCGTTGTATTCCGCGAGGTAGCGTGCGGGGCGCCGCACCGGGCCATTGTGCTTGGCCAGGCCCTCCAGCGTCTCCCAGGTCAGGTTCAGGCCGTCGAAGCCGGCGTAGCGGCGCTCCAGCAGCGTCACATGCTTCAGGCTCTGGGCATTGTGGTCGAAGCCGCCATGGGGGCGCATGGCCGCGTCCAGCGCCTCCTCCCCCGCATGGCCGAAGGGCGGGTGGCCGAGGTCATGGGCGAGTGCGAGCGCCTCGGCCAGGTCCTCGTCGAGGCCGAGCCGGCGGGCCAGGCTGCGGGCGATCTGCGCCACCTCGATGCTGTGCGTCAGCCGCGTGCGGAAATGGTCGCCCTCATGGAAGACGAAGACCTGCGTCTTGTATTGCAGCCGGCGGAAGGCGCGCGAATGGATGATGCGGTCCCGGTCGCGCTGCCAGGGGCTGCGATGCGCGTCTTCCGGCTCCGCATGGAGGCGGCCGCGGGAGGAGGTCACCGCCCAGGGGGCATGCTGGAGGGCAGGCAGAGGTTGCATGGGCAAGGGGTATCAGGCCGGGACGGTGGTGGAAATCCTGAACCCGCGGCCCTAGATTGGGTTCCAGGAGATTTCCCATGCCCGATGGCCAGCCCGCCCGTGCCTTCCACGTCACCCCCCGCGCCGCCGAAGAGATCGCGGCCATCGCCGCGCGCGAAGGCCGCGCGCAGGCCGGCCTGCGCGTGACGGTCTCGGCCGGCGGCTGCTCCGGCCTGCAATACGGCTTCGCGCTCGAGGATGCGGCGGGCGAGGACGACCTGGTGGTGGCGCAGAACGGCACGCGCGTCTTCGTGGACGCCGTTTCGCTCGATTTCCTCGACGGCTCGCAGCTCGACTGGCACGAGGCGCTGATCGGCTCGCATTTCGTGGTGCGGAACCCGCAGGCGGTGAGCGGCTGCGGCTGCGGCGTCAGCTTCGCCGTGGCCTGAGCGCGAGGCCGCTGGCGAGCACGAGCGCCGTCGCGGCGGGCGCGCCGTAGATCAGGCCGACGACCATCCCGGCCGCGAGGCCGAAGGCCGAAAACACGCAGGTCAGCGTGACGGTGAGATGGAGGCTGATCTCCGGCCGCTCCGGAGTCGCGTCTCCGGCCCGTGCGGAGACGGTACGGCTGGGCGCGGCGGCGGGCCGATTCATCCAAATTCTCGGAATTGCATCCAAGAAAGAGACTATCCCACAAATCGAGACGAACGCAAAGCGGAAACGCGCCGCGCTTGCCGAGAGAGCCCGCGCCCGCCACAACAGGCGCATGCGCCTTGCCAGCTTCAACGTGAATTCGATCCGCCGCCGCGTGCCTCACCTGGCCCGCTTCCTGGCGCGGCATGAGCCGGACCTCGTCTTCCTCCAGGAGCTGAAGTGCAAGACGGAGGAGTTCCCGGCCCTCGAACTCGCGGGCACCGGCTATCGCATCCATGCGCTGGGCCAGCCGGGCGGGCGCAACGGCGTGGCCGTACTCGGCCGCGTGGAGTTCGACGTGATCGCCGAAAACCTGCCCGGCGAGGCGGAGGACGCGCAGGCGCGCTTCCTCGCTGTGCGGGCGGCGGGGGTCACCGCCGCCGGGATCTACCTGCCCAATGGCAATAGCGGTGGCGCCGAGGGCATGGCCTATAAATGGCGCTGGATGGACCGGCTGCGCGAATGGGCGGCGGCGCGGCTCGATGCTTTCACGCCGCTTGCCATCCTGGGCGATTTCAACGTCTGCCCGACCGAGCGCGACCTCGCCCCCGGCGCGCTGCCGCCCACCGATGCGCTGGTGCACCCCGAAAGCCGGGCGCGGTGGCGTGCGCTCGAGCATCTGGGCCTGACGGACGCGCTGCGTGCCCTGCACCCGGTGGATGCGCCCTACACCTACTGGGATTACGGCGCGGCCTTCGAGACCAATCGCGGCCTCAGGATCGACCACGCGCTGCTCTCGGCGGAACTGGCCGAGCGGCTCACCGCCTCGGCCGTGGATGTGGCGGCCCGCGCCGAGGACCAGCCCTCGGACCATGCGCCGGTCTGGGTGGAATGGACGGATTGACCCTTCAGGGGGCCGCCTGGCTCAGCGAGTGGTCATGCCAGGCGAGCCGCGCCTGGAGCACCAGCGCTGCCGAATAATAGTCCTGCGCGGCCTCGACCTTGGGCATGCGCGCGAGATTCCCCTGCCCCGCCTGCGCCGCCTCCGAGAGGCGCGCGATCGCGGCGATGCCGGGCGGCGCGGGATAGGTCGGCGTCACATTGGTCATGAGGTCCACCCAGGCCGGCATGCCGCGCTGCGTCGGCGTCGCCCAGAAGCGGATGGCCGAACTCACGGCCGATTCCTGGGCGAGCCCGGCCCAGACCAGGTTGAGCGGGATGCGGATGGCGTCGAAGGAAAAGCGCTTGGGCCAGCCCTCCGCCATGACGGAGCGCCCGCCATCGGCCGGCAGTTCCAGCCAGTCGGGCGGCAATTGGTACATGCCGAAGCGGCTGTCGCGGATCAGCGCGAGGCCATCGCGCTCCAGCCGCTCCCAGGCGGGATCGGGGAGGTGCTGGGCGATCACGCGCAGCGCGGCGAAGGCGTAGTAGGAGAGGTTGATGACGACGCGGTGCCGGCTCTGGAAGCCGAAGGCGCCGGGCAGCAGCACCCAGCGCGGCCCGACCTGGACCACGCAGCGGCGCAGCAGATCGCGCCCGATGGCCTGGCCCATGCGGCGATAGACCGGGTTGGCCCAGATCCGGCTGGCCTCCAGCAGCGCCCAGGCGATGTAGATGTCGCCGTCGCTCGCATTGTTGAGGTCGGTGACGGCGGGCTGGGTGTCGGGCTGCCAGCGCCACGCGAAGAGGTTGTCCGTCGGCCGCTTCAGATTGTTCATCGTCCAGGTGACGATGCGGTCGAAGGTCGGCTGGTCACCGGCGCGCAGCGCCGCGAGCAGGCCGTAGCCCTGCCCCTCCGAATGCGAGACGTTGCGGTTGCCATTGTCCACCACGCGGCCCTCGGGCAGCACGAAGCGCCGCTCGAAGGCGTGCCAGTCCTGCTGCGGGGTCGCGAGCGCCGTTCGGCTGAGCGAGACGCCGGCCAGAACGGCAGGGATCAGCCCGCGGCGAGGCAGAGACGGCAGGGCGGGGTCACACTCCAAAAAACATGCTCTTTGTTCACGTTTGTGCTAAGTCAACGACACACTTCGACCCGTAGGGTACGGATAGCGTCACGATGGAATTGCGCCACCGTGGGACATCGTCTGGAGGGCGTGATGCGCCTGGCTTTTCTGCTCATGTTCGGCCTCGCCGCGGCCCTGCCCCGCATCGCCGGGGCGCAGCCGACCCCGCATGACCTGCTGGGCGTGGCGCGGCAGATCGAGCTCGACGATTCCGAGGAGGAAGTGCTGCGCGAGCTGGGCTCGGCCGATTGGCTGACCATCGAGGCGCCGCGCGCCCTGCCCAATGGCGTGAGCCGCCTCATCCTCGCGGTGCCGACCGATGATGGCTGCATGCCGAGCGGCGCGCCGCTGATCTGCCCCGCGATCCGCGTCGTGCTGGTGATGGACCCGAGCCGGGGCGCGCGCGTCAGCCGGATCGAGGCCTTCACGCCCCTGACCGGCTCGCAGAACGTGATCGAGGTGTTCCGCAACGCCTCCGACGGGCTGGGCCCGCCGCTGCAGACCGAGAGCTGGGCCGAGCAGATCCGCGGCATGCCGCGACATGTCTGGCGCCAGCGCTGGCGCCCCGATGCGAGCGAGGGCAGCTTCATGGAGGTGGTGGTGACCGCCGATCCGGAGCCCGGGAACAGCTTCGGCCTGGCCAATCCGGCGGTGCCGGCCCTCGGCCTCGGCTTCGTCCTGACCGACCCCGCGATCGAGGACTCGACCATGGCGGCGCGGCGGCGCGTGATCTGCCGCCCCGGCTCCGCCGATTGCGGCTGACGGCCGAGGACGCTCACAGCCGCGCGACGACCGGGCGCGGCCCGCCGAAGAAGGTCTCATGGAGGGTGGCGAGCGTGCCGTCCTCGTCGCGCAGGAAGACCCAGGTGTTGAGGAAGCGCTGCAGGTCCGGCTCGCCCTGCGGGAGGGCCACGGCGTAGCGGAACTCGCCCAGCGGGGCCAGGATGCGCATCTCCTCCTCCGGGTGCGCGATGGCCATGCGCCGAAAGGTGGTGAGGCCGACGACGACCGCCGCCGCCTGCTCCGCATGCATCATGGAGACGGCGTGCTCGTAGTTCGGGATCAGGTGGATCTCCGCATCGGGCGGCAGGCCCGGATCCTCGCCCAGCATCTCATGGGAGAGGGTGAGGATGCGCCGGCCGGAGAGATCGGCCAGGCTCGTCACCTGGAGGTGGCGCGTGGTGGCGAGGACGGTGGTGAATTCGCCATGCGGCGCGGCGAAGGCCACCTGGCGCAGGCGCTCGGGCGTGATCAGCATCACGGCGCAGGCGATGTCCACGCCGCCCTCGGCCACCATCGGGAAACGCTGGCTGAAGGCCAGGGGCACCAGCTCGGCCTCGACGCCGAGGGAGCGGGCGATATCGCGCGCCGTCTCCACCTCCATGCCGGAGAGCGTGCCGTCCGCCCGGCGGAAGCCATAGGGCCCGCCCTCGATCCAGACGCCGATGCGGATGCGCCCCTGGGCGAGGATCCGGCCCAGCGCGCCGCCGGGCGGGTTCGCGCGCGCGGAGGCCGCCACGGCGGCGGCGGCAAGGCCAGGAAGGGCGCGACGAGCAAAAAGCATCATGTTGAACTTACGCAGGGTTGTATTGGCCGCCAAACGAAAACCGGGCGACTCTCAAAAACTCGGCAAATCGGGCTGCGGGGTTGCAAGGATCAGCTCGGAGAGCGCCGCGAGCCGGCCGCCCGTGCGCGCGAGGAAGATGAGGCTGTTCAGCGCGCGCAGCAGGTCATGCTCGCCGAAGCGCACACCCACCGACATCCACCGGCGGGTGAGGATGAAGCGATGCGTGAGGCCGAGGCCCGGATAGTCCGTCAGGAAGCGCGTCATCACCGGGCGGCGCAGCACCACCGCCTCGACCAGCCCCTGCGCGCAGGCCGTGGCGAGATCGGCCCGCGTGTCATAGACCTGCAGTCGCGTCTTCATGGGCAGGGTCTCGGCGACGGCGCCTTCGAGCCCCGCGCCGCCCAGCACGCCCACGGCATGCTCCTCGAGTTCGGCCGGGCGGCGGATGACGTGGCGCACGGAGGAGGCGAGCACGATGTCGGCCCGGGTGACGGGCGAGGTGAGCAGGACCAGGCGGGCATCCGCCGTGGTCACCGTCACATTGGCGGTGATGTCGCCCTCGCCCGCGCGCAACCGGCCGATGCGCTCGCTGGGCGGGACATTGTGGAAGACGGGGCGCACGCCCAGGCCCTCGGCCAGGATGCGCCCGATGGCGACGTCGAAACCGGCAGGCTCGCCCATCGCGTCGAGCATGCCGAAGGGCGGCACGCCGAGGCTGACGAAGATGTGCAATTCACGCCGGGCGAGGATGCGGCGCAGGCCCTGATCCGGCGCATCGGCCCGCGCCGCGCCAGGGGCGAGGGATGCGATCCAGGGCGCGGCGAGCAGCAGGCGCCGCGTGGCGGCACCCGCGGCGCCGGACGAATCGCATGCATTCGCCAGCCATTCCGACGCAGGAGATGCCAACGCAGGGAGAACAGGAATTGTTCGCCTGTTGATCATTTTGAGAGGGTGCGGCGACCAGCCCGACAGATCAAGTGTCAGATGTGCTTTACATCCAAAACTTAAGCTTCATCCCATCAGGACCTTGGACCGATCCAGGGGAGGTAGCGGGGCAATTGGGCCGGCGCCGGGTAGACCACGGGATCGGGCGCCACGGCGATCTCGGGCGCGCCCCGCAGATAGGCGCAGCCCGGCAACAGCAACGTCAGGAGAAGGAGCCAGCATCGCATGCGGCGCAGTGCAGCATGGCGCGGCCCCCCGGTCCATCAGCCAATGATGAGGTGGCTCAGCAGCCAGGACAGGCCGAAGGCCGAGGCGGCGGAGATGATCAGTTGCAGCGCCAGGGCATCGAGCGGGCGTGCATTCGCCGGCTGGGCGCGGGCCATGCGGGGCTTGGGCGGGATGCGGAGGCTGTCCGCATGGGGATAGGTCGTGCTCATGCCTCTCAGAGAACACGAACAAACCGTAAACGCAAGCCTAATTTTCTTGCTTTGTTCTATTCCTCACACCTCAGGCTTCCGCGCCTCGGCCCCGCCCGGCTCGCCCGGCAGCGCGAAGCCCGCGATGGCCTGCCAGACGCGCAGCACGAAGGCGTCGTCCCGCCCGCCCTGGCCGATCGCGCGCTGGGCCACGAAGAGTTGCAGCGCCTGGGCCGCCAGCGGCACGGGGAGCGCGGATTCGCGCGCCATGGCCTCCACCAGGCCGAGATCCTTCACGAAGATGTCGCCGGCACTCAGCGGCGTGTCGTCCCCCGCCAGCACATGGGCCATGCGGTTCTTGAACATCCACGAGGCGCCGGCGGCGCCGTTCACCACGCCATAGACCGTGTGCGGATCGAGTCCCGCGCGCAGCGCCAGCGCCATCGCCTCGGCCGCGGCGGCGATGTGCACGCCGGCCAGGAGCTGGTGCACCACCTTCATGGCCGCCCCCTGCCCCGGCTCGGCGCCCAGGTTCCAGACCTGGCCGGCGATGGCATCGAGCATGGGCCTGGCGGCGGCGAAGGCCTCCGCACTGCCGGAGGCCATCACCGTCATCCGTCCCTCGCGCGCGGCGACCGCGCCGCCGGAGACGGGGGCGTCGAGATAGAGCAGGCCGCGCGCGGCGGCTTCTCCGGCGAGGCGCTTCGCATCGGCCGGCGCCATGGTGGCCGAGCAGATGACGACGCCGCCAGGGGCCAGGCGCTGGGCCGCGCCTTCCTCGCTGTAGAGGGCACGCTCGGCCTGGGCGGCGTTCACGGTCAGGACCAGCACGACCTGCTGCCCGGCATCGAGATCGGCGCCACGCGCCACGGCGCGGTTGCCGAAGGCGGTGCGGGCCTTCTCGCTCGGGTCCACGCCGGTCACATCCAGGCCGGCGCGCAGCGCGCTCGTGGCGGCCCCCCCGCCCATGCTGCCGAGCCCGATCACCGCCACCTTCATGCCCACGCTCCCTCTCGCTTCGCCATGCAGCCTTGGGCCGCTGGCCGGGCAGCGTCAACCGCTGGCGCGGGCCCAGACGGCGGCGGCGGCGGCCGCACCGTCGCGCATCACCTCCGCCATGTCGCAGCGCGTGGGGCGGCCGTCCTCGACCAGCACTTCGCCCGCCACGATGACGTGGCTGACATCACGCCCCTGCCCCGTATGCACCAGAGTGCCCAGCGGGTCGTTGTGCGGCACGAGGTGCGGACGGGCGAGGTTGATGATCGTCAGGTCCGCGAGACAGCCCGGCGCCACGCGGCCGAGTTCATGGCCGAGACCCATCGCGTCGGCGCCCGCCTGGGTGGCCGCGTGCAGCATGTGCTCGGGCTGCCAGGAATCCTCGACGCGTCCGGTCTGGATGCGGCCCATGCAGAGGCCCCAGCGCATCGCCTCCACCATGTCGCCATGGCGGTTGTCGGTGGAGAGCGTGATGCGGGCGCCAGCCTCGGCCAGCGCACGGGTCGGCGCATGGCGGCCGCTCGCCGCGTTGTTCTTCGGGATGTGGGCGACATGCACGCGGGCCGCACCCAGCGCCCTGATATCGCCCTCGGTCACGTGGATGCAGTGCGCCGCCACCAGCCGGTCATGCAGCATGCCAAGGCGGGCCAGCAGTTCGACCGGCGTGCAGCCCTCGCGCTCGGCAATGCGCTTCAGCTCGGCCGGGCTCTGGCAGAGATGCGTCTGCAGGCCGAGATCGTGCCGTGCCGCCAGGTCGCGCAGCTGCTCCAGATAGGGCGTGGAGCAGGTGTCCGGCGCGTGGGGGGCGAGCTGGATGCCCATGCGGGGCTGGCCGTGGAAGCGGGCGATCATCTCCTCCGCCTCCTCCATCATCGCCGCGCCGATGGCGTCCTTGTGCTCCCAGCGTCCCTCCAGCACGGCGTCGAAATCCACGTCATGCAGCCGGTTGCAGCCCCAGACGCGCAGGCCGAGATCGGCGATGGCGGGCATCGAATGGCGCGCATGCACATAGACATCGTTGATGAGCGTGCAGCCGCCCAGCAGCGCCTCCAGTGCGCCGAGGCGGGCGAGGGCCACCGTCTCCTCCGGTGTGAGCATCTGCGCCTGGGGCACGCCCTTCGTATAGGAGGGCGCGAAGCCCATATCCTCCGCCGTGCCGCGCACCATCACCAGCGCGCTGTGCAGATGCGTGTTGACCAGCCCAGGCACCGCGAGATGGCCCGCGAGGTTGAGATGGCGGTCCGCCGTCATGCCGGGCGCGGGGGCCACGAAGCGGCCATCGGTGATGGCGATGCGCGCCCCGGTCACGGGGGCCTCGAAGGCGGAGGGGATGAGGGTCACGCCCTCGATCAACAGGTCACAATGCGGCACGCGTCCCCCCCCCGGCTCCGGCGGCCAGACAAGCGCGGGCGGGCGCATGCGTCCAGCCATGGCCCGTGACACCAGGGCCCTTGTCGCGGGCGCGCATCGGCGCGAGCATGCGCGAAGCAACACGAGGAAGAGCCGCGATGCCACGAACGCCTGCCCCTTTCTGGCGAGGCCTTGCCGGTGGCGCGCTCGCCCTGCTCGCGGCCTGCGCCGATCCCACGCCGGCCGCCGTGACCAGCGCGCCGCCCGCCGCCGTGCTGGAGGAGGATGTGAGTGCCGCGCTGCGCCGCATGGCGAACACGCTGACCAGCGCGCCGGCCTTCACGCTGAACTTCACCACGCTGCGCGAGGTGCCGGCCGGCGCCGGCCAGTCCATCCTGCTGAGCGGCAGCGGCGCCGTCGTGGCCGCCCGGCCGGACCGGCTCTATGCGGCGGTGGGCAGCGACGCCGGCAGCTTCAGCCTCTGGTATGACGGGCGCAACTTCACGGCGCTCAACACCTTCCAGAACGTCTATGCCGTGACCCCACTCTCGGGCGACATCGAGACGGCGCTGAAGGCGGTCGAGGCGCGGCTGGGCGTCACGCTGCCCATCCTGCCGCTGCTGGCGAACGACCCCTTTGCGATGCTGACGCCGGCCGGCACCACGGGGCGCCACATCGGCCGCTCCATCATCCGCGACGTGCTGGTGGACCATTACGCGCTGAACGGGCCCTCCGGCCATTGGGAGATCTGGCTCGAGGCCGCGCCGAGCGCCCTGCCGCTGCGCGTCTCCTTCGTCGAGCCGGGGCCTGAGCGGCTGCGGACCATCCTGGACTTCCAGTCCTGGAACCTGCGGCCGCGCCTGCCGGCCAACACCTTCGCCTTCACGCCGCCGCGCGACGCCGCGCGGGCCGATTTCCTCCCGCGCGGGGAAGCCCTGAACCGGAGCCGCACGCCATGAACCGCCCCCTCCTGGCCCTTGCCCTGCTGGGCCTGGGCCTCAGCGCCGAGGCGCAAGCCTGGACCAGCGGCAGCGGCCCGCGCGGCGGCGGCTACGCGGCCGGGCCGCGCGGCGCGGTGGCCGAAGGGCCGCGCGGCGGCGTGGCGGCGACGGGGCCGCGCGGCAATGCGGCGGTGCGCGGGCCACAGGGCAATGCGGCGGCCGTGGACCGCTACGGCAACACCGCCGTGCGCGGGCCGTCGGGCAATGTCACGGTGAACAACAACAATGTGAACGTGGTCCGGCCCGGCTATCCGGCGCGGCCGGTCTATCCCGTGGCGCGCCCGCCGGTGGCCGTGGTGGCGCCGGTGCCGGTCTATCCCGGCTACTCGGCCGGCGCGGTCGCGGCCGGGGTTGCCGTGGGCGCGGTGGCGGGTGCGGCCGTCGCCTCGGCCGCGGCGCGGCCGCCCGCCCCCGTGCCGGGCCCGGGCCCGACGCCGCTGCCCATCGGGGCGGAATATAGCAGCCTGCCCTCGGGCTGCGTCTCGCAGCCGGGTTCGCGCGGCGGCTCGGTCTTCCGCTGCGGCAATGCCTGGCTGCAGCCCTATATGGACGGCACGAACGTGGTCTACGTCGTGGTATCGGGGCCCTGAAACGTGACCCGCTGCGGCGGGATCACGCTTCAGGTGTTTCTGGGAGGATGACTCACGGCCTCGGCGTGCCACCTCCGCGGATCATGTTCCACCGGGAGGATGATTCACCGCTCCGGTGTGCCACCTCCGCGGATCATGCTCCGGATCAGCCCCGCACCACGCTCCAGCTCTCGCGCCCGTTGAGCAGCGCGGGGTCGAAGCCGGCGAGGCGCTTGTAGTTCGCCGCCGTGTCCACCAGCTCCTGGTGGCTGATCACCGCATGCAGGTCGGTGAAGCCGCCGGGCGCGCGGCGATGCACCTCCTCCAGGATGAGGTCGGGGCCGAGGGCGCGGTTGGCCAGCGTCAGCTTCGCGGTCGGCGGCAGGCGCGCCGCCTCGTAGCGCGCGAGCCCCTCGGCGATGTCGCCCGCCTGCGCCAGGTGCAGCGCGAGCTGCCGCGCATCGAGGATCGCCTGCGAGGCGCCGTTGGAGCCGATCGGGTACATCGGGTGCGCCGCATCGCCCAGCAGCGTGACGCGGCCCTCGGTCCAGCGCTCCAGCGGATCGCGGTCCACCATCGGGTATTCCAGCACCTGCTCCGCGCCACGGATCAGGCCAGGCACGTCGAGCCAGCCCCAGTTCCAGCTTTCGTAATGCGGCAGGAAGGCGTTGCGGTCGGCGCCGCGATTCCAGTCCTCGCGGTTGAAGCCCTTCGCCGGGTCCACCTTCATCTCGGCGATCCAGTTGGTCAGCATCATACCGTCCGGCAGCTGGCGGATCGGGTAGACGACGAATTTCTGGTCGTGATGCCCAGCCTGCACCATCGTCGCCCCCGTCAGGAACGGGGGGGCCACCGTCGTCGCGCGCCAGAGGATGGCGCCCTGCCAGGAGGGCGCGCCCTCGCCCGGCGCGAAATGGCGGCGGATGGCGGAATGGATGCCATCCGCGCCGATCAGGGCCGCGCCCTTGGCTTCCGCGCCATTCTCGAAGCGCACAGTCACACCATCGGCATCCTGCGCGAAGCTGGCCACGCGGTGGCCGGTGTGCAGCGGAATGCCGCGCAGGCGGCATTCCTCCACCAGCAGCATCTGCAGCAACCCCCGATGGATGCTGTATTGCGGCCAGCGATAGCCGGCGGCGAGGCCGCGATCCTCACGCCAGATCTCCTGGCCATGCGCGCTGACATAGCGCAGTTCCCGCGTCGCGATTCCCGTGGCGGCGAGCTTCTCGGCAAGGCCTAGTTCGGTCAGCTCGCGCACCGCATGCGGCAGCACGTTGATGCCGACGCCGAGCGGCTTGTATTCCGCCACCGCCTCGAAGACGCGCGGCGCGAAGCCCGCCGCCTGGAGCGAGAGCGCGGTGACAAGGCCGCCGATGCCGCCGCCCGCGACGAGGATCTCAGCCATGCACGGCTCCATGCAGCCATTCGCCCCACATGAGGCAGGCGGCGTCCTCGCCGCGCCGCGTGACGATCTGCGCGCCGAGCGGCAGGCCCTTGGGCCCCTTGCCGACGGGCACGGTCACGGCCGGCGTGTGCAGCAGCGTCCAGAGCGTGTTGAACATGGGGTCGCCCGTGTAGTCCGTGCCGGCCGGCGCCTCATCCGGGGCGGAGGGGGTCAGCACCGCGTCATAGCCCGCAATCGCGTCGTTGAAGGCGAGTTGCGCGGCGGCGAAGGCGGCGCGGCCCTCGGCCAGCTTCGCGCGTGGCTCGGCCAGCGCCCATTCCATCTTCTCGCGCAGGATGGGGCTGAGCTGGGCGCGGGCGTGGTCGATTTCCCAGCCCAGCGCCTCGGCGGATTCCATGTTCATCACATGCGGGTGCAGCGCGACCGCATCGGTGAAGGGCGCGCCGAGTTCGATGAGCGTGACGGTGGCGCCTGCCTTGCGCGCGGCCTCGCTCACGAACGCCATCAGGCCGGCCGTCTCGGGCGTGCCGGCCTGGCCGGGGGCGAGCACCAAGGCGAGCTTCGGCGCCCGGCCGGGCTTCGTCAGGCTGTGGTCGAAGCCGGTCATCGCCGTCATGCCCAGCGCCACATCAGCGACGCTGGAACCCATCAGGCCGATGGTGTCGAGGCTCTCGCTCATCACCTTCATGCCGGCGCGGTGGAAGGCGCCGTAGCTCGGCTTGAAGCCGACCGCGCCGCAATAGGCGGCCGGGCGCACGATGGAGCCGGCAGTCTGCGTCCCGAAGGCGAGGTGCAGCACGCCCGCCCCCACGCCGGCCGCCGAGCCGGAGGAGGAACCGCCCGGCGTGTGGCCGGGGTTGTGCGGGTTGGTGGTGGGGCCCGGGAAGCGCGTGGCGAACTCGGTGGTGACGGTCTTGCCCGCGATGATGGCGCCGGCGCGGCGGGCCAGCGCCACGCAGGCGGCGTCGCTGCGCGGCCGGTGCCCGCCCCAGATGGGCGAGCCGTATTGCGAGGGCTGGTCGGCCGTGTCCAGCACATCCTTCACGCCGAGGAAGAGGCCGGCCAGCGGCAGCTTGGTGCCGCCCTTGACCGCCGCGTCCACCCGCGCCGCCTGCCGCATCACCAGCGCGGGTTCGTGGTGGGTGAAGGCCCGCAACACGGGCTCGCGCGCGGCGATCCGGGCCAGCATGGCCTCGGCGAGGTCGGTGGCGGAAAGGCTGCCGGCGGCGATGCGCTGGGCGGCCTGGGCGGCGGAGAGGGATGCAGGATCGGTCATGGGGCGGGAGGCTAGGGCGGAAGCTGCGTTGCTGGGAAGGGTGCGGCCAGGCCCCCCGGACGCCGCGCGGCCGCGGCCAGCATCTCGACAAAGGCGCTCACCTTGGTCGGGCGGAAGCGGGTGGCGGGAAAGACGGCGTGGATGCCTCCGTCCGGCAGGCTCCATTCGGGAAGCACAGCGTGCAGACGCCCGCTGGCCAAGTCATCGCCCAGGATGAAATCGGGCAGGACGGAAAGGCCGCCTCCCGCCAACAGGGCCTCGCGCACGGCCAGGGTGGCATCGATCGAGATGGCGGCGCGCAGTTGCACCGTGCGGCGCTCCTCACCGCGCGTGAATTCCCAGCGGTCTGGCTCGCGGAGGGCCAGGTTCGCCACGAAGGGGAGCGCGGGCAAAGCCTGCGGTCCCGGGAGAGCGGCGGTGGCCTCGCGCCAGGCGCCGCCCGCCACCAGAACCTGCCGGAAGCCGCCGATCCGCCGCGTCTGCAAGGCGGAATCGACCAGCCAGCCGACGCGGATGCCGAGGTCGAAGCCCTCCGCCGTCAGGTCCAGCGTGCGATCGGTCAAGTTCAGGACCACGGCGCAGGCCGGGTAGCGCTGGCTGAAGGCCGTGATGACCGGGACGATGACCGCGGTGCCGAGGTCGAAGGGCGCCGTGATGCGCAGGGTGCCGGTGGGCTCGGCGGCGCCTTGCGCCAATTCGTCGAAGGCACGCTCGGCCTCGCCCAGGATCACGGCGCAGCGGGCATGCAGCAGGCGCCCCGCCTCGGAGGGCTGCACCCGGCGCGTCGTGCGCAGGAGCAGGGCGCTGCCGGTCGCCTCCTCGAGCCGCGCGATCTGCTGGCTGACCACGGCCTTGGTCACGCCCAGGCGCGCGGCGGCGGCGGTGAAGGAACCGGCTTCCACCACGGCTGCGAAATAAGCGAGGCGATTGAGGTTGATCGGCGCGCGCATGGCCGGGGTCTCCATCGGCATTGTTCGACTTGAACATACACAGTGTCGTGATCGTTTGTCTTTTCCTGACACGGCGCCCCGGCGATGATCCGCGGCGCTGGAGACCCACCCATGCCCCGCCTGCTCTTTCTTTTCGATCCCCTGTGCGGCTGGTGCTACGGCGCCGCCCCCGCCCTGGCCGCCCCTGCCCTGGCCGCCCTGCGCGGTCCCGGCCTGGAGCTGCTGCCGACCGGCCTCTTCGCCGGCCCCGGCGCCAGGCGGATGGATGCCGCCTTCACCGCCCATGCCTGGAGCCATGACCAGCGCATCGCCCAACAGACCGGCCAGGCCTTCACGGACGCCTATCGCCGCACTTCCCTCGCCATCGGCGCCGCCTTCGATTCCGGCGCGGCCAATGCCGCCCTGACCGCTGTGCATCTCGCCGCACCCGAGCGCGAGGCGGAAGCGCTGCACGCCATCCAGCAGGCCCGCTTCATCGACGGACGCGACATCACGGCGCCGCACATCCTGGCCGGCCTGCTGACGGAACTCGGCCTGCCGGAGGCCGCGCGGCGCCTTGCCACGGATGATCCCGAACTGGCCGCCGCCACCCTGGCCCGCACCCGCCGCGGTGCGGCCTGGATGCGCCGCCTGGGCGCCCAGGGCGTGCCGAGCCTTGCCCTTCTGGAGGGCGAAAACGCTCGGCTGCTGCCCAGCCGCCTGCTCTTTGGCCCGCCCACCGATCTTCTCGCCACCCTCGAAACCACCTGACCCCAGGACTGCAACGGAGCTCCCGCATGATCACCCGCCGAAACGCCCTCACCGCCCTCCCCCTGGCCATGGCCGCCCCCCTGGCGCATGCGGCCGAGCCGCTGCGCTGGCAGGCCTTCCCGGCCGGCCCCAATGGCTTCTTCCGCGCGCCCGTCCTGCTCACGGGCCCGAGCGAGGCCATCCTGGTGGATGGCGGCTTCACCCTCTCGGATGGGCGCGCCGTGGCCGCGGCCATCCAGGCCAGTGGGAAGCGCCTCACCACCATCCTCGTGACCCAGAGTGACCCGGACTACTATTTCGGCCTTGGCCCGGTCCGCGCCGCCTTCCCCTCGGCCCGGATCATCGCCGCGCCCGAGACGGTCGCCGCCATTCGCGCGAGCGCGCAGAAGAAGCTGGAGACCTGGGGCCCGCAACTGCGGGAGAACGGCCCGCAAAGCATGGCCGAAGTCGTCATCCCCGAGGCCTCGGCCGAGACGCATCTGCGCCTGGATGGCGAGGCCATCGAGATCATCCCCGCCCAGGGCCTGGCCAATCGGCGCCATGTCTGGGTGCCCTCGCTGCGCGCGATCATGGGCGGCGTGCTGGTCTTCTCCGGCCTGCATGTCTGGACGGCCGATACGCCAAGCCCCGCCGAGCGTGCCGCCTGGGTCGCCAACCTCACGGCGATGGCTGCCCGCAACCCCGGCGTCGTCGTGCCCGGCCACATGGCGCCGGGCGCCGTGATGGATGCCAGCGCGCTGCTCTTCACGCGCGACTACCTGCTCGCCTTCGAGGAGGAAATGGCCCGGTCGGCAGACAGCGCGGCGCTGATTGCCGCCATGCGCGCCCGCTATCCGGCGGCAGGTCTGGGCATCGCGCTCGAGATCGGCGCCAAGGTCGCCAAGGGGGAAATGCGCTGGGGCTGAAGCCTCATCGCGCCTCCGCCACCCCCTGCGCGATGAGCTCGACCAGCGCGCGCGCCAGGCAGTCGTTCAGCCGGTCCGTCGCGGCGCCCCGATCGGCACGGGCGGTGCGCTCGAGGTCGAGCGCGCCGGTATCCACCCAGTGCTGCATCAGGTCGTAGCGGCGAAAGAGCGGCGCGCCGGCCGCGGCGGCCACCAGGCGCAGCTTGTCACGATACGGGTCGATATTCGCATTCGCCCGCAGGAAGCGGGAATATTGCTGGTCGAGGATGATGATGTCCGCGCCCCGCCGGCGGATGCGCTCCAGGCCCAGGCGCATCGCCTCGCCCATGTCGTCGGGGTCGAGGCCGCGCACCGCCTCCACCGTGCCGGCCTGCCAGAGCACGAGCGCGGGCGTCTCGGCGGCCAGGCTCTCGCGCAGCAGGGCCTGGTGGTCATGCACCGTCACGCCGCGCCCGCCGCGCAGCGCGATCTCGACCGAGCGGCCCGGGAAGCGCGCGGCGAGCAGCGCCTGAAGGCGCGCGGGCCAGGCGGCGTCGGGGCCCGAGGCGCCGGGGCCGGTGATGGAGCCCGAGCCCAGGACCAGCACGCGCAGGCTGCCCTGCTGCAGCGCGCGGGCGGTGGCGGGCAGCGGGCGGGCCGCGCTGACCACCTCCGGCGGGATGTCGCAGGTCGCGGCCGGCGCCGGGGCGGGGGCGGCGATGGCGGCCGCCAGGGCGAGAGCGGCAAGGGCTGGAAAGGGCATGGTCAGGCGGTCCCGGTGAGCGGCTGGGGGGCGGGGGTGGGCGCTGGCTTGGGGCGCACCGTCTCGCGCGCCCAATCGGCGATGACGGCGACGATGACGAGCGCAGTAAAGCAGAGAAGATTGACGGTGAGTTGCATGCCCCAGCCATCATCCTGCTCCAGCAGGAGCCGCGCGGCAAAGGAGAGCAGGATGCCGAAGCAGAAGACCGGCAGGCTGTGCCGGCCCATGGCGGCGAAGGGCCAGATCCAGCGCGATCGGAGAAAGCGCCAGTCGCGCGGCACATAGGCGGCGACGAGGTAGGTCAGCGCCAGCATGGAGAGCAGCCGCGTGGGGTGCAGCGAGACCTTGTCGATGCCCACCAGGAAATCCGAGAACCAGAGCGGCATGTCCTCCATCGTCTCGGGCAGGTGCTCGGAGACGATCATGCCGAGCACGCCGAGCCCGAGCACGAGCAAGGCCATGGCCGCGATCCAGGGGCTCTTCGGCGGCAGCGGGATGGAGGGCGCGCCGCGCGCCGCCTGGCCGAGCAGGAAGCCGCAGACGAAGAGCACCTGCCAGGCGAGCGGGTTGAAGAACCAGCCGCCCTCCTGCCAGCGCGGCAGGTTGAACCCCGCCGCCCGCACGCCGAGCCAGAGGGCGACCGAAAGCGTGAGCAGCGCCCAGGGATGGCCGCGCAGCAGCAGGCCCGGGATGAACAGCGCCAGCAGCACGATGTAGAGCGGCAGGATGTCGAGGAAATGCGGCTGGAAGCGCAGCAGCAGCGCCTCCAGCAGGGTGCGGTAGGGCTGCTCGGCGAAGGGGTCGAGCGCCAGCTCGTCGAGGTAGGTGGCGCGGTCCAGCGTGGCCGCGGAAAAGCCCACCTGCGCGGTGAAGACGACCAGCAAGAAGATGTGCGCGACATAGAGCTTGCCGATGCGGCGGACGAGGCTGGCCGCGGCCGGCGCCCAGCCCTGGCGGTCGGCCTGGCCGGCATAGGCGAAGGCGCCGGCATAGCCGGCCAGCAGCACGAAGGCCTCGGTGGCGTCCGCGAAGGCGAAGTTCTTGAGCGTGAAGCCGCCCACCCAATTGCCCGGCGTGTGGTTGATCACGATCATCCAGAGCGCCAGGCCCCGGCAGATGTCGGCGCGCATGTCACGCCCAGGACGCGGAAGGGTCGCGGGGTTGCTGGTTTGCGTAGCCATCGTCGCCATCACCCCCTATATGGCGTTTATGCTGCGGCGCGTCCCCCCTTTCCTGCTGCTCAGCCTCCTGCTCGCCCCCGGGGCCGGTATGGCCGCGCCCGGCTGCCCCTCCGTGACCGAGCGCCTGGCCCCGCTGCTCGGCGTCCAGGCCGAACTGGACGCGGGCGAGCCGCTGACCATTGTGGCGCTGGGCTCCTCCTCCACCGAGGGGGCGGGCGCCTCCACGCCCGAGGCCGCCTATCCGAACCGGCTGGAGGCGTTGCTGCGCCGCAAGCTGCCGGGCGTGGAACTGAACGTGGTCAATGCCGGCAAGTCGGGCGAGACGAGCCAGGAGATGCTGGCGCGGCTCGAGGCCGATGTGCTGGCGCATGACCCGGACCTCGTCATCTGGCAGGCCGGCGGCAATGAGGTTCTGCTCGGCCGCGACCCGGCCGCCTTCCTCGACCTCATGCGCCAGGGGTTGCGCCGGCTGCGGGCGGCGGGCGTCGAGGTCGTGCTGATGGACAACCAGCAGGCGCCGCGCATCCTGGGCGCGCCCGCCCATGCCCGCTTCGAGGCCGCCATGCGGGCGCTGGCCGAGGAGGAGCGCGTGCCCCTCTTCGCCCGCTCGCGCCTCATGCGGCGCTGGCATGAGGCGGGGCTGCCCCAGGGCGAGGTGATCGCGCCCGACGGGCTGCACCACAATGACCGCGGCTATGCCTGCCTCGCCGAGGCGCTGGCCGCCGCCCTGCTCCGCTCCGCCGGGCAGCGCGAGGCGCAGCTCGCCGCCAACTGATCGCACCCGCGTGACCGTCACCACCACCGCCCTGCCCTCCGGCGCGTTGCGGCATGAGATCGGCGTCGCCGCCTCGGCCCTGCCCGCCGTGCGCCCCTCGGCGCTCGAATCCGCCTGGGAGGCGGCGCGCGCCTCGGCCGAGGCGGGGCTCTGGGGACCTGCGCGGCTGATCGCCTTCGAGGATGGCGTGGAGATCGCGCTGACCGACACGGATGCCGCCTGCTGGGCCGAGGCGATGGCGCGGCGGGACGGGCTCGATTCCCTGGCCGGCCTCGCGCTCTGCCTCAGGCTTCTCGCGCTGGTGGAGGTGCTGGGCCGGGCCAAATGGCTGCGCGGCCTGTTCGCCATCACGGCCGAGGGCGCTGAATTCCACCCGGCACTCCTCGCCGCCGCCGCCCGCGCGCCCCTTGATGCGACGGGGCGTTTCGAGGATGGCCCATTGCGTGCGATGCTCGGACGGAGCATTTCGCATGCTTCCGCCTGACGCCCCCTTCCGAGGAAAGACTTCCCCCATGTTGCGCGCCGCCGTGCTGCTCTGCCTCCTTCCCCTCGCCGCCTGCGGCCCCTCCGGCACCTTCCCGGGGAATTTCTCCGCCCCCACCCTCTCCCCGCCCCGGCCGGGCGATCCGCGCACCAATGAGGCGGTGGCCCAGGCCTGCCGCGCCCAGGTGGCGCAGCAGCTCCAGCGCCAGGATCGCGGCATGCTGCTGCGCGAGGATGAGAGCAATTCGCGCCTCGGCGCGGGCTTTGGCGGCCAGCCCTCGACCAACCAGACCGATGTGCTGGCGCGGCAATACCTCTTCGAGCGGCGCATCAACGAGTGCATCCGCCTGAACACGCAGACCGACCCCTCGGTGCAGCCGGCGCCCGCTGCGCAGCCCGCGGCCACCCCCGCCGCCACGCCGCCGCGCCGGGGCACGCGGACGAGCTCCTGAGCTGGGCCCTTTCGGCGCGCTCGGGCGCGCCCTGTCCCACCGCGATGCCCGGATCTTCTTCTCGGCCAGCCTGACCGCCTGGACGGGGCTCTGGATGCACCGCATCGCGGTGATGTGGCTGGCCTGGGAGCTCACGCGCTCCTCCTTCTGGGTCGGCATGGTCGCCTTCTGCGACCTAGCCCCCGCCGTCGTCTTCAGCCCGATCGCCGGTGCCGTGGCCGACCGGATGGACAGGGTGAAGCTGACCATGATCGCGCAGGGCGCGATCGGCGCGCAGGCGCTGGGGATTGCGATCCTCACCTGGACGGGCGTGATCTCCATCGGCTCGCTGCTCGTGTTCGAGGTGATCGGCGGCATCGCGGCCAGCTTCGCGCAGCCGGCGCGCCAGGCGCTGATGCCGGGCCTCGTGCCGCGCTCCGACCTGCCGGCGGCCGTCGCCTGCAATTCGCTGACATTCAATGTCGCCCGCTTCCTGGGGCCCGCCATCGCGGGGCCCATGGTGGCCCTCTGGGGCGTGGTGCCGGCCATCCTCTGCAACGTGATGGCCTATGTGGTCGCGACCGCCAGCCTGCCGCTGATGCGGGTGGACCCGGCGCATATCCGGGGCCATGCGCCCGAGGCCTCGCTGCTGGCGGAAACCGTGGAGGGCGTGCGCTATGCGGCCAACCACCCGGGCATCGGGCCCATCCTGCTCTTTGCCGGCATCAGCGCCATCCTGCTGCGCGGCATCCAGGAGGTGCTGCCGCCCTATGTGGAGCGCCTCTTCGACCAGGGGGCGGCCGGGCTCGCGCTGCTGACGGCGGCGATCGGAATCGGCGCGCTGGTGGCCGGGCTCTGGGTCGCCTCGCGCGGGCGGCTGGCCGGGACGACGCGCATCGCGGTGCTGGCCATCGGCGTGCAGGCGCTCTGTGCGATGGGCTTCGTGGCGACGGGCTGGTTCCCGCTGGCGGTGCTCTGCGGCGCGCTCTACGGCGCCTGCGCCTCGATGCACGGGATCTCGGTGCAGACGCTGGCGCAATCGGCGGCGCTGACGAAAATGCGCGGGCGGACGCTGGCGCTCTGGGGCTTGATCACCCGCGCCTGCCCGGCCCTGGGCGCTCTGGTTCTGGGCACGGCGGGCGAGGCCTTCGGCATGCGGTGGCCGACGCTGATCGCGGCCGGTGCCGCGCTGCTGGTGACGGCCTGGGGCGTGACACGCATGCGCGGCTGGGCCAGACATCTGGAAAATCCCACATAGGACAGGTTCGTATGCTGAACACCGCGATCATCGGCATGGGCAATTGGGGCCGCACGCTGGTCAATTCCGTGCAGGGCAAGAATGGGGCGGGACTCCGCTTCGTTGCCGGCACGACGGGCACGCTGGACAAGGCGCGCGACTACGCGGCCGAAAAGGGCATCCGCCTGCACGCGACCTATGAGGAGGTCCTGGCCGACCGCGAGGTGCAGGCCGTGGCGCTGGCCAGCCCGCATGGCATCCATGCCGAGCAGGTGATCGCCGCCGCCGCGGCCGGCAAGCATGTCTTCGTGGAAAAGCCCTTCACGCTGAGCAAGGCCAGCGCCGAGGCCGCCGTAGAAGCCTGCCGGAAGGCCGGCGTGGTGCTGGCCCTCGGCCATAACCGCCGCTTCCTGCCGGCGGTGGCCGAGATGAAGAAGCTGCTGGCCGACGGCGCGCTCGGCACGCTGCTGCATGTGGAGGGCCAGTTCAGCGGCCCGGGCGCCTTCGCCTACAAGGAGGGGATGTGGCGCGCGGACCGGGCCGAGAGCCCGCTTGGCGGCATGGGCGGCATGGGCATCCACATGGTGGACATGATCATCAACCTGGCCGGCCGCTTCCGCGATGTGCGCGTGCTGAGCCATGCCAAGGTCAGCACCACCATCGACGACACGACGGCGATGATGGCGACCCTGGAGAACGGCGCGACCGTGACCTTCGCGACGCTGGCGCTGGCGCCGCGCTACTGGCGCGTGGCGCTCTTCGGCACGGATGGGCTGGTGGAGCAGCGCGGGCATGAGCAGCTCTTCTTCCGCGCCCGCGACGGCCAGGAATGGACGCGCGACTTCCCGGTGACCGACATCGAGCATGCCGAGCTGGAAGCCTTCGCGGCGGCCGTGGCCGGCGGGCCCGCCTATCCGCTGCCGCTAGATGAGGCGGTGCATGGCGTCTCGGTCTTCGAGACGATGATCTTCGCCGCCGCCTCGGGCAGCGCCTACGCGGTCGCCTGACGCGGCCTTACCGGCGCGCGCGGGGCGTGGGCTCCGGCGCGTCGCAATCCGCGCCGGCGAGGGTGAGCGTCACGCTGCTGGAATGCGGCCCCTCCTGGCTCTCGGGCGGGGCGAGGACAAGCTGCACGCCCTGCCCGGCCGGCGCCGGCATCACCTGGAACACCGCCTCCACCCCGCAGGCGCGCAGGCCCTGGCGCGCGGCCTGGGCGCGGCTGGCGGCGAGCGCCTCCACCGCCTGGGCCATCGCGTCGTTCAGCGTCAGGGTGGCGGTCGGCGGCGCCGGCATCAGCACCGGCGCGGTGCAGGCCGGAAGGGCGAGGGCCGCGAGAAGGGCGGTCGCGAGTATGGGGCCGGTCTTGCGTCGCATGCGGCGTCCTCCGAGTGAGTGCGGGAGACTGCGCCCGCCATCGCCGCGCTGCAATGAGGGATTGCGCGCCCCGCCGCCTTCCCCGGCACCTCCCCCTGCGTTAAGTTTCGCGGCCTTTCGCAACACCAGGAGCAACGCCCGAGATGAGCAAGATCACCCGCACCGGCAGCAACCAGATCCTCAGCAGCGCGGTCGAGTACCACAACTTCGTGTATCTGGCCGGGATCACGGCTGATGACCTGAGCCAGGACGTCACGGGCCAGACCCGCCAGGTCGTCGCCAAGATCAACGCCCTGCTGGAGGCGAATGGCACGGATACGACGCGCCTGCTGCAGGCGCAGATCTGGCTGAAGGACATCCGTGACCGCGACGCGATGAACAAGGTCTGGGTGGAGTGGCTGGGCGATGCCGGCCGCCCGGCCCGCGCCTGCGTTCAGGCCAATATGGCCGATCCGCGCCACCTCGTGGAAATCATGATCACCGCCTGCAAGTAATTCCGGCGGGCAGGCATTCACTGCCCGTCAATACTTCGAGAAGCGCGCCAGCCTGGTCAGGCCGGCGCGCTTTTTCGTGTCTGGGGGGCTCGCACGTGATTGCGGCCCGGCGCGGCGATGCTGCGGCGCGCCGATCATGATTTCCAGGAAAGCTGTGGCATTTCGGCCGCAACACTGTGGCAAAAACCTTCGCTCAGGGGATTTGCAGGAAGATCATCCTGATTTTCGCGCCGCCATGGGGGGGCTGTGGACAAATCACGCCGGGTTACGCCGTGTGTCGCAATTCCGGGTTGCCCGGCCCGCCCATGCCCGATACCCGAAACACAGCGAAACATTCCAACCGCCCAGGAGGGGTTCTGCATGCGTCTGAAGCTCGCGACCATGACCATGTGCCTGCTGCTGGGCGCGGCGCCCTTCGCGCCCCAGGCTTCCGCCTCGCGCGGGGATGCACGGTCGGATGTGCGGACTTCCGCTTCGCAGCCCCGCACCGCCGCGGCCCAGGCCAACCGCCAGGCCCGCCCGCGCCAGAGCAGCGCCGGTGGCTATGGCGGCGGCCTGACCTGCGTGCCCTATGCGCGCTCGGTCACCGGCATGGACATCTCGGGCAATGGCCGCGACTGGTGGCACAATGCGGCCGGCCGCTATGCCCGGGGCCAGCGCCCGCAGGTCGGCTCCGTGCTCGCCTGGCCGGGTTCGGGGGGCATGAGTTCCGGCCATGTCGCCGTCGTCTCGCGCGTGCTCAATGCGCGCCTCATCGAGATTGATCACGCCAATTGGGGCGGTCCGGGCATCCGTCGCGGCACCGTCATGCGCAATGTGCAGGTGATGGACGTCTCGTCCGACAATTCCTGGACCCGCGTGCGCGTGCAGGTGGGCTGGAGCAACGAGAATTTCGGCCGCGAATATCCGACCTACGGCTTCATTCACAACCGCCCGGCCAATGTCGCCCTGGCCGATGCCGCCGATGACATGATCCGCCCCGTCTCCTACACGCGCCGGTCCACCGCGCCGCGCCCCCGCGCGGCCAACACGCAGCAGCGCGTGGCGAGCCGCCCCACCCGGCCCACCCGCGTCGCCCAGGCTCGTCCGGCCCGCTGACCTGGGCCGCCGATTGGGGCATGCTGGACCTCTCAGGAGGGTCCCATGTTCGTCGCCGCCAATCGCTTCCGTGTCATCCCCGAGCAGGCCGCCGCCTTCGAGCAGGTCTGGCTGAACCGCGAGAGCCGGCTGCATGAGCTTCCGGGCTTCGTCAGCTTCCAGCTGCTGCGCGGGCCACAGGCGGAGGACCACATCCTCTACACCTCCTCCACGCTCTGGGCCTCGCGCGCGGATTTCGAGGCCTGGACGCGCTCCGAGCAGTTCCGCCACGCCCATTCGGGGGCCGGCAGCAGCCGGGGGATGACGCTGGGGCCGCCGAGCTTTGAAGGTTTCGATGTGCTGCAACACATCAAGAACGAACCATAATATGCTGCATTTAAAGCAAATCTATAAAATCACTTCGCGGCCTTGACCGTCCCGCCGGCCCGGGGCCGCCCAAACCCGGGGGGAAGATGCAGCACGATCTGACGCAGACCATCGCCGGCTTCGACTTCCTCGATTTTGGCGCCTCCAAGGGCGGGTCGCTGGCATGGGCGGCCTCCGCCTTCGGGGGGCGCGGCATCGGCGTGGACATCGCCCCCGCCAAGATCGCCCGCCTCGCCGAGGCCGGCCATGCCGGCTTCGTCGCCGACGCCACCGCGCTCGACCTGCCCGATGGCAGCTTCCGCTAAGCCACCATGATGAACTTCCTCGAGCACCTGCCCGACCGGGCGACCGGCGAGCGCATCATCGCCTCGGCGCTGCGCGTCTCGCGCGACTTCGCCTTCCTCCTCGGCCCGAATTTCGACGAGGCGGAGAACCTGCACCGCCTGGGGCTCAAGAAGTTCTTCGCGGACTGGACCGGCCACACTTGGCACCACACGACGCGGGAGCTGTCGGAGATCCTCTCGGGGCTGGGGCATCCCTTCAAGCTGATCGAGTTCGGCGAGATCCGGGACAGCGCCCACCCCAATCTGCTGTCCCTCGCCGCCCGGCGGAACCGCAGCGCCCATGACCCCGCGCTGGACCCACCCAAGCCTGCGGTGAAGATCCGACGTGGCGTCTATGGATGGGTGGCGGCCGTCATCTGGAAAAATCCGGCGGTGGATGTGGCGGACATCCTGCTCAAGGCCGCCGGCTGCCGCGTTGTGCCGCAGCCGGCGCGCGGCTGAGCCTCAGGCCCGGGCCGCCATTTCCATCGAGCGGTCCCAGAGATTGGGGACCACCGTGTTGGTGTAGCCCGAGACGAAGCGCTTCTTCTCGCTCGTCGCCGGGTCGAAGGTGTGGCGCTCGATCGCGCCGATATTGCCGCCATAGACATGGATGGAGATGGAGGGGCGGTCAGGGATGGCGTTCTCCACCCAATGCACATCCTCTTCGCCGGAACCCACGCCCACCACCTGGCCGGGGCTGAGGTGGTCCACCTGGCCCTCGCGCATCGGCGCGCCCGGCTCAGGGTGCATGGTCACGCTGACCTCCGCGCCGCGCAGCATGCCGACCAGGCCCCAGACCTTGTGGTTGTGGACCGGCGTGCGCTGGCCGATGCCCCAGACGAAGCTGACCACCGAGAAGCGCTCCAGCGGGTCGCAATGCAGCAGGTATTGGCGGTAGGTGGGGCCGGGCTCGGCCAGCGCCTCGGGCAGCCAGTCATCGGTCGCGATGAGCTCGGCCAGCAGGGCCTGTCCCTCGGACAGCCAGCGTTCCTCGGAGGGGTTCTGGTCGGCGAGGCGCGTCATCGCCTGGATGAACCGGCGCAGGCGGGAAATATCGCTCATCAATCCTCTCCGAGGGCACGCTTGGCGACGGCGGCGAGGTAGCTGGAGGCCACAGGCAGCACGTCATCGTTGAAGTCATAGGCCGGGTGGTGCAGTTCGCGCCCGCCATCGGCCGGCCCATTGCCGATCCAGACAAAGGCGCCGGGCACCTCGCTGAGGAACCAGGAGAAGTCCTCGCCGGTCATCGCGGGCGGCAGATCCCGCCGCGCAGTGGTCACGCTGGCGGCGGCGGCGGCGGCCGTCTCGCGCTCGGCCGGGTGGTTGGCCGTGACCGGCACGCCACGGCGGAACTCGACCGAGGCGGTGAGGCCGAAGGCGGCGGCGATGCCGTGCGCGATCTCGCGCATGCGGGCCTCGATCAGCTCGCCCACCGCGTCATCCAGCCAGCGGGCGGTGCCGAAGAGGCGCGCGCGGCTGCCGATCTGGTTCCCGGCGGAACCGGCCTCGGCGATGGTGACGGAAACCACCGCCGATTCCAGCGGGTCCACCCCGCGCGCCACGATGGATTGCAGCGCCACGATGGCGTGGCCCGCGCCCAGCATGGGGTCGCGCGTCATGTGCGGCAGGGCGGCGTGGCCGGCATGGCCCTGGAAGATGATCTCGAAGCGGGCGCCGGCCGCCATCACCGCCTTCTCATGGATGGCGATGTGCCCGGCCTCGAGCCCCGGCCAATTGTGCCAGCCGAAGATGCGGTCCATCGGGAAACGCTGGAACAGCCCGTCCGCGATCATCTGCCGGGCGCCGCCGCCGCCCTCCTCGGCCGGCTGGAAGACGAGGCGCACCGTGCCGGACCAGCTTGGGTCCTCCAGCAGGAGTGCGGCGGCCCCCAGCAGGGCGGTGGTGTGGCCGTCATGGCCGCAGGCATGCATGACCCCGGGCTTTCGGCTGCGATGGGGCAGCGTCTCATCCAGCTCCTGGATGGGCAGCGCGTCCATGTCGGCGCGCAGGCCCACGCTGCGGTTGCCGCCGGCCCCCGTGGCCGCGCGGCGCAGCGTCGCCACCACGCCATGGCCGCCGATGCCGGTCTCGATCTCGGAGACGCCCAGTTCCTTCAGCTTCTCGACCACGAAGGCGGCGGTCTCGCCCTCGTCGAGGGTCAGGCCGGGGTTGGCGTGAAGGTGGCGGCGCCAGAGGGTGAGACGGGACTGGAGATCAGGGTTCATCCCACCAATCTAGCCAGAAAGCGGCGCGGGGCGGAACCTTGCCGCTGTCACGTTTTTTGAGGCAATTCTTCGCTGATGACGGTTGATCTCGTTTGCAAAGGTTGTATCTTTAAACCCTTACCACCTTGTGGTTGCAGCACGCTGAGCAACGAGGCAGATTCCCATGAAATTCGCTGATATCGGTCAACAGCTCCGCGCCTATCGTATGGAATCCGGCATGCGGGCGGAGGAGATCGCCGCCCGCCTCGGTGTCTCCCGCGCCGCGCTCTATCGCTATGAGAAGGGCGAAGTCATCAAGCTTGAGACGATCCGCCGTCTCGCTGAACTTCTCAAAGTTTCGCCGCTCTCGCTGCTCGGCATCGGCATCGAGTATTTCGCCCGCCCCGCCGCCTTCCAGGAGCGGCTGCGCGGCCTGGAGGAGCAGGCGGATCAGGTGCTGCTGGCCGGTGGCGCCTTCTGCTGGCAGATCACGGGCGAGGCGCTGGAAGGCGCCCTGGCCGAGGCCTGGACCCAGGCCGTGCCCGCCGGGCCCGACCGCACCGTCGCCATCTCCCTCATCGAGCAGGCGCTGGGCGCGCTGACCGCCCGCAAGCGCCTCTACATCCAGAAGCGCCCCTCGGTGATCGCCGTGCTGAGCGAATCGGCCATCGTCACCTTCCTGAACGAGGGCGTGGCCGGCGGCCTCACCATCCCCGAGGCCTCACGCTCCCGCGCGCGGGAGGCGGCGGCCATTGAGTGCGAGGCCATGGCCGTGATCATGGAGACGGTGCCGATCGGGCTGCAGCTCGGCCTTGCCACCGGCATCCAGCCCTCCGCCCCCTTCATGGTGCTGCGCGGGCGGGAGCGCGCGCATGTCGTCACCTCCCCCATCCCGGCCGATGCGCCGCCGAGTGCCGTCGCCGGCGTCGCCGGCATCACGGCGGCGGAGGAGGCCGTCTCGGTGCATCAGCGCGTGGCCGAGGCGATGTGGCGGGATTGCCGCAAGGGCGCCGAGGCCGCGGCCCGCCTGCGGCAGCTGGTGCGCGAGGCGCGCGGCTGAACCGCTTGAGCGCGGCCGCGGGGAGGGCCTAGGCTCCATTCCATGCGAGCGGATGGTCCGCCCGCATCCGGAACGAAACCTGACATGCGCCTGATCCCCCTCGCTCTTCTCGCGCCGTTGGCGCTGGCCGGCTGCGCCGCGGAAGGGCCCGCGCCGAATGCCGCGACCCCCAGCCCGGTCCCCGCCCCCGTGCAGCCCAACAGCCGCATCACCTTCCCGACCGAGGCGCAGATCGCGGCCGGCCAACCCATCCGCATCCGCCCCGCGGCCAATTTCGGCGAATATGGCGTGATCCAGTCCCTGCCGGGCGCGCAATCCTGCGGCGTGCTGCAGCAGGGCCGCGTGGCGCGCTCGCTGCCCGTCTCCTCGCCCTCCGGCCCCGTCACGCCCGCCTTCAACATCGGCGGCCGCTGCCCGCGGACGGATGACAATCGCGGCCTGTCCTTCGTGCAGATCACCGAAGCATGGAACCTGCCCAACGGGTATTACCTGCGCGGGCCGACGGATGAGTGCATGCTGCCCCATGTCGGCTCCAACGCGGTCTGCGTCCCGCGGACGCCGCGTCCGGGCTGAGCCTTGGAGCATGATTCGTTGAGGCGGAATCGCCGAAGCTGAATCATCCTCTCAGCAAAAAGCTAGGCCGTGCGAAGCGAACGCATGTGAACGCAGCCTGGTCTAGCCCTGGGCCAGCGGGTGGTGTTCCTCGACCACCGCCCGCAGCCGCTCCTCCAGGACGCGGGTGTAGATCTGCGTGGTCGCGATGTCGGCATGGCCGAGCAGCGTCTGCAGCGCGCGCAGGTCGGCCCCGCGGGCCAGGAGGTGGGTCGCGAAGCTGTGCCGCAACACATGCGGGCTGACCTTGGCCGGGTCGAGCCCGCCGGCGATGGCGGCCTGCTTCAGCAGCAGCCCCACCCCCTGGCGCGTCAGGTGCCCATTGGCCCCGCGTGAGGGCAGCAGCCATTTCCGCGCCGAAAGCCGCCCCTTGCCGCGCGGCACCAGGCCGGCCTGTGCGGCCATCGCCGCCTCCCGCGCGCGGCGGGAGATGGGAACCAGGCGCTCCTTCCTTCCCTTGCCCATGACGGTGACGAGCGGCTCCTCCTCGCGCATCAGGCCGGCGGGCAGCGTCACCAGCTCGGTCACGCGCAGGCCGGAGGCGTAGAGCAGCTCGATCGCGGCCGTCGCCACGGGGGCCTGGGCGGGGGGAAGCTTCGAAGCCCCCTCGATGAGCTGCCGCACCTCGGCCTCGCTCAGCGCCTTGGGCAGCGGTGCCGGGGCCTTGGGTGCGTCCAGCAGCTCGGTCGGGTCATCGGGGCGCAGGCCCTCGCGCGCCAGGAAGCGGTAGAATTGCCGCAGCGAGGAGAGGCGGCGCGCCTGGGTGCGCGCCGAATAGATGGACTGGGCGCCCAGCCAGCCGCGCAGATCCTCAGGCGTGGCCCGGACCGGGTCCCCCTCCAGGTGGGAGAGGGCGCTCTCCAGATCGGCGCGATAGGCCTCGATGGTGTTGCGGGCCGCGCCGCGCTCCGCCGCCATCATCTCCAGGAAGGCTTCGAGATGGCGATTCACGCCGCCTCAGCGCACCTGGAAACGGTCATTGGGCAGCACGCGCTCAACCGGGGCGGTGGTGACGGCGGGCGGAAAGGCGCCGAGCGCCAGCAGGCCCAGCGCGCCGGCGCAAAGCAGCAGGAGGAACAGGGTCAGCACCGGGCGGCGGAACATGAGAAGTGGGGCATCCCCTCGCAGGATTCAGGGATTGTGCTAGCCTTGCGCCCAGTGTCACGCAACCTCGCCCAGCCCGATTCCCAGGACGTCGCCCCCTTGCGCAGCATCGTGCTGGTCGGCATGCCGGGAGCCGGGAAATCCTCCATCGGCCGCCGCCTCGCCGCGCGGCTCGGGCTGCCCTTCCGCGACGCCGATACCGAGATCGAGCAGGCGGCCGGCATCCCCATCTCCGAGATCTTCGCCCGCTATGGCGAGGCGCATTTCCGCGAGGGCGAGCGGCGCGTCATCTCGCGCCTGCTGAATTCGGGCGAGCCCATCGTGCTGGCCACCGGCGGCGGCGCCTATGTGGACCCGCGCTCACGCGCCGCCATCCGCGAGGCGGGCGCGACCGCGCTCTGGCTCAAATGCCGCCTTTCCACCCTCATGCGCCGCGTGGCGGGGCGTGACCACCGGCCCATGTTCGTGGGCCAGGACCCGCGCGAGGTGCTGGAGCGGCTGATGGCCGCCCGCCACCCCGCCTATGCCGAGGCCGATGTGACCCTGCTCTGCACCGATGAAGCGCCCGAAGTGACCACCCGCCGCGTGGCCGAGGCGCTGGCCGCCCATCGCCCGCCCGAGCGCCTGCATGTGGGCCTCTCGCGCAACGGCTATGACATCGTGATCGGCGAGGGCGTACTGAAGCGCGCCGGCGCCGAGATGGCGCAGCGCCTCGAAGGCCGGCGGGCCGTCATCGTCAGCGACCAGTCGGTGGCGCCGCTGCACCTGCCCACGCTGCGGGAATCGCTGGCTGATGCGGGCTTCACGGTCGCGGGCGAATTCCTCGTCCCCCCCGGCGAAGCCAGCAAGTGCTTCACGCAGTTCGAGCGGCTGGTGGATGGCATCCTCTCGGCCAAGGCGGATCGCCGCCTCGCGGTGATCGCACTCGGCGGCGGCGTGGTGGGCGATCTGGCCGGCTTCGCGGCGGCGGCCGTGCTGCGCGGCCTGCCCTTCGTGCAATGCCCGACCACCCTGCTGGCCCAGGTGGACAGCTCGGTCGGCGGCAAGACCGGCATCAACACCAGCCACGGCAAGAACCTGGTGGGCGCCTTCCACCAGCCCAGGCTGGTGCTGGCCGATACGGCGACGCTGCGCACCCTGCCGGAGCGTGAATTGCGCGCGGGCTGGGCCGAGGTCGCCAAGCACGGGCTGCTGCAGGGCCCGCTCTGGGAGTGGTGCGAGAGCGAGGGGCCGCGCGCCATGCAGGGCGACGCCGACGCGCTGGCCCATGCCGTGCTGGAGAGCTGCAAGCTGAAATCCGCCGTCGTCGTGGATGACGAGTTCGAGATGAAGCCGGAGGGCGGCCGCGCGCTGCTCAACCTCGGCCACACCTTCGGCCACGCGCTGGAGGCGGAGTGCGGCTATGGTGGCGAATTGCTGCATGGCGAGGCGGTGGCCATCGGATTGGGCCTGGCCACCGAGCTCTCGGCCCGCCTCGGCCTCTGCTCGCAGGAAATGCCCGGCCGCGTGCGCGAGCACCTGCGCGAGGTGGGGCTGCCCAACCGGATCGCTTCCCTGCCCCGCCGCTTCAGCGTGGAGCGCCTGATCGCGCGCATGCGGGCCGACAAGAAGGCGCGCGACGGCGCCATGCGCTTCGTGCTGCTGCGCGCCCCGGGCGATGTGTTCACCGAGAGCGGCGTGACCGAGGCGATGGTCCGCGCGCTCCTCACCGAGGAAGGCTGCGAGCCATGAGCGAATACAATCTCCAGGTCCTGCTGAAGCGCCGCCCGGTGGGCGAGCCGGTGGAGAGTGATTTCGAGGTCGTCGAGGGGCCCATGCCGCTGCCGGGCCACAACCAGGTGCTGGTGCGCAACCGCTTCCTCAGCCTCGACCCCTATATGCGCGGCCGCATGAGCGACGCGAAGAGCTACGCGAAGCCGGTCGAGCTCGGCGCGGTGATGGAAGGGGCCACGGTGGGCGAGGTCATCGCCTCCAACGACCCCGCCTTCGCGCCGGGCGATGCGGTGATGGGCGGCCAGGGCTGGCAGCGCTTCTGCGCGATGGATGGTGCCAAGCTGCGCCGCGTGGATGTGAACGAGGTGCCGCTCTCGGCCAATCTCGGCGTGCTTGGCATGCCGGGGCTGACGGCCTGGGTCGGCCTCGAAGATATCGGCGAGCCCAAGCCGGGCGAGACGGTGGTGATCAGCGCGGCCTCGGGCGCGGTGGGCCAGGTGGCGGGGCAGATCGCCCGCGCCCGCGGCGCGCGCGTCATCGGCATCGCGGGCGGGGCCGCGAAATGCGCCTTCGTGAAGAACGAACTCGGCTTCGATGACTGCCTGGACCACCGCGGCGACCTGAACGCGCAGCTCGACGCCGCCTGCCCGGATGGCATCGACGTCTATTGGGAGAATGTGGGCGGCCATGTGCAGGCCGCCGTCTTCCCGCGCCTGCGTGATTTCGCGCGCATGGTGATGTGCGGGATGATCGCCCAATACAACATCGCCCCCGGGGCGGATGCCGCCGGCGCGCCGCCCGGCCCGAACCTCGGACCCGTGGTGCGCAAGCGGCTGCGAATCCAGGGCTTCATCGTCAGCGACCATGGCTGGCAGCGCTATCCGCAGTTCCGCGCGGTGATGCTGGGGCTGATCCGCGGCGGCCAGCTCCATTGGCGCGAGGACATCGTGACCGGGCTGGAGGCCGCGCCGCGCGCCTTCATCGGCCTGCTCAAGGGCGAGAATTTCGGCAAGCTCGTCATCAAGGTGGAATGACTTCGCGGCTTCTTGCAATGCTGCCATGCATGAAGCACACAGACGCCGGACCTTCCCATCGGACGGAGAGACACGATGACGCGTAACCTCACCCGCCGCGCCAGCCTCGCCGCCCTGGGCGGCGTGTCGGCGCTCGCGCTGCCCGCCAACCATGCCCGCGCCCAGGCCCCGCGCGAGCTGCGCCTCGGCCTCATCACCCCGCCCGCGCATACCTGGAACCAGCAGCTCACCGCCTGGGGCACGCGGCTGCGCGATGCCTCGAACGGGCGCTTCACCGTCACCCTCTTCCCCTCGGGCCAGCTCGGCAACGAGGCGGCGATGCTGCAGCAGATGCAGACCGGCGCGCTCGACCTCAGCCTGCTCACCGTCTCCGAGATCAGCAACCGCGTGGACGCCTTCGGCGCGCTGCTCGCCCCCTTCATCGCGAAGGACATTGATGAGGCGGTGCGCATGCTGCGCCACCCGATTGCGCTCGGCCTGCTCAACGGCCTGCCGCAGGCGACGGGCTGCGTCGGCTTCCGCTACGGCATGGTGGGCATGCGCCAGCTCAGCACGCGGGATGTGACGAACACGCTGGCCGACCTGCGCGGCAAGAAGATCCGCATCACGCCCGCCGCCCCCACGCGGGACTTCTTCAACCTGATCGGCATGGCGCCCACGCCGCTCCCGCTGCCGCAGATCTTCGAGGCGCTGTCCAACGGGCAGATCGACGGCGTGGACCTGGATTTCGAGAGCATCATCAACAACCGCTTCCAGGAACTCTGCCGGACGATGCTGCTGACCAACCACTTCATGTTCCCCGCCGTGGGCATGATGTCGGCCCGCGTCTTCGGCACGCTGACCCCGCCCGACCGCGAGCTGATCCGCGGCACCATGACCGAGGCGCTGGACGCGCTGTGCAACTCCATGCCGGAGCGCGAGGCACGCCAGGGGGCGCAGCTGCGCGCGAGCAACATGCAGATCCGCCCCACCGGGCCCGAATTCTTCGGCGATGCCGTGGCGCAGTTCGACCGGATGTGGGGGCCGAAGGCGCCGGCACTCGCGCAGCTCCGCGCGGCGTTTCCGCGCGGCTGAGGTGCGGGCAGCGCGCCACGAGGGGGCTTTGCCCCCTCGTACTCCCCCAGCAAGAACCTCAGGTTCTTGCATCTCCGGCGAGACATGATGCGGCGCCTGAGCCTCGCGACCGCCGCACTCGAGAAGGGCGCGCTGGTCATCTGCATGGCCCTCGTGCTCGGGCTCGTGTTGCTCAACGTCGTCACACGCAGCCTGAACTATTCGCTGTTCTGGGTGGATGAGGCCGCCGTCTTCGCCATGGTCTGGGGCTGCTTCATCGGCGCCTCGCTCCTCGTCCACCAGCGCATGGACTTCGCCGTCACCCTCCTGACCGACCCCCTGCCCGACCGGCTGCGCCATGCGGCGCGCGTGCTGGTGGATGCCCTCGTACTGGGCTTCGGCGTGCTGATGGTCGTGCTCTGCTGGTGGTGGTTCGACCTGCCCACCCTCATCGCCCAGGACTGGAACCTCCAGGCCTTCTTCGAGGTGAACTTCAACGGCATCTACATGGACCGGCCCACCACCGTGAACCTGCCCAAATGGCCCTTCTTCCTGGTCATGCCCTGGTTCGCGCTGACCACCACGATCCATGCCACCGCCAACCTTCTGGAGGACCTCTCCGCCATGCGCTCGGGCGCGGCCTTCGCCGAACGCCAGGAGGCGGAGGTTTGATCACCGGCCTCGCCTTCGCCGCCCTGCTCTTCATCGGCGCGCCCATCGGCATCGTGCTGGGGCTTTCAGCGGCGGCCTATATCTTCGCCAGCAACAACCAGGTGCTGCTCGGCTCCTACCCGATCCAGATGTTCGGCGGCGTCGAGAACTACGGGCTGCTCGCCATTCCGCTCTTCCTGATCCTGGGCGAGATCATGAACGGGGCCGGCATCACCACGCGCCTGATCGGCCTCGCGCGCGCCTTCGTCGGCACGGTGCGCGGCGGCCTCGCCTACATCAACGTGCTGGCCAATGCGCTGATGGCGAGCATCCTGGGCTCGGCCGCCGCGCAGATCGCCATCATGAGCCGCGTCATCGTCCCCGAGATGGACCGCGAGGGCTATGACCGCCGCTTCTCCGTCGCCACCACCGCCTCGGCGGGGCTGCTCGCGCCCATCATCCCGCCCTCGATGATGTTCGTGGTCTATGCCGTGCTGGCGCGGGTGGCCACCGGCGACATGTTCCTGGCCGGCATCATCCCCGGGCTGATGATGACGGCGGGCTTCTTCCTCGTGATCTTCTGCGTGGGCCTGGTCCGCCCCTTCCCCGTGCCCGGCGCGCTCACCTGGCGCGATCGCCTCACGCTGCTCCGCGACGGCGCGCTGACACTGGCCATCCCCGTCGTCATCATCGGCAGCATCACGACCGGCGTCGCCACCGCGACCGAGAGTGCCGCCGTCGCCTGCGTGGCCGCCTATGTCATCGGCCGCTTCGTCACGCGCGAATTCCACGACCGGGACCTGCCGCGCATGCTGCTGGCGGCCGGGCGCAACGCCGCCGTCGTGCTCTTCATGGTGGCGACGGCCGCCGTCTTCGGCTGGGTGCTCACCTTCGGCAAGGTGCCGCAGGACATCGCGGCCTGGATCCAGACCATCGCGACCGGCCCCGTCTCCTTCATGCTGCTGGTGAACGTGATCCTGCTGGTCATCGGCACGGTGATCGACGGCATTCCGGGCCTGATCATGGTGGTCCCGATCCTGCTGCCCATCGCGACCGACATCTACGGGATCGATCCCGTGCATTTCGGCGTCGTGGTCTCGATCAACCTGGTGCTGGGGCTGGTCTCGCCGCCGGTCGGCATCGCGCTCTTCATCGCCGCCGCGGTGACGAAGATGAAGCCGGGGCAGATCTTCCTCTGGACCATCCCCTATTGCCTCACGACGGCCGTGGTGCTGGTGCTGCTCAGCATCTTTCCGGCGCTGACGCTGTACCTGGTGCGCTGAACTCCAGCCGGGCCGGCCGCGGCCCGGCGCCGCCTCCGGTCTCGATTGCGTTGGATCAAGGCGCGAGCCACTCCACCCTCCCAGGATGCCGGGCAGCGGGTCACCCGGTGCAATCGCGAAGCGAGGCCATGCGCAAGAGAACGCGGTCGAAACAGGAGGCAGGGACGCCATGAGCCGGACGCCGGCCGAATTCCCACCGCCCCGCCCATCCCGCCGGGCCCTGCTTGGCGCACCGCTTCTTCTCCCCTTCGCAGCCCGGGCCCAGGGCCTGGATGATTCGCTGGCGGGCGTGGTGCGGCGCGGCGTGCTGCGGGTGAGCGTCAGCTTCTGGACCTCCCGCTTCCTGCCCCGGCCCGGGCCGGACGCACCCGGCATGCGGGATGGCTTCCATGACGCGCTGTCACGGCTCATCGCGCAGCAGCTGGGGGTGCGGGCCGAGCTGCTTCCGGTGCGCGAATCGGGCCAGGGCGCCAGTCGGCTGATCGAGGGCGAGGTGGACGTCGCGCTGGCGCCGCCGATCACGCGCCAATTGCTGCGCCAGATCATGTTCTGCAGCCCGCATCTCAACCTCGACCTCGTCGTGGTGGCGCGCGGCGCCCAGGCGACGGAGCGGCCGCGCCAGAGGCTGCAGGGCATGCGCCTCGGCGCGCTGTCCGTCCTCGCCGCGGCCCTGGTGGATCGCGGCACGCTCGCCAGCGTGACGCCGGTGGCGACCCCCTGGCAGCTTCTGCGGCTGCTGACGGAGGGGCAACTGGACGGCGCCATCCTGACCAGCGTGACGGCCGATTCGGCGCTGCGCGAATTGCCGGAGCTCGGCCTGCGCGTGCAGCAGTCGCTGGCGCCCGCGACCTTCGCCGCCGCCGTGGCCTATGGCGCGCATGACCTGCGGCGCGCGGTCAACCTCGCCATCGAGCAATTGCTGCTGGATGGTCGCCTCGCCGACCTGTTCCGCCGCGAGACGGGCCTGCCCTTCAACCCGCCCTATCCGGAGTGACGCCGATGCCGCCCGCCCCCCTTCCGCGCCGCGGCCTGCTCCTCGCCGGGGCCGGCCTCGCCGCACCCGCCCTGGCCCCTGCCCTCGCGCAGACGGCCGATCCGCAGACGGTGAACTTCATCAGCTGGACCAGCGGCGCGCCCATCCAGGCCACGCTCCGCGCGCAGATCACGAGCTTCATGACGGCCACGGGCCTGCGCGTGGCGCACCAGCACTTCCCCTGGAGCGGCTACCGCACCGCCCTCCTCTCGCGCATGCTGGGCGACGGGCCGGCCGATGTGATCTGGCTCTCCGACGCCTGGCTGCCCGAATTCGCCGAGGCGGGCTGGGTCTCCCCGATCGACGATGTGGCGGCGCTGGCGCGCTTCAAGCCCGAGACCCGCGCCTCCTGCGTGCAGGGGATGAGCCACCGGGGCGAGCAATACGGCCTTGCCTATTACGGGGACAACATGGCCTTCCTCTACAATGCGCGCCTGCTGGAGCGCGCGGGCTTCGGCGATCCGCCGCGAAGCTGGAACGAGGTGGTGAACCAGGCGCAGGTGATCCGCCGGCGCGGCCTGGCCGCGGCGCCGCTCGGCCTGCCGCTCGCCGCCGACCCCTGGCTGATCGAGGTGATCTCGACCCTGGTGTTCAGCTTCGGCGGGGATTTCGTGGCCGGCGGCGAGCCGGTGATGGCCGCGCGGCCGCAGACGCGCGCGGCGCTCGACTTCCTGGCCCATGCGGTGCTGCATGAACGGATCGTCTCGCCCGAGGCGGTCAGCGCCAGCGAGGATGACGTGCTGGAGGCCTTCGGCCATGGCCAGCACGCCTTCGCCATCCTGCCGACCTACCGGATGCGCTTCCTGAACAACCCGGCGCGCTTCGCCGAGGCGGGGCATTTCCACGTGGCGCTGATGCCCAACGGCCCCGATGCCACGCGGCATGAGACCTGCGGCTGGGTGCGCATGTACGCGCTCACTTCGGCCGCGGCGCGGAACCTGAGGCGGCTGCGCAACGCCGTCGCCTTCATGGGCGCCTTCGGCGGGCGGGACCACACAGGCGAATACGCCATGGCCAAGCGCCTGCTCTTCGGCGCGGGCGTGCCCTTCTGCGCCACGCCGCTCTACCAGGACCAGCAGGTGATCGACTACGTCACGCAATGGAGCCTGGGCGGCAACATGGTGCTGCGCCAGCAGATGGACGCGGTCCGCACCAAGGACACGATCTCGCCCTGGTTCGGCAATTGGCAGGCTCTGACCGACCGGCTCTGGCAGGCGATCTGCCAGGGGACGCTCTCGCCCGATGCGGGCCTCACCCTGGCGGCCGAGGCCTGGTCGGGCCTGCGCCGGTCGAGGGGCTGAGCCATGGGCCTGCCGCCCTTTCGTCGCCGCACCCTGCTGGCCGGTCTGCCATGGCTGGCCGGCCCGGCGCGGGCAGCCCCGGATGGCTCGCTCCGGCGCGTGCTGGATGCGGGGGTGATCCGCCTCGGCGTGCAGGTGGAGGGGACGGTGGCCGCCGCGCGCGCCACGGATGGCAGCCTGCGCGGCTACCTGCCCGAACTGGGCCACCGCATCGCGCATGGCTTCGGCGTACGGCCGGAATTCGTGGCGGTGCCGCGGGGCGACATGCTGGGCCTCTCGCAGCAGGGCCGCTTCGACCTGGGGCTGGGCGGGGCCATCGCCAGCACCTGGCTCGCCATGAGCACCCTGCTGAGCGACCCGATCATGCGCTTCCAGCTCGTCGTGCTCACGCCGCGCGAGCATCCGGTGCTCGGCATGGGCGATCTTGCCAGCTGGCGCGTCGGCGTCCTCGACGGGCGCTCCTTCGCCGAGACGCTGCGCGAGGCGGGCGTGGAGGAGGCGCGGACCGTGACCCATCGCAGCTGGGAGGAGGCGGCGGCGGCGCTGCGGCGCGGCGGCAAGGAGGCGGTGGTGGTGCCGACCTATCACGCGCGCGAGATCCAGCGCGTGGTGCCGGGTGCGACGGTGCGCTTCACCCTGGGTGAGTTCTGGCATTGCGCCATGCTGCGGATGGGCGAGCATGACCTGCTGCGGGCGGTGAACGTGCTGCTCTACCTGCTGCGGCAGGAGGGGCAGCTGCAGGCGCTCCACCACGCCTTCTTCGAGCAGGACGCCGGCGGAAGGAGGACGCTGTGATGGCCCGCCCCCTGCCGGGGCGCCGGCACCTCCTGGCACTCACAGGCCTGGCCCTCGCCTGCCCTTCGCTCCGCCCCGCGCGCGCCGCGGCCACACCCGACGTGCTGCGCCGCGTGCGGGAGGAGGGGGTGGTGCGGATCGGCGTCTGGCTGGAGACGCCCCCCTGGGGCGGCTTCGACGCCGAGGGCCGGCCCGATGGCTCCGAGGTCGCGATCGCGCGGCTGCTGGCCCGCGACATGGGCCTTCGCCTGCGCCTCGTCCGGCTGAAGGCGGCCGAGCGGATGGAGGCGCTGCTGGAGGATCGATGCGACATCCTGGCCGCCGTCCTGCCGATGACGCCGCCCTATACGGGGCGCGTGGCCTTCACCCTGCCGCATGGCCGGGTGAACACGGTCTTCGCCGCGCCGGCCGGGCTGCGCCTGGAATCGATGGGCGACCTGGTCGGCCGGCGGGTGGCGATGTCGGCCGGGACCATCGCCGCCGACGCCGCGCATGCCCTGCTGCCCCCGGGCGCCATCGCGCTCTTCACGCCCGGCACGCCGCAGACGGTGGAGGCGCTGCTGCTGGGCGAGGCGGATGTGGCCGTGACCTATGACTGGCAGCTCCGGGACCTGCGCCTCGCCCGGCCGGACCTCGACATCGTGCCACGATTGCCGGTGCAGTCCTGGACCTACGGGCTGGCCACGCGGCTCGGCCAGCCGGACCTGCAGCGCTTCCTGAACATCTTTCTCTTCCTGCGCGGGCTGGACGGCACGCTGGCCGATATCCACGCCCGCTACTTCGCAGCCCCGCTGCCGGAGGGGCTGCGCTTCCGCTGAGCGGGCGCGCAGCCGCCGGGCCTCACTCGGGCTCGACGCGCGCCAGGCGCAGCAGGGTCTGCGCCTTCTCGAAATCGCGCGCGATATAGGTTTCGAGCGCCGCACCCGCCTGGAAGGTCGGCACGATGCCGAGGCCCTGCAGGCGCGAGCGGATCGCCTCCTCGCCCATGATCGCCTCCACCTCGGCATTGATGCGGGCGATGATGCCGTCGGGCATGCGGGGCGGGCCCCAGATGGCCCACCAGGAATGCGCGTCCACGCTGGGGAAGCCGGCCTCGGCCGTGGTCGGGATGTCGGGGGCGGCGGGGCTGCGCTGCGGCGCGGTGAGCGCGATGCCGCGCAGGCTGCCGGCGCGCACCGGCGGCAGCATCGCGAGCATGGGGTCCGTGTTGAAGCCGAGGCGGCCGCCCAGCAGATCCACCAGGATGGGCGCGGTGCCGCGATAGGGCACGAAGGTGACGTCCGCGCCGATCTGCCGGACGAACTCGATGGAGGCGAGGTGCCCGGCCGAACCCAGCGCCGAGACGCCGGCCGACCAGTCGCGCGGATTGGCGCGGATGGCGGCGGCCATCTCCGCCATGGTGGTCTGCGGGCGGGCGGGGTTGATCGCCATCAGGCAGGGCCCCTCGCCCACGCGGGCGATGGGCTTGAGGTCGGTCAGCGGGTCATAGCCGGGGGCCCGCATGACCAGGCGCGCGATGGTCTGCACCGAGGCCGAGACCAGCAGCGTGTAGCCATCGGCCGGCGCTTGCGAGACGGCGATGCCGCCCACCGTGCCATTGGCGCCGGCGCGGTTCTCGACGGTCACGGTCTGGCCGGTGCGCTCGCCCATGCGGGCGGCCACGGCACGCGCCATGGTGTCCACCGAGCCGCCGGGGGCGAAGGGGACGATGATGCGCACGGGCCGCGAGGGCCAGGCGGGCTGGGCGAGCGCCGGAAGCGCGAGGCCGGCGGGCAGGAGGCTGGCGCCGGCGAGGGCCGCGCGGCGGGTGAAACGGGTGGTCACGGGCGTGAGGTCTCCGGGCTGGAAGGGCGAGGATAGACCGGGATTCGCGCGATGTTTACCCAAAATTCACACGCGGCGCCGCTCAGCTGGCGCGGCGCTGCTCCAATGTCACGCGCAATGCCCGCATTTCGGCCTCCAGCGCGGCCAGACGCTCGCCCACAGGGTCGATTTCCTGGGCGGGCAGGCCATAGCCCACGGTCACGATCTCGGGACAATCCGGGCCCGAGCAGCGGGCGGGGATGCCCACCACCGTGGTGCCATCCGGCACGGAAGCGACGGCGACGGCATTGGCGCCGACGCGGGCCCCTCGGCCGACCGTGATGGGGCCCAGCACCTGGGCGCCCGCACCCAGGATGGCGCCATCCAGCACATCGGGGTGGCGCTTGCCGGCCTTGAGCGAGAGGCCGCCCAGCGTGACGCCGTGATAGATGGTCACGTCATCGCCGATCGTCGCCGTCTCGCCGATCACGACACCCATGCCGTGGTCGATGAAGAGGCGCCGGCCGATCTTCGCCCCAGGATGGATCTCGATCCCCGTCAGCATGCGCCCGAGATGCGAGGTGAAGCGGCCGAGGCCGCTGAGGCCGAGCGTCCAGAGCCGGTGCGCGAGGCGGTGCCACAGCACGGCATGCAGCCCGGGATAGGAGAAGATGACCTCGGGCCAGGAGGGGCGCGCGGGGTCGCGCTCGCGGATGGAGCGGCCGAGTTCGACGATCTCGAGTGTCATGCGAGCCAGCCTGGCACGGGCAGGCCCTTGGCGCGCAGGAATTCCGGGTTGAAGAGCTTGGACTGGTAGCGCGCGCCGCCATCGCAGAGGATGGTGACGATGCGGTGCCCGGGGCCCATCATCCGCGCGAGCTTCACGGCCGCGGCGACATTGATGCCGGCCGAGCCGCCGATGCACAGCCCCTCATGCAGCGTCAGGTCGAAGACCTGCTCCAGCGCCTCCTCATCCGTCACCTGCAGCGCGTCATCAATGGGGGCACCTTCCAGATTGCCGGGGACGCGGGACTGGCCGATGCCCTCGGTGATGGAGCCGCCCTCGCTCATCTCGGGCGTGCCGGTCTTGCGCCAGGCATAGAGGGCGGAGCCCATGGGGTCGGCGAGCACGACCTGCGTCGTGGCGTCATGCGCCTTCAGCGCCATGGCGATGCCGGCCAGCGTGCCGCCGGTGCCGCAGGCGCAGGTGAAGGCGTCCACCCGGCCGCCGGCCTGGGCGATGATCTCGGCCCCCGTGGTGCGGCGATGGCCCTCGCGGTTGTCGAGATTGTCGAACTGGTTGGCCCAGAGGGCGGAGCCCGGATCGGCCGCGTTCAATTCCTCGGCCAGCCGGCGTGAATAATGGACGTAGTTGCCGGGGTCCTTGAAGGGTTTGGCCGGGATCAGGCGAAGATCGGCGCCGATCATGCGCAGGAAGTCGATCTTTTCCTGGCTTTGCGTCTCCGGCATCACGATGACGCTGCGATAGCCGCGCGCATTGCCGACCAGCGTCAGGCCGATGCCGGTATTGCCCGCCGTGCCCTCGACGATGACGCCGCCGGGGCGCAGCTCGCCGCGTGCTTCCGCGCCCTGGATGATGGCGAGCGCGGCACGGTCCTTCACCGAGCCGCCGGGATTCATGAATTCGGCCTTGCCCAGGATCTCGCAGCCGGTGGCGGCGCTGGCGCGGGCGAGGCGGATGAGGGGCGTGTTCCCGATGGCGCCGAGAAGGCCGCGGACGGGCGTCGAGGTGATGGCGTTCATGGCCGATGCATATCAGCTTGGCTCAACCGTGAAACAAGGGTTCCGCGCGGAGGAATGCGCGCGACGCGGGGGGATCATGCGGCGACGTGGAGAATTTCACGTTGACGGACGAAGTTGAAATTCATATCTCACGATCCTTCATCGTGCTTAATTCACGTCATCGCCGGGTATTTTCCGCCCGGCCGGAGCAAGTTCCCATGAACCGCCGCCAGATCCTCGCCCTCGCCCCCTTCACCCTCGCCGCCCCGGCTTTCGCCCAGGCCGACCGCCCCATCCGCCTCATCGTCCCGGTCGCCCCGGGCGGCAGCCAGGACATCGTGGCGCGCCTCATCGCCCGCCATCTCGGCCCCGTGCTGGGGCAGGCCATCGTGGTGGAGAACCATCCGGGCGCCGGCAGCAATATCGGCTACGAGCTGGGCGCGCGGGCCCGGCCGGATGGGCTGACGCTCGTCGCGGGCTCGGACAGCCTCTCCATCAACAAGGGGCTGTTCCGCCGGCTCTCCTTCGACCCCGTCGAGGATTTCGCGGCGGTCGCGCAGGTCACCTCCGTGCCGCAGATCCTCGTCGTGAAGGCCGATTTCCCGGCGGCCAGCCTCGCCGAGTTCGTGGCGCTGAGCCGCCGCCTGCCCATCGCCGTCGGCACGCCGGGCAATGGCAGCCTCTCGCACCTGCTGGTGGAACTGCTCCAGCAGGCGACCGAGACGCGCTGGACGCATGCGCCCTATCGCGGCGGCGCGCTCGCGGTGAATGACCTGCTGGGCGGCTCGCTTCAGGGTGTGATGATCAATATCGGCGCGGTGACGCAGCATGTGCAGGCCGGCCGCCTGCGCGGCCTCGCCGTCTCGACCGGCGGCCGCACCTCGGCGCTGCCCGAGGTGCCGACCCTGGCGGAGGCCGGCGTCTCCAACATCGCCGTCTCGGGCTGGCACGGCCTCGTCGCGCCACGCGGGACCGAGGCCGCGACGGTGCTGCGCATCAACCAGGCGGTGGGCGAGGTGCTGCGGATCGCCGAGGTGCGCGAGCGCCTGGGCGCGCTCGGCATCGAGCCGGTGGACGCCCCCCCCGAGGCGCTGGCCGCCAAGCTGCGCGAGGATGCCGAGCGCTGGGCGCCGGTGATCCGCCGCACGGGCATGCAGCCGGATTGAAGACGGCGCGCCCTGCCCCACATCCCGGGGCGTGAATGACGCGCCCCGGCTCCGTTTCTACCTCTCCCATGTCGGTATCGGCATGGCGCTTTCGGCCGTGCTGATGGCGGCGATCCTCTGGGCGGACCCGCTGGGTCTGGGCGGCCTGCTGCTCCGCTCCTCCGAGCACCCGCTGCCCCTGCTGCTGCTCTGGTTCTTCTGCGCGCTGACCTTCGGCTCGGTGCAATTGGGGGTGGCCATCATGCTGCGCTTCGAGCGATGAGGCGGCGGCTCCTGCCCCTGCTGCTGGCGCCCTTCGTCGCGGCGTGCTCCGCTTTCGGCATGCGCGACGGCACCGAAGAACCGCCCTTCACCGTGATCGCCCGTGTGGGGGAGTTGGAAATCCGCCGCTACGCCCCGCGCCTGATCGCCGAGATCAGCGTCACGGGCGATGAGGTTTCCGCCCGCAGCGCCGCCTTCCGGCCGCTCGCCGCCTATATCTTCGGCGAGAATGACGCGGCCGAGCGCATCGGCATGACGGCGCCGGTCGCCCAAGGGAGGGCCGAGGCGGGCGAGCGGATCGGGATGACCGCCCCCGTGGCGCAAAGCGGCGGCGAGGGGCAATGGCGCGTGGGCTTCTTCATGCCGGCGCGCTACAGCCTCGCCACCCTGCCCCGCCCGCGCGACCCCCGCATCGCGATCGTGACGCTCCCTGAGGTGGAGGTGGCGGTGCTGCGCTTCTCCGGCCTGCCAGGCGCCGAGGCGGTGGCGGCGGCCCAGGCCCGCCTTGACGCCGCGCTCGCGGGCAGCGCGTGGACGCCCAGCGGCCCGGGCGGCGCCTGGTTCTACGATCCGCCCTGGACCATCCCGGCGCTGCGCCGGAGCGAGGCGTGGCGCCCCGTCCTCAGCAGGTGATGGCGATGGCTTCCACCAGCTGCGTGCTGATCAGGGTCTGCCCCACGCCATTCGCCTGATGGCCGAGCTTCACGCGCAGACCCGCCGGGCTCACCTGGAAGCTGCGGTTCATCGGCCGGTCCAGCAGATTGCCCCGGTAGGTGAAGGTGATGTTGGCCGGGCTCTGGCTGCGGATGAAGGCGTAGTAGGTGATGGTGGTGCTCGTCCGGTCGGTGTCCGTCCGCTCGGCCGTGACCCGGCCGTTGCAGAAGCGCGCCAGCTGCGCCTGCGCCGTGGCCGGCAGGATCAGGACGATCACCAGGGGCAGAAGGCGCAACATGGTCTCACTCCCGCATGTCGAGTCTTGTTAACCTTTGTGCAGGCCCCCTGCCAATCGGCATCTTCGATCCCGGGGGAAGGCTCAGCCGATGGTCAGCCCGTCACCATCGCGATCTTCCCGAAATGCGCGTTCGCCTTCATGTGCGCCAGCGCCGCATGCACCTCATCGAGGTGGAAGACGCGATCAAGCGGCAAGGCGAGCTTGCCTGCCTCCAGCGCCGCCCAGAGGTCCTGGCGCATGAGGCGGACGATCTCGCGCACCTCCTCATTGCTGCGGGTGCGGAAGGTGACGCCGATATAGGAGATGCGGCGCGCGGCATGCAGGTCGAAGTCGAAATCGGCGACGGCCCCGCCCAGGCGCCCGACATTGATGATGCGCCCCAGGATGCGCGTCGCCGCCAGCGTCTGCGAGACGAGCGGGCCGCTGATCTGGTCCACCACGGAATCCACGCCGCGGCCGCCGGTGGCCTCCAGCACCTGCTTCACCCAGGCGGGGTCGTTCGTGTCCACCGCCAGCGTGGCGCCGAATTCGGCCAGCCGCGCCCGCTTCTCCGGGTTGGTGGAGCTGCCGACGACGACGCTGGCGCCCATGAGGCGCGCGATCTGCAGCCCCATCAGGCCCACGCCGGAGGAGGCTCCCTGGATCATGATGGCCGAACCCGGGGCGCAGAGGCCGTGCGTGACCACGGCGTTGTGCATGGTCTGCAGCGCCACCGGGAGTGTGGCCGCCACCTCCCAGGACATGTTGGCATCGGGCACCAGGCTCACGCGGCCCCAATCGGCGAGCGCGTATTCGGCGTAGCAGGCGCCCATGCCGCCCATGACGCGCATCCCGGGCTTGAGATGCGAGGGCACCTCGCTGCCGCATTCCACGATCTCGCCCGCGGCCTCCAGGCCCGGGATGGCGCCGATGCCGCCCACCGCGCCATGCGCATGGCCGGCCGCCACGCCGAGATCGGCGCGGTTCAGGCCGATGGCGCGCAGCTTGATCAGGATCTGCTCGGGGCCGGGCCTGGGCACCGGCACCTCCTGGATCTTGAGGCCTTCGGCGGTGACGACGGCGGCTTTCATGGCATGCTCCCCTGGGAATCGACGCGGAGGCTAATCCGAAACCGCGCATGGAACGAGGGGCGGGGGCACATGGCAGCAGCGCAGCCCATCCTCTCCATCCAGTATCTGCGCGGCGTGGCCGCGCTGATGATCGTCCTCTACCACCTGGGCCTGCCGCTCGCGCGCCTCGGCCATGGGGGCGACTGGCCCGAGGGGCTGCGGCATGGCGTCGACCTCTTCTTCGTCATCAGCGGCTTCATCATGGTGGTGGCGACGCGCGACCCGGCGCTGACGCCGGGCACCTTCCTGCTGCGCCGCTTCCTGCGCATCGCGCCGCTCTACTACGTGCTGACGGGCTTCCTGCTGGTGGTCTTCGCGATCCGGCCCGCCCTGTTGCAGAGCTTCGTCTTCGAATGGCCGCACGTGCTGGCCAGCTTCGCCTTCTGGCCGGCGACGCACCCGGTGACGGGCGAGGCGGAGCCCGTGCTGATCCCGGGCTGGACGCTGCAATACGAGATGTTCTTCTACCTGCTCTTCGCGCTCGCCATGCCGGCCGGGCGCTGGAGCCTCGCCGCGCTGGCCGCGATGTTCCTCGCGCTGGTGGGGCTGGGCCAGATGCTCCAGGGCGGGGTGGCCTTCACCTTCTTCACAGCGCCGCTGATCCTGCAATTCCTGATGGGGGTGGCGCTCGGCCGCGCGCATGAGCGCGGCTGGCTGACGCCGGGCGCGGCGGGCCGGCGATGGCGCTGGGCGGTGGCGGCGGGCGCGGCGCTGGCCATGGCCGCGCTGGTCTTCCTGCCCCCCGCCCTCCCCGGCCCCTGGGCCGCGCTGGAGAGCGGCGCATGGGCCTCTGTCATCGTGGGCGCGCTGGTCTGGCTGGAGCGGGCGGAATGGATGCCCGACTGGCGCTGGCTGCTGCTGGCCGGGGATGCGAGCTATGCGATCTATCTCTCGCACCCCTCGGTGCTCTCGGCGATGCAGCAGGGCTGGCAGCGGGCCGGGCTGCCGCCCGATCTCATCACCTTCGGCGTCGCGGCCGTCTTCGCCTCGGTGGCGGTCGGGCTCTTCCTGCACGCGGCGGTGGAGCTGCCGCTGCGGCGGCGCCTCAGGCGGCCCGCGCCTCAGCGCAGCTCGATCGCGTAGCGCAGCGCGCCGGTCTCGATCCAGGAGAGGCGGCGCTCGACCGCGCGGTCCATCACGTCGAAGGCGATGCGGGCGATGTGCAGGATCGGCGCGCCGGGGGCGAGGCCGAGCAGCGCGGCCTTCTCCTCGGGTGCCGCGATGGCCGAGAGCTTCTCCGTGACCCGCATCACCGTGATGCCGTGGTGGCGCTGGTAATGGACGTAGAGCTCATCGCTCAGTTCCACGCCGATGGGCAGCGTGAAGCCGGGGAAGAGCGCCTCGGGCAGCGCGATCTCCTCGACGATGGGGGAGCTTCCCGCGATGAAGCGCTGGCGCGTGAAGCGGTGCACGCGGGCGCGGCGCGTGAGCGCGAGGGCGCGCGCTTCCTCCGGCGTGGCGGGCGCGCGTTCCAGCCGGTGCAGCCAGCTGGTGGGGGCGAGGCGCGCGCCATCCAGCCCCTCGGCGCGGAAGAAGTGGAAGAGCGCTCGCTCGCTGGTCGCTTGCGTCACATAGGTGCCGATGCCCTGGCGGCGCTCGATCAGGCGCTGGGCTTCCAGCACGCCAAGCGCCCGGCGCAGCGTGCCCTGGCTGATGCCGAGCTGGGCCGCCAGCACGCCCTCGGTCGGCAGCGCCTCGCCCGGCTTCCATTCGCCCGCCGCGATGCGGGCGCGCAGATCCTGCTCGGCGCGCGCATAGAGGGGCGCGCGGGCGAGTGCCGTCATGCGCGGCGCAGGTTGGGGGCGGGCAGGCCCTCGATGAGCACGTTCACGCAGGCGGGCTTGCCGCTGGCGAAGGCGCGCTCCAGCGCGGCCGCCAGATCCTCGCCGCGCTCCACGAATTCGCCATGGCCGCCGAGGCCGGCCACCACCAGGTCATAGCGCGTGCCCGGCGCCAGTTCGCAGCCATGGGTGCGGTTCGCGCCATAGTCGCGCGCCTGGATCTGGTATTCGGCATTCCACTTCGCGTCATTGCCGACGACCAGCACGAAGGGCAGGTCATGCCGCAGGGCCGTGTCGAATTCCGCCATGTGGAAGCCGAAAGTGCCATCGCCGCAGATGGCGAGCACACGCCCCGCCGGGCGCGCGGCGCGGGCGGCGGCGGCGAAGGGCAGCGCCGCGCCGATGGCACCGGCGACGCCGTTGATCACCCGCTCGGGTGCCGAGAGGCAGGCCTGCATCCATTGGCCGATCTCGCCGCCATCCACGACGAGGACGGTCTCGGGCGTGATGTGCGGGCGGAGTGCCGCGCCCAGCGTCGCGGGATGCACCGGCCCGCCCGGCTTGCCCGCCAGCGCCGCCCAGGCCGGCGGGCGATGGGCGATGGCCTCGCGCAGCGCCGCCGCCCAATCCGTGTTGGCGTGCGGCTTGGCGTGGGCCGCGAGCATGGCGACGGCCTCGAGCGGTGCGGCCATGGCCGAGAGCGCGAGCCGCTGGCCCAGGCCCTGCGCGGCGCGGGCGATGAGCTTCGCCTCGGGCTCGATCACGACCCAGCGGGCCTTCTCGCTGACGAAGGGGGCGCGGCCGAAGCGCAGCGTGAAGTCGAGCGGCTTGCCCAGCAGCACCACGCAATCGGATTGCGCGAGCATCTCGGCGAAGGCGCCGAGCGAGGGATCGCCCAGGCCGCGCGGGCTTTCCATGAGGGCCACGGGCAGGCCGATGGCGGCCTCCAGCGCCATGCGGGCGCGGCGGCCATCGGGCGTGTTCAGCGCGGGGCCGGCGGCGAGGATGGGGCGCTCGGCCGCCGCGATGGCGGCGAGGATGGCGGCCGCACTCTCGGCCGCGAGCGGCATGGGATGCGCGAGATAGGCGGCCTCATCGGGCAGCTTCGGCGTGGCCTTGGCCTCGACCACATCGGTGGGCAGCGAGATGTGGACCGGCCCCGGCCGGCCGGAGCGGGCGATGGAGAAAGCGCGGGCGATGTCGTGGGCCAAGCCCGCCGTGCTCTGAGCCAGCCAGGCGGCCTTGCAGAGGGGGGCCGCCATCTCGACCTGCGGCGTCTCCTGGAAGGCGCCGAGGCCCAGCTCATTCAGCGGCGCATGGCCGGAGAGCAGCAGCAGCGGCACCTCGCCCGCCAGCGCCGTGGGCAGGCCGGCGACCGCATTGGAATGCCCCTGCCCGCCAGTGACGAGCGCCACGCCGACCTCGCCCGTCAGCCGCGCCCAGGCATCGGCCATGTGCACGGCGGCGGCCTCATGGCGGACATGGATGATCTCGATGCCCTCACCGAAGGCCGCGTCATAGACCGGCATGATGTGGTTGCCCGAGAGGCTGAAGACGCGCGTCACACCGCCCTTCTTGAGTGCGCCCCAGAGGACGTCGGCCCCGCGAATCTCGTGCTGCATCATGCGTCTCCTGTTCTTGGGGCCGAGCTTGCACGGGTCTTGTGTCTTATACAAGACCGGGGCAGGATCGGACCATCGGGAGGAACAGCGATGGCCGATCTGAAGGTCCGCATCTGGCGCGGCGATGCCGCGGGCGGCGCATTCGCCGAATACGCGGTGCCGGCGCGCGAGAACCAGACCATCCTCGACGTGGTGACGCAGATCCAGCGCGAGCAGCAGCCGGACCTGGCCTATCGCTTCGCCTGCCGGGTCGGCATGTGCGGCTCCTGCGCCATGGAGGTGAATGGCCGCGCGCGCTGGACCTGCCGGACGCATGTGAAGCGCGTGGCGAGCCCCGGCGAGACGCTGGAGATCCGGCCGCTGGCCAACCTGCCGGTGATCCGTGACCTGGCCACCGACATGGCGCCCTTCTTCGACAAATGGGCGCGCGCCGGCGGAAAATTCCAGCCGAAGGATGCGCCGGATGGCGCGGTGCCGGCGGAATTCGCCGTGGTGCCGCCCGCTTCGAAGAAGCGTCAGGCCGCCGATGCGGGCATCGAGTGCATCGGCTGCGGCGTCTGCTACGCCTCCTGCGACATCGTCGCCTGGAACCAGGATTATCTCGGCCCCGCCGCGATGAACCGCGCCTGGACGCTGGTGAATGATGTGCGCGATGGCGGCAACAAGGAGAGGCTCGACGCCGTCAGTGGTGATGCGGGCTGCCACTCCTGCCACTCCACGCAATCCTGCACCGAGCGCTGCCCGAAGAATCTCGACCCCTCCTCGGCCATTGCCGGGCTGAAGCGGACGATCTTCTGGGACAGCCTCCTGGGGCGGCGCTGATGCGCGCGGCCGGCACGCGGCTCTGGGCCATCCAGCGCATCACCGCGGCCTTCCTGGGCCTCGCCGTCATCGTGCATCTGGTGACGATCATGCTGGCGATCCGCGGCGGCTTGTCGGCGGCGGAGATCCTGGCGCGAACGAGGGGTGCGGAGATCTGGTTCGGCTTCTATGTGCTCTTCGCGCTCTGCGCCGGGCTGCATGGCGCGATCGGGCTGCGCAACATCGCGGGCGAGTGGCTGGGCTTGCGCGGGCGCGCGGTGGATGCGGTCTGGCTCGGCATCGGGCTGGTCACCGCCGGTTTCGGCATCCGCGCGGCCTGGGGCCTCTACCATGCCTGATCGCCGCCACCCCACCTATGTCGCCTTCGTGATCCATCGCGTCTCGGGCCTGCTGCTGGCCCTCTTCCTCCCGCTGCACTTCTGGGCGCTGGGCCAGGCCATCTCGGGCGAGGCGGCGCTGGAAGGCTTCCTGCGCTGGACCGACAATGCGCTGTTCAAATTCGCCGAATGGGGCCTCGTTGTCCTGCTGGCCGTGCATCTCGCGGGGGGCCTGCGCGTGATGGCGCTGGAATTCCTCGGCTGGCGGGCGCGGCAGAAGGACATGGTGGCGGCCTCGGCCGGGGTCGCCATCGCCGCCGCCATCCTGTTCCTGCTCAATGTGGGCTGACGCGCTTCTCATCTCGGCGGGCAGCCTGCTCGCCGCCTTCTGCGCCAGCATCGCGGGCTTCGCCTTCGTGCTGGTGGGGGCGGCCGTGCTGCTGCAATTCCTCGCTCCCGCACTTGTGGCGCCGGTGCTGGTGATGGGCAGCCTGATCGTGCAGGGCATCGGCACCTGGTCGGTGCGCGCGCATATCCCCTGGCCGCGCCTCTGGCTCTATGTCGGCACCGCGACGCTGGGCGTGCCCTTCGGCCTGGCAATCCTGGCGCTGGGGCCCGCGCGCGCCATCGTGGCCGGCGTGGGCGTGCTGCTGGTCGTCTATGCCAGCTACACGCTGGCGCGCATCGCGCTGCGCATGGCGCCCGCGCGGCGGGCGGCGACGCGGGCGAGCGACGCGGTGATCGGCTTCGCCTCGGGCATATTGGGCGGCATCGGCGGCTATGTCGGCGCGCTGGTGGGCATGTGGGCCGATATCCAGGGCATGCCGCCGCAGGACACGCGGGCGCTGATGCAGCCCTTCATCGCCATCATGCAGGCGCTGACCATCATCGGCCTCGCCTTCACCGGCTTCTTCACGCCCGAGGCGATCTTCCTGACCGCCACCGCCGTCCCTGCCCTGCTGCTCGGCACCTGGCTCGGCCTGCGCGCGGGCAAGCGGCTGCCCGCGCAGGGCTTCCGCCTGGTGCTGCTCGGCCTGCTGCTCGTCTCCGGAATTTCCCTTCTCATCTGAGGAACCGCCATGTCCGTCATCCCCCCTCCCGAGAAGCTGCGCGTGACCCCGGATGCGATCGAGGAGGCGGCCAAGCTCCTCTACATCCGCGCGCTGAAGATCCTGCCCGACGACATCAAGCAGGGCTTCTTCCGCCTGGATGCGAGCGAGACGGATGGGTTGGCGCGTTCGGTGCTGGCGACGATGATCGAGAACATCGCCGTCGCCGAGCGCACCGAAAACCTGCTCTGCCAGGATACGGGCATCCCGATCTTCAACGTGCAGATCGGCCGCGATGTGGAGTTGGATGGCTGGGCGCTGAAGCAGGCCATCGCGCGCGGCACCGAGCGTGCCACGCGCGAGCATCCGCTGCGCAGTTCCGTGGTGCACCCCATCACCCGGGTGAACGCGCATACCTCCTGCGGGGCGCATGTGCCGGTGATCAACATCGATTTCGTGGAGACGCCGCGCACGCTGCGCCTCGAGATGATCCCGAAGGGCAGCGGCTCGGAGAATGGTTCCTTCCTGCAGATGCTAATCCCGGCGGATGGGCTCTCGGGCGTGAAGCGCTTCGTGGTGGATGCGGCGATCAAGGCGGGCGGCAAGGTCTGCCCGCCGACCATCCTGGGCGTCGGCGTCGGCGGCACCAGCGATCTCTGCATGCATCTGGCGAAGGTGGCGGCGACGCGGCCGCTCGGCAGCGTCTGCGCCGATGCGGAGGGTGCCAAGCTGGAGGTGGAGCTGAGCGAGGCGGTGAACTCGCTCGGCATCGGGCCGCAGGGGTTGGGCGGGGACAGCACCGCCTTCGCCGTGCATGTGGAGATCGCCGCCACGCACATCACGATGAACCCGGTGGCCGTGAACGTGCAGTGCCACTCCGCCCGCCGCGCGAGTGCCACCTTCACGCCCGAGGGCGTGGTGATCGGCTTCTAGGGAGCACGCATCATGGCCCACCACACCCTCCACATGCCCTGCACCGAGGCCGATATCCGCAAGCTGCGCGCCGGCGATACGGTGACGCTGCAGGATACGCTCTTCGGCATCCGCGACGCCACGCAGATCCACATGTTCGACCGCGGGCGGCGCACGCGCTTCGACCTGAACGGCCATGCGGTGATCCACACCGCGCCCAATGTGCGGAAGGTGGACCCGTCCGGGACGAACCAGGCGGGCTATGAGGCCGTGTGCATCGGCACCACCACCTCCGACCGCATGGAGCGCTTCACCCGCCCGCTGATGGAGCGCGAGGGCGTGCGCATCATCATCGGCAAGGGCGGGCTGCGCGAGGAATCCGCGAAGGCCTTCCAGGAGCTGGGCGGCTGCTACCTCGCCGTCATCGGCGGGGCGGCGGCGCTGGAGACCACCTGGATCGCCGCCATCGAGGATGTGGACATGGATGACCTGAACCCCGAAAGCCTTTGGCGCTTCGCCATCAAGGATTTCGGGCCGCTCATCGTCGGCATGGACAGCCATGGCGGCAGCCTCTACCGCGACGTGCAGGCGAGCGTGGAAGCCAGGCGCGCAGCGGTTCTCGCCAAGCTGGGAGCGGGCTGATGGACAGGATCTCAACCGACATCCTCGTTCTCGGCTCCGGCGGCGCGGGCCTGCTGGCCGCGCTGCACGCGAAATCCGCGAACCCCGATCTGCGCGTGACCGTCGCGGTGAAGGGGCTGCTCGGCAAATCCGGCTGCACGCGCATGGTGCAGGGCGGCTACAATGTGGCGCTCGCCGCCGGCGACAGCGCCGAGCGGCACTTCATGGACACGCTCGATGGCGGGAAATGGCTGAATGACCAGGATCTCGCCTGGACGCTCGTCACCGTGGCCCAGCGCCGCATCCGCGAGCTGGAGAACCGCTGGGGTTGCTTCTTCGACCGCAACGCCGACGGCACCATCCACCAGAAGGCCTTCGCCGGGCAGACCTTCGACCGCACCGTCCACAAGGGCGACCTGACGGGCATCGAGATCATCAACCGCCTCGCCGAGCAGACCTGGGCGCGCGGCATTGAGCGGCTGGAGGAGCATCGCGCGCTGGCGCTGATCCCGACGCGGGACGGATCGCGGCTTTCCGGCGTGCTGCTGCTCGACATCCGCCAGGGGCGCTTCGTCTTCGTGCAGGCCAAGGCCGTGCTGCTGGGCACCGGCGGCGGGCCCACCATGTACAAGTACCACACGCCCTCGGGCGACAAATCCTGCGACGGGATGGCGATGGCGCTACGCGCGGGCCTCGCCTTGCGCGACATGGAGATGGTGCAGTTCCACCCGACGGGCGTTCTCGCCGGCCCCGGCACGCGGATGACGGGCACCATCATCGAGGAAGGGCTGCGTGGCGCCGGCGGCTATCTGCTGAATGGCGACGGCCAGCGCTTCATGCACAATTACGACCCGCGCGGCGAGCGCGCCACGCGCGACATCGTCTCCCGCTCCATGGAGCGCGAGATCCAGGCCGGCCGCGTGAATGCCGAGGGCGGGCTCTGGATCGAGATGGGGCATCTGGGCCCCGCCAATGTGGCGAAGCAGTTCAAGGGCATGGTGGAACGCTGCGCCGATATGGGCTTCGACCTGGCGGGCGGGCGCGTGCCGGTGGTGCCGACGGCGCATTACATGATGGGCGGCGTGGTCTTCCGCGCCGATGGCAGCACCGAACTGCCCGGCCTGTTCGCCGCGGGCGAGGATACGGGCGGCGTGCATGGCGCGAACCGCCTCGGCGGCAATGGTGTCGCCAATTCCACCGTCTTCGGCGGCATCGCGGGCGATGCCATGGCGGCATGGGTGCCGCGCGAGGGCGCGCTGGAGGCGCCGGATGAGGAGCGGCTGCACGCCGCGCAGGATGCGGCCCTCTTCCCCTTCGGGCGGCCCGTCCGCCCGCTCAACGCGCTGCGCGACGCGCTGGCCAACCTCATGTGGGACAAGGCCGGCATCCTGCGCGACGCGAAGGGGCTCGCCGAGGCCGCCTCCGGCCTCGATGCGATCGAGGCGGAACTGCGCGCCTCGGGTGTCGCGGATGGCGCGCGGGGCTTCAACATGTCCTGGGCGGATTGGCTGAACCTGGAGAGCCTGGTGCTCACCAGCCGCGCCATCGTCGCCGCCGCCGAGGCGCGCGCAGAGAGCCGGGGCGCCCATTGGCGCGAGGATTTCCCGCAGACGGACGAGGATGCGAAAGGCCTCAGCCACACCGTGGTGACGCTGGAGGAAGGCCGGGTGAAGCTCGACTGGCGCGAGGTCCGCTTCACCCGCCTCAAGCCGGGGCAAAGCCTGTTGGCGGCGGCCGCGGAGTAGCCGTTAACGCTTTTTCAAGCGATGGCGGCGCAATCTGCCGCCATGGTCCTGCGCCCCCCGCCCCCCTCGCCCGACGCGCTGCTCTTCGACGCCCTGGTGAACAGCCGGCCCAGCCTGCCCCGGCAGGAGGCGGATGAGCTGGCCGACCTGGTGCTGCGCCTGGCGGGCGCGGTGCGGGAGACGAGCGTGGCGCTGCGCGAAGCCTCTGCCTGCCTGGAGGGCCGGCGCGATCCCGAGCGCCTGCCCGAACTGCTCACCCGCGCCGAGGGCGCCTGCCGCGAGCAGGCGGATTGCACCACGGCGCTGATCCAGCATCTGGCGCCGAGGTTGGCCGCCGCCTGAGGCGCCTCAGGCGCTTTCACGCGCCTTGCCGGGCTTGTGGACCTTCACCGCGCTCTGCTCCGCCAGGATCTCGCCGATGCTCTGGCGCAGCAGGCGGATGTCGCGGATGCGGCCGAAGCTCGGGCGGTGGAACAGCGCCACATCCCGCATGTGCTGCCCACCGGCGATGCGGCGATAGGCCACCATGTCGTCCAGCAGCGCGCCCACCTGGATGGCTAGCTGCGGCATGAAGGAGACGCCCGACCCGGCGGCGATCATCTGGCGCAGCGTCTCCAGGCTCGCCGCCTGCAGCTCGGGCGAGCCCTCGCGCAGGCGGGAGGGGCAGAGTTCGAGGGCCTGGTCGCGCAGGCAATGGCCCTCGGAGAGCAGGATGAGTTCCGGCACCGGGATGTCCTGCGGGTTCACCGCCTCCACCTGGGCCAGCGCGTGGTCGCGCGGGACGGCCAGCGCCAGTTCCTCGCGGAAGAGGGGCAGTTCCACCAATTCGCTGTCGCCGATCGGGCTGGTGGCCAGCAGCGCGTCCAGCTCGCCCTCCTCCAGCTGGCGGACCAGGGTGCGGGTGTGCCCCTCGGTCAGCAGCAGCTTCAACTCGGGGTAGCGGGCGCGCAGCGGCTTGAGCAGGAAGGGCACGAGATAGGGGCCGAGGGTGGAGATGACGCCCAGGCGCAGCGTGCCGGTCAACGGCTCGGCGCCGATGCGCACCACTTCGAACAGGCGCCGCGCCTCGCTGATGATGCGCTTGGCCTGGGCCACCACCTCCTCGCCGCGCCGCGTCACCAGCACGCCGCGCGGGCTGCGCTCGAAGATCTCGACGCCCAGGAACTCCTCCAGCTTGCGAAGCTGGCCCGAGAGGGTGGGCTGGCTGACGCCGCAGGATTGCGCGGCGCGCCCGAAATGCAGGTGCTCGGCCACGGCCGTGATGTATTCCAGGTCCCGCAGGCTCAGTCCGGCAAGGTTCATGCGATTCCCCATGCTCCAAGGCTCGGCGCGCAGCATTCGCCAGCGGGGGGCCGGCTGCAAGCACTGCTTGACGCATGCGCACGTGCCTGGAGGAGGCATGCGGCGCCACCCACCCGCCGACAGGACCCCCCCATGAGCGCCTTGCCGAGCTTTTCCGAGGCGCTGCGCGTCTGGGCGCGCATCGGCCTCCTCTCCTTCGGCGGGCCGGCGGCGCAGATCGCGATGATGCAGCGCGAGGTGGTGGACCAGCGCCATTGGGTCAGCGACCGGCGATTCCTGCACGCGCTGAACTTCTGCATGCTGCTGCCGGGGCCGGAGGCCATGCAGCTCGCCACCTATCTCGGCTGGCTGATGCATGGGGTGAAGGGCGGCATCGCGGCCGGGCTGCTCTTCGTGCTGCCGGGTGCGGCGGTGATGCTGGCGCTCTCCTTCCTCTACGCGATCCTGGGCGGCGTGCCGCTGGTGGACGGCCTCTTCTTCGGGCTGAAATGCGCGGTGCTGGTGCTGGTGGTGGAGGCGCTGCTGAAGGTGGCGAAGCGCGCGCTGAAGGGCGCCCTGCCCTGGGCGCTGGCGGTCGCGGCCTTCGTCGCGCTTTTCGTGGCGGGCCTGCCCTTCCCCGTCGTCGTGCTGGCGGCCGCGGCGCTGGGCTATGCCCTGCCCCAGGCCTTCGCGGCGGGCGCCCATGGCAAGCCGCGCGAGGGGGCGCCGGCCGCGCTGGATGCGGCGCTGGCGGCCGATCCGGGCCGCATCGCCGCCATGGCGCCGCTGGCGCGCCGGGCGGGGCTGGTGGCCCTCGCCCTCTGGCTCTGGCCCGTGGCGCTGCTCATGCCGATCGGCGGCGTCTTCGCCGATGTCGGCTGGTTCTTCTCGAAGATGGCGGTGGTCACCTTCGGCGGCGCCTATGCGGTGCTGGCCTATGTGGCGCAGGAGGCGGTGGAGCATTACGGCTGGCTCACGGCGCCCGAGATGCTGGCCGGGCTCGGCCTCGCCGAGACGACGCCCGGGCCGCTCATCCTCGTGCTGCAATTCGTGGGATTTCTCGCGGGCTGGCGGGATTCGGGCGCGCTGGGGGCTCTGGCGGGCGCGGGCCTCACGCTCTGGGTGACCTTCCTGCCCTGCTTCGCCTGGATCTTCCTGGGCGCCCCCTACATCGAGAAGCTGCATGACGTGCCGCGCCTCAAGGGCGCGCTGGCGGGCGTCACCGCCGCCGTGGTGGGCGTCATCGCCAACCTCGCGCTGTGGTTCGCGCTGCGCGTGCTCTTCGCGCGGATGGAGGGCATCCTGCCCGACCCGTGGAGCCTGCATCCGGCGGCTCTGGCCCTCTCCGTGCTGGCCGCGTTCTGCCTGTTCCGGCTGAAGCTCGGCGTGCTCGGCGTGCTGGGGGTGACGGCGGGTGCGGGGCTCCTGCTGCGCCTCACCGGCCTCGGCTGAGGGCCAGCGCGAAGACACGCAGGCGGCTGGCGAGCGGCTGGCCGGTCTCGGTGCGGGCCGCGTCCTGCTCGGCCACCAGCGCCGCCAGCGTCGCCTCGCGCCGCAGGGCCTCCTCCTCCAGCACGGCCCAGAACTCCGGCTCGAGCGCGATGGAGGTGGCGTGGCCCGCGAGGCGCAGGCTGCGCTTGACGAGGTGGCGCATGGTCAGCCGGAAGGGCGGAGCATCGCCTCGGGCCGCACCCAGGCGTCGAAGTCTTCCGCCGCGACACCCTGGCGGAGCGCGGCGTCGCGCAGCGTCAGATCCTCGTGCAGCGCGAGCTTGGCGATGGCGACCGCGCGGTCATAGCCCAGATGCGGGTTCAGGGCGGTCGCCAGCATCAGCGATTTCGCCAGGTTCTCGGCCAGCCGCGGCAGATTGGGGGCAAGCTTCTCCACCATGTTGCGCGCGAAGCTTTCCGACGCATCGGCCAGCAGCAGCGCCGATTGCAGCACGGCCTGGATGATGACGGGCTTGTAGGTGTTCAGCTCCAGGTGCCCCTGGCTCGCGCCGATCGTGACCGTCACCTGATTGCCCATGACCTGGGCCGAGACCATGGCCAGCGCCTCGCTCTGCGTCGGATTGGTCTTGCCCGGCATGATGCTGCTGGAGAGGCCGTCCTCCGGCAGGATGAGTTCGGCGAGGCCCGCGCGCGGGCCGCTGCCCAAGAGCCGCACGTCATTCGCGATCTTCATGAGCGAGGCGGCGATGGTGTTCATCGCACCATGCAGTTCGAGCAGCGCGTCATGCGCCGCCATGCCCTCGGACTTGTCGGGGTTGGGCGTGAAGGGCAGGCCGATGCGCGTGCCCACCACCTCGCAGAAGACGCTGTCGAAATCCGGATGGGTGTTGAGGCCGGTGCCGGCGGCGGTGCCGCCCTGGGGCAGTTGCAGCAGGCGCGGCATGCAGAGCTCGAGCCGCGCGACACCGTTCATCACCTGCCGCGCATAGGTGGCGAACTCGCCGCCGAGCGTGACCGGCACCGCATCCATCAGATGCGTGCGGCCGATCTTGAGGATGCCCTCCCATTCCTCGGCGCGGGCCTTGAGCGCGCTCGCCAGCGCTTCCAGCGCCGGCTTCAGGCGGAACTGCACCGCCTGCGCGGCCGCGAGGTGCATCACCGTCGGGAAACTGTCGTTGGAGGACTGGCCGAGATTCACATGGTCGTTCGGATGCACGGGCTCGCGCGCGCCGAGCGGGTGGCCGAGGAGCTGGTTCGCGCGGTTCGCGATCACCTCGTTCGCGTTCATGTTGGTCTGCGTGCCGGAGCCCGTCTGCCAGATGGTCAGCGGGAAATCCTCGTCCCGGTTGCCCTGGATGATCTCGTTCGCCGCCTGGCGGATCGGATCGGCCAGATGCGCCGGCAATTCGCCGAGGCGCGCATTGGCCTCGGCCGCCGCCCATTTCTGCTGGCCCATGGCACGGATGAGCAGCGGCGGGAAACGCTCGGTCCCGATGGCGAAAAGCGCGCGCGCGCGCTCGGTCTGCGGGCCCCAAAGGCGGTCGGCCGGGATCTCGATGCTGCCGAGGCTGTCGGTTTCGGTGCGGGTCATGTGGTCTCCTTGAGGGGCGCCGCCCCTCAAACTCCCCGCCAGGGAACTCGTTCCCTGGACCCTCAATCGCTGTAAGTCGAAATCTCGATCAGGTTCTGGTCGGGGTCGCGGCAATAGACGGAGGTGATGGGGCCGAGCGCGCCGTCCTTCGGCACCGGCCCCTGTTCGATCGAGACACCGCAGCGGTGCAGATGCTCCACCACCTGCGGCGCGCTGACGGTCACGATGAAGCACAGATCCTGCCCGCCGGGGGCCGTGGCGACGCCGGACCACCATTCGGCCTGCGTCGCCTCCACGGGCCGCAGGTTGATCTTCTGCCCGCCGAAGCGCAGCGAGGTGCGGCGATGCGGCCCGAATTCCGCGCGCTCCATGCCGAGGACGCGCTGGTACCAGGCAGCGCTGATCTCGACATCCTTCACGGTGATGACGAGGTGATCCAGGCGGTCCACGGAAAAGCGCATGGGCTCAGGCCTTCTTCTGGCGGCGGGCGGTCACTTCGATCTCGATGCGCATGGCATCCGTCTGCAGCCCGGCATGGATGAGCGTGGAGGTGGGGCGCGCCTTCCCGAGATACTTCTTGATCACGGGCCAGCAGGGCGCCCAATCCTCACGGCGGGGGACGATGAACATGACGCGCACCACGTCATCCAGCGTGGCGTCGGCCTTGGCGAGGGCTTCGGCGATGTTGCGGAAGGTCTGGTCGCATTGCGCGGCCACGTCGTCCGCGATGGTCATGGTCGTGTAGTCGTAGCCGGTGGTGCCCGACACCCAGATGTCGTCGCCATCCACGACAGCGCGGGAATAGCCGATTTCCTCCTCGAAGCGGGAGCCGGAGGAGAGGCGGATGCGGGTCATGGCCGGTGTCCTGAGAGGATGAGTTGCCCCGAGGGAGAGAGCGCGCCGGGCGAATGGAGCCAGATGATCTCGGCGATGAAGAGATCGGCCTCGCCATCGGCCAGCCGCACGCGCAGGCGATGGCCGATGCTGGGGATGCCGTCCAGCTCCACCATCTCGGTCGCGAGGGGGCCGAGGCCGTCCTCGCGCAGCGCGAGGAGGAAGCGGTAGCCGTTCACGCGCAGCGCTCCGGGCGGAATTTGCGTTCGGTGCTGGCGGGGTGCTTCGCCAGCATCGCCGCCGGGCGGATGGGGCGCGGGACGAGGTTGCCCTGGCAGTTCGGGCATTTCATGCCGAGCTTGTCCCGCGCGCAGTCATCACACCAGGTGCATTCGTAGGAGCAGATGAGCGCGTGCGGGCTGTCCGGCGGCAGGTCGCGATCGCAGCATTCGCAATTGGGCCGAAGGATCAACATTACTCAATCTCGTCGCTGGTTTTTTCAATGGACACGTCGATCATGCAGTCATAGCCAGCAATTTCCGGCTGCAAGGTCCAAGTCACTCTCTTAACCTCCAACAGGACATCAAATCCGAACTTCTTGAGCTCAGGAAAATGAACGAGGTCACCCTTCGCCGGGGCTCTCTTGAGATCGAAAACCTCACCCCAAAAGGCAGCCCCAATCCTTTGATCACGCAGGGTGTCGATAAGATTGGCAGAAACCTTGAAGGTCCCCATCATTCCAGGCCCTCGTAGAAGTCGTTGCCCTTGTCATCAACCACGATGAAGGCGGGGAAATCCTCCACCTCGATCTTCCACACCGCCTCCATGCCGAGTTCCGGATATTCCAGCACCTCGACCTTCTTGATGCAGTCCTGCGCGAGGCGCGCGGCCGGGCCGCCGACGGAACCCAGGTAGAAGCCGCCATAGGTCTTGCAGGCGTGCAAAACGGCCTTGGAGCGGTTGCCCTTGGCGAGCATGACGAGGCTGCCGCCGGCCTTCTGGAAGGCCTCCACATAGCTGTCCATGCGGCCGGCCGTCGTCGGGCCGAAGCTGCCGGTGGGCATGCCCTCGGGCGTCTTGGCGGGGCCGGCGTAGTAGATCGGGTGGTCCTTCAGGTATTGCGGCAGGCCAAGGCCCGCATCCAGCCGCTCCTGCAGCTTCGCATGCGCGATGTCGCGGCCCACCACGATGGTGCCGGTGAGCGAGACGCGGGTCTTCACCGGATATTTCGTCAGCGTCGCGCGGATCGCATCCATCGGCTGGTTGAGGTCGATCTTCACCACCTCGCCGCCCAGGATGTCCTCCGTGTGCTCCGGCAGGTAATGCGCGGGGTCGGTCTCGAGCTGTTCGAGGAAGATCCCCTCCGGCGTGATCTTCGCCTTGATCTGGCGGTCGGCGCTGCAAGAGACGCCGATGCCGATGGGCAGCGAGGCGCCGTGCCGCGCCATGCGGATCACGCGCACATCATGGCAGAAATACTTGCCGCCGAACTGCGCGCCGATGCCGAGCGACTGCGTGAGCTTGTGGATCTCGGCCTCCAGCTCATGGTCACGGATGGCGTGGCCCGACTTGTCGCCCTTCCCCGGCAGCCCATCCAGCCACTTGGTGCTGCCGAGCTTCACCGCCTTCAGGTTCAGCTCCGCACTCGTGCCGCCGATGACGACCGAGAGGTGATAGGGCGGGCAGGCGGAGGTGCCGAGCGTCTTCACCTTCTCCTCGATGAAGGCGAGCAGCTTCTGCTTGTTCAGCACCGCGCGCGTCTGCTGGTACAGGAAGGTCTTGTTGGCCGAGCCGCCGCCCTTGAGGATGAACATCAGGTGGAACTCGTCGGCGTGGTGCTCGCCGGGCGAGGCCATGATGGAGAATTCCACCGGCAGGTTGTTGCCGCTGTTCACCTCCTCATACATCGAGATCGGCGCCATCATCGAATAGCGCAGATTGGTCTCGGTGTAGGTGCGCGCCACGCCGTAGGAGAGCGCCTCCTCCTCGTCGCCCTCGACCCAGACGCGCTGGCCCTTCTTGCCGAAGACGATGGCGGTACCGGTGTCCTGGCACATGGGCAGCACGCCGCCGGCCGCGATGTTCGCGTTCTTCAGCAGGTCGAGCGCCACGAAGCGGTCATTCGCGCTCGCCTCGGGGTCCTTCAGGATATTGGCGAGCTGCTGCAGGTGGGCCGGGCGCAGCAGGTGCGAGACGTCATGGCAGGCGACGCGGGCGAGTTCCACCAGCGCCTCCGGCTTCACCTTCAGGACTTTCTTGCCCTCCACCTCGATGGTGGTCACACCCGCGATGTCGAGCTTGCGGTAGGTGGTCTGGTCCTCGGCCAGCGGGAACATCGTGCTGAAGGCGAAGCCCGGCGGGCGGGCGGGGGTGGCGTGATCAGCATCAAGCGGCATGGCGGCCTCGGCGATTGTTGGTTGCCCCATGGATAGCGCGGGCGCGCGCCCGCGTCATCCTGCCCGCTGGGCCGCTACTCCCGCTTGCGGCGGAAGGCGTCGAGGCTCACCACCTGCGGCGTCTCGGAGGCGGCGGGCGGGAGCGGCATGGGCTCGGGCTCCGGCGCGGCTTCGGGCAGGCCCGCCACATCGGTCTCGTCCGGCTCGAAGCGCAGGCCGAAATTGGCGTGCGGGTCCTGGAAGGCGGTCAGCGCGCCGAAGGGCACGGAAAGCACGGAGGGCACACCGGAGAAGGAAAGCCCCACCGAGAAACGCTCGGCCGCGCGGTCCACCATCAGATCCCAGAAGCGGTGCTGCAGGACGATCGTCATCTCATGCGGGTAGCGGGACTTGAGATGGTCGGGAATCTTCGTGCCGGGGTGGTCGGTGCGGAAGGAGATGTAGAAGTGGTGCTCGCCGGGCAGGCCCTCGCGGGCCGCGTGTTCCAGCGCGTCCACCGCCACGCCGCGCAATGCGCGGGCGGCCCAGCTCTCATAGGGGATTTGGCTCTCGGGGGTGCTCATCGTTGCTCTGTGGCGGGTGCTGTGTCGGGGGCCAACATATGGGGATGCGATGCTTTGGGGAAGAAAGCCCGGCGCCTCACCCCTGCCCCTTCGCCCGGAGCGCCCGCCAGACCTGTCGCAGCCCCTCCGCCTGCTGGGCGAACCAGCCGCCCGAGACATAGGCCCGGGGCGCGCCCGGATCGCCGGTGCGCGGGTAGGCGGCGCGGTTGAAATCGGCCGTGCCGAAGATCCAGTCCCAGACGGGGAGCAGCACGCCGTAATTCTTCCCCGCCTGGCCCACGCTGAGGACGCCGTGATGCAGCCGGTGGAAGCGCGGGCTGACCAGCAGCCGCTCGCCCACCCGCCCGAAATCGAGGCGGACATTGGCGTGACTGAGGCTTTCGGCGAGGCGCAGGACCAGCAGGATGATCGGGAATTGCCCGGGCGGGACGCCGATCAGCACCGCGATCACGCCGAACCAGGCGGCGGCGATCACGTCATCCAGCACGTGGTTGCGGTCATCCGTCCAGAAGGTCATCTGCGTCTGGGCGTGATGGATGGAATGCAGCGCCCACCACCAGCCGAACTGGTGCTGGAAGCGGTGGCGCCAGTATTCGGCGAAATCCAGGATGACGATGTAGCAGGCCAGCGCCACCAGCGGCCATTCGCGCAGCCAGGGCAGGAAGGTCTCGAGCGTCGGCGGCACGAAGCCGGAATCCGCGATCCAGCCCTCGATGCGGGCCGAGGCGGCGAAGAAGAGGATGAAGCCCAGCATGGGCAGGATGCCGAGGCGCGTGAGCAGCGTGTAGGTCACGTCGGTCCAGACGCGGCGCCGGCTGTCCCAGTGCTCGACGGGGCGCCAGCGCTCCAGCGGCAGGCAGACGGCGGCCACCACCATCACCTGGATCACGCCGAAGACGAAGAAGTCCATCCAGTGGAAGGCCTCGTCGGCCCAGTCCATCAGGCCGAGTTCGTACATCAGCGGCTGGAGCAGCGCCTCGAAGAGCCAGCCGGTGAAGCGTTCATAGGCGTCGGCGATCATCGGGCGATGCCTTCAGCTGGCAGGGGGGCGAAGCAGAAGCCGCGCTCGATCAGGCCGGTGAGGAGCTGGTCGAAGACGAGGCCGAAGGGCTCGCGGCGGGAGCGCACGCCCCAATGCATCACCAGCACCTCGCCCGGGCGGATGCGGCTGAGGTTCTGGCGCAGCAGGGCCGCATTGGGATGCGCGTCGGAGGCGAGTTCGTCACCCAGGAAGCCATTCGCCGTCCAGCCCTGGTGGGTGAGGCCGCAGGCGGCGGCCATGCGCACCGCGCCGGGCGTCACGATGCCGCCCGGTGCGCGCCAGAGCGGGAGCACGGTCGCGTCCGGCACCATGGCGCGCAGCGCCTCGATGGGGCGCGCCAGTTCGGCGCAAAGCCCGGCCTGGTCCAGCACCTCCTGCCCCTCATTCCGGCGGGAGGCATAGGTGACGCGGCCTGGCGCCGGGTCGCCGCGGAAATACCAGTGGCGCCAGGTGTGACTGGCGAAGACATGGCCCTCGGCCGCGCGGGCGCGCCAGAAGGGCGCCCAGGAGGGGTCGAGGTTGCGATCGCCGCGATGCGTCGGCTCATTGGCGATGAAGAGGGTCGCGCGTACGCCGTGGCGGGCCATGCTGGCCGCGATCATCTCCGCCTCGCGCGACCAGCCGGTGTCGATGGTGAGGTAGAGCGTGCCGGCGCAGCCACGCGCGATCGGCGGGCGCGCCAGCTGCGCGGCGGCGGGCGTGGCGCCCAGCCCCAGGGCGCCGATGGTGACGGCCCGGCGGGTGAGCATGATCAGCGAAGCGAGGGGCGGGCCGGATAGCTGGCCGGGTGGCCCGCATTGACGCGCACCGTCATGTCAGCCTGCGGCAGCGCGGCGGGGGCGGCCACGGGCGCGGCACGGGTGATGGTGCCGCCGCCCACCACGGGCTGCGGCATGGGGCGCGGGCCGCTGACGGCGCCGGGTGTGGCGAAGGCGAAATCGGCGCCGAGACCGGGGCGGCGTGGCATCACGAAGATGCCATGCGGGCTGCGCCCCACGCGGATCTGCGCCTGCTCGCCCGTCGCGGGGTCGAGCATGAGGACGCGGCCGATCCAGCGCAGGGTGGCGAAGATCCGGCCGTCTGAATCGAAGGCGATGCAGTCGGGTCCGCCCGGCACCTCGAAGACGCGCCGCACCTCGAGCGTCGCCGCATCCACCTCGGCGATGCGGCTGTCCACGCGGGAGGTGGCGTAGAGGAAGCGCCCATCGGGCGAGGGAAAGACGTTGTGCGCGCCGCGGCCCACCGTGAAGGCCGTCCGCACCTCGCGCGTCTCGGGGTCGAGCGAGACGAAGTCGGTGCGGCCCATCAGGCCGATGAGCAGCCGGCCGCGATGCCAGATGATGCCGGCGGGTTCGGGCCCCACATCCTGGATCCAGAGGGTGCTGCGGGTGGCCATGTCCACGGCCGCCACCTGCCCCGTGCCCTGCAGCGTGACGTAGACGAAGCGGCTGTCCGGGCTGAAGGCCACGTGGCTCGGCTTGTCCGGCTGGCGGAAGCGGTGGATCAGCGAGAGGGTCGCCGCGTCATAGATGTCGATCTGGTCCCGCCGGAGCGAGGCGATGACGAGATAACGCCCATCCGGGCTGTATTCGAGGTGGTAGGGGTTGCTGATGCGCTCGCGCCGGCGGATCTCGCCGGTCGTGGGGTCGATGAAGAAGAGCTCGTTCCCGCCACTGTCGCCCACCACCAACTCGCGCCCATCGGGCGTCACGACCAGGTGATGCCCCTCGCGCAGCAGCGGAATGCGCCGCGTTTCGGTGCGCGTGGTGGCGTCCAGCACCGAGATCGAGGCATCGGCGGAGTTGATGACGTAGACCGTGTCGGCGCGCGCGGACACGGGGGCGCTGAGCGTGGCGGTCAGAAGGAGCAGCAGTGCGGCGCGCCACATGGCAGCGGGGCTTTCGAGTGCGCGGCTTTCGAGCGGGGGTCTTTCAAGCCTCAGGTTACACGCGCATTTAGCCCCGGAAATCTGAAGAATTCAAGACGATAGGGCCGGATGGCAAGAATTACCTCGGCTTGAAATGCAGCGAAACACCATTCATGCAGTAGCGCAGCCCGGTGGGCTCCGGCCCGTCCGGGAAGACATGGCCGAGGTGGCCGCCACAGGCGGCGCAATGCACCTCGGTGCGGCGCATGAAGAAGCTGTTATCCTCGCTCTCGCCGACATTCCCCGCGATGGGGCTGGTGAAGGAGGGCCAGCCCGTGCCGCTTTCGAACTTCGTCTCGGCGTCGAAGAGCGGCGTGTCGCAGCCCGCGCAATGGAAAACCCCGGGCCGCTTCTCGTGGTTGAGGGGCGAGGTGCCGGCGCGCTCCGTGCCGTGCTCGCGCAGCACCTTGTAGGCGGCGGGCGAGAGCATGGCGCGCCACTCCGCCTCGCTCCGCTGGATCGGGAAGTCCTGCGTGCTCGTCTTCTTGCCGAAGAACATGGCTCAGGGCCCCATGCCAGCGACGGGGGCACGGCTGAGGCGCGCGGCGAAGCTCTTGCGGAACTTGCTCACCTTCGGCGCGATCACCGCGCGGCAATAGCCGGACCACGGGTTGAGCGCGAAGTAGTTCTGGTGCTCGGGCTCGGCCGCGTAGAAGGTGCCGGCGGGCACGAGTTCCGTGACCAGCGGCGCGCCCCAGATGCCGGCGGCCGTCACCTCGGCCATCACGGCCTGCGCCACGGCCTTCTGCTCGGGCGTCTCGGCCAGGATGATGGAGCGGTATTGCGGGCCGACATCGGCGCCCTGGCGGTCCTTCGTGGTCGGGTCGTGCAGGGTGAAGAACATCCGCAGCAGGTCGGCATAGGTGACGATGGCCGGGTCGAAGCCGATCCGCACCACCTCGGCATGGCCGGTCTTCTTGGCGCAGACCTGCTCATAGGTCGGGTTGACCGTGTGGCCGCCGGCATAGCCGGAGACGACCTCATGCACACCCGCCACATCCCGGTAGGCGGCGTCGAGGCACCAGAAGCAGCCCCCGCCCAAGGTCGCATATTCCCTGGTCGCGTATTCCATGATCCGCACCTCCCTGTTCCGCGCCCACACATAGGGTGGACATCCCGGTTGCAGAAGATGCGGGATGTTGCGGGGGTTCGCCGGATGGGGCCGTAAGGTGACCTGGACCGTGCTGCGTTCACATGCGTTCACTTCGCGCGGTCCAGCTTTTTGCTGAGAGGATGGTTCAGCGTTTCGGCGATTCCGCCTCAACGCATCATGCTCTAGCCTTGCCGCTGCCGCGCCGCGAGGGAGGAGACCTCCTCGCGCAGGAAGCGGCCCGAGGCGTCCAGCTCGCCGGCCAGGCCGCGCAATTCGCGCGCGGCGGCATCCGTCTCCGCCACCTCGCCGCTCAGCGCGTGGGCGCCGCCGGTGACGACATCCGTCGCGGCCGCCGCATGCGCGACGCCGCGGGCGATCTCGCGCGTCGCGTCGCCCTGCTGGGACATGCCATCGGCGATGGCGGCCGAGATCACGTGCAGCTCCTGGATGGTCTGGCCGATGCCGGCGATGGCCTGCGCCGCGCCCTCCGTCGTCGCCTGGATGGCGCCGATCTGGCTCGCGATCTCCTCCGTCGCGCGGCCGGTCTGCAAGGCGAGACTCTTCACCTCGCCGGCGACGACGGCGAAGCCCTTGCCGGCCTCGCCCGCGCGCGCCGCCTCGATCGTGGCGTTGAGCGCGAGCAGGTTGGTCTGCGCCGCGATGGTCTCGATCAGGCGCACCACCTCGCCGATGCGCTGGGCGGCGGTGGAGAGGCCGCGCACCGTCACATCCGTCTCCTGCGCCTGGGCCAGCGCGCGGTCGGCGACGCCGGAGGCCTCGGTCACCTGGCGGGTGATCTCGGCGATGGAGCCGGCGAGTTCCTCGGCGGCGGCGGCCACCGCCTGCACATTGGCGGTCGCCTCCTCCGAACCATGGCCGAGGCGCTTCGCCTCGCCCGTCGCGCGCTCGGCGAGGTCGCTGAGGCGGCTCGCGGCCTGGAGGGTGAGCGAGGCGCGCTCGGTCAGCTTGGCCGAGGCCTCGGCCAGCGCGGCCTCGAGCGCCGCGGCATTGGCATGCGCCGCCTCGCGCCGGGCGAGTTCCAGGCGGCCGCGCTCGGCCTCCGCCTCCTCGCGCGCGGTCAGCGTCTCGATGCGGGCGAGGCGCATCGCCTCGATGGCGCGCGCCATGTCGCCCAGCTCGTCGCGGCGGGCGAGATGCGGCACGGCGGCGTTGAGCTCGCCCGCCGTGATGCGGCCCACGCTGGCGCCGAGATCGCCCATCGGGCGCAGCATGCGGCGGATCATCCAGCCGCCGGCCAGGCCCATCACCAGCAGCGCGACAAGGCCCGCCAGCAGCCCGTCCCGCGTCATCGCGGCCTCGACCGCGGCCAGCGCGGCCAGCGACTGGCCGGCGAAGAGCAGGCCGATCTGCCGCCCCGAGGCGTCGCGGATGGGCTGGTAGATGGTGAGGTGGTTGGTGCCGAGGATCACATTCTCGCCGCGATAGGTCCGCCCCTGGGTGATGGCGGCGGCATGGGCCGGGCCGGGTGCCAGGCGCGTTCCCGTCGCGCGCGTGCCGTCCGGCCGCACCACGCTGGTGGCGACGCGCTCATCCCCCTTGAAGATGGTGGCGACCCCGCCGCCCGCGCGCGAGACCATGTCCACGATCGCATTCGCGCCTTCCAGCACGAGATCGCCGCGGACGAGCTGCCCGCCCTCGTTCAGGCGCCAGGGCGCGCCGCCGGAAAGCTGCGCGGTGACCGCCTCCAGCAGCTGGAGGTCACGCTCCAGCCGCTGCTCCAGCCGCGCTGTCTCGGTCGCGTGGAAGCGTTGGAAGGACCAGAGCTGCAGGCCGAGCACGGCCAGCGCGATGGCAAGGAGCCCCACGGCCGCGATGCGGGTGGCAAGGCTGAGCGCGGCGAGGCGCGGGAGGACGTTTTTCATGCGCCGACATTCACGGGCAGGGATTACCGGCCCGTGAACGCCGCCGATGAAATTCAGGCGGGGACCGCCGCCTCCTCGCGCATCGCCATCCAGGCGGCGTCCAGCCCCTGGCCGAAGCGGCGGCACATCAGCGCGATCTCGGCCTCGGTCATGATGAGCGGCGGCGTGAAGGCGATGCGGTCGCCGATGGCGCGGACCACGAGGCCCGCCTCATGGCATTTCTGCTGCACCAGCACGCCGACCTTGCGCGCGGGGTCGAAGGGCGTGCGCGTCGTCTTGTCGGCCATGAGCTCGACGCCGGCGATGAGGCCGACGCCGCGCACATCGCCCACCAGCGGATGGCCGCGGAAGGCGGCAAGGCCGCCCAGGAAGGCGGGCGAGACGCGCTGCACATGGCCCACCATGTCCCGCTCGGCATAGATGGCGAGCGTCTCGAGGCCGACCGCGCAGGCGACGGGATGGCCGCCATAGGTGAAGCCATGGCCGAAGCTGCCGTGCTTCTTCGAACCCTGGATCAGCGCCTCCTGGATCGGCGCGGAAATCAGCGTGGCCGAGAGCGGCTGGTAGGCGGCGGTGAGCTGCTTCGCGCAGGTCAGGATGTCGGGCGTGATGCCATAGGTCTGGCAGCCCCACATGTGGCCGGTGCGGCCGAAGCCGCAGATCACCTCATCCGCCACGAAGAGGATGTCGTGCTTCTTCAGGATGGGCTGGATGGCCTGGAAATAGCCCTCGGGCGGCGTGATGGCGCCGCCGCCGCCCTGCACCGGCTCGGCGAAGAAGGCGGCGATGTTCTCAGGCCCCTCGCGCTCGATCAGGGCTTCGAGTTCCGCCGCCATCCTTGCCGAGAATTGCAGCTCCGTCTCGCCCGGCTCATGGGCGCGGTAGTAGTTCGGGTTGCTGATGTGCAGGAAGCGGTCGCCATAGGGCAGGTCGAAATCGGCCTGCATGTGCGGCTGGCCGGAGAGCGAGGCGGTGGCGACGGTGTTGCCGTGATAGCCGCGGATGCGGCCGATGAGCTTCTTCTTCGACGGCTTGCCGCGCTGGTTGTTGTAGTACCAGATCAGCTTGATCGCGGCGTCGTTCGCCTCCGAGCCCGAGCACTGGAACAGCACATGGGTGAGGTTGCCGGGCGCCATCTCGATGAGCTTCTCGGCCAGGCGCACCGCGGGCTCATGCCCCTTCTGGAAGAAGGTGTGGTAATAGGGCAGCGCCAGCAATTGCTTGTACGCCGCATCCGCCAGCCGCTTCTCCGAGAAGCCGAGCGAGGCGCACCAGAGCCCGGCCATGGCCTCGATGTATTCCCGCCCCTCCGTGTCGAAGACATGCACGCCCTCGCCGCGCGCCATGAGCACGGCACCGTGCTCGTGATGATCGGCGAGGTCGGTCTGCTGGTGGATGAAGTGCGCGATGTCGGCGGCGTGCAGGGAATTCGGGCGCATCATGGCTCTCCTCGAGGCAGGGGGTGAGCTTACCCGGTTCGGGCGCGAGGGAAATGGCCATCGGGCGGCCGGGTTTCCTTGTATTCCGGAAAACCTGAGTCTGAGGCATGATAGTTGCACGGACAAAAACCGCAGCAGGACGCGGGCGCCGCCCGGTCCCGCCGCTCCGCGCGCAGACAGGATGTCTCGACATGGCTCTACCCACCCGGCCGCCCGATGGCGGCAAGCGAGGCCCGAACTGGGGCAGCATCATCGCCTATGGCATCATGATCGTGCTCGGCCTGCTGGCCCTGGCGCCGCTGCTCTCGGCCTTGCGGTAGGTCTCAGCCGGGGGCGGGAACCCAGCCGCCCGCCTCCTCGCGCAGGCGCGGCGTCTCGCAGACGCTGACCACCGGGATGTCGGCCGGCCATTCCGCCGCCCAGGCGCGGGTCTGGATCATCGCGACGCAGAGCCCCACCGGGCGCAGCCCCGCCGCCTGCAGGAGGGCGAGACCGGCGCGGGCGGAGGAGCCGGAGGAGACCACGTCATCCACCAGCAGCACACGCCGCCCCTCGAGGCGGGGCAGCATGCGCGGATCGAGCCAGAGGCGGCGCTCCGCGGTGGTGGTGATGGAGCGCATGGGCACGGAGAGCCGCTCCTCATACCAGAGCTTGCGCGAATAGCCGGCGGCGACCCAGTTGGCATGGCCGAGCCGCTCGGCGAGCAGCGGGGCGAAGACATGGCCGAGGGTGGGCAGGCCCAGGACCATCTCGGCGCGCAGCGGGGCCGCGGCTTCGGCCATCCAGCGCACCAGCGCATGCACCACGGGAAAGCTCGCCTGGGTGGCGATGAGGCCGGCCACGCCGATGGGGCGGATGGGCAGGTGGAGCACGCTGCCATCGGGCATGCGCGCGGGGTAGCGCGTGGCGAAGGGCGGGCCGGGATCGGGCACGGCGTCGAAATGCTGCCAGGGGTCGGTCACGCGGGAACTCGTCCCACACGCGGGGCGGCGCGTCAAAGAACACGCGGGGCGGCGCGTCCAAGGAGCACGCGGGGCGGCGCGTCAGAAGCGATACCGCAGCCGTGCCGTGCCCGCGACCTGCGTCACATTGCCCGAGAACTCGCTCTCCACCCGCGCGCCGAGCGTCAGCCCGGCCGCGATGGGCATCTCCAGCCCCCCCGCGAGCAGCGCCGCATTGGCATCCGGCCTGCGCGCCCCGCACCGTGAAGCCCGCATTGGGCAGCGAGGCGAAGCCCACCGCCATCGAGGCGTCGCGCGTCATGTAATGGGCCCAGGACGCCCGCAGATAACCCTGCACCGGCACCGAACCCAGCTGCGCCACACCCTCCAGCTGCGCGCCCAATTCGCCGCGCAGCGAGGTCTGGCTCTGCCCGCCCACCGTCACGCCATGGGTCGTGCCGGTCACGGTGCTGCTCTCCGTGTAGCCCTGGTTGTTCACCTGCTGCCATTGCAGCGCCGCGATCGGCAGCGCGCGGAAGCCGCCGCCCAAGGCCAGGCCATCCTGCCGCGCCTCGGCGCGCAGCGAATAGACCTGGGCGCCCAGGCCCGCCCGCTGCTGGTCGCTGTTCAGGAAGTAGAGCGTGCGCTTGGTGTCCACATCCATGAAGGTGAAGGCGCCGGCACCCGAAACCGTGAAGCTGCCGAAGCGCGTCGTGCCATAGGCGCCGATCTGGCCGAAATTGGCAGTGCCGCTCCCCTGCCCGCTCGCGAGCGAGGTGCCGCTCTCGCCCACCGCGATGGCCACGCCCGCGATGCTCCGCGCGCCGATCAGATGGTCGAAGCCCAGCGCGAAGCCCGCCATGCGCGCCGTGCGGGCGGCCGAGCCATCCGCCGCATCGCCGCTCGTGCGGTTGTAGCCGCCGGTCGCCGTGCCCCAGACGGCGTGGCGCTTGGCGTTGGGCGCGCTGCCATCGCCATCCCCGCCGGGGCGCAACCGCCCGCCCATCATGCTCTCGCGACCATAGCCGAGCGGATCGAGGAGGGTCGCCAGGAACTGCTCGCCCGCGGCGAAGCCCATCGCCCCCGTGCCGGTCGCGATCTCCCCCGAGAGCTGGTTCACCGCCAGGCCGATCGTGCTGGCCGGCTGGTTGTACACGTTGAAGAAGGGCGAGAGATTGCCGCCCGCCCGGTTCGCCGCATCCAGCGCGCCCGCGGCCGAGCGCTGGTTGAAGCTGGTGAGGGTCGAGATGGCCGCCGTGGTGAGCGGGGCCGGCGTCAGCCCCAGCAGCACCTGGGTCGGCGTGACGCTCACATTCGCCTCGACGCCCGCGCCGAAGCTGCCGCTCGTGCTCACCTGGGCGAACTGGCCGCTCACGCTGCCGGCCTGGAGCAGGATGTAGGGCGTGTTGAAATTGTAGGACCCGCCCAGCGGCAGCAGCCGCAGCGTGCCGCCGAGCGCGGCATGGCCCGTGACCTGGATGCGATCCGCGAGGCCGCCCTGCACCTCGATCGCGGTGGTGGAGCCGGCCTCCAGGGTCAGCCCCGCGATGGTGATCGTGCCGATGGAATTGCCGGGGGCCAGCGTCGCGCCATTCGCCACGGTGACGCCCGGCAGGGTGCCGCTGCCGCCCAGCGTGCCGCCATTGACGATGACATTCGCCCCGTCCACCGCGCCATTTACCAACATCCCGCCGCCATTGAGCGTGACGCTGGGCAGGCCGCGCAGCACCCCGTTCACGATGAGCTGCCCGCCATCAATCACGATCCCGGCCCCACCCTCGATCGCGCCGTTCACGATCAGCGTGGCGCCCCGGATCAGCGTCTGGCCGCCGATCCGCGAGGTGCCGTCGAGGGTGGTGGTGCCGCCGAGCAGGGAGAGCGTGCCGCGGGCGCCGGCGCCGGCATCGGCCAGCGTGCCGCCGAAGCTCGTGCCGCCCTGCGTGATGGCGAGCGGGGCGCTGCCCAGCAGCACCAGGCCATCCCCCGCCAGCGAGGCGACGGTCATCCCGCGCGCGAAGGTGAAGGCGAGGTTCGCCGTGGCGCCGGCCGCGACGAAGAGCGGTCCCGAGCCTATCAGCCCCCCCTGGAGGACAAGGCTGCCGGCCATCACCCGCGTCGGCCCCTCATGGTTGAGCCCGCTGCTGACGAGCAGCCGGCCCCCGCCGGTCAGCGTCAGCCCGCCCGGCCCGCTGGTCGTGGCGATCTCATTCAGGGTCAGCGTCGTGCCCGGCGCCGGCGCCAGGGCGCCGCCCGCGCCCTCCAGCGCCATGGGCCGGCTGATGGTGAAACTCGCGGTGGTGGCGAGGGTGCCGCCGGCCAGGGTGATGAGGCCACGGGCCGGCGTGCCGAGATTGACGTCCGCGCCCACGGAGAGCGTCCCGCCGGAAATCACCGTGCCGCCGGTATAGCTGTTGGCGCCGGTCAGCGTCGTCGTGCCTGGGCCGGCCTGCCGGAGCAGGCCGCTGCCGGAGATGGCATTGGCGATGGTGACGGCATCCGCGCGGTTGATGGCGAGCGTCGCGTCGTTCACGACCGCGCCGGTGCCGAGCGTGCCGCCGGGACCGAGTTCCAGCGTGCCGGCGCTGATGGTGGTGCCGCCGGTATAGGTGTTGGCGCCGGTGAGCGTCACCGTCCCGGCGCCGCTCTGCCGGAGCGCGCCCGCGCCGGAGATGACCTGCGGCAGCGTGAGGCTGCCCGACGCATTCACCTCCAGCCGCGCCCCGGCCGAGACGGCGACCGAGGGGCTGCCCAGCGCGCCGCCATCGCCCAGGCGCAGCGCGCCCTGGGTCACCTGCACGGCCGAGAGGCGGCTGGCGCCGGTCAGCGTCAGCGTGGCCGTGCCCTCCTTGGTGAGCGTGCCGCCCGTGCCATCGGCGCCGAAGGCGGCGCCCGAGGCCTGGTCCGTGTTGTTGCCGCCCAGGCGGATCTCCTTGCCCCCGAGCGAGACCTCGCCCTCGCCCGAGAGCGTGCCGAGGCGGAAGGAGGTGCCCTGGAACAGGGGGAGGTAGAGCACCGCATTGCCTTCCAGGCGCAGGCTGGCCTGCGGCGCGTCCTGGCTGCCGCGGAAGGCGACATGGCCGCCCCTGCCGCCGAAGCTGCCGCCCTCGGCGGTGATGCGGGCCGTGCCGGCCGTCGCGTCGCCCAGGAACTCCAGGCTCCCGCCGCCGCCCCCCGTGCCGCTGATCGCGGGGTTGCCCGACCCGCCCAGAAGCCGGATGGTGGAATCGGCCGCGGTGCTCCGGTCCTGGAAGACCAGCCGCGCACCGATCGTGTCATAGCCGATGGAGCCGCCGATGGTGAGCCTGGCCGTCGCCGCCGTCGCGTCGTCGCGCAGCTCGACCAGGCTGCCCGCCGGCTGCCAGCTCGGCCCGCCGCGATTGATGATGGTGGCGGCACCCATGCTCGCCTGGTCACGGAAGGTGATGGTCGGGATGGCGATCCAGTAGGAGGGCGCCGCCTCGTTGATCAGCGTCGCCGTCGCCGCCGTGCTGGTGCCCTCGAAGCGGATCTCGTTCGTCGCCGCGGAGACGAGGCCGTCGCCGGCCGTGTTCGTGTAGGTGCCGCTCCCCGCGCTCGCCGTGCCGAGGAAGCGCAGGAGGCCGCCGGGCACGCCGCCCGTCACCGCGCCCCGCACCACATGCGTGTTGTTGCCCGCATGCGCGCCGCTCTCGTAGATCAGCGTGCCGCCCTCGGCGACCGTCACGGTCGCGTTGCTGGACAGCGTGGCCCCGGCGGCGATGCCGAGCGTGCCGGCCGTGACGCTGGTGCCGCCCGTATGCGTGCTGGCCCCGGTGAGCGTGAGCGTGCCGGTGCCCGCCTGCGTCACGCCGCCCGTGCCCGAGATCACGCCGCCATAGGTCACGGCATCGCTCCGGTTGAAGACCAGAAGCGCGTTGTTCGTGATGTTGCCCGCGACGCTGCCCGTTGTCCCGCCATCGCCGATGCTGAGCCGCCCGGCGCTGATGGTGGTGCCGCCCGTGTGCGTGTTCGCGCCGGTCAGCGTCAGCGTCCCCGTGCCCGCCTGGGTGAGCGTGCCCGCGCCGGAGATCGCGCCCCCATAGGTCAGGGCGGTGGCGCGCTCGAAGACCAGCGCGCCGGCATTGGCGATATCGCCCGAGAGGCTGCCGGTGACGCGCAGGGTGCCGCCCGACGCGATGCTGGTGCCGCCCGTATGGGTCGCGGCGCCGCTGATGGTGAGCGTGCCGCCACCCGCCTGCGCGAGGCTGCCCGTGCCGGAGAGGTTGCCGGCGAGCGAGACGGCCCCGGGCCGCGCGAAGACCAGCGCGCCCTCATTCGCCACCCTCCCCGTCCCCAGCGTGCCCGTGCCCTCGACGCGCAGCGTCGTGCCGCTGTTGATCGTGGTGAGGCCCGAATGGCTGTTGGCCCCCGTCAGCGTCAGCACGCCCGGCCCCGCCTGGGTCAGCGCGCCGCTGCCCGAGATGGCGTTGGCGAGTGTCACTGCATCACCCCGGTTCACCACCAGCGCGCCATTGTTCAGGACGGCGCCGCCGCTGATCTGCCCCGAGGTGCCGCCATCCCCCACCTGGATGGTGCCGCCCGCGTTGATGGTGGTGAGGCCCGTGTGCGTGTTGGCACCGGTCAGGATCAGCGTACCGCTGCCCGCCTGCGTCAGCGTGCCGGTGCCGGAGATGGCGTTGGCGAGCGTGACCGTGTCATTCCGCGCGAAGACCAGCGCCGCGTTGTTGGTGATGCCGCCGCCACTCAGCGCGCCCGCGCCCTCGATGCGCAGCGTGCCGGCCGTGATCGTCGTGGTCCCGGCATAGGTGCTGGCGCCCGAGAGGGTGAGCGTGCCGGCCCCCAGCTTCTCGAAGCCGCCCGTGCCCGCGATCACGCCCGCGAAGCTGCCCGAGGAGATCTGCGTGGTGGCGCTGCCGGTGAGCGTGCCCGCCCCTTGCAGATTGCCGATGGTGCCGGTCAGCGCGCCGTAGTCGAGCGTGGCGCCGGAGGCGATGGTGACGCTGCCGGCCAGCTGCGTGAGCTGGTTGAGCGCGAGATTGCCGGCGGCGAGCCGGCCGCCCGCGATGGTGAGCGCGATGGTGGCGGGCGAGAAGACATCCACCGTCGCGAAATCCGCCACCACCCGCCCCGTCTCCGTGGCCGAACCGATGGTGAGCGTGGTGCCGGGCCGGAGCGAGAGCGCGCCCGTCAGCGTCAGCGTCTCGCCCGTGGCGGCAGCGAGGCGGCCGCTCGCATTGTCGGTGAGGTTGATGGCGTTGCCGAGCGTGCCGGTCACATTCGCGCGCAGGCCGCCGCCCGTCATCGTGACCAGGCCCGTGCCGGCGGCGTCCATGTGGCCCAGCGCCAGCGTTCCCGCGCTGATCGTGGTGCCGCCCGTGTGGCTGTTCGCCGCCGTCAGCGTCAGCACGCCGCCGCCCGCCTGGGTCAGCGTGCCGCTGCCGGAGATCTGGTTGGCGACGGTCAGCGCATCGCTGCGGTTGAAGACGAGCGCGCCGTCATTGATCACCGCCCCCGTGCCGAGCGTGCCCGATGTGCCGCCCGCGCCGATCTGCAGCGTGCCGCCGCTGATCTCGGTGGTGCCGGTGTAGCTGTTGGCGCCGCTGAGCGTGAGCGTGCCGCTGCCGGTCTTCTCCAGGCTGCCGCTGGTGCCGGTGATGGCGCCCGAGAAGCTGCCCTCGCGGATCCGGATCAGGTCCGTATTGGTGAGCGTGCCGGCACCCTGGAGGTTGCCGATGGTGCTGAGCCGCCCGTCCAGGTCGAGCGTGGCGCCGGACCGGATGGCGACGCTGGCGGCGTTGGCGGTGAGGTCGTTGAAGGCGAAGCCGCCCGAGACCACGCGCCCGGCCGCGATGACGAGGGCGGTGGTGGCGAGGTCGGTCGTGTCCACGCTCCCGAAGCCCGCCACGATCGTGCCCGTGGCGCCGCTGGCGCCCAGCGTCAGCGTGGAGCCGGCCAGCGTCGTCAGCCCGCCGCTGAGCGTGAGCGTGGTGCCGGCGGCGGCGGCGATGGTGGCGTTGGCGCCCCCGGTGATCCGGATGTCCTGCGCCAGCGTCGCATCCACGGCCGTGCGCAGCGTGGCGTCGCCGATGGTGATGAGGCCGGCGCCCAGCGCCGCGGCGTGGCCCAGCACCAGCGCGCCGGACTGGATGCTGGTGCCGGCGGAGAAAAGGCCCGCGCCGTTCAGCGTGAGCGTGCCCGCCCCGGTCTTGCTGATGGAGCCGAGGCCCGAGATGCCGGCGGCGAGCGTGGCGTCGGTGGCTTGCGCGAATTCCAGCGCGGCGAAGCCCTGGAGCGCGATGACGCCCTGCACCGAACCGCCCGCGCCGAGGGTGAGCTGGTTGGTCCCGCCCAGCAGATCCAGGGCGGCGGCGCCCTGGGTGCCATTGCCGCTGAGCCCGGCCGAGAGCGTGGCGTTGAGGGTGAGCGAGAGGCCCTCGCCCCGGATGCCCACGCCGCCCTCGGCGAAGGGGCCGCCACCCGCGCCGCCCGAGACATTCGCGTTGATCTGCAGCGTGACGCCGTCGGTCGAGGTGAAGGTGATGCCCGCGCCGCCCTGCCCGCCATCGCCCGGCAGGCCCGTGGGGGAAGCGCCGCCCGCGCCACCCGCGCCGCCGGTGACGGGGTCGAAGAGCGTGCCGGCATTGCCCGGGGCGATGAAGACGAGGCCGGTGCCGCCCCCGCCGCCCCCGCCGCCCGCATCGGCCCCCGCGCCGCCCGCGCCGCCCGCGCCGCCGGTGATCGGCCCGCTGGGAAGGATGGAATCGACCAGGCCATGGGCACCACCGCCGCCGCCGCCGCCCGCGAGGGTGCCATCCGCGCCGGGACTGCCGGCCGCGCCGGGGCCGCCGCCGCCCGCCCCGCCGGGCGCATCGCCCGCGCCGCCGGCGCCGCCCGTATCGCCCGCGCCGCCACCGCCGCCACCGAAGGACGCGTTATCGCCGCCGGCGCCGCCCGCGGAAAAATTGCTGCCGGAGCCGCCCGCGCCGCCGATGCCCGAGCCACCCTGGCCGCCCTGAGCCAGGGCATCGCCGCCGATCAGGGCCGTGGATGCCAGGAGGGCCAGCAGAAAACGTGAAAACTCCAAACCGGCGACCATCCTGGTTGCATGCGCGTTGCGTCACGCTACCCAGAATGCGCCGGCCTGATCCAGTGCGGCCGCAGGTTATTCCGCGGCCGCAACCGGCTTGGCGGTGTCGCCATGCTTGGCCCCCTTGCGGGGGCCCTCATGCGCCATTTCGCCCATCGCCTTCTGCACATGGGCGGAAAAGACGTATTCGGCCGGGCGCTGGTTCGAGAGGTCGATCTCGGGCGCCATGGGGCCTTCGGTGCGCGGGCCGCGCAACTGGGCGGCGACGGCCTTCCAGGGGCGCTTGATGGCATCGAGCGCGGCCGTCGCCTCGAAGCCGGAATGCACCATGCAGTCGGCGCATTTCTCATAATTGCCGACGCCGTACTTGTCCCAGTCGGTGGTTTCCATCAGCTCCGTGAAGCTCTTCGCGTAGCCCTCGCCCAGCAGGTAGCAGGGGCGCTGCCAGCCGAAGATGTTGCGCGTGGGATTGCCCCAGGGCGTGCAGTGGTAGCTCTGGTTGCCGGCGAGGAAATCGAGGAAGAGCGGGCTGTTGCCCATGCGCCACTTGGGCTTGTCCTGGCCGGTGTTGTGGCGGAACACGTCGCGGAAGAGGTTCTTGGTCGCCTGGCGGTTCAGGAAGTGCTTCTGGTCCGGCGCGCGCTCATAGGCGTAGCCGGGCGAGAGCATGATGTTGTCCACGCCCATCGCCGTCACCTCGTCGAAGAACTTCGCGGTGCGCCCGGCATCGGCATTGTTGAAGAGGGTGCAGTTGATGGCGGTGCGGAAGCCGGCGGCACGGACCTTCTTCAGCGCCTCGACGGCGCGGTCATACACGCCCTCCTGGCTCACGGCCCAGTCATGCTGCGCCTTGTCGCCATCCAGGTGGATGTCCCAGATGAAGCGGGGATGCGGCTTGTAGGCCTCCATGCGCTTCTCGAGCAGGAGCGCGTTGGTGCAGAGGATGACGATGCGGCCCTGCTTGAGCAGGCCGTCCACGATCTGCGGCATCTCCTTGTGCAGCAGCGGCTCACCGCCCGCGATGGCGACGACGGGGGCGCCGCATTCGAGCGAGGCCTCCAGGCACTCGGCCACGGAGAGGCGCTTGTTCAGAATCTCATCCGGGTAGTCGATCTTGCCGCAGCCCGCGCAGGCGAGGTTGCAGCGGAACAGGGGCTCCAGCATCAGGACGAGCGGGAAGCGCTTGCGGCCAGCCAGTTGCTGCTTGACCACATAGGCCGCGACCTTGGCCTGTTGCGCCAGTGGAATACCCATGCCGATTCCGCTCCGGTTCCATCGAAGACCGAGCCTCTAGCACGGGGAATGCGGCGCTGCGAAGGCAAGTCGGGCCGGCGACCCGCCGCGCGCCCCGGACCGAAATGTACAAAAATTGAAACTTGTTGGTGTCCCAGGCATGCACAATCATGGGTTGAGCGAATCCATGGAGGGGCACGCATGTTGGCTCGAGTGAAAGCGAACCCGCAGGTCAGGCGCTGGGCCGGCGCGGCCGCGCTTCTGCTGGGCGCGGGCGGCCTGGGCGGTGGCGGGGCGCTGGCCCAGACCGCCGTGCCGACGAGCGGCCTCTATATCGGCGCGGGGGGCAGCATCAATGTCGCGCGGTTCGACACGCAGAACACCTATTTCGCCGGCGTGTCGGACGCCTTCCAGAACGGCGTGCGGGTGCTGAGCGGGGCGGCCGAGGGACCGGCGCGCAACCCCATCGGCAGCGACGTCGCCGCGGCGCCGAACGCGCAGATCGGCTATTACCGGAACTTCCGCGACAGCCGCTGGCTCTGGGGGGCCAAGGCCTCCTACAGCTACCTGGGCGCGAGCGCCTCGGCGAGCAACTCGCTCCTGCCGCAGTTCGGCGGCTTCACGACGACGGACGGAACCTACGTCCCCTTCACCGGCAATGGCGTGGCGCGCTCCTACCAGATGCGGGCGCAGCACCAGGTCACGCTCACCCCCTTCCTCGGCTACACGACCGACCGGGGCTTCCTCTATCTCGGCGGCGGGCCGACGCTCACCCGCATCCAGACCGATGTGAACGGGCTGATCGGCTTCGCCGACATCAACGGCCAGGTCACCAATGTCTCCGGTCCGCCGCAGAACTTCTCGAGCGCCGGCTGGGTCTGGGGCGGGATGGTCATCGCGGGCGTCACCTGGTTCCTGACGCCCGACTGGTTCCTGGACTTCGCCTATACCGCCTCCGCCACGCAGCGGCAGTCGGGCGTGCACAACAGCCCCTTCATCAACACCGCCGACCCCCGGGGCGTGACCCAGGGCAGCGTGTTCCTCAGCACCTCGGGCGGCGTCGTCATCCAGGGGGCGACGCTGACGCTGAACCGCCGCTTCTGAGGCGGGCGGCTGACGGCGCGGGGGTGGCGGGCGGCAGGGCCGTTCTTGCCGGAATGCCATGCATCCGGCCCGGGCATGGCGGGCTGCGCCTGCGCGCGTGGACTTGGCGCGCCCTGGCGGATAATCAGTGCCTCCGGCCATCCTGCCGGCGCCCCGCCCCGATGGAGTCCCTCCCCCGTGAGCCACGCCGCCACCAGCCAGATCCTGAACGAGCTGGAAGCCCGCCTCTCCGGCAGCCTGGATGACAACCTCGCCGGCCGCCTGCCCGATGCGGGCACGGTCGCCGCCGCCGATGCCCGCGCGCGGCATTGGAAGAGCCCGCACAAGGGCCGCCTCAGGCCCGGCTCGCCCGAGCACAAGCAGGCGATGTGCGCGATGTTCGCAGAGACCTTCAACCCCTACAAACCCAGCGTCATCAACTGGCCCAAGCTCGATGCCGAGGCGCTGCACCGCATCACCTCGCTGCCCATCTGGGACATCGCGGTGCAGACCGAGGGCAAGGCGCGGCTGCGCATGTCCGCCTATGCCGAGACGCTGGCCGACCCCGAGCTGCGCGAGACCATCGCGCGCAATGGCTGGGAGGAGAACCGCCACAAGGAGGTGCTCTCCCGCCTCGTCGAGGCCTATGGCATCAAGCTCGCGCCCGAGCCGGAATACGTGAAGCCCAAGGACACCGAGTGGGCCTATCTCGTCACCGGCTTCAGCGAATGCGTGGACAGCTTCTTCGCCTTCGGCCTCTTCGAGATGGCGCGGCAATCGGGCTTCTTCCCGGAGGAACTCACCGAGACCTTCGAGCCGGTGATGCAGGAGGAATGCCGCCACATCCTGCTGTTTGCCAATTGGCTGGCCTGGCACCGCGCCACCATGCCGCTCTGGCGCCGGCCCTGGTTCGAGATGCGGGTCTGGGCGGTCTGGGTCTTCCTGGGCTGGGAGCGCATCGGGCTCGCCAAGACCGTGGATGGCGACGGCAAGGAGCGGGTGCAGGACAACAACTTCACCGTCACCGGCGGCAAGGCGGTGGCGGCCAAGGAATACAGCATGGCCGAGATCATGGACCTCTGCCTCGCCGAGAATGACCGCCGCTTCGCGGGCTATGACGAGCGCCTGCTGCGCCCCACCACCATGCCCTTCCTGGTGCGCCTCGCGCGGCGCTTCATGCGCGCGCCCAAACCGGCCTGATGGAGAGCGGGCTCGCCCCTGCCCTGCTGGAGGCGAGCGCGCTGGCGGCGCGCAGCGCGCTGCTGGGGGGTGCCGCCTTCCTGGTGGCGGTGGCGAGCCCGCTGGCGCGGCGCCTGCCGCCGGGCCAGGGTGCGACGCTGATGGCGCGGACGCAGCTTTTCCTGAGGCTGGCCGCGCTGGCGACGATGGGCCTCGCCATCGCGCAGCTCTTCGCCGGGCAGTTCGGCGCGATCGGCGTGATCCTGGCCGCGCTGGCGCCGCTGGTGCTGGCCCCGCGCGAGGGGCCGGCGCCGCGCCTCGCCCTCGTCATCCTGGCGTTCAGCGCGGCGGCGATGGTGCTGGGCGTGACGGAGGGCCGGCTCAGCCTGCTCCAGCCGGGGAGCGTGACGCTGGCCACCTTGCTGCGCGAGGCCGGCGCGGCGCTCTGGATGGGCAACCTGCCGCTGCTCTGGATGCTGCTGCGCCCCGCCTGGCCCGCTTCCGTGCCGCAGGCGATCGGCATGCGGCATGCGGGGCTGATGCTGGCCGGCATGGCGCTGGTGGCGCTGGGTCTGTTCCTGGCCGCGCCGCATCGCGGCCTGCTGTTCGGCGCGGAGGCCTTCCCGCTTCTCGCCATCACGGCCGGCTTCGTCCTCCTCGCGCAGATCGCGGCGGGGTTGCGCGTGCTGCTGCTCCTGGCCGCCGGGCGGGCCGCGCCGGCGAGCCTCTGGCTGCCGCGGCTGCGCTGCGTGGTGGAGGTGGAGCTGCTGCTCTCGCTGGCGCTCTGCGGGCCCATCGTGGCGCTGTTCCGGCTGGGTGCCACGGGTCTGGAGCCGGCGGCCGGGCCCGATCCCGGCGCGCTGCTGCCGCATTTCGGGCTGCATGGGCTGGGGCCGGTGGAGACCGGCGGGCTGGTGCTGCTGCTGATCGCGGCGCTGGCCTGGCTGAACCGGCTGGGCGGCGCGCCCGTGGCGCGCTTCGCCCCGCTCCTGCTGCTGCCGCTCGGACTGGGGCTGGCCTGGGGTGCCTCGGGCATGGCGCTGGCGCTGGCCGCGCTGGTCACGGTGGCGGGCCTGGCCGAGGCCTGGGTGGTGTTTCGCGGCAGCGCCGGGGGGCTCGGCATGGTGCTGCCCTTCGCGGTGATCCTGGGCGTGATCCTCGTGCTGGCGGGTTCGCCGCCGCGCTGGGCGCTGCTGCCCTGCTTCCTGGCCATGCTCGCGCTGCTGATCCGCTGGGCGGCGCTGCGCCTGCCCGAGCGGCGCGACCGCGCTTTGGCGGCGCTCGCCTGGCCTGTCGCGCTGGGCGCGCTCGGCCTCGTTCTGGTGCTCGCGCATGATGTCTGATCCGGCGGCCGGGCTCGGCCGCATCGTCGTGGCGCTGGTGCGGCTCTCGCTGCGCCGGACGATCCTCATGCTGCTGCTGCTGGCGCTGGGCACCGCGGGCGCCGGCTGGCTCGCCGCCACGCGCTTCGCCCTCGATTCCGACGTGACGAAGCTGTTTCCCCAGGACCTCCCCTGGCGCATGGCGGAGCGGCAGATCGAGGCCGCCTTCCCGCAGCGGCAGGACCTCATCGTCATCGTGCTGGATGCAGAGGAGGCGCGCGAGGCGGAGCGCCGGGCGGCGGCGCTGGCGGGCGCCTTGCGCGCGCATCCCGGCCTGTTCCGCAGTGTGCGACGGCCCGATGAGGGGCGCTTCTGGGCGACCCATGGCCTGCTCTACCTGGATCTGCCCGAGGTGCAGTCCATCACCGAGCAGATCATCGCGGCCCAGGGGCTGCTCGGCCCCTTCGCAGCCGATCCGAGCCTGCGCGGTGTCGCCGATCTGCTGCGGCTGATGGGTGAAGGGCTCGCGCGGGGCGAGGCGGATACGGCGCGGCTGGCGGCCCCCCTGGCCGCCTTCGCCGAGGCGGCGAAAGGGGCGCTGCAAGGCCGGGTGGTGGCGCCGGACTGGGAAAAGCTGCTGACCGGCCGTGCGCCGCGCCCGCTGGAACTGCGCCGCCTGATCCTGGTGCAGCCGGCGCTGGACTATGAGCAGCTCACCGCCGGTGCGGCCGCCACCGAGGTGATCCGCGCCGAGGCGGCGCGGCTGGCCATCCCGATCCGCCTCACCGGCCCCGTGCCCATGGCGGATGAGGAATTCGCCACCGTCAGCGCGGGCGCCGTGGAGAACAGCATCGTCTCCTTCGTGCTGGTCGGCGTGCTGCTCTGGATGGCGCTGCGCTCCTGGCGGCTGATCTGGCCGCTGCTCGTCCTCATCGTGGTGGGGCTGGTCTGGACCGCGGGCTTCGGGCTGCTGCTGGTGGGCAGCTACAACCCGCTTTCCATCGCCTTCGCCGTGCTCTTCATCGGGCTCGGGGTGGATTTCGGCATCCAGTACGCCGTGCAGTACCGGGCCGAGCGGGCGCATCTGCCGGAGCTGCGCCCCGCCCTCGAACAGGCCGCGCGCCTGGCGGGCCCGGGGATGACGCTGGCGGCGCTGGCCGTCACGCTCAGCTTCCTCTCCTTCTGGCCCACGGATTATCGCGGTGTCGCGGAACTCGGCCTCGTCGCGGCGCTGGGCATGGTGATCGGCTGGTTCCTGGCGATGACGCTGCTGCCCGCCCTGCTGGTGGTGGCGCGCCCGCGCGGCGAGGCGCGGGAGGTGGGCTACCCGGCGCTGCGCCCCGTGGATTCCTGGCTCTCGGTCAATGCGGGCGGTGTCGCGCTCATGGCGCTGGCGCTGGCCGCCATCTGCGTGGCGAGCCTGCAATGGCTGCGCTTCGACACCAACCCGATCAACCTGCGCGATGCCGGCGCGGAATCGGTCGCCACCTGGCGGGACCTGGCGCGCAGTGCGGAGACCAACCCCAACACGCTGGAGGTGCTGGCCCCCGACCTCGCCGCCGCCGAGGCGCTGGCGCGGCGCCTGGCCGCCCTGCCCGAGGTGGCGCGGGCGACGACGCTGGCCGATTTCATCCCGGGCCAGCAGGCCGAGAAGCTCGCCCTGATCGAGGATGCGGCGATGCTGCTGGGCCCCGCGCTGGCGGCCGAGCCGCGCCCCGCCCCCGATGCGCTGGCCGAGGTGGCGGCCCTGCGCGCGGCGGCCAGCGAACTCGCGCCCCTGCCGGGCGAGGCGGCGCGGCTGGGGCGGGCGCTGGCGCAGCTCGCGCGCGGGGGGGCCGAGGCGCGGGAGAATTTCACCGCCGCCACCGTGCCGGGGCTGGACGAATTGCTCGCCCGCATCCGCGACATGCTGGCCGCCGCCCCGGTGACGCCGGAGAACCTGCCGCCCGAAATCCGCGCGGAATGGATGACGCCCGATGGCCGCGCGCGGGTGGAGGCGGTACCGCGGCCCATCGCGGAGGATGAGACCACGCTGCTCGTGCGCTTCGCCGCCGCCGTGCGCGCCATGGCGCCCGAGGCCACGGGGCTCGCCGTCTCGATGCAGGAATCCTCGGCCACCATCCAGCGCGCCTTCCTGCAATCGGGCCTGCTGGGGCTGGTCTTCGTGCTCGCCCTGCTGTGGCTGACGCTGCGCTCGCTCAGGCTCTCGCTGCTGGCGCTCGCCCCGCTGGCACTCGCCGGGCTGATGACCATGGCGCATTGCGCGCTGCTGGGGCCCGACCTCAACCTCGCCAACATCATCGCGCTGCCGCTGCTCTTCGGGCAGGGGGTCGCCTATGACATCTACTTCGTCGCCGCCTGGCAGCAGGGAAGGCGGGACCTGCTGGCGAGCCCGCTGAACCGGGCGGTGATCTATTCGGCCGTGACCAATGCGGCGGCCTTCGGGGCGCTGGCGCTCTCGCCGCATCCGGGCACGGCCAGCATGGGCGTCGTGCTCTCGGTCAGCCTCGTCTATTCGCTGCTCTGCGTGATGCTGGTGCTGCCGCCGCTGCTCAAGCTCTTCGCGCCGCGCCCGCGGGGCTGAGCCCGCCTTTTCCGGATTTTGCATTTTGCAACGCACCACGCGGCCCGGTCCGCCCGCTTGCAGGATGCGAGGCGAAGGGACCGCCGGAAAATTTCATATTTTCCGTAACTTGAACTCCCCCGGGCTGCCGCCCTTGCCGGCACACCGCATGCAACGCCTCCGGCACACGCCGCATCCGAGGGGTTTGCACCATGGTTCGTCCCATCATCACCGGCACCGCCAACGCCGACTGGCTGCACCTGCAGGCCGTGGCCCAGGCGGTCGAGGTGACCGCCGGCGCGGGCGATGACGGCATCTTCGCCGGGGCCTTCGACGACATGCTGCGCGGCGGTTCCGGCCACGACCTCATCTGGGGCAACGCGGGCAGCGACACCATCCTGGGCGAGACCGGCAATGACCAGGCCTGGGGCGGCGACGGCGATGACAGCCTGGATGGCGGCGCCGGCCAGGACCTGCTCTGGGGCGATGCGGGCAACGACACCATCCTGGGCGGCGCGGGCCAGGACCAGCTCTGGGGTGGCGAGGGAAATGACAGCCTGGACGGCGGCGCGGGCCACGACATGCTCTGGGGCGGCTCGGGCCATGACAGCATGGCGCTGGGCGAGGGCAACGACCAGGCCTGGGGCGAGGACGGCGATGACCGCATCTCGACCGGCGCGGGCAACGACACGGTCTGGGCCGGCCAGGGCGATGACAGCATCACCGCCGGGGCCGGGAATGACAGCATCACGGGTGACCAGGGCGACGATCTGATCGACGCGGGCGCCGGCCACAACACCGTCCATGGCGGCGTGGGCCGGGACCGCGTCACCGCCGGCGCGGGCAACGACACCATCACCGGCGACCAGGGCGATGACGTGATCGACGCGGGTGCGGGCAACAACACGGTCTGGTCCGGCCAGGGCGATGACAGCGTCATCACCGGCGCCGGCCATGACGAGATCGGCACCGACGAGGGCCATGACACGGTCCAGTCCGGCGCGGGGAATGACCGCATCTACGGCAATGGCGGCAATGACAGCCTGGACGCCGGCGCGGGCAACGACTTCGTCACCGGCGATGCGGGCAACGACAGCATCAACGGCGGCGCCGGCAATGACAGCCTCTTCGGCGGCGCGGGCGATGACCGGATCATCGCCGGCGACGGCGCCGACCGCATCTATGCCGATGCCGGCAATGACACGGTGGTGCACAGCCGCGGCACGGTGAATGGCGACTTCTTCAACGGCGGCGCCGGCTTCGACACGCTCGCCTTCGACATGACCCTGGCCCAGTGGCAGGACAGCGCCTTCCAGGCCGAGCTCGGCACCTACATGGCGCGCCTCAACGCGGGCCGGACCGGCCTGTTCGACTTCGCCTCGCAGGGCCTGAAGGTGACCAGCTTCGAGGCCGTCTCCGTCACGGTGGATGGAAAGGCCGTACCCACGACCGATCACGCCGTCACCGCGCGCGCCGACGCCTTCCAGGTGAGCGAGGATGCGGCGCGCCTCACCGGCAACCTGCTGGCCAATGACAGCGTGGCCGACTTGGTGGCGAAGATCGAGATCCTGGGCGCGGCCAGCGAAGGCACGCTGAGCCTGGGTGCGAACGGCGCCTTCACCTGGGAGGGCGGCGATGCCTTCCAGTCGCTCAAGGCCGGCGAGAGCCGCATCGTCACCTTCTCCTACAAGGTGACGGACAGCGACGGCGACACGGGCACGGCCGAGGCCAGCATCACCGTGGTGGGCGAGAATGACGCGCCGGTGGCCGGCGCCGACGAGGCCAAGACCGACGAGGACACGGCGATCAAGCTCGACCTGCTCGGCAATGACAAGGACGTGGACGGCGATGCGCTGACCCTGGTGGGCGTCTCGGCCTCCGAATACGGTGCGGCGATCAGGCTCGATGGCGGGGTGGTGGTCTATGACCCGTCGGCCTCCGCCAAGCTCCAGGCGCTGGGCGCGGGCGAGGCGGTGACGGACAGCTTCACCTACACCCTGCGCGACGCGAACGGCGCCGAGGTGACGCAGACCGTGAAGATCACGCTGGCCGGCCTGGACGACAAGCAGGAGGTCACGGGCAGGCTCGTCGCCTCCTTCGAGGAGGGCCTGGGCAAGGGCTGGCAGGACACGGGCGACGTCGAAACCGTCAAAGGCGGCACGGAGGGCAAGATGGCCGCGCTGCTCTCCACCGACGACGCCAAGGACCAGAAGCAGGTCGAAGGCTGGCTGCAGCTCGACAAGGGCACGCTCGACAAGCTCGGCTATGGCGATGCCGAGGAGGGCTCGGCCATCCGCGCCAAGGTCGAGCTGGAAGCGGGCGACACGCTGAACTTCGACTGGCTCTTCGGCGCCGCCGCCAAGTCCGGCGGCAATGACTTCGCCTTCGTCACGCTGCGCCATGACGGCGCGAACCAGGTCTTCGGCCTGGCCGATGTGAAGATGGTCGGCCAGGGCAAGGACAGCGGCTGGCAGGGCTTCTCCTTCAAGGCGGAGGAGGCCGGCAGCTACGAGATCGGCATCGGCGTGATGGATGTGGGCAGCAGCGACGGCCACTCCACCCTGATGCTGGACAATATCTGGATCGGCTGAGGCGGCGGGGCCGCGCTCCGGCAGGCTCGGATCGCGGTTTGCATTGCTTTTTGTTTATTTTTTGACAATCTTCCGGACAAGAAACCGGAGGAGATGTCCCATGCGTCGTCGTCACCTGGCGGGCGCGGCCCTGCTGCTCGCCGCCCCCGCCGTCCAGGCTCAGGCCCCCTGGCCCGACCGCCCCGTGCGGATCATCGTCCCCTTCCCGCCCGGCCAGAGCACGGACATCGTGGCGCGGCTGGTGGCCGACGAGCTCTCCCGCCGCTGGCCGCAGCGGGTGGTGGTGGAGAACCGGGCGGGCGGCGCGGGCGTGCCGGCGATGGAGGCGGCGGCGCGCTCCGCCCCCGATGGCGCCACGCTGGTGGCGGGCTCGATCGGGCCCATGGCGGTGAACGCGGCCGTCATCCCGCGCCTCTCCTACGACCCGGAACGGGATTTCACGCCCATCACCAACCTGACGCTGGTGCCGCTGTGCATCGTGGCGCACCCCTCCTTCCCGGCGAATGACCCGGCGGGCTTCCTGGCCGCCGCGCGCGCCGCGACGCCGCCGCTCGCCATGGCGACGGCGGGGCCCGCCTCGGGCGCGCATATGGCGGCCGAGCTGCTGGCCCATCGCCTCGGCATCACGCTCAACATGGTGCATTACCGGGGCAGCGCGCCCGCCATCACCGACCTCGTCGCCGGCACCGTGCCGCTGATGACGGACAGCCTCGCCTCGGCCCTGCCCAATGTGCGGGCGGGGCGGCTCAAGCTCATCGGCGTCAGCACGCGGGGTCGCGTCGCCTGGGCGCCCGATGTGCCGAGCTTCGCCGAGACCATCGCGCCGGGGCATGAGGCGGTGGGGTGGAACGGCCTCGCCGCGCCGGCGGGGCTTCCGCCCGGGATCGTGGCGCGCATCAACGCGGATGTGACCGCCGTGCTGCGCGACCCGGCCGCCATCGCCCGCATCGAGGAGGCGGGAATGCTGGCCGATCCGCAGACGCCGGAGCAGTTCGCGGCCTTCCTGCGCGCCGAAATCGCGCGCTGGCGCGAGGTGGCGCGCATCGCGAATGTGACGCTGTAACCGCCGCGGGGATGTGCTTTCCTGCGGCCACAAGAACCGGAGGAAACCGCATGATCACCCGTCGCCTCGCTTTGGCTGCCCCTTCCCTGCTCGCCCTGCCCGCCACCGCGCAGACGTGGCAGCCGGAGCGCGCCATCACCATGATCGTGGCCTTCGCGCCGGGCGGGGGCACGGATGTGGCGGCGCGCACGCTGGCGCGCTTCATGGAGCGCGAGCTCGGGCAATCCGTCGTCGTCCACAACCGCGCGGGCGCGGGGGGCGAGGTGGGCTGGTCGGAACTCGCGCGCGCGCGGCCGGACGGGCTGACCATCGGCTTCATCAACACGCCCAACCTCGTCACCATCCCGATCGAGCGCCAGGCGCGCTACAAGCTCGAGGATTTCGCGCCCATCGCCAATGTGGTGGATGATCCCGGCGGCTTCTGGGTGCTGCCCGACAGCCCCTGGCGCAACCTCACTGACCTCGCCGCCGCCGCGCGCGCCGCACCCGGCACCATCAGCTACGGCACGACGGGCGTGGGTTCGGACGACCACCTGGCGACGCTGGCCTTCGAGCGGCTGACGGGGACGCGCCTGCTGCATGTGCCCTTCAACGGCTCCTCCCAGGTCCGCAACGCGATCCTGGGGCGCAACATCCAGCTGGCGGCGATGAACATGGGCGAGGGCGTGGGCGATTTCCGCCAGGGCGTGCTGCGCCCGCTCGGCCAGATGGCGGAGGCGCGCTGGGCCAACACGAATGACGTGCCCACCTTCCGCGAGCAGGGCTTCGACGTGGTGGACGGCTCGCTGCGCGGGCTCGCTGCCCCCGCCGGCACGCCGCCCGCCGTGCTGCAGCGCCTGGCTTCCGTGGTGCGCGGCGTGATGGACCACGCGGATTTCAAGGCGGCCGCGACGCAGCAGCAATTGCCGCTGCGCTTCCTCGACCCCGACCAGCACCGCGCGGTGCTGTTCGCGATGCGGGACAACTACCAGCGCATGTGGGCGCAGCATCCCTGGCGGGAGTAGGCGCGCCGGGCGTGACGCCGAAGGCGTGAATCGGCCGCGCAGCCCACGTCCGATCGCCTGAGGCGCAGCCGAGGGCGTGCATCGGCCGCGCAGCCCGCGTCCGATCGCCTGAGGCGCAGCCGAGGGCGTGCATCGGCCGCGCAGCCCACGTCCGATCGCCTGAGGCGCAGCCGAGGGCGTGCATCGGCCGCGCAGCCCACGTCCGATCGCCTGAGGCGCAGCCGAGGGCGTGAATCGGCCGCGCAGCCAATCCCCCGCTACCAGTAGCTGCCGCGCTCGATCTTCACGACGTTGGGCGGCGTGTCCTCCGGGTCGGGGCGGACCCAGGCGGCGTTCATGCGCTCCTGGAAGAACGCCTCGCCATCCCAGCGGCGGCCGCGGATGCCGAAGAGGATCTGCGTTGGACCGCCAGTGTGGAAACCCACCTTGCCCATGGCTTTCGCATGCGCCGAGAGCAGCAGCGAGATGCCGCCCGCGCCGATCAGCGCGATGTCATAGGGCGCGGCCTCCAGCGCATCGCGCATGCGCTCGAAGCGCTCCTGCCAGCCCGCCTCGGCGGGCGGCGCGAGGCCGGGGGAGAGCGGCATGCGGATGGTGCGAAGCTCGAATTCCGGCAGGATGTCGGTGCCCGGCCAGATCTCGGCGCGGCGGGCGTATTGGCGCTCGATCGTCGTGGCGAAGGGGGAGATCACGGTCACGCGCTTGCCGGCGAGATGCCGCGACCAGGGGTTGGGGAAATACCAGGGGTCGAGCGACTTCAGCGGGATGAGCCGCGCCTGGGGCGCGTGGCGGTTGAGCACCGCCGGTTCGCCCGAATAGCCCATGACGCCCATCACATCCATCGTCCCCGCGGCGGCGACGATGCGCTGGCAGAAGGCGTCGAGCGAGGCGTCGTCATCGGGGAAGAGGCCGACATTGAGGAAGGCCTGCTGCCGCAGGAGGCGCGGATAGGTGGCGCCCTTGGGGCGCTCATCCAGGTAGAAGCCGCAGAGTTCGGCCTCAAGGCCGCCGATCTTGCCGAAGGCCTTCGGCGGGCCGCTGCCGATCGCCTGTTCCAGCAGCGCATGCCCCGCCGCGTCCGAGGGCGCGAGGCGGCCGCCGAAGGCGCGGCGGATGCGCGCATCGTTCACATATTGGCGCAGGCGGAAATAGGTCGGGTGGATGGCGTCCCACAGCCAGGGCCGATCACGGACGAACTGGGCGAGAACGCGGCGGATTTCCATGATTTTGAGCATAAATGCGCCCCCCGCGCGGGACAAGCCGCGGGCCTGGCGCGCGGCGGTTCAAGTGGACAGGGCGGATGCGCTCGCCTAGATGAATCGGCGGCGAGGCGATCGGAGTCATGGAGAGAATCGGCGAGATTCCGCACCCTCGGGGCGCCCGGGGCGGCCTGCGGTGAGTGCGGCGGGCGATGCGCTCGCCGTTCCCGCGGCGCATATGCCAGGCACGCCCGCGGCCTGGGCGCCGGGCAGCTTCGCCGTGCGGGATGTGCTGACCACCGCCTTCCTGCGCCTGCCGCTGCTCATCCTCGCGCTCATCCTCCCCGTGCTGGCCGGCGTGCTGGCGGCGAGCGTGACCCGCCCGCTCTGGCCGGCCGAGGCGCTGCTGCTGGTGCAGGCGAGCCGCGAGAGCCTGGGCAGCCCGGACCCGACGGGCACCGGCCCCACGGTGATGAGCGTGGAGACGCCCAAGATCATCCAGTCCGAGGCGGAGCTGATCAATTCCGACGCGGTGCTGCGCCGCGCGCTGCTGGCCGCGGGGCCGGGCAGCATCTTCCCCGGCCTCGGCGAGCGGCGCCTCTTCGGCCTCAGGCCGGCCCTGCCCGAATCCGAATGGCTGCCGGCGGCGGCGGACCGGCTGCGCCGCGCGCTCTGGGTGCGCTTCTCGGCCAATTCCAACGTGCTGCGGGTGACGCTCTCCCTGCCCGATGCGGAGCGCGCGCGCCTCGCGCTCCATGCCGTGCTGGAGGCCTATTTCACCTATCGCGCCGAGGTCTTCGCGCAGGGGGATTCGCAGCTGCTGTCGGTCGAGACGGACCGCATGGCGGCGGACCTGCGGGCGCTCGACGCGCAGATCAGCCAGGTGCGCTCGGATGCGCGCATCCTCGACCTGCCGCAGGACATGCAGCTCGCCAATGCCCGCATCGACAGCGTGACGACGCGCATCGACGCGCTGCGCGAGCGCAAGGCGGTGACGGACGCGCAGCTCATGGCCGCCAGCGCGCGGCTCGCGAGCCACCCGCAGCGCGTGGTGGCGACGGCGGAGAGCACCAACCTCGCCCCCAATGACGACAGCCGCAACGAGCTGACGCGCCTGCTGCTGGAGCGCCGCCACATGGCCGCGCAGTTCACGCCCGACTGGCCGCCGCTGCGCGCGCTGGACCAGCGGATTTCGGCGCTGCGCGAGAGCATCGCCGCCAATGCGCGCATCCGCTTCGAGACGGTGCGCGAGGTGCGCAACCCCGCCGTGGAGCAGATCTCGCTGCGCATCGCCACACTGGAGGTGGAGGCGGACGCCATCGGCCGGCAGATGGAGGAGCTGATGGGCCAGCGGCGCGAGGCCGAGGCGCGCGCCGCCGCCCTGCTCAACGCGGAATCCGTACTGCGCGACCTGGGCCGCAGGCGGGACGCGCTGGAGGCGAGCTTCCGCCAGATCTCGGGCCGCGAGACCGGCGCGCGGGTGGCCGAGGATGCGCGCCGCGCGCGCTCGCCCACCGTCAGCGTGCTGCAGCCGGCAACGCTGCCCGCCCGGCCGCGCGACCGCAGCCTCTCCTTCATCCTGGCGGGCCTGGTCGGCGGCGTGATGCTGAGCGCGGCCGCCGCCATCCTGCTCACCCTCACCCGCCGCAGCTATGCGACGACGGAGGAAGCCACGCGCGGGCTGACGCTGCCCGTGCTGGCCAGCATCCCACGCCGCGCCTCGCTGGAGGGGGCCAATCCCAACCCGCAGATCACCGATCTCGGCTCCATGCTGCTGGATGCGCGGGCGAGCGGCGAGCGGCTCTCGCTGCTGCAATTCGTCTCGACCGGGCCGGAGGATGGGCGGGGCGCCATCGCGCTCGCCGTCGCCGCCGAGATCGCCCGCGCGCGGGGGCTGCGCACCCTGCTGATCGACCTCGAGACGGATGGGCGGCGACACCTGGCCGAGATGGGCGCGAGCCCGATGCATGACAGCCAGGACCCGGAGAATGTGCTGGCCTTCAGCACCGTCATCCCCAGCTTCTGGATCGCCTACAACGCGCATACCTCGCTGCTGACCGACCCGCATGCGGGCATTGACCGCACCGTGGCGCTGCTCACCCGGCTCCGGCGGGAACTGGACGTGGTGGTCTTCGTGGCGCCGGCCGATTCCAGCGCCTATGCCATGCGCCGCCTGACCGCGCTGATGGATGCGAATGTGCTGGTGCTGCGGGCCGAGCGCAACGACAAGGGCGCGGTGCGCCGCGCGCGGGATGCGGTGGCGGCGGCGGGCGGCAAGCTCGTCGGCTTCGTGATGAATGGCGAGCGGCCCATCATCCCCCGGCGCCTGGCCTGGCTCGCGCCATGAGGCGGCGGCTCTGGCTGGGCTTGGTGGCGCTCTCGGCCTGCGCGCCGGGCACCGACAATTTCGGCACCACGCAATCCATCGCGGTGCGGGAAACCATGCCCGAGGGCTTCGCGCCCTGGACCGACGGGCCCATCCCCTACCGCTTCGGCGCGGGGGACCGGGTGAAGGTGCAGTTCCTGCTCACACCCGAGGTGAACGAGGTGGCGCTCGTCGCCCCCGATGGCAGCATCGGCCTGCGCGCGGGCGGGCGCGTCGAGGTCGGCGGCCGCACGGCCGAGGAGGCGAGCGAGGCCATCACCCGGGCCGCGCGGCGCGTGCTGACCCACCCCATCGTCACCGTCTCGCTGGAGGAAGCGGGCGCCGCGGTCGCCTTCGTCGGCGGCTCGGTGCGGCGCGCGGGGGCCTATCCGGTGGGCGGGCGGCGCGGCGTGGTGGAGATGATCTCGCTGGCCGGCGGCCTGGATGAGGGGGCGCGCATGGACCAGGTGGTGCTGATCCGCCGCTCGCCCCAGGACCGGCCGATGCTGCGGACGGTCAATCTGCGCGGCTTCGTCTCCGGCCAGGACGCGACGGGCGACGTGCCGCTGATGGCGGGCGACATCGTCTTCGTGCCGCGCAGCCGCGTGGCCGAAGTCGGCCTCTGGGTGGACCAGGCGATCAACCGGATCATTCCCTTCTCGCGTTCCTTTTCCTACGCGATCAACCGCAACAACCCGGGCAACCTGCTGTGAGGGAGATCACGCTGCTGCGGGCGGCCAGCGTCGCCGACCTCGACGCGGAGGCCGCGACGGCGCTGATCGCGGCGCGCGACCCCGCGCTGCCGCTCGCCTATGTCGTCTCGGTCAACGCGCAGATCATGATCCTGGCGGAAGAGTCGGCGAACGGGCTGGCGGCGGCGCATGCCGGCGCCTGGCTCCGGCTGAATGACAGCCGCGTGCTGGCGCGGCTGCAGCGCCTCGTGGGCGGCGAGGCCGTGCCGGTGGCCGCCGGCAGCGACATCACGCGGCTGCTGCTGGAGCGCGTGATCCGGCCCGAGGACCCCATCACCATCATCGGCGGCGGGCCCGAGATCGTGGCGGCACTCCGGGCGCGCTTCGGCCTCACGCAGGTCGCGCAGCACGAGCCGCCCATGGGCTTCGCCGCCATCCCCGAGGCGCGGGCGGCGGCGGTGGCATTCGCGCGCGCGCATCCGGCGCGCTTCCTCTTCGTCGCCACGGGCGCGCCGCGTTCGGAGCTGCTGATGGCGCAGATGGTGGCGGAGGGCGGCGTCACGGGCGTGGGGCTCGCGGTCGGCAGCGGGCTGCTCTTCGCCGTCGGGCTCACGCGGCGCGCACCGGAATGGATGCAGCGCGCGGGCCTCGAATGGCTGCATCGCGCCTGGACCGAGCCCATGCGCCTGGGCCGGCGCTATGCGGCGGACCTGCCGCCGCTGCTGCGATTGACGTGGCGGGCCTGGCGGCGCGGCGCGTGAACTGGCCCTTCCTGCGGCGCTATATCCTCGCCTTCGGCGACCAGGGGCTGACGGCGCTGCTCTCACTCTTCGTCTCGCTCTGGCTGATCCGGCGGGGCGGGCCCGAGGAATTCGGCGCCTATGTCTTCTGGGCGAGCACGGCGCTGGTGGTCTCGACCTTCGCGGGCAGCCTGACATCGGTGCATCTGCACAGGCTGCGGCCCGCGCCGCTGGAGGGCAGGCGCAATATCGAGCGCGCGCTGCTGGCGGCGAATATCCTGCTGGCGGGGCTCGCGGCGGGGCTGACGCTGGCCGCCCTGCCGCTGCTGGGCGCGCCGCTGGCGGTCTGGGGGGCGGCGCTGCTGGTGCCGGGGACGCTGATCGGCATCTATGCGCGGGTGCTCGCCACCTCCCGCGCGCGGCTGGAGCCGGCGCTGGCCATCTCGCTCATCGTGGCGCTGGTGGTGGTGGGCGGCATGGGGCTGGGCGCGGCGCTGGGCCTGCCCGCGACCGCCAACCAGGTGCTGGTGCTGGCGGGGCTCGCCCAGGGGGGTGCCGGCGCCGTCGTGCTGTGGCGCCTCTCGCCCGGCCTCGCGCCCGACTGGGCGGGCCGGCGCTGGCGGGCGCTGCTGCGGCGCTCGCTCTGGCCGCTGGCGGGCGGCATGGCCAATGAGGTGGCGACGCGCCTCTACGTATTTCTTGTGGCCGCCTGGGGCGGCACGGCGGCCATGGCGGCGCTGGCCGCGGCGCAGACGCTGCTGCGCCCCGCGACCCTGCTGGCCGGCGCCTGGGGGGGTGCGGCGCGCAGCGCGCTGGCGCGGCTGGGCCACGCGCAGGACCATGCGGGCTTCGCGCGGTTGGTGACGCTGGGCGCGCTGGGGCCCGCGCTGGTGACGCTGCTGCTGGGCGGCGGGCTCGCGCTGTTCTGGCCCTGGGTCTCCTGGGCCGCCTATGGCGGGCGCTATGCCGAACTCGCGCCGGTGGTGCTGCTCTGGACGGTGACGATGGCGATCTCCTGCTTCGTCTTCGTCTTCGGCGTGGCCTTGCAGGCGCTGGGGCGGCTCGATGCGGCCGCGCGTTCGGACATCGCGGCGGCGGGGGTGATAGCGGCCAGCATGCCGGTGGCGCTCTGGCTGCTGCCGCCGCCGGGCGCGCTGCTGGCGATGATCCTGGGCGGCCTGGTGCAGGTGGCGATCCAGCTTCGCGCGCTCAGGGTGGCGCTGCGCCCGCGCCATCCGGGGAGCAACCGGCGTTGATGCCCGGATGGCGCATGCCACGCGGCTGATTCACGCCTTCGGTGTGCCACCGAAGCCGATCAGGCGCAGGCCACGCGGCTGATTCACGTCTTCGGTGTGCCACCGAAGCCGATCAGGCGCGGCCGCCCTTCGGCACGCGCCCAGCCGCCCAGGCGGGCGGCGCGAGGGCGGGCCGCGCGGTCGGCTGCGGGCGCAGGCCCGGCTCCTCCCGCGCCACGCCCTGGGCATCGCGCAGAGCCAGCCACCAGGCGATGGCCGCGATCGTCACCACCGGCCCCGGCGCATACATCACCGAATAGACGGCCGAGCAGAGCACCTCGAAGAGCACGTACCAGCCGAGCGCGCGGCGGAAGGGGTCCGCGCCCGGCAGGGTGAAGGCGGTCCAGAGCGCGCGGGCATGGATCAGGATGATCAGCGCCGTGCCCACCACGCCATATTCCAGCAGGATGCCGAGCCAGCCGATATCGGTGATCCAGAAATCCGGCGAATTCAGGTGGTCGGCCATGGTGTAGCCGGAAAAGGTGGAGGTGGAGCCGGCGCCGAAGAGGATGCGCCAGGGGTTCTCCAGCAGCCAGTTCCAGGCGGCGGTGACGGAGCGCAGGCGGATGAAGAGGGATTCGTCGAAGATCTCGGCCAGCAGCGCCGGCACGGCGGGGCCGAGGAAGATGGCGGCGAGTGCGGCGGGCAGCGTCGCCAGCGCGCCCAGCGCCCAGCGCCAGGCGGCCGGCAGCGAGAGGGCGAAGATCAGCACCACCAGCATGGCGGTGACGCCCGTGGGCAGGCGCGCCTTGTAGACGAAGGCCATGGCGAGCAGCCCGCCCAGCAGCAGCGCGCCGGCCCAGACCTCGCGCCGCTGCGCGAAGCGCACGGCCAGCCAGAGCAGGGCGAAGACGCCCAGCATCATCGGCATGCGGATGTAGTTCCCGCGCCCGTCATCCCAGGAGAACATGTTGGGCCCGGAGACGACCGGCTGGTACCATTCGATCGGCACCACGACCCAGAGCAGCAGCATCAGCCCGAAGGTGGCCGCACCCAGGCCGAGGGCGGAGCGCGCCAGCAGCCCCTCCGAGGGGCGAAGCAGCACGAGCGCGGCCGCGGCCGAGAAGTAGAAGGTGATGGGCCAGGCCTTCACGGCGGCGGCCGTCGCGTCCACCAGGTCATTGGGCAGGTGCAGCATGGAGAGGAAGGGTGTGATGCCCAGCGCGTAGACCGTCAGCGCCAGATAGAGCGCCCGGTCGGTGAGGCGCAGCGCCACCATGCCGTAGAGCACGAGGGGGGCGAGCATGACGGGCCAGAGCTTGGCCAGCAGGTAAAGCGGCCCCGCCTCCTCCTTGTAGTAGGGGAGTTGGAAGAACATCAGCAGCAGGACAAGCCAGGGCAGGCTGCGCGCCACCACAAAACTCTTCAATGCAACGAATGAGTCGAAGTGTAGATCAGACGGACCGGCCTGTCGCGTCAGGCATGCGGGGCGTGGCCCATCGGCCCCGGGTCAGGATTTGTATCATTTTCGAGATTGTCTTGCAGTTTTTCGCTTAATCCTTCATTAAGAATGCCATCTGATGCTTCCCCCCGGCCCCGGAGCCCTTCCAGACCGCATGCGCGCCCCCTCCCCGCACGATGATCCCGGCCTCGCCGTCGAGGAGCCGCGCCCCTCGGCCCTGGCCGGGGCGCAGCCCGTTGCGGCCTTCACGCAGCTCGCCTCCCTGCTGGACCTGCTGGCCCTGCTGCTCGCCGGGCTGCTCTGGATGGACGCGCCGCTGGTCGGCGGGGCCTTCACGCCGCTCGAAGCGCAGCTGATCGGCCTCGGCCTCGGCGTGCTGTGCTGGGTGGCGATGCTCTCCCTGACGCCGGCCACGCTCGGGCGGCTGCTGGACATGCCCTGGGCCATCGCCGATGCGGCGCTGCTGCCGGGCCTGGTCGGCGGCGCCATCGCGCTGCTCGCCCTCCTCTTCGCGGAGCGCAGCCTCGCCACGGCGCTGCTGCTTTGGCCGGCGGCGGCGCTCTCGCTCCTGCTGCCGCTGCGCATCCTGCTCTCGGGCCTTGCCATCCGCGGCGTGCGGGATGGCTGGCTGCGCCGGCGCATCGCGGTGGTGGGCGCCACCGACATGTCGGCCGAGCTGATCCACCGCCTGACCGACCCGGCCAATCCCGAGATCCCGGACCTGGTGGGCGTCTTCGACGACCGCGATGCGACACGCCGCCCGCCCGAGGTGCATGGCGTGGGCGTGCGCGGGGACATCGCCGAGCTGTGCCGCCGCGCGCAGAATGAACGGCTGGACCTCATCGTCATCGCGCTGCCGCTCAGCCGCGCGATGGACATCCTGCGTTCCGTCCAGCAGGTGCAGGCGCTGACGGCCGAGGTGGTGGTGCTGCTGGAGGGGCAGAACGCGGCACCCCAGGGCACGCGCGTCTCGGTCATCGCGGGCTATCCGGTGCTGCAGCTGGTGCGCCAGCCCTTGCAGCCGGGCGCGGTGCTGGCCAAGGGCATGCTGGACTATCTGGTGGCGGCGCTGGCGCTGCTGCTGGTCTCGCCCATCCTGCTGCTGGCGGCGCTGCTGATCCGCCTCAGCGGGCCGGGGCCGGTGCTGTTCCGCCAGCCGCGCGTCGGCCGCAATGGGCGCATGTTCAACATCCTGAAGCTGCGCACCCTGCGCTGGGATCCCGCGGATGACGGCACGCGCGGCGTGGTCGCCAACGACAAGCGCGTCACCCCCATCGGCCATGTGCTGCGCGTGCTCTGCGTGGATGAGCTGCCGCAGCTGATCAATGTGCTGCGCGGCGAGATGAGCCTCGTCGGGCCGCGCCCGCATGTGGCGCATATGCTGGTGGCGGGGCGGCCGATCGAGGAGCTGGTGCCGGGCTATGGCGCGCGGCACCGCATGAAGCCCGGCATCACCGGCTGGGCGCAGGTGAATGGCCTCTCCGGCACCATGTCGGATGTCGCGATGGCGCGCATCGTGATCGCGCATGACCTCGCCTATATCAGCGAGTGGTCGCTCTGGCTTGACCTTCGCATCCTGGCGCGGACGGCGGTGATCTCGCTCTTCGGGCGCAACGCCTTCGACGTGCAGCTGCGCGAGTGGAAGGGGCTTTAGCCGCCCCCTCGCCTATTGCGTCACGCCGCCACGGGCGCACACTCCCAGGGGCGAACCCGAGGAGAGCAACGCATGGCGCATCAACGCTTCCGCCGCTTCAACACCGGCATGTTCTACAAGGACCATGACGTGAAGAACGAGATGTGCATGGCGGTGCGCGCCGGCAATCTCATCTTCCTGCGGGGTCAGACCGGCTTCACCTTCGAGGGCGGCTTCGTGGGCCATGGCGACGCCGCCGCCCAGGCCGACCAGGCGATGAAGAACGTGAAGGTGCTGCTGGAAGAAGCGGGTGCGAAGATGGAGCACATCTGCAAGATCACGACCTACATCACGGACCGCGCGTATCGCGAGAGCGTGTACCAGGCGATCGGGCGGCATCTGGGCGACATCGCGCCCGTCGGCACAGGGCTCATTGTGAACGGGCTCGCTCTGCCGGAGATGCTGGTGGAGATCGACATCGACGCCGTGATTCCGGATGGCGAAGGATGATCCATCTGGGCGGCATTTCGGCGGGGGATGTGGCACCGTTCCACACGGCCGAGGCGGCCACGCGCCAGGCGGAGGCGGTGTTTGATCGGCTGGAGGCGGAGATCGCGCGCCAGGGCGGCAAGCTCACCGATCTCTGCAAGATCACCATGCAGATCACGGACCGCGCGTATCGGCAGGCGGTCTATGGCGTGATGGGCCGGCGGTTGATGGGCGTGCGTCCGGTCAGCACGGGCCTCATCGTGAAGGCGCTGCATGATCCGGCGGCGCTCTTCCAGCTGGATGCCTTCGCGGTGCCGGGCGGGCCGCATCAGCGGCTGCGGCCCTATCGCTCGACCAGCATGCCCTATGGCCTGGAAAAGCAGCCCTTCGAGGCGGAGTTCTGCATGGCCGTCGTCGCCGGCAAGCGCGTCTTCCTGCGCGGGCAGACCGGCCTCACCTTGGAGGGCGGGTTTTCCACCATGGGCGATGCGGGCGGGCAGGCGCGCATCGCCATCGCCAATGTGGAGAAGCTGCTGGCCGATGCCGGCGCCACGCTCGCCGATGCCGCGCATGCGACGATCTATGTGACCGACCGCGCCTATATCGGCCCCGTGATGCGCGAATTGCTGCCGCCGCTTTCGGCGCACCCGATCCCGCACACGCTCTATGTCGTGAAGGGGTTGGCGGCGCCCGAGATCCTGATGGAGATCGACGTCCATGCCGTCCTGGGATGATCTCTGGCTGGATGCGCGGCTCGTCACCATGCAGGGGGACGGGCTGGGGCTGATCGAGCCGGGCGCGCTGGCGGTGAAGGATGGCCGCATCGCGTGGGTGGGCGCGATGGCCGATCTGCCGCATCGCGATGCCGCGCGCGTGCATCAGGCGGGCGGGCGCTTCGTGCTGCCGGGCTTCGTGGATGGGCACACGCATCTGGTCTTCGCCGGCAACCGCATCGGCGAGTTCGAACGGCAACTGGGCGGCGCCACGCGCGCCCAGCTCGCGGCCGAGGGCGGTGGCATCCTCTACACCACGCGCGAGACGCGGCGCGCCAGCGTGGAGGAGCTGGTGGCGATCGCGACGCCCCGGCTGCAGCGGCTGATGAGCGAGGGCGTCACCACGCTGGAGATCAAGTCGGGCTATGGGCTCGACCTGGACAGCGAGCTGAACATGCTGCGCGCGGCGCGGCTGCTGGGGCAGCGGCATGGCGTGCGCGTCGTGACCTCCTTCCTCGGCGCGCATGTGGTCGCGCCCGAGTACAAGGGGCGCTCGGCGGACTACATCACGCATCTGATCGAGGTGATCCTGCCCGCCGCCCTGGCCGAGGGGCTGGTGGATCTCTGCGATGGCGGGATCGAGGGGTTGGCCATCAAGCCGGAGGACATGCTGCGCCTGTATGCGGCGGCGCAGGCGGCGGGCATCCCGGTGCGCGGCCATACGGACCAGTATGGCGATGTGGGGGGCGGCGGAATCCTGGCGGGGATTGGCGCGCTTTCGGCCGATCACCTGGAATATGTGAGCGAGGCGTCGCTCGCCGCCATGGCAAAGTCCGGCACGGTCGGCGTGCTGCTGCCGGGCTCGACGCTGTTTCTCAATGAGCCACGCCGCCCGCCGGTGGAGTGGTTCCGCAAGCATGGCGTGCGGATGGCGCTGGCGACGAATTGCAATCCGGGCTCCTCGCCCACGCTCTCGCCCTTGCTGGTGCTGGCGCTGGGATGCTCGTTCTTTCGCATGACGCCGGTGGAGGCGCTGCGCGGGATGACGGTGCATGGCGCGGCCGCGATCGGCTTGGGCGGCAAGGTCGGCGAGTTGCGCGCGGGGCTGCCGGCGGATTTCGTGCTGTGGGAAATCAGCGAGCCGGCGGAGCTGTGCTACTGGCTCGGCGGGTCACCGCCACGGCAGATCGTGCGCGGCGGGGAAGTGATCCAGTAAAAAAAGGCCTCCGGCGGCTGGGGCCTCAGGCCCCAGACCCCTTTCCTGGAGTCAGCCCAGCGCCGCCGGCATCGCTTGAAGTTCCTCCTCGGGCAGATGGCACGCGATCCGATGCGCCTCGCCAAAGACGCGCAGCGGCGGTGCCACCGTGTCGCAGATCTTCCCCATGTGGCGCGGGCAGCGATGGGCGAAGCGGCAGCCCGCACTCCCCTGCCCGCTCTGCACATCGCCCTTGAGGCGGATGCGCGCCTCGGCGCGGCCTTCGGCGCCGACCACGGGCACGGCGGAGAGCAGCGCCTCGGTATAGGGGTGATAGGGCGGCGCCAGGACGTCCGCCGCGCGCCCCTCCTCGACGATGGCGCCGCGATACATCACCGCGATGCGGTCGGCGATGTGCGCGACCACGCCGATGTCATGCGAGATGAAGAGGTAGGCGACGCCGAGTTCGTCGCGCAGGTCGGTGAGAAGGTTGAGGACCGCGGCCTGGACGGAAACGTCGAGGGCCGAGACCGCCTCGTCGCAGACCAGGAAATCCGGGCGGCTGGCCAGCGCGCGGGCGATGCCGATGCGCTGCTTCTCGCCGCCCGACATCTGGTGCGGGTAGCGGCTGCGATAGCTGGGCGGCAGGCGCACCAGTTCGAGCAGGCGCTCGACCTCGCGCGTGGCCTCGGCACCGCTTGCGATGCCGAAGCGGATGAGCGGGCGGCGCAGCGCCTCGTCCACCGTCTGGCGCGGGTTGAGCGAGCTGTCGGGGTTCTGGAAGACGATCTGCGCCCGCCTGCGGAATTCGGTGGAAGCCTCGGGCGGGATGGCGGCGCCGTCGAAGCGGATGCTGCCGCTGTCGGCGGCGATGAGGCGGAGCACCAGGCGGCCGAGGGTGGATTTGCCGCAGCCGGACTCGCCCACGAGGCCCAGCACCTCGCCCCGGCCGATGGTCAGCGACACACCATCCACGGCGCGCGTGCCCGCGCGCTTGCGGAAGAGGCCGCCGCCGCCGAAGGTCCGGGCGAGGCTGTCCGCTTGCAGCAGGGGCGTGGGCGTGGGGCGCGCCACGGCCTCGGGCGCGGGCGGGATGGGCCAGGGCTGGCCCGCGATCTCCAGCACGCGGTGGCAGCGGGCGCGGCGCGTTTCGCCCAGCAGGAGTTGCGGCAGCTCGCAGCCTTCCGCCGCGAAGGGGCAGCGAGGCGCGAAGTTGCAGCCTGGCATGGGCTGCGTCAGGTCCGGTAGGCCGCCGGGGATGGGCGCGAGGCGCGCCATGCGGCCGCGATCCACGCGCGGCAGGGCGGCGAGCAGGCCGCGCGTATAGGGGTGGCTGGGCGTGGCCAGCACCTCGGCGCAGGGCCCCTGCTCCACCACGCGGCCGGCATAGAGCACCGTCAGCTCATCGCAGAGACGGTCCACGATGCCGAGATTGTGGCTGACCAGCAGCATGGAGACGCCACGCTCGCGCCGCAGCTTTTCCAGGAGGTCGAGGATCTGCGCCTCCACCGTCACGTCCAGCGCGGTGGTGGGCTCGTCGAGCAGCAGGAGTTCGGGCTCGCAGGCGAGGGCCGTCGCGATGATGGCGCGCTGCTTCATGCCGCCGGAGAGCTGGTGCGGATAGGCCTGGGCGATTTCGGCGGGGCGCGGAATGCCCATCTCGCCGAGCAGGGTGACGGCGCGGGCCAGCGCGGCCTCACGCGAGAGGCCCTGGTGCTGGATCAGCGGCTCCGCCACCTGGAAGCCGATGGTGAGCGAGGGGTTCAGCGCGGCGGCCGGGTCCTGGAAGACGACGCCGATGCGGCGGCCGCGCAGTTCCTCGGCGGCGGCGCGGAGGTCCTGGCCGTCGAAGGAGAGCGCCTCGGCGGTCAGCGTGGCGCCCTGGCCGAGCAGGCCGAGGATGGCGAGCACGACGGAGGATTTGCCGGAGCCGCTCTCGCCCACCAGCCCCATGGCGCCGCCGCGCGGGATGGCGAAGGAGACATCCTGCAAGGCATGCACGGGGCCGCGCTGCGTCGCGTATTGCAGCGAGAGGCGCTCGATATTGAGGAGCGGCGCGCTCACGGCCGAGCCCTCTCGGGCGGCGGCGCGGCGTGGCCAGGCCAATGCAGCACAGGCCATGCAGGAGCGGCCCCCATCCGGGGCCCCCGCAAAAATGCCGCAGGCGTTTTTGTGGGGAGATTCTTCAATGTCCGCGCCCCCTCAGACGCGGGTCGAGCAGGTCACGCAGCCCCTCACCCACGATGTTGACCGCGATGAGCAGCACGCAGAGGCAAAGCCCGGGCGCGAGGCCGATCCAGGGCGCCTCGCTGATGAAGGGGCGGCTTTCGGCGATCATCAGCCCCCATTCGCTGTCGGGCGGCTGCGGGCCGAGACCCAGGAAGCTGAGCGCCGAGCCCAGCAGGATGGCGAAGGTGATGCGCAGCGCGGTTTCCACGATCAGCGGCGGCCAGGCATTGGGCAGGATCTCGCGCACCAGGATGTGATAGGCGCCCTCGCCGCGCGCGCGGGCGGCCTCCACGAAATCCTCGGCCAGCAAATCGAGCGCCACGGCGCGCGCCACGCGCGTCATGATCGGCACATAGACGAGGCCGACCGCGATGATGGTCTTGGAGAGGCCGGGTTCGGTGACGGCGAGGATGAGCAGGCCGAGCAGAACGGGCGGGATGGAGATCATCAGGTCAACGCCGCGCATGATGGCTTCTTCCGTCCAGCCACGGCGGAAGGCGGCGATGAGGCCGAGCGGCACGCCGATGGCGAGCGAGATGAAGGTGGCGCCGAAGCCCATCAGCAGCGAGTGATGGGCGCCGGCCAGCACGCGGGAAAACACGTCGCGCCCGAACTCGTCGGTGCCGAACCAATGCGTGGTGGAGGGCGGCTGCAGGCGGGAGCGGACGTTGAAGGCATCGGGCTCATAGGGCGCGATCCAGGGGCCCAGGATGGCGAGGATCACGATGGCGGTGACGATCACGCCACCGATCCAGAGCGTGCGGGGAATGCGGTTCATCCGGCGCTGCCGCTCACACGGATGCGCGGGTTGAGCACGGCGTAGAGGATGTCCGCCACCAGGTTCGCCAGCGCGTAGATCGCGGTGATGACGATCATGCCGCCCATCATCAGCGGGATGTCCTGGTTATCAATGGCGTAGATCAGCATGCGGCCCAGGCCCGGAAAGGCGAAGACGCTTTCAACGACGACGATGCCGCCGATCAGGATGCCGACATCCACCGCCAGCACGGTGATGGTGGGCAGCAGCGCGTTGGGCAAAGCGTGGCGGCGCAGCACGATGCGCTCGGGCAGGCCCTTGGCGCGGGCGGCCAGCACATATTTGCTCTCGATCGCCTCCAGCATGGAGGAACGCGTGAGGCGCGAGACATGCGCGATGAGGCCGAGCACGAGCGTGGAGACCGGCAGGATCAGGTGCTTCGCCCAGCCGAGGAACCCGCCATCGGCGAGCGGCGTATAGCCCGTGGCCGGCAGCCAGCCGAGCCAGACGGCGAAGAAGATGATCACCAGGATGCACCAGAAGAATTCGGGCACGGCGATGAAGAAATACTGCATGAGCGTGAGGCCGCGGTCGGACCAGGAGCCCACATGCGTCGCCGAATGCACGCCGAGCGCGATGCCGATGATCGCGACCAGCACGATGCTGATGGAGGCGAGGATGGCCGAGCGCCCCAGCGCCTCCAGGATCACCGGGCCGGCCGGGCGGTCCATGGTCAGCGACATGCCGAAATCACCCTGCATGAGCCCGGTGAACCAGCGCCAGTATTGCTGGTAGAGTGGCAGGTTCAGCCCCAGCCGCTCCTCCATCTCGGCGATCGCCTCATTGGTGGCGAATTCGCCGAGGATCATATGCGCCACGCTGCCCGGCAGGATGTGGACGATGGCGAAGACCATCACCGTCATCGCCCAGAGGACGAAGACGACCGAGACCAGGCGGCGGGCGAGAAAACCGGCCATCAGTTCGCGATGAACCCCGCGCGCAGGTCGAACCAGCGCATCGGATGCGTCTTCACGTCCCGCACCGCCGAGCGATAGGCGCAGGCGAATTTCTGCGCATAGGCGATGTAGCCCGGTGGGTTCTCCACCATGGCGCGCTGCATGGCGACGTAGTGCGTCTTCTGCTGGTTGAGGTCGCCCGTGAGGCGCGCGGCCTCAAGTGCGGCATCCACGCGCGGCTCATTGTACATCCAGAGGCGTTCATTCTGGCTGCCGCGCGAATGCAGGAAGGGGAAGGTGGAGGTATCAATGGTGGGGCGCGCGAAATAGCCATCAATATAGGCCGGCGCCTTGCCCGCGACCTCCGCCGAGTAGCGCGCGAAGGGCACGCGCTGGATGTCGAATTCGAAGCCGGCGGGGCGCGCCATCTGCTGCAGCGTGACACCGAGGCGCTCGCGCACCGGGCGGCCCACCGGGATCACCAGCGGCACGCGCAGGCCGCTCGCGTGGCCGGCCTCGCGCAGCAGGCGCCGGGCGGTGGCCACATCCGGGCGCGCGGGGAAACCGATATCGCTCGCGAAGAAGGGGTGGCTCGGCGCGATGGGGCTGTGCGTGGGCGAGCCCTCGCCGAAGAGCACGGCCTCGGCCACATCGGCCTTGGCGACCGCGATGTTCAGCGCGCGGCGCACGCGCGGGTCGTTGAAGGGGGCGATGCGGTTGTTGAGGATGGCACCATCCCAGGAGGCGGTGGCCACACTCTCCACGCGCACGTTGCGCGCCTCGCGGAGCGCGCGGATGTTCTCGGGGCCGAGGTCCCAGACCACGTCGAGATCACCCGCCTGGAGGGCCGCGATGCGGACGGACATCTCGGGCAGGATGCGCATCTCCACACCGTCCAGGCGCGGGCCGTTCTCCCAGTAATTCGGGTTGCGGGCGTAGATGACCCGGTCGCCCGGCGCGTAGCTGCGGAAGACGAAGGGGCCGGTGCCGATCGGGTTGGTGGCGAGCTCGTCCAGCTTGTCAGCGGGCACGATCTTCACCTGGCGGTCAGAGAGGATGTCGGCGAAGCCGCCATAGGGGTAGGAGAGGCGGAAGATGACCGTGTAGGGGTCGGGCGCCTCCATGCGCTCGATCATGTCGTAATTGCTGCGGCTGGCCGCCCCCGTCGCGGGGTCGAGGATGCGGCGATAGGTCACGATCACGTCATCGGCCGTCATCTCGCGGCCGTGATGGAACTTCACGCCGCGGCGCAGCTTGAATTCCCAGGTCTTGAGGTCCTGCGAATAGGTCCAGGATTCCGCCAGCTCCGGCACCACCGCCTGCTCTTCCGTCATGCGCGTCAGGCCGTTGAAGACGAAGACGGAGTGCATGAACTCCTCGCCGATCGTGGTCTTGGCGGGATCGAGCGCGCGGAGATTGGCGCTCATCGCGATGCGCAGCACACCACCGCCGGCCTGGGACGCGCCGGGGCGCGGCAGGGTGGCGGCGCTGACCAGCGCAGGAAGGGCCAGGGCAGAGCGGCGGGGGAACTGCATATCGGTCTCTCCTGAGGTTCAGATGACGCCGGGTGCCGCGTCGGGGTCCACGGCGCGGGTGACGAATTCACGCAGCGAGGGGATGTAGGCGTTCCAGAGCGAGCGCAGCGCGGAGATGGCCTCGGGCGCCAGGTCCACGCGGAGATCCACCAGGGGGAAGATCTCCTTTTCCATCACGATCAGGGATGCGGAGATCACGGGCTTGCCCTCGCCGCCGGCCGCTTCGCCCGCTTCCATCGCGCGCATCAGTCGCTCGGCGAGCTGTTCGTTCGCGGATTCCGTGAAGGCCTGCGCCATGGCGGCGGGCACGCGGTCATTGGCGAGGATGTTGCCCATGGCGATGCAGTCCGTGACATGCACGGCGGCCCGGGCGGGCTTCACGGCCGCACCATCGAATTGCGCGGTGCGGCCCTGCGCGTCCATCACGGCGAGCTGGCGCCATTTGTGGTGCGGCGTGCCGGCGACCAGCGCCGCCAGCGTTTCCTCCGCCGAGCAGCCGCTGCGCAGCAATTCCAGGCCGCGCGGGCCGAGGCGCGGGTCGGTGCGGTGCTGCGTCAGCACGCCGCCGATGCCGGGGGCCACATGCGGCACGCGCGAGCCCACCGCGATGCTGGAGGTGGTGACGGCGGCGCCGAACTGCCCGGTGCGGGCGCAACGGCCGAGGAGCGAATAGGTCATGGAGAAAGGCTACTCCGCTTCGGGGTCATGTCAGGGGGTCGGGCGCGCCAATGTCCAGGAAAAACGACAGGCGCTGCCCATCCAGGCGGCAGGCTGCCCGCGCCTCATGCGGTCAGCCTTCGCACGGTGGCGTCATCCATGCGCGGCACCGGCGTGGCCTCGCTGGCGCACCCCGCCAGCACCAGCATGGCGGCCACGCTGGCGGCGAGCTTGAGCTGATGCGGGTGCACCTTGTCGGGCGTATCGGCCGGCGTCAGGAGGAAGCGCATGTTGGAGAGCGGGCGGTCGAAGCCCGCGCAGAGGCGCAGCGCCGGGATGCCGTGGCGGATGTAGTTGGCGTGGTCGCTATTGCCCATGAAGGGCGCGCTGATGCCGATGGCGAGGCCGGCGGGCGCGAGTGCGGCGTGCAGGAATTCCGCCATGCCGGGCACGCCGCTGGTCAGTGCCGTGATGCCCTCGGCCCCCGCCAGCGAGTCGAGGTTCACGTTGAGCACGCGCTTGCCGCGCTCGGCCGGCGCCATCTGCGCGAGATGCGCGGCGGAGCCCAGCAGCGCCCATTCCTCAATGTTGAAGAGGCCGACCTGCACGCCCCGCCTGAGGCCCGGCACCACGTCCCGGATCGCCTCGGCCACGGTCAGCGCGCAGGCGAGGCCGGTGGCGTTGTCGATCGCGGAGCAGGCCAGGTCATGGCCATCGATATGCGCGGAGAGGACGACCAGCTCGTCGCCCTGGCCCGGCATGGTGGCGAGCAGGTTCTCCGCCACACGGTCCTCGAACGCGCCTTCGACGAACATGCGGATGCTTCGCCCCGACTGGGCCGCCAGCGCCGCGCCCGCCTCGTAGCTCAGCCCCGCGCAAGGGATGTTGCCCGGCGCGCCATTGCCGGCGGAGCCCGTCACCGGCAGCAGGCCGGGCTCATGGCAGGCGATGAGGAAGCCGGCCGCCCCCGCATCCCGCGCGCATTCGTATTTCTTGCGGCGATGCACATGCCCGGTGCCCACCATGAATTCGTGGCGCACGAGGATGATGGCCCCGCGCACCGCCTCACCCGCGGCCAGGATCTGCTCGGGCGTGCCGCGGCCGAGATCGAGCAGCGGGGCCTCCAGCCCCTCGGGCGGCGTGGCGGGAGAGCGGCCCAGCGCCTCGGCCTTGTGGGTCACGCCATGGGCATCGGCGATGCGGGCGCCGATGCGGGTCCAGCCGCGATAGGGGATGGGCTCGCGCGTCACGGGGGCGCCGGTCGCTTCGGCCAGGCGGGGGGCCAGCCATTCCACGGCTGCCTTCTCGCTCGCCGTGCCGGAGAAGCGGCCGCCGGTCGCGCAGATCGCGGCGAAATCGGCGTTGATGCGGGGCGAGGCCCAGATGCGGCCCAGAACCTTTTCCACCACGCCCGGTTGCAGCATCGCCAGCCCTCTTCGTCTCAACCGGGGACAGGGTGACGTGCTGCGCGGCATCGGTCTAGGGTTGACCGGACAAAAAGGAAGGCACCCCATGACCGACATCCATCGCCACGCCGCCGGCATGCAGGCGGCCCTGTCCGAAATCCTCGCCATGGCCGAGCGCTGCGTGAACATCGACAGCGGCAGCTACATGGCGGGCGGGGTGAATGCGGTGATCGACATCTGGGCCGGCATGCTGGGCGGCATGGGCTTCAGCGTGGAGCGGACCCCCCTGCCCGGCTTCGGCGACCAGATGACGGCGCGGCTGCCGCTCGGCGGCAATGGGCCGCGCGTGCTGGTGCTGGGCCATGCCGACACGGTCTGGCCCGCCGGCATCGCCGCCGAATGGCCCTTCACGCGGGAGGGGGACCGGCTCACCGGCCCGGGCGTCGGCGACATGAAGACCAATGTGGTGATGGCGCTGCACGCCATCCGCATGCTGCTGGCCGAGAAGGCCTTGGGCCATCTGGCCTCGATCACCGTCTGCATCGTGCCGGATGAGGAGATCGGCAGCCCCGGCAGCCGCGCCTGGCTGGAGGCGGAATCGCGCCAGGCCGATCTCTGCCTGACGCTGGAGCCCTGCCGGCCCAATGGCGGCATGGTCGTGGGGCGCGGGGCGGTGGGCGCCTTCTATATCAATGCCACGGGCATCACGGCGCATGTCGGCTCGGCGCGGGAGAAGGGCGCCTCGGCCGTGGCCGCGCTGGCCGCGCTGGTCGAGCCGCTGGAGGCGCTGGGCGATCCCGCGAACGGGCTCTGCGCCACGGTCGGCATCCTGCGCGGCGGCGATGCGCGGCAGGTGGTCCCGGGCTCGGCCGAGATGCACCTGGATCTGCGCGCGCCGGATGATGCGGCGGGCGAGAAGCTGCTGGCGGAGGTGCGTGCCATTGCCGCCCGCCCCCCGCGCGATCCGCGCGTGACCATCACCTCGCGCGGCGGCTTCACCCGGCCCGCCTTCCCGACGCATGAAGGCACCCGCGTGCTCTACGCCAAGGCCGAGGAATTCTGCCGCGCGCTGGAGATTCCGGTGCACCAGGTGGTCTCGCGCGGCGGTTCGGATGGCAGCTTCGCGGCAAGGCTCGGCGTGCCGACGCTGGATGGCCTGGGCCCCATCACGCATGAGACCTGCAGCCGGCGCGAATGGGTGGAGGTGCCCTCCATCGTCACGCGCGGCGCGGTGCTGGCGGGGCTGATGGCCTCGGCGGGCCGCTGAACCACAGGGGGCGGATGATTCACCGTCTCGGCGATAACGCCTCGCCGGATCATGCGCCGGCGCTGGAACAACTCGTCGCGGAGATCGGGGCCTGCCGGGCCTGCGCGGCGCATCTCCCGGCCGGCTGCCGGCCGGTGGTGCGGCTGGGTGCCAACGCGCCCATCCTGGTGATCGGCCAGGCGCCGGGCACGCGCGTGCATGCGACGGGCACGCCCTGGAACGATGCGAGCGGCATCCGCCTGCGCGACTGGATGGGGCTGCCGCCCGAGCTCTTCTACGACACGGCGCGCATCGCCATCATGCCCATGGGCTTCTGCTATCCCGGCACGGGGGCGAGCGGGGATCTGCCGCCGCGCCCGGAATGCGCGCCGCTCTGGCATGAGCGCGTGCTGGCTCTGCTGCGCGCGCGCCGGCTCACGCTGCTGGTCGGCAGCTACGCGCAGAAGCGCTATCTGCCCGGGGCGAAGCGGCTGAGCGTCACCGAGATCGTGCGGAACCACGCCGAATACGGGCCGGGCTTCTTCCCCCTGCCCCACCCCTCCTGGCGCAGCACCGGCTGGATGCGGCGCAACCCCTGGTTCACGGCCGAGGTGCTGCCCCGGCTCAAGGCGCGGGTGGCGGAGGCGCTTCGGACGGCTTGAGGAGGATGAGCTCCGGCGGCTGCACCTCCTCCGGGAAGGGCGCACCGAGCCGGGCGGAGAGGCCGCGCGCCGCGGCGGCGAGCCGCGCGGCCAGCGCCGGCAGGTCGGTGCGGGAGACACGGACGATGGGGCCGCTGACGCTGAGCGCACCGCGCAGCACGCCGGGCGGGCCCCAGATGGCGGTGGCGAAGGAGGCGGTCTGCGGGTTCTGCAGCCCGGCGGAGAAGAAGACCGACTGCCGCCGCCGCGCCGTCTCGGCCGCCGCGTCGCTGCGCAGCAGCGCCTGGCTGATCGAGGTGCCGTCCAGCGGCTTCATGTTCGGCAACACCTGGGCGGCGCGCACCACCTGCGGGCTCTCGACGCGAAACAGGGTGAGGCGATGCTCCTGCTCGCGCACCTGGAAGGTCGCGGTCTCGCCGGTGGCGGCGGAAAGCTCCCGCAGGACGGGCATCACATGGTCTTCCAGCCGGAACTGGGCGCGATAGGCCTCGCCCAGCTGCAGCAGCCGGGCGCCGAGCTGATAGCGGCCATCGGCGAGCCGCACGATGTAGCCGCCGCGCTCGAGCGAGACGAGGTTGCGCAGGACGGTGGGCTTGGCGAGGCGCGTGGCGCGCGCGAGCTCCGACAGGCCCCGGGTGCTGGTGGCGCCCAGGAAGGCGTCGAGGATGGAAAGGCTGCGCTCCACGGCGACGATGCCGCTCTGTCGGCGCTTGGGCGGGCTGGGCGGTGCGCTGGTCGGGTCCATTACCTCGCATTGCATGGTTTTTTTCGCCGGAGGTCAATCGAGGCCACCATGTCATCCGCACCAGTTTCCATGGCGAGTGATGCCCTTGGCGTACGAATTGACAGGCGCATGGCAACATTCCACCATGCGGACCACTGTTTCGTTTTTTGACGAGAATTGTGCCGAATGCCTCGCCATTTGCGACCACGCCCCGCCAGACCCGGCCTTGCGCGGGCGATTGCCGCGGCCCGGCCGCCCTGGCGGGGCGACCGTGATCTCCTGCTGACACATACGGACAAATTTGCAAGGATGAACCCGGCCCGGGGCGCCGGCGAAGAACCTCCTCGCTGAACATGCCCTGGCCGAAACAACTGCGCGGCCATACGCTCCCCTCGCCTGGAACGGTGGTCCGCCCTGAAGAACGGCCCTACCCTCCCTTCTCCGAGCCTGACGGAACCCGCCCCACGTGACTGCCCCCGCCCCCGGCATTTCCCCCCCTGGCATTTCCCTCGGCATTGATATCGGTGGCACCTTCACCGACCTGGTCCTCCATGACCCCGCGCTGCGCCGCTCGGGCAGCCTCAAGATCCTCACCACCCATGCCGATCCGGTGCAGGGCATCCTGGAGGGAACGCGCCGCCTGCTGGGCGAGGCGAGCGTGGAGCCCGGCGAGATCACCCGCGTCGTGCATGCGACGACGCTCTTCACCAATGCGCTGATCGAGCGGAAGGGCGCGCTGACCGCGCTGATCACCACGGAGGGCTTCCGCGACATCCTGAAGATCGGCCGTGAGCGCCGCTATGAGCTGTTCGACCTGATGCTGCGCCCGCCCGCGCCGCTCATGCCCGACGAACTCCGCCTGGAGGTGCCAGAGCGCGTGAAGGCGGATGGCACGGTGGTCACGCCGCTCGACCTCGCGGCGCTGGATGCGGCGGCGGACCGCGCGGTGGCGGCGGGTGCGGAGGCGATCGCCATCCTCTTCCTGCACAGCGACCTGCACCCGGCCCATGAGCAGGCGGCGGCGGCGCGGATCGCGGCGCGGCATCCGGGCCTCGCCGTCACCGCGTCGCATGCCATCGTGCGCGAGGTGCGCGAGTATGAGCGCGGCTGCACCGCCAGCGCCAATGCCTATGTGGCGCCCATGGCTCAACGCTACCTCGCGCGGCTGGGCGTGGAGCTGGGCGCCCTCGGCATCGCCGCCCCCCTGCTGCTGACCCTCTCCAATGGCGGCATGACGCATGTGGAGGAGGCGGTGCGCGCGCCCGTGCAGCTGCTGGAATCCGGCCCCGCCGCCGGCGCGCTCGCCGCCGCCTATCTGGCGGGCGGGCAGGAGCCGCGCATCCTCGCCTTCGACATGGGCGGCACCACCGCCAAGCTCAGCGTCGTCGAGCATGGCGAGCCGGAGGTGGTCTTCGGCTTCGAGGCGGCGCGCCAGGCGCGCTTCATCGAGGGCAGCGGCCTGCCCATCCGCATCTCGACCGTGGACCTGATGGAGATCGGCGCGGGCGGCGGCAGCATCGCCCGGCGCGATGCGATCGGCCTGCTGAAGGTGGGCCCCGACAGCGCGGGCTCCGAGCCCGGGCCCGCCTGCTATGGGCGCGGCGGCACCGAGGTCACGGTCACGGACGCGAACCTGCTGCTGGGCTATCTCGACCCCTCGCGCTTCGCGGGCGGGCGGCTGCCGCTCGATCGCCGCGCGGCGCAGGCGGCCATGGCGCGGCTTGCCGGCGCGCTCGGCATCACGCCCGAGGCGGCGGCCTGGGGCATCCATGACGTGGTGACGGAGGCGATGGCGAGTGCCGCGCGCACCCACATGGCCGAGCGCGGGCGCGATGCCTCGGGCTTCACGCTGGTCTGCACCGGCGGCGGCGGGCCCGTGCATGGCTACCACCTGGCGCGCAAGCTCGGCATCCGGCGCGTCATCGTGCCGCCGGAGGCGGGCGTGGCCTCGGCGCTCGGGCTGCTCACCGCGCCGCCGCGGGTGGACCGTGTCGCGACACTCGGCCGCCGCCTGCTCGCCTGGAAGGCGGCCGAGCTGGAGAGCGCCTTCGCGAGCCTGGAGGCCGAGGCGCGCGCCGTGCTGGCGCGCGGCGGCTGGGCCGAGGCGGCGCCGCCGGCCGAGCGCGTGGTGGATGCGCGCTGCGTGGGCCAGGGCGCGCACATGCCCGTGACCCTGCCGCCCGCCCCCTGGCCGCGGGAGGACGCGGCGCTGCATGCCATGATCACGGAGGCCTTCACCGCCGCCTATCAGGAGCGCTTCCGCCGCCCGCCGCCCGCCGTGCCGATCGACCTCGTGCATGCGCGCATCGTGCTGCGCGGCGCCGCGCATCCGCTCGCCCTGCCGCCCGCCCGGCGCGGCTGGGAGGGGCCGGCCCAGGCGCATCAGCGCCTGATCCTCTCGGGCGGGGCCAGCGCCATGGCCGACATCTATTCGCGGCCCGGGCTGATGCCCGGCTTCTCGGCGCGCGGGCCCGCCCTGGTGGAGGAGAGCGGCTCCACCCTCGTCGTCGGCGAGAAGGGGCGCTTCAGCGTGCTGGAGAACGGCAATATCCTGGTGGAGCTGGACGCATGAGCAAGCTCGATCCGGTCAAGCTGGAACTGGTCTGGACGCGGCTGATCTCGGCGGTGGACGAGGCGGCCAAGGCCATCGTCCGCACCTCCTTCTCCACGCTGTCCAACGAGGCGAATGACTTCGCCTGCGTGCTGACGGACAGCGAGGCGCGCTCGCTCGCGCAGAACACGGGCTCGATCCCGAGCTTCATCGGCACGCTGCCCAATACGGTGCGCGCGATCCGCGAGGCCATCCCCGAGAGCGAGATGCGGCCGGGGGACATCTACGTCACCAACAATCCCTGGATCGGCACGGGGCATCTGAACGACGTGTGCCTGGTGCGGCCGATCTTCCATGGCGGGCGCATCGTGGCCTATGGCGCGACGACGAGCCATGTGCCGGACATCGGCGGGCGGCTGCGCAGCACCGAGGCGCGGGAGCTCTTCGAGGAGGGCTTCCACATCCCGCCCATGCGGCTGCTGCGCGACGGCGTGCCGGATGCGACGCTGATCAAGCTGCTGCGCACCAATATCCGCACGCCCGACCAGACCGAGGGCGACATCTGGGCCCAGGCCTCGGCCGTGACCCTGATCGGTGACCGGGTGGTGCAGGCGCTGGAGGATCACGGCCTGCCCGATCTGACGGCGGTGGCGACCGAGATCTTCGACCGCTCGGAAGCCGCGATGACCGAGCGGCTGCGCGCCCTGCCGGAGGGCAGCTGGAGCGCGGGTTTCGAGACGGACGGCATGGACCAGCCCTTCCACCTGCAGGTCCGGGTGACGCTGAAGGATGGCGCGCTGCTGGCCGACTACGCCGGCAGCAGCCCGCAGCAGCCGCGCTCGGTGAACTGCCCCTTCACCTATACGCGCGCCATGACCTGGTTCGTGCTGAAGGCGATGCTGCTGCCCGAGCTGCCGAGCAATGAGGGCATCTTCCGCCCGATCCGCATCTCCGTGCCCGAGGGCTGCATCCTGAACCCGCGCGAGCCCGCGCCGGTGGGCGGGCGCGCGGCGACCGGGCATTACGTGCCGGTGCTGATGTTCCAGGCCCTGGCCGAGGCGATCCCGGACAAGGTGCGCGCGGCCCCGGGCAGCCCGCTCTGGATGATGAGCCTCGCGGGGCGCGACCAGGCGGGGCAGCCCTATGCGGGCACGCTCTTCTTCAATGGCGGCACGGGTGCGGGGGCGGCGCAGGATGGCTGCGATTCCATCTCCTGGCCGTCCAACATCTCGGCCACACCCGTCGAGGTCGCGGAACGCACGGCGCCCGTGATGATCCACCGCAAGGTGCAGCGCGCCGGCTCGGGCGGCGCTGGCCGCCACGCGGGCGGGATGGGGCATGAGACCGAGATCGAGTGCGAGACGGATGGCATGGCGGCGGTCTTCGTCACCGAGCGCATCAAGTATCCGGCGCCCGGCCTGTTCGGCGGCGCGCCCGGCGCGCGGGGCGAGGTGCTGATCGATGGCAAGCCGGTGAACACGCGCACGCAGCAGGTGCTGAACCGGGGCACGCGCGTCATCGTCCGCACGCCGGGCGGCGGGGGCTACGGGGAAGCCTGAGCCGCGCGCGCGGCCGCCGCGCGGAGTTCGGCCTGCACGGCCTCGACGGCGGCCGTCAGCGGCTGCGAGGCGAGGCGGATCATGGCCGGGCTCGTCGTCAGCCAGGGGGCGCGGAGCGGCAGGGCCACCACCTCGCCGCGCGCCAGTTCCTCGGCGATGGCGGGCAGCGGCGCCAGCGCCACGGCATCGCTGCCACGCACGGCGCGCAGCCAGCCCGGAAGGGATTCGATCAGCAGCGCGGGGAAGGCCACGTCCGAACGGCGCGCGGAGCCGCGCGCATCGGCCAGCGCCGTGTGCAGCATGGTCGAGAGATGCGCGGTGGTGACGAGCGGATGGGCGAGGGCCGCCGCGAGCGTCACGCGCCTGGACGCCAGCAGCGGGTGGCCGGCGCGGACGATCAGATGCAGCGGCCAGGCGGGCAGCGGCTCCACCACGAATTCGGCGAGGTCGGGCGCCTCGTTCGCGGTGATGACGGCGATCTCGGCATGCCGCTGGCGGAGCTGCGCCAGCGCCGAGGGCCAGGGCTGGACTTCCAGGCGCAGCCGGATGCGCGGCTGGGAGCGCGCCAGCGCCAGGGCGGCGGGCAGGCAGACCATGTCGAAGGGGAATGGGCCGGAGACGATGGAGACCTCCTCGCCCGAGCCGCCGCGCATCTGGCCGAGCCGGTCATTCAGCGCCTGCATGCGTGAGAGGATCTCGGGCGCCGCCGCCAGGATGGTGCGGCAGAGCGGCGTGGGCTCGGCGCCGCGCCGCCCGCGGCGGAAGAGCGGGCCGCGCAGCCGCGCCTCGATGGCGGCGATGCTGCGGGTGAGCGCCGGCTGCGTCATGCCCAGCGCGCGCGCGGCGCGGGTGAAGCCGCCCGCCGCGACGATGGCCTCGATGCGCTGCAGATCGCGGAATTCGAGCATCGGCTCCCCCTCTGATCCATGCCGGATCTGCATGATCCACCGCCGGGCGGGGCATTGGCCAGGGGGGTGTTCCAGGCGGCAGGATGCGCGGGATCAACCCCTCCGGAGGCCGCATGACCACCCGCCGCCATCTTCTCGCCGCCGGCGCGGCCCTCGCCGCGACGCCCGCGCTCGCGCAGCGCTGGCCGAGCCAGCCCATCCGCCTGCTCGTCCCCTACCCGGCCGGCGGCGGCAGCGACATCGTGGCGCGCATCCTGGCCGAGCCGCTGCGCGAGGAGCTGGGCCAGCCCGTGCTGGTGGACAACCGCGTGGGCGCGGGCGGGCTGATCGGCTCGGAGGCCGTGGCGCGCGCCACGCCGGATGGGCACACGCTGCTGCTGACGGCGGGCGCGCTGGCCATCGCGCCCTCGGTGATCCGCAACCTCAGCTTCTCGCCGCAGCGGGATTTGACCGGCGTGGCGCTGCTCGCCGTCGTGCCGCTGCTCATCGTGGTGCGGCCGGAGAGCCCGCTGCGCAGCGTGGCCGACCTGCTCGCGCTGATCCGCGCGCGGGGCAGCGATGTCAGCTATGCGAGCTTCGGCATCGCGACCCCGCCGCATCTGGTGGGCGAGCGCATCGGGCAGGAGGCGGGGCGCGCCATGACGCATGTGCCCTATCGCGGCGGCGCGCAGGCCATGCCGGATATCCTCTCGGGCGCGATCGACGTGGCGTTGCTGGACGCCGTCTCGATGACGCCGCATGTCACCTCCGGGCGGCTGCGGGCGCTCGCCATCACCGGCACGCGGCGCTCCAGCGCCCTGCCCGGCCTGCCGACGCTGGCGGAAGCGGGCGTGCCCTTCGAGGCGGTGGGCTGGCATGGCGCCTTCGCGCCCGCGCGCACGCCGCCCGACATCCTCACGCGGCTGAACGCGGCCTTCGTCAAGGCGCTCGCCCTGCCGCGCGTGCGGGATGCGATCATCGCCGGTGGTTCCATCCCCATCGAGCCGCCGCTCGACCTCGCCGCCTGGAATGCCCGTTTCAATGCCGATGTGGAGGCCTGGGGGCGCGTCGCGCGCTCGGCCCGCATCGAGGTGGAGTGAGCCATGAAGATCATCCGCGACATTCCCTATGCCACGGCGCGCATCGGCCATCGCGGCGGCGGCACCGGCGAGGTGACGCTGGCCTATGACGCCTATCTGCCGGAGGCGCAGCCCATCGGCGCCGTGGTGCTGGCCTTCGGCGGCGCCTTCCATCGCGGAGCCAAGGAGGATGACGCCTTCCCCGGCGCGGGCGACACCGGCACCAATACCGCCATGGCCGAGTATTGCCGCCACTTCGCGCTGCAAGGCTTCGCCGCCTATTCGGTGCAGTATCGCCTGGCGCCGCAGGACCCGGTGCCGCCGGAAGACCGCGTGCTGGGCCGGCCGGAGGAGGTGCCGCTCGGCCGCATCGCGCAGGTGCGGGAGATCATGGGCCTGCCGCCCATGGCGGCGCGCGACATGGCGGACACGATGGAGGCCGCCATCGCCGACATGACCGCCGCCGTCCTGCATATCCGCGGACGCGCGGCGGAGGATGGCTTCGACCCGGCGCGGATGGTGATCGGCGGCTGGTCGGCCGGGGCGCGCTGCGCGCTCTATGCCGCCTATGCGCGGCGCGTGCCCTGCGCGGGAGTGCTGGCGCTCTCGGGCGCCATGCCGGTCTGGGATGTGGCGGCGCATGTGGCGCCCGGCGCGCCGCCGCTCATGATGATCAGCGCGGAGCGGGACATCGGCTATATCCGGGACGGCGTGGAACCCACGCTCGCCGCCTTCGCGGCGCGCGGCGTGGACGTGGCGCATGTCACGGTGCCGGGCTGGGACCATTGGTATCCGGGCGATGCGCCGGCCAGGCCCGGCGGTACGGTGGCGCGCGCCATGCTGGGCTTCGTGCAGCGCTGCGCCTCCGCCGCCGACCTCGCGCTGCTGGAGCGCTTCGCGGACGCCTATAACCGGCACGACCTGGACGCGCTGCTCGGCCTGATGACGGAGGATGGCGTCTTCGAGACGGCGAGCGGGCCGGAGGCCTGCGGCACGCGCCATGCGGGCCGCGCGGCGCTGGCCGAGAGCCTCGGCTGGGCCTGGAGCCATTGGCCGGATGCGCGTTGGGAGGAGGCGCGGCACGCCGTCTCGGGCGAGCGCGGGTTCAGCGAATGGACCTTCCGGGGGACCGATGCCTCGGGGAAGAGGACCGAGGTGCGCGGCGTGGACCTGTTCGAGCTGCGCGACGGGCGGATCGCGCGGAAGGACAGCTACCGCAAGCAGCGGGGATAGGCGCTACCCCTCCGTGCGGATCAGCCGCACGCGCCGCCCGGCGACACCCAGGGCCAGCTGGCCCGTCTTCAAGGCCAGCGCATCCTCGCCGAACACCTCGCGCCGCCAGCCTTGCAGCGCGCGGATGTCGGGCTCCGATTCGCTGGCCAGCCGCTCCAGATCCTCGCTGTCGGCCAGCAGCTTGGGGGCCACGTGATGCGCCTCGGCACTCGCCGCCAGCAACACTTTCAGCAGCGCCACCAGCGCGGGCGAGGCCCCGGCCCCACGCCGCGCCTCCAGCGGCTGCGGCAAATCCTCCTCCGGCAGGGCCTTGGCCTCGGCGATGGCGGCGAGCAACGAGGCGCCGGATTTGCCACGGGCGAAGCCCTCGGAAATGCCGCGCGCGCGGGCCAGCTGGTCGGCCGTGGTGGGTGCGGTCGCCGCCACTTCCAGCAGCGTCTCGTCCTTCACCAGGCGCCCGCGCGGGATGTTGATGCGCTGCGCCTCCGTCTCGCGCCAGGCGGCGGCGGCGCGCAGCACGCCGAGGAAGCGGCGGTTGTTCGTCTTGGGCTTCAGCCGCTCCCACGCCTCGCTGGGTTCGGTGATGTAGGTGGAGGGCTGGAGCAGCGCGTCCATCTCCTGCGCCACCCAGTCGAGCCGGCCTTCGGCCAGCAGCTTCTCACGCAGGCGGAGATAGACCTGGCGCAGATGCGTCACATCGCCCGCCGCATATTCGATCTGCGCCTTGGAAAGCGGGCGGGCCGACCAGTCGGAGAAGCGGTGCGCCTTGTCGATCGAGGCGCCGGCGAGTGCCCGGACCAGGCTGTCATAGCTCGCCTGGTCGCCGAATCCGGCCACCATGGCGGCGATCTGCGTGTCGAACATGGGCGCGGGCACGGCGCCGAACTTGAGGAGGAAAATCTCCACATCCTGGCGGGCGGCGTGGAAGACCTTCACCACGGCCGGGTCGGCCAGGAGGTCGCCCAGCGGGGCCAGGTCCATGCCCGGCGCCTCGGCATCCACCACGGCCACCTCATCGGCGCCGGCCAGCTGCACCACGCAGAGCTCGGGCCAATAGGTGCGCTCGCGCATAAACTCGGTGTCCACCGTCACGAAGGGCTCCTGGCGGAGTCGTTCGCAGAGCTCGGCCAGTTCGGCGGCTTGGGTGATCAGGCGGGGCGAGGTTTCCGGCATGGACCCGGTTTGCAGCCGGAAGGGCCGCCATGCAAGGGCATGGCTTGACAGGGAGGCCACGCGAAGGCCCTTACCGGCGCTGGAAATTGCTCATTGCAGGATCACATGCACGCCTATCGCACCCATACCTGCGGCGCGCTTCGCGCCGAACACGCCGGGCAGACGGCCCGCCTCTCGGGCTGGGTGCACCGCAAGCGCGACCATGGCGGGCTGCTCTTCATCGATCTGCGCGACCATTATGGCCTCACGCAATGCGTGATCCCGAGCGGCTCGGCGGTGTTTGCCGCGGCCGAGGGGCTGCGCGCGGAGAGCGTCATCACCGTCACCGGCGATGTGGTGGCGCGCGAGGCGGGCACGGTGAATGACAAGCTGCCCACGGGTGCCATCGAGCTGCGCGTGCGCGAGCTGACCGTCCAGTCCACCGCCGATGTGCTGCCCTTCCAGGTGGCCGATGACAGCCCGGCGCCGGAGGAGCAGCGCCTGCGCTACCGCTTCCTGGATTTGCGGCGCGAGCGGCTGCAGAAGAACATGATCCTGCGCGCTGAGATCATCCAGGACATCCGCGAGCGGATGATCGCCGTGGGGTTCAACGAATTCCAGACGCCGATCCTGACCGTGAGCAGCCCCGAGGGCGCGCGCGACTTCCTGGTGCCGGCCCGCCTGCATCCCGGCAAGTTCTACGCGCTGCCGCAGGCGCCGCAGCAATACAAGCAGCTGACGATGGTGGCGGGCTTCGACCGCTACTTCCAGATCGCCCCCTGCTTCCGCGACGAGGCGGGCCGCGCCGACCGCACGCTGATGTTCTACCAGCTCGACGTCGAGATGAGCTTCGTCACGCAGGAGGACGTGTTCACGACGATGGAGCCCGTCATCCGCGGCACCTTCGAGCGCTTCGCAGACGGCCGTCATGTGGATGCCGGCCCCTGGATCCGCATCCCCTACGCGAAGGCGATGCTGGACTATGGCTCGGACAAGCCGGACCTGCGCAACCCGCTCGTGATCCGCGACGTGACCGAGCAGTTCAAGGGTTCGGGCTTCGGGCTCTTCGCCAAGATCGCGGCGGGCGGCGGCGTGGTGCGTGCGATCCCGGCCCCGGGTGCCGGCGGCAATCCGCGCAGCTTCTTCGACAAGCTGAACGAATGGGCGCGGGCCGAGGGCGCGGGCGGCCTCGGCTACATCACCTTCGACGCGGAAGGCCCCAAGGGCCCGATCGCCAAGAACCTGGAAGCCGAGCGCGCCGAGGCGATCCGCGTCGCCTGCGGGCTGAACCCCGGCGACGCCGTCTTCTTCGCGGCCGGCAAGGAGGCCGATGCCGCGAAATTCGCCGGCCAGACGCGCCTGCGCCTCGGCAACGAACTGGGGATCACGGAGAAGACCGGCTTCCGCTTCTGCTGGATCACCGACTTCCCCTTCTATGAGCTGAACGAAGAAACCAACCAGGTGGATTTCAGCCACAACCCCTTCTCGATGCCGCAGGGCGAGATGCAGGCGCTGGAAACCCAGGACCCGCTCACCATCCCGGCCTATCAGTATGACGTGGTCTGCAACGGCTATGAGATGGCCTCGGGTGCCATCCGCAACCACAAGGCGGAGATCATGGTGAAGGCCTTCGGCATCGCGGGCTATCCGCCCGAGGCCGTGGAAGAGCGCTTCGGCGGCATGCTGAACGCCTTCCGCTACGGCGCGCCGCCGCACGGCGGCATGGCGGCGGGCATCGACCGCATCGTCATGCTGCTGGCCGAGGAGCCGAACCTGCGCGAGGTGAACCTCTTCCCGATGAACCAGCAGGGCGAGGAGCTGATGATGGGCTCGCCCTCCACGGTGGAAGAGGCGCGGCTGAAGGAGCTGCACATCCGGGTGCAGATGCCGCAGCCTAAGAAGCCGGGCTGAACACCCGGCTCACGGGCCGGATCACGAAACGCACGAGCGGGATGAGCAGCGCGCCGATGAGCGTGCCGATGAGGCCCGCGAGCGCGGCATGGGCCAGCCATCGCGCGCCGGGCCAGGGTGGTGCGGCATTGGCCAGCGCGTCCAGCGCATGGGGCAGCGCGGTGAGGCCGAAGCCCTCCATCCCGTGCAGCAGGATGCCGCCGCCGACCCAGAGCATGGCCGCCATCCCCACCGCGGCCAGCGCCGCGAGGAAGGGCGGCATGCCGCGGACCAGGGCGCAGCCGATCTGCCGCCGCAGCCAGCCGGGGCGCGTGGCGAGGCGCAGCCCCAGGTCATCCGCCTTCACGATGAGCGCGACGGCGCCATAGACCAGCGCCGTGATCCCGGTGCCGACCACAGCGAGGATCAGCGCCTGCGACCAGAACCCCGCCTCCGGGATGGTGGCGAGCGCGATGGCCATGATCTCGGCGGAGAGGATGAAGTCGGTGCGGATGGCGCCCTGGACCTTGGCGTCCTCCAGCGCCTTCGGGTCGCCTGTCGCGCCGGTCTCGGGCGGCGGCGCGTGGCCGGCCAGCTTCTCGAACAGCTTCTCCGCGCCCTCGTAGCAGAGGAAGGCGCCACCCAGCATGAGCAGCGGCGTGATGGCCCAGGGCGCCAGCAGGCTGAGGGCCAGGGCCGCGGGCAACAGGATGAGCAGCTTGTTGCGCAGCGAACCGGACGCGATGCGGCGGATGATGGGGATTTCGCGCTCGGCGGCGAAGCCCGTGACATAGCGGGGGGTGACGGCCGCGTCGTCGATCACGACGCCGGCCGCCTTCACGCCGGCGCGCCCCGCCTGCCCCGCGACATCATCGAGTGTCGCCGCGGCCACCTTGGCGATGGCGGCGACGTCGTCCAGCAAGGCGATCAGTCCCGTGGCCATGGGGGCGCAACGCGCGGCCCGGGACTTGGCTGCCGTGCTGGGGGCCCGGGGGACCAGTCCCCCGGCGGGTCCAGGGCGGAGCCCTGGGTCTCAGGCCGCTTCCCGCGCCCCGTACCCTGCCGGGTGCGCCGCGTGCCAGTTCCAGGCCGTCCGCACGATCTCGTCCAGCGAGGCGTGCTTTGGCTGCCAGCCCGTCTCGGCGCGGATGAGCGCGGAGGAGGCGACGAGCGCCGGCGGGTCGCCCGCGCGGCGCGGGCCGTTCTCATGGGGCACCTTGCGGCCGGAGACGCGCTCGACGGCGGCCATCACCTCGCGCACGGAATGCCCCGCGCCATTGCCGAGGTTGTAGCGCACCGAGCCCTGGTCGAGCCGCGGCAGGACCGCGATATGCGCGGCGGCGAGGTCCATGACATGGACATAGTCGCGCACCGCCGTGCCGTCCGGCGTGTCGTAATCCGTGCCGAAGACATGCAGCGGCGGCAGGCGACCGAGGGTGGCGAGGATGGCGCGCGGGATGAGGTGCGTCTCGGGCTCATGATCCTCGCCCGCGCGGCCCAGCGGGTCGGCCCCCGCCGCGTTGAAGTAGCGCAGCGAGGCGGAGCGCAGGCCATGCGCGCTCTCGGCCCAGGCCAGCGCCTGCTCCATCATCAGCTTGGAGAGGCCGTAGGGGTTCACGGGGCTCGTCTCGGCCTCCTCCGTGATGGGCACGGATTTCGGCACGCCGAAGACGGCGGCGGTGGAGGAGAGGACGTATTTCAGGCAGCCGCCCTTCACCGCGGCCTCGGCGAGGTTCACGCTGTTGGCCAGGTTCTCGCGGCAATAGCGCAGCGGCTGCTGCATGCTCTCGCCCACCAGCGAGAGGGCGGCGAGGTGAAAGACGGCGTCGAACTTCCAGGCGGCGAAGATGTCGTCCAGCCGGCGGCGTTCGGAGAGGTTGGCCTGGATGAAGGTGGCGCCCGGCGGGACGGCGTTGCGATGGCCGGTGGAGAGGTCATCCACCACCACCACCTCATGCCCGGCATCGAGCAGGGTGAGGACGAGGTGGCTGCCGACATAGCCGGCGCCGCCGGAGACGAGATAGCGTGCCATGGGTGTTCCGATCTGACCGGGCCGGTTTGCTCCCGGAATATGGCATCAATTCGTTAAGCCGTGCCGCGTTGCGCCGCGATCAGCACGGCGAGGCGGTCCATCAGGCCGCGCACCACCGGGCGGCCGGCGGCGAGGCGCCTGAGGTCGCGCCGTGCCAGCACCAGCGGCAGGGCGGCGGCCCGGGCCTCGCGGGGCAGGCCCGTGAGCGGGAGTGCGGCCGGCGCCTCGGCGGCGAGGCGGGCGATGACGGGGGCGGCCTGGGCCGGGTCCTCGATCACGGCCTCGGGCGCGATGAGGTCGGTGGGCAGCAGGCAGCGGCCCTGGGCGGCCAGCGCGGGGACGGCGCGCAGCAGCCCGGCCAGGCCGTAGAGCAGGCCCGCCTGCTGCAGGGCGGGCAGGAGCGCGGGCGGCGCGCCGAGCAGCCGGCCCGCGGCGACCGCGAATCCGCCCGCCGTGCCGCGCAGATAGGCGTGCAGCGCGGATGTGCTGGCGATGCCCTCCTCCTCCGCCTCCATCTCCCGCGCCTCGGCCATGGCGACCAGGCTTTCGGCATCGAGTTCGCCCGCCCGGATGCCGGCGTGCAGGGGTGCCGCCACCTCGTGCTGGCGGGCGGGCTTGCCGGCCGCCGCCTCCTCCACCGCCTCGCGCCACCAGGTGAGGCGGATGAGCGCGAGGATGGGGTTGGAGGCGACCTCGCGCGCGCGGGCCAGCTCGTGGTTGAAGGCGATGAGGGTGAACAGCGCCTCGCGCTTCGCGGGCGGCGCGAAGAGGGCGCAGAGGAAGCGGTCGGGGTCGTGGCGGCGGGCGATGGCCGCTGGCGGCGAGAGTTCGGGCACGGGGAAGCCATGGCCGCAACGCCGCCCGCGCGCAAGCATCCGCCGCTTCATGCTTCGGCAAGGAAGAGGCGCGATGCTGCCGGGAAAGGAGTTTTCGCGGCATGAAGATGTTCCATTCGATCCAGGCGCGCCTGATCCTGGCCTTCTCGGCGATCGCGGCCCTCGTCGCCGCGGGCATTACGGGCCTCGCCATGATGCAGATGTCCGAGCAGGCGGCACAGGCGCAGCAGGCCACCGTGGCGCGGGTCACGGCGGCCACCACGGCCAGCCTGAACACCGAGCTTCTGCGGCTGCAGAGCCTGGGCCTCAGCCTGGCGGCGGATGCGCGGCTCATCGAGGCGGTGCGCCGCACCGATCGCGCCGGCATGGGGGCCGTGCTGGACCCTGTCTATCGCAGCCTGCAGGCCGAGCGGCAGATCTCCACCTTCGGCGTGGCGACGCCGCCCGGGCTGCTGCACTACCGCGCCCATAGCGAGATGACGGCGCCCGAGGACATCGCGCAGCGGCGCGGCGACGTGATGGCGGCGCTGGCCGGCCGCATGGCGCAGGGCGTGATCGTGGCGGCGCAGGGGCTCGCCTTCGCCTCCACGGTGCCCGTGATGTCCGAGGGACGACCCATCGGCGCCATCTTCGGGCAATCCTTGGCGAGCGACGAGTTCCTCCAGCGCATCAAGGCCTCGGTGAATGCGGAGCTCCTCGTCCATATCGAGCGCGAGGGGCGGATGGCGCGGATCGGCGGCACGGTGCGCGAGGGGCAGCTGGCCCCCGACGTGCTGCGCCAGGGCCTGGCCGGGCCGACCCCGCCGGTGAGCCTGGCCGTGGGCGACCGGCAGCTCGCCGTCTTCGCCCTGCCCCTGCTGGACCATGCGGGCCGGCCCGTGGCGGTGGCCGAGCTGATCCTGGACACGACGGCCGCAGCGGCCGCCGCGCGGGCGGGCATGTGGGAGCTGCTCGGCGTTTCGGCCGTGGCGCTGCTCGCCGCGCTGCTGCTGGCGCTGCTGATCGCGCGCGGCATCGCGCGGCCCATCACCGCCATGACGGGGGCGATGGGCGAGCTGGCCCAGGGGCGGCTTGAGACCGAGGTCCCGGCCCAGGGCCGGCGCGACGAGATCGGCGCCATGTCGGCCGCGGTGCAGGTCTTCAAGGAGAACGCGCAGGCGGTGCGCCGGCTGGAGCAGGAGCAGGCGGCGCAGGCGGCCGCGGCCGAGGCCGAGAAGCGCGCGACCATGCACCGCATGGCCGAGGCCTTCGAGGCCAGCATCGGCGGCGTGGTGGACAATGTCGCCTCGGCCTCGGTGGAGATGGAGGCCTCGGCGCAGTCGCTGACGCGGATCGCCGAGCGCACCACGGGCCAGGCGGTGGCCGTGCGCGGCGCCACCGAGGAGGCGGCGGCCAATGTGCAGACCGTGGCCGCGGCGAGCGAGGAGCTGGCGGCGACGGTGGACGAGATCGCCCGCCAGGTCTCGGCCAGCAACGACATCGCGCGCCGCGCGGTGGAACAGGCCGAGGACACGAATGGCCGCGTGCAGGGGCTCAGCTCCGCCGCGCAGGAGATCGGCGAGGTGGTGCGGCTGATCAACGACATCGCGGCGCGCACCAACCTGCTCGCGCTCAACGCCACGATCGAGGCGGCGCGGGCGGGCGATGCGGGCAAGGGCTTCGCCGTGGTGGCGAGCGAGGTGAAGGCGCTCGCCTCGCAGACCGCCCGCGCGACGGAGGAGATCGGCGCCAAGGTGCAGGAGATGCAGGCGGCGACGGCGGCCTCGGTCAGCGCGATCCATGCCATCGGCCAGACGATCGGCGAGATGAACCACATCGCCTCCGGCATCGCCTCGGCGGTGGACCAGCAGGGGGCGGCCACGCGGGAGATCGCGCGCAGCGTGCAGAATGTGGCCGCCGGCACGCAGGATGTGGTGAGCAACATCGCCGGCGTGAACGAGGCGGCGGACGAGACGGGGGCGGCGGCCGGGCAGATGCTGGGGGCCGCGGGCGGCCTCTCGCGCGAGGCGGATCAGCTCAAGCGCGAGGTGACGGGCTTCGTGGCGCGCATCCGGGCGGCCTGAGCGGCGTTCGAGGATGGGAAAGCGGCGGCGCGGCGGTTGACGCTGCGCCCCGCGCTGCTTAGCTGCCAGCCACTGATTCCCACCCTCGGAGAAACGCCATGGCCTTCAGCCTTCCCCCCCTCCCCTACTCGACCTCCGCGCTCGCCGCCCAGGGCATGTGCCAGGAGACGCTGGAGCTGCACCACGGCAAGCACCACAACGCCTATGTGACGGCGCTGAACGGCCTGATCGAGAGCAAGGGCCTGGCCGGCAAGTCGCTGGAGACCATCGTGGCCGAGGCGGGCAAGGCCGGCGCCGATGGCCTGCCCGTGCTGAACCAGGCCGGCCAGCACTGGAACCACATCCTCTTCTGGCAGGTGATGTCCCCCAATGGCGGCGGCGACAAGCTGCCGGCCAAGCTCGCCGCCAAGATCGATTCCGACCTGGGTGGCCTCGCCGCCTTCAAGGAGGCCTTCAAGCAGGCCGGTGTGACGCAGTTCGGCTCGGGCTGGTGCTGGCTGGTCATCGGCACCGACGGCAAGCTGAAGGTGACGAAGACGCCGAACGGCTCCAACCCGGTCGCCACCGGCGAGGGCACGCCGATCCTGGGCTGCGACGTGTGGGAGCACGCCTATTACCTGGACTTCCGCAATGTCCGCCCGAACTACCTGGACAACTTCCTGAACAAGCTGGTGGACTGGTCCGTGGTGGAGAGCCTGATGGACAAGGGCGGGCTGGCGAGCGGCCAGAGCGCCTGATCCGGCCTCACGGCTGAACCGAAAGGGGGCGCGGTCCGCGAGGGCCGCGCCCCTTTCGCGTTTCAGGCCAGATCCAGCAGGGCGCGGGCGAATTCCCCGGGCGCTTCCTGGGGCGGGTTGTGGCCCACGCCGGGCAGGAGGCGGCGCTCGAAGCGGCCGGTGAAGCGGGGCGAGGCGTTCGGGCCGGGCGGGTTCACGCCATCCGTCAGGCCGTGCAGGTCGATCGCCGGGACGGTGATGGGGGGCTGCTGCGCGAGCCGCGTCTCGACATCTTCATGCGCCCGATCGCCGGCCACGAGGCCGAAGCGGTGGCGGTAGGAATGGAGCACCACCTCGACGAAATCCGGGTTGTCGAAATGGGCGGCGCTGGCAGCGTAGTCTTCCTCGGTAAAGCGCCAATCGGGGGACCAGAGCTGCCAGAGCAGGCGGCAGAGCTCCGTACGGTTGGCGGCCAGGCCGCGGGCGCCGCGCTCGCTGTGGAAATAATACTGGTACCAGTGGCGCATCTCGCGCTCGGGCGGCTGGGGCTCGTGGGCGCGGGCGATGTCTTGGATGTTGTAGCCGGTGCCGGTGACGAGGCCGGCGCAGCGCTCCGGCTGCAGGGCCGCCACCACGCAGGCGGCGCGGCCGCCCCAGTCATAGCCGGCCAGGATGGCGGAGGGGATGCCGAGCGCGTCCATCAGCGCCAGCAGGTCGGCTCCCAGCGCAGCCTGCGCGCCGGAGCGCGGCACGCCGGGCTTGAGGCGGGTCTGCCCATAGCCGCGCAGATGCGGGACCAGGACGCGATGGCCGGCGAGACGCGGCACCACCGCATCATAGCAGCGCGCCGCATAGGGAAAGCCGTGGAGGAGGATGATCGGCCGCGCATCGGCGGGCCCGTGTTCCTCCACGGCGATGTGAAGCTGCGGGGTTTCGACGATCCGCAGCCGCATCACGTCAGGACTTGGAGTCGTTGGCCGCTTCGGGGCGAATGACGCTGCCGATGGTGCCGCGCACGACGGTCACGCGCACATTCGGCGCGATCTCGACCTCGACCTCGTCCGACGTGTCCTTGACCGACTTGATCTCGCCCACGATGCCGCCCGCCGTGATCACGCGGTCGCCGCGCTTCAGGCTGCCCAGCATGGCGCGGTGCTCCTTCATCTTCTTCTGCTGCGGGCGGATCAGCAGGAAGTAGAAGACGACGAAGATGAGCAGCAGCGGCAGGAGCTGCATGACGATCGCGCCCGCGCCGGCGGCGTCCTGGGCATAGGCGGGGGAGATGAGCATCGGGCCTCGCAAGGTGAGAAGGATGCGGGGGGAGATGAACTGCCCGCAGGCTTGCGTCAACCGTGATCCGGCGCTTGAAGCGGCTCATGGACAATGAACTCCTCGCCCGCATCGCCGCCGCCCTGGAACGCCTGGCCCCGCCGCCGGCGCCGCCGCCCTCGCTCGAAGGTGCCGATGCCTTCGTCTGGCACCCCGCCCGCAACGCGCTCTCGCCCGTGCCCAAGGTGAGCCGGGTGGACATCATCCTGCTGCAGGGTGTCGCCCGGCAGAAGGAGATCATCCTGGAGAACACGCTGCGCTTCGCCCGCGGCCTGCCGGCCAACAACGCCATGCTCTGGGGCGCGCGCGGCATGGGGAAATCCAGCCTCGTGAAGGCGGCGCATGCCGAGGCGAACCGGCTGCATCCGGGTTCGCTGGCCCTCATCGAGATCCATCGCGAGGATATCCGCACCCTGCCCGACCTTCTGGGCCACCTGCGCGACCAGGAGCGCCGCGCCCTGGTCTTCTGCGACGACCTCTCCTTCGAGAAGGAGGATGCGGACTACAAGGCGCTGAAGAGCGTGCTGGATGGCGGCATCGAGGGGCGGCCCGCCAATGTGCTGTTCTACGCCACCTCCAACCGCCGCCACCTCATGTCCCGCGACATGATCGAGAATGAGCGCAGCACCGCCATCCATTCGGGCGAGGCGGTGGAGGAGAAGGTCTCGCTGAGTGACCGCTTCGGCCTCTGGATCGGCTTCCACAATTGCGACCAGGACACCTTCTTCGCGATGATCGACGGCTATGCCGGGGCGATGGGCCTGCCCATCGGGCAGGAGGAATTGCATGCGGCGGCCGTCGAATGGTCCGTCACGCGCGGCGGGCGCTCGGGGCGCGTGGCCTGGCAGTTCATCCAGGAGATGGCGGGGCGGCTGGGCGTGAAGGTGTGAGGTTCCTCGGCACGCTGGAGGAGCTGCACGCGCTCTATGGCGTGCCGGGCCCGGCCTCGACGCGGAAGGAGGCGCCGCGCGTCACGCCGGAATACCGCCGCATCATCGAGGCCGCGCCCTTCCTGGCGCTGGCGACCGCCGGGCCGGAGGGGCTGGATTGCTCGCCACGCGGCGATGCGCCGGGGCGGCTCGTCCGCATCCTGGACGAGGTGACGCTCGCCCTGCCCGACCGGCGCGGCAATGACCGCATTGACAGCCTGCGCAACATCCTCCGCGATCCGCGGGTGGCGCTGATGTTCCTGATCCCGGGCTCGGGCAATGCGCTCCGGGTGAACGGCTCGGCGCGGATCACGGCGGATCAGGCGCTCTGCGAGAGCTTCGTGATGGAGGGCAAGGCGCCGCGCAGCGTGGCCGTCATCACCATCGAGACGATCTATTTCCAATGCGCGCGCGCCCTGATCCGCAGCCGGCTCTGGGAGCCGCATGAAAAGCCCGACCTGCCCACGCCGGGCCAGATCCTGGCGGCGATGACGTCGGGCGAGGTGGGCGGGGCCAGCTACGACGCGGAATGGCCGGCGCGCGCGGCCAGGTCCATGTGGTGATCCAGCCCGCGACGCGGGACGCGAAGGGGCGCTTCCGCAACCCCGATGGGTCCCTGGCCGCGCAGCCGCTGCACCGCGTGGCGCGGATGATGTGGGAGGGCAAGGGCGCAGCCTGGCCGCTGGGCCTGCGCAACCCGCCCCAGCCGCCGCCGCCCGCGCGCGTGCCGCAGGGCCATGCCGCCTTCACCTTCATCGGCCATGCGAGCTTCCTGATCCGCCTCGCGGATGGGACGACCATCCTGACCGACCCGATCTTTTCCCAACGCGCCAGCCCCTTCACCTGGCTGGGGCCGAAGCGGGTGCGGCCCCCGGCCCTCGGCCTCGAGGAATTGCCGCGCATTGACGCGGTGCTGGTGAGCCATGGCCATTACGACCACATGGACCTGCCCAGCCTGCGCGCGCTGCATGCGCGCTGGCGGCCGGTGCTGCTGACCGGGCTGGGGCATGCGGAATTCCTGGCGCGGAACGGGGTGCCGGGCGCCATCGAGCTGAACTGGGGCGAGGCCGCCGCCCTGCCCGGCGGGCATCGCGCGACCTATGTGCCGATGCGGCACTTCTCCGCGCGCGGCATCCGCGACCGGGCCATGGCGCTTTGGGGCGGCTTCGCGGTCGAAGCGGCTTCCGGCGGGCGCTTCCTCTTCGTGGGCGACACGGCGGCGGGCGGGCATCTGGACGTGATCGGGCGCGCCTTCGGCGGCTTCGGCGCGGCGCTCATCCCGATCGGCGCCTATGCGCCCCTGTGGTTCATGCAGGCCGTGCACGTCACGCCGGAACAGGCGGTGGAGGCGCAGGCGCAACTGCGCGCGCGCACCGCCATCGCCATGCATTTCGGCACCTTCCAGCTGACGCGGGAGCCGATGGAGGAACCGGCGCGGCGGCTGCTCGCCGCGCGCGGCGCGCAGGATTTCCGGGTCCCCGCATTCGGCGAGAGCCTGATGCTGGAAATCCGGAGCATGACGCGTTGAGGCGGAATCGCCGAAACGCTGAATCATCCTCTCAGCAAAGGCTGGACCGCGCGGCGTGAGCGCATGTGAACCCGGCGTGGTCTAGGGGCAACTCGACAAGGGCCGGGCGATCGAGGCGCGGGCGCCGCCGGGCCCAAGGTGGCAGCCGCTGAACCAGGCGCCGCGATACCAGCGCTGCTCGGCCGCGATGAAATGGGCGCCCTGGCCATCGGCGCGGTCGTCGCGCCATTCGCCCTCATAGCGGTTGCCATGGGGCCAGGTGACGCTGGCCTGGCCATCCAGGCGGCCCTCGCGCATCTGGCCGCTGAAGCGGCTCACCACGGGGGGCGCGCCGCCATCCTGGCTGCGCCACTCGCCGCTGCCCTGGCCCTCAGCGGGGCCCCGCGGGCAGGCGCCGCTCCAGGTGACGGTCTCATTCGGCTGGGGGTTGCTGTTCCAGAGCCAGCAGCCCGTGCGGCGAACCACCACCCAGCCGGCGCGGAAGGGCTCGGCCAGGTTCTCGCGCAGCGGGGGCGCGGGGCGGTTCTGCGCCGGCGGCGAGCAGGAGCGGGAGGAGGAGCACCTGGCGCGTGGTGACGCGGGAATGGAACACCGGCGGGCGCAGGCGATCCAGCGGGACAGCGGGACAGCGGGGGATTTGGCGCGACAGGTGGGATTTCCTTGAATTTTCCCGTGAATAGGATTAATGTCTTCATTCCGGAGGCCCCGATGAAACAGCGCATCCCCTTCACCGCCCTCACCGACCGCCAATGGGATGCGCTCCGCCCCTATGTGCTGGCGCAGAAGACCAACCCCTCCGGCCGCAAGGTCACGGACCTGCGCGAGCGGATGAACGCCATCCTTTTCCTGCTCTCCACCGACGCGCCTTGGCGGGAATTGCCCGAACGCTACGGCCCGCCCGGCACCGTCTCGCGCCATTTCCGGCGGCTGTGCCATGGCGGGTTCTGGGAGCATCTGCTGGAGGCGCTGCATGACCTGGGCCCCCGCCATCCCCTCCAGCAACTGCGGCGCGTGATCTTCCGGGGGGCCAGACGGGCCGCGAAACTCGTCGGACTCGGCATCATTGTGCTGGCGCGACGATTGCAGCTTCTCGAAGCCCTGCCTGGGCCGCCCTGGCTGCTGCCCGACCCGGATTTGTCCAAAACCCTGGTGGGCATCTTCCAACGCGAATTCGAAGATCCGGACCCCAACCGTTTCCGCCGCTGGTGGCGCCGGATGGGCCGCACCTACACCAGGCTCTTCGCCAATGCGGGCGGCCGGCGCAGCATCCCACGCTCCGTCAGGCTGGCCATGCCGTGAGGCGCCCCTCAGGGCAGCAGCGCCTCCGCCTCGGCCCAGAGCCGGCGCGTGAGCTCGGCCGCCGGTTCGGCGCGGGCCATGGCCGCCCCCTGCCCCGCCCAGGCCTGCATGCGCGAGAGGTCATTGGCGCGGCCCGCCTCGGCGCGCATCGGCGTGGTCAGGACGCGTTGCAGCGGATAGGGCGCGGGAGGGACGGCCTCGAAGGCGCGCGTCGCGTCATTGGCGATGCCGCGCGCCAGCCTTCCCGAGAAGGCGCGGGTCAGCACCGTATCCTCCGGCGCGGCCTGGGCCAGGCCGTCGGCCCAGGCCGGCGCGAGGCCCGTCTCGGGGCAGCGGAGATAGGCGGTGCCGAGCTGCACCGCGCTCGCCCCCAGCGTGAGTGCGGCCGCGATGCCCCGCCCATCCATGATGCCGCCCGCCGCGATCACGGGGACGGAGAGCGCATCCGCGAAGCGCGGGATCAGCGCGAAAAGGCCGATGAGCTGCGCCTCCGCGGCCTCGGGCGTGAAGGAGCCGCGATGGCCGCCGGCTTCCGCCCCCTGGGCGATCACGGCATCCGCCCCCGCGGCCTCGGCCGCGCGGGCCTCGGCCAGCGTGGTGGCGTTGCAGATCCAGAGGATGCCGCGCGCCTTCAGCTCGGCGATGAATTCCGGCTCCCAGAGGCCCATGATGGTGGAGACGACGGGCGGCCGCGCCTCCAGCACCGCCGCGCATTGCGCGGCGAAGTCCGGCAGGAACGGGCCTTCGCCCAGCGGCGGCGGCTCGGGGCCGAGCCTGGCCAGTGCCGCGCGCGCCGCCTCCTCCCGCGCCGCGTCGCGCAGCGGCGACGGGTCGGGCGCCCACAGATTGATCTGGAAGGCGCCGTTGCTCCCGGCGCGGAAGCCCTGCGCCCAGCCGGCGATCTCGGCCGGGCTCATCTGCAGCGCGCCCAGGCCCGCCATGCCGCCGCCATTGGCGACGGCCACGCCCAGCGCCACCGGCGAGGCGCTGGCCATGGGGGCCTGGAGGATGGGGACGCGCAGGCCGAAGCGGGCGCAGAAATCCATGGCGCGAGCGCGGGCGGCGCGGGTGCGGGCATTGCTCATGCGGGGAGGCTCGCCCGCCCGCGTGATTGTGTCCATCCGGGCGCGGCGGTAGCAATCGGCCCATGAGCACCCGCAAGGCACCCCGCATGAGCCCCGACAGCACCGTGTTACCGCCCCGCAAGAAGCTCTTCGGCACGGATGGCATTCGCGGCACCGCCAACAAGGCGCCGATGGATGCGGGCACCGCGCTGCGCCTGGGCCAGGCGGCGGGCAAGTATTTCAACCGGGGCACGCATCGCCACCGCGTGGTGATCGGCAAGGATACGCGCCTCTCGGGCTATATGCTGGAGCCCGCATTGACCGCGGGCTTCGTCTCGGCCGGCATTGACGTGGTGCTGGTGGGGCCGCTGCCCACGCCCGCCATCGCCATGATGACGCGCTCGCTGCGCGCCGATCTCGGCGTGATGATCAGCGCCTCCCACAACCCGCATGAGGATAATGGCATCAAGCTCTTCGGCCCCGATGGCCTCAAGCTCTCCGACGAGCAGGAGGCGGATATCGAGGCGCTGATGGCGGGCGATCTCAGCTCCGCCCTCGTCTTGCCGGCCAAGCTCGGCCGCGCCTCGCGGCTGGATGACGCGCCGGGCCGCTACATCGAGGCGGCGAAGCAGAGCTTCCCGCGCGGGCTGACGCTGGAGGGGCTGCGCCTCGTGGTCGATTGCGCGCATGGCGCGGCCTACAAGGTCGCCCCCACCGTGCTGTGGGAGCTGGGCGCCGAGGTCGTCAGCGTGGGCGTCGCGCCCGATGGCTTCAACATCAACCGCGGCGTGGGCTCGACGGCGCCGCAGCAGCTCGCCGATCTGGTGCGCGAGCGGCGCGCCGATCTCGGCATCGCCCTCGACGGCGATGCCGACCGCGTGGTGCTGGTGGATGAGCTGGGCACGGTGATCGACGGCGACCAGATCCTCGCCGTCATCGCCGATTCCTGGGCGCGCGAAGGCAAGCTCAAGGGGGGCGGTCTGGTCGCCACCGTGATGAGCAATATGGGCCTCGAGCGCTTCCTCGCCTCGCGCGGGCTCGCCCTGCACCGCACCGCGGTGGGCGACCGCTATGTGGGCGAGCGCATGCGCGAGCTCGGCTGCAACCTGGGCGGCGAGCAGTCGGGCCACATGATCATCAGCGATTTCGGCACGACGGGGGATGGGCTGGTCGCGGCACTCCAGGTGCTGGCCGTGCTGGTGGAGGAGAAGCAGCCGGCGAGCCAGGTGTGCCGCCGCTTCACGACGCTGCCGCAGAAGCTGGTGAACATCCGCTTCTCCGGCACCACGCCGCTGAAGGACCAGGCGGTGCAGGAGGCGATCGCGGCCGAGGAGGCGCGGCTGGGGTCGCGCGGCCGCGTGCTGATCCGCGCGAGCGGGACCGAGCCCGTGATCCGCGTGATGGTGGAGGCGGAGGAGGAGGAATTGCTCAACCAGTCGCTCGACGCGCTCTGCGGCGTCATCCGCGCGAAGCTCGGCACGTGAAGGGCCGCGTCCTGATCTGCGCCGGCTCGGATTCCGGGGGTGGCGCTGGCATCCAGGCCGACATCAAGGCGGTGACGGCGCTGGGCGCCTTCGCGATGACGGCGATCACGGCGCTCACCGCGCAGAACACGCTGGGCGTGCAGGGCGTGATGGGCGTGGAGCCGGATTTCATCCGCCGGCAGATGCGCTGCGTGCTGGAGGATCTGGGCGCCGATGCGCTGAAGACCGGCATGCTGCATGACGTGGCGACCATCGAGGCGGTGTGCGACGAGATCGCCGAGAGCGCGCCCGGCCTGCCCCTGGTGGCGGACCCCGTGATGGTGGCGACCAGCGGCAGCCGGCTGCTGGCGGATGACGCGATGGAGACGCTGCGCGCGCGGCTGCTGCCCATCGCCACCGTCATCACGCCCAATATCCCGGAAGCGGAGGCGCTGACCGGGCTTTCCATCGAGGATGAGGCGGGCATGCGCGCGGCGGCCGAGGCGCTGATGGCCCAGGGCGCGCGGGCCGTGCTGCTGAAGGGCGGGCACCTCACGGGCCCGGCGCTGGTGGACCTGCTGGTGACGCCCCAGGGCGTGGATCGCTACGAGGATCGGCGCATCGAGACGCGGCACACCCATGGCACGGGCTGCACGCTCGCTTCGGCCGTGGCGGCCGGCCTCGCGCAGGGAATGGCGCTGGAGCCCGCGGTGCGGCGCGCGCGGGCCTATGTGCGGGCCGCCATCCTCCATGCCCCGGGCTATGGGGCGGGGCATGGGCCGCTGGATCACGCGGTGACGATGGACCCCGCCCGCCTTGGCTGACGCGGCGGCGCGACGCGCGGATCTCGCCGGGATCCGCAGCCTGGCCCACCTGCCGCTGCCGCTGCTGGCGGTGCCGCTGGGGCTCGGCGGGCTCGGCCTCGCCTGGCGGCAGGCGGGCGTCGCCTGGCTGGGCGAGCCGCTGATGGCGCTGACGGCGCTGGCCTGGTTGCTGATCCTGGCGCTGCATGCCGGCCGCGCCTGGCGGCACCCGGAGGCCGCGCTGGCCGATTGGCGCAACCCGATGCGCTGCGGCTTCGTGGGCGCGGCTTCGATCGGGATGATGCTGACGGCCGCCGCCCTGCTGCCGCATGCGCCGGAGGCGGCGCGCGCGCTGCTGATCCCGGCCGTGCTGCTGCACCTGGCCATCGGCCTCTCCCTGCTGGCGCGCGTGCTGCGCGGCGAAGGCGGTGCGGCGATGCTCGTGCCGCCGCTGATGATCCCGCTGGTGGGCAATGTGCTGGCGCCGCTGTTTCTCGTGCCGCTGGGTTTGCCCATGCTGGGCTGGATGCTCTTCGGGGTGGGCATGCTGCTCTGGCTGGGCCTGCAGCCCTTGCTGCTCGGGCGCCTGTTCGAAGCGGCACTGCCGCCGCCGCTGCGCCCCTCGCTCGCCATCCTGCTCGCACCCAGTGCGGTGGGCGCGCTGGCGGTGGATGCGCTGGGCGGGCCGCTGCCGGCCTTCCTGGCCCTCTACGGCCTCGCCGCCTTCACCTTCGCGCTGCTGCTGATGGTGCTGCGCCACATGCTCGGTGCGGGCTTCACGCTGGGCTATTGGGGCTTCACCTTCCCGCTTGCCGCCTTCACCACGGCCACGATGAAGATCGCGCCGGGGCTGATCGGCTGGGGCATGCTGGGCCTTGCCACCCTGGCGATCGGCGCGATCGCGCTCGCGACGCTGCGGCTCGCGCTGAATGGCGCGCTGCTGCGGCCACATTGAGAAGGAGAGAGCGATGACCCGCATCCTGCGCGCGATGCCGAGAATGGCGACCCCCGAGAGCATCGCGCCCTATGGGACGCTGATCGAGCCCACCGAGGATGGCCATCCCTTCGGCGCGGCCGATGCGGAACTGGACCTCGGCCAGGGCACGCCGCGCCTCTACATCATGCGGCTGCGCCAGCGCCCGCTGCTGATCCGCGGCATCACGCGGCATGCGCGCGTCACGCAATGCCTCGCCAGCATGAAGGGCGAGGAATGGTTCATCGGCCTCGCGGAGCCCGGCGATGCGCCGATGCCGGAGGAGATCCGGGTGTTCCGCATGGGGGGCGATGTGGCGCTCGCGCTGCATGCCGGCACCTGGCATGCCGGCCCCTTCTTCACCGCGCCTGCCGTGGATTTCCTCAACCTCGAACTCACCGACACGAACGAGACGGATCACGAGACGACGCGGCTCGACCAGCTGCATGACAGCGTGATCGAGATCCTCGCGTGACGCGCGCCCGGGGCTGCGGCCCCGGGGTTTTCTCACCTGCGTATTGTCCGAAGTTGCGCCTGCGCGCCACTTCCGCTTCTCTATCGCAAGCTGTTGATTTCAAACGTTTTTGTGAAGACATCTACAGCTTTACCGATGAAGAGGTGAAGAGTGGTGCAGATGTTGGTGGTGTTCCTCCTGCTCCTGCTGCCGGGCGCGGCATGGGCGGTCGAGGCGGAGATCGAGGATGTGGTGGTGAACTCCGCGCGGCACGTCACCGCGCGCGAAAGCATCCCGGCCAGCACCGGCGCCAGCACGACGACGATGGACCGCGAGACGATCGAGCGCATGCCCCAGGGCAATGCGGCCTCGCTCAACCAGATCCTGCTCCAGGCGCCGGGCGTGGTGCAGGAGGCGCAGGGCGACCTGCATGTGCGCGGCGACCATCGCAACCTGCAATACCGCATCAATGGCGTGACCCTGCCGGAAGCCATCAGCGGCTTCGGCCAGATGTTCGATGCAAGGGCGCTGCGCTCCGTCTCGCTGCTGACGGGCGCCTTGCCGGCGCAGTTCGGCTATCGCACGGCGGGCATCGTGGAGCTGACCTTGCGTTCGGGCATCACCGATCCGGGCGGGAGCATCGGCGCCTATGGCGGCAGCTTCGGCACCTTCCAGCCGGCGATGGCCTATGGCTCTTCCATCGGAGCCTTCGAGTATTTCCTCACCGGCAACTATCTCCAGAGCCAGCGCGGCTTCGAGAACCCGACGGCGGCGCGCGATTCCATCAACAACGACACGCAGCAGATCCGCGGCCTGGCGAATTTCGGCTACCAGCTCGACGATTTCACGCGGATCAGCCTGATCGGCGCCACCAACCAGTCGCGCTACCAGATCCCGGCCGTGCCGGGGCAGGTGCCGCAGTTCAGCGCCTTCGGGCAGGAGCTGTACGACAGCGCGGCGCTGCGCGCGCGGCAATGGCAGCGCTCGAGCTTCGGCGTGCTGGCGGTGCAGCACAGCCGCGACAGCTGGGACCTCCAGGTGGCGGGCTTCCTCCGGCAGACCTCCCTCAACTACCTGCCGGACGTGCTGGGCGAGATGATCTTCAACGGCGCGGCGGCCGAGACGCGCAAGCGCAACACCTCGATGGGCCTGCAGGTGGATGGCGTCTGGCGCGTGGCGGCCGACCACACGATCCGCATGGGGCTCTATGCCTCGCGCGATGTGACGCAGAATGTGAGCAACTCGACCGTGCTGCCGCTCAGCGCGGATGGCGCGGCGCTGGATCAGCCCTTCACCATCCAGGAGCGCGGGCGGATCCATGGCCAGCTCTACGGCATCTACGCGCAGGACGAGTGGCGCATCGCCGAGGGGCTCACCTTCAACTACGGCGCGCGCTTCGACGTGATGCGCCAGCAGGTGGAGGCGAGCCAGCTCAGCCCGCGGGCCAACCTGGTCTGGCGCGCGAGCGAGGCGACGACGCTCTCGCTCGGCTATGCGCGCTACTTCACGCCGCCGCCCTCGGAGCTGCTGACCGCGCCCGCGCTCTCGCTCTACGCCAACACCACGCTGGCGCCCGAGGTGCCGATCGCCAGCGCGCCGCGGCCGGAGCGCGCCAACTCCTACAACATCGCGATCCGCCAGCGGCTCGCGCCCAACTGGCAGGTAGGGGCGGATGCCTTCTACCGCGACGTGCAGGACATGCAGGATCTCGGTCAGTTCGGCAGCGCCTACATCTTCTCGCCCTACAATTACCGCCAGGGCCGGGTCTATGGCGTGGAGCTGACGACGAGCTACCGCGATGGGCCGTGGCTGGCTTACGCAAACCTGACGCTCTCGCGCTCGGTGGGGCGCGGCCTCGTCTCCAACCAGTATTTCTGGAGTGCGGCGGAGCTCGCGCAGGTGGAGAGCAAGTTCGTGCGGACGGATCACGACCAGCTCGTCACCGGGTCGGCGGGGCTGAGCTGGCGCGGTTGGGAGGGGGGCACGCTCTCGGGCACGCTGGTCTATGGCAGCGGCATGCGGCGCGGCTTCGCCAACAGCCAGTCGGTGACGCCCTATGCGACCATCAACCTCGGCCTCGCGCAGCAATTCACGACGCCGGAGGGCGGCGTGTGGACCGCGCGGGTGGATCTGGTGAACCTGGCCGACCGCTCCTACCAGCTCAGGGACGGCACGGGGATCGGCGTGGGCGCGCCGCAATATGGCATGCGGCGGGCGATCTTCGCGGGGCTGAGCCGGGCGCTTTAGCGGGGCGTAATGGTGAGGTTGAAGCTCTCGGACGGCGCGGGGTCGGCGGGCGGGGCGCCCGGATCATCCAGCGTGGAGAGCCCCTCGCCCTCCGCATTGCTGCGGCCGAGCTGCGCGTCGCGCCGCTGGCGCACCACACTGCGCAGGCGGGCATAGTAGTCGAGGCTCTCGGAGCGCAGCGCGTCCAGCGTCTCGATATTCTCGGCGCGCAGGTCGAGGCCGCCCAGCGCGCCGCGCCCCACGCCCAGCATCTGCGAGAGCATGGCCGAGGTGGTGGCGCCGGTGACCAGGCCGACCGGGCTCGCCAGCGCGTCCACGCCATCGCCCACCGCGTCGCGCACCGTGGTGGGGCCGAAGACGGGCAGCATGAGGAAGGGCCCGTCGGGCACGCCCCAGGCGTGCAGGGTCTGGCCGAAATCGCCCGTGCGGCGCTCGATGCCCGAGGCGGTCGCGACATCGAAGAGGCCGAGGCCGCCCGCCGTCGAGTTGATGTAGAAGCGCATCAGCGTGTGGCCCGCATCCATCATCCGGCCCTGCAGCAGGTTGTTGGCGAGGATGACCGGCTCGTTCAGGTTGCGCAGGAAATTGCGCAGCGCGGTCCGCATGGGGGCGGGCACCGTGTCGCGATAGGCCTCGGCCGCCGGGCGGATGATGTTCTCATCCAGCGAGGTGTTGAATTCGAGCACGGCGCGGTTCGACGCCTCGAAGGGGTCGGAAGGGTCGCTGCCGGGGGGGCCTTGGGTGGCGCAGCCGGCCAGCAGTCCGGCCAGGAGAGCCATGGGGAGAATGGACTTCACGCCCCTACTCTACCCGCCCTGGGATGGCCGCGCGATAGTGCGCGCGTGACGTTCTATTTCGCCCTCTTGCTCTTGCTGGTCTCGCTCGCCGGCGCGGCGCAGGCGCTGCTGGCCCGCCGCGCGCTGCGCCGGCTGGCGGCGACGCCCCCGCCCCTCGCCCCTGCCCTGCCCGCCAGCCTGCTGAAGCCGCTGCATGGCGATGAGCCGGGGCTCGCCGCCAATCTCGCCGCCTGCCTGGCGCAGCGCCACGCCGCCCCCTTCGAGGCGATCTTCGGCGCGGCGGACCCGGGCGATGCGGCGCTGCCGGTCGCGGCGGCCGCGATGGCGGCCAGCGCCACGCCGGCGCGCATCATCAGCGGGGGCGCGGTGCTGGGGGCGAACCGCAAGGTCTCCCAACTCGTGCATCTGGGCGCGGCGGCGACGCATGGCGCCCTGGTGATCAGCGATGCCGACATGCGCTGCCCGCCCCATTGGCTGACGGCGGTGACGGCGCCGCTCGCCGAACCGGGCATCGGCCTCGTCACCTGCCTCTACCACGGCGAGCCCGCGAATGGCGCGGCCTGGTCGCGCCTCGCGGCCCTCGGCATTGACTGGCACTTCCTGCCCAATGCCGCACTGGGCGAGGCGATGGGGCAGGCCGAGGGCTGCTATGGCGCGACCATGGCGCTCTCGCGGGAGACGCTGGACCGGATCGGCGGGTTCGAGCCGCTGCTGCCGCTGCTGGCCGATGACCATGCGCTGGGGGCGGCGGTGCGGGGTCTGGGCCTGAAGGTGGTGGTCTCGCCGGTGATTCCAGCTCACGTCATGTCTGAGAAAAACTTTTCATCCCTCTGGAATCATGAGGTTCGTTGGGCGCGTACGGTGCGGCTGCTGAACCCGGCCGGCTATGCCGGGCTGGCGCTGACCCACCCGCTGGCCTGGGCGCTGCTGGCCCTGGCCCTCGCCCCAGGCGCCGTCACCCTGGCCGGGCTCGCGCTCGTGCTGGCCGCAAGGCTGGCGCTCGCCCAGGGCGTGGATGCCGCGCTCGGCGTGGCCGGCGGCTGGCGGCGCTGGGCCTGGCTGCCCGCGCGGGACCTGCTCTCCGCCGCCGTCTGGCTGGCCGGGTTGCGGCGCGGCGGCGTGGTCTGGGGGGCGGGGCGCTACCGGCTTGGCGCGGATGGGCGGATGGTGGAAACGGGGCGCGCGCCATGAAACGCCTCATCTTCACCGCCGACGACCTCGGCCTCGCGCCCGAGACCAATGAAGCCATCGAGCATGCGCATCGCGAGGGCGTGCTGACGGCGGCCAGCCTGATGGTGGGCGAGGCCGGCTTCGAAGAGGGCGTGCGCGTCGCACGCGCCAATCCGGGGCTGGCGGTCGGCCTGCATCTCACGCTCACCGATGGCGTGCCGGTGCTGCCAGCGACCCGGATTCCGGCGCTGACGCAGAAGAATGGCCGCTTCCGGGATGACATGGCCGCACTCGGCCTGCTGCTGGCGCTCTCCCCCGCCGCCAAGGCGGAGCTGGCGGCCGAGGTGGCGGCGCAGGTCGAGCGCTTCACCGCGACGGGCCTCGCCTGCGATCATGTGAACGCGCACAAGCACTACCACCTGCACCCGCTGATCGCGGCGGCGCTGATGCAGGCGGCGGCCGGCGCCGGCGTGCGCTGCATCCGCCTGCCCTGGGAGCCCGGGCCGCTGATCCGCGCGGTAGACCGGGCCAGCCCGCGCCCGGCGGAATGGGCGCTCAAGCCCTGGTGCGGCACGCTGCGACGGCGGGCGCTGAACTGGAACCTCGTCGCCCCGGACCGCATGGTGGGGCTCGCCTGGTCCGGGCATTTCACGGCCACGCGGCTCCGCGCCGTGCTGCCCCGCCTGCCGGAGGGCGTGACGGAGCTCTATTTCCACCCGGCCCTGCGGGGCGGCTTTCCCGGCAGCGCCGCCGGCTACGACTATGCGGGCGAGTTGGCGGCGCTCTGCGACCCGGCGGTGGCGGCGGCGGTGGCGGGGCTGGAGCGCGGCGGCTATGCGGCCATGCTCTTGCCGAAACCGCGGGGCGCCCTCAGTTGAGGGGCCGCTCTTCCCCGCATGAGGTCTCCCTTGCTTCCGATCCGCCCGGACATCCCCCGCCGCGCCCTCGTCACGGGCGGCGCGAAGCGGCTCGGCCGCGCCATTTCGCTGGCGCTGGCCGATGCGGGCTTCGACGTGGCGATCCATTACAACAGCTCCGAGGCGGAGGCCGAGGCGCTGGCGGCCGAGATCCGCGCGCGCGGCCGGGCAGCGGCCATCCTGAAGGCCGACCTGATGCGCGAGGCCGAGGTGGCGCGGCTGGTGCCGGGCGCGGGCGAGGCCCTGGGCCCGCTTGGCGTGCTGGTGAACAATGCCAGCACCTTCGAGCGCGACGAATGGAACGACGCGACGCGGCAGAGCTGGGACCAGCATATCGAGCCCAATCTGCGCGCGCCCTTCCGGCTGATGCAGGATTTCGCCATGGCGCTGCCGGCGCCGCAGCACGGCGTGGTGCTGAACATGCTGGACCAGCGCGTGATGTCGCTGACGCCGCATTTCGTGACCTATACGGTCAGCAAGGCCGGGCTCTGGGCGCTGACGCAGCAGATGGCACTCGCGCTCGCGCCGCGCATCCGGGTGGTCGGCATCGGCCCCGGGCCGGCCATGCCGAGCCCGCGCCAGAGCCAGGCGCAGTTCGACCGGCAATGCGCCTCGGTGCCGCTGGCGCGCGGCACCTCTCCGGAGGAGATCGCGGCGGCGGCCATGGCGCTGCTCAGCCTCTCCTCCGTCACCGGGCAGGTGATTCACCTGGATGGCGGGCAACATCTGCAATGGTCGCCCGCCTCTCCTGGATCGGCGCCGGAGGAATAGCCGGGCGACGCCCCAGGTGCTACCTCGCCCTCTCGATCAACCGGATGCCGACACGCCCGCATGAGTTCCACGCCGCCCCGCATCCGCAAGGTCTTCGTCCGCGGGCTGGAATTGCAGGCCCGGCTTGGGGTCTATGCCCACGAGAAGGTCGGGCCCCAGCGCATCCGGATGCATATCGAGCTGGATGTGGTGGACGAGAGTGCCGCCATCGGCATCGGGCCGGACAATCTGGAGCGCGTGGTGGATTACGGCCACCTGGTCCATGCCGCCCGGGCCGCGGTGGCGGAGGGGCATGTGCTGCTGGTGGAGACACTGGCCGAGACGGTGGCCGAGATCGCCCTCCGGGATTCGCGGGTGCTGCACGCCCGCGTTTCGATCGAGAAGCCGGACGCCTTCGCCGATGCGGAAAGCGTGGGCGTGACCGTGGAGCGAGAGCGCGCGTAAATCCAAGTCAAGTCTTGACGGCCACTCCGGCGAAGAATCATCCACTGCCAAAACCGGCAATTCCGGTCGCACTGTTTTTGCAACACTTTCTTCATAAAGGCAAAACATGCAGGTCGGGCATTCCTGGCTGTTTTCATTGTTTTCAATGGGTTGATTCACTGCCCATTCTCCAGGCAATGTGATGTAACCCAAGGTGCAAGGCCGATCTCCCTGGCGCGGGCCCAGCATCACCCACAGAGTTATCCACAGGATCGGGGGATTGTTTCGTCCGGCTTGAGCCGCCCGGCCCGGCCCGGTAAGCGCAACCCCATGGAATCCGCCGATTCGCCCGAGGAGGTCGCGCCAAGCCCGCCAGAGACCGGCCCCGGGAACGGCCTGGCCGTGCTCGAGGCGACCCTGCCCACACTGCCGCTCTCCCCCGGCGTCTATCGCATGCTGGATGCGAAGGGCGATGTGCTCTACGTCGGCAAGGCGCGGGCCATCCGCAAGCGCGTCACCAGCTACACCCAGATCGCCCGCCTGCCCGAGCGCCTGCGCCGCATGGTGCACGAGACGCGGCGCGTCGAGGTCATCACCACCGCCTCCGAGGCCGAGGCGCTGCTGCTGGAGGCGAACCTCATCAAGCGGCTGAGGCCGCGCTACAACATCGTCCTGCGCGACGACAAGTCGTATCCCTGGCTGATGGTGAGCGACGACCACCCCTTCCCGCAGATCGCGAAGCATCGCGGCGAGCGGCGCAAGGGCGCCAGCTACTACGGCCCCTTCGCCAGCGTCTGGGCGGTGAACCAGACCATCACGGCCTTGCAGCGCGTCTTCCTGCTGCGGACCTGCCGCGACACGGTCTTCGACACGCGCGACCGCCCCTGCCTGCTGCACCAGATCAAGCGCTGCTCCGCCCCCTGCGTGGAGCGCATCAGCGCGGCGGACTACGGCGCGCTGGTGGCCGAGGCCAAGGAGTTCCTGGCGGGCGAGACGCCCAGCATCCAGAAGCGCCTCGCCGCCGAGATGGAAGAGGCCGCGGAGAAGCTCGAATTCGAGCGCGCGGCGTCCTTGCGCGATCGCATCCGCGGGCTGACCCATGTGCAGGGCACGTCCCGCATCAACCTCGACGGCATGGGCGATGCCGATGTGGTGGCGCTGCACATGGCGGCCGGGCAGTCCTGCGTGCAGGTCTTCTTCTTCCGTGGCGGCCGCAACAACGGCAACCGCCCCTATTTCCTGACCCACTCCAAGAGCGACATCACGCCCGAAGAGGTGCTCGGCAGCTTCCTCGGCCAGCTCTATGACGACCTGCCGCCGCCGCCGCTCGTGCTGCTCAGCCATGAGGTGCCGGATGCGCCGCTGATCGCCGAGGCGCTCTCCATCAAGGCCAGCCGCAAGGTGGAGCTCCACCGCCCGCAGCGCGGCGAGAAGCGCGACGTGGTGCTGCACGCCGAGACCAATGCGCGGGAAGCGCTGGAGCGGCGCCTCGCGGAATCCACCGCCCAGGGCCAGCTGCTCGACGGCGTGCAGCGCCTGTTCGACCTGGCCGAGCGGCCGGAGCGGATCGAGGTCTATGACAACAGCCACATCATGGGCACCAGCGCCTATGGCGCGATGATCGTGGGCGGCCCCACGGGCTTCGTGAAATCCGCCTATCGCAAGTTCAGCATCAAGGAAGCGAAGCCCGGGGACGACTTCGCCATGATGCGCGAAGTGCTGGAGCGCCGCTTCGGCCGCGCCCTGAAGGAGGATCCCGCCCGCACCGAGGAAGGCTGGCCGGACCTCGTCATCATCGATGGCGGCCAGGGCCAGCTCTCGGCCGCGAGCGCGGTGATGGCCGAGCTGGGCCTGGAGGACATCCCCCTCGTCGCCATCGCCAAGGGCGTGGACCGCGATGCCGGGCGCGAATGGTTCCACATGGCCGGGCGCGAGGCCTTCCAGCTCCCGCCGCGCGACCCCGTCCTCTATTATCTGCAGCGCCTGCGCGACGAGGCGCACCGCTTCGTCATCGGCACGCATCGCGCGGGCCGCGCCAAGTCGCTCACGAAGTCGGAGCTTGATGACGTGCCCGGCGTCGGCCCCAAGGTGAAGCGGGAGCTCCTGAACCATTTCGGCTCGGCCCGCGGCGTGCGCCAGGCGAGCGAGGCGGATCTCGGCAACTGCCCCGGCGTGGGCCCTGCGCTCGCCCGGCGGATATATGAGCATTTCCACCTTGGCGCGGGCCAAGCTACATAGACGCCGTGCCAACCGACCTGCCCAACCTCCTCACCCTCTCGCGGATCCTGGCGATCCCGCTGCTCGTGGTGTTCGTGGCCATCCGCGCCCCCTGGGCGGACATGGCGGCCTGCGCGCTGTTCTCGGCCGCGGCCATCACCGACTACTTCGACGGCAAGATCGCGCGCGACCGCAAGATCGTCTCCGATTTCGGCCGCATGCTGGACCCGATCGCCGACAAGCTGCTGGTGGGCGCCGCGCTCATGCTGCTCGCCGGATTCGACCGCCTGCCCAACTGGGCGCTGCTGCCGGCGATCGTGATCATGCTGCGCGAGATCCTGGTCTCGGGCCTGCGCGAATATCTCGCCGGCATCAATTTCGGCCTGCCGGTCACGGCGCTCGCCAAGTGGAAGACGGGCTTCCAGATGGGCGCGCTCGGCACGCTGCTGGCAGGCGACAGCGGCGCGGCCGTGATCGGCCTGGGTTTCCTGCCCGTCTCGTTGATCGGCGAGCTCATGCTCTGGACCGCGGCAGCGCTCACGCTCGTCACCGGCTGGGACTATCTGGCGGCGGGGCTGCGCCATGCGGCGCGCGAGACGCCGGCTCACACTTCGTCACCAGCCAATCGGCTGGAGCGGCCTTGAGATCGCGCGACAGGCGACGCATCTTGCACCGCAAGATGTTCTTCTACTCCAGGAGTCACGAATGCGCTTGAAGTTCTCGGCGTTCAGGGCCGCGGCCCTGCTGACCGCCACTGTCGCGGTGGCGGGCTGTACCAGCGTCGAGTCGGGGATTGCCGGCGTGCAGCGCAGCCTGTCGGGCACCTATGACCGCTTCGGGCCCAACTGGGGCGGCATGCGCCCCGCAATGCCGACCGAGAGCCTGACCGTGCAGCGCATCCGCGGCGCCGCCGATCCGCTCGAACCGCTGCGCCCCGAGCCGGGCGATGTCTGGCCCGTCGAGGAAGGCCCGCGCGCCACGCTCGCCAACCCCGAGGAGGCGCTGCGCGGCGTCCGCGTGACGGATGCGCCGCCGCCCCGCACGCGCGGCAGCAGAGGCGCCTTCGATAATGCGCCCGGCGCCGCCCCGCCCGTCATGTCCCCCATCTTCGAGGCGCCGACGCCGCCGCCACGCGCCAACCGCACCGATGGCGCGGCGCCGCCCGGCCAGGTGTTCCAGACGCCGCAGGGCGGCGTGGTGGGGACGGGCGGCGCAGGCAATGTGCAGTCCACCGTCTCTCCCCAGGGCTCCGGCCTCGCCATCCGCGACGGCGCCACCACCACGCTGATCGGCCCGGGCGGCCGCGTGCAGCAGGTGCCGACGCCGCGCTGAGCCATGCAGATCCTGTATTTCGCCTGGGTGCGCGAGAAGATCGGCCGCGCCGGTGAGGAGATCGCCCTGCCGGCCGGCATCGCCGATGTGGGCGGGCTGATGCGCCACCTGGCGACGCTCGGCCCCGGCCATGCGGCCGCCTTCGCCAACCCCTCCGCCATCCGCGCCGCCGTGAACCAGGATTTCGCCAACCTCGCCGACCCGGTGAGCGATCGTGACGAGGTCGCCTTCTTCCCGCCCGTGACCGGCGGCTGAGATGGCGCGCATCGCCGTCCAGGACGCGGAGTTCGACGTGGCGGCCGAGACGGCGCGCCTCACGCAGGGCCGCACCGATATCGGCGCCGTCGCGAGCTTCACGGGCGTCTGCCGCGCCGATGACGGGCTGGCGGCCATGGTGCTCGAACACTATCCCGCCATGACCGAGCGCGCGCTGGGCAAGATCGCGGCCGAGGCGGAGGCGCGCTGGCCGCTCACCGGCTGCACCGTCATCCATCGCGTGGGGCGGCTGCCGCCGGGCGCGCCCATCGTGCTGGTGCTGACGGCGAGCGCGCATCGCCAGGCGGCGCTGGAGGCCTGCGCCTTCCTGATGGACTGGCTCAAGACCAAGGCGCCCTTCTGGAAGCGCGAGGAATTCACCGAAGGCCACGCCCGCTGGGTCGAGGCGCGCAGCGAGGACGACGCCGCCGCCAGCAAGTGGTGAGCGCCTGCGCGGCGATTCTCGCCGGCGGCCTCCTCCTCATCTGTCCGGCCTTCCTGAACGGCTACCCGCTGCTCTTCAGCGACAGCGGCGCCTTCCTGGCGCAGACCGTCGTGCCGCTGATGATCTGGGACAAGCCCTGGGTCTACGGGCCCTTCGCCTGGCTCTTCCACCAGCATCTCTCGCTCTGGGGCACCAGCCTCGCGCAGGGCGTGATCGTCTCGCACCTCATCTGGCTGCTGGCGCGCGTGCTGGGGCGGGCCGCGCCGGGCGGCCATCTGCTGCTTTGCGCGGCCCTCGCTCTCGGCACCACCCTGCCCTGGTCGGCCGCGCTGGTGATGCCGGACATCCTGGCGCCCGTGGCCGTGCTCGCCGCGGTGCTGCTGGGCTGGGGCTGGGCGGCGCTCAGCCCCGGCGAGCGGCTCTGGCTGATCCTGCTCGGCAGTGTCGCCACCGCCTCGCATCTCTCGCACCTGCCGGTGATGCTGGCGCTTCTGCTGCCCGCGCTCGTCATGCGGCTGCGCTGGGCGCGCTGCCTCGCGGTGCTGGCGCCGCTGGCGGGGGGCATGCTGCTGCTGCTGGCCACCAACATCGCGGGGCATGGGCGCATCGCCCTCTCGCCCCATGGCAGCAGCTTCCTGCTGGCCCGCCTCGTCGCCGACGGGCCGGCCGCGCGCACCATCGCCGCGCGCTGCCCGGAGGCCGGCTGGTATCTCTGCGACTTCGCCGGCCGCCTGCCGGAGGATGCCGACGTCTTCCTCTGGGCGCCGGACAGCCCGGTGAACCGCACGCCCGAGGGCATCCCGATCTTCCTGGGCGGCATGCTCCTGGCGCCCGAGGCCCGCATCATCGTCGCCGAAACGCTGTGGCGCGAGCCGCTTTCCGTGCTGCAAGCCGGCCTGGGCAATGCCTGGCGGCAACTGCTCACGGCCGGGATCGGGGACACGCTGGGCAACCGGCACCTCGACGTGGCCGTCCGTCCCCGCATCGCCCAGGGCTTTCCGCCGAGCGAAGTGGCGGGCTTCGACGCGGCCCTGCAACGGGGCGCGGGCCTCGCCCAGGCCGGGCGCGCCATCGCCTGGCTGCACCCGCTGGTGCTGCTGGCAAGCCTGCCGCTGCTCGCCTGGGGCTGGTGGCGCGGCGATGCGCGGCTGCGTGGCCTGCTGCTGGCGCTGGTGGTGGCGGTGCTGGCCAATGCGCTGGCGACGGGCGCGCTCTCGGGCGTGCATGCCCGCTACCAGGCGCGCATCGCCTGGCTGCTGCCGCTCGGCGCCTGGCTGGCGGTTCCGCGGCGGCGCTCGCCTTTACTGAGAGGATGATTCAGCGTTTCGGCGATTCCGCCTCACCGCGTCATGCTCCAGCTCCCGGCGAGCACCGGAACCGGCATCACCCATTCGCGCCCCGCCAGCCGCGCCAGATGCGCGTGCAGCTCCGCCGCGTTGCGCGGCCAGGTGAAGCGCTCCGCCACGGCGCGCACCGCCGCGGGCGGTGGCGGGTCTGCCAGGATCGCACGGATGGCCGCCGCGATGGCCTCAGGCGTGCGCTCGGCCAGCAGGCGGCCGGCGGCGGGGCGGTCCAGCGCCTCGCGCGCGCCATCCACATCGGGCGTGACCACGGGCGTGCCGCAGGCCATGGCCTCGATCCAGGCATTGGCGAGCCCCTCGCTCGCCGAGGCCAGCGCCATCACATCGGCCGCCGCCAGCAGCGCCGGCAATTCGCCATGCGGCACGGGGCCCAGCAGCCGCACGCGACCTTCGAGGCCGAGGCGTCGCACCAGCGCGGCAAGGCGCCCCGCCTCGGGGCCGCCGCCCGCGATCAGCAGCGTCGCATCCGGCAGTTCGCGCATCGCCGCGACCACCAGCGCATGGCCCTTGCGCGGGATGAGCGCGCCGAGGCTGACCACGAGCGGCCCCGCCACACCCAGCGCCCGCTTCGCCGCCACGCGCGGGCGCGGGCGGAAATGATCGAGGTCGCAGCCGGTGTAATGCACGCTGACGCGCTGAGCCGGCATGCCCATCGCCACCATGTCCCGCGCCAGCGCGGCTGAGACGGCGAGCAGGCCGTCGGCCGCCTGCCCCGCGCGCCGCACCTGCCCGGCCGTGCCGCGGCGACGGCCCCAGAAATGGATGTCGGCGCCGCGCGCCTTGATCGAGCAGGGCAGGCCCAGTTCCCGCGCGAGGCGGATCGCGGCCGGCCCGTCGGGGAAGAAGAATTCGGCATCCAGCACGTCCGCCGTGAAGCCCTCGGCGCGCCAGGCCGCGAGCACGGGGCGCACGGCGCGCGCCAGCAGCCAGGGGTTGAACGGCGCGCTCAGCCCCGGGATCAGACGCAGACGCGGCCGCGCGACGCGCAGGCCATGCCACTCCTCCTCCAGCGGCAGCGCGCGCGGCCGGGCGTAGCGCGGGAGGCGGTCGAGCGGCGGGGGCGGCAGGGGCAGCGGGCTCACCACCCGGACCTCCACGCCGGGCCGCGCCGCCAGTGCCCGCGTCTGCGCGCCGACGAAGACGCCGAAATGCGGCTGCACGGCATGCGGGAAGAGCGTCGAGAGCGTGACGACGCGCAGCGGCGCGCCGGCCGGGCCACTCCATCCGGCAGGGCCCGGCCGGCGGCTCACCTCACGCCTCCGGGCGGCGGCGGCGCATCGCGGCCATGCCGAGCAGACCGAGGCCGAAGAGGCCGAGCGAGGCGGGCTCCGGCACGGCCACGATCTGCGAGCTGGCATTCACCACCGCGCCGCCGCCCAGGAAGCTGGCCGTGAAGACCATCGTCTCGGAGAAGCTCGGCCCCGGCAGCGCAAATTTGCTGACGATCACCGGCGTCGCGTCATTGCCCGGCCCCGTGAAGGTGGCGGTCGCGAGCGGGATGGCGCGGCTGAAGGCCACATCCGCCGCATCGGCGTAGTTCGCCACCGTGACGCCGCCGACGGCCGCGCCGTTCACCAGGATGTTGGCGGTGAGCGTGCTGCCCAGCGCGCCGATCAGCCCGCCCGCGCTCTGGCTGTCCAGGCCGGTCTGCGTGACCTCCAGTCGGATCGTGCGCGGGCCCGTGCCGAAGCCGGTGAGCGAGGCGATGTTCGTCGTCTGCGCCGTCATGCCCGGCTGCGCGATGAGCGGGCTGCCGCCGGCGATGACCGAGACCAGCTCGAACCGGCCGGTCGAGCCGCTGATGACCAGGCTCCCGGTGAAGGAGGAGCCGCTGAGCCCGGCCTGCAGCACGTCATCCTCGAAGACGCGGTACTGCAGCAGCGGCGCCGCCGAAGCCGAGGCCCCGATGCCGAGCCCCAAGAGCAGGAGCAGGACAAACCTGGATGAGCTTCGCATGGTCGTGGCCTCCGTGTAGGTGGCGCCGCGATTGGGCGTCACGACGTGAGCAGCAGAAATCGTGCCATGGATTTTCTGTCGTCTTTTCCAAGCGTTACCGGCCAATCCCCAGCCCTTGCCACGCGGCTGTCAATAATCCCGACATGCCCCCTCACCCGCCTTCCGACTGCGCCCGCGCGGCCGCCGCCACGCCCGCCGCCGCACCCTGTTCCAGCAGGCGGCGCAGCAGCGCGCGCGCCTGGCGGGGATCGGCCCCCGGCGCCTCGATGCTGATGACGGCCAGCACGGGGCGGCCCGCCGCGCCGCCCAGCCCCTGCCAGAGGCGCGTGGCGCGCGCGCGCAGGCCATCGCCCGCGGGCGCGCCGCCATGCCAGGCCGCGACGGCAACCGCATCCGCCCCGCCCGGCGGCTGGCGCGCCTCCCAGCGCGCGCCCTCGGTCTGGATGGCGAAGGTCACCGCCTCATCCTCCTGGCCGCTCGCAAGCTGGCGCTCGGCGACCACGGCCGACCAGCGGGCGCTGGCGGGGAAGCGGCGCAATTCAGCGCGCAGCACCAGCGCACCGCAGCGCAGCGCCGCCCCTTCGTCCGCGCACCCCTCGCCGGCGCTCAGCGCCATCACGATGCGCTCCGCCCCGCCGGCGGGCGCCCGGTCCAGCGCGGCGGCCAGCCCGGGCATGGCGAGGCCGGCGCCGAGCGTCAGCCCGGCCGCCGCCGCGAGCCTGCCGCCGCGCCAGGGGCCGGCGGGCGGCAGCGGAATCGGCGGCGCCGGCTCCGGCCGATCCTCCCGGAAGGGCAGGCCCGCCAGGATCAGCAGCAGGATGACCGCCGAGAAGAAGACCCAGCCATAGATCAGGTGATCCGCCGCCGCCGCCTCCGCGCTGCCCCAGTGGTGGCCGAGCAGGACGATACCCAGCGCGCGCATGCCGTTCGCCACCACCGGCACCACAAGGGCCAGCACCATGACCAGCACGCGCCGGCCGGGGCTTCGGAACATCACCAGCGCGTAGAGCGCGCCGAAGGCGAGGGAGGCGATGATGAAGCGCAGCCCCGCACAGGCCTCGGCCACGAGGAAGGTGCCGGCGGCGAGTTCGATGATCAGCCCATCCGCGTGATGCGGAATGCCGAGCAGTTCCAGCCCCATCACGATCATCACCGCCGTCACCCGCTGCAGCGCGGGCACCAGGAAGGCGCCGAAGGGCACGAGGAAGACGAGGTAGAGCAGCGGCGCCGCCATGGCGCGGCAGACGCGCCAGCCGAGCACGGCCAGGACCAGCGAGAGCATGGCGGCAAGCGCCGCGAATTGCCGCCCCTCCATCACACCCAGCCGCTCGGCCAGCCACCAGGCGCAGCCCGCGCCCAGCGCCGGCAGCGCGGCCCAGGGCGTGGGGCGCGGTGCCAGGGCCGCCAGCCGGTGCCGCCGCGTCCAGCCGAGCCAGAGCGCGACGGGCAGCACCAGCCAGCAGTGATTATAGGCGGCCGAGTTCTCCCAGACGGTGACGGCGGCCACGCCCTCGGCGCGGAACACCCAGCCGAGGGCCACGAGCCCCGCCGCCAGCACCAGCAGCGGCACCACCCAGCCCTCGCCACGCAGGCTCGCGGGCGGCGGCGCGATGGTGGCGCGCGCGGCGATGTTCATACGACGAGCGCCGCTTCGCGCACGCGCAGCATGGCATCCAGCGGGCCAAGCGTGACCGCCCAGTCATGCCCCGTCGCCACGGCCGCCCGCGCCGCGGCCCCGAGGCCGGGCCATTCGCCGCGCAGCACGGCCCGCACGGCCTGCGCCGTCGCCTCCGCGCCATCGGACACCAGCAGGTCTCGCCCCGGCATCGCCTTGATGCCCTCGAAGGCCGGCGTGGAGGCGATGACGGGGCGCGCCATCGCCATCGCCTCCAGCACCTTGTTCTGGATGCCGCGTGCGACGCGCAAGGGCGCCACCGCCGCCGCCGCATGCGCGATGTAGGGGCGCGTATCGGGCACGCGGCCGGTGACATGCACGCCGGGCAGCGCGGCCAAGGCCCGCACCTCCGCCGTGGGGCGCGCGCCCACGATGTGGAATTCCGGCGCGGGGCCGGGCTGCGCGCGCAGGCGCGGCAGCACCTCGCGCGCGAGATCCCGCACCGCCTCGATATTGGGCGGGTAGTCCATCGTGCCGGTGAAGACGAGGGCGGGCGCGCCGGGCGGATAGGGATCGGCATGCGGCACGCCAGGGTCGAAGACGTCGAGGTCCACGCCGTTCTCGACCCAGCCCGCGCGCCCCCGTGCCTCGGGCGCGAGGTCCAGGAAGCGGGCGCATTCGGGCTCGGAGACGAGCAGCGTGCGGTCGAAGAAGCAGGCCGCGCGGCGCTCGAAGGCGAGCAGCGTGCGTGCCTCCCGCGCCCAGAGCTGGCGGCGCGGCGGATGCGCGGCAGCGGCATAGGCGCGCCATTTCTCGCTGTCCACGTCCACGAGGTCGAGCACGCGTCGCGCCACGCGCGGCCCCCGCATCACATAGGGCGCCATGGCCGAGGAATAGACGAAGACCGCGTCATGCCGGCGCGTGGCCAGGGAAGCCTCCACCCAGGCCTGGAGGCCCGGCGCATGGAACCAGCCCAGCGTCAGCGGCAGGCCGGGCCGCGCGCGGGAGAGCGTGCGCAAGGCGGCGAGCGCGCCGCCCGCGATGGGCTCGCAATGCACCGCCGCGCAGCGCTGCCGCAGCATCGGCAGGTGCTCCGCATCGGCCGGATCATCGGAGAGGCAGCCCAGATCCACCTCCCAGCGCCGCGCCAGGTGGTCGAGCATGTGCCAGGAGCGGATGCGGTCCCCCTTGTCGGGCGGATAGGGCAGGCGATGCGTGAGGAAGAGCAGGCGTCCCATCTTCGTCACCCCAGGCCGCGCACGATGGGCGGCCCCAGCAGTTTGGCGAGCGGCAGCGGCATGCGCCGCCAGGCCGCGATCATCAGCCGGTATTTCGGGTTGGCCGGATTGTGCTCCGGCAGGCTGGCCCCCGCGCCGAGCTGATAGGCGTAGTGCAGCGGCTGCGGCGCGAAGCCCCAATGCTGCTTGAACTCGAAGGCGCCGGTGCCCTGCTTGCTGCGCCCGAAGTCGAACAGGCGCGCGCCGCGCTCGCTCCCCGCACGGCGCATCACCTCCCAGTACATGACGTCATTGGCGGCCAGCCGCCGCGCCGCCAGCGTGCCGCCGCCGTAATAGGGCAGCACCTCCTCGCGGAAATGGAAGTTCATGACCGCGGCCACCGGCGTGCCCTCATGCAGCACCGTCACCACATCCATCGCATCGCCGAAGACCTCCGCCAGCAGCCGGAAATAACCGCGCGAGAAGACGGCCAGCGGCGGCCGGGTCGCCACCAGTGTCACCGTCACCATGGATGGCCGGCAGGCCGGCCGCTTCACGCTCGACCAGGGGCAGTACCAGAACTGGCACGAGGCCTTCTCCTCCAACGGCAAGAATGGCGGCCAGGGCCTGGGCGACCCCGCCCAGGGCTGGCTGAACATCCGCCAGGACGTGGCGCATCTGCAGGCCACCGGCGCCATCGCATCCTATGACCTGACGCGCGGGGTGGACCCGACGCTGCTCAACGCATGGGGTGCCGCCATCACGGACCCCGGCTGGAACGCGCCGCTCGCGACCAATGGCGTGACGCAATACATGCCCGGCACCGGCGGGCGCGCCGATATCGGCTTCACCACCCAGTCCAACACCGGCTGGCTCATGACGCAGGATGCCCGCGCCGCCGCCCATGCGCTGGGACAGGCGGAAACCGCGAGCGCCATTCCCTGGCATCTGCGCGATGTCGCCAACAACACCTGGCTCAACACCGACGCCTACCCCACCCTCTGGACCGATGGCCGCGGCGGCGTGGGCAGGCCGGGCGACGCCACCTCCGGCGGGCTCACGCAGCCGCTCGATGCCAGCAGCGGCTGGACGCTGGATGCCGCCCACCAGCCCGACCTCTCCTTCGTGCCCTATCTGCTGACCGGCCAGCGCTGGATGCTGGACAACCTCCAGGCCCAGGCGAGCTGGAGCATCATGAGCCAGTGGCCCCAGCTGCGCGACGGCGCGGGGGACCTCGTCGTGCAGGGCAACCAGGTGCGCGGCGCCGCCTGGAGCCTGCGCCAGATTGACGAAGCCGCCTGGGCAAGCCCCGAGGGCAGCCGCGAGAAGGCCTATTTCACCGAGGCCTCGGCGCAGAACTGGGCCTGGCTGGTGAAGCAGATCCCGGTCTGGACCCAGCAGCAGGGCGAGGCGCATGGCTGGCTGCCCGGCGAATACGGCATCAAGGGCGCCATGCCGCCCTGGCAGCAGGACTACTTCGCCTCGACCGTGATCGCCGCCGCCAGCCGCGGCAATGCCGATGCGATGACCTTCCTGAAGTGGCAGGAGAACTTCCTGGTCGGCCGCTTCACCCACGCCGCCCAGGGCTTCGATACCCATGACGGCGCCGCCTACCTGATCGCGACCGGCGATGCGACGACGGGCGCGCTCTACACCAGCTGGGCGCAGATGGGTGCCGCCATGGATGCGCGCGGCTGGTCCAACAATGCGGGCTGGTCGCAGAGCCAGGGCGACTACGCGCAGCTGGCGCTGGCCACGCTGGCCGGCATCGCGCGCGTGACCGGCTCGGCCGAGGCCGCGCGCGTCTACGCCCAGCTCATCGCCGATGCGGCGCCCTTCACCAGCAGCGCCGACTTCCTCCGCGACCCGACCTACGCGATCGCGGCGCCGACGGTGACGACGGCGAGCGCCATCACCAAGGCCACGACGACGGACCCCGCGGCCCCTGCGATGCTGGATCTCGTCATCGTGCTCGGCGCGGAATCCTGGCAGGGCGACCCGCAGGCCGAGGTGCGCGTGGATGGCGTGCAGGTCTGGGCCGGCACGGTCAGCGCGCCGCATGCCACCGGCGGGGCCGCGATCAGCCTCGGACAGGTCACGGCCGGCATGGCGCATGCCGTCACCGTCAGCTTCCTGAATGACGGCTGGGGTGGCTCGGCCAGCACCGACCGCAACCTCCATGTCGAGGACGTCAGGCTCGGCGGCATTTCCACCGGCCTGAAGGCGGCGCTGCTGGTCAATGGCGACGCCACGCTCGCCCTTCCCATGAACCCGCCCCCCGCCAGCATGACGGCACCGGCGACGACCACGCCGCCGCCCGTGATCCCCGGCGGGCTCGACCTCGCCATCGTGCTCGGCGCGGAAGCCTGGCAGGGCGACCCGCAGGCGGTGGTGCGCGTGGATGGCGTTCAGGTCTGGGCCGGCACGGTCACCGCCGCGCATGCCACCGGCGGGGCCGCCATCGCGCTCGGCCAGGTCACGCCGGGGGTGGCGCATGCCGTCACCGTCAGCTTCCTGAACGATGCCTGGGGCGGCTCGGCCAGCACCGACCGCAACCTCTATGTCGAGGATGTCAGGCTCGGCGGCGTCTCCACCGGCCTGAAGGCGGCGCTGCTGTCCAATGGGGACGCCACGCTGAACCTGCCCGCCACGGTCACGGCCCCGGCGCCGACCTCCATCTCGACGCCCGTCTCCGCCCCGGCCGCCACCGCGGCACTCGACCTCGCGATCGTGCTGGGGGGCGATTCCTGGCAGGGCGATCCGCAGGCGGTGGTGAAGGTGGACGGCGTCCAGGCCTGGGCCGGCACCGTCACGGCGGCGCATGCCACCGGCGGGGCATCCATCGCGCTGGGCCAGGTTGCGGCAGGCGTCGGGCATGCCGTCACCGTCAGCTTCCTCAATGATGGCTGGGGCGGCTCGGCGAGCATGGACCGCAACCTCTATGTGGAGGACATCAGGTTGGGCGGCGCTTCCACCGGGCTGAAATCCGCGCTGATGAGCAATGGCGACGTCACGCTCACCCTCGCGGCGGTGGCCACCGGCAAGCTGCTGAACGGCACCGGCGGCGCCGATCTGCTCACGGGCGGCCTGGGCCATGACACGCTCGCCGGTGGTGCGGGGAACGACACGCTGAACGGCGGCGCGGGGCAGGACCGGCTGACCGGCGGCAGGGGCAAGGATGTCTTCGCCTTCACCAGCGCGGCCGAGGCGAATGGCGATGTCATCACCGATTTCAGCCGCACCCAGGGCGATCGGCTCGACCTGCGCCCGATCGACGCCGACACCACCCATGCCGGCGACCAGGCCTTCACCTACATCGCAGGCGCGCTCTTCAACGGCACGCCCGGCCAGCTGCGCTATGCGGAGGGCGTGCTCTCGGCCGACCTGAACGGCGACACGTTGCCCGACGTCCAGATCACGCTGGAGGGCGTGCCTTCGCTGCGCGCGGGGGACTTCTGGCTGTAGCGGAAAGCGGCGCGGGTCAGAGCCGCGCCGCCACCCCGCTCACTCCCGTCGCGAATTCCAGCTGTGCCAGCGCCGTCAGATAGGCGGCGCGCGCATTGTTGGCGCCGACGCGGGTCGCATTCAGCGTGCGCAGCGCGTCCAGCACATCGAGCAGCGAACGGCCGCCCGCCAGATAGGCCTGCTCGGCGCTGCGATAGGCGAGCTCGGCCCGGTTGAGCGCGCCGCCCGTGTAGAGGCGCAGCAGCGCGCGGGACTGCTCATAGGCCGCCCAGGCGGTGGCGAAGTCGGCGCGCCCCTGCAGCAGCGCGGCACGCGCCTGCGCCTCCAGCTGCGCCTGCTGCCCCTGCGCCGTGCCGACCTGGCCGGTCACGATCTGGTTGGTGAAGAGCGGCACGGAGAGGCTGAAGGTGAACTGGTTGGTCGCGTTCAGCGGCTGCGAAGCGCTGGGCAGGTCCTGCGAGAGACGGGAGCGGCTCCAGCCGCCATTCAGCGTCACGTCGCGCCAGCGTTCCGCCTGGGCGAGGTTGGTGTTGGCCGCGCCCGCCGTGGCGGCGCGGGCGGCGGCCACCACATCGGCGCGGTTCTGCACCGCCTCGGCCAGCTCGTCCCGCGTGGCGCCCGGCGTGGGCATGGCATCGAAGCGGCCACGGACATCGAGCGCGATGGGCGGCAGCGCGGCCGTGGTCGCGCTGCGCGCGGCGGGCGCGTTGAAGGCGGCGGCGTCCATCGCCAGCACGACCGCCACCTGCGCCACGGCGGCCGCGTAGTTCTGGGCGGCGGCGGTCACGTCCGCCTCGAAGGGCAGCCGGCTCGCCTGGAAGCGCAGCAGGTCACCCTCGGGCAGCGCGCCATCCTGGAGCTGGCGGCGCAGCAACGCCTCGGTGCGGTCCAGGCTGCCGCGGTTGGCCAGCGCCACCTCAAGATTGGCGCGCGCGGCGAGTGCGGCGATGAAGGCCTGGCGCAGTTGGAAGAACTGCATGCGCAGCGCATCCAGCACCTGCGCCTCGGCCACCGCGATATTCTGCTCGGCGAGGCGCGTGCGCAGCGTGCGCTTGCCGCCCGTCTCGATCAGGACGGTGAGGCCGAGCGCGATGTTGTTCGCCGGGCTGATGAAGCGCGCCCCCTCGATCCGGTTGCCGTTCTGCGTGCTGTTGAACTCGGCGAAGGTGTTGCCGATGCTCACCTGCGGCGGCGGCAGCGAGGAGGCGACGAGGCGCTGCGCGCGCACCGCATCCACGCCCCGCTGGGCGGCGATGACGGTGAGGTTGCGCTCCAGCAGCATCCGCTCCGCCTCATCCAGTGAGAGCACGCGCGTGCCGGCGGGCAGCGGCAGCGGCGCCATGCCGGGGCCCATGGCACGCGCCGGGCGGGCCTGCTGCGTCGAGGGGCCTGGTGAGGCGACCGGCGGCGGCGTCTGCGCCAGGGCTGGCGCTGCCAGCAGCAAGGCCAGGGCGGGTGTGGCGCGCCTCATGCCGGCAGCCCCGCGCGCTCACGCCGCGCGGCCAGCGCCGCCTCCTGCCGCGCGAGATCCTTGGGCCGCCCCAGCAGGTCGATCAGCGCCGGGAAGACCACCAGGATGAAGACCGGCACGAGGCCGATGCCGCCCACGACCACGATGGCCAGCGGCTTGGTCACATCGGCGCCGATGCCGGTCGCCAGCGCCATGGGCAGCAGGCCGAAGAAGCTCGCGAAGCAGGTCATGAAGACCGGGCGCAGCCGGTCCTGGCCCGACTGGTCGAGCGCCGCCCGCCAGGGCATCCCCTCATGCCGAAGGTGGTTGAAATGGGCGAGCAGGATGATCCCCTCCATCACGGTGATGCCGAACAGCGCCAGGAAGCCGATGGCAGCCGGCACCGAGAAGTTCAGCCCCGCCGCGCCAAGCGCCAGGATGCCACCGACCAGCGACATGGGCACCATGGCCATCACCAGCAGCATCTCCCGGATGTTCCCGAACTGCACGTAGAGCAGGATCATGATGATGATCAGCGCGACAGGCACGATCATGAGCAGCCGCTTCACCGCCTCCTGCAGGTTGCGGAACTCGCCCACCCAGTCCAGGCGATAGCCCGGCGGCAGTTGCACCTCACGCGCCACCAGCGCCTGCGCCTCCAGCACGGCGCTCGCCGGGTCGCGGCCACGGACGGAGAAGCGGATGGGCACGTAGCGGCTGCCATCCTCGCGGTAGACATAGGCCGTGCCGGAGACGAGCTGGATACTCGCCACATCCGCCAGCACCGCGCCGCGCGGCCCGCCCACCGGGATGCGGCCGATGGTGTCCAGGCTGTTGCGGAAGGGCTCGGCCAGGCGCACCACGATGGGGAAGTTGCGGTCGCCCCCAGGCTCGTAGAGGCGCCCTGCCTCCCGCCCGCCGATCGCGGCCTGGATCACGTCATTGATCTCCTCCACGCGCAGGCCGAAACGTGCCGCGCGGGCGCGGTCAATGGTGACCGAGACGGTGGGCTGGCCGAGCGTGGGGAAGACCGCGATGTCGGTGAGGCCCCGCACCTGCGTCAGCAGGCCGCGGATCTGCTCCGCGCGCGCCGTCAGCACATCCAGCTCCGTGCCGAAGACCTTGATGGCGTTAGCCCCCTTCACGCCCGAGGCCGCCTCCTGGACGTTGTCGCTGATCGCCTGGGCGAAGCTGAACTGCACGCCGAGGAAGCGCTCGGACAGGCGCGCATTGATCGCCGCCACCAGGCCATCGCGATTCTTCGCCGTGGTCCATTGCTCCGGCGGCCGCATGGGGATGAAGAATTCCGCGTTGAAAAAGCCGGCCGGGTCCGTGCCGTCATCCGGCCTTCCCTGCTGCGAGGTGACGGTCAGCGCCTCGGGGAATTCCATGAGCGTCGCGCGGATGCCCTGCACCGTGGCGTGGCCTTCCTCCAGCGAGATGGTGCCGGGCATGGTGGCGCGGACCCAGAGGTTGCCCTCCTCCAGCGTCGGCAGGAATTCGGCGCCGAGCAGCGAGAGCACGAAGATGGAGACGGCCACGAGCATGGCGGCGACGGTCAGCGCGAAGGCGCGCAGGCCCATCGCCGCGTGGTAGAGCCTCCCGTAGGACCAGCGCAACGCGCGCACCAGCGGCGTATCCCGCTCCTGGCTGTTCTCGCTCAGCAGCACGGCGGAGAGCGCGGGGACGATGGTGAAGGCCGCGATGAGCGAGCCCGCGATGGCATAGGCGTAGGTCTTGGCCATCGGGCCGAAGATGCGCCCCTCGATGCCGCCCATGGTGAAGAGCGGGATGAAGGCGACGATGACGATGAGCAGCGCGAAGAGGATCGGCTTGCCCACCTCGCTCCCCGCGCGGAGGATGATGAGCGAGATGCCCGACAGCCCGCCGGAAGCCTGCCCACCCGCATAGAGATGCGGGTTGCGCCGCGCCATGGCGAGGTGGCGGTAGATGTTCTCCACCATGATGATGGTCGCATCCACGAGCAGCCCGAAATCGAGTGCCCCGATGCTGAGCAGGTTGGCGCTCTCGCCGCGGGCCAGGATCACCAGCACGGCGAAGAAGAAGGCGAAGGGGATGGTGGCGGCGACGACGATGGCGCCCCTGAGATCGCCCAGGAAGAGCCACTGGATGACGAGGATGAGCACCACGCCCACGATGATGTTGTGCACCACCATGTGGGTGGCGAGCTTCACCAGGTCCTCGCGGTCATAGATCGGCACGATGCGCACGCCGGGCGGCAGGATCCCGCCGGCATTGATGCGCGCCACCTCGGCCTGCACGCCATGGATGGTGGGCAGCGTCTGCTCGCCGCGGCGCATCAGCACGGTGGCCAGCACCACATCCTCATCCTGCTCATGCCCCGCGATGCCCAGGCGCGGCAGGGCGCCGATCTCGATGGTCGCGACATCGGAGAGCAGCACCGGCGTGCCGTCGGCCGAGGCGTTGAGGACGATGTTGCGGATGTCGTCCAGGCTGCGGATCAGGCCGATGCCCTGCACCACCGCCGCCTGCGGCCCGATCTGGATGGTGCCCGCACCCACCGTCGCATTGCCGCTGCGCACCGCCTCGATCACGGCGGGCAGCTGCAGGCCGAAGGCATTGAGGCGCGGCAGGTCGATGGTGACGGAATAGGCCTTGCTGCGGCCGCCGAAGCTCGTCACATCGACCACGCCGGGCACGCGCTTGAAGCGGCGCTCCAGCACCCATTCCTGCAGCACCTTCAAATCATCGGGCGAGAAGCCGGGCGGGCCCACGATGCGGTAGCGCATGATCTCGCCAATGGGCGAGAGCGGGCTGATGGTGGGGTTGGCACCCTCCGGCAGGTCCCGAAGGACGGCGAGCCGGTTCAGCACCTGCTGCAAGGCCTGCTCGTAGGTATAGGCGAAGGTGAACTGCACCCGCACGTCGGAAAGGCCGAAGAGGCTGGTCGAGCGGATCGAGTTGAGATTGGGCAGCCCCGCCATCGCAAGCTCGACCGGGATGGAGACGTAGCGCTCGATCTCCTCCGCCGATTGCCCCGGGTTCTGCGTGATGATGACGACCTGCGGTGGCACCGGGTCCGGATAGGCCTCGATGTTCAGCTTCAGGAAGCCATAGGCGCCCACCGCCACGAAGGCGATGAAGAGCAGGATGACGAGCGCCCGCTGCTGCAGGGAAATGGCGACGATCTGGCGCATTCAATGCCTGCTCAAATGGGCCGCGCAACGGCGCGGCGGAAATTCAGGACATCACGGCGGCGGAAGGGCGCCGTGGGCACGCGCTCAGTCAATCCGCGCCGCGCGGTCAATGAAGAGCGCGCCGCCCGTGACCAGCCGGTCGCCAGCCTCGAGCCCCTCCTTCACCTGGATCATGTCGCCCGCGCGGATGCCGGGCGTGATGCGGCGCATGGTGAAGCGGCCCTCCGGCAAGGCCACCCAGACGAAGGCCTCCGCGCCGCGGAAGATCACGGCGCTGGCGGGCACGGCGGGCGAACGCTCGGCCTCGCCCACCGTGATGCGGAAATTGGCGAACATCTCGGGCCGCAGCACGCCCTCGGGGTCCTGCACCTCCGCCATCACGGTCAGGCGCCGCGTCGTGGGGTCGAGGCCGGCCGAGGTGCGGACGATCCGGGCCGGAAACTCCCGGCCCGGCAGCGCGCCGACCGTGACCTCGACCGCCTGGCCGACGCGGATCAGCGGCACGTCCAGTTCGCGCACATTGGCGACGAGCCACATGGTCGAGAGATCGGCGATGGTGAAGACAGGGTCACCCTGCCCGGCCGAAACCCATTGCCCGGGGCCCACGCGGCGCTGGGTGATGGTGCCGGCGAGCGGCGCGGTGACGGTGATCAGCCCGCTGACCTGCCGCGTGCGCTCGATCTCGGCGATCTGCTCCGCCGTGCGGCCCAGCACGCGCAGGCGGTCCCGCTGCGCCTCGGATTGCGCGACGGCGCTGCGCGCATCGGCCTCGGCCGCATTGGTCGCGGCGCGGGCCTGCTCCACATCGCGCTGCGAGGCGGCGCGGGCCGAGAAGAGGGATTGCTGCCGCGCTTCCTCGCGCCGCGCCTGCTCCAGCGCCACGCGGGTCTTCTGCACATTGTCGAGGGCAGCGAGCCACTCATTGGCGGCCGCCGTGATTTCGGGCGTCTCCACCTCATAGAGCGGCTGGCCCACCTCCACGCGGTCGCCCACGCGGGCGAAGGCGCGGATCACGCGTCCCGTGAAGGGCGAGAGCATGGGCGTCGAACGGTCATCATTATAGGCGATGCGGCCTTCCGCCATGCGCTCGGGACGGAATTCGCGCATCGCCACCGGCTCGATGCGCAGCGCGCGCATCTCGTTCTCGTTCAACCGGAACTCGCCGGCGGGCAGGCGCTCGGGTGCCGCGGCCTGCGAGGGCGGCGGCTCCGCCCCGGTCAGATAGAACCAGGCGCCGGCGCCCAGCAACACCGCCAGGCCGATCCAGGGCCAGGGCTTGCCACCCGACCGTTCCTCAACGGGCACCTCGGCCTGGACCTTCGTCTCGGCCTGCGTCTCGGCCCTGGGCCGCTCCTGGTGGATCACGTTCATGCGAGTTCTGGACTTTCCAACGCGAAAGTGAACGGGCCAACGCAACACATGAGCTGCCGGAACCTCGCGATCGGCGCGAAGATAAACGGAAGCTGAACAGAGACCTAGCGCGTAGAGTTAAAATCTTCGTCACGCAACAGAAAAATCAGGCCGGCAGCAGCGGCTGCGGATCGAGCCAAAGCCGGTACCAGCTCAGGCTGAAATGCAGGTGAGGTCCGGTCACCCGCCCGGTCGCGCCCATGGCGCCGATCCGCTGACCCTGGCGTACCTCCTCGCCCTCCCGCACCTCGATGGCGGAGAGATGGGCGTAGAGCGTGTTCACCCCATGCCCGTGGTCGAGCACCAGGAGCTTGCCGAAGAAGTGGAACTCCGCGGCCAGCGTCACCTTGCCCGACTGCGCGGCGAGGATGGGCGTGCCGACCGGCCCCGCGACATCGAGGCCGTAGTGCGGCTGGCGGGGCTGGCCGTTCAGCACGCGTTGGCTGCCGAAGACCCCGCTGATCCGCCCCCGCGCGGGCCAGGCGAGGCCGCCCGCGAAATCCACCCGTGCCGAATCGGTGCCGCGCACGGCAGCCAGCCGCTCGCGCTCCACCCGGATGCGCTCGAGCGCCGCCGCATCGGGCGTCACCTGCGCAGGCGGCAGGCCGGTGATGTGCTGCACATCCCATTCGCGCTTCGCGACCGGGATGGCGCGCGCCGCACCATTCACCGTGAGCGTGGCCGAGGGCCCGTGGTCCCGCCCGAAGCCGAGCGCGAAGAAGCCCTGCGGCGAGACGCGGACCGCCTGGCCATCCAGCGCCAGGCGCTGGCCCTGCGCCCCCTGCCCGATCAGCAGCGCGCCCTGTTGCGGCGTGCCGCGCCAATCCAGCGCCCGCGCCGGCCCCGCCCCCAGCATCAGGGCTGGCAGGGCGAGGGCGGCGCGGCGCTTCACAGCAGGCTGCCCTGCGTGGGTTTGGGCGGGGCTTTCGGCTTGCCGCCCGCCGCCGTGGCCTTCACCTGGCCGTCCTGGAAGGTGATGGTGAGCGCCGCGCCAGGTGCGACCTGCGCCGCCTGGGTGAGCGCCGTGCCATCCGCGCCCTGCACCAGCGCGAAGCCGCGCGCGAGGACCGCATTGTAGCTCACGGCTTCGAGGCGCGCGGCCAGGCCCTCCACGCGCGCCCGGTTCTCGCGGATCAGCGCCTGCACCGGCACGGGCGAGAGGCGCGCCAAGGCCGGCGCCGATTGCCGCCGCGCCGCCCCCCGCGCCCAGGCCGCCTGCATCCGCTGGTCCAGCGCCGCAAGCGCGTGGCGCCTTGCCGCAATCGCCTCGCGCGGGTGGCGCAGGCTGGCGCCAAGCCGCGCGACCTCCGCCCGCTTGGCGGCGACGAAACCGGGCAAGGCGGCGCGCAGCCGCTCGCCCCGGTCATCCAGGCGCTGGCGCAGCTGGTTCACCATCGCCGGCAGGTCGGGCAGGCCGGCCTCTGCGCGGGTCAGGTGCAGCCGCGCCTCGCGCAGGCGGGCGGTGATGCGGTTGTCCAGCCGCGCGCCGCGCTGGGCGAGATCGGCCGCCATTTCGAGCCGCGCGGGCACGGCCATCTCGGCGGCCGCGGTGGGGGTGGGCGCGCGCCGGTCGCTCGCGAAGTCGATCAGCGTGGTGTCCGTCTCATGGCCCACGGCGGAAATCAGCGGGATGGTCGAGGCGGCGGCGGCGCGGACCACCACCTCCTCGTTGAAGGCCATGAGGTCCTCCAGCGAGCCGCCGCCGCGCGCCACGATCACCACGTCGGGGCGCGGCACGGGCCCGCCCTCGGGCAGTTCGGAAAAGCCACGGATGGCGGCGGCGATCTTCTCCGCCGCCCCTTCCCCCTGCACCGGCACGGGCCAGAGGATGACATGGCGCGGGAAGCGGCGAGCCAGGGTGGTGCGGATATCCTGGATCACCGCGCCCTGCGGGCTGGTCACCACGCCGATCACGCGCGGCAGCAGCGGCAGCTTGCGCTTGCGCTCGGAATCGAAGAGGCCTTCCTTCAGCAGCGCGGCCCGCAGCGCCTCGATCCGGGCCAGCATGGCGCCCGCTCCGGCATATTCCAGCTTCTCGATGACCAGCTGGTATTTGGAGCGGTCGGCATAGGTGGAGAGGCGGCCGGTCGCCACCACCTCCATCCCGTTCTCCGGCCGCAGGCCGATGCGGGGCACGGCGCTCTTCCAGATCACCGCCTCGATCTTGGCGTTCTCTTCCTTGAGCGAGAGGTAGATATGGCCGGAGGCATAGGGCTTGACCTCGGTCAGCTCGCCGCGGACCCGCACCCGCGAGAAGGCGCCCTCCAGCGTGCGCTTGATGGCCCCCGCCAACTCGCCCACACCATATTCGGGAACATTGGCGCCGATTCCGTCCATGTCCGACTTATAGGGGCGGAATTGGGCTTTGCAGAGGCGGTGTTGCGATGAAAGTCCTGGTTGTGGGTGGTGGCGGCCGTGAGCATGCCCTGTGCTGGGCCATCGCGGCCTCGCCCTTGCTGACGAAGCTCTGGTGCGCGCCGGGCAATCCCGGCATCGCCGAAGTGGCGGAATGCGTGGGGATCGGCGCGGAGGACGTGGGCGGCCTGGTCGCCTTCGCCCGCCGCGAGGCGGTGGATCTGGTGGTGGTGGGCCCCGAGGCGCCGCTCACGCTGGGCCTCGCCGATGCCTGCGCCAGGGACGGCATCGCCTGCTTCGGCCCAACCGGCGCGGCCGCGCGACTCGAGGGCAGCAAGAGCTTCTTCAAGGAGATCGCCAACGCCGCCGGCGCCCCCACCGCCGCCCATGGCCGCTTCACCGAGGCCGAGACCGCCCGCGCCCATATCCGCGCGCAGGGTGCGCCCATCGTGGTCAAGGCCGATGGCCTCGCCGCCGGCAAGGGCGTGGTGGTGGCCGGCACGGTCGCCGAGGCCGAACAGGCCGTGACGGAAATGATGGAAGACGGCATCCATGGCGAGGCCGGCCGCGTCGTCGTCATCGAGGAATGCCTGCTGGGCGAGGAGATCAGCTTCTTCGCCCTTTGCGACGGCACGCATGCCATCCCGCTCGGCGCCGCGCAGGACCACAAGCGCGTGGGCGATGGCGATACCGGCCCCAACACCGGCGGCATGGGCGCCTATTCGCCGCCGCCCGCCTTCACCGAAGCCTTGCAGGCCCAGGTGATGGCCGAATGCATCAACCCCGTCCTGGCCGAACTCGCCCGCCGCGGCACCCCCTTCCAGGGCGTGCTCTTCGCCGGGCTGATGCTGACCAAGGACGGCCCGAAGCTGCTGGAATTCAACGTCCGGTTCGGCGACCCCGAATGCCAGGCCCTCATGCTGCGCCTGCGCTCCGACCTGCTGCCCGCGCTCCTGGCCGCGACGCAGGGCGAGCTGAAGAACTTCGACCTGCGCTGGGAGAAGCTGGCCAGCCTTCTCGTCGTCATGGCGGCGGAGGGCTATCCCGGCACGCCCCGCAAGGGCACCGAGATCCGCGGCCTGGAGGCGGCCGCGCAGGTGCCGGGCGTGCAGATCTTCCACGCCGGTACGGCGCGGGACGAGGCCGGGCGGCTGGTGGCCCATGGCGGCCGCGTGCTGGGCATCGGCGCGACGGGCGCCACGCTGGCCGAGGCCCGCGCCGCCGCCTATGCCGCCGTGGCCAAGGTGGATTGGCCCGAGGGATTCTGCCGCGGCGACATCGGCTGGCGCGCCCTGTAGATCATGATCCTCTGAGGTTGGATCACCGAAGCGGTGAATCATCCTCTCAGCCAAAGGCCAGACCGTGATGCGCGCCTCTATCCGCGCGGATCACGGTCTGGCGCGCGCGCCGAGACCAGCAGGAACATCGGCCGCTCGCGTTCCTTCGCCCATTCCGGGCGGGCGGCCACCTGCTCGTTGCTCGGCCCGAACTCCTCGACCCGCGTCGGCGCGAAGCCGGCCTCGATCAGGCTGTTCAGCGTGGTGGCCAGCGTCCGGTGGTGCTTCACCACGCCCGGGACGAACCAGGTCGTCTCGCGCGGCCCCTCCGCCAGATAGGCATCCACCGGCCAGGTCAGCCGCCCATCCGCCTCGCGCCGCCAGCCGGGCGCGCGCGGCGCCATGAGCAGCGGGTGCTCGATCGAGAAGACGAGATGGCCGCCCGGCGCCAGCCCGCGCCGGATCGCGCCCAGCAGCCGCCCGAAATCCGGCACGTAATGGAAGGCGAGCGAGCTGAAGACGAGGTCGAACGCCGCCTCCGGCAGTTCCAGCGCGTCGAGGTCGGCCCGCGCATAGGCGATGCCCTCGCCATCCGCCCGCGCCTCGGCCAGCATACGCTCCGAGAGGTCGAGCCCCAGCACATGGGCCGCGCCTTCCGCGCGCGCCCAGCGGCAGAACCAGCCAGTGCCGCAGCCAAGATCCACGATCCGCAGCCCCGCCATCGGGGGCAGCATGGCCCTCAGGCTTGCCCATTCCGGCGCGCCGTCGAGGCCCTGCACCGAACGCTCCAGCCCCGCATATCCCGCGAAGAAGGCCGGGTCGTCATAGATGTTCTGCGCCAAGACCTGCACCCTTCCACCTTCCCGCCAGGGATGGCACGCTCCCCTCCAATCAAGGAGGCCAGCCATGACCTACACCAATCCCGAGACCATCGCGCTGCATGGCGGCAGCCATCGCGCCGACCCCAACACCGGCTCCGTCGCGGTGCCGATCCACCAGACCACGTCCTTCCAGTTCCAGGACACGGGCCACGCCGCGCGCCTCTTCGGCCTGGCCGAGCTGGGCAACATCTACACCCGCATCATGAACCCGACCTGCGACGCGCTGGAAACCCGCGTGGCGCAGCTCGAAGGCGGTGTCGCCGCTCTCGCCGTCGGCTCCGGCCAGGCGGCGACCAGCTTCTGCGTGATGAACCTCTGCGAGGCGGGCGACAACATCGTCAGCAGCACCGACCTCTATGGCGGCACCTACAACCTCTTCGCCAATACGCTGAAGCAGTTCGGCATCGAGGTGCGCTTCGTGGACCCGGCCGACCCCGAGGCCTTCGCCCGCGCGACCGACAGCCGCACCCGCTGCTACTACGCCGAGACGCTGCCCAACCCGAAGCTGCAGGTCTTCCCCATCGCGGAGGTCGCCGCCATCGGCCGGCGCCTCGGCGTGCCGCTCATCATGGACAACACGGCGGCCCCCATCATCTGCAAGCCCTTCCAGCATGGCGCGGCCATCGTCATGCACTCGACCACCAAGTGGATCGGCGGGCATGGCACCTCCATCGGCGGCATCATCGTCGATGGCGGCAATTTCGACTGGGAGGCGGGCGGTGATCGCTTCCCCACGCTCAACAAGCCCGACCCGTCCTATCACGGCGCCGTCTGGTCCCAGGCGGCCAAGCCGCTCGGGCCCATCGCCTATATCCTGCGCATGCGCACCTGCCTGCTGCGCGACATCGGCGCGCCCATGGCGCCCTTCAACGCCTTCATGTTCCTCCAGGGGCTGGAGACGCTGCCGCTGCGCATGGAGCGGCATTGCAGCAACGCGATCCGCGTGGCCGCCTATCTCGCCGCCCACCCCAAGGTCAGCCGCGTCATCCATCCCTCGCTCGCACAGGGCGAAGCGCTGAAGCGGGCGGAAGCCCACCTCAAGGGCGGCTCTGGCAGCCTGCTCGGCTTCGAACTCAAGGGCGGCAAGGAGGCCGGCCAGGCCTTCATCGAGAAGCTGAAGATGTTCTACCACGTGGCGAACATCGGCGACGCCCGCAGCCTCGCCATCCACCCCGCCACCACCACACACAGCCAGCTGAACGAGGCCGAGCAGGCGGCGAGCGGGGTGACACCCGGCTATATCCGCCTCTCCATCGGCATCGAGCATATCGACGACATCCTGGCCGATCTGGAGCAAGCACTCTCGTGACAACCTGGCTCACCGGCTCCTTCCCCGCCACCCGCATGCGGCGCAACCGGCAGGATGCCTGGACGCGCGCCCTCGTCGCCGAGAACGCGCTGCATGTGAGCGACCTGATCTGGCCGATCTTCCTCACCGAAGGCCAGGGCCAGCGCGTCGAGGTCCCCTCCATGCCCGGCGTCTTCCGCGTGAGCCCGGACATCGTGGCCGACCACGTGGCCGAGGCCGCCTCGCTGGGCATCCCCGCCGTCGCGCTCTTCCCCTACACGCCGATGGAATCGCGCGACGAGGACGGCACCGAGGCGCTCGACCCCGACAACCTCACCTGCCGCGCCGCGCGTGCGCTGAAGGCCGCGCATCCCGATCTCGGCATCATCGGCGACATCGCGCTCGACACCTACACGCTGCACGCCCATGACGGCGTGGTGCGCAATGGCGAGGTGCACAACGAGGAGACGGTCGATGCGCTCGTCACCATGTCCCTCAACTATGCCAAGGCGGGCGTGGACGTCGTCGCCCCCTCGGACATGATGGATGGCCGCATCGGCACCATCCGCCGCGCGCTGGACGCCGAGGGGCTGATCCACACGCGCATCATGTCCTACGCGGCGAAATATGCCTCGGGCTTCTACGCGCCCTTCCGCGACGCCATCGGCTCCCTGACCGGCCCCGACCGCGCCGGCCCGAAGGACAAGAAGACCTACCAGATGGACCCCGCCAATACCGACGAGGCACTGCGCGAAGTGGCGCTCGACCTCGCCGAGGGCGCGGACATGGTGATGGTGAAGCCCGGCCTGCCCTATCTCGACGTGGTGCATCGCGTACGAAAGGAATTCGGCGCGCCCACCTTCGTCTATCAGGTGAGCGGCGAGTACTCGATGCTCATGGCCGCCATCGAACGCGGCTGGCTCGACCATGACCGCGCGATGATGGAAAGCCTCATGTGCTTCAAGCGGGCGGGGGCGAACGGCATCCTCACCTACTTCGCGGTACAGGCGGCGAAGCTGATCAAGGCCGGATAAGAAAAGGGCCTCCGGCGGCTGGGGCCATGGGCCCCAGACCCCGGGAATTGGCGCTTTCCCGGGCGGCAAAGGGCTGCCATGCTCCGGGCACAAAAACCGGGGGAAACCATGCCGTCACGTCGCCATCTGCTCGCCTCGGGCATCGCCTTGCTGCCCGCACCCGCCATCGCCCAATCCTGGCGGCCCACGCGCCCGATCCGCCTCATCGTGCCCTTCGCGCCCGGCGGATCGAACGACATCGTCGGCCGCATCGTGGGCGAGGCCGCGGGCAACATCCTGGGCCAGCCCGTCGTCATCGAGAACCGCGCCGGCGCGGGCAGCGTGATCGGCGCGGAAGCCGCCGCGCGCGCGGCACCCGATGGCCAGACGCTGCTCATCAACTCCTCGCTGCCCACCGTCCCCGCCATCGTGGCCCGCGTGCCCTACAACACGCTGGAGGACTTCACCGGCATCGCCGTCGCGGGCTTCTCGCCCTACGTCCTCGTCGTGAACCCGCAGGTGCCGGCGCGCACCGCGCAGGAACTGGTCGCCCTGATGCGCGCCACGCCGCAGAACTACCACATCGCCGCCACCGGCAATGGCAGCGGCGTGCACGTGGCGGCCGAGCTCTTCCGCTCCGTCGCCCGCGTGGAATCCGATGTTGTGCATTATCGCGGCGGCGGCCCCTCCGTCGCGGCCCTCGTCTCGGGCGAGGTGAGGGTCGGCCTGCCCACCATGGCTTCCTCCATCGGCCAGGTGCGCGGCGGCGCGCTGCGCGCCCTGGCGGTGCTGGCCGAGAGCCGAACGCCCGTCCTGCCCGACGTGCCAACCACGGCCGAGGCCGGCCTGCGTGGCGTCGTGCTGGAGGAATACTTCCCGATCGTCGCCCCCGCGCAGACGCCGCCGCCCGTCGTGGCCGCGCTCAGCGAGGCCTTCCGCGCCGCCGTGCAACAGACCGCCCCGCGGCTCGCCGAACTCGCCGGCGTGACACCGCGCGCAGGCTATGAGACGCCGGCCCAGGTGATGGGGCTGGTGCGCGCGAGCATCGCGCAGCAGACGGCGATCCTGCGTGCGGCGGGCGTGCAGCCGGAATAGGGCTCAGCCCGGATCGAGCCGGGCGAGGCGCGGCGCCAGGCGCGGCACGGCGGCGATGACGGGCCGTGTCATGGCCAGCGCCGCCCGCGCATCCTCCACACGGCCGAGTGCGATCAGCGCCTCGACCCGGCCCAGTTGGGCCTCGCCCCAGAGCGGCGCATGGCCGATGGCGGTCTCGAAGGCGGCCAGGGCGGCGGCGGCCTGGCGCTCGGCCAGGAGCGCCTGGCCCAGCGCGCTCTGCGCCGAGGGGTTCTTCTGATCTTCCGCCACCGCGCGGCGCGCCAGCGGCAGCGCCTCCCGCGCGCGGCCGAGCGCGATCAGCGCATAGGCCAGCTCCACCTTGCCCTGCGCATCCACCTGATTGTCGCGCACCGGCTGCACCAGCAGGTCATGCGCAGCCTGGTTCTGCCCCCGGTCCCGCAGCACCTGCGCCAGGCCCACGCGCGGAAAGGCGATATCGGGCAAGGCGCGTTGCGCCGCCTCGAAGGCGGCCATCGCCTCATCCAGCCGGCCCAGCTCGCGCAGCGCCCGGCCACGCGCATACAGCGCCGGGCCATAGCCGGGGAATTCCCGCAGCTGCGCCTCGCTGACGGCCAGCGCGGCCTCCGCCTCCCCCGTGCGCGCCAGCGAGCGGCCGAGCAGGAGCTGCGTCGTCCGCATGAGCACACGATCCGAGCCCGCGCCGTGCATCATGTCGGTCAGCCGGTCGCGCATGTCCGTCTCGCTCGGCGCCTCGCTGGAGAGCCACCAGGCGTAGAGGACCGGCTGCACCACCCGCCACACCTGTGGCGCGCCGGCGCGGATCAGCGCATCCGGATCCGGCGCCGCCACATCGGCGATGACCCCCTGGCCCGAGAGCCGAAGGCGCAGGCGCAGCGCATCGCCATCCACCGTCACCTCGCCCGAGACGCGGCGCTCGGGGATGCCCAGCATGTTGCGGAGCGTGCTCACCACCGAACGCAGGGAAAGGCCGGTCAGCGGCACGGTGAAGTCGGGGTGGGTGCCGCCCACATCGGCGCCGGTGCGGCGGCGCGGTTCGCCGCCGACACTGTCCTGCAACTGGATCAACGCATCGGTCAGTCGCAGCGCCACCACCTCCGGCGTCAATCCGGCCTCGACCAGGCGCGCGGGGACGGAGATGGGCTGCACCTCGATGCCGTCGCGCTGCAGCTCATCCACCAGGATGACGAGGAGGATGGCCGCACCCGCCAGCGGCAGCAGCCGTGGCAGCAGGCCCAGCGCACCACCCCAGAAGCCGGTCCGGGGCGGCGCGTCGCTCATCCGGCCAGGAAGCCCGCCACCAGCGCCACCTGCGCCGGCTCCATCAGCGCCGGCGCATGGCCGCAGCGCGGGATGGTCGCCACCTGCACGCCCGGGCTTTCGCCCATCCGCTGCGCCGTCTCACGCAGCAGCAGGTCCGAGCGCTCGCCGCGCAGCACGAGCACCGGGCGAGCCGCCACGACGGGCCAGAGCTGCCAGAGGTCCACATCCGTGAGCTCGCCCTGCATGGGCTGCATGATGGCGGGGTCATAATGCAGGGCCACCTGCCCATCGGGCCGCATCCGCGCGCTGTAATGCGCGAGATGCGCCCATTCCTCATCCGAGAGCGGGCCGAAGGGCGCGTGCACCTGACGCAGATAGGCCTCGAGCCCCGCGATGTCGGAGAAGACGCGCGGTTCGCTCAGATAGGTGCGGATGCGCTCCAGCGCCGCCACCGGCACGAAGGGGCCGATGTCGTTGATGACGAAACGCCGCATGGCGAGCCCCGGCGTCGCGCAGACGCCCATGCCGATCAGGCCCCCCATCGAGGTGCCGACCCAGTCGAACTCGCCGAGGCTGGTCAGCAGCGGCATCATCGCCGCGATGTAGTGCGGCACCGCGTAGAAGCGCCCCTCGGGCAGCCAGCCCGACAGCCCGCGCCCGGGGATGTCCACGCAGATCACGCGCCGCCCCTGCCCCGCGAGATGCCGCGCCAGCACGTCGAAATCGCGCGCATTGCGCGTCAGGCCATGCACGCAGACGACAGGCTTGCCCGTGGCCGGGCCCCACTCGACCCAGCGCAGCGGCACCGTGCGGCTTTCCGGCGTGCCCTCGAAGGGGCCGCTGACGGCACCGAAGCGCGGGCGTTCCATGCTCAGACGATTCCCTTCTCGCGCAGCGCCGCGACCTCGGCGGCGCTCATGCCGAGCAGGCGGCTGAGCACGCTCTCGCTGTGCTCGCCCAGCACGGGCGGCGGCGAGCGGTAGTCGGGCGGCGTGGCGGAGAGCTTCACGGGGTTTGCGATCACCTGGATCTCTTTGCCCGTGGCGTGCTGCATGGTTACCACCATGTCGCGCGCCTTCACATGCGGATCGGCGAAGACGTCCTTCAGCGTGTTGATCGGGCCGCAGCCGATCTTCAGCGCCTCCAGCGCCTCCACCCACTCGGTCGTGGTCTTGGACTTCATGACCGGCGTCAGCGTCTGCGTCACCAGGTCGCGGTTGGCCACGCGCTTCGGGTTGGTGGCGAAGCGCTCATCGGCCAGCAGGTGCTCGCAGCCGAAATTCCTGCAGAAGCGCTCGAAGGTCGGGTCATTGCCGACGGCGAGGATGAGGTAGCCATCCTTCGTCGGGAATTCCTGGTAGGGGCTGATGTTCGGGTGCTGGTTGCCCAGGCGCGGCGGGTTCTCGCCCGTCGCCAGGTAGTTCATGCCCTGGTTGGCAAGCCAGGCGACATGCGTGTCCAGCATGCCGATGTCGATGTGCTGGCCCTCGCCCGTGGCGTGGCGGTGGTTCACCGCCGCCAGGATGCCGATGCAGCCATAGAGGCCGGCGAAGAGGTCCGCCACCGGCACGCCCGCCTTCTGCGGCGAACCGCCCGGCTCGCCCGTCAGCGACATGATGCCACCCATCGCCTGGATCAGCGCGTCATAGCCCGGGCGCGGCGCATAGGGGCCGGTCTGGCCGAAGCCGGTGATGGAGCAATAGATCAGCCGCGGATACTTCGCCTTCAGCTGCTCATAGCCCAGGCCATACTTGGCGAGCGCGCCGACCTTGAAGTTCTCGGCGAGGATGTCGCAATGCTCCAGCATCCTGTGCACCAGCGCCTGGCCCTCGGGCTTGGCGATGTCCACCGTCACCGACTGCTTGTTGCGGTTCACGCCAAGGAAATAGGCGCTCTCCTTCGTCTCCGGCCAGAAGGGGGGCGCGAAGCCGCGCGTGTCGTCCCCGCTGTCGGGCTTTTCGATCTTGATGATCTCGGCGCCGAGGTCGCCCAGCATCTGCGTGCAGGTGGGTCCGGCGAGGACGCGGGTGAGGTCGAGAACGCGAAGGCCCTTGAGGGGCCCGGAAGGCTGGGACATGTCTTGGCTCCGTGCTTGAGCCGTGATTATGCCCGCCCGCCGCGCCCGGCAAGACGCAGGCTTCAGCCGCCGCCGAAGGTGACCTTCGCATTCTCGCCCATCTCGGGCGGCGTCTTGGTCAGGACGGCCTTCACATAGCCGATGGCGTAGCGCGCGGTCGAAGCCGGGCTGTCCCAATACTGCGCCTCGGTCATCTCGACCGCGATCAGCGCGAGGTCCGGGCTCCCCGCGCCATCGGGGAACCAGAGCCGCGCCGCCTCGGTCCAGAGCGCCTTCTGCTGCGCGCGGTCCTGCATCACCCGCGCCCTGCCGCGCACCGAGACATATTCCTGGCCGGACGGGTTGGCGCCGGCCAGCAGCACCGCGTGCTCCTGGTCGATCGCGAAGGTCTTGGGCGTGTCGCGGCCGGTGAAGAACCAGACGGTGTCACCCTCGACAGCCAGGATGGCCATGGGCCGGGCGTCGAGCCCACCATCGGGATCATGCGTCACCAGCATCACCGTCCGGATCTGCTCCAACATCTCCCGCACCTTGATGCGGGCCTCGTCATCGCTCGGCGCCTCGGTCATCTCTGCTCCTCCTGGGTGGCGATGGCCTGAACCGATGAGGTGGCGGCCGGTTGCCCCTCCGGGCCCGGTTGCGGGGGAAGGCTTGCTCCCTCCCCCCCATCCGGCGCATGGTCCGCCGCCAGTCGCTGAGAGGAACGCAACGATGCTCGACACGCCGCACCCCACCCCCGCCGCCCCCTGCCTGGACCAGCAGAAGCTGGCCACCGCCCTCTCCGGCCTGCATTTCATCGGCGGCCGCTATGTACCCGCCGTCAGCGGCAAGACCTTCCCCGTGGTGAACCCCGCCACCGGCATCCAGGTCGCCACCGCCGCCGAGGGCGATGCCGCCGATGTGGACGCCGCCGTCCGTGACGCCGCCCGCGCCCAGAAGGAGTGGGCCAAGGTCCCCGCCCGCAAGCGCGGCGCGCTGGTGCACCAGTGCGCCGCGCTCCTGAAGGAGCACCAGGAGGAGCTGGCGCGCCTGATCGCCCTCGAGACCGGCAAGGCGCTGCGCACCGAAAGCCGCGTCGAGGCTGGCGTGGTGGCCGATGTCTTCGAGTTCTTCGGCGGCCTCGGCTCCGAGCTGAAGGGCGAGAGCGTGCCCTTCGCGCCGAACGTCCTGAGCGTGACCGTGCGCGAGCCGCTGGGCGTGGTGGGCGCCATCATCCCCTGGAACGTGCCGATGCTGCTGATGGCGCTGAAGGTCGCGCCCGCGCTGGTGGCGGGCAACACCGTCGTCGTGAAGTCGGCCGAGGAGGCGCCGCTCGCGGTCCTGCGCATCTGCGAGCTGATGAACCGCGTGCTGCCGCCGGGCTGCTTCAACATGGTGAGCGGCATGGGCCCCGAATGCGGCGCGCCGCTGGTCGAGCATCCGCTGGTCCGCAAGGTCACCTTCACCGGCTCCGTCGAGACGGGGAAGATCGTGGCCAAGGCCGCCTCCCAGAAGCTCGTCCCCGTGACGCTGGAGCTGGGCGGCAAGTCGCCCATGATCGTCTTCCAGGACTGCGACTTCGCGAAGACCGTCTCCGGCGCGCTGACCTCCATGCGCTTCACGCGCCAGGGCCAGTCCTGCACCGCCGCCAGCCGCATCTATGTCGAGCGCCCGATCTTCGACGCCTTCGTGGCCGAGATGAAGAAGGCGGTGGACGGCATGGTGATGGGCGACCCGCTGGACGAGAAGACCGACATCGGCACCATCATCAGCCAGGGCCAGTTCGAGAAGGTCCAGGCCTATATCGCCGAGGGCAAGGCGACGGCCGGCGCCACGGCGCATGAGTGCAGCGCGATGCCATCCGACCCCGCGCTGAAGAAGGGCCTCTTCCTGCGCCCGGTGATCTTCACGGGCCTCGACGGCAATTCCCGTCTCGTGAAGGAGGAGATCTTCGGCCCCGTCACCGTGATCCAGGCTTTCGACGACCCCGAGGCCGTGCTGGCCGAGGCGAATGACAGCGAATACGGCCTCGCCGCTTCGCTCTGGACCAACAACCTGAAGGTGGGCCTCGATCTCGCGCATCGTCTGGAGGCGGGCCTGGTGCAGATCAACCAGAACCTCGTGGTGCAGGCGAACCTCAGCTATGGCGGCGTGAAGTCGAGCGGCCTGGGCAAGGAGGCCTCGCTGGAGGCGATGCTCGAGCACTTCACCCACAAGAAGACCATCATGGTCAATATGGCATGAGCCTCGATCTCAGCGCCAAGACCGCGGCGGAACTGAAGGCGCTGCTGGCCAATGCCGAGGCGGTGCTGGCGGGTGGCAACACCAAGCTGCATGCACGGGCGGAGGAATTCCGCGCGGCGGCCCAGGCCGCGCTGGCCGAGCGCCGCGTGGCGCCGCCGGGCCAGCGGGCGGAGCCCGACCCGGCGCTTGATGCGGCGGTCGCCCGCATCAAGGCCGTGGCGGCCGAAGCATTGGCGAAGTTCGACCTGACGCCCGAGACGGCGAAGGCGCGCGGCATCACCACGCCGCATGCGCTGCTGGCCGGCAACGGCGCGCCCAAGACGGGCGGCGGCGTGCGGACCAAGAAGTTCAGGCGCTGCCCCTACATCTCCTACCGGGGCCCCGCCGGCATCGCGATGCTGCAATACGCGGTCCCGCCGGGCGAAGGCGCGGAAGGCTTCTGGGCGGGTGGCCTGGTCGCCGTCGGCAGTGCCGAGAGCAAGACCGGCTTCGACGCCGCGATGGATGAAGAGGCCGCCGTGGCCGCTTTCCTCAAGGCGCTCGCTGAACTGGCGCCCGCCCGTTCGTGACCGAGGCGGCGTGCAGCGTCGTCATCGTCGCCTATAATTCGGCGGCGCTGCTGCCGGGCTGCCTCGCCGCCATCCCGGCGGAATGCCCCGTCATCGTGGTGGACAACGCCTCGCCGGATGACAGCGCCGATGTGGCCGCCGCCGCGCGGCCTTCAGCGCGGGTGATCCGCGCCGGGCGCAACCTCGGCTTCGGCCCGGGCGCCAATCTCGGCTTCGCCGAGGTCACCACCGAATTCGGCCTCCTGCTCAACGCCGACGCCACGCTGGAGCCCGACACCATCGCGGGCCTCATCGCCGCCGCGCGCCGCCATCCGGAGGCCGGGCTGCTGGCGCCCGAGGTGATCGCCGAGGAAGGCCACATGCAGTTCGGCCACGACCTGCCCTTCCGCCGCCTGCGGGGCCCGGTGGTGGAGCCGGTGGGCGATGCCTGCTGCTGGTATGTCGGCGGCTCCGCCATGTTCCTGCGCATGTCGGCCTTCCGGGCGCTGGGCGGCTTCGACCCCGAGATCTTCCTCTATTTCGAGGATGATGATCTCTGCCTGCGCATGCGCGCGGCGGGCCATGCGCTGCTGCATGTGGCGGGCGTGCGGGTGCGGCATCTGGGCGGCGCCAGTTCCGCCCCCGCGCCGCGGCTCTCGCATTGGAAGGCGTTCCACCAGGGCTGGTCGCGCCTGCATCTGGAAGCGAAGCACCGCGGCCGCGCGGCCGCCTGGCGGCTGGCGCTGTCGGAATGGCCGGGCCTGACGCTGAAGGCGGCGCTGCGCCGGGGCGATGCGCGGCGGGAGAAATGGGCCGGGCGCGCTTCAGGGATCATGGCCTGGATGCGCGGGCGATCGGCCAGGGACATCCGGCTCGGCTGAAGCCGCGCCTCACGCGTCCACGATCACCTCGAAGCCGCCGAAGATCATGCGGCTGCCGTCGAAGGGCATCTGGTCCATGAAGCCCGAGGCGCGGCCCTCGGCGAAGACCTTCTGCATGCCCTCATCGCGCGTCGCCTTGTCGGGCCAGCTGATCCAGGAAAACACCACCGTCTCCTCCGGCTTGCGCAGCACGGCCGTGTGCATGGAGTTCACCTTGCCCTCGGGCACGTCATCGCCCCAGGCTTCGACGAGCGAGAGCGCGCCATGCTTCTTGAACACCACGGCCGCCTCCTCCGCATGGCGGCGATAGGCCTCCTTGCCGTCGCTCGGGACCGCCAGCACGAAACCATCCACATACATCGCTCGTCTCCCCTCAGATGATGTTGCGGCCGCCGCGCTCAGCGCGCGGCCTGCCGCCCGGCATGGGACGCGAAATTGTCGAGGATCGCCTGCCAGCCGTCGCGCTGCATCTCGATGCTGTGCTGCGTCTCCGCGTCGAAGATGGTCGTCACGCGGGTGCCCTCGCCGCTCGGCGCGAAGGTGGTGCGCGCCCGGCGCCCGTCGCCGAGGACGAGGGTGAGCGCGCGGCCGGGCTCCACCTCCTCGTAGACGCCCTCGAAGTCGAAGCCGAAGCTGCCGTCCTTCGCCTCCATCCGCGCCTTGTGGATGCCACCGACGCGCAGATCCACCTCCGCGGCAGGGCAGCACCAGTCGGCACTGGCGAAGTTCCAGCGCATGATGTCTTCGGGCGTGGTGAAGGCCGCCCAGGCGCGCTCGACGGGCGCGGCGACGAGGGTTTCGACGGTGATCCGGGGTGCGGACATGTGGCCCTCCTGTGGTGTGGCTTCGCGCCGGCCTCAGCCGCGACGCGCGGCCTCGATGGCCGCGATGTCGATCTTGCGCATGGTCATCATCGCCTCGAAGACGCGCTTCGCCGCATCGCCGCCGGCGGCGATGGCCTCGGTGAGGACGCGCGGGGTGATCTGCCAGTTCACGCCCCAGCGATCCTTGCACCAGCCGCAGGCGCTCTCCTGCCCGCCATTCGCGAGGATGGCGGCCCAGTAGCGGTCGGTCTCCCCCTGGTCCTCGGTCGCGATCTGGAAGGAGAAGGCCTCGCTCTGCGGGAAGGCCGGGCCGCCATTGAGCCCGAGGCATGGCAGGCCGGCGACGGTGAACTCCACGGTGAGCACGTCACCCGCCTGACCGGAGGGATAGTCGGCCGGGGCGCGGTGCACGGCGCCCACGCGGCTGTCGGGGAAGGTGGCGGCGTAGAAGCGCGCGGCCGCCTCGGCCTCACGGTCGAACCAGAGACAGATGCTGCTCTTCGGGGTGGCGTGGCTCATCCTGTCTCCCCAAAAACCCTGGACTGATCGGCTGTTCCGCTCTGGCTTTACCCCATGAATTTTGATATCAAAGTAAATAGAAGATGTCAAGCTCCGAAACCCTCCCCGCCGCCACGGTGCACCACATCCGTGACACCTGCCTCTGCCTCGCGGCGCAGCGGGCGGCGCGCGCCCTGGCGCGCCGCTTCGACGAGGCGCTGCGGCCCTTCGGGCTCACCAACGGCCAATTCTCCCTGCTGGTTGCCTTGAACCAGGCCGAGCCGCCGCCGATCGGCCGCCTCGCACCCTTCCTGGCCATGGATCCCTCGACGCTGACCGCCGCGGTCAAGCCGCTGGCGCGCCGCGGGCTGCTGCGCCTCATCCCGGATGCGACGGACCGGCGCTCCCGCCGGGTGCAGATCACGCCGGAGGGCGTGGCCCTGCTGCGCGAGGCCATCCCGGCCTGGCGGGCGGCGCATGCGCGGCTGGATTCGGAAATCGGGCCCACCACGGCCGAGGCGCTGCGGCAAGGCCTGGCCGAGATCCGCCCCCTCCCCGCCGATGGCGCGGCCTGAGCGGGCCGACACTCACGCCCGGGCCAGCACCCAGCCCAGCGCGAAGGCGGCGAGACCGAGGCCCAGGCTCGCCGCCACATAGAGCACCCCCTGCCAGGCCGCGCGCTCCCAAAGCAGCGCCGCCTCCAGGCTGAAGGCCGAAAAGGTGGTGAAGCCACCGAGCACGCCGGTGATCCAGAAGAGCCGCGCGCCGCCGCTGAGCCCCATCCCCGCCAGCACGCCGATGGCGCCGCTACCCAGCACGTTCACGGCGAGCGTGCCCCAGGGAAAGGCCGAACCCAGCCAGGCCATGGCCAGCAGCGAGATGCCGTAGCGCCCCATGGAGCCCAGCGCGCCGCCCGCCGCCACGAGAAGAAAACTCATCGGCGCTGCTTCGCCCAATGCGCGAGGCGCCGCGCGATCTCCGCCTCTTCGCCGCGCCCGGCCGGCTCGTAGAAACGCGGGCGCGCCATGCCGTCCGGAAAATAGTTCTGGCCGGAGAAGCCCTCCTCCGTGTCGTGGTCGTAGGCGTAGCCCGCGCCGTAGCCGAGTTCGCGCATCATCTTCGTCGGCGCGTTCAGGATATGCGCGGGGGGTGCGAGGCTGCCCGTCTCGCGCGCCGTCGCCTGCGCCGCCTTCCACGCGACATAGACGGCGTTGGATTTGGGCGCGGTGGCGAGATGCACGACCAGTTGCGCCAAGGCCAGTTCGCCCTCCGGCGAGCCCAGCCGCTCATAGGTCTCCCAGGCGGCGATGGCGGCCGGCAGCGCGCTGGGGTCGGCCAGGCCCACATCCTCGGCGGCGAAGCGGGTGAGGCGACGGGCGATGTAGCGTGCATCCTCGCCGCCCAGGATCATCCGCGAGAACCAGTAGAGCCCCGCATCCGGGTCGCTCCCGCGCAGCGACTTATGCAGCGCCGAGATGAGGTTGTAGTGCTCCTCGCGATCCTTGTCGTAGAGCGCGGCGCGCTTGGCCAGCAGCTGCGAAAGGCCCGCCGGGTCCAGCGGCGCGGGGTCCGGCAGCGCCAGCAGCTGCTCGGCCAGATTCAGCAGATAGCGCCCATCGCCATCCGCCATGGCGAGCAGCACCTCGCGCGCCGCGGGATCGAGCGGCAGCGTGCGCCCGGCCTCCGCCTCCGCACGGGCCAGCAGCGCCGTGAGGCCCGCCGCCTCCAGCCGCTTCAGCACCATCACCTGGCAGCGTGAGAGCAGCGCGCCGTTCAGCGCGAAGCTCGGATTCTCCGTCGTGGCGCCGATCAGCACCACCGTGCCGTCCTCCACCACCGGCAGGAATCCATCCTGCTGCGCACGGTTGAAGCGATGGATCTCATCCACGAACAGGAGGGTCCGCCGCCCCATCCGCCGCCGCTGCCGCGCCTCGTCGAAGGCGCGCTTGAGGTCCGCCACGCCCGAGAACACCGCCGAGAGCGAGGCGAAGTGCAGTTCCGCGGCTTCCGCCAGCAGCCGCGCGATGGTGGTCTTCCCCACGCCCGGCGGCCCCCAGAGGATCATGGAGGCCAGGCTGCCGCGCGCCAGCATCCGCGTGATGCTGCCCTGCGGGCCCAGCAGCTGGTCCTGCCCCACCACCTCGGAGAGCGTGCGCGGGCGCAGCCGCTCGGCGAGCGGCGCGCCCTCGGCGGGGGCGCCGGGCGCCACGGGCGGGGGCGCCTCGGGCGGGCCAAAGAGGTCGTCGGTGGGTTCGCGGCGGGGGGCCATGCACCGAGCCTAGCCCGGTTCGGCGGTGGCGACACGGGCCGCGAGGGCGCGCGGCGCGATCAGGCTGTAGCTGCGCCGCACCAGCGCCTCCACCTCCGCCCAATCCGGCCGGCCGGAGAGGTTCACGCCCACCCAGCCCTTGTGGCCCAGATAGGGCGGGCGGAAGAAGCGCGCGGGTGCGGCCTCGATCAGCAGTTCCTGGCTGCCGCGCGGCGCCTTCACCCAGATGGCGAGCGGGTCCGGCATCGCCATGCAGAAGATCTTCCCCCGCACGCGGAAGGTCGGCGTCTCCCAGGTCTCGCGCTCCTCCGCCTCGGGAAGGGCGAGGCAGATGCGCCGCAGCTGGGCGAGGCCCGCGCTCATTCCATCACGATGCGCGGGCCGGCGGCCGCGGCCGGCGCCGACACCTTCTCCCAGATCCGCGCGGCGATCGCCCGATAGGTCGCGGCCTCATGCGTGTCGGGGGCGGCGAGCACGATGGGCGTGCCCGCATCGGCCATCTCGCGGATGGCGAGCTTGAGCGGCAATTCGCCCAGGAACTCGGCCCCCAGCCGCTCCGCCTCGGCCCTTGCGCCGCCATGGCCGAAGATCTCGGTGCGGTGGCCGCATTCAGGGCAGCAGAAATAGGACATGTTCTCGATCAGCCCGAGCACGGGCACATTCACCTTCTCGAACATCTTGATGCCGCGCCGCGCATCGATCAGGGCCACATCCTGCGGCGTGGAGACGATGACCGCGCCCGCCAGGGGCACCCGCTGGGACATGGTGAGCTGCGCATCGCCCGTGCCCGGCGGCATGTCCACCAGCATCACGTCCAGTTCGCCCCACTCCACCTGGCCCATCATCTGCTCCAGCGCGCCCATCACCATGGGGCCGCGCCAGACCATCGCCGTCTCCTGCTCCACCAGGAAGCCGATGGACATGGCCTTCAAACCCCAGCGCTGCAGCGGGATGATGCGCTGGCCGACGGCGCGCGGCTTCTCCTGCGTGCCCAGCATCTGCGGCAGCGAAGGGCCATAGATGTCCGCATCGAGCAGGCCCACGCGCAGCCCCTGGGCGGCGAGCGCCACCGCCAGGTTCACCGCGGTGGTGGACTTGCCGACACCGCCCTTGCCCGAGGCGATGGCGATGATGCGCTTCACCTCGGGCAGGAGCATCTGGCCCTGGCCGGGCGGCGTGGGCCCCGGCGCGGGCCGGGTGGAGCGCGCGCCCGGCGCTTCCGGCGCCTCGCGATGCGCGGTCAGCACGACGGTGGCGGAGATCACCCCCGGCACGGCGGCGGCCGCCTTCTCGCAGGCCTGGCGCACCGGCTCCATGGCGCGCGCCCGCTCGCGCGGCACGGCGAGGGTGAACTGCACCAAGCCATCCCGCGCGGAAATGCCTTCGACCATGCCGGAACTGACCACATCCACGCCCGTCGCGGGGTCCGTCACCCGGGAGAGAGCGGCCCTGATGGCCGCGATGAGCGTGTCCGACATGATTTCTACCTTTCCTTGACCGGCGGGGCGGCACATATGCACATGCGAGGGCGAGAGCGCACCCCTCCCGGAGGGGCGTTCGAGCCTATATATGGAAGAGAATTCAGAAATGACCGTGCGGGGGTGACCCTGGCGGCCAGAGCGGAGTGTCCGGTAACGATGTCTTGGAACAATGGTGGACCGAGCCCCTGGGGCAATCCGCGTCCTCCCGGTGGTGGGGGAAATGGCGGCGGACCCTGGGGTGGACCGCCTTCGGGCCCGCCCGGCGGCGGCAATCGCGGCCAGGGGCCGGACATCGAGGAGATGATCCGCAACGCGCAGAATACCGTTCGGCGGCTGCTGCCGCGTGGTGGCGCGGGCGGCGGGAAGGCGATCGGCCTGGCGGCTCTTGTTCTGGTCGGCGTCTGGGGTACCTCCGGTTTCTATCGCGTCCAGCCGGATGAGCTTGGCGTCGTCATGCGCTTCGGCGCCTTCGAGCGCACCGCGCCGCCCGGCCTGAACTACCGCATTCCCTGGCCGGTCGAGACGGTGTCCACGCCGCGTGTCACGCGCATCAACCGCGTGGATATCGGCTTCCGGGGCGCGCCCGACACGGCGCCCGGCGGCCGCGTGATCTCGGCGCGCGACGTGCTGGCCGAATCGCTCATGCTGACGGGCGACGAGAACATCATCGACATCGACTTCGCGGTGTTCTGGCGCATCCGGGATGCGGCCGACTTCCTCTTCAACACTCGCAACCCGGAGGAGACGGTGAAGTCCGCCGCCGAATCCGTGATGCGCGAGGTGATCGGCAAGACGCCCATCCAGCCCGCGCTGACCGAGGCGCGCGCGCAGATCGAGCAGGATGTGCGGCGCGGCACCCAGGCCATCATGGACCAGTATCGGGCCGGCGTGGAAATCACGCAGGTGCAGATGCAGAAGTCGGATCCGCCGACGGCCGTCATCGAATCCTTCCGCGACGTCCAGCGCGCCAATGCCGACCGCGAGCGCGTGCGCAACGAGGCGGAGAGCTTCCGCAACGACATCATCCCCCGCGCCCGTGGCGAGGCGGAGCGCATGGTGCAGGAGGCCCAGGGCTTCCGCGACAGCCAGATCGCCCGCGCCCGAGGCGAGGCCGGCCGCTTCAACGCCGTGCTCGGCGCCTACAACCAGGCGCAGGATGTGACGGTGCGCCGCATGTATCTGGAAACCATGGAAGAGATCTTCAAGCGCAACGGCATGATCCTGGTGGATGACCGCCTGCAGGGCCTGGTGCCCTTCCTGCCGCTCGACCAGCGCGGCACCGCGCCGGCGGCCCAGCCGCCAGCGCGCCCGGCCATGCCGCCGGCCGCCGTCGCGCCGGTGATCCAGCAGCAGCAGCGCGGGGGGACCGGCCGATGAACAAGCTCGCCATCGCGGCCGGCGTCGCCGTCGCCGCCCTTTTCGTCGCGGCGTCCAGCTTCTTCACCGTGCAGCAGACGCAGCAGGTGCTGATCACGCAGTTCGGCCAACCGATCCGCGTGATCCAGACCCCCGGCCTGAACATGAAGGTGCCCTTCATCCAGACCGTGATCGTCTTCGACCGCCGCCTGCTCGATTTCGAGGCGCCGGGCGAAGAGGTCATCCTGGGCGACCAGCGCCGCCTGATCGTGGACAGCTTCACCCGCTACTCGATCACCGACCCGCTGCTGTTCTTCCAGACCGTGGGCGCGACCGAGGCCGGCATCCGCGGCCGGCTGAACTCCATCGTCACCTCCTCGCTCCGCCGCGTGCTGGCGGGCGAGACGCTGCTCGCGGTGCTGAGCGCCGATCGCGGCCGCATCATGGGTGAGATCCGCCGCCAGGTGAACGAAGAGGCACGCCGCTTCGGCATCGACGTGACGGATGTGCGCATCCGCCGCGCCGACCTGCCGGACGAGAACACCCAGGCCATTCTCTCGCGCATGCAGTCCGAGCGTGAGCGCGTGGCCCGCGAAGCGCGCGCCGAGGGCGCCGAGGTCGCGGCCCGCATCCGCGCCCAGGCCGAGCGCGACCGCACCGTGATCCTGGCGACCGCCGAGGCCGATGCCGCCATCCTGCGCGGCACGGGCGAGCAGGAGGCGATCCGCGTCTTCGCGGAGGCCTTCCAGCGCGACCCGGAGTTCTTCCAGTTCTGGCGCACCATGCAGGCCTATCGCGAGGTCTTCTCGACGGGCGAATCCCGCATGGTGCTGACCCCGGAGAGCGATTTCTTCCGCTACTTCCGGGACATGCCGGCGCGCACGGGCGCGCCGCGCTGATCCTTCTTGGGGCTGGCGCGCTGGACAGGCGCGCCTTAGCTTCCACATGACGGGCTGGGGTGGTCCGCGCCGCCCCGGCCCATTCTCTTTTCAGAGGTGCTTGCCCGATGCGGCTTGTCGCGACCGCCCTTCTCCTGGCCCTTTCCCTTCCTGCCGCGGCACAGCAGGCCACGGCCCCCGCGCCCGCGGCCCCCACGCCCTTCGTGGCGCCGGAGAGCTTCGCGCCGCTGGTGCGCAACCTGCTGCCGGCGGTGGTGAACATCTCCACCTCGCAGAACGTGGCGCCCCGCCCCGGCCGCCCCGATGCGCCGGAGACGCCGCAGGCGCCGCCGGGCTCGCCCTTCGAGGAATTCTTCCGCGACTTCTTCAACCGCAACCGCCCGCCCGGCCAGCAGAACGAAGCGCAGCCCAACCAGCCGAACCAGCCCAATCGGCCGGCGCCCCGCCGCGCGCAGTCGCTCGGCTCGGGCTTCATCGTGGATGCCTCCGGCATCGTCATCACCAACAACCACGTCATTGACGGCGCGGACGAGATCAACGTCATCCTGCAGGACAACACCTCGCTGCGCGCGACGCTGCTCGGCACCGATCCGCGCACCGACCTCGCGGTGCTGCGGGTGAGCCACACGGCCCCCCTGCCCTTCGTCCCGTGGGGCGATTCCGACACGGCGCTGGTGGGCGACTGGGTGGTGGCCATCGGCAACCCCTTCGGCCTGGGCGGCACGGTGACGGCCGGCATCATCTCGGCCCGCGGGCGTGACATCCGCCAGGGGCCCTTCGACGACTTCATCCAGACCGACGCCGCCATCAACCGCGGCAATTCGGGCGGGCCCCTCTTCAACATGCGGGGCGAGGTGGTGGGCATCAACACCGCCATCTACTCGCCGACCGGCGGCTCCATCGGCATCGGCTTCTCCATCCCCTCCAACCTGGCGCGCGGCGTGGCGCGGCAATTGGCCGAGGGAGGCCGGGTGCGGCGCGGCTGGCTCGGCGTGAACATCCAGCAGGTGACGGATGAGATCGCCGAGAGCCTCGGCCTGCGCGGCGGCGCGCGCGGCGCGCTGATCGCCCGCGCGCAGGAGGGGGCGCCGGCGGCCGCCGCCGGCATCCGCAATGGCGATGTGGTGCTGCGCTTCAACAACCAGGAGGTGCGCGAGATGCGCACCCTGCCGCGCATCGTGGCCGAGACGGCGGTGGGCGCGCAGGTGCCCGTCGTCGTCTGGCGCGATGGCCGCGAGGAGACGGTGACGGTGACGCTGGGCGAGCTGCCCACCGAGGCCACGCCCGCCTCCACCTCGCCCACGCAGACGCCCCGCCCGGATCGCCCGATCGAGCTTTCGGGCCTTGGTTTGCGCGTGACGGCGCTGACGGCGGAGCTGCGCGAGCGCTTCCGCCTGCGGCCAGAGGCGCGCGGCGTGGTGGTGACGGAAGTGCTGCCCAACACGCCGGGCGCAGAGCGGGAGATCCGCCCGGGCGACCTGATCCTGGAAGTCCAGCAGGAGCGCGTGACCACGCCGCAGGAGCTGCAGGAGCGGATCGAGCGGCTGCGCCGCCAGGGCCGCGCCACCGCGCTCTTCCTGATCGAGAGCCAGCAGCAGGGGCAGCGCTTCGTGCCACTGCGACTGGCACCGCCGCGCGGCTCGCCGGGCTGAGGCGATAAAGAAGGGGGGCTCCGGCCCCCCTTTCCCGTTCTGCCTCAGCTCTCCAGGCGGATATTGTTGTCGCGGATCAAGGCGCCGATGCGGGCGCGCTGCTCCGTAAGGAAAGCGGCGAAATCGGCCGGGCCCAGGGCCTGGATGTCCATCCCCAGATTGGCGTGGCGCTCGCGGACCACCGGATCGGCCAAGCCCTGCTGCGCGGCCTCGGCGTGCCGGGCGATGGCGGCGGCGGGCGTGGCGGCGGGTGCGAAGAGGGCCAACCACTCGTTCAGCGAAAACCCCTCATAGCCCAGTTCCAGCATGGTGGGCGTATCGGGCAGCGCCGGGATGCGGCGCGGCGTGGCCACCGCCAGCGCGCGAAGGCGGCTGTCGCGGATCAACGGCACCACCAGCGGCGTGGTGTTGAAGGTGAAGAGCGTCTCGCCCGCCAGCAGGCCGGGGATGGATTGCTGGCTGGCGCGATAGGGCACATGCGTCACCTCCAGCCGCTCGCGCTGGGTGAACATCACGGCCGCCAGATGCGACGCAAGGCCGATGCCGGTGCTGGCATAGGGCTGGCCCGGATTGGCCCGCAGATAGGCGACCAGCTCCGGCACGGTCCGCACCGGCGTCTCGGCCCGCACCACCAGCACATTGGGCAGCAGCGCGAAGAGGCAGACGGGCGCGAAGGCCGTCAGGTAGTCGAAGGAGAGGCCGCGCATCAGGAAGGGGTTGCTCACCTGCCCCGCCGCGTCGAACAGCAGGGTGTGGCCATCGGCCGCCGCCTGCGCCACCACGCCCGCGCCGATGGAGCCCGAGGCGCCGCCGCGATTCTCGATCACGACGCTCTGCCCCAGCGCGGTCTGCATATGCGGCGCGACCAGGCGCAGCGAGGCATCGGCCGAGCCGCCCGCCGGCCAGCCGGCCACGATGCGCACGGGGCGTGTGGGGGCCCATGATTGCGCATGGGCGATCGCCGGGGCGGCGAGCGGGAGAGCGAGGAGGCTGCGTCGGTTCATGCGCCTTAAATGCCGCGCGCCGCGCTATCCGTCGAGCCGAATCCCCTCGGCCGCGATCAGCGCGCCCATGGCGGCACGCTCGGCGGACAGGAAGCGCGCCAGAGCCTCCGGCCCCTCAGCCGCTGGCTCCAGTCCGAGTTCGGCGAGGCGTGGACTTAGCGCGGGCTGCATCACCGCCTCCCGCACCGCGGCGGCGAGGCGGGCGATGGTGGCGGGCGGCGTGCCGGCCGGTGCCAGCAGGGCCAGCCAATCGCCGATGGCGAAGCCCGGGAAGCCCTGCTCCGCGATGCTGGGCGCGCGGCCCGGCAGGGAATAGCCCAGCGCCAGCAGCCGCCCCTCGCGCAGCAGGGGGGCCGCCAGCGCCACGGAGGTGAAGCCCAGCGCCACATCGCCGCGCAGCAGCCCGGCCATCTGGTCGGCCCCGCCGCGATAGGGGATGTGCTCGCCGGTCAGGCCCGCGCGCCGCAGCAGCGCGGCCATGGCCAGGTGCGTGCGCGCACCGATGCCGACACTGCCATAGGCGACGGGCCACCCCTCCGCGCGCAGCCGCGCCAGCAGCGCGGCCAGCGTGGCCACGCCGAGATCCGCCCGCACCACCAACACCAGCGGCAGCGTGGCCAGCAGCGTGACGGGCGCGAAACCCGTGGCGTAATCGAAGCCGAGGCCGCGCATGAGATGCGGGTTCACCGCCTGCCCGCCGGAATCCAGCAGGAGCGTCGCCCCATCCGGTGCCGCCTGCGCCACCAGCCCCGCCCCCACCGCGCCCGAGGCGCCGCTGCGGTTCTCCGGCGTCACGGTCGTGCCCAGGATCTCCCCCATGCGCGGCGCGATCAGCCGGCCCAGGATGTCCGTGCTGCCCCCCGGCGGGAAGGCGATGACGAGGCGGATCGGCCGCTCCTGCGCGAGGGCAGGCCCGGCCAGCGGCAGCGCCAGCAGGCCGCGGCGGGCAGCCCGCACCTAGTCGAGCCCCATCAGCGCATCGATCGCCGCACTGTCCGGCATGGCGGGCGCCGCCCCAGCCTTCGTGCAGGCCAGCGCCCCCGCGGCATTGGCCCGCCGCACGGCCAGCTCCAGCGGCATGCCCAGATGCAGCGCCGCCGCCAGCACGCCGCACCAGGCATCGCCCGCGCCGGTGCTGTCCCGCACCTCCACCGGGAAGGCCGGCACGTCGAAGGCGCCCGCCGCCGTCATGACCGAGGCCCCCGCCCCGCCCTGCGTCACCGCGACGCCGATGCCCAGCGCCTCATGCAGCGCCGCCGCATCGCCGGCCCGGCCCAGCTGCTGGCCGAGCCAGGCGGCCTCGCTCTCATTCACGATCAAGAGGTCCACGCCACCCAGGGCCGTGCGGTCCATGGCAGCGGCGGGCGCCAGGTTCAGCAGCACACGGGCCCCCGCCGCCCGCCCGCGGGCGATGGCGCGGACATTCTCGGCGGGCGTCACCTCCATCTGCAGCAGGAGGATGGTGTCGTCACGCAGTTCCGGCAGCTGCGCCGCCCGTGCCAGCAGATTGGCTCCTGGCGAGACGGCGATCTGGTTCTGCCCCGCCGCATCCACGCAGACGCAGGCGAGGCCGCTCGGCACATCCTCCCCACGCAGGCCGGCCACGTTCACGCCAGCCTGGATCAGCGCCATGCGCAGCAGGTCGCCATGCTCATCCCGGCCGACGCAGCCCACGAAGCGCGCATCCGCGCCATCCCGCGCGGCGGCGATGGCCTGGTTCAGCCCCTTCCCGCCCGCGAGCGGCGCGCCCGCCTGGCCCAGCAGCGTCTCGCCCGGGCGGGGCAGGCGCTCGAGGCGAAACACGAGATCGGCGATGGCCGAGCCGAAGATGGTGACCGTCACGGCAGCAGCAGCCCCTCCCGCATGGCGCGCTCGTACAGGGCCTCGATCATGGGGGCGAAGGGAGGGCCCAGGTCAATTGCCGGTTGCATGCGCTTGAGGCTGCGGGCGCGGGTGAGACCGACCTTGGCCCAGGCGGGGGCGCCGCATTCCACCTGCTGCGCGAAGCCCTGCAGCCGGTCGCAACCCATGGCGAAGCGCGCCTCAGGGGTCTCCTGCGCCTCGAATTCCTGCCAGAGGGCATGCAGGCGCTGGCCGAGATCCGGGGGCAGCATGCCGAAGATGCGGGCCGCCGCCGCCTGCTCCCGCGCGGCCTGGGTCAGCAGCCCGGCCTCGTCAAAGGCGAAGGTGTCGCCGGCCTCGATCTCGATCACGTCATGGATGGCGATCATGGAAAGCACGCGCGCCATATCGGGCCGCGGCTCCACCTCATCGGCCAGCAGAACCGCGATCAGCGCCACATGCCACGCATGCTCGCCCGCATTCTCGCGCCGCTCGCCGGTGCGCGACGCGCGCAGCACATGCTTGAGGCGGTCGGCCAGCGCGATGAAATCGAGCAGCGCCGCCTGACGCCCGCTCACGCGGCGCGCCCCAGGACCTCCATCAGCTCGCGCCATTCGCGCTTGGAGAGGCCGCTCGTCTCCTGCGTCACCGCCTCGCCGCCCAGCATGCGGCGGATGATGGAAAGCATCTGCGAGGACATCATGACCGCGCCCATACGGTAATCGGCGAAAGCCTCATAACTCAGCGGGACCCAGGCCTTCACCGTCTCCAGCATGGCCTCGGCATAGACGCGGATCTCGTATTGCGCGTGGGAATCGGCGCGCAGGCTGAGGAAGTGCAGCAGGTTGTGCAGGTCGGTCTTCCAATACCACTGTGTGTAGGTGTTGAGCGTCAGGTTCATCCGCGCCAATTCGCGCGCGAGGCCGGAGCGCCCCTCATCCACCACCTGGCCCGAATCATCCTCGTTCAGCATCCAGGCGTAGTGGTCGTAGTTGCGCGTCGCGTCGTCGCGCAGCAGGCGCAGCACCTCGGCCGCCTCCTCGCCTTCCAGCACATCGCCGCGGCCCTGGCGGTTGCTGCTGGATTGCGCCGCGAGCTGCGCGGGCTCGGGGATATAGAATTCGCGGTCCATCACCGAATACCGCGCGGAATACTCGTTCACATTGGCCGTGCGGTGCCGGATCCATTGCCGAGCCACGAAGATGGGCAGCTTCACATGGTACTTGATCTCGCACATCTCGAAGGGCGTGGAGTGGCGGTGCCGCATGAGGTAGCGGATCAGGCCGCGATCCTCATTGGCAGCCTTGGTGCCGCGCCCGTAGGAAACGCGGGCGGACTGCACCACGGCGCCGTCATCGCCCATATAGTCCACCACGCGGATGAAGCCGTGGTCGAGCACGGGCATCACCTGGTAGAGCATCGCCTCGAGCGCGGGCACGGTGGCGCGCCGCGTCTCGGCCCGCCCTGCGCGCGCCTGTTCCAGTTCTGCCCGCTGGGCGTCCGTCAATGCCATCTGCGCAACCCTCTGATGCCGGATCACTTAGCCGAGGCCCTGGCTTTCGCCAACGCGGCACCCTATGTTGCTCAGGTCAGAGGCGGTTCGCCGCCCCCGACTATGGCGATAAACGCAGCGTGGCATAAACGTTACGGACCCGGGGGCAGTGCCCGGCGTCTCCACCACTCCAACCTTCCTTGTCGGGAAGCGTGGCACGGGGACGAAACAGGCTCGACGTGCGTGGTAAAGACGCTGCTTTTGCCCGGCATGGTACCGGCGTTATCGGACCAAATCACAAGTGCCAACGACAATGTCCGCGAGGACATGGCGCTCGCTGCCTAATAGGTAAGCGCGGTTCGGGGGGCACCGGGCAACAGAAGCCCCCCACTTTTCGCGAAGCGAAAAGTGGTCTTTGTCGTGCCCTCAGGCGCCGGGCGCGCGCTCCGCGCGCTTGGCTTCGCAAAGCTGAAGCTTTGCGCCGGGCCTATTCGCCCCGGATACGTCGTTGTCGTGCCCTCAGGCGCCGGGCGCGCGCTCCGCGCGCTTGGCTTCGCAAAGCTGAAGCTTTGCGCCGGGCCTATTCGCCCCGGATACGTCGTTGTCGTGCCCTCAGGCGCCGGGCGCGCGCTCCGCGCGCTTGGCTTCGCAAAGCTGAAGCTTTGCGCCGGGCCTATTCGCCCCGGATACGTCGTTGTCGTGCCCTCAGGCGCCGGGCGCGCGCTCCGCGCGCTTGGCTTCGCAAAGCTGAAGCTTTGCGCCGGGCCTATTCGGCCCGGACTCTCGGTATGCGGGCGGGGCTTTTCAGGGTCGGCTCACACGAGTGCAGCGCGGATCGTGGCTTCCGGAATGCCGAGGCGCGTGGCGCAGGCGGACAGGTCGCCCCAGGTCACGTCATCCAGCGGAATGCCCTCGCCGATGCGCCCGGCCTTGGCGCGTCGCTCCGGGTCGCCCGGCAGCAGCACGCGGCCGGGCGCGCTGGCCTGCACATGGTCGCAGATCGCCTGCACCTCATGCCCGAAGGTCGGATTCTCCGAGAGCCGCGCCGGATCGAGGATGAAACCCAGCATCCCGTTCACGATGCCGCGGTTGTTCGGGTTCTTCGGCTCATTCGTACCGCCGCCGGTCAGCGCACCCGCCAGAATCTCGCAGACCAGCGCCAGCCCGTAGCCCTTGTGCCCGCCGAAGGAGAGCAACGCCCCGCGCGGCCCTTGCCCATACATCACCGCCGCATCCGTGCTGGGCTCGCCCTCATGCGTCACCAGCGCGCCATGCGGCACCGGCTTGCCCGCGTTGAAGGCCACCTTCACCTTCCCCACCGCGATGGCACTCGTCGCGAAGTCCAGGATGATCGGCGCCGGCGCCTTGGGAATGCCGATGCAGATCGGGTTGGTCCCCATCCGTCCATCCGTGCCGCCGAAGGGCGAGACCACCGGTGGCCCGCTCACCGCATTCACGAAGAACAGGCCGATCATCCCCGCCTCCACCGCCATCTCCGCATAGGCGCCGATGCGCCCCAGATGATGCGTGTTGCGCAGCCCGAAGCAGGCCAGGCCATGCTCGTGCGCGGCCGCGATGCCGGCCGCCGTCACCTGCCGCCCGGTCCATTGGCCATAGCCCATCCGCCCATCCCAGACGGCGAGCGAACCGGCACCCCCCACCTGCTCGGCCACCGCATTGGGCGTGATCAGCCCCTTCTCCGTGTTCTCAACATAGCGCGGCACGAGCTGCATGCCGTGGCTGTCATGCCCCTGGAGATTGGCCTCCACCAGATCCGCCGCCACCTGGCGCGCCACCTCGGGCGCGGCGCCGACGCGGGTGAGCATCGCCGCCACGAGGTTGGTCAGCTTGTCATGGGCGAGGCGGGGCATGCGGCGTGGTTCCTCCTGGGATGAGGCGCGGATCGAACCACGCGCGCGAAGGTTCCGCCACCCGCCTCAGGCGACCTCGAAGCGGCACTCCGAGGCACCCTCTGCGTAGCACGCGACCTCCCGGCAGGCAGGGTCACCCGGCAGGCCCAACGCCTCCAGCACATAGGCCATGCCGCCCGCGAAGCTGCCCTCGAACACGTAGCAGACGCGCCGCCCCGCCCCTGCCCCATAGCCCAGCGCATAGGCGGAGTTCCGCACCACGATCCCGGCCCTCCCGGACCCGACATCAAGCGAGGCGATCTCCACCTGCCCATGCCCGCGCTGCGACATGCGCTTCAGATAGTGCCGGAAGGTCTCCTCCGGCCCCAGGCCATGCGTCTTCGCCTCCGCCCGGCACCATTGCAGCGCCGAAAGATGGCAGGATTTGTAGAGGATGGCGCGATAGGCCTCGACACCCATCGCCGCCTCGATGGTCTGCTGTATGTTCACCATGAAGTGGCGCGGCAGATACATCATGGGCAGGCCGTTGGTGGTCCAGATGCCCGTCGCGGGGTCCACCTCGATCGGCACTTCAGGCGCGGCCATGCTTCGCTCTCCTCGCTACTGGCGCGCCATCAGCGCTTCGCCGATGCCCGCGCCATCCAGTTCCTGGTCATCATCCATGGTGACGACCACCTTGGCGAGCTTGCCGGTGAACAGGAAGGGCGGCTCGTAATCCGAGACGGGCGAGCCACGGTCGCAGCCCACATCGAGCCCCGCCCAGGAGACGAAGTTGAAGAAGCCGAGCCGTGTCTCGATGCGCCCGGCCGGCACACCGTCAATCAGCAGCGTGAACTCGCTGATGCCGGGCCCGGTCGCGATGGTCGGCTTGGCCTCGCGCGTCAGCCGCCGCACGCGCAGCCCCACGATATGATCACCCGCCGGCACGGGCCGCTCCGAGGTCACGACCACATGCTCGCCGCCGATATTCATGTCATGCACGAGGTGGCCGTGGCGCAGATAGAGCGCATAGCCCGTCGTCGCATCGCCATGCGCGATCAGCACACCCTCATCCCCGCCCGCGAAGCGCGCATGGGCGTCGATCCGGTAGCTGCGGCTACGGATATCGGGCGCCACCTCCGTCGGCACATGGCCGACGCCCGCGTGGAAGACGTAGCGCTTGCGCGCACCATGCACGCGCGCCGCATTCTCGGCGAAGCGCTGGCGGAAGCGGTCATCCAGCGGCAGCACCTGGTGCTTGCGCGCCTCCTCCCACCAGAGGTCCACCAGCTCGCGCAGCTTCTCCGGATGCTGGGCCGCGAGGTCATGGCTCTCCGAGAAATCGCTCTCGAGGTGGAACAGCTCCCAGCGATCCTCCTCAAAGGGCGTCTCCGGCGTGTGATAGGCGACGGCCTTCCAGCCCTGATGCACGAGGCCGCGATGGCCGAACATCTCGAAATACTGCGGCACGGGCTTCGACGGCGCTGCGGCATCGAACAGGCTCGCGCGGAAGCTGACCCCTTCCAGCGGCATCTGCGGAACGCCGTTCACGGTGGCGGGCGGTGTGACGCCCACGATCTCCAGCAGCGTCGGCGTCAGGTCGCAGGCATGAACGAACTGGTGGCGCAGCTCGCCCCGCGCGGGAATGCCGCGGGGCCAGGAGATCACCAGCGGGTCGCGGATGCCGCCGCCATGGGTGTTCTGCTTGTAGCGGCGCAGCGGCGTATTGGACGCCATGGCCCAGCCCAGCGGATAATTCGCATAGGTCCCTGGCGCGCCGATCTGCTCCAGCCGCGCCATCTTCTCTTCCATCGTCTCCTCGCGCAGGTTGCGCGGGCCCAGCAGGTTCACGCCGCCGGTAGGTCCCCCCTCCTGGCTCGCGCCATTGTCGGAGAGCACCAGCACCAGCGTGTCCTCGCGCAGCCCCGCCGCATCGAGGAAGGCGAGCAGCCGGCCGATCTGCCGGTCGGCGTGGTCCAGCATGCCGGCGAAGGCCGATTGCAGACGCGTGTAGAAGCGCCGCTGGTCTTCGTCGCACTCCGCCCAGGGGCCGACATCGGCATTGCGCGGCGGCAGCGCGGTGCCGGGTGGAACGATGCCCATGGCCTTCTGCCGGGCGAAGCGCGCCTCGCGCTCGGCATCCCAGCCCTGCTCGAACATCGGATCATAGCCGCGGATCAGATCGGCCGGCGCCTGGTGCGGCGCATGCACCGCACCCAGCGCCATCCAGAGCAGCCAGGGCGTCTCCGGCTGCTCCGCCGCATGGCCGGCCAGGAAGCGGATCGCCTGGTCCACCAGATCCTCGGTCAGGTGATAGCCTTGCTCGGGCGAGCGCGGCGGTTCGATGGGCGAATTGTCGCGCACCAATTCCGGTGTGTACTGGTCCGTCGCCGCATCCATGAAGCCGTAGTAGCGGTCGAAGCCGCGCGCCAGCGGCCAGCCGTCGAAGGGCCCGGTGCTGCCGCTCTCGGTCAGCGGGGTCACATGCCACTTGCCCAGCATGTAGTTGCGATAGCCATGCGGGCGCAGCATCTCGGCCAGCGTGCCGGCCTCCTTCGCGATCTTGCCGCGATAGCCCGGATAGCCGCTGTCGAAATTGGCGAGGCTGCCCACGCCGGCCGAATGATGGTTGCGCCCCGTCAGCAGCGCAGTGCGCGTCGTCGAGCACATGGCCGTCGTGTGGAAGCCCGTGTAGCGCAGCCCCTGCGCGGCAAGGCCATCAATGTTCGGCGTGCGGATGGGCGAGCCGTAGCAGCCGAAATCCGAGAAGCCCGCATCGTCGAAAAGAATGAGCAGGATGTTGGGCGCGCCCTTGGGCGGCCGCGGGGCCGCGGGCCAGGCAGGCGTGGAATCCTTCACGCTGAGACCGATCTTGGGCGTCCCGCTCATGCGGCCTGTCCTTCCCTCTCCGTTGCCGGGAGCTTGGCGGGGCCGCGCCCCGCACGCAACGCCATGCGGAATTGCTGGCATTGACGCGTGATCGCGGCACACTCTCCGGCAAGAGCTGGAGGAAACACATGAAAGGCGCTCCCATCGCCCGGCGCACGCTGCTGGGCAGCCTGCTCGCGACACCCGCGCTGGCGCAATCCGGGTGGCCCGACCGGCCGGTCCGAATCGTCGTCCCCTTCGCCCAGGGCGGACCGATGGACCTCATCGCACGCCTGTCGGGCGAGCATCTTCGTGGCGCCTTGGGCCAGCCCTTCGTGCCGGATTTCCGCACAGGCGCCGGCGGCAATCTCGGCGCGCAGGCCGTGGCGCAGGCCGCGCCCGATGGCCAGACGCTGCTCGCCACCATCGACACGGTGATGACGGTGAATGCGGCGCTCTACCCCCGCGCGGGCTTCGACCCGGTGCGCGACTTCACGCCCATCGGCCTGCTGGCACGCATGGCGAGCGTGGTGACGGTGAACGCTTCCCTGCCGGTGACCGACCTCGCCGGGCTCATCACCCTCGGCAAGCAGCGGCCACTCACCTATGGCTCGGCTGGCGTCGGCGTGCCGGCACATCTCTATGGCGAATATCTCCGCCTCATCACCGGCGCGCGTTTGGAGCACGTGCCCTTCCGCGGCCTCGGCCCCGCCGTGACCGAGCTGGTGGCCGGCCGCATCGACATGGTGGTGGCCCTCATGCCGGGCGTCGCCGCGCATGTGGCCGAGGGGCGGCTGCGCGCCCTGGCGGTGACCGGAGGCAGCCGCTCGCCCTTCATGCCGGACGTGCCCACGCTGTCGGAGACCCTCGCCCCCGGCTTCGACACGAGCACCTGGTTCGGCCTCTACGGCCCGCGTGGCCTGCCGCCCGAGATCACCCTGCGCCTCAACCAGGAACTCAGCCGCTTCGCCCAGAGCGCCCCGGTGCGCGAACGGCTCGCTCAGCTCACCTTCGAGCCGGCGACGGCCACGCCCGAGGAACTCGCGCAGCTCCAGGCGCGCGACGCGGCGAGCTGGGCGCGCATCATCCGCGAGGCGGGCGTCAAGGTGGAGTAGCGGCGCTCAGCCCTTGGCGAGCTGGTCGAAGGCCTTCAGCCGCGCGATCAGCGCCGGCATCTCCCGCAGCGGGATCATGTTCGGCCCGTCGCTCGGCGCCGCATCCGGGTTCTCGTGGCACTCGATGAAGACGGCGGCCACACCGACGGCGACCGCGGCCCGCGCCAGGACCGGCGCGAATTCCCGCTGCCCGCCGGAGGACCCACCCTGCCCGCCCGGCTGCTGCACGCTGTGCGTCGCGTCATAGACCACGGGGTAACCCGTCTCGGCCATGATCGGCAGGCTGCGCATGTCGGAAACCAGCGTGTTGTAGCCGAAGCTCGCTCCACGCTCGCAAAGCAGGATGCGCCGGTTGCCCGTGCTCGCGATCTTGGCGGCGACGTTCTTCATGTCCCAGGGCGCCAGGAACTGGCCCTTCTTCACATTGACCGCGGCCCCCGTCTCGCCGGCGGCGAGGAGCAGGTCGGTCTGGCGCGAGAGGAAGGCCGGGATCTGCAGCACATCCACCGCCTCGGCGGCGGGCCTGCACTGCTCGGCGGTATGCACGTCGGTCAGCACGGGCAGGCCCGTGCGCTCCCGCACCTCGGCGAGGATCGCGAGGCCTTCCGCCATGCCGATGCCGCGCGCCGCATTCACGCTGGTGCGGTTCGCCTTGTCGAAGCTCGACTTGTAGATCATCGGCACGCCGAGATCGCGCGCCATGGCGGCAATGGCATCCGCCGTCTCCAGCGCATGCGCCCGGCTCTCGATCTGGCAGGGGCCGCAGATGAAGGCGAGCGGGCGCGTCTGCCCGATCACCAGGTCCCGGATCGCGACCTCCATCAGACGAGCCTCGCCTGGCGGACCGCCGCCCCCACGAAGCCCGCGAAGAGCGGATGCGGTGCGAAGGGCTTGGACTTCAGCTCCGGGTGGAATTGCACGCCGATGAACCAGGGATGGTCCGGATATTCCACGATCTCGGGCAGCAGCCCGTCAGGCGACATGCCGGAGAAGCGCAGCCCCGCCGCCTCCAGCCGCTCGCGATAGGCGACATTCACCTCATAGCGGTGGCGGTGGCGCTCCTCGATGCGATTCGCGCCATAGACGCTGCACACGAGCGATTCGTCCGCCAGCACGGCCGGATATGCGCCGAGGCGCATGGTGCCGCCGAGGTCGCCGCTCGCTTCGCGCTGCTCGCGCTCATTGCCGCGCACCCATTCGGTCATGAGGCCCACCACCGGCTCGGCGCAGGGGCCGAATTCGGTGCTGGAGGCCGCCGGGATGCTCAGCAGGTTCCGCGCCGCCTCGATCACCGCCATCTGCATGCCGAAGCAGATGCCGAGGAAGGGGATCTTCTTCTCACGCGCGAAGCGCACCGCCTGGATCTTCCCGCCCGTGCCGCGCTCGCCGAAGCCGCCGGGGACGAGGATGCCATGCACGCCGTCCAGCCGGCGCATCACCTCGCCTTCCTCGCGCTCGAAGATCTCGCTGTCCACCCAGTCGAGCTTCACGCGCATGTTGTGCGCGATCCCGCCATGGGCCAGCGCCTCATTGAGCGACTTATAGGCGTCGAGCAGGCCCGTGTACTTGCCGACGACGGCGATGGTCACCTCGCCCTCGGGTGCCGTGATGCGCGTCACCACCCGCTCCCAGGCGGAGAGGTCGGGCTCGCCATAGATGGAGAGGTTGAAGTGGCGCAGCACCTCGCGGTCCAGCCCCTCGCGGTGATAGCTGCCGGGCACGGCGTAGATGCTGCTCGCATCATAGGCCGGGATCACACTCTCGGGCCGGACGTTGCAGAAGAGCGCGATCTTGCGGCGCTCGTTTTCCGGGATCGGCCGGTCGCAGCGGCAGAGCAGGATCTGCGGCTGGATGCCGACCCCCAGCAGTTCCTTCACCGAATGCTGGGTGGGCTTGGTCTTCAGCTCGCCGGCCGAGGGGATGTAGGGCACCAGCGTCAGATGAATGAAGAGGCTCCGCGTCGGGCCCAGCTCATTGGCTAGCTGCCGGATGGCCTCGAGGAAGGGCAGGCTCTCGATGTCGCCCACCGTGCCGCCGACCTCGACCAGGACGAAGTCGTAATCATCCGTGCCGGTGACGACGGCTTCCTTGATGGCGTCCGTGATGTGCGGAATGACCTGCACCGTGGCGCCCAGGTAGTCGCCGCGCCGTTCCTTCGCGATCACCTCGGAATAGAGGCGGCCCGTGGTCCAGTTGTCGGCCTTGCTGGCATGGACGCCGGTGAAGCGCTCATAATGGCCGAGGTCGAGGTCTGTTTCGGCCCCGTCATCGGTCACGAAGACCTCGCCATGCTGGTAGGGCGACATCGTGCCCGGGTCCACGTTCAGATACGGGTCCAGCTTGCGAAGCCGGACGCGGTATCCGCGGGCCTGAAGGAGTGCGCCAAGGGATGCTGCCGCGATGCCCTTGCCAAGCGAGGAAACCACGCCACCGGTGATGAATACGAACCGTGCCATGGGAGGTCGTCATAGCCACTTCCGTGGCCGTGTCACACCCCCCTAAATCGCAGGGCAGGTCAGTTCGTGGGCACGGCGGGCAGCGCGGGCGCGGTCGGGGCGATCACGGGGGCCGGGGCGTCGAGGATGGAGCGGTTCACCGCTGTGCCGCGGTCCAGCAGGGCCAGGATCAGCGCCAGGACGAAGAAGATGGTGCCGAGGATGGCCGTGGTGCGCGTCAGCAGGTTGGCCGTGCCGCGCCCGCCCATGAAGGAGCCCATGCCCTGCGACGAGCCGATGCCAAGGCCGCCGCCTTCGCTGCGCTGCACGAGGATGACCCCGATCAGCGCCAGGGTGACCAGCAGGAAGATGATGGTGAGGATGGTGGACATGATGGCGCCCCGCATAGCCCGGCGCGCGGCGTATGGCTAGCGCGGAAGCGCACTGCCCTGGCTGGCCGCGCGGAATCCTGGTAGCCTGCAGCCTGCGCGCCATCACCCGGCGCCAGCCGCGCGGAAGACGGGCCGGGCCATGGGAAAGCCGCCCACGGAGAGCTTCAGCGCCTGCGCCACCCCTCCCCCGCCCGAGAAGAACCGCCATGAGCCAACCGGACGCCGCCCCCACGGCCCTCGTCATCTCCGCCCATTCCGCCGATTTCGTCTGGCGCGCCGGCGGTGCCATCGCGCTGCACGCCGCCGCCGGGTTCGAGGTGACGGTGGTCTGCCTGAGCTATGGCGAGCGTGGCGAGAGCGCCAAGCTCTGGCGCCAGCCCGGCATGACGCTCGAGCGCGTCAAGGCGGAACGCCGGAAGGAGGCCGAGGCCGCCGCCCGCGTGCTCGGCGTGCATGATCTGCAATTCTGGGACCTGGGCGACTACCCCATCACGCTGGAACGCGAGAGCCTGTTCCGCATGGTGGACGTGATGCGCGCCATCCACCCGAAATTCATCCTGACCCACAGCAAGGAGGATCTCTACAACTGGGACCACCCGGCCGTGACCGATTTCGCCCAGCACGCCCGCATCACCGCCCAGGCGCATGGCCACACCCCCGGCCAGAAGGTCCTGGGCGCGCCGCCCGTCTTCCTCTTCGAGCCGCACCAGCCCGAGCAGTGCAACTGGAAGCCCGACGTGCTGCTCGATATCGGCCCGGTCTGGGCGCGGAAAAGGCAGGCGATCGAGTGCATGGCGGGGCAGGAGCACCTCTGGGAATACTACACCCGCGTGGCCCAGCAGCGTGGCGCCCAGGCCGCCCGCAACAGCGACAAGGCCATCACCTGGGGCGAGGGCTATGCCAGTGTCTTCCCCCATGTGGTCGAGCGGCTGGCATGATCCCGGGCCGATTCACGCCACGGCCAAGCCGCGACGATCGGGCCGGTGTGCCCCCGGGCCGATTCACGCCGCGGCCAAGCCGCGACGATCGGACTGGTGTGCCCCCGGGCCGATTCACGCCGCGGCCAAGCCGCGACGATCGGGCCGGGACGTGATCACCCTCACCGCCGCCATCGGCCGCTACCCGCACACGGCAGCGCTGCTCGACGGCGCCGTGACGGATCCGGAGGTGGCGCTGGACTGCGCCCCCTTCCCCAACATCACCCGTGCTTTCGCGCCCATGGTGCGGGAGGGCCGCTTCGAGGTGAGCGAAATGGCCATCGCCACCTGGCTGCAGGCCTGGGCGTATGGCAAGCCGCTCGTACCGCTCCCCTGCGTGCTGGCGGCGCGCCTGCAGGAGGGGTCGCTCCTCTGCCGCGCCGATTCGCCCATCCGCGGCCCGGCGGACCTCGCCGGCCGGCGCATCGGCGTGCGGTCCTACAGCCAGACCACCGGCCTCTGGCTGCGGGGCATCCTCCAGGATTCGTTCGGTGTGGCGCCGGAGAGCGTGCATTGGGTCACCTTCGAGGATCCGCATGTCGCCGAATGCCAGGACCCCGGCTTCGCCACGCGCGCGCCCGCGGGCCGCGACATGCTCGCCATGCTGGAGGCGGGCGAGCTGGACGCCATCATCGCAGGCGCCGATGCACCCCCGGCGGACTGGCTGCGCCCGGTCTTTCCCGATGCGGCCGCGGCCGGGCAGGAGTTCATCCGTTGCCACGGCTTCACGCCCATCAATCACCTGCTGGTGATCCGGGCCGATCGCGCGGCGCATGCGCAGGCCGTGCTCCGCCTGCTGGATGCGGCGGGCCAGGCGCCGCAGCGTGGGCGCCTCGGCATGATGCCGGCCCTCGCCTTCGCCGCCAGCCATGCCGTGCGCCAGGGCCTCATCCCCCGCGCGCCGACAGCCGGGGAGATCTGGGCGGGCCTGCCGCCGGACATCAGCTGAACCAGCCCAGCGCTGCGCGGGGGACGATCGGGCGCGCCGATCGCCGGCATGGATGGGCCTGCATCGCGGCCGGCGATGGGCGGCGCCATCCCATGCCGGAGACAAGGATGCCCCCACGATACGAATGCTGCTGATCGCCGCACCCCTGGCCCTGCTGGCGGCCCTGCCCGCCAGCGCCCAGCTGACCACCGGCTACACCGCGGCCTGCGTGCCGCACGGGTCAGACCAGTTGCGCTGCGCCGCGCGGCTGGGCTCGCTGGGGGATGCGCGGCAGCATGACACGTTCCTGCTGCCCACGGGCGATGGCCGGATCACGGGTTTCGCCCAGCTCTGGACGAGCGAATGCGGTTTGCCTGGCCAGTCCAGCCCCCCGCAGCCCACCAGGAACCACTCCAGCCACAGGCTGCAGTGGCGGGGCGGGATCAACGGAACATTGCTGTTCTGCGCCGAAATCTTCATCACCAACTGCCAGGAGATGGGCCAGCCGGTCCCCTGCGCGCGAGGCTTCGGCAACGCGACGATCCGAACGGAGACCCGCTGACGCCCCCCCCCTGCCAGGCGCCCCCCTACCAGGCGGCTTCGGGCGGCAGGCTCATCAGGATGGCCTCGACATTGCCGCCGGTCTTCAGGCCGAAGATCGTGCCGCGGTCATGCAGGAGGTTGAACTCCACATAGCGGCCGCGGCGCAGCAACTGGTGCTGGCGTTCCTCCGGCGTCCAGGCCTCGTGCATGCGGCGCCGGACGATCTCGGGATAGGATTCGAGGAAGGCAAGGCCGACATCCCTGGTGAAGGCGAAGTCGAGATCCGCCCCCCGCCCTGGCGTCCGATCGCCCAGCCAGTCATAGAAGATGCCACCCAGGCCCCGCGTCTCGCCCCGGTGCGGCAGGAAGAAGTACTCCTCGCACCATTGCTTGAAGCGCGGATAGTAGGTGGGGTCGTGCTTGTCACAGGCGCGCTGGTAGGCGGCGTGGAAGAAGGCCGCATCCTCCAGGCTCTCGGGCGAGGTGAGGTTCATCGGCGTGATGTCGCCCCCGCCGCCGAACCAGGCGCGGCGGGTCAGGATGAAGCGGGTGTTCATGTGCGCCGTCGCCGCGCGGGGCGAGCGAGGGTGCGCCACCAGCGAGATTCCAGTGGCGAGGAAGCGGGAATCCTCCTCCGCGCCCGGGATCTGCTTGCGGAATTCCGGACTGAACTCGCCATGGACGGTCGAGATGTTGACGCCGACCTTCTCGAAAACCCGGCCGCGCATCAGGCCCATGGTGCCCCCGCCCCCTTCGGGACGCTTCCAGGGTGTATAGGTGAACCGCCCGGCGGGCAGGTCGGCATGGGGGCCGCTTTTCAGCTCGTCCTCCACCGATTCGAAGGCGGCGCAAATCCGGTCGCGCAATTCGGCGAACCAGGCCTCGGCGGGCTTGGCGAGCGGGTGGGTCAAGGGGGCCGGCTGGGCAGCGGGATTCGGGGCGGTTTGGGCTTCGTTCATATGGGAAGCCTAACACCAGTTCCCGCTGCGACCAGCAGGGGGAATTTCCCTTGGCGATTGCGCCAACTTAAGGCCGGGCGTGGTTGCCAGTTTCCGGAAGCATCCCTAATAGGCAGCAGGCGTGAGGCGGGGCGCGGGCATTTGCTTGGGCGCCGCCTGTCTTGGTCGGTTTCAGCCGGGTGATCCGGCGGGGCAAAAGGTGGGCTGGATGGCGGACTCGATGGCATCGCAGGCGACGACCGGGGGTTCGGCCCCCGGGGTCACGAAACGCGATTTTCTCTCCCTGACGACGGCGGCTTTCGCGGCGGTGGGTGTCGGCGCGATCGCCTGGCCCTTCATCGGCTCGCTGGCCCCCTCCAAGGACGTGCTGGCGCTGGCCAGCACAGAGGTTGATCTCAGCCCGATCGCGCTTGGCCAGAGCGTCACGGTCATGTGGCGCGGCAAGCCGGTCTTCGTGCGCCATCGCACGGCCGAGGAAATCCAGGTGGCGCGCGCCACCCCGCTCAGCGAGCTGAAGGACCCCGCGACCGACCAGTCCCGCATCAAGCGCGACCCCTGGCTCGTCGTCGTCGGCGTCTGCACCCATCTGGGTTGCGTGCCGCTCGGGCAGAAGTCCACGGACGCCAAGGGCGACTACAATGGCTGGTTCTGCCCCTGCCATGGCAGCCACTACGACACCTCGGCCCGCATCCGGAAGGGACCCGCGCCGACGAACCTCGTGGTCCCCGACTACAGCTTCACCTCCGACCGGGCGATCCGCATCGGCTGAGGTCCATCGGGCGCGGGGTATGGTCCCACGCTGCCCATCCCCCATCCCGGGGCTTTCTATTTAGAGGACGAGCACCATGGCCAGCGGCCTGCACGACTCTCAAGTTACCAACCCGGTCCTGCGTTGGATTGACCAGCGCCTGCCTGTCGTCACCATGATCCAGAAGGAGTACGGGGTGTTTCCGACGCCCCGGAACTTCAATTATTTCTGGAACTTCGGTGCGCTGGCCATGATCAACCTGATGATCATGATCGCGACCGGCATCTTCCTTGCCATGAACTACACGCCGCACACCGCCTACGCCTTCGACAGCGTGGAGCGCATCATGCGCGACGTGAACTTCGGCTGGCTGATCCGCTACGTGCACATGAACGGCGCCTCGATGTTCTTCATCGTGGTCTATGTGCACATCTGGCGTGGCCTCTACTACGGCTCCTACAAGGCGCCGCGTGAACTGCTCTGGATGCTGGGCGTCGTCATCTTCCTGCTGATGATGGCGACGGCCTTCATGGGCTACGTGCTGCCCTGGGGCCAGATGTCCTTCTGGGGTGCCACCGTCATCACCAACCTGTTCAGCGCCATTCCCGTCGTGGGTCCGACCATCGTGACCTACCTCTGGGGCGGCTTCTCGGTGGACAACCCGACGCTGAACCGCTTCTTCTCGCTGCACTACCTGCTGCCGTTCGTGATCGTGGGCGTGGTGTTCCTGCACGTGGCGGCCCTGCACATCACGGGCTCCAACAACCCGCTGGGGATCGAGCCGAAGGGCCCGCAGGATACGCTGCCCTTCCATCCCTACTACACCATCAAGGACAGCGTCGGCATCGTCGTCTACCTGGCGGTCTTCGCTGCGCTGGTCTTTTTCGCGCCGAACTATCTGGGCCACCCGGACAACTACATCCCGGCGAACCCGCTGGTGACGCCCGCGCACATCGTGCCTGAGTGGTACTTCCTGCCCTTCTACGCGATCCTGCGCGCGGTGCCGGACAAGCTGGGCGGCGTGCTGCTGATGGGCGGCGCCATCGTGGTGCTGTTCTTCCTGCCCTGGCTCGACACCTCGAAGGTGCGCTCGCTGCGCTTCCGCCCGATCACCCGCATCATCTTCATGCTGTGGACGATCAACTTCTTCGTCCTCATGTGGGTGGGCGCGAAGCCGGCCGAGCAGCCCTACGTGCTGATCAGCCAGATCTGCACGATGTTCTACTTCCTCTACTTCCTGGTGGTCCTGCCCATGATGGGCCGCTTCGAGGTCGTGATGAAGCTGCCCGAGAGCATCTCCCGCGCCGTGCTAGGCGCCAAGGCTGGCCTTGGTGGCGGTCCGGTCCCCGGTGGCGCCGCCGCCAAGCCGATGGAAAAGGCCTGAACCATGCGTATCCTCAAGGCTTTCGCCCTCTCCGCCGCCTTGTTCGCCAGCGCACCCGCGCTGGCGGCGGGCTCCGGCCCGACGCCTCCGAATGCGCATTTCGGCTTCAATACGCTGTTCGGTACCTTCGACCGGGCGGCCGCCCAGCGCGGCTTCCAGGTCTACAAGGAGGTCTGCTCGGCCTGCCATGCAATGCGGCAGCTCTCCTACCGGAACCTTCTGGACCTCGGCCTCTCCGAACAGCAGGTGCGCGAAATCGCGGCCAGCTTCACCGTGACGGACGGCCCGAACGACGAGGGCCAGATGTTCGAGCGTCCGGGCCGTCTCTCCGACCGGTTCCGCCGGCCCTTCCCCAATGAGCAGGCCGCCCGCGCCGCCAACAATGGCGCATATCCGCCCGACCTCTCGGTGATGGTGAAGGCCCGTCCGGACGGCGCCAACTACCTCCACGCGCTGCTGACCGGCTACACGGACCCGCCGGCTGGCATGGTGATGATGGACGGCATGAACTACAATCTGTGGTTCCCCGGCCATCAGATCGCCATGCCGAACGTTCTGAACGAGGACCAGATCGACTACGCCGATGGCACCAAGGCCACCGTGGACCAGATGGCCCGCGACGTGACCACCTTCCTCGCCTGGGCCGCCGAGCCCGAGACGGAAGCGCGCCGCGCCATGGGCGTTAAGGTGCTGATCTTCCTGACCATCCTGGGCGGCCTGGTCTATGCCGTGAAGCGGAAGGTCTGGGCCGATGTGAAGCACTGAGCTTCACGTCGCCAACCCCACGAAAAGCCGCCCCTCCGGGCGGCTTTTTTGTTGTCGCCCCCCGGGTTGAAACGCCCCCGTCACGGGAATAGGGTCCGGCCGCAGTTTCAGGACCGGACAACCATGAACCTCACCGCCGATCGGCTCGACAACATCTCCCCCTCGCAGACCATCACGATCACGGCCAAGGCCCGCGCCCTGAAGGCCGCCGGGCGCGACGTGATCAGCCTCTCGGTGGGCGAGCCCGATTTCGACACGCCGCAGAACATCAAGGACGCCGCCATCGCCGCGATCCAGCGCGGCGAGACGAAGTACACGGATGTGTCGGGCACCATGGAACTGCGCAAGGCTGTCGCCGCCAAGTTCAAGCGGGACAACAACATCGAGTACAAGCCGGAGGAGATCATCGTCACCACCGGCGGCAAGCAGGTGATCTTCAACGCGCTGCTGGCCACGATCAATCCGGGCGATGAGGCGATCATCCCCACCCCCTGCTGGGTCAGCTATCCGGACATCGTGGCGCTGGCCGAGGGCGTGCCCGTCTTCGTCCCCTGCGGGATGAATTCCGGCTTCAAGATGTCGGCCGAGCAATTGGAGGCCGCGATCACGCCCAAGACCAAGTGGCTGATCCTGAACAACCCCTCCAACCCGACGGGGGCCGCCTATAACGCCGAGGAGCTGAAGCAGCTCACCGACGTGCTGCTGCGCCACCCCCATGTCTGGATCTTCACTGACGACATCTATGAGAAGCTGGCCTTTGACGGCTTCAAGCCCGCCACCATCGTCGAGGTGGAGCCGCGCCTGCGCGACCGCACCATCACGATGAATGGCTGCTCCAAGGGCTATGCCATGACCGGCTGGCGAATCGGCTTCGCCGGCGCCCCCCTCGCCCTCATCAAGGCGATGGACAAGCTGCAGGGCCAGAGCACCAGCAACACCAGCAGCATCAGCCAGGCCGCCGCGGTCGAGGCGCTGACCGGCCCGCAGGATTCGGTGGCCGCCATGGGCGAGGTGTTCCAGCGCCGCCGCAACCTGGTGGTTGACATGCTGAACCAGGCCCCCGGCCTGCGCTGCCACAAGCCGGAAGGCGCCTTCTACGTCTATCCTTCGCTGAACGCCTGCCTCGGCAAGACCACCAAGGGCGGCCGCAAGCTGGAGACGGATGCGGATTTCGTGGAGGCGCTGCTGGAGGAAGAGGGTGTGGCCGCCGTGCATGGCTCGGCCTTCATGTTCCCCGGGCATTTCCGCATCAGCTACGCGACCGACGACGCGACGCTGGTGGAAGCCTGCACGCGCATCCAGCGCTTCTGCGCCGGCCTGACCTGACGAGCCGGCCGCGCCCTGCGTCCGGCGCAAGCCGGCCGCGCGCCGCGGCGCTTGCAAATTCCCGCGGGAGAGGGCATCTCCCGCAGCACTGATTTATCCTGATCGCAAGACATGGGGCAGGCGGCGCCAGATGGGCGCTGACCTGCCTTGCCGCATGGAGGCCTGACGTGGCTCATTCACCGCTCGAGAAGATTCGCAACATCGGCATCACCGCGCATATCGACGCGGGCAAGACGACGACGACCGAGCGAATCCTCTACTACACCGGCAAGAGCCACAAGATCGGCGAGGTGCATGACGGCAACACCACGACCGACTACATGGAGCAGGAGCGCGAGCGGGGCATCACGATCACCTCCGCCGCCGTGACCGCGGTCTGGAACGACAACCGCATCAACATCATCGACACGCCCGGCCACATCGACTTCAACATCGAGGTGAACCGTTCGCTGCGCGTGCTGGACGGCGCGATCTTCATCATCGAGGGCGTGGCCGGCGTGCAGCCGCAGTCCGAGACCAACTGGCGCCTCGCGGACCGCTACAACGTGCCGCGCATCATCTTCATCAACAAGCTCGACCGCACCGGCGCCGACTTCTACAAGGCCGCGGCCACGCTGACCGAGAAGCTCGGCATCAACTGGGTCGCGCTGCAGCTGCCCATCGGCATCGAGGACCAGCTCAAGGGCGTGGTCGACCTCGTCGAGATGCGCGCCATCACCTGGCAGGGTGATGAGCTGGGTGCGAAGTTCGAATATGGCCCGATCCCGGCCGACATGGCCGACAAGGTCGCCGAATACCGCCAGAAGCTGCTCGACACCGCCGTCGGCGTGGATGAGACGGCGATGGAAGAGTATTTCGAGAAGGGCGACGTCTCGGTCGAAACGCTGAAGCGCTGCATCAAGAAGGGCACGATCTCGGGCGAGTTCCGCCCGGTGCTCTGCGGCTCGGCCTTCAAGAACAAGGGCGTGCAGCCCCTGCTCGACGCCGTGATCGACTACCTGCCGAGCCCGGTCGACGTGGAAGGCATCAAGGTCGCCCCCGAGGAAGGCCAGGACGAGAATTCCGAGCGCCGGGTGATCCCGGTGAAGACCGAGGGCCCCTTCGCCGGCCTCGCCTTCAAGATCATCAACGACAAGTACGGCAACCTCACTTTCGTGCGCGTCTACTCGGGCGTTCTCCGCCAGGGCGACATGGTCATGAACACGACCAAGGGCCACAAGGAGCGCATCGGCCGCATGTTCCAGATGCACGCCGACAAGCGTGAGGAAATCAAGGAAGTCGTCGCCGGCGACATCGCGGCCTTCGTTGGCCTGAAGGACACCGGCACGGGTGACACCCTGGCCAGCCAGGAAGACCCCGTGGTGCTCGAGCGCATGGCCTTCCCGGTGCCCGTGATCGACATCTCCGTCGAGCCCAAGACCAAGGACGCGGTGGAGAAGATGTCCATCGGCCTCGGCAAGCTCGCCGGCGAGGACCCCTCACTGCGCGTGAAGACCGACCAGGAGACGGGCCAGACCATCCTCTCCGGCATGGGCGAGCTTCACCTGGAAATCATCGTCGATCGCCTGCGCCGCGAATACAACGTGGACTGCAATATCGGCGCTCCGCAGGTGGCCTATCGCGAGACCATCACCAAGCCGCACACCGAGACCTACACCCACAAGAAGCAGTCGGGCGGTTCGGGCCAGTACGCCGAGGTGAAGATCACCTTCGAGCCGCTGGAGCGGAACACGGGCATCGAGTTCGTGAACGCCGTCGTCGGCGGCGCCGTGCCGAAGGAATACATCCCGGCGGTGGACAAGGGCATCCGCGTCCAGGCCGACACCGGCGTGCTGGCCGGCTTCCCGACGGTGGACTTCAAGTTCAGCCTGGTGGACGGCAAGTACCATGACGTCGACTCGTCGGCGCTCGCCTTCGAAATCGCCGGCAAGGCCTGCTTCCGCGAAGGCATGAAGAAGGCCGGCCCGGTGATCCTCGAGCCGATCATGGACGTGGAAGTGACCACGCCGCAGGACCATGTCGGTGACGTCGTGGGCGACCTGAACCGTCGTCGCGGCGTGATCCAGAACCAGGACATGGCCGGCACCTCGGTCATCGTCCGCGCGCATGTGCCGCTGAAGGAGATGTTCGGCTACATCTCCAACCTGCGCGGCATGACGAAGGGCCGTGCGTCCTTCTCCATGCAGTTCCACCACTACGACCCCGTCCCCCGCAACGTGGCGGACGAGATCATGAAGGCGGCGGGCTGAGCCCCGCCCCTTCCCCGAAATGGGCCGGCCAGGGACACCTGGCCGGCCTTTTTTGTGCCCGCCGCCAGGGGACCAGGCCATTCTCCGTGGCCAATAGGCGGCGCCGATCCCCGCCCATGCCCGAACCGAATGGCCCGACAAGGCGTGGCTGCATAGCGTCTTCCTCATGGCGAGGGTGCGTGGCCGGCCCGAAGTTCAGCCCGCGACAGCGTGGGCGGCTCTTTGCCGAACATCAACCCAACCCAGCACAGGAAGACCCCCACAGCCCCGCCCCCTTCCCGGGGGCATGACGGAGTTCGACGCCATGTCCAGCACCAGCCCTGCCAATCGCGGCAACCTCGCCCTCACCCTCCTGCGCTTTGGCGTGCTGGCGACGGCCGGCATCTTTGCCGGCGTGGTCGCGCATGTGATGTGGCGGCTGGTCTCGGGCTGAGCGCCTCAATCCCCCCAGCGCGCCAGCCAGAAGCGCATCCGCCCATCGGCCGAGGCCGGCATGTCCAACTGCCGGCGCATCGCCACCACCATCGGCTCGCGATAGAGCGGCATGGTCCAGAAGGCGCGCCGCTCCATGTTGAAGGCCTCGGTCATCAGGGCGGTGCGGCGAACCGGGTCCATCTCGGTGGAAGTGCGGGCGATCAGCGCGTCGAAGGCCGGGTCGGAGACGCGGCCGGCGTTCCAGCTTCCGCTGCGCTGGTTCTTGGTGTGGAGCACGTTGTTGAGGATGGAGAAGCCGTCCAACTGCGGCGTATTGGCCCAACCCAGCAGGAAGATGTCGCTCTGGTGGTTCAGGAAGCGCGCCATATAGGCCGGGTAGCGATAGACGCCGAGGTTCGCCCGCACGCCGATCCGTGCCCACATGGAGGCGATGGCGCGGCAGACGCGCTCACCATTCACGAAGCGGTCATTGGGACATTCGAAACCGATGGCGAAGCCGTCCGGGTACCCCGCCTCGGCCAGCAGGCGTCGCGCGGCGGCGGGGTCGTAGCTGACGCGCGGCATGGCTAGCGAAGCGTCATAGCCGCCGATCTCAGGCGCGATCAGCGTGTGGATGGGCTGCGTCAGCCCGCGCATCACGCTGCCGGTGATGGCCGGCACGTCCACCGCGCGCGTCAGCGCCTCGCGCACCCGCACATCGGCGAGCGGGTTGCGCGGCTGCCCCTCCACCGCATGGTCGGGCGCCACGTTGAAGCCCAGGAACATCACGCGCAGGTCCTGCGCCTCCACCACGCGGATCGTCCCCGTCGCGCGGAAGCGATCGAGATCCTGCAAGGGTGTGGGCGTGATGACGTCGAGCTGGCCGCCGAGCAGGCCGGCGACGCGCGTCGCGTCATTGGCCACGGGGGTGAAGATCACGCGCTGGAGGTTGTGCGCCGGCCGGTCCCACCATTCGGGGAAGCGCTCCAGCACCGTCTCGGCATCGGGTGTGCGGGAGACCAGGCGGAAGGGGCCAGTGCCGTTGGCATTCTGGCTGGTATAGGCGGTGCGGCCGCGCGCCGGGTCGGCCGGGAGCAGCGCGTCATGCCGCGTCATCCAGGCTTCCGAGAGGATCGAGATGCCGGCCAGGTCGTTGATCAGCACGGGATAGGGCCCGCGCAGCAGCACATCCACCGTCCAGGGGCCGGATTGCACCACCTCGCGGATCATGTGCGTCACCGAGGCATAGGGGGAATTGGGCACCGAGGCGCGCTTGAGCGAGGCCACGACATCGGCCGGCGTCATCGCGCTGCCATCATGGAAGCGCACGCCCTGACGGATGGTGAAACGGTAGTGGTCGGGCGCCACCACTTCCCAGGCGGTGGCCAGTGCCGGCTCGAATTGCAGGTTGCGGTCGTGCCGAACGAGGCTCTCGTAGATGTTGCCGAGCAGCGCCGCATTGGCGGTGCTGAAGGCGCCATGGGGGTCCATGGTCGAGATTTCGCCATTGTTCCCCCAGCGCACGGTCTGCGCCTGAGCGAGCATCGGCGCCGCCAGCAGGGCGAGCGCGGTGAGGAGGCGGATCATGCGTTGCTCCTGTCCAGCGGGAAGATGGGGCGGCGCACGCGGCGCCAGTCGAATTGCGCGAAGTCGAGGCTCGCCACCCCCGGTCCGTGGCAGGCGATATCCGCCACGGCGAGCGGCCCGAAGGCGGGGATGTGGTTGGTCTTGGCCTTGAGGATGACGTAGCGGAAGCGCGTCGGCTCCAGGCCGAAATGCCGGTATTGCAGGGGGTCCAGGCCTTCCACGCGGCCCTCGCTGACGAGTAGCGTGAGGCGTGGCGTCTCCAGCACGGCGCAGCGGCCCAGATCCACGGGCATGCCGGTGAAGACCGGGCCTTCCACGGTGAACCGTCCGATCGCGAGGCTCTTCACCACGCCGGTCAGACGCAGCGGCCGCAGCGGTTCGCGCAGCGCGGGCGATGGCATCTTGCCGCCGATCTCAAGCGTGACGGTCGCGTCGATGCCGGCCGCGATCATTTGCGCCACGGCCTCAGGGTCGCGGATCGGGCCGGCCAGGATGCGATCGAGCCCCTGGTGGAGCGCCTCCTCGATCACGGCCATGCTGTCCATGGGCCCGCCGGAATGGCAGTTATCCGCCGTGTCGGCGAGGATGACGGTGCCCTCGGTGATCGCCGCGGCACGGGCGATGGCGCTGGGCAGCGGTTCCAGCACCTGGGTGAATTCCTCCCGCAGCGACCAGGCGAGGTCCCCCACGCGGGCCGCAGCCGCCTCGGCCGCCGCACGGTCCTTGTGGGCGGTTGCCACCACGGTCAGCGCCGTGTCTGCCGTATCGGCCAGCGGGAAGCCCGTGAAGACGGTGCAGCAGGGCAGCCCCGCCGCCTCCTCGGCCTTGGCCGCGGCGATGAGGTGGGACATGGGGGGCTTGCTGGAGAGCCCGCGCACCATGTCGGGCAGCATGGGCACGCGGTGCAGCACGGTGACGGGATCAAGTCGGCCTTCCAGCACGTCGTGCAGCAGGCGGCCGGCGAGGCGCCCCGTCTCGGGCATGTCCAGATGCGGATAGGTGCGATAGCCCGGCATCACCGTGCAGTTCTCGACGAAGCGGGCGGTGATGTTGCCATGGCTGTCGAGGGCCGCGCCGATCGGCAGTCCGGGGCGGGCATGGCGGATACGGGCCAGCATCTCGCCTTCGCCATCCTCGTATTCCTCGGCGACCATGGCGCCGTGCAGGTCCAGCAGCATGGCGTCGCACTCGCGGGCGGCGGCGCAGAGGATCTCGCTGATCCGCTCGAAGGCGTCGCGCGACACCGGCGCGCTGGGCAGGGCACGGGCGGCGATCGGGATGGTGACCTCAGCACCCATCGCCTCGGCCTCTTCCAGCAGGCCCGCCATGGCGTAGCCCGAATGCCGATAGGTCCGATAAGCCTCCGCACCCGCCATGGGGCTGAAATCCTCCCAGCGCGTCGGCACGGGCGAGAAGGTGTTGGTCTCATGCTTGAACATGCCGACAGCCAGGCGAAGACTCATGCGCAGGGGGGCTCCTCGCCTCAATGGACCGGACAAATATCGAAGCCCCTCCCCTCGCGGCATGCAAGGACAAACAGGGGTGCGTGGACAAACGCTTCGCTTTGGTGAGATTCGGCGGCCGGAGGAACCGAACCATGAAGCGCCGCGCCGCCCTTGCCCTGCTTGCGACCCCTGCCCTGGCCCAGGCCCAGGGTGCGTGGCCGCAGCGGCCCGTCCGCATCATCGTCCCCTTCCCGCCCGGCGGCTCGAACGACGTGATCGCGCGTCCGCTGGCGGAGAAGCTGCAGCAGCGCCTGGGCCAGCCCGTGGTGATCGAGAACCGCCCCGGCGCGGGCGGCGCCATCGGCGCGGCGCAGGTGGCGCAGGCCGCCGCCGATGGGCACACGCTCATGGTCACCAGCAGCAGCTTCGCGGCTTCGGCCGTCGTGCAGCGCACGCCCTATGATGCACAGACGAGCTTCGAGCCCGTGGCGCGCCTTGCCGTCGCGCCCTTCCTGGTGCTGACGAACCTGAACTTCCCGCCGCGCGACATCGCGGGCCTCATCGCCTATGCGAAGGCCAATCCTGGCCGCGTGGATTTCGGCAGCTCGGGCCCCGGCGGCATCAACCACTTCGTCACCGAGTATTTCGCTCTGCGCGCCGGGCTGCGGCTGAACCACGTGCCCTATCGCGGCATGCCGCCCGCCGTGACGGACCTCGTCGCCGGCCATATCCAGATGCTGATCACGACCATGGCCAGTGCTTCTGCACCCATCCGGGACCAGCGGGTGCGCCTTCTGGCCTATGCCGGCCCCGGCGCGCCCGCTGGCAGTCCGCCCGCGCCGACCGTCCGCGCGGCCACCGGCCTCGACTACGAGGCAACCATCTGGTGGGCGCTCTTCGCCCCCCGCGGGCTGCCGCCGGAGGTGACACGCGTCCTCAACGCCGCCGTGGTGGCGAGCCTCGCCGAGCCCGACGTGGCCCGCGTCTATGAGGCCGAGGGCGCGACGCCCGCCCCCTCCACGCCGTCCGAATTCGCCGAGATCCTGCGCGCCGATATCGCCCGCTTCCGCGAGGTGGCGCAGGCGGCCAACATCCGCGCGGAGTGAGCCCGATGCACCGCCGCACCCTGCTCGCCGCCGGCACGCTGCTCGCTGCGCCCGCCCTGGCCCAGCCGCGCACGCTGCGCCTCGTCGTCCCCTATCCGCCTGGCGGCAGCGCCGATGTGCTGGCCCGCGCCATCGCCGAGCAGATCACGGCCATCGGCGGCCGCAGCGCCATCGTCGAGAACCGCGCCGGCGCCTCGGGCACGGTGGGCGCGCTGACCGTGGCGCGCGCCGCACCCGATGGGACGACGATCCTCCAGGCCGATGGCTCGCCCATGTCCATCCTGCTGGAGGCCGGGCGCACGCAATACAAGGCCGAGGATTTCGCGCCGCTGATGCGCCTCGCCACCTCGCCCTTCGTGCTGGCGACGCGTCCGGGCGGCCCGCTGACGACGCTGCCCGAGGTGATCGCCGCCGCCCGCGCTGCCCCGGGCCGCATCACCTATGCCACGCCCGGCGTGATGAGCTTCGCCCATGTGGTGGCCGAACGCTTCGCCGCCGCCGCCGGGATCGAGCTTCTGCACGTCCCCTTCCAGGGCACCGGCCCCGCCACCAGCGCCGTGCTGGGCGGCCAGGTGGATCTCATCCCCGTGCCGCCCGGCCAGGTGCTCGACCAGGGCGGCGGCGCCATCTTCCGCCCCATCGCTATCACCACCGAGGCGCGCCATCCGAGCCTGCCCAACACCCCAACCTTCCGCGAGGCGGGGACCGACCTCGTCTTTCTTGGCTGGCGGGGCATGTTCCTGCCGGCGGCCACCCCGCGCGAGGCGCTGGTGGCGCTGGAGCAGATGCTCACGCAGACGATGGAAGGCCCGATCGTGACGGCCGCCATGCAGCGCCTGGGCGAGGCGCCGGCCCTGCTCGGCCCGAGGGACTTCGCGCAATTCTGGGCCGAGGACCGTGCGGCGATCCGCGCGATCCTGCCGCGCCTGCCGAGGGAATAGCCCTCGACACCCGAAGCGGCCTATCATGCGCCGCATCTGGCCTGTTCAGGATCTTCGCCGCATGTCGCTCGTCAAAACCTCGGCCCGTATCTTCCAGCCGCCGCGCTCGGCCATGCAGTCGGGCCGCGCCAAAACCCATGAATGGGTGCTGGTCTTCACGCCCGCCGTCCGCCCCCGCCTCGATCCGCTCACCGGCTGGATCGGCTCGGCCGACACGACGAAGCAGCTCCGCCTCACCTTCCCATCGCGCGAGGCCGCGGTCGCCTACGCCCAGGGTCAGGGCATCGCCTATGAGGTGGAGGAACCCGCCCGTGCGCGGCCGATCAAGCCCAAGGTCTATGCCGACAACTTCCGCACGAACCGGCCCGACAACTGGACGCATTGAGCGTCCCGCATTTCAGCGCCCTTAGCTCAGTTGGATAGAGCAGGAGCCTTCTAAGCTTCAGGCCGGTGGTTCGAATCCACCAGGGCGCGCCAGTCATCTTCCACGCCAGAATAAAGCTGAACACCGGGGCGCTATTACCAGCCTCTGGGTTACGGTATTTTTCGCGTGTTTTTTAAGTCGTAATTAGGAGTATGTTCGCTGGTAAAGTCAGGTGGAGACGGTCGTGCGCTCGACATTATTGATACCGTCAGAAAGGCCGCCCACGCTGCTTGACCTAAAGGCCGCACTTCTAACCTATGACAGGGTGCAGTTGCTCGATCCAGACGACCGAGACCTGTTTCCGTCGACCGCGCTGGGCATGGCTCTCGGTATGCCGCCGATAGTGTCCATGCCTAGTTCGAATCCCATGAGGCGCATCGGGAAGGCACCTGGCTACGATGATGAATTTGCTGCAGTTGTTGATGCGGCCAAGGCGGCTATCCAACAAGGCAGCGTTTCGGTTGTCCGCACGTACCAACCACCCGGGCCAGAGTTCCGAATAGGTATGGTCGACTTGGGCGGCTTTCCGCTCGATTTATCAATGCTGCTGGAATTGTTCCGGACTGCTGCTGCCGACCCCCAATTTCAGGCAGCGGCGGTGCAAAACGATAAGTGGCTATTCGAGACACCCGAGCGCGTTTGGGCAATCGCGGAAGCGCGTGGGAGCGCTGACGGCGGAATCAACGGTGGCCCACCGTTGGCAGACGTCACGTTTCCACTTGGCACGGAGGGTTTGCGAGAGCCCCTGTCAAACGTCGCGCGTGCAAGGATAGGCCATACGATTAAGCTTACTAGCTTTTGCATGACGCAGGGCCTCGTACCGTATGGGATACACCAATGTCATGACGCTATACTGCGAAAATTCCAGCAAAACAGCGCGAAATTCCTAGACCAAATAGCAGAGATTGACCCGTATTGGAACTATCGTAACCGCGCTCTAAAACTTGCCCACGGAGAATACGTAGATTTCGACTGCCTCAGTCGGTTGTCCGTCCAAGACGTCCTGACTCTAAGAACCAATGCATGGGGACGACAGGCTGAAGCGCGGGACGCCCTATTCGATGCAGTGGGACAGCTTGTTCGGAATTGTAGTGAAGAAGCGGATTTTGATAAATTCGTCATGGAACAAATACGTGACTATAGACAAAGGGCAGCAGAAGTCGAGGATGAAAGGGCAGCGCTCCTCTTTAAGGTAAATTGTGAGTTTGGCAAAGCATCGCTCAAGGGCGCTGGCGCTATGACAACGGTCGGCGCAATTGACACCCTAGCCACCGGCCTCGGCGTAGCAGCAGCCCTCGTCGCCGCAGCCTATTTTTCTATGAAGGTTTATGAAGATCTGAAACCTATCTCTGAGAAACTCCGGCAATCAGAACAAGAATTCAAAGTGGATGCCAGATATTGTATCCACAACTTCTATGATAAATTTCTATAGTATATTTATTCATGTTTGGCAGATTTTACTTTTTTGAATCACTACAGACATCCCTTACGCCCAATTACCAATTAGAATTCCTATTTCAGCAACCATTAATAGGTAGCATGGGATCATGAGAATTACATTTCATGAGAAATAACATGCTATTATATTATTTTATCATTATGGTTGGGCTGTTTGCATTGCTCTCTGCCTCGCAGCCCGCGAAACACGCCCGGCACATTGCTTGATGAACCCATTCCGCAACCAACAGCGGAGCGGCTTTCATGGCGCTTTACCTCATCACCGGCGGGGCCGGCTTCATCGGCTCCCACCTCGCGGACGCGCTGATCGCGCGCGGCGATCGCGTGCGCGTGCTGAATGATCTCTCCACCGGCAAGCGCGAGAACCTGCCGCCCGGCGCCGAACTCCTCGAGGGCGACGTCGCCGATGCCGCGCTGGTGCGCCGTGCGATGCGAGGTGTGGCCGGCTGCTTCCACCTCGCCGCCATCGCCTCCGTCGCGCGCTCCAACGAGGATTGGCTCGGCACGCATCGCGCGAACCAGACCGGCACCGTCGCCGTGATGGACGCGGCGCGCGCGGAGGGCCGCATCCCCGTGGTCTATGCCTCCTCCGCCGCCATCTACGGCAATCCGGACCGCATGCCGATCAGCGAGGAAACGGCGCCCCGCCCGCTCACCGCCTATGGCGCGGACAAGCTGGGTTCCGAACTGCATGGCCAGGTCGCCTGGCTCGCGCATGGCGTCCCGACCTTTGGCTGCCGCTTCTTCAACGTCTACGGCCCGCGGCAGGATCCGCACTCGCCCTATAGCGGCGTGATCTCCATCTTCGCGCGCCGTGTCGCCTCGGGCGAACAGCTCACCGTGAACGGCACGGGCGAGCAGGTGCGGGACTTCATCTATGTGGCCGATGTGGTGCGCCACCTGATGGGCGGCATGGCGCTGCTGCAGCGCGAACCACAGGCGGCCGTCATCAATGTCTGCACCGGGCGCGCGACCTCACTGATGGAACTGCTCGCTTCGCTGGAGCGCGTCTGCGGTCGGATGGCCCGGCGGAGCTTCGGCCCGGAGCGGCCAGGTGACATCCGCCTCTCACTGGGTGATCCATCCCACGCCACCGCGCTGCTCGGTCTCAAGGCCATGACGCGCCTTGATCAGGGTCTCGCGGCGACGCTGGGGCTACCGGGCCTGGCGCTGGCCGCCTGAGCCAGGACGTAGCGGCTGGTGGCGGCGGCCAGCGCCAGCAGGATATAGACCGGCTAGGTGAAGGCCAGCACGGCGACGATGCCGAGCAACCCGCCACGGCTCTGCGTCTCCAGGATCGCCATCACGATCAGCACGGCGCCGATCGCGCCGAAGCCACGGCTCAGCAGCCCCGTGCGCGGCGTCAGCACCAGCGCGACGGCGAAGGAGAGCGGAAAGAGCAGCACGAGCGAGAGGTCGTTCGGGTCGCCCAGCACCGAGCCGATGTCGCGGTCGATGGTGACGCGCGTACCCTCCACCAGCCCGATCTCATTGGCCGCGTTGGAGATGGCGACACCGGCCACGAGCATCCCCGCCAGCACGAAGGCGCGCGCCGCCAGCGCGAAATCACCCGGCGCGCGTGCCAGTGAGGCGATGGCGAAGGTCATGATCGCGATCTTCACATAGGTGTCGGTCCAATAGGACATCGCGACATCCTTGCCGCTCGCGACCGGCAGGCCGAGCGTCATCAGCGCGAAGAGGATGGCGAAGAGCTTGAGCTCCGGGCTCCACGCGATCCGCAACGCCGTGGTGCTGCATGACGACGCCGCGCTGGAGCGCGCCATGCTGCCGCCGCAACTGCTGCGCGCTGCCCCACGCGGGGCGGCGGTGGCAGCGCCGCCCCCTCCCCCACCCGCGCCAATGCCCGTTGTGACGCAGCCGGCGCCGGAACCGGTCTTCGTCGCACCGCCGCCAGCCGAACCGGCGCTACCGCCCGCGCCCCCGCCAACCCCTGCGCCTCCGCAGGAGCCCGAATTCATGCCAATGAAGGAAATCGAGCACCGCGCCATCCTGGCCGCCCTGCGCCACACGCAGCGCGACGTGCCGCGCGCGGCGACGCTACTCGACATCAACCCCTCCACCATCTACCGCCGCCTCATCACCTGGCGCGAGGAAGGCACGCTGCCGCCTGAATTCGCCTGATTGGCCGGATGGGGCCACAGGGCGTAAGCACGGCGCATGATGCGTGACACCGGCTTCGAGATTTTCCTGACCGCCCTGCCCGGGCTCGAAGAGGCGCTCCTCGCCGAAGTGCGCGGCAAAGGGTTCAGGCGCCCCCGGACCGTGCCCGGCGGCGTGGTGCTGGAGGGCGGCTGGCCCGAGGTCTGGCGGGCGAACCTCTGGATCCGCGGTGCGGGGCGCGTCCTGGCCCGCATCGCACGGTTCCGGGTGGAGCATCTGGCGCAGTTGGACGGCCGCGCGCGCCATGTGCCCTGGGCGAGCGTGCTGCGCCCCAATATACCGGTGCGGGTGGAGGCGAGTTGCAGCCGCTCGCGCATCTATCATAGCGGGGCCGCCGCCGAGCGCATTGAGCGCGCCATCCGCGAAACGCTGGGCACCCACATCGCCGATGACGCCGAGGTCAGCATCCGCGTCCGCATCGAGAACGACATCTGCACCATCAGCCTCGACACTTCGGGCGAGTTGCTGCACCGGCGCGGCCACAAGCAGGCGGTGAACGCGGCGCCGATGCGCGAGACCATGGCCGCCCTCTTCCTGCGGCAATGCGGCTTCGAGGGGAATGAGCCGGTCTTCGACCCGATGTGCGGCTCGGGCACCTTCATCCTCGAGGCGGCGGAGATCGCGGCGCGCCTCAATCCTGGCCGGGATCGCCGCTTCGCCTTCGAGCAGCTCGCCACCTTCGAGGCTGACGCCTGGGCGAAGATGCGCGCGGTGAACCCCGCCCGCACGCCGGAATTCCGCTTCCATGGCCGCGACCGCGACGCCGGCGCGATCGCGATGAGCGCGGCCAATGCCGAACGCGCGGGCGTCGCGGCCTTCACCGAATTCCAGCGCTCCACGATCAGCGAGGCCGCGCCGCCGCCCGGCCCCGCCGGCCTCGTCATCGTGAACCCGCCCTATGGCAATCGCCTCAGCGACAAGAAGCAGCTTCTCCCGCTCTACCAGGCGCTGGGCCAGGTGCTGCTGACCCGCTTCTCCGGCTGGCGCGTGGGTCTGGTCGCGGCCGAGCCGCGCCTCGCCCAGGCGACCCGCCTGCCCTTCCTGCCAGCCAGCCCGCCCGTACCGCATGGCGGCATCCGCGTGACGCTGCACCGAACTGCCCCCCTGCCCTGAATACCCCTCGCGCCCTGCCTGGCAGGCTGCGAATGGCGGGCTGGCACGCCGCATGCCCTGAGCCGGAGGAAGACCCTCTCAGGAGCGAATGGCATGTGCGGCATTGTGGGCATGGTGAACGGACATCCGGTGGCAGTGGATCTCGCCGCGGCCCTCGGGCGCCTCGAATATCGCGGCCATGATTCGGCCGGCGTCGCCCTGGCCGGGCCCGGCTTGCCGGTGCACCGCATCCTGGGCCGCGCGACGGACCTGCTGCGCATGCTGGAGGCCGCCCGCCCCGAGGGCCGCGCCGGCATCGGCCACACCCGCTGGGCCACCCATGGCCGGCCGGAGCTGCACAACGCCCACCCGCACCGCCATGGCGGCGTCGCCGTCGTGCACAACGGCATCATCGAGAACCATGACGCGCTGCGCCGCCAATTGCGCGACCAGGGCCACCACTTCGCCTCCGACACCGATTCCGAGGTCATCCCGCATCTGATGGCCGAGGGCCTCGCCCACGGCCTCGCGCCTATCGAGGCGCTTCTCGCCACCTGCCGCGCACTGGAGGAGGAGCTCGGCTATATCCGCGCCGAGGGCTATCCCTCGGGCGAGCTCAAGCACGGGCCCATCGCCGTGATCCGCGAGGGCTCGCCCGTCATCGTCTGCACGCCGGGCGATGCGGGCCAGGCCAAGGTGCTGGCCAATGCGAGCGCGGTGGCGGCACGCGGCGCGCATCTGGTGGCACTGACCGACGCGGCCGGCCTCGAGGCCGCGGAAGCGACAGCGGCGCAGACCATCACCCTGCCGGGCGATGCGCTCACCGCGCCTTTCGCCCAGGCGGTGTTCCTGCAGCTGCTCGCCTATCACACCGCCGTGGTGCTCCGGCATGACGTAGACCGCCCGCGCAACCTCGCCAAATCGGTGACCGTGGAATGAGCGCGACCCTCTCCCTCAAGGCCTGGATGAAGCGGGGCGAGCACCCAGCCGCCCGCCTCGCCTACCGCGCCGCCAAGGCGATCCGCGGCGCGCGCATGCCGGTGATTCGCCCGCTGCACCGCGCGCTCTATGCCCTGCACAAGGGCGTGACGGGCGCCTGGTCGAACGCCATGCGCATCCTCTGGTGGACGCCCCTATTCCTCTCGCGCGTCGAGAACGAGGCTCCGGGCCTCTACCTGGAAGGCGGCATGCCCCTCTGGGGCCGCTCACCATCCGCCTTGGGCGTGATGTGCGGCTCTCTGCTACCACGACGCTCACCGGCCGCAGCGCCAGTGCCGCGCCGCTGCTCGAGGTCGGCAGCAATGTGGATATCGGCTGGCAGACCACCATCGCGTTCGGCACGCGCGTCGTGATGGGCGACAATGTGCGCCTCGCCGGCCGTTGCTTTCTCGCCGGCTATCCGGGCCACCCGCTGGAGGCCGAGCGCCGTGCGGCGGGCCTCTCCTGCGATGCGACGCAGATCGGCGACATCATCCTGGAGGATGATGTCTGGCTCGCGAGCGGCGTCACGGTGCTGGCCGGCGTGCACATCGGCCGCGGCACGGTGGTGGGCACGGGCAGCGTCGCCACGCGCGACCTGCCGCCCGGCGTCATCGCCGCCGGCTGCCCCGCCCGCGTGGTGCGGGATATCGCCTGATGGCGCATGACCTCATCGTGTTCGGCGAGGATTGGGGCGCGCATCCCTCCTCCAGCCAGCACCTCGTCTCGCACATGGCGGCGGATCGCCATGTGGTCTGGGTGAATTCCATCGGACTGCGCAAGCCCGCGTTTTCCATGGGCGACGCCGCGCGCGCCGCGCGCAAGCTCGGCGCCGCCTTGTTCAGCACGCCCGCGCCCCGCCCCACGGATCTTCCCGAGGGCGGGCCGGTTGCGGGCTTCTATGGCAGCCTCGCGCCCTGGATCGATCTCGACCTGGTCGCCGCCACAGCGCGGCTCCTGCCGGAATGGCGCTTCGTGATGATCGGCGCGGCGCAGACCGACCTCTCCGCGCTCGAGGGCCTCGGCAACATCCACCGACTGGGCGCGCGGCCGCATGCGGCGCTGCCGGGCTATGCCCAGCATTGGGATGCCGGGATCATCCCCTTCCGTGACACGGCGCAGATCCGCGCCTGCAATCCCCTGAAGCTGCGGGAATACCTCGCCGCTGGCCGCCCCGTGGTCAGCACGGATTTCCCGGCGCTGGATGGCTATCGTCACCTCGTCCAGGTCGCGCGAACGCCGGAGGATTTCGCCGCCGCCCTGGGCGCCAGCCTCGCCGACACCAACGCCGCCGCCCGCCAGGCCGCCGTCGCCGCCCAGTCCTGGGCTGCCCGCGCCGCCGAGGCCGCCGCGTGGACGGACGCCCTGTGAGGGCGCTTCTTCTCCTGCTGCTCTTCCTCGCCTCGGCCTCGGCCGAGACGCTGCGGATCGGCCCGCCGGCCGCCTTGCCCGCTTTGCCCGAACTCGTCCTGACCGGCGAGAACCAGGGGACGGCGCCCGCTTTGCCCGTGCTGCGCGTGGATGACCGTGCGAGCAGGAAGATGTGCAACTGCTCCCGCACCGGCTCCATGATGTCGCGCCTGCTCTGAGCGACCTCGATCACGATGGGGACCTGGCGGCTCACGGCAAAGCTTGCGGTGACTTCGCGCTGAAATGCGTCCGTGCCGGTGAATGAGCCGGCCTCGCGGCGGGGTAGGAAGTCGCGGAATAACCAGTTCTCTGGCAGCCTGCGACCAATTGCTTCGTTCCGCCCGTCGTCGTGAGCAAGGAGAGCGCCGTCGAAGCCGTAGAGGCGGATGTCCACCCCAAAGGCACGCCCGGAGTGGCAGCGATCGCGGTCAGATATTCGGGATTGAGAAGAGCGACCGCGAACTCTCCCTGGATACCTCCAGCGGCGGGTCGTGCGAGCGCGAGGGGGATTGTCCAGCGGCGCCAGGCACCCTCGCCCGTGGGTTCGTCGAGCAAACGGCCCGGCTGCGGCCCCACCACGCGCAGGACGCCGATCGCACCCGCCTCACGGATCGCCAACAATTCCTTGAACCAGGCACTGCCGCCGAAATCCCGTTCACGCAAGGCGGCCGGCATCGCCTCGACCACACGCCCATGGCCATCCAGGATCAAGATTCCACGGAGTTGCGGCATATCCTGAACAAGGTTCGACATGTCCGGCGAGAGGGCCTGGGCCTCACCTCGCTGGGCCCGCGCCATGAGGTCCGCGAGAACAAACCCGACGGCATCCACCGTGCGGGATACCTGGTCGGCGGGTCCGATGGCGATGGCTTGGGTGAGGTGAGCCGCTTCGGTCTCCGCGCGGACCTGACGACGCGAGGACTGCACCGCATAGGCCACCGCCAAGACGGCCATGACGAGCGCAACCGCAATGAGCACGACGAATCGATAACCAAACATGCCACCCCAGCGGCGGATGAACGTGCCTTCGCGCGGGGTGGCCGTGACAGGCATATCGATGCGGAACACTGCGCTCTGGCTGGAGAAATGTCACCAGGGATGCGAGTTCGGCGGCCTGCACCGCCGCGTGCGGGATACGAGACCTCCTGGCAGCGGCAGGTGGTAGCCGCTATGCGCTAAGGGCATGCCGGGGTGGGCTTGCCAGGGTCCGCGATGCGTGCGAAACACTAACCCACGGAGCGGGCGGGCGTAGCTCAGGGGTAGAGCACGACCTTGCCAAGGTCGGGGTCGAGGGTTCGAATCCCTTCGCCCGCTCCAGTGTCTCCCCGAACAATCACTCACCACGTATCACACGGCGCTGTGAACTGCAGGGTTCCTGAGGTTTTGCCGCGACGGCTTGAGGGTTGGAGAACGCAACGAACCCGGAAATCTCTCTGCGGAGGGCCCAAATTCTCCGAAGCTTGAGGGTAGATCGATTTCACCCTCAAGCTCCAAGTGGCTGAACTCAAGCGCATTCGTCCAGATCGGAGTCGGGGCATTTCCGTATTCTGATCGCCTGCCGATCGAGCCTGGACGAGCAACCCCTACCCTTATCTAGCCCCTCGCCACCTTCCCCGCACGCCGCAGCCGCTCCCAAGGCGCCCCAGGCCACAGACGGCACCCTACGGGCCGTGTCTACTCAACGCTCGAAATTTGACCTAGCTTAAAGACGTTCGGATATATCCGTGCGTAATTCGCCTCGTGGTCGAAGCCGACAGCAGAGAGCTTGACGTGACATTTGACCATCCGATTTGCGAAGAGCCGGTTCCGAGAAAGACAACGGGGTGACTGCTACGCAGGCGATGGCCCGGACGAGGCGGAGGCAGCGCGGCGTCCTGCTATTGGGCTTGGTGGCGCTTCTACCCCTCCTCGCCTTCGCGATTTTCTCCGCGCTCTCAACCCTTCACTCCTATCGTGCCTCCAGCGAGACACGTCTGCGCGACACCGCACGCGCCCTCGCAGCCGCTGTCGATGCTCAGCTAGGCACCTATGTCGCAGCGCTACAGGTGCTCGCCACCTCGCGACGACTGGATGGCGATCTCGACGCCCAGGGTTTCGCAGCGCGCAGTCGCGGCGTGGGCGAGTTGTTCGACGGCTGGGTCGTGCTGCTTGGCCCGCCGCCCGACCATCGTGTCCTCTCGCTCAGCAACCAGCCAGACCAGACGTCCCTGCCAACCGAACTGCCGCCCGAGAACCGGCAAGCCGTCGCGTCCTTGCTGACCGAGGTCTTCGAACATGGCCGGCCCGGGATCTCAGACCTTTTCGAAGGGGCGGTCATCCAGCGCTCAATCCTGACCGCTATGGTGCCTGTTATCCGCGACGGCATGCCGCGTCGCGCCTTGGCGCTTAGCTTCGAGCCGGCAGCGCTGCGGCTACTGCTCATGCGGCAGGGCCTTCCACCCGGCACCTTCGCCGCCATCGCCGACAGCCAACTGCGCATCCTAGCGCATAGCTTCGATCCCGAAGGCCGCCGCGTTGGCGTTCGGGCGCCTGAATGGGTCAGCACAGCAATCGCCGGCAAGCAGCACGGCCTCGTCGTGGGACCCGGCTGGAGTGGGCAAGACAACGTCTACGCCGTCGAGCGGCTGAGGCTGGTCCCTGGCTGGACCGTAACAGTTGCCGAGCCACTGGCGGTGCAGCAAGCCTTGGCATGGGCGGCTCTGCGTTGGCTACTCGCCGGTGGCGCCGCTCTTGGCCTTGGCCTGACGGTCGTTGTCTGGGCCAGCCGCCGCGAGGCGGTGCAGGACGCCCGGGCCGAAGCCGAGGCGCTGCGCATCGGGCGCGCCGAGGTCGAGCGGCTGCATGGTGGGCTGCCGGCCATCATCTTCCTGCGCGAGCTAACACCGGACGGCAAGAAACCCCTGCTTTACCGCGCGGGGGATTTCGAGACGGTGACGGGATGGCCGGCGGCTACCTTCGCTGACGTGGAAAGCTCTCAGCCGTGGGGTGACCTCAGCAAGGACGATTACGACGCCTTCTTCGAACGGGTTGTGCGTGAGGGAACGGGAAGCGTTGAGTTTCGATTCGCCAACCTGATGGCTCATGGCGTGATCTAAAGTCGCGAGGTCGGCTGTTGGCCCGGCGGCTGGACGGCACCTGCGAAATCGTCGGCTACATCCTTGATGTATCGGCCGAGCGCGAGGCGCAGGCCCGCGCCATGTCTGCCGCCCGACTTGCCTCGCTGGGCGAGATGGCCGCGGGCCTGGCGCATGAGATGAAGCAACCGCTGCAATCCATCTCCCTCGCCGCCGAGATGGGCCAGATCGCCGCTACCGAGGGCGATATCGTGGGCGTTGACGAACAGTTTGAGCAGATCGTGGAGCAGACGCAGCGGACGGCCCAAACCATCGAGCATTTGCGTCGCTTCGCGCGAGGCGCCGAGGAAGGGGGGTCGTCGCAGGCCGTACCGCTGACGACATTGGTTGAGGGCGTGCTCGATCTGACGCGCAGCGTGCTGCACGACGCCTCCATCAAGGTCGAAGTGGATCTCGGCGATCCCTCGCCTGTTGTGCAGGGTCAGGAGGTTCTGCTCGAACGGGTGCTGTCCAACCTGCTGCTGAACGCCCGCGACGCACTGGCGGCGCGGCCGGACGGCGCGCCGCGGCGGATCTGCATCGCGGCCGCACCGGGATCGGATGGGACAGTCCGGCTGACCGTCGCCGATACGGGCGGCGGGATCGCGCCGGATGTGATGGCACAGCTGTTCGAGCCCTTCGTCACCACCAAAGGTCCGGAGACGGGTACTGGTCTCGGGCTGTCGATCTGTCACCGCCTCGTGAAAGGCATGGGAGGCAGCATAGAGGCGCACAACGACGCAGAAGGGGCGGTGTTCACGATCAAGCTTCCAGGCAGCGCCCAGGGCGAAACGAACGACAAACTGATGCCGCATGCCTGATGCGTTTTCCGGGTCGCCACGCGGAGCGTAAGCTCACCGTGTTCCGGCACTGATCCTCGCCATGGAGGGCTGTATCGACAGAGTCGGATAGTGCCGCTCTCGTTGGCCGCCCCATACGGGATACTCGTGCCGCTCGTCCGTGTGGCTGTGGCATGTCCAGCGAGGAAGGCGCAACTCGGTGATTCTTTGCATTTTCTGACCGCGCTGTTCTCAACTTACGAAAAGGCCCTTCTCATGCGATGATATATTGAGCCTACGCAATGAGACATCGTTGGAGGTGACAGGGATGGAAAACGCGAAGAGCTTCCTGTCGCCAGCCCCTACCATGCGATGGCGGGTCAGGCTCTTCCCCTTGACCGTCGCGGCGCTTCTGCCGCTTTTGGCCTTCGCCGGTTTCGCCGCCATCACCGCGCTAGAAGCGTATCGGGCAGTTGACAACGCTCGCCTACAGGCAACTGCCCGGGCCGTCGCGGCGGCAGTGGACGCGCAGATCGGCAGCCATGTCACAGCGCTCCAGGCTCTCGCGAATTCGCCACTTTTGGACGATCCACAGGATGCGGCCGCCTTCGCGACGCGCATCCGACCTTGGGCTGAGACGGTCGGCGGCTGGCTCGTGGTTCTGGACCAGCCGCCTAGCTACAGGCCACTGGCGAACACACTGACCCTCTCCGGACCCACACTGCCGGAGACGCTGCCACAGCAAGCGCGGGAAGCGCTGGCACAAGCGCTCGGCTCAGTCTTCGAATCAGGCCGGCCAGCGGTTTCCGACCTGTTTGACGGACCGTTCGCCGCGCAACCGGTGCTCACGATCACTGTGCCGATCGATCGCGAAGGCCAGCCACGCCGCGCCTTGGCACTTGGCTTCCCACCCGGTTCGCTATTTGCGCTTCTGGAACGGCAGGAGTTGCCACCCGGCACCGCCGCAGCGATCATTCACGGGCGGCTCAGAGTCCTGGCGCAAAGCCAGGACCGCGAAGGGCGCTTCATCGGCGTGGCGGCACCCGATTGGCTCGCCCCCTTGCTTGCGGATACGCAGCGCGCCCTGATCGTCGGTCCTGGTTTGGGGACCGGACCGGACAACGTCTATGCTGCCGAGCGGCTTACCCAAGCTCCCGGCTGGATGGTGGGCGCCTATGAGCGCCGCGCCTTGCAGGATGCCTCCGCCTGGGTGGTGATGCGTCTTCTGATCGTTGGGAGCTTTGCGGTAAGCCTCGGCTTGGGCATCGCAGTCTGGGCCAATCGTCGCGAAGCGGTTCTGAAGGCCCGCCAGCAGGCAGAGGCGCTCCTGGCGGGGCGCGCAGAGGTCGAGCGGCTGCATGGCGGATTACCGGCGATGATCTTCCTGCGCGATCTGAAGCCGGACGGGACGGACCGCCTGATCTATCGCGGAGGGGTTTTGAGACGGTGACAGGCTGGCCAGCCGCTACCTTCACTGGCGTAGACAGCCTTCGCGAATGGGTGGACCTTGATGCAACCACCTACCAATCCTTCTTGTACCGGGTTGTAGAGGAGGGAACGGCCACTATCGACTATCGAATTCGCCAGCCCGATGGCTCGTGGCGTCCCCTCAGGTCACGGTGCCACCTACTAGGCCTGCGGCCGGACGGCACCTGCGAAATCGTGGGCTACGTTCTTGATGTCTCGGCCGAGCGCGAAGCCCAGGCACGCGCCCTGGCCGCGGCTAGGCTCGCATCGATCGGCGAGATGGCAACCGGCTTGGCGCATGAGATCAGGCAGCCGCTGCAGTCCATGTCGCTTTCCGCAGAATTGGCGGAGCTCGCACTGCGCCAAGGCGACACCGAGGGCGCGGACGGGCATCTCGAAGACATCGTCAAGCAGACGCAAAGGGCATCTGACCTGGTTGAGAATTTGCGCCGCTTCGCTCGTGGTACGGCAGAGGGGGGCACGCAGACGGCCATCCCGCTCGGAGAGGTTGTGGAGAGCAGCCTGCAGTTGGCTCGCGGCAATTTGCACAAGGCGATGATCGATGTGGACGTCGCGCTTGGCGATCCGGCCCCTACCGTTGTCGGAAATGCCATCCTGCTCGAGCAGGTGCTGTTTAACCTGCTGCTGAACGCCCGCGACGCTCTTGCAACGCGGAGCAATGGCGGGCCACGCCGGATCCGTATCGCAGCTTTGCCGGAAGCAGAGGGCAGCGTCCGACTGACTGTCGCCGACACGGGCGGTGGCATCGCACCGGAGGTGATAAAACGAGTTTTCGAGCCCTTCGTTACCACCAAAGGTCCAGACAAGGGCGCCGGCCTCGGGCTGTCGATCTGTTACGGTCTGGTGAAGGGCATGGGTGGCACCATCGAGGCCCACAACGATGCAGAGGGGGCCGTGTTCACCATCACGCTTCCAGGCATCGTCCAAAGCGAGATACGTGAAGGAGAGGTGCCCGGCGCCCGATGAGCCGCAGCAATCTAGAGCGATCGACGCGATCGTATCCTGGGTTCGGATCCACGATGTAGAGCGCTACCCTCTCGGTCTGCAGATCCGACGGAGGAAACTACGATCGTCCAAACTGAAGGCGATCATTACCGCTGGCGCACGGATCCAGGATCTTGCTGCAGGCCGGCCTGCTCGCGTTGCTCGTCCCACGATGCCGGGAGCGGTTTCATCAGCGCCGGCAGGGTCACACCATCAGGCTGCTGCCCATCCAGGATAGCCTCAACGAACTCTGGAACCAGCAGCGTTAGGCGAAGAAGGCTGCCGAGATAGCCGCGCTCGATCCCCTCGCCCTCGGCCATCTCGCTGATGGTCGCATATCGGCCTACGTCCAGCATCCGCTGATACCGAAACGCCCGCGCAAGCGCCTTGGCCAAGACGCGGATCGACCCTAGTTATAACCGGCGCCCCACCATCGGCCCTCGGCGTCACGACGGTCTTCCGCCCCGGCCGGTATCGGATGGCCAGGGGCACCCGGACCGTGATGCTGGTCGCGGTCGTCATGCTACAGCCCTCAGAGCGTCCGGCGCGATAGCGGTGAGGTCGCGGACCAGCCCACCAAGCCCATCCAGTCGCAGCCGAATGTCCGCGCCGGCCCGGCCAACCACCACCCGCTCCACCAGAGACCGGACGATCCTAACCTGCTCCGCGGGGAACAACTGCTCCCATAGCGGATCGGATCAAGCCGATGTAGGCGCGTCGCTGACCTCCATCTCCGTCAGCTCGGGTGCGTCCTTGCGCGCGGCTCTCCAGGTGCCGACTGCGATCTCCGGTTGGCGCAGCAGCGCGCGAACCTGTTCCACCACCGCGGTCTCGATCTCCGCCGCCGAAACCCGGCGCACGATGCTGTCGTCGCCGCCAGCGTCGCCCTTCAGCACCCGCTGCGCCACGTAGTAGCGGTAGAGCCGCCCGTTCTTCCGGGCGTGCGTCGGCGACAGCGCCCGACCGTCTACCCCAAAGATCAGCCCCTTTAAAAGCGCCGGCGCTTGCGCCCGGTTCTGGTTGGCGCGAACCCGCGGGCTGACCTGCAGCACGGCATGCGCCCGGTCCCACAGCTCCCGCGGCACGATGCCCTGGTGTTCGCCGGGATAGACCTGCCCTTTGTGCGCGGCCTCGCCCACATAGGTCCGGTTGTTCAGCAGCTTATAGACGTCGCCCTTGTCCAGCGGCCGGCCCGACTTGCTGGTGGCGCCCTCGGACTGCAAGTCCCGCACCGTCTCGATCCCTGATCCAGTCTCGACGAAGACCTCGAACACGCGCCGGACGCGCAGCGCCTCCTCCTCGTTCACCACCAGCTTCCTGGCCACGACATCGTAGCCGAGCGGCACCTTGCCCCCCATCCACATGCCACGGGCACGCGAGGCTGCGAATTTGTCGCGGATCCGCTCGCCAATGACCTCCCGCTCAAACTGCGCAAAGCTCAGCAGGATGTTAAGCGTCAGCCGACCCATGCTGGTGGTCGTGTTGAACGACTGCGTGACGGACACGAACGTCACGCCATGCGCGTCCATCACCTCGACCAGCTTGGCGAAGTCCATCAGGGAGCGGCTGAGCCTGTCGATCTTATAAACCACGATCACATCGACGAGGTCGGCCTGGATATCCCGCAGCAGGCGTTGCAGCGCCGGTCGCTCCAGCGTGCCGCCGGAGAAGCCGCCATCGTCGTAGCGATCACGGACCAGCACCCAGCCCTCGGCGCGCTGGCTGGTGACGTAGGCCTCGCAGGCATCGCGCTGCGCGTCGAGGGAGTTGAATTCCTTCTCCAGTCCCTCGTCCGTGGACTTCCGCGTATAGACCGCGCAGCGCAGCTTCTTCGTGGTAGCGGGCATGGCCGGCTCGATGCGGGCGCGGCGGCTCATGCCCCTGCCCTCCCCTTCAGCCCAAAGAACGTCCAGCCATTCCAGCGCGTGCCGGTGATGTGCCGCGCGATGGAGGACAGCGACTGATACGGCCGTCCCTCGAACTCGAAGTCATGCTGCCGCACCGTGACCACGTGCTGCACGCCCTGCCATTCGCGGATGAGGCGTGTGCCCGGCAGCGGGCGGCTATCGGCCCTGATGCGTCGCAGGACGACGTTGCCGCCGTCCAGCTGCTCGCCAAGTGCCTCGAGCCGTTCCCTTGTCTCCCGCTTCAGGCCGCCATAGGCCAATTCCTGGATCCGATAGGCCAGCCGACTTGTGATGTAGCTGCGACTGAATGGCGGCGGCTCCTTGCCATAGAGCTCCCGCCATTGCTGCTTCAGGGTGACAATGGGCGCGGTCTGAAGCGCCGCCAGCCGGCCAAGCACCTCGGGCGGCGGAATCCTTGGGATGGTGGGCGCCGGCGCGGGCGCGGGCGCAGCGGTGGATCGTCTCGTCATGCAGAGTCCCTCCCCTGTTGGGGTTCGCATGGAGGCGCTGCCAGGCGGTGGAGTGTAGGCGAATGTCTCCACCCTCCCCCACCTGCGCGGCATCACGGGCAAGATCCTCCGCAGTGCGGCTGCGCAGCCGCACCAGGCCAGCGGCCAGGATGGAGCACACCTCCCGCAGGTGTGGCGGCAAATGCTGGTTGATGTTCGAGGGATGGGACCTGGCGCTCATACCAGGTCCTACCCGCTGACTTCGCAGAGCCGTCTCACGCGGCCGGGCGCGCGAGAGCCTCCGCGTGGCGGCGCCATAGCAGTGTCACCTTGCGCTTCACCGTGCTCGGGTCCGGGAACTGGCCGCGCTTCGCGAACCAGGCCTCCATGCGCCGGATGACAGCCGCCTGCGTCTCCGGCATGCCCTCGACCTGCAGCATCACCGCCAGCTCGCACCAAAACGCGTCCCAGTCGTAGCGCGCGGGCGCGCCACGCTGGCCGGGCTGAGGCGCTGCTGTAGCAGACGTCAACTCACCGGCGGCCATCGCTTGCGCCGCCTCGAACCGCTCGAGCTCCGCATGCCGCACAACCAACCGCTCGCGCGGTACGATGAACTCCGCCGCCTCTTCGTTCTGCACCCATACTGAGCGGTACCGGCCCACGTCGGCCTGAAACGCTGTCACGTTCTGCGCCCCCTGCATCACCGCAGTCCAGGCATCCTGCGGCCACAGGTCCAAGGTGCCACTGAAAAAATATCGGCGGTGCGGGATGTCGACGAAGTGGCCGTCATCCACCTCATCGACCTCTCCCTCTTCCAGCGGCAGTCGCGCCACCACAACCGAGAGGGTGATTTCCTG